>NZ_FQVT01000001.1 GCF_900129445.1 Salegentibacter echinorum
CAAAAAGGAAAAAGGAAATCGTTGCAAGAAATAGGGATGAACCCGATATTTAAATATAACATGCCTACTAAAATTCCGGCGAAACAGACTGTAAAATTAGTGTATGTGATGCCTAAATTTTCCTTAAGCAATGACCGCCGGGGAATTTTGGAACTAAATGAAAAAAACGGAGAAAGAAATGTGAAACTAAAAATATCCCATCGGTTTATCAATAACCCAAATTAAAAGTATTATGAAAAAGTTCGTTATTTATTCCATGATTTTAATGCTAATCTCCTGCGCAGAAGTTAAAAACAATTCGCCGTCTGAAACCGCTAAAATTGTAGCGGAAAGTTTTTATCAGGGTGATAAAGAGTCTTTAAAAGCTCATACTACCGAGGAAGGATATTCCAATCTTTCCAGTATTCAGGATATGTTTGTTGAGGATGCAAATTCTGAATCTAATTTTAAGGTAATGGATGAAGAGATAGAAGCTGAAGTAGCTTGGATAAAGTATTCTACAGCCTATGATCCAAAGCCTGGGGTTTTTAATTTAATTAAGAAGGATGGGAAATGGAAGGTTACACACAATGGGCCAAGGGAAAAGGGGCCTTTTTAAACATTTTCAATTCAAACTTTAAAGTCCTAAAAGAAACTTCTGACGGTAGCACCGTCGGGGTAAAATTCACCACTTCTTACACCGATGAACCGGAAACCTTTAAGCTCATTATGGATTATGGCAATTGGAAGGTCACGGAACGGGATAAGGGGGAGCGGGCGCCTTTTTAAACGATGGCTTATTCAACATTCTGAAGTTTAAGTATTTTTCCCAATATAATAACACACCTTACCAGTGCCATTGTAATTAATATTAGTGGCGCAAACAAAAGGCTAAATAAAATCTCTACATTTATACTTTTAGAAAAAGCTTTTAAAAGAAAAGAAACTAAAGCTACTACTAACAGAATTTTGATACAATTTTTTAAAATATGGGTCGCGGTGGAATATAATGGAGTATTGAAGAATAAACTTAACGCAGAGTCATAGTCTTTAATTCTTTTCTCCTTTTTAGAATTTGCTTTAAAAGTAATTAAAACGGTCAATATGGTTAAAATAAAACCTGCGCTTGTAAAAGCAATTCCAGCCAAATCACTCATTAAGTTTCGTATTAATTCTTGATTTGGAATAACTATAAAATTACAATATATAAAACTATAGATTATAACTCCAAGTATTAAGGATGTCAAGAAATCGTAGAATATAGACCTATTGAGATATTTATTAACTAGGTTGCTCATTTCAAATCATTTACTACCTGTGTAAAATCATCATTTATAAGATTATAACTTTCCTTTAAAGACAAATCTGTAGAATCTTCGATTAATTTAGAAATTATTTTCTTGTCCTTCAAAAGGTTAAAACTATCTTCATTGCCGGTTCCATCCTCAAAAACCACATCAAATT
Source organism: Salegentibacter echinorum (assembly GCF_900129445.1). GTDB lineage: Bacteria > Bacteroidota > Bacteroidia > Flavobacteriales > Flavobacteriaceae > Salegentibacter > Salegentibacter echinorum. Next base: position 1,444 of record NZ_FQVT01000001.1, read on the forward strand.
GATCATAATAAAATGTTTCGGTTGGATCTTTCTTAAATACCTTCAAAGCTTTATTAAACATATTTGTAGCAATTTTATTTTTCTTTCGCTCTTCAATTTTTCGACCCTGTTTTTTAAAAAATGCTTCAACTCTTAAAAACTCTGGTCTGTAAACTTTCGAAACAATTTCAAATCCATTAAAAAATTGAGTTTTAAGTTGCTCATTTATCAAATCTAAATTAGATGGACGCATTTTAATGTTGAAACTAAGCACATTCTTTACATTCTGAAGTGCATTATCTAAAGTGTCGTTCATATATACAGTTAAGTCAGCGGTCCTTGCCAGCTGTAAATCATCCCTGGCAACCATTTTCAAATAATATTCAATATCAGCAATATTAGCACCATTGTGATTTTTTTCAACACAAATAAAATTTTTATCCGATCCAAAATCCACAAAGAAGTGAGTTACTTCTACCACCTCTCCAATATTAGTAATGCTTTCCAAATTAAACGTACCCTTTTTCTTAATTTTGGGCCTTCTACCTTTGCGTATTAAGGCCATAGTGAATCTTGCCCTTCTTTCTTTAGGAATAATGGTTGCACTTGAAAGAAACATTTCACGTTTAGGAAGTTTAGCTCGGTTTTCATTTCTATCCTTTAAAAGACCTTTACCTTGTTGTTTAATATTTGCTAAATGGTAAAGCGTATCAATACATATTTTATGATTGTTGTGCGTATCTCTTTTATCGGCAAAAGGTTTAAATTCAATTGAATAAAAATAATATTTAATTTCCTTTACATCTTGATTACTCATAAACTGATTTTATTGCTCTCAATTATTTAAAAATTTGTTAACATTTTAGGATTAGCCAACTATTAAAACCTATTAAACATTTTGTTCAGCCTCTGTCGCAGGAAGAGGACTATTGGCAATTTCCTTACGCTCAAAAGCTTTGCGCTCTATTTGTTTACGAGTTTGACGTGTACTCCATTTTTCTTCAGCTATTTTTTTAGAATAAAATTGTCTTTCTTCATCTGATTTTAAAGGCAAAAGTGCTACAAAATGAGTCCAGCTCAATTGTCGTGTCAGTGAAACGACAATTTGAATATCAGGATAAATTTCAGCAAATTGCATCATTCTATGCAAGTTTTTCGTCCCAAAGCTTCTGCCATAATGCTTTACTAATTGTGACGACACTGTCGGCACAATGTTCCCCCCATATTCAGCACGTTCATTTTCCAAGATTTCTTGGTTAATTCGCTTGCCTACTTGCCAGAACACCATCGTCATTGTACTATTTACCTGCACAGCGACTTCTTTCTTGCCCTGCTCGATAAGTTTACTTAATTCATTAACTAAACCTTTGCTGATTTTATTATTGCTCATATATAAACCATTTTAAGTATTCATAATAGAACTAGTGGATAACTACATTTTACCTATTAATTCTTTGGCTTTGTCCAGCGTATAAGCGCCTTCCCTCTTTTTTATCAAGAATCATAAAGTAGGAAAAACCTTGCCCTGCTTGACTTTCCCAATTATTACCTAATCGGCATTTGCGTTCGCTATCGGGGTTATCGCGATCGTCGCCTCTTGTTTCGATTAAAATGATGCGTCTGGAGGTTGTCTTTAAAATAAAATATGGATAGTGATTTACAAATCCATTCAGGAAATATCCTTTTGCTCTATCTAAGTTTCTATGCCAAAATTCAATATTAGGTTTAGTACCAATTTTCATAATTACACGTTCTTCCAGACCATTCATTTTACCTTCTTTTTCATAAAGGGAATTTCCTTTCGATGCCCCTAAATTACCCGGAACAATCTCCTCAACAATCTCATTTTTTCTTCTCCATTTTGCTACCGTGAATTTGAAAGGATTAGTTGTCCTTTTCTTTCTTGCTCTGCCAGTTTAAATTCATTCTCGTTGTAAGCGTAGAAATTATTTAATTCAAAATTAGAAGCATCATCTATCACCACAAACGCTACGAATACAAGATTAGAAAAGAGTTTGATATATTTATAGTAAAAATAATCTACTGCTTCAATTTCTTCCTTGTTCCACCAAACTTCTGTTGGGTTTTTCAGGCAATCCTCTAATGCCGGACGAACAGCCCGTTTTTCTTCTAAGCTCATTAACTCCAGATAATCGTTTTGTTTTATAGTGATTCTTCTTTTTTCATAATCCTCAAAAATTAAATTTTCCCCATCTGTCTTAACTTCTATAGCCATATTATTAATTTTTGGTTTCAATTATTTTAATTTCCTCCTCCGTCAATCCATAAAGCTCATAGATCAACTGGCCCATTCCTTCATACTCCTTTGAATTTCCTGTTCACTTTTCACCGTTGTTCATTAACTAACGGAATGTGAGTATTTTCTCATAAATAGATTTACTCCTTCTAGCATTAATTTAATTCGATTTCTGTCTGAAACATTTTCCCAATGTCCATGAGCTGCGTCATTTCGTGTGCCACCCCAAGAGGTTATATCTTTTACATCCTGTTTACTAATTAAATTATGCTTCCTTAATTCCTTAGTATAACTATCTAAGCTCAATTTAATTTGGGACAAATCTGTTTCTTCATCTTCTAACCAGTTTCGAAGAAATTCTTCCAACGAGGCTCCAATTAAAACAGCAGGTGCCACGGGATGCACATTTTTATCATTTAGAAGTGTCTCTGCCTGACTTAAATAATCTGATACAGTCTCTATTTGTATTTCCCGTTCCAAAGATAAATTCCTTAATAAACCATTTTCCACATACTCAACAAAGGACCTTAAAATTCCTTCTAACTGCATTTTCATAAAAGAAGTATTTGACGAATAGGGTATTTTTTCAATTGCCGGAACAAAACTATTGTTTGTCCCTGCATAATTCTTTAAAAATTCAGTAGCCTGCGCCTTAGTACCATAATAATTACTATTTACTTCCGCTAAAATCTTATTAGCTTGCTGTATTAACTCTTCTTTTTTCATTATTTTAAATAATTTGAAGTTATTATTAAGCTTCTTCTACTATCCCAATTTCCTCCTCCGTCAACCCATATAATTCATAAACCAGCCGGTCGATTTCGGCTTCTAAGGAGGAAGTGTCTGCTGTGGCATTCTCTTTTTTTAACTCTATTATTTGATTCACTAAGGTTTCTAAAATTTCTTCTTCTTGAAGAGTTGCCACTTTGATTGGAAGCATTTGTATTTTGTATTTTTTCCAACGATTAGTACCCATTCCAGTGGTCGTCCCTACGAGATTAAAGTACCATTCAGAAACTTTGGAGTTCAAGATTGCTAGTAGAAATTTTAATTTCTCTCCTGTCATCAAAAAAGTAGTAGCCTCGGCATAAAAACCAGAATCATCATATGCGAATTTTGGTCTATCTGATATTTCTCCCCATATTATTTTAGGTTTTTCAAAATCTTCTATATAAACACAATTCCTGAGATTTGTCCAGTGATCACCTTGGTCATATCTTTCTTGAACTTTTGGTAAGTAGCTTTCGAGAAATCTTTCAATTTCTGGGTAATCTCTCTCTACATTAATTCTAGAGATATCTTTCGCTTTGACACCATTGTGAGTATTCAGCAAATAAAAGCCATCAAAATCAAATATATACTTCTGTACATCTCTCCCTCGTAAAATGGGTTTTATTAGTTCCTCATTTTTCGGGTCAGCTAGAATCAAATTCTTTTTAGTCGCTTCATTTAGAATAAAGGCTGCATTATAACCTGTCTTTAATCCAAAATTAATTGTAATAGAAAATTCTTTCAGTAATTTAGACCCTTTTTCTATTTTCAATTTTAGTTTTGATTCTTCCTCATTACCAATGAACCAATCAGAACTTTTAGGTATTTTAAATTCGAAAGAATTTTGGTCAAAAAATTCAGATAACGAAGACCCCATGGAATATTCTTTTGAAAGATTTACTACCGGAAAGGACCCCGCTTTATACCCTTTCTGAAGAGTAATAATATTTGATTCTACAGTGGCTTCTTCAAAAACCTGAATATCTTCAATATTCATTAAGGAAACGGGTTGCAAGTTTTTAACGAAATAGTTTTTAAGGAGATCCCCATATATTCCGCGTAACCAAGAATTAGAAGTTATAAAAGTAAGAACACCATAATCTTTCATAATTTGCCCGCCACGTTCATAAAACAAACAATAAATGTCTGCACCTTTAGAATAAGTTTTAAAATCTGCTTTAGAAAAATATTCAGATTGATCCTTTATTTTAGATAAAGAAAAATACGGAGGATTCCCAATCACCACATCAAAGCCTATATAATCTCCATCATCATTTAAGACCTCCGGAAATTCAAAGCGCCATTCAAAAGCATTTTCATAGATCTTATTGTCTTTGATCTCCTGGATGGCAGTTTCCAGTTTTTTGCTTTCTTTAGAAAGTTGCTCTACTTTTTTGTTCCACTTCGATTTCTCCCTTTTTGACAATTCAAACATTTTTGGTTGCTCTGTCATCAAAAAAAGTTTACTTTTTACCTTTTGAAGTTTCTTTATTTTAGGATCATTGGAGGAAATTTCACTTCTAAAATCATTTTTTATATCGTGGATGATCTTTTCCATCTCACGCTTTTGCTCTTTGTTTTCGGCATTCCGGTAGGTATCTACGCTAGTACGATAGCTGTCAATATTCCATTTGCTTTCTTTTAGCGCTTTGCTTAAGTCGGCATCCAGGTCAAAACGGCTAATAAGCGAATTTCCGCATTTAATATTGATATCAATATTTGGTAGTGTCTCTAATTCGGTGTCATTCTTATAATAAGCATTTTTGAGAAGTTCTATCCATAATCTCAGTCGGCAAATCTTAACTGAATTGGGATTTATATCTACCCCAAAAAGACAGTTTTCAATAATCTGTTGCTTTTCATGAAAAAGCGCTTCCTGTATTCGCTGGCTTTCCTTAGCTGTTGGATTATATTCAAAGAGCTCGCCTTCTTCATCGGTTACGACAAGTTCATCGTTCACTACTTCTACCTGGTATTCCTTTAATCGCCGGCCAGAACGATCCTGCAGAATGTTCAGGTCGTTTTTAATGGCGATTATCTCATTAAGTGCAGAAACCAGAAAATGTCCCGAACCAACCGCAGGATCACAAATCTTTATGCTATTAATAAGCTCATTGGCTTCCTGCCGGTCTTCTATACGATCATACAACTGTTCCAGATCCTTACAGTCCCAATTCTTGGTTTCATTAAACTTTTGTACCACCGCTTTCCTGATGGTTTCACGGCACATATACATCGTAATAAAACCGGGAGTAAAGAAAGAACCATCTTTATAGCCGTTTATCTTTTCGAAAATAAGCCCCAGCACAGAGGCATTAATAAGGGTTTTATTGTCTTCCTGAATCATTTCCCCACCTTCACTGCTAAAGTCGTAAGAGTTCAGAAATTCAAAAAGATATTCCAGGGCATTGATTTCGCCGCTGCGCTTTTTGCCTTTTTTGTCCTTTAGCACCGTAGCGCTATAAATAGGCAGGGTCTTATCGTCCCGAAGGTTGCTAATAAACAGCGTGCTGTGTTCAATATCTGTAGGCTCGAACAATGAACTGTTGAGATAAGGCACTTTTTCAAACAGTACTTTTACATCTTCATTTCTTTCATTATATTGCCTTGCCAGTACCTGAAAGAACAAACTATTGAGATCATCATAATTTTGTATCCTTTCCAGGCTAAGGAATTCATAAGACCTGTCGCCTTTATGGTAAGTAATAAGTTGTGCTTCGAGTAATTTTAAGAAAAGAATCCTATTCAGCCAGGTAATACTAAGCTCCAGTCCTACATTGAAGAGCCGTTCCTGTTGGTTTTTCCCAAAATGCGACGGATTCTGAAGACGACCAATCTTATCTGTACTATCCAGTTGGATGATGGCATTTTCTAAGAAAGAACCGGTATTGCGCTGTCCTTCTTTTTGCCGTTCAATGATCTTCTTGCCGCCTTGTTTGGTTTCGGTAAGGCCTATAATATGAAGCAGCTCTCCGTAAAACTTTTTATCGAGACTATTGCTATCATTGAAAAACGGAAGCTTCAGCAAATGTTCAGGAGAAAACAGTTTAAAGAGCGTGATTAGCTTGTTATCATCCTTAGGATTATTGTTTCGAAGCGGTTTTTCATAATTCCGAATGTCGAAATGTGTGCATTCTACTTCCTGTTGTAGCTGGGCAATAAAAGGTTCGGCTATTTCTTTATAGAAAAAATCGGTGGTTTTTCCGGCCAGTCTTCCGGCTTCAAAATCGGTAAATTGATTTACCAGCTGTTTGTTTTCAGCAAATGCTTTCTCAAAAATATTGGCATCAAAAATAAACCACTCGTTAATATTGGTAGCGATTAGATATTTTACCTCCAAATTCTTCTGGGTAATACGCTCTCGAAGATAGTAAAGCACCAGTTCCTGAAATGCCTTAACATTTATCTTCTCTTTACTGAGCATTTCGGTCCGGTTCGTGGGCTTTTTTGCTTCAATGATAACTCCAACACTGCTTTTCGGCTTATTTCCGTTATGGATTACCAGGTCATTACGACCTTTGGTATTGATAAAATGATTGGGATTGTAGTATGTCTTCTTTAGAAAATCTGTGACCAGATTTTTGTGGAATTCCTCGGACTCAGTATCGTTAGTACGATCCAGTAATTCTTTAAGACTACTTTTAAACAGCTCGATTTTAGAGCGGTTGGGCTTAAGCTTTAAAAAAGCTTTGTTGAGTGCCTTACGTGGCTTAAGGATATGAAAATTCCCTGAATTAATTTTCTGTTCCGTATGCATGCAGAAATGGGGGTGTTTTAAATACAAATAGTATTTAGGGCTACTACTTGTTTAATTCAATCAGATTTAGTGAGATAACGAATTACCTTCGAATCTGAACGCGTTAAATTTTTAACAATATATAAAGAAGATTTAAATCTTGAGTTGATTTACTGAAAAATCTTTCAACAATCATAAGTTAAAAGAACCTCTAAACCAGTTATGTATAATAGTTTCGAAATATTTAAATTGCATTACGCAAATATCGGCCTCGCCTATTCATAAACCCGCTCAAAATTAACCTCTAAATAAGCTTGAGTAAATTGTTTTGATTCCTCAGGAAGCTCTCTCTGAATATTCTGCAATTTAAACTGTACTTATTTATCCTTCCCATCTACATACGTAATAAACTCGCCTTGCTTTAACCTGAAAAAAACATCTGCTCTTATTTTTGGAATTTTCTTTTCCCCGGTAGTGACTCGCGTATCAAAATTGAGATTATTGCATCGGTTTATACTGGTTGTTTCCTTTTTTCACAATTTCAAAAAAGCGTTCGTAGTATTTCGCGGTATCGAGATCGTTGACTTTCCAAAAAACTGGTAAGATAGATTGCTCAGAATAGCCAAACAGGTTTTATCGCCATACATCATCTCATTTTTAATTTTGTCCTGTATCACGTAAATTGTGGATAGGAAAATAATAACCTCTTAAAGGTTGCCGGAATGCGGTGCATATTTAGAAGTCTAATTGTGGGTGCTTCTTTCATCATTTAAAAGGATGGTTTTGTCCGCGCACACTTATTTGTTTGGTAATGGGTAAGTCCCACCAAAAATTAATTCTAAAATTCTTTCTATTCGTTGGCTCTAAGTGGTTTTGCAATTCATTTCTTTTGTGTTCGGAAATAAAAACATTTAAAATTTCTCATACTTGGTGGGTGACTTGCAGGGTACTTGCAGGGTACTTGGGGGGTACTTGCGGGGTTCTTGTTCAGTAACTTGCAGGTTACTTTCGTGATACTTGCTCGTTGTCTTGCTCGGTAACTTGCTCGGTTTGCTGAATTTCTGATGCGGGGGCAGCACCATTCTTAAAAAGTTTTCAGGGAAACAAAAGCAATCTTCATTATAGTGCTCCAATAACCTGGGGATTCCTGAATTTTGACGATGGTGTCGGCATTATATTTTTAAGTGCTCTGTAGGTACTTACGCCAAGATTGTTAGTTAACGAGTTTTAAAATAAGGCCTATGCGGTTATTAATAATCCAAATCTAAGCCTTGCTTTAAAATTTAAAAACATCCTGCATCAATGCTATTTCATTTCCTGGAATTCCGAGTTCCAAAGCTAGCTGCTCCCATTTTGCTACCTGATTTTGAACTGAATTTATAATTCTTTTTGTTTCGGTTTCTTTGAGACGAAAATAGGGTGCAACTTCTTTCGCTAAGTCTATTTCCAAAGCGTTATCATCTTCAGAAATATTAAGCTTTAAACCAGCGCTATTAGGCGTAGGATTGATGTCGTAAGCTGGCGAAAGTACCCAGCCGGAATTCGTTAATAAGAATCCGTGATTTCGGAGGTGATCGTCTGTATTGGAAACACAGATATTAAACACAATACGGGTCCATAGTTTTTTAAGGTCGTTATCTATATCGGCACCTTGTTGCATTAGAAATTCTACAAGTTCCAAATAGCTGGCGCCATCTTGATAATCGGTTCCATCGGTATAGCCTAACAAGGTCATTGCCGAAGCAAAATGAATACGCGTTCCATCATTTTTTCTATCAAATCGCTGCGTTAAAAACGTATGTTGATGATGGGAGAACTTTTCCACTCTAGACGGTGCCATACCAATCCCAGACAGGACTGCAAGTCGATAAACCAGCATTTCCCAGGCACCCATATCGCGTGAATCATTTTGACTCGGAAATTTGGCAATCCATAAATGACCATCAGTATCCCGGATATTTGCTTTTGGGCGGGCTCCTCCCAAAGATGATCCCGGTGCCATTAACATATTGAGCCATTTTACATATTCTGGGTTTTCAGAAGCATCATCTTTCTCTAACTGCAAGCTTGCATACTCAAGATCTCTTAGTGCCGCAAAAGGTGGTGCGGCCATTTCTTTGTTATCATCCAAAAAATAACCATTTTGTTCGGTTTTAAAGCGGAGACCGCCCATCCGGTTACCATCAAACACCCCAAGTAGGTAATCGGACTCCATTAATGTTTTTGCACGGCGATCTTCTCGACGCGCTTTTGCAGCCTCTTTTCGAAGCATAAGGACGCGTCCCCATCGGTCTGGTGATGAATCGAGGAATATTCCAAAATTAGATTTTTCATCATTAAGGAACTGCATTCCTTCAAATAATTGCAAATCTGGGTCTATGATTTGGGCAAAATCCGATTGCAACCACTTCTTATCATATTCGAAAGAGAATATTTCTTTACCTCTTGAAGGCGTAGCATACAAAATACCCATCAAAAAGGGTTCTTCTATGCCTTCCCAATCTGCATAAACCAATATTTCTTTTCGCGCTTTTATCATTATTCCTTACTATTTTTAGGGCCGCGTTCCTTGACGGTGAGATTGGCATCCTGTATTTTCCTACCTAATACATCATCCTCTGCCAAAAGAAGTAAATCTTTTTCCAAACCTAATACTAACAGGACTTGAAGAACAATCCCTAAAGAAACTGCCGAACTTCCATTTTCTATTGAAGACAATGTTGGTCTGGATATACCAGCACGCTCAGAAACTTGCGCCATGGTAAGTTTTCGGCGTAAGCGCGCCAACTTAATATTTTCTCCCACAGTTTCTAAAATCCTTCTATTTTTAGGAAGTAAAACAATCTTATTTCGAGACATAACGTTAAGTATATTTTACAAATATATGTAAAATAATAAAGAGTATTTTACATTACTTAATAATAGGTATATTCAGCGCATTAAAAGCTCAAGCCCTTAACTCTTTCTTTCGGCTTTTCTTGGTTTACTTACATACATTATTTACTCTGGTAGATTTTAGCGTTTTATTTATAAGGCTGTTAAACAAGATCATCAATTTCACATCAAATTGTATTATTTTGACGACACTGTCGTCACAATATTCACTTCAGAGTATAGACTCAATTCGGGACACAGTGCGTCCCGAATTGAAAAAGCGTTGATTTAATAGAAAAAATCACTTTTCATTTATCAAATAACGACCGAACCTCCTCATAAACCAATTCAAAAGTAGCCACTAAATCTGCTTGGGAATACTGTTCCAATTCTTCGGAAAGTTTCCTTATAATCTTTTGTATTGTAAACTGTACCCTCTTAGCTTTTCAATCCAAATTGTCTAATAATCATTGTAGTGGTTGCATTCGAACTATTCTAGACTAATTTTCAAAAAATTCTTTGTTTCAGATATATTATATTGATTTCATCAATCGTTCACTTTTTTCGTAGTTTGCGCGCTCAATTCTCCAAAGAAAATAAATGGAAGTTCATAGGATAAAAGCCTTACACGCTAATACTATTCGTTATACATTTTTTTTTATCGGTCTTATATGTTTTGGACTGGGCGTAGCCTTTGCCGTTAAGGTTAAATATTTAGGCTTACATCCCTGGGATGTTCTGAACGTGGCGCTATTTGAACATTTTGGTTTAAGTATTGGAACCTGGAGTATTATCGTGGGTTTAGTTCTCATTGGTGTCTCGTTGCTTGTGAGTAAGAAATATGTCAATATAGGAACATTTCTAAATGCTTTACTCATCGGTCCTATTATGGACTTTTTTCTTTGGTTAGATATATTGCCGGACGCTAGTCATAATTGGACGGACTACCTTTTGCTGCTTTTTGGCATTTTGCTCATTGGGTTAGGGGGAGGTTTATACGTATCGGGTAATGTAGGTGCTGGACCGCGTGACGGATTTATGCTTTCCATTTCGGAAAGATTTAGGTTATCTGTAGTAAAAGCAAGAATCGTTGTCGAACTCACCGTGCTGGCTCTCGGATTTCTTCTTGGCGGTCCGATTTTTTGGGTTACTTTCATCTACACTTTAATACTGAGTCCAATTTTTCAATTTTCATTAAAGTTTTTTACATATTTGCGAACACAATTAGAAGGGAGGTATTGATCCTTAGTATCGCATATGATGTTCATTAATTATTTTAAAATCAAATTTTAGTTTCCCGGGTCAGTCCCTATTTATTAAATATCGACCTCACCTCCTCATAAACCCGTTCAAAATTAGCCGCTAAATCTTCTTGAGAAAACTGCTTTGTTTTTCCGGTAATGCTCTCTGAATATTTGCCAATTTAGACTGCACTTTTTTATCCTTCTCGTCGGCATAAGTGATAAACTCGCCTTGCTCCAAACGAAAGAACTCATCTGCCCGTATTTTAGGTATTTCTTTTCCCCTTTTTAATTCGGGTATCAAAATCAAGGTTATGGCTACGGTTTACGCTTTTGTTCGGATTTTTTATAATTTCAAAAATCGTTCGTAATATTTGTTTTGTTTCATCTCAGGAATGTGAAAAATAATTAAAGTAAGGTTGTCTATGGTTTGGTGATTACTGTATTTCATTATAGTTCGACCAAGGATTGGCCTAATAACAATGCCCCAATACAGATTAATCCTATATAAACGTAATTTAGAAATATGCCATCTTTTAACCTGTGATTTAAAAACCTTCCAAGAAAAATAGTGGGGATCGCAACCGGTAAGGATATGAGAAAATAATAGGTTACTGTTGGGGTCCAGAGACCTTTGTACCAATAACCAAACATACCAATCATACTGGCCGGTAAAAAATAGGCTTGTAAGGTCGCCCTAAAATGTTTGGCCGTCCAATTGCGCATATTGCCATAGATCACAAGTGGAGGGCCATTAAGGCCATAAGCACCACCAAAAATACCTGATAAAAAGCCGCAAATGAAAAGCCAAGCTTTATTATCAGTTTTTAATTTAAAATCGTTTTTTGAAAGTAAGGAATAGATAGCATATAAAACAATCAGTATTCCCAATCCTGATTTTATAAGGTTTTCATTTCCATAAACAAGTAACAATAATCCTACAGGAATACCAATGGCTGCAAAAAGCAATAACCATTTTGCACTATTAAAATGTATTTGTTTCTTGTCTTGTACAACCACAATTGCAGCAATAGTAATCGATAAAAGCACGGAAAGAGGAACAGCAATTTCTATTGGGATAAAAAGTATAAGAAGGGGAACGGCTACCATGGATTCCCCAAAACCAAAAGTTGAACGAACCAAGGTAGCAAGGAAAATGATAATTAAGATGTAAAAAGTCACTAAATCCATTTATTTCAAGGTGGAATGTTGATTTCGGGAAGTCAACCTATCTAGGATATTTTTTACTTTTCCTAGCTACATAATTTGTTACAAAAGTACTAATATCACTTTAGATTGTAAGGTTGAAAAAGGTTCAAGATACCATCAAATTCAGTAATAAAATTGTTGAAGATGGCCATATTCATTGATTAAAGATGGATCTCACCTCCTCATAGACCCGTTCAAAATTAGCCGTTAAATCTTCTTGAGTAAACTGTTTTGGTTCTTCCGGTAATGCTCTCTGAATATTTGCCAATTTAAACTGCACTTTTTTGTCCTTCCCATCGGCATAAGTAATGAACTCCCCTTGCTGCAAACGAAAGAACTCATCGGCCCTAATTTTCGGGATTTCCTTTTCTCCTGTGGTGACCCGTGTATCAAAGTTAAGATTGTGTCCCCGATTTACACTGGTGGTCTGTTTCTTTACAATCTCAAAGAATCGTTCGTAGTATTTGGCGGTATCGGGATCGTTAACCTTTCCAAAAAACTGATAGGACAGATTGCTTAATATCGCCTTACTGGCTTTATCACCGTACATCATATCGTTTTGGATTTTGTCCTGCATCACGTAGATGGTGGCAATATCATAACTCCGCAGGGTTGCCGGAATACGGTGCATATTAAGCAAACGGATGGTCGGGGCCTCTTCCATCATTAAAAAGGATGGTTTTTGTCCGCGTACACTCATTTGTTTGGTAATGGTGTGGATAATAGTCGCAATAACCGGGGAGTAAGAGCTTTCAAACTTAGGATTATTCACTATTGAAATTACAGCCGGATTTTCTTCACTGTTGATATCAAGTGGCACTTCATCTTTGGAAAGTACCATAAAAATCCGTTGGGTGCTGATACGCTTTAAGGCATTGGCCAGTGTACTTTTCACCCCGGCAGTTTGCCGTTCGGAATCTTTCCCACTGATAAACGCATCGGCCATGGCCCTGGAGGTGGTATTGGTTTCTAAAAATTGCACCAGGCTATCGGTATCCAAATATTGGTAGATAGCAATCAAATGGGGGAGGGTGCAAAACTCAGGATAGGAGGTTTTAAGTTTCCAGATGAGCCCGCCGATCAATCCCTCCGCAGCATCATTAAAAAACCTGGTGGTCCCGGACGCATAGGAATCCCTTTGCTCCAACAGGTTTTCGATAAGCACTCGCGAGACCTCATTCACACTCTCTTCGTTTTCCAAATAGCGCGGGGCTATGGGGTTCACCCTGTGAATAATATGATCAAAAGAAATAATTTTAAACGGAACATCATGATCCTTAAACAAGGGGTAAGCCATCTCAGTAAGCTCAAAATCCTTGTAATCGTGGATGATGCCGCAAAAGCTTTCCTTTTGAAAATGCTTTAAAAACCCATACACCACACTTTCGGTCTTCCCACTTCCTGCAGAACCAATAATGGAAGCACCGCGTTTGATGTTATCGAGTTTAAAATTACCCTGCTTAGTGGCAAAGCTCACCCGGTATTTTAGGTCGCTGTTTTTTGGATTATCTGAGGTATGCAGAAAAACGTACATCCCGGTGTTGATGAGCAAAAGTGGACAGCCAAAATATAGAAGCAATACGAAGATGGTATTGGCAGTGTAGAGACTAAATATAAGTATACCGATCAATAGGAGGTTAATCATAAACGCATAGCGCGTCAATCGGAATATCCCATAAAATAACAGGCTGCTTAGAGCAAGGATCATGAGGATTGTAAAAAGACTGTCTGTTTCCATAGTAGCTAAATTTAGATTCCGATTGAACTTGATTTTACAGCGATATCAACTCCCTTACGTAGTTTATGAAATAGTTTCAGAGCGAGTTGCGTCTGACTGACAGGGATGCTGGGCACCATTGGGATACCTGTTTCCTTTAATATTTTAAAAGCAATGGCTTTTTCACTGGCAGGTAACCCGGTTAAAGAAGCAAAGTAGTTTTTTGGGTTCTTGATAAACTGCTTCCTTGCTTTATAGGTTTCTACGAAGTTTCGCTGATACCCGAATGTTTGGTCAAATGTTTTTTCAGCGTTTTTAAAAAATTGATCTCGGTCAAAACCGCGTTTTACTGTTTTACCATTTAATTCGACCTGAGAAGCTCGGTATTTGCTTCCGGGCGATAAACTGAACCTATTGGATGCATCTTTACGACTTACAATGATATGGATGTGACTTTGGTTGCCTTCCTTTTGCATTCCCTGCACGATCCGCTGACCATTTTGTTGGTGTGGCGCTTGACGTTCCAGCTGATCAATTTGCCGTTGCATAATTTTGGTGCTTCCTGCTATTTCACCGCGTTCCACTTTTCGTATATTGGTCTTTAGCTGAAGGATTTTTGTGGCATAAGGCTGATTCTCTTTTACCTGTTTATCGGTACCCTTAAATGCTCGCCGGTGTTCAATTTTTGCATAGTATTTAATATTATCGATGCTTACCGGTCGCCCATTGATTTCGCGGTTAAAGGATTTCACGTAATCCTTCATTAATTCTCGCGTGTACTTTTTAAGATCTTCACTGCTATCTTGCAATCGTCTTAATTCGTACTTAGAAGGACTGACGGTAATGGAGTAGAAGCGAGGTTCGGTTTTTTCCAATTTTGCAGTATTTTTATCAATAGCTTTGACCACTTTTGAAGCTGAAATTTCATCTTCATATTGATTGAAAAAGTGTTCTATATTTTCTGCAGCTCCAGATGGCAATTCTCCTTCTAAAGCTTGGTTTTCTTTTTCCAGATAATCCACAAAATCTGCTGAACTTTTGGAATAACTAGCGCCCAATTTTTGTGGTGTGATCGTGATATACATAGCTAGAAATTTTAGAGTTTGTTCTTGGGATGTCGTTTTTCCTGGAAGCGTACTTCCTTCTTTTCTTCCGTGAATTTCTTTTCCAGGATTAGCGGCTTCTTTTGAGGTGTATCGATTTGGAAAAGGGATTCGATCATGGCCACGGTAGGTTTGGTTTGGGTCTTTTCCATATCCTTCATTATGGCAATCACCGCATTGATCCGTTTCTTTAAATTGGCTTCAATGGTTCGTCCGGTAGGTCCCAATCTTTCCCGTGGCGAGATTTCGTTGTAGAAGAAAAAATCGAGCATGGTGGCCAGGGCTTCGGTGTGGGAATTGAAGTGTTTTTTGGAAAATTGCTGGAAACGTTTTGCCGTTTCTTTTTTAAACCTAATGCCGCTAAATGAGTTCATAATTCGCTGATTTGTCGCAAATTCTTCCCTAAAAATGAACGTTGGCAGCGCATTTGTCGCAATTGGCTAAACGTCACGAAACTGCAATGATTTTAAGTCGCTGGTAATCAGCAACTTAAAAACGAAAAGGAGTATGTAACGCGGCTCTGCCCGTTACCCTCTTGCTACTCCTTTTCGCCACGAGTACTCGTGGCAAAAATTTCGTACAATACCGCTAATCGCGATTGCCGTCGCAAGCAGATTGCCATTTTAGGAAAATCAATTTCCGGTATGTTAATAATTGAAATGCAGGGTATCAGCGAAAGTCAAAAATAGGATCCCTGGTAAAATTAAAAGCTGATTTTCAGCTAACTAAAGATAGTAATTTTTTTGGAAACCAATCATAAAAAAAGACCTCTGAAAATTCAAAGGCCTTTTAGATTAAAAAAAATATTACTTTTAAAGAATACCTTCATCGGCAAAACTGTAATACCGTCCATTCGGGGAAATGATCAAATGATCTAAAACTTTAATATCAAAAAGTTCCCCGGCATGCTTAATTTTTTGGGTGAGGCGTTTATCGGCTTCACTAGGTCGAAGGGTCCCACTTGGATGATTATGTAGTAATATCAAAGCCGTCGTGACTGACTTTAACACCACGGCAAACAAGATACGAACATCGACTAAAGTACCCGTGATTCCGCCGGTTGATAATTCGTAAATACCTTTTACCCGGTTGGCATTATTGAGCAGCATAATTTTAAAAGTCTCTTGCAGTTCAATACTGTTTTTGTTCCACTGCCCAAAGGCTAGATCTGCCGCACTTTGGGAACAGGTTATTTTAGGAAGCAAATTCACTTGAGTACTTCCGTTGTAACTTATGGCTATTTCATTAACTTTGGTTTTCATTGTTAGCTTGATTAAAGGGTTAATAATAGAGGGCGTAACTTTCGACAGGAGCGCCCTCTTTAATTTTAATATTCGCTGGGTAACATCAGCGTATTGTTGACAAAAAACAATCGCAGTTTATCGAGTGGGAAATCCATTACCCGGTAGCGGTGTTTCTCCAATATATTATCGTTGCTGTCGGAATACATTATTTCAGCCTCGTAACCTTTAGCATTTTGCTCCACTTTAGAAAGTCTTTTACAATCGATCGTAATAAACGCGCTACGTGCTATATGGCATTTTGCAATTACTGAAGCATCTGTAATCAGCCAAAAACATTGGGCAGCTTCCGCCAAATATTTCAATCCGTTAGTGTACCGGGTGTTTAACAATGGGATTTGAAATAAGGTTTCAGAACCGTGAAAATGTTGCAAGCCTTCTTTAATTTCATTAATTTGTGCTTTCATAATTTTTTTTAGTTTTATAAGTTATTTATAAAAGAGGGCGTGACCTTCGACTGAAACGCCCTCTTGTTTAATTACCGTGTTATGAATTGCCGTTTTTAGTGCCTAAAAGCAAAATTTCATTTGCTTCTACCTCTGTGATATAGCGTGTAACCCCGTCTTTCTCGTAACTGTGGGATTTTAGTTTTCCGCTAATTCCAATTTCTTTTCCCTTACCGGCATATTTCTCAATAATTTCGGCAGTTTTGTTCCAGGCTACAATGGTGTGCCATTCGGTTTTTTGAACTTTCTCTCCATTGGCGTTTTTATAAAACTCATTGGTGGCCAGTGAAAAGCGGACTACTTTTTTACCGCTATCCAGGTTAGTGATTTGTGGTGCTTCGCCCAGGTTTCCGATTAACTGTACTTGATTTTTTAAAGTGCTCATAATAAAAGATTTAAATTGATTAAAAATGCTACCCAAACCTTTTGGATAGTTTTGGTTTATATTTTTTTTAAGCTGATTTACTTATTATATCCAGAGCGTTTTCCTTTTTTTAGTCCCGCTTCCTTTTTGATGTTTTTAAATGATTTCATAATGATCTTTTTAGATTTACTTCCTACAGAGCCGTCCGCTGTTACCTTCTTTTTGTTGCTGATACATTTTCAAGACCTGGAATTAAGAAGGAGTTATAAAAGGGAGGCACGACCGGTTATGCACTCCGTTTAACTTCCAGGTATTGGTATTTTGCTTACAAAAAAAGGGTAGGGGCAGCGGTGGCTCGGGGGTAGGTTTAAATAACTATGATGAATTATAAAAACACGGGAAGGGGGACTACATGAAAGAATGACATCCTATTAAAGCGAACGCTATTCCCAATTTTAAGTTGGGAGTGGAGTGAAGTCTTCCGCCGGGGCGGAAGGTGTAATGCAATTGACAACTAAAATTGGGGAATGTGTTCAAGACTTTGGGAGGGGAAGCTCTTTGTCCTAATAGTGTCTTACTATGAAGCATTTTGGAAGTAGTAATAAAATTAAAACAAGATCTATCTCATAATCTCCATTGGAGACGTTTATGGCTTTGATGAAACCATCAAAAGGCGCCCGCACCTGTTTGCCGCTGCCCTACAAGGTCTTTATCTTAAATTGATAAGCTGTAGTTATCAACTATTGATGAAATTAGTCCTATAAGTTATGAAAAAATGGAGTTACTTTGCTGTAAATTAATTTTGATATTATATGTTTAAATATGGAATTGATCGGTTATCAATAAAAAAAGTAAAGGACATAGTCGATGGCACTTTGAGAGGGAATTTAACAGATACAGCAAAGGAAAGGATAAACTCAAGTAGAAAAAAAGTAGAGGTTATAGCCAAGCAAAATAAAGCAGTCTATGGTATTAATACTGGATTTGGTCCGTTGTGTGATAAACAAATAGCCCCAGATGAAACTAAAAAGTTACAAGAAAATTTATTGATAAGCCATGCAGTTGGAGTTGGAAAGCCTATTGACAAAAAGTTGTCAAAAATTATGATGATCTGTAAAGTACACGCGCTATGTCAGGGATTTTCTGGAGTAAGGCTTAGCTTGATTGAGCGAATTATATATTTTATAGAAAATAACTTACTTCCAGTAGTGCCAGAACAAGGCTCTGTAGGTGCTTCAGGAGATTTAGCACCCCTATCTCACTTATTTTTGCCTTTAATAGGAGAAGGCGATTTTTGGATTGAAGATGATATTTGTTCAGCTAAAAAAGTCTTATCCTCTCACGGATTGAAGCCATTACAATTAGAAGCTAAAGAAGGTCTAGGGCTCATAAACGGAACGCAATTTATTTTGGCCCATGCTATTAAAGGGCTTGATAAGATGAAATACCTACTGGATTTAGCAGATGTATCGGGGACTATGAGTCTAGAAGGGTTTCAGGGAAGTGCTGCTCCGTTTAAAAAAGCTTTGCATGAAATTCGTCCTTTTCCAGGGAATTTAAAAGTAGCCAAGAGAATTCGAAAATTGCTAAAAGATTCTCAGAATATAGAAAGTCATTTAGAGTGCAACCGTGTACAAGACCCTTATTCAATTCGATGTATTCCTCAAGTACATGGTGCTTCTAGAAATGCTTATTATCATTTAAAAGAGTTGACAGAAATAGAAATGAATTCTGTTACCGATAATCCGATTGTTTTGAGTGAAACCGAAGCTATCTCTGGTGGTAATTTTCATGGACAACCTTTGGCAATGGCTATTGATTATGTCGCCTTGGCTGCCTCAGAATTAGGAAATATTTCTGATAGACGATGTTATTTATTATTAGAAGGCAAATATGGTTTGCCAAGATTACTTACGAAAAACGAAGGATTAAATTCGGGCTACATGATTCCGCAATATACTACAGCTGCATTGGCGGCAGAAAATAAATCCTTGTGCTTTCCGCCATCGGCAGATAGTATACCAACATCTTTAGGACAAGAAGATCACGTATCTATGGGAAGTATTTCAGGCCGTAAACTGAATCAGATTTTAGAAAATATCGAAAAGATTCTAGCAATAGAATTAATGTTTGCAGTACAAGCCGTAGAATTTAGAAGACCCAATACATTTTCAAAAATTATAGAGGAAAATATTGTAATTGTCCGAACTAAAGTAGATAAGTTAAAGGATGATAGAATATTAAAATACGACATCGACAATATGATTGATTTAGTAAAAAACCAATCTTTAATTGTTAAGTAAATTACTTATAATATGACATTTCAAGAAAAAATTCTACAAGGAATACCGAATAATCTGCCTGCAAAAAAAGCTTGCGTTAAGAATATTAATAGAGCACCCAGACGTAAAGATATTTTATCAACTAAGGAAAAACAATTAGCAATTAAAAATGCTTTGAGGTACTTTCCTAAAGATTGGCATCAAGAATTAGCGGTTGAATTTGCTGAAGAATTACTCAGTTTTGGTCGTATTTATATGTATCGATTTAAACCGGATTATCAAATTTATGCAAGAAATATTGCTGAATATCCTGGGAAATCTTTGCAAGCTAGAGCTATTATATTAATGATCCAGAATAATCTTGATCCAGAGGTGGCGCAGCACCCTGAAGAATTAATTACTTACGGAGGTAATGGATCGGTGTTTCAAAATTGGGCTCAATATCTTTTGACAGTTCAGTATTTAGCTACAATGACCGACGAACAGACCTTGCACTTATATTCTGGACATCCCATGGGCTTATTTCCATCCTCGAAGAGTGCTCCAAGAGTTGTTATTACCAATGGAATGGTAGTGCCCAATTATTCGCAACCAGATGACTGGGAAAAATTCAATGCGTTGGGCGTTTCTCAATATGGACAAATGACTGCAGGCTCGTTTATGTATATTGGACCGCAAGGAATTGTTCATGGAACCACGATTACTGTAATGAATGCATTTCGGCAAATCTTGCCGAAAGGTGAGAATCCAAATGGAAAAATTTTCTTAACCTCTGGATTAGGAGGAATGAGCGGTGCACAACCGAAAGCAGGAAACATTGCCAATTGTATTACTATTTGCGCAGAAGTTAATCCGAAAGCAGCAATGAAAAGATATGAACAAGGCTGGGTAGATGTCCTAATTGATGATCTGGATAAACTAGTCGATAGAGCAAAACAAGCTCAAAAAAATAATCAAGTTATTTCCATTGCCTATATAGGTAATGTAGTTGATATCTGGGAACGTTTTTATGAAGAAAATATTTATATTCATATTGGTTCAGATCAAACTTCACTGCATATTCCATGGACAGGAGGATATTATCCGGTGGGTATTTCTTATGAAGAATCTAATCGACTGATTCGAGAAGAACCAGCTTTATTTAAAGATAAAGTGCAGGTATCTCTAAGAAGACAAGCAGCCGCTATAGGTAAGCATACTACAAGAGGTACCTATTTTTTCGATTACGGTAATGCGTTTCTACTGGAAACTTCCAGAGCAGGAGCAGATGTAATGGCAGAGAATAATATTGATTTTAAATATCCATCATATGTGCAAGACATACTGGGGCCAATGTTTTTCGACTATGGTTTTGGGCCATTCCGTTGGGTTTGTACTTCAGGTAAACCGGAAGATTTGGACACTACAGATAAAATAGCTGCAACAGTATTGCAAGAAATCATGGAAAATTCTCCAGAAGAGATTCAGTCCCAAATGGAAGACAATATCAAATGGATTAAGAATGCTAAAAAGAATAAAATGGTCGTTGGTTCGCAAACACGTATATTATATACAGACGCTGAAGGTAGATTAAAAATTGCAAAAGCATTTAACGACGCTATAGCAGCCGGAAAAATAGGGCCTATAGTTTTAGGAAGAGATCATCATGATGTAAGTGGTACGGATTCCCCCTACCGGGAAACCTCTAATATCTATGATGGGAGTAAATATACTGCGGATATGGCCATTCATAATGTAATTGGTGATAGCTTTAGAGGCGCTACCTGGGTGTCCATTCACAATGGCGGAGGTGTAGGTTGGGGAGAAGTAATAAACGGGGGATTTGGAATGGTGTTAGATGGTACACGGGAGGCTGAAGCAAATTTAAGGAATATGTTATTTTATGATGTTAACAATGGAATCGCACGTAGAAGCTGGGCCAGAAATAAGGAAGCTGGCTTTGCTATTAAAAGAGAAATGAAAAGAACGCCAAACCTAAAAGTGACACTTCCAAATTTAGTTGAAGATACTATTTTAAATAATTTATTTTAATTTTCACCTTGTCAAAAAAATAATTCAATTCTACTAATTTCTGGGAAAGATATTAATTGAATTACCTACAATTCAGAGATCTTATTTACTTGTGGAAAATGGTTTAATTTCTCACTTCGACAAAATGGCAGAATACCAAAAAATAATTGATTAAGGCTTAATGTTAGCTCTGGTTGTTGATTACAACTCTGATTCTATCTTTCTGGAAATATGAATATAGTGGTTTTCTCGATCTATATTAAACGGAAAATCCGTCCTTGGTAAGACTTTTAGTGGTGAAACAATTGATGTTAATTATACTGTGAGTTTAGGGCATAAAATTGATGTGCTAACCAATAAAAGGATGCCATAGACTTGAATCCGGTAATAAAATGGATACAATAAATCAATGTTTATACATTTTCTAAAATGTCTCTTGTTATTTATAATTTTCCTCCTAAAGTAATTCTAAAAAATCATCTAAAATAGGATTGGTGTTTTTTCTATCCCATACGACCGATAAAGTTGTTCGCTGTGGAATATCTACTAATTCAATAAACTTGACATTTTCATAATATGGGATTTGTAATGATTTAGGAATAATAGAAATACCAAAATTATTTTCAATTAGTTTGAAAATAGAATTAGCATGTATACTACTATGAGATACTTTTGGAATAAAATCATTATCGTCAAAAATTTGCATTATTTTTTCAAAATACGATGGACTGAATTTAGGATCAAACAATATGAAAAATTCATCCTTAAATTGAGATAAATTCTTGTAATTGGAACTATCGATTGGATGATCTTTAGGTAAAACTAAACAGAAAGTTTCTAATAAAACAGATCGAAGACTCAAACCCGTCGGAACCCTCTCTAATCTAATAAAGCCTATATCGATATTTTGTAAAAGTAAATTTTCTACTTGTTTCTGGTTATCCATCTCTTTCAGAACGAAGTTAATATTTGGGGAGATCCTTTTAAATTTTAATAATAATTCTGGAATGATTTTTTGTATTGCAGACCCCACATAGCCTATAGTCAAACTACCCTCCTTACCGTTTTGGAGTAATTTAGCATGGTTAATTATTAGATTTAAGTTTTTTAAATTTTTTGTTATTTCATGTTTAAAATATTCTCCTACGTGTGTCAGTTTTACTTTTCTATTGTGTCGTTCAAATAATTGGATTCCCAAATCATCTTCCATTTGTTTGATTTGCCTACTAAGCCCAGGTTGCGAAATGTACAATTTCTCTGCGGCTTTTCTAAAATGGAGATCTTCAGCCACTGCTAAAAAATATCTAAGATGTCTAAATTCTATTTGATTACTCATAGGTATCAATAATTAGCTAAGTTAGTCTTATTTGGTATCAAAAATAATACTAAATTTGAATTATTCAAGTTGAAAGAACGATTGTTGTGAAATTATTGTTCAGTATTAAAAAAATTTAGATCTTTCTCTCATAAACATTGTTATCATTATCAAAAATCAATTATTCATGAAAAATAAATTACAATTAATTTTGACACTATTTTTAGTGTTGATTTTACAGTCAAGCATTGCGCAAGAAAAGACAGTTTCGGGTATTGTTACGGGGGAGGATGGTATACCTATGCCTGGTGTGACTGTAATGGTTAAGGGTACTAAAACCGGAACCCAAACCAATTTTGACGGAAAATATTCTTTAAAAGCTAATATAGGTGATGTTCTTAATTTTAGTTTTATGGGTAAGAAAGTTGTGAATCGAGTAGTTGGTATTGAAGATGTTATTGATGTTAAGATGCAGAAGAGCGCGGAGGCTCTTGATGAAGTAATGGTGGTTGCCTACGGATCTTCGGATAAGCGGAGTTTTACCGGGGCAGCGGAAACCGTGAATTCCGAAGCACTTACTCGTAGTTCTACAGCTAGTTTTGAAACTGCCCTTCAAGGAAAAGTTTCTGGGATTAACATTTCTACTTCGGGACAGCCGGGTGGTAAATCTAACGTTCAAATAAGGGGTATTGGATCTATAAGTGGTAACACCCAGCCTTTGTATGTATTGGATGGAGTAGTAATTAACACCAATTCAAATTTAAGAGCCGGTGATGATATGGTGGGAAGCACTGGATATAATCCTTTATCCACTATTAACTCTGAAGATATTAAAAGCATTACAGTTTTAAAAGATGCTGCTGCTTCCTCGCTTTATGGATCCAGAGCCGCAAACGGTGTTGTTATTATTACTACGAAAAAGGGCAAGGATGGAGAGACAGAAATTACACTTGGTGTTGAAACAGGGTATAGTCAAAATCTTACAGAAGAAAACCTTATAAATAACGACCAATTTAAAGACCTTTGGATTGAAGGTCAGATAAATCAATATATTCAAAATAGTGAAAACGCTGAATTTACCAGGGTCTATGCTAATAATTCCCTTTATAGTTCCTATGAAAATCAGGCTACAAGTGATTATACAGATATATATGGTAGTAATAATGTTAATTCAGACTGGCTTGACGCTATTTATCAGAATGGTTTAATTCAGAAATACAATCTTTCAGCAAGGGGAGGAAATGAAAAAACCTCTTTTTATATCTCGGGGAATTTTTTGGATCAAACAGGCACAATTATAGAAACAGGTTTAAAACGCTATTCTGGGAGATTAAACCTTGAAAACCAGGCAAAAGATTGGCTTAAACTCGGAGTCAATTTAACGGTAGCAAAGTCTGAAAGAGACGCCGCAAACTTTGACGGTTCATATGCCGGAGGTTTGAATCCGCTGTATATGGCTAGAGTACTTCCACCTGCAGCATCAATATATGATTCGGAAGGCTATAGAGGTTTTGCAAACCTTCCCAATGATATTGAAAAAAACGCCAATCCAATAGGGGTTTTAAAGGTCGGAGATTATGAAAATACCGAATTTAGGGTAAGGGGAGATGCCTTTGCAGAATTTCAAATTTTGGAGGCCCTTAGTTTTAAGACCACTTTTGGTATAGATCAGCAAACGATTGATGAAACATTATACGACAATAAAGAGTTTGGTGCAGGTGGTGGTATTTGGAATGGTGTTCTTAACCGTGTGAAGAGTGAGGTATTGCAATACACAACCACAAACGTATTAAACTATAATGATAACTTTGAGAATCATGGCCTTGATATTTTGGTAGGACAGGAGTCACAAGTTTCTAAAATGAGCTCAATAAATGTCTATGGCTATGATATTTTAGACAGTGAATTATTATCAGCCAGCAGTATTGGTACGCTTTGGAGCCATACTGGTTTTGCAGAGAACTATTCACTTTTGTCTTATTTCTCGCAGATCTCATACGATTTTGATCAAAAATATTATGTAGCAGCAAGCTTTAGGCGGGACGGCTCTTCGCGATTTGGAAAAGATTCCCGTTGGGGAACATTTTGGTCCGTTTCTGGAGGTTGGGTAGCCACCGAGGAAGATTTTCTGAAGATAGATGGTTTGGAATATTTAAAGTTCCGGGGAAGTTATGGAACTAATGGAAACTTGCCGCCTCAATATTATGCCGCCTTAGCATTTTTTGCAACAGATGGTAAGGGGTACGGGGGAGAATCTGGTTTGTCTTATGGGCAATTACAGAATCCAGATCTTTCCTGGGAATTAAGTAAAAACTTTAATATTGGAGTGGATGTCAACCTATTGAGCAATTTAGATTTAACGGTTAATTACTTCAGAAAAAAGACCGAAGATTTATTGCTGAATGTTCCCGTTTCCTTAAGCACCGGTTTTATGACCCAATTGCAAAATTATGGTTCGATGATCAATAAAGGATGGGAGTTTGAAGTTGGATATAATTTTGTTTCTACCGAAGATTTTTCCTGGAGCAGCAGCGCTAACCTAACTATTCTTGATAATAAGATTACCAAACTTAAAAACGATATAGTTCCTACATATAGTTCAAGATATGGTCAGGATCCTTTGATTATTAAGGAAGGCGAAAGTATCTATTCGTTTTATTTAAGAGATTATGCTGGTGTAGATCCTTCTACCGGTTATGCACAATATCATATTTTGGATGATGGAAAAAGGACTGGTGAGCTTACAACGAATGCTCAAGAGGCTGGATACGGAATTTTTGGGGATGCTTTACAGGATTTTCAAGGTGGTTTATTCAACCAGTTAAATTATAAAAACTTTACATTCGATTTCCAATT
Source organism: Salegentibacter echinorum (assembly GCF_900129445.1). GTDB lineage: Bacteria > Bacteroidota > Bacteroidia > Flavobacteriales > Flavobacteriaceae > Salegentibacter > Salegentibacter echinorum. The sequence goes on from NZ_FQVT01000001.1 coordinate 26,905, forward strand.
TACTTTCGGTCTGGGAGGTAAGGTGTATGATCGTACTGCTTTTAAACGCGACGACGATGGATTTGCCCCTCAATATACCAATACAGTTGCTCAACTTGATCCCTGGAATCCAAATAATACAGATGCTACTGTGCCTATAAGGATCAATGGTAACCCAACATTTTCAAATGATGTTTCTACAAGACATTTATATGATTCAGATTACCTTAAACTAAGGAATGTTAAATTGACTTATAATTTACCATCCTTATGGGATACTATAACTGGCGGCTCTGTTTACGTGCAGGGGGATAACCTATTCCTCCTAACCGAATTAGATGGATATGATCCCGAAGCTGTGGTTGATGGAGTAAATTTCTTTCAGGTGCCAACGGCCAGGACCATTTTGTTAGGGCTTCAATTACAATTTTAGAACTTAAAAAGCATTAAAATGAAAAATATTATAAATAGCATTCTAATTGTAGGATTAATTGTTCTTCAAGGATGCAGCGAAGATGTACTTGAACAAAGACCAGATCACGTTATCTCGGAGAACCTTGTACTTAATTCCGTAGAAAAACTCGATAAATTATTGACCGGAACTTACAATGAAATATCCCGGAATACTTATTTAGGAAGGGTTTTGTACAAAAGGGCAGCGGTAAAAGGCACAGATTTTAGATTTGTAGAAACTACGTATAATCCCAGGGATTATGAATTAATAGCCTATAAGTATGAAGAAAGTAGTAATAATAGTGGAACCTGCGAAGACTTATGGATTCAGTCTTTTAAAGCTATAAATAATCTGAATCTGATCATTAATAATATAGAAGCTGCGGAAGGTAACGCTGAAAAAAAACAGGAGGTTTTGGGAGAGGCTTTAGGCCTAAGAGGAATGGTTTATTTTGATCTGGCCAGAACTTTCGCTTATCCCTGGAAAAGGGCCGGAGCGACTTCCCAGGGTTTACCCGTAAAACTTTCTTCGGATGAAATTGTTACCGAGAGAAGTAGTCTCGGTGAGACTTATAATCAAATTATTCTTGATATGGAGAGTGCTCTGGATTTATTAGGCGAAAACGACTGGGATCAAGGAAGCACTAAGTATTTAACTAAAACCGGGGTTGAAGCTTTATTAGCCCGAGTATATCTTTATAAAGAAGATTGGGAAAATGCCTTTAAGTATGCAAAAGAAGTAATCGCTACCAGAGGTGAAAGTAATTTAATGGGCGTTAATTCCTATGCTTTTGAAGACTATAATTCAGAATCTCTTTTCGAATTGAGTATTACCAGCCAGAACTCGCTTGGTAGTAACGGTTTGGGAGCCCAATTTGATTTAAAAAACGGAGGACAAGGGGACATCATAGCCACGCAAACCTTTGTAAATCTTTTAAGTGCCTATGAAGGAGATCCAAGAGCTGCATTGCTCGAGGAGGACAAAGAAGGTACGAATAATGCATTTGTTAAATATGTGAATCGTAGTGAAGGTGGTGGATTAAGTGCACACAACATTCCTGTAGTAAGACTTTCCGAAATGTATTTAATAGCCGCAGAAGCAGCTGCTAATGGTGCTGGAGGAGGTGACTCTGAGGCATCAAATTACCTAAATACCCTTATTGAAAAAAGAACTACAAATTTCACTACTAATCAGGCTACGGAAACCGGCGAGGCATTAAAACAAAGAATTGCGGAAGAGAGAAGAAGGGAGCTTGCTTTGGAAGGACATGGTGTTTACGATTATATTCGGAGGGGTGAAGATATTAATCGTCCAGTTAATGAACACGAGAATACTGGAGTAGATGTATCTAATTTGGATATTCAGGCTACAGATAACAGGACTATTTGTCCCATCCCTGCCAGTGAAATTGAAGCTTCGGGAATGGAACAAACTGAAGGATATTAAAAAACATAAAGGATTTAATTTCTGAACTTAATAATTAATCCCCTCTTTATTTAAAAAATATGGTAAAAAGAAAAACAGCCTTAAAAATAAGGCAGGCACATAGATACCTTGGCCTATTCATAGGAATTCAATTTATTATGTGGACCGTAAGTGGTTTATATTTTAGTTGGACAGATATAGATGAGATACATGGCGATCAATTTCGTAAAACCGAAGTGGTTCAAACAAATTATTCTAATTTAAAAAGTCCTTCGGAGTTTAATTCCAGTTCTGGAATTCATTCTATGGAACTCAAAACTATTGCCGGGGAGCCTTATTATTGGATTAACCAAAATATACTTAGAAATGCAAGAACAGGTAAAGTTAAAAAGAATCTTTCTGAAACTGAGGCTATCGCCGTCGCCAATAAAAATATGATAGATGGGTTGGAGGTTACCCAAGTAGAAAGAATAACTTCAACAGGAGATCATCATGAATACAGGAGTGGACCTTTGCCGGCCTACGTGATTTCCTATAAAACCCCTGAAAATATCCGAGCATACGTTTCAGTGGCCGATGGAACATTTAGAACATTGAGGCACCGGGATTGGCGTTGGTTTGATTTCCTTTGGATGACACATACCATGGACTACGAAGGTAGAGATGATTTCAATAACATAATATTGAGAGCTTTTTCCTTTCTTGGATTGATTACTGTATTTAGCGGCTTTTTATTATGGTATACTTCATCTCCAACCGTAAGAAAATTTACAAAAAAGAAGAATAAAAAAAGAAAGTAACTACTTCTAATATTTTTAGATTTACTAGTTCTTATCATCATGTTTAAAAGATAGTAGAAGGAAATGCCTTTTTATTCCAGAGGATTAGTCGAAAAAAGGTTGTCGGATTTGTGGCAACCTTTTTTATTCTTTGAAAAGATTACCCCGGATATTAGCACTTTTAATATAAGTCTAAAAAACGTAAAATTAAAAAAAATGAACAGATTTCATTCGTTTAAGATAAAAGAGGTTATTCGCGAAACTCCTCAGGCAGTAAGTTTGTCTTTTGAAATACCAGGAAAATTGCAAAATGATTTTCAATTTTATGCAGGTCAGTACATTACTATAAAAACCTTAATCGATGATATAGAAATACGTAGAGCATATTCTCTGTGCTCCGCTCCAGATTCTGATGAATTTAAGGTAACCGTAAAAGAGGTTGAAGGAGGAAGTTTCTCGAAGATTGCGAATAATAAATTGGTTTCTGGAGATATACTTGAAATATATCCACCAGAAGGTAAATTTATTCTAAAGTCAGAAGGGCGAATTAAAAATTACGCAGCGTTTGTTGCAGGAAGTGGGATTACACCGGTTATATCAATAATAAAAACCGTGTTAAGAGACGAACCCCAAAGCAAATTTGTACTTATTTACGGCAACAAGTCACCAGAAGACACTATTTTTTTTAAAGAGTTACTCGAACTTCAGGCCAAACATTCCAATCGACTATTTATTGAGTTCGCTTACAGTAGAAAACGCGAGAAAAATGCATATTATGGACGTATTGAGAAGAGCTTGGTAAACTATGTAATTAAAAATAAATTTAAAGATTATCCATTTGATGCTTTTTATTTGTGCGGCCCTGAGCCTATGATTGATCTTGTAACCGATGTCCTAAAAGAAAACGACGTACAAGAAAAACAAATTCATTTTGAACTTTTTATGAGTACTGCTGAGGAAAAAGAAATAAAATCTGATTTAACTGGTAAAACACAGGTCAGTATCCGTATAGATAAGGAAGATTTTGAATTTAGCATGGACAAAAAAGAAGTGGTCTTGGATAGAGCTTTAGAAGATGATATAGACGTGCCTTATTCGTGCCAGAATGGAAACTGTAGCAGTTGTATGGCTAGGGTAACCGAAGGCAAAGTCGAAATGAACAAAAATCAAATTCTTACTGATGAAGAAATTGAAGAAGGCTTTATTTTAACCTGTCAGGCACATCCAACTACTCCTACCCTAAAGATAGATTTTGATGATCTTTAGGTCATTTCTAATAGTTCAGCTAGCTCTTTCTGTTTGGTTATTATATAAAGGTGGATACTTCTACCTGTTTTATAAATCTAAGGAAAAGATAGATCTTATTATACTTCCATATCATTTCTTTATACTTTACTTAGAGCATATGAGGGATATCTAATAATAATGTAGGATAGATAAAATTTATAGCCATGGTCTATACGTTAATTGTATAGATATAGATGAGATACACGGCGATCAGTTTCGAAAAACCGAAGTGGTTCAAACAAAATATTCTAATTTAAAAAGTCCTTCGGAGTTTAACTCCAGTTCTGGAATTCATTCTATGGAATTCAAAACTATTGCCGGGGAGCCTTATTATTGGATTAACCAAGAAATACTTAGAAATGCAAGAACAGGAGAAATCAAAAAAAATATTTCTGAAGCTGAAGCAATCGCCGTAGCCCATCAAAATATGATAGATGGATTGGAGGTTATACAAGTAGAAAGGATAACTTCAACAGGAGATCATCACGAATACAGGAGTGGACCTTTACCAGCCTACGTGATTTCTTACAAAACGCCTGAAAATATACGGGCATACGTTTCTACAGCGGATGGAACATTTAGAACTTTAAGACATCGAGATTGGCGTTGGTTTGACTTCCTTTGGATGACACATACCATGGACTACGAAGGTAGGGATGATTTTAATAACATTTTCCCTTCTTGGATTGATTACTGTTCTTAGCGGCTTTTTATTGTGGTATACTTCGTCTCCAACTATTAGAAAATTTCAAAAAAAGAAAAAGGAGAAGAAAATCAGAAAGTAGTTAAATTCAGATTATCGATTTCGAATTTTATAATCTGGTATCTTACTCCTTCGAGTTTGTTCTCGAGGGAGTTCTTTTTTAAACTGAATATTCGATAGTAACTTATTAACTTCTAAAGTAGTTGCATTAAATGTTTTGGGTAAATACTACTTATTTTTTATTCTATCGGTTTATACCTTGTCTTGTCTTATTATTAAAGCTTTTATAAAAATAAAGTAATCCAATAGCGGTAATTATAATGATGCCGGCAATAATGAAGGGATAATAAAACCCACCGGCAATGAGCCAGGTTCCTATGATCGGGCCTAAAATCTGTCCGACACTGTTTGCCGAGGTCTGTACAGAAATATTGCTGCCCGCCTTTTCTTTTGAAAGTAAGGAAACGGCTGAGAGTAGGTTAGGGGTTACCATTGCTCCACCAGTGGCGAATGTTACAATCAGTACATAAACATAAATTTCATTGCCGAAAAAGGGGAATGCGATTAGTGAAATGCCTGAAATCAATAATCCTGCTCCAATTTGTTGTTTTGCTGTTAATAATTTTTCACCATAAGTGGCAAATACAGGTTGTAATACCGCCATTACCACCCCACAAAGCATAAAACCAATTCCTATCTGATTACTTGAAAATAACAACTGATTTTTTCCATAAATTGAAAAAACCGTTTCAAAGAGGGTCACTACAAACTGCATAACAAAAGAGAGCAGTAATAGGACAATAAAGAACCTACTAAAACTAAAATTTAATTTTTGCTTTCCTGAAACAAACCTGCTAACCGGTTTTGTATTCCTAAGCCATTTAATCAAAATAACCAATACCGTAAAACCTAAAAGTGCAACCAAAATAAAAGGAACTGAAAACCGGTCCAGATGGAATATTCCCAGCGAATATTTAAAATGTAGGTTGGTTTGGGAGAGAAAACTACCTAAAACAGGCCCAAAAATAACCCCTGAACTTATCGCTACCCCAGACCAAGCCATAATTTTAGTCCTATGTTTTTTAGAAGTGATATCACTAAGAAATGCGTTACTGACAGGAATAACAGCCGAAGTGAATATACCTCCGAGAATACGCGCTATATAGAGCATTGTAAGGGAGGTTGCCAATCCCGTAAGCAGTTGCATTATTATAAATCCAATTAATCCAACAATGATAATGGGCTTACGTCCATATCTATCGGATAGTTTCCCCCAAAGTATGACGAAAAGAAGCTGAAAGAGCGGATAGATACTCGTTAATAAGCCAATATGAAAATTGATCGAATTAGTATCGAGGTTAGCTCCTAAAGCAAGCCTTTCGGTATAGTATGGAAGGATTGGCAATAGAATACCATAACCAAGCATTACCATAAATAAACTCAGCAGGACCAAAAAAATCCTGCCGAGCTTGCTTTTTTCTATCATTATTTCTTTCCGATTTTCTTTTTCAGTAACTGAGCATTAATGGCCACTATAATGGTACTTAAACTCATAAGTACAGCTCCAACGGCTGGGCCTAAAACAAAACCGGTAGAATAAAGCACTCCGGCAGCCAACGGAATGGCAATTACGTTATACCCAGTCGCCCAAATAAGGTTCTGGATCATTTTGTTGTATGTAGCTTTTCCGAATAGAATCAAGTTAGCAATATCTTGTGGGTTGCTGTTTACCAAAATAATATCGGCAGTTTCAGCAGCTACATCTGTACCCGAACCTACCGCAATACCCACATTTGCCTGGGCCAAAGCTGGTGCATCGTTCACGCCGTCGCCGGTCATTGCCACAAACTCTCCTTTACTTTCCAATTCTTTAACAATCTCCACTTTTTGATGGGGTAAAACTTCGGCGTAGTAACCGTCCAATCCAAGTTTATCACTAACAGCTTTGGCAGTTCTTTCATTATCACCGGTAGCCATTAAAACTTTTATATTATTCTTTTTAAAGACTTTTATCGCTTCGGCAGATTCCGGTCTTATCTCATCGGCAAGTGCAATATATCCTGCCAGTTCTCCATCAATCAAGACAAAAACAACAGTTTCTGCGGCATCGCTATAAGCATCCTCGGGAATAGTTATTTTTTCATCCCTTAAATACCCTGGGCTTACAACTTTTACTTGCTTTCCTTCTACATTTGCCTCTACACCTTTACCGGTAATTGCGTTAAAGTTTTCTGGATTTGGAATAGCTACTTTACCTTCTTTTACTTTTTTAATTATTCCTACGGCAATAGGGTGTTCCGAGCTTTGCTCCAAAGCACTCGCCAACCGTAATATTTCCTCTTTCGAAAAATTTTCATCTACAGATTCAATTCTTGTAACCCCAAAATCCCCTTTGGTAAGCGTTCCCGTTTTATCGAAAAGCAAAGCTGAAATTTTTCGGGACTCTTCAAAAGCGGTTCTATTACGAATCAACAAACCGTTCTGAGCAGATACAGCTGTAGAAATAGCAACCACTAAAGGAATCGCAAGACCTAAAGCGTGCGGACACGCAATAATCATTACTGTTACCATTCTTTCCAATGCATAAACAAATGGAAAGCCCAAAATGAGCCAAACCGCTAATGTTCCAAATCCAATCCCCAATGCAACGTAAGTCAACCATTTTGCAGCCCTATCAGAGAGATTTTGCATTTTTGATTTAGACTTTTGTGCTTCCTCGACCATAGTGATGACCTTGTTGAGATAGCTGTCTTTTCCGGTATGCTCTACTTTTACTTTTAAACTGCCATTACCGTTTACCGAACCTCCAATTACTTTATCTTTTTTATCTTTTTTTACCGGTTTAGATTCTCCGGTAAGCATGGATTCATTTAGATAACTGGAACCTTCTACTATAATACCATCAGCAGGAACTTTTTCCCCTGGTTTTACAAGTATTACGTCATCTTTCAGTAAATCTTCCAGAGGAATATCTTCAATAGTATCTCCTTTTACACGATGTGCCTCGGCAGGCATCATGCTTACTAACAGCTGCAAGGCTTTAGAGGCGCCCAAGACGCTTTTCATCTCTATCCAATGACCTACAAGCATAATAGCAATAAGCGTAGCCAGTTCCCAGAAAAAATCGACACCTTCTAAACCAAACACCGTTGCCGAACTATAGAAGTAAGCCACGGTAATGGCCATAGAAATAAGGGTCATCATTCCCGGTGCGCCTTTTTTAACCTCGGACCAGAACCCGGTAATAAATGGCCAGCCGCCATAGAAATATACTACCGAAGAAAGAGCGAATAAAATATACTGGTTTCCAGGAAGCAAAAACTCATACCCAATAAAATCCTGTATCATTGGGGAAATGATCAGGATGGGAATGGTCAAGATTAAAGTTACCCAAAACCGTTTTCTAAAATCGGCAATCATCATTTTATGATGGTCGTGCCCGTGTTCTCCGTGTCCTGGATTGTGACCAGAATGGTCTCCACTGTCGTGGTTCATCTTACTATGATCCATAGCCTTTTCGTGGCCGTGCTTTGTTTTTTCGGTATGATGGTCTTTTATCTCTTCTTCTTTTTTTTCTGCTTCTATCTTTGTGGAATCCTTCCCTTTGCCTTTATGGCCGTGATTTTTGTGGTCTTTGTGATTTTCCATAATTTCTATTTTTAAGTATTAGGATATTTTAGGTTTAGTTTTTTTAAATGCTCCGTAATTATGTTGGCAACGCTATAGTTACGATACCAACGTTTATCTGCGGGTATAATATGCCAGGAAGGTTCATCGCAGTCATTTAACACCATATTGTAGCCAGTTCTATAAGCATCCCATTTTTTGGCTGCCTTCTTATCATTAGCACTATATTTCCAGCGCTTATGAGGCTTTATAAGTCGTTCTTTTATGCGCTCTTTTTGTTCTTCTTTCGAGATATGGAGAAAAAATTTGAGTACGTGAATGTTACTCAGTTTAAAATGCTGTTCAAGATGCTTTATAAGTTTGCAGCGGTGTGCGAGAATCTCTTCTGGAAGGGAATTGTTGAGCCTTGGCATAATTGTATCTTCGTAATAGGAACGGTTAAAGACCTGGATCATACCTTTGGCGGGAATGTGCGGGTAGACCCGCCACAAAAAGTCATGTTCCAGTTCTTCCTGCGTTGGTTTTTTAAAGGATTTAACCTGAACGCCTTGGGGGTTCATACTGCTGAGGGCGTGACGAATGGTTCCGTCCTTGCCGGAAGTATCCATGCCTTGTAGGATAATAAGCAAACCAAAACGCCCATCGGCATAAAACATATTCTGAAGCTCAAAAAGTTCTTTGCGAAGCTGTACCAGATTTTTCTTTGCCCCGCCTTTTGAAATCGTTTGTGGTGGTTTGGTTGAAATTTTATCTAAATCTATCATTTTTAAGCTTTTATCTTAATTTTTTTCGCATTGCTTCCGTTAGGTTTTCAGCATAGACACCGTAGGCATCTACCAGAAGTCCTTTAACTCCATTTTTGGAGGATATAGCATATAAAATACTATTATCATCGGTGCTGCTCATTCCTTCAAAGCGATAGGTTTTATCTACTTTAAAATCTTCTGGCCGGATCTCAATTTTAAGGGAAGGACATTCTAAGCACTCTGGCTTTAAATTGAAATCATAAGGATAGTCGTTTGCTTGTAAGTCATTTATGGCTTCTGAAAGTGTATCGTAATTTTTCATCTGTCTTTATTTATAGTTTATTGTAAAAAAGCTGTTATCTTCTTCTGTAAATTCCTGAAAGGTCAATAAACCTTCTTCATTTAATTTTTCGATAACGGTATAATTGAGTTGTTTAACGCGAATTCCCCAGGCATAGGCTTTAATATTAATTTTTGATTTTATAGTGTTTTTCCCATCCTCTAATTTTCGGTCATAAATTTTTATGATGCTTTTGGAACCAAAGAAGTTTAACAAGCCCGAGTCAAAACTCATTTCCAATTCAATATCTTTCAGGTTTTCTAAATCGTAGAGCTTTTTAAAATTTTCAGAAACGGTATTAATTTCAGTTTCTTTTGATTTTGGCTTGGAAAACGGAAAAGCCATTATCATTACATTGGCGTCATCTGGCTCACAACGATAGGTAGTAGTGTATTTATCGGTTGATTTTCTGTCTTTATCAAACAATTCCGTAACCACCTTAATTTCATAAACTCCATTCTTATCGATAATTTTTCCGGATGAAAAAGTTTGTTTATTGAGAAAATCACCTTCTTTATCAAAATTTTTTCGCACTACATCCCTGCCTGAAATCTGCCCGATGAGCATTTCGTTTTGAGCATTTATATCTGTACAGCCCAAAATAAAATAGAACAATGCTGCCGTGAACATCATAGCTGTGCTATATGCTCTACGATCTTTTTTATTGAATTTGCTAAACATTTGCGTTATAAATTACATTTAGATACTTGATTGTGTATGCTATTCTATTTTTTTTAAAATAAATTCTACCCGTTCAGTTGGTGGCAAAACTGGAACAGAAACAATTGGAAATCCTAGGGATGTGTAAACATTTATTATTAATTGATGTATTTTCTTTTGCGCCTCTTCATCCTCAGTACGGGCATAATCTTTGGTGAATGGTAATCGGTCTAAAATGAATATTTTTTTATAGGAAGTGTTTTTAACTGCGGTGAGCAGCTTCTCATCATAATCAAGCTTTAAAAATTGATAGTATGCCATAGCATCTGGAATGGCCCTATCTAAGAAAACCAAGTCTTGGGGCAATATGGAAGCTTCTTGTTCTATTTGCATATCCAAGACCCCTATTTGAAATTTCTTACGATTGCTTCTTAAATCTTCAACCGTTTGGCCTTCGGTGCGCATGGTGTCTATATAATGCCTTGCGTGCTCAATGGTTGTTTTATAACCTCTCTCAGCCAACATGTTGATTACAGTGGTTTTTCCAGTGCTAGGCCCACCGGTGATCACATGCCAATTGGTGCTTGCTTTTTTGGTGTGCATTTTATATGATTAAAAAGTTATACATTTTCTATACTATATAGCTGAGGTATTTCAGCATCCCAATCGTAAGTTTTCTTTATGTCCTTCTGCAATGCCTCTGCACTATCTTTTTCACCGTGTACTATGAAAATGCGCTCTGGTGCATTTTTTATTTTGCCAATCCATTCTATAAGTTCTTTATGGTCAGCGTGAGCCGAAAGTCCTTCAATTTCCGCAACTTCCATATCAAAAGGAACCCATTTTCCATACACTTTGAGTACTTTATCGCCTTCCAATAATTTTCTACCTCGCGTACCTTCAGCCTGATAACCTATAAAAAGCAAGGTGTTAGTTGGGTTTTGGGCTTGGGTTTCAAGATAATTTAGCATTCTACCTCCTGTTAGCATTCCGCTGCCTGCAATGACGATTTTTGGTGTGTTATCGCTTCGTAATTCCATAGTTTCGCGATAGCTACTAACAATTGTAAAATTTGAACACATTTCATCACATTCACTCTCATCTAATCTGTGCCAATCTCTTGTGCGATGAAACAATTCTAATACACTAGCACCCATTGGGCTATCCATTATCATTTGTACTTTTGGGATTTTCTTCTCTTTCAATAGTTTCCAAAAAATCAGCATCATCAGTTGGGCGCGTTCTACCGAAAAACTTGGAATAAAAAGACTTCCACCTCTATTGATTGTGTCATTGACCAATTTTTCAATCTTCGGAAGTGCTTCCGCTTCGTCTGGGTGAAATCTTCCACCGTAAGTGGATTCTATAAATAGTACATCGGCTTTTTTCGGTTTTAACGGTGGATATAATAGTAAATCGTTAGTTCTGCCAATATCTCCTGAAAACACAAAACGTTTCCCGTGCACATCCAACTGAATGTAAGTAGCTCCCAGAATGTGACCGTTATATTGGAATCGGGCCCTTATGCCATCAAACAATGGAATCCATTGTGCTTGCGGAATCCCTTTAAAGTGCGGAATGGTTTTTTCTACATCATTCAAGTCGTACAATGGTTTAGCAGGATTGTGTTTGGAATAGCCTTCTTTATTGGCGCGTTCGGCTTCCTGTTCTTGTATTTTGCCACTATCGTTCAAAATGATTTCAGCAATATCCAAAGTGGGATTAGTACCGTAAATGACACCTTTAAATCCTTGTTTTACTAACCTTGGCAAATATCCTGTATGGTCCAAATGGCCGTGGGTAAGCAAGACCATATCAATTTCTGAAACTTCAACGGGTGGATATTCCCAATTTTTAAGGCGTAATTCCTTTAGCCCTTGAAAAAGTCCGCAATCTATGAGTATCTTTCTATCTCCTGTGTCCACGAGGTATTTTGAGCCGGTTACTGTACCTGCTGCGCCTAGAAAGTGAATGTTTATATTATTGCTCATTAATAATTGTTTTTAAATTGTTCTACATAAGTTTTCAGAATCTTCTAAAACCTTATTGTATCTTCTTTTAGTAACCCCAATCTGCTCTAAGATTGCAGGGTTTTCGTGAATCTCTTTACAGAGCACGAATCCCTTCTCCAACAACTTCCTTTTTTCGGCTTTGGTCAGCGTTGTTAGAGCGGTTAAAGGGTGCAGACCAGACTTGTCAATCCTGTTTTTTAAGCCATCGCCCCTTGGGTAATCCCAGCTTGTCAATAATAGCCCAACGCATTTACCATATTGTATAGCATCACTTGTAAATCGGGTGTTGGTATATAAACCTCCTTTGTGAATTTTAGCTTCGTGACCTTTTTGGCGCTTCCATTGTTTTTCAACGTCCAAAAATCTTGAATGGATATAAAGGGGCACTTTAACATTGCAAACCCGCCCTTGATCACTATGGTATTTACATTCAATCATATAATGTTCGTTATCCTGTTGGGCTATCACATCTGTTTCGTGCTGCACGCAATTGCCCTGCACAATCACACCCACCTGTGTTACAAACCCTTCGTGCGTTAATAGTTTGCTCACAAACCTTTCAAATGGAAAGCCTGTTGGGCCCAGCTCCATCAAAGCTTTTTTGAGTTTGTACTTTGAAGCACTTACCCTCGATCTCGATTTTAGCATCTTGAAAGCCAATTGATAGATTTTCTTGGTGGTCATTCCTTCTTCAATCTGCGCTTGTACTTTCCGGGCTATATCCTGAATAATATCCTCATCTGCCCGTGAACGCCGCAAGGATTTGATGAGTTTGTTTACATCAAAGGCTTCATACTCGCCGGAATATTTTTTTATTAGGACTGGTTTATTCATTGTTATATTTTAATGGTCATTACCGGCAGGTCAAATTTTTGTACGACATCCTCTGCGACACTTCTGGAGAACAGGCTTAAAAAACCAGTTTTTCCTTGCGTACTCATCACGATAATATCCACCGGGTTGTGTTTTGTAAAATGACTGACCCCTTCGGCTACCGACGGCCCATTGTATACGTGTGTTTTTACCTGTTTCAGTTCGGGGAAACCTTTTAAAAATTCTTTTATTGGGGCGCGACCATCCTTAATACTATTAAAGTCTGTCTCGGTATTTATACGCAACAGGTTTAAACTGGTATCAAGTTTCTGAGCCAGTGGGATTACTTCCTTAAAAGCTCTGCTCACATCTTCTTGAAAATCGGAAACAAAAAGGATATTTTGCCAGGGGAAACTTGCTTCTGTTTCTTTGGCCACGATTACGGGTACGTTGGCATATCTGACGATTTGGTCGGTATAGCTGCCCATAAGTTCCCCCAAAAAGCCTTTTTTCCCGCTAGTACCTATCACGATAAAATCATGCTTATAATATCCGGAATGCTGAAGGATATTTCTTTGACCAGGATTATAATCTATAAAGGTGCGGCATTCCAGCCCTTCCCGTTCTCCGATTTTTTCCAATTCCCTTAATTCCGTTTTTGCCTCGCCTATTTTTGCTAAAACTTCGGGATATCTTTTTTCCTTGGTTTTATCCAGGTCCACCCAGTCCATCGGTGTTTGGATCATATGGAGGAAGTGTATCTCCGCATTAAAGGCCTGGGCAAGTTTTATTCCCAATTGTGCAGCCTGCTGGCTACTTTTGGAAAAATTTGTTGGTACGAGTATGTTTTTCATAATTTATTGGTTTTAAATTGTTTTCGTTATAATTAAGCTATGGTTATACTATCTTCCAGATATACCTGTTGGACGGATTGCAGTAATTCAACCCCTTTAATAAAAGGCTTTTGAAATGCTTTTCGACCCATAATCAATCCAGAGCCGCCAGCTCTTTTATTAATAACTGCTGTTGTTACCGCTTCAGTCAAATCTGATTCACCTTTTGAGCCACCACCAGAATTGATCAATCCTATTTTGCCCATATAGCAATTGGCGACTTGTAACCGACAAAGGTCAATGGGATGTTCTGTAGTTAGTGTTTTATACATTTCATCGTCATATTTTCCAAACCCAATTTCTTTAAATCCGAAATTGTTTGTAGGTAATTTTTGTTTGATGATATCTGCCTGTATCGTTACTCCAATATGATTGGCTTGCCCGGTTACATCGGCCGATACGTGATAATCTTCTTTACCGGTTTTAAAAGCTTCATTCCGGGTGTAACACCATAGAATGGTAGCCATACCTAAATTGTGGGCTTCCTCAAAAGCTTCGGCAATTTCTTTTAGCTGCCGGTTGCTTTCCTTTGAGCCAAAATAGATGGTAGCACCTACGGCAACGGCTCCCATATTCCAAGCTGATTTTACTTTTCCGAATAGTGTTTGGTCATATTTGTTCGGGTAGGTAAGCAGTTCATTGTGATTAATCTTCACGATAAACGGAATTTTATGGGCATATTTTCGTGCGTTTAACCCTAAAACCCCAAAGGTGGAAGCCACTCCATTACAACCTGCTTCTATTGCCAATTTTATAATATTCTCCGGGTCAAAATAATCCGGGTTTTTATAGAATGAAAAAGCAGCACTGTGCTCAATACCCTGGTCTACGGGAAGGATGCTCAAATAGCCTGTACCGCCAAGGTTTCCGTGGTTATACAATTGAGAAAGACTTCGCAGTACCTGTGGATTTCTGTTACTTTGAACAAATATCTTATCTATGTTTGCTTTACTGGGGGTTTGCAGTTCATCCTTTGTTATTTTTTCACAAACGTGTTCTAAATAGAAGTCTGCTTTCTCTCCTAAAAGTTCTATTACATTTTTGCTTGTTTTCATCTCGATAGTGTTTAATGGATTCCTAAACTTTCATTTGTTTTGGCGATGGATTTTACCCCATCTGTTTCAATTCCAGTTAATGCCCTAATGGCATCAATTGTTTCAGGGATTACAATAGCTTGATTATCGACTACATAAGCATAGAAAAGTTCGTCGCCCTGTACTTTTAGCATATTTTCCCATAGGGCTACTTCGTACATATCGCCCCAGGGCCTGCCCATATCCAAGAACATTTCCTTAATGGTATTATTAGAAACCAAACCCTGGTCATATTGAATTAGTTTAAGCCGGCTGGAGGTTTTGAGCGCGTTTAGCACTTCTTCCTTCGACGCTTGTTTTTTTAACTTCACGTTCCAATAATGCATATGGCTCAGGGTTTCCGGTACTTTTACTGCGGCAGTGATAACATCCAAGTCTGGATCGACACTTTTGGCGTCGGGTCCTTGATGGCTTGGGATATCCTTTTCGGGAACCATCGTGTTCATTATTCCACCGAGGTGGCTTTCCCAAGGATCGGTGGCTCTTCTTAAAAGTGTACCTCTGGCATACTCAAGTAATTCAGCTCTTTTTAAAGCTGTCAATGTTCTCAAGATAGAGGTGGTGTTACAGGAAACAACTCTTGTAGCATTAAGATTTATAGCCGATTTATAATTGTTTTCTGCACTAAAGGAATGGCCTGTGGTTTCGTGTTTTTCGCCACCTTGTAGAATAAATTTGATGCCTTTTTCTTTATAAATTTTTACATTTTGTGCCGCTATTTTTTTCGGGGTGCAATCCACCACAAGATCCACTTTTTTCAAAAGGTCTTGTATATCACCTTTTACTGAAATGCCTTCGGACTTCATTTTATTAGCTGCCTCCTGAGTTGCTGCGTAGATATCGTACTCTTTTCTTACGGTATTTTGAATACGCCAATCGCTAATGATATCGCAAATGCCCGTGAGTTCCATATCGTCTTGTTTATTAATGGCATCGGCAACTCTTTTACCGATTACCCCGTATCCTATAACTGCTATATTTTTCATAAAGATTGTTTTTAATTAATTATGGTTATCATTTTTTTCAGTTTCCATTCCCATCGGCATATTGCCTTTATCGTCTGTATGGGAAATCATAAAAAGACGTTCCGCGAGAATTATTAGAGCAATCCCAATTGCCGCAACGATAAGTATGAAGGGATCGTTCAGGTATTTTATATAAATAAAGGCCGAGAGTACTGCAACATCCAGTAGAATGGCAATCACAGGGATAATTGGTTTAAAATCAACTTCTTTTCTAAGATAGCGGAACAGCCCCCAATGAATTGCGATATCCATAACGAGGTAAAATATAGCCCCGATGGATGCAATTCTGGTTAAATCAAACAGGATCGTCAATAAAATAGCAAGGGAAACGGTAAATATGAGTGCCGGATTCTTTAAACTGCCCAATTTGGTCAAGGAAGGCACCTGTTTCATATTGCTAAGCATCGCCAACAGGCGTGATGATGAGAACACACTGGCAATGACCCCAGAGACCGTTGCTATTATGGCAATACCAATCGTAATCCAGGATCCCCATTCGCCAAAAACAGGTCTTGCTGCCGCCGCAAGGGCATAATCTTTTGCTGCAATAATTTCGGGGATACTTAAACCACCGGCCACGGCCAAAGCCAGTGCTACGTAGATAAGTGTACAAATAAGAATAGAAATAATAATGGACCGTCCCAGGTTTTTATGCGGGTTTTTAATATCCCCGCCTTGATTGGTAATAGTAGTAAAACCCTTATAAGCAAGTATAGACAAGGCTAAAGCGGCCACAAATCCGAAACCTGGTGGTAATGTCTCGGTATTTTCGGGAATATAGTTTCCCGTAATATCGGCAAAACCTGAAATTGCAAGGCCGGCGATGGCCAGTATTGCTATTCCCATCACCTTTATTATAGCGGTAAATGTCGCAGTGGCACCAATAACCTTATTGCCCAGGATGTTCACTATATAAGCAACAACAATTAGCCCAACACCCAGGGTAGAAGCATAACCTGCATAAGACTCCGGAAATAACCTAAGGGTATAAGCTCCAAAAGTACCGGCCACCAGACTTTCGGAGACTACCATAGAGACGTACATCAACAAAGAAAAAACACCTGTGGCCGTTCCTGGGCTATAGGATTTTGAAAGAAATTTCACGACGCCACCAGACGATGGAAATGCATTTGAAAACTTTACATAAGAGTACGAGCTAAAACCTACCACAATAGCTCCCGCAATAAATGCTATTGGAAATAGATCTCCTACTAATTCAGCTATTTGACCCATTAGCACAAATATGCCAGCACCAATCATTACACCTGTACCAAGGGATATGGAACCTAATAGGGAAAGCTTATCTTTATTCTCTCTGTTATTCTTCATTTTAAATTATTTTTCCCTGTTTTTAATCGAAGATTTCGGGTTAAAATTTCTAATAATCAGGCGATTACTCTTTTCGTAAGAAAAATAGCTTACCACCCAATTAAAACCAACCATCAATTTATTTCTAAATCCGCTTATGGACATCAAGTGTACTATAGACCATAGCAACCAGGCGAAATAGCCAGCAAACTTCAATTTCCCCAAGTCGGCTACTGCCTTGCGTTTACCTACTGTGGCCAAGGAACCTTTATCTTTGTATTTAAAAGGTTTTACGGATTTGTTTTCTATGATACTGAGTATGGAGTCGCCGAGGTATTTTCCTTGTTGAATAGCTGCTTGTGCAACTTGTGGATGGCCATTTGGGGTGTCTTTGGAAATAAGTGCTGCTATATCGCCAATGGCAAATATGTTTTTATAGCCTTCTACTTTTAAATTGCTATCGGTCTTGATACGATTGCCCTTAACTACGTGTTTTTTGTCAACGCCCTTTGGGAACTGTCCTTTTACGCCCGCCGTCCAGATAAGGTTTTTGGCCAAAATGGTCTTGCCACTGTTAGTGGTGACTTCGTTGCCATCATAATTGCTAACCGCTTCATTTAACTGTACATTTACCTTCAAACCCTCTAAATATTTTAGGGTTTTCGAAGATGCTTTATCAGACATTGTATTTAGTAATTCATCACCGGCTTCTATTAAATAAATATTCATAATTGAAGAAGGGTACTCCGGGTAATCTTTTGGGAGGATGTATTTACAAAATTCAGCTAACGCACCGGCCATTTCCACGCCAGCGGGGCCACCGCCCACTATTACGAAATTAGTAAGCGCATCGCGTTCCTTATCATCACAGGTGATGGCAGCCTGTTCTAAATTCTGTAACATCATATGACGAATGTTTAGGGAATCGCGAATGTCTTTCATCCCAAGGCTATGTGACTCGACCTTATCCATACCAAAAAAATTGGTAATTGTTCCGGTTGCCATTACGAGATAATCGTAATGAACCTTTCCTTTATTGGTTGTAATAACGTTTGAAGAAGGGTGGATTTCTTGTACTTCGGCCAAACGGAACAAAACGTTTTTATAGCCATTGATTTGCTTTCTGAATGGAAATACAATACTGTCTGGCTCCAGGGCACTCGTTGCCACCTGATAAAATAAAGGTTGAAATTGATGAAAATTATTTTTGTCAAATATTATGACTTGAACATTCTTATTTTTTAGCTTTTCTACCAAAGCTAAGCCTGCAAATCCGCCACCAATGATTACCACACGTGGTAATTTAGTATCGGGTAGGCATATTTCATCTGTTATCTTACAACTGGATTCCAACATAATGTTATTTAGGTGCTTTTCTTTCATTATTTATTTCTATCTCTTGCAATCAATACTGAACATTTGGCGTTTGTGGATAAATATTGGGATACAGAGCCCAATATTAAGCGTGAAAGTGCACCGTGACCTTGAGAACCAACTACAATTAAATCTGCACCCCAATCTTCTGCTTTTTCATTAATAGCACTTTTGGCCAGTCCACCCACAACACTTGTTGTTATGCTAAGTGTCTTACTTTTTCTCTGGATTTTTTCAGAAGCTTCTGAAACGATTTTGTTTCCCAATTTCTGAGCACTACTTCTAATTTCTTCCAGATAATTCCCTGTCCTGCCGCCCATAGAATGCAATCCCAAACCGGTTGATTTAGGAGCTTCATAAACATTTATAATATGAATTTCACAATTTGAGGACAAGGTCAGCTTGTTAAGTTCATCAATTGCTACTTTACTAAAATCTGAACCATCTATTGCCAATAAAATTTTCATTTTTTTCGTCTTTTTAATCCCTGATTTCGGGTTTAATTCCACTAATTCTGTCCGAATTAGATTTACCTGTCAAGCCAAAGGATTTAGTAATCGAATCATTTGGTGTATTTCTTTTCCATATCTCTTTTATAAACTAGTTGTATTGTATAAGCTTAAGCTTTTTTGGTTTTTAAATAATCCACTGTTTCTTTTACCGATAATGGATACGTAGCATTTCCTGTGCGTACATAAAAAGTGGTTTTTCCTTCATCACTCACATAAACCGGTTCGTTGGAAGGTTCAATATCCACTACGCATACATCTTTCTCCTCAATATTGTAGAACGAAATATGGTTGCTGAAACAAAACTCGTGGCCCAGTTGTGTAGAAATAATCCTGAACACCGCACGTTCATACCCATCCCTGTTTTTGTGCTTTAGGGTTTTATAATCTTTTCCCAACCCCAGAACATTTCCGTCGTCATCAACACCAATTATTAATTTTCCACCTTTTGCGTTCATAAAACCTGTGATGGTTTTAGCTATGATAACTTCCAGCTCCCGGTTGGTTGTTTTACGGTAATAATCGTAGCGTATGGAAGACTTAAATTCCACCCGCTCATTTTCCCCGGCCTGGATCAATTCCTCAATATCACGAACAAGCAGCCGCTGTTGTGCTCCAATAATTTCATTTTTCTTTTTCAGGTTTATCCAGAATAAACCTGAAACTACCCCTAAGAAGCCTCCCAATAGAGTTAATAGACCACCCATACCCCGCATATCGAAAGTGAAAGATTCCACAAAACGTTCTTCTAAGACTTGTTGAAACAATGGGAAAGAGAAGGCCGTATTACTGAACTCAAACCAATAGATTACCATTGTGAAAGGGTGTACCAGGAAATAAAAAATGCCTGCCCCCAATACTAAATGAATGAATAGGATCTTTAATTTTGCCATAGCATTTTTTCAATTTTTAAATCCTATTTGTTTTTTATTTGAGCATTGTAAAATGCCGCTATACAGGCTCCTATGAGCCATCCCAAAATAAATATCTGTATAATGCCAATAAGTGCTTCCCATAAGGGTACATCCATCCTAATAATACTGGTAACATCCAATCCGTGCGCTAGGCTGTTAAAAAATGTTATGGATGCTTCCTTTCCCGCTGTAGCCATTACAATCATACAGCCCAGGTAAATCAAAGCTCCTGTTAGACCAAGGGCAAAACCGAATTTCTTTACGTTTAATCGATACATAATTTATGAGTTTTAAGGTTAGTTATCTGAGTTTAATAATTTCTTGGATTCTTCGAATTCTTCTTTTGAAATTTCGCCCTTGGCAAACCTGTTTTTTAGGATGTCCAATGGCTTTTCCTTTTTCGGTTTTTGGTATGGGATATCAGTTGGGATAAAGAAAATCCAAATGATAAACGCCATCCAAATAATCCACCATATCAGGTGCATACCTCCGAAACTTCCGTCGTGAAAAAACATAATTTTTGATTTTAAGTTACTTTTATAGTTTTTCAATTGTGTAACCCTCCAGGTCGCTGAGTTGCTTTTGTAACTCATCTACTGAAAGCGTTTCCTTCATAGTGATGACTGTAGCTCCTTTTGGTGCCAGAAAAATTTCTGCCTTTTCAATCTTTGGGTGGTCTTCCAAGGTTTTTTTGACCCTGCTAACGCAGCCGCCGCAACTAATACCATTAATTTGAAATTTTTGTTTCATACCATAAATTTTAGTGATGTTGTCCTTCTTTTTTTTTGTCCTTCTTTTTTAAGTTCTCATTGGACAATCCGTGCGTATGGCTCCCGTGCCGCATTGGCATTAGCAAGTGTACTGCGAACATTACTATAATAAATGCAAAAAGCCAGGTGCCACCACCAATTCCAATAGATGGTGCTAAAAAGATGAGTAAAAGCGGCAGTCCACAACCGAGGACCATCCATAACCAGTGATTTTTCATTGTTTTTTATTTTAATTAATGTTTATTCCCCGCCTTTTTAAGACCTGAACTGGCTTATGTTGTAATTGGGGGATTATCAACACAAGCCTTAGGGAGTTCAGGCTTTAGGGTTTTTAATATTATAATTAACACGAAAGCTATCTGTTTTTATGCTACTTCATCTGCATAACTTTCGTTGTTATTTATATAATTTCATCATAGAAATTTCGTTTCCATTTTTCTGTGTTTTTATAGTCGCTCATACTCATTCCCACAATCTCTTTAAACTGTCTTGATAAATGGTTAATGCTACTATAATCCAGCATATACGCCACATCTGAAAAAGAATATTGGTTTAATTGAATAAGTTCTTTTACTTTTTCAATTTTCAGTTTTATAAAGTATTTTTCAATGGTGGTGTTTTCATTTTTAGAAAACAGCCTGCTCAGTATTTTATAATCCCTGTTGAGCGTAGAAGACAAATGTTCTGAAGTATTTGTTTTTAAATGAAGTGGTAACTGAGTAAGCAGTTCGATTAGAATGATTTTTACTTTTTCAACCAGCATTTCCCCTTCACTTTGTACTATCTCAAAATCATTGGAATGAAGTACTTTGGTAACTTTATACGTAACCTCCGTGTTTGTGTTTTTTGAAGATTCAACCAATAGTTTACCTAATTCCAAAGAGAGTACGGTTATTCCCATTTCTTCCAGTTCTTGCGTTATTACTTTTAGACAACGGCTACATACCATATTCTTTATCCAGAATTCTTTCTGTAAATCCATAGTATTAATTATTTATTCTTAGAATGGTATTTATTCTAAGAGATTATAAATTTCTGTTTTTCAAATAGTTGAAGGTGTGGTATGCTCAGGATAGAGCGCACCAGTTGTTAGCCTTTGCGTAGTACAGGCCAACATATAGGGTAGGTTGTTTGAAAAAGAACCTACTTAGGAAGAAATCAAATTAAATATACCTCGTGGAGTACCTGAAAATCTTTCGGTATGAGGGGTGGGTCATAATCCCTAAATGGGATTATATTTTGCTCCAAGCCTTCGAATAGATTTACGTAAGTGTAAAAAAATGTGTGTAGGAAAATCAGTTTATGATTTTCCATCTCAAATGAAGCTTTTTGAAAGTTATCGCTGCTTTCTTTAACTATAGATTTATTATCACAGCAACCTTTTTTTTCGAACGAACATTTTTTTGAAGGATTGGTCTGGGCTTTCATCGCGTTATCACAAACCTGAGCTTTATTTAAAACAGCCATATCCACGAGTTTATCACAGCAGAAATGCATGTTCACAGTAAAAGACGATGAAGCAAACATTACTGCAAGTATCAATGAAACAGCTATTATTTTATTAAAGCTTTGCATAATACGAATATAAAAAAATTAACAAATGTTAATTAATTTTTTAATATAATTCTTAATAATGAATTTTTTAGAACTTATTTTTGCCGAATATACTGCAAAAAAGAGAATAGAAATATGATATTTATCATATTTTTAGAAGTTTGATTCTTTTATTTTTGGCGAAAATAGTATAGGAAGTAAAAGTTTAACATAACGAAAAGCATTAATAATGTTTTTATATTTCGTTGTTTTGTATATATTTGCATTGCGATGAGATTATTTTTCCATAAAATATTGTCTATTTCTATGTCGGTTCTGGTGTTTTTCATCACAACCTCTTTTAGTATTAATATGCATTTTTGTGGAGAAACCTTAGCAGAGTTTTCATTCGGTCATTCAGCAGAAGCCTGTAGCATGGAGAATGAGCATTCAGATCTGGAATGTGAGTTTGATATGAATAAGGACAATTGCTGTTCAGATGCACAAATAGCGAATGATGGTCAAGATGATTTAAAAACCTCTTACACTAACTTAAGTTTTGAGCAACAAATCTTTGTTGCGACATTTTTATATTCTTATATCAATCTCTTTGATGGGCTGGATAAAAATATTGTTCCATTTAGAGATTATACACCTCCTTTTCTCATAAGAGATTTCCAGAAGATACACGAGACGTATTTAATTTGATTTTAAACAGTTCTCTATCCCAACATTTATTGGAGTAGAGAGTAAATAACCCTATGGTTAGTTCCATTTTGGGTTCATTTTGTTGTGTTTAATTTTCTAATTTTATCAGAAGGTTATTCCATGTATAACTGTTTAATTATCAATAAAGATGCTAAATAAAGGCATAAAATTTCTTATAGAAAACAAACTAGTAGCAATTATCCTCCTGGTCCTTTTTGTAGGCTGGGGCGTGGTGAATGCACCGTTTAATTGGGAAACCGGGTTAATTCCACGAGACCCCGTGGCAGTAGATGCCATTCCCGATATTGGCGAGAACCAGCAAATTGTTTTTACGAATTGGGAAGGAAAATCCCCACAGGATATCGAAGACCAGATTACCTATCCGCTTACCACTTCACTTTTGGGTATTCCCGGTGTAAAAACCATCAGGAGTTCCTCTATGTTTGGTTTTTCCAGTATCTACATCATTTTTGAAGAAGATATTGAATTTTACTGGAGCCGGAGCCGGATTTTGGAAAAACTCAATTCCCTGCCGGCAAACCTGCTTCCCGAAGGCGTAAACCCTGCCCTGGGTCCCGATGCAACTGGGCTGGGCCAGGTTTTTTGGTACACCTTAGAAGGACGTGACAAAGATGGCAATGTTACCGGTGGCTGGGATTTACACGAACTGCGAAGCATTCAGGATTATTATGTGAAATATGGACTTTCCGGTGCCAGCGGGGTTTCCGAAGTTGGATCCATAGGTGGCTATGTGCAGGAATATCAAATAGACGTAGACCCCGAACTAATGCGCCAATACGATATTTCCCTGGCACAGGTGGTAAAGGCAGTAAAGGAAACCAACCGTGATATTGGTGCACAAACCCTGGAAATAAATCAAGCCGAATATTTGGTACGTGGGCTGGGCTACGTTCAGGAAATAGAAGATATTGAAAATGCCGTGGTAACTTCAGAAGAATTTACCAGTATCAAAATAAGCGACATCGCCAAAGTAAACCTAGGTCCGGAAACCCGCCGTGGTATCCTGGACAAAGAAGGTGCCGAGGTGGTTGGCGGAGTGGTTGTGGCCCGTTATGGTGCAAATCCGTTGGAAGTAATAAATAATGTAAAGGATAAAATAAATGAACTTAGCCCGGGTCTGCCCACCAAGGTGCTGGAAGATGGTCGCGAGTCGCAGGTAACTATTGTTCCATTTTACGATCGCACACAACTGATTCAGGAAACCCTGGGCACACTTAATGAAGCCCTTACATTGGAAATCCTGATTACGGTACTCGTAATTATTGTTATGGTTTTTAACCTACGGGCCTCCATCCTCATTTCCGGTTTATTGCCAGTAGCGGTTTTAATGGTCTTCATCTCGATGAAGTTCTTTAATGTCGATGCCAATATCGTGGCCCTTTCCGGGATTGCTATTGCTATTGGAACCATGGTTGATGTGGGCGTGATTTTATCTGAAAATATCATCCGCCATCTCGATCAGGACAAAGAACGGAAATATTTGACCACGAATGAAATCGTGTACAATGCCACTGCCGAGGTTTCCGGGGCAATTATGACAGCGGTACTTACCACCATCATCAGTTTCCTGCCGGTCTTTACCATGGTGGGCGCAGAGGGGAAACTTTTCCGCCCACTGGCATTTACCAAGACCATGGCACTGGTGGCTTCCCTCGTGGTTGCGCTTTTCCTTATTCCGCCATTTGCCGCATCTTTCTTTAAGAAACGCACCCGGCGTACTTCCGCGGGCTGGGTAATACAGGGGATTCTGATAATTGCAGGGCTTACCGCTATTGTTTTTGGATATTTCATAGGGATTGTTCTAATCGCTTTTGGCGTAACTGGAATTTTGCTTCTAAAGAAGAAAATAAGTCCCAAAAGATCAAATGCTATCAATATTGCTATTTCGGCTTTTGCCATAGTGCTACTTTTAGCCGAGTATTGGCGTCCGTTGGGTCTGGAAAAAAGTGTTTTCTGGAATTTTATTGTGGTAGGGGTTATCGCCTTTGGTTTGCTGGGTGTTTTTGCCCTGTTCCAAAAATTTTATACCCGCATCCTCAATTGGGCCTTGAGCAATAAGTTGCTGTTCTTATCGGTGCCCACCGTTTTGGTTATCCTCGGTTTTATGATTATGCGCAACATCGGGCAGGAATTTATGCCCTCGCTCAATGAAGGCTCCTTCTTGTTGATGCCCACTTCGCTGCCCCATGCAGGTGTAGAGGAGAACAAACGGGTCTTGCAACAACTGGATATGGCCGTGGCCGCTATACCCGAAATCGAGACGGTAGTGGGCAAAGCAGGTCGTACAGAGTCAGCCCTGGACCCGGCACCTATATCCATGTATGAAAATACAATCCAATACAAACCTGAATATATGCTGAATGAACTTGGCGAACGCCAGCGTTACCAGCTAAATGAAGACGGGTTATTTAAGCTAAAAAATGGCAAATTAGCAATAAACCCAAGTTTAGAGGTGGACGAAGATGCTGCTGGCAGTTATAATGACAGCGAAATCGTGGAATTCCACCGCGTAAAAAACAAACAACTCATTCCAGATGATGACGGCGAATATTACCGTAACTGGCGCCCTGAAATAGAGTCACCAGATGATATCTGGAACGAGATCACCGCCGCCACCAAGCTGCCGGGGGTAACCTCGGCACCCAAGCTGCAGCCTATCGAGACACGGCTGGTAATGCTTCAAACGGGGATGCGTGCACCTATGGGAATCAAAGTACAGGGACAAAACCTTCGACAAATAGAAGATTTTGGCCTCCAACTGGAAGACCTGTTAAAGGAAGTGGAAGGTGTAAAAGACGAAGCCGTTTTTGCCGACCGTATTGTTGGAAAACCTTACCTGCTCCTTGATATCAAGCGTGAACGTTTGGCTCGTTATGGTATTAGCATAGAAGAGGTGCAGCAACTCCTCGAAGTTGCCGTTGGTGGAAAACGTCTAAGCCAAACCGTCGAAGGTCGTGAACGCTACGGTGTACGCGTACGCTACCCAAGGGAATTGCGTGACAGCCCGGAAGATATGGGCAATATCTATGTTCCGGTTGAGGGCGGCTCGCCGGTGCCGTTAGATGAGTTGGTAGATATCCGTTATGAGCAGGGGCCACAGGTAATAAAAAGCGAGGATACTTTCCTTATAGGCTATGTGCTTTTTGATAAACAGGATGGTTTTGCCGAAGTGGATGTAGTAGAAAATGCCCAGACCCTTATTCAGGATAAAATCAATAACGGGGAGCTTAGAGTGCCCAAAGGCCTCAGTTATAATTTCACGGGAACTTACGAGAACCAGATTCGCGCTGAAAAGACGCTGAGTGTTGTGGTGCCGCTGGCACTAATGATTATCTTTTTGATCCTGTACTTTCAGTTCAAAAAAGTATCAACTTCTTTGATGATTTTTAGCGGAATCTTAGTAGCATTTTCCGGTGGGTTTATCCTCATCTGGCTCTACGGACAAGGTTGGTTCCTGAATTTCGACTTTTTTGGCGAAAACCTTCGGGATATGTTCCAGATAAAAACTATAAACCTGAGTGTGGCCGTATGGGTGGGCTTTATCGCCCTCTTTGGTATCGCTACTGATGATGGCGTGGTAATGGGTACCTATCTTACCCAAACTTTTGATAGGAATGAGCCCAAGGACCGGGAAGAAATTCGTAAATCGGTGGTGCAAGCAGGTTCTAAGCGTGTTCGTCCCGCCTTGATGACCACGGCTACAACAATTCTGGCGCTCTTGCCCGTACTGACGTCTTCTGGGCGTGGAAGTGATATTATGATCCCTATGGCCATCCCCGCGGTTGGAGGTATGTCTATAGCATTAATCACATTGTTTGTAGTGCCGGTGTTATTTAGTTGGAGAAAAGAAGCCGGCATAAAAACCCTGGAGACGGCAAATAATGACAAGAGAATTGAAAACAGAAAATAGAAGAAAGCCTTTTACTATGAAATCAAAAGATATTTTAATAATAAAATTGAATAGAAGAAGCGAAATGCTGACGGTGCTTGTCTCTCTTTTCTTTTTTCTTACAGGAACAGCCCAGCAGCTTCAGCCTTACCTTACCCAGGCTTTGGAAAACAACCCGGAGATACAAGCGTTTGAACTGCGCTATGAAACGGCCCGGGAGAGGATTGAAGAAGTTGGGGTACTCCCGGAAACCAAGTTCAGTGTAGGCTATTTCGCCAGCGAACCAGAGACCCGAACAGGCCCGCAGCAGTACAAACTATCGGTGCAACAAATGATTCCGTGGTTTGGGACTATCACGGCAAGGGAGAATTATGCATCAAGCCTTGCCGATGCCCAATATGTGGAAATTGCCACGGCCCAGCGACAACTGCTTTTAAATGTGACCGAAAATTATTACAGGCTTTACGCCATTAGGGCAAAGCAACGGGTACTGGAAGAAAATATAGAGTTGCTGGAAGCCTATGAGCAGCTTGCGCTTACTTCCCTGGAAGTGAACCAGGCTTCATCGGTAGATGTGCTTCGTCTGCAAATGCGGCAAAACCAGCTACGGGAACGTTTTGAAAACTTCGATGAAGAGTTTAAGTCGGAAAAAGCCACTTTCAATACCCTGCTCAATACTGAACCCGGTGCCGCGGTAGAAGTTTACGACTCCCTGGCGGTGCCAAAGGAAGACCCGATACAGTTGCCAGAAGTGCCACAGGTGCACCCGGAGTTGTTGCGTTTTGACAAGCTGTATCAATCGGTAGGGGAAGCAGAAAAGATGAACCGAAAGGAAGCTTTGCCAGATTTGGGTTTTGGCCTGGATTACGTTTCGGTTGGAGAAGCCACTGCGATGCAAGCCCCGGATAGTGGTAAAGACATCCTGATGCCGATGGTCTCTATCACGGTTCCAATTTTCGGTAATAAATACAAATCGGTTACGCGGCAAAATGAACTGAAGCAACGTGAGCTAAATGCACAACGGGAGAACCGGCACAACGAATTGGTGTCGCGCCTGGAAACGGCTGTGAGCAATAGGGCAGAGTCTCGCATAAGCTACCGTACCCAACTGCTCAACATCGAGCAAGCCAATGATGCCGAAGAAATCCTCAGGCGGAATTACGAAACCGGTACCATAGATTTCAATGATGTGCTGGACGTACAGGAGTTACAGCTAAATTTTGAGCTGAACCTGATAGAAGCGGTAAAAAACTATTACCAAGCCAGTGCGAACATTAATTATTTAAGTGAATAATTCAGAATAAATTAAAACAAAAACGATGAAGAAATATATCATTTACACCGGATTAGTGTTAGCAGGATTGCTCCTTGGCTATCTGTTCTTTGGTGGCAATTCGTCTGAAAAAAATGTCGAAACAGCCACTACAGAAGAACACAATCACGAGGAGGAAAACCAGCTGTGGACCTGCTCTATGCACCCGCAGATTATGCAGCCCGAACCGGGCGATTGCCCCATTTGCGGGATGGACCTTATCCCTGCCGAGAGTGGCGGCGGCGAGGTTGGGCCGCAACAAATAGAAATGTCTGAAACCGCCCTGGCTCTGGCCAATATCCACACCGTGGAGATCGGCGATAGCCTCTTAGGGGATCACGACCTGGTGCTCTCCGGGAAGATCGTGGAGAACGAAAAGGTGAAAAGTGTGCAGGCTTCTTATTTTGGCGGCAGGATAGAAAAACTTTATATAAATTACACCGGGGAGGAAGTACGCCGCGGGCAGGTGTTGGCCACTATTTATTCCCCAGAGCTGGTCTCTGCCCAGCAGGAATTGCTTACCGCTGCGGGGATGAAGGACTCTCAGTCCCGGTTATACGAATCTGTACGCCGAAAATTGAAATTATGGAAACTCAGCGACAAGCAAATTGAAGAAATTGAAGCTTCTGGGGAAGTTAAAGAATATTTCCCTATTTATGCTACGGTTTCAGGTACGGTGACCGAAAAACTGGTGGAAGAAGGTGATTATGTAGAGCAGGGCCAGTCCCTTTATGAGATTGCCAACCTTAGTATTGTATGGGCACAATTTGATGCTTATGAAAACCAGATTGCCCAGCTTGAAGAAGGGCAACAGATTAGCGTGACTGCCAATGCCTTGCCGGGAAAAGAATATGAAGTGCCCATTACTTTTATTGAACCACTGCTTAATACTGCCACCCGTACGGTAACTGTACGTGCAGTCCTGCCCAATAAGGAAGGTCGTCTAAAACCCGGAATGTTCGTGCGTGGAAAAGTGGCACCGGCCAAGAAAAAAAATGCAGATATTGAAGAACCCCAGCTTATTACAGTGCCAAAATCGGCCGTGATGTGGACCGGGGAACGTTCGCTGGTTTACGTACAACCCAATCCAGACAGGCCTGTCTTTGAAATGAGGGAAGTGAGCCTGGGTGCCGCAGCGGGTGGTAATTATGCGGTTACAGATGGCTTGAGTACCGGAGAGCGCATTGTGGTAAACGGTGCCTTTACCGTAGATGCTGCCGCACAACTCCAGGGCAAAAAGTCTATGATGAACAAGGACGGAGGCAAGACATCTACCGGTCACGAGGGCCACGCCGGTATGGACATGGCAGGTAGCGAGGGTAATGCCAATATGGAAACGGCAGGAACCGGCAACGTTGACCATACCGAAATGCAGGAACGCATCGTGGTACCTGAAGAGTTCACCAACCAGCTAAATGGCGTTTTTGATCAATATTTGAAGTTGAAAAACGCCCTGGTGGAAGATGAGGCCAAAACCGCCCAAGCAACTGCAAATAAAGTACTGGAAGCAATGAACAAGATAGATATGAGTCTTTTAGAGGATCGTGAAGCCCATAACCACTGGATGCTGATTTCAAAAGAAGTAATTGGTGCTGCGGAAAAAATAACGGAGAGTGAAGATATTTCTACTCAGCGGGATCATTTTAAACACCTGTCTGCCCATTTGAGCAAAGCGATGCAACTTTTTGGAGTGGGACAGACCGTTTATAAGCAATTTTGCCCTATGGCAGATGACAATGCGGGAGCCTACTGGCTCAGCCGTTCAGAAGAGATCAAAAACCCTTATTACGGTAGCGCAATGTTAACCTGCGGCGAAATCGTGGAAACTATAAACTAAAGCAGGGAAGAACAAATTTTTATAACCTTTAAAACTTATTAAGATGAAAAGAACAATGATGATGCTCCTTCTAACTTTGTTAAGCATGGGAGTTTATGCACAACACGACCACGACAATATGGCTGGTCATGGTGAAGAAATGCAAATGTCGCCTAAGTTCAAAGACAAAGATCTGGGCGCTGCTTATGGGCATTACCTTGAGGTAAAAGATGCCTTGGTGGCTTCAGATGAAGAAAAAGCCATTGATCATTCAGTTATGCTCAAAAAAGCTTTGGCAAATGTGGAAAATGCGGATGCGGCACGCGAAACAGCTTCAAAAATGGCCGGTGCCACTTCCCTAGAAGATCAACGCGGAAATTTCAATGCCTTGAGCAATGAAATGGCAAAACTTGTTAAAAATGGGAAGCTTGCCAAAGGCGAAATCTACCTGGAATATTGCCCCATGGCCAATTCCAACAATGGCGGCTATTGGCTTTCCAATGAAAAGGCAATCAAGAATCCATATATGGGTCAGAAAATGCTGAAATGTGGTAGTGTAAAAGAAACTATCAATTAATAAAGTCCTGCAAGGTATGGATAGACTCTTTTTTATGGGGCTATCCATTTTGCAGGCACAAAAACAAGGCTACAATGAAAAATTCAATTAAAGTTATCATGACATTGTTCTAGCTGACGGTATTGCTGGTTGGCTGCAATTCTTTCACTGAAAAGCAAAAAGAAGAAAAAGCACAAAAAGAAGTGATGCCGCCTATGGAAATGGAACCGGTCACTGCCGCCGTAGAAAAATCCACTATAGATTACCGGGTAGGGGACAAACTGCCCAATGACCTGGTATGTATGGTGAACGATGCTTATATGGCCAAACCGCAAATCCCTGTCCCGGTAAATGGGAAAACCTATTACGGCTGCTGTGAGATGTGCGTTGGCACCTTGAACAACGAAGAATCTGCAAGGATGGCGACCGATCCCCAAACAGGGGAAAGAGTGGATAAAACCGAAGCCTTTATTGTACTGCTTGACGCGAATGGCCGGGTTGGCTACTTTAATTCAGAGGTGAATTACACAGCTTACGCAAAAAAGAGCTAAGCATAACAAAACTTATTTCAACTTAAATTTAGAAGATATGAATGAGATCAAAGCCTTTATTAGACCTGAAAGACTTAGTGAAGTAACCCTGAACCTGCGGGAAGAAAACTTTTGTTGTTTTACAGTATTTCAGGGCGAGGGGGTTGGTGATTACACTGATTCCAAAACCGCTTCCCCCAGCTTGAATTTTCCATTTATGCACAGCAAAGTCATTAAAATGGAGATAGTGTGCGAAAAAGAGGATGTAGATAAAATTGTAAATATTATAAAAGTAAGTGCCCGTACTGGCAAAAGCGGGGACGGGCTCATCTATGTAAGCGACGTGGAACAGCGTATAAAAATAAGGACTGGGGAAAAGGAAAGCCGGTAAGTGCTTTTTTTGTTTCCGGTCGAACAACCAAGTAAAATACTAAGTTCCGGGCTGTGTTTTATGGCATCCGGAAAATTTAATTAATTGCAGTAACAGAAATATCAACCTTTTAAAAACAAGAAAAATGAAAACAGTAAAAGTAAGTTTGGGAGTGATGGCTATGGCATTTGCCGTAATAAGCACTTCTTGCAAGAACAACGAGAAAAACAGCAATACAACTATTGAAGACGCGGCGACCGAGCGCGCTGTCCCGATGGAAGAAAACAGGATGGAAAGCAGCAATGCTGCCCAAACCGATGCCAGCCTGACCACATACTTGGAGCTTAAAAATGCCTTGGTAAATGACGATCAGGAGGCCGCGGCCAAAGCCGGGGAAAAAATGGTGGGACAGTTAAAGACCTTTAAAACGGAAAACTACGAACAGAACGACCAACAAGAACTGCAAGATATCATAGAAGACGCCACTGAGCATGCCGAACACATTGCGGAAAGCCCCATAGGCCACCAGCGGGAACATTTCGACATTTTGAGCAAGGACATGATAGACCTGATTGACATTGTCGGAACCAGCCAAAAGTTGTACCAAGCTTATTGCCCGATGTACAATAATAACAAAGGTGCACAGTGGTTGAGTGTAACCAAAGAAATCAAAAATCCCTATTATGGAAGTAAAATGATGGATTGCGGAGAGGTGCAAAGAGAAATTAACTAAATGAAGACAATCAAAATCATTGCACTGGTTTTTTTAGTTGTGTTGGTGGGCATCCAGTTTGTGCCCACCAATCGCAACCAAAGTGAAGTGGTGCCAAAATCAGATTTTATGCTGGTGAACAATGTCCCGAAAGACGTACAGGATAAATTAAAGGTTTCCTGTTATGATTGCCATAGCAACAATACAGCATACCCTTGGTACAATAAAATACAACCAGCTGCCTGGTTTTTAGAGGATCATATAAAAGAAGGAAAAGATGAATTGAATTTTAATGAATGGGGTGAATATTCCGACCGAAGAAAAAACAGCAAACTCCGGTCAATCATCAGTCAGATTGAAGATGATGAAATGCCACTGGACTCCTACACTTTTATTCATGGGGATGCGAAACTTTCCAAAGAAGAAAAAACAGAAATGATACAATATATGACCCAGCTTAAAAATAGTTTATAGGGGATTTTTAAAATAAACAATATCATATCCCAAAAAAGGAAAGGAATTTTTTCATTGATTGGTTAGTTAATCTTTTTCTTTTGAGAGTATGATGTTAAAGTCCTGTGAGGGAAGAGTGTTTTTTGTTTAATTAGTTTATAAAGCCTCTTTCCTTGACAGGCACAAAGATTAAAAAATAAAATATTGTTAGACTACTGGGAAAAACATGGGCGTGGTAGCTTAAATAAATGCTTAGGGTATGATAAAAAATAAATTTTTAAAAAACATTACCAAAAAATTATCATGGTAGAAGTCTTTGTTAAAAATATGGTCTGTAACCGGTGTATTAAAGTAATTAAAAACGAGTTACTTGAAGCCGGGGTGGAAGTAACAAAAGTAGAACTAGGCCGGGTAGTTTATAAAAGCAAAAATATAGCTCGTGATTCTAAAAAGTTAGAAAAGGTCCTCGATGAAAATGGTTTTGAAATATTGGAGGGATCCGATAAAATTTTAGTCGAGAAGGTAAAACAAAGTCTTATACGGCTTTTGGAAAACCTTCCCCTGCAAAAAACGGGGACTTTATCCAGCTACTTATCCAAAGAAACCGAAACTGATTATTCGCGCTTGAGTCGAATTTTTTCCTATACCGAAAATATAACGGTGGAAAAGTATTTTATAAAACTGAAAATTGAAAAGGTAAAAGAACTTATCCAGTTCAAGACCTATAATTTTACCGAGATAAGTGAGCTATTGGATTATACTAATGTAAATTATCTTTCCCGGCAATTTAAAGCAGAAACAGGGATGAATTTATCTGAATATAAGGAACTTAATAAAAATTTTAGAAATTCTTTAGACCAAATTTTATAGATGTTTAACCAAATTATGACAATATATCTTTTTTCTAACCAGTAATTTAGGAAAAAATTAAAACCAGTCAAGATATGAAAAATAGATTTTTAAGTTTTAGTGTGTTTTTATTCAGTATGATTGTATTTACTTCCTGCCTTGATAACAAAGCAAAACAATCGGTAGAAATAGACACCCCAGAAGAGGTTAAAAAGGCCGAAGAAAAAACAGCCGATATTGCCGACCAGGATTTTATAGATGGGATGACAGGAAAAATCTGGCATAATTACCTGGAAATTAAAATAGCATTAACCAACGCTGATGCCGGTCAGGTACAGGATGTAGCCCAAAGTATGGCTGAATCTTTTTCTAAAGAACGGGCAAATATGAAAACTTTGGCCCAACAAATGTCGGAAACCGAGGATTTGGAAAAGCAAAGGGAATTATTCGCAACGTTTACAGAAAAAGCAGGCCCTATGTTTGAAGAAGCACTTTCGGGGGGAACTATTTATAAAAAATTCTGCCCCATGGCTTTCAATAATGAGGGCGCCTATTGGTATGCAGATGTAGAGGAGGTCAATAATCCATATTTTGGCGATAAAATGTTGCGATGTGGCTCTGTAAAAAAGACGATTAAAAAATAAAAAAACCAAAATCAACCTAAAAATCAGAAGAATGAAATCAGAAGATAAGAAGCATCATAACAATGGGGGCAATTACCGGAATTTTTTTCTAATGCTCAGTTTGTCTTTTATAGCCATGTACATCACTATGTATATGAATACCTATGAGTTTGACCATGTATATTTTAGCCTTACCCGGCTGTATATGACCTGTTTGGGTATTTCGGCAATGGCAGTAATTATGCTTTCGCTAATGCGTAAAATGTATAAAAACAAGAAGAAAAATATAGCCATTTATCTTGGTAGTCTTGTCTTGTTTGTTTCGGCATTAGGCTTGGTTAGGGCACAACGCCCCATAATTGGTGATATTCTTTATATGAAAGCGATGATCCCCCATCACTCCATTGCCATTCTTACCAGTAAGCGTGCAGATATAGAAGACCCGGAAACCAAAAAACTGGCTAAAGAAATTATTGAAGCCCAGGAACGGGAAATCGCACAGATGAAAAAGATTATTTACAGGCTGGAAAACGAAGAAAATTAATAGTCTTTCACTCAAATTCATCTGAATCAAAAAAATAATATCAGGGTATTAAAATTACTTTCATGAATAAATCTACCTTTTCACTAATACTGTTTATATTTTCCGTTTTGAGTTCTTATGGCCAGCGTCATACAGATAAATCGGTAGAAGGAAATATAAACAATCTACCGGTACGCGAATACCATATAACCATAGATCAGGAGAAAGTAACCAAGGCCGAAGGCAAAGAGGTTATGGGAATGACTATAAATGGGAGTATCCCCGGACCAACCTTAGAATTTACCGAAGGAGAATATGCGGTAATTTACGTGGAAAATAACATGGACGTGGAAACCTCCATACACTGGCACGGGATGATTTTACCAAATTTCTTTGATGGGGTACCTTATTTAACCACGCCTCCCATAAAACCGGGAACCACTTTTAAATATGAATTTGAGATAAAGCAGCACGGTACTTATTGGTACCATTCCCATACGATGCTGCAGGAACAGAGCGGGGTTTTTGGCTCTTTGGTAATTCATCCCAAGGAAAAAACATTGGAATATGACAAAGAACTGGTACTTGTACTTTCAGACTGGACCAATGAAAAACCAAAAGATGTACTAAGATTTCTTAAAAGGGGTACCGAATGGTATAATATTAAAAAAGGTACTGCCACCCCACTTAATCAGGTAATAAAGCGTGGTGCTTTAGGCGCACAATTAGATTTTTGGAGACAGCGAATGGAAGGTGCCGATATTGCAGACATTTACTATCCCGCATTTCTAATTAATGGCGAAGAAAAAATTGAATATCCCGAATTCGAACCCGGGGAAAAAGTTAGAATGAGAATTATTAATGGAGCTGCCTCTACTTCTTTCTGGATGACCTTTGGAGGTAATATGCCTACGCTGGTTTCTGCTGATGGTGTAGATGTAGTGCCGGTGGAAAAGAATAAAACTTTTATTGCGGTAGCAGAAACCTATGACTTTATCGTCACTATTCCCGAAGACGGAAAAATGGAATTCAAATCTATGGCCCAGGATGGCTCTGGTACGGCTTCGGCCTATCTTGGTACCGGCAGGGTTCTTCCTGCACCTAATGTGCCGAAGCCAGATAAAATTGCTATGATGCAACGAATGGCAAAAATGGATATGAGAATGGGTGCACCCGCCCTAAAATTCAATCCAAGCAACGTAGATCCTTATGAAATGATGGATAAGTGGGGAATGCAAATGGATGATATGAAAATGAAACCGAACAATGAAATGCAGGGGATGGATCATAGTGGTATGAAAATGGCGGATTCTACATCAATGGATATGAAGCAAGAAGGACAGATGTCTGATGCGAATTCTTCGGACAGTCAGATGAAAATGGATGGTAAAGAAAATATGGAAGGGATGGATATGTTTTCTGAATTTAATTATGATTTCCTGGAAGCCAAAAACCCCACTACCCATCCTGAAGATGCGCCTGTAAAAGAAATCCTGTTGAATTTAACTGGAAATATGAATCGCTATGTATGGAGTTTAAATGGGGTGCCGCTTGCTGAAACCGATAAGATAAAAATTGAAGGGGATGGCGTTACCAGGATCACCTTTAACAATCTTACCATGATGCACCACCCTATGCACCTGCATGGCCATTTTTTTAGGGTAATCAATAAAAACGGCGAGCATTCCCCTTTAAAACATACCGTGAATGTCGCTCCCATGCAAAAAGTAACCATAGAGTTCTATGGTAATGAATATGGCGATTGGTTCCTGCATTGTCACATCCTTTATCATTTAGATTCCGGGATGGCAAGAGTGGTAAGTTATGATACCAAAAGGGATGAGCGTTTAGAGCCTTTCCCATTGAGAAACCTTATTAGGGAAACCAATAAATTTTATACCTGGGGAATGCTGGATGCTGCCTCACATATGACGACATTAAATGTAGTAAGTTCTAATATAAGAAATCAATTTAACATCCTGGCAGAATATGGCTGGAATCAAAATATTGAAGCTGAATTCTCCTATGAATATTATCTATATGATTGGGTAAGCTTGTTTGCCGGGGTTAATGTAGAGAATGAAATGAAGAATAGTATGGAAGAACTCAATACCACGGCTATTGGAGGTGTCCGGTATTTTACCCCCTATATGTTTGCACTCGACCTACGTGTGGACAATAAATTAAGGCCACAAATAAGCCTTGCCCGGGAAATTATGATTTTTCCGCGACTCGCAGTATTCGGGAAATACGAATTTCAGGCCGATTTTGGCTGGGTAGATGACCTGCCCGAAGGTGATAATTTTAAGAAAGAAGAAACCTGGAGTGCCGGGCTGGAATATTTTGTAGATAAAAACTTTTCATTAATGGGTAGTTACGACAACCGCTTCGGTGCCGGAGGTGGATTGTCAATAAGGTTTTAAGCGATGCAAAACTATAAAAAAAACAGTCTTAGTTTAGTTGGAGCGATTTCCATGGGTACCAATGTAATGATTGGTGCAGGGATTTTCGCCCTATTGGGTCAGGTGGCAGAACTTTCGGGAAAATATTTTCCCATAGCTTTTATAGTTGGAGGTATTATTTCGGGTTTTAGTGCCTATTCTTATATAAAAATGTCCAATGCCTTTCCATCGGCGGGAGGTATAGCCATGTATTTAGAAAAGGCCTATGGGAAGGGAATTATAACGGCTTTTGCGGCTTTACTAATGACGTTTTCCATGATCATTAACGAAAGTCTGGTTGCCCGTACTTTTGGCACCTATACTTTACAGCTATTTGATGCACAGGATAATAAATTTCTTGTTCCGGCGCTCGGTGTCGGCTTATTGATTATAGCTTTTCTTATTAATATTTTAGGGAATAAAGTCATAGGGAAATCCTCTCTTATTATGGCGATTTTAAAGACCGGCGGCTTATTGATTTTTGCGGGTGGGGCAATTTATGCTTCCGGTTTTGTGGCTACCGATTTGGTTCCCTCTGGCCCGCCGCAAAATGGTATTATGGAATATATGGGGGCTTTGGCATTGTCTATTCTTGCTTATAAGGGTTTTACAACCATTACCAATAGCGGTGGGGAAATAGTTAATCCGCATAAAAATGTAAGTAGGACCATAGTTATTTCCTTATTGATTTGTGCAGTGACCTATTTACTGGTTTCCTGGGGAGTAATTTCTAATTTGAGTATTCCTGAAATTATTGAAGCCAAAGATTATAGTCTTGCAGAAGCATCAAGGCCCCTTTTTGGCAAGTTTGGTCTGTGGTTTACGGTGGCAATTGCTATTGTGGCAACAGTGTCTGGTGTGATAGCCAGTATCTTTGCAGTGTCCAGAATGACAACTATGTTAACAGATATGAAATTGATCCCCCATAGCCATTTTGGAATGAGCGGCAGTATTCAAAAACATATGTTGGTGTACATCGTGGTAATAGCCATTGTGCTTACCATCTTTTTTGACCTAACGAGGATTGCATCGCTGGGGGCAATTTATTATCTCGTAATGGATATAATTGTGCATTGGGGCGTATTAAGAAATTTAAAAAATAAAATCGACTTTAAACCGGGAATCGTTATAGCCGCCCTGGTGCTGGATGCTGTAGTACTTTTCTCTTTTATATGGATAAAGATTGAAAAAGATCCTTTATTAATAGCTATTGCTGCAGGATCTATCCTAATCATCTTTTTTGCTGAAAAATGGTTCCTTAATAAGAAATCTGATGAAAAAAGTATGACAGATTAAAGGAAGAAAAGATAATAGTTTTAAATTCTTAAAATAAGGAGGTCAAAAGTATTATATAACATTTAATTTGAAACAAACATTGTGATGAAAACCAAGATAAACAGAAGAAATTTTATAGAAACTACAAGTCTCGCAACTGCGGGTTTTTATGTGATGCCTTTATTTACTTCCTGTAAATCTGAAACATCACCGGAACACACACAGGCGGGCAAAAAAATAAACAAGGATTTTATTCCAGATGTAGATTTACAACTAACAGCATCATCTTCCCAGACCAATATTTTTTCAGATGAAAAAACCAATACCTATTCCTATAAGGCATCTATTATAAAAGGTAGCCAGGACAGTTTACAGCAAATAGAGGGTAGTTATTTGGGACCCATCATTCGGGTCAAAAAAGGAGATAAAATAAGGGTGAGGTATGAAAATCAAATTCCTGCGGAATCTATTGTGCACTGGCATGGGTTGCATATATCGCACGAAAATGATGGCCACCCGGAACATGTGATAGGTCGGGGGGAAACCTATTATTACGAATTTGAAGTGATGAACAAGGCGGGCACCTATTGGTTTCATCCACATCCTCATGGGCAGACAGGGGAACAGGTATATAACGGACTTGCCGGATTGTTTATAGTTTCAGATAAGGATGAAGAAAACTTAAACCTACCTCAGGGTAAATATGATATTCCCGTTGTGATCCAGGACAGGACTTTTGATGATAACCACCAATTAAGTTATTCGGGCAATAGCCGAATGGGGCAGATGACGGGCTTCTTGGGTGACCGGATAATGATTAACGGAAAAATTGACAATACCCTAAGCTTAAGTGCAAATGGGAAATATCGTTTAAGGTTCTTAAATGGTTCCAATTCCAGAGCCTATAAGCTGTCCTGGAACAACGGCAGTTCAATTACGGTGTTTGGGGTAGACGGTGGACTGTTGCCAACCCCTAAAACCTTGCCCTATTTAATTTTGGGGCCAGCGCAGCGTGTAGATGTTTGGTTGGATTTATCTGAACACGAAGAAAACAGCAACTTTAAGATGGTTCATTTACCCTTGCCCATGGACAATGCAATGGGCGGTGGGATGATGAACGGCGGCATGATGGGAAATAGCAACAGTTCTGCTTTGCCTTATAACAGCCAGTTCGATATTTTAAATATTAAGGTAGGCCCTGTGAAAGAGAATGAGGCTGCTTTACCCGGGGAGCTGGTTTCTGCAAATTATTTGCAAAGTTCAGAAGCCATTAATAAAAAGAACCCGAGAAACTTCACTTTCGCTATGGGGGGCATGATGGAATGGACAATAAATGGGCGCACCTATAATGGAACTGAAGTAGCA
The DNA here is from genome assembly GCF_900129445.1 of Salegentibacter echinorum. Classification (GTDB taxonomy): domain Bacteria; phylum Bacteroidota; class Bacteroidia; order Flavobacteriales; family Flavobacteriaceae; genus Salegentibacter; species Salegentibacter echinorum. The sequence goes on from NZ_FQVT01000001.1 coordinate 66,593, forward strand.
GAGGAAGAAACCGTAAAATTAAATACTACCGAAGTATGGCGCATCAATAACGGTAACCAGTTTTCTTCAAATGATGACGATGACGGCGGCGGAATGCATGGTAATGGCGGCATGATGAGCGGCGAAAGTGGTATGGGCAATATGATGCAAATGCCGCATCCTGTGCATATTCATCAATTACAATTCAACATCCTAAATAGAAATGCCGAAAAGGTAGATAATAAACTATGGGAGGCTACCAAAGATGGTTTTATCAATGAAGGCTGGCAGGACAGCATCTATCTTTTACCTGGTATGCAAATAGATCTAATTATGCGATTTGAACACTTTAAAGGGCTATTTCTATACCATTGCCACAATCTTGAACACGAAGATATGGGGATGATGCGGAACTTTAAAATTGTGTGAAAAGAATGGGATAAATGAACAAAACGATAGATTATTTATAAATTAAACTGAATATTAAAATTTTTATTAACTCTAAAATTATATAAGATGAAAACGATTGCAAAAACATTACTGATTGTTGGTATTATGGGCTCTTTGGTGGGCTGTGTATCGACTTTTAATGCACCTGAAGTCCTTGAAGACGATGAAAACAGGAATGAAATCTATAGAAATATAGTATCAGATCAGGATAAATTTGAAGATCTTTTAGATATGGCTGCTAACAATGAGATGGCCAAAAAGACATTGATGCAAAACCATATGCAAATGATGGAATCAGGAAAAATGGAAGCCATGATGAAGAAAAATCCTGAAATGAAGGAGAAAATGAAAAAAATGATGCAGGAAAAAATGGAAAAAGATCCTGAAATGAAAAAAATGATGATGAAGAGAATGGAGGAAAATCCTGAAATGAAAGAAAAAATGATGCACGAAATGATGCATTCCATGGAAAATAATCCTGAAATGAGAAAGAAAATGATGCAGGGGATGATGAAAAAAATGAAGGAGAATCCAAGAATGATGCAGGACATGATGGAAAAAATGCATGATGATCCGGAAATGATGGAGAGAATGAAAGAGCATATGGATAAAAAGAAAGAGGATATGCAAGGTCACAAAAAAGGAACCGGCAAGCATCAGCATAACCCACAACCATAAATTAGGGAAAAATGATGATGTTCTGGTGGATTGTAATAGGGGTTATTGTCGTAGCAGCAGTCTTTCTACCCTTAAGTAGTTGGTTAGGTAAAAACCAGAAAATAGACGATAGCCCTATACAAATACTTGAGAAAAGATACGCAAAGGGAGAAATAAGTAAAGAAGAATTTGAGGAGCAAAAAAATAATCTCAAAAGAAGATGACTTATGAAATACTATTTTAATAAAACGATAAAAGGAGATTTTGAGCAGGTAATCGATCAGGTAACCCGGGAGCTGGAAAAAGAAGGCTTCGGGATTTTAACTGAAATTGATGTTACTGAAACTTTAAAGAAAAAACTGGAAGTGGATTTCAGGAATTATCGCATCCTGGGAGCATGTAATGCCCCTTACGCCCATAAGGCATTAGAGGCCGAAGATAAGATTGGCACCATGCTGCCTTGTAATGTTATAGTTCAGGAGAAAGAATCGGGCCAAATTGAAATTGCAGCTGTGAACCCTATAGCCTCTATGCAGGCGGTAGATAATAGAGCTTTGGGAAAAGTTGCCCAGGAAATAAAAGGGAAACTCGAAAAAATTATTTCAAAATTATAATCAGACGTTTTTAAAACTATAACCAGATGAAAAATATGAAATTTATAATGTTGCTCGTTTTTATTGTAGGAACTAATTTTTCTTTAATGTCCTGTAGGGAAACCACAGAGACAGAGCATGAGGACATGGACGATATGGAAATGCAGGATGAAGGGATGATGGAAGAAGATGATATGCAAATGGATCACGACTAGGATATGAATCTTGGAGGAGATCACGATCATTAAACAACATATTTGATCAAAGTTTTTTGAAGGTGAACGGTTTTTGCATTCAACATTTCCGTCAAAGGCATTTCAGGGTAATTTTTGTATTAATATTGGAGGATCAAATTGTATTAAGCCCTACAGTTCAAGTATTTTGAATTTAGGAGCAATGAGTTATGGCTCTATAAGTAAAGATGCAACTTTGGCATTAAATGCTGGGGCTAAAATTGCGAGTTTTGCACAAAATACAGGAGAGGGAGGTTTAACCCCATATCACAGGAAATACAAAGCTGACCTTTTTAAATATTTTAATTATAGACAGAGATAGAATGGACATAAAAATGATAGTGAATTTCTCTCATAATTAGTTCACTAATTGGATTCTGTTTTTTGTTCATTCTTAAAGTCCTGAAAAGGAAGGGTATATTTAGTTTAATTAGTTAAAGGCCCTTCCTTTGTCAGGCACTAAAACAGTAATACAGGAAAGATATTGGTCATTTCTAAAAAATTTTAAAACTATTATTTAGTTTATGAATTATTTAGTTTTATTTATTGGAATTACACTTTACATTATGATAGTTACTGATATGGTTATGACCACAGTGACAGTTAAAGGAGGTGGATGGATTACAAATAAAATCTCCTCTATGTCTTGGAAATTCTTTCTTAAGCTTTGTGATCACAACGGGAAATCTAGGCTTCTAAGTCATATTGGATATTTGCAATTACTGTTTATAGTTCTCTTCTGGGTAGTTATGCTGAATGTAAGTTTTACTTTGGTGTTGTGGTCTGATACAGCTTCAGTTATAAATAGCACATCTAAATTGCCAGTTAACTTATGGGGTAAAATATATTATTCTGGTTTTAGTTTATCTACTTTGGGAGTAGGTGATTACATAGCAAAAAATGATCTATGGCGTCTTGTAACGACTTTATATTCTTTTACGGGATTAATTCTTATTACGATGTCAATAACATATTTCATCCCAGTTCTTAATGCTGTAATTAAAAAACGCAAATTAGGCATACTTATAAGTAGCTTGGGTAAAGAGCCGCAAGATATGGTTCTAAACTCCTATAATAAGGAAAAGTGGGATGTGCTCAATTATCGAGTTGTTTCCCTTGCTGAAGAACTCATTGAACATAGTCAGAATCATCGAGCTTATCCGGTAATCCATTATTTTCATAATAACAAAAAAGAAAAAGCTATTATAATACAAATAGCAAGGTTAAATGAAGCCATATTTATATTAAAAAATTTTATAAAAATTGATGTTTCTTCTGAATCCAACCCGTTGGATAATATTGATATAGCTTTAAGTGATTATATTGAGGTTATTCAGGAAGTGAAAGGTGTCAAATTTACCGAAGTTTTCCCTTCCAATCCTGGACTTAACAAGTTAGAAGATGCAGGTTTAATACAAAAGAATACAAAAAGCACTAATAAGTTGACAAAAGAGATGCAAAAAAGAAGAAAGGTATTATGTCGTTTGGTTAAAGAAGATGGTTGGGAGTGGAAGGATATAATTAAGCCTTCTATTTAAGGTCCTTACGTCTTTATTTAGATATTCGTTGGATTAAATTTTTTTTTGAAGTCAAAATTAAAAACTAAAACTATAAAATATGTCCGCGCTACAACAATACACCATTTTATTCGGGATGATAGTGGGTACTTTGGGATTTGTAATAGTCCTTTACCTGCTCCATAGAAAAATGGTCAAAATGAGAAAGGAACCCGCAAAAGATATTCCTGCAGAAAGTGGTCGTTTACAACCAAAGCCGGCCTGGGGAAGATATCACGTACATTATTATGGATATGCCCTGCTTTTTTTAGCCTTCGATATGGAGATGGCCTATATGTACCCCTGGGCCGTGATTTATAAAGAAGTAGGAATAACCGCCCTTTTGGATATGGGTGTTTTTCTGCTCATACTTTTTCTGGGACTGCTTTACACATGGAATCAGGGAGGACTCAAAAGACAATGAAAACCGGCATAAACAAATATGGCACATTACCCCATGGGACTAAGGTTCCGGGCTTTCTTTTAGATTTGGCTAAAAAGTCTTTAAGGGTTTACCCCGTGCCCGGAATAGAAGCTTTTTTAGCCTGGGGTTTTAATCCTTATACCCGGCAATTGAAAATTACAGAGAGTCCGCGGCACGCCAATGTGCTATTAATTGGTTTTCCTATCTCTAAAAACCTGAAAAAAGCCGCCGCAGTAATCTTTGCTCAAATGCCCCGGCCGCGGATGCTGGTTTTTGTAGGAAATCAGGAAGGGCAACCTCTGCCAGAACCCGATTTAAGTATTGAATGGGATAAAATTAATTCTCTTTCTTCCCTCTTAAAAAACACAAAGCTAATTAACGGTGATTTTGAAGCATTTGAACCTGCTTTTTTGCAGGAAGCCTTAACCGATGAAAACGAAAACAGCCATGATCACGACCATCATCATCACGAAGAGCATAAAGATGATCAAGAGCATGATGGTTCGGAAAAAGAGGAAGAAAACGAAGATGAATCTGACGAAAACAACGAAGACAGCGAAGACCACGAGGATCACGGAGGTGGGGGAATGGACTTTATGTCCATGGTAGCAATGACGAAGGGAAAGCCAAAGAGCAAAGATGGATTGATCATGGACAGGAATGAGACCTATTTTGGACCTTTCCATTCCGGACTCCCAGATGGGCTTTGTGTTAAGATGACACTCGATGGGGATACCGTCATTCAGGCAGAAGTAGATCAGAATCTTTCTAACACTCCTGACCTTGAAAATTTTCCAAAAGACCCATTGGAATTGCCAAGTTACATGGCTAACGCATTTCCGCGGGAACCGGAAACTCTACGGAAACTCACAACATTGGCATTAACAGCTTCTTCGGAAGAAAAAGAAACCGAGCAACCTTCTATGGTCTTGGAAAATGAGCGGCTTTTGAACCATTTGCTTTGGCTCAGAACCCTTTTACAGGCTTGCGGAGATACCGGACTGGTTTACCTTGTCACCCAAAGCATTCAGGATTTTCACGGTAACAATTTATCGGAAGCGAAAATTAAAAAACTCACTAAAAAAATTAGCAGCCGGTGGTATTTAAAAAACAGGCTTCTAAAGCTGGCCATTATCCCAAAGAACTTATTGCACCATATAAGCGGACCTATTGCCAGGGCAGCAGAAGCGCAGCAAAATAACGCGTGGGGGCATCTACAAATTCGGTTGACCGAACTAACCCAAAACTTTCAAAAGATAGAAAAGTCCCAAGGTGATAATTATGAACCTTTGCCAGGCCTGAACCCTGATAAGCGCATAGAAGATCAAATTTCTTCGGCAACCGTCGAAACCGCCAACGGGAAAATGAGCCTCCAGGTGGAAATTCAAGCCGGAAATGTAAAAAATATAAGCTTATCTTCCACTTCTAGGGCTCTGGCGGCGCTTGTTTCCACAATTACCAAAGACCTGGAACTAAGCGATGCCATAGTATGTATCGCCTCGCTTGGCATTTCAACTTTTGTAAACAAAAAACTAAGACGATGATGTGGATGATTATTGGAATCGGTTGTTTAGTAAGCATATATGCGATAGTCGTTCTCGAACGTCGGTTGGTTTATAAAACCTGGGAATTCGGCTATCCGGTTGCGGCATTCGCTTCCTACTTTATTCAGGAAAATGTAAAACCCCGAAAACGGGATAAAACATTTTATGAAACCGCTCCCATATTGTTCATCACAGTGGCTGTGCTTGCCATCGGCATTTTCCCCTGGGCAGAATCAAGCGTCATTGCAAATATGGCTACGGGAGCCTTATTTTTTAATGCAGCCTTAGCCTATATTATGGTCGCCCTTGTGATGGCGGGATGGGCGCCAAATGCTGTTTATCCAATGATTGGGGGGTGGCGGTTTATGGGACAACTTATCGCATATTCCATGCCTATTGTCATGGCCATTACGGCCACAGTAATGCGTGCAGAATCTATGAATATGATGGCTGTTGTAGAATCGCAAACCGGGTTATGGAACATTGTTTATCAACCTGTAGGATTTTTATTGTTTTACGCCGCTTCCCTGGCTTTGACTTTTTTGCCCCCGTTTGATTTACCAAACGCCCCGGGAGAATTAGAAGGAGGGGTTTTTGCCGAATTTACCGGGACACGCCTACTCATTTTTAGATTGGGCAGGATTATTTTAATTTTTAGCCTCTCCCTGGGGATTACTCATTTTTTTCTGGGGGGTTGGGCCGGTCCTTTTCTCCCGGGTTATGTATGGGTGTTTTTAAAAACCATTCTTGTCGCATGTTCCTTCTTCGTTGTTGGAAACCTACTGCCCCGATTTCGGCATGACCATACCCTGGAATGGAGTTGGAAGTTGGCAACGCCCCTGGCATTGTTTAATATCCTATGGGTGGGAATTTTATTATTGTTATGAATATAATTAGACTTAGCATATTAATTATTTTGGGTCTTGGCGCCATTTGGTTCGCCTGGAGGGTTTTTATGACCAGTAGCATGGTGCGATCGGCACTTTCACTTTTAGCTTCTATGGCTATTTTGGGAATGATGTTCCTGGTAATGGAAGCCGAATTCCTGGGCGTGTTGCAAATCATGATGATGGCTACGGAAATGAGCATCATGGCTATTTTTATGATGATGTATATGATGGATCCAGGGGGAATGGGAAATATGGATATGAGCCATCAAAAAAAACTGTCTATTGGTACAAGCCTGGTGGCCGGTGCCATGGTTATTGTAGCCGTAAGCTTTTCCAATTGGGAAACCATTGCTACAGAAGTGCCAACACCAGCGAAACAAAATTACGATTTGGGAATGGAATTGATGAAACGGTCCATGATGATTTTTGAAACTGCGGGAACCTCCATTCTCGTAGCCATGATCGTGTCCACTGCAACAGCGCTTCCTTTTAAAAACAAAAAAGATGATTGAACTGATAGTTGTATTAAGCGTTGGCGCCGTCTTGTTTGGTATTGGTATTTACGGTGCCTTGAGCCAAACGAACCTCGTGATGATTATGATGGGAATCGAGCTTATGCTCGGTGCTGCCATGTTGAACCTGGTCGCCTTTTGGCGGTATTTGCACCCCGAAGAATATTCCATCCAAATGTTCGTCCTGGTGGGAATGACCGTTATGGCCCTGGAAGCAGCCGTAGGTTTTGCAATTGCCACCCAACGTTTCCGAACCAAAGGATCGGTAGAAATGGAAGAGGCAAGCGATTTAAAAGAATAAAACAATGAGTGAATTATTTCTATGGATATTGATCCTGGCACCTATAGGAGCCGCTCTTTTCGGTTATATCTTCCGAAACGGCTCTTCTTTGCCTCATCTTATAGGGGTGTCGGCTTCGTTGTTGGGCAGCTTATTTTTGTTTTTGAATATATCTCAATCTTTTTCCCAAAAAATTGAATTTGGCGGCCTGGCCGATTTTCCATTTGTAGTGGTTGCCAATTATCAAAATGCACTTTTGGCCCTGGTTGTTTCGGTGGTGGCTTTGGCTATTTTTATTTATGCCAAAGGCTATATGGAAGCTGAAAAAGGTAAAAGATGGTTCTGGCCCGCGATGAGCCTGTTTCTCGCCGCCATGCAAGTCCTGGTCATGGCGGGAGATTGGTTCCTGTTTATTACGGGATGGGAATTGATGGGGCTGGCATCCTTTCTTCTGATCGGCACGTGGCACGAAAAAAAGAATGCCCGCCTCGGAAGCGTCAAGGCCTTTATGCTTACCCGTTTCGCAGATATGGGATTATATGCAGGTGCTTTTTTAACCATTATCACCTATAATCAACTGGCGGTTCCTTTTTCGGTTACCCAGGAAATTTCGGTGTTGGCAGCTTCCTGTTTTTTATTGGCGGTTATGGGGAAATCTGCGCAGCTTCCTTTCCAAAGTTGGCTTTCAGGTGCTATGGCGGGACCCACGCCAGTTTCCGCTTTATTGCACTCGGCCACGATGGTTGGTGCGGGAGCTTTGTTATTGTTTAAAATATACCCGATACTTCCCGAAGAAGCCTTGCTTTATATCGGAATCATTGGCTGTCTAACGATTATCCTTACCGGTCTAACGGCCATAACTTCCAAAGACTTAAAACAAATGTTGGCTGCTTCTACCTCAAGCCAATTAGGATTTATGCTTCTGGCTATCGGAGCGGGTTTTCCGGGAGCAGCCTTTGCACATTGGCTGGCACACGCTTTTATGAAAAGCACCCTCTTTTTAGGAGCCGGTGTTTTTCAACAGGGATATGAAAGCACCCAATACAAGAAAATTGCAGGTTCGGGTAAACAACTAAAGGTAACGCATTACACCTTTATTATTGCGGCGCTTGCCTTGACCGGAATTCCTCCATTAATTGGGTATTGGTCAAAAGATGGTATTCTTGAAGCTTCTCTGATATCGGGTAACTGGTTCTTCGTGGTCAGTGGGGTGTTGGGCGCATTTTTTACAGCGAGTTATGTTTCCATAGCCGTCCGTTGGCTCTGGAAAGGCAAGGCCGAAAAACCTTCTATTTCTAAAAAAAACCTGATGCTTACCGGGATTTTTATTCTGATTATCCTTGTCATTGCTGGAGGTTTTGGGCTGGAGCCCATCGTCAAAAAAATTGGCTATTCTATTCCAAAAGGCAAGTGGAGTATGGTGTTGGGATTGGTTGCGGCATTATTTGGACTGCTTACAGGATGGTTTTATAGAGAAAATTGGTTACCTGGAACTTTTACGAAATTCAGTCGGGAAAATTATACGCTTGCCGGGGGCTACCAAAACTTAGTGGTCAACCCCACGCTTAAAACAGCCAATTTTTTTCAGCATATTGATGCATTTATTTTAGAATATATTGAAAAAATAGGGTACTTCGGACTTAATCTTAGTCAAACAATATTTAAAGCAGACCGGAATGTAAAAACTGCTGTTTGGGAAATCGGAAACTCCGGAATCTGGTTAAGTAGTTTCTCACAAATTTTCGATTTAAAAATTTTAATTAGTATTAAAACTATTGCTTCCAGTATTAAAGAAAGCGGGTATTATGGAAAAAAATGGCAATCGGGTTTGGTACATAAAGAACTGGCCATTACGATAATCTCCTTGCTTATTCTCATTTTTATATTAATCATTAGCTTAATCGAATTGTTATGAATACGAGCCTACCTTTACTTAGTCTAACCCTTTTTCTACCCCTGGTGGGAGCTTTTATAATTTTGTTGTTACGGCATTCCACCTCAAAAGTTGTCAATACCGTGGCAATTGTTTCTGCCACTCTTAGTCTTCTTGGTGCAATTGGTATTGGGTTTGGGCTGGATAGTGGTTTTAGCCATGTGGAAGAGTTGCAATGGATACCTGCCCTGGATGCAGCCTACCGTTTAGGAGTTGACGGAATTAGCTATACTGCGGTGTTGCTGTCAACTATTCTTTTTTTCTGCACCATAATATATTCCACAAAGAAGAAAGAAAAGTTGGGAGCCAAAATGGCCTTGTTCCTTCTTCTGGAAACTGCTTGTTTAGGGGTGTTTATGTCGCTGGATTTACTGTTATTTTATATTTTTTTCGAAATCACCCTGGTAGGGATGTATTTTGTAATTGCAGGCTGGGGCCACGAGAACCGTAAAAAAGCGGCAATAATGTTCTTTATATATACTTTAATAGGTAGTCTTTTTTTATTGTTGGCGTTTTTATCCCTTTATATCTTTTCTGAGCCCCGTACTTTTGATATGCGCGAACTAATCGCAAACCCACCGCTTAGTGGTATGGTCGCCACCTTAACTTTTTGGGCGCTTTTTCTAGCCTTTGCCATAAAAACACCATTATTCCCATTTCATTCCTGGCTACCCCTGGCACATACGGAAGCGCCGGCATCGGGAAGTGCCATTTTAGCCGGGATTTTGTTGAAACTCGGGGCCTATGGTTTTATTCGTTTTGCACTGCAGATGACGCCCGATGCATTTAAGGAATATGCCTGGATCGTGATGATTGTTGCGGTATTTTCGGTCGTTTATGGTGCCCTGGTAGCCATGGCACAGACAGACATAAAGCGCATGGTAGCCTACACCAGTATTAACCATATGGGGTACCTGGTTTTTGGTGTCGCCGTTGCAGCCATGATTCCTTCAACATCTGGAATCCACGCCTTAGATGGTGCTACTTTACAAATGTTTAGCCACGGTATTGTTACCGGTCTCTTATTTTTACTGATTGGGGCGATACAAGAAAGGGCTACCACCAGGGAAATACCCGCTTTAAGAGGTTTGCTGAAAGCCTATCCTATCTTGGGCGGTTTCTTTGTGTTGGCGGCATTTGCTTCTTTGGGCTTGCCCGGATTGGCTCATTTTCCTGCAGAATTCCAAATATTTTTAGGCGGATTTGAAATCTACCCCTGGGCGGTTGCTATAATGCTGTTAGGTCTTGTGCTTACCTCAGCGCTCTATATACGAGCTATTCAACGTTCTTTTATGGGGACGCCCGATAAAAGCTTTCTTGTTAAGTTAAAAGACTTGGACGCCCGTGAATTATGTGCTTTTATCCCTTTGGTAATCCTGATTATAGCAATTGGTGTTTTCCCGAATTTAATATTAGATAGTATCCACCAAAGCGTTAAATACCTTTCAATATGGGAAAAATGAGTGAAGATTTATTGACTATTCTTCCACAGATTATTTTGTTGCTTACTGCCATGAGTGCGCTGGTATTTGAAATGCTACGCAAGCCTTTAGGTAGTTTATACACGCTAATAATAGGAATGCTGGGTGCCCTGGGTTTAAGTATCTATCGTTTAGGAACTGTAAAGACCGCCTTTTCTGGGACTTTCCGAAGTGATGAATTGAGCCAATGGGCTGTAATTATTCTTTCCGGTGCGGCTATTTTTATTGGTTTGCTCGTTCGGCAGGAATTAAAGGGAACCGATAGGGAAGGAACTGTGTATAGTCTGCTTGCTTTTTCCACTTTAGGTTCCACCTTGTTAGCGGGGAGTGGTGATATGATGTTTTTGGTTTTGGGCGTGCTTATTAGTAGTCTTACCGGTTTTGCATTAGCTGCTTATCCTAAAACAGATAGTGCTACGGAAGGAGCAGTAAAATATTTTGTGTACGGCTCGGTTACCGGAGCGATTATGCTTTTTGGTTTAACTTACTGGGCGGGTATTTCTGGAAGTACTTTACTTTCTGCATCGGAAAATACCAATCAGCCTTTTTTAATGCTGTTTGGTTTTGGAGCGCTTATAGCCGGTTTAGGTTATGCTGCCTCTCTTTTTCCGTTTCATTTCTGGACTCCCGATACTTTTGAAGGTGCACCAGTATCTATTGCTGCGTTTTTATCGGTCACACCAAAAATAGGAGCCTTTTTTGCGTTGGCGCAGGTTATGAAAATTTTGCCACAGCATATTGTGGATTATAACTTGATCTTGGCGATTTTGGCAGCTTTTTCAATGACCTATGGGAACGTGGTTGCCTTATGGCAAAACAGTTTAATACGACTTTTGGCTTATTCTACGATAGCCCAGGCTGGCTTTTTTCTACTGGGTATAATTGGGATAAATCATAGCGATTTAGGAATTTCCTCCCTTATAATGTTCGGGTTTGCGTATGCTGCTATGAATATTGGCGCATTTGCTATTGTACAACAAGTAGGGAAAAAAATATCCCATATCAGTGGATTGGCTTATAAAAAGCCTTTTATGGCTGTTGCGATGACCGTTTTTTTACTGTCTTTGGTAGGAATTCCACCTTTGGCAGGCTTTGCCGGGAAATTCCTGCTTTTTTCTTCTGCTATAGATTCAGGTTATACCTGGCTTGCGGTAGTAGGAATTTTAAATAGTGCAATTTCCTTAGCGGTATATCTACGAATCATTTCACCGATGTTCTTCAAGAAACAATTCGAAAATGAAAGCTCGAATCAGTATTTAATTCAAATGGTTTATATAAGCTGTTTTATTTTAACTATTGGCGCGGGTATAGCTGTACAGGTTATTATCGTTTAAATAATTTAAAAACAAAAAAAGATATAGAAAATTTATGGAAAAACGTAAATTCTTCAATACCTTATTATTGCAGGATGGCTGGAAATGGAAACAATTAGAAGAAAAAAAGCCTTAAAATTTTAAGGGCTTTGTTAAATACCTTTAAAATTGAAAGATCTTAGCATAATTTTAAAACCCATTTTGGTTTTTAGTTTATAATTTCGACATAAACCATTAAAAATCAATATTATGAGAAATGAGAAATTAATTAATGCACTTGGAAATTGTATTAACCACTGCAATTATTGTGCTGATGCCTGTCTTGATGAAGATAATGTAAAGATGATGAAAGATTGCATTAGAATTGACAGGGTATGTGCTGAAGCCTGTGCTGCTTTAAATCAAATTTTAGCCACGAGTTATAGCGATGTGAATGCCCTGGTTGAATATTGTAAAAAGGTATGTCAGGATTGTGCAGATGAGTGCGATAAGCATGATCATCAGCACTGTAAGGATTGTGCGCAGGCTTGTAGAGAATGTGTAGAAGCTTGTGAAGTTTATCTGGCTTAATTGTAGGTTATTTAAATAACTGGAACCCGGTTTAGGCCGGGTTTTTATTTACGATTTAGCAGGCTATTTTAGTTTTTGAACCTATTTGAAAACTACCTCCCTGTTTTTGAGGTCGAAACTGGTCAATTGCCAGCTTGATGCTCTTAATCTATAATATTTTGTGCTTTCGCAGTCCTTAAAAACTACTCTTTCCGTTCGCTTATATATGTGCTTAAAGTAATTTCAGGACGGTTTTTCGCCTGAGACTACTTAATAAAACTAGGATGATCATATCTTTTGATTTTTAGCTAATTATAAGAAATAACTCTTAACTGGGCAATTTTACCAATCATATAAATATAAGATAATGAGTGCAAATAGAAGAGATAGAAGAAAAAATAAAAACAGGAAAAAGACAAAATCCAAGAAAGACACTATTTCCAAAAAAGATAAAATTTATGGTATTCTTGCTTTGGTTATTTTATTTTTAGCAGCCTTATTTGCTGCCATTCTTGTTGCTTTTATGGCTTAAGAGTATATATTTAAAACCTAAATTATGACCAATATTATTTATATTAAAAATATGGTGTGTCCACGCTGTGTAAACTCAGTCGCGTTTATCTTAGATAAGTTGAAAATTTCTTATGGTATCATCAAACTGGGTGAAGTATATTTGGAAGAAGAACTAGATGAATATACAAAAAAACTTTTGAAAGAAGAACTTCGGAATTCTGGTTTTAGTCTAATAAACGATCGAAAAAGTCAACTTATTGAACAGATGAAAACATTGGTTGTAGATAAAATCCATCATTCCAATGAGGTACTCGATATAAAATGGCCAGAATTTATAAGTGAAAAATTACATCTTGACTATAAGTACCTTAGCTCTTTATTTTCTGCTGTAGAGAGTATTACTTTTGAGCAGTATATCATCAATCAAAAAATAGAACGCATTAAAGAACTTATCATTTACAATGAATTGAATTTAAGCGAAATTGCATTTCAAATGAACTATAGCAGTGTTGCCTATTTAAGTAACCAATTCAAAAAGATTACTGGAATGACGCCGTCGGAATTTAAAAAAAGTACCAATAAAAACCGTAGATCATTAGATGAGATTTGATGATAATGCAACTAAGGTCAAAAATTACTTGTCCAGACTGCGGATATAAAAAAGTACAAGATATGCCAACAAACGCTTGCCAATTCTTTTACAGGTGTGAAAATTGCAAAACGGTTTTTGAAACCAAGCGAAGACGATTGTGTTTATTATTCATTGGAAACGATGCCCAGTCCACCTATTAGGAAAATAAGAGCTGTTGCTAATAACCATAGCTTTTGCACAACCTGTGCATTCATTAATTTGTATCTTTGTGAAGCTTTATGAAAATATTCTTTTCCATATCAATGTCCTTTTTATTCTTTTTCCAAGGAATTAGCTTAGATATGGACTTCTGTGGATCAATTAAAGAAATTTCAAGTGTTATTAGTCATTATCAAGATCATAAAGTTTATGGTGACTCGTTTCTAGAATATGTAGTTGAAGATTACATTGAGAGTGATTCAAAAAATGAAGGACATCATAAGAATCAAGATAAAGAGAATATGCCAGTCCATTCTCACCATCAATGTTGTCATCCTATAGTATTAATTGCTAACAACAATATACCTCTATTCAATCGATTAAAGATTGAAAATGGAAAACAGTACAACTTCTATAAAATTAACTTTAATTCCAGATATCTGGAAGCGCTTTTCCAACCCCCTCAAGTATAATTCGGTTTTTTTAAGGATAGCTATGTCCTAACGTCATGCTTTTCAAAATAAGCATTACAACAAAAACGCATTGCACAATTTGCATTGCACAGTTTAAACTGAATTAATACTTTTTTTATGATTAATAAAATCATCGCGTTTTCCATTAATAATAAATTTATTATTGGCCTGCTTACCTTGGCTTTAATTGGCACAGGTATTTGGTCTATGTCTACCGTAAATCTGGGATCGGTACCAGATATCACTAATAATCAAGTCCAGGTTATTACCCAGTCTCCTAACCTTGCTACAGAAGATATTGAGCAGTTTGTCACCTATCCTGTAGAACTTTCGATGGGTAACTTACCCGGGGTTACAGAAATACGGTCTATTTCCCGGTTTGGTCTTTCTGTTGTCACCATTGTTTTTAAGGATGATATGGGCACCTATCTTCCCCGTCAACTGGTTCAAGAAAAGCTTAATGAACTAAGTGAAACAATCCCCGATAAATTTGGAAGTCCTGCGATGGGACCTATATCAACGGGATTAGGACAAATTTATGAATACACCATTAAACCAGAGGAAGGATATAATACCGAGTATTCTCCTATGGAACTCAGAACAATACAAGATTGGATTGTCAAACGGCAGTTAACACTTCTGGAAGGAGTTGTAGAAGTGAATTCTTTTGGAGGTTCCATAAAACAATATGAAGTTGCAGTAAACCCAGAAAAATTAAACAGTATGGGGATAAGCATATCTGAAGTATATGAAGCTTTGGCTCGAAATAACGTCAATACCGGAGGTGCTTATATAGAAAAGAATAAAATGTCAAATTTTATCAGGGGGGAAGGTTTGATTCGCTCTTTAGATGATATCAGGGAGATTGCTATTACCACGGAAAATGGAGTTCCCATTACCATTGGGGATGTAGCTAAAAATGTTCAATTTGGCAATCAAGTACGCTACGGGGCTTTTACCCAAGACGGAGAAGAGGCTGTAGGAGGAATTATCATGATGCTAAAAGGAGCTAATCCCAATGCGGTGATTCAAGATGTAAAAGATAGAATGGCCGAAGTGGAGAGATCTCTACCTGAAGGTCTAAAAATAGAACCTATAATTGACAGAAGTGAATTAATAGCTAGGACTACCGATACCGTAAAAACTAACTTACTAGAAGGTGCATTAATAGTAATATTTGCGCTGGTTATATTATTAGGAAGTTTAAGAGGTGGGCTTATTACAGCTACTACCATTCCCTTGTCCTTACTCTTTGCCTTTATATTGATGAAACAATTCAATGTTTGGGCAAATTTAATGAGCCTTGGAGCCATTGACTTCGGTATTATTATAGACGGGGCAGTTATCATCATTGAAGGTACTGTTTATGAAATCCAAAAACGTATTCGATCTGGCAAGGTGAAATTTAAGCAGGGAGTCATGGATGAAGTAGCCTATGATGCAGGAAGTACGATGATGGGGTCTGCCTTTTTTGGACAAATCATTATACTTATTGTTTTCACACCTATTCTTTTTCTCACCGGTGTTGAAGGAAAAATGTTTAAACCAATGGCCTATACCTTTGGTTTTGCGATGATAGGCGCCATTTTCTTATGCCTTACATACGTACCAATGATGTCAGCTCTTTTGATGAAACCTATTCAAAATAAAAAGAACTGGTTTGGGAAGTTTGAGCGCTGGTTGGAAAAAGTAAGCGACAAAATAATCGGCGGTATTCAAAAAGTATATACGCCTTTACTTAAAGGCGCTTTAAAATTAAAACTGATAGTAATAGGCTCAGCCGTAGTATTACTTATTATTGCTGGTTTTCTTTTTTCCAGAATGGGAGGTGAATTTGTCCCACAACTGGATGAGGGTGATATTGCCATGCAGGCATTAATTAGACCAGGGAGCTCCTTAACGGAGTCTATCGAGGTTTCTAAAAAAATAGAGAATTTACTTTTAGAAAACTTTCCTGAAATTAAAACTGCTACAGCAAGAATAGGAGTAGCTGATATTCCTACTGATCCTATGCCAATGGATATTGCTGATATGTATCTAATCTTGGAAAAAGATAAAGATAAATGGACTACTGCTGACACCAAGGAAGGCCTTATAGAACAAATTAAGGAAAAACTTAACAAGGAACTTACCGGGGTTAATTTGGTGTTTACGCAACCAGTAGAGTTACGTTTTAACGAATTACTGGAAGGTGTACGGGAAGATATTGCTGTTAAGCTCTATGGAGAAGATCTGAATATTCTCTCAGATAAAGTTCAGAAAATGGCTGATATTATACAGACAGTACCAGGAGCAGGTGATGTGAATCCAGAAAGAACTTCTGGTTTACCTCAAATGACGGTTCAGTTTAATCGCAAAAAAATTGCGCAGTATGGACTTGACATACAAAAAGTTAATGATTATATAAGTACGGCGTTTGCCGGAGGTACCGCCGGGGTGATTTTTGAAGGAGAAAAGCGATTCGATTTAGTAGTACGCTTTGATGAAAACCATCGAACGAATATTGATGATCTACGCGGCATGTATATAGACCTTCCTGATGGAACTCAGGTGCCGATCAAGGAAATAGCTAATATTGAATATGTGCCAGGACCGATGCAGATTTCCAGGGATGATACTTATAGAAGGACATACGTGGGCGTCAATGCACGTGGAAGAGATGTAGAATCTGTGGTTAAAGATATTCAGCAAAAGCTGAATGAGGAATTAGACTTACCACCGGGTTATTATATTTCTTATGGAGGAGAATTTGAAAATCTCCAAAGCGCTAAAGATCGATTGACCATTGTAGTTCCTATTGCGCTGTTTTTAATTTTCGTACTGCTATACTTTGCACTACAATCCTTTTCCCAATCAATAATGATTTATATAGCCATTCCATTGGCTGCCATAGGAGGCGTATTTGCACTATGGTTAAGGGATATGCCCTTTAGCATTTCTGCCGGCGTCGGGTTTATTGTTTTATTTGGTGTGGCCGTATTAAATGGATTGGTACTCATCAACAGGTTTAACTCCTTAAAAGAAGAAGGGGTAACCAGTATTAAAGACAGGATTTTTACAGGAACCAAAGAACGAATAAGACCTATTATGTTAACAGCAACAACAGATATCTTTGGTTTCTTGCCTATGGCTTTTTCAGCATCGGCAGGAGCTGAAGTTCAACGACCTTTGGCCACGGTAGTGATTGGAGGTATGCTTACAGCAACCTTACTTACCCTGGTTGTTCTTCCCGTACTTTACACATTTGTAGAAAAGAGACGGGAAAAGAAAGAACAAAACAAGTTAAACTCTTCAGGTTCACCATCCTTAGCCACTATTCTGGTTATAGGATTGGTTTTAGGAGGAACGATGTCGGCTTCTGCCCAATCCAATACTAGGGAAGACAGCGAATTGTTACAGGACAGTTTGCAAACAATTAGCTTGGAAAAAGCTCAACAAATAGCTATTAAAAACTACCCCAAAATGCAAGCCGCACAACTGGAAATAGAAAGTGAGGAAGTATTGCGAAAAACCGCCTACGATTTTGGAAACACCCAAATCTTTACAGGAAAGGAAGAGGTTGGAAATGGCTCCGACGGGATTTATACCCAAATTGGCGTCCAACAAGGAGGAATTGACATTTTTGGAATAGTACCACGGTTAAAATTACAAAAAGAAAGAATAGCTCTTGCTGAAAATGCCTTAGATCTAAATACCATTGAAATTGAACGGGAAGTAAGCAGGGCTTGGGCTGCTGTTTATGCCCAAAAAAAGACCTTTCAGGTCTATAAAAAAATGGACTCTATTTTTGAAGATATTGAAAGGGCTGCCCAGATTAGATATGAGACCGAAGCTACTTCAAAACTGGAATACCTGGCCACGTCCAATCAGGCAAATGAAGTTAAGATCCAGTTGGAACAGGCCTTTCGAGATTACTTGACCTCCCTGCAACGGTTAAATTTATGGCTTGTGTCTGATACGTTGTACGATGTACCCGATTTGCCAACCGAAGCATTGGACGAACCATTGAATTTCTTGGTGGAATCACTTGAAAACCATCCCCTATTGGAAGTTTCCAAACAAAGGGTAGATGTTGCCAAGGCGGTCACGAGGGAACGAAAATCTGAGTTCTTGCCAAAATTCCAGGGACAATACGCCAGGCAGGAAATCAACGGACAATCCGGTTTTTATCAATATCAGTTAGGGATTCAGATCCCGATATTCTTTGGACCTGAATTAGGCCGCACACAGGAAGCAAAAGTAAACCGAAAGATTGCAGAGCAGAATTTTTATCAGGATCAACTTGAATTGGAAACTGCGTATAAAAATATGCGGGAAGAATTCATCAAATGGAGGAATTCCTGGAACTATTACAAAAATGAGGCCTTGCCTTTAGCAAAGGAACAGCAAGATGGCAGCGTGTTGGCTTTTAAGGAAGGAGCTATAGATTATGTGACCTTCTTACAAAATATCAGGGATGCCATTCGTATTGAGATAAATGCGTGGAGTGCCTTTAATGACTACCTCGACAGCCGATATCAACTCGAATACTACCTTGAAAATGCAAATTAAAAATATAACTAAGACAAACGATATGAGAACAATAAATATTCTAACACTCGCCTTAACCCTCACCCTGTTCTTCGGATGTAAGGAAAATTCTGATACAGCAGAAGGTCCTTCCGGGGATACTGCAACTTCAAATGTCGAAGAAAGTGAAGGACATAACGAAGAAGGACATAACGAAGAAGGAGATGAAGGCCACGGGGAAGAAGAAAGTGGGATGCGTGCCGTACATCTATCAGAAATGAAATTTAATAGCCTAAATATCAAAGTGGATACTTTGTCTACCAAAGCTCTTTCTGGCGTGATAAAAGCCAATGGACAACTGGAAGTGCCCCCGCAATACGAAGCTACCGTTACAGCTATCTTAGGAGGGAATATAACTTCTATTAAAGTTATTGAAGGAGATAAAGTAAACAAAGGCCAGGTACTGGCTTATCTTTCCCATCCAAATTTGACCAAAATGCAATCTGACTATATCAATGCCTATAGTAGAATGCAGTTTTTAGAAAAAGAATTTGAGAGACAAAAACGTCTATACGAAGAGGAAGTTGGTTCTGGAAAGACTTTTCAACAAACCCAATCAGATTATCAGTCTGTAAAAGGGGAAGTACGTGGGTATGAATCACAATTACGCCAACTAAACTTAAATGCTTCTCAAGTTAGAAACGGGGAGCTCTATGAATATATCCCTGTGGTAAGCCCCATTACTGGTTTTATTGAGAAAGTAAAGGTACAAATGGGACAGTATGTAGATCCCCAAACTGGGATGTTTATGGTAGTAGATAATGAGCATGTCCATGCCGATTTAATGGTTTTTGAAAAGGACATTTACAAGGTGAAGGAGGGCCAAAAAATTTCTTTTACCCTAGAGTCAGTTCCAGGCAGTGATTTAACTGGAGAAATATACTCGGTGGGAAAACAATTTGAACAAAACCCCAAAGCAGTGCATGTTCATGCTGAAATTGACAATAAAGAAGACTATCTGATTCCCGGAATGTACATCAATGGAAGGATTCTAACTGAAGAAAATAAGGTTCCCGCCCTACCGGAAGAAGCAGTAATCGAAGAAAACGGCCAACCTTATATCTTTACGGCTCAGAAGCATCAGGAAAACGGCGAAACCGAATGGGAATTCAAGCCGGTTGAAATAAGGACCGGGAGGACTGAAAATGGCTGGGTGGAAATAAAGCTCTTGAAACCCTTGCCGGAAGGTACTCAAATAGCCTACAACGGATCTTATTATTTGATCTCTGAAATGCAAAAGAGCCAAACTTCTCATAGCCATTAGAATAAAAAATAAGATGGATGGACCTTCTGTATGATGTTTGTCTTAATTAGAAAATACAGAGGGCTCATCCTTAATACCAAATAAAAATTAAACCGATGAAAGAAATAAAAGCATTTATAAAGCCTAAGAGGGTTCAAAAAGTAATTGAGGCATTAAATGATGCCGGATTTAAAAGCATGACGATCTCCCAAGGAGAAGGAACAGGGGCATTTAAGGGCAAAGGAGCTTCCCCATCTCTTGATTTTCATATCACCGATAGCCCAGTGGTAAAAATGGAGCTTGTTTGCCAAAACGAAGAAGCCAGGCGCGCTATCGAAACCATCCTTGAAAACGGAAAAACCCCTTCTCCGGGTGATGGAATCATCTATTTGTCTGATGTTGAGGATGCTTTTAAGATTAAAACGGGTCAATCTTTAAAAAAGCGCGACCTATAATA
Source organism: Salegentibacter echinorum (assembly GCF_900129445.1). Lineage (GTDB taxonomy): Bacteria > Bacteroidota > Bacteroidia > Flavobacteriales > Flavobacteriaceae > Salegentibacter > Salegentibacter echinorum. Next base: position 87,032 of record NZ_FQVT01000001.1, read on the forward strand.
ACTTAATTTAAATGGAAAAAATAGTCCAACTACTGGAAAGCAAAGGGATACGGCCTACGGCTATGCGTTTAATGACTTATAAACGTTTGGCGGAATTAGAAGTGGCCATCAGTCTTGGTGATTTGGAAAAAGATTTTAAGGTTAGTGAAAGAAGCACCCTCTTCAGGACTATAAAAACCTTTGAGGAAAAAGGAATCGTGCATCATATTGAAGATGGAACAGGGGTTATTAAATACGCGCTTTGTGAAGAGAATTGTGAGTGCGAGGTCGGCAATGATCTTCATTTGCATTTTCATTGCAATAACTGTAATGAGACGGTTTGTTTAACGGACCACAAAATTCCACATATCAATTTACCCCAAAGCTATATCACGGAAGATATCAACCTCGTGGTAAAAGGCGTTTGCGAAAAATGCAATGCTAATCTGGATTGACCATAAGGTTAATGAAAAACTATTTTTTTAAATAAATAAAAAGAAATGGTAACAATTTATAAAAAGGAAGCTAAGGTATATATGGTGCCTGAACATAAGCTGGATGCCAAGGATTATGAAAACTTGATACCCGTCATAACAGAATATATAAATATTGGGAAGTTTTCTGGTAAATTGAAATACAAAATTTTGAAGGTTGGGCGGCGAATGCCTATTGGAAGGGAATCGAAAATAAAACATTTTTAAAACGCGTTGCCTTAGTGGGAAATATCAAATGGCAGGAGCAATTTACAGAGGTGCTGCTTCCTTTTACCAGAGCACACATGAAATTTTTAAGCCTGAAGATATGGATGCCGCTAAAGAATGGATATAAAAAAACAGTGAAAAATGAGAAAACTACAACTAAAAATCCCGATCATCCTTCCGCAAGTTCCCAACGAAAAAGATACTTGTGTAGAGAGGCTTATCAAAGAATTACAGGCCAAAGAGGGTATTGAAAAAGTGCACGTTGCCGATGCGGAAGAAGATGACACCCCGCAGCTCTGTTTCCATTACGACCCGGATATCATTTCCATCGACCGCGTTCAATCCCTCGCCGAACGAACTGGTGCCGCAATTACTGAAAAGTACGGGCATTTGCTCGCAGAGGTTAAAGGGATTCGGCATACCCGACAGGCACGCTCCATTGAGAAAAGCCTTTTGAGAATCAATGGGGTTTTGGAGGCTACTGTTTCGGCATCGGGAATGGTTCGGCTTGAATTTGATAAGAAAGAGACAAAATTTGAAGAAATAAACAAACAAATCAAAAAGCAAGACCTTCAGATTGAACGGAGTTTTTCAAATGAAAATGACTACTCTAAAGCATCGCCAAAAAAACAGAAGGATTCAAAAAACAAAGATACTATGGAACAAATTTCCACAGAAAACCACGAACAAAAAGAGGGCGATAGCCACGCCGCAGGGGAAGAGCATTCCCACACGCATGGCGGGATCTTCGGTAAAAATACCGAGCTTATTTTTTCGATTATTTGCGGTGTACTTTTGGGAATTGGTTTCGGGCTTTCTTTTGTGGAAACAATTCCAGATTGGGTAAGCTTGTCTTTATACATAGGCGCATATTTCTTTGGAGGATATTTTACCGCTAAGGAAGCTATTGAAACGGTTGCAAAAGGAGGATTTGAAATTGACTTTCTGATGTTGGTAGCCGCCATTGGCGCCGCAATTCTGGGCGAATGGGCAGAAGGTGCTCTCTTGCTGTTCCTTTTTAGCCTTGGGCACGCCCTAGAACATTACGCAATGAACAAAGCCAGAAAATCAATTGCTGCACTTGCAAAGCTCGCGCCAAAAACAGCTTTACTTAAAAAAGATGGCAAGACCGAAGAAGTTGGGATTGCAGAATTGGGCATTGGCGATATTATCGTGGTAAAACCCAACAGTAAAATATCTGCCGATGGTGTTGTGGTTAACGGAAAAAGTAGTGTAAACCAGGCACCTATTACCGGGGAAAGTGTTCCCGTGGACAAACTTCCCGTGGAAAACACAAACAAGGACTATTCTGAAGACGATGAAATAAAAGATGAAAACCGGGTATTTGCGGGAACTATCAACGGTAATAATACCTTGGAAATTAAGGTAATTAAAGAAGCCAAAGATTCTACCCTGTCCCGACTGGTCAAACTGGTAAACGAAGCGCAGACCCAGAAATCGCCCACACAGCTTTTGACCGATAAGTTTGAAAAATATTTTGTGCCATCCGTACTGATATTGGTTGGTATCCTACTCTTTGCTTTTCTGGTCATTGATGAACCCTTTAGTGCCAGCTTTTACCGGGCAATGGCGGTATTGGTAGCTGCAAGTCCTTGCGCATTGGCCATTTCAACCCCCAGTGCCGTATTAAGCGGTGTAGCACGGGCAGCACGTGGCGGTGTACTTATCAAAGGGGGGCGACCACTTGAGGATCTGGGCGAGTTGACAGCCCTGGCCTTTGATAAAACGGGGACGCTAACAGAAGGAAAGCCCAAACTTACCGAAGTAGTACCTCTAGGGGATATTGAAGAAAATGAACTGTTAAAGATAGCCGTTGCCGTCGAAAACCTGAGCGACCACCCCTTGGCCAAAGCTGTCGTTAGGGACGGAAAAGAGCGTCTGGAAGTTACAGAAATTCCCGATGCGTCCGATTTGGAAGCCGTTTTAGGGAAAGGAATTAAAGCTTCCCTGGGTAAAAACAAAATCTATATTGGCAATTTGGACCTGTACGAAGACCTTGATGATGCAAAACCTTCCGAAGACATTTCCACAAAAGTTAAGGGACTTGAAAGTAGCGGAAACACCACGATGCTTATAAGAAGGAACAAAGAATATATAGGTATCATCGCCCTTATGGACACCCCACGTGAAGCGGCCAGGGACACACTGAAACAATTAAAGGAAATCGGCATTAAACGAATGATTATGCTTACAGGCGATAATCAAAAAGTTGCCGATGCTGTAGCTGAAGAAATTGGCTTGACCGATGCCTGGGGGAGTCTGTTGCCGGAGGAAAAAGTAGATGCAATCAAAAAACTGAAAGAAAAGGAAAGCAAGGTCGCAATGGTAGGTGATGGTGTGAACGATGCCCCCGCAATGGCAAATAGTACAGTTGGTATCGCTATGGGGGCAGCGGGCAGCGATGTGGCCCTGGAAACCGCAGATATAGCCTTAATGGCCGATAAACTGGAAACCCTGCCCTTTGCCATAGGCCTGAGCAGGAAAGCGAAAGCCATTATTAAGCAGAACCTCTGGGTAAGCCTTGGTATTGTGGCCCTGCTTATCCCATCCACCATTTTTGGACTTGCCAATATCGGTATTGCCGTGGTAATACACGAAGGCTCGACCTTGCTTGTTGTTTTTAATGCGTTAAGACTTTTAGCTTATAAAAAATGAATAAAAGCACTTTTATAATAAAGCAAATGGACTGCCCTTCCGAAGAGCAGATGATCCGTATGAAGATAGAATCTTGCCAACAGGTAAAGTATTTGGACTTTGACATTCCCAATAGAAAGCTGGAAATTTACCATCAAAACAATGTTGAAGAAATAAATAAAGCTCTCAGCGAGTTAAAACTAGGAGAAAAGCTTCAAGGAACCGAAAAATCTGAAATGCCATTGGCAGAAGATGAATCCAAACAACAAAAGATTCTTTGGTGGGTGCTGGGAATCAATTTTGGCTTTTTCGTCATCGAAGTGACCACAGGTTGGATTTCTTCTTCTATGGGCCTTATTGCCGATTCGCTGGATATGTTGGCAGATTCTATTGTGTACGCATTGAGCCTTTTTGCCGTAGGTGGTGCTATTTCACGAAAAAAGAAAGTAGCAAAATTCAGCGGTTACTTTCAGATGGCATTGGCCACACTTGGATTTATTGAAGTATTGAGAAGGTTTTTTAGCAATAGCGAAACACCGCTATTCCAATGGATGATTATTGTTTCCATTTTTGCCCTTATCGGGAACCTTGTTTCCCTTTGGCTGATAAACAAAGCCAAAAGTAAGGAAGTGCATATGCAGGCGAGCGCGATTTTCACCTCCAACGATATTATAGTAAATGGTGGTGTCATATTAGCGGGGACGTTGGTTTATTTTTTAGGTAGTAAATGGCCAGATTTAGTTATTGGTGGAATTGTGTTCACTTTTGTAATGCGCGGGGCTATAAAAATATTAAAATTATCAAAGTAAATCCTGTCAAAAATTCGAGGATGGGAAAGTAATTAATCAAAACTTGAAATATGAATATCTGGCTTTGGATAGTAGTATTAGCAGTTGCGGCCTGGGCGGCCCACTGGGGTGCGGACCAGTTGTTGACCCCCTTAAAAATGCTACGTAAACAATGGGGGCTTACCGCTTCTGCAGGTGCTGCCTTCCTTGCCATTGTCACGGCAAGCCCTGAAGTAGCCATCAACATTACAAGTGCTGCGCGGGGAGTTTCCGATATTGGGCTTGGAAATTTGTTGGGATCAAATATTATTTCAATTCCCTTGATGGTAACCATTGCGTATTTCGCTTCCAGGAGATACTTCAAAAAAAATAAAAACCACCAAAAACACCTTGATAAAAACATTCTGGCATTGAACAAACGGTCTGTTTCCGTTCTTTCCCTTCCGTACCTGAGTATTATCGCCCTTGTAGCCCTTTTGACTTTGCCTAAAGCCTGGCGCGGGCTGCAACCGATAGACGGGTGGATTATGCTGGCGGCCTATGGAGCGTTTTTGACCCACGCCATAGTAAAAGGTAGAAAAAAAGGTGAAAAGGTAATCTGGAATAAAGAAAAGATAGCTCTTTCCGGTGCTGGTGCTCTGGCAATAGCCGTAGGTGCTTTTTTTATTGTAAAGGCAACCGAGAATATTGTTGCTGCCCTAAATATTTCTGAAATCGTGGGCGGTCTTTTCATCACAGGCATAATGACCACGGCACCAGAAATTTTCAAGACCTGGAGCGTGGTAAAAGGCGGTGAGGTAACGGCTGGAACCACCAGTGTGATCGCAGATAATGCTGTTACTATGACTGTGGCCTTTTTTCCATTAGCATTGGTTACAACCCCTATTGAAGATTTTCAGTTATACTGGGTAAACCTGGCTTTTGTCGGGTTGATGCCTTTATTATATTCATTATTTATCCATCAAAGCAAAGAACAACATGGATTCAGTAAATGGCAGATTTTTGTCTTTGACGGAGCATACATTGTGTATTTATTGGTAATGGCATTTTTTGTACTAAAACTTTTTTAAAATGACAGAAGATTTGTTCAAAGATTACCAGGAGAGGATCGATCTACTGGATGAAAACATCCGGGAATTGGCCGTTAAATATGCCGAAGAATTCTATAGGGCAAACCAATGTTCAAAGGAGGAGGCCCTAGAACGTGGTATTGTAAGAGCAGAGATGGAAAAAAGGAAAATTTAGCCGTAACAATAAAAACAATTCAACTATAAGATGGACTGGATGTTCGAAGATTTCACAACCGATTTTGATTTCCTCGAACCATGGGTTAGGCAAAAGGCAATTAGTTAAGGAGAAAAATTACACGAAAAAAAAGCTATATCTGAGGCTATTGTAAAAGCTGAGGAATGGTTTTACGATTTAGGAGGATAATAATTAAAAAACAAAAATATGTTAGAGATAATTGAATTAACAGGGGGGAATATCATAGCAACAAAAGCTTCAGGTAAATTAAAAAAAGAGGATATGGAAAAAATACGTCCGCTTATCCACGCTATACTGGACAAGGGAATGAAAGTTCATTGGTATTTTGAAATGGAAGACTTTACCGGCTGGGATCTTTCTGGATTTTGGGAAGACCTGAAAATGGATACCACACACGCCCAGGATTATGAAAAAATTGCGATGGTTGGAGATAAAAAATGGCAGGATTGGATAACTCAGTTTATGAAACCGTTCACAAATGCAGAAGTGAAATATTATGATTTAGAGGATAGAGAAACTGCAAAAAAATGGATTAAAAAAAACCTCTTATCAAAAGGAACAAATGAAAACTGAATATGTAATTTAAATTAAAAAACCATGAAAATATTTGTCCCTATCGATTTTAGTCAAAGTTCAAACATTGTAGTGGAGTACGCTACAAAGGTGACCAAAACTTTAAAATCTAATAACATTTTTGTATAGGTCTACTCCCGGGGTTATCAATATGCCGGATATGAAACTATAACTTATCCGGTTTCCAATAATTATAGTTTTTATAGTATTTGCTTATAGAAAAACTAAGAGTTGCTGAAATATCATGGTACAAGAATGACGAGAATGTTTGAAGTCGTAATTACTAATGTTGTTATCGTTTTTATGGTCACACTTAGCAATACGCTTAAAAATTAATTGGAAATAAAAAATGTCTCAAAGCCGTAGAAATAGACGAAAGAAAAAAAATAAAAAACCAGCCAAGGATCAGGTAACAAAAAAAGATAAGTTCAAGGGTGTTATTGTACTTGTCCTTCTCATTATAGCAGCCTTCCTTCTCTACTTCTTTGTGCTAAAAGAAAATATTCACAAACATTGATTAAATACAACCATATAGTGTTCAATATGTGTTTAGTTAGTATACAATCAAAAGAAATATTTATCGACATCTTAAAAATAGAAAAAGTAAAAACATTAAATTAGACTCTCGTTACGTCGAATAGTTTAGTTGTTTAGCTCACAATATTCTAGGATTACAAATAAGAAATGAAATAATATAAATATTATGTCTGAATATCGATGTAAATGACTTAATAATAGTAATAAGAGACCATCTGAAAAAAGTAGTATTACCAAAAAAGATAAAATAATTTGGATTGGTCTTCTAATGGTTGTTTGGGTAATAATCTGATTTCTACTGTTCTTGCTCCTCATAAAGTACTTTATATCTATCGAGATACAACACTTTTGCAATAGATGAACCTAATTCAGCTAATTCTACAAATAGTTCAGCCTTTTACGTAACATATTACGTTCTTTTAATCCTGAAATTTGAACTATCAATAAAGAAAAGGATTATGGCGATTGTAAATGTATTGGAAACAGAGTCCAAAGAAACCAAACAAGGAACAAAAAAATCATTTCCGGTTACTGGAATGACCTGTGCCGCCTGTGCCGGGAGTGTAGAATCCATACTTTCCCATACCGACGGTGTGAACAATGCCACCGTGAATTTTGCAAGCAATTCGGTGTTGGTCGATTACGATGAAAATATTTCCGAAGAAAAATTACAGCAAGCACTAGAAGAGGTGGGTTATGACCTTATTATCGATACGGAAGACCCAGCGGAAGCACAACAGAAACTTCAGCAAAAGCACTATCTGGATATTAAAAACCGCACCATTTGGTCGGCCATTTTAACGCTGCCCATTTTTATTCTGGGAATGTTCTTTATGGATTGGGAACCCGGAAAATGGATATCGTTGGTGTTGACCGTTCCTGTTTTATTTTGGTTCGGGCGTAGCTTCTTTATCAATGCCTTCAAACAGGCCAAGTACGGAAAGGCCAATATGGACACGTTGGTAGCGTTAAGTACGGGAATCGCCTTTCTATTTAGTGTGTTCAACACGCTATTTCCTCAATTCTGGCTGAGTCGTGGTATCGAACCTCACGTCTATTACGAAGCAGCAACTGTTATCATTACCTTTATTTCCCTTGGGAAATTATTGGAGGAAAAAGCAAAATCGAACACTTCTTCAGCGATTAAAAAACTGATGGGGTTGCAGCCCAAAACGCTTAAAATAATTGAAAATGGGGAAGAAAAGGAAATTCCGATTTCCGAAGTCCAAGTGGGTCAGACCATCTTGGTACGTCCCGGAGAAAAAATACCGGTAGATGGCGAAGTATCAAAAGGCAGTTCGTATGTAGATGAAAGTATGATTACGGGCGAACCTGTCCCTGTCCAAAAATCCAAAGCGGAAAAAGTATTTGCCGGTACCGTCAATCAAAAAGGAAGTTTTCAATTCACGGCAGAAAAAGTAGGCGGCGAAACCCTGCTTGCCCATATTATAAAAATGGTTCAGGAAGCACAGGGAAGCAAAGCACCCGTGCAAAAATTGGTCGATAAGATTGCGGGAATTTTTGTTCCCATCGTATTGGGGATATCCATTATTACCTTCATCGTTTGGATGTTTGTTGGTGGCGATACTGCATTTTCACAAGCTTTATTGACTTCCGTAGCAGTATTGGTCATTGCCTGCCCTTGTGCGTTGGGGTTGGCGACACCAACAGCGATTATGGTGGGAATAGGAAAAGGCGCAGAGAACAATATTCTCATAAAAGATGCCGAAAGTCTGGAGCTTGGGCATAAAGTGAATGCCGTCATTCTTGATAAAACAGGTACGATTACCGAAGGTAAACCCTTGGTAACGGATATTATTTGGAATGATAAAAGTAATGATGAAACGAAATACAAACAAATTATTTCAGCGATTGAGGCACAGTCCGAACATCCATTGGCCGAAGCCGTGGTCAATCATTTTAAGGAACAAGGTGTTCGACCCACCGAAATCACTTCTTTTGAAAGTATAACGGGAATGGGTGTTGAAGCAGAATCGGAAAAGGGTATTAAATACTTTGTAGGTAACCATAAACTAATGGTCAAGAATGATATTCAAATCGATGCTGCCTTAATCAATGCATCCGAAAATCTTGAAGAACAAGCAAAAACGGTCATATTTTTTAGTAATGATGAACAAGTACTTGCAATCCTTGCCATTGCAGATAAGATTAAGGAAACATCCAAAAAGGCCATTGCCACGCTGCAAAATAAAGGAATTGAAGTTTATATGTTGACAGGCGATAATAATAAAACCGCATCTGCTGTTGGAAAACAAGTGGGAATAACCCATTATCAAGGGGAAGTAATGCCTTCCGATAAAGCAGCCTTTGTAGAGAAATTACAAGCCGATGGAAAAACAGTGGCTATGGTGGGCGATGGCATCAACGATTCCCACGCCTTGGCACAGGCCAATGTGAGTATTGCTATGGGCAAAGGTTCCGATATTGCGATGGATGTTGCAAAAATGACCCTTATAACCTCAGATTTGCAATCTATTCCCAAAGCGTTGGAACTATCAAAAAGAACCGTATTGGGTATCCGTCAAAATCTGTTTTGGGCGTTCATTTACAATATTATTGGTATTCCTATTGCAGCAGGCGTGCTATATCCTGTAAACGGATTTTTACTAGATCCGATGATTGCAGGAGCAGCAATGGCTTTCAGTAGCGTATCGGTTGTTGCCAATAGTTTAAGACTTAAACGAGTAAAACTTTAATATTAATTATAAATTCAAAAATTATGAAAACTTTAAAATTCAAAACAAATATCAATTGTGGTGGTTGCGTATCTAAAGTTACCCCCTTTTTAAACAAGCAGGAAGGTGTTGAAAGCTGGGAAGTGGATACGAACAATCCCGATAAGATACTGACCGTCGAAACTAATAGTGCTACCGAAGAGGAAGTGAAGGCTACTTTGCAAAAAGTAGGGTTCAAAGCGGAGTCCATAGATTAACACTTCTGAATAAGGATGGTTTACGTAATCCTCTTAGGTGTCGTCATTTTTTTTTGCCGTTCATTTTTATAGAAAAGCGAGGCGACGGAAGGTCAAGCCTTTTCTAGAACATTGGCACGGGTCGTTGTTAGAAAATGTGCTCTATTATCGCAATCTTTCAGAAGAAAAGCAAAAGGTTTTTCAGCAGCGAATAACATCTTTTTGAAATCTCGATTTTCTATAAGCCAATTAACAGCTTGGTTTTCACTATCAAAAGTTCTGGTAACACTTACATCTGGCTTGGGATTGTTTACGAAAAATGAAATGTTGGAAGAATCATCAAGAGGTTGTCTGTCCGAAAATACATATTCTGTAACCTCATATTCCAGTGGTGGTTCATTTCGGAAAAATTGAACTATTCTATTTTTAATGTCTGCCATTATTCCCATATGTTAAAATGGGAACATTTGATCAGTAAATTGTTTAAATATGTCGCTGGCCAGAGTTTTGTCAAAGGCTTTGGCTGCGACCAAATCGCCAAGTTTTGATTTTAATAACTGACCAAACGATTTTTTGCTAAGATGCGGAATGTCTTTGCGCAGCTCATCAAACTCATCGAAGATTATTTGTTGGCCATATCCTGATTTTTTAACTTCGGTAAGTACCTCTTTGAGAAGTGTTTTTAATTCTTCATCAGAATCGCTGATTTTTGAGTAGTCAGGTACTTGGGCTTTTCTGGCTTGTTCAATAGCATACTTTCCCTCAAGTTTTAGTTTGGCATTTACATCACGATCATTTATAGTCTCTATAAAGCCTCGGTCCTCAAGCATTCTACCATAGTCCCAATCTTCGGTATGACCATTTAACTTTACGCCGTTACCTTCAAGAATCCACTTAATAGAATGGTATTTTCCATCATTATACAGTTCATATAGTTTAGAAAGTATAAGGTCAAGAATACCTTCGGTATCAAGGTTTTTACGCTCTTCTAAATCAATGTCATCAGCTCGCACAATAGCATCTGAAATGGATAAAATTTTTAAATAGTAATCAAGCCCATTAATTTCATCTTTGATGGTTTGAATAGTATTTTTGACCCTTTGGTCGACACCTAATTTCATTCCGAAATTATATCCTTGTTGAGCCTTAAACTCGTATGCAAAATTGGTGTGTTCCGGTTCAAAAGAAGTCCTTACGTAGTTAATTATATTGTTTCCCAGGACTGTTTATCTTCTTTCAATTCATTTAATAAATCTTCAGTTCTTGCTGCTTTATATTTTTCAATAAGCGCATTTCCTTCGGATTGAAAACTTTCAAGACTGCTTTTAAATTCAGTCCATTTAACCTTTAACACCATAAACCTAAAATTATGCTGGCAAAGGTAAGGGAATGGCAATTGAATATGTTGAAATATGGCTTTAAAATATTTGCAAATGGCTGATAATAGTTCAAAAATTTACCACACTATCCAAAGCATCATCTGCTTCTTTGTGAATAAAATTAGCTTGATAGTTCAATGTGGTTTTTAAATCGCTATGACGATACAATTTTTGCAGCATTAAGGGATGGATGGTATCACCGGCAATATTGCCGAAAGAATGTCGTGCAATGTGCATCGTTACCTTTTTTTGAATGCCTGTTCGTTTCGCGATTTTCTTTATATGGTCATTAAACTTCTTGTTTGCGACCTTTTTTTTTCTGTAAATATCTTTTGGATCGGTCAAATCTGCTTTTTTCATTTCAGGGAAGATAAAATCATCATCGTTTTGTTTATCTGATATGTAGGACAACAAGATTTTTTCAACCTTGACAGGTATCTTGAGAGATAATAATTTTGAATTTTTACCCATTTTGTAATGTAACCTACCATCGTAAATTTGGGACCACCTCGTGAAAAGAACGTCCGAAATACGCATTCCGGCAAAATAAAAGCTGAATAACCATACGTTTAATGAATGCCTTTCCATATATGAAAGATTAGGGCAGCTTTCAAGAGATTTAATTTCTTTGCCTGAGAGTCCTGTTTTTGTAGTTTCTGGAAATTTAATTTTAAACTTACCAGTTCCAAAAGGATATATTTCCTTGCTCACTACTTTATCCTTGATAGCCCGATTGAAAAGAAGTCTTATCAACACCATAATGTTCATTGCAGACGTTTCTGTAAGGGTACAAGATCCCTTTAAGAATATTTTGAATTTTTTGAGAAAACGTTCATCTATTTCCTGAAATGCAAGATGTCGAGTTTTACAATATCTTTCGATATAACTTAGCCAAGCAGAGTCCGTAGAATGCCTATTGATTTTGTTTTCAGCTTCGAGAGCCTCAAGGTGTTCATCTGCAAAATCAAAAAAGGTAAGACTGGAAGTAGGTTTATAAATTTCCTTTTTTATTTGGCGAGCTGTCGCGTCTTTATTGTTGGTTTGTAAGGCAATCAATCCTTTTCTGGCTTCAGAAAGTTTGGAAGCCAAAAGGTTATTCAAGCTTTCTGCGTTTGGATGTGATTTCTTTATTTTAAGTTCTTTCCCATCCCAATCTTCTAACTCGATATAGTGTCCTATATGTTTATATGTAGAACGGCGATCTTTGGTTATCCTAATAGCGAGTGGGTATAATCCCTTAGAATTAGGCTTTTTACGAAGTATTATCTTTGCACTTGTTGACATTGTAAACCTTTTTTTGAGTACGAAAGTCAAATCAGGTACAACATTTGGTCTAAAAACCTTCCTAAAGATACATATTTATTAGGAATAATGGGTACAACATAGGTACAACAAATGTTGAAGTCAACTGATATTAAATGACTTTAAATAAAATGACGAAAGGGTTAAATCATTGAAAATGAGATGATTTATGTTTTCTTAGTGCAATATATACCAGACTTAGGATCTAGTGCCTTACGGTGTGAGAGTTCGAGTCTCTCCGCCCGCACACTTTGGCAGGCTCAGTGCAGGCCAAAAATATAAGCTCTTCAGAAATGAAGGGCTTTTTTTATTTTTTATTATTGCTGAAAGAGAAACCTAAAAGGACACTTTTAACTACAGTTTATTGGGATTATTCGGATCATTCTCAAAAGTTATTTCTGCTTGCAGCTTCCCGAATACCAACCTATATCATTCTTTAATCCGTAAAAAGTGATGTGTTTTATGATATTAAGCGCCATCATTTTCTAATTCCCCATTTGATATTTTCGTCTTTAAAATTTCTCTATTTAAAGCTGAGGTTTCATATTAAATAGCCCTTTGGAAGTATAAGTGGTTTTGACTTTATTCTTGACATCGTCCCTATGGTTAAACATTAGTTAAATCCTTTAAATATACTTATATTGGAAATAAACTTAAATTAATAAACCATGAAAAAAGTAACACCTCCAAAAGTTAGTGTACTCGCTACAGGAAAGAACTTAACTGCCAAGCAAATGCAGGGGAAGAGGGGGGATTTAATGCCTAAACACCTTGCCGACTTAGAATCAATCGTGTTTGTTCACGAAGGCGAATGCCTTTTCCATATGAATGGAAAAGAGACCCATCTAAAACCCGGTGATTCGCTTGTTGTTCCTCCACAAGTAAAACACCAAATTGAGGTTGTATCAGATTTTAAAGGAGTTCATTTTATGCCAAAAGAAATTGAATTTGAATTTTTTAAATAAATTATTTTGGAGCAAACCCACAATATATTCAAAAGACTATATTTCGTAATTTATGGCAAACCAGCCATATTTTTTCTTTACTCGATAATCGAGAAAAAACGAATTTCTTAGATAATTAAAAATATAAATATGAAAGCAGCTATTCTTAAAAAGACAGGAGATGTAGATCATCTTACAATGAAAAATATTCCTATTCCCGAGATAAAGGAGAATGAAATTCTGGTTAAAACCAAGGTAGCCAGTATCAATCCAATTGAAGTGAAAACACGAAAGGGAAACCGGTTTAGCAAGGAATTGTTACAGGACGAATATCCTATTTTAGGATGGGATGCCAGTGGAGTGGTTGAAAAAGTAGGAGAAAAAATTACAGAATTTAAACCGGGCGATAAAGTTTTTGGAATCATTGGGTTCCCCGGATTTGGAAAAACCTATGCAGAATACTTTGTAGCTGAAGAAAAGCATTTGACCTATATTCCTGAAGGTGTAAGCTTTGAAGATGCAGCAGCCAGTACCATTGCGGCTATCACCGCATACCAGGCACTAAAGGATTTCGGGAAATTAGAATCGAACACAAAAGTACTGATTCACGCTGCTTCCGGCGGAGTTGGACATTATGGGGTTCAATTTGCCAAACATTTTGGCGCTGAAGTCTGGGCAACTGCCTCCGGGTCTAAAGAAGACTTTGTTAGAGACCTGGGAGCCGATCATTTTATTGATTACAAAACCCAAAAATTTGAGGAAGAAGCACAAAACATGGATGTGGTTTTCGATTTGATTGGTGGTGATTATATCGACCACTCTTTAAAATCTCTAAAAAAAGGTGGCGTATTAATCAGTATCCCAAGTGCGACCAACGAGGAGGTTGAAGAAAAAGCGGAGAACGCAGGATGTGTTGGGGTAAGATTCAGCCTTAAAAACAATAAAAAAGATATGCAAGCCATTGCCCGGCTATTAAAAACCGGGGAATTGAAACCGTTTATATCCGAAAGCTTTCCGTTAGACGAAATTAGAGAAGCGCATAAAGAATTGGAAAAAGGACATACTAAAGGAAAGATAGTTATTACTATGGAGTAAATATCTTTTGGTCTTTAGCCCACCATAGCTTAGTCAGGGAATAAATGTGTGAAAAATAGAATCTGTATTCTTAAAAGAAGCATAATAAGGTGAACAAATATAAATTAGTTATAGTAGGAAGTGGATCGCTGGGTAGCATCATTGCGAAAGTTGTTGCACAGGATATGAAGGAAAAGTATGATATACTAGGCATATTAAGCGGAAGACGAGAAAATGCAATAAAGTTGGCAGATGAGATAGGTTGCAAGGCGTATAAATCTTTATCTGAAATGATTGACGATAGACCAGACTATGTTATCGAAGCTGCTTCTCCGGGCGTGTTTAAAGAAATTGGAGTTGAAATCCTGGCAAGTAGAATAAGCTTAATTCCATTATCTGTAGGTGCTCTTGCCGATAAAGAATTTTATAAGAATATTAAACGAACGGCATTAGAAAATAATTGCCGGGTTCATATACCACCTGGAGCGGTAGGTGGTTTTGATGTGCTGGGAGCATCTATGTTGATGGAAGATGGAGATGTAAGTATCACTACAGAAAAATCACCCGAATCATTAGAAGGAGCTCCCTTTTTAAAGAACAAAGAATTTTCTAAAGAAAAAACAGAAGAAATATTCAGTGGCTATGCGAAGGAGGCCATCGAGCACTTTCCAAAAAATGTTAACGTTGCAGTAGCTACCGCTCTGGCAACAACGGGTGTGGAGAATACTAAGGTTTTGATCAAAAGTATTCCCGGGACGAAAAGTAACAGGCATACCATAAAGTTAAAGGCAGAAACAGTAAATGTCACCATAGCCATTGAGACTATGCCGTCTAAGAATAATCCTAAATCCAGTGCTTTAGCTGCATATAGTGTGATTGGTTTACTTAAAAACTTAGTTGCACCCATTGCTTTTTGATAATAAGCAATGAAAGGAGCGGTTTTTTATCCAATGAACAAAGTTTAAACAAGTTCATTGTCTATAAATGCCAACATAGATCTTCGTGAAAGTTTCATTTTCAATGTTTAATCAACTTTAAATAGATCAAAGCAAGGAATAAGGTTTCAGTGCCCTCTTTCAGTGGCTAATTGCTAAGTCGAAAAATATTATGTAAATTTAGATACTTGAGGTATAAGGGGAAACTTCCTGAGAACCGTTAACAATAAGCAATTAGAAATATTAATAAATTATAAAACACAAGAAAATGGCTAAATTAAATGCTATCGGACTGGATAAAGAAAAGTCCAAAAAACTTTCAGAAAAACTCAACGAACTATTAGCAGATTATTCCATCTTTTATCAAAATATCAGAGGATATCACTGGAATATAAAAGGAGATAAATTTTTTGAGCTGCACGACAAATTTCAGGAGCTTTACGAAGATCTATTTGTGAAAATCGATGAAGTGGCAGAGCGTATTCAAACCCTGGGACACACTCCAGACCATAAATTCTCCAAGTATTTGAAAGATGCAAAAGTTGAAGAAAGCACCGAGGTAGCCGATGGTGTAAAGGACGTAAAGGACACACTTGAATCACTACAAATAATTATCACTTTGCAACGTGAAATTCTGGATTTATCTGCAGACGCAGAGGATGAAGGAACCAACGCACTAATGAGCGATTACATACGGGAACAGGAAAAACTGGTTTGGATGTATTCTTCATATTTAAACTAAACCAGTAAACAAGAAAATAACCAACCATGGCAGAAAAAGACGATAAGAAAAAATTATTTTCGGTTTCAGGAAGACCGATAGCCGAAAACCAAAACGTGAAAACAGCAGGGAAAAGAGGTCCAATGCTTTTGGAAGACTTTTGGTTTCTTGAGAAAATGGCGCATTTTGATAGAGAAGTAATCCCGGAAAGAAGAATGCACGCTAAAGGCTCGGGAGCATTTGGAACTTTTAAAGTGACCCACGATATTTCGCAATTTACCAAAGCAAAACTCTTCTCGGAAATAGGAAAAGAAACCCCTGTGTTTGTACGCTTTTCTACCGTGGCTGGAGAACGTGGCGCAGCAGATGCCGAGCGCGACATTCGAGGTTTTGCCATTAAGTTTTATACCGAAGAGGGAAATTGGGATTTAACAGGTAACAATACACCTGTTTTCTTTTTACGCGATCCTTACCGTTTCCCCGATCTTAATAAAGCAGTAAAAAGAGACCCAAAAACCAATCTTCGGGATGCCAATAACAACTGGGATTTTTGGACCCTGTTGCCCGAAGCATTACACCAGGTTACCATTACCATGAGCGAGCGGGGAATTCCTAAATCATATCGGAATATGAACGGTTACGGAAGCCACACTTTTAGCTTGATTGATGCCGACAATAAAAGGGTTTGGGTGAAATTCCACTTTAAAACCGAACAGGGGATAGAAAACCTGAGTAATGAAGAAGCCGGTGCTATAATTGCCGGAGACCGGGAAAGTCACCAAAGGGATTTATTCGATGTTATTGAAGAAGGTAATTTCCCGCGGTGGAAAATGAAAATTCAGGTAATGACCGAGGAGCAGGCAAATGAATGTCCTTTTAATCCATTTGATCTCACCAAGGTTTGGCCACACGGCGATTATCCCTTACACGAGGTGGGCGTATTGGAGTTAAACAAAAATCCGGAAAACTATTATGCAGATGTAGAGCAGGCTGCGTTTAACCCTGCCAATGTGGTTCCCGGTGTAGGATTTTCACCCGATAGGATGTTGCAAGCCAGGTTGTTTTCCTATGGTGATGCCCAGCGCTATAGACTGGGTGTGAATCATTATCAAATTCCGGTAAATAAACCCAAATGTCCTTTCCACAATCCGTCGCGAGATGGGAGGATGCGCGTAGATGGAAACGAAGGAAGTACGCTCCATTATTACCCAAACAGCTATGATCAATGGGAAGAACAAAAAGAGTTTACCGAACCGCCTTTGCCGTTAGAAGGCGCTGCCGATCATTACGATTTTAGAGAAGATGACGACGATTATTATACACAACCCGGCAATCTTTTCCGAATAATGAATGATGAGCAAAAGAACCTTTTATTTAAAAATACCGCTGCTGAAGTAGGCGGTGCCGAAAAGTTTATTCAGGAAAGACATATTAAAAATTGTTATAAAGCCGATCCGGACTATGGAAAAGGTGTTGCTGAAGCTTTAAATATTGATATAAACGAAGTAGAACTGAAATGAGTAACAATAACTTAGACCCTATCAAATATTCCTTATATTTGAGAGAAACCACCCACTTTTAAATAAAAAGCTTATGTTTTTAACACCAAGAGAAAGAGATAAACTCATGATTGTTGTTGCCGCCGATGTGGCAAGACGTAGAAGAGAAAAAGGATTAAAACTCAACCATCCCGAGGCCATGGCCCTAATTACAAATGAAATTATGGAAGGTGCCAGAGAAGGAAAGACCGTAGCAGAGTTAATGAAATATGGCACTACGATCTTAACCCGTGAAGATGTGATGGAAGGAATTCCCGAAATGATTCCGGATATTCAGGTAGAAGTTACCTTTCCAGATGGCACTAAATTGGTGACTGTGCATAATCCTATTAATTAAATCTATAATCTAAAAAAACACTGTTATGATACCCGGTGAATACATACACAAGAAGACCGATATAGTTTGTAACGCAGACAGAAAATCAATCAAACTTCTGGTTACGAATAAAGGAGACCGCCCCATTCAGGTTGGCTCACATTATCACTTTTATGAAGTTAATGAGGCCTTTGATTTTGATCGTGAAAAAAGCTATGGAAAACGGCTGGATATTCCTGCCGGTGCCGCTGTTCGTTTTGAACCGGGAGATAAAAAAGAAATAGAATTAATTGATTATGCCGGTAAGCGGGAAGTTTACGGGTTTCATAATAAAGTTGATGGACCATTAAAAAAATAAGCCTATGAGTTTTAAAATGAACAGGGAACAATACTCCCAAATGTTTGGACCTACTACTGGCGATTCAGTACGTCTGGGTGATACAGATATATTTATTAAAGTTGAAAAAGATTACACCACTTATGGAGAAGAAGTAGTCTTTGGTGGCGGAAAAGTGATTCGTGATGGCATGGGACAACACCCGTTTATTACCAGGGCAGAAGACGATCGCGTGCCAGATGTAGTCATAACCAATGCGCTTATATTAGACTATACCGGCATTTTTAAAGCCGATGTAGGTATTAGGGATGGTAAAATATCTGGCATAGGAAAAGCAGGAAATCCATTAGTACAGGATAATGTTGATATTATCTTAGGAACAGCTACAGAAGTCATTTCGGGTGAAGGTAAGATTCTTACTGCAGGAGCTGTAGATACACATATTCATTTTATAAACCCCGCCCAGGTTGATGTAGCCTTGGCCGGCGGTACAACTACTCTAATTGGTGGTGGCGCAGGCCCCGGAGCAGGCTCAAGGGCAACAACGGGGACTCCAGGCCCGTGGAATATCAAAACTATGCTAAAAGCCATTGAAGGGCTTCCAATAAATATAGGACTTACAGGAAAAGGTCATGCAGCTAGTTTGGGCCCGTTAAATGAACAAATACGCGCGGGAGCTGTTGGGCTTAAAGTTCACGAAGATTGGGGTGCTACGTCTTCCGTAATTGATTATGCTTTGCAATGTGCCGATCAATTTGATGTTCAAGTAGCTTTACATGCCGACACTTTAAACGAATCGGGCTTTTTTGAAGACACTATGAAAGCTATTGATGGTAGGGTGTTGCACATGTATCACTCAGAAGGTGCCGGCGGTGGTCATGCGCCAGATCTTATCCGCTCAGCAGGTTATGAAAATATTTTACCGGCTTCTACAAATCCTACTTTACCCTATACTGTTAATACGGTTGACGAACATTTAGATATGGTAATGGTAGCACACAATCTCAATCCTTCTATTCCCGAAGATTTAGCCTTTGCCGATTCCCGTATTCGTGCCGAAACAATTGCTGCAGAAGATATTTTGCAGGATATGGGCGTATTTAGTGTGGTGAGTTCAGATTCCCAGGCAATGGGACGTATTGGGGAAACGGTACTTCGTACCTGGCAAGTAGCCGATAAAATGAAAAAACAGCGCGGAACCCTTGAAGGAGATAGCAAACATGCCGATAATAACCGAGCAAAGCGATATGTAGCAAAATATACCATTAATCCTGCACTTGCCCATGGTATTGGGGATTACGTTGGTTCTATCGAAAAAGGAAAAGTAGCCGATTTAGTGCTTTGGGATCCTGCTTTTTTTGGTGCGAAACCAGATATGGTGTTGAAAAATGGAGTGGCCGCAATGGCCTTGATGGGGGATGCAAATGCTTCTATTCCTACGCCACAGCCTATGATTCATAGACCAATGTATGCACAGTACGGTGGGGCACTCGCCCAGAGTTCTATTACTTTTGTTTCTTCATACGCTTTTGAAAACGATATAAGAGATGAATTAAACCTGAAGAAAAAAGTCTTGCCGGTTAAGAATATTAGGAATATGACGAAAAAGAAAATGAAACTGAATTCTGAAACGCCTAATATTGAAGTAGATCCTCAGACTTATGAAGTAAGAATTGGAGGTAAAGTACTTAGCTGCGATCCGGTTAAGGAAGTACCTTTAGGTCAGCGATACTTTTTATTTTAAAACGTAAAATATGATTATAGAAAAAATCCTGGGCAACGTCCACGATATGGATAATGCTGAAATCGAGAAACGCCATATTGAGAAAGTAAATCTGGAAAGTTCCGATCTCGTGAAGCGGGTGCAACGCCTTAAAACCGATCATAATCGGGATATAGGTGTTCGCTTATCTACTCCCAAAGATCTTAAGGATGGTGATATCCTGTTTATGAATGATAGAAGCATGATTATCATTGATGTTAAAAGTGATGATCTTCTTGTCATACAGCCTAATGATATCCAGGAAATGGGTGTCATCGCCCACGAATTGGGCAACAGGCACATGCCCGCAAAGTTTGAGGGCAACGAAATGCTGGTGCAATACGATTACCTCGTGGAAGAATTACTTAAAACCAAGGGAATTCCGTTTAAAAGGGAAGACAGAAAGGTGAAAGATGCTTTTCGGCATATAACAGGAGCGCATAGCCATGGATAGCAGTTTATTGACCTTATTTCAATTATGCGATTCCAATTTTCCCAGTGGCGGGTTTAGTCATTCCTTCGGATTAGAAACTTATATCCAACAGGATAAAGTAGTTGATCCCGAAACTTTTTCACAATGGTTAACATTGTATGTGCAAGAACAAATGGTAACTGCCGATGGGTATGCGATTAAACTGGCTTACGAAGCCCTGGAAAATGATAATTTAGAAGAGATATGGCATTTAGACCGTGTGCTTACCGTGCAAAATATGTCGCGAGAAACCCGGGAGGGTACGCGGTTTATGGGCAGATCACTGGTTAAAATAGCTGAGACTATTTATGATTCAGAAATGATTAATTTGTACAGCAAGCGTATTCAGGAAAAGAAATCTAATGCTCACCCGGCGATTTTATTTGCCATGGCAGGACATCATTTAAAAATTTCAAGAGATACTACAATACTGTATTATATGTATTCTACGGTAATTAATCTTGTGCAAAATGCGGTGCGGGCTATTCCGATAGGTCAAACGGCAGGGCAACAAATTATTTCTAATTTTCAACCTATATTAAAGAAAGCTGTAGAAACCATAAATACGTTAAAAGAAAGCGACTTCGGAACAATTGCGCCCGGTATAGAAATGGCGCAATTGCAACATGAAAATGTTACCGTTAGGATATTTATGTCTTAGATACTTTAAAAATTTAAAAAATATATTGATATGAAACCAATAAAAATAGGAGTTGGCGGTCCGGTTGGATCAGGAAAAACCCAACTTATAGAAAAAATTACGCGTGCTTTAAATGACAAGGTGGAAACCTGTGTAATTACCAACGATATTTATACTAAAGAAGATGCTAAAATTCTTTTACGTAATGGGGTTTTGCCTGAAGACCGGATTATTGGAGTGGAAACGGGTGGTTGCCCACACGCTGCTATTCGGGAAGATATTTCGATGAACGCCGAAACCGTTGATATTTTAATAGACAGGCATCCTAATACAGAACTTATTTTTATAGAAAGCGGAGGCGATAACCTTGCGGCTACTTTTAGCCCGGAACTTGTAGATTTTTCCATTTATATCATCGATGTTGCCCAGGGTGAAAAAATTCCGAGAAAAGGCGGACAGGGAATGATAAAATCTGATTTATTCATTATTAATAAAACAGATTTGGCACCTTACGTTGATGCCAATCTTGATATTATGGCTTCAGACACTAAAAAATTTAGGGGTGATAAAGCTTTCTTTTTCACCAACCTTAAAACCGATGATGGTTTGGCCGATGTGGTAAAATGGATTGAGGAAAATGTTTTATTAACAGGATTGAAAGAACATGTCTAAACCCGAATGGACCGGTATTCTTAATCTTGATATAGAAAACCGGGCAGGAAAGTCCGTACCTAAAAATGTTTACTTTCATGATGCTTTAAAGGTACAACGTCCTATTTATCATGGAAGAACGGGAAGGCCTTGTTATTACATCCTCAATGTTGGGGGCGGTTATCTGGATGGCGATACCTACCGTACTGAAGTTCGGGTTAGGGAAAATGCAGAGTTAACACTCACTACCCTTGGTGCCACCTTAATTTACAAAACGCCCACAAAGCCGGTTTACCAGGAAACGGAAATATTTCTTGCTGAAAATAGTTATTTGGAATACCTGTCAGATCCTATAATTGGGTATGAAAAAGCCAGGTACAGTCAGTTGGATACTATTCATATGAAAAAAGGTGCCACCTTGCTTTATTCAGATATTTTAACTCCCGGTTGGTCTGCCGAAGGGCGATCGTTTAGTTATGATATGCTCCAACTTAGGACCAATATTTATATGGAAGATGAATTGGTAGTTTATGACAATATAAAACTGGAACCGGCCGTACAGAAAATAGACGTATTGGGTTTTATGGAAGATTATACACATCTTGGAACCTTTATCGTGATAAGCGAAAAAGCTGATGGGGAATTAGTGAAGCGTCTCCAGGAAGTGATAAACGAACAAGCTGGTGATTTTAAAGCTGGAATTTCCAGCCTTATGGTTTCCGGATTTACAGTGCGGGTAATGGCAAATATGACTCAGGATATTGAAAAAGTATTTTCGGCTTGTCAAAAGTTAATCAGCGAGACCTGGTATAACAAACAACTGTCCTCATTAAGAAAGTATTGATCTTATAGCAATTTTGATATTTTAATCTTTCAAAAATTAATGATGGAAATATTGTAGTGTAATTAAAATGGAAGATTGATATC
Organism: Salegentibacter echinorum; assembly: GCF_900129445.1. GTDB lineage: Bacteria > Bacteroidota > Bacteroidia > Flavobacteriales > Flavobacteriaceae > Salegentibacter > Salegentibacter echinorum. Next base: position 109,482 of record NZ_FQVT01000001.1, read on the forward strand.
AAATTATGAGTTCAATAAATTCTTTACGGATGTAATGTTAGATAAAGAGCCGTTTCAAAATTATACGAGACGGCTTTTTTTATTTTTCCAGAATTCATAAAGAGATTTTAAACGAAGAAACTTGAATTTTTCGCATAAATATGGGGCTAATTTGTATGTCCTTTTGGTATTAGTCCCACAGACTTAAAAATTTTTTGAATAGCTGCATCACCTATGGATATATGTATTTTAAAATAAAACATTATGGATAGTTTATTAATTTATATCGGATTTGCAATTACCGTTTTCACAGGATTCTTTGCTATAACCAATCCCATTGCTAATTTGCCTGTTTACATGTCGATTGTAGAGAAGGCAAATGAAGAACAAAAGAAGGAAGCCAAGAGAAAAGCCGTAACCGTTGCTTTTTTCATTGTATTAGCCTTTGTAATTCTAGGAAAAATTATTTTTAGTTTATTTGGGTTAACAATTCCGGCTTTTAAAATTGCCGGAGGTATTTTAATATTCTTGGCCGGGGTAGATATGGTTCGTTCCAGAGATTCTAACGACGATATTGAAGATGAAAAAAAGAATAGGTTCGACCCAAATGTAGCAATCTCACCTCTTGCAACACCACTTATGGCAGGTCCCGGAAGTATTGTAACGGCTATGACATTTGTATCTGGAAGGGGCTGGATAGAAATGGGAATTGTGATTGCCATGTTTGGGGTTATATGTTTACTTCACTTTGTCATATTCCGTATGAGTGGCCTAATTATAAGGAGACTTGGTAAAAATGTGATTGGTGTGATAGGTAGGATCATGGGACTAATTATTACTGTAATTGGAGTTGGAATGGTAATCAATGGATTTGAGTTATTAATCGATTTTTAAACTTAGAATTTCTTCAAAACTAAGTTTATACAAGAAATTCTAACATTCTTATTTTCAGCGAGTATTACGATTGCTGAAATAAATATTACCTTTGTTAAAAACTCAATATTTCGTGAGCATTGTGATGATGAAGAACAAAATGAAGACCATCCTATTTTTAATGGTTACAGCACTCCTAATTTCCTGTGGCGAAAATGATGAAAAGAGTAAAAACGGAAACCAGGTACAAAAGGATCACTTGATCCTGGCGATTGGTGGGGAGCCCGATAACGGTTTTGATCCCACCACCGGTTGGGGACAATATGGTTCGCCGCTTTTTCAAAGTACCTTGTTGAAGTATGATAAGGATTTTAATATTGAAAACAACGTCGCAACCGATTACAAAGTCAATGAAGACGGTTTAAAATGGACGGTCAAACTTCGCGATAGTATCAAATTTTCCGATGGTAAACCTCTTACTGCCGACGACGTAGTGTTTACCTTCAATACTGCTAAAAACAGTGCTTCGGTGGTTGATTTGACCAATTTGCAAAAAGTTGAAAAAATTGATAGGCTTGAGGTTCAATTTACCTTAAAAAAGCGCAATTCCACCTTTATCTTTCATCTCATAAGCCTGGGTATTGTGCCCGAACACGCTTATGACGCTTCCTATAATGAAAATCCGGTGGGTTCTGGGCCGTATAAAATGGTTCAATGGGACAAAGGCCAACAGTTGATTCTTGAAGCCAATCCTTATTACTTCGGAAAAAAACCTTATTTCAAAAGATTAACCTTTTTATTTTTATCTCAGGATGCGGCTTTTGCGGCTGCGAAATCCGGACAGGCGGATGTTGTAACCGTTTCGCCCACTCTGGCCGATGAAAAAGTGAACGGGATGAAGTTGATCAACTTAAAAAGCGTTGATAATCGCGGTTTGGTACTGCCTTTTGTGCCAAACGAAGGAGAAACAGTAAATGGCAATCCCATTGGGAATAATGTGACTTCGGATATCGCAATCCGAAAAGCTTTGAATATTGGGATTGATCGCGAAGCTTTGGTCGATGGCGTTTTAAAGGGATACGGGACCCCGGCCTATTCCATTGCCGATCATTTGCCCTGGTGGAATCCCGAGACGGAAATTACAAATGACGGGGATCTTGACAAAGCCAGAAAAATTTTAGAAGAAGCCGGCTGGAAGCTTCAAAATGGCAACATCCGTGAAAAGGATGGGGTTAAAGCCGAATTTAGCCTCTATTATCCCGCCAACGACCAAATAAGAAAATCCCTGTCCATCGCCTTTGCCGATATGGTAAAACCTTTGGGCATTCAAATTGAGACAAAAGGCAAAAACTGGAACGCCATTGAAATGGAGATGCATTCCAGTGCCGTTTTATTTGGATTGGGAAGTCACGATCCGCTGGAGTTGTACAACACTTTTAGCAGCAAGGCAAGGGGACGCGGACTGCACAATGTAAATTATTATGCTAACGATTCCGTGGATGCCTATTTTGAAAAAGCCTTGCAAGCCACCTCGCAAGAACAGGCCAATAGGTATTGGAAAAAAGCACAATGGGATGGAAAAACCGGGTTTTCGAATCTTGGGGATGCGCCCTGGGTTTGGCTGGTGAACCTCGACCATCTCTTTCTTATTAGGGAAAACCTGGTGATTGGTCCGCAGAAGGTGCAGCCCCACGAACACAGTTGGCCCATCACCGATTTTATTGAAAACTGGCACTGGGAAGATTAAAAAGACCAAAAAAAGGACTGTAAATGATAAAATTTATCCTGAAAAAAATTGGGAAATTGATTGGCCTATTGGCGGCAATCAGTATTTTATCATTTGTATTGATAAGCTATTCCCCCGTTGACCCGGTTCGCTCTTATATCGGAGCCGAAATAGCACGTATAAGTCCGGAACAACAGAAAAACATCGAAGCTTATTGGGGATTGGATCAATCCAAACCGCAACAATTTCTACAGTGGGCCAAAGCCGTGGCCCAGGGAAACCTGGGGAATTCCTTGATCTATCGAAAACCGGTTTCAGAAATTATCATAGAACGCTTCACCGCCTCTCTGGCCCTTATGGGTTTGGCCTGGCTGTTTTCCGGAGTTTTAGGATTTTTTCTGGGAATCCTGGGGGGAATGAATGAGGGCTCCACGCTCGACCGCTTTATAAAAACCTACTGTTTTATCCTGGCTTCCACGCCCGCTTTTTGGCTGGGTTTATTGCTTTTGATGTTTTTTGCTTCCTATTTGGGCTGGTTTCCGGTGGGACTGGCTTCCCCAGCAGGTATCTTAAGCGAGGAGGTAAGTTTCGTTGACAAGATCAACCACTTAATTTTGCCCGTCCTTACCCTCAGCATTGTGGGGGTGGCGGGCATCGCTTTGCATACCAGGGAAAAACTGGTCGAGGTCTTGAACAGTGAGTTCATCCGGTTTGCCAGGGCGAAAGGGGAAAGCGGAATGAAATTATTATGGCGCCACGGTCTGCGAAATATTTCATTACCCGCCATTTCGTTGCATTTCGCATCTTTTGGCGAACTTTTTGGCGGAGCCGTTTTGACCGAACAGGTTTTTTCCTATCCGGGACTGGGGCAGGCCGTGGTAAAGGCCGGATTGGGCGGCGACGTACCCCTGCTTTTGGGCATTACCTTGTTTAGTGTGGTCTTTATTTTCTTCGGAAATTTTATGGCAGATTTACTTTATGTAGCGATCGATCCTCGTATGAAAATCAAAACTGTCAATGACTGAGGCTATTTCTAAATATTGGCCCTTAAAACGTTCGGGAAAAAGAAATCGGCGCAAACGTGCGTTGGTCTTTTCCGGTATTGCAGTGGCTTTGTTCCTACTTTTGATCGCGAGTGGGTTTTTGATCGGCCAAGAAGGACTAAGGGTGAATTTTGACGGGGCTTTTAGCGCGCCTTCCCTGGCACATCCATTTGGAACCGATTGGTTGGGGCGTGATATGTTTATTCGCACCGTAAAAGGTCTGGCCTTAAGTTTTTGGGTCGGTTTGTTGGCTGCTTTTATCAGTGCCGTGATTGCCTTGCTGCTTAGCCTGTTATTGCTGGTTAACAAAACACTAGATTCCCTGGTTACCGGACTTATAGATTTGTTCCTGGCCGTACCACATATTGTCTCACTTATTTTGATTTCTTTTATGCTTGGCGGCGGACTTTACGGAGTTGTTATTGCTGTAGCTCTAACCCACTGGCCACGTTTGGCGCGATTGTTAAGAGCCGAAATTATGCAGATTAAAAACACCGAATATATCGCGGTTTCCCGCAATTTGGGCAAATCCTGGTTTTGGATTGCCAAACATCATATTTTACCGCATTTGATACCGCAGTTGGCGATTGGCTTTATCCTGATGTTCCCGCACGCTATTCTACACGAAGCCAGTATTACCTTTTTAGGTTTTGGCCTGTCTTCAGAACAACCGGCCATTGGGATTATCCTGTCTGAAGCGATGGGCTATTTGTCTTCGGGAATGTGGTGGTTGGCTGTGTTTCCGGGTTTGATGCTGTTACTGATGGTTGCTGTTTTTGATAATCTGGGGCGTAATCTGCGGAAGGTCTTCGATCCCCTTAAAGGACAAAAACAATGAGTTCTATGGAAAAAACACCACTTTCTGAAACAAAAGAAATGCAACCTTTATTGAAGGTCAGGGATTTTTCGCTTGCATTTCCGCAGTATGAAAATGGATTTCAGGAAACCTATATTCAGGTAATAAGGGATTTTGAGTTGAGCATTTATCCGGGGGAAATTGTTGCCGTGGTGGGATCCAGCGGCTCGGGCAAAAGCCTGTTGGCCGATTCCATTTTGGGGATTCTACCTGAAAATGCGAAAACCGGGGGAAAGATTTATTTTGAAGGAACAAGGCTGACGAAAAGACGACAGGAACAACTGCGCGGGAATGCCATTTCGTTAATTCCCCAATCGGTAAAGGCTTTAGATCCCTTAATGAAAACCGGAAAGCAGGTACAAAGTATAGTTCGGGATAAAAAGGCGAAAAAGAGAATTCAACGAGAAGCTTTTCAAAAACTGGGCTTGCCGGCAAATACCGATAAAAAATATCCCTTTGAGCTTTCGGGGGGAATGGCGCGAAGGGTTTTGATAGCCACCGCAATGGCAAGCGAGGCAAGACTCATCATCGCCGATGAACCCACTCCCGGGCTGGATAAAAAAACCTTGCGGGAAATCCTTCAAAATATAAAACAGCTCAGTGAGAATAACCGGGGCATTATGTTTATTACCCACGATATTCACGCAGCCTTGAAAATCGCCGATAAAATCGCTGTTTTTTATGGCGGGGAAACCCTTGAAATTGCCAGGAAGGAAGATTTTTCAGGAGATGGCGAAAACCTTAGACATCCCTATACAAAAGCTTTATGGCGAGCTTTGCCAGAAAACGATTTTAAAGCCCTAAAAGGAAATCAGCCAGAGGCAGGAAGGGTTCCTAAGGGGTGTGTGTTTGAACCACGCTGCCCCATAGCGACCGATTTTTGTAAAAAAAATAAGCCGAAGTCTGAGATAATAAATAATGGAATGGTGAGGTGTTTTTATGCTTAAAGTAAACAACATAAGCTTTGGTTATCATCGAGATTATTGGATTTTCGATGAAATTAGCCTTGAGCTGAAGCCTGGGGAAGTCCTTGGCTTATACGGATCAAGTGGAATAGGAAAAACCACTTTTGCCAAAGTAGTTGCCGGCTATCTAAAGGCCGATAAAGGTTCGATTGTAGTTGATGGTAAAACACCGCTCCAAAAAGGGCGAAATCCGGTACAGTTGATCGGGCAGCATCCCGAAAAAACCATCAACCCGCGTTGGCTGATGAAACAAGTTTTAAAAGAATCTGGTGATTTCAGTGCTGAATTTTTACAGGAACTGGGAATAAGCCAGGAGTGGATGCAACGTTATCCCTCCCAACTTTCCGGCGGGGAACTGCAACGCTTTTGCCTGGCACGTGCCCTGGTGCCGGAAACCCGATACTTGATTGCAGATGAGATGACCACGATGCTCGATGCCATTACCAAGGCACAAATTTGGGAAACCGTTCTGCAACTGGTTGAACAGCATCAACTGGGAATGCTCGTCATTAGCCACGAACTTTCTTTATTGGAAAAAACCTGTGACCGAATTCTTGATTTTCAGGAGCTTTCAGGGGGTAGTTCAGCTTTTTAATTCATCTTAAAAATCCATCTCGTTCGGGGGTGAGCCTGATTATACCCGAACTCGGATTCCGTCACCAAATTTTATTCCTTGTTCAGTTTAAAATAACCCTGAAAACCGCTATGTTTGCAGAGTATTACGAATTACATAAAAAGTATTACGCAGTATAGTCATTTTTAATTTAGGATTTTATGAAGTTACAACTACTGATTTTATTACTGGGTTTTGTGGGAATATCTGGGGTAAGCGCCCAGGAAACCTGCAGTATTGAAGGTATAGTTTTTTCCGGGGATGGGACTGGTGTAGAAGATGTACATATTAGGATTCTAAATACCGACAAAGCTGCTATTTCCAATAAAAACGGAAGCTTCACCATTGCGAATGTTCCTGTTGGCGATCATATTCTTGAAACTTCCGCCATAGGTTTTAAATCCGTAAAAAAATCCATACGTGTTCAGGCATCTAAATCTACAGTAGTGGAAATAAAACTAGAGGAAGCAACCTTCGATCTTAGTGAAATTGTGGTTAAAGGAGACGGTTTGAATAAGCGAAATAGAACAGAAACGGTTTCCACGATAAACTTAAAAACGATTAAAGAACTTCATATTACCAGTGCACTTGACATTTTAGAAAAAGTCCCTGGGGTCGAAATCGGTGCCTATAACCAGGGTGGCGTTGCCGATGCGTTTATGTTGCGTGGGTTTAGTGGCGGTGGCCACGAGGGGCAGGCCGCGATAGAGGTAGATGGGGTTTCGCTTAATGAAGGCGAGGGCAACCACGACGGATATGCCGATATGAATTTAATAATTCCTCTTAACATCAGTCAAGTTGAGGTGTATAAAGGCCCATCTTCTGCCTTGTTCGGTCGTTTTGGAATGGCGGGAACATTAGCCTTTGAAACCAGAAAAGGTGGTGATTATCAGGATTTGAGCCTGAAAGGTGGGTCTTTTGAAACCTTTGATGCACAAATAGCTTTAGGAAAACCTTTCAGTATTAACGAAAAAGCCCTGAAAACCAATTTCGCAGCCCAATTGTACAGGACGGGTGGCTACAAAGAAAATTCAGAATTCTTAAAGGGAAATTTGAACGGACGGGTTGCTTATGAGCTCACAGATCGTACGGAGATTGCTTTAAATCTAAAGGCCTACAGCGGTAAATGGGATGCTACGGGCTATATTCCCACGAAGCAGTTTAACGATTTGGACCGTCGAAACGATCAGGCCGTAAATGCTGAAAATGATGGTGGCGCTAAAAATTTTGCCTCGGAAAGGATTGATATCAACCATAATTTCAACCAAAACCTCAGTTTGTTGGTGTTCGGTTATGCCGTTCAGCAGAATTCACAACGCTATTTAAAATTCTTTTACGAGCCGGGCGGACAAGCTGAAAATTATGTGGAGCGGAACTTGTATGCTGCAGGCGCCAATTTAAATGGAAAAAACAGCCTTGGGGATATAGCATTGAATTGGATTGGCGGGGTAGAATATTTTAATGAGATCACAAACTATAAAAACTGGGACACCGATTTTAGGCAGCGACAAAACCTGAACGAAAATCGTGATTTTGAGCTGCGATCATTTTCAGCTTTCCTCCAGACTGAAATTGATATTCACCGGTACTTTAGACCAAGCCTCGGGCTTCGGTATGATGTTTATAATGGCCATTTGGAACTGAATGACCCGGGCAGTCCCAATGAAACTAGGCCCTTGAACGATTTTTCGCATTTGAGTCCGAAATTGGGTTTCCGATCCACTTTGTTTGAAGGCTTTGATTTCAGGGCGAACGTTTCTAACGGCTTTTCTCTGCCAAGTGGTTCAATTCGCTACAATAAGGAAGCAAAGGTCGATCCTTCCGAAATCTGGCAATACGAGGCTGGGGTGGAGTATGCTTACGGCAATAAATTCGATTTTAGTTTAACGGGATTTATTTTGAATACGTCCAAAGAAGTAAATGAAACGGCACCGGGATCTGGGGTTTTCATCAATACGGGAAAAACACAGCGCAGGGGATTGGAGCTGGGAATAAACGCACAACCAGTAAATCGTCTCAATTTTAACGGTTCGCTGGCTTATATTAAGACCGAAATCAAATCTAACGTTGACGAATCCCTGGAAGGCAAAGAACTGAATAACGTTCCACGAACAGTAGCCAATCTCTCTTTGGACTATACCCTGGAATCGGGACTGGGCGCACGCATTAATGTAAGGGACGTGGGGAAATACGCGACCGGCTTGGAGAATTTTTTCTATTATCAGGGGTACACCCGGGCCGATGCGATGCTGTTTTACAACTTTGCGGGTGCTTTTTCACATAAAGGGCAAATTTTTGTTGAATTCAACAATATTTTCAATGAAAATTACGCCACGTATGTGTTTGATAATGGCGGCCCCGGAGACGGGCAATCCTATTCGGCCTCGGCCCTTCGAAATTTTGCGATTGGGGTAAGCTATAATTTTTAAGGTTTTTCGTAACACTTTTGCATTGAAAACTTCTGTATAGTTTTAATACTCCTATTTGAGACGTTCTTTTAACTCCTGGAGAATAAATATTTCAGAATAAATAAAGCAGAAAGTGTAGATAAAATACAACATATACTGTATTTCAAAATTCCATTTCCATCTTGCGTTTCCGCAGAAACTTTTCTTACCTCTTTAATAAATCCCAGTTGTTTAAATTAGTCCTAAAGTATTACCAATCGATGCCCTAAATTTTTAATAATGCCAATAAGGTCGTAACTTTAAGTTTATTCAAAGCAATAGCATTTCCTGGATAAAAGTTTAACCTATTATTACCAGAAACTGGTACGCTTGATGCGGCGATATACCATAAATACTGTATTTAGAGAAAATATTATGAAAAATCAAAAAGACATTGTAGTAATTACCGGGGGAGCAGGAGGCATAGGCCAAACCTGTGCCAAAGCCTTTAAAGACCATCCCATAATTTTAACCGATTATTCGCAGGAAACCGTAGATAAGGTTGTAGATAAATTTTCAAAAGAAGGTTTTGACGTAAAGGGAATTGCCTGTGATATAACCGATAAAAAGGATATCGAGAAATTGGTGAAATTTGTGAAAAAACAGGGTTCAGTAAAAACCTTTATTCATACTGCCGGGGTAAGTGGAACGGTAAAGGACCTAAACAAAGTCTTTACTATAGATTTGGTGGCGACAGAACTGCTAATTGAAGCTTTTTATGAACTGGCCAACAAAGATTCCGTGGCAATTTTACTTTCGTCAATGATGGCCCACGCCGTACCGGCCAACGAAGAATATGACGAAGCACTTAAGTATCCGCAAGCAGCGGGGTCTTTCGATACCGTGGTTAAGTTTGTGAATGACGATTCAGATACGATGTACAATTTTGCCAAACGCGGCGTGCAGCTGTTAACCCATAAATATGCCAACAAATGGGGAGAGAAAGGAGCGCGAATTGTTTCGGTTTCTCCCGGGGTTATTGAAACCAAAATGGCTCTAAAAGCGGCAGAAGAACATCCAGAGCGAATGGAAATGATTAAAAAGGCAACGCCCTTAAAACGTAACGGAAAACCCGAAGATGTGGCAGATGTGGTATTCTTTTTAGCCAGTGATGCCGCAAGGTTTATTAATAGTACCGATATTTTGGTTGATGGCGGTGTTATTCACAACATAAAAAATATGCATTGACCAGTGGACAATGAGAAACAATACTAATTATATACAAAAACACTTATGGAAACTTCATTTTTAAAAACCATTAGAAACAGCGTTAAATATTGGTATATTCCGCTACTTGTGGGTATTTTCTTCGTAGTGGTCGCCATTGTGGTGTTTAGCTCACCGGCAGGCTCTTTAATGGCTTTGTCCTTATTGTTTGCCTTATCGTTTTATTAGGCGGACTCTCGGAAACCATTTTTGCACTGGCCAATAAAGACCGGTTGGAAAATTGGGGTTGGTCGCTTGCTTTTGGGATCATCACCTTAATTGTGGGGGTGTTCTTGTTGCTAAAACCCTCATTGTCGCTTACTGCCCTGGCTTTTTATATAGGTTTTGTAATCTTGTTTCGTTCCATTTCAACAATAGGGTTTGCGCTGGATGTTAGAAAATATGGCAGTAAAAATTGGGGCGGACTCTTAATTTTAGGTATTATAGGTGCAATTGTATCCTTCATTTTAATTTGGAATCCGCTTTTCGCCGGACTTAGTATTGTGGTTTTGGTGGCTTTGAATTTTATGTTTGCGGGACTATTCAGTATTTTTCTTTCAATTCAATTACGAAAACTGCACAAATCCTCCAAAAAACTTTCTGCTGACCTCGTAGAGCGATATGACAAAATTATGTTAGAGATTCGTGAGGAATTGGATAAGTAAATTGCGATAGTAAAAAGGCGTGCTTTTTTTAGAAACCAAAATATTGTGCTGCGATTGAGAAATAGATTAATACGCCACAAATATCACATAAAGAAGTTACCAATGGGGCACTTGCTGTTGCCGGATCTAATTTTAACCTCGTAAATATAAAAGGTAAAAAGAGCCCGATTAGACTGCCAAAGATTACTGTTAAAATCATAGACAGGGCAACAACCACAACAACTTCTGGTGCTCTAAAACTCGCTATTGCGGCTACACCTATGGCCATCGTGATCCCCAAACTTAGAGAAACAAGAAATTCTTTACCAATAAGTTTATACCAGTCGTTTAATTTCACTCCTCCCACGGCCAAATAACGTATCATTAAGGTTGCCGATTGGGAGCCCGCGTTTCCTCCGCTATCAATTAAAAGGGGTAAAAAGAACACCAGGGGAACTACAGATTGGATAAGATCTTCAAAACTGGATAGTGCCGCGCCTGAAAAAACATTCATAAAAACCAGGATAAATAACCAACCCACCCTGTTCTTGTAAAGATCGAACACCCTGGCCGTAATGGGATTGGCTATGCTGCTGGTGTTCGCTCCAAATTTATGGAAATCTTCGGTGGACTCAATTTCATCCACATCCATAATATCATCAAAGGTCACAATTCCCAACAAAATGCCTTCTTTACTAATAACCGGCAAGGCAACCCTGTCGTATTTTTTAAATAGTTTTAATGCATCTTCCTGGTCATCCAACGCATCTAAAGCTATAAATCGGTAATCAAGCAATTCTTCTACCATGAGCTGTGGCTCAGCCAAAAGCAGTTCGCCTATCCTAATATCATCAATCATTTTCCCATCCTGATCAATAACAAAAATCACATTCAGGGTTTCTGAGTCCCTGCCATTTTTCCTAATATGCTCCAAAGCCGAATCAACCGTAAAATCGGGTTTAATAGCGAAAAATTCCGGAGTCATCAATCGGCCAACGCTATCTTTTGGATAACTAAGAAGAAGCTCTGTAAGCTCGCGTTCTTTTGGCGACAACAGTTCAATTAAAGGTGTAACGACATCCTCTGGGAGCCCTTGAAAAAATGAGGTTCTGTCATCGGGTTCAATGTCGTTTAAGAGGTTTGCTAATTTATTCGGCTTTTCTCGTAAGGCTTTTATAATGATTAGCTGGTTAGTAGGAGAGAGAAGTTTAAAAACCGTTTTGGCGCGTTCTCTTGTGAGCAGTCTAAACAGAATGATTTTCTCAAGTTTTGGCGCATTATCCAATTCTTGTGCTATTTCATTAACCTCTAATTCGTTTAATGAACGTTTTGCCGATTTCCAGTCTTTGTTCTCGATTAGCTCAAGAAAGTTTGTTTTTGTGACCATCATAGATACCAAATTATTTATGACTACTAATACTATAGGTTTATTTAAAGTCTGAATATCAAAAAAATACTTCAAACAAACAGTGAAAGCTTTTAATTTTATTTGCTTTGCTCACTTTATGACAAAGTATTTTTTAATCCTTAAATATTCTAAAATATCGGAATATTAGCTTATGCTAAAATAAATGTGAACAAACAGTAGCACCTGTACGGGTTCTTTAAGAAATGAACAAAACACGTTTTCATTATTATTGAAAACGGAATTAGAAAAAATAGTAAGTTGAATGGATATTGCGGGAATGGGTACTTTTTCTTAGCCTAAAATTATGCACCTCAACTTTCTTTAAAATTTATTGGCCGTATTTCTTAACCAATTCAGGAAATTTCCTTCCCGGTTGTAGTAAGGGTTAATTTGCCGTGTTTTACGCCTTTTATGCTGATAAGAGAATCGGCCAGCTCGCGTATTTCCCTGCCCTTGCCCTTAACAGCAATAATTTCCAGACAATTGTCATAATCTAAGTGAACGTGCATCGATGAAACAATTAAAGAATGATGTTCGTGCTGTTTGTGGGTAATATCGTCTGAAAGGGAATATTGGTGGTGGTTAAAGACCAGGGTAATGGTGCCAATGGCTTCTTCTTTTTCATCCCAATCCTGGGTAACCAGCTTGTTTCGGATTAAATCCCGCACTGCTTCAGACCGGGTTTCGTAACCCTGATTCTCAATTAACTGGTCAAAGCTGGCCAGCAAATCAATATCTAATGAAATCGCAAATCTTACCGTGTTAGCCATTGTATTTATTTTCTAAGTATGTTGCAGAACCATTATCAAAATCAAGAAATTAAAATGAATGAAAGTTCTGTGTTATTTTCTGGTTCAATATAGTAATAATGCCACATTCATCCCGAAAATAGCTTGTAATTATTTTTAATCGCGGAGAGATAGCCAAGGGTATAATCAGAGCTTACCTCGAAATAAATAATTTTTTTCGGAAGCATACCTCGTACCCTTGGGTGGAGGTTGTTGATTCAATTTTGCTGCTACACGATAAATTTTAGAATCCAAAACCAATGGACAGTCCATAATTAAGCGCTTCAGTTTTACCAAAATCAAAATTGATATCTGGACCTATAGAAAATCCCTTAAAATGAAAATCATACCCGGTGCCAAACCTAAAAGCAAATTCGGTTTCTTTTTCAACTTTATGTTCTCCAGAAGTGTGTTCCTCTAAAAATACTGCCATAGGTGCTGCAACAAATTTTAATCCTTTATATGGATGTACAAAGAATGGAACTCCCGCCAGAAACTCGCCACTTTCTGCAGCAATATATTCTCCCAGAAGACCTAATCCGAATAGTTTTGAAATTCGGTATTCATAATCTAAACCAATGGTATAAGATGTTGATTCGTGGCTAAAATTAGTCGTGGCTCCGTTAAACAGTGCAATGTGATGCTTATGAGTGTGCGAATTATTTTCCGCATCGTTAGTTTGTGCAAAAATGATGGTTTGGCTAAAAAAAGTAAATATTAAAGTAAAAATTATGGTTTTCATTGTGATTTAGTTTTTAGAAACTCATTAAAAATACACTTAAAAATCAAAATTCTAAAATTTTTATCGAGCTTTTCAAAGCTGTATTTTCCACTTGTATCAATTGCTGAAACAAGTCTAATAATAATCAAAATAATAATTTTAATATAGCTGTTCAAGTCCATATTCGAATGCAAAATTAGGTTTCAACTGCGCTAACCAGACAAACATCTTATAAATTGTATTTTTAGTGTGAAAGAGAACTACTTACCTCTAAAACATTATATTTACAATTAAAGTATTCTGCCTTGAGCAAAATAATTTCTTATGTTTCTGAAAGTTTTAAAGAACTGCAAGAGTTTTTAAAAAGCCTTAGTTTTTCGAGAGCTTTGCGTGTTGGTGTTGCGGTTACCTTACCTGCGGTAATTGGCATGCAGCTGGGGTATTATGAGGTGGGGCTGGCGTTGAGTTTTGGTGCCTTTTGGAGTTCACCCAGCGATGTTATTGGTAGTTTTCGGCACAAAAAAATAGGTATTCTTGTTTCTGCTGGCCTGGTTATGTTGGTTAGTCTTGTTAAGGGCTATTTAAATTTAGAACTATCCTTGCTGCTCCCTATTTTGGGACTGTTTACCTTTTGCATCGCTTTTATTTCGGTGTATGGTTTTAGGGCTTCCCTAATTAGTTTCTCGGGGCTCATGGCTTTGGTACTTAGTTCTGCTCAGGTTTCCGAAGAACTGGAAATTTATCAATATGCGCTCTTATTAGGCCTTGGTGGACTTTGGTATTTATTGCTTTCTAAAATTTGGCACCGATTAAATCCTAAAGCTGAAACCGAGGAATTTTTATCTGAAACTTATTCGCTTACCGCGGAATTTTTAGAAATACGCGGAAAATTAGTTGATCCGAAAGAAAATCAGAAAGAGCTTCAATCTAAATTATTAAAGCTTCAAAGCGAGCTCACCAAAAATCATGAAACTCTTCGGGAAATTTTAATTCTATCCAGAAAAACTACCGGTTGGTCTAATTATCGGGATAAAAGATTATTAGTATTCGTGCAATTGGTTGAGATACTGGAAACGGCAATTGCCAACCCGGGAAATTACCATCGCATGGATTTACTCTTTAATGAGCATCCGCAATATATTAAAAGGTTTCAGAGCGTTATTTTTGAAATGGCTTTGCAGTTGCGAATGATTTCTGAAGCTGGAAATAATATAGAAAAATTACCCAAGAGCGATGCTGTGCGCCAATGTTTTGATGATATAAGACGGGATGTAACTTTATTGCGAAATACAAAGTTTTATGAAGAATACCTTATTCTTCAAAATTTGCTAGCCTACCAAGAAAAACAGTTTGAAAAAATTAAAAGAATCAAGTGGCTTTTAGGAGCATCTAAGAGCACTGAAATTGATTTTATTGATAGAACAAAAGCCAAACGCTTTATAGCAGTTCAAGATTATGACCCGCGCTTGCTGCTTAGGAATTTTAGCTTTAAATCCAGTATTTTTAGACATTCCATTAGGCTGGCGACAACAGTGATTATAGGGTTTGCTTTAGGATCCATCTTTGATTTTCAGAATCCCTATTCAATTTTATTGATTATCATCGTTATTATGCGACCCAGTTACGGACTTACCAGAAACCGGGCAAAAGACAGGATGATAGGGACCTTAATAGGTGGGGCGATCGCTTTTGGTATGGTTTTCCTTATTCAAAATTCCTATCTATATGGAATTTTGGGAGTTACCTCCCTGGTAATTGCGCTTTCACTGGTACAAAAAAACTATAAAGCTTCGGCGACTTTTATTACCTTAAGTGTTGTTTTTATCTATGCTATTCTAAAGGAAGATGTTTTAGATTTAATAAGTTTTCGGTTGTTAGACACCTTTGTGGGGGCTATTCTTTCTTATGCAGCCATGCGCTGGCTATGGCCAACCTGGGAATATGAAGAAATAAACGAAAGTATTGAAAAAAGCGTAAAAGCGAATAAAGATTTTCTTCATAAAATTGCCGATTATTATCGGCAGAAAGGAAAAATACCTACCTCTTACAGCATTGCACGTAAACAAGCATTTTTAGAAACATCTAATCTAAGTTCGGCTTTTCAGCGGATGGCACAGGAGCCAAAATCAAAACAAAAAGATTCAGAAAAAATTTATGAATTGGTCGTGTTAAACCACCAGTTTCTTGCCGCGTTGGCTTCATTAAGTACCTATATTCAACACAATACCACCACCGCAGCTTCAGATAGGTTTAAGCTTGCAACGCAAGGAATTGAAAATAACCTTGAAAAAGTACTCGCCTGTTTAAAAAACCGGAAATGCGACCTGAAGCAATCTTTATCAAGCGAAATTTTTTTAGGGGAGAATCTACCAGCCTTCAACATATCTAAAATAGATAATTTGACAATCGAGGATAAAGATGCTTTACAGGATTTACAAGAGGCTCATTTAATATGGGAGCAGCTACAATGGCTTAACTCCATGAGCGAAACCATGCTTAAACTTGCAGTTTCGGTAAAGTTAGATTAATGATAATTACTATCTGCTTATTACTTTCTTGAATATCTTCAAATAAATTTTAATCGTGGCCATAGGTCTATTCCCCGGGGTTTGAATGCTTCAGTTAATTTGATATTAAGAGGATTTAACCATATAAATCAATAAAAAGAATTTTGATAGGATTGATTTTTTAATATAATAAACAACGATAACAGAACTCAACTTAAAGATTTCTTTGCAAAAACGGAAATGATTATTCCCGGTACAGATAAGACGATTGCCAGGTAAACTAAGCTCATTGGTGAGTAAATCCCAAGTAGCAATCCTGCAACGGAAGAGGCGATCATAATGGAAAAGTTGAACACCGAAGATTGCACCGAAGTGGCAACATCTTTTGCAGTTTCTACCTGTCTGCTTACCGCTGCCTGCAACAAGGTTACCAATGGCCCAAAGGAAACACCCCATAAAAAGAAAGCAAAATGTCCTATACCAGTGGTGCCTCCAAACGTTAAGAAAATAAACATAGAGATAATTATTAATGCAAACATTGCTATTGTTAGCAGCCTTAAGTGTTTATCTGTATATTTTATGGCCAACAATACAGAAATTAAAGATCCTGCCCCAAAAAACATTAAGGCGCTTTCAACACCGCCCGCCAGTTGAATTTCGTCAACTAGACTGGTAATGTACACATAAACGCCATAGTGCGCAACTACGCCAAGTAAGGTAAGTAATAAAACTATTAAAACTGCCGGTATTTTGAGAAGGGCAAAGGGTGATGAACTTTTAGTGAGTTTTTCTCCTGGAATTGAGGGTAAGGCAATAAAACTAACTATGGCAATAGCTATTATAAATACGCCAAGACCAATGAATTCTGTTCGCCAGCCATAATCATTACCAATTGCGGTCATTATAGGCATTCCAATACTAATTCCCAGGGTAGTTCCCGCCATAATTACGGCAATAGCCTTCCCGTGATGTTTTTCATCTACCAGTCGCATTCCATAAGCGGCAATCATTGGCCACATTACCCCAGCACAAATTCCACCAAGAATCCTAAGAATAATAACAATGGTGTAATCCTGAACAAGCCCTGAAATAATATTTGAAATAGCAAAGCCACCAAGCAAAATCAACAATAAATATTTACGGTTAAAATGCATGGTTAATGAAATAAGCGGGATTGCAAAAATAGCCGAAGCAATGGCGTAGTAACCAACCATGTTACCTGTTTGCACCTCACTGATATTTAAATCGTCCATTATTAAGGGAAGCACGCCCGAAGGCATCAACTCAGAAAGTATCCCCACAAAGGTTACTGATGACATTAAAATCATTAGCAGCAACGGAAAACCACCCTTGGCTTTTTCTACAATATATTGTTTGCTCATAGCTTTATTTTATAGGAAATGAAAGTTGCCGTGGCCATAAAGTTTTTGTGTTACCAGACGATCAATAAACGAGAGACCACGACAACAGTTCTTTTTTATTTTTTTATGTTTAACTACTCATTAGAGAAACCGAATTTAAAGGCTCAAAGGAATATCATAAGCCATTTCTTTACGGCGGAATAGGAAATCTCCATCTCGAACAGATGCCAGTACATCTACTCTTTTCCGAACTGCTTCATAAACCGAGCTTTCATTAAGAACAATGAAGTTGGCAGCTTTACCTTTCTCCAAACCGTATGTGTCCTGAATATTCATACAACGCGCTCCGTTATAGGTAATTAAATCAAAAATTGTTTTAATCTCTTCTGGGGACATCGTTTGGGCTAAGTGAATTCCGTTGTCAAGAATATTCATCATATTACCATTCCCCATAGGATACCAGGGATCGTTTATGGAATCTTGTGCAAAAGCAACATTAATCCCTGATTCTATAAATTCTTTAACTCTCGTTAATCCGCGACGTTTTGGGTAGGTGTCCTGGCGACCCTGTAAATAAGCGTTTTCGGTAGGGCAGGAGATAAAGTTCATCTTGCTCTTTTGAAATAAATCCATCATCCTAAAAGCATAAGAGTCGTCTGCAGAACCAAAGGAACAGGTATGACTGGCAGTTGTTTTAGTGCCAAAATCTTCCATAAGTACAAGTGCATTTAGCAGCTCAACAAATCGTGAATTAGGATCATCTGTTTCATCGCAATGAACATCAATCATCTTGTCGTATTTTAAACCAAGATCTACAATATCGTGAACCGATTTCTCACCAAATTCCCTGGCTGGTTCGTAATGCGGGATTCCACCAACGACATCAGCACCCATTTTAAGCGCTTCTTCTACTAAATCCCTTCCGCCTTTGTAGGTGTACATTCCTTGTTGGGGAAAAGCTACAATTTGGATATCAAGGGTGTCTTTTAAATCTTCCTTCATTTCCAGCATAGCTTTTAGCGCGGTAAAGTTTGGATCTGTAACATCAATATGGGTGCGAATATGCTGAACTCCCTGAGAGACTTCATCTTTAATACCCTTCATTGCAAGCTTTTTAACGCTTTCAACCGTAAGGGTTTCCTTAAATTTTGGCCATAACTCGATAGCTTCATATAAAGTACCTGAGCCAGCGCCTTCCTGCCCGAGTTCAGATAAGGTATATACATAATCTAAATGCAAATGCGGATCTACGTAGGGAGGCATAACAAGCTTTCCGCCGAGATCAATTTCTTCCTCACATTTGGACAGATTTGTTCCTATTTCTGTAATTTTTCCATCTTCAACTATCAGTTCAGTTGCTGCATCATTGCGATAAATTTTCGCATTAAAAAACTTCTTCTTCATTATACATTTATTTTAAGTTAATCCTATTTTTCAACGTAAAATGTTATTATCCAGGTTTTTGCGTTGTTTGCAATATACAGCACTAATTGCGATTTTAAGCTGATATATATCATAAAACCTACTATTTTAAAAGGTTTTTGTTGTATTCTGGATGGAATTTAACTATGAAACTAACTTTGAATAATTGATAGTAGAGTGGTGGATGGATTGTAAGATTAACAACTTCTTCGAGCTATATTTCTATAGGTGATTTTTATTTTGCAAGGCTTAAACCTGGCTTACAAAGTATTTTCTTCCAGAGCTATTTTTGTCTTTCTAATTTTGAAATATAAAATAACTGCTGATAGCGATAAACAAACTACCGCTATAATAGCCATGGCGATCACCGGCTTGTAAATATGTATAATTTCGGCGTGGTTGAGGTATAACAATCTAAAGGTTTTTAAATAGTGGGTTAGCGGAATTAACTCGGCGATAAACTGTACCCAGGCTGGCATTTGGCTTAGAGGCCAGGTAAATCCGCTAAGGATAAAGCTTGGCGTAGCAACGACCATCAATACTTCTGTAGCTTTTAATTGATTGGGTAAAACAATGCTCACCAGGACCCCTATGCCACAAACGGCCAAAATAAAGACAAAAGTGCTTAACGAAAATGCCCAAAAAGCACCACCAATAATCATATTGTAATATTTTGAAAAACCATAATAGAGTAGGAGTATGCCTATAGACATAATCATATAGGGAATAATTTTAACGGCTAACATCCCAAATGGATTTGGCATTTTTCGCACCAATTCCTTAAAGGTTCCGTTTTCATATTCGGCAGCAAAGGTTAGAGCCAGCCCCAGGAGTAAAACCTGCTGAAAAACCGTTAGCAAGACTCCGGGAAGCATGAAATATAGATAGTTTCCACTGCGGATACTTTGTTTTATGATGGTGGTTTTAAAAGGTTCGTAATTTTGTGCGGCTATATATTCGGGGACTCCTTTTTTCATCTGGGATTCTATTTGGATACCCGCTTTCATCGTCATTGCAACCCCATTTACCGCCATTAAAGCAGTATTGGAAGTAAGGGTGTTGGAAGCATCTACAAAAATGGTAATCTCGGGCAACCTGTTTTGTTGGATTCCGGAAGTAAATCCGTTTGGGAGATTAACAATAACAGTGGCTTCCTCATCTATAGCTTTATTTTTCGCATCATTAAGCGAAGGTAAAACTGCTGCTACCTCAATACTCTCGGTCTCCTCGAGCATATCGATGAATTTAACGCTCATTGGGCTTTGGTCTTGATCCACCACAATTATGGGCAAGTCTGTAATTTTTCCTTTTTGATATACAGCGCCAATAAGTACGCCGTATAAAATGGGAGCGCCTATAAACAGTAATCTCAGGACATTATTGCTAAAGAACAGCCTGAATTCCCGATTTATTAAATGTATAAATTTCTTCACTTTAATCTATTTGTCGAGTTCCAGGGAAACCGATGCTTTGGTTATCAATCCTCTTACCTCCTCGGGATTTGTGGGTTGCACCTCTACTTCAAACAAGGCTTGTTGCATATCAAAATCGGGATAGGCAGTGGCGATGTTGGCGTATGAACTCAATGCTTTCACCATGACTACTTCACCATCAATAAGTTCAGTATCTTTATAAAGCACTTTTATTTTTACTTTTTTACCCGGTTTAATTTCTCCCAATTTACTTTCGGCAATGGTAAACCTGAAATAGACCGATTGATCTACATAACCGCTAAACACGGGATAGCCAACCAGGGCAAGCTCGCCAATCTCCAGGTTGATGGTTTCTACCGACATATCCTGGGGCGCGGTCATATATTTTTCCCGCTCAGCGGCATCTACTTCAGAGATTGCTCCCGAGGCTTGCAATTGCTGTCCCAGGGCCATGGTTTGCTGTTCTAGACGCCCACCGGTGCGAGCTTCTTCCAATTCGGTTTTGGCAGCTTCATATTGATTTCTAGCTCCCTGGTATTTAGCATAAACCTCGTCAAATTGTTGCTGGGGTATGAGGCTGTCCTGCAACATCTTTTCTAACCGGTTCTTAGATTTTTGGGCAAATTCAAATTGTTCCTTAAGTCCGTTTACCTTGTTTTGTAATTGGCGCAATTGGGCACTTGTAGCTCCCTTTTGGGCCATTTGGTACTGCGCTTCTGCGGATTTAAAAGCACCTTCGGCCTGTTGTTTTTTGGCATCGACTTCGGGAATATCTAAAATAGCCAAAGTGTCACCTTTTTTTACAAGATCCCCTTTGGAGACCAATATCTTTTCAACAGTACCAGGCACCTTGGTAACCACTGAGATTTGCGTCCGCTCAATTTTTCCCATAAAGGCTGGCTCAATTTTTTTGTCGGAGCAAGCGGCAAAAACAACCAGAATCGCTAAGAATAAACTATTTTTAATTTTCATTTTTGCTATAAATTTTATCCAACAACTCTCCGGTGGCCAGCAAAAGTTCTATTGTCGCTGCCCTTTGATTGAGAATTTGATTGTAATAATTTAAATTTACCTTGTAGTAATCATTTTCAGATTCCAGGCGCTCTGTTAAATCAACTAAACCGGCATGGTATTGTTTTGTGGCCAATTGCAGATTGTTTTCGGCTATTTTAACGCGTTGGCCTGCCACTAGAACCTTTTGCTCTGCTGTTTGCAAATCAGATTGATTTTTAAACAACAGCAGCTCAAATTTTTCACGGGAATCCTTTAGCTTGGCCTCACTTATCTCGAGTTCGATCTCGGCCTTTTTTATGTTCTTGTTGTTTTCTCCCCCCTTGAACAAATCCCATTGTAAACCAACTCCCACTGCAGCTGCCGGCTCCATACGGATATGCTCTGCTTCTAAAGTTACATCGCCGGCAATGGGCACATCTTTAAAGTCTATACTGGTGTCGAAGGCATTTAAATAAGCCAAATTTCCAAAAGCAAAAACTTTTGGGAAAAAACTTCCCTTTTCTTTTTTATAAGCAAATTCCTTTGCTTTTTTTCCCGCTTCCAGGGCTTTTAACTCTATTCTTTTTTCTGCATCCAGGGAAGCCGTGCTTATCATAAAGGTTTTTAACTCATAGGCAGTAGCCTGTAATTCTTGTTCGCTCATTCGGGTAAGGTAACCTAGCTTGGCAAGCAATACATTTCTGTTTCCTTCGGCTTCAAGCTGTTTCTCTTTCAGTTCCAGCATTGCTAATTTTACTTTGTCGCGGTCATAAGGAATGGCCAGACCATTTTCTATAGCTTTTAAAACCTTTTTATGTTCTGTTTCGAGCCGCTTTTCAGAATCTTCAATTAATTTATCCACCTCATTCAAGAGCATCAATTGGTCAAAAGTAGTAATGACTTCCTTAGCAATCTCTTCTTTACCAGCTTCAGCTAAAAAACGTTCTGCTTTTTGTTTTTCTTTTAATGCCTTTATGCCACTATTAATTTGGTTACCCGCAAAAATAAGCTGCCTTGCCGATAGCGAGCCTAGAAAAACCTGGGTTTGAAAATTGGAGACGAGGGGATCTTCTAAAAAAGGAGTGCCACTAATAGGTAAATATTGGGTGGGAAACTTAGGGCTCAATTGTGAATATAAAAACCCGTAGCCTCCCGAAAATGAAATTTGGGGCAGTCTTTTCCCCTTCACAATTTCCATATCAAATTGTGTGTTTTCAGCTTGCATTTGCTGTATATCAACCTCGGTACTTTCTGTAATCGCTTTTTGAATGGGCTCTTTTAAAATAGCTTCAATAAAGCTTTGGGCCTGGATGGGGGTATCCAATAAGAATATCATTATAATGCCCAAACAGCTTAACTTCCTTTTCATATTAGACTGATTTACCCAATTTCTTTAAAGTTAACGAAAATATTTAATTGACAGAAGCAACCTATTTGACTATCGTCATTAAATAATTATAACTATGATTTCTCAGGTTTCCAGATAGTTGGTAATTGCCAATGATATCTAACAGAGAGTAACCTTAATATCACGATAGAGACCAGGCAAACTACTTCAAATAACATTTTAGGTGCACCCATTTTCATTAAAAGAAAAAAAACAACTCCGCCGAAAATACTAGTGGTAGCATAAATTTCTTTTTCGAAGATAAGCGGAATATTACTTAAAGAAATATCTCTAATAACACCGCCAAAGCAGGCAGTTATTGTTCCTAGCGCAATACAGCCCACAGGATGTAGCTCAAAGCTAATTCCTGTTTGAATACCCACTACCGTGAAAAATCCCAGTCCTATGGAATCAAAAAATAATAGGGCATTATGATAATTTTTAATTACTGACTTAAAGAAAATCGTTGCAATTGTGCTGAGTAGCACGATTAGTCCCGAACTTAAATCGGATAACCATCCAATAGGTACTTTACCAACTAAAATATCCCGGAGGGTTCCTCCTCCCAGAGCAGTTACAAAGGCTATAATAAAAATCCCGAATATATCCAGCTTCTTTTCCATTGCAGCCGAAACCCCGGCAATACTAAAAGCGGCCGTTCCAACAATATCTATTATTCTAATAGACTCCATTATTTGATTTTTGCATGATTTTTTGAGTTAATCGAGTGAATATACGAAATATAGTAATTGATGAAAATGACAACTTGTGACAACTCCCGCGATTATTACTTTTTATGGTTTTTATGCAAAAAAGCGCGTTGAACATGAACTGGATTTGGGTTTTGCCGAATAAAAAAACACCATTAAGTTATTCAAAACCTAATGCTGCCGTTTTCAATATTAAATTACTTCTTTAACGATCTATTTCTACCAATATCTTAACTTCTGAAGGATCTTCCACCAAAGCGTCAAAACCTTTTTCTACAATTTCATCTAGCGAGATCACACTAGTAACCAATTTTTCAACAGGCAATCGTCCGCTATTGATTAATGCAATAGTTTCCGGGAAAATATTACGATAGGCAGCAGTTCATCGTTGCCATAAGTTTTTGTTTTATAAGTTAATAATTGCATTCGGGGATACGCTTCAGTTAAGTCAGGATTCCTATACTTCTTTATGTCCTGGTTGTTTTCTTTTTCCAAATAGAACCATTTTTTGTGGTCAATTTTTCCAATTCTCCATTTTCAGAAAGTTCATTCAATTGTTTCTCACTTTCCACTCTTGGAGCGCCAGATAGTTCAGAAAACTCTTTCGCGGTTAGCGTAGAATATTTTGAAAAGAGCGTTTGCCAATTTTTGCTGTATTCCTTTTTGGAAGCATTCGGTTTCAATTTTAGGATGGCCATTTCATAAAAAGCATAAGGTCTGGTGCCATATACGGTTTCCTGGTTTCCTTCATCATCTATAAAAAATATGGTGGGAAAGCCACGTACGCCTAGTTCCCTTCCCAATTTTAAATCTTCTTCAAACAATTCTTTTGCTTTGCCTTCAAAATCAGATTTCAATTGTTCTACATCAAGCCCCATATTTTTTGCGGCCGATGCCAAATATTCCCACTTAGCGATATTTTTCTTTTTCAGAAATACCATTTCCCGAATTTCCCGCATAAATAGATTGGCTTTTTCTTCATCTTGCATTTGTGCTGCTTTAAATGCTATGGAAGGCGGATAGGAAGATTCCAATGGGTCCTCCAACCACAAATCTCCATCTATGGGCATGTCGTAATGTTCACTCACTTCGTCCCAATGTGAGGCAACGTCTGAAGGTTTTCCAATTCCGCCGCTATTATAACTCCAGTCTGGCAAAAGTCCACCCATCCTGTATTCTATTTCAATGGCATCGCCATATTCCAGTTTAAGCTTGCGCAGTTGCGGTTCTATGCCCCAACAGGACGAGCAAATAGGATCGGTATAGTAAAGTAGCTTTACTGATTTTTTGGTGGATTGCTCTTTGGTTTTGTTTGTCGTGTTTGAAGTATCTCCGGGTGTTTCGCACATTCCGGTTTCTATGTCGCATAAAAGCGGATTGCTTTTTGAAGTTTCTTTGTTCATATTACTATTCTTTCTATTGGGTTTCTTTAAGTGAATTTCAGTAAAAATCGACTTATAAATAATTAATATTCAGTTTATTAGTTGCTGAAACAAATCTTTGTAAAGATACGGAAAATAAGTGTATATTTGACATTTGTTTCCTTTTAGAAAGTACTTTCCAAAAGGAAACTACCCTGATTTGTTTTAGGGAATAATTTTAAGTTTTTTATTAGATGAAAACAATTAAAAAGAAGTCCGTAGTAAACAATACCCCTGTTTGCCAGGTGAGGATACAAGCCATTAGCGATACGATGAGTATTTTATCGGGAAAGTGGAAATTCCATATTTTGGGAACTTTAATAGAAGGCGAAAGTTTGGGATTTATGGATTTGTTGAGGGAGATTGAAGGCATTGGCAGTAAAATGCTATCAAAAGAACTTCAGGATTTAGAAAGCAACCACTTAATAAGCCGCACAGTAAAAGACACCAAACCCATTACCGTGAAATATGCCATCACCAAACATGGAAAAACTTTAGCGCCGGTTATTGATGAATTGGCAAAGTGGGGAATAGCTTATCGCCAATCTGTACACGGTTAAAATACATTTAATTTTGGCCACTATTTATTGTTAGTCACAGGCATAAGAAGCGATAGTAGGCTGAAATTACGTGATAAAATAT
Source organism: Salegentibacter echinorum (assembly GCF_900129445.1). GTDB lineage: Bacteria > Bacteroidota > Bacteroidia > Flavobacteriales > Flavobacteriaceae > Salegentibacter > Salegentibacter echinorum. The sequence goes on from NZ_FQVT01000001.1 coordinate 134,627, forward strand.
TAAATTTGTACGTAAATCACATGTTATGGATAAAAAATTGACATTAAGTTTAGACAGAGCTATTATCGAAAGTGCAAAGAGCTATGCTAAATCGAACAATATTAGTTTGTCAAAACTAATCGAATCATACTTAGCAACTCTAACCGAGAAAAAGAGGAATTCAACAGAAATAACACCTCTTGTAGAAAGTTTAAGCGGAGTAATCTCTCTGGATGAGGATTATGATGTAAAAGATGATTATACTGATTATTTAATTGAGAAATATAAATGAGCAAATTACTAATTGACACAAACATCGTTATAGATCTGCTTTCAAAAAGAGAAAAATTCTATGATGAAGCTGCTGATTTATTTTCTCGTGCCGACAGAAATAAGTTGGAACTAACTATTTCATCTTTGACATTCGCTAATACGAATTATATTCTTTCAAAACTTAAATCTGCAGAAGAGGCGAGACAAATATTAAGAAAATTTAAAGTGCTGGTTGAGCTATTAAGTTTAGATGACAAAATAACTGAATTAGCTTTGAGTGATAATAATTTTCCAGATTTTGAAAACGGATTACAATATTACTCTGCAATCGAAAATGAAATTGACGTAATTATAACACGAAATAAAAAGGACTTTAAAAATTCAAAAATCCCTGTCTTAACCGCAAAAGAATTTTTAGCTAAAAAATAATGCTTGTGGCTGATTTATCTGTATATTTTAATTCATTGTTGGTGATAGCCTATTTCACGAATTCCGAAACCTTGGAACTCGCGGACATTCTACCTGTGTTATTTGCTAACTTTTAAGCCTAAACACGCCACGAAATCATACAACAAAAAGGAAAATTAGCAATTGCAGAAACAAGAACGCTTATTGACGTATTTTTTTCTGTAAGAGCCTCAACTTCAATTTGATGTTTTCATAAATAATACCCAAAATTAAAGTAACCGAACCGAGAATTAAGGTGTATAGTCCAATTTTTGTATAAGCGATTCCGCCAATAATCCCGCCAATAAAGAAAAAACTAATAATGATAAGTCGGAGGTTTATGATTTTGGTCAATTCTTTTCTTGAGTCTTTATCTTTATAAAAGAATAATTGGGACAACTCGATTCCCAAATCGGTAAAAAGTCCCGTTAGGTGAGTGGTTCTTACCACGGCATTTGAAATTCTGGTTACCAAAGCGTTTTGCGCGCCCATAGCAAAGAGTAGGGTGCAGGCAATTAAATGCGGATTTCCCGGTAGCAGGTATTTTCCGAAGATTCCGAGGAAGAAAAGTATTAAACTTTCTACAAAGGTAGGAATGATGTAAACGTAATTGGAATCTCTACGGGAAATTTTTTCTATCGCAAAATTAGAAGTAAATGAGCCGGCTAAAAAGAAAAGGATATACAAAAAGTAAACAAGACTGTGCCACGGGTTTAGGTTGTAAACTTCATCTACCAAAAAAGCAAAATGTCCCGTTACGTTTGTCGTGAGCTGTGCAACGGCTAAAAAGCCGGTTACGCTAACCAATCCTGCAACAAAAGATAAAAGGGACGCGATTTGTAAGTTATGGCGAGCTGTTCTTTTTTTACCTTGACGTACAAACATTTATTTTAACTTTAATCGCGGGGCGATAGCCATGCGGTTAATTCCCCGGGGCTTGTTTCGGAATAAAAGAGATTTTTTGGAAGAATACCTCGTATACCTGAGTCCTGATTGTTGATTTCGCTAAAATAGGAGAAGTGCCACGAATAGTTTATAGCAATTAAACCGATTTCTCACACATTGAAATTTTCGTTAAAAATAGTAAAGCCACTTGATTTAATCACTTCTTTCTCTGTGAAATAATCAAGCGGCGTCTTTATAGATTTTTTCTGAAAAAGCAAATCTCGATACAAATTTCTTCAGCTCTCGCTTCAGAAATCCACTCGATTTGACGTTTTGTAACGATAGTGCATCACAGATTTCTTATAGCCAAGGTTTACTGCTTTGCAAATTGTAAGTGGGCAACAATATTTACTTCTTTCCCTACGGCAGCACCGGTTGGGTCATAATCTACATTATAATCAAACCTGTTGATAGTGGTTTCAGCTTTTAATCCTAACTTTTCTCCCTGGTCATTTTTTATTGTTCCGCCATAATGCACATCAAAAATGACGTCTTTTGTAACGCCTTTAATTGTTAGTTCGCCATACAATAAATATTTATCTGGTTTTCCGGTAGCTAAAATTTTATTGCTTTTAAAGGTCATTTCCGGATATTTTTCTACCTCAAAAAAATCAGCACTCTTTAAGTGATTGTCCCTTTTATCAACATTAGTATTGATACTTTCTATTTTTACGGTAAAATCAAAATTGGCATCGGTTAATGCATCGCCGTTTGTAGTTAAACTTCCGGTATAATCCATAAATTTTCCGTTTACCATACTTATCCCCGAATGTTCAATATTAAAATTCAACGAGGAATGATTTGGATCTACCTTCCATTGTGTTTGTGCAAAACTACTTACCGATAGGAGGAGTACTGCTACTAAAGTTATAATATTTTTCATAGTATTCGTTTTTAAATGTCTATAATAATTAAAAATAAACCTTTCAGAAGATTTAATTTCCTCTTCATAAAATGATAGGGGTGTTTCACAATTATTAGAAAGCATATCCAGATTAGACCTCAGGATATTCATTTTTAGAAAAACAATAATTATAATTTTCTTCCCAATCTTTTATGTCCTTATAATACTATGAAAATTAATAACATTTTCCTACACCATTAAGGATATTTTAGCAAATAAAGTCAGTTGTATTTGTCCTGAAAAGTTAAAAAGAATGATCGGTCAGTACCCGGTAGTAAATTTTACATTTTACGCCTGTACTTTGTAAGCAGTAATGGGTCTTAAAGAATACAATTTTGCCGCAGCCCAAGCAGCTCTGGTGGTGTGGTTTTCACTTTGCCCGGAAAAACATACCAAAAAAGGGGCTGGTACTCGCCCCGATCATTCCGCCTTTCGGCTAAAGTTTATTCTTTCAACTCTGTGAGCCAATTAATTTCCTGAATCTTACTGTCCAGCTCTCTAAATGCCCTTCCTGTTTGATCCATCTCAGCTTGCAACTTCTGAATGTCAATGGTCGTTTTAAGATTGGTTTCGCCACTGTTATTTACTTGTGCGGCGTATCTAATGTTTCTTAGTTTTTCCGAAAGCATTTTTAACGAATCTCTTTTGGCCAGGGCTTCCATTAGCGTTCCTTCGCCTTCAACTTGGGTATTATTGTTGGTTTTGTTTATTCTTATAATTACTGCTTCCAAATCTTTAACAGCTTTCCTTAGCTGAGCCAGTAATTTGTCCGGATCTTCTTGTGGGACTTTATCATCAGAAACGATCAATACAGGTCTTATCCTGTTTTGAAGATGCTCTATTTTCTTCATAAGATCTGTTCTTAACAAGAGCCCTTCGGCAAGTTTCATTTTCTTTTGTATGATTTGTTCAGACATTTAATTGCTTATTTAACCGGTTCAATTAATAAAAAATACCGAGTTGGTCGTTTGTTCTACAACTTTAATTCTCAAAAACGGTTTCCCCGTCTTTTATCAGCATGTAATTATCTCCTTTTCCGCGTAACTCATAGGTGTCATTTTCATACCAGATTCCGGGAGCTGCTTTTTTCTGTTCCAAATCAATTTGTTCACCGCCGTTTAAATAGGCCTTAACCGTTCCGGCAGTGTTGTTAAAGGTCATCGTTAAAACATCGTCCTTGTCGTTTTTTGCTTCTACGTTTACTTTATCGTCCTCGTGTTCAAAAACGGTCTCGCCGTCTTTTTTCAACGAGATGTCATTTCCTTTTCCGCGCAATTCATATTGGTCGTTTTTATACCAAATTCCCGATGCAGCCCTTTCCTGCTCCAAATCGATCTGCTCGCCACCGTTGAGATAGGCTTTTGCGGTTCCGGCGGTGTTGTTAAAGGTCACATTTAATACGTCGCCTTCATCATTTTTAAATTCTACGGAAGCTTTTTTGTCCTGATGTTCAAAAATCACTTCACCGTCTTTTTTTAGCGAAATATCATTTCCTTTTCCGCGTAACTCATATTGGTCATTTTTATACCAAATTCCAGATGCAGCCCTTTCCTGTTCCAAATCAATAGTCTCTCCTTTAAAATTCACGGATGCGGTTCCTTCTAAATTATCAAAAGACATCTCAAGGGTTTCGCCATCATTATTCGTCAAAGATTGGGTAACCACATCCTTGGAAGTTGTTTGTTCTGTATTGGATGAATCTTTATTTTCCTGTTTTGAGTTATTCTTACAGGAAATAAATACCGTTGCTGTTAGCATTCCGATTGCAAAAAATCTTTTTATCATTTTTTCTTCTTTTTTATGTTTGAATTTATTTGTGTTATGCTGAATATAATGAATAAAGGAAATTATATATTATTTCAGGTTGAGTTCAGATAAGATCCCAAGACCTCTCGACTGCGCTCGAGCTGACATATTTTTAATATCCTTCATTCTTCGTTTTTATTTAAGTGATGCTTCCGCCGTCGCCAACGTTTTGTAATTCGTAAGAATGGGTGTATATTTCTATACTATTTCCAAAGGGATCTTCCGTAAAGGCCATTTTATAAGGTTTTTCGCCCGGGTACATTTCCTGTGGAGACATTGTTTGCTTTCCGCCGTGCGCAACAATTCTTTCAATCATCGCTTCAATGTCGGGATGCTGAATGCAAAAATGAAAAACACTGGTTTTAAACGGACTATTATCTGATTTTTCTTCGGAATTATTAGCGAATTCAAAAATCTCCAAGCCAATGCCATCTGAAGATGACAAATGGGCAAACTTGAAATTCTTCCAACCTTTTCCGTAAATTTTTCTACTGATAGCCGATAGATGGTTGTCTTCATCTTCGCTGACTTCCATAGGGCCTGCGATTTGATAAAAACCCAAAGCATCTTTATAAAATGCGACGGCTTTATCTATATCTGGAACACTAATTCCCACGTGGGAAAAATTAACTGGATAATTCATAGTTTTTAATTTGGCATCGTATTTACAATAAGTCCGATATGTGTGAAATAGTTAAAGGCGCCGAATAACAGGAATACAATTCCCAGGCCGTAAAGCAAACTGTAACTGATTTTCACTTTGCTGGTCATCGCGGTATTTCCTGTTGCAAAATATTTTAGTACCGAAGGCATCAATATCGAAGCCACTCCGGTCAAGGCCCATAATAAAGAAATAAATGTCGCTTCAACCATTGGGTAATCTGCAAACATTCCTGTAATGGGTTCTTCCGGCGGGGCTGCAAAAAGTTGATAGGTTACCCCGGCTATGCCAATGGCAATTAGCGCAAGACCTAATCCGTAAAGTAAATATTTAATATGCCAAACCACCTGGGCGACATCTTGAAAAGGCTTTACGGCACTTGCGATTTGATTTCGGGTTTTATAAAAATAAAATGAAAGTCCCAAAGCAATGACCCCTAGCGCCAACGTGGGTTCACCAAAGACAATATTGTCAAAAGGGAAATATTTTGCCAGGGGCCAGGTAAGCGTCATATGCAAACCGGTTGTAAAAAGCAAAATACCTAAAACCCCTAAATTTAAACTCCAGCCCAACGGATTTATATGCTGTTTTCTAAACAATTGTTGCCCTATTTTGGCCAAAGACATTAGTACGGCACCAGTGGCCAAAGCCATAATAGTATTGTAAGTGGGCATACTAACCCAATCGATGATAAGTCCGGAATCTTGCGACATACAAAGTTGTTTTTCAGCAAAAACCAAAGTTAAAGAAAGCTATTCATCAAAACAGGTCAATTAAATTAACATTAACCATTTTAGCAGCTTTTTAAAAAAATTATAAGCTTTTAACCTAAGCGGGTAGCTCCATCGGCACTTCCATTAAAAGTATTTTAGAATTTTCTTGCGCTTCCAGTTGAAAGGAATTGGTTTCACTTATTCCCAGGGCGTCTCTTTTTTCCAAAACCTGATCACCGATTTTAGCTTTACCTTCCAGGACAAAAACATATACGCCGTTGCCTTCTTTTTTCAGCTTGTATTCTTTTGAATTTCCCTTGTCAAAATTAGCGAGATGAAACCAGGCATCCTGATAAATCCAAACCCCTGCATCGTCTTTATTGGGCGATAAGATTTGTTGAAAATCATTAGGCTTTGCATTATCGGCTATTGTGATTTGATCGTAGCGTGGCTCAACGTTCATTTTATTCGGAATTATCCAAATTTGTAAGAATTTTACCGGCTTATCGGGGCTGTTGTTGTATTCGGAATGCATTACCCCGGTACCCGCACTCATCACCTGGATATCGCCTTCTTTGATAATGGTTGAGTTGCCCATATTGTCCATATGTTTTAAGTCGCCTTCCAACGGAATGGAAACAATTTCCATATCTCGATGGGGATGGGTGCCAAAGCCCCTGTTTTCGGAAACGGTATCGTCATTGAGTACGCGTAGCACGCCAAAATTCATCCGTTCGGGATTGTGATAATTTGCAAAACTAAAGCTGTGTTTTGAATGTAACCAGCCGTGATTAGCATCTCCTCTGGAGTCTGCTTTGTGAAATATTGTTTTCATTTTTTTATCTATTTAATAAGTTTTAAACGTGTTTAATTTTGTTGGTTTTCTTTCTTGATAGCTTTTTCAATTCTTGGGTCTGGCACAACCCACATTATGGCAACCACCAGATAAATGATTAGACTGATAACAGGAAAGAAGAATGAAATAACCACACCAGCAAAATATAAAAAGAGCGATAAATTCATTCTTTTATCGGAGCTGTAAACCCTGCCAATATGGGAATCTTTGCCTTCATTCATTATTACACAATACACCATAATCTTAAAAGCTACTGCCGCCATAAACAAGACCGCGCCATAAATGGCAGTTGGATTGTCTTCAAAATGGTTTTTCCCCATCCAGTCGGTTGCAAATGGAAAAAGCGAGAGCCAGAACAATAAATTAAGGTTCGCCCATAAAATTTTTCCATTCACCTTATTTACGGCTTGCAGCAAATGATGGTGGTTGTTCCAATATATTCCGAGATATACAAAGCTGAGCAAATAGGTAAGAAAAACCGGAAGTATGGGTTTTAAAGCTTCAAAAGTATAACCTTCCGGTGCACTCATTCCCAGCACCATAATGGTTATGATTATTGCCAGCACCCCATCGCTAAAGGCTTCCAATCTTCCTGTTTTCATCGAATACGCGGTTTTGGCAACGGCACATACTCTTCCTCATCTCCAACTACTTTTGGAAAAGCTTCCAAATTCTGATTTTCCCAATCTTTTTTGGCTTTTTCAATCACTTCTTTATCAGAATTCACGAAATTCCAGTGGATGTAACGTTCCTCATCAAAAGGAATTCCACCAAAAATATAAATAGTGGTGTTTGGTTCCATTTCAAAAGAACAAAGCGTACTATCCTTAGCGACGAGAATTTGTTTGTTTCTGTAGTTATGTCCGTCGGCGTTAATACTGCCCTCCAAAATATACAAAGCACTTTCGCCATAAAGATCTTTACCTATATCGATTTGCTGTTTACGGTCGCTTTTAATTTCGATAAAATACAATTCGCTGTGGACCGGTACGGGCGATTCTTTATCAAAAGCTTTCCCGGCAATCAATTTAAATTGCGCTCCTTGTTCTTTCCAATGCGGAATATCTTTTTCTTCAATATGCGAAAAACTGGGTTCAGATTGCTCTAAATTTTTGGGCAGTGCAACCCAAATCTGCAAGCCGTGTAAGGATTTTGCTTTATTTCGTAAATATTCGGGGGTTCTTTCTGAATGAACCACGCCTTTTCCTGCGGTCATCCAATTAACCGCACCGGGTTTAATTTCAATATCAGAACCCAAACTGTCTTTATGCTGAATAGAACCTTCAAACAAATAGGTGAGGGTAGATAAACCGATATGTGGATGAGGTGCTACATCCAGATTCGTGTCCTTATCCATTTCCGCCGGTCCCATATGATCGATAAATGAAAAAGGACCAACACTTCTTTTTTGTCGGAAAGGCAATAAGCGCCCCACCATAAAGTTCCCGATATCGGCAGCGCGTTCTTCTATTATTAATTGGGTGTTTGACATAAATTTAAAATTTTATTTTTTTCTATTCATAACTGCTTTAAAAGCACCAGTTGACCACAACGTCCACACCACCAATACTGGCTGGAAAAATAATCGTATAAGTCTGGACTGGTCGGTATTCAGACCAAAGGCATCAACTTCGTTTACATATTGCGAGATGTTTCCGGGGAAAATCAAAACGAAAAAAATGGCTATTGCCAAACCAACCAAAGCCTTCCATTTGTATAGGGCAATTAGCGAAAAACCAAGTATAATTTCCGCAATTCCGGAAAGAATGACAACCAAATCTGTAGACAAGGGAACCCAATTTGGCACTTGCGCCACAAATTCTGCTCTATTAAAAGTTAAGTGGCTAATACCTGCAAACAAAAGCGCTGCACCAAGTAAAATTCTGAATATGGTTTGAACCCATTTGGTATCTTTTCCGTAAAGCCATTTAAAGTTTTCTGGTAGTTTCATCATATCGTTTTCTATTTTTGAATTCTGTTGTGAACACAAAATGATATAAGGTATCTCCCTGATTGCTTTGCTGTAAAAAATACCCGAAAAAATGATGTTGGATTCTAATCGAAAACTAATAAAATTGTTGAGTTGATATCCCGCGATTGCACCGATTTGATTCCCGATAAACCGTTTCGTTGCAATTCACTTTTTATAAGTCTTTATCAATTCAAAATCTTCAAATTGTATTAGCAAATTATCATTCTGTTAAAAGTTGCATTTAATAATTGAACTTAGGCATATTCCCAGGAATCAATGTTCCATTTATGGTGAAAGATTAATAATATGAAATGACCATCATTTTTTAAATTGATGACGGTCATTTTTCTCAAAAAGAAATATTTAAAATTATTTTTTTGAGGGCTCAATCTCATCAATCATCAATTCATATTGGCTCTTCTGATAGTCTTTACAGGTTTCAACAAAACTTTCTGGCCAGATAGTTCTGAAATTATGCGACTCCTGCGGAATCACTTCAATCATCTTGTCAATCATTTCTTTTGGGTCAAATTGACTTTCTCCCAATTCTTTAGCAGCTTCCTCAATTTTTTTCAAAGGCGTGAAATTTATATCTTCATCAAACCATTGCTTATACGTATCATACATCCTGTCGTTAAACCCGGTTTCAAAAGGTCCTGGATTTATGGTAGCGATGGTAATTCCCATTGGCATTAACTCGTCCCGTAAAGATTGCACGACTGCTTCCAAAGCGTATTTTGATGTGTTATAAGGTGCTAAAAAGGGTTGCGTTGATAAACCTGAAATCGAGGATAGGAATACAACCTTTCCTTTTCCTTTCTCCACCATTTTACGGATTATAGGCTGTGAAAATTCCAATGGGGAAAATACGTTGGTTTCTATTACCTCGCGCATTAAGTCTACGGGTATTTCGGCAACAGGCCCCGTTTGGCCTATTCCGGCATTGTTTACCAAAATATCAATATCGTATTCCCAGGCCTTTTCACAATCCATCCTATCTAGAATATCGAGTTTTATAAGTTCCAGATTTTTCTCGTAATCCGTTCCCTTTCTTTCAATGATAAAACGGGACATTTGTTCCCAAGTATGCATTCCCGCTATTACGGAATGACCTTTTTTGGCTAACCCAATTGCAGTTCCCTTGCCTAAACCAGAACCCGCACCTGTAATTAAAATTTTTTTCTTACTCATAATATTGATTTTATTTTCAAAAGATAGTAAAAAATAAATATATATTTAACGTTATTAGTTATTTAATTAGCTCCATTTTATAGTTGGGATTCAATTTTTTATTACGTAAAGTTCTGCATATGGTTTGCACCCAATTGGTATCTTTTCCGTAAAGCCATTGTAAGTTTTCTGGTAGTTTAATCATCTATTTTTTTTAAAATTTATTCAAAGTAAAACGAATTAATCCTGCGTATTTTTCTTTCTTATTTTAAAATACCTTGGGTAAAGTTATGCGATATGATTGAGCAAGACTTCGCACTGCAGATGCCAATACGCCTGCAATTAAGTAAATAAGCGTATTTAGATAACATTCTAACAGTTTTAAGCTTACTTAAGCTAAAACGTCCTTTATGCTTTCATCTTTTTCAAACCTGCGTTTTGCGTAGGGACAAAGCGGAATGATTTTTAAGTCGTTTTCCCGCGCGTATTCCACACCGGCCATTACCAGTTGCTTTGCAAAACCCTGTCCGCCATATTTTTCTTCTACTCCCGTATGATCAATGATAAATTTTTCTTTACCCGCCCAGGTAAACGTCATTTCGCCGGCTTCCTCATTATTTTCATAAATGATAAACCGACCTTTTTTTCCGTTATCTTCTCGTTCTATTTTTGCCATAATTTTTAGTTTTTTTATGCTTTTTTATTCCAATATTCTTGTGAATTCCCATAATTGGGATATCCATTATTTGCCTTCAGCATAGCTGCAAGATGAAGCAAATTATAGGTCATAAACGTAGTGTTCTTCTGCGTAAAATCTGAATCAAAACCTACCGGCACATCAAATTTTTCTCCTTTCCACTCTTTATCGCCATAACTGGGGCCGGGGCCAACTTCTCCAATCCAACCGCAATCGGCTTGTGGCGGAATGGAATATCCAATATGCTGTAGCGAGTACAAGATGCCCATCCCGCAATGTTTAATGCCATCTTCATTTCCGGTTACGATACAGCCGCCTACTTTTCCGTAGAAAATATACTGACCTTTATCGTTGGTTTTTCCGCTCATAGCGTATAATCGTTCAATCAATTTTTGTGCTTCAGAAGATTTTTCGCCCAGCCAAATCGGTGTGCCAATTATCAGAATATCAGCATTGATAATTCTTTCAAATAAGGAAGGCCAGGCATCTTCTTCCCAACCATTTTCCGTCATATCGGGATATACGCCGCTGGCAACCGGATGATCAACTAAGCGTATTTCATCAATTTTGACGTTTTCGGTTTTCATAATTTTTTTGGAAATCTCCATCAAAGTTGCGGTATGACTTTGCTTTGGTGATTTTTTTAAAGTGCAGTTTACATAAACGACACTCAAATTACTGAAATCTGGTTTTTGCATATCTTTTTACGTTTGCGGAAATGACTAATTACCTATTTATACTCCTCTAAATTGAATTTAAATTCCTCCCGGTCCCAATTGGCAAGTTTTGCGGCGTTTTCGTAACTACTGTTAAGAAACTCCAGCAATACTTCAGCAGGATTATCGGCTTTTTGAACATCTTCATATTTCAGGATAAATTCGCCAAGATCTTCGTGAAAATAGGCTTTTTCAGGCTTTACGACGGCTTCTTTAAAACCATCGGGTGCCGGATAAATATAACTGTAAAATGCCGCAAAAGGGGCTCCTTCACTGCCCGGCCAGAAACCGCAATTCATTACTTCGTGTGAATAGGCTTCCCGGGTTACCCAATCTGGAAGATTAGGAAATCCTCCGGGATGCTCAGGCGCTTCCTTACCTGAAAATCTTGAAACAACCATATCAAAACTGCCCCAAAAGAACATGACGTCACTGCTTTTGCCTGAAAATTGAGATCGGTATTCATAAAAAACTTTGTTCACTTTCAACAAGGCTTTATGCAAATTGATGGCAGCTTCTTCGTTGTAGGTGCCGCTATGATTTTCGTGGAAATGAAGTGGATCTTCCATTTCGTTGGGTAGCGTATTTATTTTAACGTCAATATCAATATCGTTCAAGCAGCTGATAAGCTTGTTGTAACAACTTGAAACTTTTAGGTTTTTGAGATCAAAACTTTGCTTCTCGTTTTCACTGGAAATGATAGTTAATTGATGATCCAAAAAATTTAAACTAATCTCAACTTGTTTGTCCTTTGCGAAAATAGGTCCGCTGGTCAAACCGTGGGTAGTAACACCTAAAGTAGTGTGCCAGGAATGATTTATCCAGGGATTGAGTTCCAGTTTAATTTTTCCGATGATCTGCGTCCAAAGATGTAAGGTTTCATAGGTTTCCTTACCTTTTTCGAAAGACAATTCCGGCCACTTATTATTTTTCATAATTATATGTTTAAAATTGACTATTATGCTGAAAGTTAATCAATATACTGCATTTAATTTATTGAAACAACCAATCTTTTTCCTGAACCTATTTTAGAATCCCATAGTTTTTCGATATTCTCAATATTTCCCTCTTCCAGTTTCATTGTTAATTTTCCTTCTGCAGCAAGCTGAAACATTTTGGGAAGTATTGTTTGACTATACTCTTCTAATTCTTTTTCTGATAAACTGCCAAAACCAGATCCCAGGATTTCTAAAGCCGAACTTTTTAAAATTCCCGAGGCTAAATTTATGGTTTCCCCGGCCATTGTACCAACGCTTACCACACGTGTTTTATGAGTCGTATTGTCTAAACCACCGCCTTTTAATGCGGTTAGTATTAATTCAATTGGATTGCCCCACAAATAATCAATCACTAAATCTATCGGGTTCTTACGATGAATTTCTTGTAGTTGTTCAATTATGGTTTGCTCATTTTCTTTTAGCGAAACCGTTTGGTCTGCGCCAAGACGCTTAGTTTTTTCCAGATTCTTTTGATTTCTACCTGTCGTAGTAATGTTATTTGCGCCATAATATTTAGCAATTTGCACTGCCATTTGTCCGGTAACCCCGGTTGCGCCGTTAATCAACACATTTTGCCCGGGTTTGATTTGCCCTCTTATTTTTAAAGCCATAGCGGCACCCAAAACCGCATTTGGTATGGCCGCGGCTATATTCCAATCTAAATTATCGGGAATTGGGGTGTATTTATCTTTACGGATAACGGCTTTTTCGGCTACCATTCCGGTGATTCCCTGCGCATAAACCCTTTTGCCATTTTCTAAGATACCAACGCCATCCATCCCAACGACTGCAGGTAACTCTTTATGACTTGCGTAATGCGAGCCACTCGCCCTTAATTTGTCCAGGTTTTTTACTGCCGCCGCTTTCATAGTCATCAATAATTGATCGTTATCCTGAATTTCTGGCTCGGGAAAATCTCTGAATTTCGGGGTGTCTCCCAATTTATTTATAACGGCTGCTTTCATTTGGTTGTTTTTTGTTTCTTTAAATATGTTCGGCGTATTGATTTCGTGATCTGAAAATAAATCAATTATTCTCTTCCCGCATTCCTTTTAAAGCTTTTGCCCAGGCCTGTAATTTATTCAGCATTACATTAGCTGATTTGTCTAAAGGCTCATTGGCTTCAAAAACATTATTTTCATTGATGAATTTGGTAAAAAACGGAATGTTTACGGCTTGTGGCAAGGGCATCATTCCCAAAGTGGTTACCGGTAATTTTAATTCCTGAACAGCTCTGGTACCAGCCGATACGCCTCCGTAACTCACAAACCCCATTGGTTTATCGGCCCATTCTATAGAAAGATAATCCAGGGCGTTTTTTAAAGAAGCCGGATAACCAAAATTATATTCGGGGGTTACAATCACAAAAGCATCGGCGTTATCAATAGTTTTGCTCCATTTTTTGGTATGCGCGTTGGCATATTTTTGTGCTCTGGGATGTTCCAATTCATCCATAAACGGGAGGTTGATTTCCTTTAAATCCAGTAATTCCACCTCAAAATCGGGATGTTGTTTGGCAATTTTTAGAAACCAATCGGCAACGATAGGTCCTTTTCTTGAAGGTCTTGTACTTCCGATTATTACTTTAAGTTTATACTTCATTTGTTTGTTTTTATATGTGTTTCTTGAATTTTTAAGGCTTGATGTTAATCCTCTAAATACCCAAATTTCCCAATATTAAAATCATTAAAAGCTTGCAGCAATTCTTCCCGCGTGTTCATCACGAATGGGCCTTGTGCAGCAATGGGTTCGTTTATTGGCTCGCCACTTAAAATCAATACCAAAGCATCATCAATGGCTTCTATTTCAAAATTTTCACCGTCATTCGCCATTAATGCCAGGTGGTCTGTGGGCGTTTCCTCTTTCCCATTCACCATAATATTTCCTTCCAAAACCAGAAGTGCGGTGTTGTATTCCGCCGGAAATTGAAAATCTGCTTTTCCACCTTTTTTTAATTTGGCATTGAATAAATGTACCGGAGTAAATGTGGAGGCAGAACCTTTTGTGCCTTTATATTCGCCGGCAATCACTTCAATAAGTCCGGAATTATTTGGTAATTCATACCGATTGATAGCTTCATTTTTTATGGCCTGATATTTAGGATCTTTCTTTTTGTCTTTAGCGGGCAGATTGATCCAGAGCTGCACCATTTGGAAGTCACCACCTTTTTTGCTCCATTCGGTTTCGTGATATTCTTTGTGCAAAATCCCTTTGGCTGCGGTCATCCATTGTACATCGCCTTCGTCAATTACGCCGCCGCCACCGCTATTGTCGTGATGTGCAACTTTGCCTTTGTAAGCTATGGTTACGGTCTCAAAACCTTTGTGCGGATGCACGCCAACTCCCCTGGGTTTATCTGAAGGTGGGAAATTATAGGTGGAATTATAGTCCAACATCAAAAACGGACTCATGCGTTGCATATCCATTCGATAACCGGATGGGATAAAATTATGTACCCGAAAACCATCGCCAACAAAATGCGGTTCCCGCGGACTTGCTACTAATTCTACTGTTTTTGTTTTCATTTTCTGCGTGTTTGTATTTAATATTCCTCAGAAAATATTAAAGAGGTTTACCTATGTTGCTTTTTTAAAATTTGGGGATAAAAGGATAAAAAGACCTGAAATGAACTTGATTTCCGCCATAGCGGGTAGGGTAAAACAAGCACATTCCAGGATTTTATGGGTTGATTATAAGAGTCTCAACCTCAGCTTATTGCTTGGTAAACTGAAGATTGGCTACCAATTTTACTTTATCGCTAACCACAACATTTCCTGCTTCGGTTACAGCGCTCCAGTTCAAACCGAAATCTTTTCTGTTGATTTTTCCAGTTGCCTCAAAACCAGCTTTGGTCTGTCCGTATTGGTCGTCTGCAATTCCGTTGAAATCTACATCAAGGGTAACTTCTTTGGTTACATCTTTAATGGTCATATCGCCAACCATTTTTTCTCCGTCAAAAGATTTTGATTCAAAAGTAAGATGAGGATGTTTTTCAGCATTAAAGAAATCTTCCGACTTCAAGTGCGTGTCCCTATCATTATTTTTTGTACTGATGGAATCAATTTTCGCATTAAATTTGAATTTGGCATCTTTAAAAGAATCGTCTGCCGCTTCAACTTCCCCTTCAAATTCACTAAAACTTCCTGACACTGTAGAAATCATCATGTGTTTTACTTTGAATTCGATTTCAGAATGCGTTGGGTCTAATTTCCAAATTGTTTTTACTGCTGTTTCCATTTCTCTAAGTTTATTATGTGTTAAACATTTTAATTTGATACAAAGCTACGCGACAGGATGTTACTGTGCATTGATGTATGATAAGAAACCGAAAAATTAGAGGTGAGACGTTAGAGGTTTTGAGATGGGAGGTTGGAGGTGGTTTATTTCTATTTGTTTAGCGGGAAATGGATTTACATAAAAACAGCTATAGCTTAGTCAGGCTAATACTGTTGGAATTAGCTGTCATTCCGACCTAGGAGGAATCTATTCTTTGAATAAGGGTTATTTATTATGCACGACTAGAACCATGAAAATTAATTCATCTAAATTTCTACAATTCAAAAATCTATTTTTTAAAATTTTTACGAGCTAATTCCTTGCGAACGCGGCTTAAGCTTTCTGGCGTAATGCCAAGATAAGAAGCGATCATGGTTTGCGGCACGCGTAATAATATATCGGGGTACATTGCTACAAACTCGAGATAACGCTGTTCTGCGCATGCACTTAATAACATATTAATGCGCTTTTGAAGATGCCGAATATGATTGTGAAGCAGCTTGTTATTAAAATCTGTAAACGAAGGAATTTCTTCGGAAAGTGTCAGAAAAAAATCCTCGTCAATCATTACAACTTCACTATCCTCCAGCGCCTGAATATAATAAGCGGAAGCCTCATCAAAATATACGCTTTCCCTATCACTCACAAACCAATTTTCAGGTGCGAAAGATATGGTGTGTTCTTTCCCTTTATCGTCTATGGAATATTGTCTTATAAGTCCGCTTTCCACGAAAAAAGTATGCTTGCAATGTTCGTTTTCCCGTAGTAAGAACGCATCTTTTTTCACACTTTTTACCTGACAACTTTTGAGTATTGATAATATTTCATCCTCCTCAATATCGAGATTTGAGGTTAAAAATAATTTTAGGCTGGGACTGTTCATGTCGTTATCGAATATTGTTTTAGCGTATCACTTAATTTTTCAAAATTACATTTTTAAATGAAGGATTGGTAATATTAATATATCGTTCAGCTACATTATGAAAGCGAATTAAAAATTGTTTCACAAGAATTTTTAAATCTGTTTAAATGCAGCAGTTTTTAACACTAAGCTTTTTATATCAGCTTCAGACAAAATATTAAATAAGTTGAATATTCTACCAAATAGACGAAGTGCATACGGGCCTTAATGCTACAAGCTAAGAGTGATGTTCTTTTCTTCCTATTAAAACATACTAATTTATAATCATTGATGTCCGATAAAAATATAACTAATTAGCAGGTTCTCTTTTATAGCAAAGCCCAAAAGCGATTTCATAATTATCCACCTTGCTATTAGAAATCTTTACGAAAAAGAGTTAATTGAAGAATATCACTTATGAAAAAAGTTGGATTCTCAGTTAGTTAGAGTTTAGTCTTTTCTCTTTTTTCTTGCAGCGAAGCGATCTTGTTTCTTTACCGGACAATAGTGATTTATAATTTTTTCTAAGGTTTTTCCCCCGAAAATTAAATTTTGACTAGAAATTGAGGTTTAGGTCTTAACTTGCTCGTTATCAATTCCCCAAAGCTATTAATTTCACTAATTAACCTGACTTAAAATCTTAGACAATGAGAAATTTTAAATCACGAATTATAGTTTTATGTGTATTAGCATTATGTAGTGTAGGTTGTACCAAGCAAGAAACGGGGTTTGTGCCAGAACAACAGGAGGAACTGTTTAACCTTTCTTTAAATATTAGTTCGCTTGCAATAAGCAAAAACGCACTCACTAAACAACAGAATGCCGAGTTTCCCGAGTGCCTGGATGATACACCCTTTTATTTGGAAATTGTTCTAATGCAAAATAATAATGAAATGTTGGGCGATGCCAACGCGCCGTTTCGAATAGACTTAACGCCAAACCAAATGTTTACCCGGGATGTTCCTGAAATGAAACTTCCAGCCGGGGAATATTACTTAGATTATTGCGCTGTGTATAATGAAGCTGGAGATTTGCTCTGCCTGGCACCACGAGCCGATAGCCCCATGGCCGTGTTTTCTGATATGCCTATGCCTATGCAAATTAATCTTGGTGCAGATAGCAAAACCTTTCCCGATATTCCTGTTTTATGTTTTGACAACCGAGATACTAATGAATATGGTTATCTGTTTGAGGTTTTGGAAAACACCCGGGTAGAGAATTTTTGCTTCTTCGCCAATTACTGTAGCGATAACGGACGTCATTTTCCCGCCAAATACGCACTGGATATTGTCGTAGAGGAAGATACAATTTACAGCGAAATTATAAATAGTACTGGGCAATACGAAAATGGAGATTATTTTGCAGATCCGCTTTGCGTTGCTTTACCAATGTCACAAAATTATGGTGCAGATGAAAAATATATAGATTATACCTTAAGCTTGTTAGCCTGGGACGAAGTTTATGCTACAAATGAAGAAATAGAGATAAGCGGAAGTTTAAGCCAAAATGATATTTTAGAGCATTTTCAAGGAGCTGAAAATATAGAGCCTAAACATATATTCTTTAATTGCGATAATGTGGAATGAGCGGAACAATATAGATTTTTAATTTGATAAAATTTATACCACACTAACTAACCAAAAAACCCTCGAAATAAGCTATTTCGAGGGTTTTTAGATTTTAAAAATTAAGAAGCTCGGACAAGCCCACGAGGTATGAATCGAAAAATACTAATGGAAATTCCCGGCTGTCGTTTTATCAGGCTATTACTGTTGTAACGTTCTTTCATTCCGTCCTGAGCAAGGACACTCCAAAATAATAGCAACGCAGCACTAATTAAATCCAAATCACTTAATTATAGCAGAAAACTCCTTAATCTTCAATGCCACATCTTCATTGGAAACATTAATTATTCGAATAAATTTTCCGGATTTATTTACGGCCACTTTTAGTTCATTGTCTTTTTTGTTTAATTCTATCTCTTCCCAATCTGTACCATTATTAGAAATCTCCAGGTTCAAGACTGAAAAATCTTCCAAACCTTCTAACTTTAACAGCACCTGTTTTATATTACTACTTTTCTCCAACTCAAAACCGAGGTACGCTTGCGGTTCCATTTTAATTACCTCCAGTGGCGGATTTAAAGCGAGCTTGCGATTTTTTAAGCGCACATTTTGGTTTTTTAACTGTGCTACATTGGTATAACCTTGATGCGGATTGTAATTTGCCCGAAGTGGTAAATTCCGCTCAAATCTTTTATTATAGGTTTTAGTAAGTATTACGAAAGTAGAATCTATTAAAGGCGTAACCACCAGGCTCGCAGTTTTTATTCCCGGTTGATACGGATTTTGATTTTCCGTTTGGTCTATTTTATACATTTGCGATTTCATCGCTTTTACAGCTTTATAGGTTTGTTCAAAATCTTCATTTTTATTTTCTTTAAGTGCGCTGTACATATTTAAAGTGGAAAGTCCCGCCTGGGCGGTTAGTTGAAATTGTTCCACCCAGGGTTCTATTTCTTTGTTCAAAACCTGGTTGTCTTTGCTATTTAGCAAGACATATGAAGCTTCTAGCATGGCGTTAAACTCATCTCTAATTCTTTCCAAATTCTCAACTTTTCCATTAGCTTTTAGCTGTTTTAAAAATTGTTCGGCTTCCGGAGCAAAAGCTACCGATTCTTCTCTGCGGTAACGATGCCCATTTGGTCCCAAATCACTATTGTGCCTGGCAAAAATTTCCAGGGCTTTGTGATCATTTGGCATTAGTTTTCTTAAAGCTTTTTGCCAGCTTTCCTGTGGATCATAATTCTCCATATTCCAGGTGTAATTGGCCACACCGTAAATAGCTATTTTGGAAGCTTCAGCGTGTTCCATAGGATTGGATACAAACCCCGAAACTTTATTAGCAATACTCTTTTCGTTGCCATACGCCGGGCCCAAAAGAACGTGGTCCCTTACATAATCTGAAACTGGATAGTTCCACCATATAAAAGCTTCCCGTTGAATTTGCTCATTAATCCATTCCATAGTTTCCTGGTCAATATCGGCAATCACGTGGTTTCCGGTCCACATAATACGTATGGATTCATCTAATTCTTTACCAAGAGTTTTAAGATAACCACCTTCAAGGTCAGACCAGCCTTTATTGTATTCCGTAGGGCAAAGAATAAGAGGTTTTACCCCATCTTTGGCTTGAACAAAATTTTCATTTAGGTAGTTTAAAAGATCGGCTTGTTGATTGGGATCGGTTCCCTCTCCAGAAATATCATCAAAAAATACAGCAAAGGCACGCACGCCCAAATCGTACATCAATTCAAACTTATGAAGCAGGTTTTCCCGGTCTTCCTGGTTCCATTTAATATCTTTTCCCGGGTGAATCGCCCAAACAAAATCTACTTCATTGAGCTTAGCCCGATCTATCAATTTTTTTATTTGCGTCGCTTCCTCTTCAGGATAAGGTTTTCTCCAATTTGGCGAGCTATGGTAAGGATCGTCTTTAGGACCGTAGATATAAGTGTTTAATTTATTAGCACCATAAAAATCTAACTGCCGCATTCTGTGGTTAAAACTCCAGGGAGTACCATAAAAACCTTCTACCACGCCCCGTGCGGTAACATCTGGATAATCTGTAATCTCTCCCAGGGGAGTTTTACCGGCGTTTAACAGGTCTATTAATGTTCTTAAACCATAATAGGTTCCCCTGGCATCACGACCAATTACCGTAATTTTTTTATCGTTGCCGTGAATAAAATAACTTTCGGCACGCGACGGAACTTTCTTTAAAAACTTCTTCGGAAATTTATCTTTTACATCGCCTATCTTAATCTTTAGCCCTTTGTTATTGGTGTTTTCTGAAGTAAAATAAGAAGCTATTAAATGTTGGGTAGCTTTATCTGTATTTTGCTGGTCAATTTTAAAAGTTTCTGGAGCTTTTCCAAACCCCGAAAGTTCCATTTTTTGCGGCACGGGGTTTAAGGGAACATCTTGCGCAAAGATAAGGCTGATAAATAAACTAAAAATTAGGGTGAGTCTAGTCTTCATAGGAAATATTATGGATAGATTGTTATTAACAGGCCAAAATACAGCATTTTTATGATGCTTAAAAATCAAACTTTCATAGTTTTTAGGCTAATCTTTTAAAGAGCCGAAAATAGTAATCGTCTTGTAAACTAATCAAGCTGAAATAGTTATTTATTCGGGTTTATTGAAGGGTATAACGAAAGCTTTTTCTGCTCCGGCTTTTTTAATTCGTAGTTCCCCGGCTTGTGTACTTCCTTCAATTTTCAATTCAAAATCTGCCCTTGGAGCTAAAATAAAAGGCAACTGTTTTTTATTGAGAATTTGAAAACCATCTGAAGTAGACATTTCAGTAATTATCATGGCCTGGTTGCCACCTTTATTTGAGATACTCACCCCGTTTACCTTATTTTCAGAAAAATCAAGATTTTCTTTAGAGGCTTTTAATTCCCCTGCAAGTACAGATTCAGTACTAAAATTAAGCCTGTTATTTTTGGTAAAGATTTCGAAAGAGTTTAATTCATCACCGCCACCTTTGGTTCCATTTCCTGCACCAATAAGTATTTGATCATTTAGTGTGATTGCCTGGGTACCGTGCCTGCCTTGTTGTAAAGCCGGCAGACTTTTCCAGGCTTTTTTGTTGAAATTAAATGTCTCTACTACAGCAAGGGCTTTTTCCAGGCTATCACTTTCCCCTCCAATAATTACAGGATTGTCATCCATTAAACCTACCGCAGTGCCGGCACGTGGTGTGGGGATTTCTGCCACAGTTTTCCATTTTTGCTCATCAAAATTATAAATATCTGTAGCCGCTACAGTTTCGCCTAAAGCGGAAGTTCCACTACCAGATTTTCTCCCCCCGGCCACAAAAAGCATTTTTCCGGTAATAATGGCGTGAAAATGATCCCGCTTGTGGGGAGAATCGGGTAATTTAGTCCAGGTATTTGAGTAAGGATCAAATTTATCAAACCAGTTTACCCAGCCAGATTGGTGACCATTGGTAATGCCATTCACCATATAAATCTTTTTATCCTTTACTGCCACGCCAGCTGCACCTCTTCTTCGGTCTTCCGGTATTTCGGGCCCTGTGATCCAAATGTCTTTTAAGGGGTCATAGATATATATATGTGCTACCGGGGTTTCGTTAGGCCAATTTCCTGTAAATGCACCTATGATATAAACAAGTCCGTCCACACTTACTGCCTGGGCGTGATGTAGCTCTATAGGTGGCGTAGCTCCTTTTTTCCATTTTTGTGTTTCGGCATTGTAAATATCAATCTGTTTTTCGCCTCTTCCACCAATCAATAAAAAGTTCTTCCCTACTTGAATAAATGAATTTTCGTGTCGTTTTTGTGCTTTTTCCTGGGCTGGAATTGCTTTCCAGGATTGTGCAAACAAGCCGGTACTTAAAAAACTTAAAATTGAAACAAGTAGAAGTTTTTTCATAATATTTTTTTTGATTGATAAAGATAGGCTTTCCTAAAATATAAGAAGCGCCTATTTACCGGTAGCTGCTAATTTTATGCCATTAACGCATTTAAATGAGTTCATTTTGAATGCTGAAGCATATAAGCATTTTATTAAAAACTGAGCACTAAAACTCAAATAAAATAATTCTTATTTAATTTTCAGGATTTTAATTTTTAGAATTGAAATTAATAAATCCTTAAATTTATGTATATTGAGCTCATCCAAAATTTCTTAATTTTAGCTTTTTAATGCAAAATGATTAATCTTTCACGTCTTTTATTCATATTACTTTGTCCAACTGTTTTCACCTGTTTAAATGCTCAAAGTAATACCGAAAAGGAATTATTCAATCATTTTGATGCTGTAATTGGTATTGAAAATACAGGCTTGTATAATGGAGTTGCCTACAATGAATTCCATAAAATAGATAGAGAACAGCACAAGTTTCTCTTTTCAAACGAAATGCATGAGGGGGAAATTACTTACAATGGACAAACCTATTTCAATATCCCGTTAAAATACAATATCTATGATGATGTGGTACTGGTTAAGCTGCAACACGATCTTTTAACACATACATTTCAACTAATCACCGAAAAAATAGGAGGGTTTAAGGTCAAAAATTCTGAATTTATTAGGATTAATAAACAAAATGAGAATGGAGAGATTGATGGTATTTACGAGGTTTTATGGTCTAATGAAAATCACAGGCTTGTTTTACTAAAAAAACATCGGTTAAAAGAAAATGTGAAGCTGAATAGGGGAGAGGTTTCTGTTTATACTTATAAAAAGGATGATAGTGAATTTGTAATTAAACGAGATGAGAAATTATTTTCTGTAAAAACCAGGGATGATTTTCAGGAGCTTTTTCCGAAGTATAAAAAGGATATTTCTCAATTTTATAAAAACCAGCGTTCGTTGCGAAGATCTAATCCAGAAAAATTCCTAACAAATTTAATGAGCTTTTTAATCACAAAAATTTGATGAAAAAACTATTACTTTTCTTCTTATTAATTTCATTTACTTCCCTGGCCCAAGAGCAAAAATACTCTATAGCGCTAAAAGGAGATTCGGTAAAGGAAGCGCTTTTAAAATTGGAGACTAAAACCGGAAATCGCTTCTTTTTTATTGATTCATGGTTGGATGGACAGCTGCGAATAGCTCAAAATTTTACAGATAAATCACTATTTGAGATTCTTCAGGTGGTTTTGGAAGATACCTATTTGAATTTTTACAAGTATAAGGATAAGATAATTTTAACCCGAAATAATTTGATCTATGATAAATTGCCGAAAGGTTTTTTTGGGACTGAAAACGATACCACACAAAACGAAATCACTAAAAATGAAGCAATAGCAGATAGTGAGGAGACCGGTTTTAATCCTATTTTTTATAATGGTATTCAAAGCAGCGCTACCAACCAACCCATTAAAACGGTCACTATTGGAAAAGAAATACCGGGCAATAGCAAAAAGAGGTTTAGCCTAAGCGGAGTGATTACAGATAAGTTAACCGGAGAACCTATTTCCAACCTGGCGATATTCGTGAAATCTAAAAATATAGGAACTATTACCGATGCCAGGGGATATTACAGGCTTAGGCTTCCACAAGGCGCCAATCTTTTGGAAACCCAATCATTAGGTTCAGAAAATTTAAAGACCAGGGTAGTGATGTATAATAATGGCGAACTTGATATTAGTCTTAATGAAACTTATGAGGAACTGGGAGAGGTGTTTTTGGAAACTACCAATGATGATAATGTCGCCGATGCCGTGACCGGCTCGGAAACTATAGATGTTGAAGAAATAAAAAATATCCCCCTGGTATTGGGAGAACGGGATATTTTAAAAGTAGCCACCACCTTACCCGGCATTACCAAAGCTGGCGAAGGCGCCGCAGGATATAATGTGAGAGGCGGTAGGGCAGACCAAAACCTAATATTACTCGACGATGCCGTGCTTTATAATCCTTCCCATTTTTTCGGCTTATTTTCAGCATTGAATCCGTTTACTTCCGGGGAAGTTAATATTTATAAAGGGAGCATTCCGGCAAAATATGGGGGAAGGCTGTCTTCGGTATTTGATATTCACACCAAAAATGCGAACACCCAAAAATTTGGCGGGGAAGCGGCCATTGGGCCTGTGACCAGTAATTTATCTTTAGAAATTCCTGTGATGGAAAATAAAGCGGGACTTATTGTTGGTGGACGTGCAACATATTCAGATTGGATTTTAAAAAACCTCGATGAAGAATCCTTAAATAACAGTGAAGCTTCGTTTTATGATATTGTCGCAAAATACCACCATAGTTTTGATGAAAACAATAAGTTTCAGGCTACCGGATATTTTAGTAAAGATAAATTTAGTCTTACTTCAGATTCCTTGTTTAGCTATCAAAACCGGTTGATTTCCTTAAATTATGAACGTAAATTTTCAGAAAAACATGAAGGGAAAATCAGCTTTTCGAATAGCGATTATAAATTTAAAATAGATTATGAAAATGATTTGAAAGATAATTTTGAGTCTGGTTATCATATTAATGAAAGTGAGTTAAAATTGCTTTTTAATTACCGGTTAAATGATAAACATCGATTAACTTATGGTGTATCAAGTAAACTCTACATGGTAGATCCCGGAGAGATGGAGCCGCTTGGGAATGATTCTGATATCACGGCATTAGAGATTCCCAGGGAAAAAGGACTGGAATCTGCCGCTTTTCTTTCAGACGAATTTAAAATAAGCGATAAGTTACTTTTAAATGCAGGACTTAGATACTCTGTTTATGCTGCTTTAGGGGAGAGAGAGCAACGAATTTACGAACCGGGAATTCCAAAAACGGCATCTACTGTTTTAGATACCGTAAGTTATGGCAATAATGAAGTCATAGAAACTTACGGAGGTGCCGAAGCTCGTATCTCTGCGCGTTACTTTATTCAGCCCGATTTCTCTATAAAAGCCGGTTTTAATAACAGCTATCAATACATTCACACGTTAACCAATAATACCACGGTTTCTCCTACCGATATTTATAAATTATCAGATCTAAATACTAAGCCGCAACAAGCCAATCAATATTCTCTAGGATTGTATAAGAATATAGATAACAATATGTACGAGCTTAGTGTGGAGGGGTATTATAAGCGTTCTAAAAATTTGTTGGATTTTAAAACAGGCGCTAAATTATTTCTGAATGAAAATGTGGAAACCGAAGTTTTGCAGGGTGAAGGAAAGTCTTATGGAGTAGAATTTTTAGTGAAAAAAACCCGCGGGAAACTAAACGGTTGGCTGGGTTATACCTATTCGAGGTCGCTCATTAAATCGGATAGTGAATTTAATGAGCAGGTGGTAAATGCCGGGAAATATTTTCCCTCTAATTTCGATAAACCCCACGATGTAAGCCTTGTGGCTAATTATAAGATTACAAAAAGGTTTAGTTTTTCGGCGAATTTCGCCTATCAAACCGGGCGTCCCGTAACTTATCCCACCGGAAAATATAATTTTAACGGCGCCGAATTTGTTTTATACAGTGACCGAAACAAATTTAGGATCCCAGATTATTACAGGTTGGATTTGAGTTTTAATGTGGAAGGAAATCACTTACTTAAGAAATTTGCACATAGTTTTTGGAATATTTCGGTATATAATGTTTTGGGTAGAAATAATCCCTATTCTGTCTTTTTTGTGACTAAAGACGGAAAGGTAGAAGCCCTGCAAAGTTCTATATTTTCTGTGCCTATTCCCACAATCACTTATAATTTTAAATTTTAAGAATGAAAAATTATACGCTAATATATTTAATAGTTTTCAGTTTGTGTTTTGTAGGCTGTGTAGAACCTTTTGAAATTGAAGCAGAAAATTTTGAAAGTGCCCTGGTGATTGAAGGTACAATAACCGATGAGTTTAAGCATCAGGAGATAGAACTTTCACGAACCTTTGCTTTAGATGCTGAAGGTCCAAATCCCGAAATGAATGCCCAGGTAAAAGTTGTGGACCTTGCTGGGAATTCCTATCAATTTCAAGAAGAAGCACCTGGAGTTTATAGGTCGTTACAGCAGTTTTCAGCTAAAAAAAATAGCGCTTACCAGGTAGAAATCACTACCAGCGATGGCAGAAATTACTCGTCTGAACCGGCAGAACTTAACGCTGCCAGTAATATAGACAAACTAGAGGTGGTGAAAAGTAATCAAACCATAAACGGTGTAAAGCAAGAAGGCTTGGCAATTACAGCTAATTCTGGCAAAAATGATTCGAAATACTATCGTTATACTTATGAAGAAACTTTTGAGTTTCGTTCTTTTTATCGAATCCCAAACAAATTAGTAATCGTGAATGGCGGATTGGAAATCGTACCCAAAACCGAAGAAGACTACCTGTGTTATGTTACAGAAGATTCAGAGAGTATTATCATTTCAAGTTCTACGGCGGTTAATGATGAGGCGGTAAATAGATTTCCCGTTCGTTTTTTAAGTAAAAAGGATCCGGCCATTACTTATAGATATAGCATATTGGTAAAGCAGTATAGTTTATCGCGGGAAGCCTATAATTTCTATGAAGTTTTAAATGAATTATCTGGTTCAGAAAGTCTTTTTTCACAAAACCAACCCGGTTTTGTGAATGGAAACGTCTATTCTGTAGATAATGCAAACGAAAAAGTGCTTGGTTATTTTAGTGTTTCGGCTGTAGATTCCCAGCGAATATTTTTCGATTTCACCGATTTTTATGACAGAAGCGAAAGACCCGATTATCCTTATAATTGCACCATTAGGAGGCCAGAATATTTAGCTCTTATAAATGCAATAGAAACTGATGTTCTAGGGCTTATAAGCAAGGCCAATGGACCGGGAGATAACGAAGGAACGGGACCTTATAGAATGGCTCCCAAGCCCTGTGTGGATTGCAGAGCTTTTGGTGTAAACGTAAAACCAGATTTTTGGGAAGACTAAATTGTGGTTATGAAAAAACTCTATACGGCTATATTATTTTTTATTTTTCTAGGTTCTGCTTTTGGTCAACAAAACAGGAAAGAACTTCCAGAATTGAATGCCGGCGAAAAAGTATTTGTAGATTATACCTCTTCTCTCGTTTTTCCCGGCGAATACCTTTATTACAAAGTTTATTTATTGGATGAAGCGACTAAAGGCTTAAGTAACTTGAGTAAAATAGCTTATGTAAAAATGATTAATGAGGAAGGGAAAAGTGTTTTTACGCATAAAATAAACACAAATAATGGTAGTGGCAACGGCGACTTTTTCGTGCCTACAAATATTGCCTCAGGGACATATAAACTAATCGCTTTTACCAATTGGATGTTTAATAAAAACCCAACTAACTATTTTAGTGCCACTATTTTTGTTATAAATCCATACACCACGAAGCGAAACAACAGCCTGAAAAGAATTGCGCAAATTGATTCGACTACCCGAGAAAATATTGGTGAAAAGGGGCCAGACGCAAGTATTCTAAGCTTATCAAAGAATGGAAGCTTCAGCAAAAGGGAACAGGTGACTATTTCCCTGGATACGACTAAAATAGCCGAAGGTAATTATTCTTTGTCTGTCACTAAAAAGTCTAATTTTCAGTCTTCTGATAAAACAACTATTTCAAATTTTGCAGAAAGTTATATCTCATCTAGTTCAAATGAAAATATTTCTGAAGAAAATTATCTCCCCGAACTTAGAGGAGATTTATTCCGCGGAAAAATTTCTGCTTTAAGTAGAGATCTGGATGTTAATAATAGAAGTTTGGCAATTTCGGTTCCTACGGAAAATTTTAAACTGAAAATTAGTAATACTAACGAAGAGGGAGTTTTTTATTTCAATCTTGAGCCTCGGCAAAGCGTTGATGAATTATTTATCCAGGTTTTGGGATCGCAAGCGGAAGAATTTAACGTAAGCTTAGATTCACTGCCCAATTTTGATTACTCGGCGCTGGATTTTCCGGCTTTAGAAATAAATTCGGCAATGAAAGAGGAAATTGTGAACAGAAGTATTCAAAATCAGGTAGAAAATAGCTATTACAGCATTAAACCCGATACCTTAAAATTGATGGACCGGGAAGTTCCTTTCTTTGGTTCAAAAGACATAGAAGTATTTCCTTTAGATGATTACACGCGCTTTCCTACGGTTAAAGAAACGTTTATTGAAGTAATTACCTCGGCTAAAATCAGGAAAAATAAAAATGATAAAAGCGTTTTTGGGGTGTATGCTAGAAACAGTGATATCACCTTTAACAGTAGTGCCCTTTTACTGGTAGACGGACTTTATATAGAAAATACTGAAGCTTTAATGAATTATAGCGCTACAAAAATAGACCGTATTGAAGTGGTGCGGGACGAGTATTATTATGGTTCTAAAATTTTTGGCGGAGTTATATCTATAGAAACAAAAGAGAAAGATTTTGTAGAAAATTACCAGGCTGCTTCTTTAAATAAGTTTGATATCATTCCGGTGCAAACACCCAAGAATTATTATAAAGTAGATTATGAAGATCAGGATTTAGGACGTATTCCAGATTTTAGAAGACAACTCTTATGGCAGCCAAACTTAAGTGGTTTTGAACCAATACAGTTTTATACTTCAGATGTGGAAGGTGTTTATACGATAACCTTACAGGGTATAGATAACAATGGAAATCGTGTTTTCGACCAAAAAGAATTTGAGGTGAAATAGAAGTTCAAAGCTGCTGATTTAGATATAATTCTTTCAACTGATTTTTAATACCCGCTCAATTATTAAATGCCCCTCCGCTAGAGCTCAAAGTAAGCTATCTATCTTTGCCTATAAATCTATCGTCTCTCTGGGGTACACTAAATACTGAACAAAATAGAGTTTGAGAAATTTTTAATCAAAGACTGCTTTTACAATGGTAAGAATACCTTTAAATAAAAGAAAAACAGCCGCAAACATCGCTAGAATTCCTAGTATTAAAATGGGGATATATAGATAATGATCCTGATTGTTAAAGGCTGAAAATAGAATTGAGGGCCCAATAAATATTAGGGGCAGGGCAAAGGCTAAATACTTAATTCCTTTGGTTAGTACTTGTTTATTAGTGTGTTTCATTATTTTACAATATAAGAAGTTGAATCGACTTCTGATAATTGAAAGTAGCCAAAAGGAAAATTATCTTCATTAGTTTGATTTACAATATTCCCTTTAACCGTGGCCGGTTGCGTTTCAAAAGGTCCGCCACCACTTCCCACTTGTGATCGCAAGATAAATAAATATTCATAATATGGTTTGGAAATACCTCCCATTTCTATGGCTATGGTATCATTCACTTCAAGCTCTTCGTTAGAATAATAGCCAAAAATCCTATTACCATTAGAAAATTCGTCGTTGTAAATTTCGAGTTTTGTTTTCTCGTTAGTAAAGGTGAAAACGTAATAATTAACCTCGTCTGGCGGATCTTCATAGAAAACTTTAATTTCTATTTCGTCTCCTGTAAACCCCCCGGTGTTAAGTTGTTCTACAGTGTCAATCTCGGTAACCGGCATCATTTTCTCGGTGGCGGTGTAAACTTCATCTTTATACTTTACTTCAAGCTTATATTCTTCATTCAAGATCAAATTAATACTGGAATTAATATAAAGCCCCGAATTGGCATGCTTAAATTCATAAACATTCCCCTGGGCATCACTCACGTTAATTATGGCATCTTCAACCGGAACAATGGCTTCCTCATAAAAGCCGGTGGTTTTAGAAAGAAGGATTGTTTGGGTAGATTTTTCAGCATTTTTATATTTTTCAAGAGAAGCATCAATGACCAGTCTGGGCGTATTTTCTTCAAGATCTACCTGTACTACTTCTTCACAGGAAATGTTTGACAATACCAGGAAACCCAAAATAAGCCAGGTTCCAGGATTATTTAATTTGATCCTAAACTTATATGGAAAAAATGCTTTCTTCATTAAAAACTAAAATTATAAGTTACAGAAGGAATAATACCAAATAGGCTCAAACGTGTAGCTTCATTCATACCGTTATCACTGTTTCTTGCAAAGTTAAGGGAATAGGTGTTTTGCCTGTCATATAAATTATAAATCCCAAAGTTCCAGGAACTTTTAAAGTCTTTGCTTTGCGGTTTTGGAGTATAAGTTGCTGAAATATCCAACCTGTGGTAAGCCGGCAACCTGTTGGAATTTCTATCGCTAAAAATTGGCACTGTGATATTTCTGTAATTATACTGGCCGGTGGGAAAAGTAGCCGGAAGCCCTGTTTGAAATATAAAATTGGAATTAAGTTGCCATTTTGTTGCTAAATCATAGCTTAAAGTTAGGCTTATATCATGCGTTTTATCGTAGCCCGCCGCATACCAATCTCCATTATTAATACCAGATTCTTCTGGCGTCCTGCCGGGAGTTTTTTGTTCGGCTTTAGATAAAGTGTAAGATAGCCAGCCGGTTAAGCGACCTTCATTTTTCTTAGCCATAATTTCCAATCCGTAGGCTCTCGATTTTCCGTTTAAGATGACAGTCTCAATGTTATTGTTAGCAATGAGGTTGGCGCCATCTACGTAATCAATACGATTTTTAATATTCTTGTAAAATGCTTCAGTTTCCAGGGTATAATTTCCGTTAGAAAAATTCTGAAAATAACCTACCGCATATTGATCCAGGATTTGTGGTTTTATAAAAGGACCGCTGGGCGCCCAAACATCTAATGGAGTAGGGGAGCTGGTGTTTGAAATTAAATGCAGATACTGCGCCATCCTGTTATAACTGGCCTTTACAGATTGGTCCCGGTTAAAACTATAAGCCAGGGCTAACCTGGGTTCCAAATTGGAATAAGTTTTAATAATTTCAGATTTAGAATAGGAACGCTGGTTTATAGGCTCGGCTTCTTGATAGATATCGAATTCTGGATTATAAATTACAGCTTCATTATTGGCATATTCGTTAAGTTTATCCTGTCCCAGTCTAAAGAAATTGCTGAACCTCAAGCCGTATTCTGCAGTAAAATTATTGGCTATTTTATGTTCTACGGCAAGATAAGTGGCGTTTTCTATCGCATATTTTTCATCGAGCTTAAAATAGTTGATGCCAGAGTCTTCATCGACAGGTTCAATCTCACCGGGATTAAAATCATAATAGGTGTTGTGGGTGCCGTATTTTAATTTAAAAGTCTCATTTAAATAATGATTAAAATCGTACTTTATATTGAGGTTTTTTATGCCACTGTCCCAGTTAAAACCTACAAAGTTTAGCGTTAAACCATAGTAGTAGTCGCTGTAAATAAGCGATAAATTTGTAAATATTTCATCGGAAAATAAATGGTTCCAGCGCAGGTTAAAAACAGAATTACCATAATTATTTTTAAAGTTATCGTTTATATTAAAAACATCCCTCCCAAAGTAACCTGAAAACAACAGTTTATCCTTGTCGCTTAGTTTGTAACTCAGTTTTGCATTTAAGTCGTAAAAATAGGCCGAGTTGGGATTATCTGTCAATTTTAGAAAAAGATGTGCATAGGAACTGCGACCACCTACAAGAAAAGAACCCTTGTCTTTTACAATGGGACCTTCTGCCAATAATCGGCTGGAGATTACCCCAATTCCTCCCTGAGCTTTAAATTCCTTACTATTGCCATCCCGTTGATAGATATCTAGAACTGAAGAGACCCTGCCACCGTATTTTGCAGGAATTCCGCCTTTATAAAGTTTTAAGTCTTTAATGGCATCGGGATTAAAAACGGAGAAAAAGCCAAAGAGGTGCGAAGAATTAAAAATAGTCGCCTCGTCCAGCAAAATCAGGTTTTGATCTACTGCTCCACCACGAACATTAAACCCGGAAGAGCCTTCGCCGGCATTCGAAACCCCGGGCAGTAATAGGAGGGATTTTATAACATCTACTTCTCCAAAAATCGCCGGTAGTTTCTTTATGGTTTTTATGGAGAGTTTGTTAACACTCATCTCCGGACTCTTAATATTTAGGCGATTATTATTGGAATTAATAACCACTTCTTCCAGATTTTCTGAACTCTCCTGAAGTTCGAAATTTAGATTGGTATCTTCTTCAATTTTTATAGTTTTAGTGACCGTTTGGTAACCTAAATAGGAAACCACCACCTCATAGATACCGGGAGTTAATTTAATGGCATAGAAACCGTATTCATTAGTGACTACCCCCGTATTTTGTGAAGGGATAAGCACGTTTACCCCAATAAGTGTTTCATTACTCTTAGCATTGATCACCGTCCCACTCAATCCATAAGTTGATTGCGCATAGTTTTGACTGAAAGTACAGCAAAAAATCAGTAGCAATAAATAGAGGGGGAATTTCAATTTTTCCTGTAAATATAGAATAGTAAGCGTTATAATGAAAATTTAAGCCTAAATATTATAGCATCCCAAAATTGTTGCATAAGGAAAGTTTGCCGAACTACAATAAAAGCAAAAAAGCCGAAAACTAAATTTCGGCTTTTGGGACTTGTTTATAAATATAAACTAAGATTATTCAATAACTCCATTTAAGGTTTTACTAGGTCGCATCGCTTCAATAACGAGCGTTTCGGTTGGCTCGTAATAACCCCCAATGTCAACAGGGGAACCCTGAGCCGCCAATAATTCCTTATTGATTTGTTCTTCCTTACTTTCCAACTTAGCCGCTATCTCTTTAAAATGCGCTTTTAAATCGGAGTCTTTCTCTTGTTTAGCTAATTCCTGAGCCCAGTAAAGAGCAAGATAAAAATGACTTCCGCGGTTGTCTATTTCATTTACTTTACGGGAAGGGGATTTACTGTTTTCAAGAAACTTATCTGTTGCGTCATCTAAAGCTTCCGCAAGAAGCAAGGCTTTTTTATTATCATACTTTTGTCCCAGATGTTCCAGGGAAGCCGATAAGGCCATAAATTCCCCAAGGGAATCCCAGCGTAAGTGACCTTCTTCCAGGAATTGTTGAACGTGTTTGGGAGCAGAACCTCCTGCACCGGTTTCAAACAATCCGCCTCCATTCATAAGTGGAACGATAGACAACATCTTAGCACTGGTTCCTACTTCGAGAATAGGAAAAAGATCGGTTAAGTAATCACGCAGCACATTTCCTGTTACAGAAATTGTATTTTCTCCTGCTTTAACGCGTTCTAAGGTGTACTTTGTAGCCTCGGCTACCGGCATTATTTTAATTTCTATATCGCTGGTATCGTGCTGAGGTAAATACTCGTTTACTTTCTTAATAAGTTCAGCATCGTGAGCTCTATTTTCATCCAACCAGAAAACTGCGGGCCACCCGGTAGCTTTAGCCCTATTAACGGCTAATTTAATCCAATCTTGAATTGGTGCGTCTTTTACCTGGCACATTCTCCAAATATCACCTTCTTCAACTTCATGCTCGGTCAATACATTTCCGGCTTTATCAATCACTTTTACAGTTCCTGCACCAGGAATTTCAAAAGTCTTATCGTGAGAACCATATTCTTCAGCTTTTTGTGCCATAAGACCTACGTTGGGGACAGTTCCCATAGTGGAAGGGTCGAAGGCTCCGTGTTTCTGGCAAAATTCGATGGTCTCCTGGTAAAGTGGAGCATAACTACTATCTGGAATTACCGCTTTGGTATCCTGCGTCTCATTATTTTTATTCCACATTTGCCCCGAAGTTCTAATCATTGCAGGCATAGAAGCGTCAATAATCACATCACTTGGCACGTGTAGGTTAGTAATACCTTTATCTGAATTTACCATTGCAAGATCTGGTCCTTCTTCCAGGTCTTTCTTGATTTTTTCATTAATTTCGGTCTGTTTTTCTTCCGGAAGTTTTTCCAAAGCATTTAACACATCGCCTAAACCACTATTGGGATCACCTCCTGCATTTTTTATATCCTGGCCGTATTCTTTAAAAATATCTTCAAAAAATACTTTCACCGCGTGCCCAAAAATAATGGGATCAGAAACCTTCATCATAGTAGCTTTCATATGCAGAGAGAAGAGTACGCCTTTATCTTTAGCATCTTTTACCTGCTCTTTAAGGAATTGCAATAAAGCTGTTTTGCGCATTACACTGGCATCTATCACTTCTCCTTTAAGCAGGGATAAACCGTCTTTTAGTACTTTTTTATCTCCGTCTTTAGAAGTAAACTCAATATTAACATCGGTTGCTTCGCTAAGCGTCACAGATTTTTCGGTTCCTTTAAAATCACCACTTTCCATAGTAGCAACGTGGGATTTGGAATCTGAACTCCATTTCCCCATAGAGTGTGGGTGTTTTTTGGCGAAATTTTTAATCGCTTTAGGAGCTCTCCTGTCTGAATTTCCTTCTCTAAGTACCGGGTTTACGGCGCTACCTTTCACTTTATCGTAAGTAGCTTTTACGGTTTTTTCCTCTTCGGAAGAAGGTTCGTCTGGGTAGTTTGGTAGTTTAAAACCTTTTCCCTGGAGTTCTTTTATAGCCGCCTTTAACTGCGGAATAGATGCACTTATATTAGGTAGTTTTATAATATTTGCATCAGGATCTTTTACCAAATCTCCCAGCTCAGCTAAATCGTCACTAACTTTTTGTTCTTCGGTTAGATATTGTGGGAATTGTGATAGAATTCTGGCTGCAAGGGAAATATCCTTGGTTTCCATGCCTACATTGGCAGCTTTCATATAAGCTTTTACAATTGGATAAAAAGAATAGGTAGCTAAAGCCGGTGCTTCATCTGTTTTGGTATAAATGATCTTTCCAGTTTTTGACATATTTTTATTTTTATAGCTAATTAATTATGATTTTCTTTATAACTCAAACGCCCAGTATTCCGGGCGTTTGGCTTTTTGCAAGATAGTATTTTTCAAGCTTTTATCATAGCTACACAGCGTTAAAGCTCGTTAATTTATTACTTTAAGGTTTAAGGTTAATTAACTGGATGAAGGCCTGCAGAACTGTGAAAACATGCATTTAATAACAGTTTCTAAAAATTGATTCCTGAATATTATAGAATCCTCAAAAAAGTACAATAAAAAAAGCCATTTCATTTTAATAGCTAAAATGAAATGGCTTCAACTGAAATAATACTTACTCACCGAATTTTTGCAATTCTTTAAAGGAAAATCCTGGTGTGTATCATTTCAATGATTCAAGAATGGCTGAAAAGCTAAACTTTGAATCATACGGGTTTTTATTTTTCAAACTATTTTTGACAAAGCAAAAAATTGGCGTTATATAGAAAATAAAAACCAGAAGTAAAGGTTTTTAAACTTTACGGGAATTTGGTGTAAAAAGAAATCCTTTTGTCATTCTTCTCTTTCTTAAATTCCTACTCTAAAGATAACACTAAAAAAAACTTTTTGCAAGTAATTTATTCGAAAAATTTATAAATTCATGTATTGCAAATGCTGCTTAAGTTTTGTGGTTACCGGGCAGCAATAACTAAATATTTAAACATAAAAAAAGCCCCAAAAATTGGGGCTTTCAATACTGTAAAATAAAGTGATTTATCGGTTAGCTTCCTTAATACGAGCTTTCTTACCGGTAAGTTCTCTAAAGTAATAGATACGAGCTCTTCTTACTTTTCCGCGTTTGTTCACTTCAATCTTTTGGATAGCAGGAAGATTTAAAGGGAAAATTCTCTCAACGCCAATAGTACCACTCATTTTTCTAATGGTAAAGGTTTGAGATGAACCGCTTCCTCTTTTTTGAATTACCACACCTCTATAAAACTGGGTACGGGTTTTTTGACCCTCTCTAATTTCATAATAAACGGTGATAGTGTCTCCGGCAGCAAACTGCGGTAAATCTTTTCTTTCAACGAATTCGTCCTGTACGTACTTGATTAACGATTCCATAATAACTTATTTAAGGTAAAATCTAAACAACATTCACGGGTATCGCCAGAGGTTATTTTAGAATGAGTGCAAAAGTATTAATTTTAATGAACTCTACAAGTGGCAAAATGTATTTATTTTTCTGTTTCATCCAAGAGATCAGGTCTTAAGCTCCTGGTACGTTCATAAGCTTTTTCTTCGCGCCAGGCTTCTATTTTTGGGAAATTCCCAGAGGTAAGTACCTCAGGCACTTTCCAGCCTTTATATTCTGCGGGTCGGGTATAAACCGGCGGGGCCAGTAAATCATCCTGGAAAGTATCGGTTAAGGCAGAGGTTTCATTGCCAAGCACCCCGGGAATTAACCGTATAATAGCATCGCAAACAACTGCTGCGCCCAATTCACCGCCAGAAAGCACGTAATCTCCAATAGAAATCTCGCGGGTGATGAAGTGATCGCGCACGCGTTGATCTACACCTTTATAGTGTCCGCATAAAATGATAAGGTTTTCCTTTAAGGAAAGTGCATTAGCAGCTTTTTGATTAAAGCGATCTCCATCTGGCGTCATATAGATCACTTCGTCGTAATTTCGCTCGCTTTTAAGTTGGGAAATACACTTATCTATTGGTTCTACCATCATAACCATCCCCGCACCGCCTCCAAATTGATAGTCGTCAATTTGTTTGTAATTATCGGTTACGTAATCTCTTAAATTATGCAAATGAATTTCTACATGACCGTTTTCTATAGCCCTTTTTAAAATAGAAGCTTCAAATGGGCTTTTAAGCAAATCTGGAACCACGGTTATAATATCTATACGCATGTCTTTCTATATAAAATGTAAAGATGCTAAATAAAACTAGTCGGGATAAAATTATTCTTTCGCCTTATTCTTTTCATCCTGTAACATACGACCTAGACGCTGTTCTTTTTCCAAAGCTTTGGCTCGGTAAGCATCAAACTCGCTTTCGGTTTCTTTAAGTTTTTGCCTGGCTTCCCGGGTGGTGGAGTGGGAATTTTTGTATTTGTAGATAAAAAATAACAGCGCTAAAACAAGCACTCCTACAATTCCCCACATTAAAGCCATATAACTGCCCTTGCTAAAAGGCATACCTAAGAAATTTATAGCGTCTTTTTCATCATTAACCCGTTTTAGCTCTTTCTGGGTATCGGCTAAATTATTTTCAAGGCTGTCATTTTCATCATTTTGTTCACTAATAACTCCTTGCTTCTCCTGCAACTCATTTTTTAACTTTTGTACATGGGTTTTAGTGTTATTTCTCAGCTCAATTAGAGCATCATAATCCACTACTTTATATCCCTGGTAGCTATTGGAAGATTCAATTAAATTGTCAAATTCATCTTCTATAAAGTTTGAAGTTGCCAAAGAATCCTGGGCCAGTAAATTCCCTGCTGAAGAAATTAAAATTAAGCTAAAAATAATCTTACGCATCATTTGAGTTTATCTGTTTCTGAATTTATATGCATCAACGCCTGCCGCTTTCACTTATTGTAAACTAAAGCCATTATATTTAAAATTTTCTCCAGGTTTCCAATCATTTCCATTAACCAGGGGAGCAACGCTAAAAATTACAATACATTTTTTAAGACAGAAGTATAGGTTATATGCTAAAATCCTTTAAATTAATTATTTGAGCGCGCAAATGTAAGTTTTTCTTCTGAACATAAAGCCTTGAAAAGAAAGAAAAATCATTTGCGAATAGCTAAATCAATTTGCTTTTACAGAACTATAGTTTTGATAAATTTACCCGAAGCCGTTTAAAGCTTCGGGTAACATTAATTTTCTCCTGTTTTCATAATTTTAGTCGCAGGGTGATAACCGGGGGGTTAATTCCCTCCGGTTTGCTTCGAAATAAAAGAATTCTTTTTGGAAGCATACCTAATACCCTTAGCCGGAGCTTGGTGATTCTGAAAGATAATTGTTTACATTCATAAATTACACTAATTAATAGTATGTAAACCTTCGCACTTTAGCAATATATTTGGCTAATCTTATAAGCTGGTGGCTATAACCATATTCATTATCATACCATACATAAAGCACAATATTTTTACCATCTGGAGAAACTATGGTTGCTTTACTGTCAAAAATAGCCGGGGCATTAGTACCCACGATGTCTGATGATACTAATTCATTATCCAGCGAATATTTTATCTGCTCCACCAGCTCGCCTTCCAGCGCATATTTTTTTAGCAAGTTATTAAGCCTGGTCGTTGTTGTTTTAGCCGCAACCTCCAGGTTTAAAATAGCCAGGGAACCATTGGGTACGGGAACTCTTATCGCATTAGAAGTTAATTTTCCTTCAAAAGATGGTAGGGCTTTTGCCACTGCTTTACCGGCTCCGGTTTCAGTGATGACCATATTTAATGCTGCTGCTCGTCCACGTCTGTATTTCCCGTGCATATTATCTACCAGGTTTTGGTCGTTGGTATAAGCGTGAATGGTTTCCAGGTGCCCGTGTACTACACCCAGGCTGTCTTCTACAGCTTTTAAAACCGGGGTTATAGCGTTTGTTGTGCAAGATGCTGCTGAAAATATATCGGTTTTATCTGGATTATATTCCTTGTGATTTACTCCGTGTACAATATTAGGAATTCCTTTACCGGGGGCAGTTAAAAGCACTTTTGCAGCACCTTTAGCCTTTAAATGTCTTTTAAGCGCTTCTTTATCTCTAAAAGCACCAGTATTATCTATTATTAAAGCGTTGTGAATACCATAAGCATTGTAGTCTAATTCCTCTGGCGCATTAGCCGAAAGTATCAGCACGGTAGTGCCATTAATTATTAGGGCATTTTGTGCTTCATCTACACTAACAGTGCCCGAAAAATCCCCGTGCACAGAATCATTTTTTAACAGGGAAGCGCGTTTTTCCAAGGTGGTTTTATCAACCCTGCCGCGGGTAACAATAGCCCGAAGTCGCAATTGACTCCCTTTTCCGGTTCTGGCCATAAGCTCTCTGGCTACCAAACGACCAATTCTTCCGAAGCCATAAAGCACAACATCCTTTGGCACAACAGCGTCATATTTCCTGGCTTCTTTTAATTTGTCTGTGATAAAAGCCATGGCATTAAGATGTCCCTGGTCTTCTAAATGATATTCATAGGTTAATTTCCCGATGTCTAATTTTGCGGGCGGAAGATTTAAATCTCTAATAGCCCGTGCGATCTCCAAAGAATCGAAAATAGAAATGGGTTTTTCCACAAATTCCCCCGCATATTCGTGAAGGTTTAGAATGTCGCTAACATTGCGGTTAAGCAATTGATTTCTGAATAAAACCAGTTCTATTGCTTTGTCGTACCACAAATCGCTAACAATATTGATAAATTCTACCGTGGTTTTACGACGGTTTGCTTGAAAAGTAAGTTCCTTTTCGTAAACTTTATTAAAGTTCATGAGTTAATATGTTGTTGTTGATATTTGGCGCAAAAGTATAGATTTCAAACGTTTTCGTAAAGTCTTTTTAAATAAAAAAACTCTCCTGGTTTAGGAGAGTTTTTTGAAAACTACTTGGTGAAATTAACGCCAAACGATACGCTGTTTTTCGCCGTTTTTGTCAATTAATGTGATCATAATATCCTCCCCGGCATTTATGCGGCTAAAGATGCGTTCTACATCCTTTACATCATATACTTTTTCATTATCTATGGCGGTTATGATAGAACCAACCAATTCATTTGCAGGAAGTTTTGGGGATAGGGTGCGGTAAATTTTCACCCCATTTTCAGCCTTTAAAGCTTTTAATTCATCCTTAGAAGCATTGCTTACTTCAAGCTTTAAAGGATTTATGGTATAGGTTTCAAATTTAGTGAGTGTTACTTCTGTTTGCTGCTCCTCACCATTCCGTAAAAAATGTACTTCTACTTTTTCATTGGGACGCTTAGAGTTTATATAGCCGGTGAGGTCTGAAAACTTGTTGATTTTCACATTATCAATCTGCTTAATTATATCTCCTTCTTTAAGTCCGGCTTTTTCAGCACCACTTTGGCTGGAAACATCGGCTACAAAAACCCCTTGATTAGTTTCTAAACCTAATTCCTCAACCGCTCTGGGAGTAACACTACCACCGCGAATTCCAAGAACTCCCTTTTGAACATCTCCATATTCCAGGAGATCTTCTACAATTTTTCTGGCATTATTAGAAGGTACTGCAAAAGCGTAGCCAATATAACTACCTGTTTGAGAGGTGATGGCGGTGTTAATTCCTACCAGTTCACCGTTTATATTTACCAGGGCACCGCCACTGTTTCCCGGGTTTATCGCTGCATCGGTTTGAATAAAAGATTGCGGTGTGGCATCGTGTGTGTTTAGATCGCGAGCGGTAGCACTAATAATCCCTGCGGTAACCGTAGATTTTAAATTAAATGGGTTTCCTACCGCTAACACCCATTCTCCTAATCTTACATTATTGGAATCTCCAAAAGGGAGGTAATCAAGATCTTCAGCATCAATTTTTAATAGTGCAATGTCTGATGTTTCATCATTTCCAATAATTTCAGCCTTAAACGTTTTATTATTGTTTAGGGTTACCTCTATTTCGCTGGCTCCTTTTATCACGTGATTGTTGGTTACAATATAACCATCGGGAGAAATTATTACACCACTCCCTGTGCCTTGCAGGGCTTTACCGCCCCTATTATTTCCATAAATGTAGTCACGCATAGTTCGTGGGCCTCTATATACAGCAACATTTTTTACGTGCACTACGCCATTTACGGTTTTTTCTGCAGCTTCGGTAAAATCGGCATTAGTGCCATAAATTTTTCCAGGATAATTTGCCGG
Source organism: Salegentibacter echinorum (assembly GCF_900129445.1). Lineage (GTDB taxonomy): Bacteria > Bacteroidota > Bacteroidia > Flavobacteriales > Flavobacteriaceae > Salegentibacter > Salegentibacter echinorum. The sequence goes on from NZ_FQVT01000001.1 coordinate 174,959, forward strand.
GATCACATTTGGTGTATTGTTTACAACAGGAGGAAGTACTGCTGTTTGCTCATCTTCAATAAATACTTTGTAACTACCTAAGGTCAAGACTCCGCCCAGGATAGAAACGACTAGTAATTTTACAAAATTTTTCATTTTCTTCTCAATTGTTTTTTAAGTAATTCAACTATAAAATTATAATTTTCGTTTTTCAGAATTCTAACTTTAACGGCCATTTAACATCAGAAAAGTCGTCTTAATTGTAGTATATTTGTCACCCTAAAAATCCAGAAATGAAGATTCCGTTTTATAAATACCAGGGTACCGGTAACGATTTTGTAATGATAGACAACCGCACTCAAGTTTTATCCAAAAACAATGCCAGAGTCATAAAAGAGCTTTGTGACAGGAGATTTGGGATTGGTGGCGACGGTCTCATCCTTTTGGAGAAGCCCGAAATGGAAGGAGATGATTTTAAAATGCTGTATTTTAATGCCGATGGTAATGAAAGCAGTATGTGCGGTAATGGTGGAAGATGCCTGGTAGCTTTTGCAAAATTTCTGGGAATAATTAATGATAAAGCTAAATTTACTGCGATAGACGGTCCTCATCAAGCAACAATCTCAGATAAAGACGAGGTGAGTTTGCAAATGCAAAATGTAAACGAGATCAAGCAAATGGGAAACAGTGTTTTCCTGAATACCGGTTCTCCACATCATATCATTTTCACTAGAAATGTTCCGGCCTTAGATGTAAAGACCGAAGGCGCTGCAGTGCGATATTCAGATGAATATTTAACCCAGGGTGGCACTAATGTAAATTTTGTAGAACCCCAGGAAGAAAATGTTTTTCTGGTTCGAACTTATGAACGTGGAGTAGAAGATGAGACACTTTCTTGCGGCACGGGTGTAACAGCAGTTGCAATTGCCGCTTATGCTACCGGAAAAGCTAAATCTAACACTGTAAAGTTGATAGTGCCCGGTGGGGAATTGTCCGTTTCATTTATTTTAGATGGAAGCGAGTACAAAGATGTTTGGTTAACCGGCCCGGCTCAACAGGTCTTTAAAGGTGAAATAGTATGCAAACCCTAAAAGGTGAAAAGGTATATTTAAGGGCACTGGAGCCTGAAGATCTGGATTTTGTTCATCAGGTGGAGAATACAGAAGAGTTCTGGGAGGTAAGTGCCAACCAAACACCTTATTCCCGCTTTATGATTAAACAATATTTAGAGAACGCACACCGGGATATTTATGATATTAAACAATTTAGATTAGTGATTTGTACGTTAAGGCATAAAGTTGTGGGGTTAATAGATATTTTCGATTTTGAGCCTAAGGATAGACGTGCTGCTCTTGGAATTTTAATCGCTAATCCTGCTCAACGAAGAAAGGGCTATGCCAGTGAAGCACTTAAGCTGCTTTGCGACTATTGTTTTACCCACTTAGATCTGCACCAGGTTTATGCTAATATAACCTTAGATAATAAAAACAGCGCTCAACTTTTTGAAAATCTAGGTTTTAAAAAAGTTGGGGTAAAAAAGGACTGGACCTTTTCGCAAGGCCAATTTAGAGACGAAGTTTTATACCAATTATTAAATAATGTACATTAAAAAAATTGTATTAGCTATTGCCATTCTTGGACTATTGGCCCTGGCAGGTTTCAGCTATTATATCTACACCAATATATTCTCTGCCAATACCAGTTTTTCTGAAAAAGAAGAGGCTGTTTATGTGCCTACCGGTGCTACTTATCGTACGGTGATAGATAGTTTACGACCCTTGGTAAAAGATATTGAATCTTTTAACTTGATTGCTGAAAAAAAAGGCTACCCGGGGAATATTAAAGCCGGTAAGTTTATGATCAAAGCGGGGATGAACAATAATGAATTGGTGAATGCTCTTAGGAGTGGAAATAAGCCGGTAAAGGTGAATTTTAATAATCAGGAGCGGTTGGAGGATCTCGCCGGGAGGGTTGCCAAACAAATTGAAGCCGATAGTGTTTCTTTACTGAATGCCTTTAAGGATGAAAAATATTTAGCAGAAAATAATTTTTCTGAAGCGCAGGCTTTGTCCATGTATATTCCCAATCAATACGAGTTTTACTGGAATACTTCTGCTGAAGATTTTAGAAAGCGAATGAAAAGGGAATACGAAAGGTTCTGGACGGCCGAAAAAAGGGAACAGGCTAAAAAAATAGGACTGTCCCCAAAAGAGGTTTCTACCATCGCAGCGATTGTTCAAAAGGAAACAGCAAAAGTAGATGAACGCCCAAAAGTAGCCGGAGTGTATATGAACCGCTATAAAAATGGCTGGAAATTAGATGCTGATCCTACGGTAATTTATGCGGTAAAGCACAAAACCAAAAAATGGGATACAATAATTAAACGTGTTTTATACAAAGATTTAGAGATAGATTCACCTTATAATACTTACAAAAATAAAGAATTACCACCGGGGCCTATCTTTATGCCAGATATTTCCTCAATTAATGCGGTGCTTAATTACGAAGATCACGATTACTACTACTTTGTAGCCGATGTAGAGAATTTTGGATACCATAAATTTGCTAAAACCCTGGCGCAACACAACCGGAATAAGCGGGAATATGTACGTTGGATAAATAAAAAGGGAGTTAAGAGGTAATCTTTATTTTTCTTTATTTTTTTCTGAAAGGTTTAACTGCTTGAAGCCTTGTTTCTTATAGCTGCGTTAAACCAAATTACAATTTTATGTATTACTTAACAATCTGTAGTTCAGATTTTTAAAATTTGTTGTACATTTGCCCGGCAAAATTGAAGAGGGAGCTGCAGTTTATTTTTAAGTTCCATAACTCTTCAGAAACATAAAATGATGAGAAGGAAAATTGTAAGATTTTCAATCTTGCCTGTAATTGCAGGCTGTATGTTTTTTAGTTTTAGCACTAAAAAAGCTGCAAATCTGGAAATTGAAGGCTATTCAACTTCCAATCTTGATCTAAATTACACAGTTGTCCTGGAGCAAAATGATTTAGAAAAAGAAGTTTCTTTTAACCGCGCTCTACCCAAATTGGGAAAATCCTATGACGGATTTAAAGAAGCGGTTGGTTTTAAAGAATCCCGCGGTAATTACCGCACAATAAATGAGTTTGGCTATATGGGGAAATATCAATTTGGTATAGGAACTTTAGAGCTACTCGGCATTTATAACGGGGCAGAATTTCTTAATTCCCCCCAACTTCAGGAGGCTGCTTTTTATACCAATACTTCCCGCAACAAATGGATCTTAATTAGAGATATCGCGCGTTTTGAGGGAAAAATAATTAATGGGGTAGAAGTAACCGAATCTGGTATTCTGGCTGCGGCGCATTTAGCCGGGCCGGGGAGTGTAAAAAAATACCTTAGAAGCTACGGCGCACAAGCATTTAGCGATGCTTTTGGAACTTCCATAAAGAACTATATGAAGCGTTTTTCTGGTTACGATACTTCTTTTATCAAACCTGAAAAAAATCCAAGAGTGGATATGAAGGCTTATAGAATGTAAGTTTTATTCTTTTTGGTTTAAATGTTCTTTTGAAGAATAAATATAGCAGGCCTTTTATGAAGGTCTGTTTTTGTTTTTTTCCAGTCTGAAATTGATTTGGTAATTATAAGTTCGCTGGGAAGTGTAAGATCGCAAGCTACGCAAAGCTGGGTTGCGGGATGCAGGGTTTTAAAAAGATCTTCGAGGAGCTTATTGTTTCGATAAGGAGTTTCAATAAAAATTTGCGCCTCCTGTTTTTCTAAAGAAACGCGCTCCAGGTCTTTTATCTCTTTTTTCCGTTCTTTTTTGTCAATAGGAAGGTAGCCGTTAAAAGTAAACCGCTGCCCGTTCATTCCGCTGCCCATCATAGCCAGGAGGATAGAAGAAGGGCCAACCAATGGCACCACCTGTATACCTTGTTGATGTGCTATTTTAACTACTTCGGCGCCGGGATCTGCCACGCCGGGACAACCGGCTTCACTAATTAAACCAATATTTTTTCCTTCTTTGCAATCGTTTAAGAACGAAGGAATATCTACAGCTTCAGTAAACTTATTAAGGCTAAAGAATTTTAAAATAGATTGCTGTTTTTCAGGAACCAGCTTTTTGATATGTCTTCGCGCGGTTTTTTCGTTTTCAGCAATATAAATATCAATCTTTTCCACTATTTCTTTCACGTGAATGGGCAGTACTTCACCGGGGTTTGCCGCACCCATAGTAGTTGGGATCAAATATAGTTTACCTGAAAATTTAAACTGAGACATTCTTGATTATGCTTTGTGCTCTTCTTTTAATTCCTGTGCAATCTGGTCGCAGGCCTGGTCTAACATATCATATACATTAGCAAAACCTTGATCCCCACCAAAATAAGGATCTGGAACATCTACGTTTTCTGCAGGAAAAATTTTGTCCAGAATGAGCTCTACTTTAGCTCGATCTTCATCATTACGTGCTAAAGCAATTACATCTTTAAAGTTGGAATTATCCATCACGTAGATATGATCAAAATTATCGAAATCTTCAACTCCAAATTGCCTGCCGCGTTGATCTGTAATGTCTAATTTCTTCTTTTTAGCGATGGCGATAGATCGAGGGTCGGGTGAACTGTCTATATGATAATCTCCAGTGCCGGCAGAATCCACAAAAACTTTGTTTTCATCTACCTTGGCTTTTAAAATTCCTTCGGCAAGTGGGGATCTGCAAATATTGCCCAGACAAACCATCAATACCCTGGTTTTCATAAATAATATTTTAAATAGTGAGTTTTTTGTTGAGGTCTTCAACAAATTTCTTGAATTGCTTATCTGTAGTTGCTAGATTATCTACGGTTTTACAGGCGTGCAATACCGTAGCGTGGTCGCGTTTTCCTATTTGTGAACCTATACTCGCCAGTGAGGCTTTAGTGAACTTCTTAGCGAAAAACATAGCTAATTGCCTGGCCTGAACAATATGGCGCTTTCGGGTTTTAGATTGTAAGGTTTCCACATCCATTTGGAAATAATCGCTTACCACTTTTTGAATGTAATCTATGGAAACTTCCCTTTTTGTGTTTTTTACGTAGTTATCAACAATTTTCTTGGCCAATTCCAGGGTGATATCTTTTTTGTTAAAAGAGGAGTGAGCGATAAGCGAAATAATAGCTCCTTCCAGTTCCCTGATGTTGGTTTTAATATTGTTTGCTAAAAACTCTATAATATCTTCTGGCATTTCCACGCCATCCCGATATAGTTTATTTTTAATGATAGAAATACGCGTTTCAAAATCGGGGTTCTGCAATTCGGCAGAAAGTCCCCATTTAAATCGCGATAGCAGGCGTTGCTCTATGTCCTGCATATCTACAGGAGCTTTATCACTGGTTAAAATAACCTGTTTTCCGTTTTGGTGCAGGTGATTAAAAATATGAAAAAACACATCCTGGGTTCCCGCTTTTCCAGAGAGCAATTGAATATCGTCAACAATTAAAACATCAATAATTTGATAGAAATGAATAAAATCATTGCGGTTATTTTTTTTAACGGACTCAATATACTGCTGCGTAAATTTTTCTGCGGAAATATATAGAACCGTTTTTTCCGGATATTTATCCTTTATTTCTACCCCAATGGCATGAGCTAAATGCGTTTTTCCAAGGCCAACCCCGCCAAAAATTAATAGCGGATTAAAAGAAGTGCCCCCGGGTTTATTAGCTACCGCAAGTCCCGCCGATCTTGCCAGACGGTTGGAATCTCCTTCCAGGAAATTTTCAAAGTTGTAACTGGGGTTTAATTGAGATTCAATTTTTACATTTCTTATACCCGGAATTATAAATGGATTTTTCAATTCCGGATTTTTATTTTTTAAAGGTACATCTACCTCTTGCGATGCCATGTTGCTGCGCTGTGTACTGGGTATTTTTTCGGTAAAAGGAAGTTTATTTCCGTAGGTGTTTTCCATTTTGATAACATACACCAATTTTGCCTTTTCACCTAATTCTTTAGTAAGGGAAACCTTTAAAAGCTTTACATAGTGTTCTTCCAGCCATTCATAGAAAAACTTGGAAGGCACCTGTATGCTTAGTGCACAATCTGTAAGTTTTACTGCTTGTATAGGTTCAAACCACGTTTTGTAGGCTTGCGGAGTGATATTATCTTTAATAAAAGCCAGACAGCTATTCCAAACTGATTGCGCAGTTTTCGACATGCTTTTTTACTTATTAGTTAGGTTAGTATTGCTTTAATTTTTACACCAAATGATGTATTGGTCTCTCGACTTAGGTGGAACAAATATGTGAACAAATTATTTAATAAAAAAACCGGTTTGGTATTGAATATTAGGAAAAAATTATGCATACTTAATTCCGCTTATGAATGTACGAAACCTTGTTCAATTTAGCTGTTAAATTTAGTATGAAAAGCCACGAGTCAAATGTTAAAGTCCGTTATTCAGAAACCGATCAAATGGGCGTTGTTCACCACGGCAATTACGCGCAATACCTTGAAATTGCCCGGTTAGAGTGGCTTGCTGCTCTTGGAGTTTCCTATAAAACCATGGAGGAAGAAGGGGTGATGTTACCCGTATATGAATTGAACACAAAATTTCTAAAACCAGCTTTTTTTGAAGACGAGTTGGTGATTAAAGTGCGTTTAAAAGAAACCCCTTCGGTAAAGATAACTTTTGAATATTTTATTTATAATCAAAAGGAAGAATTGTTGACTACTGCTTTTACAACTCTGGTCTTTATGGACTCAAAAACCAGGAAACCAATACGCTGTCCAAAGTATATTTTAGAAGCTTTAGCTTGAGTTTTAATTTATTTTAATTTCGCAACCCGCGACCCGCAACCCGCGACCCGACTTTAATCGATTTCATACTCAAGTCGCATGGTAATAGATGCAGTTTTCTTCTTATCTGCCGTGTTGTAAGCACCACTCCAGCTATAATCCTCACCACTGTTTTGACCTGTGATTTGAAACACGCCCAGGTTGGCATTTTTTAGAGCACCTAACCGGCCTCCACTATTTTCAGCGATTTTTTCCGCACGTAAGCGTGCATCTTCGGTGGCTTTGGAGATCATTTCAATTTTCAAGTCGGCTAGTTTGGTGTAATAATACCTGGGTGGGGTAGAATTAAACTGAACACCTTTATTTAAGAGCTCGGTAATTTCACGGGAAACCTGTTCTACCTTTTCAACATCATTAGATTCTATTTTTACATTTTGGGTAAGTTGATATCCCTGAAAAATACTGCCAATATAATTACCTTTCTCATACTGTTCTTTTCGTCTTTCGGAAGTTTGCACCGAGTTAAAAACGATATTTTCTTCTTTAATGCCTTTTTGAATCAGGTAATTTCTAACGGTTGCTTTATCCCTGTTTAGTTCGTTGTAGGCCATTTCTAAATTCTGACTTACCTGGCTAAAGCGACCTTCCCAAACAATAAGATCTGATGTGAAATTTTCACTCCCAGAGCCGGTAACCGAAATAACCCCATCTGGGTTTGCTCTACTTACATAGGAATTGCCTAAAAACCAGGCAGCAACAACAATAGCAATAGCAAAGATGATGGCACTTACATACTTCATTATAGAGACTTATTTTTTTAATCTATCAAAGATAGAAAATAAATAGGTTGAATATTTTTTTCTTGCTCCAAATTCTTAATTTTGCCTATGCAAAAAAATGTACTCATTCTAGATTTCGGTTCGCAGTACACACAACTCATAGCAAGGCGTGTGAGAGAACTTAATATTTACTGCGAGATTGTCCCTTTTAATAAAATTCCCAGTGATATTTCTGGTTTTAAAGCGGTAATCCTTTCGGGGAGTCCGTTTTCGGTTAGAGCAGAAAATGCACCACAACCAGACTTGTCTAAAATACGAGGTAAATTGCCTATACTGGCGGTTTGTTACGGGGCCCAATATTTCGCCTATTTTCATGGCGGAAAAGTAGAACCTTCTCAAACCCGGGAATACGGCCGGGCAAATCTTAGCCTAATTAAAGATGCCGAGCCACTTTTTGAAGGGGTAATGGAAAATTCACAGGTATGGATGAGCCATAGTGATACCATTAAGGAATTACCTAAAAATAGTATTCGTTTAGCCAGTACCAGTGATGTTTTAAATGCGGCATACCGCATTGAAGGAGAAGAAACTTATGCTATTCAATTTCATCCGGAAGTATATCATTCTACAGATGGAAAAAGGGTTTTGGAAAACTTTTTGGTAAATATCGCCAGAGTTCCACAAACCTGGACCCCCGGGAAATTTGTTGATCTTACGGTAGCCGATCTTAAGGAAAAGATAGGCGATGAAAGAGTAGTGCTTGGTCTAAGCGGTGGTGTGGATTCTAGTGTTGCGGCCGTACTTTTGCATAAGGCTATTGGCAAGAACCTATACTGTATTTTTGTAAATAACGGCTTGCTTAGAAAAGATGAGTTTGAAAGCGTTTTAGACCAATACAAAGATATGGGACTAAACGTAAAAGGCGTAGATGCTTCAAATAGATTTTTGGATGCGCTAAAAGGAATTAGTGATCCTGAAGAAAAGCGTAAAAAAATAGGCAATACTTTTATTGAAGTTTTTGATGATGAAGCCCACGAAATTAAGGACGTGACTTTTTTAGCCCAGGGTACCATTTATCCAGATGTTATTGAATCTATCTCGGTAACCGGAGGACCTTCAGCAACAATAAAATCGCATCATAATGTAGGCGGATTGCCCGACTTTATGAAACTAAAGATCGTGGAGCCTTTAAAGATGCTTTTTAAAGATGAAGTGAGAAGGGTAGGAGCTGAAATGGGTATTGCCAAGGAACTATTGGGAAGACATCCTTTCCCGGGGCCGGGATTGGCCATTAGGATTTTAGGTGATATTACTGCTGAAAAAGTTCGTATTTTGCAGGAAGTAGATCATATCTTTATTCAGGGGTTGAAGGACTGGAAGTTGTATGATAAGGTTTGGCAGGCCGGTGCGATTTTATTACCGGTAAGTTCTGTGGGAGTGATGGGCGATGAGCGTACCTATGAAAAAGTAGTAGCACTTAGGGCCGTAGAATCTACCGATGGCATGACGGCAGACTGGGTAAATTTACCCTATGAATTTTTGCAAAAAACATCAAATACTATAATAAATAAAGTAAAAGGCGTTAATAGAGTAGTATATGATATTAGTTCAAAACCACCGGCTACCATAGAGTGGGAATAGAATTTGCACTGCAATTTCACGTTTAGGCCTATTGAATGTGGGTTTTGTAGCGTTTAAAAATTAGGATTAAACCAATGAGAATGAAAAAGCTTTTAATATTTTGTTTTTTATTTCAACTGTTAAGCTTTTCGGCGACAGCCCAGGAATATAAATACCATACGGTAAGAGCCGGGGAAACGGTATATAGCATCGCTAAAGATTATCAGATTTCTGAAGAAGCAATCTATAAGTACAATCCAGATGCTAAAGAAAGTCTTGATATTTCTTCAAAATTGGTTATTCCGCTTAGTGCTAAAAAGCAGCCTAAAGAGGTTGCAAAGCAAGAAGAGGGGGCTCAATTTATAACGCATAAAGTAAAGAGGAAAGAAACTTTATACCAGCTTTCGAAAAAGTATGATGTTGAGGTTGACCAGATCAAGCGGTTTAACAAACAGTTGTATGCTAAAGAGCTCCAAATTGGAGAAGAAATCCTTATTCCGCAGAAAAAAGAAAGCCATGAAACTGCAGTGCGGCCCGAAGCCAGCAATGGTAAAGTTACATCACAGCAAGAAACCAAAACCCGGGAACATATAGTTATTCCTAAAGAAACCAAGTATGGAATCGCCAGGAAGTATGGACTTACGGTAAAAGAACTGGAAGAATTAAATCCAAAGGTTGAAGTTTTGCAACCGGGGGTAATGTTGCGGGTAGGTACAGATGTGTTAGATGAACCGGTAATTATAACCAATAAAGATTTTGAATTCTATGAGGTAAAACCCAAGGAGACGCTATTTGGTTTATCCCGAAGGTTTGAGGTTTCCCAGGATTCCCTGGTGAATTTAAACCCTGCATTAGAAAAAGGCCTTAAAATAGGAATGGTGCTTAAAGTTCCCGATAAAGGAGAAGGACAGGGGAATTTAGAAACCGACGAGACCGAAGAATTTTCTGACAAAGAGGAGGAAGAGAGCGCAAAGATAAAAGTAGTTTTAAGTGAGCACCTTAGCAATTTTAAGCCAAAGGAATTGGTGGTAATGCTGCCTTATGGTACTAATAAAATAGCAGGCGATTCCTTAAGTAATTACGAAGATGCGATTTTGGATAATAGGGTGACTAGAATTTCTTTAGATTTTTATAAAGGTGTTCAAATGGCGGTAGATAAAGCCACATCTTATGGTATTTCTACAAAGTTAAGGACTTATGATACCCGCCAAAGTGTGCAACACGCCAGTAATATTATAAATACTGCCGATTTTAAAAATGTAGATGCTGTAATAGGACCACTATTACAAGATCCTACCGAGGCTGTGGCTTCTAAATTGCAAAGCAGTGGCGTGCCAGTGATAAGTCCGCTTTCCAACAGGGAAATGAGACCTTACCGTAACCTGTTTCAATCCAGGCCTACAGATGAGGTTTTGGCCAGTGCTATGATAGAATATTTACGGGAAAATGCAATTGATAAAAATGTGATCATCATTGCCGATCCTTCTCACAATCAAATTAAAAACCGACTTAACAGAATATTACCTTCGGCTCGGGTGTTAATGCCCTCCGATGGTTATATTGGAGATGCCGAAATTGCAAAAACACTTTCTGAAACTTCAGAAAACTGGGTGATTTTAGAATCTACAAGTGTAGGACTATTGAGCAGTGCTACTTCAGCATTAAACAGGTTGACACGTTCTCACGATATCAAGTTGTTTACTACCAATAAAAATAACGCTTACGAAGGGGATATTGTAGATAATGAGCATTTAGGACGCTTAAATATGCATTACCCATCTGTAGATAGGGAATTTGTAAGCACTGGGCCGGAAGGTTTTGCAAAGGAATATGAAGAAGAATTTGGGATGCTGCCCAATCAATATGTGAGTAGAGGTTACGATCTTACTTTAGATGTGTTGCTGCGTTTAGCTTCGGCCCAAGATCTTTATGAATCTTTTGAAAGATTTAAAGGTTATACCGAGTATGAGGAGAATAAATTTCACTATATTCCCAAGCCAAGTGGCGGCTTCTACAATGATGCCGTTTACATAATGGCTATAGATAAAGAGTTAAATTTAAATGTTGCTAATGACATCGAAAGTAAAATACAACGGGAATTTAAGGACTGAAGCAGAACACCTTAAGAGTGGAGCAAAAATAATAACCGATGCCCCAACTGATAACCACGGTAAGGGCGAAGCTTTCTCTCCAACAGATACGGTAGCTACGGCTTTAGCGAGCTGTATGTTAACGGTAATGGGAATAAAAGCAGAAACACTGGAGATAGACCTTAGCGGAACTACTGCCGATGTAACCAAGACTATGGCTTCCAATCCCCGGCGTATTGAGAAGATAGAAATCAACATTGTTTTTCCTGCAACTTACCCTACACAAACCTGCAGGACCCTGGAGCAAATAGCGAAAACCTGTCCCGTTTTTGAAAGCTTGCATCCCGATATGGAAAAAGTGATTAACTTTAGCTATTCTTAAAAAAGCTTGCCACGAAGGCACGAATATTCACGATATTGAAAATTAGGGATTAAGGTAAAATATCTTTTTTACGATTAATTTTTTCTGAAGAAATGAGCTTCGGCAAGCGCAGCCTGACGCTGTTATATAATATTGACAAAGGGCTTTGACAGGCCCAGCTTGACGAATATTTTGAAAATAGAAGGAAAAACACTTTATGAGTTTTCACTCTGTTATTTAATTGGCATTTAGAAAATTTTAGTTAAGAAACGTTGTTTATAGAATAGAGAGGTTTTCAGTTAAATACAGGTTTTGTCTCTTTTCTTGTCTCTTATTTCTTTTCTCTTTAATAATTAATCACCTCCTGTTTAGCTTCCTCAAATTCCTGTAAAATTTCTTCTACAATTTTGGCTGCCGGTTTAATTTCGTGGATTAATCCTGAAATTTGACCTATTTCCAGCTCTCCTTCTTCCAGGTCGCCCTCGAACATACCTTTTTTGGCCCGGGCTCGTCCCAGTAATTCTATGAGTTGTTCTTTTGAAGGATTTTTGGTGTAAAGCTCCTGGATATTTTCGAAGAACTTATTTTTTAAGAGACGAACGGGAGCGAGCTCTTTTAAGGTGAGTTGCGTATCACCTTCCTTAGCTTTTACTACCATTTCTTTAAAGTTTTGATGAGAGGAAGCTTCGGGAGTAGCTACAAAGCGGCTGCCTACCTGCACGGCATCTGCTCCTAATACCATCGCGGCGAGCATTCCGCGCCCGGTGGCAATTCCGCCGGCAGCAATTAGCGGGATATTTAGCTGTTCTTTTACCATGGGAATTAAAGTGAAAGTGGTGGTTTCGTCCCGTCCATTATGTCCTCCGGCTTCAAAACCTTCTGCAACCACAGCATCCACACCGGCTTCTTGAGATTTTAATGCGAATTTCACGCTGCTAACCACGTGCACTACTTTAATACCGTGTTCTTGTAAATGTTTGGTCCAGGTTTTAGGATTTCCGGCCGAAGTAAATACAATCCTTACCCCTTCAGCAATAATAATTTCCATAATCTTATCGATGTCGGGATAGAGTAGGGGGACGTTTACTGCAAAGGGTTTATTGGTTGCATTTTTACACTTTTCTATATGTTTTTTTAGAACTTCGGGGTACATAGAACCGGCACCAATAATCCCAAGTCCGCCGGCATTGCTCACAGCACTTGCGAGTTTCCAGCCGCTGGCCCAAACCATCCCTGCCTGGATTATAGGATATTCGATTCCAAAAAGTGTCGTAATTTTATTTTGTGACATACATATCTATTTCAAAATTTAAGAAATCACTCCTGAACCTAATAATTCTTCCTCGTGGTACCAGGCTACAAATTGGCCTTCGGTGATAGAAGCTTGCGGTTGTTCAAAAACAACATACATCCCGTTTTCTGTTTGATGTAAGGTAGCACTTTGTAAGGGCTGCCGGTATCTAATCCTGGCTTTCACCTCTAAAGTTTCGTCTGGGTTTATCGCTAGATCGCGTCGCACCCAATGCACTTCATCTTGAGTGATAAAAAGTGCTTTTCTATAAATTCCCGGGTGCGTTTTTCCCTGTCCTGTATATATTACATTGTCTTCTACATCGGTATCAATCACAAATAACGGCTGGGGTGTGCCACCTACAGCAAGTCCTTTACGTTGTCCTTTAGTAAAGAAATGGGCTCCCTGATGCTCGCCAACGAGCTTTCCATCTTCAGCTTTATATTTATATTTTTTTGCCAGGAATTTAAGCTCCTCTTCTTTGTTACTAAACTGAGGTGTTTCAGCTTTATACAACTCTTTTTCAGCTTCAATCTCTATAATTTCACCTTTTTTAGGCTCTAGTTTTTGCTGAAGAAAATCTGGTAATCGCACTTTCCCAATAAAACATAGGCCCTGAGAGTCTTTTTTATTGGCAGTAACCAGGTTTTGTTCCGTAGCAATCTTCCTAACTTCAGGTTTTTGCAGTTCTCCAATAGGAAAAAGTGTTTTTGCCAGTTGCTCCTGGGTTAATTGACAAAGAAAATAGGACTGATCTTTATTCTGGTCTTTACCGGCTAAAAGTTGATAAACGGTTTCTCCATTTTGCTCAATAGTGCCTTTGCGGCAATAGTGTCCCGTTGCCACATAATCTGCACCCAGAGAAAGGGCGATTTTCATAAAGACATCGAACTTTATTTCACGGTTACAAAGTACATCTGGGTTGGGGGTGCGGCCGCGCTCATATTCATTGAACATATAGTCCACAATACGCTCTTTATACTGCTCGCTAAGATCAACTGTTTGAAACGGAATTCCCAATTTATCTGCCACCATCATCGCATCATTGCTGTCGTCTAACCAGGGGCATTCATCTGAAATAGTTACAGAATCATCGTGCCAGTTTTTCATAAACAGGCCAATCACCTCATATCCTTGCTGTTGCAATAAATAGGCGGAAACACTGGAATCTACGCCGCCAGATAAACCAACTACTACTTTCTTTTTCATAACCCGAATATTAAAATTCTTTCTTCCTAAAGTCGGAAAAGAAGCTGCAAAATTACGAAATTTTAGGGGAAAGCTTTAAACGATAAAAATGGGTGTAAAATAAAAATCGACCCAAAGCTCAAGCCCGGATCGATTCATAATAGTTGCAATAAAAAATTACCTTTTTTCGAATACTATGGAAGCCGAAGGAAGTAAGGTTGGGGTAAAAGTAAATTCCGTAAGGTCAGAATTGAAATTTATTGTGCCTTGTACATTTTCAAATCCATCTAAATCGAAAGGAAGGTTAAAGTTATATATCCCACTGTTTACAGACCAAACACTTTCAGTTGTATCTTCCCTGGTGCAATCTTCACCGGTTTGTGTATAATATTCTGAATAAGTGGTATTATCGCTGTTGAATTCAATAAATGATTCACGGTTGCAATCTTCCAATTCGAAGTCCGGGATACCGTTGGCCTCAGCCACAAACCAGGTTCCAAGGATTTTCTCATCGCCGGCATTTACGTCATCATCATCACTACAAGAAGTGAGTAGGGCAATACTAAAAAGCATTAAAAATAATTTCTTCATAACATGTAGGTTTTAAAATTTGTGCAAATATATTGTAATTTTATTCAAGCTGAAAAGAACTGGAACATAAGGCTTTGCTAAATTTTTGGTGGAATACTAGCTTTAGAATCATTATTGATTTATTTTTAATCGTGGGGCGATAACCAGGGGTTTATTTCCAGGGGCTTGCCTCGAAATAAAATAACCTTTTTCGGAAGCATAGCTCGTAACCTTGGGTCGAGGTTGTTGATTTAACTGAATCATTAAAATGCAAAAGCCCCGGTGAGTCCGGGGCTTTCTTAGTTTTTATGGTATTTGGCTTATTATTCACCAGCTTTATCTACCACAAGTCTTTCATCACGATTTAAGATTTCCCATGCAGTTAGGAAAACCAGTTGAGTTCTTTTCTTTAAAGCTTCATACTCAATTTTATCGGCCGTGTCTGTTGCTTTGTGATAATCTGGGTGCACACCATTAAAATAGAAGATCACCGGAATATTATTTTTAGCGAAGTTGTAATGGTCACTTCGGTAATAAAATCTATTGGGATCATTTTCATCATTATAGGTATAGTCGAGATCCATATTCATATACTTAGTGTTCACGTTTTCACTAAGTTCATGTAGATCTGTACTTAATTTATCACTACCAATTAAATAGATGTAATTATCATTGCCGGCGTGTTCCTTATCGATACGGCCAATCATATCCATATTTAAATTGGCAACGGTATTTTCAAGTGGAAAAACAGGGTTTTCAATATAGAATTTAGATCCTAAAAGTCCTTTTTCCTCTCCTGTTAAATGAAGAAATAACACCGATCTTTTTGGAGTATAGCCGTCTTTTTGAGCTTCTTTAAAAGCTTCAGCAATTTCAATGAGTCCCATTGGGCCAGAGCCACCATCATCGGCACCATTGTAAATATTACCTTCATCATCAATTCCCACGTGATCATAATGTGAACTAATTACCAGGACTTCTTCCGGCTTTTCACTTCCTTTTATAAAGCCCAGTACATTTTCTGAATCTTTAAGCTTTCCATCAAAAAATTCAGTAGGAATTTCCTGGTAGTAGTTGTCATATCCTTTAGGGGGATCGATGCCAATCTCTTTGTAGGCATTAACAATAAACTCAGCGCCTTTTTTCTGTCCCGGTTCACCTGTGTCGCGTCCCTCATATTCATCGCTGGCAAAAATATACAAGTTGTCTTTTAATTCTGAAGAAGTAATGGTTTCTGCATACTTCATGGGATCAGCATTGTCAACATTTTTTTGTGAGCCGCAAGCTACCATTCCGGCAGTAAGCGCTACCAAAATAAATTTTTTCATAGTTTGTTTTATTTTTTAAATCGCAGCAAGATAATAGTTTCGGCTGAATTTAAGTAAAACTTATCAAAACTTTTAAAAATCTACGGTTTAGCCGGTAACTATTCGTCAAATTCAGTTTAAAACTTCAAAAATTATAACATCTTTAGGTTACTAAGTGACCTAAGATCAGAAAATTAAAAATTTAGTCAAGGTTAGCACGTTATCCAACGTCAGGCTGGGCTTTTCGAAGCGTTAATTGATAAAAAGTTCTACCGATATATTCCGATCCCAATGACTGTGGTAATTTTCAAAATTAATAATTCATCAGGATAGCATCTACTATTATTCCAAAAGTGTCTGCTCAATACCTTTTTTAGTAAGAGGTGCCATTACTTTGTAACCTTCAAGGTTGGGGTGCACGCCATCTTCTGAGTATTTTTTCGGCAGTCCTTCTCTTTCATCCTTTAGCGCTGTAAAAAGATCGAGGTAAGTAAATGATTGTTGCTCGGCATAGGTTTTCATCCAGGTATTTACTTTTGCAATTTTATCTACCGGCTCCAACCCGGGTCTCCAGGGGTAATCGAAAACGGGTAGGATAGAAGCCAGGATTACTTTTATATCATTCGCTTTTGCCAATTGTGACATTGCTTTAATATTATTTGTAATTGTTTCTACGGAAGTAAACCCTGTATTCCC
Organism: Salegentibacter echinorum; assembly: GCF_900129445.1. Lineage (GTDB taxonomy): Bacteria > Bacteroidota > Bacteroidia > Flavobacteriales > Flavobacteriaceae > Salegentibacter > Salegentibacter echinorum. The sequence continues at coordinate 191,597 of NZ_FQVT01000001.1, forward strand.
GGCGATATCGTTGGTGCCGGCGAGGATAATTACAGCTTTAGGCTCTAGCGCGACAACATCTGGCATAAAACGTATGAGCATTTGCGGGGTAGTTTGTCCACTAATACCCCGGCCGGCATAGTTGTTTTCTTCAAAAAAACCGGGCTGTTTATTTACCCAGCCTTCGGTAATCGAATTCCCCATAAAAACCACTTTCGGGTAATCTTTATTTTCAATGATTTTCTCATTTGCAGCCTGATATTTTTTAAGGTTGGGCCAGTCTTGTTCCATAAGCTCTTTATACTTTGGGTTCTGCGCAATTAAATTTGTTGTGCTTAGAAATAATAGTAGTAGTGAGGTAAGATAAGATTTCATAATAGATTTTGTATAAAGATAAAAAGTTTTAGAAAATCTTTTATCTGAATTTATTGAAAACAAAGCAAGTATAAAAAGTGAGAAAATCTTTTTAAATTTTTTGTGTGTAATTGAAAAAGCTTGCTATATTTGCATCCGCTAAGCAGAAATGCTGGCATTTATTGGAGGAATGGCAGAGTGGTCGATTGCGGCAGTCTTGAAAACTGTTGACTGTAACAGGTCCGGGGGTTCGAATCCCTCTTCCTCCGCTGAATAACTTACAAAATTGCTCAAAAAGCCCCAAAATCTATGATTTTGGGGCTTTTTTGTTTTTCGATATGTCAAAATATATCAAAATGAATCAAGCTTGGAGGTGTCAAATTCGGTGTCATTTTAATAATCGAAAATAGTGACACCTTTAAGATGAATATTCCTACAAATAAAATTAACATTCTGTTGATTAGTGTATTACGAGCTTAAAAATTCTGTACTTTAGAAGTATATAAATTCAAAAATCTAAAGTTATGGAAACTAATTTTTTTCATATTTTTTATCTTCGAGGGGGAATAAAAAATAACTTATCATCAATTTACCTTCGGGTGACTTTAAGAGGTAAACGCGCGGCCGCCAGTCTTGGTAGGAAAATTACCGCTGATTTGTGGAATTCTTCGGCAGGAAGAGTAAAAGGTAATACCGAAAAAGCTAAAGTTCTTAATAGATATCTATCTAAGATTGAAAATGACCTCTATTTAACTCACCAAAAGCTTTTAGAAAAAGGAACAAAGTTCTCCGCTCAGGATTTAATTGATGCTTTGTTGGGAAAAGACAAAAAGGAAGAAATTCAGGAAAAAATGCTTCTTGAGATCTTTCAGGAACACAATGATCGTGTGAATAGACTGGTAGGGAAAGATTTTGCTGCCGGTACTGCTGAAAGATATAGAACGGCAAAAAAACACGTTGCCGAGTATATAAAAAAGGAATATAAAACTTCAGATATCCCTGTTAAAGATGTCAATCATAAATTTATTACAGGTTTTGAATATTATTTAAAAACCGAAAGGAACTGTGCGCATAATTCAGCCATTAAGTACATAGTAAATTTTAAAAAGATTATCCGAATTGCATTTTCAAACGAATGGATCAGCAAGGATCCATTTCAGAACTGGAAGGCTAAATTAAAGGTGGTGGACCGGGAGTTTCTTACAGAAGATGAACTTCAAGTTATGATCGCCAAAGAAATTAAAAACGAGCGCTTAAGTCTAGTCAAGGATATTTTTACTTTCAGTTGCTTCACAGGACTTTGTTATGCTGATGTAAAAAAACTTTCAAAAAAAGAAGTGGTGGTTGGTTTTGATGGGAACAGATGGATTAAAACAAACAGGACCAAAACTAAAACCCGAAGTAGTATTCCCATTCTTCCTACGGCAGAAGCTATATTAAAAAAATATGCTTCACATCCAGAAGTGAATGAGAAGCATTTACTCCCGGTTTTAAGCAATCAAAAAATGAATGCCTATATCAAAGAAATTGCAGATCTCTGCGGTATTAACAAAAACCTGACTTTCCATTTGGCCAGGCATACCTTTGCTACTACCGTTACCCTCTCAAATGGAGTCCCTATTGAAAGCGTTAGTAAGATGTTGGGACACAAAAATCTCCAGACTACCCAGCACTATGCAAAGATTCTCGATCGAAAAATTAGTGATGATATGGCAGTTCTTAGAGAACGTTTGGGTGCTAAAAATTTTGGAAAAAATGCTAAAGGGTAGATTTTAAACCGCAATTTTAGTTGAGCTAACCTTTTAAGACTTCTAGGTTAAAGGCAGAAATAACTTTCATGGCAAAGATCAAATTTGTGTTACAATTATTATTGCGCCTATTTTTTTATAAATATTAATTATGCGCTCGTTTTTAATAAGTCGCGCCTATTTTTTTTATATATTGCGCTTAAATATTTTTTAAATGTCAAATCGCGCCCATTTTTATTCAGAAGCGCCTGTTTTTCACGGCCTCGAAAGACCGGAAAATGGGATCATTGTAGGATATGCCGCCATAATTGATAAGCTTGTACTTAATGTACCTATCCACAAACCAGTGGCTCTTATTTGTGATAAAAACAAATCTTTTGTAAATGAGGACTGGCAGGTCTTTCAGCCGAGTTATTTGCCAGAAGATCACGGAAACCTTTCGAAAATTGAAGCCCTTTATAAGCACCTGGTATTCAGTTTAAAATATGAAGGTGTAAATTTAGCAGTATTCAGTGCACTGACTAGATATTTTTCGGAGGAAGATTTATATGAACTGATTGACATTGAACCTACAGGACGGTATAGCCGAAGGATATGGTTTTTGTTGGAATGGATCATGGAAAAAAAAATTCCTGGAAAGGAAGCACTAACTAAGAAGAGTTATGTTCATGCTATAGATGAAAATCTTCAGTTTGCTGTTAATGGGATAAAATCTAAACGTCATTTGGTTATCAATAACCTCCCAGGTACTCCCTATTTCTGTCCGTTAATTCGTAGGACTGCAAAGCTCGAATTCTCTCAGGCCGATATAGAGGAGAAAAAAACGGAATATTTAAAAGGACTACGCAAGGATATCATACAAAGAGCTTCTGCGTTTCTTCTTTTAAAGGATTCCAAAGCTTCTTTTTCTATAGAGGGAGAAAGCCCGCGAAGCAAACGTGCAGCAAGATGGGGGAAAGCGATAGGACAGGCGGGAACAAAAGACCTGTCAGAAGATGAACTCGTGAGATTGCAGCAAGTGGTGATTGAAAACAGTCGATTTGTAGAAATGGGTTTTAGGAAAAAGGGAGGCTTTATTGGAGAACATGATAGAACAACCGGGGAACCCATACCAGATCACATTTCCGCAAAACCTGAAGACCTAACTAAGCTAATAAAAGGCTTGCTTGCTACAAACCAATTACTACTTAAAAATGATTTTGCAGCAGTAATGGCCGCCGCAAAAATTTCTTTTGGGTTTGTGTTTATTCATCCTTTTGTTGATGGGAACGGGCGTATTCATAGATACATAATTCATCATCTCCTGGCCAAGAAAAAATTTTCTCAGCAAGGAGTAATATTTCCTGTCTCAGCTTCTATTCTTGATCATATTGAAGACTATAGAAATGTTCTGGAGGATTATTCACACCCTCTTCTGGATCATATCGAATGGGAGCAAACATCGGACAATAATGTCCAGGTGATGAACGAAACGCTGGATTTCTATCGCTTTTTTGATATTACCAAGCAGACGGAATTTTTATATGATTGTGTAAACGACACAATAGATAATATAATCCCTCAGGAAATTCAATATCTCACGGCTTATGATACCTTTAAAAGGTGGTTGGATGACGAATATGAAATGCCCGATAAAATAGTGGCTCTACTGGTTAGGTTCCTCGAACAAAATGACGGGAAATTATCTAAAAGAGCACAAGAAAAGGAATTCTCCATACTGAAACCAAGAGAGGTTTTGGAAATAGAAGAGAAATTTACAAAAGTGTTTAATGCAGATTAGCAGCATAGAGTTTGCAATTTCCTTCACTTCTCTATTTTAGTAATGATAATAGCTATGCTCATTTTATATAATTCATTATAAACTTCAACTACTCCAAAAAATGGACAAGTAAAAAACAAGTAGGAGGTAAGCTATGAACTAGCTCGAAACAAGTTTTTATCCGATTTTGTTCCAAAAATTAAACAAATGCGCTATCGCGCTTAAACAAATCAAACTTTGGCCAAAAAGATTTATTTTAATTTTTCTTATAAACCTTTCCTTTATGTTTTCAGTTTTTTCCTTCTTTTAAAAAGAAAAAGAGGTAAAATAGTATCAATTAGCTGAAAACGATAGCTTCCCTGTACAAAGACGATGTTGTTGGGCTTATCATTGTAACCTAAACACAGCTCCAAGGCCATTTTATTGGGTATCATTGCCCCGTAATTTTTATTTACCTTCAGCAGCTTTTGCTTTAAGGCACAGTTTTTAAGCCTGGAAGCGGTTGCCGCTGAAATTTGAAAAATACTACCAATACCTAAAACAGAAAGGGGAGCAGGAGCTTCTTTATAATTAAAGTGAGGGGATAGAAAATGATAGGTACTGCCTTTTATCTGTACGCTTTTCTTTCTCCTTACTTTTCTCCAGAAGTCTTTATGAAGATATCCATAAATAATTGCCCCGGTAATTGCTTTAATGTTTTGATAGGAATTAAAATCTACCGGGAAAGAAAGCCGAACCTCCCAGTTATTTTCACTTCGTATTCTTTCAAAAGATTTAATGATATAATACCCGGTCTTTGCATTATAAGTTAACCATCCTTTTTCCAAAAGAAATTCAATGTATTTGAGTGTAGTTTTACGGGAGCTAATTTCCTCGGTTAATTCTAGAAATAACAATTCCTCCTCATCCAGTTTGGTTTTTCCGCAGTTATAAAGCAATTTTAAGGATAGAAAGAATTGAAGCTTTTTCGCATAACCCTTTTGCTGTGCGTCGATAAATAGCTGAATGGGAACTGAGATTTCCGAAGTCATTTTACTAAAGATTAGATTACTTCCTCCTTTTTCGGTGGCGATTTATAAATGCCTGAATATCCTTAAGACTGTAATATATCTTTCCTTTCACCTGTGCGTATTCAATAATCCCTTCTTCCCGCCAGTTTTGAGCTGTTTTAGCACTTATTTTGAACATCTGGATAAAATCGGCATTATCCAGTAGAATAAGTCCGGAATCTTTGATCTGCCTGATTTTGAATTCCCTGGTAAGCTGTTCTATCTTAGCCTCCAGGGAATGCATACTTACTAAAAATGGATGCGTGTTTTCTTTCATAGTTTTATCAGTTTATTGGTTCCTATTCTTACTTTAACTATTACCACGATTCAATCTTTGAACTCTTTAAAGCCAGAGAACAAAAATGTCATATTAGCCTGCCTCAAACCAATACCGGTTTAAAAGGCAATAAAACCCAAAATGATTCTTTAGATACGTACTCTTGTCGGCGAAGTCAAATCAAAAATATTAGACAAGAAAGTACTTTAAAAATAGCTGTAATTCAGCTCTTTAAAATTAAATAATATTTTGATCTTAAGGAAGTTGAGAGTGATTAATTTTATGAAATTAAATTTGATACGTTTTGATATAAAATGACATTTCAAAATCTAAAAAATAAGGTTCAAGTTCACAAAATCAACCAAATTGCATTAAATAAAATGATGACTTTAAAACCATTTACTTTTTTCATCTTGAGCATTTTCCTTTTTGATGTCGAAAAAGGAGCAAAAAGGTAGAAAAGGATGATATTTTCCGTTCTTTCATTTCATTTACTTCTTTCAGCGCCTTCGCATTCCCTTTTGATGCTGCTGTATTTTCAAGCTTTAAAATTATAGAGGAGCTATAAATAGCCTGCCGGTTTATGCGCTCCGGTTAATTTCAAAGCTTGTTTCTTTTGCAGTAAAAGGGGAGGCGTTAGCTAAGAGCTTTCTAAATAAAAAGAACTAAAATCTGGCTCGGGAAATTATTTATAAAAGTCAGGATGAGTATCGTCTTCCTCATAATCCCTTTTCTGGTTCGAGTTATTGTTTTTAGGATCTGCAGCTTCCATTAGTGATTCCAAAATTGCTAAAGTTGGGGTGGCTTTATTCTTTTCCATATTTTTCATAATTGCGATTACGGCGTTTATTCTTTTCTTTAAACTATTTTCAATTCGTCTGCCGGTGGGCCCAAAATTTTCTTTAGGAGAAATCTCATTGTAAAAGAAAAAATCCAGCATTCCGGCGATAGCTTCTGAATGCGTTTTGTAATGTGTTCTGGAAAATTGCTGAAAGCGTTCCGCCGTTTTCTTTTCGATAGTAATATTTTTAACTGCCTTCATAACTCAGGATTTATTAAGATTTACTGGTATTTTGAACCATTTTATAGGGGCTTAGAGCTCAAAACCAGTAAATCTGTATTTCTATAATATCGCTAATATCTTCAAGTAATTGATAGTCAATATTTTAAAACAGAAAAGGTAGCTTCAACATCGCTTTGCGTGTTGTCCTCTTGCTCTACCTTTTCGTCAGCCACAAGCTAACAAAAACTTCAACCATTAAATTAAATTTAATAGCCTTTTTGATACATAAAACCTGAATGCTGTTTTTTAAGATTTAAAAAGAAAATCTTTGCAATTAACTTTAGGCATAAGGCTGAATGATTGAGAATTCCGTAAAACGATGACATTAATAAGAAAAAGTTTTATTGAAAGTTGTGCGGGAAAATGATTTTCACAATACGCTGTTTTTATTTACTCTTAACTTTCCGTATGCTTTAAGAAATCTATAGAATCTGGCGAAAATTATAGTAAATATTGACCAAAGACAGGTATAGACTATCAACACTAAACCAAACAGGCTCTCGAAGTGGGAGGTACCAACGAAAATCATTAACTTTGTGATTCCATCATTATTTTCTTCCCTGGCCTGCTCTCTGGAAGTATATAATTTCAAATAATCTATATGCCCTGGTACGTATTACGAAGTAAACCTCAACACGAAATTAAATCGGCTAAAATTCTCGAGCAATTGGGATTAGAAGTTTATTGTCCTGTAATTACCGAAATAAGGCAATGGAGTGACCGAAAGAAAAAAGTGACTGTACCCTTATTTAAATCATATTTATTTGTTCATTTAGATCCAGCAAATAGAAATAAGGTTTTTGAGGCCCCGGGTATTTTAAATTATTTGTTTTGGTTAAAGAAACCTGCTATTGTAAGAGAGGAAGAAATCGAAACCATAAAATCCTGGCTTAATGATGATGCGTATCAGGATTTTAAGGTGGAAGCCTTTAAACCCGGAGAAGAAATTGAAATTAAAAATGGAAAATTAGCTCATAAAAAAGCTATTATTAAAGAAGTAGGGGCTAAAAGATTAAAACTTATTCTTCCTGACCTAGGGTGGACGCTAAGCACTAGAATTCAGGATGTGATTTAAATTTCCGTCTTCAGTATCGGTTCCCGGTTTTCAATTATTCTTGGTTTTAGAAACTACTTTTTTAAGTAAACTTCAGGCTATATTGTCGAGAGCCTCGAAGCCGGAATTTGCAAGAAGAACTAAAGGCCTTCTAAATTGAAAATCCATATTATCTACACTTACTTTCCATAACCAATAACGATAAGCTAATATTAAAGCATATCCGTTAAATTTTACACGCATATAACTAATATAATTTGAAGAAATTTCTTACCAGAAAATTTCTTCAATCTTAAAACTTCCTTAAATTTGCCGGCTTAATGGCAAACTAATTTCATTAGGGTTTTCCAGAGTAACAATACAGGAAAACCGGTATTTTTACCGTATTTAATGAATGCCGAAGCCGATTTTATCGAATAGTGAATTCAAAAATGGGATTCACAGCGGCGAAGCCATGAAAAGCTTAGCTTTTCTAAAAAATAGAATAAAACCAAATCGACCATAAAAATAACCGCCGGCTACACCCTACAAGCCGGAAAAGCTTTTTTAAATGAAAACACGATGATTTCAGGTTCCTGAAATCTTTTCTTTCCGAAAATCTTTTTAATTAATTATCCGGATGTGAGTCCGGCAACGGAGTTCTTATGCTGATTTTTAAATATGCTGAGCCAACACCTGAAAAATTTAAAATAACAATAAACAACAAAAAGATTCGAGTGCTTTATTCTCGTAATCACTAACCGAGAGTCAGATGGCAGTCGCAGGGTTTAGTAAATAGTTTGCTCCTCCCATTTTTAAAGAAAGGTGGTATTTATAGACGACGAATCAAAAAACTCCATCAGCTGATAACAGACAGATTACAGCCGCTAACCGAAACAAATGAACAAAGAAATTAAAATAGCAGTTATAGGCCTGGGCTATGTAGGCCTGCCTTTAGCGAGACTTTTCGCCACAAAATATCCTGTCGTGGGATTTGATATTAACAAATCTCGGGTAGAAGAACTTCAACAAGGACATGATGCTACAATGGAAGTAGAAGATGAAATCCTGCAGAGTGTTCTGCTAAATTCGAACCCTCTTATTGTAAAACAGCGGAATGAAGAAGTTCTTGAAACGGCGGTGGATTTTAGCGGTCGTCACCCTGAACTCGTTTCAGGGTCTAACACGATCGAAACTTCTACTGGTTTATACGTTACTCACAGCTTAGAAGATATCGCCGATTGCAACCATTATATCATCACCGTACCAACCCCAATAGACAAAAACAACCGCCCCGATCTTACTCCGCTGTACAAATCCAGCGAGATGGTAGCGAAAGTTTTGAAAAAAGGAGATATCCTGATCTATGAATCTACGGTTTATCCCGGGGTAACAGAAGATGAATGTGTGCCGGTATTGGAAAAAAGCAGCGGACTCAAATTCAACGAGGATTTCTTTGTTGGTTATTCTCCCGAAAGGATTAACCCGGGAGATAAAGAGCATACTGTAGAAAAGATATTAAAAGTAACTGCCGGTTCTACACCGGAAATTGGGCAGCGAGTTGATGCGCTTTATAAAGAAGTAATCACCGCCGGAACTCACCTGGCGCCGACCATCAAGGTTGCCGAGGCCGCCAAGGTGATCGAGAACTCTCAAAGGGACATTAATATTGCTTTTGTAAATGAACTGGCGAAGATCTTTAATAAGATGAACATCGATACCAATGATGTTTTAGAAGCAGCCGGGACCAAATGGAATTTTTTACCATTTAGACCCGGACTTGTTGGCGGACATTGTATAGGCGTAGATCCATATTACCTGGCACAAAAAGCACAGGAATTGGGCTATCATCCTGAAATTATTCTTGCAGGAAGGCGTATGAATGATTCTATGGGGAAATATGTAGCTTCGGAAGTGGTAAAGCTGATGCTGCAAAACGAACTTAAAGTAAAAGGTGCCAACATTTTGGTATTGGGGTTCACTTTTAAAGAGAATTGCCCAGATGTGCGGAATACCAAAGTGGTAGATGTGGTTAAAGAACTGCAATCTTATGGCACCAACATTACTATTTACGATCCCCTGGCAAAGCCTGCAGAGGTGGAACACGAATACGGATTAAAAACCACCAACCAATTACCTGAACAAAAGTTTGATGTGGTTGTTTTGACAGTGGCGCATAAGGAATTTTTGGATATGAAGCTACTTGATTTAAAGAATAAAGGAGGAATTATTTATGACATTAAAGGATTTCTCAAAAATGTAAATGGAAAATTATAAAAATAATTTTCGATAACTACTTTATTAAAAAAACTCACTGAATTGAAACCACGGAGATGAGCCAACTTAAAAAAGGCGTACTTCTTTCTTACGTAACAATTATTTTAACAAACGTAATCGGGTTAGCCTTGACTCCATTTATTATCAGGAGTCTAGGTGATGCGGAATACGGTTTGTATGCTTTAATTGGTGCCTTTGTAGGATACATAAGTGTACTGGACCTTGGACTGAATAATACTATTGTACGATACGTGGCCAAATTCAGGGCTGAAAAAGACAAAAACGGGGAAGAAAGTTTTCTGTCTACCACTATGATAATTTATGGATTTATTTCCTTAATTATAGGAGTTATTGGAACAATTCTTTATTACAATCTGGAATCCCTTTTCGGTTCCTCTTTAACTTCAGTGGAATTGAGTAAGGCAAAGCTCATGTTCCTTATCCTAATTTTTAATATTGCAATTACCTTGCCTGGAGGAGCTTTTACGGCCATTTGTAATGGATATGAACATTTTGTTTTTCCCCGCACTATTAACATAGCACGTTATCTTGTCCGATCGGCTGCTGTGGTAGGACTACTATATTTAGGAGGTGATGCAATAGGGTTAGTTCTCTTGGATACCGCGTTGAACCTAGCTGTAATTGTCATTAATATTTGGTATGTAGTCACAAAACTTAAAATAAAATTTTCCTTAAGCGGCTTTCAATTCCCATTAATAAAAGAAATTTTTTCATATTCTATATGGATTTTCGTAATGGCTTTAGTTTATCAGTTTCAGTGGAAAGGAGGACAGGTGATACTGGGTATTGAAACAAATACTGTCACAGTAGCTATTTATGCCGTAGGAATTTTATTAGGCACATATTACGGTGCTTTTGCTTCCGCTATAAATGGAGTGTTTTTACCTAAGGCAATGCAAATGGTAGTTAAAAACGCCTCAGGAAAAACCTTGACGGCTGAAACCATTCGAATAGGTCGAATAACTTTAATTGTTTTATTAGGAATTCTAGGGGCATTTTCTTTATACGGCAAACAATTTATAACTTTATGGGTGGGGGCAAACTATCTTGATGCCTGGCCTATTGCATTACTAATTATGCTTGTAAGCACTAATATCCTTGTCCAATCTTTTGCCGATTCGACATTAAAAGCCAAAAAATTATTCCGATTCAAAGGTCTCTCCTATATCATTCTACTGGTAGGAGGGACAATTCTGGGATATTTTCTGATAAAACCACTAAATAGCTTTGGAATTATATTAGGAATTGCAACTAGTTGGGCACTTTCACAATTGTTAGTGACTTTTTATTTCAAAAAGAAGATGGATTTCCAAATTAAGGATTTCTATTCTGAATTGTTTAAAGGAATCTTACCGGTCTTTATTATTTCAATAGGTATAGGGTTTTTGATTGATTATTTAATTCAATTTAAAAATTGGATAGGGTTTTTTATTAAAGTAATTCTTTTCCTTACAGTCTATATCTTATTAATTCTAAGATTTGCAATAAACAATTATGAGAAAAATTTGTTTTATGGCTTAATATCAAAAAAAGAAAAAATAATCAATGGAACCTAAAGTATCCATAGTTTTACCTGTTTACAATGTTGAAAAATACATTTCCAAATCTATTGAAAGTATTTTAAACCAAAATTTCACCAATTTTGAACTGTTGATCATTGACGATGGGAGTCCAGACAAAAGCATTCAAACAGCAAAAACTTATGAAGATAACCGGATAAAAATTTTTCATAAAGAAAATGGAGGACTATCCGATGCACGGAACTACGGCCTGAAAAGAGCAGCTGGTGAGTACATCTATTTTATGGATTCTGATGATTGGATTGAACCTAACCTCTTAGAAGAAAATATTGCTATTCTGGATACAGAAAAACTAGATTTTGTCATATTTGGATATCAACAAGATAATGAAAATCTGGAAGGGAAAGTTTTGAATAGTCTTGATTTTGTTCCTCCTAACCTTAAGTTGAGAAAAGGTCAAGATGTTTTAACTGTAGATCAAGAAATTTTGGGTCTTATGGGATATGCCTGGAATAAAATTTATAAGTTAGATTTTCTTAAAAAGCATGAACTCCAATTTGAAAAAGGTACCTCTTTAGTTGAAGATATACTTTTTAACTCTCAGGTTTACAACCTTTCAAATCGCCTACATTTCAATAATAATGCATATTATCACTATATAAATAGACCAGTTGTAACCTTAATTAAACAATTCCATTCAAACTCGTTTGAATTAAAAAAGAATAAGACAATTGCACTCGAAGAATTTTTAATTGGCTGGAGCCTAAAAGAGGAGGAAATAAAAAGAATTCAAGCACTAAGCTTGATACAGGGTATTAGATATTGTATCCATAATCTCTACTCCTATAAAAACAGCTTGAGCCATACAGAAAAAAAGGCGTATTTAAATTATATGCTTTCAGATGGTCTTACCAGGGAGGTAATAAATTTTTACAATCCAACAAATTTAAAAGATAAGGTGTACAAATTCTTACTCAAACATAAATTAGTTGGCCCTCTTCATAATTTATCCACGCTTACAAAATAGCTCAAATTGATACAGCAACTCATTGGTTTTAAAAAAAAGTATTTTATAAAACTGCTTTTACAATCAAGAAAACCTTATTCCTATTTTTCCACTACAACCATATCAAAAATTCACAGGAACGTTTTTATCTTTCTTGCTGCAGATTATGGTAATCTTGGAGATGTAGCCATAACATTTGCTCAAACAAAATTTCTAGAAGAATACGCTCCTGATGCAAACATTATTGAGATACCCATAAGTCAAAGCTTGGAAGGTTTTCATTTTGTTCGCAGAAATATTAAACCGGGAGATATTGTAACTACTGTAGGTGGAGGCAACTTAGGGGATATGTATGATCAAATTGAATACATTCGCCAGTTAGTGGTGAAGTTATTTCCGAATAATAAAATAATTTCCTTTCCGCAGACTTTCGATTTTGGCAACACACATCAAGGAAACAATGCTTTAAAAAAAGCAGCTAAGATATATAATAAACATAAAAATCTCGTTTTTGTAGCTCGTGAAAAGGTTTCCTATGAACTTATGCAAAAACATTTTACAAACGCGACCATATTGCTCACCCCGGACATCGTGCTATCCTTAAATAAAAGTGATAGGGAAGGAGAGTCTGGTCGTGAAGGCGCTGTGATGTGTATGAGGAGTGATAAGGAAAAAAACTTAACAACTTCTCAGTCTGAAATCTTGAATGACATAGTTTCGTCACAATATAAGAAGGTAATTACCTATGATACCCATCTAGGTCGAAATAATTTATCAGTAACAGAAAGAAAAGACGAGCTAATGAAAATCTGGAATGCTTTCAGAAATGCTGAATTAGTTGTAACAGATAGGCTACATGGTATGATTTTCTGTTATATAACAAATACTCCTTGTTTGGTATTTCTTAATAATAACCATAAAGTTAACGGCACCCATAAATGGTTTCCAAAAGAATGCAATATTAAACTTATAGAAGAATTTGAGGAACAAGAAATTACGGACTCTATAGTTGAATTACAGTCAAATTCCTTTGCCTATTCAAGCTTGAAGGAACATTATAACCCTCTTTTAAAACAGCTATAATGGAAAAAATTCTTCATATAGTGGACCGAATGGATAGAGGAGGGGCCGAAATGATGATTATGAATCTTTATCGGGTTCTTGATAGAAATCGATTCCAATTCGATTTTCTATATTTTACAGAGAAAAAGTGCGATTTTGATGATGAAATAAGGGATTTGGGCGGCACTATTTTCAATATACCTGAAAGTATAAAGGATCCTTTTACCAGAATTATAACCATAAGAAAGCTCCTCAGAAAAAATAAAGATATCAGGATAATTCATTGCCATACACTCTTTAGCATAGGACTTCATCTATTTGCTGGGAGGTTAGCAGGTGTGCCCGTGAGAATAGCCCATTCTCATAATACAAGTGATAAAAAAGGAAGTGATTTTTTTCGTCAGGTATATCATACCCTAATGCGAAAAATGATTTTTGCAAACGCAACCCATTATATTTCATGTGGTGAAAAAGCTAAAACATTTTTATTTCCAAAAGTAAAAAAGAAAATACTTTTGTTGAATAATGCTATCGATACGGAATTTTTTAGCCGTATTGGACGGGAAAATGAAAATTACTTTAGAAATGAATTTCATCTTCAGGATAATTGTCTGGTTGTTGTCCAAATAGGTTCTATAAACAAAACTAAAAATCAAGAATTCACTCTTCGTCTTTCCGAAGCATTAAACGATTTAGAAATAAACCACCAAATTTTCATCATTGGTGAGGGTGACGATAGAATTGACCTTGAGAATTTAGCTAGTTCTAAAAACTTCAGAGGCAATGTGATCTTTTTGGGTAAAAGAAAGGATATTCCTAATCTTCTTGGTGGCGCTGATTTAATGCTAATGCCTTCCTTACATGAAGGCTTCCCTGTTGTTTTGGTAGAAGCACAAGCCGCAGGCACTCCTGCCCTGATTTCCGAAAATATTTCTAAAGAGGTAGACCTGGGCGTGGAGCTGGTTAACTATGAATCTCTGAGTAGCGATTATAAGCATTGGATCGAAAAGATAAAATATATCCGCAAACAAAAGAAAATAGCCAATTCAGAGAGATTGGCAATTCTTAAGCAGAAAGGATTTGATACGAAAGATAGCTGCCAAAAATTGACCCATTTCTATTTAAATGTATAGGCAAACATCAGAATTATTTTTGGTTTACTTTTCGGCTAACAGCAAAAGAAAACCATTCTTTAAAAATATAAACACCTTTAATTCGTCAGCACTTGAGATCACCTAAAATAAGTGTAATAGTTCCTTGTTACAATGTTCAAGATTATGTTGAGAAATGTCTCGATAGCATTGTTTCCAATCGCTATTCTGAACTAGAAATAATATTGATCAACGACGGTTCTACAGACCAAACTTTGGAGACGCTGAAAAAATTACAGCAGATATATAGTCAAGAAAACCTTAAGATCATCGATCAGTCAAATCAAGGACCTTCCGAAACCCGAAATAAAGGAATACAAGTTTCGCAAGGAGAATACATAATGTTTATAGATAGTGACGACTGGGTAGGCCCGGATTATTTTGTTCATTTTGTAAACAGTCTAAAAGGCATGGATTTGGTTTTAGCCTCATATACCCGTGAGTTCGGAAACTACAGCAAACCGCGATCTCTCGGAGTAGAGGGAAAAAAAGATGCCAGGATGATTCAAAGAAGAATGGTAGGACTGCTTGAAAAGGAATTACAAGACCCTTCACAAGCAGATAGCATAGTAACTGTCTGGGGTAAAATGTATAAATCTGAAATATTAAAAGGCAAGAAACTAAAATTTAAATCCACCGAAGAGATCGGTACTGCAGAAGACCTTCTTTTTAATGTGGACTACCTTCATTTCTGTCAGAATGTTTTTTGTATAGATAAACCTTTATATCATTATCGAAGAAATAATCAAGACTCTTTTACATCAGTTTATAAGGCTAACCTATTTACTCTTTGGACAAACTTATTTAATCATCTTTTTGCAAGAGTAAAATCGAATGGAGATGTATTTTGTAAGGCCTATTTTAATAGAATATGTCTGAGCATCATAGTACTTGGTCTAAATGAAATTAGAAATCCGGCTGGTTCATCTACTATAAAAAAGAATCTTCTAAAATTTTTGCAGAGTCCGTTGTACGAAAAAGCATTTTCTCAACTTCAGTTGAGACATTTTCCTATGCATTGGAAAATATTTTTTCTTTTCGCCAAAACAAAAAATGTGTCTGGACTTTATCTTATGTTAAAAGCTATAAACACACTTAAGTAATATGTCCATATCAATAGCGATTCCATTTTATAACGCGGAAAAATTTTTGCCCGATGCAATCCGTTCTGTATTTGCACAAACATTTCAAGAATGGGAATTAATTCTCATAGACGACGGTTCTACCGATGGATCTTTAGAAATTGCGCAATCCATAAATGATCCTAGGGTAAGGGTTTTAGCAGACGGTAAAAACAAGAAATTAGCCGGCAGATTGAACCAAGTCGTGGAGTTAGTTAAGTACGACTATATAGCAAGAATGGACGCTGATGATATTATGGATCCAAGACGTCTACAAATACAATATGACATTTTAGAAAATACAGATTATGATCTTACCACAACAGGTTTGTACTCTATTAAGAATGATTTGACTCTGGCAGGAATGAGAGGAGTAGAATTTTCAGATAAACTTTCAGTTAAGGATGTAATTAATCGTAAGGTTGAAATTCTTCATGCGAGTGTCTTAGCAAGAAAATCATGGTATGAAAGGAATAGATATGATGAATCCTTACCAGTCGCCCAAGATTATGACCTTTGGCTAGGTGCTGCAAGTCGCGAAGACTTAAAAATTAAGATTGTCAGTGACCCCTTATATGTTTACAGGGAGGAAGGTAACGTGACAGTGCAAAAACTACTTAAAGCCTATGGACTAACAAGCAGGATTATTGAAAAGTACAATGTAGATAAACAATTTGCCAAGAAGCAAATTTTAAACTCGAAAATCAAAAGCTTTATTGTAAAAATGCTAGATAAATTTGATCTTTTACATCACCTACACAACAAAAGAAACCAGCTGCAATTAGTTGATGAAGAAAATATAAAAGACTATAGCAAAATGCTCAGACGAATCCAAGAAACTCAAGTGCCAGGTTTAGTTGATAAAAATTTTCGTGATTTTCCAAAGGAAGCCACGGGAGACAGTAACTACAATTAGGTTACATTTTTTATAGCTTCTAAAGCAACAAATTTTCATGTTAGAATTTATTCCAATAGAAATATACACCCCTATTTACTACCACATTCTGCTGAGCGTAGTACTTATGACTATACTCCATAGTCAAGTACTTCAGATTAATGACAAAGTAAATCTTGTCTATGTTAGAAGTTGCGGTCTGATTCTATTAATTTTTGTTCTTGGATATATGGGTCTACGACCCCTAAGTGGAATTTTCACGGATATGGGCTTATACGCTAAGTATTTTTTCCAAATTCAGGAGGGGAATAATTTCAGTCTCGGTGAAGATTTTCTTTTTGACTTACTACTATTAATCACAGCTTACGCAACAAACATTGATTTTTTTTTCCTTTTATGTGCTGGCCTTTATGTAATTCCTCTCTACTTGGGATCAAAGAAATGGTTTGGTGGTTATTGGTTTTATTCGTTTTTATTTTTAGTGATATCATTTTCTTTCTGGAACTATGGCACTAACGGGATTAGGAATGGCATAGCAACTTCTATATTTATTCTAGGCTTGTCTAGAGAGAACAAAAGAAATCAGATCATTCTTATCTTGGTTGCAGTTGGTTTTCATAAATCTATGCTACTTCCTGCAATAGCTTATGCTGCGACGTTTATAAATAACAACCCCAAGGTCTATTTACGGTTTTGGCTGCTATGCATACCTCTTTCTTTGTTCCTTGGTGGATATTTAGAATCAATTATAACATATTTAGGTTTCGGTGATGATCGACTTTCCAAATATTTGACAGATGAAGAGTTTGGCGCCAACTATAATAGAGGTTTTAGATGGGATTTCTTAATCTATAGTGCTGCCGGGGTGTTTGCAGGCTACTATTTTATTTTCAAAAGAAAGTTTAAAGATAACTTTTACAACCATTTGTTCAATATTTATCTAATTGCCAATGGTTTTTGGATACTAATAATACGCGCGAGCTACTCTAATAGATTTGCTTATTTGTCTTGGTTTCTTTTAGGAATAATAGTAGTCTACCCATTTTTAAAAGAAAAATTATTTGTTAATCAGCACCAAAAACTGGGAGGCACTTTACTCGTCTACTTTATGTTCACCTACATTATGAATGTGATTTTAGCATAGCCTTTATTAAGTAAAAAATTCAAAAATGAAAATCGCTTATATAATAACCGACTACGGAGCCTTTAACAATTTCCTGGCTGAACTATCGGTCAACCTCTTACAGAAAAAATATGAGATCCATGTTATTTGTTCAAATGATAAGGTAATCAACCGAAAAGATAAATACAATTATGTCGAGTTGGGAATTAATTTTTATCATTTAGAATTTCCTAGGGGATTTAATTTTCTAAAACATCTTAAAATTTCGAAAAAGATTCATCATTTGCTCGAAAAAATTGACCCTGATCTTGTTCATATAAATTTTACTACTGCTGCATTTACTACTTTACTTTATAAAAAACCACGATTCCCTACCCTAGGGACTTTTCACGGCCTCGGTTTTCCTGTTTTATCCGGCCGTAGAAGAAAGATCTTCAAGCTTGTAGAAAATTTTTGTTTTACAAGATTAGATCAGATATGGCTCCTAAATAAAGTGGATTATGATATTGTTAATAAAACCCACCCACATAAGGCTTTTTATTATGATTCAGCAGGTTTAGGATGTGATTTGGATAAATTCAACCCCGAAAATTTTTCCCAGGGGTCAAAGTCTATACTAAAGAAGAAATTAGAAATAAGGCCGGATGATTTTGTAATAACTTTTACAGGACGATATGTTGATTTTAAAGGCTATCACCTTGTAGTAAGATCTTTTTTTGAAGCGTTTCAAAAACATAAAAATTTAAAATTAATCCTGTTGGGAGGAAGAGACCCAATTCATCCAACGGGATTGTCAAAAGAAGAAGAAGAACAGCTGTTAGAATGCCCAAATATTATAGATATTGGTTTCACCCACGAAATTGAAAAGTATTTATCAATTTCTGATGTATTCTTATTCCCTAGCGTAAAAGAAGGTGTGCCGGTATGTATAATTGAAGCTTTAGCAATGGCTGTGCCGGTTATAACTGCAGACAGCAGAGGTTGTAATGAATTAATCTTTGACTATAAGAATGGCTTACTAATAGCCAATCCTCCTATGATAAGTGATATAGTAGGTAAAATTTACCTCCTAATAAATAATAATGAATATTTAAAAAAGTTAGCCAATCAAGCTAGAAATGACAGGACAATATATGGTAGAGAAAACTTTATTGAAGAACAGTGTGAGATTTATAATCTAACCATTTCCAGGTCGAAGCGAAAAGAAGGGCAAGAAGTTGAACATGCTTAATCAAATAAATATAAATTTTCACAGAATATTTATTTATTCTGCAATTAGTTGATTATTTAAAATTCTAAAAATAAAAATTTAAGACTATTCGAATCATTTCATTTCTAAGCCTTCTTACTTGAAAAACACAGCAAAATAATAAATCATCAAAAATTAATCTATAATGAACATTCTCGCTCAAGTAGTAATAATCGATATTTCTATGTGATTTACAAGCGGTTTGTTGATCTTGTATTCCTCGACACCATGCCAGGACCTTCAATTTTAATCCTAAGGCGCAGTGATTAAAAAATGAAAGTAACACATAACAATTTCTAAGCTTTTTAAAAAAAAGAGAACGATAGTTGCTTTTAAAATTGACTGTTGCAAAATAGAAAATAAACATTATATATTATTCTTTGAAACTTAAACATTTCCCATTGGCCCTACCCGATTATACCCCATCTTATATAATCAGCTAAAATTTTTTAAAATGAACATTTTAGATCAGGACATTTTATTGGACCTATTTCACCGGTATTATCTGTTTTTTGCCGGCTGCGTGTTTTTACTGGCCTTTGTACTTACCTGGTATTTCACCCCCAAGGTGTTATGGGTGAGCAGGGAAAAAAATATGATGAAGGAGATAAATGACCGGAGTTCCCATTCCACCGCAATTCCTCCTTTTGGTGGTGTTGCTTTTTTCCTGGTACTGGTACTAGTAATAAGTGTTTTGCAAGCCTTAAGAACTTCGCCTACCGGAAATCATTTAATTATAGGACTTACCTTTCTTTTTATGGCCGGCTTAAAAGACGATCTGGTTATTTCTTCGGCTAAATTAAAATTCGTTAGTCAGTTGTTTGTCGCAGGATTTATTATTTTTTCCCCAGAGTTACAGTTGACAAGCTTACATGGGTTTTGGGGGATTTTCGAGATACCTATGGTTTTGGGTTATGCATTTAAGGTATTAATTGTGGTAGCCCTTATTAATGCTTATAATTTGATAGATGGGATAGATGGGCTTGCCGGAATTTTGGGAATTGTGATCTCCCTTACCTACGCCATGGTTTTTTACGCTACCGGACACCCTTATTTTGTATTATTAAGCCTAACGGTGGCAGGACTTTTATCAGCATTTCTTCGGTTTAATTTTTCTCGGGGAAGAAGAAAAATGTTTATGGGTGATGGTGGAAGCCTGGTAATAGGCTTTATGATCGCTTTTTTAAGTTTAAAGATCCTGGTTATGCAGCCCTATGAGCCTTTAATGAAAGAAGGTTTTGTCCCCGAAAACAGATTGTTATTTGCTTTAGCTGTTTTGTTTATCCCAATTTTTGATACGCTTAGAGTCATTTGTATTCGTTTAAAAAATGGAAAAACCCCCTTTGAAGCCGACCGTAATCATATGCACCATGTATTACTGGATAATGGCTTAAGTCATAAAAAAGCCAGTTTTGTGCTTGGAGGATTAAACCTTGCCGTAATAATTATTTATATGATGTTAAGTCGAGATCTAAAAAGTATTGGTATGAGCCTTGCGATGCTCGCTATTTTCGCGGTAGTGGCAATAGCTTTTGCCGGACTAAAAAGAAAGTCGCAACAAAGAACGATCTTATATGGCCGGCCAAAAGGAATTAAGGTAGAGCGACGACAACAAAGGGAAGCGGTGTGGAATGAAGAGTGAAAGTGTGAAGAGTGGAATAGTGAAGAATTATAGACTAAAATTCCCGAACCGCAAACCAAAAACTATAAAAAACAGATCTACTACTATCTAATATTTCAAAACGACAAACTAACCATAAGGTCGCAATACACGCTATCATAAAATCGGGAAACCCGAACTAACGGCAACATAAAACATCAAATCCAACTACCATC
The DNA here is from genome assembly GCF_900129445.1 of Salegentibacter echinorum. GTDB lineage: Bacteria > Bacteroidota > Bacteroidia > Flavobacteriales > Flavobacteriaceae > Salegentibacter > Salegentibacter echinorum. Next base: position 212,120 of record NZ_FQVT01000001.1, read on the forward strand.
TACCGACTAAAGTCAACTTACTTTACTAAATAAAAATACACATAAACCCATATATTCGCTAAAATTTTGAAAACAATGAAATTTCCCAAATTTTTTAGATTAAGTTTTTTTGCACTTCTAAGTGTACTATTAACTACCTCCTGTGTTTCCCGGCAGGAAATTGTATATTTCCAGGGATTGGAAGAAGCAGAGGCCAAATTGGAAGAAAACACTCATAAAGAGGGTATAAAAGCGAATGACTTGTTAACTATAAGCGTTGCCGCGGCAGAACAGGAAGCAGCACTACCCTATAACCTTCCGGTAGTGGCGGCGCCGCAGGGAGGCATTAACATGGCCATGAGTATTAACGGAAGACAGCAGTTGCAAACCTACCTGGTAAGTAAAGATGGGAATATACAGTTTCCGCAATTAGGAAAATTAGAGGTAAAGGGTTTAGGCCGGCAGGAATTATCTGAAAAGTTAGAACAGCAATTGGAAGCTTATATTCAGGATCCTATTGTAACGGTGAAAATAGTGAATTTTGAAGTGAGTGTTTTAGGGGAAGTCAACCGCCCCGGCACTTTCACTATAGAAGATGGTTATATTAGTTTACCTCAAGCCCTTGGTTTAGCCAACGATTTAAGTATTTATGGCCGCAGGGATAACGTTTTGGTCATGCGGGAAGATAATGGAAAAAAGACCCACGCTTATTTAGACCTTACCGATGCCGATGTAATAAATTCACCATACTATTATCTTCAACAAAATGATGTGGTATATATAGAACCCAATGGACCTCAAAGGCAAAGTGCCAGTTACAATCGTAACGCCAGCGTTTATATCTCTATCGCTTCGGTTTTAGTCTCCTTAATTGTATTAATAGCAAGATAAATGTCACAACAACACAATCCCGGGATTCGCCCGCAGGAAGAAGAAATAGATTTAAGGGAAGAACTTGAGAAGTATCTTCGGTTTTGGCCCTGGTTTGTAATTGGAGTTATCCTTTGCATACTGGCAGGGATTATTTACTTAAAGTTTAGTACTGCACAATATAGTACCACCGCCAGTATTATTATTAAAGATGAAAAAAGCAAAGGCCCTGCCAGCCAAATGGAGGCTTTTGCTGATATGGGGTTTTTAGGTGGCATGGGGGCCGAAAGTATAGAAAATGAAATTGGCATTTTAAAGTCGAAAACTTTAACCACCCAGGCCGTGAAGGCACTAAACCTAAATATCACTTATTTTCAGGAAGGCACATTAAAAGACAAAGAGCTTTACGAAAATAGTCCTTTTGAAATTCAGATTTTGCAGTTAGATGAGGAGCGGCTGGGAGAAAGAATAAAAGAGGAATCGGGAAATACATTTCGAATTAATCCTGCTTCCGAAGAAAACTTTAACCTGGTAAATACCGAGACCGGAGAAAGTTTTAAAGCTAAATATGGAGCTCCGGTAAATATTGGTTTTGCAGACATTACGGTTGAAAAAACCGGAATGCAGCTCGAAACCGATGACAACTCAGTACGGGTTCATTTTAATCCTATAAATGGGGTAGTTGGAAAATATCGTAATGCGGTACAGGTAAATTTAACCGATAAAAATTCCAGCTTATTGGAATTGAGTTTAGTAGACCCGGTAAAAGAGAAGGCGCAAGATATATTAGACCAACTAATTCTGGAGTACAACAGGCAGGCTATTGAAGATAAAAATTTAATAGCCTCCAATACTGCTGAATTTATAGATGAGCGTTTAGCAATTATCAACCAGGAACTGGATTCGGTAGAAGTAGGCAAAGAAGAATTTAAAGAAGCCAACCAACTCACCAATATTGAAGCTGAATCTGAACTGTTTATAGAAAATGCCAGCGAATATAAAAAGCGCCAACAAGAAGTAGGAACCCAGTTGGAGTTGGCCAACGCCATGATTAACTATTTAAAAACCGGGAGCAACTCCGATCTTTTACCGGCCAACCTTGGAATTGAAGAAGCAGGGGTAAACGATTTGATTAAAGAATATAACACGCTGGTTTTGGAGCGCAACCGCATCTTAAGTGGATCTACCGAGAAAAACCCGGTGGTGATGCGTTTAAGTTCACAAATAGAACAAATGCGGGCTAATGTGCTACAAAGTCTACAGCGAATGCGTAGCAACTTCCAAATAGCCCAGGAAGATTTAGATAGGCAGGCTGCGGTAATAGGTTCACAAATTTCAGCGGTACCTGCCAAAGAAAGGCAGTATCGGGGAATTGAGAGGCAGCAAAATATAAAGGAAGCACTCTATTTATTTTTACTCGAAAAAAGGGAAGAAAATTCTTTATCCCTTGCCGTTACCGCCCCAAAAGCAAAAATTGTAGATAGTGCATATAGTAATGCCAACCCTGTTTCTCCAAAATCGAAGATAATATTACTTGCCGCATTAATTTTAGGCCTGCTTATTCCTTTTTTAATTATCTATCTTAAAAATTTACTGAATAATAAAGTAAGAGAAAGAGGTGATCTTGAACGAGTGACCAAAGAGATTCCTATTGTAGGGGAAATCCCTAAAATTACTAAAAAAGAAACAGACCTGATTACGGAAAATGACCGCTCGGTACTTTCCGAAGCTTTTAGGATTATGGTAACGAACCTGCAATATTTATTGGTAAATACCAGCCGAAAAGAAAAGGGCATCAAATTATTTGTAACCTCTACCGTAAAAGGAGAAGGCAAAACTTTTCTCGCCTTTAACCTGGGAATTACTTTTGCCAATATGCAAAAGAAGGTGGTTGTAGTAGGGGGTGATCTAAGAAACCCGCAATTACAGCGCTACGAAACTGAAGCCCGTGAATTTACAGGGGTTAGTGATTATCTTTATAAGCCATCTTTAAGGGCGGAAGAACTTATTAGCTCTTCTAAAATTCATCCTAATCTTGATATTTTAGCTTCAGGAAACATTCCTCCTAACCCATCAGAATTACTTAGAAGCGAACGCATGGGAGAACTATTGAGCGAGTTGGAGGAAATTTATGATTATATTATTGTAGATACCGCCCCTGCTATGCTGGTAGCAGATACTTTTTTAATTAATAAATACGCCGATCTAACATTATATGTAACCCGTGCCGGTTATACAGAAAAACGACTTTTAGATTTTGCGGTAGATGCCAAAAAAGAAGGGAAGTTACACGACGTAAGCTTTGTACTAAATGATGTAGAAATGGCCAATTTTGGTTATGGAAATAAATATGGCTACGCCTATGGCGAGGAAAAAAAATCCTTCTTTAAGAGGCTAAAAGATAAAGTGGCGATTTTGTAGTTGTTTCGGGTAGCACCACTTCGAGTGGCACCACGGTAATCGGGATATAGCGAGAAATTAGGATGTATATTGTTCAATGCTTGTTATTTTCGGCTTGTTATTTTGTAAGATAATATTGACTTTTTCAATTTCAGACTGGGCCCGACTGGAGCCTCTTGACAACGTTACCCTGATTTAGTCACCTCAAGCACTTCTATTAAAACTCAACAAAATCTCTCACGAGGGTTTAGAAACTGTCCCGAGTTTTTGGTTGGGAGCCTGACGGGAAATTTGATCGGGAGCTAAGTTGAGCGGATAATCTTTTGGAATCAACTAAAACAATTAACAAAGGCAAATTACCTCGCGGCAAACCAGGATTTCCAGACAAGCCTCGGAGCATTAAATCTTGATTATCGCGTAAAATTATTATTCTAAACAGATTTGTTTATTTTTTTATATTTTTGTATTTCAATTTATAGAGATGATCCCAGAAATATCTAAAATAAAAGGAATACATCCCGGAGCAGTTTTAAAAAGAGAAATAAAACAACGAGGAATAAAAAGCAAAGATTTGGCACTTTGGATAGGTGAACACGCCCAAACTATTAGTGCAATTATAAATGAGAGACGTAATATCAATCCGGGGCTTTCTATTAAATTGGGAAAGATATTAGGTGTGGAGAAAGATTATTTTATGCATTTACAGGCCAGTTTTGATGTTAAAAAACTTCAATCTAAAAACTTTGATCAAAAAATGCCAAATTTGACAAAAATAAGAAGAGTATTATTCTGGGATACTGACTTCACAAAAATCGATTGGATTAAAGATCGAAAAGCTATAATAAAAAGAGTTTTTGAACGCGGCAATCCTTTGGAAATAAAAGAAATTATTAATTTCTACGGAAAAGATACTATTCAAAAAGAATTAACAGGAATAAAGAATAATTTTTTACCCTCCTTTCGTCATAATCTGGTTAAGTATTTAGAAGAGGAGACTAATTGATGAAAATATTTAAAGCAACAGTATCAGAACTTCTATGGGAAATGCTTTGTAAAGTAATGACTTTTAAAGAACTGGAATCATTTCGATTAGTTGGAGGGACTTCTTTAAGTTTATTACTCGGGCATAGAATGTCAGTGGATATAGATTTATTTACAGATGCAGAATACGGGTCTATAGATTTCGATAAAATTGATGTGCTTTTTCTCAACTCTTTCAAACATGTAGAAATGAGTTATGGAGGAAATAACGGAATGGGCAAAACTTATTTTATAGGTAAAGACAAAGAAAACTTAATTAAAGTAGATTTATTTTATACCGATCCTTTTATTTATCCTTTTTTGAATTACGGGAAACTTAGATTGACACGTTCGGAAGAAATTTCTGCTATGAAACTTGAGGTTGTGGGAAATTCCGGAAGAAAAAAAGATTTTTGGGATATACATGAGTTAATGAATTACTTCACTTTAAAAGAAATCTTAGCTTTTTATCTTAAAAGACACCCTTACAGTTATACGGCTGATGAAATTATTTTCAAAATGACCGATTTTGAGGAAGCTGATTCTGACTTTGATCCAATATGTTTAAAGAATAAATATTGGGAGCTTATAAAATTGGATATTGAAGAAGCTGTTGCATCAAGTTTTTACTAATAGAGATTTGATTTTTTTGATCGGGTTTGACCGGAAAAGGATTAATTGCCTTTATTAAGTTTTAGTAGTAAGTTCGAATACCTTTGGCGACGAACAAATAAAAATAAACTCAATCAATATTCTAAAAGTATTCCCTTTTAAACTCATAAAGTCAAAATCGTGAATATATCGTAATGCTGATTGTTTCAGAACCTGTCCCGATTTTTTGGTAGGGAGCCGGCCGGGAAATTTGATCTGGAGTCTAAGTTGAGCGCTGCAATCTTTCGTTGTGAAGATTGAAGAAAATGAGGTAACAGAAATTTTTTTTTATTACCTGATTAACAATTCACAACAAGCTACAACCGGCTATGGCCCATCCTTTACAAACTAAAAGCAGAATTAAAATTTTGATTAATGATTAAAAAATTAGCCTTAATGGGCTTTTTGAGCTTAGTGAGCTTTAGCAGTTATGCCCAGTGGGATTTTTCGGGTTCGGTAAATCTTAACGGATATATATACGAAGGAGAACTGCAACGCCTCCCTTTTTGGATGTATGCCAATCAGCGTGGTCGCGTTTCAGAAGAAACAAATATTTCCGGCTGGGTTTCAGGCAGAACTTTTAATGAGTTTAGGAATGGAAATTCATTAGAAATTGGAGCCGGGGTTTTATACCAGGATGGAATAAATGATGAAGTTTTCCTGGATGAAATTTACGCTGAATTCAATAATGATTGGTTAGAAGCTATAATTGGAAGAAAACAGGAAGAAGAACTTTATAAAGGTTTAAGCGCTACCAATGAAAGTATTTTGTGGTCCTTAAATGCCAGGCCGATGCCGGGAATATCTTTAGCTACAAATAGAACGATTTTCTTTAGTAGAGAATCTGCTTTTGGTTTTGAAGCGTATTGGAGTGACTATTTACTGGGTGAAGAACGCTTTGTGAGTAATGCCCGTTTACACCACAAAGGTTTTAAATTAGTGTATCGTCCCAGTCCTGATTTTGAAATAAAAGCAGGTATTCGTCATTTTGCACAATGGGCCGGTAACTCTCCGGAATCTGGACAACAACCTAGCGAATTTTCCGATTATCTAAAAGTGATTGCTGGAAGAGAAGGAGGCGAAAATGCAGTTGGTGGAGATCAGGCTAATGTATTAGGAAATCATTTAGGAACTTATGAGCTGGAAATTAAAAAAAAGGTTAATCGGGAGCTAGAATTAAATTTTATTTATAACCACGTATTTGAAGACGGCTCAGGTAGCAGATTTGCGAACTTTCCCGATGGACGCTATGGCGTTTTCCTGGATTTTGATGATAATAGGCGCCTGGTTAATGGAATACTATATGAATTTTATTATACACGAAATCAAAGTATCAATGCCGGTTCACCTCACGGCGCTGATAATTATCTAAATAATTTTTTAACTTATCATTCCGGATTTACTTATGAAAGGAGAATTCTGGGACTACCATTTTTTACCTATAATGAAGAATTAGACCAGGTAGTAAATAATAAGTTTAGTGCCCATCACTTAGGAATCTCCGGAAATTTTTCCAATTATTTTGTAAGTTATCCCTGGAAGTTATTGCTAAGTTTTTCCCATAACGAGGGCAGGTATGGAAGACATTTTGTGCCTAACAGAGATATTTATTCCGGTTTTTTTGATATTCAAATACTTCAGTCTTTCGCCCTGGTTAATCTGCAATTAGGTATAGATATCAGTAATGTTTCCGAGCCTTTATATGGAGCCGGAATTAATTTGAGGAGACAATTCTAAGTATCGTTTCCCAGTTTTTTCTTGGAGATTCTATAGGTCTTATAATAATTTGTTCTTTTTCTAGAATCAATTCTACTTTATCTTTTATATGATTTAGACTTTTATAATAGCTATCTCGATGATAAAGTAACAATTATAGAGGTAAATTTTTTTAGGATAACTGAGTTAAACTTTGGTTAAAGGTGTCAAATTCGGTTACACCTAAAAAGTGACCCTTCCGAAGTGCCAGTAACAGTAGACTTTTAACATTTTCGGATAGTTCCTCTTCCTCCGCAAAAAGAAGCCCACGACTTTTTGGTCGTGGGTTTTTTATTTTGTGGAACGGCTTAAGCTTTTTCAGGCATCAAGCCTAATTGTTGTCTTTAAGCAAAAATTGTGGATAGGAAGAATTCTACATTTTTGACTCCCCTGAATTGAGCTATACTTCGACTACGCTAAGTACAGGCGCTATGCAATTCAATCGCAGCGTCCTAAAACACAAAAGCAACTTTGTTTTCTGTACGACAGTACATAATTAAGTTAGTTTTATAGAGCTATTGAAAAATCCCGGATATCAAAACTTGAATACCCGGGATAAAATTCTATTATAATTATTGAACAGCTTGCTTAATAGGCGTATCCCCAGCCATAATCTCAAAGGTTTCGTGAAGCTTTATCTCGTTAGGCAAAACTTCAACTAAAGTCTGGGCGACGTCGGCTCTCGAAATATTACCGCTTTTATCCAGCTCAGCTATGCCGCCGGTTTTTATTTTTCCGGTTGCATCTTCATTGGTGAGTGCACCGGGACGCACGATGACATAATCCAGGCCACTGGAGCGTAAATAATCGTCTGCATTTTGTTTGGCTTTGAGATAGTCTGTGAGATCGCCACCCTGGGAAGGATCATCGGTTCCAATAGATCCCAGCATCACAAACTTTTTAACGCCGGCTTCTTTTGAAGCATCTACCATTTTTTTAGCTCCTTCCTGATCGACTCCTATAACATTTTTACCGCCAGAACCTGCCGCAAAAATAACCTTATCGGCACCTTGAACGGCCTGGCTTAGATTTCCTTCTAAATCTGCCATTACCGTTTGGACTTTCTGATTGTCAAAATGTTGTTTCTGTTCTTGCTTTCTTACCATCGCAACCGGATTGTATGCTTCAGATTGTTTCAATATATCAATGATAAGCCTCCCCGTGGTACCGTTTGCGCCGGCAACCAATACATTTTCTTTCGTATTCATAGTATTTTATTTTTAGATTTTACAAGTTTAGAAAGTTGTTCCATAGCGCTATTCTCTTCGGAATAGACTTCTAAGAGCTTAATTTTTATTGTTTAATTTATTCAGCAATAATTCGGCTACTTTTTCTGAAGATGCCGGATTTTGCCCGGTAATAAGCAAGCCATCTTCCAGGGCGTATTCCTCATAGTCATTTCCTTTGCTATAATTTCCACCTTTCTCTTTGAGCATATCTTCTACTAAGAAAGGAACCACTTTGGTAAGTCCAGCGATATCTTCTTCAGAATTTGTGAAGCCGGTGACGTTTTTGCCTTTTACCAGAGGTTCGCCCGATTCACCTTTTACCTTTTTCAAGGCGGCCGGAGCGTGACAAACAAAGGAAACCGGCTTGTTGGCTTTGTAAAAGTCTTCAATCAATTGGGACGATACTTCACTTTCAGCCAAATCCCACAAAGGTCCGTGGCCTCCCGGATAAAATACCGCATCATAATCTTTTGCAGATACCTCAGAGAGTTTGTGCGTGGATTTTAACTGCTCCTTCAAAGCCTCATCTTTGTTATAACGCTTCGTCGATTCTGTTTGATTTTCTTCCTGTGCACTGGTAGGATCAATTGGTGGCTGACCACCTTTTGGAGAAGCCAGCGTCACCTTCGCGCCGTTATCTATTAAATGATAATAGGGCGTAGTAAACTCTTCAATCCAAAATCCTGTTTTTTGGCCGGTGTCTCCTAATTCTTCGTGAGACGTTAAAACGATTAATATTTTTTGTTGCTTTGTATTTGTCATAAATTTAGTACTTTAAAAATTATACTTTAACGATCATTTTACCTTTGTTTTTACCTTCAAAAAGATCTAAAAAGGCGTTGGGAATATTGTCAAAACCTTCTACAATGGTTTCTGAAAAATTGAGCTTTTCAGCTTTCAGCCATTGTGATAGCTTGTCCATACCTTCGGGAAATTTGTCGGCATAATTGCCAATAATAAAACCCTGCATTAATACGCTTTTCTTAATCAGAAATGGCTCCACACGCGGACCAGTAGGTATGGAAGTACTGTTGTATAGCGAAATTGCACCACACACTACAATGCGCCCAAAACGGTTAATATTGGCGTGAACACTGTCTGAGATTGTTCCGCCCACATTATCGTAATACACATCAACACCGTTAGGCGCGGCATCAGCAATCGCTTTGGTCATATCTTCCGTTGTGTTGTAATTAATCGCCGCATCAAAACCGAATTTAGATTTAAGCATTTCTCCTTTTTCATCAGTTCCTGCGATGCCAACCACTCGACAGCTCAGGATTTTCCCAATTTGGCCTACTATAGTACCTACCGCACCTGCGGCTCCTGAAACAACGATGGTTTCGCCTTTTTGGGGATTTCCAATTTTGGTCAACCCGAAATAAGCCGTTAAGCCCGTCATTCCTAAAATTCCGAGATAAGCCGATAAGGGCGCTTTATCTGCATCAACCTTGAGCAGTTCATTGCCGTTGTTGGTTTGGTATTCTTTCCAGTCTAACATTCCGGAGACAAAATCACCTTTGGAAAAAGAGTCATTTTTCGATTCTATGACTTCAGCAATGATGCCGGAATTAATTGGTTTTTGTAATTGAAAAGGCTCAACATAAGAGTCAGCATCGCTCATCCTGCCTCGCATATAAGGATCTACAGAAACGTACCTGGTTTTTAAAAGAACTTCTCCACTTGTAACTTCAGGGGTATCTTCGTTTGTAAATTTAAAATCGGATTCTTGTGGTTTTCCGTTTGGACGATTATTTAAAAGAATGGTCTTATTCATATTATTTTTTTAGAGTTTACTTAATTTTGAATTCGAAAATAATTTATTAATGAACGTTCATTCATTTTTTTGGATAGATTTTTTTAGATTTTGATGGCATCCCAGGCACTTTGAAAGGCTTTTTGACGCATTTCATCATTTAATTTATAATAGTTTTTCTCCTGAATAGCCAATAAAAACGATAAAGGATAGACTGTATAAGCGTAAAGAATATAATTGGAAAGCGGTTTAACGATTTCCTCTTTCCTGCCTTTTTCCCATAAATCGAGTAGGGGCTGCAAATGTTTTAATCCTTCTTCTGCAACAGCCTCATCAATTATTGGGGTGTTGTCACATTGTGATAAAAAGGTAGCCTCATCGATTTTATTTAATTTATAATCGGCGATATTATACCATATAATTTCAAATCCTTTTTTAACCGGAAGACCATCTTCGTAGCCTTTAAATGCGTGTTCACTAAAAGAGGCTTTAACCGTTAAATACAGGGAATTGATTAAATCTTGCTTGTTTTCGAAATAAAGATATATGGTGGCTGGCGCAACTCCGGCTAGTTTTGCAATTTTGGACATCGGGGCTTTGTGAAAGCCGTGATTGTTGACCAGGTTTAAGGTGGCGTCTAAAAGCGCCGTTTTTTTATCGGTTATTTTTTCCTTTTTCTCCATTTTTTCAATGCTGTTTTAAATAGTTTCTTTATTGGTTTAGAACTTGATTAGTTATCCTTGTTTCAGCATTAATAAAAATCTTTCTAAACCGGAATTAACTATCTTCACAAGGCAAAATTATAAAAAATGAACGTTCATTCATTAGAAAATGTGTTCTTTAACAATATTTTAATTGTAAGATTTAATCTTCGGGAAGTTTTGTGACAAAATCAGGATGGATTGAAACGGCTTTAAACAGTATTGTTTGCTAAGAATTCAGTTTTTTTTACGCTTACTTAGGCCAGTAGTGTACTACGCAATTGAACTATTATAACTTTATTCTAAACGGGAGTAAGACGCTTCTAAATTCGCAGTTTCTTTACAGAAAGGGTAGTTGAAGTCTATTTTTTTTACTTGCTTTTATTTTTGTTGAAATTCTACGGCTTTGCTTCAGGTTAAAACTATTTTTTCTTCCATTGTACAGTATATTCTCCCGTAGGGGTTACCTCTGTCCACTTTCCTCCTATAATTTTTTTTTCTCTAGTTCTATTATTAATTAAACGAAGCTTATAAGAAACCTGACGCTTGCGCCATTCTTGTTCGGTAAAAAATGCAGATTCACCGGCGGGGACAGTAACGGTTTTCATGGCCTCAAAACCGTGCGGTTTTTTTGTTGAATAGTCACTGTATAAGCTTTTTTCCCCGTTACGGTAAATTTCACCATTATTAATGGCTGTAGGGACTTCAAGCATTATAGAGTCCTTTTTTAACCATACAAACGCATCTTCCTCGTTGCTATGAAACGTAGATTGGTTATGAACATCAATTCCTCCATAAGGGGAGAAAGAAAATTCCTGAGGTTCCGGAATATTAAAATTATAAACGGTGGTTCCTTTTTTTACAAAAATGGAATCGCCATCCTCTTCTTTTAAACTATAGGTTATGCTATCAAACTCATAACCCTGTGATTTTTTTTGAAATACCTCAATTTCTTTTACTTCCTCTCCCGACTTTATTATTACAGTAAAGCCAAATTCTTCACCTGTGCTGTTTTCTTTTAACCAAATTTTAAGCGAGGATGGCGAATCTTTGGTAATTATAAAGCCTTTATTATTCCACAAAGCTTCTATCTTTCCCTGGCCTTCCAGTGATAATGAAGAGTGTTCCTTTGTTAATTCCCCGTCTTGCGAGTAGGTCTCTCCCTGAATATTAACATCGCCGTTATGGTTAAGTACTGCAGCTATATACCAGTTAGCACTGTTAAAAGAAACTGCTGTAGCCCCGCCTTCAGCTTCCATTTCAATCAATTGGGTTGAAGGTTTTATGCTTGAAACTTTGTCGTCATTGCTGCAAGACGTTAATGCAAATGATAGGAATAAACCAATGAGTATTCCTTTAAATTTATAGATGTTCATAGTAGGGGGATTTTCAACATGTTATGTTTTTTAAACCTGTAATCAAGTAAATACCAAAGTTTTGTCGGGAATTTGTTTTGCTACTAAAATACTGCTATTTTTTGGTAAACTAGAGACCGACTACCAAAAAATGGAACTTTAGGCCAGGATATAGAAATGGTATCCTTAAGGAAATTATTAATGAAAACTTTTTAGTTTCTTATGGTAAAACAACTAATGGGGTTTGCCCTTCATTTACTAGCTCATCAATTAAAAACTTTCTAAAGAGCTGATCTGTTAGGAGGCGCGAACCTTTTTGTACAATCAGCAACTCGTCAATTTTATTATTTATAACTTTCTTAATGTCGTTAAAGGGATCGTTCCCTTCATATATCGCAAATGACGTATTGTATTTATCTACAAATAACCCTGATAATTCCCGAAGATGTTTTTCTATATCCACCGTTTTTTCATAGGGTTTCGTTAAATGAAAAAAGATAATTTCTGTATTATCACGATCAATAAAACTCAAAAATTTGTTTAATTCCAGAATATTCAAAGGATGTTTTTCCGTTACTGCCACAAAAATTTTTTCGTGAGAAAATGTATTAATTTCAACAGGCATCGCTACAGTAATATTTTCTATAGCATCAATTATCTGAAGGGTTACACTAGGAAGAAGTAACTTTTTGAATAAACCTTTTCTTTTTATTCCTGAAAAAATTAGGTTGTCAAAAGGTTCCGATAGAAGTTTAGGCAGGCTAAGTTGTAAATTTTCTTCAGAAACATAAAACGAAACCTTAACCGTAGGTGGAATAAGTTTCTTCGCGAGGTCTTTTAACTTGTTTAAAGCTTCATCATTGGTTTGTTGTGTAAGTTGTTGTCTAATTTGCGTGTCGGTAAGAGAAGGTTTTAAAACAAGGGTCTGGTGCACTAACAAAAGTTCTACATTTACCTCCTTACTCCACTCACAAGCATACTTAATGAGGTTTGTTGAAGATGCTGAAAAGTCAATTAGTATAATAAATCTTTTTTTCATTTTGTAAAATTTTAAAATGCACTTGTGCCTGGATAATCATTCTTTTCAATCAATCTTTAAGAGCATTTTTTATCCATTAACCATCAAAACTGATTGTTGTTAAACCACTGACAAAAAACCAATTTACCAAATATATAAAACGGTAATATTATTATGAAAACCTTTCAAATATAATCATTGACGTTCCATAAAAATAAAACTAATTAGCATATTCTCTTTTAAAACAATGTCTAAAAGCGGTTTCATAATTATTCTTCTTGCTATTTTCGCCTAAAAGAGGTCGTTGAAGGATATTATTTATGAAAAAGCAGGACTCTTAGTTAGTTAGTTAGTGTTTTCTCTATTTTCTTGCAGCAAAGCGTCCCGATAACTAGCGGGATTGTTTCTTTAACGCACCATAATGATTTCAAAGAATAAACAGCAACATAGCTAGTTTTTCCCTGATTTATTCTAAATTTTGGTATAAGAAAGTATCGAAAAAAACCGTCAACAAATCACTCCTAAGTGAATTGATACCTGTGAAATTCCGGGTATTTGATTGTAAACCTTAAACTTCAGAAGAAAAAATGCGTAATTTTTGCTTCTGGGCTAAAAAAAATAGGGAAGGGGCTAATCGTCCCCGTCCCGTTTATATTTGTTTTACAAAGTCTAGAAAAACCTCCTTATGACGTTCCAAATCTAAATTTGGCGATAGTGATACACGGGCAATGTAATCTTTGTCAGCTTCCTTGGTGGTTCCCTGGGTAGAAGTGGCAGGAATAGTCCAGTAACATCCATTTAATTGCCCATAACTCACACAATATTTGCTTTCGTTGGGAATTTCCTGAATCATCATATTAATCAGTTTTAGGTTTAATGCTCTTTTATAAGCTTCCCTTTCTTCAGCAGTATCTCCTTTCGTGGGAAGGTCTAATGAGAAAACCGATGGGGTAAATCCTTGGTTTGCCAATTGTTCAGAAACAAAATTTATTTTAGCTTCCGGTAAATTCTCCTGGATAAAACTCACAAATTCACGCGTATTTTTATAGGCATCTTTAATCCGCTGGTTCATGGTAGGCAATTGTTCTGCTAATATTTCCATCTGAAGATTTGTTGCTTTATTATCACAAAGTACAAGGTGCTCTTCTACTTTATCCAATAAATTGGCAGCTTTATTATTGGCTACACAGTAACCGGCAGTACATCTTCCGCCACTGGGAAATTTAGATCCGCTTACGTATGAAATGCTGCTAATTGCGGAGAGTATTCCATCACTGGCCAGAAATTGTACGTTGGGACAAAACGTTTGGTCTAAAATAAAAACGGGCTCAATAGCCACTTTGTCCGTTGAGGTCTTACGTTTTTCCTGTAGTACATCTCTTAAGTCTTTCAGGTTTGGAACTTCAACCCTGGGATTTGTAGGAATCTCTGCAATAATATAGGGGACAGCATCTTCCCGGGCAACTTTCTCTAAAACGGTATCGATGCTTTGCACCATATCGTTATCACCATCTACGGGCATATCCAGCACTTCAACTCGATCAAGACAAGCGGCAACCCGTCTAACCTGGTCGTTTGTCCCACCATAACAATTGGGAGGAACAATAAATTTAATTTCTTTTCCTTTATGTTTTTCTAAAGCTTCGTGAACGAGGCCCATCATAATCGCATACTGCATGGAAAGTCCGCAGGAAGCCACCAATACTTTTGAACTTGTACCGGTAATTTCATTTATGGAATTGGTAACCTGATTTTTTTTGGTGCCAATTTCGGTTTCTTTACTTTTAGCTGAAGATTTGCCCACGAGTAGCTTTAACGCAGCAAGACAATTGGCGGGGGTCATAGCAATAGTTTCCCTTCTTCTTACGTGTTGAATTTCTGAAACATAAGCATTATCCTGCTTTCCATCCATTACTAAAACACTACCCAGGTCTGACTGTAAATTGATGAAAAAATCGATATTTGAGGAAAGGTTCACTTCTGAAACTTGAGCATCCTGAGAGATAAAAACCGTACTACCATCAAACGACGAAATTTCCTCTACTGTTTTCACCTTTTTCAAATCAAATGAATAGCCATAAACCTCACGCAATGTTTCCACATCAAAAAATTCGGGCAGTTTATCTGTATAAAGGATTCGGGTATTTTTTTGGTCTAATAGGTTTTTTCTAAGAATGGCCAAAACCGGAATTGTTTTTGACTGAAAAGCAATTACATTTTCAGGATCCAGGTCATTAGATTTTGCTATCGCCCATTCCAGAATACAGGATAATGGGTGTCCCAGGCGAATATAATCGTAGGCCGTGGGTAACTTTTGCAACGCAAAGGTTTCTGCGATATTTTCACGATATAAATTTTCAAAATGTTCTAAAAATTGAGTTTTCGCCAATTCTTCATCATAAATATCCAATCGGTGCGTGGTGAGTTTTAACCAATCGGTAGGCATATTTGCAATTACTTCACTAATATAATTCAGCATTTTATCGTCTTTCATAAGTATCAGTTTAGATAGGCCGATAATATACATGAAATCCACTTTTTAAAAACCTTGGAAGAGCTTTTATTCTAATGTTTTTCAGTATAAAGCTATCTGGAATTAAGAAAACTTGCGCTTACTTGCTATTAAGACATAAGATCACAGAATGCGTTAAGATACCCATTGTGTTTTTCTTAGTATCCTGGAGTCTTAGTAGTCTTTTTTTAACGTTTATCCTGAGGTTTTATGGTCACTTTTAAATCTAATCATCACTATTTAGTGTTGAGCTAATTTTAATTTGAAATGCATTAACCTCAACAGTGAGAAGTCACTAATTTTGTTAGCTTCTAAGTTTTTAAATGCTTAGCTTTTGAAAATTTAGAGGACAGGTTTAATCGCGGGGCGATAGCCAAAGGTTTAATTCCCTTGGGGCTTGCCTCGAAATAAAAGAACTTTCTTCGTAAGGATACCTCGTACCCTTTGATCGAGGTTGTTGATTAGTCAATTTTTAAACGAGTTCAATAAATAGTATTCCAATCATGGCCCACAACGCGCAAAAAGAATCTATGTTAACTGCTTTTCATGATTTTATCATAAAAGAAAATCACCCATGTATAATGGCGCAAACCGTTTTCAAAATGGATAGCGTAGATTTTCACTCCTATTCCAATTTTGGTTCAGAAGAAACCGGAAAACTAATCATGAGGGATTTAAAAGTATATCTTAAGAATTATGATTTTACTTCGAATGATTTTTTTACGTTTATCGCAGCTTTTGAGAATGAAGAGAAGTTTTCTGAGAAAGAATTTGAAAAAATGCTTTGGCAGCAACTTCAGCATTTACACAACTTAGATGAAGAAGCCTGGGACCCAAGCGTAAGTGACGATGTAAATGATGATTCGTTTAGTTTTAGTCTTTATAACCGGGCATTTTATATTGTAGGACTTCACCCAAATAGTTCCAGGCTTGCGAGACAAAGCCCTTTCCCAGCAATAGTTTTTAATTTGCACTGGCAGTTTGAAAAATTACGGGAGATGGGAAGTTATGAAACTGTTCGTGATCGCATTCGGGACCGGGATGAAGCTTTGCAAGGATCTGTAAACCCCATGATGCAAGATTTTGGTGCCGGGAGTGAAGCTAAACAATACAGTGGTAGAAAAGTAGGCAAAGATTGGAAATGTCCTTTTCATAAATATTAGCAGTTCTTGAATATTTAAATTTTTTAGAACATTTTCTATAGCAGAATTTCTTATTTAATTTCCCGTTCTACAGCATCGATAAAGCTTCTTCGTTTTTCGGTAAGCTCATCTGATGTAGCTTTTGGCCAGGCTGCGAATTGAGCGATTACAAGATCTTTATGCGGATTGATATAAATCATCTGGCCAAAAATCCCAACCGCAGCATAACTTCCGTCTTTAAAACGCCACCATAAATAGCCATAGCCACTTCCATTATCATCCGTTTCATATAAAAGTGAAGTAGCATTTTCTAAATATTCTTCGGAAAAAAGACTGGTATCTTCGTGCTTTCCATTTTTTAACATGACGGTTCCAAGACGTGCATAATCTCTTAAACTCGCCGAGAGGCCACTTCCACCAATATTCAGATTACTGCATTCATCGGCAAGCCAATACGCACAATTTTCCATGCCCCATGGCTGCCAAATTTTTTCTGAAAGGTATTCTGAAAGGGATTTGCCGGTTGCCTTTTGAATTAAGATTCCAACCAAATCGGTTTCTCCCGTACTGTAATTCCAGTGAGTACCCGGTTGATGTTCAAATTTTAAAGCTTTCATATAGGTTAAAATATGAGATTCATTCCCTTCGCAAGGATGCTGGTACATTTGCGCGACATCGGCGTCTGGATCTGTGTAATCTTCGTTCCAGGCAATTCCGGAAGTCATGGTGAGCAATTGTCGAACGCTTACTTTTCCGTAGTCATACCCTTTAAAGGCTTCAATGTACTTTTCTAAAGGATCGTCCAGGCTTTCAATAGCGCCTTCTTTTAAAGCTATGCCCAGTAGCATAGAGGAAACCGATTTCGCCATGGAAAAGGAAGTCCAAAGCGTTTCCTTATCCACCCCGTCTGCATATTTCTCCAATTTAATCTCATCGCTTTGCAACACAATTACCCCACCAATATGGTTTTCTTTCATATAAGAATTTAGCGTGGTCTTATCCTGCCACTGCGGAGTGATATTTTCTCTTTCTTTTAATGGATAAACCCGGGAACCGGTGGGAACGTGAATACTCGGGAAGATATTTTGCATTATAGGAAAGCGACGCTCTTTTTCTTCTTGCGACCAAAAAAGCAAGCTTTCAAGTTTCTGTCCCATGGTTTCGCCCTGTATCGCTGCTCTTTCTTCAAGATCTAATCGCGCTTCTAAACTTTGGCAATCCTGTGCATGAATGCTGAAGCTTACCAGCGTTAAAAATAGAAAGCAAAGGAAGTATTTTTTTATCAACATAGTACTTTAAAATTTTGATGTCTGCCGCGCAAATATAGCAAACTCTACAGCCTAAATAAAAGTGGGTTTTTTTCAAAATGGCATTTCTCAGTCACTCGGCTCTCTTCATTTTAAAGGAGAGGATGAAATCAGCTTTGCTGAAGAGGGGGAGGTATTTATTAAAAGAATAATATATTGCAAACCAGTAATGTCCTAATTAATATTAGCACACAATTTATCTTTAAACTTTCTAATATTATTTATTCTTTTTTGCATTGCCCAAAAAAGAAACAAAAAAGTCTAGGCTTACGAAACTTTATCTAAATTTATCGTTCAATCCCTAAATTTTAGGAACTCGCTAATAACCTTTAGTATAAATTTGAAAAATTCGTTTGGCTCAAACAGCCTAAAATTTTACGGAATTTTCACTTCAAATTTTACGATAAATTTTCGATAGGCCGAAGAAATCGTCCTACTAAAAATTATCCCAATCATTTTAAAAAGCTAACGAAACCCAATTAAAATAGGTTCTTACAAAATATCACCGAAAACGTTTAGGACGCTATTGATTGCAAATCAAAACATTAAAGCTTACGTTGATGACCGCACTTCGATAAACTTAATAAATGTCTGTAAAAATCATATTGAAACGAGGTGTGTTGAGAGCTTCGACAAGCTTGATTTTTCTCGTAATTTTAAGAAACAAATGATAATAAGATATTTAGCTATTCTTTAATCATGAAATTTAATCCAGGCCTAATTTCGCATTTGTCCTGGTAATCGCTTTTTCATTCTTTTGATCAATCCAATCCTGACCTTTCCACTTGCGCATCATGGTATCAAAATGACGCATCACCATAATATTATAAACGGCTTTTCCCAGGTTTTTAGGATTACGAGCAATAGCGCGAAGGCTCATAGAAAAGCCGGGGGTTAAGTAGCGCATATAATGCCAGTATCCTTCTGGCATATATAAAACATTGCCATGTTCTAAATGAGTTTTAAAACCTTTAGCTTGTTTTAGTGCTGGCCATTTTTTGTAATCTGGGTTTGCAAAATCTATATCCTCCCGTGTTATTAAAGAGTGCGGGATTTTGTAGAGGTAATCATTCTGCTTTTGGTCAAACAAAATAACCTCCTTTTTTCCGTGGAAATGAAAATGAAATATATTGGCTAGATCTATGTCATAATGCATAAAGGTATAACTATCTTCCCCGCCAAAAAACAGCATAGGTAAGCCTTTCATTAATTTTATACCAAAATCTGGATAAGAATAATCTTCCTGAAGTTGCGGTACTTCCTTTAAAATATTCCAAAGAAAAATACGATATTTGGTAGGTTCTCTTTTTAGCAAAGCAATATATTCGCTCATTTTCATCGTGGCGTGTGCCTCGTTAAAACCATCTTCGTGGCTCACAGGCCTATTATCGTACAAAGGGACTTCTTTATCTCCGGCAACTTTTGCCATATAGTCAAGGTCCCACTTCTTAAAAGCCGGCCAATCTTCAACAAACCGCTCAATGACCACCGGTTTTTGAGGTTTAAAATAATTTTTGATAAAATCTTCCTTACTTATGGTTTTTACCCGATCTATTTGTTGTAGTTGCATAGTGTCTTAAAAACTACAAAATTACAAAACATTTAAGCTGCGGCTTGTTAAATGAAACCTAAGTAATTTACATAAGTCCTGACGTGCAAGCAGGATGAAATTTTAAAATCAGTTTAGAATACAGCAAAAGATTAATGAAGAATTAATTGGATGGGGCCTGGTGTAGTAACGATGTTTTCAATGAACGTTTAATTGAATTTGTCCACAGAAGAAGTCTAAATGGCTTTAACTTTTAATTAAAGAGCAGTTCCTAATAATACAATCCGTTTTGTTTTATTGTAGCAATGGCTTGTTGTTCGTGTTTTTCTAAAGCTGCTAATTCTGTCTTTTTTAACCCGCTATCTACACCTTTAAATTCCATCTCATAATTGGCGAGAATCTCATTAAATATCAATTTTACTCGTTCTACGTGAAATTTGGAAGTAATTATTGTGAGTTTTACTTGCCCTAAGTTAGATAAAATAGCCTTGATCTTTACGGCATCATCCACGGTGTTTTTAGACAAAGCTATTTCGGTGAAATCTTGTTCTGATAGTCCTTTATGGATAAGATATTCCTTGCAATATTCTGCGTGGGGTTTTTCGGCGGTGTTAAATTGTGGCCCCCAACCGCCGGTGCATAAAATTAATTGACCTTTTTTAAATATGGCTTTGCAGTAATCCAGACGGGTTTTGGAAATAGTGCTCAATGCTCCCTCCGGACTGTTGGGAGCTCCCAGGGTAATCAGGATATGTGATTTCATTAGTTAGTTTTTATTAATCTCAATTTATTTTGATGCTAAAAGCCACGATACTAAAAATAAGATCGTGGCTTTAGTTTTTCAAGAAATATGTGTAAAACTTACTTCACTTTTACATCGGTAAAAAACAATTCAAAATCACCATCTGGCGATTTATGTGATTTTGATATTTTTAAACCTTTATAGTCTTCAAAATCTTCCCAGGTAGTCGGCATTTCACGATTACCATCGGCCGATTTGTAAATCCATTCCTGTAACAGCAAGTCATCCTCATAGTAAATTACATAAGTATCACCGGGGGTATAACCACCGTTATCACCGTAAGAAACTTCCAAATAATTCATTTCTTTTTTGCTAATAGGTGCATTTCCCATTTTCTCTTCAGAAATATTTGCGTCACTCCAAACCATTTGAAATGGGAATAAAAGCCAGTAAGAATCGTTCACAAATTTTTGATCCATCTTTTTTTCTTCTTCATTCAAATTGTTTTTTCTCGTATAAGTGCGACTAATATCGCCTTCGGTTAACCTTATTTCATCAGTTTGTGGCTTCCATGTCCAGGAGCGGCTGGTGCGCAAGGAATCATCAGATTTTACATTAAATGTAAATTGAATCTCCTTTACATTTTTAAAATTGTTAAGTCCATGAGCCTCGGCGATTTGCTGCTCAATTTTTTTAGAGGCATTGGCTCCATCTAAATCCATGCCCTCTGCTTTTTTATTGTTTTTGCAGCTTAAAAGACCAATGCTTAAAAAACTGAGAAGTAATAATTTTTTCATTTTCTATTTTCTTTAGTTTTACGTACTGTAATTGTTCGATAACTTCTAGAAAACCCGGTCCTAATTACCGAACAATGCTGTTTAAATATACAAAACTCTTATTTAAAATAGTATTTATCTTTTTAGCAAAAACAACAAAACCTTTGAATTTGCTTCAAAGGTTTTGTTCTTCATCAATTTTTTAAGATTACAATCTTCTGCCGGTTAATAATTTATAAATTATTAGAATAACCGCTATCACAATTAGGATGTGGATAATACTACCCAAATCTGGAAATGCAAAGTATCCTACAAGCCATCCAATAATTAATAATACTACGATAAGCCATACTAAATCTCTCATTTTGATTGGTTTTTTTAGTAGCTAAACGCTACTTTGGTTAATGTTGATTAGTGTTAATGAATAATCTATTTCGAAACGAATTTAGATATTAAGGTAAAATACAAAAAACAATTTAACGAGTGTTTAACGCAGATGTTAAAATTTATGAGGGTTGTTTGTGATTTTTCGAGCTTGTAATTTACAATAGCTGTTTTTTAAAGGTAGGCTAGAAAAACTGAAGTGTTCATGATATTTTAATAAAATGAATAGAACTCTTCTAAAATCTTTAAGTCAGCTAAAATCAGTGAGGTTTTGTTCATTTATAGACTTTTTTATTAGTTAAAGCTCGTTTTAGAAGAATTAAAAACGAAAATAGACGTAAATAGATGATTTTTTAGTCAATGGAAAATCTTTAAACCAGTTATAGTTAGTTTATTCTTCAATACGTCTTTAAATGCATTTTTCAGAATTAATCTTTTACTTAAAAAAGGATTTTATTTCCTGCCCGGGACGCGCATAATGGAAACGGTCTAAAAGTTTTGGCAAAGCATAACCGTCCAGGCCATTAATTGCCACTGTTTCTGCATCGTCCAATCGCAACCATCCATCTGTAGCCTGGATGCCTTCGTCAAAATAAATGTGTTTAATAGCGCCAATAATTAAAACGGTATTATTCTCTTTAATTGCATATTCATTGACATATTCACACCCTAATTTGATGTTAGATTGGGTTACATAAGGCGCAAAAAAGTCATCCAGATATTCTTCTTTCAAACCGGTATGCTGAAATTCAGAAATATCCTCTTCATATTTTGCGGCTGTTTGGTGTGCATTTTCAATCATATCCTTTTGAATGTGGTTAACCGTAAAATAGTTATTTTCTTTAATATTTTTATACGTATTTCTGGAAACATCCTGGGTGGGGCGGGTAACAAAACCCAATAAAGCGGGGTTGCTACCTAAATGGGTAACCGAACTAAAAACCGCCACATTTATCCCAGATTTTTCAGATTTTGTAGCAATAAGGTTAGCAGATTTATATCCCGTAACGCTATTTATTAAGTTTAAACGATAGACCTTCTCCATCCTTTCAATTTCTTTAGCGGTAATATGTTTCATAAAAAATAAGTTTAAAATAAAGTCGTTAGAAAAAGTTTCTGTGATCGAGGTTAAGAAGCCTGTGCTAATTCTTATTATTTTGAAATAGTCTAAGCACCTAATTTTTTAAAAGTTTTGCAACTAATTAATGTGAATCCGAAATCAAGGTTTACCTACAATTAACTGATAATCAATTTTTTTAAAAACATCATGCAAAGCTCGCCAGGCTGTTCGCATAGGGGTTTAAAGACTTAAAGCAGTGATATTTAAAACTATACGTTTTTTTATTGTGTTATCTGCGTGAAAATATGTTCTGAAATTCAGTGAATTATCATAGCTGATACATCACAAGGATTTAAGTTTTTACCTCTAATCCTGATTTTCTAATTTATTGATCCGCATTTCATACTCCTCCATGGCTTCCCGCACGGAATCTACATTATCTGAAGATTTTTGGTGCGCAGCATTCATAGTCTTTTCCAACTCCTTATCGGGATGTTCAAATAAGTCGGTGATTACGTGGTTTATTTTATCGAGAATGCTTTCCTGGCTGTTTTTAATATCCTCTAATTTGTTTAAGGTAGCTCGCATTTGATCAATTTTAGCCTGATCCATTTTATTATGTTTTAGAATTAATAAATTAATTTAGGTTATTCTTTACACATCTAAAGTGCAATTAACCCTGATTTAAGGACTTTTAAATTAATTTTAGGAACTGGTTAAGTAATTATGATCCAGGCCAGGCTATTATCTAATATATTTTCCTGACCAATTTGAAAGAGAGTAAAGTCAATAGAATTAAGTATTTTCGTAGCTAAAAATATTCTTTCCTTTTATGCAAACACCAAAGAAAATTGCCGTTGTAGGCTCTGGCCTGGTAGGATCCTTACTGGCTATTTATTTAAGAAAGGCCGGTCACGAGGTTGAGGTTTTTGATCGCCGGCCAGATGTGAGAAAGGTTAAGTTTTCAGGAAGGTCTATCAATTTAGCGATGTCTAACCGGGGGTGGAAAAGCTTGCGGGCAGTTGGTATTGAAGAGGAGATAAAAAAACTGGCCCTTCCTTTAGATAAAAGGGCATTGCACGTGGCTGATAAGCCTTTATATTTTCAGAAATACGGGAAAGAAGAAGAAGCTATTTATTCGATTTCCCGTGGTGTACTCAACAGGAAAATGATTGATCTTGCTGAGGAATCAGGTGCTGAATTTAGATTTGAGGAAAAAGTTTGGGACATCAATCTTTCCGAAGCAAAATTATATACCGGCGAGAGCGAAAAAGGGGAGTGGAAGGAATATGAATTCGATCTTATTTTTGGTACCGATGGTGCCTTTTCCCGGGTGCGCCATAAGATGCAGAGACAAAGCCGCTTTAATTATTCCCAGCATTTTATAGACGTAGGTTACAAAGAGCTGCGTATTGCCGCCAATGCAGATGGAAGCCATAAGCTGGATAAAGGTTCTTTTCATATATGGCCCCGGGGCGAATTTATGCTAATAGCCATGCCAAATTTAGACGGCAGCTTTACCTGTACTTTATTTATGCCTTTTGAAGGAGAAATTTCTTTTGAAAGCATTAAAACCGAAACTCAGGCTACCGCTTTTTTTGAAGAACATTTCCCCGATATTAATTTAGAAATCGAAAACCTAAAACGTGATTTCTTTAAAAACCCTACAAGCTCCATGGTTACTATTAAATGCTTTCCCTGGTCATATTGGGAGAAAGTGACCCTGGTGGGGGATTCTGCCCACGCCGTGGTGCCTTTTTACGGGCAGGGAATGAACGCCGGTTTTGAAGATATTTTAGTGCTCTATCAAAAGATGGAAAAATACGGTGATGATTGGGAACAAATTTTTAAGGAATATCAAAATGACCGGAAACCAAATGCTGATGCCATAGCAGAATTGAGCTATCGTAATTTTATAGAAATGAGCAGCAAAACAGCCGATCCTGATTTTTTACTTCGGAAGAAAATTGAAAAAAACTTTGCCGATAAGCATCCCGATGCCTGGGTGCCGCTGTATTCCCGGGTTACCTTTTCAGATAAATCTTATGCTGAAGCATTAGCTATAGGGGACTATCAACGTAAAATAATGGATAAGGTGATGCAGCTTCCAGCTATAGAAGAACGGTGGGATTCTAAAGAAGTAGAGCGTACTATTTTAGATTTATTGGCAAAGGAAGTTAAAACCTCGTAGAGAGATTTGCAATTACGGTATTATTTAATCTTTTTTTGAGTTCCGGGCATTCAGGAATCTTGTTCTTTTAATCGTAGATCTTTATTCAAGCTCTGCCATTTCCGGTTCAAGATCCAGGCTTTCATAAACCTGTCTCATGGTTTCCCGGTCTTCGGTAAGTACCACTAACATATCGTGAGCTTCAATTTCAGTATTCCCATTGGGGGTTAGAAACTCTTCATTTCGGGAAATCATGGCGATAATTGCTTTCCTGGGAAATTCAAGCTGTACAATACGTTTTCCTACGGAGTGATTATGCTCGGGAATATCAATTTCTCTTAAGACAGACTTTGCGCCTTCAGCCATAAAAATATCTACCGGAGATTTTTGTTTTGCCCGCATTGGTAGCGCTACATTTAACCATTTAGCTACTACCGAAAGCGTTGTCCCCTGAATTAATACAGAGGTGAGGGAGACAAAAAATACGATGTTAAAAATCATATCGGCTTTCTCTATCCCAGCCAGTAATGGATAGGTAGCAAATACTATAGGTACAGCACCTCTTAATCCTACCCAGCTCACATACCAACGGCGTCGCATCTTCATTTTAAAGAAACTCAAGCTAAGGAATACACCCAATGGTCGTGCGATAAAAATAAGGAAAAATGAGATTAGGATTCCCACGCCAATCACGGGAACAATATGTGAGGGATAAACCAAAAGGCCAAGGGTAAGGAATAGCACAATTTGCATCAACCAGGCCAATCCGTCAAACATCCGCATAATGGTTTTCTTGTGGATAATATTGTGGTTTCCCAGATATACACCACTTAAGTAAACAGCCAAAAATCCGTTTCCGCCCAGGGCATCGGTAGCAGAAAAAACAATAAACATGAGAGCGATCGCGAGGACGGGATAAAGTCCTTCAAAATCTAAGGTAATTTTATTGATAATAATTTTACTTAGTTTTCCGAAGAGAAATCCCAGAGCAACCCCAATTAGAATCTGTTGTAGAAAAAGCGGGATGATACTATAAATACTTTGATCCTGATTAACTACCAATCCCAAAAACGCAATAGTTAAAAAATAGGCCATAGGGTCGTTACTACCACTCTCCAGCTCTAAAGTGGGTCTTAGATTGGTTTTTAAAGCCAGGTTTTTAGATCGTAAAATAGAAAAAACAGCGGCGGCATCTGTAGAAGATACAATGGCGCCCAGCAACAGCCCTTCATAAATACTAAAATCTGTAATATACCAAACAAATACCCCAAGACTTACCGCGGTAAACAATACGCCTAGAGTAGAAAGCGAGATTCCCTGCCACATTACCGGTTTAATGGTTTTCCAACTGGTGTCCAGCCCTCCAGAGAAGAGAATAAAATTTAAGGATACAATCCCTATGAATTGGGCTAGTTTGGGGTCATTAAAGTAAATTCCTGCAATACCTTCAGACCCGGAAAGAATACCTACTGCTAAGAAAAGTACCAGGGTTGGTACGCCAAAGCGATAGGAGGTTTTCCCGGCAAGAATGCTCACAAATAATAAAATAGAACCAATTAAAAGAATATTCTCTATAGTAATGTTCATCTTATTTGTTTTGTGAGGCAAAAATAAACATTCGGCTCTTTTAGAGAGTCGAATGCGTAATTAAAAAATTGTTTTTATTGAATAAAGCTTAATGGGCTTCCTTTTTTAGGATATCTGGAAACTTATCTTTAAACCTGTTTAACCGTGGGATAGAAACTTTTTGAATATAGGGATTGTTGAGATTGTTCTTTTCATAGTTTTGGTGATAAGCTTCGGCTTTCCAAAATTTCTGAAAGGGTAGAATCTCAGCCGCTAGTGGCTTTTTATAATTTTTTGCAACATCCTTTTTAACTTTCTCTATGGTTTGTTTTTGTTGTTCATTTTGAAAAAAGATAAGTGAGCGATACTGTGAGCCAATATCGGGTCCCTGGCCATTCACCTGGGTAGGGTCTTGTGAACCGTAATAAACTTCTACGAGCGTTTCGAAACTCACAACATTAGGGTTGTAAATTACTTCAACCGCTTCGGCATGTCCTGTTTTACCGGTATTACTTTTTTCATAAGTTGGGTTTTTGGTGTGCCCCCCGGCATAACCGGAAACTACTTCTTTCACACCTTCTACACTTTCATAAATGGCTTCAACACACCAAAAACATCCGCTGGCAAAATAGGCTTTTTCAAATCCATCTTCCGCTTCTACTTCAACCGGATCGGCATTGGCAATTTCTGGTTTGGTGACTGTTTTTTGTTGTGCATTGTTTCCGCAGGAAATTAGTAGAAATATAAATGTGGGTATAAAAAAATGTTTCATGTGTTTATAATTTTAATCCCAATGTGGGAATTTGTCACAGGCGTATAACTATCTCCCTGTATTTTGCTAATTTTTTGCATCCAGCACCATGCCGGTTTCAGCTGCTTTTGTTTAAAATAAGAGTAGAACCTTATAATTAGGTAATATTCTTTTTCTTTTTATGGCTTATTTTTGAAAAGCCAACTCTAAAAGCTTTGTAAAAGCTGTATTTAGTAAGAAATAAAGTTAAAGCTTAAATCTTTTAAAAATGTGAAAAGCTTGTTAATCAATATAGATAAAAAAAGCCTCTAAAATGGAAGCTTTTTTGATGCAATATATTTACAAGGAATTATGAGAAAAATTTCTGCATTTTTTCTTGTTCTTCTTTTGCCAGCTCTTCGTCAACCAGGATTCGGCCACTGTGCTCATCTGTAATGATTTTTTTGCGTCCCGCAATTTCCATAATCACCTGCGGCGGAATTGTAAAATAAGATCCTCCAGATGCACCACGCTCTACCGGTACAATGGCTAGTCCGTTTTTTACATTATTCCGAATTCTTTTATAGGCTTTTATAAGACGCTCTTCGATATTTTTCTCAAAATCTTCAGACTTCTTGATCAACGATTTTTCCTCTTTTTCCGTTTCAGCAAGGATATCGTTTAATTCACTTTTTTTATGCTCCAGGTGTGTTTTACGTTCTTCCAGGCGTTCTTTGGTTTGCTCGATCACCTGATTCTTTTGTTCTATTTGAGCACGATATTCCCTAATGTGTTTTTCGGCAAGTTCGATTTCCAATTCCTGAAATTCCACTTCTTTGCTTAAAGCGTTAAACTCACGATTGTTACGAACATTTTTTTGCTGCTCAGAATACTTTTTCATGGTCGCTTTAGACTCATCAATAAGATTCTTCTTGCTTTTAATATCGTTTTCAATGACCTCAATATCGGCATCTAATTTTTCCAAACGCTTGTTCAATCCAGCTACCTCGTCTTCTAAATCTTCAACTTCCAGTGGAAGCTCGCCGCGTACGTTCCTAATTTCATCAATTCTGGAATCTACCAGCTGAAGATCGTACAACGCTCTTAACTTCTCTTCTACAGTAACATCGTTCTTTTTTGCCATAGTTATATATACTTGATTGGATTGGTGTTTGTATCTGCTAAAATAAGTGCAAAATTACTAATTTTTTTTGTAAGATAAGAATGTAATAAATCTTTTGTGAATTGCTCACTTTCATAGTGGCCAATATCTGCCAGTAATAGGTCTTTATCCCCTTTATAAAAGTCGTGGTATTTAAGGTCTGCCGTGAGATACACATCGGCTCCGGCGGCTTTTGCGTTATTTATTGCAAAACTGCCACTACCTCCCAGTACCGCAACTTTTTTGATAGTTTTTTCTCTAAATTCAGAATGCCTTATACAGCCACAATTAAAAGTAGATTTTATGCGCTGCAAAAAATCCTTTTCATCTTCGGCATTTTCCAGTTCACCAATCATTCCCATGCCCAATTGCTGATTTTTATTTTCCAGGGCTGTGATTTCATAAGCTACTTCCTCATAAGGATGCGATTCAAAAAGCCTTCTTATAATTTTAGGTTCTAAATGTGCAGGGAAAGTCAGACCAATTTGAGTTTCTTCTTCAAGATGCACCTCCCCACGGTTGCCAATTACGGGATTGGCGGCCTCATTGGGCTTAAAACTACCCTCACCTTGTAGGTTAAAACTACAATGATCATAATTCCCAATACTACCGCCACCAGCTTCAAAAAGCGCTTTTCTTACCTCATCGGCCTGTTTATTTGGAACAAATGTGGTTAACTTTTTTATGCTATCTTTCCGCGGAATCAGGATCTTGCGATTTGTTAAGCCAATTTTTTCAGAAATCATATCGTTCACTCCTTTGTATTGATTGTCTAAAGCGGTGTGAATGGCGTAAATTGCAATATCGTGCTTAATGGCTTTTAGAATTGTTCTTTCCACATAATCCCTTCCCGTTAATTTTTTTAAGCCTGAAAATATGATTGGATGAAAACTAATAATAAGGTTGCAATTTTTTTCAATGGCTTCTTCTACCACACTTTCTAAAGTGTCTAAAGTGATAAGAGCGCCGTTTACTTTGGCTCTTTTATCGCCTACCAGAAGCCCCACATTGTCAAAACTTTCGGCATAGGCCGGTGGTGCGAAATCTTCTATAATATCAATTACTTCTTTTATAAGCATTTTGTTTTCGTTTTTTACTGAAACAATAGATTTTTTACCCGATTATCGAGACTATTCCCGATTCTATAGCTATGGGGATGTATCAAAACTAAAATATCTTTCTATATTATCCATCAGAGGCTTGCCCTGAGGTAGTTTTTACTAAATTCGTAGTATCTATTTTTACTAAATTCAATTGTTTTCGGCTTGGTCCGGTTAACTTCAAATATAATTATTATAGCCAGTTCTGTATGAAGATTTTAAGAAAATTGCTCTTTCCTTTTGCCTTACTATATGGGTTGATCATGTGGATTAGAAATTTCTTTTATAACTCCGGAATTTTAAAATCCCGGGCTTATACCTTACCGGTAATTTGTGTGGGAAACTTAAATGCTGGGGGAACCGGAAAATCTCCAATGATAGAATACTTGCTGAAGTTTTTGCTACCAAAATTTAGAGTAGCCAGTCTTAGCCGCGGTTATAAGCGCAGTACAAAAGGTTATCATTTACTAAGTGGTGAGGAAACCGCCGGGGAGGTGGGGGATGAGCCTTTGCAATTTAAGCGAAAATTTAATCGGGCGATCGTTGCAGTGGAGGCGGATAGACAAAATGGAATATTTCAACTAAAAAATCAAAATCCGGAGGTTATTCTTTTAGATGACGCTTTTCAGCATAGAAAAGTAGAGGCAGGGCTTAATATTTTACTTACGGCTTATGGCGATCTCTATGTCGATGACTTTATGCTGCCCACCGGCAATTTAAGAGAGCCTACCGCTGGGGCAGAACGCGCTAAGATTATTATTGTGACTAAATGTCCGCCGAAGTTGATAAAACCTGAAATGGAGCGCATACGTCATAAATTAGAGCTTCGGAATTATCAAAAATTGTTCTTCAGTTTTATTGATTATTCAGATAGCGTAATTTCAAAAGAAAAAACCCTGAAATTGGAGCAATTAAAGGCTAAACAGGTTACATTAGTTACCGGAATTGCCAATCCCAAACCCCTAACTTTATTTTTAGAAAAGAAAGCTATTGGGTTTAAACATTTAAAATATAAGGATCACCATAATTTTTCGGCTTCAGAAATCGCTCATTTACAGGAAAAAGAATTTGTTTTAACGACAGAGAAAGATTACGTACGGCTGGTAGATCATTTTGAGCGTGAACAATTATATTACCTACCGGTTCAGTCTGCTTTTTTGGCAAATGAAAAAGAATTTCAACAGGAAATTTTGGATTTTATGCATAAAAAATGAGGTGCGTTTACACCTCATTTTCTTTGGCTAATTCAAACTATATATGTTCTAAATCAATATATAATTTAATTAGCTCAATTTTGCAAAGCCCGTGCCAAATGACTAGGAAGTGCGGGTACTTACTGCTAATTGCTTGTTAATCTTGGCGAAAAATTCTTCTGTTTTATAAGGTTTGGGAATAATATCATTAAAACCGTTTAAAAAGAATTCATCTAAATTATCATCTAAGGTCACCGCGGTTAGTGCTATAATTGGAATTTTGGAATCAAAATTTCTAATTTGTTTTGTAGCTTCAATTCCGCTAATTCCCGGCATATGAATGTCCATAAGTACCAGGTCGAATTCACTGGCTTTTACTTTGTCTACAGCGATACTACCATTGTCTGCAACCTCGCATTTCACTTTGTGTTTTTCCAGTATTTTCCTGGTGATCATCTGGTTGATCTTGTTATCTTCTACGATAAGAATTTGGGAATCGGTTAATAAATCATTTTCTTCTTCCTGTACCGGCGAAGCAGGGGTAGGCGCGGTATTGGTCGTTTCTTCTTTGGCTTCAAATTTTAACCTAAAATAAAATGTAGAACCTTTTCCTAGTTCACTTTTCAGGCTTATGTCACTACCAAGTAGGCTAAGCAAATTTTTTACAATAGATAAGCCCAGGCCGGTGCCACCAAATTTTCGATTTATTTGAGTGGAACCCTGGGTGAAATTTTCAAAAATCGCTTTCTGCTTTTCCTTGGTAATGCCTTCTCCGTTATCTTTTATTTTAAAGTCTAAAAAGATAAACTTTCCTTCGGAATGATGTTTAGAAACTGTAATCCAAATGTCGCCATCTTCAGTGAATTTAATGGAGTTACCGATAAGGTTAATTAAAATTTGCGAAATTTTAAGCGGGTCGCCTTTTAGTTCTGTCGGGATTCGTTCATCATAATCCAGATGAATTTTGGTGTTTTTATCATCGGCGGAATTTTTTAAAGCAATCAATACATCAGAAATACGCTTTTTAAGATCAAAAGAAGCGTCCAGTACTTCCATTTTGTTTGCTTCCAGCTTATTCAGGTCTAAAATATTATTGATAAGAGAGAGTAAATATTCCCCCGAAAATTTTAAGGAATTCAGGTGTTCTTTTTGATTTTCTGTCGGACTTTCTTCCAGTAAAAGATGAGTGAGGCCCGTTACGGCATAAAGAGGTGTCCTTAGCTCGTGTGTAATGGTAGATAGAAACTGCGCTTTGGCCAGGGAGGCTTTTTCGGCATTTTCTTTGGCTTCGGTTAGTTCGGTGTTTTTCTTCTGTAATAACTCGTTTGCTTTAGCCCTTAAATTATTGTTTTTGTAGAGGGATAATGTAAGCAGTGACAAAATAGTGATTAGAGCTACACTTAAAATTGTAGTAAGTTTATTAACCTTTAAGGTGCGTTCCTGCTCGGCATTTTTTAAACTGAGTTCATTTAAACTATTCTGTAGCGCATCTATTCCATATTTGGTATTGGCTTCAACCGCCATACTGGATTTATTCAGGTTGAAAATAGAATCCCTCCGCTCGTTACTTTTCTTTAAATTTAAAAGTGCCTGACTCAAGTTACCCTGATCTTCATAAATTTCACTGAGTAATTTTTCACCGCTCATGATCATCCCGCCAAAATTATCTTTAAAGGCAATTTTTAGGGAACGTCTTATGTCTTCTTCTGCCGCCTGGTGTTTACCTAAATTTAAATAGGTCCTGGCGCGATAATAATAAAGACGAGACCTTTCATAGGTATTGTCGCTATCAACAAGTTTTTTTTCGGCGGAATTTAGATTGTTTAAAGCAGTATTAAGGTTGTTGTCAAGATTTAAGTTGATGATAGCCCTGTTTAATTCAATAATCCCTAAACAAGCAGGGCTATTTTGTTCAGCATAAATATTTTCTGCTAATTTCAGGTATTTTTTTGCTCGATCTTTTTCTCCCTGTGAACTATATATCTTTGAGAAATTGATATAGCTAAAAGCCAGTCCCTCTTTATCATTAATTTTTTTTTGCACCATTACTGCGCGGTTCAATTCCGTTACAGCTTTATCATAGTCCCTTCTTATATAATATAGTTTCGCCAGGATGCTACTGGAGAGGGCAATAAACTTTTTGTCATCTATGGATTTTGATAGTTCCAGGGAAGAATTTAACTGCTCAATAGCATTATCGAAATCCATAGTATTTACCGATACCTCGGCGTCGTTCAATAACTGTTGAATTTTTTCCTGGGTAATTTCCTTTTCCTGGGGTTCCTCTTGCGACAATGCATAGGTAGTACCAAAACAGCAAACGATAAAGAGTATAAGTAGAAGGTTCTTCATTCAGGAATTTCGGCTAAAACTTAATCGTGATAAATATAGTTATTTATGCGTAAGTACTGAAATTAAATCGATAAGACGATTGGAATAACCGATCTCATTATCGTACCAGCCAATTAATTTAACAAGCTTTCCGCCAATCACAGAGGTCATTTGCGCATCAAAAACGCAGGAATAGGGGTTGTGGTTAATATCTATGGAAACTATGGGGTCTTCAGTATAACTCATAATTCCTTTGAGTGAAGTTTCCGAAGCATTTTTAAACAGCGCATTAATTTCAGCAATACTGGTCTCCTGGCTCACATTCAAAGTCATATCGGTAAGAGAGCCGTTGGGTACCGGAACGCGAATTCCGCAACCACCAATAACATCACTAATATCTGGAAAAATTCCCGTTAAAGCTTTTGCGGCTCCGGTAGTGGTAGGGATTATAGACTGCGCGGCTGCCCGGCTCCTTCTTAAATCCTTGTGTGGTTTATCGTGCAAACTTTGATCTGAAGTGTAAGAATGCACCGTGGTAATATAGGCCTGTTCTACCTTAAAATTCTCGTGAATGAGCTTTAGCATAGGCGCCGCATTGTTGGTAGTGCAACTCGCATTGGACACGATTTTTTCACTGCCGTCCAGAATATTATCATTCACACCAAGCACCACCATTTTTATCGTTTCATCCTGTGGCGGAACCGATAGAATCACTTTCTCTGCACCGTTTTCAAGGTGCCCCTCCAGGTCTTTATAGGTCTTGAATTTCCCTGTGGCTTCTACTACAATATCCACCTTATAAGGTTTCCAGTTAATTTCCTGTGTTGTACCTGCGTTAAGCACAGGGATGCTATTTCCATTGACTAAAAGTTTATTTTCTTCTGAAGAAATATTGGCTTCTAAAACCCCGTGAATACTATCGTATTTTAGCAAATGGGCCAGGGTTTTAGCATCTGCAATATCATTGATGGCAACTACATTTATATTTTCATTTTCAATGAGCAACCTAAATAAACTACGCCCAATACGGCCAAAACCGTTTATGGCAATATTGATACTTTTTGTCATGCTTATTTTTAAGACTTAGTCAATATGTTTGTGCGCTTTGTAAGAAGATCTAACTAGAGCGCTACTTTCTACGTGGCGAAAACCGAGATCGAGCCCTATGGCTTCATATTTCTTAAATTGATCTGGTGTGATAAATTGCTTTACAGGTAAGTGTTTTTTACTGGGTTGTAAATATTGGCCAATGGTTACAACATCTACATCGGCATCGCGCAGATCGTGCAGGGTTTGTATAACTTCTTCTTCTCGTTCTCCCAAACCAAGCATAATTCCAGATTTTGTTCTATTCACTCCCTGCTGTTTTAGATAGCGAAGCACTTCCAGACTTCTGTCATATTTCGCTTGAATTCTAACTTGTCGGGTCAACCTTTTTACGGTCTCCATGTTATGGGAAACAACCTCTGGTAACACATCTACCACGCGGTCTATATTGCGCTCATTTCCCTGGAAATCTGGAATAAGTGTTTCTAAAGTAGTGTTTGGGTTCATACGACGAATCGCTTTCACGGTTTCTGCCCACATAATAGATCCCATATCTTTTAGGTCATCTCTATCTACGCTGGTCACTACCGCATGTTTAATCCCCATAATTTTGATAGAACGGGCCACTTTTTCGGGTTCATCCCAATCTACAGTTTCCGGTCTGCCGGTTTTTACACCGCAAAATCCGCAGGAACGGGTACAGATATTACCTAAAATCATAAAAGTAGCCACACCTTCACTCCAGCATTCTCCCATATTTGGGCAAC
Source organism: Salegentibacter echinorum (assembly GCF_900129445.1). GTDB lineage: Bacteria > Bacteroidota > Bacteroidia > Flavobacteriales > Flavobacteriaceae > Salegentibacter > Salegentibacter echinorum. The sequence goes on from NZ_FQVT01000001.1 coordinate 246,392, forward strand.
TACCAGAAGTACAAATAGTATGCAAATCATACTTATCTACAAGGCTGCGAAGTTCGGTGTATTTTTTGCCGGTAGGAAGCTTAACACGAAGCCATTTAGGTTTTGCTTTTGGCTTTGTTTTTACGGGATTTATCGTCTCTGTACTCATAGTTTTAAAAATCTTTTTCAAATATACAATAATCTCTTAAACTGCATAAATACGAATGTTAACCCTTAAAAGACTTAGTAAAAGTTTCAAATAGGAATGAAAAAGTAACCGCTATTTTAAAACAGTTTCTTCATTTTCAACAGCAAAATTTAAAGAATTATTGATTAATTGGTTTAGGTTAATCCTTCTCTGGTAACAAGGTTGAATAATTAATGGCTTTTTCGTTCTTTGATAACCTTAAATAATAATTTTTTAGCTCTCAGTAATTTAACCTTGACGTTGTTCATAGGTTCTCCCAGGTTTTCTGCGATTTCTTTATAAGATTTTTCCCTGAAATATCTAAGCTGAATTACTTCCTGGTAATGAGGTTTCAGTTTTTTGATATCGCGTAGCAATTGCGCTAAATTTTGTTCGCTAATTAATTTATCTTCAATAGAGGGGGTATCATCTGGGATGCTGTTTACCTTATCATTTTGTTCTAAGGTAGTCTGGGAATAGAGCGAGGATTTTTTCTTCCGTAGCATATCTATGTGAATATTCTTGGAAATAGCTATGAGCCAGGTGCTAAATGAATAGGAATCATCAAAAGTATCAATTCTATTAAAAGCTTTAGAGAAAGTTTTTATCGTAATATCTTCAGCCTCATACTCATTGCTGGTTTTTTTAAGTTGAAAGCCATAAACCAAATCCCAAAAGGTGTCGAGTAGATAGTTAAAAGCAGGCTGATTTCCTTCTTTAGCGGCTGAAATTTTGCTAAGAAGCAATTTTTTGTCTATTTCCAATGCTTTGGTTTTGAGATGCTATTCGCTATAAAAATGCTAAATTGGGTAAATATTAAAATTACTTCTAAAAACGGAAAAAACCAAACTACGTCTGTTTCTTCAAACTGTTTTGCAGCCTTAGTATAAATTATGGCTTGGGTAATTAAGACCACGGCAGCCACTATTAAGGTTATTTGCCAGTGAAATTGTAAAACTAAGAGTAAGAAAAACAAAATCCAGAAGAAAAATCGTGCACTATAAAATAAAGTGAGTAAAAATTTATCTTTGCGCTTATAATGGCCGGCCACAGATACATGCCGCCTTTTCTGATGTAACCAGGTTTTAAAATTTTTCTTCGGAATGCTTCGCGTACTGGCCTCAGGATGATAACACAATGCTGTATTTTCTTTGGTTGCAGCCTCATTTACAAAAAGATCATCATCACCAGAACGCAGGTGCAGGTGATTAGCAAAACCTTTTTGTGCATAAAATTGTTGCGAAGTATAAGCGAGATTTCTTCCCACACCCATGTAAGGGTTACCTAATTTAGCATAAGAGAAATATTGAATTGCGGTAAGTAAAGTTTCAAAGCGAACTAATTTGTTTAAAAAAGAACGGGTGTCTTTAAAATAACCACCATAACCAAGTACAATAGATTTTTTACCTTGAAATTGACCAGACATATACCTGATCCAATTTTTACTCTGCGGAGCGCAATCGGCATCGGTGAAAATTAAATAAGGATTTTTTGCTTTTTTGATGCCCAGGGTTAGCGCATATTTTTTATTGGCCCAAAACGCTTCATTATTTTGAACATTTACAGATTTCACCCTACCGTCTAATGCCTGAAAGTCTTCAATAACCTCCAGGGTGTCATCCATCGAGGCATCATTAATTATAATGACTTCAAAATCTGGATAATCCTGCTCTAAAATTGAAGGCAGGAAAGTCTTTAAGTTTTCGGCTTCGTTTTTAGCACAAACGATTACCGAAACAGGGGAATTCAAATTACTGGGAGCAGAAGGTTTTTCATTTACAAAAGAGAAAAACGCAAAATAGAAGCCTAAGATTATGAGGGAAATTAGGATAAATATTCCCAGTAAAATTGTTGCCATGCACGCTAATTAGGCTTTTCTCTCTCCAGAGCAATCAGACATTTGTTCCGGCATTTTTCCGCACATACTGCAAGCTTCTCCTTCTTTATTTAAAAAAGGACTTTGGCTGGCGCAGGTACCGGCAAATTTTCCGTTTTTCTTACCCCATATTTTAATAGCTATCCCAGCAAAGGCAAGACCTAAAAGTACAATGGTTATCAGTAATAATTTCATTTTCTCAATTTTTTTCGGCTTAAAATCTTTTTAAAAACTTCAGCCTAATAGTGATCAAACTCCTAATACAGAAGTCTGGTTAAATTGCTGTGCAAAGATAACAATAAAAAGACTTTTTAGAAAATTGTAGGAGATAATTGCGATGCTCTTTTTTCGTATTTTTATTATAAATGCTAAAGACTTTTTGCCCAGGTTTTTATTCTAAAACTCATCATTTTTTAAATCCCCGGCGTTATAAAAGCTGCTTTTTTAAAACTTTCAATATATTTACTTTTTTAAATTTTCAAATGAATATAGCTTTAGTGCTAAAACTAAATATAAACTTATGAAAGAACTAAATCAACAAGAGTGGAAAGAGCAGCTGGAAAAAGATGATAATGCGGTGCTTTTAGATGTTCGAACCGAAGAGGAAGTTGCAGAAGGCTACATCCCAGATGCTAAAAATCTGGATATTTATAAGTCACAGGAGTTTATGGGAGAAGTAGAAAAAATGGATAAGGATAAAAACTATTATGTTTATTGCCGCTCTGGAAAACGCAGTGCCCAGGCCTGTACTATTTTAGATCAAATGGGAGCCGCCAATACTTATAATTTGGAAGGCGGATTTATGGAATGGAAAGGAGAGAAGAAACAGTAAACGGTTGGCGGTCTCAGTTTGTAGTAAGCAGTCTCAGTAAACAGTGGGCAAATTTACCGACAGTCCCTGTTAACTGAAACTGCCAACTGAACGGCGTTACTGCCTTCTGTCAAGTAGTAACCAACGAGTTCCAATACTTAAGATGGTTAAAATTTCTCCATTAGCTATACTTGTTATATTGGTGTTATTCTGAATATCATCCAGGGTATCTCCATTTAAGAAATTAAAAGAAGTGCTACTACTACCCATCCCTATTAAAACTATTTCCCGACCTTTAAAGTTGGAAGCATCTGGAATTGTGATAGATGATGCATTATTCGTGATTCGTAAATAGTAAACTTCGGGACCAATAATATAATTTCCAGTTTGATTTCCTGTACTCACATAATTCCTGGTGTGATTGGCTTTCCAGCTTACGTTGCCCTGGTCGTCGCTTACCAAAATATCACCTTCTTTTCCGCGGGAATCTGGTAGGGTGTATTCCTCAGCCTTAGATTTCCCTATTCCCACAGGACCTTCAAAATAACCGGCAAATACCCTTGAGCTGGGATTACCTTCCGCGCGAGCGTAAATCCCGTAGATATGTCCTCTACCTGTATTTGTTCCTATCTCGGTGAAAATACCGTAGTTATCGCTATTGGCTCCTTCTGTTCGGCCTACCCGATTGTAAATCCCATACATATCCCTGCTACCTGAGGCTTTGTTGGTTACGTTGTAAATACCATAGCGTTCGGCTTCACCATCAGTTGAAACACTTAGTTTAATACCATATTTTACCGCATCGGTTTTACTACGGTTAGTAATTTCCATTCCGTAGGTATTCTTTGTCTTTTCAGGATTGTTGTTGTCTATTTCCAAACCCTTTTTAATGTCTTTGGGATCACCGGGATTAATCGCAATTTGAAGTTTACTCTCCAGTGCTTCAGTCCCAATGCCTATATTTCCATTTCTGAAGATATCATCTGTTATATTCCCGGGACTTTCGGTAGTACCAATTTTATAAAAATTACTGGCTTTAGCATCTGAGACGATAGATTTCCATTGATTTTCCTGTTGGTGCCAATAATAGAATCCGGTAGGAGAATTATTATAATTTTCGCTTAGAAATACTAACATCCCGTGTTGCGCCAACCCAGGATTTTGCGCCGGGAATTTTGTTATCCTCGGAATAAGAATTCCGTCAATATTCGCCGGATTACCCTCATTAGTAGCCACAATGTCCAGTTGAGCCCCGGGATTGGTAGTACCAATTCCCACCTGACTAAACATACCGGTTGGAAAAAGTAGTAGGAAAATTATAAACGCCCTCATCCTGAAAAAGCTTAATTGTTGTAAGAGCTTGTTTAAACTGACTCCTTTCTGATTTCCAATGTTTTGTGAACCATGGCGTTGTCTAAAAATTGTTGAATATCCAGATATTCAACAATTTTTATACTTAGCCAGAACAACAAACTCTTGAAAATCAGTTTGAATTGACTTTAAACAGGCTCTAATTCGGTTAACTGTACTTTATCCCGAATTATTCACAAATAATCGGGGTTATAAAGTTAAAGTTAGTTTTTGCGCTTATTTTCTTCGGAAAAAATAAAAAATAACGGGATTTCCCTCTGTTTTCTTTTAACTCAAAAGAGACCTCGCAGGTTTCTGAAACTGTGAGGTCTAGTCATTTAACCTGGTTTTTCTTATTGAGAATTAGCCTAAACCTGGGCTTCTTTTACTTTATTCTGAAGCATTTTTATTTCATCCCGCAATTTTGCTGCTTCCATAAAATCCAGGTCTTTAGCCGCTTTTTCCATTTCTTTGCGCCTGGCCCTTATCCGCTTCTCTAAATCGGGTTTACTCATATAAGCCACTTCGGCTTCGGCAGCTTCGGTGGTCAGCGGTTTTTCAGCATCATAAACATCCAGTTTTTCTTTGATTAAAGTGCTGTTTTCAATTTTCTTAACCAGGGGAGTTGGGGTAATATTGTTCTCCTTATTATAATTTATCTGCTTGGTTCTTCTATATTCGGTTTCATCGATGGTCTTTTGCATACTGTTGGTGATTTTGTCGGCATAAAGAATCGCTTTTCCTTCTACGTGCCGCGCTGCTCTACCAATAGTTTGAGTTAGGGAACGGTTACTTCTAAGGAAACCTTCTTTATCGGCATCAATAACCGCCACCAGGGAAACTTCTGGGAGATCCAGGCCTTCCCTAAGTAGGTTGACACCAATAAGCACATCAAAAATCCCTTTCCGAAGATCTTGCATAATTTCTACCCGTTCTAAAGTATCTACATCTGAGTGAATATAACGGCACCTAATATTTATTCGGGTAAGGTATTTCGCCAATTCTTCGGCCATTCTTTTGGTAAGGGTTGTGACCAGCGTTCGCTCGTCTTTTTCTACCCGCGCCTGTATTTCTTCAATAAGATCGTCTATTTGATTAAGGCTGGGCCGCACCTCGATAACAGGGTCTAAAAGTCCGGTAGGTCTAATTACCTGTTCCACATAAACTCCTTCAGAATTTTGTAATTCATAATCTGCCGGGGTCGCACTTACATAAATCACCTGGTTTTGCAGTGCTTCGAATTCTTCAAATTTTAATGGGCGGTTGTCCATAGCGGCAGGCAGCCTAAAACCATATTCCACTAAAGTTTCTTTCCTGGAACGGTCGCCACCGTACATAGCGTGAACCTGCGGAATGGTTACGTGACTTTCATCTACTACCATTAGGTAATCGTCTGGGAAATAATCTAAAAGACAGAAAGGCCGCGTGCCGGGTTGTCTTCCGTCTAAATATCTGGAGTAATTCTCAATTCCCGAGCAATAGCCTAATTCTCTAATCATCTCTAAATCAAAGTTAGTCCGCTCGTCCAGGCGTTTTGCTTCCAAATGTTTCCCAATATCCCGAAAATAATCCACCTGTTTTACCAGGTCGTCCTGAATGTCGTGAATGGCATTTTGCAACACATCTGGCGACGTTACAAACATATTGGCGGGATAGATATTTAGGCGCTCATATTTCTCGATAACATCATTGGTGCCGGGATCAAAAGCTTCAATTTCTTCAATTTCGTCACCAAAAAAATGAATTCTGAAGGCATTGTCGGCATAACTCGGGAAAACATCTACGGTGTCCCCTTTAATCCGGAAGTTTCCGTGCGTAAATTCTGCTTCGGTGCGGGAATATAAACTCTGTACCAGTTGATGTAAAAATTTGGTTCGGGACAGTTGCATATCTCTTTCAATAGAAACCACGTTTTTACGAAATTCTACCGGGTTTCCAATACCGTAAAGGCAGGAAACCGAGGCAACTACAATCACATCTCTTCTTCCGCTTAATAACGAAGAAGTAGTGCTAAGCCTCAATTTTTCAATCTCCTCGTTGATAGAAAGGTCTTTTTCAATATAAGTTCCTGAAGTGGGAATAAAAGCTTCCGGCTGATAATAATCATAGTAGCTCACAAAATATTCCACCGCATTATCGGGGAAAAATTGTTTAAATTCTGAATAAAGCTGGGCTGCCAGGGTTTTATTATGGGCAAGTACCAGCGTTGGTTTTTCCACCTCCTGAATTACATTGGCCACAGAAAATGTTTTTCCCGACCCTGTAACCCCGAGTAGGGTTTGATACTGTTCATTTTTATTGATTCCGCTTACCAGTTCCTCAATAGCTTTTGGCTGGTCCCCGGTTGGTTTGTAATCTGATTCTATCCTAAACTTCATGCTTCTCTCCTTGTTCTCTGCAAAATTAAGCAATAATCCTGCCTTACGGAACCCGAAACCTTTCCTTAACACTTAATATATAGTATAGCAGACAAAAAGCCTGAAGTCTGTAATATTGGACACTACGTTAATCTATTAAGCCGCTAATACACAGAGTCACAATGAGGCACAAAGTAAATTTTTAAAGCTTCTTAGTGATTTGATGCCTTGGTGGATATTCCCCGATCGCGGAAATATTAAGTTTTACAAATCTCTTTTTTGAAGTAATTTATAAGATAAGAATACAAAAATTGCGGTCCATAATAATACAATAAGCAGTTGATCCCAATGAATCCCGTAATCCTTATCGATTTTTGAACCTATTTGTGTAGCTGCTGCCTGTACAGCGGTGAGCCTGGTAAAAGGTTCTTTAATAAGATTGCCCATAGATTCTAGGGGGAAGAACCTTGAAATTTGATCGGCAATATTGGTTCCCCTAAAAACCTGCCATTTTAAAAGTCCATAAATGATACTTTCTATAATCCACCAGATGAATAGGAAACCAAGCGCAAAAGCCGAACGTTTAATAAGAATACCTAAAAACATACAAAGCGCGAAGAAACCTGTAAGATTTATAAAGTAACCAATCATGTATTCCATATCAGAAAAAATGATGGAAGCTTCGGTAAAGTCTGAAAAAGAAAGCCCCAGGATTAGCGAAACTATAAACAGAAAAACAGTAGAAATTAATGAAAAAACAATGACTGTGAGAAACTTGGAAGCGATAAACTCTTTTTTGCTTAGTCCGTCGATTAGGTTTTGCTTCAGGGTCCTATTGGTGTATTCGTTAGACATCATAGAAACAATCACAATGGCGAGGAATAATTTAAGCAGGGATGCGATATAGGTGTTGAAATGCCAGATATAGGGAAAATTGAAAATTCCCTGGTCGGCTACCCGAAAGTTGACACTTCCAAAATTAAACTCCACCGAAGCGATTAACGCAATAAATGTGATTAAAATAAAATAGGTAAGCGTTAAAATTTTTGCTGAACGGCTATAGCGTAATTTGTGGTATTCTATTTCTAAAAGTCGTAGCATTATGCGGTAGGATTTTGATTGGTTAATTGCAGGAATTGCTCTTCCAGGCTTTCTTTTCGTTTCACCAGGTAAGAAAGGGAAAGTCCTTTTTCAAATAAATATTCATTAATGGTTTCGGCTGCCATTGGTTCCTTTAATATAGCTGTAACTACATCATCTTTTTCTGAAACCTTATCGATACCGGGATGTTCTTTTAGTAACTGTTGCAGGCGTTGCAAATCTGCCGCCTGAAGTTTAAAAAAGCCGTGGCTGGCGTTAATCGCATCTACCGGGCCGCTATACAGCTTTTTCCCTTTTCTTATAATTACTACGTGGGAGCATACTTTTTCCACTTCGTCGAGTAAATGGGACGCAAGCAGGATTGTAGTGCCACCGGCGGCAATTTTTCGTATAATTTCACGAATTTGATGAATTCCCTGCGGATCCAACCCATTGGTAGGTTCATCTAAAATAAGGATTTTAGGATCGTTCAATAGGGCAGAAGCTATGGCAAGTCGTTGTTTCATCCCCAGTGAAAAAGTGCGGAATTTACTGTCTTTTCTATCTAATAAACCTACAATTTCCAGTTTCTCATCAATTTTATTTTTTGGTACTGCTTTAATTTTACAAACCAGAGCCAGGTTTTGCGCTGCGGTCATATAAGGATAGAAATTGGGATGCTCTATAATCGCACCTACTTTCTTTAAGGCTTCGTGGGTATCTGTACTTCCGTCAAACCACGAGAAATTGCCTGAAGTTTTATTTACTACATTAAGCACCATGCCCAGGGTGGTAGATTTACCGCTACCGTTGGGCCCAAGAATCCCATAAACGTTTCCTTTTTCTATAGTAAATGAAAGCTGATCTACTGCCGTAAGTGCTCCGTACTTTTTGGTGAGGTTTTTTAAACTTAAAATTGTTTCCAAAGTGAAGAATTTTTGTACGTGTATGACGATGAAGTTTGATAAATGTTACAGAATTTGCTATAGAAAGCTTAAATTTGAAAAAAAGCAGACCCAAATATGGAAAAGAAACTGATGTCTAAGAAAAAGCCATCATTTGCCGTAAATGAACGTCTTAACCGATATCTGGCCAAACACAACAGAAATACCAAGATCCCTGTGTTTTACGATGATCTATTAAGATTTTCTGGCTCTGTGGTGGTTTACGATCAACACGATGAGGATACATTTTGGGTACGCTGTTACTATCCAGATTTTGAACGCGAAGAAATTGATGTAAGCCTAAAACAGGTTTATAATATTATGCATTCAGATGGAAGCGACGATTCACTGGAATTTTTAACCGTAGATTCTATAGACTACTGCACTTTTGGGAATTCTAAACCCTTCAGGGTCAAAGTAAGGAATATTTTAAATGATAGTTTCACTTATTTTTATGTAAAAAAAGCTGATGCCTCCAGAATCTATGGCCTCGAATTTGAACACTTGCTTTCTCCACACCGAATAAACTTTTTGGTTTATAAAGACACACTTATAGAGGAGCACATTGCGGGGATACCGGGAGATGTTTTTATTGAAGATCATTTGCCTGCCTGTGATAGCAGGGCGCAAACACAAATTGCCAAACAGTTTGTGAAGTTTAATGAACGTTGTACAGTTAGGCTTTTGGGAGATATGCGCTCCTATAATTATGTAGTTATTCCCACCCATGATTTTGATCACGTAGAATATAAAATTCGTGCCATAGATTTCGATCAGCAGTGTTTTGAAGGTAATTTTAAAGTTTACAAACCGCAGTTTTTTAAGGAAAACCTTAAAATGGTACAGCTAGTACAGGAAAAATTACAGGAATCTTCCATAGAACAATATCGAAAAGAAGAACGTTCCCTGCTGGCAAAAAGGATTATAAATACTAAGCCTCGTTATAAAGAACTGCTGCGTTGTATGATAAATGACAATGTTTCTACCCAAAAAAACGTAAAAAAATTAAGAAAAGAACTTTATATTTATACGAATGATATGAAGTTTAAACGAGCCAGCACTATGGGGCAAATATTGCGAACCGCATTAGATTTTGTTAGGCGTAATTATGAAAACGTAAATATGAAACGACTTCTGGAGAGTTCATAACTCGAGTTTAATTTTATTGGGGGCCAGAGATCGCCAATGGAGTAGTTTTACCTGATAAATTGTATCAGGAACAGGTTGTTATACTAAAATTGCTGTTATGGATAGAAAATTATTTCAGAAATTTTCATGATTGACGAAATATTAAAACAACATAACTAATTGTAATTTACCTCTGAGATTTGAAACAACCTTTTTTCATTTTCTTTGCTCGTCCAAAGAAAACGAAACAAAAGAAAAGGCACTTTTTCCGAGGTATTTTTCAGCATAGCTGAAAACCAGTTTTGTTTTGCTAAAATCTTTCCAGAGCTTCAAGATTTTTTAACGCAAAACAAAACTTATACTGCGCAAAAAGATTTCAAAGCGCTGCTTTGAAACGTAAATTGTGCCGCTATAAAATGATCTCTTATTAGCATTATTTTCTTAGGTTGAACTGGGCTTCGTTGTAGTTCATTAACTTATTTACCAACTGTAAAATTCTATAGGACCACTAAGTTATACCAACTATAAACCGGTTATATTCTTGATTCCAACTTTATAAGTGGTATCAAATTTTTCAAAAATAGCATCAGCTTCACTTTTTCTTACCGAGATGTAAATTTTACAATCCAAAGCTAATTTTTGTTCGATAACGTTTAAATTGTGTTCTTTTATAAGGCGCATCACAATATTCATTTCGGGATAGTCAAAATGAATTTCGAAAACTTCATCTATAGTATAAGTGACAATATTGCCTTTTTCTAAAGCTAGCTGTGCTGCGGTTTTGTAAGCATTTATAAGTCCGCCAACCCCTAATTTCACCCCGCCAAAATAGCGCACCACGACAATGAGGATATTTGTGACTTCAAAGGATTGAATTTGGCCATAAATGGGCATTCCGGCCGAGTTTGAGGGTTCCCCGTCATCATTGACGCGATAATGAAAATCTGACTTTCCCAACTGCCAGGCAAAGCACCAGTGCCGGGCTTTATGATGTTTGTTTTTTAATTCTTCTAAATGAAAATTTGCCTCTTCCTCGGTTTTCACCGGAAAAGCATATCCAAAGAATTTTGAATTTCGGTCTTTAAAAAGTGCTTCCGGCGAAGCTTTGGTAATTGTTTTATAGGTGTCTTTCATTTTGGTTTGTTTTACCCATAGGGGTATTCGTGATAGGGCTACTGGCTACCCGCCACCAGTATAATACTTATTATCGCCAATGCAAGTCCCAGCCAGTTTTTCTTCAGTAGAATTTCTTTAAAAAGCACAATTCCGGTTAGGGTAGAAGCCACGACAATTCCTACATGATTAAGTGTAAAAATAACAGAATTTTCAAAGCCTTCGGTACGCAAAGCCATCACCAAAAAATAAATGGAGAAATAATTGGGAATTCCAAGTGCCAGACCTCCCAGCAGGTTTTTTCGGGATATTTTCAATCTTCCGAAGAAAGCCTGTGCGCTTAAAATGCAAATTCCAATGCTACCCGCAACGGCAAAAATAGTGGATGAGAACAGACCAACATCTACCGCAGAGACGTAAAAGTTTTCTAAATAATTAAGGCTGGTATCGATAATCCCCGAACCAAAAAATACGAGAAGCGGAAAGATGAGGTTTTCTTTTTTAATTTTTAAACCTTCCCTGGTCTTTATGGAACTAAGATAAACTGCCAGAAGGGCCAGGCAAATACCTATTGCTTTTAAAAAGCCAAAACTTTCGTTGTAAATAAAAATTCCGCAAAAAACAGGAATCGCCAGGGACATTTTTGTAGCTACAGAAACTACCGATAAACCACTGCGTTGGGTTGTAATTGCAGCTAAATTAAAAACTGTGATAAATAAAAAGCCAAGTATTAAGGCTCCCGGAAACCATTTTTCTGATGGAATTCTTAAAATATCCTCACTGCTTTCTATATACCCAAAAAAACCGATAGTACAGGCGATAAAATAATTGAAAATGATAGCCTGCAGGGTGTTTACCTCATACTTTTTAAAGTATTTAAATACTACAAAAATAATGGTGGAGGAGAGGATACTAAGCAGCAGAAAGGTCAAAACAGTTCTTTTTTGGCCCTAAAGAGGTCAATTACATCTTCTTTGGTGGGATCAATATTCCAGGTGTGGATTCCCAGCGCTTCTGCAGCACCGGTGTTTTCTTTAGTGTCGTCTATAAATAAACATTCTTCGGGATTTAAATCGTGATTTTTAAGCACAAACTCATAAATTTCGGCATCGGGTTTTCTAAAATTGATTTCGTGCGACAGGTAGAATGCGTCGAAATAAGATTTAAATTCATCGAAAAAACTTACGTTTTCCTTGATCCAATCTATGTGAATTTCATTGGTGTTGCTCAACAAAATAAGTTGATATTTTTTTTCACTCGCCAGTTTCTTTAAAAATTCAAACCGATATTTTGGAAAATCTACCAGAACGGCATTCCAGGAATCTAGGACATCAGCTTGTTCCAAAACTTTATATTCTTCCTGATAGTGCTGAAGGAATTCTTCTGAAGAAATTAAGCCTTTTTCATACTCCTGGTTGAGATCCCGGGTTTTTGGAGTGATTTCTTCAATTTTAAACTTTTTCATTTCTCGTAAAGTAGCCGGTTTATCCAGGTTTACGAAAACATCGCCAAAATCGAATATTAAAGTTTTAATCATTTCTATAAGTTTTAAGAGTGTCGTTTAAAATAGCTTTTTTAGTCTTTAGTTTTCCGGAAAAGTTTGGGGCTTTTATACCATTTTTAAATTCAGCTGAACCTGTAAAAATCCGCGCTTCGTCCCAAAGCTTTGCGTTTATAAAATGCTGCAGTGTTTTAGCGCCACCTTCAATAATCACCGATTGTAATTGATGCTGATAAAGTTTTTCACAAATTTGGGCAGGAAGGTTTTCTGAAAAATTTAATTGTTCAAAAATCAGCTTTTCGTTTTCTAAAACTTTATTTTTTTCAGTAAAAACAATGGTTTTAATACTGCCATCCAATAAAGCCGATTCTTTTGGAATTTTCAAGTTGCGGTCTATAACCACGCGCACGGGATCGCTGCCCTGCCAAAGCCTGGTGTTAAGATTGGGGTTATCTTCAATTGCCGTTGCGGTCCCCACTAAAATGCTTTCCTCTTCACTGCGCCATTTATGTACCAGTTGTTTGGAATATGAATTGCTAATCCAAACCGGTTCTCGTTTCTCCTGAACGTTTGGTGCTATATAGCCGTTTGCTGTTTGCGCCCACTTTAGGATAATATAAGGCCGTTTTTCCTGGTGGAATGTAAAAAAGCGTTGATTGAGTTCTTTACACTGCTTTTCTAAAATTCCTACCTGAACGTCACAACCAGCTTCCATAAGTTTTTTGATGCCTCGTCCTGCAACTTTCGCAAAGGGATCTATGGTTCCTATAACCACCCTTTTTATACCTTTCGAAACGATAAGGTCACTACAAGGAGGAGTTTTACCATAATGGCTACAAGGCTCCAGGCTAACATAAATAGTAGCTTTTTTTAATAATGACTCATCTTTAACAGAATTTATCGCATTAACTTCGGCGTGCGGTTCTCCGGCCTTGTGGTGCCAGCCTTCACCAATTATTCGATCGTTATAAACAATTACACTGCCTACCAACGGATTGGGATATGTGGTTCCCAGTCCATTTTTGGCCAGTTGCAAACAGCGATTTATATATTTTTCGTGTACCTTCACGCCTCTAAAATAGGATTATTTAATAAGAATGAGTACACCAAAAATACGAGAAATTCAACCAGAAGACAATCAGCAGGTTGCCAGCGTGGTTCGGGAAGTTTTAATGGAAATGGGCGCGCCAAAAGTTGGGACTGCCTATGAAGATGTGGCCTTAGACGATATGTACAATACTTATAGGGATGACAGAAAGGAATATTTTGTTGTAGAAGAAAAGGGAAAAATTATTGGTGGTGCCGGGATTGCACCTTTGCCCGGGCTGGAAGAAAAGGTTTGCGAATTACAAAAAATGTATTTTTTACCGGAAGCCCGGGGGAAAGGCCTCGGTGTGAAAATAATGGATACCTGTTTGCAATTTGCTAAAGAACAGGGTTTTGAGCAATGTTATATAGAAACCCTACCCTATATGAAAGATGCGCGTAGATTATATACTAAAACCGGATTTAAATCTTTAGACAGTCCAATTGGAAACACCGGTCATTACAGCTGCACCATGTGGATGTTAAAAGATGTTGATTAGTTGATTTGGTGATTTGCTAATGTGTTGATGTTGTAGTTGGTTAATTCGTTATTCGGTAAAACTGTAACAAGTTGGCCAGTAGGCAGTCGCAGTCACAGTATTCAGGATTGAACACCGAATACCAAATTAAGATTGCCGCACTCCTTCGTCATTCGCAATGACAGACCCACAACTCACAACCGACAACCGAATCCTACTTTTTCTTCGGCATGGGGCCTCGTAGATGAATTATTAACCCATTTAGGAAATTGCGTAGAAATTGATCGCCACATTCCATATATTTTGGATGGTCCTCGGCCCTAAAAATCGCGCCCAGTTCACTTTTTGTAACTTTAAAATCTACCAAAGCACAAATCTTTACGATATCATCATCGCGTAATTTGTGGGCTACCCTTAGTTTTTTAAAAATATCGTTGTTCGTTAATGCCATCTTCTATCTTTAATTTTAATGCTTTAGATCTTTATGTTTAATTCTTCTGCAATATTACGAATTGTATGTAGATCGGTCTTGTTTTTAATGTTCGCCTTTCCATCTTCCAAAAAGTTTTGTGCTTCTGCGTCTATAACTTTAAGATAAGCCTCATCGGCAGTTTTTTGTTTCTTCAGAAAAATAAACATTAATCCTACTTTTTGAAGTATAATAATATCGTGCTTACAGTAGGCTCTAATGGGAGCAAATACCTGGTAGCAAAGTTCGCCAAAACTCACACTTCTAATTTTAATTAAAACGTTCTTGCCTTCTTCATCCAGAAAATAAGAGTCATCGCGTTTTCGCATTCTAAGCGCCAGTAGTTCTGTTAAATAATCCAGAGCGTTAAGAGCGGTACCGGGATCATTAATCCCCGGGGACATTGCTTTTACGATTACTTCGGTAATTTGTTTAAATGCCAGTACATAATTTTGAGTTACAAGTTCTCCCCGGCCCAGGCTAAAATTAGATAATATCTTGTTTACAGCATCTTCATCCAGCTTTTTTTCAGATTTAAACATGGGGGTTCCCCTGGGTATAAAACTACCCTTAATTGGTATTATCTCTATCCTGGTAGCTGACTCGTCACAAATGCCGGCAATATTATCGGAAGATAAATCCTGAAAATAACCACTTTTTTCTGAATAATATTGCGTCCAATCTTCAGTTTCAGGGAAAATAGTGAAAAGCTCTTTTTCGCTCTCCAGCAGGAAATTTAAACGCTTTCGTGCCTGGTTGTAGATTCGGTCTAAAATATTATCTATCTGAATGCTTTGCGAGATATTATGGATAAAATAAATAAAAGCACTTAGACAAAGCACGGTAAATAGAATTCCTATTAATACAGAAAAACCGGGCACCTGGTAAGAATTACCTTCCGGCTGAATGGACTGCGAAACAAAAATGCAATAAATGATGGTAGCTAAGTAAATTCCCAGGATTATTTGATGATTTTTATCAGAGATGAGTCCCGGGAGTAGGCGGGGAGAGTAATTGCTAGCCGATTGGTTAAGCAAAACCATTACCATGGAAAAACTAAATACCATCATAGAAATAAGGCCAGTGATACAGGCTGTTAAAATACTTAGGGCGGTGTTACCGTTGTCAACCACTAAAATTGGAGCAGCGTCGAGGAGATATTTGGAGGCTCCCAGATCTTCTAAATAAATGATGAAAAGTGCAAAGAAGAATCCGAAAATTGCAAAGAGACTGGGATAAAAAGCAATTTTACTCCTTAAATCTTTGAGCCAAATAAAAATGCGGTTGAAAAAGTATTTCATTCAGTTTTTTGGGAAAGTTAAGCAATAATGCCTAAAATCAATTATTCTTGGATTAAAAATGACAATATGACATCATAAATAGGGTGAAATATGTCAAAAAGGCATAATATTGTAATTGGCGCTTAAATTGCTATTTATATTTCAAATAATAATAAATAACATTTTAAAATATAAAGCTATGAGTTTAATAAAAAGAAACGAGGCCAATTGGCTGCCAACCAGTTTTGACGATATGTTTAAAAATGATTGGTTAGGAGGAACTACTAATGTTAACAGTATTGGAACCCGAATTCCGGCGGTAAATATTCAGGAAACCGAAGACGGATTTAACGTAGATGTTGCCGCACCAGGAATGAGCAAAGAAAACTTCAACATTGAGCTAGACAAAGATGTGTTGACAATTTCTTCGGAAGAAAAAAAGGAAAAAGAAACTGAAAATAAAGAAGGGAAATTTACCCGAAAAGAATTTAGTTATTCAAGCTTTAAACGAGCTTTTAGCCTACCAGACTCTGTAGATACCGAGAAAATTTCGGCTTCTTATAAGGATGGGGTGTTGGAAATTAGCCTTCCGAAGCGGGAAGAAGCTAAGGTGCAGCCTAAAAGAATGATTGATATTTCATAAGTTTAGATTGGTTTTTTGATTAGTTGGAGCGCCCAGGATATGGGCGCTTTTTTTATGCAGAAACTTGTTGTTTTTTAGTTAGGGAGTTTATTGAAAAAAATAGCCACGAATATCTAAAGTTGAGATAGCTCATCTATAATTTCTTACCACTAAGTACAAAAGCACGAAGATGCACAAAGAAAACTTTGTGTTTTCGCTGGTTTTTTTGAGTTTTGGTGGCTAAAGCCAGTTTTTTCTAATCTTAAATTAGAATCATTGATGTCCGATAAAAATATAACCAATTAACATGTTCTCTTTTATAGCAAAGCCCAAAAGCGATTTCATAATTATCCTCCTTGCTATTAAAAATCTTCACGAAAAAGAGTTAATTGAAGTATATCACTTATGAAAAAAGCTGGATTCTCAGTTAGTTATACTTTAGTCTTTTCTCTTTTTTCTTGCAGCGAAGCAATTTTGTTTCTTTACCGGACAATAGTGATTAGAAATATAAAATCTGTTTCAAACCGTTGCGAAAAAAGTTTTTCTCTTATATAATTATACGCAAATAGAAATTTGTTCGTTAAAAGAAACAACAGCTTAGGTGATTGTTTTAGATAATCAATATATTTACCGGCCAAATTAAACGTGATTTTATACCTACATTATGAATAGAAATTTTTTACTAATTGTACTAAGTGTTTTATGTTTTTCGGCTGCCCAGGCCCAGGAATATAGTTTTGGGGTAAAAGCAGGAGGGAACTATTCTTTGGGAGGAGAATTGGAAGCTTTTAGTCCTAAAGTGGGTTCAACCCCTCCAAAATCTATTGGGGTTTATGAGGGGCAATCTAGCATAGGTTTTCAAGCGGGAGTTTTTCTTGAATTAAGATTTAATAAGTTTTTTGTAAGACCTGAAATATTATTCAATCAGTTAGAAAGCGAATATGAATTACCGGGATATACATCTACATATTCTATAGAGAAGTTAAACATTCCATTATTGTTTGGTTATGAAATAACGGACAATTTTGATGTTTTCGCGGGACCAGCATATAATAACATTATTAATTCATCTTTCGATGGCACTAGAAAACCAAATGCTACTATTGTAGTTCAGGATACACCTCTCGCGGGTCAAATTGGGGTGAAATGGACTTTTCTTAAAAGATTTGAAATTGACCTTCGTTATGAACATATGTTAACTAAAAAACAGATTACAACATATAATATGGATAGCACCTTATTCGTGGGAGGTTCAGGTTCTTTGACGCAAATTTCTTTCGACGATCCTCGCTTAAATCAAATTATGTTAAGCCTTAGCTTTAAAATTGGGGATAGCGAGTCTAATACCGGGCGTAGGCGAAGTGCCCAAAGTTGCTATTTTTAAATAAAAGATGTTTCAAAATATTAAAAAGCCTTAATTGATAAATTTCAGTTAAGGCTTTTTATTTTAGGAATAATGCCGTAAACTACGGGGTATTTAAAGCTGTGTTATGAATGTTGCTGAAGCGATTAGTAAAATATTTAGTTTAGAATTTTATATAAAAACTCCTCCCGAAGGGAATGTATGCTTTGCCCAAAATGAGGAAGTACGCGATGACTTTAGAACTTTTTTTACGCTAACAAACCTTCTTAATTATATTCACGGAATTTTAGCTTCAGCTGAATACCCAAAGCTTAAAAATGAACTTTTAGAATCCAAATTTCAACAGATTACCATCCCTGAAAGTGAGCAACTATTTTGGGATTTAGTGCGGGAAGGGGAAGCATTAAGAATAGAAAATCGGGCAAAAGCGAAAGACCAAAAGTCGATAAGTATTAGTTTCCCAATTTCAGGAAAGAATAGGGTTACCCGGGAGGTTTTTGAACTAAATGAGGAATTAGAAAACGGAGAGCCAGGCGGTGTCTTGAGTGAAACCGAGATCGATACCGGAAAGCTTTGGATCAACGAAAAGCAATATTTTGATAAAGTACCCAAAATTGCCTGGGAATTTCAGTTAGAGACTTATTCTCCGGTGGGGGAATGGTTACTGGAGCATAAAAATCAGGAATTAAAATCTGGGGAAATTTTTGAATTTCAGGAAATCCTCGTGAACATAGCCGAAACCGCGATGTTGAGAAATGGGAGAGAGGCGTAAATTATTTTTGTAAAAGTATTTCAATTTATTCGTTGGAAAACGTGCCTTCTTGCAAATAAGCGTAATCTTCCAGCGCTTTTTTATTTTTAATAAGTTGGGTGCTTCCATTTTTTAAAAGGTATAGTTCGTCGCTCATTTCTAAAATATGCCGGTACATATGATCGCTGATTATTATAGCTTTATTTAATTTTTCGGTAAGTAGTAGTGCTTTAATCTTTTCAATATAAACCGGGGAAAGGTGTGAGAAAGGTTCATCTAATAATAGAAGATTTGCTTCAGTCTTTAAACAGGCGTAAATCTCTATAACACGCTGTTCCCCGCCAGAAAGATCCCGCATTTTATAGTTAAATTAAGTTTTGAATTTTGGAAAGTTCCGAAGAAATTCCTGCCAGTCAATTTTAAATAGATTGAAAACCTGTTTAAGTCTGAGTTTTGGCGCAATAAAACTGTGTTGTGGTAGATATTTTACGAAACCAGTTTTAAACATAGGCTTTAGAAACGGATTTTTGTCTATTCTAATCAATTGATGCCTGGCTTGCAGGCTTCCGAAGAAAATATTGAGCAAGCTGCTTTTTCCGCAGCCATTGGAACCTAAAATTCCGGTGATTTTACCAGGTTCAGCTTTTAAGTAAACTCCGTTAAGAATTTGTTTTTCAGAAAAATAAAGCTCGATATTATCAATTTCAAAAATCATAAAAACCGGGTGTAAATTAGATTGGAGAGTATAAGCAGAATGAGGTCTAACAGAAGACTAAAAGAAAATAGGACGGTACTACTTAAAGCCAGATTTTGGTAAAAATAAAGCAGATGCTTATAATTGTTTTTGTAGATATAATAGATTAATCCTATGATGACAAGTTTAAAGAGAATGATAAAAACGGCAGGATTCCCCAGAAATAAAAACAGGAAATTAAGTAGCAAGGACGCTAGGAAAAACTGCCTGTAAAAATAGAAAACTGCTCGTATTTTATGCATAAATGGAAAGTTGATAACTGTTTAAATTTACAATTTATTTTTCGATCTTATATTTCAACCAAAATATCGTAAATTTGTTTTTCTAACAGCAGTACCATTATATGATAGATAAGCTTAATATAGTAAAGCAGCGTTTTGATGAGGTAAATGATTTGATAATTCAACCAGATATCATAGCCGATCAAAAACGATATATAGAATTAAACAAGGAATATAAAGATTTAAGGGCTTTAATGGATGTGCGTGAGTTTTATATGGAACTCACCAATAATATTGAAGAAGCCGAGGAAATTATCGCCGATGGCAGCGATGCCGAAATGACCGAGATGGCAAAACTTCAATTGGAAGAAGCCAAAGAGGAATTGCCAAAACTGGAAGAAAAAATTAGGATGATGTTGGTGCCTAAAGATCCAGACGACGCTAAAAATGTGGTGGTGGAAATTAGGGCAGGTACCGGTGGTGATGAAGCCAGTATTTTTGCCGGCGACCTTTATAGAATGTACACTAAGTATGTAGAAAGTAAAGGCTGGAAACACAATATTGTAGATTACAGTGAAGGGACCAGCGGCGGATTTAAAGAGATGATTTTTGAAGTTTCCGGTGAAGATGTTTATGGAACCATGAAGTTTGAAGCGGGCGTACATAGGGTACAGCGAGTACCGCAAACAGAAACCCAGGGTAGGGTACATACCTCGGCAGCTACAGTTATGGTATTGCCGGAAGCGGAAGAGTTTGATGTGGAAATAGACCCAAATGATGTGCGTATAGACTACTTCTGCTCTTCAGGGCCCGGAGGACAATCTGTAAACACCACATACTCTGCAGTGCGATTAACCCACGAGCCTACAGGATTGGTGGCGCAATGCCAGGATCAAAAGTCCCAACATAAAAACAAAGATAAAGCCTTTAGGGTTTTACGTTCGCGTTTATATGAAATGGAACTCGCCAAGAAACAGGAAGCCGATGCCGCAAAAAGGAATTCTATGGTATCCAGCGGGGATCGTAGCGCGAAAATTAGAACCTATAATTATTCCCAGGGAAGGGTTACAGATCACAGGATCAACCTAACTTTGTATGATCTTTCCAATATCATAAATGGTGATATTCAAAAGATAATTGACGAGCTGCAGCTAGTCGAGAATACCGAGAAGTTAAAAGAAAATTCCGATTTATTTTAAAAACATTTACCTCCGCTTCGGCGGGGGTTTTTTATTGATAATTTATAAACCCGAGAAAGCAAATAACGATGTCTTCAAAAGAACTAACCGAACAAATTTTAAAGAAAAACTCTTTTTTATGTGTGGGCCTTGATGTAGATATAGATAGGATCCCCACCTATCTATTATCTGAAGATGATCCTATTTTTGCTTTCAATAAAGCTATAATCGATGCTACAAACCGGTTTTGCGTGGCTTATAAACCCAATATCGCTTTTTACGAAGCCAATGGTGTAGAAGGATGGAAAGCTTTAGAAAAAACCATAAATTATATTCACGACGAGTTTCCCGAGATGTACACTATCGCCGATGCCAAGCGCGGTGATATTGGTAATACTTCCCGAATGTATGCAAAAACATTTTTAAATGATCTGGGGTTCGATTCGGTGACCGTAGCGCCTTATATGGGCAAAGATTCTGTAGAACCCTTTTTGGAAATTGAAAATCGCCATGCTATCCTACTTGCGCTAACTTCCAATGAGGGATCTGCCGATTTTCAAACGCAAAAAATAGACGGAGAAGAACTTTATAAAAAAGTTATTAGGACTTCTAAAACCTGGGAAAATGCCGAGCGTTTAATGTATGTAGTTGGTGCAACCAGGGCAGAATATTTAAAGGAGATTCGCGAAATAATTCCTGAAAATTTTCTACTAGTGCCGGGCGTTGGCGCACAAGGTGGTAAGTTGGAAGATGTATGTAAGTATGGAATGACCAAAGATGTAGGTTTGTTGGTGAATTCTTCCCGAAAAATTATTTATGCTTCAGAATCTTCAAATTTTGATGAAATTGCCGGCGCAAAAGCCGAAGTCCTGCAACAACAAATGGCCGAGGAGTTAAGGCAGTTGTAATCTTATTTTGTGGATTTAGTTGCGGGTTCTAAGATATTTCTTAGAGTAACCCTGTCTTTATATTATATTTTCTATGACAATCACAGATCAATTAGGACGTAAAATCCAACTTTCGGCAACACCAAAAAGGATTGTTTCCCTGGTGCCAAGTCAGACGGAACTTCTTATAGACCTGGGCCTGGAAGAAGAATTAGTGGGTATTACCAAATTTTGTGTGCATCCCAAACAACTTCGGGAAGTCAAAAAAGTGGTTGGTGGAACAAAAGAGGTACACCTGGAAAAAATAAAAACTTTAAACCCAGATTTAATTCTTTGCAATAAAGAAGAAAACACCAAAGAAATGGTGCTTGCATTGGAGAAAATAGCACCGGTACATGTTTCAGATATTATTGAAATAGGAGATGCTTTCAGCTTAATGCGTCAGTATGGCGAAATATTTAAAAAAGAAGCTTTAGCAAAAACCATGATCACTACTATAAAGCGAAAAATGAAAGTTTTGCAGGAAAGCCTTTCAGGAAAACCTATTAAAAAAGTAGCTTACTTTATTTGGAAAAAACCGCTTATGGTGGTTGGAAAAGATACGTTTGTAGATAAATTATTAAGTCTGAATAATTTTGAAAATGTCTTTAAGGAAAGTAGATACCCTGCAACAACTTTAAAGGAAGTAAAAGAAAAAAATCCCGATTTACTGTTATTGTCTTCAGAGCCGTTTCCATTTCAGGAGAAACATAAAACATATTTCTCTGAAGTAGATGCTGAGATTATGCTAGTTGATGGAGAATATTTTAGCTGGTATGGCTCACGCCTGGCCGGAGCAATGGATTATTTTAAAAAATTACGGGATTAGTCAATATTCAATCTCGCTATATTCCATTCTTCGCAGCTCCCGCATGATTTTTTTCGCTCTCGCGTTCAATCGGTCACTTTCTTCTTTATCGTATAATGCCAATTTGTAAGCCTTATGCATAAGGTGCGTGTATTTATCGCACATGCATTCTTCTTTAGTTTTAGATTCAAAGATTTTAAACATAATTTAGTTTTAGTCTTTGACGCAAAGATAGGCGAACTTAGCAAAAACCTTTGCTAAGTATGCGTTAAGGTTGAACTAAAAATCTGAATATGATATCATCTATTGTTAAAAAATTAATGAATTAATGCTGAAAATTAATCCTGTAGGGCAAAAACCTTGCGTAGGAGACTGGTAGTTCTTGCAGAAACTTTCTCCCTTATCTCCTTTTCTTCCACAGCGATCATAGTATAAACACCCTTTAATGCTTCATTGGTTACATAGTCAGCTAAGTCGGGATTAACGCGAGAAGTAAGAGGTAAACTATTGTATTTCTGAATAATATTACTCCAAATTTGAGTCGCGCCCACTCTTTCTAAAGAGTTAGTCACTACAGGATTGAATTTGTCGTAAAGTTGAGTTTCTGTCTTATTGGTTAGATATTTTGTAGCAGCATCATTTGGGCCGGTTAAAATATTACGGGCATCGTTAAAATTAATTCCTTTTACCGCACTTACAAAAATAGGTGTTGCTTCTTTCACTGCAGATTCTGCCGCCCGGTTTAAAACCTTTAAGCCTTCATCTGCCAAACTACTAAGCCCTACATCGCGTAAAGTTTTATCTACTTTTTGCAACTCTGGTGGAAGACTAATTCTCACTAATTCATTGCGATAGAAACCATTCTCTTCGGTTAATTTTGTCACTTGTTTTTCAATTCCCATATCGAGTGCCTGGCGTAAACCTGAAGCTATTTGGTCATTACTAAGTCCCGCTTGCGGATAATTTTGGGCGATAGTTTGTAACTCGGCACAGGAAGAAAGTACGAGTACGCTAACAAAGAGAATAATCTTTTTCATCGGTTTATTTATATTTTAAGGCTTTAAATTGAATAAATAGCTGCAGGATGGAACATATTCCTTTTAAGTTGCTATTTTTTACTCAGCATCTTGCCGGTGTTTTGCGTCAAAGATATAAATTTCAAAATTACACAGCGGCAGGATATGGTTTGGCATCAATGGAGTCCAAAACGTTATAATTAATTTTTTTGATTCAGCTGAAATTACCAATTTTTAAATCAGTGAGGTCTCGACTGCGCTCGACCTTACATAAGACATTGTATTTTAGTTAATTATAATGTCACTTCGAGCGCAGTCGAGAAGTTTTTCTATGAATTATTTAATTCTATAATTATTTAGAATGTTATTATTTTGCATAGTGAATTCTAATTTAGCAGAACTAATTTATTCATTAGAAGAGAAAAGTTCCGCTATCAATCGGAATTGATTCTTTAATCTTCACCTGTTTCCGATCTATAAAATCATCATAAAAATTTTTAAAATTTAATACTTGGTTGCGATTTTCGTAAATTGCAGCTTCAAAATTCAGAGATAATTAATAATGGAACAACAAAAACCATATACCCCTAAAAATAAAATACGAATTGTAACCGCTGCCTCCCTTTTTGATGGTCACGATGCGGCAATAAATATCATGCGTCGAATAATTCAGGCTACCGGCGTAGAGGTGATTCATCTTGGTCACGATAGAAGTGTAGAAGAAGTTGTGAATTGCGCCATTCAGGAAGATGCACAGGCAATTGCCATGACTTCATATCAGGGCGGGCATACCGAATATTTTAAATATATGTACGATCTGCTTCAGGAGAAAAACGCAGGTCATATTGCTATTTTTGGCGGCGGCGGCGGCGTAATCCTTCCGGAGGAAATAAAGGAGTTAATGGATTATGGAATCACCAGGATTTATTCTCCAGACGATGGCCGGGAAATGGGGTTGCAGGGTATGATTAATGATATGGTGAAAAGAGCGGAAAGCCCATCCCCAACCCTTCCCAAAGGGAAGGGAGTGGAAGACGGGCTTAAGAATAAAGACGTCAACACGATTGCAAGATTAATAAGTATTGCAGAAAATAATCAGGAAGAATACCAGAAAATAGCTAAAGAATTTAACTTTAACTCCTCCCCCTTGGGGAGGTCGGGAGGGGCTTGTCCCGTATTAGGAATTACTGGAACTGGCGGTTCCGGAAAATCCAGTTTGGTAGATGAATTGGTACGTCGGTTTTTAAGTGATTTTCCGGAGAAAAATATTGGGATTGTGTCAGTAGATCCTTCTAAACGGAAAACCGGTGGCGCGCTTTTGGGAGACCGAATTAGAATGAATTCCATCAACAACGAACGGGTGTATATGCGTTCCCTGGCTACAAGGCAATCTAACCTGGCGCTTTCTAAATACGTAGCCGAAGCCGTTGAGGTCTTGAAAATCGCCGGTTATGATCTTATTATTTTAGAGACATCTGGGATAGGGCAGAGTGATACTGAAATTATGGATCATTCTGATGTTGCTCTATATGTGATGACTCCTGAATTTGGTGCCGCTACCCAACTTGAAAAGATCGATATGCTCGATTTTGCCGATTTAGTGGCCATTAATAAATTTGATAAACGCGGTGCCCAGGATGCTTTGCGTGATGTGAAAAAACAGTACCAGCGCAATCATCTGTTATTCCATGAAGATGCAGAGAAATTACCGGTTTTTGGCACCATCGCATCTCAGTTTAACGATCCCGGTATGAACACGCTGTATCGTCAAATAATGGATAAGATTGCTGAAAAAACTGATAGTGACCTAAATTCTACTTTTGAAATTTCTGCGGAAATGAGCGAGAAAATCTTTGTGATCCCGCCAAAAAGAACCCGCTATCTTTCAGAAATTGCCGAAAATAACAGAAGTTATGACGAGAAAGCAACAAAACAAGCCGAGGTTGCTCAAAAACTCTACGGTGTTTTTAAAACCATAGAATCGGTTTCGGGATTAGACCTAACCGATAAACAGGAACAATATTTAGATAAAAACGGCTTAAATCAGGATGAAATTTATGAGTATGCTGAAGCATCGCAAAAAGATTTTCTAAAATTGCTTTTTGCTGAATTCGACCGGGTGAAGATGGATTTAGATCCTTATAACTGGGAAATGATCCAGGCCTGGCAGGAAAAGGTGACTAAGTATGTAGAACCGGTTTATTCATTTAAAGTAAGGGATAAAGAAATAAAGATAGACACGCATACCGAGTCATTGTCCCACACTCAAATTCCTAAAGTTTCCCTGCCAAAATACAAAGCCTGGGGCGACATTTTAAAATGGTGTTTACAGGAAAATGTTCCCGGGGAATTTCCATACACCGCAGGGCTCTATCCCTTTAAACGCCAGGGTGAAGATCCTACCCGGATGTTTGCCGGGGAAGGCGGGCCAGAGCGTACCAATAGACGTTTTCATTACGTAAGTATGGGACTGCCTGCAAAAAGGCTTTCTACCGCTTTCGATTCGGTTACCCTTTATGGGAATGATCCAGACGAACGCCCAGATATCTACGGAAAAATAGGGAATTCAGGGGTTTCTATTTGCTGTTTGGACGATGCTAAGAAATTATATTCAGGATTTGATCTTGCCGATAAAATGACTTCAGTAAGTATGACCATTAATGGTCCTGCGCCTATGTTGCTCGGTTTTTTTATGAATGCTGCGATAGACCAGCAATGTGAAAAATACATTACAGAACATCAACTTGAAGATAAGGTTGAAGCTAAACTAAAGGAACTTTATGACGACCGGGATATTGAACGTCCTATTTATCAGGGAGATTTACCGGAAGGAAATAACGGACTCGGATTAATGCTTCTGGGAGTTACCGGAGATCAGGTATTGCCACAAAAAGAGTACAATAGAATTAAAGAAAACACTATTAATGTAGTGCGGGGAACGGTACAAGCCGATATTTTGAAAGAAGACCAGGCGCAAAACACCTGTATTTTTTCTACGGAATTCGCCTTGCGTTTGATGGGCGATGTGCAGGAGTATTTTATTAAAGAAAAGGTAAGGAATTTTTATTCGGTTTCCATTTCAGGCTATCACATTGCCGAAGCCGGTGCCAATCCTATTACGCAACTCGCCTTTACGCTGGCCAATGGCTTTACCTACGTAGAATATTATTTAAGTAGAGGAATGGATATTAATAAATTTGGTCCTAACCTCTCCTTTTTCTTTTCTAACGGAATTGATCCCGAATATGCCGTAATAGGTAGGGTTGCCAGGAAAGTTTGGTCTAAAGCTTTAAAACATAAATACGGTGCCAATCCAAGAGCACAGATGTTGAAATATCATATTCAAACTTCCGGAAGGTCGCTTCATGCCCAGGAAATTGATTTTAATGATATTAGGACTACCCTGCAGGCGCTATACGCCATTTATGACAATTGTAATTCCTTACATACCAATGCTTACGATGAAGCGATTACCACGCCTACAGAAGCATCTGTAAGAAGGGCAATGGCTATTCAGTTAATCATTAATAAGGAATTAGGGCTTGCTAAGAACGAAAATCCTATTCAGGGTTCATTTATCATAGAAGAATTAACCGATCTGGTTGAAGAAGCCGTGTTAACCGAGTTTGATAGGATCACCGAAAGAGGTGGTGTACTTGGCGCGATGGAAACAATGTACCAGCGTGGGAAAATCCAGGAGGAAAGCTTGCATTATGAAACTTTAAAACACAACGGCGATTATCCTATAATTGGAGTGAACACCTTTTTAAGTTCTACAGGTTCTCCAACGGTAACTCCGGGGGAAGTAATTAGAGCGACGGAAAAAGAGAAACAACACCAGTTAAGAACTTTGAATACCTTGCATAAGGCCAAAGAAGATTCTGCCGAAGAAGCTTTAGAACGCATTAAAAAGGCATCAATTCAAAATGAAAATATTTTTGAAGAATTGATGGAAGCCACGAAAGTTTGTTCTTTGGGTCAAATCACCCAGGCCATGTTCGAGGTAGGCGGACAGTATAGAAGAAATATGTAAGCAGAGAGCCACTATTGCAAAGCTTTTCGCTTTGCAATAGTGTGCGAATCGCTTATCCCGAAGCGCGGAGCGACATCGGGATCTTTTCCTGTTCCAATGTTCTCTGGAGCTTTTTGCTTTGTAATAGTGAGCGAATCCCTTACCCCGATGAGCAGAGCGACATCGGGATTTTTTTTGTTTCCAATATTTTTTGAAGCTTTTAGCATTTTGAAATACGTGCAAATCATTTATTCCGAAAAAATGAAATAAGATTGAAATTCTGTCGCTAGAACTACCTTGTTAAAGCGCTACTTTAAAAATCCTATTCAGGATCATCGGTATTAAATGGATTATCGAATGGGATATCATCATCGGGGTCTTTATCGTCATAATTTACTCCTGGCGGATTGAATAAACCCCATCTATCGATGATATAATTCCACGGGTCGAAAGTTTTGACCCATTCAGCAAAAAGAATTCTAAATTCTTCAATTGTTTCTCGCAGTAGATGCAAGTATTCCGTTTCTTTAAAGTTGGCAGCAAAAAAGTGATTACAAGACACATAAATATCACGCGCACTCTTACGAATTATTGCGGCATTTTCCATTTGTAGATCATATAAATCGGCTCCCATAGCTCCGGCAATTTTCGCCGGTAGCCTAAGGGCGTCGTCCATCATAAAGCCTCCGGTACTTTTTAACATTTCGTCGTCTTCAGGAATTAAATCGACAATTCTATGTACCATTTGTAAGATTTCTTCTGCCTTTTGGTAGAGAGGTTCTTTCCTAAAATTTACATTTTTCATATAGCGTTAAAATTTTACTTTTTTTGTTGCCGCAGTCTAAATTTCAGATTAATTTTGCGGCTTCTAAAAACTGCCAAAGAGATAAATCTATGGAAAATATTTGGGTTTATGCAATAGGCGCTTTCACTGCTTTCTTCGCGATTAACAATCCCGTGGGGAATATTCCTATTTTTTTAAGTCTTACCAAGCAAGCAGATGGCAAACGTAAAAAGTTTATTGCAAAAAAGGCCACTTTTACAGCTTTTATAATCGTAACAGGATTTATACTGCTGGGCAAGTATATTTTTGAACTTTTTGGCTTGACGATTCCTGCATTTAAAATAACCGGTGGTATTCTGGTATTTTTTGTAGGATTTGAAATGATACGGGCGCAGCAATCCAGTATTGATAATCAAACCGAAATTGATTTCAATGAGGGCATTTCTATCTCACCTTTGGCTATTCCTATTTTGGCCGGTCCAGGAACAATTGTTACTGCGATGAACTATACTACGACTGCCAGCTATTTAGAAATGGGGGTTATTGTCGCGATGTTTGCTTTAATTATGAGCCTCAATCATCTTGCTTTTATCTCCAGCGATTATTTGGTACGTTTTATTGGACAAAATAAAATCATAGTGATCGAGAAGATAATGGGCTTGATCATCGCAATTATTGGGACTAACATGCTTATTCAGGGAATTCAATTAGCGTTTTTTGAAGATCTTATCCTTACTGAAATGCCTTAATTTAAAAAAAGCAGGATTATCAGTTAGTTAGAGTTTAGTCTTTTTTCTTGTAGCGATCTTGTGTCAATACCGCACATTAGTGAAATAAAAAACTTCCCTATTTATATTGAGACATCCATTCCGAAGTCATTTTATCGAAAATATGAATCTCTTTTCGAAGCAGGTGTAGAAACTCAATTTCTTTTACACCGCTTATTTCTATTTTTTTACATTGCAATTTGATGTTTCTGGCTGCCTTATGCAGTTTTTGAATATGCCGAAGCCTACACTGCGGATTAGAAGAACCTACCACAGAAGCAATCCCTGGTGCAAGCTGCAGGGATTCAGTAACCAGGTTCCCGGCAAACCGATGTTGGTTTTTTGAAGAAATATCCATTTCATAAACGTGCTTTCCATCACCAAAGTAGGACGCCACTGCGCGCGCTATTTTGAATATTTCGAGGGCTTTACGATAAACCGGTAAGTGATATGCGTTATTTGAAAAAGACTGCGACACGATAAAAATTTTATATAAAATTAGACAGAATAATTCAATTTTATCTTTAACTATTAAAGTCAAAATCGTACTTTGCTTTAATTTTAAAGATATAAACCGGTAATTACCTTAAAAATGGAAGTAGATCATATTAATTGGGCAATTTTAAAGCGTTTGCAAGAAAACGCGAGATACTCTTTTGCTGAAATTGGAAGAGATATAGGCTTGAGTTCACCGGCTGTCGCAGAACGGGTTAAGAAAATGGAAGATGCCGGCCTTATACGTGGGTATAAGACGCAAATTTCTTATCAAAAGACAGGTTATCAACTCAAAGCGATTATAACATTGCGGGCGTTTATGGGTAGATTAAAACCGTTTTTAGAAAAAGTAAAAGAATTCAGCGAAGTGAACAATTGTTATCGCATCACCGGAAATGAAAATATTATTATGGAAGTGGTATTGCGGGATCAGGGACATTTGGAGGAGTTTATTGATAAGTTAATTACCTACGGAGAAACAAAAACCCATATCGTCTTATCTCAGGTAGTGGAATTTGCGCCTTTAGATGATTTCGAAAAACAAAGGTGATTTTTCGATTTGGGGAAGAGAGTCTTAAGTTGGAAAAGAAAAATAGAAAAGAGAAAATGATTATAACCATTATTATTGAGGATTCATCGTTGTTAAAGCTATATCGCTAAGAATTTGAAAATTGGGTTTCTTAAATATTTCGGATCAACCGGCATTTTGTATTAATTGTGATAGATTACTTAAAATATGAAATGTTTTTGCCATTCCTTTAACCAATATTTGAAAAATCATTTATCTAATTATCGGGAATAAATTTAAATTCAAATAGAAAGTTTTGTAATATAATATATCTATCTCTTTTATTGTCAGTAAATTATAAGCTTCTGATTTTTCTGAAAGTTTGAGGGTGAGGTTCTTAGTGTCATTTAATAAACCTGTGCTAAAAAATATAGCCGTTAAAATAAAGCAAATTGTAATTTCGTTAGCATAGTTGCGACTACTCTGTGCTTAAATTTGTAAAAAAGAAAAGAATTATGAGAAAGCACAGTATGTTATTTTTAGCTGTAGCAATATTAGCAGGAGTATTAGGATTTTCAGGATTAAATTTTGCAGGGATTGAAGTGGTAAGAATATTATTTCTAATTTTCGCCGACTTATTAGTGGTTTCGTTACTGGCCCGCCTTTTTTTTGATGACAAAAAGATGAAAATGCAGCGCGTTAAAAGTAAATAAGTAAAAGTATTAAAGTGCAAGTTAGACCTAAGTA
Organism: Salegentibacter echinorum; assembly: GCF_900129445.1. Taxonomy (GTDB): domain Bacteria; phylum Bacteroidota; class Bacteroidia; order Flavobacteriales; family Flavobacteriaceae; genus Salegentibacter; species Salegentibacter echinorum. The sequence goes on from NZ_FQVT01000001.1 coordinate 276,984, forward strand.
AGGAAATATGAGCTTAGTTTGATAAATTGGATTGATATTAATGACTTGAGAATTATTTAAAAAGCCTTCATAAAATTGAAGGCTTTTTTATTTCTTCCTTTTTAAATGCAATGCTTATATTTATAAAAGATTTATTGCGATATGAACAGAAAGTTAAGCTTATTTTTATTTACATTTTTATTTACCTTTATTAATATTCAAGGGCAGGAAATAAAATTGCCGAAAGGAAGAATTATAGATTCTATTCCTGCAACAGATAGCACAGCGAGTTCCTTCGCGCTTTATTTACCTCAGGATTTTACAATAGAAAAACAATGGCCGGTACTTTTTGTTTTTGATGCAAAGGGTAGAGGAAGACCCACAGCTCAACTTTTTAGGCAAATTGCTGAAGAGCAATCTTATATCATTGCCTCGGCAAATGTGGATGTAAGACAGGACTCACTGCAAAATAATGTAAAGAAAGTAGGAACTATTATAAATCAAGTGGCGGGAATGCTACCTTTAGACAAACAGCAAGTATATACCGTTGGGCTGGGGGCCGGGGGGAAAGTGGCCACGGCATTAAGTCTTGTTTACAGTAATATTGCCGGTGTGCTGGCAGTAGAAGACGCCTGGCTTAACACTAATCTCCTAAATGAATCTAACCGGTTTATGTATAGTGCTATTGCCTGCAATTCCAGAAATTCACAATTTACTCTACAGGAAATAGTAGGCTATTTGGATGAAAGAGATCACCCTACAGAGTTAAATTATTATTTCTGTGAAGAAAAAGTAGAATGGCCGGCTGCCGATGTAATCTATAATTCGGTCTCGGGATTTACTTTACAGGCCATTAGAAGTGGGAAACGTAATAATGATCTAAAATTAATTAATGAATTATACCAAAATGAGGTAGCCTTTGCCGAGAGGCTTAGACGTAGCCGTAATTATTATGCTGCATTTCAGAAACTGAAAATGATAGAAGATAAATATGAGGACCTCAGTCTTGAGATCGCATTGCGTGATAAGCTTAAGACGATAAGAAGAAATAAAGCATTTAAACAACAGCGTAGGGAATACAGACGCACTGCGAGAAGGGAACAGGAAAAAAGAGAAGAATACCGTTATTATTTAGAAGACGATGTAGCCACAGCAAATTTTGAAAATACCGGTTGGTGGGCACAGCAATTTCAGGAGCTGGAACAAAAAAAGAAAAAGGCTACCGGTGAAGAGGCAAGAATGGCGGCCAGGACTTTGGGCTTTTTAGATGATTTAAGCAAAGAACTTTATGACGATTATGTGAATGCTCCGGTTATTGCCCGTGCAAAGATTTTTGTGAGCGTCTTACGTACAATTTTCGCTAAAAAAGATCCCGAAGCTTATTTGAATATAATTAAAATTGCCGGTCATGATGGGGATCACGAAACTGCATTACTATATCTGGAAGATCTTTTGAAAACGGGTTTTGATGATATGGAAGCACTTTATGATATCAAAGGAATTCTGGATCTCAAGCTAAGTAAACCCTACAACAAAATAATTAAAGAATACCTGGGAGATGCTAAATATTTTGAAGCCGAACTATAGTCAGTGGCGTTTTGCAGTTTTTATAATGCTGTTTCTTGGAAATTTAGGTTTGGCGCAGGAGGTTGATGCTGTTGCATTTCAGAAAGAAATGAACGAGAAATTCATGAATCCTGAAGAAACTCCGCTTTCTAGTCAGGATCTAAAGAATTTTAAAACCTTGGACTTTTTTCAGGTTAATGAGGATTACAAAATAATGGCAAATTTTGTGAGAACTCCGGCAGAAGCTCCTTTCCTTATGCAAACCACTACAGAGAGGACTCCGGTTTATGTAAAATATGGGGAATTATATTTTACTTTAAAGGGGAGGGATTTTAAGCTTAATGTTTACCAAAACCGTGAACTTTTATTAGATTCTGAATATTATAATCACTTATTTTTACCTTTTACAGATCTCACGAATGGAGAAAGTACATACGCGGGCGGTCGATATTTAGATTTAAAAATCCCTACAAAATCTGCTATTAGCCTGGATTTTAATAAGGCTTACAACCCTTACTGTGCATATAACGGTAAATATTCCTGTCCAATTCCACCAGCCGAAAATGATATGAACATCGCGATTAAAGCAGGTGTTAAAAATTATAAGTAAATGTTTTAAAATAGGTGGAGGATTGTTTTTTCTGAAATCGTCCCCATAAATGATTAGGCTAACTTAGAAAGGTATAAACCCAGGATTACGGCCAGGATTCCTAAAAGAATGCTTCCGAAGCAATAAAGAAAGAAATTTAAATAATCCCCCGAACGTAAAAACGCTTGATTCTCCATAGCAAAACTGGAAAACGTAGTGAAACCACCACAAAAACCAACGACGAAAAAAAGGACCAGGTTAGAGCTTAAAATTTCGGTGCGGGAAGCTAAGCCCAAGACAAATCCAATAACTAAACTGCCTAAAATATTCACGCCAAATGTGCCAAAAGGAATGGCAAAACCATCCTGGTTTAATATTTTGGTAACTAAATAACGCAAAACACTACCCAAGCCACCTCCGAGAAAAACAATAATCGCGTGTTTAAGCATAGGCTTTTATTTTACGGGAATATAAAGATGGGTAACAAGCTTAGCAGGATTGGCAACCTTATTTGGCGAATTTTGATATACCTCAAAACTATGCGCGTCTTCTTTAATTTCAATATTATTTTTCTCTAAATAATCCCTGGCAATGCTCCAGGCTTCCCTTAAATTTTCATAATCTCCTTTTAAGGTTGTTTTCAACACCTTCTGGTTTGGCATAAATCCGGTTAAAACTTCACTTTTCGCGGGGGTGATCACTTCACTTGGGGTAAAAAAACCAGCTGAAAAAATAACAGTACCGGCATCGTTATTCCATTCGTTGTATAGTACAAAAGGATTTCCATTTTTTTCAATATTGTTTTCCTCCATATAAGAAGAAATCTCACTTAACATGGGTGCCATCTTACGATCTACCATGCCTATTTTACTTGCGGTAGTTGTGTACATATAATAGCCGCCACCGTATCTAATGATGCCATCTACATTAATGGTATATTTATCCATTTTATTAAGGATTACGGTTTCCAGTTTTTCGAGTCCGCGTTTAAGTTTAGGACGCATCATTTGCGGGATTGTTTCATCTTTAAAGATAAAAGCCAGTTTTTCCATAAAATTCTGCTTTCCTTTTATTCCCCAGGTGACTTCGGTGCCTTCTTCAAACTCATCGAAATTCCAATAGAGATCGCTATTAGCTGTACCAAAGCTTGTTTCAAAAGAAAATCCCTGCTTGATTTCGGCGAATGGTTTTGCAGAAATGGTTTTTATTTTACCGTCTTCAAAATTTGAACTTTTCCAGGAATATAAGGCGCTATCACCGCTTGTTTTTGCTCCATATTCAATAATTATATCTTTATCTTTACTGGCCCAGGGTCCCCAGTTTTCCCAGTTTTTAAAATCGTTTACTTCATTAAATACCATTTCTGCCGGGGCAGGAATCACTTTTGTCTCTTCTATTTGAAACTCCCCATCTTTAGTAGCAATATAAATAGAACCCGCAATAATGACGATTAATAATAAAAAGAAAAGGTATTTAAAAATTTTCATAGGTACTGTTTTATAAAGCGAAGATACTTAATTTAACATAATTTGTTACTAAAGATTAGACGACATCACTTAGAGCCTACTTAAAAATTTGTACAATATTTTTATAAGATAGATTTATATGTGCGCTAGTGATTAAGGGTAGTTTTAATTATAAACAGCAGGCCTAAGAATAGAAGAAAGCCAATTAAAACAAAAAAGCTGCCTTTATAATGTTTTTTGTGCAGCACAGAGTCTTTTTTGTAGCTGCTGCTAATAACAATTATAAAAGCAATTAAAAATATGCCTGCAAATATTAATTGACCAGTACTAAACATGTTATTTTAATTTTTGCAAAGTTAAGATTTTAGAGCTTATTAGACTATTTTAAAAGTAAAATAGCAGGTGAGGATACGCAGTATAAATAATATTGAAGTTTTGAAATCTAAGTCGTGTTATTGTGAAAATTGAAAATAAAGTTTTATTTTTCTTCAGAAGCCAAAATTAGTAGAATCCCTCAAAATCATTTAAATTACAACAAAATGAAATTTATAGTAAGTTGTTTATTAATCGTCCTTTTCTCTATTGCCTGCAAATCTAAAGAAGACGATGCTGCAAAAACTAATGCTTCAGAAGAGAATAAGGTAGCGCCCGACACTACTAAGAATAATGAAATAAAACATTACAAAAATAAAACCTGGAAGTTTGCTTTAGAATTTCCTTCAAACTTTAAAGCTTTTGAAGGAGAACTTCCCGGCAATAATCCTGTGATTAATTTTTATTTAGAAGATCCTAAGATTGATTTGCCGCTTAAAATTCACGAAGATCCAGGATTCGCTTATATCGCTATGTTTCCAAAAGGTTTTGGTGTAGATGCACCCTCTGGGAAGAGTAAATCGATTAAAGATTGGGCGGGAAATCTTCAATTATCATTTCATATTAATGAATTGGAATCCAGGGTCTATCTTTTAGAAAATGGAGAACCCTGGGCTTATTTCATAAAATTTCATCAGCCACCGGAGCAATGGAGTGAAGCTTCGGGAATTTTTGTGCATTATCCAGTTAAAGATTTTAAGTCTTCCTGTATTTCCCAATTGGGAGAATCTAAACCTATGGAAGATTGTGATACTTTGGCACAAGATAGGGTAGTAAACTCTGGAACTGTAAATCAAAAAAGTAAAGCCAGGTTAGATGCTTTGCTAAATACGCTATATTTTTTTAGGGAAGAGGACATGGAAAGAGCAAAACTTTCTAATTTGATTGAAATTGAAAAACCTTTACCTAATATGGAGGTAAGTTCACCACTAAAAATCACCGGAAAAGCACGGGGAACCTGGTTTTTTGAAGCCGATGCGCCTATAGAAATTGTAGATAAAGATTACCAAAGTTTAGGGAAAAGCTATATTAAAGCTACCGATAAATGGATGACTGAAGATTTTGTGCCATTTTTTGGTACCATAGAGTTTGAAGCTCCCAGCGACGAACGTGGCTATATAATATTTAGAAAAGCTAATCCTGCTGGTAAGCCCGAATTTGACAGGGTTTACACCTGGCCGGTATTATTTCCTCCAAAATAAGTGTTTGAAATAAAAAAGCCTCACTGTAAATTTCTTGCAGTGAGACTTATAAATATTATAAAAACAACTTATTTATTTCACCTGATATCTCCAACCGTATTTATCTTCAGCTTGATTATATTGAATTTTCATTAGCGTGTCTTTAAAAGCTTTTCCGTAGGAATCTTCAAGCTTGGGCAACTCAAATTTTTCATTTTTATACCCAAATCCTACGATTGGGTTAATTACCGTAGCAGTTCCAGAACCAAAGATTTCTTTTAATTCTCCGCTTCTTGCAGCATCCACAATTTCGGCAACTTTCACCCGTCTTATTTCAACTTCTATATTCATATCCTTCGCCAGGTCTATAACACTCTTTCTGGTTACCCCATCTAAGATTCTATCGCTGGTGGGCGCGGTAACAAGTTTGTCGCCAATTCTAAAGAAAATATTCATAGTTCCCGCTTCTTCCAGGAATTCGTGGGTATTGGCATCAGTCCAAATTATTTGTTGGAAACCGGCTTCCTGCGCTAAATTAGTGGGATAGAATTGCGCGGCATAATTTCCTGCCGCCTTGGCAGCTCCAACCCCGCCATTAGCCGCCCGGCTGTATTTTTCTGAAAATTGCACCCTCACCTCGCCGCTGTAATAAGCCTGGGCAGGAGAACAAATAATCATAAATTTATATTTTGTTGAAGGACTGGCAGACACGCATTCTTCAGTAGCAATTACAAACGGTCTAATGTATAAGGAGTTTCCGAAACCTTTTTTAATCCATTCTTTATCCAATTTTAATAACTCTTCAAGACCTTTAAAGAAATACTCTTTCGGAAATTCTGGCATAGCTAATCTAGCCCCAGATTTGTTGATCCTTTCAAAATTTTGCTGTGGTCTAAATAACCAGATTTGATCTTTATCGTCCTTATAGGCTTTCATCCCTTCAAAAACGGCCTGGCCATAATGAAATACTTTTGTCGAGGGATCTAATTCAATAGATCCGTAAGGTTTAATCTCCGGGTTTTTCCAGGTTCCATCTTCATAATCACAGGTAAACATATGGTCGGTGAAAATTTCACCAAAAACCAGGTTATCAAAATTGATTTCCTCAATTTTAGATTTTTGAACTTCTGTTATCTTTAGTTGGTTAGCGTCGTATTTCATTATTATTAATTTAGCTAACAAATTTACCTAAATTAAAGCAGAATTAAAATCTAAAATTTCAGTAAATTATCCTGGGATAGGGCCAGGAGCATAATTTAAAAAGATTAAGTTTGTTGCTAGTTAAGCTCTGGAATAAGATAAAAACGGGATAAATCGATTATTGAGTAAGTTCGTTGGATATACTGTTCTGTTTCTTTCTTTGTCATTTAAATATAAATACAATTGCGAATTGTATTAATCTTAAAGTAAGTGTATTTTTATTCTGAAATAATAATGTTGATTTGAAAAAATATGAAAAAAATAGTAATATTATTTGCACTAATTTTTATTGCTTTTTCCTGCCAGGAGAGAGGATCAAAGAAAGCAGCTGAAGAGACGGCGATGAGTGAAAATGTAGATTACACTGCCTTTGGAGCCGAAATAGATAAGAAAAGCCCCTTATCTGCTAAAGAAGCCCTTCAGGAATTTAATAGTTTAAAACCCGGGGATAGCGTAGGTTTAAAATTCACCTCCAGCATTAAAAGTGTGTGTAAAAAGAAAGGATGTTGGATGATTTTAGAACTTTCCGAGGGCGAAAATGTGCGGGTAACTTTTAAAGATTATGGTTTTTTTGTGCCGAAAAACAGTGAGGAGACCGAAGTAATTGTTGAAGGGAAAGCATTTTTGAATAAAATATCTGTGGAAGATCAAAAACATTATGCTGAAGACGAGGGAAAACCCGAGGCAGAAATAGCAGCCATCACTTCCCCTAAACTAACTAGAGCTTTTGTTGCAACCGGGGTACTTTTAAAAGAATAAAGAAATTGGAAAGAAAAATAATTAAAACCGGCGACGGCTCTACGACCATTCAACTATCAGAGTGGGACGAGCAATATCATTCCAAACACGGCGCCATACAGGAAGCCAAACACGTTTTTATTAAAATGGGGCTGGACTATTGGCTGGATAATTTTAGTGAGAATAAGTTAGCTATTTTAGAAATTGGCTTTGGTACCGGTCTTAATGCATTTATTACTTTTTTAGAAGCAGAAAAGCATCAGCTATCCATCAATTATACCGGAGTAGAAGCCTATCCGGTGGCTAAAAATGAAATTGAGGCTTTAAACTATCCTAAATTACTTTCCGCAGAAAATAATGCACCCATTTTCCAAAAAATGCACGAAACACCCTGGCATAGTTTAGAAAAAATTTCTAAAAATTTTAATTTGATTAAACAGCAAAAACGCTTTGAAGAAATAGATGATATTGCAAAATACGATCTCGTTTATTTTGATGCTTTCGGTGCAAGGGTGCAACCAGAATTATGGACCGAAGAGATCTTTGCAGCCATGTATCGAGCCATGCGCAAAGAAGCTGTTTTAGTAACCTATGCGGCAAAAGGCAGTGTAAGAAGAGCTCTACAAAAGACAGGTTTTACCGTTGAAAGACTAGAAGGACCGCCGGGAAAGCGAGAAATGTTAAGAGCATTAAAAAACTAGGTTGTTTTGTTGTTAAAACTACAAAAAGGATTAGTTAAGCTTTAAACATCTCGTTATCTTGTAAAGAAAAATGCGTGTACTAATTACAGGAGCTACAGGTTTAATCGGTTCGAAAATTAGTAATGCCTGTCGTGAAAAAGGAATTGATGTTCATTATCTAACTACCAGCAAAGATAAGATTGAAAACCACCCCGATTATAAAGGTTTTTACTGGAATCCCAGTGAAGGTGAAATAGACGAAAAAGCTATTGAGGGCGTTAATATTATTATTAATTTGGTAGGAGCCAGTATTGCTGAACGTTGGACAGATGAACAGAAAAAAAAGATCATAAAAAGTCGCACAGAGACTGCTAATTTACTCTACAAATGTTTGCAGGAAAATAAGAATGAGGTGCAGCACCTTGTTTCTGCCAGTGCTATAGGTGTCTACCCCAGTTCTTTAGAGAAATTATATACTGAAAAAGATCAGGGCGTTGATGATTCTTTTGTGGGCGAAGTAGTAGTAAAATGGGAAGAAGCCGTAGATAATTTTAAAGATCTTGGGATTGAAGTTGCTAAAATACGAATAGGCCTGGTCTTAGCTAAAAACGGCGGAATGCTGCAAAAGCTTAAAGAGCCGGTGAATTTTAGTGTAGGTTCTCCTCTTGGTAGCGGTAAACAATGGCAAAGTTGGATACATATTGAAGATATTAAAGGGATTTTTATGTATGCTGTGGAAAACAAACTTACCGGAGTGTATAATGCAGTGGCGCCAAATCCTGTCACCAATAAGGAAATGGTGAATTTCTTGGCTTCACAAATGGGAAAACCGGTTTGGTTGCCGAACGTGCCAAAAGTAGCTTTAAAACTGGTGCTTGGGGATATGTCCAGGCTTGTGTTGTCCAGTCAGTTAGTGAGCAATGATAAAATTGAAGAAGCCGGTTATCATTTTCAATACTTAAACCTTTCCAAAGCCCTGGAAGATCTTATAGACAACTAAATTTATATCTTGAATAAAACTACTTTAAAGTTTTACTGAATAAAAACAGCCATTAATTCACGAAATATCTCAGAAGAGAGTTCGTAATTAATGGCTTTTTATTTCATAAATTTTTTGTGCGTTATTTCCATAACGTTGTGGGCAAGGATTGCAGAAAGCGAAAGAACTATATTGTCCTGATAAAATTATTAAGCCTGTACTCTGAGTTGATAGAAATGTACAGTAGGATAATTTCAATTATTATACAATCATTCCCAAAACTTAATTTACAAGAACTTCAGGTTAAATGACATTTTGACACTTTACCATAATTGGCAATGAATTTGTCTTTCTTGAGATTGTATTAAAAATACCATAAAAATGAGCAAAGATAAAAACAATATACCCGAAGAAGAGCAAAACCAATCAGTGAAAAATCAGGTAGAAGATACCATAGATGAAGCTATTGATGAGGTAGAGAGAGCAAAAGAAGAAGAGGGAGAAACACCAGAGGATGCCGAGTTTACTGAGGAAGAGAAACTTAAAGAAGACCTGGGTAAAGAAAAGGATAAATTCTTAAGACTTTTTGCTGAATTTGAAAATTATAAGAGAAGAACTTCTAAAGAGCGACTTGATTTATTTAAAACTGCCAACCAGGAAGTAATGACCGCCATGTTGCCAGTCTTAGATGATTTTGAAAGAGCTTTAAAAGAAATGAAGAAATCTGGTCAAAAAGACCTAGTTAAAGGGGTGGAATTAATTCACAATAAATTACGGGAAACCCTTAACAGCAAGGGACTCGAGGCAATGAAAGTAAAGGAGGGAGATACCTTTGATTCTGAACTTCACGAGGCCATAACACAGGTTCCTGCTCCTAAAGATAAACTTAAAGGCAAGATAGTTGATGTTGTAGAGACAGGTTATAAACTGGGAGAAAGAATAATTCGTTATCCTAAAGTGGTAACCGGCAAGTAAAAGCTTTTTTAGAATCTGCAAAAATAGACAATGAAAGACGATTATTACGACATATTAGGTATAAGTAAAAATGCTTCGGCGGCTGAAATTAAAAAGGCATATCGAAAAATGGCTTTAAAGTATCATCCTGATAAGAACCCAGGAGATACCGAAGCTGAAGAAAAATTCAAGAAATCGGCAGAGGCTTATGAAGTATTAAGTAATGAAGATAAGCGTGCCCGTTATGACCGTTTTGGTCACCAGGCCTTTGAAGGTGGTGCTGGCGGCGGCGGCTTTGGCGGCGGCATGGACATGGACGATATTTTTAGCCAATTTGGAGATATTTTTGGCGGCGGCTTCGGCGGCGGTGGAGGTTTTTCTGGATTTGGTGGCGGTTTTGGTGGTGGCCAAAGACGTGCTAAAGGAAGTAATCTAAGAATTAGGGTTAACCTTACTTTAGAAGAAATCGCCAATGGTGTCGAGAAAAAGATAAAAGTAAAAAGAAAAGTCCAGGCGCCCGGTACAACCTATAAAACCTGTACCACCTGTAAAGGTACCGGCCAGGTAACCCGGGTAACCAATACTATTTTAGGAAGAATGCAAACAGCTTCCCCCTGTACTGCTTGTAGCGGTTCTGGACAAATTATAGATAAAAAGCCTGGTGAGGCCGATGCACACGGATTAATCCAGAAGGAAGAAACTGTTTCCATTAAGATTCCTGCGGGAGTTGAAGAAGGTATGCAGCTTAAAGTTGCCGGAAAAGGTAACGATGCCCCCGGCAATGGTGTTGCAGGGGATCTCCTGGTGGCTATTGCAGAAAAAGAACATGAAAGCCTGCAAAGAGAAGGTAATAATCTTCACTACGATTTGTATATAAGTCTTTCTGAAGCTGTTCTGGGAACTTCCAGGGAGATCTATACTGTGAATGGAAAGGTGCGTATAAAAGTAGAAGAAGGCGTACAATCTGGAAAAATTCTTAGGTTAAGAGGAAAAGGAATTGGCAGCCTTAATGGTTATGGAAAAGGCGATTTGCTGGTTCATGTAAATGTTTGGACTCCTAAAACGTTAAATAAAGAACAACGTGATTTCTTTGAGAGAATGGCTCAGGACGACAACTTCCAGCCAAATCCCAAAAAAAACGATAAATCATTTTTTGAAAAAGTTAAAGATATGTTTTCTTAGAACCCCGGTTTTAAGAAAATATTCATATATTTGATTATCACTAAGTCTTTTAGTGATATTTTTTCTTTTTCATAGCAATTTTTTTCCCATCCTTAATTCTATTAAGGGTGGGTTTTGTTTTTATAGATATTTGGAATATTTTTAGCAATTGCAAAAAAGAACTTTCCTGGATTATTAATTTTATTGCAATTCGGTTTTTTTATACAGTATTTTAACGCTTTTATAATTTTCTTAGGATTGGCTCACGGCTATTTTTTTACTTTTGATTTAGCTTTAGAGAAAGACTACTTATTTATTACCTTATTACTTTATGGAAAACCTCCTGGTTGCAGAAAATATTTATAAGAAATTTGGCGGTTTTACCGCACTCAACAATGTTTCCATTAGCATACCAAAAGGTAGTATTTTTGGACTTTTAGGACCTAACGGCGCGGGCAAGACTACCCTTCTTAGAATTATAAACCAAATTACCATGCCAGATGAAGGTCAGGTTTTTTTAGATGGAAAACCGCTGCATCCTTCAGATATTGCACATATAGGTTACCTTCCCGAGGAACGCGGACTGTATAAATCTATGAAGGTGGGAGAGCAGGCACTTTACCTGGCTCGTTTAAAAGGCTTATCTAAAGCAGAAGCTAAAGCACGCCTGGAATATTGGTTTAAAAAATTACATATTGAAGGTTGGTGGAATAAAAAGATTCAGGAGCTTTCTAAAGGGATGGCGCAAAAGGTGCAATTTATCATTACCGTGTTACACAAACCTAAGTTATTAATTTTTGATGAACCTTTTAGCGGTTTCGATCCTGTAAATGCGGGCTTAATTAAAGACGAAATCCTTCAGCTTAAAGAAGAAGGTGCTACTATCTTATTTTCAACGCATCGTATGGAGAGTGTTGAAGAGTTATGTGATTATATGGCTTTAATCCATAAGTCGAACAAATTATTAGATGGAAAAGTTTCAGAAATAAAAAGAGAATATAAGTCCAATACCTATGAAGTTGGTCTGGAAGCCGAAAATGAGACCGAACTACTCAAAGAACTAAACGAGCGATTTGTTTTGGGTAAAGCCAAATTTCAAAGTATAAACGATGATTTAAAATTAACCATTCAGCTTCAGGAAAACGAGACTCAAAATGATCTTTTAACATACCTAATAGGAAAAGCCAGAATAAATCACTTTGTAGAGGTGATACCGTCAGTAAACGATATTTTCATTAAAACCGTTACTCAAAATGCGTAATTTAAAGCTCATCATTCAGCGGGAATATCTAGCGCGGGTAAGGAATAAAACCTTTATCATCATGACTTTTTTGAGTCCGCTTATTTTGGTGGGAATGTTTGCACTAATCGCATACCTAAGTATGTTGAACAGTAGTGAACAGCATATTATTGGCTTGTATGATGAAACAGAAATGTTTTCTACTGAATTTATCGATGCTGAAGAAATACAATACCTGGACCTTTCTGATAGAAGTTTGGAAGAAGCGAAAACCCTGGTTAGAAATGAAGGTTATTACGGCCTAATTTATATACCGAAAAATGTAGGGAAAGGCATGGAAAATGTAGCTTTCTACGGAAAAGAATCTCCTGGTTTTGGCACGGTACAAACGCTGGAAAAGACTATTGCCGATAGGTTGACCCGGCAGGAATTGGTGACACGAGGTGTAGATTTGAGTGAGCTGGACGATGCCAGAAGACAGGTAAAGCTTGAAATTCAGAATTTTTCAGGAGAGCGCACGTCAAAAATGTCCAATTATATAAAAATGTTTTTTGGTGGCGCCGCCGGTTATCTCCTTATGATGTTTATTATAATTTATGGAAATATGGTGATGCGTAGTGTGATAGAGGAGAAGACCAATAGGATTATTGAGATTATTGTTTCTTCGGTTAAACCCATTCAATTAATGATGGGTAAGGTTTTGGGGACTTCCCTTGCCGGGATAACTCAATTCAGTATTTGGTTACTGTTAGGTGGCGTTTTATCATTAATTTCTTTCTATATTTTGGGGATAGATTTATTTAGTGTTCAAAAAGATCAATTAGCAAATATAGAACAGGTGGTGCAACCAGAAATTGCGCAACTTGTAGTAGATGTTCTTAATTTACCTATTTTCAATTTAATCATTTTTTTTGTTATCTATTTTATTTCGGGATATTTTCTCTATAGCGCTATATATGCTGCCATTGGAGCGGCAGTAGATAGCGAAACCGATACCCAGCAATTTATGTTCCCGGTAATTCTTCCTTTAATGCTTGGCATTTATGTTGGTTTTTTCTCGGTAATTGAAAATCCGCACGGTAGTATTGCCACAATTTTTTCTATGATTCCGCTTACCTCACCTATTGTAATGCTTATGCGCATTCCTTTTGGGGTTCCCTGGTGGGAGCTTGCAATTTCTTTGGGGATTTTAATATTGACTAACTTTGCTGTAATTTGGCTGGCGGCAAAAATATACCGGGTTGGTATTCTTATGTATGGTAAAAAAGCCAGTTACAAAGAGCTTTTTAAATGGCTTAAATACTAAAAAACATAATTGATAAATAATCAAAATAATAAAGAACTAGCGATGAAAATTAAGAGGCAAGATTATAATTGCTTAAAAGCTATTATTTCTTTAGTTTTTATTGTTTTTATGATTATTCCGGTTAAATCACAATCTACAGATTTAGCCCGGCTTGAATATACCTACTTCCCCCAATCGAACTCAGACAACTCGTTTAGGAGGTTTAGAACTTTTGCAAATTTTCCTATAGTTTTAAATGGTAAAGGAGCTTATTTAATTCCCGGTTTGGAATATAGAAACGTAAGTTTTAAATACAGGAACAACGAGCTTTTCTCTACAGAACACCTGGATAGGTTTCAATCATTTACCGGGAAAATAGGTTATACCTTTAAAATGAATAAGCATTGGCGTTTTGGGATTGAAACAGGGCTTAAAATTGCGTCTAATTTTAGTAATAAGAAAACCGTAAATGACGATTATATTTATACAGGAGCCGTTTATTTCATGAAGTCAAAAGAAGAAGAGGTCAATGCAAAACCCTGGCGTCTAATTTTTGGCCTTAGTTACTCTACCACCCGCGGTTATCCCTTTCCTTTACCGGTAATTAACTACTATAAAAGGTTTGAACCTAATTGGGCTTATGCACTTGGAATACCAAAAACCAATTTAAAATATTTTATAAAAGACAAACATGAGTTGCAGGCTTTTGTGACTTTAGATGGCTTTTTTGCTAATATTCAGAATAATTTTAATCCGTATCTTCGAAGTCGGCCAAACTCAAATAAATTGGCCGAAAATGTTTCTATGACGGTTTTATTAAGTGGACTGGGCTATCAATATAACTTTACAGAACATATTTCATTTTACCTCTATGCCGGTTACACCGTTATAAATGATATTAGGCTAAGGGATGGTGACCACGAGGATTTATATACAATAGACGATAACAACACTTTTTACGCCCGTAGTGGCTTAAAATTTAGTATTTTATAATATGGCACAAATTTTATTAATTGAAGATGAAGCAGCAATTAGAAGGGTTTTAGTAAAAATTCTTTCTGAAGAAAATAAAAAGTATGAAGTAGAGGAGGCTGCAGATGGATTGGAAGGAGTAGAAAAGATTAAGGATAAAGATTTCGATCTGGTTCTTTGTGATATTAAGATGCCAAAGATGGACGGGGTGGAAGTGCTGGAGGCTATCATGAAAATTAAGCCTGAAATCCCCGTAGTGATGATTTCTGGTCACGGCGACCTTGAAACGGCTGTAAACACGATGAAAAAAGGTGCTTTTGACTATATTTCGAAACCACCAGATCTTAACCGATTGCTCAACACCGTAAGAAATGCTTTAGATCGAAAAGAGTTGGTAGTAGAAAACACCCGACTTAAAAAGAAAGTGAGCAAGAATTTTGAAATGATTGGTGAGTCTGAAGAAATTCAAAGAATTAAACAATTAATTGAAAAAGTAGCACCTACCGATGCCCGCGTGCTTATTACAGGCCAAAATGGAACCGGAAAAGAATTGGTAGCACATTGGTTGCATCAAAAAAGTGATAGGTCTAAAGCAGCAATGGTAGAAGTGAATTGTGCAGCTATTCCTGCAGAATTAATAGAGAGCGAACTCTTTGGCCACGTAAAAGGCGCTTTTACATCTGCTAATAAAGATAGGGCGGGTAAGTTTGAAGCTGCCAACGGCGGTACAATTTTTCTCGATGAAATTGGCGATATGAGCCTTTCTGCCCAGGCTAAAGTGCTACGTGCACTTCAGGAAAACAAAATTTCCCGGGTGGGAAGTGATAAAGATATTAAAGTAGATGTGCGTGTGGTTGCAGCGACCAATAAAGATCTCAAAAAAGAAATTGAAGAAAAGAAATTTAGGGAAGATTTATATCATCGTTTGGCAGTAATTTTAATAGAAGTACCTTCCTTAAATGAGCGCAGGGATGACATCCCATTACTTATCGATTATTTTAGTGAGAAGATTTCGGCAGAACACGGTTCCAATAAAAAAGAGTTCACTAAGGATGCAATCAATACTTTAAAGGAATATGACTGGCGCGGAAACATTCGGGAATTGCGCAATGTTATAGAGCGTCTGGTTATTCTTGGTGGAGATGAGATCTCAGAAGAAGATGTGCAGTTGTTTGGTAGTAAATTTTAATTGCGGGACGATAGCCAAAATTTGATTCTACGAGAAAGAACAGCCTAGAAATGCAAGAATTTTTTCTGAATAATGTATCCTTTTTGATCGAAATTGTTGAAAAATAAACTTACTTCACTCTAAAAGTTATTTCCCCGATTCCTTGAAGAATTTAATTTTTAGAGTGAATTTTTAGTTTTAATCTTTTGGAGGTGGGTTATACCTCAAAAAATACATAGTGTCCCCGCTGGGGTGGTCCCACTCATGGAAAAGCTCAAACCCAAAACGTTGATAAACCAGGGCGTTTTTGCGCATTCTCGTTTCGGCATATAGCGGAATTTGATATTCCTTTGCCTGCCGGTAAAACTCGTCTTTCATTTCCTTACCCACCTGGGTATCTGCTCCCCTGGAGTCGGCTAAAATTCCCCAAAACCAGCAATATAAATAATCTCCCTCTTGCGGACGTTGCTTTTGGATATAATTTTGGTTTTTTACAATACTGTAAGCATTTCTAATGCCGGTTACATTAAGCACTAAGCCAATTTGTGTTCTAATATCTTTAAGAAAATTATCGTCTTTTTTATTGGTACGGAACAAAATAGCAATACCTTTTCTATTTTTAGAAATCACTAAAGCATCTTTCTCAATAGCTTTCTCTACCATATGAGTAGCCAAATATCTAAAACGCTTATGGCGGTCACCACCTTTTTTTACAATCTCCATTGAAGATGGGATTTCTTTTAAAAGGCTGGTTACCTTGGCGATAATCTCTTCTTTTTCTTCTTTGTTCACACCATATTTATTTAGCGGCGAAGATATAAAATTTATCCTTTTTTTGATCAATTGTTAAGCTTTGAATGCTTGTTGCTTCTTAAAGTTTATCGGGAATTTTAAAAGTGATCCAGGAAACTTTTGGTATAAAAGTTGAAAACCGATTATTAAAGATTAATCGGCTTATCTCAACCTACAGGTAGCTATTTATAAAACCTATAATTTAAAGCTTAGCTTGTCTAGATTAACTATTTTAGCAACATAGTTTTATGGCATAAAAGTTTATTTAAATGAAGAAATTTTTGTTTTTATTATCTGGTATATTATTAAGTTTTGGCTTAACTGCTCAAGAAAATACAATTAAAGAAAATGATTCTATACAGATACGTAAAATATTCAATACGGCTCTTGTGAATGGGAAAGCTTATAACTGGCTAGATCATCTTTCCAATGCTATTGGAGGAAGATTGTCTGGTTCATTAAATGCTCAAAAAGCCGTAGAATATACGCAATCTCAATTGGAAGAACTTGGTTTGGACAAAGTTTGGTTACAGCCTGTTATGGTGCCAAAATGGACCCGCGGAACCCGGGAATATGCTTATATACAAACAGGCCCAGGTTCTTCAACCGAAGTAAATATAGCGGCTCTTGGCGGCTCTATAGCTACACCTACCGGTGGTTTAAAAAAACAGGTAATTGAAGTGCAGGGGCTGGAGGAGCTGGAAGAGTGTAAAGGAGAGATAAAAGATAAGATTGTATTTTATAATCGCCCAATGGATCCTACACATATCCAAACTTTTAAAGCTTATGGAAGCTGTGTAGATCAGCGCTACTCGGGAGCTGAGGCCGCTGCAAAGTATGGCGCTGCCGCGGTTATTGTGAGATCGCTTAGTTTAAAGATAGACGAGCATCCCCACACCGGCTCTATGAGTTATGGCAATCTCCCAAATAGTAAGCGAATTCCCGCAGCAGCGATTAGTACTAAAGATGCCGATTATCTAAGCGGAATTTTAAAGCTGAAAAAAGATTTGGAATTTTATTTAAAATTGAGCTCAGAAAATCGCGGGGAAGTGAAATCCTATAATGTGATAGGCGAAATTACCGGAAGCGAATTCCCAAAAGAAATTATGCTTGTTGGCGGGCATCTTGATTCCTGGGATTTAGGCGATGGCGCCCATGATGATGGCGCAGGGGTTGTGCAGTCTATGGAAGTGCTTCGATTACTCAAAGAAATTGATTATAAGCCTAAACGAACCCTAAGGGTAGTGCTTTTTATGAATGAAGAAAATGGTTTGCGTGGCGGAAAGAAATACGCTGAAGTTGCAAAAATCAACAATGAAAACCACATTTTTGCTTTAGAAAGCGATGCCGGAGGGTTTACACCACGCGGATTCTCATTTGAAGCGAGTGATGCACAATTTGCAAAAATAGAAGGTTGGAAAACACTTTTTAAACCTTATCTTATTCACTATTTTGAACAGGGGGGAAGTGGAGCAGATATAGGCCCATTAAAAAATGAGCATATAGTACTTGCGGGCCTGGCACCAGATTCGCAACGTTATTTTGATATTCATCACGCAGCTACCGATACTTTTGAACAAATAAATAAACGTGAATTAGAATTGGGAGCTGCCACTATGACTTCTCTAATTTATCTAATTGATAAATATGGACTGTAAAGTCAACAACTTTTCTGGAGCTTTTATGTTTTAAGAAAGAACAAAAATCGTAGCTATCATCTTTTAGTCTTTTTTCTTGTCTCTATCAGCCTAGCAATTTTGATTCTTAATTAGATAACATTAAAGCATAGATATCAATCAGCTTTTATTTCGATTTCAATTTTTGGACGATAAATTCCTATTATATTTGCCGCCAAAATTAGAGGTTTGCAATTACAGGCTTATACCAAAGAATTCAGTAAAAATTTACAGCTCGCTTTTCCCGTGATGATGGGACAATTGGGACACGTGCTCGTTGGGCTGGTAGATAATTTAATGATTGGTAGATTGGGACCTGCATCACTGGCCGCGGTATCCCTGGGAAATAGCATGATTTTTATTGCGCTTTCTATGGGAATTGGTTTTTCTTTTGCCATTACTCCGCTAATCGCAGAGGCAGATGGAGCTAAAGATATTAAAAACGGTAGAAGCTATTTTCACCATGGCCTTATCCTTTGTACTATAAACGGTATTTTACTATTTCTGGTATTATTAATAGCAAAACCGGTATTGTATTACTTAGATCAGCCCCCAGAGGTTGTAGAGCTCGCTTTACCATACCTAAATATTGTAGCTTTCTCTATGGTGCCGCTTATGATCTTCCAGGCATTTAAACAATTTGCCGATGGACTTTCCCAAACAAAATATGCGATGTATGCCACACTTATCGCTAACGTGGTGAATGTAGTCTTTAATTATATTCTTATTTATGGTGTTTGGATCTTCCCTAGATTAGAATTGGAAGGTGCAGCAATTGGTACTTTAATTTCCCGTTTTTTTATGCTTTGGTTTATTTGGGAAATTTTAAGAAGAAAGAAAAAGTTTGCCGAATATTTTAAATGGGGTAGAAAAGAAGCACTTAATTCAAAAGTCTTCAAACGCCTATTGAACCTCGGGTTTCCTACAGCCCTTCAAATGCTTTTTGAAGTAGCCATTTTTACGGCCACTGTTTTTCTTGCCGGTTTACTGGGAACAAATCCCCAGGCCGCCAACCAAATTGCATTAAACCTGGCTTCTATGACGTTTATGATTGCTGTAGGCCTTGGGGTTACCGCTACAATTAGGGTGGGAAACCAAAAAGGCCTGGCACAATTTAAAGATTTAAGAAGAATTGCGCTTTCCACCTTTTTGCTGGTATTTTTAATTGAAGCTGTTTTTGCACTTGCCTTTATTTTATTAAAAGATTGGTTGCCTACTTTTTATATAGATAATGCTGAAGTGATTTTACTTTCAGCGCAACTATTGGTGGTGGCCGCTTTATTTCAGCTAAGCGACGGCTTGCAGGTAGTTATCCTTGGGGCTTTAAGAGGTTTGCAGGATGTGAAGGTTCCCACACTAATCTGTTTTATATCTTATTGGATTATAGGTTTTCCGGTTTCCTGGTATTTTGGAAAAGCGAAGATGATGGGAAGTATGGGGATTTGGCTGGGGTTACTGGCCGGATTATCTGCTTCGGCATTATTGTTGTACTTTCGGTTCAATTATTTATCAAAAAAACTTATTTTAAAAAATTATAAACTTGCTCAATCTAAAATATAACTATGGAGATTCCTAAATTCCTTCTTGGTGATAATACCGATTTCCCTACTGCGGTTTTTGTGGTTCATACCGATTTTCCAAGGTTTATAATTAATCTTGAAAATGACGAAGTAGAGTGGTTGGAAGAATTTGACCAACAAGACGAAGATGAACTAAAAAATGAGACTGAAAACCTTATTAAAGAAGCGTCTGCTTTTTACGATAGGGAAGTGACCAGGTATGAAAAAGACTAAATGGAGAGAATAATTGAATTAGATCATCAACTTTTTATATGGCTTAATAATTTAGGCTCAGAAAATTGGGATTGGCTATGGTTGTTTATTACGGATAAGTGGTCGGCAATACCGCTTTACGCCTTTTTATTGTTCTTAATTTTTAAAAAATTTGGATGGAAAGCCAGTTTGCTTACCATGCTGTTTATAACTCTGTTAATTACAGCTACAGATCAATTGGGGAATATTTGTAAAGATTTCTTCGATCGTTTAAGGCCCTGTCGTCAGGAAGGCGTTATGGAATATACCCGTTTTGTCGCCAAAAGATGTGGTTCTTATGGTTTTTTCTCTGCTCACGCTGCTAATTCTATGGGCGTGGCAGTTTTTCTAGTACTCATATTCGGAAAAACCTATTCCAAATATATTTATTTTTTAATTTGTTGGGCTTTACTCGTCGCTTATAGCAGGGTTTATGTGGGAGTTCATTATCCGGGAGACATTGTGGCCGGCATCATAGTCGGGATATTTTTTGGTTTTTTATTTTATAAACTGCATACTTATGTTCAGGCGAAGGTTTTTAAAAAACTTAATAAGCAATCTGTGATTAACGAGTAATAATTGTTTAATGATTTTTTAGTATTAATTTTACACATCGATTTCCGTAAAAGACGTTATTCTGAAAACTGTTTATTCCAAATAGTTTGATTTGAATTTTTTATTACCTCAGTTCGACCTAAGTTGATTGAAGTTCAAAGCCAGTTGGTTCGAGACCCCTTACAAAAGTTTTAAAAAACGCTAATATTGAAATAATACCTTCAAAATTAAAGCCGAAAGAAGTTGCAATGAATTTCGCTGAAAAAAGGGTGGTTGCATGAGTATCTTTAATAGAATGCAAGTTCATAATTTCCTGTAAAGACAGATTTAGCTGAAATTGCTAAAAAATCAAGGTTTTTAAGTTGGTTACAGCTTAGTTTTTATTTTTCCCTACAGGATGATGATTATTCGAAGGGCAGCGCTTTAAAGGCGAAATATGATACTTAAAAACTATTGAAGCTCAAACTTTAAGTTAATAATTCAGACAGCTTTTTTTTGCTATTATAGCTTATCATTATGGTCAACCCATGTCAATTTTCACTCGTTTTTCTTAAGTCGGGTTATTTATGACAAATTTATGAACCCAATCTTTGTAAGCCTGCTTTATGCTTGTTATATTGAGAGTTTATCAATTAAACCAATATATAGAGATGAAAAATTTGTATAAAACAACGGTAACTACAAAAGGAGCTAGAAATGGTCACGCAAAAAGTGACGATGGACTACTGGATGTAGCTTTGAGTGTACCCAAATCCATGGGCGGCGACGGTGGTAATAATACCAACCCAGAGCAATTGTTTGGAGCGGGATATTCCGCTTGTTTTGGAGGTGCTTTACAACTAGTTGCAAAGAATCACGGGGTAGAATTAAGTGAAGACCTTAGCGTAAGTGCAGTGGTAGAGTTAGGTAAAACCGAAGAAGGCAATTTACAATTGGCAGTTATTTTAGATTGCTATTTACCCGGAGTGGATGTAGAAACTGGTGAGAAAATCGTTAACGAAGCTCACGAAGTTTGTCCTTATTCCCGCGCCACCAGAGATAATATAGACGTTACCTTAAACCTAATGGTTGACGAGGATTAAACATTTCTTTGCTAAAAGAAAGTTGTGACTGTCTAAAAAGCACTTTGATTTACTATCGGGATAAACGAAAGTATTTTCAACTTTTTGGAAATCAATAAGTAGGTTAAAGCACTTTGATGATAATAACGTTAAAGTTTACTTTTAAAACAGCCATTTACTATTTTCTTAAAATATCAAAGCTCACAAATACTTGCTATTTGTGAGCTTTTTTTATATCCTGTTTTATGGGAATGCTCAAAAAAGTTTTGTCCCAGGCTAATTGTAAATAAATAAAACCGTTTTGTTCTGTAAACTTTATTGTGAATTGGTCGAGACTATTTTTTAACTTTTTGGCGGGGACTTCAAGCACTAGTGCATCAAAAGCTGCGTCTCTATAAGCTTCTTCGTCCAGGTTTATTCCCCAGGGGTACATCCTATCGTTAAATATAACTTTCCAGGAATTTTCTTTGGGGATTGTCCAGAGTGTATATTTTCCTGCTTTTAATAATGATCCATCTATAAGGATATCTTTATTCGTAGAAAATGTGGTAGCTTCATTAGCTCCCGTTCGCCATACTTTATTATAAGGAATAAGCTCTCCAAAAATTTCCCTGTTCTTTTTATAAGGCCGGTTATAGAAAACTTCCAAATGTAAATCATCCCTGTTATAGCTCACTGTATCTTCCGGACTGTGGGATTTGGTATTGGAGTGAAATAAAAAAACAACCACAGCAGCAACAGCCATGATTGCAATTCCTATTTTTAAATATGTTTTTACAGGCTTTTTCATTTTAAGCTTATCCTTACGCTAAATTGCACTTTTAATAGGCGATATATAAATGCTTCAAAAAACGTGCAATTTTTCAACTTATCGAAAAAAGTAAAATTAATGCAAATTTGGGCAATGTTTTGCTAAACTAAAATGCTTGCTGTAATTTTAGCGATTCCCCAAAAAAATAAAAATTATTAAAAGTTGCTTATGGGACCCGACGGTTTTTCTGAATTTCTATCTAAACTCACTTTGGGGTTTACCAGCGTATTGGATGCTAATTTAAAGGAAGAAGATTATATTGTTATAGATCTTTCTGAAAATAATGTGGAGCTCAAAAAAGTAGATATTTCTTCCTCCCGCGCTTTTTCTAAATATATCGCAGAATATTTAAATGCTTTTGGAAAGAAAGTTGCCTTTGGAGGTTATTCAGAAGTGCGTAAACTATATCAAAGAAGCGAATTGTTTACTGCTTCAAAAGACGAAAATCACAATAGGAATATTCACTTAGGTTTAGATTTTTGGGCCGATGCTTATACCGATGTTCTGGCAGTTTTAGATGGAAAAATTCATAGTTATAACGATAATGCAAATTTTGCGGATTATGGCCCGACAATCATTTTAGAACATAATTATGAAAACAAAGTATTCTACTCGCTGTATGGCCATTTAAGTAGAGAGTCTTTGCAGAATCTTGTTCTGGGAACCAAGATAAAAAAAGGAGAGAAAATTGGTGAATTAGGTAGTCCAGAGGAGAACGGAGACTATGCGCCACATCTGCATTTTCAAATTATCGAAGATCTGAAAGAAAAAATTGGAGATTTTCCCGGAGTTACCTCCAGGAAGGATCTGGATTTTTATTTACAAAATTGTCCCAATCCCAATTATTTACTTAAACTTAGAAGTAATTAAGATTAAAGTTTATCGAGGTCCAATAAAACAATACTTATTTTCTCTTTAAAACAAGTGCTACCAGTGCGCTGGTTATAACTCCCATAGTTAGTGCATTAGATATACCCTGTACTATATAGGAGTTGAGGTTGAAAAAAGCTTCGGCGTCTTCCTGGCTCATTCTTTCAGCATCAACGTTGTAGTCAATTATATTATTAAAGAAATCTGGGCTTATTAATTTGTGCGCAATAACCTGGTGTAAAGGAGAAAGCAAAGCTATTACCACACTTAAAATGATTCCTGAAACAAAACCTTGCTTCCAACTCATTTTTCCGTGAAAAATCGTTTGCTTTTTATCCCGAATTGCCAAAAAATACACAACTATCGCGATAAATCCGAAGAAATTAGTGTATAGTGCTTGTTTGTCAATATGTTCATTGTGCCAGCCCAGTAGTTTTTCGAGATAGGTCCATATTACCATAAGCACGAAAAAAATCACGCCCCATTTTATTTCAATTTGATATTTCTTCATAGGAAAACTAATGTAAGAGCTAAATTAATCAAAATATTAAATTACAGAAATATTGCCTTTACGATTTAATACTAGTCTGATTTTGATGCTAAAAGTCTTTGATATTAGAGACCTCAAAGGTGTCAAAAACCTGTGAGATCTTTTACGTTACTTTATAGAAGAAACTACGAGATACAGAAGTGATATGATAAATAGGGTCTAAATAAAAAATTCCCGAAAAATTAATTCCCGGGAATTTTAAAAAGACCTCATTTTAAGGTTATTGATCTACTATAACCCAGTCCCCTTTATCTAGTAAGGGAATTGCTTGTTTGTATTTTACGGTTTTATTTTCACCGCTCATTACATTTTTAATGGTGACCTTTTCGTTACGACCAATTTTTGGTTTATCACGGGTAATGGTTTCAGTAACCTGGGGACGACGTTGCTGCTGGGTATTCCCAGCTGCTCTACTTTCAGAAGCCCTTTCATCCATATTAGGAATTTCTTCTTTCTGGGTTTCTACTTTTTCCTTTTTGCGCTGTCTGGCTTCCTGAATATTACCTACATTTCCTTCTGGAATTTCTCCTTTAAACAGGAAAGAGATAACATCGCGGTTCACCTGGTCTAACATAGCTTTAAATAATTCAAAAGCTTCAAACTTGTAAATTAATAAAGGATCTTTTTGCTCGTGAACGGCTAGCTGAACGCTTTGTTTTAACTCATCCATCTTACGAAGGTGAGTTTTCCAGGCGTCGTCTATTATGGCAAGACTTATATTTTTCTCAAAATCTTTAACCAATTGCACTCCTTCAGATTCGTAGGCTTTTTCAAGATTAGTGATTACCTGTAAAGTTTTTTGACCATCTGTAAAGGGCACCGAGATTCTCTCAAAATTATTAGCTTCATCTTCATAAACCTGCTTAATAACCGGGAATGCCCGGGCAGCATTGTTTTCCATCTTAGAATCATAATGCTCATAAGCCGCTTTATATACCACTCCTGAGATCTTTTGAACTCCCATTTTTTCAAATTCGTCTTCCGAAATTGGGGAATTCATAGAGAAATACCTAATCAACTCAAACTCGAAGTTCTTAAAGTCTTGTGCGACTTTGTTGTTTTCGGTAATTGCTTCAACGGTATCAAAGATCATATTGGCGATATCTACCCGCAAACGATCTCCAAATAGAGCGTGATAACGACGCTTATAAATTACTTCCCGCTGGGCATTCATCACATCATCATACTCCAATAAACGCTTCCTGATCCCGAAGTTATTTTCTTCTACTTTTTTCTGGGCGCGTTCAATAGATTTAGAAATCATGCTATGCTGAATCACTTCACCTTCTTCCAGCCCCATTCTATCCATTAATTTGGCTATTCTTTCTGAACCAAATAAACGCATTAAGTTATCTTCCAAAGAAGCGTAGAATTGAGAGCTACCAGGATCTCCCTGACGCCCAGCACGACCTCGCAACTGCCTATCTACACGTCGGGAATCGTGGCGTTCGGTTCCTACAATGGCCAGCCCGCCGGCTTCTTTTACTTCTTTAGTTAATTTAATATCGGTACCTCTACCGGCCATGTTGGTGGCGATGGTCACGATACCAGATTTTCCTGCTTCTGCAACAATATCTGCCTCACGTTTGTGCAGTTTAGCGTTTAAAACATTATGCGGAACGTTTCTTAATTTCAGCATCCTGGAAAGTAATTCTGAAATTTCTACCGAAGTTGTACCAATAAGCACGGGTCTTCCGGCATTGGAAAGCTCGGTAACGTGGTCTATTACCGCGTTATATTTTTCACGTTTGGTCTTATAAACCAAATCATCTTTATCGTCTCTGGCGATTGGACGATTGGTGGGGATTTCTACTACGTCTAGTTTGTAAATTTCCCAGAACTCCCCGGCCTCTGTCACTGCAGTACCGGTCATCCCAGATAATTTGCCGTACATTCTAAAGTAATTCTGAAGGGTTACCGTGGCAAAAGTTTGGGTTGCATCTTCAATCTTCACGTTTTCTTTGGCTTCAATTGCCTGGTGCAAGCCGTCGCTGTAGCGCCTGCCGTCCATAATACGACCGGTTTGCTCATCTACAATTTTCACCTTGTTATCTATCACCACATACTCATCGTCTTTTTCGAAGAGGGTATATGCTTTTAATAACTGGTTAAGGGTGTGAATACGCTCACTTTTTACACTGTAATCTCTAAAAAGCTCCTCTTTTTTCTCGGCTTCTTCTTCTTTAGAAAGTCCTTCATTTTCAATCTTAGCGATTTCCATGCCCATTTCTGGCATTACAAAGAAATCTGCGTCACCATCTGCCGATAGGAATTCAATTCCTTTATCTGTAAGGTCTATCTGGTTGTTTTTTTCTTCAATGGTAAAATACAGGTCGGCATCAACTTTGGGCATTTCCCGGTTGTTGTCCTGCATATAGTGATTTTCGGTCTTTTGCAGCAGCTGTTTTATACCTTCTTCACTTAAAAATTTAATAAGTGCTTTATTCTTTGGTAGGCCCCTGTAAACCCTAAGCAATAGGAAAGCGCCGTCTTTAGTATTTCCTTCGGCAATAAGCTTCTTGGCTTCGGCAAGAACCTTAACAAGATGTTTTCGTTGTAGATCTACGATATTGGAAACAGCCGGCTTAAGCTCGTGAAACTCGTGTACATCACCTTTGGGAATTGGCCCTGAAATAATTAATGGGGTACGCGCATCGTCAATAAGTACAGAATCCACCTCATCCACAATTGCAAAGTTGTGAGGACGTTGCACTAAATCTGTTGGAGCGTGGGACATATTATCCCTCAAATAATCAAATCCAAATTCATTATTGGTTCCGTAAGTGATATCGGCATTATAAGCTTTTCTTCTCGCTGCCGAATTTGGCCGGTGATAATCAATACAATCTACACTCATCCCGTGAAATTCAAAGATAGGAGCCATCCAGGCGCTATCCCTTTTTGCCAGGTAATCGTTTACGGTTACCAGGTGCACACCATTTCCGGTTAGGGCATTAAGGTACATAGGAAGTGTTGCCACAAGCGTTTTACCTTCCCCGGTTTGCATCTCGGCAATTTTCCCCTGGTGCATGGCAACCCCGCCAATTAGCTGCACGTCATAGTGAATCATATCCCAGGTTACCGGTTTACCGGCCGCATCCCAGGAATTGTTCCATATAGCGTAATCTTCTTCTAAGTTTACATAATCCTTTTCTGCTGAAAGTTCCCGGTCATATTCCGAAGCGGTAACTTTTAATTGCTTGTTATGAAAAAAGCGTTTAGCCGTTTCTTTTACCGTGGCAAAAGCTTCGGGCAAAATATCATTGAGAACCCCTTCTGAAACTTCGTAAGATTTTTCTTTTAGCGAGTCGATTTCGGCATAGATATCTTCTTTCTTGGTAATATCATTGGTCGCATCAGCTTCAGCTTCCAGCGCTGTGATCTTCTCGTTGATATCTTGTATTGCTTCGGCAATCTTTTCCTTAAAGCTCGTTGTTTTAGCTCTAAGTTCGTCTAAGCTTAAGGCCTCAAACTCTGCTTCGAGATCTTTAACTTTGTTTACTATGGGTTGTATAGCTTTGACGTCTTTTTTAGATTTATCGCCGACAAATACTTTTAGTACAGAATTTAAAAAATCCATAATAGTTTTTGTTTAATAGGGGTTCAAATGTACGCAAAAAAAAAGCCTCACTATGGAGACTTTTTTCTATTTTTTGCGCATTATTTTTTTAATATTCATCCTCATTCCAAAGATAATCTTCGTCTGTAGGATAATCGGGCCAGATTTCTTCAATAGAATCATACGAGTCGCCTTCATCTTCTATCGATTGTAGGTTTTCTACTACCTCGAGCGGCGCACCTGTTCTAATTGCATAATCAATTAACTCGTCTTTAGTTGCAGGCCACGGGGCATCACTTAAATAAGATGCTAATTCTAAAGTCCAATACATGGGTTAATCAAGTTTTATATTTTTGCAAAAATAAATTTTTAAATGGAATAGCCAAGAAAAAAATCTATAATTTAATCAATACCGGTAAGAACATACACAATAATCATATTTTTTCTTCGAAATATGAAACTTATGAAGTGAAACCACGTATCTAAATAAGCATTTTATAAATTGATAAGAAAGATTATACCAATAAACGTAACTTATAAAACGATAAGACAGTTCTTCTTTGTGCTGAACCGGAAGAAATTAAGTCTTCTGCGGAATCCATTGAATCTCTTCGGCCTGTAACCTTTTAGACAAGATTCGTGCCAGCACAAAAAGATAATCTGACAATCTATTGAGATATTTTAAAACATGATCATCAAAAGCTTCTACTTCATATAGAGCACTCGCCAGTCTCTCAGCACGGCGACAAACACAGCGGCCTATGTGACAGAATGACACACTTTGATGACCTCCCGGAAGAATAAAATGGGTCATCGCTGGAAGTTCTTCGTTCATTCTATCTATCTCCTGCTCTAAGAGTTCAATATCTTCCGCAGTGATTTTTGGAATATTTAAACGTTCTTTTCCGTTTTTAAGCTTTTGCTTTTCGGGATCTGTCGCCAACATAGATCCAATAGTGAAAAGACGATCTTGAATTTTACTTAAAACATCTTTTGCCTCTTTACCGGTATCTTGATCGCGTATAAGGCCAATATGGGAGTTGAGTTCATCTACTGTGCCATAACTTTCTATGCGCAAATGATGTTTAGGAACCCGCGTACCGCCAAAGAGCGCTGTGGTCCCTTTGTCTCCTGTTTTTGTATATATTTTCATATTATTTAGTTGAGGAATTAAACAAATGTCGCGTTTGTTTTATATGTTTCACAAAATTATTTAAAAAATACACGAACGATTAATTTTTAGAGGTCTATAAACATGTTTTCAACTTATTTTCAGAAAAAGTTTAACTAGTTTTAAACTAGACCTATTTAAAAATGTAAGAAGTAAGTAAAGCGGAAGAGTCTTAGAAATTTGTTTCGCTAATTTTAGTTAGAAATAGGGTAGAGGTAGTCAGGTTTTGTCCTGTTCCTCACGACGCTCCATGTAGCGTTTTCTGAAATTTCTATTTTTTCGTGCTTTCCTATTCTTTTTTGCCCTACGGGAATTCCAAATAAAATAAGCGAGAAAAACTGCGATAAGAATAATATAAACCCAGGTCTCCTGATCAAATTGAAACATATTGCATTATATTTTTTCACAAGATAAGAAATCTGAAATATTACCACCGGTAAAACATTTTCTAATTATTCTAATTTTTGCTCAAACTTGAACTAAAGATTTTAGTTGAAACAAAAGATTAGTGTTGTCTTTAACTTAAAGCTTCTAAATACTAAAAAAGCGCAGAAGATGATGAAGTTTATCTCCTGCGCTTTTTAATTTTAAAGTCCGAAGCTTAATGAAAGTACCACATTAGAAATTTTACGATCTATATTTGCAGTATTTGTTAATCCTACTTCATAAAGCCTGGGGTTTTCTTCATAACTGGAGTGGGTGTAAGCAAGGTCTAATTTTATGTTTCCAAAGTCATAACCCAAACCTCCGGAATAACCATTAAGGTCGCCAACCGTAGTTTCATTGGCATAAGGACTTTGCTCATAACGGTAGCCTCCTCTTAGGCTCCAGTTATTAATTCGATATTCCCCACCAAGTCTAAAAGTAGAAACGGCCTGAAGTTCTTCAGAAATATTATTGTTTTGATCTATAAACTCAGAATCGTTTTTAGGCCTGAATTCAGTAGCTGAAAAATCTTTATAAGAATAATCGAAACTAATTAGTCCTCTCTTTCCAAAAATTACTGCAAGGCTTCCGGTTAACTTCCCGGGGGTCCTAAGCTTATAATCGGGATAAATATTAATAATATTCGGGTTTACTACGGCGCGCTCACCAGCATTGTTGTTAGTTTCTAAGTACTGCGTGTTTTCTTCACTTATATTGTACCAGGTAGGTGATTCATAGGAAGCCCCAACCCTAAAACGATCATTTAATTTTGCAATGGCCCCAACCTGAAATGAAAATCCATCTCCATTGGTACTTAGGTTGTTTTCAAACCTAACTTCATTGGTAGCGCTGCCAGCGTTATCATTGGTTTCTATAAATCGAGTCGCCCTATCATAATTTAAAAAGTGTGCATTTAAGTTAGCCCCTAAATAGAGAAAATCTTTAAATTGCGTTCCGAAATTAAAACTGAATTTTCCATTCAAGCCCGTTGATACCTCGTGGTAATCCTGGTTAAAAGATCCCGCACCAATTAAAGAGTTGTATTGGGTGTTTTCTGGGGTGTTTTTATCGTGATCTAAAACATAAGCTTGATAGCCTAAAAAAGCTTGTTGAGCACCGTGACCGTGACGTTCCCCTAAAAACTGATACAAATCTGAAATTGTTTCATCTTCCCTTGTTTGTAATAATTCTAAAGGAGTGCCCTGGGCATAACCCAAAAAATATTGATCTATAGAAGTTTGACTTATCCCGCGGGCAACAAAAGCATCTTCAAAATTATTTGTAGTGCCGTAGTTTGCGCCAATGCTAAATTTCCTCCAGGGACTATTGTTTCTGGCTTTAAAAACAAGTACACCACCGGCCTGGTTAAAATTAATTTCAGAATTATTATTACTGGTGCTGGTACCAAAGTAATTTACGTCCTTATTATTAAAACGGTCGCTTAAAGTAATTGTTCCGAAGGAACTAATAAAAACAGCCGATGATGCCGGGTTAACCTGCAAGGCCGATAAATCTCCACCTAAAGCGCCAAAAGCACCGCTCATCGCTCTAAAACGAGCAGTACCGTTTAATTCTTCAGTAGAATATCGAAAAGCGTCAGTGATATTTTGAGCTTGCACACCTGCTGTGATAAGAATAGTTCCCAGTAATAGAAATATCTTTTTCATAATTCTTTTTAAATTTAATTCAGAAAAAACCTTACAGGATTTACTGTAAGGTTAATTTCATAATATGCTTAATAATATTGTTTAAACCGCCTTAGCATTATCTTCCTCTTCCTCCAGACCTGGACGAAGATGAAGAGGAGCGGCTACTGCCTCCAGAACTTCTTGTTCCGCTAGACCTTGAACTACTGGAACGTCTCACGGTACCACTACTGCTCCTTGAAGATCTTGAAGACCTATTATAAGAGTTGTTCGATCTTGAGCTTCTATTAGAACGGTTAATGCTAGAGTTTCTTCGCGTAG
Organism: Salegentibacter echinorum; assembly: GCF_900129445.1. GTDB lineage: Bacteria > Bacteroidota > Bacteroidia > Flavobacteriales > Flavobacteriaceae > Salegentibacter > Salegentibacter echinorum. The sequence goes on from NZ_FQVT01000001.1 coordinate 307,763, forward strand.
TAGTAGATCTATTCACTCGTGAAGGTTCGCTTCTACGACTGGAACGACTATATACCCTGGAGTCGTCCTTAGAACTACGGGAGTAGCTTCGGCTATTATTACTGTTGCTTCTTATTGCTTTTATACTTCTGGAATACGAAGAGTTGTTGGACCTCACAGTAGAATTACTACCTCTTCTGTATGTAGAATTACTGGACCTGCGTCCATAGTGGTAGGCAACATCTCTATAATGATTATTATTACCATAATAAGGGTTATTTAAATAACCTCTTCTCCAAAACGGACTGTAGTATCCGCCATATCTATAACCGTAACCATATCCATAGCCGTGTGCCCAATATGGGCCGTAGCTACCCCAGTAAGGTCCATAGCCCCAGTGTGGGAATGCTCCCCAATACGGGTTGCCCCAATAACCGGCATAACCATAGCCGTAACCATAATAACCCCATCTAAAGGGATTGTAATAGCTACCGTAGTAAGGCCTGTTGTAAATATTTATAGTGTATTGATCTGGATCATTTCCCCAGGGTGCGTTTCCGCCATTATAAGATTGCTCTTCTTCATAGTATGTACCATCTTCAGAGGCGTTGGCAGAAGAATAGGATTCCACATCGGTAAATACGATTTCATCGGCCATTTGACCGTAGAATTCAGATTTTTCAGAAAAAAGATTTTTATAATAATTGTTCCCTGCATTATTGTTATTAGCACGTTGAGATTGCTTTTTGGTCACCGGTGCCTGTACATCTGCATCACCGTAAATTCCATCTTCGTAACCAGAATATTGGTAAGAACCACAAGATGCCAATAATAGCAATAACATAGGTGCAACCAGAATCATGGTGTTTTTTGGAAAGTAATAATTGCGTATCATTAGCTTAGGTTTTTATTGTTGAACATTACAAAAATAGTTAGTTTTGCGCTAACTAAACCTGCATTTATATTGTATTTAATAAAAGTACAAGATTTATGCCAAATCACTGGAATGAGTAAAAAACTGACTAAGAGAAGCGAAGATTATTCAAAATGGTATAATGAGTTGGTAGTAAAGGCCGATTTGGCCGAGAATTCTGCAGTACGTGGCTGTATGGTCATCAAGCCATACGGGTTCGCAATTTGGGAAAAGATGCAAGCCCAATTGGATAAAATGTTTAAAGATTCTGGTCACGAAAATGCTTATTTTCCTTTGTTTGTGCCCAAACATCTTTTTGAAGCTGAAGAGAAAAATGCCGAAGGTTTTGCTAAAGAATGCGCCGTGGTAACGCATTACCGTCTTAAAACCAATCCTGAAGATAAATCAAAACTAATTGTAGATCCTGAAGCTAAACTGGAAGAAGAGCTCGTAGTGCGTCCAACCTCTGAAGCGGTGATTTGGAATACCTATAAAAACTGGATTCAGTCTTACCGCGACCTGCCTATAAAAATCAACCAATGGGCCAATGTGGTGCGCTGGGAAATGCGAACCCGTTTGTTTTTAAGAACTTCAGAATTTCTGTGGCAGGAGGGGCATACCGCTCACGCCACTAAAAAGGAGGCCGTAAAGGAGACAGAATTAATGAATAATATCTATGCAGATTTTGCCGAGAATTTTATGGGAATGCCGGTGATTAAAGGAACAAAAACCGAAAGTGAGCGTTTTGCCGGGGCGGTAGAAACTTTATGTATTGAAGCGATGATGCAAGATGGAAAAGCCCTGCAGGCCGGGACCTCTCACTTTTTAGGTCAAAATTTCGCTAAAGCTTTTGATGTGAAATTTACTTCTAGCGAAGGAAAGCTGGAAAACGTTTGGGCGAGTTCCTGGGGAGTTTCTACCCGTTTAATCGGCGCCTTAATTATGACGCATAGTGATGATAATGGTTTAGTATTGCCTCCTAATTTAGCTCCTACGCAGGTAGTAATCGTGCCAATATATAAAGGAGAGGAACAGCTAGAACAAATATCTAAGGTGGCTAATAAATTAGCAGCCGATTTAAGAGAAGCAGGGATTTCTGTAAAATATGACGATAGGGATACCCAGAAACCCGGCTGGAAATTTGCGCAATATGAATTACAGGGAGTTCCAGTTAGATTGGCAATTGGTCCTAAAGACCTGGAGAAGGGGAGCGTGGAGCTTGCAAGAAGAGATACCCTTACAAAGGAATTCGTGGATCAAACAGCCGTGGTGAAAAAAGTGAAAGCGCTAATGGTAGAAATTCAGGAGGCTTTATTTGAAAAAGCGCTTAATTTTAGAAATGAACACATCACAGAAGTAGATGACTTCAAAGAATTTAAAAAAGTTTTAAAATCTAAAGGTGGATTTATTTCTGCCCATTGGGACGGTACAGCAGAGACCGAAAACCGAATAAAAGAATACACGAAAGCCACAATTCGCTGTATTCCATTTAGTTCCGCAAAAGAAGCGGGGAGCTGTGTACTCACTGGAAAACCATCTGAGCAGCGAGTGCTTTTTGCCCGTGCCTATTAAATTTTAATTTTTTTTGCGGAAGACTTGTGGCATTCAAAAAAAGTTGTATTTTTGCATCCGCATTTAAGAAATAATGGTCCGTTCGTCTAGGGGTTAGGACGCCAGGTTTTCATCCTGGTAACAGGGGTTCGATTCCCCTACGGACTACAAGAAACACAAATTATATTATTGTGTTAAAAAAAAGTCCCGAAAGGGCAATTTGAAATAAATTAATGGTCCGTTCGTCTAGGGGTTAGGACGCCAGGTTTTCATCCTGGTAACAGGGGTTCGATTCCCCTACGGACTACTTTTAAAAAATAATTAAAGTAAATTTGTAATGGCAAATCACAAATCGGCATTGAAGAGAATTCGTAGCAATGAGACTAAGCGTCTAAGAAATCGCTACCAGCATAGAACTACCAGAAATGCAATTCGAAAATTGAAAGAATCTGAGAAGAAAGAAGCTGAAGCTATGTTGCCTTCTGTGGTTTCTATGGTAGATAAGCTTGCAAAGAAAAATATTATACACGAAAATAAAGCTGCGAACCTTAAATCGCAACTTGCAACGCACGTTGCTGCGCTCTAAGAAGTATTACAGTGTTCAATTATAAAAAAATGCCTTCTGATTTTTCAGAAGGCATTTTTTATTACCAGTTACTTTTATTTTTTCCAATCAATAAAATCACCGATTTCTTAAAAAACCGAAACCCCGGTTAAACTGGTAAGTCTTTTTAAAGCTTTCATCCCCAAACTAGAATTTCCCTGTTCATTTAAAATTGGACTCCAAACAGCCACCGAATACTGTTCTGGATGAATAGCGACGATACCACCACCAACACCACTTTTTCCCGGTAAACCTACTTCAAAACTAAATTCCCCCGCTTCGTCATAAAAACCGCAGGTTTGCATTAAAGAATTTATACGTTTTACCGTGACTGGTGTTAAAACCTGTTCCTCTGTGCCCAAAATTTTTCCTTTGTTAGCATACAGCATAAAAGCCTGTGCTAATTGTTTACAAGACATGGCAAGAGAGCAAAGGTGAAAGTAAAAATCTACCACCGGTTCTACATCACATTTAATGTTTCCTAAAGCTTTCATATAATTTACCAAAGCAATATTTCTGTATCCAGTTTCTTTTTCGGAAGCTGTAATTTTAGGATCAAAATTTATACTGTTATCCTGCGTTATTTTTCGTACAAAATCCAGTAATTCCTGTTCGGGGTTTTCCAGTTGATCTACCAAAATATCGGCAATAATTAAAGCTCCCGCGTTTATGAAAGGATTCCGCGGAATTCCATTTTCATACTCCAACTGGCTTAGCGAATTAAAAGCGTCTCCCGATGGTTCTACATCTACCCGGTCCCAAAGATCTTCTCCCATAATACGCATAGCCATAGAAAGACTAAACACCTTTGCAATACTCTGCACCGAGAAAAGTTCATCACTATCCCCAAAAGAAAAATGTTGATTATCCCCGCAAAAAACATGCATCCCAAATTTCCTGGGATCTATTTTTGCCAGTTCGGGAATGTAAGAGGCTACTTTACCAGATACATCCCTGTAACTTAATTCTTCGTCTATGGTGTTTAATATTTTTTGGTAATCCATAAATAGCTATGCTTTTTTCAACTTGTAAAATGTAAAGGTTTCATCTTTATTTTCTAAGCCTAAGTTTTTAATTTTAAGCTTCTGCTAATTCGTTTAGTTCACTTCCGGTTTCTATTTCGAAAGGTACTTTTTCTAGCTTAAAAATACGGGCGCTTAGTTCCCCTTTTAACGCAATTTTATTATTTTCTACCAGTAACCAGCTGCCTTCCCGCAAACCAACTACCGGCTGGGTATTAATTTTATGAAATTCTTTAATCCTGGTTTCCCGGGTTTCTCCTTTGTGGGTAGAGTTTTTATCGGGGTCTAAATAATGCGGATTAATATTAAAAGGTACTATTCCCAGTGTTTTAAAACTTGGCGGATAAACTATTGGCATGTCATTGGTCGTCTGCATCGTGAGCCCGGCTATATTGGTCCCTGCACTGGTTCCCATATAAGGAACGCCGTTTTTAACTGCTTGCTGTAAACCGGCCATTAGTTTATTCCTGTATAATTCTGAAACCAATAAAAACGTATTACCGCCACCGGTAAAAATACCTTTAGCCGATGCTATTGCTGTCTGCATATCCTTAAATTCGTGTAGTCCGCGTAACTTTATTCCTGCTTTCTTAAAAGCCACGGCTGCTTTTTCGGTATATTCATCGTGAGTAATACCTCCGGGCCGGGCAAAGGGTATAAAAATAACTTCTTTACTATCTTTAAAAAAGGACTTGATTTCTGGTAATAAATATTCCAAATAATCCTGCTCGTGTAAAGTTGAGGTGCTTGCTAATAATGCTCTTTTCATCTTCAATTTTTAAAAAGAATTAAACTTACTTTTAAATAATTATAAATTTTACAGGCATAAAATTACCTTAAATTGGGGTTTTAACAAAAGTTTACAAGCCACTTGTGGCGCTAAGATGCTTAAGAATCCTTAATTTGATCATAGAAAACTAGAGTTATGTATAAAAAAATACTTTTTATCACTTTATTACTATTCGGAACAATTTTAATAGCCCAGGAAAAAGAAAGAATTTTGGTGCAGGGGAAAATTATTGCCCCGGAAGGTGAATCACCAGAAGGTATGACTGTTTTTAATAAAAATACCGGTAATGGAACAATCTCCAACCAGGCTGGGGAGTTTAAGCTTAGAGTGGCCCTTGGTGACAGTATTACTTTTTCAGCTTTACAATTTCAGAAATTTAATGTAGCGGTGGAAGAGGGCGTGATAAATTCTGGTGAAATGAATGTGTTTTTAAGAGAGAGCGTAAATGAATTGCCCGAGGTGCGGTTATCTTCCAATCAACTATCTGGAGACATCAATGTAGATGTGCCAAAGATTGAAGTTGCAGATCCCGAGGTGCCGCGTTACTCTGCCGCCCAACTTAAAGCAATGGGGGTAAATGTTACACCAGATGCCCTTAGCGGCCCCGATAAAAATGCCGCCTTTGCCAGTAGCCAAACCAGGTTGGTAAACGGACTTAATTTTGTGAATATTTTTAAGCTTCTCGCGGGTGCCGAGATAGAAAACAATCCTTTCACCCAGAAGGAATTAGATGAAAAACTGCGGGCTATTTACGATGATGATTTCTTTAGGTCTAACCTGGATATTGATCGAGATAATATAAATGACTTTATTTATTACCTCACAGACCACGGACTGGATAAAAAAATGCTGGCTGATGGAAAGGAATTAGAGCTCATTGAATTTCTAATTGAAAAAAGTGAAGATTATAAAGCATTACAACCCCAGGATTAAAATTAAGAAAATGAAACACCTATTACTTCTATTTTGTTTGTTCGCCGGGATTTCTGCCAGTAGCCAGGAAAAGCAACAGCTAAGCGGAAAAATTGAAGCCGAGAATATTGAAGCTCCTATTCATATTATTAATGTGACCCAAAAAAAAGGTGGAGTTAGTGATAAAAATGGGAACTTTAAAATAGAAGTTTCTAAAGGTGATGAATTATTAATTTCATCGGTACAGTTTCAACGCAAAGAGTTAAAGATCACCGATAAAGTTCTTAAGGCTGGAATCTTAAACATAAAATTATTACCGGCAATTACAGAATTAGACCAGGTAAACCTTCACGAATTGACCGGAAATTTAAAGGCTGATATTGCAAATATTGATGTTGTGGATATGCCAATTATCAAAGTCCCTCCGCCAATTGGACCTTCCAGGCCCAGGGGGACGCCAAATGCGGCATTTAATGAAAATCAACCAAGTGCTCCAGCGGGAGGTAATATCTTAGGTTTAGTAGGGGCAATCATTGGGAATTCTAATTTTGGTTCCTTAACTAAGGCACCGAACAAAAAACCAACCCAGTGGGAAAAAGTAAATAAGCTTCGCAGTAGATTTGACGATTATTTTTTTACAAATCATCTAAATATTGAGTCTTCACATATCATGAATTTTCTTTCCTATGTTTTTGAAAATGGTTTGAGGGATAGCTTATTGAAAGAAGAAAATGCCTTAAAACTTATTGCATTTTTGGAAATGAAAAGTAAAGCTTATCTAAAATTTATTGAGGAATAGCAATTTTAGGGTATGTCCAAACTAGTATTATAGATGAGAAAATCCTTTACAGTTGTTTTCCTGCTGCTTTCTATACCTTATCTACACGGCCAGGAACGGGTTGCAATTAAGGGAGAAATAATTACCGATTCTATTGTAGCCCCAATTCATATTATAAATATTACTGCTGAAAAAGGTAGTTTGAGTAACGCGTCCGGGAAATTTGAGTTGGAGGCTGCCGTGGGGGATACTTTGGTATTCTCTTCAGTGCAATTTCAAAAGAAAGAGATCGCAATAACTGCTGCTCATTTAACCGGAAAACTTCTGGAGATAACATTACATCCCGAATTGAATGAGTTGGACGAGGTGCGGTTACATCAACTCTCTGGGAATTTGGCTAAAGATATTATCTCCATAGTAACTTATGATCCCAGGATTATCGATTTTGCACTTTCCGATAAAAAACCCTTGATTGTGGAAGAACGAAAATTGTTCGCTTTAAGCGATCCAAATGATCCTGTGGGACAGATATATGGTGCTATTTCTGGAGAAAAAAAGCGGCTAAGGAAAGCTATAAAAAGTCATGAATTACGAACCCTGGTTTTAGAAACGAAAAAGCTTTTTCCGCAGGAATTTTTTACAGAAACTTTAAAAATTGAAGCTGCTCGAATTATTGATTTTGTTTATTTCTGCAGTCGCAAAAAACTTTTTAAACAACTTGTGGATAATAAGGAAAACCTGGAATTGATGCGATTTTTTAAAGAAATGGCTTCGGAATATGATGCGTTTTTGAAAAACAAGGTGAAAAATTCAATTCATTAAAATTTTTGGAGTAGTTATTGTTCAAAAACAAGAAAAAATAAATGAGAAAAATAAGTTTTATCCTGGCGAGTTTTTTTCTGCTTTCCGCGTTTAAATCTGGCGCGCATGAATTTTATTTAAGTGTCACAGAAATAGAATACAAAGCAGAGCAAGAGAGTTTGCAGATTATCACCCGGGTATTTATTGACGATTTTCAAAAGGTTTTGAATGAGCGTTATCAGGCAGATCTTCAGCTTTCCGAAGAAGCAGAAAAAGGAGCCGTAAAAGAAAAAATTACTAAATATTTAGCTCAAAAATTAAAAATTAAAATTGGCGGAGAAGATCTTCAATTAAATTATTTAGGGAAGGAGTATGATGCCGACCAGCTTATACTTTATATTGAAGTGGAAAATGTAGCGGCCTTTAATGCCATTGAAGTTAGCAATGGAATTCTTACCGATCTATTTGACGATCAAAAAAATGTGGTGCACGTAAAAGTAAATGATAAAACAAAAAGCCTATTGCTATTGCGTGAGCAACAAACCGATACACTTAGTTTTCCGTAATTTTTAGGGATAAGCTTCAAAAAATTTTTACTTTTAACCCTCTTAAAATAAAATATAGTTGATGTATAGATTAAAACTCTTAAGTTTCGCATTAATGTTGTTTTTTGCAACGGGAATTCAAGCTCAGGAAAATAATGCTGAAGAAAAACCGAAGCAGGAAGGTCACGAAAACAATAACAAGTTTAAACAACTTTACCAACAGTTTGCAACGCCCAACCAGTACCGCACCGGTGCCGGAGCTCCCGGGGAAGCCTATTATCAAAATCAGGCAGACTATAAAATGGATATCGTTTTAGACGATAAAAATACCCGTTTAGATGGAGAAGCCCGGGTTACTTATCACAATAATTCTCCCGATAAACTGGAATACCTTTGGGTACAATTAGACCAGAATATTAGAAAGCAAAATGCCCCGGCTTTAGAAAAAAATCCCGGCGGAATGCGTCCCGTTGCTACTCCACAAAGCTTTGTTCAAGATTATATGAAAGAATCTTTTGACGGCGGATTTAATATTGAATCCTTAAAGCACGATGGGGATAATTTAAGTTATGTGATTAATAAAACTATGCTGCGTATAGATTTAGAAGAACCGTTGGAACCAGGAGAATCTTTTGAATTTGATATGAAATGGTGGTATAAAATTAACAATCACGTATCTGATAGGGCTAGAAGTGGATATGAACAATTCCCAAAAGATGGCAATAATGCTTATGTGATCGCTCAATTTTTTCCAAGAATGGCTGTTTACAATGACGTAGAAGGATGGCAAAATATGCAGTTTTGGGGTGACGGGGAGTTTGCACTTCCTTTTGGCGATTATGAAGTTAATATCACGGTGCCGGCAGACCATATTATGGAGGCTACGGGGAAACTTCAAAATAGGGACGAAGTTTATACCAGAGAAATGATGAAACGCTACAAAAAAGCTCAAAAATCCTTCGATAAACCGGTGGTGATAAGAACCCAGGAAGAAGCTGAAAAAGCAGAGAAATCTTTTTCCAACAAAACAAAAACCTGGAAGTATAAAGCGGAAATGGTTCGGGATTTTGGTTTTTCTACCTCAAGAAAATTCATTTTAGATATGATGGCTACAGATGTTATGGGCAAAAATGTCATGGCTGTTTCGTTGTATCCAAAAGAAGGGAACCCGCTTTGGGAAGAGTGGTCAACCAAAACAGTGGCAACCACTTTACAAAATTATTCAGATCATACTTTTCAATATCCTTATCATAAAGCCGTTTCGGTGCATTCCAAAAATCAGGGGATGGAATATCCTATGATTTGCTGGAATTATGGACGTCCCGATGTTGACGGCTATTATTCTGACAGGACAAAATTTGGGATGATTAGTGTAATTATTCACGAAGTTGGTCATAACTTTTTCCCTATGATTGTGAATAGTGATGAGCGCCAATGGGGCTGGATGGACGAAGGTTTAAATACTTTTACACAGTATCTAACCGAGCAGGAATTTGGAAGAAGATATCCGGAAGCTATAGCTCCTTTAGAGCAATATCCTTCCAGAAGGGGAATTCCCGCTAAGATTGTTCCTTATATGAGGGGTAATCAAAAATACATTGCGCCAATTATGTCCAATCCCGAGAATGTTTACCAGCTGGGGAACAATGCTTATGGCAAACCAGCCACAGCCTTAAATATTTTGAGGGAAACCGTGATGGGACATGAATTGTTTGATCATGCTTATAAAACTTATGCCAAACGATGGATGTTTAAACACCCAACCGCCGAAGATTTCTTTAGAACGATGGAAGATGCATCAGCCGTAGATTTAGACTGGTTTTGGAGAGGCTGGTTCTATACTACAGATAACGTAGATATGGGAATTAAAGAGGTGAAGAAATTGTTCATTACTGACAAGGCAACCAAACAAGGAAAGCAATTCCTGGAACAATATGGTGCAAATCCAGATGAAATTGAAGCTGTTTATGTAGTGGAAGAAGGTAATGAGGAATTCGATGAGAGCCTAAAAGGAAAATCTGTTCTGGAAAACTCTCCCACAATTAAAGAATATGTGATGGATAATTTTTCTGAAGAAGAACGTCGCAAATTAAAAGATCCCAAATATTTCTACCAGGTAACTTTTGAAAAACCGGGAGGGATTCCCATGCCATTAATTGTGGAATTGACCTATGCCGATGGTTCTACAGCGATGAAAAAATATCCCGTACAACTGTGGAGAATGAATGACGAGGTAGCAACCAAAGCCATTGCCAGCAGTAAAGAGATTGTGAAAATGGTGGTAGATCCAAACCTGGAAACGGCAGATGTTGATGTGAGCAACAACACCTGGCCTAAGCAAGAAACCACTAACAAGTTTGAAAAGTTTAAAGAAAGCCTCGGAAATTAAAATAATTTAAGCCGACTTTAACGAGTCGGCTTTTTTTATGCTTAAATTTGTCTCTATATTTGTTTTTGATATGATTGCAATACCGTTTTTTATAAGTGGAGCCGAAATAGCTTTTATTATATTTATTTTAGTAATGGTTTTCGGTGCAGATAAAATTCCAGACATAGCCCGCGGCTTAGGTAAAGGAATGAAAATGTTACGTAATGCCTCTAATGACATAAAGGGAGAAATTCAAAAAAGCGCCGATAAACAAGGCGATATTACCAGGGAGGTAAAAGGTGAAATGGACAAGGTAAAGGAAGATATAGACGAGATTACCGGCTCTATAAAACGTAAATTTTAAAATCAGTTTTAGTACAACGGGTTTATTTATTTTTTTCCAAAAGAATTCAATAATTTAAAATCTATATGTTAGAACAGCTTAAGCACTGGGACCGGGAGTTGTTCGTTTATCTTAATAGCCTGGGAATCGAGGCTTATGATGAGTTTTGGATAGGTGTCACTACCGTCCAAAATTGGATTCCACTTTATATCGCAATAATCTTACTTTATTTTACTGCCTTTTATTGGAAGAAAGCTGTTTTCGCTGGCTTATTTCTTGTAGCCTCAGTACTTTCTACTTTCTTTTTTACTAACATCGTTAAGAACTTTTTTTTGCGCTTACGGCCTAACAATGAGCCTGAATTGGTGGACGTCATAAGAATTTTACAGACCCCTGAAAATTACAGCTTCTTTTCGGGGCATTCGGCGTCTTCTATGGTGGTCGCAACCTTTGTCGTTTTAAGTTTGAAGGAAAAATACCCCTGGATTTGGGTAACTTTTCTTTGGCCTGTGCTGTTTATGCTAAGCAGGATTTATGTAGGCGTTCACTATCCCGGCGATATCATTGTAGGCGCTCTCGTGGGGGTTACCTTTGCGCTTATCTTCTATTGGATTTATCAACGCTCTGGCAAACGCTTTATTTAATTCGGCTTATTGTAAGTCCGTCTCGTATGGGGAGCATCACAGTTTCTATACGGTCATCTTCAGCAAGAATTTTGTTGTATTTTAAAAGCGCTTTGGTGGATGCATCATCCTCTTTAACGGGCTCAACTACCTTACCACTCCATAAAACATTATCGGAAAGTATAACCCCGCCGCTGTTCATTTTGTCGATGATTAAATCGAAATAAACCGGGTAATTCGGTTTATCGGCATCTATAAATACAAGGTCAAACTTTGCATCTATGCCCGGGATAATCTCACGCGCGTCCCCCACGTAAGCTTTAATTTGATTTTTATAATTTGATTGCTGAAAATATTTTTGCTGAAAATCATACAATTCCTCATTGATATCTATCGTATGCAGACTCCCACTTGCAGTTAAACCCTCAGCGAGGCATAAAGCCGAGTAACCGGTGTAAGTGCCAATTTCCAAAATATTTTTTGGGGCAATTATTTTTGAAATGAGGCTTAAAATTCTTCCCTGGTAGCTACCACTCAGCATTCTGGGCTGTAAAACCTTCTGGTTGGTTTCCCGGTTTAACTTTGCTAAAAGTTCTGGCTCTTTAGCAGAATGTTCTAAAATATAATCGTCTATTTTGTCGGGAAGAAAATGCATGGCTTATTTTTTCTTCAAATTTATTGAAATTAATTAAGCTTGAATAATGACCACAGAATTATAACCGGAAGATTATTTTTACCCGGTTTTTGATAAGTGCCGGGTTTTTTGCTACAAAGACGGGAAACCACTGAAACGCATAAAGATATTCTTAGGGTTTTTTCTGAAGTTTTGGCGTATTGGTGGCTCAGGTTGTTTATAAAAATCCATTCGAGTGGTTGTGCCGGAAAAAAATTTTCTGACTATCCGCCAACAGTAATATCGTTTAAAAAAATTATGCTATTCTAAATGCGATGCAATAAGTCTTTGCTATGAGAGATATAGGTCTCGAAAACCTGTGAGGTCTGACTTAATGAGACTTTCCATATTTATATGAATGAAAAGGAATATACAAATATATTTATTTTAGAAATTGTATTTTTACTTGATAATTGAGATTCAAAGACAGGATAGCCCCGGTTATTGACGTAAGAATTGTATATACTTATACTATATTTTTCTGCCGCATTCGGTTTATCTCACTTAAAAAAATAACAACCACACATGACTTTTAAAAATACGCTTGAATTTGCTCAAAAATTAGATGCTGAAGATAAACTTGCCCGGTATAGGGAAGAATTTATTTTTCCGCAGCATAATGGAGAGAATGTTATTTATTTCACCGGAAATTCCCTGGGGCTTCAACCAAAATCTGCAAAGAGATATGTAGATGAGATTATGACAGATTGGGCAAACCTGGCGGTAGAGGGACATTTTTATGCCGAAAAACCCTGGTGGGATTATCATGATAGGTTTGCACAAAAACTGGCAAAAGTTGTTGGAGCCAAACCGGCTGAAGTCACGGTAATGAATACACTTACCGTAAACCTTCACTTGCTTATGGCCTCTTTCTATCGTCCAAAGGGAAAGCGTTATAAAATAATTTGTGAAGAAAAAGCTTTTCCCAGCGACCAGTATATGATCTCGAGTCAGGTGCGCTTTCACGGTTATAAACCCGAAGATGCCATTGTAGAAATTAAAAAGCGTGAAGGAGAACATAATCTTAGAACCGAGGATATTCTTAATAAAATAGAGAAAGTGGGATCAGAATGTGCCCTGGTTTTAATTGGTGGTGTAAATTATTATACGGGACAGGTTTTGGCTATGGAAGAAATCACAAAAGCAGGACATAAAGTCGGTGCTTTTGTAGGGTGGGACCTTGCCCACGCCGCGGGAAATATAGCACTTAAACTTCACGACTGGCAGGTAGATTTTGCTGCCTGGTGTAGCTATAAATATATGAATAGTGGGCCGGGGAATGCTTCGGGGTGTTTTATTAACGAAAAATATCACAATCTAAAAGACATTCCACGTTTTGAAGGATGGTGGGGACATAAAAAAGACGAACGTTTTCTTATGAAACCCGAATTTAAGCCCGAAGCCGGTGCAAATGCCTGGCAAATCTCTAACCCCCCTGTTTTGGCCATGGCGCCTTATTTAGCCTCTTTAGAGTTATTTGCTGAGGTAGGGATGCCCGCACTAATTGAAAAGCGAAATACCATCGTGGCCTATCTGGAATTTATTCTTCAGGAGATTGATAAAGAAGTCCCTGGTACTTTTGAAATTATAACACCTTCCAGGCAGGAGGAACGGGGCACACAACTCTCGGTATTTTTGCACGGCCAGGGCAAAGCACTCTTTGATTATTTAATGAATCACGGGGTTATTACAGATTGGCGGGAACCTAACGTAATTAGGCTGGCACCCGCACCCTTTTATTGTTCTTTTGAGGATATGTATAATTTTGGCCAGATTCTTAAAAAAGGTATTCAGGATAAATCTTAAATCTCAATTTATGAAAATTGTTTTTCTTTTTAGCTTTTTAGTGTCCTCTGCGATTGGATTTTCACAAAATACAGATGCAAAACTTCAGCAACAGCTGGAACAGTTAAGTCAGGATTTTCACGGGGATGTGGGCATTTATGTTAAGCATCTAAAATCTGGGAAAGAAGCTTCACTTAACGCCGATATTATTTTCCCCACTGCAAGTATCGTAAAAGTGCCTATTTTGATAAAAATTTTCGATAAAATTGAAAAAGGCAGCCTGAGTTATAATGACACCTTGGTTTATACTAAAGACAGGGTTTACGGCGGTTCTGGCTTAATGCAGTTCTATAAAGACAGTACTACTACAGATCTTAGAACCTTGGTTGCACTAATGATTAGCTACAGTGATAATGTCACTTCCCTTTGGAACCAGGAACTGGCCGGAGGTGGTAAAGAGGTTAACGAGTTGATGGTAGATTTAGGATTAACACACACCAGGGTTAATTCCCGTACAGAAGGAAGGGAAAAAGACTGGGAAAAATATGGTTGGGGGCAAACCACGCCACGAGAGATGGCCAGCCTTTTGGAAAGAATAAGGGAACGAACGCTAATTAGTGCCACAGCCAGCGACGAAATGTACCGTTTATTGGGAAATTCGTTTTATCAGGATTACGCTTTATCGCAAGTGCCACCTTTTGTACAGGCTGCGGCAAAACAGGGAATGGTCAATAAATCCCGCTCTGAACTTTTTATGGTAAATGCCCCGGGCGGGGATTATGTATGCTATATCGCGACAAAAAACAATAGGGACGATTCCTGGAATTATGATAATGAAGCCTGGCAATTGCATAGGGATATTTCTGCTTTACTCTGGAATCACTTTGAACCAGATTCTAGTTGGGAGCCAACGAAAAATGCCAAAAAGCTGCTGAAAGGATTACGATATTAAATAGTTGAATGTCCTAAAATGAATAATACGACCTTTGATTTAAAAGCCTATTTTAAACGGATTGGATTTACCGGAAAAGCCCGGCCCGATTTAATGACTTTAAAAAGACTTCAATATTTACACGTTATCCATATTCCGTTTGAAAATTTAAATCCGTTGTTAAATATCCCGGTGAAGATAGACATTACCTCACTACAGAAAAAAATGGTTGAAAATGACCGGGGCGGTTATTGTTTTGAACAAAACGGACTTTTTTATCACGTGCTTAAAACGATCGGGTTTCAGGTTACAGCTTTTTCAGGCCGTGTTTTATGGAATAAACCCGATGATGAAATTACCGCGAAATCCCATAAATATTACTGGTAAACCTTAACGATACCACATATTTGTGTGATGTGGGATTTGGCGGGCAATCCCTTAGCGCACCGCTGGAGTTTAAGCTGAATGACATTCAAGAAACCCCACACGAAGATTATAAGATCATTCGTAAAAATGGCTGTTATTTTCTAAAATGCTCTATTAAGAATGAATGGAAAACGATGTATAAGTTTACTTTAAATACATCATACATGGTAGATTATAAAGTAGCTAATTGGTACACTTCTACCCATCCCGATTCCCACTTTAAAAATAAATTAATTGTCGCGCGTGCTGGAGAAGATTGCCGGTATGCATTGGATAATACTCGGTTTACAGTACATCTTGTAAAAGGCGAGAGTAAAGAACGATATTTAGACAGTCCGGAAGAAATTAAAGAAGTACTAAAAAATATTTTTCATCTAAAGCCTCCTCAAACCAGAAAGCTGGAACTTTTTCTTCGGCAATTATATGAAGAAACGAGGCCTAATAATTAAGATTTTAACTTTCTGGAGAATTAGGTTGTTTATTCTGGATTAAAAGGTTTCAGGGTTAATCAATTCTCTTAAAGTCTATTTTATCACCTACTTCAAAGTTCCATTCTTTGGCCAGGCCGGCATTTATTTCTAAAATAAATTGCGCCGGTTTTTCAGAAGGGAGGGAAGTTTCATCTTCGGGTTTTGCGTTTTCCTGCAGGCTTACCGCAGTACTATCTGCTCCAAAGTAAATGATATCTAGCGGAATATAGGTGTTTTTCATAAAGAAAGAGCGCGGTGCAGCTTTATCGTAAATAAACAACATGCCTTGTTCCTCTTCCATGCTATCTCGATACATTAAGCCGGTTTGTCTTTCGTAATTATCATCGGCAATTTCTATATCTAATTTTTTTATGGTGTCGCCAGAAGCTTTTAGCAATGTGGCTTCACCTTCTTTAGTAAAAACAATTTCTTCGGTTTCAATATTTTTTTCCGAAGGATCATCATCTTTACAAGAGGTAAAGAAAGCACAGCCTAGGAAAGCCGATAAAATTAGATATTTGCGAATCATACGGTTCTCGGTTTAGTGGGGCGGTACATAAAGTAGAGCCCTGCGATAATAAAAGGAATACTCAGCCATTGGCCGGTGTTTAAAAACCAGGTTGCGCGTTCATTAACCTGTGGTTCTTTTACAAATTCTATACAGAAACGAACCGTCCATAATAGTACTAAAAACAAGCCAAAGATATAACCTACTTTTTCACGTTTATTGGTTTTCCAATATAAATACCAAAGCAGTAAGAATACCAAAATATAGCAAAAAGATTCATAAAGTTGGGCGGGATGCCGCGGAAAAGTTTCTCCCAGGTTTTCAAAAACAACCCCATAATTAGAATTGGTTGGTTTTCCAATAATTTCAGAATTCAGGAAATTTCCAATTCTAACAAAAACGCCACCACTGGCTACCGGGATTACAATTCTGTCTAAAATCCATAGTACCGGCTTGTCCAATACGCGTTTTTTGTAAAGATACATGGCAGTAATAATACCAATGGCCGCACCGTGACTGGCAAGTCCTCTAAAACCGGTAAATTCAAATTCTGGTTCAAAGCGCACTGGTAAGAATATTTCCAATAAATGATGCTGAAAATAGTCCCAATCATAAAATATAACGTGTCCCAGCCTGGCACCAATTAGAGTCGCCAAAACCACATAAATAAAAAGGGAGTCCAGTTTTTCTATGGAAATTTTTTCCCTTACAAAGATGCTTTTCATGATATACCAGCCCAGTCCGAAGGCTATTAAAAACATCAAACTGTAATAGTGTAGGACAAAGAAACCGAAATCAAAACCTTCTGAAGGGCTCCAGTTAATCGCGTTAAAAAGCATAATTTAAAATTGATTAGAGCCGTAAAGATACATATTTGGCAATATCTGCCTATTATTTCGGTTCCGTTTTTTTAGGCACCGGATCATAACCACTGCCACCCCACGGGTTACAACTAACAATACGCTTTAAGCTAAGCCAGCCTCCTTTAAATAGTCCAAACCTACGCAAAGCTGTTAAACTGTATTGGGAACAGGTAGGTGTGTACCTGCAGGTCGCCGGAGTTAAAGGAGAAATAAAATTGCGATAAAATTTCACTAACCAGATAAATGGAGCAGCAAGAAATTTTGTATGCATAATATTTCTTTTTTAATTCTTAAGTACTGCCCAAAAGCAACCTGTATAGACGCGGTACAAATACGGTTAAAAAGTCCAGCTCAATAAGGCTGCCAACTTAATTTATTTTACCTCTAACCTCTAACCTCGTACTTCTAACTTTAGACCTCTTACTTTTTATTTTATACTAAAAGTAGTTCCTTCTTTTCCATCCTTAAGCTGAATGCCCATTTCCTGCAATTGATCTCTAATCTGGTCACTAAGCGCGAAATCTTTATTATTTCTCGCCTCAGCTCGCAATTTTATCAATAATTCTATGGTTGAAGAAAGCTTTTCTGAGGTGTCATTATCTTCAGAAACTTTATCTAAAAGTCCCAAAACATCAAACATAAAAACCCGCATAGTTTCCTGTAACATCCCTTTGTCTTTAGTAGAAATACTCGCCGATTCTTCTTTAATATTGTTAATCATCTTTACCGCATCAAAGAGTTTAGCAATAAGGATAGGGCTATTAAAATCATCGTTCATCGCATCATAGCAGGATTGCTTCCAGCTTGCAATATCAAGGCTTGATTTTTTGGAAGTCGGTAAGTCTTCTAATGCGTGATAGGCATCCATCAATCGGTTAAAACCTTTTTCACTGGCTTTTAAAGCTTCATCAGAAAAATCTAAAATACTGCGATAATTTGCTTGCAGCATAAAAAACCGGGTGACATTGGGGGAAAACGGTTTATCCAGCACATCATTATTTCCGGAGAAAATTTCTTCAGGAAGAATATTGTTTCCGGTACTTTTGGCCATTTTTTTACCGTTTAAGGTAAGCATATTGGCGTGCAGCCAGTAATTCACCGGGCTTTTTCCGGTTGCTGCTTCTCCCTGTGCAATCTCGCATTCGTGATGCGGAAATTTAAGGTCCATTCCGCCGCCGTGAATATCAAATTCCTCCCCCAAATATTTGGTGCTCATTACAGTACATTCCAGGTGCCAGCCGGGGAAGCCATCGCTCCAGGGAGAAGGCCAGCGCATGATATGCTGGGGTTCGGCTTTTTTCCAGAGGGCAAAATCCTGCGGATTTTTCTTATCGCTTTGTGCCGCTAATTCACGGGTATTAGCAATCATATTTTCCAGGTCCCGACCACTTAATTTGCCGTAATGATAACTTTTATTAAACTTTTTAACATCAAAATAAACCGAGCCATTTACTTCATAAGCAAAACCTTTTTCAATAATAGTTTTTATTATCTCAATTTGCTCTACAATATGCCCGGTTGCTGTAGGTTCAATGCTGGGTGGTAAATTATTGAATTTCTCCAGGATATTGTGAAAATCTATGGTATAGCGCTGCACTACTTCCATAGGTTCAATTTGCTCTAAGCGGGCTCTCTTAGCGATTCTGTCTTCCCCGCTATCGGCATCATTTTCCAGGTGACCGGCATCGGTTATATTTCTAACGTATCTTACTTTATACCCTAAATGTTTTAGGTAGCGAAAAACCAGATCGAAAGAAATAAATGTACGGCAGTTACCTAAATGAACATTGCTGTAAACAGTGGGGCCGCATACATACATGCCAACGTTTCCTTCATTTATTGGCTTAAAAATCTCTTTTTCGCCGCTCATCGAGTTATAAATCTTTAAGCTTTGTTCCTGGTAAAGCGCCATAGATAGTTGGTTATAAAATTTAAAAAAGAAGGTTTAAAAAGTGGTGTCCAGTTTTATATAATCAAGGAATTCCCGTTTTACAGACTGTTCTTTAAAAGCACCGCCAAATTCGCTGGTTACGGTGCTGCTGTCTATATCCCTAATGCCGCGGCTGTTTACACAAAGGTGTTTAGCATCTACCACACAGGCAACATCTGGTGTTCCCAGTGCTTTTTGCAGTTCCTGCACAATTTGCATGGTCATACGTTCCTGTACCTGTGGTCTTTTAGCAAAATAATCTACAATTCTATTCATTTTAGATAGTCCAATCACCCGGCCTTTAGAAATATAAGCTACGTGTGCTTTACCCACAATAGGAAGCAAATGATGCTCACAGGTAGAATAAACAGTAATGTTTTTTTCTACCAGCATCTCACCATACTTGTAGTTATTATCAAAAGTGGAAGCTACCGGTTTTTTTTCCGGATCGAGGCCGGCAAAAATCTCATTTACAAACATTTTTGCCACTCGTTGTGGAGTGCCTTTTAGGCTATCATCTGTAAGATCAAGCCCCAGGGTTTCCATAATACGTTTAACATCTTTATTGATAAGCGCTACTTTTTCAATATCACTTAGTTCAAAAGCATCTTCGCGAATAGGATTCTTTGCACTTCCCCCTGCGTGTGCGTCTCCCTGCTCATCAATATCGTTCAAAATCTTGTCTATTTTCATTCCGTTTTTACACTAATAGTCGTAAATCGATTGTTAGGCTTGCAAAGATACATATTTAAAAAGTTTTTATGTAATGACAAAAGACCGAGTTTAGTTATTACCTTATAATTGGTGGCATTCTAACCGGGACAACAGTAATATATGAGTAGAGAAGAAAGAACTGAGTTTAGTGCTGAATTTATAATTAAAAGGTGAAGGTTTCAGATTCGAAGTTCAAACAACAATCGAACTCAAAAAATGCAGTTTTCGAAATCCCACTCCAATTAAAAAAACTGACCTGACAACGAGAACCTACAACCGAGCCCCTTTTCTATGCGGCGGGAAGGTCTCCTTCGCCCTTGCGGGGCAACATAGATTTTCCCATTAAATATTTATCTACATGATAAGCTGCTTCCCGACCTTCGGAAATTGCCCACACAATTAGAGATTGTCCGCGTCGCATGTCGCCGGCAGTAAAAATATTGGGGATATTGGTTTGGTAATTTCTTTCTCCTTTAATGTTGGTTCGGCTGTCAAGTTCTAGGCCCAATTGTTCGCTAAGGGTTTTTTCGGGACCGGTAAAGCCTAAAGCCAGTAATACCATTTCGCAAGGCCATTCTTTTTCAGAGCCGTCTACCTCTCTTAATTGTGGTCTTCCATTCTTCCCTTTTACCCATTCTATATTCACGGTTTTTAATGCTTTTAAATTCCCCGCTGTATCCCGTATAAATTCTTTGGTATTAATGCTCCAGTTACGCGTCACACCTTCTTCATGCGAAGAAGTGGTTTTTAAGGTGAATGGCCAGTAGGGCCAGGGATTTTCTTTAGTTCTGAACTCGGTAGGCATAGGCATAATTTCAAAATTGGTAACCGATTTCGCTCCATGCCTGTTGGAAGTTCCCACACAATCTGAACCGGTATCCCCGCCGCCAATTACAATCACATTTTTATCTTTTGCCGAAAGTTCTTTGGTTTGTTCTTTAATCCCATCTACAATTTCATTGTTATTCTTTAAAAACGTCATCGCTTGCATAATCCCGGTTCCATTGGCTCCACTTATTGGTAATTTTCTTCCTTTGGTAGCACCGCCGCAGAGCACCACTGCATCGAACTCCTTAAGTTTTTCAGCATCATAATTTTCCCCCACATGTACTCCGGTTTCAAAGGTGATACCTTCTTTTTTCATAAGCGCTACCCGGCGGTCTATCACGTTTTTCTCTAATTTAAAATCGGGAATACCATAACGAAGAAGTCCACCAACTTTTTTATCGCGTTCAAAAATGGTTACTTGGTGTCCTGCCCGGTTAAGTTGCTGTGCTGCTGCGAGTCCGGCGGGACCAGAACCTACCACGGCGGCAGTTTTACCCGTTCTAGATGCTGGTGGTTGTGGGGTAATCCATCCTTCTTTAAATCCTCGTTCTACTATATATTTTTCAATAAGTTCTATGGCTACCGGCGGGTTTGTAATTCCCAGCACGCAAGCCGATTCACAAGGTGCAGGGCATAACCTTCCTGTAAATTCTGGAAAGTTGTTCGTACTGTGTAAAATGTTTAAGGCTTTTTTCCAGTCGTTTTTATACACGGCGTGGTTAAAGTCTGGGATTAAATTTCCCAGAGGACAACCACTATGACAAAACGGAATACCGCAGTCCATACATCTTGCCCCTTGGCTTCTAAGCTCACTGGGGGATTTTTCTTTCGTGAATTCTTTATAATTTTTAACTCTTATTTCAACAGCTTCTGTATTTTCAAGCTTTCGCTCATATTCCATAAAACCTCTTATCTTTCCCATAATTATGCTGTTTTAAGTTCAGTTTGTTCTTGTATCATGCGTTCTTCTTCCATTTTCTGTAAAGCCTTTTTAAATTCTTCAGGCATTACTTTTATGAATTTACCTGAATTTTCTTCCCAGTTTTCCAAAATTTCTTTCGCCAGGTCACTTTCTGTATAATTCAAATGATTTTCAATAAGTTCTTCTAATTCCTTTTTGTTTTCTTCGGAAGGGATTTCCAGTCCAATCATTTCCATATTGAAGTTATTGTGGTCAATACGATTATTGGGATTAAAAATATAGGCGGTTCCACCGCTCATTCCTGCAGCGAAATTTCTTCCTATTTCTCCTAAAATAACAGCGACACCGCCGGTCATGTATTCACAGCCGTGATCTCCAATTCCTTCAATTACCGCTTTTGCTCCAGAGTTTCTTACGCAAAAACGTTCCCCGCCAATCCCGTTGATATAAGCTTCGCCATTGGTTGCACCATATAGGGCTACATTTCCAATAATGATATTTTCATAAGACTTAAAGCTGGCTTCTTTTGGTTTCCGAACGCTTAACGTAGCACCAGAAAGTCCTTTCCCTAAATAATCATTGGTATTTCCGTTAATGCTCATGCGCACCCCTTTGGTAGCAAAGGCGCCAAAGCTTTGGCCGGCAGAACCGGTAAAGTTTAACTGCAGTGTACCTTCAGGTAGCCCTTTTGCCCCGTGAATTTTTGAAATTTCATTACTTAAAATGGCACCCGTTGTCCTGTTTATATTGCTTACAGGGAAATCTAAGCTTTGTTTTTCCTTTCTGTATATTGCCGGATGCGCCTGTTTTAAAATTTCAAAATCCAGTACATTCTCCAAATTGTGGTTTTGGATTTCGGTATTATGCAATGGCATATCCTTATCTATTTTTGGTTTATAGAGAATATTGGAAAGGTCTAATCCCTGCGCCTTATAATGCTCAATGGCACGGTTCATATCCAATTTCTGACTTTGTCCCACCATTTCGTTGATAGTTCTAAAACCAAGATTGGCCATGATTTGACGTAATTCCTGGGCAATGAAATACATGAAATTAATTACATCTTCGGGAGTGCCTTTAAACTTTTTACGCAATTCTGGATCCTGAGTGGCAATCCCAACCGGGCAGGTATTGAGGTGACAGGCACGCATCATAATACAGCCTGAAGCCACCAACGGTGCGGTAGAAAATCCAAATTCTTCGGCACCGAGTAATGCGGCAATCGCTACATCCCGACCCGTTTTTAATTGGCCGTCACATTCTACCACAATTCGACTTCTAAGGTTGTTAATAAGGAGCGTTTGTTGCGCTTCGGCGATTCCCAGTTCCCAGGGAAGGCCGGCGTGTCGCAAAGAGGTGAGGGGAGAAGCTCCTGTCCCGCCATCGTAACCAGAAATGAGTACTACATCGGCTTTGGCTTTTGCCACTCCAGCTGCAATAGTACCCACCCCAACTTTAGAGACCAGTTTCACATTAATTCGAGCCTCGCGATTGGCATTTTTAAGGTCGAAGATTAATTGTGCCAGGTCTTCAATCGAATAAATATCGTGATGCGGTGGTGGTGAAATTAAACCCACATAAGGCGTTGAGTTTCGGGTCCTGGCAATATCGGGGTTAACTTTTGGTCCCGGGAGCTGTCCACCTTCCCCGGGTTTTGCGCCCTGTGCCATTTTAATTTGAATCTCTTTGGCACTGCTTAAATAATCTATGGAAACTCCAAACCTGCCGGAAGCCACCTGTTTTATGGCCGAGTTTCTCCAGTTTCCATCTAAATCTTTATGAAATCGTTGTGGATCTTCGCCTCCTTCTCCCGAGTTGCTTTTTCCCTGCATCCGGTTCATGGCAACTGCGAGATTCTCGTGCGCTTCTTTGCTAATAGAACCAAATGACATGGCACCAGTTTTAAAACGTTTTACAATCTCGGTCCAGGGCTCTACTTCTTCCAGGGGAACAGGGTTTAGATCCCGAAATTTAAACATACCGCGAAGCGTCATTAAACGCTCACTCTGGTTGTTAATGAAGTTTGCGTACTCTTCGTACGCTTTCGTAGAATTTTGCTTTACCGCTTGCTGCAATTTCGCTACGCTTGCGGGGTTAAACATATGTCTTTCCCCGGTCCTTCTCCATCTATAATCCCCTCCAATTTCCAACTCAAGATCGGTGTTTGTTTTTTTGGGAAGAAAAGCATTGTCAAAACGCTTCTGCACTTCTTTTTCAATTTCATATAAACCGATTCCCTCAATTCTTGTTGGCGTATTTGTAAAATATTTTTCCACAAATTTTTGATTTAATCCGAGAATCTCAAAAATTTGGGCGCCGCGATAGGAGTGAAGGGTTGAAATCCCAATTTTATTCATGATTTTTATAATACCTTTTCCAATGGCTACATTAAAGTTCTCTACTGCTACTTCTGGCTCTCTAACTTCAATTTCTTCCTTTTCTACCAGTTTGTAGATAATCTCATTCACCATATATGGGTTAATGGCACTGGCTCCATATCCAAAAAGAAGGGCGAAATGATGAGGTTCCCGTGGTTCGGCAGATTCTACAACAATTCCAAAAGAAGATCTACGGTTGTGCTTTTTAACCCGGTGATGTACAAAAGAACATGCCAGAAGAGAAGGAATAGGTGCCAATTTAGCATTGGCATTTCTATCGGAAAGAATAATTACATTGCATCCTTTATCTACCGCTGCGTTAATCTCTAGTATGATCTCGTCTAAACGGGTTTCCAGCCCATTCAAGCCTTTTTCTGGCTCATACAAAATGCCTATGGAAGCAGTTTTAAAGTCTGGATGTTCTATGTATTTAATCTTATCCAAATCTTCGTTGGAGATTACTGGATTTTGAATGCGCAATTTTTTAGATTGCTCTGGGATGATATCGAATAAATTTCTGTCTTCTCCTATAGACAGACTTATATCTGTAACAATCTCTTCCCGAATCCCGTCTAAAGGCGGATTGGTAACCTGGGCGAATAATTGCTTAAAATAATTAAATAAAAGTTGAGGTTTATCAGACAAAACCGCTAAGGGAATATCTGCACCCATAGAGCCAATAGCTTCTTTTCCCAGAGTAGCCATAGGGCTAATAATAGTGCTGATATCTTCTTGGGTATAACCGAATAATTTTTGACGGGTATTGATGTCAATTTTTTCTACCGGGGTTTTGTTCCCGGTATAAGGCACTTCAGATAACTGAAGTAAATTTTCGTCTAACCATTTTCTATAAGGTCTTTCAGAAATTATCTTTTTCTTTACTTCTTCATCACCAATAATTCTTCCTTCATTCATATCTACCAGGAACATTTTTCCCGGCTCCAGCCTTCCGTGCAGTGCCACGTTTTCTGGTTTGATTTCTAAAACCCCTGTTTCTGAAGACATGATTACATAACCGTCTTTGGTTAAGGTATATCTGGAAGGTCTAAGTCCGTTTCTATCCAATAAGGCTCCAATGTAATTTCCATCGGTAAACGGAATGGAAGCCGGGCCATCCCAGGGTTCCATAATGCAGGCATTATATTCATAAAAGGCTTTTTTTGCATCGGCCATAGAAGGGTTTTTCTCCCAGGCTTCGGGCACCATCATCATAATGGCCTCGGGTAGGGAACGACCGGTTTGTAATAATAGTTCCAACACCATATCCATAGAGGCCGAATCTGATTTTCCTTCGGAAACAATAGGGATAATTTCTTTGAGGTCTTCCCCAAATCTTTCGCTTTCAAAAAGTTCCTCCCTGGCTTTCATTCGACTTAGGTTCCCGCGTAAGGTGTTAATCTCCCCATTGTGGCACATAAATCTAAAAGGTTGTGCCAAATCCCAGGTGGGAAAAGTGTTGGTGGAGAATCTTTGGTGAACTAATGCTAGCCTGGTAACTACATATGGTTCGTTGAGGTCACGATAATAGGTATTGATATCCTGTGGCATCAATAGTCCTTTATAAATAATGGTAGTGGTAGATAAACTGGGCAGGTAGAAGTATTTTGCTTCAGAAAGTTCTGATTTTTCAATTTTATGTTCGGCGATTTTTCTGGCAGCGAATAGTTTCGCATTAAAAATTTTGGCAGAAACATTTTCGTCTTTCCCTATAAAAACCTGTTGCACATATGGTTCAGATAGAGCGGCAATACTTCCAAGACATGCTCTGCTAACGGGTACTTCCCGCCAGCCGATTAAATTGAGGCCCTGTCCAATAATTTCTTCTTCAAGAATGTCTCTGCAAATTTTTTGCTGGTTTTTGGAAGGGGGTAAAAAAACCATTCCTACTGCATAATCCTTGAAATTGGGGAGTTTAAAATTACACGATTTTTTGAAAAAATCGTGGGGAATCTCAATTAGGATTCCGGCACCATCTCCGGTTTTTCCATCTGCACTTACTGCACCCCGGTGTTCCAACCGAATGAGAATGTCCAGAGCTTTATGAATTATATCATTACTTCTTTTACCCTTTAGGTTACAAATAAAACCAGCCCCGCAATTATCATGCTCAAATTCGGGTGAATAGAGCCCCTGCTTTTTTAATTTCATGTTCTTCCTTCCTTAAATTTTCTACTCAAAACTAGTTAAACAGATAAATTTTATGAAGTGAAATATCATTTAATTTGAAATAAATTCAATAAAAATAAATAAAAGGTTTAAAAATGATAATCGAATAATTAGAAGCCTTTTTGATTATTAGATTTATAAAATTCGTTTTCAGCCTGAGAATAAAAAAAGTCCGGTTTTCTCGAAAACCGGACTTATAAAAGTTAAAAGGAATAACTAAAAAATTACATTAGGGCAGTTATTTTTTTAAAATTCCCCTGGAAATAACAATCTTTTGTATCTCTGAAGTGCCTTCGTAGATCTGTGTAATTTTCGCATCCCGCATTAAACGTTCTACGTGATACTCTTTTACATAGCCATTGCCACCGTGAACCTGTACCGCTTCGGTAGTGACATCCATAGCGGTTTTGGATGCAAAATCCTTGGCCATAGCGCCAGAGAGGTCATAATTCTCTTTTTGATCTTTATCCCAGGCCGCTTTCATAATTAAATGTCTGGAAGCCTGGATAGAGGTGTACATATCTGCCAGTTTAAAAGCAATCGCCTGGTGGTTGCAAATCTCGGTGCCAAAAGCTTTTCGCTGTTTAGAATAATCTAAAGCCAACTCATAAGCGCCAGATGCTATCCCTAAAGCCTGGGCTGCAATGCCAATTCTTCCGCCAGAAAGTGTTTTCATAGCGAATTTAAATCCGAAACCATCTTCTCCAATTCTATTTTCTTTGGGAACTTTTACATCATTAAAGTTTAAGGAATGCGTATCGCTACCACGAATACCCATTTTATCTTCTTTAGGACCAATTTCAAAACCTTCCCAGGTTTTTTCTACTATAAAAGCATTAATACCCTTGTGTTTCTTATCCCTATCGGTTTGGGCAATTACCAAAAAATAATCGGCAGAATTACCGTTGGTAATCCAGTTTTTAGTGCCGTTAAGTAAATAATGATCTCCTTTATCTATCGCTGTAGTGCGTTGTGAAGTTGCATCACTGCCGGCTTCCGGTTCAGAAAGACAAAAAGCGCCTAATTTTTCACCGGTAGTCAATTTAGAAAGGTATTTTTTCTTTTGTTCTTCGTTACCATAAGTGTCAATTCCCCAGCAAACCAAAGAATTATTGACAGACATCACCACAGAGGCTGAGGCATCTATTTTAGAGATTTCTTCCATTGCAAGAATGTAGGAAATTGTGTCCATTCCGCCGCCACCATACTCGGGGGAAGCCATCATGCCCAAAAATCCAAGTTCCCCCATCTTCTTCACCTGTTCTTTTGGGAACTCCTGTTTCTCATCCCGCTCAATCACCCCGGGCAATAATTCATTCTTTGCAAAATCGCGGGCGGCATCGCGAATCATTATATGTTCTTCTGTAAGTTTGAAATCCATATTATTGTTTTAATTTAGGAAAATCTAATTTCGAGCATCAAAGGTAAAGTTTTGGTGTGTATTTTTCAATTTAGTTTAATAAATTTTAAGAATATGAAAAAA
Source organism: Salegentibacter echinorum (assembly GCF_900129445.1). GTDB lineage: Bacteria > Bacteroidota > Bacteroidia > Flavobacteriales > Flavobacteriaceae > Salegentibacter > Salegentibacter echinorum. The sequence goes on from NZ_FQVT01000001.1 coordinate 335,069, forward strand.
GCAAGTTACGCAATTGTTGGGGTCATGTCGGGTACTTCCTTAGATGGCATTGATTTGGTCTATATGAAGTTAAATTATAAAAATTCCTGGAAATATAAGATTTTAGAAGCTGAAACTGTACCCTATCCTTTAAATTGGAAAGAAACTTTGGAGGAAGCCATACGTTATTCCGAAGAAAAATTAGAAAAATTAAATGATAAATATACACATTATCTCGCCGAGGTTATTTCCTGTTTTCTGGAAAAACATCAAATTAAGCATTTAGATGCAGTCTGTAGCCACGGGCATACCATAAAACACGAACCGCAGAATAATTATACGCTTCAAATTGGAAACCTGCCTAGGTTAGCTTACTTAACAGGGCAAAAGGTAGTTTGCGATTTTAGGGTAGAAGATGTAGCCCTGGGGGGGCAGGGTGCTCCACTGGTACCAATCGGCGATGAACTGTTATTTTCAGATTATAAGTTTTGTTTGAATTTAGGCGGATTCGCAAATATTTCTACTGAAATAAATGGCGAGCGCCAGGCTTATGACATCTGTCCTGTGAATACCGTACTAAATTATTACGCTCGTAAACTGGGAAAAGATTTTGACGAAGGCGGAAAATTAGCGGCAACTGGGAAGTTAAATAAAGACTTGTTGGAAAAATTGAATAACCTGGAGTTTTATTCTCAAAAGCCACCAAAATCCCTGGGTATAGAATGGGTAAACGAGGAAATCCTGCCTTTACTTTTAAATTTTGAAGAAAATATCGCAGATATTTTACATACTTATTCAATACATGTGGCGCAGCAAATTGCTAATGCTTTAGATAACGATCCTAATTCTAAGGTGCTTGTTACGGGAGGTGGAGCTTTCAACAACTTTTTGATTCGTCAATTTAAAAAAGAATCAAAATGTCATTTCTCCATACCATCTAAAGACGTAATAAACTATAAGGAAGCGCTTATTTTTGGATTATTGGGTGTGCTGAAGCTTCGCAACGAAGTGAATGTATTAAAAGCTGTAACCGGAGCCGAACGAGATCATTCTGCCGGACTTATATATGAGGTTTAATTCTTTTGAAAAGGTTTAAATTTCTTGATAGATATTTATAAATAGCGTGTTTAGTTTATATATTTGTGAAAAACCACACTTAAAATGAAGGATTTATTAAAATTATATGAAAATAAACCACCAGAGATCGTATTCCATTGGCAGGATGCAGAAACCGATGCCGAAGGCTGGGCAGTAATTAACTCGCTGCGTGGTGGTGCTTCGGGGGGAGGAACCAGAATGCGTAAAGGTCTTGATGAAAATGAAGTATTGTCCCTGGCCAAAACCATGGAAGTGAAATTTACTGTTTCAGGACCGCCAATGGGTGGAGCAAAATCTGGAATTAATTTTGATCCAAAAGACCCGCGAAAAAAAGGAGTTTTAGAACGTTGGTTTAAAGCAGTTTCCCCATTATTAAAAAGTTATTATGGTACCGGGGGAGACCTTAACGTAGATGAAATGGATGAGGTAATTCCTATTACCGAAGATTGCGGGGTGTGGCACCCACAAGAAGGTGTTTTTAACGGGCATTTTAAGCCAAGTGAAGCCGATAAGATCAATAGGATTGGCCAATTGCGACAGGGAGTCATTAAGGTGCTGGAAAATAAAGAATACTCACCAGATATTACTAGAAAATATACAGTAGCCAATATGATTACTGGATTTGGTGTTGCTGAAGCTGTAAAACATTACTACGACATCTATGGCGGCGAGATAAATGGAAAAAAAGCGATAGTACAGGGCTTTGGAAATGTGGGGGCAGCAGCAGCTTACTTTTTATCACAAATGGGAGTGAAAATTATTGGAATTATAGACATTTCTGGCGGACTTATAAATGAAGAGGGTTTTTCTTTTGAAGAGATAAAAGAACTTTTTCTCGCTAAAGATGGAAATACTTTAGAGCACGATAAGCTATTGCCTTTTGAAGAAATAAATGAAAAAATTTGGGAACTTGATGCTGAAATATTTGCGCCCTGCGCAGCTTCCCGATTAATTACCCAACAACAAATTGACAGTTTAATAAACCGAAAGCTGGAAGTGATCTCTTGTGGGGCTAATGTACCCTTTGCCGATAAAGAAATATTTTTTGGAACAATCATGGAATCTACCGATGAGAAAGTAAGTCTTATCCCTGATTTCATTTCTAACTGCGGAATGGCCCGGGTGTTTGCTTATTTTATGGAACGACGAGTATCAATGACCGATGAGGCAATTTTTAATGATACTTCTATAACTATTAAAAATGCTATTCAAAGAACTTTTGATAATAATAGTAGTAAAACCAATATTAGTAAAAGTGCTTTTGAAGTAGCTCTAAAACAATTGGTATAATAGGTTTTATAGAAAAGTTATGTTTAATCTTGTGTTTTTAGTTGATTGAGATTAACCTTGAAACTCCCGTATTATTAGCGGGAGTTTTTATATTTTTTAATATAATTAGTGTTTATTAGGATAGTGGTGCTTTATCGGTGCTTGGTTTTGCTATCACAAAAAATATTTTTAAAATCTAAAGTCATTACGATGCACCAATTATGTTTAGATTTTTTAGGCTGTGCATATTTATGGTTCTTTATTTTTACATAAGTTTTAAAGTGCATTAAATCAGTTTATTAAAGGTCTTGTTTGAAACCTATTGAAGCTTAGAAGATAAATTCTGTAAATTAGGTTGATTTTATAACAACCAAAGCGGAGCGATAAAACCAATTCTGAATTCATTTTTATTATAATTTGATACCTCCAGATTGTCTAAAGCGTAAGAGGAATAATCGTAATATCTCCCAATATATGCTAAATAAAAACGGATATCAATATCTTTGAACGGACTGTAATAAAAGGTAGGAATTATGCCGTAACTCGTGCGCGCGTGATCGTTATTCTTTTCCAAATTTCCATAGGCACTACTAGTCATAAGTGTTAATAAGCCTTTAATTTTAAGGCTAAAACGATACTCGGCCCTTAGCCAATTTTCAATATAACGCACTTCTTCAGCTACTTTATCATTACCTATAATACCGGTCATAACTCCTTTAGTATCTACCTGCTCGTAGCTATAATCAAAATCGTACATCAAGCTTAGTTTTCTGTTTTCGTATTTATGACCTAATGTAAAAAAATAGGTGCCCCGGCTTTTTACCTGGTTGGAATAGCTGGCACTGTAAGAAGTTTGGAATTTACCATTAAAGAAATTTCCTTCCCAATTTCCAACAAAGGCCACAGGCCAATCTGGCTCCTGAATATCTTCTGCCGCAGCATCACCATATAGATCGTCATAATGCATGGTTCGGGAGTTTAAAATTTGAAACCCAAAATTGTGTTGCTCCAACGCCTGGTAAGTAATGCCGGCACCGGTAACATAAGCCAGGGCATTGCTGTAAATATCGTTGTATTCCAGCACATCCATCGCGCTGAATTTATATTCATAGCCGCCATAAAATGCATTCATCTTACCCAGTAGTAGCTGAAGCTTCTCACTCGCCTTAACAGTTATATACGCCAGTTCGATATTACTACCCAATTGATCTAAGGTTTGCACATTGCTCCCTTTATTAAAGCGATTTTTGAAGTGAAAATTTACCCTTTCGTGCAATTTCCCGGAGATGCCAAGGGCAGTATGTTCATTTTTAAACTGAATCCCATTGTAATAATGATCGCCACCCCTAAAAGTATAAGCTTGTAGTCCCATACGCATATCGAAGGTGATATTTATATTTTTTAAAAGTTCGATTTTTTCTTTGGGAATAATTGGTTGGTTTAAGCTGTCATTTACCTGAGAAAACCCAAAAAATGGAAGTAATAAAAACAGGCTTATAAAAATGATGTTTTGCATAAATATGGAAGTTTGGAAACTTATTTTCATTGATGAAAATTAAAGAAATATAGTTAAATTTTATCTTTAATTGCTGAAAAATCATAGGCTTTGTAGCTTATTTGTAAACATACTAAAATCCGTTAGGGATTATCGAATGGTTGAAGATTTGGTGAAACTCACTGTTTACGGATAAAACAAAATATAGTTTTATCTGGTATTCAAGATCTAAATACTTCGTAAGTTGCTTCGGAATAAAATAATCTCTCTATAATGTTTGTATTAGGCTTACCCGAGTATTCTATTCAAGATAAACTACTGTTAAAAAACCTTTACTTTCAGGCTTTAATACTTTAAGCATTGTATCTTAAACTATTAATTTCAGAATCTGTAAAAATGGCTAAGAAAGAAGATATCAGAAAGTTGGAGGAAAACTGGAAGTCTTTACACCAGGAAGATAGAGACCGGGAAGAACAGGAGTCTCTTCAAAACTCAAAGACAAAACAGAAAGATGGTTTGAAAGACAGTAATAAAAAGTTCAGGAACAAAATCCAGGATGATAAAAAGTTAAAAAGTAGGAGCTAGAAATCCTGATTCAAATGTGACAAAAAAAAAGACCTCACATCTTAAAAACTGTGAGGTCTTTTTTTATCAAAATAGGTTACTTTTTCTTAGGTTCGAAAACGGGTAGCAGTTTGGTGCTTACTTCGCCAAAACCTATTCTACGGCCTTCGCTTTCACAGTAACCACGCATAATAACCGTATCATTGTCTTCAATGAACTTACGTTCACTACCGTCTTTCAATTTCACAGGTTTTTCCCCTTTCCAGGATAGCTCCAGCATAGAACCATAGCTATCTGGTGTAGAGCCAGAAATAGTACCCGATGCCATCATATCTCCTGAATTTACTGGACAACCATTAATAGTATGATGCGCCAACTGCTGACTCATGTTCCAGTACATATATTTGAAATTCGTTTTTGATAACTGGCTTTCATCAGAATTTTCGGGCTGCAAACTAACCTCAAGATTGATGTCAAAACTCTTTTTACCGGTACTTTTTAAATAAGGAAAAACTTCCTGTTCCGGTTCTGGGCCGTTAGTTCTAAACGGTTCTAAAGCGTCTAAAGTTACGATCCAGGGAGAAATGGAAGATGCAAAATTCTTAGCCAGGAATGGGCCTAAAGGCACGTATTCCCAGGTTTGAATATCGCGGGCGCTCCAGTCATTAAACATCACCATCCCAAAAATATATTCTTCAGCTTCCTCAATAGGGATTGGTTCTCCCAGGGGATTGGCGTCTGTAGTGATAAAGGCCATCTCCATTTCAAAATCTACCCGTTTAGAAGGACCAAATACCGGTTTATCGGCATCTTTGGGTTTGGTTTGTCCTTGCGGGCGGTGTACCGGGATACCGCTGGGAATTATTGAAGAACTCCTGCCATGATAGCCAACGGGAATATGCAACCAGTTTGGTAAAAGAGCATTATCTGGATCGCGAAACATGCTGCCTACATTTGTAGCGTGTTCTTTACTCGAATAGAAATCTGTGTAATCGCCCACCTGAACCGGCATTTGCATTTCAATTTCGTCTAATGTGAAAAGCACGCGTTTTCTATGTTCCTGGTGGTCTCTTAATTTATCATTTTCAGCGTCAAAAATATCGGCGATTCGGTTACGTACCAGGCGCCAGGTTTTTTTTCCGTCAGAAATAAAATCATTTAGAGTGTCCTGTAAAAATATATCATCGGTAAGTGGGATACCTTCAAAGTAGCCCAATTGGTGTAAAGCTCCAAGGTCTATGGCAAAATCCCCAATGCGGGATCCTATGGTAATCACGTCGTCCCGGGTGAGGAATACCCCAAATGGAATATTCTGAATTGGGAAATCGGTATTTTCCGAAGTTTCCAACCAGGTTTTTCTATTGGGATTATTAGCAGTTATAGACATATAATTCTTTGGTTTTTATAAACATTCTAATCAATTCAAATATATTATTTTCCTGTAATTTACCGAATGTATTTGTTATTTTTGAGGAATATTTAACGTAAAATTTTAAGATGCAACGAGACACAGATATTTTTAACTTCATAGAAGAAGAAAAAGAGCGTCAACTTAATGGTCTTGAGTTGATTGCGAGTGAAAATTTTGTTAGTGACCAGGTGTTGGAAGCAGCAGGCTCTGTGCTAACCAATAAATATGCCGAGGGTTATCCCGGGAAACGTTACTACGGTGGTTGTGAAGTAGTGGATAAAGTTGAGCAACTGGCCATAGACCGGTTAAAAGAACTTTTTGATGCCGAATACGCCAACGTGCAACCGCACTCTGGTTCACAGGCCAATACCGCAGTTTTTCATACTTGCCTAAATCCCGGTGACAAATTTCTTGGCTTCGATCTTTCCCACGGTGGACACTTAACCCATGGTTCCCCGGTGAATTTCTCTGGAAAATTATACAATCCCGTGTTTTATGGTGTAAAAAAGGAAACGGGACTTATAGATTATGATGCAGTCGCCGAGATTGCTGAAAAGGAGCAGCCTAAAATGATTATTGCAGGAGCCTCAGCCTATTCACGGGAAATAGATTATAAAAGATTTCGTGAGATTGCCGATAGTGTAGGGGCAATACTGCTTGCCGATATTGCGCATCCCGCCGGTCTTATTGCTAAAGGTTTAATTAGTGACCCAATCCCGCATTGTCATATTGTAACTTCTACAACGCACAAAACCTTGCGAGGTCCCCGTGGTGGAATTATCATGATGGGTAAAGATTTTGAAAACCCCTTTGGCCAAAAATTAAAAAATGGAAAATTAAAGAAAATGTCTGCCCTATTAAATAGCGGAATTTTCCCGGGTAACCAGGGCGGTCCCTTAGAGCATATTATTGCGGCAAAAGCCGTAGCCTTTGGCGAAGCATTAAGTGAAGATTTTTTACATTATAGTGTTCAGGTGAAAAAAAATGCTGCTAGATTGGCCAATGTTTTTGTAGAAAAAGATTATAATGTGATCTCTGGTGGCACCGATAATCATATGATGCTTATTGATCTACGGAATAAGAATGTAAACGGAAAAGAAGCCGAAGAAGCCTTAACCAAAGCAGGAATTACCGTAAATAAAAACATGGTGCCTTTTGATGATAAGTCTCCTTTTGTAACTTCTGGGATTAGAATTGGAACCGCGGCGGTAACCACTCGTGGGTTGGTAGAAGAAGATATGCCTAAAATTGTAGCTCTTATTGAGCGCGTTATTAATAATATTGATAATGACAGTGAACTGGAAGCAGTTAAAGAAGATGTAAAAGCGATGATGAAAGACAAGCCGCTTTTTCAATAATTTTCGGTTTAAAGTTAAAATTTTGAGTTAACAGTTCCCCGTTTTTAGTTTTAATGAGCTGAAAATTGGGGGCTGTTTTGTTTTAAGGCTCAAGATGTGCAACCTCCCGAGTGAAGAATTTGTATTATAAAAAAAGATTCCTCCTACGTTGGAATGACAATTCATTACAATTTTAACGGCTTTCTTAAACCGGAAGTATAATAGAAACGGATTCTCCAATTATTAGATTTTTTAGAGTCTGCATACTGAGACTGCCAACTTTCTACTTTTTTCCTTACTGTTTAAATACCTTTTTAAGTTCTTCTGAAATTTTGGTGGGTTTTTGTTTTTCTTCGTCCATAAGCGCCCATACGGTTTTCGCTTCGACAAGCACTTTTTTAGTTTCAGCGTTTTTAATAATCACGTGGCGGGTAGATTTAACGTGCGTGGTTTTGCCTACATAAGTTTGTAAAAGAATCTCTTCGCCCAAAAATGCTTGTTGTTTATAGCTTATTTCGTGTTTTACTACGATCCAAAATAGCTTTTCCTGTTGTGCCGGGGTAGCTCGTGTTTCCCAGTGCGCCTGCGCCACATCCTGAACCCACTGCACATATTGCACGTTGTTTACGTGATTTTGTTTATCTAAATGCCGCTTTTCAACGGGAAATTTTAGCTCAAATATCTCTGGAGTAGCTTCGGTGGTTTCCATTATTTTTTTATAATTTCTACTTCAAAGAGTTTGTCCCAGTTTTTCCCGGTAACATAGAGCTTTTTAGTATTAGGATTATAGGCAATGCCGTTTAAAACATCATTTTGAGGATCCAGGTCGTCTATATTGGTTAAACGGTCCTGTAACCCTCTAAAATCAATTACCGCTTCTATTGCTCCATTTTTAGGATTTATAATGGAGACACTGGGAAATTGATAGGTGTTGGCATAAATCTTACCTTCTACCCATTCCAATTCATTGAATTTTGAATAAATCTTTGTGTTGGTCACTACCTGGAAATACTCTTTTTCGGCCTGGGTTTCTGCATCGAGAATCCAAATTTTTTCGGTGCCGTCACTTTTATAAAGTTTTTCTCCATCATTACACAAGCCCCAACCTTCTTCGCTTTGGTTATAACTAAAAGTGCCAATTTGTTTAAATGTATCTAAATCATAAATTAAGCCTGTTTTCTCTCGCCAGGTAAGTTGGTAGAGCTTATTATTAAGAATGGTAAGTCCTTCTCCAAAATAGGAATCGTCCAGATTTATTTTCTCTAAAACCTCTCCAGACTCTAAATCTAACTTTCTAAGAGAGGAGCTGCCATAATGCCCGGTGCTTTCATACAGGGTATCGTTGTGAAATTCTAAGCCCTGGGTGTAAGCTAAATTGCTATGCGGATATTCATTAATCACTTTGTAACTATAAGCCTTTGGTGCCGTGTCATTATAGATTTTAAGATGTTCGTTTATGGTGTCAACTTTTCCTTCGGCGTAAATTATAGCTTCCAGTTTTTGTCTTCCTAATCTGGCATTTTTTGCTACTGAAAAAGAAAAACCGGTTTCTGATTTTAAAGTTTTTAAATAATTCTCCTGAAAGTAAAGCCGAATGGAATCGATCTCCCGGTCTTTTGAATTATCTACAGAAGCTTCAATCGTGTCTCCAAGTTGAAATCCCGACTTGTTTTCTAAAGTTTTCAGCTTAAAATAAGAAGATTTTTTTTCTGAATTACTTCCGCAGGAAAAAAATAAAATACCTAAGATTAACAGGGTCAGGAACTTAAATTTGTGCATTGTTTATCTAAATTAAATACAAGACAAAAATACTCAATTCCCTTTAAAAAATACTTGCGTAAAGTAGGAAAGATTGTATATTTGCAGCGGCAAGTCCCACACAACCAGCTCCTGCTGAATCCCCCAGGGCGGGAACGCAGCAAGGGTAAGCGGTCGTAGCGGTGTGATGTGGGGAGCTTGCCATTTTTTGTTTCTGGATGCTTCCAATTTTTTATCCCAGCTTCGCAACCTATGAAAACAAATACTTCTGTAAAAAAAGTAGTGCTTATTACCGGGGCTTCTTCGGGAATTGGAAGGTCTATCGGCGAATATCTTAGCAAACAAAACTTTAAAGTTTACGGTACCAGCAGGAATCCTGCAAAAATAACGAACCCGCCATTTTCCATGGTAGCTTTAGACGTTACCAAAAAAGAAACCATTATCCAGGCCGTAAAACAAATTATTGCCAAAGAAGGTGCAATTGATGTGCTTATAAACAACGCGGGGATGGGCATTACAGGACCAATTGAAGAAACTCCCGATGAGGAGATTGCCAAAGCTTTTGATACCAATTACTTTGGGCCTATTAAAGTGATAAAAGCTGTTTTGCCCCAAATGCGGAAACAAAATAGCGGACTCATTATTAATATTACCTCTATCGCGGGCTATATGGGACTGCCTTACCGCGGCATTTATTCAGCTTCAAAAGGTGCTTTAGAGCTTACAACCGAAGCGTTTAGAATGGAGTTAAAAGACTTCAATATTAAAATGACTAATATTGCGCCGGGGGATTTTGCAACCAATATCGCTGCAGGTCGTTATCACGCGCCGGCCTTAGATGATTCGCCCTACAAAGAACCATATCAAAATACCCTTAAACTGATGGATGAAGATGTAGATGCGGGGAAAGATCCGTTATTAATGGCAAAAGCGGTGCATAGGGTGATAAAGAAAAAGAATCCGCGTGGACATTATAAAGTAGGAGAAGCCTTGCAAAAATTTTCGGTAGGCTTAAAACGTGTTTTGCCCGATAAACTTTACGAAAAGATGTTGCTAAAGCATTATAAATTATAAATTTGCGGTTGCATATTAACCAATAACTAGAACTTATGAAATTTTTTATCGATACAGCCAACTTAGACCAAATTAGAGAGGCGCAGGAACTTGGCGTTTTAGATGGAGTGACCACCAATCCTTCTTTAATGGCTAAAGAAGGTATAACCGGAAAAGAAAATATCCACAAACGTTATACCGATATTTGTGAAATCGTAGATGGAGATGTTAGTGCTGAGGTGATCGCTACAGATCTTGACGGAATAATTAAAGAAGGGGAGGAACTAGCAAAACTGCACGATCAAATTATCGTTAAAGTACCTATGATTAAAGAAGGTGTGAAAGCTATAAAATACTTTAGCGATAAGGGAATTAAAACAAATTGTACCCTGGTTTTTTCGGCAGGGCAGGCTTTATTGGCGGCGAAAGCAGGCGCAACGTACGTGTCTCCTTTTATTGGTCGTTTAGATGATATTTCTACCGATGGCCTAAATCTTATTGCAGAAATAAGGCTTATTTACGATAACTATGGTTTTGAGACCGAGATTTTGGCGGCATCTGTTCGCCATACCATGCACGTTTTAGAATGTGCAAAAATTGGTGCCGATGTGATGACCGGACCACTTTCTTCTATAGAAGGTTTGCTAAAGCACCCGCTTACCGATATTGGTCTTGAAAAATTCCTTGCCGATTATAAGAAAGGGAATAAATAATTTGTTAGAAATTAGTTTCCTCATAAAACAAAAGAAAATAGAAAATAGAGTAAACTGAAAAGATTGAATTCTGTATCTATTTTGAAATAGGATAATAAAAAGGGTTTTCTAATTTTTTAGAAAACCTTTTTTATATTTACAGATACTAATATCTTATTAAACCATAACGAAATAAATATACCATACTCTCAGACTAAAATTTAAAAGCGTTTTTATATCTTTTTTCTACTATTTTTTTACTGTTGAGTTTTTTCTCTTTCTTTTTGCAGCTTTGTGATTTTTTTCTTTAACCTGGCACTAGTGATTTTACAACTATTCGTTTAAGAATTCTAAAATTTGGCGTTCAAAATTTGGAGTATTTAATTGTGCTTTCCCGTTTATTATTTCTCCTTTTGCACTTAAAAACACTAATTTGTTCAAATAGTTCCGTAACAAATCTGGATTAATCTCGGGTGCGTCCAGTTTGAATTCCCAATCTTTTTTGTAGCCATACATATCTATAATTTCCTTCCAAACCTCATTAGATTTGCTGTCTATATTAATACCCACAAAATTAATTTCTGGATATTTCTCCCGAAGTGAGGCGATTAATTTATGCTGCCATTTAAAATGTTCGGGAGCTTGTAGCGACCAGTGATAGGTGATTGTAGGTTTGTTGGAGATTTTACTTAGACTTACTTCTTTCCCAGCGTAATCCATTAATTTTAAATCACCAATGTTGTTCCCGGGTAATAAATTCTTCTGAATTTTTGCCATCTGTTTAATTTCTGGCAAATGAGCATATTCATATTCTATTTCGTCAAGTTCGGTTAATATGCTGTCAATTTTTGGAGTATTATCAGAAAAAATTATGCCCTGTATAGCCAGTCTATTTATAAATATACTTTTTAACTCTTTTTTTTCTATAAGCGAATCGGCTAGGTTCATGCGAAAACTTATATTCTTAAAAGAATTCAATTCAAAGCAATCTGAATCTGGCTGAGGGTTTTCAAGACAATGTTCAATAGACCGCGTTCTTAAAAAGTCTTCTATAAAATTAAGGTAGCCATAATACTCCTTTAATTTCATATTATTGAAATCTAAATTCTCCCGATAATCTAGAAAATCCTTCGGAATCTGCTGGGCAAGCTCATTGTAATATTTTTTTACTAAAAAAGTGTAGCGTTCCCTTAAATGGTAATAATCGTAGTCTATACTGGCTGAAGCTAAATTCTTAAAAGTACTGGAGAATTGTTTAGACTTTTCCATAGTCTCCAGCTTGTCTCGTCGTTCTTGTTTTATAGAATCTGTAATCCTGGCAAATTCATCTGGTTTTATTTTATAGTAAGAAAGCATTAGGTTATTGGTCTTCTCGTTTTTTAAAAACATATCCAATAAAAAACTACTTTTGGCTGCTCCTTTCCCGCTAAAATTTAGGGACTCATCAAATTGCATGGTATTTAGCCAAACTAAGATGCTATCGCCGGGTTCCAAATACATAATTTGAGTTTCTGGCGGATGCTTAAAAGTATAAATTCCCGGTTTTAAATCTTTAAATTGTTTTCCAAATTGATTATTGTTATCCAGTCGCAGGGTATCTATAACTTTCCTGTCTTTAGATAGAATAAATAAATCATTGTAGGGATTCATAATTTGTCCGCCTACAAAAATAGTTGCCTGTTCTTCTTTCGAGCCTTCGCAGCTCCAAAGAAGCATAGCTCCAATAAGAAATAAAATTCTAAATTTCATACAGGTTTAAGGGACTTAGTATCTTCGTGAGTAGCTCAAATAAGAGCCGTTGCAACAAATATAGGTGCAGCCCCGTCCCGTGAATGTTAACCGGTAGTTAAAAGTGTAATAAAAACGTTAATCTTTCAATTAGTCCTGAACTTTGGCTACTTTTGCAAAAAATTACTAAATCGTTAATTTATGCTTTCAGTATCAAATCTTTCAGTGCAATTTGGGAAACGTGTTTTGTTTGATGAAGTGAACACAACTTTTACCCAGGGTAATTGCTACGGGATTATCGGAGCCAATGGGGCCGGGAAATCTACTTTTCTAAATATCCTTTCTGGAAAATCTGAACCTACTTCGGGCCACGTTAGTCTTGAGCCGGGAAAAAGAATGTCGGTTTTAGAACAAAATCATAACCTGTATGATGATCAACCGGTACTGGAAACAGTAATTTTGGGGAATGAGCCGCTTGCTGCCATAAAAAAGGAAATGGACGAGATTTATGCGAAAGAGGATTTTAGTGATGCCGATGGCGAGCGGGTAGGTGTGCTGCAAGTGGAGTTTGAAGAGATGAACGGCTGGAACGCCGAGAGCGATGCCGCTTCTTTGTTGTCTAATTTAGGAATCAAGGAAAACTATCACTATACTTTAATGAAAGATCTTGACGGGACACAAAAAGTAAGGGTGTTATTGGCGCAGGCGCTTTTTGGTAATCCTGATGTGTTGATTATGGATGAGCCTACCAACGATTTGGATTATGAAACCATCTCCTGGTTGGAACACTTTCTGGCCAATTATGATAATACGGTAATCGTAGTATCGCACGACCGTCACTTCCTTGATGCGGTTTGCACCCATATTTCTGATATAGACTTCGGAAAAATAAATCATTTTAGCGGGAATTATACTTTCTGGTATGAATCTTCCCAATTGGCAGCCAGACAGCGGGCACAACAGAATAAAAAATCTGAAGAGAAGAAGAAAGAACTTCAGGAGTTTATACAGCGGTTTAGCGCCAACGTAGCTAAATCTAAGCAGGCGACTTCCCGTAAAAAAATGATCGATAAATTAAATATTGAAGACATAAAACCTTCCAGCCGAAGGTATCCCGCGATAATTTTTGAACGCGAACGGGAAGCAGGGGATCAAATTTTAAATGTGGAGAAACTGGAAGCTTCCATAGAAGGAGAAACCTTGTTTAAAAATGTAAATATTAACCTTGCCAAAGGCGATAAAGTTGTGGTTTACTCAAGGGACTCCCGTGCAACCACCGCTTTCTATGAGATTATAAACGGAAAACAAGAAGCCGTTTCTGGTAAGTATTCCTGGGGAGTTACTACTTCGCAATCTTACCTGCCTTTAGATAACTCAGAGTTTTTTGAAAATGACCTTACTCTAGTAGATTGGCTGCGTCAATGGGCAAAGACAGAAGAAGAGCGGGAAGAAGTTTATATACGTGGATTCCTTGGGAAAATGTTATTTAGCGGTGAAGAAGCTTTAAAAACCTGTAGAGTGCTTTCGGGAGGGGAAAAAGTGCGGTGTATGTTAAGTAGAATGATGATGATGAGGGCCAATGTAGTGATGCTGGATGAACCTACCAACCACCTGGATCTGGAGTCGATTACAGCTTTTAATAATTCCTTAAAGAATTTTAAGGGTACTATGCTATTCACCACTCACGATCACGAATTTGCGCAAACCGTAGCAACACGGGTTATAGAATTAACACCCGGTGGCGCCATAGACCGTTACGCTACTTTCGATGAGTATATGAACGATAAAAAAATAAAGGAACAACGCGATAAAATGTATAGCGTAGAAGCTTAGTTTTCTAAACCTCGACAAAGTGTAAGTTTTTGATATTTAGACCTTACAGGTTTCAAAAACCTATAGGTCTGGTGATTTTAGCGAATTCAACTAACCGGACATACAGATTTAGTTTTTATCAAAAATTATGTTTCAAATAAAACCTCGGGACAATTCCACGAGGTTTTATTTTTCTTTGGCTAATCAAACTAAATTCTTAAAACACGCCGCCTCCATTGGCTTGGTTATCATCTCTTTTTTTACGTTTAAGGCTTCGGCTTTTTCCGCCACCAAAACGATAGGAAAATCCTAAGTACACATTTTGGCTTTCTCCTTTAAACCTGCCTTCTTGAGGTAAAGGCCGTCCATTAGTAAAGCTAAATTCCTGGGTGTCGAATACATCATTAAAATTAAGGCTTATCGTCGCTTTATCATTTAAAAGCGAATAACGCGCTCCAAGGTTTACAAAATACATGGGATCCATATCTACTTGAAGTTGTTTTGATGCACTTCTGTAAAACCCGAAGACTTGAAAAGTTAACTTATCGGTGGTTTTAAAACTGTGGTTTGTTCTAAAAGTCCAGGCAGTGTTGTCGGTTTCCAGGTAATCTTCGCCTACCACTCCTTTTAAATCCTGACTGTAGAGTTCAAAACTGGTGTTGGTGCTCCACCATTTGGTGAATTTATAATTGGTGCTAAGTTCCAGCCCATAAGAGTTATTGTTTTCAAAATTTTCATACTGCAATAAGAGTGAACCTGCTTCATTGGGATCTTCCACAAAAACCTGACTTATCTCATCGTTGATATTTCTATAGAATATCCCGGTGGTAAGACTGCCTTTTTTCTTAAAACTTCGGGTATAATTAAATTCAAAAGAATTAGTGAATTGCGGTTCTAATTCGGGGTTTCCGGTAACGGTTAAACGGGGAGAGCTTATTTCCCTAATAGGATTTACCTGGCCAAAGTTAGGGCGATCTACCCTGCGGCTATAGCTTAATTGATATGAATTGGTTTCGCCCGGGGTATAATTTAAAAATCCGCTGGGATAAATATTAAAATACTCATCGGTAAATACATTTTTATTGTTGTAAATGGCGTCAACTTTAAAGTTTTCTAACCTGGCGCCCACCTGATAAGACCATTTTTCAAAATTCTGACCATAGGTTGTATAAAAGGAATAAATATCCCGCTTGTATTGATAGGTAGAATTGCTATAAAAATCGCTATTTGTAGTATATGTATTATCGGTGTCAAGAAGTCTTGCTTCCGCACCAATTTCAAGCTTAGAATTTTCGGTTAACGGGTTTTCATAATCGATATTGGCAATTATATTTTCTCGTTTTTCCTTGACGTGATCGCGATAGTCTTCATAACCGGCGGTATTTCCTTCAAAATTAAAGACTGAATTTTCGTCCTGCTCATAATCATTATAATCGGCTTCAAAAAGAATTTTATGTCCGTCTTCATTAAATTTATGGTCAAAGGCAAAATTATAAGTGCTGTTGGTGTTATCGTATTCAGAATCTAAGTTTTGCGCTAAATCCAGTTCTGGATTTGCGGGGTAAATAATGCGTATGGCTCCTTCCGGGCCACCGTTGTATAGGTTTTGATTGGTATAAAATGAAAAAGTGTTCTGCTCGTCTAAATAGAAATCAACGCCAATCTTGTAGAGATAGGATTCCCTGGAATTTAAAACATCAAAGGCCTGTTTGTAATTAGCTTCGGTAAAATTAATACGTCCTAAATTAGCTTTTTCGCCAAACTGACCGCCAAAATTTCCGTAGAAATTAAATTTTCCCTTTCGGTAGTTTAAATCTAAGGAAGCATTGGTACGGGTATGTTTACCAACCGTAACCCCGGCATTAAAATTACCGTTAAATCCGTCGTTGGTATTCTTATGCAGCACAATATTAATGATGCCGCTATTGCCTTCCGGATTGTATTTTGCCGATGGATTTGTGATAAGTTCTATGGTTTTTATCGAGGTAGAAGGGATTTGTTTAAGCAATTGCGCCGGATCCATATTCGTAGGCTTCCCATCAATTAGAATGCGCACATTTGCATTTCCGCGTAGTGCAATATTTCCATCTTGATCTACATTTACCGAGGGTACATTGTTCATTATTTCTGAAGCGCTCGCCCCGGTAGTGGTGAGGTCTTTTCCTACATTTATTACTTTGCGGTCTATACGTTGCTCTATGGTAGTGCGTTCGGCAACCACGGTAACGCCATCTAACATCGCGACTTCGGGTTCTAAACTTATATTGCCAAAATTATAATTGCTGCTTTGACGGGTGATCTCAATTTCTTTAGAGAACGATTTGTATCCCATAAACTGAACTTTAAAAGCATAAGTTCCCTGCCTAATTTTATTAAGACTAAAGGAACCATCTTCTGCAGTAGTTTCTCCCTGAACCATTTCGCCATCTGTATTGGTTATACTTATGGTGGCATAAGGAATTGGCTCTTTCAATTCGGCATCTATCACCCTTCCCGAAATGCGGCCGAAGGGTTCAGTGGCTAAAGTTATGTTGCTCATTAGAACTGCGGTAAAAATTAAAAATAACTGTTTCATTTTTTGATTGATTTTGATGATTAGTGTGTTTAAAATAAATCCTTGTATAGCATAATACTTAAATTCATGTTTTGGATAATTTGTCGTTTTTGATGATGAAAAACTATCCGGTTGATTGATGAATGATCCCTTTAGTTTGTATAACAATATACTTTGTTATGCATAATACATAAAACCAGAATGTCAAAATTTTGAACTTTCTTCTACTATAAAGACGAGTGGAAAAGTAATTTGTTACAGGAAAAAGAAAATAATTTTTTGTAGTGCTGTTTTTATTGATAAAATTAAAGGCAGCCTCAGTCAGACCTCACAGTTTCAAAAAAGCTCGTAAAGTCTCTCATATCAAGGATTTTTTAGAAAATAGAAAACTATAATAATTAATATTACTGTTAGCGAAAATTTAGAAAATTAATAAAAAGATTAATTTCTGAAGCTTTGTTGCGTCGTGTTGATGTTGTAATTTTATGCTATGGATAAAAAAACATTGGTACTTGGGGCATCTTTAAATGCTTCCCGGTATTCGAACATCGCGATTAAACGTTTGATAAGTTATAATCAACCAACGGTAGCTTTAGGTCTTCGAAAAGGAGAAGTAGAAGGAGTGAAAATTGAAACTGAAAAGGTTCCTTTTCAAGGTATTGATACCGTCACACTTTACCTGGGGCCGCCAAGACAGGAAGAATATTATGATTATATCGTTTCTTTAAGTCCGCAGCGGGTCATTTTTAATCCCGGCACCGAAAACTCCGAATTTTATAAAATCCTACGAGAAAATAATATTGAGGTGGAAGTAGCCTGTACGTTAGTGATGCTTGGCACGAATCAATATTAAACCTAAAATAGTTAGGAAACCATTCAGAATTAAAATAAAGAAACCAAATTCAAAGCCAAACCAGGCTAAGCTATTGGTGCTTATCGCGTAAGATAGTATAGGAGCAAGAATAGCAACAATGGGAACTAATTTATCTTTTAATTGAATTTTGGTAAATAGCCCCAGGGTATAGAGGCCTAAAAGTGGTCCGTAGGTATAACCGGCAAATTCAAAGAGTTTATTGATCACGCTTTTATCGGCAATAGCATATTTAAAGATCATCATCACCGCTATAAATAAGATGGAAATTACAATATGAATTTGCTTTCTAATTTTCATTTGCCTGGACTGGTCATAGTGTTTTTCAATATTTAAAATATCAATACTAAAGGAAGTTGTAAGTGCGGTTAAGGTACCATCTGCACTGGAATAAGCTGCGGCAATTAGCCCAAGAATAAATAAAATGGCCACTCCAATGCCCAGTTCGCCCCCGGTGGCTATTGCGGGGAAGAGTTCATCTTTTATGGCGTTCAGACCATTTAAATCGGCATATTGGGTAAGGAAAACGCCAAGGATTAAAAACATCATATTCACCACAGTTAGCACCATCGTAAAAGAAAACATATTCTTTTGTGCTTCTTTAAGATTGCGACAGGTAAGGTTTTTCTGCATCATATCCTGATCTAACCCGGTCATGACTATGGCGATAAAAGCACCACTTACAAACTGTTTTATAAAATGATCCCCGCTTTTCCAGTCTTCAAAAAAGAATATTTTTGTGAGCCCGCTTTCCGACAAATGATTGAACATGCCACCGGCAGAAATCCCTAATTCATCAGAAATAACAACCAGGGTGACGCCAAGAGATAGAAGCATAAAAAAGGTTTGCAATGTATCTGTCCACACCACGGTTTTAATCCCGCTTCTAAAAGTATAAAGCCAAATAAGAAATATGGTGACGGAAACAGTCACGTAATAAGGCACTCCCAATTCATCAAAAAGGATAAGTTGTAATACATTGGCAACGAGGAAGAGCCGGAAACTAGAACCTATAAGCCGGGAAAGCAGGAAAAATGAGGCTCCGGTTTTATAGGAAAACTTCCCGAAGCGGGTTTCTAAATAAGAATAAATAGAGGTTAGGTTAAGCCGATAATATAGTGGTAATAAAACCAGGCCAATTATCGCATAGCCTATGGTATAACCCAGCACCACCTGGAAATAACTAAAACTATCTGTAGTCACTGTACCCGGAAGTGAAATAAAAGTTACCCCGCTAAGGGAGGCACCAATCATTCCAAAAGCCACAATATACCAGGGGGATTGCCTGTTTGCCCTAAAAAACTCGGCATTACTACCGGCTTTACTTGAAAAAAAAGAGACTAAAAATAAAAGTCCGAAGTAAGCGGCAATTAAAATTAAAATCTGGTACGGCTGCATAGGCTGGTTTTGTAGGAAGCGAATTTACAAATTTGCCTTAAACTTTAACCATCTTCCTGCGAATGAGCGCTAAAAATCCTAAATTCGCAACATGGATTTTTCTTCAAAATTATTGGAACAGGCCGTAGATGAGATGGCTCAACTGCCCGGTATTGGAAAACGAACGGCTTTAAGATTGGTATTGCATATGCTGAAGCAACCAGAATCGCAAACCAAACAGCTGGCCAATGCCCTTACCAAATTAAGAACCGATATAAAACGCTGCAAGAATTGTTATAATATTAGTGATACTGAACTCTGCGCTATTTGCGCCAATCCTGCCCGGAAATCTGAAATAGTTTGCGTGGTAGAAGACATTAGGGATGTTATGGCAATTGAAAATACCGATCAATACCGCGGCCATTATCACGTTCTTGGTGGGAAAATAAGCCCTATGGATGGGATTGGTCCATCCCAGTTAAGCATTAAACCTTTACTAGATAAAGTAGAAGCGGGAAAAATTGAGGAGATTATTTTTGCGCTAAGTAGTACTTTAGAAGGAGATACTACCAACTTTTATATTTACCGGCAGTTGGAAGGCAAAGGGATTAAGACCTCTACCATCGCCCGCGGAATCTCTGTTGGCGATGAACTGGAATATGCCGATGAGGTAACTTTAGGAAGAAGTATTGCAAACCGGGTACCTTTTGAAAGTTCTATGAGAAGCTAATTTTTAATCGCGGGGCGATAGCCAGGAGAATCTTGCATCTATTAAATACATGTGAAATTATATAATTATCCGCCTTTTACCAGAGGGATCAATATTCAATTTTAATTCGGATAAAGTCTTTACCCCGACCCCTAAAAAGTGCCCTTTTTCTATCAATTGAACCAATTTCGAACGCTTTATGGCTCGTGCAGATAAGATTGGCGGTATTTTCAGCAAAATGTTTTCTACTGCTAGAGTAGGTGGGAATCATTAAAAATTAAAGAGATGAAGTATTTTTTATTTTTAATAATGATTGTAAGTGCGTCTGGTTGTGTAGGAGATGATGCTGTAAGCAAACCAATAAATCTTTGTAGTGATCTAAATTGTGACAAATGTGTTTTAATTGACCGTGATATATTTAATGAAACCGAGACAGCTAATTATTCATTTCAGGAAATTAAGATTGTTGGAGATTGCTTAAAAATAAAATATGCTGGCGGTGGTTGAAATGGTGAATCTTTTGAAGAAGATTTAATTGATTCGGGATCCATAGAGGAAACTGCTACAGTACAGCGAAATTTAAAATTTAAATTAGTGGAAGATGAAGACTGTGAAGCTTTAATAACAAAAGAAGTTTCATTTGATCTTACTCCGCTCCAGACTAACGACAGTAAAGTCCTTTTAAATATCGAACAATGGGAAGAATCAATTTTATATGAATATTGAAGGCCTTATAAAATTAAAAGTTTAGAATTTCACGCTAGGTGCGCAAAGAAAAAAATACAAATAATTGAAAAATTGTGGCCGTAAAGTTTCAACTCACATCATTTTCGATAGTACATTCAACGCATTACCGGTCATAAAACGATCTACAATTTCTTCTGCGGTTACCTGTTTGTTTCGCGCTTGTTGCAGGGGACAGGGAGTTTTTATTTCTTTAATATAATTGTAAACGTGCATAAGCAGGTAATCATCTAATTTGTCTATTTGCACCGCCGTCCAATAGCCATCTATAGGATCTATAATTCCGTCAAAATCGCTACCCAGGCATTGTATGCCCCAGGCATATTGACCATTAGCATCTAAAACTTCAGCGATATGCCTTATTTGGTTCCAAACCAATTTAGACCAAGAGTACAATAAATTCCGTTTACTTTTTATGTCTTTGGTACTTCTTAAAACCATCCTGGAGCCAATTCGGCGTTCATCTAATTGAATTCCGAAGAGACCATTTGAAAGTCCAATTTTAATAATTTCATCGTCAAAAAAATTAATATCATCGGTATTAAAAACATTTTCCTGCGAAATACAGGTTTTTTGCGTCCCACCGGGAGAGGGAAGCCCGGTAACGCAACCGTGGCTCACTAATATGGGGATAGTTTGATTAGAGTATTTTTCCAGGATTTTAAAGTATTCCAGCCTGGATTTTCGGCTCATATGTTTAATGTCTATGTAAATTGGTTTTACGGCGCTCCCATCTTTATTTTGAAGAGGATCAAGCATCGCTGCAATGGCTTTTTCACCGGCTTTGGTTATACCGAGGTTTATTCCGTTTTCCTGATCTACTACGCATTTTACCAATCCGCCAAGACTTTGAGCGTGTCCGCACAAGCCATTCCAAAAATGATGTGCCAGGGTAATAAAAACCGGTCTTATAAGCCCATCTTTTTCCATACGTAAATCCCGTATGCGCTGCAACATTTTTTTTAGCGCTTTTTCAGAAATACCATCGGGATACTTGTATGCGGGTTCATCGCTATCTAAAACCTGATCGAAAACATGGGCACCTTCAATTGTGGGTATAAAAACAATGGTATCATCAACCAATTTTCCCTGTCGTTCCAAAAGTTCAATTTCTGCATAAGAATTGGTGATTAGGTATTGCATTTGCTTTCCATCTATATTGATAGAATTACCGTTTTCCTGCTCTACAAACCGCATTTCCAGTTTAAGATCTTCCCAATAGCTCTTAATGCTTTGGATATGATCTATCCTGGATTGTCCAAACTCTGTTGCCAATTTTCCAAGCAAATCAGAAGCTAATCCTGTGCCCAATTTATTATCAAAGAAATCTCGTTCCTGCGGATAAAAGGACAGGCAAACTATAGCTACCCGACCACGTTTTAAACTGGTGGCATCACTTTGTGAAAAATTGGTTAGACTGGCTATATAATTCTTCACTTTATCGAAAAAAGAAGGCGCATCGTGAAACCACATAGAATGCGCATGCCTGGGATTCCTGGATTGTAAACCGGGATTTTTCCTAAAAGACCGGGCGAAAGGCTTCATGGACGAATGACAATGAATGTCAACAAAGAAATGTGGTTTCATTTTGTTGGTTTTTACAAATAGACAACGTTGGATGCTGTTTATTGGGTTGTGCTTTCTAAATTATGAACTAAGCGTTAGCAATCAGTTTATCGACTATGATATCTAATTCAGTTTTATTTTCAGCAACGCTAAGTAATCCGTCTTCGTGTAAGGCGATTAGATTTTCTTTGGTCGCATTATCCAAAGCGCTATCGGCATACACCAATTTTGGCTGAAGCCGGTGATAATCTTTTTGATCCTGGGCCGAAAGGGTTTTATAAATCTGTTTTAGTTGATAATCTACGGTTTCGGCATTACCGCTCATCATAATATCAATGAGAGGTTTTATCCATTTAAAGACCCCGGCATTTTTGAAATCCTTGTAAAAATAGGGCTGTTTGTCGCTTCCGGTACCAATGCTCACAATAAGCATATCTTTAGCAGTGGGTTTTATAGGTTTTTCTGAATTATTCAATAAGGTTTTAAAATCTAACTTTCTGGCTTCGGCATAGGCACATAAGGCGGGGTTATTAGCAAAAACACCACCGTCTATAAGTACGTGAGGCGCACCGTAAATTGAATATATCTTTGAAACTTCAAAATAGGTAGGTGCTGCGGTGGCCGCCCGGGCCGCATCCCTAAGATAGAAGTCATAAACTTTATCCTGTGCTTCGAGGCTGGTAAAGAAGAAGGCTTTTCGATTGCGAATATCGTAACTGGGGATTAAACAGGGCTTTAGGAGTTCGCTTAGTTGTTGATCTCCAAAATATTTTAAGAGTTGTTTTTCCAGCGGCTTTTCAGGGTACTTTTCATCGGAAATTCCATTGAGACTAATTATTCTTTTTAAAAGTGAAACATCAAATATCTCGTCGCCTTCATTTAAATATACCTTTAATGCATCTATAGCGCTGTATTTAGACTTTCCTGTTTCATCTGGGCATAGGTACATAAAAGAGAGGAGCCCGCCGGTGCTGGTGCCGGTAATAAAATCGAAATAATCACTAAGCCGGGCTTTAGGATTTTCGGTTTTTTCTTTTAATTGGGCTTCCACGTAAGCAAGAATGGTTGCCGGAATAATTCCACGAATACCCCCTCCATCTAAAGATAAGATCCTAATTTTAGACATACGCCAAATATTTATAAGATTCCTTATAAATTTAAGAATAAATTCCGGATTATTTTTTATTGGGTTTGTTTAGAATTAACTAGAGCTTGTTTACCGAATATTATAATTTTATGAATATCTCCATGGAGTGTTATCCTTTAAAGGTTTTATTCAAAACTAAATTTGTTACGAAAAAATCATTAGTTAAGTAAGAGCTTTCACAAGTTTTTGATCCCTCATAGCTTTCGGGACTGTGAGGTTTGATTTAATAATCTAAACTTTTTGTGGTTTTCCGGCTCCGAGCCCGGCAATGAGTTTAAAGGCAGCAATGATAATAAGTAAACCAAGAGAATAGTTCCATACTTGGGTAGCTTCCTGTATTACGCCCACCATAAATGGTCCGGTGGCAGCGATAAAGTAGCCGATAGATTGTACCATTCCAGATAATTCGGCAGCGGTTTCAGTATCTGAGGCACGCAAAACAATAAGCAGGAGTGCCAACCCAAAAGTACCGCCTAATACCAAGCCCAGTAAAGAAACCCAAACCACGGTTAACCCAACATCGGGAAGCATTAAGCCTATCAACCCAATAATTTCAAAAAATACCAAAGTTAAAATTACCAGGCGTTGATCTTTTCTTGAACCGGCCCAAACAGGAATGATAAGAGCGCCCAGAATTCCGGTAGCCTGGGAGAGGGAAAGCATCCAGCCGGCAAATTCAGAGTCGTAACCACGCGCCAGCAAAATAGCCGGCAACCAGGCTAAAATCACATAAAAAGTTAGGGATTGCAAGCCCATGTACACAGCAATTTGCCAAACTAAGCGCGAACCGCTAAGACTTTTTAAAGCAGCCTTAAAGCTTCGGCGGGCTTTAGAGCGTTTTATTCGTTTTATTTGAGGAATCCAAATAAAAAGTGCCAAAAGGGATAAAAGTCCCCAGGTAGCTAAAGAACCGCGCCAACCTAAGTTTAGGTCATTGGCCAGAGGTACACTTAAACCTGCAGCTACTGCAGCCCCCACAGACATAGTAGCCGAATGTAAACTGGTGATTAAACCGGCTTTATCGGGAAAATTTTGTTTGGTAAGTGCCGGGATGAGTACATTGCCAAAGGCGATGGCAATACCTAATAATGTAGTCCCCAGGTAAAGCCCAAAAACACCGGCCGTAGATCTTATAAAAATACCCAGACTAAGTAAAATTAAAGCTCCCATTAGTGTTTTACCTATACCAAAACGCTTAGTGAACAAAGGGGTAATTGTAGAAATAACGCCAAAGGCCAATAAAGGCAAAGTAGTTAACAATCCCAGTAAGGTTTCTGAAAGCTGTAAGGAATGTTTTATAGCATCAACTAGCGGACCTATACTGGAAAGGGCAGGCCGCAAATTTATAGCGATAAATAAAATACCCGTTAGGAGCCAAATTGCACCGGGATTTTTAAAGGAAGATGGTTTATTTGAATTCATAAGAAAACGGGCAAAGGTACTTTTAAAAACCAAATCTTTTACATAGAATAAGTTAAAGTAAAATGGCCATAAAGCTTTGTTGATTCAGGTCTTTATTGTGAAGAAGAAAAACAGAAAAATATATCAGCTCTTTAGTTTGCTTAGTCATTTGTATATTTGTGATTCTGAAATACATGTAACTTCCAAAAAATACGGATGAATAGAAATTACTGGCTCGAATTAAAAACAAAACTTTTAGATTTTCTGGTGGATATAGGTCCCGAAATTATCTATTCGATCATCATCTTGATTATTGGGGTTTTTTCGATAAAAATTTTAATGCGTATGCTAAAAGGCGCATTGCGAAAATCTAAAGTAGAATTATCCTTAAAAACCTTTGTAGAGAGCTTAAGCGTGTTTTTACTTTACGGTTTTTTATTTTTTATTATCGGTTCTATACTGGGAATTAAAACTACCTCTTTTATAGCTGTTTTTGGCGCAGTGGGTATCGCCGTTGGTCTTGCTTTACAAGGAAGTCTATCCAATTTTGCTGGTGGAGTACTTATTTTGGTATTCAAGCCTTTTAGGGTTGGCGACTTAATACATGTGAATAATAATTTGGGCTTTGTGCAGAAAATAGATATCCTGTACACCCGAATTAAAACTTTTGATGGGCGGGCAATTACCATGCCCAATGGGAATGTTTCCAACAGCGATGTTGACAACCGTACGATGGAAAAATTCCGTAGAATAGATCTAGATCTTAAATTTTCTTTTGAGGAAGACATGGAGGAGCTGCGCAACATGATCATCACAGCTTTAAAAAGACATCCAAAACTGGCTAAAGAGATGCCGGTTGATGCCTGGCTGGATGAGCTTGGCGAATATGATATGAAGATAAAAGCAAGATGCTGGGTAGAATCTAAAGAATACTGGCCAGCTCACTGGGAGCAATTGGAAGCCGTAAAAAAGGAAATAGACTCAAGGGGCATTAAATTACCTATTCCTAGACGAGCCATTTACCAGGAGGAGAAAAAGACGATTGAATAATTTATTTTTGGAACCCCACCTGATGTTTCTGAATTATGCTATCAACCTTTTATTGAATAAATGAGATATAACGAAATTTCGTGATATCCTTATATAAAGCTCGTGGATTAGTCCCGGGGTAGTTTACTTCCGAAGAAAAGATTGTCGGTATTTTTAAAGAATTTAAATGCCAGGAACTCTTTTGCTTCGGGAAGCTTTCTTAAATTTGTAGGAAACCCTTTAAAACAAATAACTATGCTGTGCATAAAACATCATTCTACAGATCCTTATTTTAATATCGCTACCGATGAGTTTATCTTTAAGCATATTGAGGAAGATTGTTTTATGTTATGGCGAAACGATAATGCTATTATTGTTGGAAAACATCAAAATACTATAGCTGAAGTTAATGTGGACTATGTAAAAGAAAAAGGCATTAAAGTAGTTCGCAGGCTCTCGGGTGGGGGCGCCGTTTATCACGATCTTGGGAATTTAAATTTCTCCTTTACCAGAACAGGAAAAAATTCTGAAATGATAGACTTTCAGCGATATACCAAACCCATTCTCGACGTGTTACAAAGTCTTGGCGTAGATGCTAAATTTGAAGGCAGAAATGATCTCACCATTAAAGGAAAAAAGTTCTCCGGAAATGCCGAGCACCTGGTGAAAAATAAAATTCTGCACCACGGCACCTTACTTTTTTCTTCAGACATGAAAGATATTAGCGGGGCTTTAAAGGTAAATCCCTTAAAATATAAAGGTAGGGCGATGAAATCTGTGCCTAACCGGGTGACCAATATAAGCGATCACCTGGAGGAAAAAATCTCCCTGGAAGAATTTACCGATAGGGTTATGGACCATATTACCAATATGTTTGAAGACGCCAGGATGTATGAATTTACGGAAGAAGATTTAAAGAAAATTCAGGAAATACGCGACGAAAAATACAGCACCTGGGATTGGAATTTTGGCTATTCCCCCGATTATAATTTTGAGCAGGGGTTGCGTACCGAAGGTGGCACCATAGAAATGCATATGAATGTCTCTAAAGGCTTAATCACCGATGTAAAGATTCACGGTGACTTTTTTCATATTAAAGATATCGAACCTATTGAGAAAGCACTGCAAAACACCAAACACGAAGAGGCAGAAATTAGAAAAGTGTTGCAGCAATTCAATCTAAATGAGTATTTTAATAAGGTGACCGAAGATGATCTTATTAAGATTATGTTCTAGCTCAATTTGAATAATATTACTTTCAAAAACGCAAAGTTGACGCTCCATAACTCGGAATTCTCTTTAACTTTTTGTGGAGATTGCGTTTAGAAGAAATTATATGAGAAGTATATATGGTCAGTAATTTCTGTATTATCGCTAAGGTTGAGGTAACTCTATGTTATTCCTCTTGAAAGTTTTAGCTTAAAATGTTGAATTTTGGATGTCAGCGATTTATCTATGATTTTTTAAATTTCGGAAAATACAAGTTCGTTATTGACTATTTTCTATCGCATATTACGGTTATGAAATTATTAGCTATTTTACTCATTACAACTTAAAAAAGCAGCTGAGTTTAAAAAGTTCATACCAAACAAAACAATACTGCATATATTTGTAGTATTATAAGCAATTTTATGATCAGAACAACTTTTTACCGTTTTTTAATATTTGTAGTTTTATGTGCGTTCGCATCGCATACTAATGCACAGTCCAAACCTTTTAATCCTTCTAAAGATACTCTTGTTATAAGTGTTGCTGGTAATGACCCTTTTATTGTAGAGGACGAAGATACCGATGAGCTTAGGGGTATTTCCATAGATATTTGGGAGGAAATGGCTTATAAAAATAATTGGCAGTACCGGTATATATCCTATCCTACAGTTAATAAAGCATTAAAAGCTGTAGAAAAAGGAGATTCAGATTTGGCAATTGGCCCTATAAGCATAACTTCAAGTAGAGTTAAAAAATTAATGTTTTCTCAACCGTATTATCAATCCAGTCTTGCCATAGGTTCTCGGGCCGATGGTCTTGGATTATGGGGTAGGATTAAGCCACTTTTCAGCTTAAAACTTTTAATTGCGGTTGGTGTGTTTTTATTTATTCTGGCTATTGTGGGAACGCTTTTATGGCTGGCAGAACACAAGGCTTCTCCAGAGCAATTTCCGCGAGATCCCAAAAGAGGAATAGGGAATGGAATGTGGCTTGCCATTGTAACCATGAGTACAACGGGTTATGGTGATATGGCTCCCGTAACCTTGCGTGGAAGAATTGTCGCCGGTATCTGGATGGTGATCACAATTATCTTTGCGACCTCTATGGTTGCCGGTATTGCCAGTACCCTTACCCTAACCGGCATGGGAGATTCAACAATTACCAAGGTGGAAGAACTTGCAAATAAAAAATCTGCTACTGTTGCCGGTTCCCCCGCTACAACTTTTGTTAAAGAGCATAAATCTAAACCCATAGTTGTAGATACTTTTGATGAGGCGCTAAAGCTTTTAGACGAGAAAAAGGTAGATGCCGTGGTTTATGATAGGCCGCAATTACTATATTTTCAACAAAATAATAAAGAGGAAGATCTATATGTAGCCAAAGCAGAATATTATAAACAGGGTTACGGCTTTGCTTTTCCGTTAAACAGTGAATTTGTGTATCAGGTAAATTTAGAACTGTTAAAACTTGCTGAAGAGCGGGAAATAGAAGATATTGTCGCTGAATATTTAGGGAAGGAATAACCATTTTTTTCTTCAGAAGTTTTTAAAATTTAAAACTTAATCTCTTTAAAATCAACTTATGAAAAAGCTATTCTCGAGAGTTTTCGTATTATCC
The DNA here is from genome assembly GCF_900129445.1 of Salegentibacter echinorum. Taxonomy (GTDB): domain Bacteria; phylum Bacteroidota; class Bacteroidia; order Flavobacteriales; family Flavobacteriaceae; genus Salegentibacter; species Salegentibacter echinorum. The sequence continues at coordinate 363,489 of NZ_FQVT01000001.1, forward strand.
TTATTTTTATTTTTAAACCAGTTCACCGTATTTTCCCAAGCTTTGAGTCCGCAGCAAATTGATAGTTTGGTGCAAAAAAGTATGAAAACCTTTAATGTGCCGGGTATGGCTGTAGCTGTAATAAAGGATGGCGAAATAGTTTCAAAAAAAGCTTATGGAAAACGGTCCCTAAAAACGGGAAAACCCGTAACTACCGAAACGCTTTTTGGAGTGGCTTCCAATACCAAGGCTTTTACCACCGCAGCTTTGGCACAACTGGTAGATAAGGATGAATTGGAATGGGATACCAAAGTAACCAACATTATTCCTGAATTTAAACTGTACAACCCCTATGTGACCAGTGAGTTTACGGTGAGGGATTTGGTAACCCATCGCAGCGGATTGGGACTTGGAGCCGGGGACCTTATGGTTTTTCCAGCTTCAAATACTACCACAATGGACGAAATGATCCATAATTTAAGGTATTTAAAACCGGTTTCTTCTTTTCGGTCTAAGTATGATTACGACAATTTGTTATATATCGTAGCGGGAGAAATTGTTGCCAGGGTTTCTGGAATGACCTACAATGATTATATCGATAAGTATTTCTTTGAGCCTTTAAACATGGAACGAGCTACGATGAATACAAAAGAAATCGCTGAGGATGATAACCGCATTGATGGTCACGCGCCGGTAAATGGAGAGTTGAAAATTACCGGAGAAACATTTACCGAGATTGCGACTCCTGCTGCAGGTATTTATGCTTCTATAAACGATATGACCACCTGGGTAAAGGCAAGACTAAATCACGGCAAGTATGGTCCTGGTTTACAGGATAGTCTTTTCAGCGAAAAACAACACCGGGAAATGTAGACACCGCAAACCATCATTAAAAGTGGAAAAGGTCCATATAACACCCATTTTTCCGCTTATGGATTGGGTTGGTTTTTGAGTGATGTAAATGGTTATTTTCAAGCAACGCATACCGGTGGATTGCTGGGAATTGTAAGTCAGGTGACCTTGATACCCGAAATGAATCTTGGTATTATCGTACTTACTAATCAGCAGTCTGGAGCTGCCTTTAGGGCAATAACCAATTCCATTAAAGATGGTTATTTTGGTATAAACGGTAAAAACCGGGTAAAAGATTATAATGATGCTCGTTTAAAAGCTGAAAAACGTGCCGATAGCATTACCTCTGAAGTTGAAAAAGCAATTTCCGGAAACGAAGGAAATAAAGCTTTAGAACCTAAGCCTAAGAATTATACCGGAACTTATAAAGACGCCTGGTTTGGAAAGGTTGAAATAGAAAAGCAAAAAGATGGAAAACTTTCTTTTGAATCTAAAAAATCATCTGATCTAACTGGTAAAATGCAGTTTTATAAAGGCACCATCTATGTAGTACGATGGAATGATGCTTCCCTTAAAGCCGATGCTTTTGTGAATTTTACACTAGATATAGAAGGCCGTGCGAATGGCTTCACCATCAAACCAATTTCGCCTTTAACCGATTTTAGTTATGATTTTCAGGATTTGGACTTTAAACGGGTAGAGTAGTAGTTTGGGCTGTCATTCCGCCGAAGGAGGAATCTTTTCTTCTAACAATAAGTATTGTTTATTCCGCCAGTTGCGCCTGTTTTGAGCAAAGTAGAAAGCTTCTGAGCAACAAGCTAGGTTATTATCAACGTAGTGCTAAATTATAGCCTAATAGTTTTTGTAAAGTTGGCTTCGAAAAAATAATTTCTAGATGATTTAATTTGTCTAGAATTTTGGCAGATTTTTGAGTTGAACTCTTTTACGAAATGTAGAAAAAACGCTGATTATTCAGACTATAAGTCGTACTTTTTTTAGTAAAATAGAATTCTAAAAAGAAATAAGTTTTTCGATCTATAAATGGAGTTTTCGTGCTTAAGCAGAATCACTACTAATTCTTTGTATTCTTATGCCTTTGGAATATTGCCTAATTAGTTTTTATTAGCCAGAACTTTGTGAAAAATCACCATACAAATTAACCTTAATCCACTCCAATGTTTACAATAAAAGCCCGGTATTTTAAAAGTGCAACAAAGACCGCACCGCCAACTGCATTTCCAAATAAAGCTAAACTCTGAAACGTGAGATAGTCTGAAAGCACAACTTTTGGAGTGCTAATTAACCCTGCAAAAACTTCAATATTTCCTATAATACTATGGTGTAACCCGGTAAAGGACATGGTCGCTGTGATTCCAAAAATCACAAGAATTCGGCTTACGCTGTCTTTAAAGGAGGTAATTAACCAGCTAAGTAAGCCCATAAGCCAACCTGCAAGAATTGCACTTATAAAAATGGTAAACGAGTCTGCATCGGTCACATGAACTGCAATTTTTTCTACGGTTTGCATATCGAAAATATGCAGTTTGGGGCCTATCCAAATAAGCACAAGCGCCATGAGATAACCACCAATTAAATTCCCCAGGATAACCACGCCCCACAGTTTGAGTAAGTTCCAAATCGATTGCTTTTTATTTAAAACAGGTAAGCTCAATAAAGAAGTCTGTTCTGTAAATAAAATAGATTGTCCTAAAACGACCATAAGGAAGCCAAAGGGGTAAACGAAAGCAAGCATTTTAAAAATCACTTTTTCAGCAACGATTCCCGTAAGAAAATAAAATAGAGTACAGAGCAAAAGATAAGTAAAACCAATTTCCAAACCGGCCGAGAAAGAGCTTAAAAAGATACTCCCGGAGCTGCGATCGTAGATCTCCTGGCCTTCAATGATCTGATCTTTTAAAATCTCGCCATGACTTTTCGATTTTGCTTCATCAGAAGAATCAGACTTCTTTAATTCTGAATCAACTTTTTGCTGTTTTTGTTCTTCTTTTAGGTCGTCACTCATAGCATTCAACTTTTTAAATAGGCCGTTTATTCTGTGAAAATTTCACCTATTATTTTTTGCAAAATACCATAAGATTTTTAATTGTATCTACGCACAACCTATTTTTAAGAAAAAAATAATTTCTGCTAATTATATTATCTATAATTCCGGTTACCTTTATGTTACTTACTTCAAAAAATATTTGACTTTTTGAAGATACAGAGCTTTTAACCAATTCTAATTAGCTAAATACCTGTTTAAAATCATATCAAGATAGCATCTTTAAGTAAACAAGAATTTCTAATTTTACGTAAAGAAAATACAAACTTAAAAATATAGAAATCTATTTTATGGATATCAATAAACCTGTATTTAGCTACGATGAATTTTATGAATGGACCAAAGAATTGGTAAAGGCCGGGAAAACATCTGGTGAAAATCAAACTGAAGTTCTGGCCGACTTTACCGCACTCAACAAAAGAAGGATGAGGCGGTTAAATAAGACGATAAAAATTAAGCCTGAATTATTAAAGCTTTTGGAGAATATAAAGCAGCCGCAGCATTGGATGGTCATTACCGAAGCCTGGTGTGGAGATAGCGCCCAGTCTTTACCGGTAATAGGAAAGATGGCCGCCGCTGCGAAAAATGTAAAGCTTAGCGTGGTTCTGCGCGACGAAAACCCAAAACTTATCGAAAAACATCACACTAACGGCAGTAAGTCTATTCCCAAATTGGTGGCTTTTAATGAAGCTGGAGATGAACTGTTTAGTTGGGGCCCAAGGCCTGCACCGGCGCAGGAACTATTAATGAATTGGAAAAAAGAGCCGCAGGGTAGAAACTGGGAAGAATTTGAAAAAGAACTGCATACCTGGTATGCGAAAGATAAAACCAATACCATACAGCAGGAATTTATTAGCTTGCTTAGCCATATTTAAGTAAGCCTGAATTAAAAAAAGCAACGAGACTATTAAGTTTCGTTGCTTTTTTACTCGATAATCGATGTTTTTTAAAGATGCTCTGAGGCTTGCCTCGCAAACAAATTAGTACTTTTTTTATAATACCTCGTGAACTTGCTGCGAGGTAGTTTGTGGGGATGTATTATCCTTTTCCTCTGTAATTCTGACCGTCAAATTCTTCCCGGTCATAAAAAGAATCGTCACTTTCTGATATTCCGCGGTGATTTGGTCTTTCTTTATGGCTTTCTACGTTTTTAGGAGATTTACCCGGAGTTTCACTATCAGTTAAAGCTTCTCTTTTTTTGTTAGACCAAAATTCGGGATCCTGGCGTTGACGCTCTTCTTCCAATAACAGTCTTTCCTGCTCTAATTTTACACGTTCCTCTTCCAGCTCTTTACGTTTTTGTTTAAGATCGGCTTTTTCCCTCTCTAGTTCCTCCCTGGTAAATTCTCTATTAGAATCTTGCTCCATGTGGCGCTGTTCTTTTTCCCGATCAGCTTTATAAGGCGATTTTTTTATTGCTGCCTTATCTTCACGGGAAGTATCAACAACTCGTTTGCGTTTGTATGATCCCATTACCGCTTCTTCATATTCACGATTAATATTTGCGCCTGTTCTTATCCGTTTAGTTTCAGCAAAGGTTTGATGATCTATAGTGTTGGTATAAACAAATTTCTGGTCATTGTTTATATCTACCAATCCCACCGGAATAATAATGTGGTTTTCTCCTTCTTTGTTCACAAATTCATGCACCTCCGCGTTTGCCGGCTTTCCGTAGGGATCGTGATTGGCTTCTATAATGGTTTCATCTACTTCTACATCGAGATAAACTACGCGTTCCAAATCTTTATTTACCAATAAATTGTCAACTTTCCCAATTACGCGATTGTCCTTGTCTTTAACGCTCCAACCGGTAACATCAGAATAATTGCTCGCTACCTTATAGTCGGAGAGTTCGTTTAAATAATATAAATGTTTCTTTTTATTTTTCATGTTTTTATTCTTTATGGTTAGTTCATCTTCCTTAAAACATCGGCTGTTTTATCAAAAAACGCTTCTATCTCATCCTGCTGATTAGACATTTCTTTATCGGTTTCTATTGCCGATAAAGATTTTTTTGCCGCTTCAATTTGCTCTGATAACTGCGGAAATTCTTTCTGCTGAAGTTCTTCCAAAGCTTCTATTACTTTATCACCGGTGTTCTTTATTTTTTCCGAAGAAATACTTTTAGTATTTTCTGAAGTATTCATAACCTCTTTTCGTATTTGATCTAGATTTGAATCTAAATCATACTCCAATGCTTTAGCATTTACCGCATCTACGAGCTTTAAAAGCGCATTATTTGTGTAGGTGCTGTCACTTCCCAACTTATCGTCATCTTCTATAGCAGCATAATAAGCTGAAGATAAAGATGCAAAACCACCCGATAAGGAGTCATTAAGTTGTTCATTTTCCCAGGTATCTGTATTTTCTTGATTACCTTCAATCTCTAAAGAATCCCTCGTTTCTACCTGTTCCATATCATCGGTATCAGAAAAATCATCATCGGCATCATTGTCTGCAAAGACGAGAAAATACAGCAATGCAAGAATGACTAATACGATAATAAGAATCCACGGCCAGATTGGTTTCTTTTTTTCAATTTTAATTTCTGCCATAATTTTTAATATTTGATTGGTTGTTTTAAATATTTAATATTAACTAAATTAATGCTTAAATAAGTAGAAATAATTAATAACAACCTAAATGATTGTTAATTAAGCATTAAAAAATTATTGATCCTATTATTAAGTCTAGAAATCCTTAAGAATAGTAAACCCATCTTTTATATCATTGCTCTTTGGTTAAAATTTAACCATTTAACCCTTTTCTGTAAGTGTCCGGTTTGTTATCCCGATTGGCTCTTTTACCGGTTTAAGTTGAAGCAGCACTCAACTTAATAGCTAATCATATTTCCAATTGTCACCAAACGGTTACATTTCCAAATTGCTTATTGGTTTCGTTTTAAAGAAAAGCCTAACTTCGACCAAAATTTCAAAGATTTTGTTCGCAAAATATGCTCAGGTTTTTTTAATCTGCCATAATTATTTAGAAAAAGAACCTTAGTTTAAGTGAATTTGTAAACAGCGAAAATTAGCGTAGAAACATGCCGAGTACAAATATTGGTATTCTATTTTTAGTGATTTATACCGTAGGAATTACCGCGGTTGGTATTTGGAATAGAAAGAGTGAAAATAGTGAAGATTTTTTCCTGGCTTCCCGTAAACTTCCTGCCTGGTTACTGGCAATCACTTTTATAGCTTCCTGGTGGGGTGGGGGATCTGCCATAGACCTTGTAGATCACGCCCATAGAAATGGGATTAGTTCTTTTTGGATTTACGGCGTGCCGGTATTAATAGCCACAGCACTTATGTATGTATTTGCTAAAGGCATTAGAAATATTGGCTCTATTTCGCAATCCCAGTTAATGGAACAACGCTATAACAGTACAGTTTCATTATTACTTACCATTTTTATTATAATTTTTATGGTAATTGCCGCTTCGGTACAGGTAATCGTAGTCGGTAAATTTTTCCAGGCTTTTTTTGATCTCAGCTATCAAACGGGAGCGATTATAGGTACTTTAATCGTATTAACCTACTCCCTGTTTGGCGGATTTAAAGGCGTGGTACTTACCGATTTGCTTCAGTTTTTATTCTTTTTATTTACGGGAATTTTCCTGTTTTATATTGCCTATAATGAATCTGGTGGGTTAGAGGCGGTAAAAGCAACCGCATCGTCTAATAATAAAACCGGTTATACTTCGTTGTTTAATGATGTATCAGATAACCTGGCATATGTGATTACATTTGGTACTTCCTGGATGATCCAGGCAAATATTTGGCAACGAATTTCAGCGGCAAAAAAAGCTACCGATGCCAAAAAAATGATGGTAATTAGTTTTATCGCTTTTATTCCGCTTTACCTTATGGTAACTTATACCGGAATGTTTGCTTCGGTTTTTTACGATACTGTTCCAGAAAGTGGGATTGTGCCCAGTATGATAAGTAATATCTCAAATCCCGTAATAAGTTCTATTCTTTTTGTTGGGTTAAGTGCCGCAATAATGTCCACTATGGACTCTCTTATCAATACCGGCGCTTTATCGCTAAGCGTAGATATTTATAAAAAGTACATTAATCCCGCCGCTTGTGATGCCCTTAGCGTGAGGGTAGGTCGAGTTTCTACCTTTATCATTGGAGCCCTGGCTTTATTGATAGCTTTAAAAATCAAATCGGTTTTAACGATTTCATGGATAGGTTCAGATTTTCTTACCAGCGGGGCTTTTATACCTTTAGTATTTGGGTTTCTATGGGTGCGGGGAACAGATAAAGCAGCGACAATTTCTATGCTTTTCGGATTAATATTTTCCACTTATAATCTATTAGTTGCACTTGGGTTACCGTTACCTATTGCCTGGGAAATCGCTTCGGTTACACAGGCTTTAATTGGTATCTCCATTTCGCTTATTTTATATATAGGCATTAGTTTTATGACTAAAAATGATAAAGAGAAAAGCAGGAGATTTATACGTAAAGCCAATATTTTGAACCGAAAATATGAGTAGATAATCTGTGTTTTATTAAAATATAAATTATCATTGATGTCCGATAAAAATATAACCAATTAGCATGTTCTCTTTTATAGCAAAGCCCAAAAGCGATTTCATAATTATCCTCCTTGCTATTAAAAATCTTCACGAAAAAGAGTTAATTGAAGTATATCACTTATGAAAAAAGCAGGATTCTCAGTTAGTTAGAGTTTAGTCTTTTCTCTTTTTTCTTGCAGTGAAGCGATCTTGTTTCTTTGCCGGACAGTCGTGATAAATTACTGATTTTCCTTTCTGATAATTTTATAAAACAACAATGTTTTTAATGAATCCCAGGTTAAAAGTTTAAGGAATTTCTAAGATTTGTTCCCTGTTTAAAGCCTTAGCTTTGTCGCGTGAAAAATAACAGCTCAAAAACCATCTTCGGAACCGACTCTCGTATAATCGTGTTAGGAATTGCCAGAATGGCCGATGCCCTGGGTAATTCTTTTTTAATTGTAGTACTACCGCTTTATATAGCAAGCGGCGAAGTAACCGGAGATTTTTTCGGATTTTCAGAATCGCTTATTACAGGCCTTGTTATAGGGCTTTTTGGCCTGGTAAGTAGTTTTTGTCAGCCTTTTACCGGTCGTATATCAGATAAAATGGGAAAGCGACGGCTGTTTGTCCTGGTTGGTCTGTTTATTTTTATGTTGGCCAATTTTTCTTATTCCATAGCGCATAATTATACAGCACTTTTAATAATTAGGGCTATACAGGGATTAGCAGCTGCATTAACGATTACAGCAACCCTTGCACTGGTAAGTGAAGTAAGCTCCAATGGGAATCGTGGTGGTAATATGGGAGTTTATAATGCCTTTAGGCTTATTGGTTTTGGAATTGGTCCATTAGCAAGTGGCGCTCTGGTTGAGGGCGGGCCTTATCACCTTCCAATAGTAGGTGAGTTTAATGGGTTTATGGCAGCCTTTGCCTTAGCTGCCATTGCCGCTTTAGTGAGTTTTTTATTGGTGGCATTTTTTGTACATGATCCCGAGGATATAGAGCCAAATTCCGAAGGGATGATTATTCGGTTTAGATCGCGCGAGCCCGGGAAGTTTCTGGATCCTATTTTCACCCTTGGCCTTGCAACCTTATTTATGAGTATGGGGTTTGCTTTGCTGGCACCTATAGAATTGGAAGTTAACGAAAGACTTTCTCAGGGTGCTTTTCTTTTTTCCGTAGAATTTAGCGCACTTATTGGTTCTATGGCTATATTGCAACCCATAATTGGGAAAGCAAGTGATAAATACGGTAGGCGTATTTTTATAATTATAGGTTTGGTATGTTTAATCCCCATTATTATTGCTGAAGGGCTTGCCACGCAACCCTGGCATATGATAACCGCACGAGCATTACACGGGATTAGCGCTGCTATGGTTTTTGCCCCCGCACTGGCGTTAGCCGGTGATTTGGCGAAAAAAGGTCAGGCTGCCGCACAGCTATCGGTGCTTACCGTGGCTTTTGGTCTGGGAATTTCCCTGGGCGCTTTTTTAACGGGTTATGCCATTCGCTTCGGCTTCGTAGTGCCTTTTATTATTGGTGCTGTCCTTGCGGCCATCGGTGCAGTTTTAGTGAAAACACAAGTGCCCAAAGGAGAAATTGCGAAGAGTTAAGTCTGAAATTATTTAGACTAAATTATTTTTCTGAATATTTTCTGAAGTAATAAAAATCTAATCGATAGGTTTCTATATATTTTAGAAGACAATTTGATTTAATATTTCCAAAAACTATCTACGGAAACCGGAAACATGTCCTGAAAAGTTCGACTTATAGCTATAAACCGTATAGCTACATATTAATTTCGCGACATACTTTGCAATAAAAGATCCAATTAAAATTGGGAAAAATAAGATAAAGCCGTCACTTACTATTCCGCAGACGAGAAATAGGGCGGTAAGGGGGGCGTGAATTGCCGCGCTAAGCATAGCTGCTGCCCCAATTAGTGCAAAATTTAGCACAATAAGTTCTGTGTTAAAAAAGTGATTGCAAACTATTGCTATAAACATTCCTAAAATAGCACCGGCCACAATACTGGGAGCAAATACACCGCCATCCCCACCGGCCCCTAAAGTTAAAGATGCAGCCAGTGGTTTTAAAAATACCAGGGCGAGTAGGACCAGGGCAAATTTTGCAGAGAATATACCCTGCACACTCTCGTGCATTAATTCTGTTATTGCGTGATAGCTGTCACCATACAGCTGCGGAAAAAAGAAAATACCTATTCCTACCAACAAGGCACCAGTATTTACACGAAGAAAATTGTTTTTAATTCCGCCAATTTTGTCTTTAATGATGATTACACTCTTGGTAAAATAAACCGCTGTTAGTCCTGCTAAAACACTTAGTAAAACCATAAAAGGCAGGGCCTCTTTATTCCAGGTGATGACTGAAAAATCAAAGAGTTGTCCCACTTCATTAAAATGAAGAAACAACCAGGCGGTGAAAACGGCTATTGCGCAACTTAGAACGATGGTTTTAGTGATTTTTCTGGCAATAACTTCTACAGCAAATAGAAATCCGGCGATTGGGCTGGCAAATAGAATTGCAATTCCGGCAGCTACCCCGGCACAGATTAATTCAGTTTTAAAAGCATTGGGAACCTTATCTTTACGATGTAAAGAAGCACCCATTGCAGCAGTTGCAACCACAGTAGAAACTTCAACTCCCGTAGAGCCACCAAAAATAATGGTTAGAAATCCGTTGAGGTAATGAGAAGGAACTTTATAGAAAGGCAGTTCATCCCGGCGATGATCGAGGGTGTGAAATATCTCTTTTATTCCTTTATTTTTCTTGCCTTTGAAGAGGTGTTTCCGAGCAAAATAGACTAGGGTAATACCAATGGAAGGCAAGATAATAAACAGCAGGGACCAACCAGAAGTAATAACTGCATTAAAAATATGCTCTTCAAAAAACTCGGTGAGACGTTTTAAGGAAACCGCCAGGAAAGTAGCCAGAACTCCAATTATGATAGAGCTCACTATTAAATTTACATAACTTTTTCTAACTACGCTTTTTCTCATGCTCTTTAAATCTTTTTTACAACTTGCGTTTGCAAATATCAAAATTTTATCTGCTAGTTATTTTATAAAATGATATTATTAAAAAGTCAACTTCTGAAAAATTACAAAAATCCGGATCAAACCGCCAGATGCAAAGTTTTCCTAATTGCGTAAAGACAAAACACAAAAATGGATACCACTAAGTTTATGCCCGGCGAAATACATTGCGCATAATGAATAATTCATTTTTAAGGCGAATTCAGGACATACTTCTTAAATAAATCATCCAGGGTTTCTTTAGGATTGTAGCATAAGCCGGGGTGGGTAGGCGAACTCTGAATAATAGTACTCCTGGAAGCTGCCAGCCATCTAAACCTATCAGAGAGTTCCAGGCTGCCAATAACACCTGCATCGGGTTTTCCTTCACATACTAATTGCCAGGCTTCTAAATACGCTTCAATTTGAGCCATATTAACCTCACATGAAAAAGCATCCAACTTTTTGGTATTCACAAAGTATTTTACCCCCAAAAACTTTTTCCGTTTAGAAAAAAGAATAACGCCAATATTAAAGAACTCTTCGCGTTCCACTTTTGGTACCAGTCTAATAATCGCATATTCAAAAGTAACTCTATCTTTCATCCTGGGCTTCTTTTGCGAGGGTGTCAATCATAGAAATTTTAGCGTCTAAATAGGTGATATAAGCTGCTCTTTTATCATTAGGTGTTATGGTTTCTTTTTCATTTGTTAACCAATCTTCCGGAATTTTAGAAACAATAGCTTCCACGGTATCCTGGTTAAGAATTTCCTTAATTTTTTTAGCTGCTTCCAATAAATGGGAGGCTTTAGCTAAAAGGACGTGGTTTTTTATTAGGGGAAATGTTCTGGTTAAATGATTTTTCCAGGTGGGCCAGTTATGATGAAAATAGAAACTTGCCCCATTATCAATAACCCAGGTTTCTGTATGCCATTGTAGTAAATTGGTGTTCTTGTGGGTACGGTCTATATTGCTAATTAAGCTATCTAACAGTACAATTTTAGAAGCGGTAATTCCATCGATTTCAGAAACCAAAGGATCATAGGTTATAGCTCCAGACAAAAAGTGCAACCCCAAGTTCAGCCCAACACTAAATTTTAATAAATCCTGAATTTCTTCGTCAGGTTCAGTTTGGCTAAAAGAATCGTCGAGATTCATAAAAACCAATTCGGGAACTTTTAAGCCTATAGCACGGGCCAATTCCCCTCCAAGAAATTCTGCTATAAGCGCACTTTTTCCCTGTCCTGCTCCTCTAAATTTTAGAACATAGAGAAAACCGTCATCAGCTTCTACGATAGCGGGAAGCGAACCACCTTCGCGCAAAGGTTTAATATACTGAACAACATTTACAGTTCGAATATCGGGATTTATCATAACGGCAAAGATACTAAGGATCTGTTTAGAAATAAAACATCAGGAATGGAGGTAGCTGTTTTTATTCGCAGCAGGACGAAAACAGGGGATAATTGTGGCGTTCAACGAGAGTTGCGAAGAAAATACAAGTAAAATAAAAAGAGTTTTTATGGATAGGTTCCAATCCTTTCTTCAAGAACAATTTTTTACAATTTCTTGCAATTTATTCGATAATAGAGATTTAAATGCTCTGAGGTTTGCTTCGAAATTAAATTATTACTCCTTTATAATACCTCGTGGGCTTGCCCGGAGGTAGTTTATTTTAACGAACTCTACGTAATTTAATAGTACTTAACAGCATTGCATTTGTATTCCTAAATTCATAAATACTTGTTTTAATAAACCGAAAATTGTTTATAATGAACTAATTTAACGGGGAATATAAATTAGTTAATATGGCCAGGTTTGCAATAGCGCTTCACGGTGGTGCGGGGACTTTGATAAAAGGAAATATGACGCCAGATAAAGAAAAGGCGTATAAAAAAGTACTTTCCGAAGCTTTGCAAAAAGGCTATACGGTGTTAGAAAATGATGGAGCCGCCGTAGATGCGGTGCAGGAAGCGGTGATGTGTATGGAAGATTCCGCCTTGTTCAATGCCGGAAAGGGCAGTGTTTTTTCTGCGAATGGCACCCACGAAATGGAGGCTGCGATAATGGAAGGAAAAACCAGAAAAGCAGGAGCTGTTGCGCTGCTCACAGGTATTAAAAATCCAATTTCTGTAGCGAGGGATGTGATGGAAAAAAGTCAGCATGTGTTTCTTTTGGGGCAGGGAGCTCTGGAATTTGCCAAATCTATGGATCATGTTCTTCAGGATTCGAAATATTTTTATGATGAGTTTCGTTATCAGCAATGGCAGGAAATAAAAGGCTCTTCCCAGTTTCAATTAGATCACAGTAAATCCAAAAATTCAAAATTTGGTACCGTTGGAGCGGTGGCTTGTGATCGTCGGTCTAATCTTGCAGCCGCTACTTCTACCGGCGGCATGACCAATAAAATGATTGGCAGGCTCGGGGATTCTGCGGTGCCAGGGGCTGGAAATTATGCCAACAATAAAACCTGCGCGGTAAGCTGCACGGGTAGTGGGGAATATTTTTTACGGGGCGTGGTGGCTTACGATGTCTCCTGTCTTATGGAAATGAAAAATATGACTTTACAGGAAGCTGCCGAAGAAGTTATTCAGCGCAGGATTTTAGAGATTGGCGGTGACGGGGGATTGATTGCTGTAGATGCGGAAGCCAATATTAGCCTACCCTTCAATACCGAAGGAATGTACAGGGCGTTTCAAACTTCCGATGGTGTTGCAGGAGTTAAAATCTATAAAGATTGACTTTCCTGTTTTGCCGTTTTAGTTACCGGTACCACCCGTATTTCCCGTTTTAAGATATCAAAATGATAGCCATTGGCAAGCACGTGGGTTTTTAAATTTGCAATAGTCATTGGGTGCCCAACTTTGGTGCTGGCCTGATTATTAAAGCTAAGTTCACTCGCATCAAAAATAATAACCATTCCCGTGCCTACTATTTCAAAGGAATTACAATTTTTAACCACCAGGCCGGTATCCTCGGCAAGTCCAATTCCAATTAAGTTCGTAAACCGCGCCGTGGCTTCTGCCAAACGCCCAAACCTGCCACGTCTTATAAAATGGGAATCGATAATTAAGTGAGGAATAAAACCAAGGCCCTCGCCCATACTTACCGCGCCTTTATTAAAAAATTCTTTTCCGCCCCCGCCGGTAATCATTTCTTTAGACATGCACATTGCTCCTGCACTGGTACCGGCAATTACGATATTTTCCTTTTCAAAGCGTTCTAATAGGATTTTATGAATTGTACTTCCACCAATTTTATGAACAATTTTTGATTGACTTCCGCCAGAAAATAAAATACAATCTGCCTGCTCTATCAACTTTATGTTTTCTTCATCTTCCGATTCATCCCGGTTGCGGATGTCTGCCACAGCAAGATTTTTACAACCAATTTGACCAAAACTATCGATGTAATTCGATGATACTTCTTCCGGAATTCGTGATGCTGTAGGAATAATAACAATATTGGCTTCTATACCGCCACTTTCTTTTACCACCCTGGCCAATACGCTTTCTTCTACAAACTCTAGATGATCCTGTTCCCGGGTATTTATACCCTTATCCTCGTTTCCGCCAATTATAATCAAAATACCTTTTACATCCATAATTCTTTGTTATTTATTTACTAATTTAAACTTATGATTCAAAATAATAGGTAGTTTTAATAAAATGATTTTGAATTTAAAAATTAATTCTAATGAAGATTAGGGAAATTACCGCTTTAAGAGGGCCAAATTATTATTCCGTAAGACGTCATAAATTAATAGTGATGGTTTTAGATTTAGAAAATCTCGAAGAAAAACCATCAAATAGAATCCCGGGTTTTTATGAACGTTTAAAGAAACTTTTGCCCAGTTTGCAAGAACATCATTGTTCTGAAGGTCATGAAGGTGGTTTTTTTGAACGTGTAAAAGACGGCACCTGGATGGGGCATATTATAGAACATATTGCATTAGAAATACAAACCCTGGCGGGAATGGATACCGGTTTTGGAAGGACCCGCAGTTATGGGGAAGAAGGTGTTTATAATGTTGTTTTTTCTTATGAAGAAGAAAATGTAGGCAGGTATGCTGCAAAAGCTTCCGTAGCAATCTGCGAAGCTTTAATTGCCGATGAACCGTATGATTTAAAGCCCGAGATTCAGCGTATGCGCGAAATAAGGGATCGTGATAGATTGGGCCCCAGCACCGGCGCTATTATTGCAGAAGCCGAAAAAAGGGGAATTCCCTGGATTCGCTTAAACGAAAATTCCCTTTGTCAATTGGGATATGGCGCAAACCAAAAACGAATTCAAGCGACTGTTACCAGCCAAACCAGTTCTATAGGTGTAGAATTGGCGGGCAATAAAAAAGACACAAAATATATGCTGAAACAAGCTGAAATACGTGTTCCCAACGGTGCTATTGTCTCTAAAATGGAAGAACTGGAAGCAGTTTGTGAAGAAATTGGTTTTCCGGTAGTGGTAAAACCCATTGGCGGAAATCACGGGAGGGGAATTAGTGTCGCTTTAAAGAATTTGCCCGCCGTGGAAAAAGCTTTTAAAGAAGCCAAAAAAGTTTCCTATGATATTATTGTGGAACAACAAATTTCCGGCTACGATTTTAGGTTATTAGTGATTAATAATCAATTTATAGCTGCTTCAAAGAGAACACCGGCGCACGTGGTAGGCGATGGAAAATCTACTATAAAGCAATTGATAAAAGAAAAAAATAAGGATCCGCGTAGGGGCTACGGTCACGAAAATGTGCTTACCATGATTAGCATTAACCAACTCACCAAAACCATTATCGCGGCTAAAGGGTACAATATAAATTCTATATTAAAAAAGGATGAGGTTTTAGTTTTAAAAGACACCGCAAACCTTAGCACCGGGGGGACGGCAGAAGATGTAACCGATATTGTTCATCCTGAAAATGTGGCCGAGGCCGAACGTATTTCCAGAATTATAGACCTCGATATTTGCGGGATAGATATAATGACCGAAGATATTAGTAAACCCTTATCCAAAACCAGGGGAGCTGTTTTAGAGGTTAATGCGGGACCCGGTTTTCGAATGCATTTGGCGCCAACTATAGGAAAAGCTCGAAATGTGGCAGAACCGGTGGTAGAGCAATTGTTTCCACAAAAAGCAGATACCGGAAAAATTCCTATTATCGCCGTCACAGGCACCAATGGTAAAACCACCACTACACGCCTCATAGCGCATATGGCAAAAATGAGTGGCTGCCGCGTGGGTTATACCACGAGTGATGGGGTTTATATTCAAAACCAACTTCTACAGGAAGGTGATTGTACCGGGCCGGATAGTTCCAATTTTGTACTAAAAGACCCGACTGTTAATTTTGCGGTGATGGAATGTGCCCGCGGCGGATTGCTGCGGGCGGGATTGGCTTTTTCACAATGCGATGTGGGGATTGTAACCAATGTAAGCGAAGATCATCTTGGCCTAAGAGGAGTGCACACCATAGATCAATTAGCGCGTGCCAAAGCGGTTATTCCAGAGATTGTGATGCCAGAAGGTTATGCAATTTTAAATGCCGACGATGATTTGGTGTATGCGATGCGTGAGAATATATCTTCTAAACTCGCCCTTTTTTCGATGCAGCAAGCCAATCCCAGGATTTTGGAATTGCAGGAGCTAGGCGGGATAACCGCGGTTTACGAAAACGGCTACGTTAGTTTATTTAAAGGATCCCGAAAAATGCGGGTAATTAAAGCTGAAAACATCCCCTTAACTTTTGGTGGCAAAGCGACTTTTATGATTCAGAATATTTTGCCGGCAATAATTGCGGCGCACGTGCAAAATATCGAGATTCAGGATATAAAAGCTGCTTTGGGAACTTTTATTCCTTCGGCTTTGCAAACCCCGGGACGACTAAATTTATATGAATTTCAAAATTTTAAAGTACTGTTGGATTATGCGCATAACCGCGCCGGAATGCGTGCTTTAAAAAATTTAACCGATGGCATGGATGCTTCTGTAAAAGTAGGGGTTATTGCCCCAATAGGCGATAGAAGGGAAGAAGATAATATTGAAATTGGAAAAATTGCCGCAGAAATGTTTGATGAAATAATTATTAGGTTAGATAAAGACTTGCGTGGTAAATCTGCCGATGAACTTTTGGCAATGGTCACCAAAGGTATCCACTTGATCAAACCCAATTTAAAACCGGAAGTAATTTCCTCTGAAACTGAAGCTGTAAAAAAAGCCATAACAAAAGCGCAAAAAAACGCTCTAATTGTAGTTTTTTGTGATGATGTAACATCTGTAACTAAAGTAGTGGTAGAAATGAAAAAAGAAGAGCACAGTAAATAGAAAACGTTACAAGTTTGTTGGATGAAGAAAATGTTCCCGGAAGCTTAATTTATGGGATTCAACCGTTAATAATTAATTTTGCTCTAGTAAACTTCAAACCAAATTATCCAAACCATTCTTGTAGCTGCTGTTCTTCTTCTGCAGGTTCTTCCTCAACCTGTTTTAAATCTAATTTTACAAGATTTTTCTTAGAATTTAAATACCTGTTGACAATCCGTTCAGCGTAGCTTGAATTTTTTTGTGGCACTAAGTAGTCTTTAAATTGTGCCGTGTTTTCAAAATCATCGGTTTCGGTTATAAAACCGTAACCTGCGTAACGACCTTTGTTTAAATAAATAAATGATTTTTCTTCTTTAGTTCTCCCGTTTTCTACCAGTAAACAGGAATTCTCATATTCGTTAATATAATCTATAGCCTTAGAAACACGTTGGTTGTAGGTAGAATTATCAATTTCATCCTCGCACACGCCACTACAGCTCTTTATTTTATAATGACTACACTGGGATACACCTCGTTGCAATCCGCAATATTTGGGACATAAATCGAATTTGATACAGAGCTCTTCCATAAATTTTACGGCTTCTTCACGCGTGTAAAATTTCATCCAACTCACCGGTGATATTTTATTCTTATGAATCACAAATTGTTCAATTCCTTTTTGATTATGATAGGAGGTAAGCGTATAAGGCCGGGTTACCTTTTTTTGCGCTTTATTGAATTTTGGGAAAAACTTCAGGATTAATTCAGATTCGCGTAGTAAAGCCAGTAATTCACTACCAGTAAGCTCATAATCAATACTATAGGTAGCTTGCATTAATTTATACTTGCTGTTTGATTTTGCCTGAAAATGTGACTTTATTCGGCTTTTAATGTTTTTTGCTTTCCCAATATAAAGTGGAATTCCTTCTTTATCCTTAAAAAAATAGACTCCGGTCGATGTGGGAAGTTTTTCAAAATCTGAATCTTTAAAATGTGGGGGTAAGTAGGAAGCCGCTGTACGCTGATTTAATAAATTGGTAAGCACTTCATCGTTATTATCTAAATCTACACAGCGCTGAAACAAGGTTACCGTAGCTTCGCAATCCCCGCGAGCACGATGCCTGTCTACGTGTGGAATGTTTATAGAAGTACAAATATTTCCCAGGCTGTAAGAAAAAAGTCCGGGAATAAGCTTTTTGGCCAATCGTACCGTGCAAAGACGCTTTCTATCGAATGTGAGATTTAAATTGTTGAATTCACCCCGAAGAATATGATAATCGAAATTTACGTTATGGGCTACAAAAATACAGTCTTTAGTAATCCTGTCAATATCCGCAGCAATTTCAGAAAACTGTGGTGCATCTACAAGCATTTGGTCATTAATCCCGGTGAGGGTTTCAATGTATAAAGGAATTTCAGTATTGGGATTTACTAAAGAATCATATTCTTCTATTACCTTTTCGTTTTGAACAACAATGATACAAATTTCGGTGATTTTATTCCCTTTTATACCACCGCCAGTGGTTTCAATATCGGTTATAGCAAATTTTACATCTTCCATACCTACAAAATTACACATTTAAATCAATAAAGAAGGAATAAATACTAAATAATGGATAAAGTCCAAAGAAGTGATTTGGTTAAAAAGAATTCTATAATAATATCACAAGCTTTTAAAACTTGAAGAATACCTACATTTTTTGTTGACCAGACGGTAGCGTTTCAGATTATTAAAAAGCATTATAGATAATTTGAGAATTATTCTAAAGATACACTTTCATTTTTTAGTGGTACCATTATAATTCATAGTGGATTTTATTTTTGCTAAGGATATATCTTTCTAAATTATTATGAATAATTTTTACTATTTTCATAGCTGTGATTGTAATAAATTAAGACTCATTGATAAATTTTCAAAAATGATCAAATCCTTTTCATTATCCCTGTGGAGGTTATATTATTATAAACAATGACGGAACTTATCTCTCTCAGAGAGGCGAGTATAGTTATTCAAAAAGTTTTATTAAGGAGGTAAAGGATTTCGCGAATAATTAAATAGCAGTGTTGGTTTAATCTTGAACCGGAAACTGCTTTAAATTTCAATCGATAATTGCGATTTTAATGCTCCAACTCTTGCCTCGAAATCAAAACAACCTTCCTTTATACCTCGTCCGCTTATTCCGAGGTAGTTTACTTGCTGCATCAGCATAAATTTCGAAAAAGAAGGTGTACTTAGGTCTCAAAGTATATAGGATATATGAAATGCAAAAGCACTATTAGATACTTCTTACTTTCATGTACCTTCGCAAATTATGAATAATTCGGCTCCTCCTTTAAAACGAAATTGGATCCTGGCAGCCCTTATGCTCACTATGTTCTTGGCTGCGATGGATATTGCCATAGTTTCTACCGTGATTCCACAAATAGTTGGTGATCTTGGCGGATTTAAAAAGTTTTCCTGGGTATTTTCAATTTACCTCTTAACCCAAACCGCCAGTATTCCGCTTTACGGAAAAATGACCGATTTATACGGGAGGAAAAAGATTTTACTCTTTGGAATGGTCGTGTTTCTTATTGGTTCAGCGGCCTGTGCTGCATCCTGGAATATAGAATCTTTAATAACTTTTCGCGGCTTGCAGGGACTTGGCGCAGGTTCTGTTATGGCAACAGTAAATACCATTGCCGGCGATATTTATTCTATAAAGGAACGTTCTAAGATTCAGGGGTGGTTGTCCAGTATTTGGGGGATTTCAGCTATTGCCGGGCCGGCGCTGGGAGGCGCGATGGTAGAATTTGTAAACTGGCGGTGGATTTTCCTTATAAATATTCCCATTGGTATTGTTGCCGGAGCATTGCTTATTATTTTCCTTAAAGAAAACCTCAATAAAAAGAAACCAAAGATAGATTACCTGGGAGCTTTATTAATTTTTAGTACGCTCACTTTGTTTATCACTTTTTTACTGAATGGCGGCCAGGAATGGGAATGGCTTTCTGGCTGGAGCCTGGGATTATTATTTGTAGTCATAATTCTAACTATATTGACCATAAAAGTGGAGCGAAAGGCAGCTTCTCCCATAATGCCACTTTGGTTGTGGACTAACAAAACTTTTTTGGGTTCAAACCTGGCGCTTATGGGAATGGGCGTCATTATTATGGGACCGGAAACATACCTGCCAACTTTTGCACAAGCTTCCCTGGGCGTAGGTGTGACAGTTTCGGGATTAATTTTGGCCAGTATGAGTATCGGTTGGCCCACTGCTTCGGCACTTTCGGGCAGGTTGTATTTGCACATTGGCTTTAGAAATACCGCTATTATAGGGGTGTTTTGCGTACTGACGGCCGCTGTAAGTTTTTTGTTTATTTCTTATCCGCAGCCCATTTATTTGCTTGTAATTAATCAAGTTATTTTAGGCGCCGGCTTTGGTTTGATCTCCACGCCGGTTTTGGTAGGAGTGCAGTCGGTGGTGAACTGGGAACAGCGTGGTGTGGTAACCAGCGCCAGTATGTTTGGCCGAAACCTGGGACAAACCATAGGTGCAGCAATTGTAGGGGCTATTTTTAATACCTCTTTTTCATATCAGATAGAAAATGCCCAGTATCAATTACCTGAAAATAATGGTAATATTTTAGAAATGCTACAATCTCCGGGCCTTTCCCAAAAAGCTGAATCCTTTCTGAAAAGCGCTATCAACAACGCCTATCACCATATTTATTATGGCATGGCGATATTGGCGGTTATCACTTTTCTAATCATTCTTTTAATTCCGAAGCGATTAGAGGTGAAAACTTCAGAATAAGAAACTAACTGAATTAATTTCTTCCCATTATTTTAAAGACCTCAGGATCTGTTTAAGACTTTCAGAATATTTCAGCATAAACAATTATAAAATTGAACTTATAGCATTAGCGCAGCGATCCTGGATCTTTCCCGGGTCCCAGTGATTTAATGCTACTTTTCTGAAGAAAAAAAATCTTTTAAAAATTAATTACTGATTCTTGTCAGTTTTAAATTCATTAGTTTAAAGTTTTGGACTTATACTTTGAATTAATTTTATTTTTGTGTTAGAAATTAATTAACATCATTGAAGAGAAGTGTTTTTTAGCGCGGGAAACTCATTTTTGATCAATCCCAAACACCCGGGATAGTTGAGCTTAATCGCTAGAAGCATATAATAAATTTTATGAATAATCTGGATTTAAAAATATGAACAAAGGAATTTATATAGCCACGTTAGAGTCCCATAGTGGAAAATCTATGATCTCCCTGGGCTTGATGCGTACCTTGCTGGGTAAGATGGAAAAAGTAGGTTACTTTAGACCTATAATTGGCAACGTTCCAAAAGGGAAGAAAGATAATCATATAGACACGGTTTTAAGTTATTTTGATTTAAACATTCCTTATGAAGATACCTATGTTTTTACCAGAAGTGAAGTTATAAAAAAAGAAAACGAAGGTAAATCTGGGGAAATTATAGACGCTATAATAAGCCGTTATAAAAAACTGGAACAACAGTTTGACTTTATTTTGGTAGAAGGTAGTGACTTCTCTGGTGAAGGTAGTGTGTTTGAGTTTGATGTGAATGTTTTAATTGCCAAAAACCTGGGAATTCCGGTTATTATCATTGCCAGTGGGGATAATAAAAGCTGGGAGGAATTATTGGGGAATCAACAAATGGCTTTTAGAGCTTTTACCGAGAAAGAAGTTCCGGTGATGGCTATGGTGGGTAATAAAATTCAGGAAGATAACCTGGAACTTGCTACAAAAAATATGCAGGAATTTTTACCAAAAGATGTCGCTGTTTTCGCAATTCCATTAGTAGAAACTTTAAAGAGTCCTACCCTAAAAGAGATTGTAAAAGCGCTAGATGGAAAAGTTTTGTTTGGAGAAAAATTTCTCGATAATCAAACCGGTAGTTTTGGAGTTGGGGCGATGCAGCTGCGCAACTATCTTACTACCTTAAAAAACGAAAGCCTGGTAATTACTCCCGGAGATCGAGCCGATATTATATTGGGTGCTTTACAGGCAAATATCTCCAGTAATTATCCAAGAATTTCAGGGATTATATTAACCGGCGGTTTAACTCCTGAGGAATCTATCCTGAAACTCATTGAAGGACTATCTGATGTAGTTCCTGTCATCTCTGTAGAAGAAGGTACTTTTGCGGTTACTAATAAAGTGGGAGATATTAAGTCTAATATTTATGCCGATAGCATTCAGAAAATACAAACTACCATTAGCGTTTTTGAGCGTTATGTGAATTTTGATCCTTTGGTAGAAAACTTGATGAACTATACACCGCAAGGTATTACTCCCAGAATGTTTCAGTATAGTATGGTGCAACAGGCGCAGCAAAGTAAAAAACACATTGTTTTGCCAGAAGGGACAGATGAACGCGTTCTTACAGCCGCAAAGCGCCTGGTAGATATGGATATTGTAGAACTCACCTTATTAGGAAATCCTGAAAATATTAAAAAGATTTCGGCCAATCTTGCCTTGAACCTGGATTTTGAAAAAATTAATATTATAGATCCCATTAATTCCCCAAACTTATATGATTATGCCGAAACCTTCTATGAGCTTAGAAAACACAAGGGGGTAAATATGGATATGGCCAAAGACAGGATGTGCGATGTTTCCTATTTTGGTAGCATGATGATTTATAAAGGTCAAGCCGATGGAATGGTATCTGGCGCGGCTCATACTACCCAACATACTATTTTACCGGCTTTACAGTTTATAAAAACAAAACCAGGAGTATCGGTAGTATCTTCAGTATTTTTTATGTGTCTTGAAGATCGTGTTTCTGTATTTGGTGATTGTGCTATTAATCCAAACCCTTCTGCAGAAGACCTGGCAGAGATAACCATTTCCTCAGCTGAAAGTGCTTCGGCCTTTGGTATAGAACCAAAAATTGCAATGCTTTCGTACTCATCGGGAGCCTCGGGAAAAGGAGAAGAGGTAGATAAGGTGCGCAAAGCAACCCAGCTGGTAAAAGAGCAGCGTCCTGATTTTAAAATAGAGGGGCCAATACAATATGATGCAGCCGTAGATATAAGCGTTGGAAAGAGCAAATTGCCAGGTTCTGAAGTTGCCGGGCAGGCCAATGTTTTAATTTTTCCAGATTTAAATACAGGAAATAATACCTATAAAGCTGTACAACGGGAAACGGGAGCACTAGCCATTGGACCAATGCTTCAAGGCTTAAATAAACCGGTAAATGACTTGAGTAGAGGTTGTACCGTAGCCGATATTTATAATACTGTAATTTTAACTGCCATCCAGGCGCAAGGAATTTAATTTGACATGAAAAATATCTTAATTATAAATTCAGGAAGTTCTTCTTTAAAATTTCAACTAATTCAAATGCCCAGTGAAACAACCCTGGCTTCGGGTTTGGTGGAACGTATAGGATTAGATCACGCTCAATTGCATTATCGAACAGAAGATGTAAATATTTCTGAAGATATTGGGGCAGAGAACCACACCCTGGCACTAAAAGCGATTACCAATTTGCTAATGGATGCTGATAAAGGGGTGATAAAAGATGTTTCAGATATTCCTGCGATAGGGC
This sequence comes from Salegentibacter echinorum, assembly GCF_900129445.1. Classification (GTDB taxonomy): domain Bacteria; phylum Bacteroidota; class Bacteroidia; order Flavobacteriales; family Flavobacteriaceae; genus Salegentibacter; species Salegentibacter echinorum. Next base: position 386,808 of record NZ_FQVT01000001.1, read on the forward strand.
ATAGAGTGGTTCATGGAGGAGATGTTTTTACCGATACCGTAGAAATTGATGAAAGTGTAAAGTCTAAAATTAAAGATTTTTTCGACCTGGCACCCTTGCATAATCCGCCTAACCTGGAGGGAATTGAAGTGGCCGAAAAACTTTTTCCGCAAGCAAAACAAATTGCCGTTTTTGATACCGCCTTTCATAGTAGCATTCCAAAAAAAGCGGCACAATATGCCATTCCTACCAAATTTTACGAAGAACACCATATTCAGGTTTATGGGTTTCACGGGACAAGTCATAATTATGTAACTAATCTCGCTACAAAACACTTAAAGAAAGATGAATCAAAATTAATTAGTATTCACTTGGGGAACGGGTGTAGCATGACCGCAGTAAAAGATGGGAAAAGTATAGACCATTCTATGGGGTTTACCCCTTTAGATGGTTTGATAATGGGAACCCGAAGCGGAAGTATCGATCCTTCGGTGATTTTTCACATGGTCGATAAGTTGGGATATAGCTTTGAAGAGGTAAGTAAGCTTTTACAAAAAGAAAGCGGGATGCTGGGCCTCACCGGTTATAGCGATCTAAGAGAGATTGAGAAAGAAGCCGAAAATGGAAACCGCCAGTGCCAGCTCGCGCTTGAAATGAACGCCTACCGGATTAAAAAATATATCGGCTCTTATATCGCAGCTATGAACGGAGTGGATGCTATTATTTTCACCGCAGGAATTGGCGAAAACAGTGATGTTATAAGACGCTTAGCTTGTAAAGAAATGGATTTCTTCGGAATAGTGCTGGACGAGGAGAAGAATAAAGTTCGTGCTAAAGAGGTTCGTTTTATCAATAAGGAAGAAGCCAAAGTGAAAGTTATGGTGATACCTACCAATGAAGAACTTGAAATCGCGCAGCAAACTTACAATTTGGTTTTTTAAAATTAACTCATTAAAATAAGAACAGGCAGCCGCAGGATGTAGTTATTTTTACTGCCCACGGCGACTGCCTATTACAACTGCCCACTGAGACTTTTTTACTGTGACTGCCAACTTATTACAAAACTCCTACTATCTGCATACACTTTTTCATGCGCTTATAAGTGCGTTCTATATCGTTATCTAAGCCAATACTAAACCTAATTAAGCCGTTGCTCAATCCCATGGCTTCCTGTTCTTCAACAGGGATTTCAGAAGAAGTAGAACTGCCGGGAGCACTAAAGAGGGTCTTGTAAAAGCCTAAGCTCACCGCCAGGTAACCCAGGTTTTCCTGTTGCATAAGTTCCATAAGTTCATTGGCTTTATCCAAACTGCCAACATCTATCGTTAGGAGTCCACCAAAACCATAGTCTTCATTCATTAAGGCTCTAAAACTTTCGTGCCCAGGGTGATTTTTTAAACCCGGATAAACGGTTTTTAAATTGTCCTTCTGAAAACGTTGGGCCAAATACATGGCATTTTGGCTGTGTTGCTTCATTCTAATATGCAGCGTGCGTAGATTTTTTAATATAGAAGCCGCCCTAAAACTATCTAAGGTTGGTCCAAGAAGCATATTGGCGCCATCGTTTACACTCCGCAGGGAATTGACAAATTCTTTACTACCGCAGGTTACTCCGCCAACCGTGTCACTACTACCATTTATAAACTTGGTTAAACTGTGAATAACAACATCGGCGCCCAGTTTCGCCGGACTTATAGAAAGTGGTGAAAAGGTGTTATCTACCACAAAAGTAAGCTGGTGTTTTTTAGCAATTTCAGCCAGGACTTTAAGATTTGCTACTTCCAGCAGGGGATTGCTTACGGTCTCACAATAAAGTACTTTGGTGTTTTTGGTAATGGCTGCTTCAACCATTTCTGGTCTGGTAATATCTACAAAAGAAGTGTTGATGTTAAACTTCGGAATAAAATTCTTTAAAAACGTATAAGTACCGCCATAAACGGTGCGACTGGAAACAATATGATCTCCCGTCTGGCATAGCTGAAGTAGGGTAGAAGTGATAGCGCCCATCCCACTGGCTGCCACAGTTGCGGTTTCGGTACCTTCCATCGCAGCCAATGCCTCGCCCAAATAGAGATTGGAGGGAGAAGAATGCCTGGAATAAAGGTAACAGCCTTCTGCATTGCCTTCAAAAGTATCGAACATTGTTTTTGCTGAAAGAAACGTGTAAGTCGAGGAATCTGAAATAGATGGATTTATCCCTCCAAATTCTCCGAAATACTGTAAATCCTGAATATTATTTGCCGGCTTATATTTCATTGCTATTGATTTTAGGTGTCTTTCAAAATAATAGCATATTCGAATCAAAAATCAATAGTGTGGGGTGTTTATAGAATATAAAACTAAAATTAATTTATATTTCAGTTTTATATTCTTTTAATTCTATAAATTAGATAGTTCTTAGAAAAATATTCTGAAAATGAAATTAGACCAGAAAGATCTCGACATTTTAAAATTCTTACAGCAGGATAGTAAAATGACCAATAAGGAAATATCGAATAACTTAAAACTTTCGGTAACTGCGGTCTTTGAGCGGGTAAAGCGGCTGGAACGCAAAGGGATAATTTCAAAATATGTAGCTATTGTCGCGCCAGAGGAGGTGGGAAAAGATTTTATGGTTTTCTGCCAAATAAAGCTTATTCAGCATACAAAAGCCTATCTCACCAGGTTTGAAAAAGAAGCAGCAAAATTAGATGAGGTGCTGGAGTGTTACCACGTAAGCGGGGAATATGATTATATTCTAAAAATACTGGTTAAGGATATGCCGGCATATCGCGAATTTATGGTGACAAAGCTCACCAGTCTGGACCATATAGGGAGCACCCAAAGTACCTTTGTAATTAATCCTGTAAAGAATACTACGGCATTGCCACTTTAAAAGGTCAGTAACCATTAATGTCAGATAAAAACCTAACTAACTAGTGTGTTCTCTTTTATAGCAAAGCCTAAAAGTGATCTCATAATTGCCCTCCTTACTGTTTGAAATCTTCACGAAAAAGAGCTAACTGAAGAATATACTTATGAAAAGTAGAATTTCAGTTAGTTAGAATTGAGTCTTTTCTCTTTAACGAAACGTTTCTTTATCGGATAATAGTGGTTATTATCCTATACTTCAATCTTTAATCCGTTGGCTTTTAAACTAGATCTATCATCCAGGTAAAAGTCTATTCTTCCCAAATACAGACCGTAACATCCCACCTGATTTACCAGTACTTCTTTACCTATTTTATTTCTAGTTACCGTGGGTTTGTCTAAAAATGTATGCGTGTGCCCTCCAATAATGAGGTCAATATTCTCTGTGTTTTTCGCCAATTTCATATCAGAGATTTTATCACTTTTATAGCTGTAGCCCAAATGAGAAAGACAAATCACCAAATCACAATTCTCTCGCTGCTTTAAATTCCTTGCAGTATCCTGCGCTATCTCAATGGGGTTTAGATACCTGGTTTCTTTGTAAAGGCTATCATTTACCAGACCTTTTAATTCGATACCCAGTCCAAAGACACCAATTTTCACTTCGTCTTTTTTAAAGATTTTATAGTCTCTGGTATGGCCATCCATAATCGTATTACTAAAATCGTAATTGGAGATTATAAAATCGAAATCGGCGTGAGGTAACTGTGCGTAAAGTCCGTCTATGCCGTTATCAAAATCATGATTTCCAATAGTGGTAGCATCGTACTTCATTTTGCTCATAAGTTTGAATTCGAGTTCTCCTCCATAAAAGTTAAAATAAGGAGTTCCCTGAAAAATATCCCCGGCATCAAATAAAAGGGTATTCGGATTTTCCATTTTAATCTTTTCTATTAGACTGGCCCTTCGTGCCACGCCGCCCATATTTGGGTTTCGGGAATCATCTGGCGGGAAAGGTTCAATATGACTGTGCACATCGTTGGTGTGTAGAATTGTAATATGCTTTTGAGTGTTTGGAGCAAAAGATAGCGATAAAAGTCCGCCAAGACCTACTAAAGCGGTTGCTGCCGAAGTTTGCTGAATAAAATTCCTTCTCTTCATAATATTATTTTCTAATAAAACGCTGGTCTTTTTTAAAACTTAGCGTATCTACCTTCTTAAAATAGTCTATCATCGCATTTCGTATCTTGTAATCTATTTTATAAAGATTTACAGGATTTTTAAAGAAATTCATATTATCGCCGCCCTCCTGTAAATAGCCGGAAGTAGCTATATAATAATTTTCATTTTCTTTAATCTCCTTACCATTTATAAGCGCCTTTTTAACCTTATAATCCCGGTTCATGATAATTTTAATTCCACTAACCGGATGCGCGGTTTTAGCTTTCTCCAGGTAATTGAGCATCTCTTTAATTTTGGTGCCGGTAAGCTCTGTCACTACAATTTCATTTTCAAAAGGCATTAAGGAATAGGCGCTTCGGGTAGTAACATTTCCTTTGTTAAGTCCAGATCTTATTCCGCCATAATTCAGCAGAACCATATCTAGTGTTTCGCCGGTCCTGTTTTTAAAAATGGGATTGGTTTGTTCCATGACAATATCTGCCATCAAATTACCTACCGCAGTATTTAAATCCCCGTCACTTTTTACCATATGTTTTGGGTTATAGGCCAGGGCGCTGTCTAAGGTATTGTTGAGGTGCTTTTTGTAAGGTGCTATAAATTTGGTGATCGCAGCATCTTCCGATAGGTCTTTGTTTATTTCTATGCGATTTCCTTCAATTTTAACTGTTTGCAAATCATTTTCTTTGCAGGCCGTTAAAAGGATACCTATTAATAAAAAACAGCCAATTTTTAAAGTGTTTTTTGAGTTCATCTTGAAAATGTATTAGGAATAAAAACCAGGAGGGAAGTTAGGTAATTGAAAGCTGAAGAATAAAGCTCTGGTATTTTCATAAAACGTGTTTGGAAGCTGCAAAGATAAATAGATTATTTGAGATGTGTTTTTTTAAAGTCCAAAGTTCAAGGCTCCCGGCAAATGTAAAAAGCTGTTTCTTTTTTAACAGAAAGAATAAAGCTGTTAAATATGTTTGAAAGTAATAAATCTAAGTGCTATTTGTAGTTTACACCAATAACAAAATAAATACATTTGTGCACTAGATTTTTGTCTAATCCTACTTTAAGGAACGGGCAAGACTTTAATTTCTTTAAAATAAAAAATCGCAATGGAATCATTTATTGGCATGGGTGTAGCTTTAGTCACCCCTTTTAACGAAGATCTTTCGGTAGATGTAGCCGCACTGGAAAACCTGGTGGAATTTCAAATTGAAAATGGGGTAGATTATCTTGTTGTATTAGGGACAACCGCCGAATATGCCTGCCTTACTTTGGCCGAAAAGCAATTGGTGAAAGAGACGGTGATAAAACAAAATAATAAAAGATTACCATTGGTATTGGGGGTTGGTTCTAATAACACCCTTGCCGTTTGTGAGGAATTAAAATCTGGCGATTTTACAGGTTTTGATGCAATTTTATCTGTATCACCATTTTATAATAAACCAACTCAAGAAGGAATTTACCAGCATTTTAAAGCGGTATCGGCTGCCACAGAATTACCTATAATTCTTTATAACGTGCCGGGTAGGACTGCGTCTAATATGTTGCCGGAAACTGTTGCCAGAATCGCTGCCGATTGTACGAATATCATTGGAGTAAAAGAAGCATCTGGTAATATGGCACAGGCTATGAAATTGATTAGCCTGGTCCCGAATGATTTTCTGGTTATTTCTGGAGAAGATATGCTTACCCTGCCTATGATATTGGCCGGAGGAAAAGGAGTGATTTCGGTAATTGGCCAGGGCTTACCTTCCGAATTCTCTGAATTGGTTTCTCTGGGCTTAGCTAATGAGGCTACAGAAGCTTATAAAATTCAGTATAAGCTCCTGGAGTCTATGGAGCTTATTTTTGCTGAAGGGAACCCCGCCGGAATTAAAACGATTTTAGCTCAAAAGAATATTATTCAGAATTATCTAAGATTACCACTGGTGAAAGCAAGCGCCGAACTTCAGCAAAAAATATCAGATTTTCTTAAAAACCTGGAAGCTTAAGTGGAGGTTGTGAGTTGTGGGTTCACATTAGAGGCATTGGAAATTGCCAGAAATGTTTAAGATTTCAATGATTTTTAGGATAAACTAATTTTACCTTATTGAATTCACCTTACCTGTTAACCCTTCCGACTTCTTCCGTATAGCATAAGAAGCCACCTTCCCTGCGAAGGGAAGGAGCGCTTTTAATTCATTTAATCCCATAGGCTTGACTCTCTTCTTTCTTGGGGCTTTAAAGTCTTTTTGACTTATTTAATTTTAAGCGATAGCTATTAAACATCTGTAATACATTGATTTAAATATTAAGTCAATAAACGATGTAGAAGCACGAAAGACAGGTGATTAACATTGATGTTTTGATAGTGTCGATTTGAAATTCAAACCACAAACTAAAGAAAAAATGCCACGTTTTGCATTTCTGCAAGAACGTGGCAATTTTGTTTAATCTTCAGTGTGCTTTTTCTTACACTAAAGGTTCTATTTTAAAGCTTACTTTTTCTTTTGTTGTTGCTTTTTCTGTTCTTCAGCCTGCTCCATCATTTCCTGCATCTTACGGGTAAACCTATTTTGCTTTTTAGGTTTTTTCTTGTTGGCCTGGATCTTTGCGTGAATTTTATCTTCATCAATGATTACGTGCTTAATCACTAACATAATCCCTATAGTAATTAAGTTAGACGTGAAGTAATACAGAGAAAGTCCACTGGCGTAATTGTTGAAGAAAATAAGCATAAACAGCGGTGATAAGTACATTATAAACTTCATGTTGGGCATTCCAGGCTGTTGGGCTTGTTGCATATTTTGTCCCGTGGTCATCATCATATAAATAAAAATCGCGATAGAAGCCAAAATAGGGAATAAGCTCACGTGGTCACCATAAAACGGAATGTTAAACGGTAAATTAGCGATAACATCATAGCTAGAAAGATCGTCTGCCCATAAAAAGCTTTTTTGCCTAATTTGAAATGCACTTGGGAAGAACTGGAACAAGGCATAGAAAACCGGAATTTGCATTAAAGCCGGTAAACACCCACTCATAGGGCTGGCGCCAGCTTTACTGTACAGCTTCATGGTTTCCTGCTGTTTCTTCATCGCATTGTCCTTATACTTTTCATTAATCTCATTAATCTCTGGCCTTAGCACCTTCATTTTGGCTTGTGAGAGATAAGATTTATAGGTTACGGGCGAAAGCACAATACGCACCACAATAGTCATCACGATAATCGCGATCCCGTAGCTGGGTAGAACTCCGCTAAGGAAAGCAAAGAAAGGAATGAATACATATTTATTTATCCAACCAAAAATTCCCCAGCCCAGCGGAACTATTTCATCCAGGTTACGGTTATAATCGTTTAAAATTTTATAATCTGTGGGACCATAGTACCAGTTCATATTGTAGTTAAGTTCCCCGCCATTTAATTCTAAAGGTAAACTCGCAGAGAACTTTTTAGTATAAACAGTATCTACTTCTTCGTCCTGTACCAGGTTTTCTGAGGTGAATCTTCCTCGTTTAAAATTTGTATCAGTAAGTAAAATGGAAGTGAAAAAGTGTTGTTTAAAAGCTACATAAGAAATATCCTCATCTTCAGCTTCTTCGTGATCGCCGGCTCCTAAATTATCATCATCGCCACCATCATATTCATAAATAAGATCTGTGTACCTGTTTTCATAAGAAATACTCTTGGCGTGACGATAGCCTTTAAGTTTCCAATCTAAATTAATATCCTGTGAACTATTAAAAACTCCACTAAGTCCTTGTGAACGTATGCTAAAATCTAACATATATTCACCCGGTTTCAGCACATACCTGTACTCTAAAAAAGCGTCTTCAGATACCTTTAATTTCATGGAAAGTATATGGTTCTCTCCATTTTTGGTCACTTCGGGTTCAAAATAAAGATTTTCAGTATCTAAATTTCTGCCGTCTGTAGTTGTAAAGTTAATATTGAAAGATGCATTACCATCTTTAATAAGATAAAGCGGAATAGAATCATAAGTTTTAAAGTTGGTTAACCTGGCTTCAGAAATATAACCCCCTTTATTATCTATTTTCAGCTCTAAAACATCATTAGAGATAACGGTAGTGTGTTCTTTAGCAGACGGAAGACTGGCAGAATATCCAAAAGCTCCCAAACGTTCATTAGCCTTGGCAAGTGCAGTAGAGTCGGTAGCTGGAGCAGATTGTTCTTGTTGATTTGCCTGTTGAGGCTCATTAGCATCTGTATTACCGGGAACTTCTACCTGTTCGGTTTCCTGTTGCGATTCCAATTCTTCTTCGGTTGGACTATTGTTGTATAACATCCAAAGTAGAATTCCACCAATAAGTATAAATCCAATTAAGGATTGAACATCAAATTTCTTTTCTTCCATGCTTTTCTAAACTATAACTTGCATTGGTCAATAAACCGACCATTATTGTTTTTATGCCAGACTGGCATTTTTTTTATTTTTTGAATAATCGTAAGCGGCTTTTACGAACGCGATAAAAATAGGGTGGGGTGTTGCCACAGTACTTTTATATTCCGGGTGATATTGTACTCCTACAAACCAGGGATGATCCTTTAACTCGATGACTTCTACAAGCCCTGTTTCTGGATTTATACCGGTACTTAACAAGCCAGATTTCTCCAGTTGTACTTTGTATTTATTGTTGTATTCGTAACGATGACGGTGCCTTTCTTTAATTTCGGTTTTACCATAAGCTTCGTGCACTTTAGAAGCTAAACTAAGTTCGCAATCCCAGGCGCCAAGTCTCATAGTGCCGCCTTTATGGGTGACTTCTTTTTGTGCTTCCATAAGGTCTATCACAGGATGTTTTGTGTTGGGATCCATTTCGGTAGAATTGGCAGTTTTTAGCTGCAATACATTTCTTGCAAATTCTATTACCGCCATTTGCATACCCAAACAAATTCCTAAAAATGGCAACTTTTTCTCACGGGCATATTTTACCGCATCAATTTTTCCTTCTACACCGCGCTCACCAAAACCTGGGGCTACCAAAACACCATCTAAGTGCGCAAATTTATGCTCTATGGTATTCTCATTGATAAATTCTGAATGAATACTTTCTACATTTACTTTTACTTCATTTTCTGCACCGGCGTGAATAAAAGCTTCTAAAATAGATTTATAAGAATCCTGTAATTCTACATATTTCCCAATTAAACCAATAGTAATTTCGGCTTTGGGATTTTTATGCCTGTTTAAAAATTGGTTCCAATGTTCTAAATTTGGTGTGGTTTCGTCGGGTAGATGTAGTTTTTTTAAAGTAACGGTATCCAGGCCTTCGTGTAGCATTAGATTAGGAACATCATAAATAGTTGCCGCATCAATACTCTGTATCACGGCTTCCTGTCTTACATTGCAAAAAATCGCCAGTTTACGTCTAATATCATCAGAAAGTTCGTGCTCTGTTCTGCACACCAATACATCGGCTTTAAGACCGCTTTCCATTAAGGTTTTAATGCTGTGCTGGGTAGGCTTGGTTTTAAGTTCGCCCGCTGCGGCCAAATAAGGCACAAGGGTAAGGTGAATAACCAGCGCATTTTTATCCCCCAATTCCCATTTTAGTTGCCTAACGGCTTCAATATATGGTAGGGATTCAATATCGCCCACAGTACCGCCAATTTCAGTAATTACAATGTCATATTCATCATCCTGACCTAGAATTTGAATACGTTCTTTAATTTCATTGGTAATGTGTGGAACTACCTGCACTGTTTTTCCCAAAAACTCACCACGGCGTTCTTTCTCTATAACGCTTTGGTAGATTTTGCCGGTAGTGACATTGTTCGCCTGCGAAGTATTTACATTTAGAAACCGTTCGTAATGCCCCAAATCCAGGTCGGTTTCTGCCCCATCTTCGGTCACGTAGCACTCCCCGTGTTCGTAGGGATTTAAAGTTCCGGGATCAACATTAATATAGGGATCCAGTTTCTGAATAGTGGTTTTAAACCCACGCGCTTGTAATAATTTTGCCAGGGACGCTGCTATAATTCCTTTTCCTAAAGAAGAGGAAACGCCGCCCGTGACAAAAATATACTTGGTTTCGGCCATTTTTGAAGGTTTTGTTGCGTTGTTTTATTCAGGGCGCTAAATTACGAAGAAGAATAGAAAGGGCGTTAATTTTAAACTGAATATTTTTACAGCATATCCACAGTCAAAAAACAGAAGATTTTAATTAAAATTCAGCTTTTATTTTCTTCGGAATAAAGAAGTTAAGCTGGGCACTAAGGCTGGAAAACCTTAGGGTTTGGGGAGCTTTCTACGTATATCCCTAAGCAAGCCTTCCATTCCATTCACTTTTAGTTCGAATACCTCGCTCATTTGCCGGCCAAGTTTACCCTCGGGAAAACCTTTTTGCCGGTACCAAACCAAATAGTATTCGGGGATATCACTTAAGTAGGAACCTTTGTATTTTCCAAAGTGCATTTTGGCATGTGCGAGTTCTAAAAGGGCTTTGCGGTTTGGTGTGATGCTCATTTAACCTGTTGTAGCAGAAAGGAAAGTTCAGAAATTTTATCTTTATTCAACGGCTTTTCCACATATTCCACAACTGAAGGATATTCTTTGGATTTTTGTAAATCTATCTCGCTGGTGCTGGATGTAAGGATGATAATCTTATGTGGATGCTTCTTAAGGTTTAAAGAATCTAGAAATTCCCAGCCATTCATTTCGGGCATATTCAAATCTAAAAAAATAAGGCTTGCCTGTTTTTCACCTACAAATTTTAAAGCTTCCAGAGGATTGGTGAAGTCTAAAACCTGTTCTTTAAAACCCGCTACCTCTAGTAGTTTTCGGGTAATAAAATTAGCGATGGGCTGGTCGTCTATTAAAATAATGGAATTCATAATTCCTTTGCTTTTAATTGGGTTAATTCTGTAGTGGCAGTTTTGATGACTTCCTGTAAAACTTGATCCATTTCGTCAGAAGATTGTATGAGCTTGGGAACCAGTTCTGTTCTGCAAGTTGCATCGTCAAAAACTTCAAAGAGCTGAACAATTCCTTGAATTCTCGATAAAGGTTCCCGAACATTATGGGCGTTTAAAGCTGAAATATGGAGTAATTTTTCATTTTTTTCCACTACTTCTTTAGTACGTTCTTCAATAACCTGCTTTTGGTTCTCTACAATCTTATGGATTTTTGCGTTCTGGCTCTTAATTAAATCTAGCGCTTGTAGCAGCGACTTGTTTTTATGATCTAATTGCTCTTGTAAATAGATCTCTTGAAATTTTGCCTGAAAACTGTCGCTAATCAATCTTAGCATTTCGATATCTCCAACATCAAAAGGCTTGTTCGCATCGGCTACCAGGGAAACGGTAAAATGTAATTCCATTTTTTTAAAACTCCAGCACCATAAACTTGGATGAACAAGATTTATTTTGGGAATATCTTTTATTAAAATAGACGGAATCTTTTGAGACTTAACCGGAATGCCATCTTCCAGGATTTTTATTTCGTGAGGAAGTAAATGTTCTTCGGAAATAAGACTGAATTCCCCACGAATATTGTTTTGAGAATAGACTAAAAAATTGCCGTCTTGATTTAAGCTGATTCTAAAAACGTGAAAATTTAGCAGGTATTTTAGAAAACGCACAGCGACTTGTGAAACTTCTTCCAGATTTTTACAAGAATTTAAATTGTTGCTGAATTTGGAATAAGTTTCATAAGTGATGCGGTAAACCCTGGAGTTTTTATTTTCTAAAGATTTCATACGTTAACAGAACCTTATTCTGGAGTTTCCAGTAGCTCGTTGTCTATTTTAATTCCTGAAACATCGGCTATTGTATTAAGCATATTTACCAAATCTGCCTGGGCCATAAGTTCCTGGATTTCTTTTTTAGAAAATCCCGCTTTTTCCAATTCAGCAAAATCCTGGTCTGAAACTTCATTGTGATTTAGCGCAGCGCTGGTAACAATTTTAACAGCGGTACGAAAACTAGCAGGCATAGAAGGGGAGTTCATATTTTCAGTAGCTTTAAAGCCTTTTTCTTCAGAAATCATCGCACTCATACTATCGGCAAAAATACCGTGAGCGTGAGAACAATAGCTGCAGCCACGTTGTTTCGATACATTGTAAATAATTAACTGTTTTAAGACATTTGGAACCTCACCTTCCATTAAGGTGTTCTTTAATTTGCTCCAATTGCCTTTTAAAAGTGTAGCATTATCTCCCTGGCATTTAAACCAATTTAACACAAAGGGAAGTTGTAGTGTTTTTTTAGTGTCATCGTAAATGGTCTGAACCTCTGGGGTAGCCTCCTCGTAGGAAACCATAGGGTAACGCGCGGTTGAATTCATTTTAGTAGAAATTTGAAATAGAAATTGGGTTTATAAAGATTGCACGAAGTAAATTAATTTTTTTAAATCATCCCAATATATTATTTGATATTTATCGTTTATTTAACAAATGATTGATTTTACTCCAATGAGAACCATGAAAATCAAGATTTTTTTGCTCATTTGAAGAATTTTGCTTTTCGTATCACTTGGCTACGGAGAGATAAGAGTGAAACATATGGAACAAAAATGTGGAATTTTAGTCAATGTAAAAGGTTTTTATGACTTCATTTATAAGTGGTTTCAAAAAAGCAATTTTTTTCTTAATTAAAAGTTTCTTTAACTCAGAAACGCAAATTTTATAAAGGTTAAATAATTGATAATTATAAAGATATTATCATTCTAATTTTCTGTTTTTTCTATCTTCAATTTTGATAAATCAACCTAAATTAAAAAATTTATGCCCATAATAGGTTCCCTAATTAAAAGTGTTATAGAACTACGTGACAGCATAGTTTCTGAACCCGATGCACAAAAAGCCCAGAGGGAGGTTTTGGTGAAATTGCTAAAAAAAGCAAAGAAAACCCAGTTTGGTAAACATTATGATTTTGAAGCTATTTTAAATTCTGAAAATATAGAAAAAACCTTTGCCGAAAAGGTACCTTATTTCGATTATAATAAAATGAATGAAGAGTGGTGGCAAAAGCTGCACGACGGTGAGGAAGATGTAGCCTGGCCGGGGAGACCTCCTTATTTTGCTTTGAGTTCTGGTACTACCGGTAAATCCAGTAAGCGTATTCCTGTAACCGAAGAAATGATCGATGCGATTAGACAAACCGGAATAAACCAGGTTGGAGCTTTAAGTAATTTTGACCTTCCGCCAGATTTCTTTGAAAAAGAAATTATGATGCTGGGAAGTTCTACAGATCTTGAAAAAGAAGGAGACCACGAAGAGGGAGAGATTAGTGGAATTTCTGCCAGCCAAATCCCATTTTGGTTTAAGGGCTATTACAAACCGGGCGATGAGATCTCTAAAATCCCTGAATGGGATGATAGGGTGCAGCGTATTGCTGAAAATGCGAAAAACTGGGATATTGGTGCCTTAAGTGGAATCCCCTCCTGGTTGGAGCTTATGATGAAAAAAGTGATTGAATATCATAAGGTAGATAATATTCACGAAGTATGGCCAAATCTGCAGGTTTACACATCTGGAGGAGTAGCTTTTGAACCTTATGAAAAAAGTTTTAATGCGCTTTTAAAACACCCTATTACTGTAATTGATACTTATTTGGCTTCTGAAGGTTTTTTAGCCTACCAGGATAGACCAGATACTACCTCTATGAAATTGGCCTTAAGCAATGGGATTTATTTTGAATTTGTGCCTTTTAAAGCCGAGTATATCAATAAAGATGGCTCATTAGTGGAAGGTGCGCCGGTAATTTCTATAGAAGATGTTGAGGAGGAGAAAGATTATGTGCTATTAATTAGTACGGTTTCTGGAACCTGGAGGTATTTAATTGGAGATACTATTAAGTTTACCAATGTAGAGCGTAAAGAAATTAGAATCACGGGAAGGACTAAGTTTTTCTTAAATGTTGTGGGATCGCAACTTTCAGTAAATAAAATGAATGATGCCGTGCAGGAGATGGAAGATAAGTTCGATATAAAAATTCCTGAATTCACCCTTGCAGCTGTGAGGATAGAGGGAGAATTCCATCATCATTGGTATCTGGGTACAGAAAGCGATATCGATAATGAAAAACTCGCTGAAGCCCTGGATGAATCGCTAAAAAATGCCAATAAAAATTATAAAGTAGCTCGATCTAAAGCTTTAAAAGGGGTGAAGGTTACTAAAGTACATCCAGATATGTTCCCCGAGTGGAGTGCTGCCAATAAGAAAAAAGGCGGACAGGTTAAGATGGAAAAAGTAATGGAAGAAGAACGATTTGCTAAGTGGGAAAAGTTTGTAGAAGAACATTCAAGCTGAATTTTTTAAATATTCATCTAATAATCTAAATTTCTTCAAAAGGAGGATGTCGCTCAATCGTCATCCTCTTCTTCGTTTAGTTCATCTACAAGCACCATGATTTCTTCCTGGGAAAGATAAAGTCTTTTTATACGGTTTTTATAGGAATCGGCCAGGTTGGCATTATTCAGGATAAAATCTTTTGTGGCAATAATGTATTTTCCCAATCCGTGGTTCACGGCATAGGTGTCTGCGGCGCGCTCGGCTTCTTTAATATAGTTTTTTGAGGTTAAATATTTAATGCCAAACCAAAGCATATTTGCGCTACTGCGCTCCCGGTAGTCCATAATGTGGCCAAGTTCATGGCCAATCCACCCAATAAGCACATCAGATGGGGCGTTTTTTACTTCAAAAACCTGATCGTCTATCACCACTTTTTCACTAATTAGGACGTAGTAAGAGCGATTCTTTTTATTTTTTAACAGCGTAGCCACTTTTGGTTGGGCCTGCATAAAGGACTTTTTAATTTTCTTCTTAAATTTAAATTCTATTGGAGTATCTTTTAATTCAGGGTAATGGGAAAGCGCTATAAAAGTTTCCCGCCAAATTTCATCTGGCACAATTTTATTTTCAAATTTTAAGGCTTCCTTTTGTTTCATAGTTTGCTGCGCATAAAGTTTGTTCTCACTTAAATGTCCCAGGAATATAATAGACAAGATTATAAGATATGTTTTTAAAGCTGAATTCAAATGGTGAAGTTTTCCTGTTTCCCCTAAAATTAGGACTTACTAAGAGATTACTCAAAGATGAAGTGATAAAATTAACATAAAAAAAAGGCCGCCAATGGCAGCCTTTTTAAAAGATAGTGCAGGGAAATTATCCTTGCATTAGTTTTTGTAATCGTTGTTGTAGCTCAGTGTCGGTTTGAAGTGCCATCGCGATTTTTTCATATCTCTGAACTTCAAGTCCTTCTTCAGAAATAGCATCTTCCATTTCTTTTTGAAATTTACCTTGCATACTTTCAATATCTGCAACTACTTCCTTATGCTTACTCATTTCTTCCTCTGTTGCATCAACTTCTGTATTTGGGTCTAAAGATGCCTGGTGAATTTTATTAAAACGCTGCACGTCAAATCCGCCATCTTCCACTTTCTTTACCATTTCTTGCTGCGCTTTCTGATTTACCATCCTAATTTTCTGGTAAGCATCTGCAAATTTAGCCAATTCGGCATCACTCACATCAACATCTACTTGTTGCTGTTGTTGCGGCATAGGCTGCGTTTGTGCAAATGTACCTACCGAAGTTACAAGAGCAAATGCAAAAATTAAAGCTGCAAACTTTCTAGAATTAATCATAACTGTTGTTTATTGTTTTACATTTAAAACCTCCAAACTATAAAGACCCTGTGACGATACAAAGAAAGCGGGGCTTTTTTTTTACTTTTTGAGAAAATATTAACCTTAACAACTAAGTCTGTTAAAATGTTAGTTTAAAAAAAGCGTTTTTAAAGAACTTGAGTCGCTTTATATTCGAATTTAGCTCAACTTAAATTCTCAAGCAAAATGTATTTCTGTCTAAGACAATTTAACTCAATTAGTTCTGTTTTATTAATCCCATATCAGTTATTGTGCGCAACACGCCATTCTCATTATTATCATAGGCCGTAATATACTGGCTGGCATTAACAATTTCTGGATGGGCATTCTTCATAGCATAGCTATACCTGGCATTCTGCATCATTTCCAGGTCATTAAGGTAATCACCAAATACCAGGGTTTCTTCAGGAGAAATATTCATTTCCTTTTGAATGCCTTTTATCGCATTCCCCTTATTAGCGGTTTTAGAAGTAATATCTATAAAGATATTGGCTGCGATGGCTACTTTAAAATCTTCGTTATAGTCTTTAAAATGCGGATAGGTATGTTCTTCCACACCATTATAATTGCAAAAAGTTACTTTTAAAATAGTATCGTCTACCTGGGTGAGATCTTCTACTTTTTCAATTTTCTTGTAGAATTTATTAATTTCCCGGTAAAAATCTTCGTCTTTACTTTCTATATAAGCCGATTTCTTTCCGCAGAGCACCATTTGGGTATCTGGAAGTTCGCGTCCTTTTCTTATAAATTGAAATGCCGCTTCTTTATCTAGGGGATTAACGTAAAGATCTTTTCCTTTATAAACTACGTGGGTTCCATTTTCAGCAAAAAAAAGCATACGGTCTTTAATGCGATCAAATTTACTTTCCAGGTTATAAAACTGGCGGCCACTGGCCACAGAAAACATAATTCCCTGATTGGTTAATGACTCTTCAATTTCCCAAAAATCGGGATGGATTTCATGTTGATCGTTCAACAAAGTACCATCCATATCTGTAATAATTAATTTTATCATAGCAAAAAATTAGCTGCAAATATAGGCAAAACCTTTGTATATAGCGGTTTAAAGCATAAACAAAGACTTTATTGCCATAGATTTTTGTTACCGAATGATTTGGCTTTTGTATAAAAAGAAAACTCAAGTCAAATCGAAAGTTAAAATAAACCTCACAGAAATCTAATCCCACATAGCTTTTGGGACTGTGAGTCTCTCATATCAAGGGATCTTTAGGAATGGATTCAAAAAAAATGTTTAAAGATACAGGTACCGAACAGAATAAATTCTAAATAGTATTGCTGTTTACTAAAACAAGATGGCATCTACAATCCCTCCCACAATAGCAAGGATGATTGCCAGCCACAGAGAGGGAAGAAATCCTCGCGTATTGAAATCTGAAGTAAAATGATCGGCAATTTCAATAATAATGGCATACGCGACTACCCTGGTGATAAAGCCAATACCCAGGAAATAGAAAATACCCAGGGTGGCGACATTAAGCAGAAATGTAAGGAGCCAGCTTAATAAAAAGCTTAGTATTCCTATAAGCAAAGCTACAATAATGGCTGTTCTAAATCCCTTTAAAGTTACATCTTTTAAAATGTTTGCAGCGACAAGTAGCACCAGGGCATCTATCACAATATGGACAATCCATTGCAACATGGTCTTAGATATTTATTGATTATGACCTAAAGATATAAAAAATATACTTTTAATTTTTGTAAATATTATGTTTAAAAACGGTCTTTTAGGGTAGCGGGTTTCTGATTAAAGACCACTTCCCATATCGCTTTAAAATTGGCAAGCTGCTCCCGTCTTTTAATTTTTTCTGAAGAGGTGTAAGCGATTGGTTGGGCTTCGAAACCTTTATAATTCAACCCTATGTTATTGGCTATAAAAAGACTTCTTGGCACGTGGAATTTTTGGGTAACAACTATGGCACTTTCCAGGTTAAAAACGGCTTTAGAGCGATACATACTATCATAAGTATCGAAACCAGCGTGATCTAAAACAATATCTTTTGAAGGTACACCTTTTTTTAAAAGGTAATTTTTAATCGCATTCACTTCATCATAATCATCGGTTTTATGATCACCGCTAACAAGAAAATTTTCAACTTTATTTAATTGATATAGCAAATAAGCTGCCTCTACCCGATCTTGCAGAATAGGGGAGAGTTTCCCATTAGCATGTACGCTGGCACCCAGGATAATCGCAGTTTTTGCCGGCGGAATTTCAGTGGCTTCCGAATATATTTGAGAAGCCGTTTCTTTGGCAATATAGGCTTCCAGCCCAAAAATAATGAGCGTGCCTACTATGATAAATAGCGCGAAAGCCAGAATAATTTTCTTTAATATCCTCATAGGGTTGCCTTCAATTATACCCCGAAGATAATGAATTATACTTACCAGAAGTGATGAAAATAATTCTGATTCATTATTGTTTGGTAAAGAAGCAAGATCTCTTTCGCTGCAAGAAAAAAGAGCAGAGACTAAATTGTAAGTAAGCGATAATCTTAATTTTTCATGTTCTTCAACGAACTCTTTTTCATGAAGATTTCAAATAGCAAGGAGGGTTAGGAAAATCTGGGTAAAATAAAACTAAAGCACTTTACCTAAACCTTGTTATGGTGGCAATAGAAGCTATTTTAATTCATTGGTTTAAAAATTAAAAGTTTGAAACAATTTACCCTCAAATGGGTATTTTCTTGTGTCCTTCTACAATCTACTTTTATTCCTGTAAAACTGAATCAAGTATCACATTTTTAATCAGTTACAATTTACTAACCTTTAAAACCAGGATTATGAAAACGATTTTAAAAATTAGTTGGGCACTCTTTTTCTTGTGCTTATCGGCAACGGGATTTTCGCAAGAACAGTTTAATAGCGATAATAAAGAGGAAAATATTAAGATACGTCCTATTAGAATAGGCGTAAAAATGGGTTTTCCCAATTTAATTGGAGGCAATTTGGAGTACGTTACTCCATTATTAAATGACAAACTCGCCGTATTTTTAGATTATTCCAAACTCAATTCAGATTTAATTAAGGAGGCTTTGGCATTAGGATCAGGAAGCGGTGAAGACGATCAACTAGATTTTAGCTATCTGGAAGGAGGCCTGCAGTATTACTTTTTTAAACCGGGTAGGGGTCTATATGCGGGGGTAAGTTATGGTTCAATAAAATTAGAAGCCACGCTAAATGATATAAGTTCTAATGAAGATCCTAATAGAACGGGTACCGGAAAAATAGATTTTAACAATAATTCGTTCAACATAAAATTGGGCGCCAAACTCGGCGGACTTTTCTACTTCCGCCCAGAAATTGGGTATTCATTTACTGCCTTGCCAAATTCTGTTCCCATGAAGGTTGTTTTTGAAGATGGAAGCAGGGAACAGCAAACAGAGCAGCTTATTGATGATGAGTCTCCCCAGAACCTGCTGCTTAAAGGCTATATGATAAACTTAGGAATTGGATTCGCTTTTTAGGCTGAAGAAAATGGGGGATTTAACCCGAAAATCTCCCCAGGCTTTATTGCTATAAGTTGTAAATTGGAGTGTTATTAACCATAAAAACAAAAGTCATGGGAGAAATTTATGATCCAATAGGAACCTTTCGCTGTAAGAAGAAAGCTAGAAAAGTTGAGCTTAACCTGGGCATATATTTTCCAGTTATGCGAAATGAGCAGGGGCAGCCCAATAAGGTAAAGCTTAAGAAACCCAAGCTATTCACGATAAAGTCCAATTTGCTGCCGGCCGTTTTGATTATCATAAGACCAAAAAAGCAAGCTTATAGAAGGGATGAAGAAGAAGATATAAATGAAGATCTTAGACAATTGGAAGATCATAGACAAGTGATGGTGGACGTGATGGCCAGAAAAGGAGAGTCCATACAAGAACCTATCAAGGACATCGAGTCTTTTTCAAAAAATGTATGCAAAAAAGAACTGAGCGATGATTCAGAAATAAAGCATATTGCCGTGATTGTTTTCCACTCCAATCATAGAAAAAAACGGATAAAAAAATGCTTTGAGGGTTTTTGGAAATTGCGGACCAAGGGATTGGAAGAGAATCGCAATACACCGGGTAATGTAGATCTCGATTTTGGTACGTATTATAGTGGTCATTGTGCAAAGGATATTGACGTGCGCCCGGAAACTTCCGGAGGTAGCATTTTAGTAGGCGTATAATTTTGAAAACCAGGATTAGCCATATTATCCTAATTGCAGCAAGTTTCTTGCTTGCTGCTTTTTGCTATTCGCAAAGTGGGCAGCTTAAGCACGTGGATAGTTTGTTGCAGGCTCGGGAAACCGGGCAGGCTTTTGAAATCCTTCAGCTAATAGATACTTTAAAATTAAAAAAAGCCCAAAAAGCTAAATATTATTTCTTGTTGGCCAATGCCCGGGAATTAAATAACCAAACCGATAAAAGTTTTAAAAACTGGTTAATCGCGAAAAAAAAATACCTGGAACTGGATAGTCTCCATAAAGTGGCATTAATCAATCTTCAAATAGCACAATCCCTAAACTCCCTGCGAGATAGCAGCCTAAAGCCACAGCCTTTTATGGACGAATATTTAAAATATGCAGAAAATTATAATGATCCCGCATTGTTGGCTTCGGCTTATATGCAATTGGGGAAAATTTTTATTAATTCAGAACCGCAAAAAACGATTGGATTTTTCAACAAAGCTTTAATAGAAAACCTAAAAACAGACGATGTTCTGCTCAATGCGAAAATCCATCATAACCTGGGGGTATTATATGGAGAACATACCCAGCATAAAGATTCTGCTTTTTATCATTATGAAATTGCGCTGGAAGAATATAAAAAGCAGCAGCTTACAGACTATATTTCTTATATCCATAACAATAAGGCATCTATTCATAAACAGTTAAAACAATACGACTCGGCTGTCTATTATTATAAGCTTGCCGATTCTATTTCGGCAAAAGAATTTGCCAAAGAAAACAAGCGGTTTTTATATCAAAACTTATCTGGTACCTATGAGTTACAAGAAGATTTTGGAAATGCCCTTAAGTATTTAAAACTTCAAAATGCATATCGGGATAGCATCAATCAAGATGAACAGAATAAAGCCATTCTGGAACTTCAGACCAAATATGAAACAGAGAAAAAGGAAAATGAAAACCTAAAACTCCGTCAACATAAAACCAGGCTCTGGGTTGCTTTGGGAGCATTGTTCTTAATACTATTACTGGCGTACCTGGCTTACCGTAACCTTCAGCATAAAAAGAAAATTACCGATAAGGAACACGAAGTACAGCGGGAGAAACTGGAAAGTTCCTTAAAAGAACAAGAGCTTGCTGGTTTGGACGCTATGATTGAGGGACAGGAAAAAGAGCGACAACGTATCGCTAACGATCTCCACGATAACTTGGGCAGCTTATTGGCTACGTTAAAATTACATTTTCAGAATTTAAAGCTTAAAAAAGATCGTTTAAAAGTTGAAGAAGATAAATTATTGCAACAAACCGATGATCTTATTGACGAAGCTTACCAACAGGTACGCAGAATTGCCCATGCAAAAAACGCCGGGGTTAAGGCCAATGAAGGCTTGCTTCCAGCTGTTAAAAATTTTGCAAGCAAAGTTTCGGCTTCCAAAAAACTGGTAATACAAGTAGAAGATCACGGCATGGAAGAACGTCTGGAAAACTCTCTGGAAATTACCATTTTTAGGATTATTCAGGAATTAATAACCAATGTGATTAAGCACGCCAGAGCCAAAGAGGTGATAATCCATATTACCCACCATGGCGATGTTATTAACTTAATGCTAGAGGACGATGGGGAGGGATTTGTCCCAGATAGAATAAAGCTAAGGGAAGGGATGGGCATTCACTCCATCCAAAGACGGGTTGAGCATCTGGGCGGAACGGTAGATATAGAGTCTGTCTTGGGGAAAGGAACAACAGTGATTATTAATATTCCTGTATCATGATTCGATTAGCAATAGCAGAAGACCATTTGGCCCTAATAGACGGCATTAAAATATTCTTTGAATATGAAGAAGATATAGAGTTTGTTGGTTTTGCCCAAAACGGACAGGAGCTTTGTGAGCTGGTTAAACGAAAAAGGCCCAACCTTATTATTACCGATATAAGAATGCCTGTAATGGATGGCATAGAAGCCACTCGAAAAATCTTGAAAAATTATCCCGAAATTAAAATTATTGCTTTTACGATGTTTGACCAGGACGCTGCGGTTTCCCAAATGTTAAAGGCAGGGGCAAAAGGTTATATACTTAAAAACTCAAGTCTTAAAGAATTGCTTTTCGCAATGCGGCAGGTACATAAAGGGGAAACCTATTACGACCCGAATATTACATTGGAATCATCTGGTGAAACCTCTAAAACCAAAGGCGTACTTACCAGAAGACAGCACGAAATATTAAAATTAATTGCTAAGGGAAAAACCAATCAAGAAATAGCCGAACAACTTTTTATTGGAAAAACTACGGTAGAAACTCATAGAAAGAACATGATTAGAAAACTGGACCTTCATGGTGCCGGCGAATTATTGCGATATGCCCTGGAGAAGAAGTATGATTTTTAGAAATTACATACAAAATCTTGTCCTGAATTGTATATCAATTGGATTCAGGACAAGACAGTTTAGCCTGCATTATTCATATTTCTCAATGAATTTCTCTGATCATTTCAACCTTGTCGCAGTAGAGCATTGAACTTAATTCCGCGAATATTCCGGTTTAAGTGATTAATCAATAATAATCCGGATTGTTGAATTTAATACATTACAATGAAAAAAGGCATTGTTTAAATAAAACCGACCTCTGGGGGAAATAATGGTTTGTCCACTATATATTAGTTCTCCACTAAAATAAATCCGGAAACTAATGTTTGTGGTGAAATTAACATTGCTCTTAACTGCGAAATTATTTCTACAGCTGCCAAATCCGTTTATCACGTCGTAGGAAAACACAAAGTCATGCGTGTTTATCCCTGCATTGTTATATACATCGATATGAGCATATTTCCTATCTAAAGCTAAGTCAGCTAAGTTTTCTCGCTCCCCTGGCTCAATTATATATCCACAAAAAATAACAAAAAAAATGGCTAAAGTTTTCATAATAAATTGTTTAAAGATTAATATTCCTGCAACTTAAGGATAGTATCGTATGCAGGAAATACCCGCCTATGGGTATTTTTTTGTGTCTGGTTTTGAGATAGGTTGGGGATAGTGTAAAACCTAAAACCCAGAAATCATGGAAAAGTTATTCATTATCGGTTTGTATTTATTTTTTATGAGTTTGAGTGCTCAAGAAAATTATTTGGAATTTGGCAATAATTACTATTTCAATTCTACCTTGAATGAAAAATTGAGCAAACAAAAAATTAACTTTGAGAATGATTCATCATCCATTAATGAAAACCTAGTAAAACAAGGTTACAAAATAAACGTAGTTGAAATAAAAGAAAATAAGGTGTTTTTCAAATATCTATGCTTTACGAATGATAGCCTAAGAACAATATACAACGGAGATATTGAGAATAAAATTTTAGAGGTCAGTATTTAAATACGTATCTTCATTGCAGTAAAATATGAAAAAATGGATATTTTTAAGGGTCAAAATCTTCTGGAGTTTTCTGTTCGGTTCAAAACCGACCAAGACTGCAAGTAATACCTAGCCTCAATCAAGACCAAAACCAGTTTTAAATGTACAAGATGTAACCACAATGCCTGTCAGGTTCGTAAGGATTTTGTCAGGCAATGCAATATTTGCCACCATATCGAATCTGCTATCGCCAATACGCTTTTTCACAAAGTAAATTTGGTGTACGCAATTTTTTTTATCTGCTTTGAGATGGCCACGACCACCAAAAGTTTATCAGCAAGCTATATGTCCGTGCGCTATGGGGTTACAGAAAAAACGGCGAGGCTATTTATGCTGAAAGTCAGGGAAGCTATGGCCTCGAGTGGGAATAACCCTATGGATGGTGATGTCCACGTGGATGAATTTGTCCTGGGCGGCAGGGACGAGAGAAAAATAGGAAGAAGTTATGATGGTAAGAAAAAGAAAGCGGTCACGGCGGTTCAACTGACTGGAGAAGGCAAAGTAGAGCGAATGTATACTATGAAAATTGATGATTTTTCAGCCCAGTCTCTTCAGTATATTTTTATCAACCATATAAGCCGTAATGCTAAGGTAACCACTGATAAATGGCGAGGATAGACCCATTGGCAAAGCATATGACATTACACAAATAGAGAGCAATAAGGGGTTGAACTTTAAGGCAGTCCATACGATGATACATCATGTAAAATCCTGGATAAGGATCACTTATTCTTGGGTAAGCGATAAAAACCTGAACAGGTATTTTAACGAATTCTGTTTTAGGATCAATCGATCTCAGAGCAAAGCAACTATATTCAATAACCTGATTACAAAAAATGGTTCAGGATAATATCACCTATCAATCGCAAATTATAGGTAACTAACTACTGACCTCTATAGATATAAATAAAAACAGCTCACGGCATCCCCTTGTTTTAGGAACTGTGAGCTCTCAATTTTCTAATGTAATTACCTGATTTTACTCAATAATCGAGATTTATCCCGATAATACCTATCAGGAGCTCCGAGGCTTGCCCCGAGGTAGTTTTATGCCTTAATTAGATCAATAATTAACGTAGCGTGTGATTTCAAGTCCGTAGCCTATCATTCCCACTCGTTTTGTGTGTTCAGAATTGGAGAGTAACTTTATCTTGTGAATTTCCAGGTCGTGTAATATTTGCGCGCCAATTCCAAAATCTTTATTGTCCATATTAATTGGTGGAGCTTTTACTTTGCCCTGTTTTTGGCGTTCTTTAATTTCTGCAAGCCTGGGTAGTAGGTTAAGACTTTGAATGGCTGGATTGATAAAAACAATCGCGCCGCGACCTTCTTCATTAATCACCTTAAACATCTGGTCTAATTTCTTATCGGCATTGTTGGTTAACGTGCCAAGAATATCATTATTTACCAGGGTAGAATTCACCCTAACCGTAACTTCTTCATCGGCTTTCCAACTTCCTTTGGTTAACGCAATATGCACCTGCCCATTGGTAGTTTGGCGATAGGCTCTTAATCTGAAAGTCCCAAAACGGGTTTGAAAATCGAAATCTTCTTTTTTCTCAATTAATGAATCATGCTGCATTCTGTAAGCCACCAAATCTTCAATAGAAACGATTTTTAAATCGAATTTCTTTGCAACTTCAATCAATTGCGGAAGTCGTGCCATGGTACCATCTTCGTTCAAGATCTCTACAATTACGCCTGCTGGTTCAAAGCCGGCCAGCCTGGCGAAATCTATCGCGGCTTCGGTATGACCTGTTCTTCTTAGCACCCCGCCTTCTTTGGCTTTTAACGGAAAAATATGTCCCGGTCTATTTAAATCTATGGCTTTAGTTTCTGGGTCGATTAAAGACTTTACGGTTTTTGCCCGGTCCCCGGCAGAAATTCCGGTAGTAACACCTTTCCCACGTAAATCTACCGAAATGGTAAAACCGGTCTCCATAGGATCGGTATTATTAGTTACCATCATATCCAGTTTTAGGCTTTTACAGCGCTCTTCGGTAAGTGGTGCACATATAAGTCCGCGACCATTAGTAGCCATGAAATTAATCATTTCGGGGGTTACTTTTTCGGCGGCGGCTACAAAATCCCCTTCATTTTCACGATCTTCATCGTCAACTACAATCACCACTTTGCCATCACGAATGTCATCTATGGCTTCCTGAATGCTATCTAACTTTAACCTTTTAGTAGAGGTAGAGGTTTTCTGGTTCATTTTAAGATTTTATTTTGCGCTGCAAAGGTATCTAATCTATTTTGCTTTTAGCTTTAATTAAGCCGGCTTTTTTAAGTAGCTTCCTTATAGGCTCAATAATATTGTCGAATGCGAACAGCCCCTGGTCTGTAGTTGCCCGGTAAGTGAGATAAACTCCCAGCGGCAACATGATAAGTGTGGATAGCCAGGTGGCCCAAAACGGACTAATACTACCGTCTTCGGCGCTGTTTTTTGCAAAAATCCCTATAAAATGATAGGTTAAAAACAAGAGAATTGCGACTACCATGGGCAGTCCCATTCCGCCTTTTCTAATAATAGCACCCAAAGGGGCGCCTACAAAAAAGAGAATAATGCAAGCTACGCCAAGCACGTATTTCTCATGCATGGCAATTTCAAATTTATTAAGCTGTTTATTGGAGTTTTTGAGTTCTGCTTTTTTAATATTTATATGGGAGAGTGAACCGTTTACCGAACCTAAAGCCAGGTTTACTATTTGTTGAGCATCGTAGGTGTTATAATTTTCAAGAACGGTATTTTTTACCGCTTTAATTGTATCTGAAGGTTCTAGGTTTGACTCAATACTTCTAAAGTCGGTGCGATTATACATGTTTTTAGCGAAGCTCTCTCTCTTTAGATTGTAAGAGTTAGAAAAAGAATCTATACTTTCCTGTAATTCTGCAATATTGAGCATCCCCTGGGTGTTGCTGTAACTTTCCTCATCTAAATCTACATCATTAAAATCTGAAAGGTCCAGGTTTATTGTATATTCTTTGAAGTAGCTTTTTGCAAATGGTTTATCACGCCGCTTAGAATAATCGGAAGGCTGAATTTCATCATAATAATTTCCGTTTTCCAGGATAAGCGATAGGATTTCAGAGTTTGTACTTCCTAATAACTCCCCTTTTTCAGCTTTAATTACGGTATAATTCCCCCGCTTGTTTCCTTTTTTATGAATAATTACATCATCAAGATATTTTCCGTTGTCACCACTTTTCTCGGCAACCTTAATATTTATGGTACCAATATCGTTAAAAACACCTTCGGTAATAGCCATGGCCGGTTTTAATTTGGCAATATTCTTCCGAAGGTTTATAGATTTATATTCAGCAGCGGGAATTACATTATTGGCAAAGAAAAAAGCGGTAAAACTTACTAATAGAATAAAAACTGTAAGACTACGCATCGCTCGCTGTAGAGATATTCCCGAGGATTTCATCGCCGCAAACTCATAATTCTCGGCAAAATTACCAAAGGTCATAATGGAAGTAAGCAGGATGGTGAGGGGCAACACCAGGGGTACTAGTTTTGGTGAAAAGTAGAGTAGAAACTTGAGAATCACCTCCACATCCAAATCTTTCCCTGCGAGTTCACCAATGTACAACCAGATGGTTTGCAGTACAAAAATGAACATAAGTATTATAAAAACAGAGAAAAAAGTTTTTAGGTAACTGGTGAGTATGTACCGGTCTAATATCTTCAATTTAGTCTAATCTATTGATGTAGAAATCCTTATAGCGATCTTCTTCAAATTTAAATAAGTTCTTCGCCAAAGGCTGGTCTGGTTTAAAACTCTTAACTGTAATTGTGATCTTTGTACCGTTTTCCTGCGTTTGTATCAAATTATAAATGTGATTCGTCTGGCTGTCTATCCCTAATAATATATTTTTAATCTCGGCATTACTGTCCTTGGGAAGCAATTTAACGTATTGAATATTTCTACCGTTTTGATTTTTAGATTCATCCCAGGCATAAGTGTAGCCTTCTTTATAGAAACTAAACATTTTGGAGGGGGTGATATTATTGTCATTTTCCTCTACGTAGGTAGAAATGTTTATTTCCTGGTCTTCGGGGATAATGGTGTATATTTTTTCACCATCAAACAACTGGGTTGTCCCCATCAAGTTTAACAAGTATTTATTTCCTTTTATGCTTACATCACCCCGGGTTTCCTGGTGTACATTCGCCGCTTTATTTTCCAGGGTATATTTAAAATCTATAACCATATTCTCATAAGCCTGCACCTTGTTGGAAACATCCTGAAGCAGGTTAGCTGCTTTCTCTGAGTTTTGAGCAAGCCCGTAATTAAAGCTTAAAATCGCTACAGCGATTATAATTAAATTCTTCATCTTTTATTTATTCTTCATTTAATAATTCGTCTAAAGCTGCAAAATCGGTCACTAAAACCTGGCGTGCTTTACTACCTTCAAAAGGTCCTACAATTCCGGCCGCTTCCAATTGGTCAATAATCCTACCGGCGCGGTTATAACCTAATTTTAGTTTGCGTTGCAGCAAAGAAGCCGAGCCTTGTTGTGCTGTTACGATTACTTCGGCTGCTTCTCTAAAGAGTTTATCTCTTTCGCTTTTATCTATATCAACACCTGTGCCACTCTCTTCGCCTTCATATTCGGGCAGTAAATGAGCGTCTGGATATGCTTTTTGAGAACCAATGAACTCGGTGATCTTATCCACCTCCGGGGTGTCCACAAAGGCACATTGCAAGCGTTTTATTTCATTACCCTGGGTAAATAACATATCCCCGCGACCAATTAACTGGTCGGCACCCTGGCCGTCTAGAATGGTGCGCGAGTCTATTTTTGAAGTTACCCTAAAAGCAATCCTGGCCGGGAAGTTGGCTTTTATTATCCCGGTAATCACGTTTACAGAAGGTCTTTGTGTAGCGATAATTAAGTGAATGCCAATTGCCCTGGCCAACTGTGCTAAACGTGCAATAGGGGTTTCTACTTCTTTTCCTGCAGTCATAATTAAATCGGCAAACTCATCTACTACCAACACGATATAAGGCAGGAATTTATGGCCATTCTCCGGATTTAATTTCCTGGCTTTAAATTTAATGTTATACTCTTTAATATTTCGGCACAGGGCATCCTTAAGCAGCTCATAACGCTCGTCCATCTCAATACACATGGAATTGAGAGTGTTGATTACTTTCGTATTATCGGTAATAATCGCTTCTTCATTATTAGGCAATTTTGCCAAAAAATGTCTTTCAATTTTATTAAAAAGTGTGAGTTCCACCTTTTTAGGATCTACCAGTACAAACTTTACTTCAGCCGGATGTTTGCTGTAGAGCAGGGAAGTAAGAATCGCATTTAAGCCTACAGATTTCCCCTGTCCCGTGGCCCCGGCCATCAACATATGTGGCATTTTTGCCAAATCTACTACAAAAGTTTCGTTAGAAATTGTTTTTCCCAGCGCCATAGGTAATTCCATTTCGGCATTTTGGAATTTAGGCGATGCGATTACAGAGCGCATAGAAACGATAGTGGAATTTTTATTGGGAACTTCAATTCCAATAGTTCCTTTCCCGGGAATAGGTGCGATTATTCGAATACCCAGGGCCGAAAGTGATAATGCAATATCGTCTTCCAGGTTTTTAATCTTAGAAATCCTTATCCCCGCTTCGGGTACAATTTCATATAAGGTAACAGTAGGACCCACGGTAGCCTTAATCTGGGCGATCTCAATCTTATAGTTTTTAAGGGTTTCTACAATCCGGTTTTTATGTCCTTCCAGCTCTTCCTGATCTACCGTGATGCCACCTCCATATTCCTGGAGTAACTCCAGCGTAGGAAATTTATAGTTGCTCAATTCCAGGGTAGGATCAAATTCGCCAAAATCCTTAACTATCTTGTTGCTAATCTTATTTTCTTCCAGTTCTTCCTCCTTTGCAGTTTCTACCTCCATCTGCACATCTTCGGGATCTTGCTTTTCTGGTTTAGGTTTTGGAGTAGGGGCAGGGGATTCTTCTTTTGGAGGTTTGGTTTCCAGTTTTATTTCTTCGGAAGTTTTTTCGGGTTCGGGTTTTGTAGATGCTGTCATTTTTTCCCGCCAGTCGGTTTCTTCTTCAGTTTCTTTAAATGTTGGTTTTTCCCGCTGAAACTCCTTATCTAAATTCTCCTTTTTGGTTCTTAAGAAACCACCTATCATCTCTGGTGTAAGTTTAAGCCTTAGGCTAAGATAAGCGATAAATAGAAACACCATAAGAAAGACAGTTCCTATAAAACCCAGATAATCCTGTAGGAAATCGTTCATTTCAAAACCTATTCTTCCGCCCATAAGGCTGTTGGTTTCTGCAAAAAAACCAAAGAAAATTGCGAGCCAAATCATCACTAAAATCCCCCAGAACCAGGAATTTAAAAGTTTAGTAGATTTTCTTCCTATAAATAAATTAAAACCACTGTAACTAATAAGGATGGCTAAAATAAAGGCAGCAAAACCAAAGCCTTTATACATAAAGAAATCGCTAATAGCTGCGCCAAACTTGCTCAACCAATTTTTAGTTTCTATTTCCCTGTCACCAAATTGGGTGAGCGTACTTTGATCTGCCTCCCAATTGAGAAGAAAAGAAACAAAAGCCACCATTAAGGCCAGGCCAAATAACATAAAAAAACTACCTAACACTACCTTTTGTTGGCGATTAGGTCTAAGCGAAATTTTTTTAGTTTTTTTGGCGGTGCTTTTTTTAGTCCTGGTTTTCTTTTTGGCCATAGGTATTTTGAAGAATTTGGAGCAAAAATACAAATTAGCCTCTTCTAAAATAAAGAAAATGATCTTCAGTTTTAGAGGAAATTACTTTGCTTTCTTAAACGCTTAAAGCTAAGCATTTATTTTGTGAAGCTTCCGGGTATACAAGTTCGAGGTTCAGGGTTCAAGGTTCAAAGTTCAAGGTCTGTTCCAAACCAGAACCAAAAATACAACTACTAGGGTATAGTCGCAGTGTTCCCTAGGCAAAAACTGAGAAAAAATTCAAGTTTCAAGTTCAATGATTCAGGTTTTCTTAAATCAAACATCAAACATCAAACATCAAACATCAAACACCAAACACCAAACACCAAACAACAAACAACTAGTGGATAGTCACAGCGTTCAGTGGAAAAACAGCAAAATGTTTAATCTTATAAAACAACAAACAAGAGATTGCCGTGCTCCTAGGTCGCTCGCAATGACGACACCAAACAATTAGTTGGCAGTCGCGGTATTCAGTATGCACTGAGAACCGAGAACTGATTTTGAATTTGCCTAAAATATGTAGGGGAAATAAATAATCCCGCCAATAATCACAGCGGTGATTGCTGCGATAAAAACTGCACCGGCAGCGACATCTTTTATATGGCCAATCTTACTGTGAAAATCTGGATGAACAAAATCTGCCATGGCTTCTACAGCAGTATTTAAACCTTCTGCAGTCATAATTAAGCCAATCGCAAGAATTTGAAAAAGCCATTCGGTTTTAGTGATTCCGAAGAAAAAACCCAAACAACACATAATTATGGCCAATGCGAATTGCACCTGGATGCTGGGCTCATGTTTAAGTAAAAGCCAGGCACCTTTTATCGCATAGCCTCCTCCTCTAATTCTTTTTCCGAGGAAACTATCCCGCATTATAATAAAGTTTTTAAAGCCGATAAATAATCAGGCTCCTCTCCAATTTCTGGCACCTGTTGACTGTGAATTACATTACCTTCTTCATCTAATACAATAACTACCCGTGAAAGTAAACCTTCAAAGGGGCCGTCTATAATTTCCAGGCCATAGTCTTTGCCAAAATTGCGATCCCTAAAATCTGATAGGTTCATAATATTATTTAAACCTTCGTCATTTACAAAACGTTTTTGGGCAAAGGGAAGGTCCCGTGATATGCACAAAACAGCGGTGTTTTTTAATTCTGTAGCACGTTCATTGAATTTGCGCACGGAGGTGGCACAAACTCCTGTATCTATACTGGGAAAAATATTGAGGATTACTCTTTTTCCTTTAAAATCATTTAACGTAGCCGTGCTAAGATCAGATTTTATAAGTTCAAAATGTGGAGCGCGTTCCCCTTTCTCGGGAAGACTACCATAGGTGTTTATTTTTTCGCCTTTTAAGGTTATTTGAGACATGATTTTTGGTTTAAGTTGGAAAGCTAAATTTAGTGCTTCTTAGATTGAGAATTACTAAAATTATCATAAAAACAAAGGGTTGCCCATAGATTAGGCAACCCTTTGTTTTAGTTTACAATAAACGGTAAATACCGTAGTAAAAATTTTCGCCTGCATATCTTGTGGTTAAACAAGATAACCTGCATACTGCAATTTAGCGATCTATAGAACCAACCACTTTTTTCATAAAGTTGTTACAGGCATCCCTTTCTGGCGTACCATCTTTAATATCCTGCTTCACTTCTACAGCTCCACATAGATTGGAAATTAATTCTCCAATTACATCCATTTCTTCGTCTGTTACCGAACGATGTTCAGTATAACTTTCAAGAACTTCTATGGTATGCTCAATTTTTTCACTTTCGTTCTCGCGAACTAAATGTTTAATTACTGGTAACTTCATTTACTAAGTCTTTTAGCGGGTCAAACTTATTGGTTTGCACCTGGTTTACGAAATCTCCGTTTTTAAAGGTGGCGAAAGTAGGTAGGTTGTCAACCTTAGCTAATTTTCTGGATTCGGGATACTTCTCTGCATCTACCAGGTAGAATTGAGCGTTCTCATGTTCTCCGGCCAATTTTTTAAACTTAGGCTTCATTAATCTACAATTACCACACCAACCGGCCATATACTGTACGACTACTGTTTCATTATTGGAAACTATTTCGTTTAAATTATCTTTTTCTAATTCCTTTATCATAACAATTTCTTTCCCTTTAAATTGGGCTCGAATAAACGAGCCCTTATTTATTATACAAATGAGTTCATTTGGTGCTTAGTTTGCACTTAAATAAGAAGCAACACCATCTCTGTCTGCATTCATAGCTTCTTTACCTTCTTCCCAGTTTGCAGGGCATACCTCACCTTTTTCCTGTACGTGGGCATAAGCATCTACTAATCTTAGAAATTCAGAAACATTTCTACCTAGTGGCATATCATTTACGCCTTCGTGGAAAATTTTTCCTTCTTCGTCAATTAGGTATGTCGCACGGTAAGTTACGTTATCACCTTCTAAAGTTACATCACCGGTTTCCTCATCATAAGATTCTGCAGAAACATCTAAAATTCCTAGACGAGAACTTAGGTTTCTATTCGAGTCGGCAAGAATTGGGTATTTAACACCTTCAATACCACCATCATCTTTTGCAGTATTTAACCAGGCAAAATGAACTTCAGGAGTATCACAAGAAGCACCAACTACCATTACGTTTCTTTTTTCAAATTCTTCTGCAGCTTTTTGAAAAGCGTGTAGTTCTGTTGGGCAAACAAAGGTGAAATCTTTTGGGTACCAGAATAACAATACTTTCTTTTTGTTTTTCTGAGCTTCTTCCAGGATATTCAATTGGAAAGTATCTCCCATTTCATCCATTGCATTAACACTTAAATTCGGAAATTTTTTACCTACTAAAGACATATTATCTTACTTTTTTGTTGTTTAACTTCGTTTCAAATTCAATGCAAATTTAAGGAATGTTTCCGCTGAAAAAAGTTTTTCAAATCTTAATATCTTATCTAGCAATAAGTTTTGTTTATCGAATATCATAAACGAGATAGGAAACATCTATTTAGGCAGTCTGCGTTTTATGAGACTCGTTTAATTCTTTAATTTTAATGCCCAAAGCAGCAAAAAGTAATGTCATAAACGGGCTCAAATAATTAAAGAAGGCATATCCGGCATAACTAAAAGTAGGAACTCCTAAAACTCCACTATGATACGCTCCACAGGTATTCCAGGGAATTAATACAGAGGTGACCGTACCAGAATCTTCTAAAGCCCTACTAAGATTTTCGGGCGCGAGGCCTTTGTCACGGTAAGCCTTTGCAAACATTTTTCCCGGTACTACAATGGCCAAATATTGATCTGAAGCCGTAGCATTAAGTGCAAGACAGCTAAAAACTGTACTGGCAAAAAGACCAAAAGTGGTGTGGAATAGGTTTAATAGCGCTTTGCTTATCCTGGCAAGTGCGCCAATAGCTTCCATAATCCCGCCAAAAACCATAGCACAGATAATGAGCCAAATAGTGCCGAGCATTCCGGCCATTCCGCTAGATGAAAATAAATCGCTTAAACTTTGCGTATCGGTTTCTACAGCAGAACTTACGGTGATTGCGTTCATTACCCCGCGATAACCGCTTACCAGATTAAGCTCCTTAGCACCAGAGATTTCCAAAACTATCCCCGGTTGAAAAATAAGGGCAGCCAGAGCACCTAAAAGTGTTCCTATGAGTAGCGCGATAAGAGGAGAGGTTTTTTTTACAATGAGAGCAATCACGATGGCCGGTACTAAAAAAAGCCAGGGAGTTATGGTGAATGATCTTTCAATAGATGCGAGAATGGCAGAGGTATCTGTAGTACCCGAGGTATCGAGATTAAGGCCAATAATCGTAAAGATAATTAAGGTAATTATAATGGTAGGCACTGTAGTAATGGTCATATACCTAATGTGCGTAAACAAATCTGTCCCAGCCATAGCGGGAGCGAGGTTTGTGGTATCACTTAAAGGCGATAATTTATCCCCAAAGTAGGCACCCGATAAGATGGCACCGGCGGTCATTCCCACCGAAATTCCTAAAGCTTCAGCAATCCCAATTAACGCAATCCCCACGGTAGCCGAGGTAGTCCAGCTACTTCCCGTAGCAACCGATATCACTGCGCAAATTATTACACAGGCAGACAGGAATATTGTGGGGTTTAAAATTTGAAGTCCGTAGTAGATCATTGTAGGAATTATCCCTGAAATAAGCCAGGTTCCAGCCAGTGCACCTACCATAAGCAAAATGAGAATAGCACCTGCCGTACTTTCAATGTTTCCGGCTACTTCTTGGATCATCTTTTTATATTCCACCTTATTTAGCGAACCAACGATCGCTGCCACTGCGGCACCAAGAAGAAGTACAAACTGATTGGAACCATCTAAAGCCGAATCTCCATAGACAAAAACATTAAAAGCTAACATTGCAATTAAAGCAAAAACCGGGATTAAAGCAGGCCAAATACCAAGTTCTTTGTTAACAGGAATATTTTCATTTTCAGGAGTATTGTTATTTTCCATTCAGGTATTTCAGGTTTAAAAATGTAAGCTGGGCTGTTTAAGTGCGCTTTTATTTAAAATCGCCTGTAATTTTACGATTTTATAGTAAAAGGAGCAAGTTTTCGCTATACGTATTAGTAAGTTGAAGCTTGTAAAATGCAAATTAATGGTTTCCTGAATTGAGTTAAATGAACAGTTGAACTAATATTCTCCGGAAAAAAACTAAATAGCATTCCTTGCAAATTTAAAATTGATAGCCCAATCCTAAATTTACACCAAAAGAAGTAAGTTTTTGATGGTTGTTTTCTTCTTCAAAAGGAATCACCGCATATCTCCTAATATTAGGATTTATAAAAACACTAAAATTGTTAAAGCTGTATTCTCCACCAATTCCAAGGCCAACGCCAATGCCAGATTGGTCATCTATACTGCTATCTGAAGACTGAAAATCCATTACCGGCCCACCGTTTATAAAAAAGTAATCTAGAAAACTAAAATTTGCATAAATAGGAATAGAAGTGATTTGTAATTTTTCTTTACGACTGCTTAAATTGGGACCGGGGTTCATAGGAGGATTAATTTTTACGTCTCCCCTCCAGTAATTTAAACCGGTTTCAATAGCCAGGTTTTGAGTGATTTGTAGTAAATAACGAAGGCCAAATTCATATGTGTTATTTAGATCTAAACTAACGTCACCATCCAGTTTACTATGCCGGCTAATATCGCTGGTTGTTATGCCACCGTAAATCCTTATTTCGTTTTGCTTTTGTGCCAATGCATTAAAGCTTATAAGCAATAAAAAAGCGCTTAGTAATATTTTTTTCAAGATTGATGAAATTTAAGTTTAAAATTGCGATTATGTAAATAAAGAATTCAATTTAAAAAGAATATTTCAATTTCAGAAGCTTTGAAATTTTATTTTTCCTAAAATAAGCATCGATTTCTGCTTTATTTGGGCTACCGTTGCTATTCAGAAAAACTGACCCGGAAATACTGCGATATTTATTCCACTGCAGATTGGTGCTCTTTCTGAATTTTATAATGCTCACAGATTTTTGATGCAAAAGCCGCTACTTTTTCCCAGTCTGTGTATTCTATGGGACCACTGGTTTTAGTTGGTCCTTTGGTTAGTTTCATAATTAATTTTATCATCAAACTATCAAAAAAAGAATAAGATTGGTAATCTAACCGTCCGGCGAAAACCTCTGGGAAATCGGGGCTCCAGTCGATTTGATTTATAAATTTAATGAAATAGGGGTTTGTTTCCGGTGAGCTCTTCTCGGGCTTTCTTGCTACCAGGTTCACCGAAAAAAAAGCGGTTTTTATCCTCTTGAGTTTACCCTTATTATTCTGAATAAAATCCAGGATTTTTTGGTTGTGCTTTCCATAGCGAATGCTGGCACCTATAACAAGTATATCATATTGCAGAAAATCCTTCTTAAAACCTTCGATGGAATAAAGTTCGGTAGTGATATTTTTCTCCTCAAAAGTGTTTTTTAGGGTCTCACAAATCTTTTTGGTGTGCCCATCTACAGATGAATAAATGATTCCGATTTTTGGTGTCATAACATCCAATTAACAGGTTGAAACAAAACAGCTTGTTATTTTTTAAACTTCTGAAATATTGCGTTTTATCCGATCAATCTTTCTGAAAAATGATTGGTTTTTAAAATATAAAAACTTCTTATAATTTAGACTTTTCAATTTTTGTGATAATTATTTCATCACTTAACCCATTTTTAGTTTTGGCGGTTAGCTTATTTTCACCTTTATGAAGCTTTACCTGTTCCCAGATAAACCGGCCATAATTCCCA
The DNA here is from genome assembly GCF_900129445.1 of Salegentibacter echinorum. Lineage (GTDB taxonomy): Bacteria > Bacteroidota > Bacteroidia > Flavobacteriales > Flavobacteriaceae > Salegentibacter > Salegentibacter echinorum. The sequence continues at coordinate 423,011 of NZ_FQVT01000001.1, forward strand.
GATTTTTTACCTAAAGATTTTCCATTGTGAAATAGTTCAATTTTCTTGCTATTGGAATAGACTTTTATGGTTTGAAGTTCATTACTGCGACGTTTTAATCGTTTTTCAGCAATATAAACCATGGGATCTTCCTTATTCCAATTGGCTTTGTAAAAATAATAAGCATCTTTTTTCGTTGATCTGTCAAAAGTTACCAGGCCTTTGTCGTTTTTTCCGGGGATTTCGCCTTCGGTGCGGTGTGCGGCCCCAAAATCAAAAAGGTTCCAAATGAAAGTTCCCCAAAGAAAAGGACGTTGATCTATGGCAATCCAATGTTCTTCGTGAAAATGGGTTTGCCAGTTTTCGGGATGCCAATAACTATTTGCGTTTGGTTTTTTTAATTCTTCCTGTTGATGGTAAATGCTGGCACCGGCGCCATACTCACTTATGCCAATTGGGGTATTTGGGTATTTTTCATGCTTTTTGTCTGCCCAATCCCCAATTGCATCGGGGGTACCGCCATACCAACCAAAATATAGGTTCCAGCTTATAATATCGGTAATTCGGTTAAGGTCCCCCGTTTGGTTACTGGCCGAAGTCGTGATTCGGGAAGGATCCAGCTTTTTGGTAAGTTGCTGTAATTCTTTAACATAATTAATGGGGTTGTCACCGGTTTCTTTTAGTTCATTAAACAAGCCCCAAAACATAATCGACGGGTGGTTGTATTGCTGGTAGATCATCTCCTTGAGCTGTGTGCGACCGTTTTCCTTAAACGAAGCCTGATTTACAAATCCCTTATCGCGATATCCACCGGGTCCCACAAACGGAATTTCACTCCATACCACGAGTCCCGCTTTATTTAAAAGTCCGTACATATAGGGATCTTGCGGATAATGCGAAAGCCGCACCGCATTGGCTCCCATATCTTGCATAATCGCAACATCTTCGCGGTGATGTTGCGGGTGAATGGCATTGCCCAGCTCTGGCCTGTCCTGGTGACGGGAAACCCCTTTTAACTGCAGGTGCTCTCCGTTTAGAAAAAAACCTTTATCCGGATCTACGTGGAAAAAGCGTAAACCTAAGGGAACTTCAGCTTCATCCACAATTTTCCCGTCTTTAAAAACTTTCACCTTTGCACGGTACATAAACGGGTCTTTGGTTCCATCCCATAACCTCGGATTTTTTACCGAAAAAGGAATATTGGCCGTGGCTTTTCCTTCCGCATTTAGTGTTGCCTTTTTATTGGATTTCAGTACTAAATTTTTATCAGAAAATAAACTGATCTCTGTGTTTAATACCGAGCCGGGCTCGCCCAGAAGCTTTACTTCAGCATTAACATCGGCATTTTTATAAGTAACATTTTCTTGTTTCAGATAAATGCCATTAGATCCATAATGAAGTGGGGAAATGCTGTTTTGATTTTCTACCAAAAGTTCCACATCCCTGTAGATGCCTCCATACATATTAAAATCGCCCAGCAAAGGCATTACATCAAGTTGAGGAGCATTGTTGACCCTTACCTGAATTCTATTTTTTTCGCCCGGCTTTAATTTATCGGTAATTTCAAAAGTAAAAGCGGTATAACCGCCGCGGTGTTCGCCTACGTGCTCACCATTTACAAAAACATTGGCTACCGTGTTTGCGCCGTGGAATTTAAGGAACAATCGTTTAGTTGCCCATTCTGAAGGGATTTCCAGCTCTTTCTCATAATTCCCCAGGCCACGGTAATAATTATTTTTGCCAGAAGTGGCGTCTTTATTATTCCAGGTGTGCGGAAGCGAGACAACATCATAAACCCCTTTGCGGACTTCATAGCCATAGGTGAATTTCCAATCCTTGTTGAGATTGATTATTTCGCCACCATAACTTAAAGCCGAAAAGCACATAAACGACAGCGCGAAAATTAAATTTTGAAGTGAAATTTTTCTGAAGGTCATAATAAAAATTAATTGTTAAGAACCAAGCTTATAGTTTGACTTTAGAGAAGTTTAATTATTGCTGAAATCTTTTAAAAGCGCTTCCAACTCCTTTACTTTTTCGGGATTGGATTTTGAAATATCTACCGCTTCGTAGGAATCCTTCCTGTGATCAAACAAACCATATTTAGCTGAACCTTTTTGTTTTGGAAAACGCATTAACCGGTATTCTTTAGTCCGCACGGTAGTACCATTATGCCAAAACCCGTGTGCTGCTTTTTTCACTTCCTTGGAGGCGTCATTGAGCATGGGTTCCAAATTAGTACCATCGAGATTATTGGGTACCGCGATGCCGCTTAATTCACATAGGGTGGGGTAGAGGTCCACACTTTCCACAATCCCTTCGGCTGTTTTATTGGTAGCCTGCGCTCCGGGAGCCTTAATGATAAGGGTGCTTTTTAAGGACCTGTCAAAAAGCGCGTGTTTACCCCAAATGGATTGATCGCCCAGATGCCAGCCGTGATCGCCCCATACCAGAACAATGGTATTTTTATCCAGATCCAGCCGTTTTAGCTCATTTAGAACCATCCCTATTTGAGCATCTATATAACTCACCGCGGCAAAATAAGCATGTCTTAACCTGCGTGCATAAGCATCACTTACCGGATTGTTGGCGGCGGGATGTTCTTCAGCATTTAGATATCCGTGGTTAAATTCATTGCTGTTATTTAGCGCCGCCCGGGTTAGGTTTTCGGGAGCATTTATAACGGGAGCGAGAGGGAGATTTTCCTTCTCGTACATATCCCAATATTTTTTTGGCGCGTTAAAGGGCAGGTGGGGTTTAAAAAATCCGACGCCCATAAAAAACGGCTCTTTTCTTTCTTTAAGCACACTTAATTTTTCAACAGCCAGTTTGGCCGTTAATCCATCGGGATAACCGGTATCTTCAACCTGTGCGTGTTGGTAGGGCTTTACCTTTTTGTTTTGGGATTGGCGACTTTCCCCATCTGCATAAGCAAAAAAGGCTTTCCAACCGGTATCCCAGGCACCACTATTAAAATACAGGGTGTCCCAGCTTTGCGGCAGTTCCCGTTGGTTAGAAACCGCCTCGTTATATCCGTAAACATAACCATCTGCACTATGGCTTATTTTGCCAATTCCGGCGATGTAATAGCCGTTGTTTTTAAAGTGGTGGATAAAAGTTTCAGGAGCCCCAGCTTCCCTGGCATTCGATATTTCATTAACAATGGCGTTGTTCGATAAATGGCCCGGTTTTGTGGGGTATAGTCCAGTGAGCATAGAATACCTGGACGCACCGCAGGTTGGCACCTGGGTGAAATGGTTTTTAAAAAGCGTGCCTTCTCCCGCCAGGTCATCCAGGTGTGGCGTTTTCATATAATCAAGTCCGTAACTACCTAATTGTGGCCTTAGGTCGTCAACACTTATAAAAAGTATATTGGGTTTTTGTGATTTTGGCTTTGAACAGGAAATTAAGCTTAAAGAAACAAGGCTTAAAAACAATAAAAAACGAAGCGGGGATTTCATATTATCGTTGCAATTTACAGGGATAGCATAGGCTTAGTTTCCGCAAATAATTTTGACTGAATTTATCTGGCTTATAAACAGTATTTCTATAAAACTTAAAAGTACATTTAATAGGTTAAGAAATCTAATTTTTTCATTTGAAGTTTAGGAGATTCTTTCACTTTTGGCGTTTGCGTTCTTAGTTAAATTTTAGCTAATATTTATTTTAATGCTTTGAACCGTTAAAATTTGGTATTTTTAGAGCGTAAAATAGAGGTAATATGAAAAATTTTATAAATAAATACCGTGAATTTTATTTTTTGCTATTCCTGTGTATTATTAGTCTTACGCTTCAGGCGCAGCAGGAAAATGAATTTACTTCTTCAGGAAATATAAATTCAGAAGAACAGGCAAAAACTGAAACTTCTTTTATAGAACGCTTTTCCATTAAACAACATAAAGAGGAAGATTTTAATGCTGCGTTGGGGCAGAAGAGGTATTTCCGCAGTTATTTAAACTACGATCATAAAAGAATTCATTTTGAAATGGGTGCGGGGCCTATCACACAGAGTTCCTACCTTAATCCTATGGTCGTTGATCAATTAATTGGTGCAGATGCACGTTTTGAATACGCTTTAAACAAAACATTTTCACTCTACGCTTTTGGAAGGTTTGTTTCCAAGTCTTTAAATAAGAAGGATTTCAAGTCTTTTTACGCAGTAGAGCCATTTTTTTATAACAGCGAAGTAGGTGCGGGAATTAAAGGAAGTTTTAATAATCTTAAAATAGATCTGGGGACAAGAACTGCTTTAGATGCCCCGGTAAATCAAGTGGGACCAAAAACCAGGATTAATTCCTCTTTTTCTTTGGAGTTTTAGTGAGTAATGGAAGATTAAAAGGTGATAGGTTTAGCCACCAAATAAAAATAAAGTAGCCGATCTCTATCTAAAATTTTACAATACAAATAGACAATTCCCCATAGGAACAATCGATGAAGAGCCGGTTTAGTCAATCCCGCAAGAGCAAGACTTTCAAGTTAGGATCCCGAAAAATCGGGACAGGCAGTACCGATCACACAGCCTGCCTCGATTTTTTCGGAAGATCCGTACGCTGACTGGTACCTCGGCTCTACTCCACAGGACTGTCAGGTTTAAATCTCGTCATTTAATGGCGAAACCGTCCACTGGATTGTAGTGTGTTTATATTAATCAATCTGGACAAAAAATTCATCGTAATATTCAAATCCGCCATCATAACGAATCACTAAAGTATCCTGTTTAAACCAATATTCATAATCGTTTTCCCATTCTTCTCCATTTAAGTTTTTTCCAAAAATAGTAATGTTTGAATCTGTAATATTATAGCTAGCTCTGCCTGTCTCAATACCTAAATAATCATAGAGAATTCTCTCTTTATTTTCCGTATATTCTTCAATTCTTTGATTTTCTGAATCAATCAAATAGTCGCCTCCGTTCATAAGACTATTTCCTTTAACTAACTGCCACTTTCCAATAATCTTGTTGATTTCAATATTTTCATTATTACAATTCGCAAGCAATAATAACGCGCAAACTATTAAAAAAACCAATTTGCTATTTTTCATAATTTTTTGTTTTCTGGTTATATTGTATAGATATAATAACTCCGAAATGGTTGCGTTAAAAAATTGCAGTCTGTCATAAAACTACCAATTAATTCTCCTAAATATAATATTTTTCTGATTTTGAATAACCCGTTTCGTATTTTTTTGTTCCCGCCGATATCGTTCCGATGACTTTCAAGATCATCAGACGGTTTTCAAAAATATTACCTGGCTCGATTCTTTCCGGATCCTGCCCAAGGGATTTACCCGGATTAGGCATTATGGTATCCTGAGCAGTTATTACAAAAGAATTATAATTCCAGAATTACAAAAGGTGCTGGGCACGGTAGCACTACCAGAAAGAAAACCCCTGCAAAACCAGGTGTGCCCGGTATGCAAAAAAAGAAAACTTATTACCGTGGCCATATTTACAGCCCGAGGACCACCAAGATACTGGCTTGACAAATTGAAAAACCAAAATTAAATGATAATGAAAAACGATCCTGCAAGACGTAATGGGAGACTACATCCTAAAATTGAAGAAAATGGCAAAAAGTAGCAATAAAATCCGTTCAATGCCCAAAATGGTACAACTTGCTATCTTCTTACCTTAGGTTTTAGCCACCAAATAAAAAGAAAGGTGGGATTCTCTACCTAAAAGCACTCAAGGCAAACAGACCAATCCCCATAGTGGCTAATCGACGAACAGCCGGTTTAGTCAACACGGCATTCATGTTAGGCCGTACCGGCCACACGAATGCTTAGTTATTGTACGCAGTATTTTTTCAGTCGTAATGAAACCTGCATTTCGCAATTAAAATTTCTCCTTCTCTATATTTATAAATCAGTCGGTTTTCACTATCAATTCGTCTTGACCAAAATCCAGCGTATTTATGCTTTAGAGGTTCAGGTTTTCCAATTCCATCAAAAGGATTTCGAGAAATGTCTTTCAGAAGTTCATTTATCTTCTTGAGCTTTTTCTTGTCGGTTTTTTGCCAGTATAAATAATCTTCCCAAGATTCGTCAACGAATATATATTTCATCTTAATCTTCGATTAGGTCTTTATTCATAGTCATTCCGCTTCTTAGTTTTTCAATTGCAGAATCTAATCGTAATTCATTTTTTCGAGAAGATAATTCGTGATTTGTAGCCATTAGCGAATTGTATTCCTGCAAAGACATAACTACAATTCCAGAGTCTTTTCCACGATTTATAATTAAAGTCTCAAAGTTCTTTACAACTCTGTCCAAGTATGTTTTAATATCTCTTCTAAAATCAGATACAGTTGTTATTTGCATAATATTGTATTTAATAAAGTACAAATATATGTACAAAATATGATTTACGCAATTTTTTTCGTATTGCTGGCAACGGCAGTTTGTCTCAAAACTACCAATTAATTCTCTTAAAAATAATATTTTTCTGATTTTGATGAAATTTATCGGTGTACTACCATTTTTTGAAAATTGCTTTTACGTGCTCAAAAACAGTTTAAAATGAGGGACAGTAGCAGTTCTAATTGATCATAGTGTTTTTGATAGTCATAAAGCTGAGTTCATTCTTATTAATTAACTTCAAGATCCTTTTCAAGTTATAAGCCAGTACCATTAGCCCAAAATCTGCATTGGTTGCCTTGATTCCTTTTTTGGTTAGGATATAGGTGAATTAATTCAGACCAGCATCCATTCAAGGAAAGCCTAAAGAGCTGGAAGAATGGTTAAGGAACCGTTTACGGTATTGCGTTTGGTCCCGAATCCTCGGGAGAAAAAACCCGAACGAAAACGGAAAAACCTGATTCGCTTGGGGATTGACTTTGACCACGCCTATGCCTGGAGCCGTACCAGAATGGGCGGTTCGGCAGTAGCCCAAAGTCCTATTTTGCGTACCACCATTATCGTAGAACGCTTAAAAATGAAAGGTTATGTTAGTTTAATCGAATACTATAATCGATAAGTTTCACTATTGAACCGCCGTATATAGCCTGTCCCGATTTTTATCGGGAAGACCCGTATCCCGAGGCCTCGGGAGTGGTGTGAGGGGTACATTCTGTCATTTAATGGCGGAACCGCCCACTCGATTACCTGCTGGCTTTATCCGCCACTTTTGTGAAACTCAAGAGTTTTTGGAACGTTTTCAAAACCACATAAATTATCCAATCGATTAAGAGCGGTACTGAAAGATACGTTGGCTATATATTCTTGTCTAAACTCAATGTTATTATATTCATTTAATTCAAATAAATCAGAAATCCTTTGTCCATCTTTGAATTCCGATAAGTCGTAAAGAAAATTTCTCCACCAACCATAATAAAAGTAGTTTAAATCTCGAATAAAATCTTCATTCCCTCGATACAGACTTAGTACAGTATAAAACCCAACTAAGTCATAGATTGATTGGATATGGTCCGCAGTTATTCCCAATTTTTGGTTTGGTTTTTCAGAGAACATTGCCTTGATAAGCTTCTTCTTAAATTTATTATCTCCCGAACTCCATTTTTGTCTAATATCCCAAGCATTGTTAGTAATATTTCGAAATCTCTCACTTCTTAATTCCTTAAATAGATCTATTGTGGTCTGTTGAAGTTCATTTTTTCTGTCTCTTCGTGATTGTTCTAAAGTAAAGAAGATAGATACAAATGCTGTTAGAGAAGAAGCTAAAACCAGAATGTTTATCAACTCATCTAAATTCTTCGCAAGATTTTCTCTCAAAAAATAATTTTGATTAGTGATTAGACTTATGGATGCCAAAATCAGAGAAAGGAATAAGATAAAACACAGTATTACCAAAAATATTTGGATTCCTCTCTTCAAATTTCCTATTTTATCAAAAAATCGTTGCATTTTAATCTAAACTTGTTTTTTTAGCTTGCAGGTAACGTATTATCTATAAATATACCCAATATCCCTTAGTATTTTTGAGATAATGCGAAATTTTCTTCCAAGTTATCCCTTTTTGTTAAATTTTTGAATCGTGGTGTTCAGCGGGCTATCAACGGCTATTAATCTTTGCGGAAAACGTGGGTATATACCATAGTAATCTCAGGTATGAATACCTCAGAAACCTCCAATTTAAAACTTTCAGTAATTGTTATAAGTAAGCTGGATGAAGCTTTTTTTTCGAAATTGGTTCGTAAATTATGGCGGTTTCAAGGTTGGCGGGTCTCAGTAAAACCTGCCCAAAAACCTTAAATAAAATAAGCGAGTAAAATTCCGCCGATAATTACCGCGAGTTTGGAGAGATTAAACTTATGATTTTTGGAAGCTTCAAATAAAATAGTAGTAGATACATGTAAAAAAATCCCAATAACCATCGCGTTTACATAAACCGATATCTCTTTTAATAAGGCAAATTGCGATTTTAGAAAACTGCCTAATGGTGTCATTAAGGCAAAAATGCCCAGGAATAAAAAGATCCTGGGTTTACTGAGTTTAGAATGTAATAAAAAAACCGCTAAAATAGTGGCTACGGGAATTTTATGGATCACAACTCCGTGTAGAATATGATGGCCTTCATCCATTGGGAAGCCTTCCAAAAGGGCGTGAATGCTTAAGCTAAAAAGTAATAACCCCGGGAACTGCTCAATATTCGCGGGTTGGTGCAAATGCCCGTGTTCCACTCCTTTCGAAATAAACTCCAACACAATTTGTAGGAGTAAACCCAGCATTATAAAAATTCCAACCTGCGGATTTCCGGTGGAATAAACTGCCGGAAAAAGTTCAAAAACCGTTACCGAGAGTAAATAAGCCCCACTAAAACTAAGTAGCAACTTAAAGCCCGTAGAGGAGGAGGGCTTTAAAAAGCTGGCAATAATATACCCAATGAGAACAGAAAGTAGCGGTAAAATATAAATCATTTAGTAATAAAATCCATTAGTAAACTTACAGAAAACGCTTAAGATGTAGTTTCTACAATCCTGAGGTAAAAAAGCAGTAACATATTTTAGCCTTAAAAACTTTCATCTATGTTAAAAACCTGTGGCAAGTTTTCAGTTTACCCAAAGTCGGTCGTACTTTTATTCGACAAAATTACCCTATTTTTGTGGACTGTAAAAAACCGATATGCAAAATAATTTTAAAATGATCGCCAAGACCATGTTTGGTTTTGAGCCTGTGTTGGCAAAAGAACTACTAAAACTTGGCGCGATGGATGTAAAAGAAGGTACCAGGAATGTAAGTTTTGTGGGGGATACCGGCTTTATGTATAAAGCCAATCTCTGCCTGCGAACGGCCATTAAGATCTTAAAACCATACCGAAGTTTTAAAATTTTTTCTGAAGAAGACCTGTATAAGGAAATTTATAATTTGCCCTGGGAGGATTTTATGGATGTAGATGATACCCTAGCCATAGATGCTACCGTGCATTCCGAAACGTTTACGCATTCTAAATACATTTCCCTAAAAACCAAGGACGCGATTGTGGACCGGTTTCGAGATAAATTTGGAAGGCGTCCCAGCGTAGATTTAGATTTTCCTACGCTGCGTATTAATATTCACATTGAAAAGAATTACTGTAATGTCTCGTTCGATTCTTCGGGGCAATCTTTACATAAACGCGGCTATAAATCGGCGACCAATATCGCGCCGATTAACGAGGTTTTAGCGGCGGGGATGTTATTGCTTTCGGGTTGGGAAGGCCAGAGTGATTTTTTAGATCCTATGTGCGGGAGTGGTACTATTTTGATTGAAGCTGCGATGATCGCCTGTAATATTCCGCCAAACTTAAACCGAAAAGAATTCGCTTTTGAACGTTGGAAAGATTGGGACGAAGACCTTTTTGAAAAAATTGAAGCATCGGTTTTAAAGAAAATCAAGGAATTTCATTTTACGATTAAAGGTTATGACACTTCTCCATCTGCGGTGCATAAAACCATAGATAACGTAGAAAATGCCAATCTTTCTGAATTTATAAAAGTACAGCGACAGGATTTCTTTGCTTCGGAAAAAGAAAACGAGCGTCACTTGCATATTGTATTTAATCCGCCTTACGGGGAGCGTCTGGAAATAGATATGCCAAAATTTTATAAAGAAATTGGAGATACCCTAAAGCAAGCATACCCGGGGACAGATGCCTGGTTTATTACGTCAAATTTAGAGAGCATAAAACACGTTGGATTGAGACCTTCAAAAAGATATAAGCTCTTTAATGGTGCGTTAGAATCTAAATTTTTAAAATATCAAATTTACGCAGGATCAAAAAAAGCAAAATATCAGGAATAAGTTTAAACCTCACAGGTCTTGGAGACCTGTGAGGTTTTTAAACAAAACTACTTTTAAGTTGATCGATGAGTTAACTAAGACAAATCAATAAAAGAATTAATAATTTGTCTTACGCTTTTGCGGTTAAAGATCTTCGGGAATAATTCTTCGATCACAATATAATATTCAGCATCAATTTTTAATCCTCTATTGAGGTGAAAATAAGCTTTCTCACCTTCATTAAGACAAAAGTAAAGTCCGGCTAAACGAAATTCTATCTCGGCCGTATGGGGATAAAATTCCAACGCCTGATTTAAATTTTGAACCGCCGTCTCAAACTCTCCCAGGTCAATCAAGATATCACAACGTCGCACCCAGGTCTCTAATTCATAATTTCCCAGGTCCAGGCTTTTTTTATAACCGTGCTCTGCTTCTTCATAAAACTTTAAGCGGTTATTTATTTTGGCATAACGCTGCCAGTAAAGTACGTTTTCTTCGTCTATATTTATCGCTTTATTTATGTAGTAAAGCGCTTTTTGATAGTTTTTCTTTTTAATATAAAAATCTGTAATGGCAATCCAGCCTTTGTCCAAAAGCGGATCTTCGTGCATACAATCTTTATAATGCTTAAGGGCCAATTCATTTAAGCCTATTTTCTCAAAGCATTTTCCAATGCGCAAATAGGCAAAGGAAGTAGGGTCATCTAACTCTAAGGTAAGTCGGTAATTTTCTATGGCTTCGTGGTAACGACCTAACTTCTCCAGCACTTTTCCTTTTTCTAAGTAAGCGCCAATAAAAAGATCGTCACTAATTATGGCAAAATCGAAGGCAGAAAGCGCCTTGTGATATTCTTCCAGGTCAAAATACTGTTTTCCTATTTGGTGCCAGGCTACTTCACAGTAAGGATTTTTGTCCAGGTACATATTTAAGTATTCTATGGCCTGTGGTTTTTGATCCAGAAAATCGAAGCAGTACATAATATTGTACAATGCTGAAAAATCCTCTTCATCGGCTTCCAGGCATTTCATAAAACTGAATTTGGCCTTCTCAAAATTCTCCAAAAACAAATACTCCATGCCAATTAGGGAATACACCTCGGCAGGATCTGGAGTGATATCTAAAGCCAGATTTAAAGCAGCGATTGCCTGGGCATGTTGGTCTCGTTTAGAAAGGATTTGCGCCTTTTGGATATAAACCTCCTCATTAGAAGATTCTAATTCCTGCAACTCGGTAAGCATGGTTTCAGCAGCATCTAGCTTATCTTCAAAAACCAGGATTTCTATCTTAAAAAGTTTAAGATTTACAGAGTCTGGATGCTGGGTAAGTCCTAATTTTACCGCCTTTTTTGCCAGTGCAAATTTTCCATTTTCCAGATAATAATGAATAATATCTTCAAACTCCATCGAATCAAAGAATAAAACATCATTGGTTTTAAGCATAGATTCGAAGCGCGCGAGAGAGAAATTGTTTTCGTCGTTATGGCTTAAATGCATACGTTATGAATTACCGGATTTCTACATTATTAATTTAAAAATCAAAATGAATGAATTTCCGGAAGTTTAAAATTGTTGTTAACAAACTAATCAACAGCTTTTTCTTGCTTTATGATATCGTTTAATACGTCAATAATGATGCCACAGCCCTCTTTTATTTCAGCATTAGAAATAGTTAGGGGAGGGGTAATCCTTACTGCTTTTTGTTCGAATAAAAGCCAGAAAAGAATAAGACCTTTTTCCTTACATTTTAAGATTAATTTATTGGCTATTTCTTCTGAAGAAGCAATAATAGCAAGCATTAAGCCTTTGCCGCGGACTTCAGAAATTAGCGGGTGCACCAGTAATTTTCTAAAGAGTTTTTCTTTCTCAAGACTTTCTGTCATAAGTCCAGAAGTGGTGATTTCTCGTAAAGTTGCCAGAGCTGAAGCAGCAATCACGGGATTTCCCCCAAAGGTCGTAATATGTCCCATTTTTGGCCGGTCTGAAAGGCTGTCCATGATTTTCGATGATGCAGCAAAAGCACCAATGGGCATACCGCCACCCATTCCTTTTCCCAAAGCGACAATGTCTGGAACCACATTAAAATTTTGAAACCCGAAGAGTTTTCCCGTCCTGCCAAATCCCGGCTGAATTTCATCTAAAATCAATAAAGCGCCAACTTCTTCGCAACGTTGTTTTACGGCTTCTAAATAATTATGCTCCGGAAAGATAAATCCTGCGCCTCCCTGGATGCTTTCCAAAACTACCGCGGCAGTATTTTTGGTGATTTTTCGCAGATCTTCCTTTTCGTTGAAGTTAATAAAGGAAATTCCTCCCAGGAGTGGTCTAAATGGTTTTTGACGCTCCTCAAAATCCATTAAACTTAGAGAACCCATGGTGTTGCCGTGATAGGCTTTTCTGGCCGCAATAATTTCGGCCCGGCCGGTGTAGCGCCGTGCCAGTTTTATAGCGCCTTCAATAGCCTCGGTACCAGAATTGGTGAGATAAGTTTTCTCTAAAGGTTTTGGGAAATGTTGCGCGAGTAATTTGGTTAAAGCAACCGCCGGTTCCTGGGCATATTCTCCATAAACCATCACGTGCAGGTATTTCTCTGCTTGTTCCTTTATAGCCTGTACCACTTTGGGATGACAATGCCCAAGACTACAGGCGGAAACGCCGGCTACAAAATCCAGGTGTTTCTTCCCATCGGTGGTATAAATATACGTTCCTTGTGCTCGTTCTACTTCCAGGCCTAAAGGATGAGGTGTGGTTTGTGCCTGGTATTTTATAAAATCTTTCTTCATCAACTTGTCCTTCTTCTGCTTCCGGTTTACTCGATAGTCGATATTTACCCCCATAGGGATTGTCTCCAGGTGGTTTATTTTTCTTCTTCGCTCTTTAGTTTCTGCGGCTCTTTTAGCTGCGGAATACTATCTTTCTCTCTGTTCTTGAGATCATCTGGCTTTAAGCGTGATTTTTCATTCAGCAGCATATCTTCTCCTTCTTCCCGTTCATCAAAGAAATCATTCTGCTCTTCCGGCAGGGGAATACCTTCAATTTTAATTAATTCCGGTTCCGGCTGGCCTTTAAAGAGGTCCTGTTTGGTAAGTATGCGCTCGTCGCCACGCCAATTAAAACCTATTAATTTCCGGGCATTTATAGGGAAATCCTCTTCCGGGGTAAGGTCTCCATCTACATTATTGTAATAATAAATATCATCTATTTGCCGGTCACTAAACAGTATTTTAATAGAACTGGACAGGGTTTTATTAATGCCAATAAGTTCTTTTTCGCTATTCCTACTATAATATAAGGTCTCGGTATTTTTGTTAATATCTACCTGGTAGAGTTCGTTATTTTCAAATAGTCCAACCAAATCCTGACCTTTCACCTGGTTGTAGCCCTTTATACTGTCCTTTTGTATTAAAAACGCATTATTAAAAACCCTTAAGGAATCTAATTGTTCAGTCCTGGTATTGCTTTGCAAATGAATAGTGTCGCCCGTCATTTGACTCAACCCAGACCATAAAACAGGGCTTCGTCGCACTTCTATGGAAGAAACCGGGCCAGAGTTGAGATTGATCATTTGGGTAAGCCCCGTAGCCTGGTTAATATGCACCGAATCACTTTTTCCGCTCATATTGCTTTTATAAAGCCTAACATCATAAAATCCCCTAATAATTCGTTTTTCCGGTTTGCCGGTAATCATAATCGTATCGCTGTGTATAAAAAGCGAATCTTTATCCTGCACGCTGGCAGCCACAGCTTTTTTAGTAATAAATACCGAATCATTTTCTTTAAATACTTCGGCATAATGCCCGGTGACCACACTTTCATTAATTGTATCAATCACCTCAATATTATTGGTTGCCGAAGCAAAATTGGTATTTCGGTTAAAGTACATACTATCACCTTTTACCGTGCGATTGTCATAATCTATCCTGGAGTTTTTTACAAAATATCCCGTATCCCCGCGGGTATCATAAAAGCCCCGTTCGCAATACACGGTGCTGCTTTCGCTTTCTATAGTAGAGGGGCCGTAAAGATAGGCGTGGCCAGTTTCACCATAAAAATCCAGTTGCTCTGAAGTAATTACATACTCGGGATTGGTTAATTTTACTTCAGAAACGAAGGAATATTTATCCTTTTCTAAAAAATACCTTCCAATATTACTGGTAATAACCCCGCCGGTATCTATTACTTTCCCGCCACTCCTGTAGTAAGCCTGTTGTTTTAGTCGGTCAAAAAATAAGGTGTCGGTTTTAAGCGTCGTTTGAGGTCGTTGCATCACTACCTGCCCACTGGCAAAAGCAAATTGGGTATCCCCATTGTATTCGGCATATTTACTTTCCATACTCACGGTGTCTCCCTGTTGCATCCTCACATTGCCATAAGCCTTAAAAAAGTTTTCCTGGTCGTAATGAATGGCCTGGTCACACCAAATTTCGATGCCTTCGTGAATAAAATGAACTTGATTTTGAACTTTACTAAGTACAATTGCACCGGGATACTTCTCTTCGTTTTTTACAGTACGGTCACTGGTATAGTCTATTTTTTTGCCTTCCTGAGAAAAAAGGGAGGCATTGCAAACCAGGTAAAGCAAGATTAAAAGGAGGAGTTTTCTCAAACCGAAAAATTTTATTCAAAAGTAATTAAAATTTAGCTGAATAAAATTGCCAAAATCCAGAGATCATAACTTTGATTTTTATGCAGTTTTTACATTTGTAAATTGATAAAACTGCTTGTTGAATGCTTTAAAAATGCCTTTTGTAGATAAATTCACAAGAATTAAGACAGAAAAAGCTTTTCTTTAGAAAACTTTAACTTCGATTAAAAAACCAGAACGCTTAATGCTGCGTAAGTTTACCAAAGAACTAAAAATTTAAATTATGAAAAAACCAGTTAAGGTAGAGTTTAGTGGGAATTCCACTAAAGACGACAAAAGAAATTCGAGGAGGAGATTTATTAAACTTGGAGGCTTAGCATTCGCAGGCTCCAGTTTTCTAATGTACTCCTGTAGTGATGATGATGATTTGCCAGGCCCAAAACCGCCCGAACCAGGAGATGATGTTTTTGATCTTGGTGCAGGTAATCTTGGTGTTCTTAACTATGCTTACGCTTTAGAACAATTGGAAACCGCATTTTACAAAGAAGTAAGAGAAGGTGGTTACTATGCTGGAGCAGATGATAATGAAAAGCAGATTATGGACGATCTTTATTATCACGAATCTATACATAGTGCTTTCTTTAAAACTGCTATTACAGCCGCAGTTGGAGAAGGAAATGAAGATAAAGTTTTACCAGATGTTGAATTCGATTTTTCAAGCGTAGATTTTGATGATAGAATGGCTGTCCTTTCAACTTCTCTTTTATTGGAAGATACCGGTGTTTCTGCCTTTAATGGTGCCGGGAAATTAATTGATGTAGATGCAGAATTAGGAGGCACTTACTTATTAATTGCAGGAAAAATTGTTTCTGTGGAAGCCAGACATGCTTCGGCAATTGCAGATTTAATGGAACCAAATACCACTGCATTTGCCAGAGATGAAGTACTTGTTGATGTTGGTGGTTCAGGAAAAGCTTATGACAAAGCTACTCCGCCGGCAGATGTACTTTCTGCAGTAGTTAACACAGGATTTGTGAAGACAGAGTTTACTGCAAATGAATTGCCTACCGAGTAATTAATTTTCCATTTACTAATTTCAAAAAAAGACATTATGAGTTTTATAAAATTTCTAGATAAGCTTTCTGATGAGAAAGCATTGAATGCAAAAGGTTCCAGAAGGGAATCGCTTAAACAGTTTAAAGACTTTGGAAAAGGTGCGGCTATTGCTTCCATTCCTTTTGGTCTTGCGGCTACCAGTAATAAAGCTAAAGCAGCAACTTCTTCTATGGCTGCAGCTGCTTTTCAAGCCGACTCTACAGCTGTTTTAAACTTCGCACTAACTTTGGAATATTTAGAGAAAGAGTTCTATAATATTGCCGTAGATACAGATGGGTTAATCCCAGCCGAGACTAAAGATGTGTTTGCGCAAATTTCCAAGCACGAAGATAGTCACGTTGCATTTCTAAAGGCTGCTTTGGGAGATGCTGCAATAGCTAAACCAACTTTCGATTTTACCGGTGGACCCGGTGGATTAAGTTTAGATACTTTTAGTAATTATCAAACTTTCTTAGCTCTTTCACAAGGATTTGAAGATACCGGCGTAAGAGCTTATAAAGGTCAGGCAGGAGCTTTGGCCAATGATAATGCACTTTTAGAATATGCGCTGCAAATTCATTCGGTAGAAGCAAGACATGCTTCTAAAGTAAGAAGGCTAAGAGGAGAAAAAGGATGGATCACAGGTACAGAAAATACGCTACCAGAGCCATTTGCTCCTATTTATGCCGGGGAAGACAATACAGTGCAGGGTGGAGTAGATCTTGCCGGTATGTTCCCAGATCTTGGTGGAAATAATGCCGTTACAGAAGCTTTCGACGAGCCATTAACCATGGACGAGGTAAAAGCTATCGCCGGATTCTTCATCGTTCCTCCGGAAGAAGATTAGTAAAACAAATTTTCTAAGTTTTTGTTACAAAAAAAAGCCGTTTCATTTCGAAACGGCTTTTTGAATTTTATAATATTTATGCTCTTATCGCTGAATAGTTTGTGTTCTATCTGGCCCTACAGAAACTACTTTGATTGGAATTTCCAATTCTTTCTCTAAAAATTCTACATAGTCGTTAAATTCTTTTGGCAGCTCTTCAGCCTTCGTCATACCTGTAAGATCTGCTGCCCAACCTTTAATTTCAGTATAAACCGGACTGATATTTTCTGGTTCAATATTGTAAGGCAGGTGTTTAATTTCTTCTCCTTTATACTTATAGGCGGTACAAACTTTAAGAGTTTTAAAGCCGCTAAGCACATCACCCTTCATCATAATTAACTGTGTGATGCCGTTTACTTCTACCGCATATTTTAAAGCAACGAGGTCTAACCATCCACATCTACGGGCACGGCCGGTTGTAGCGCCAAATTCGTTACCTACGCGGCCCATGGTTTCACCATCTTCGTCAAAGAGCTCGGTAGGGAAGGGGCCACTACCCACGCGGGTTGTGTAGGCCTTAAAGATACCAAAAGCTTCTCCAATTTTGTTTGGGGCAATGCCAAGCCCGGTACAGGCTCCGGCAGCTGTAGTGGTTGAGGAAGTTACAAAAGGATAAGTGCCAAAGTCTATATCGAGCAGTGATCCCTGCGCTCCTTCAGCCAAAACTGTTTTTCCTTCCTTTTGCACTTCATGTAAATAAGCTTCACTATCTATAAAAGTGAGTTCTTTTAAGGTTTCAATGGCATCAAAGAATTCCGTTTCCATTTCAGCCAGATCATATTGAACATCTACATTGTAGAATTTGATCATTTTTTGATGCTTATCGGCTAAAGTTCTGTATTTATCTTTCCAGTTATCCATTTCCAGATCGCCAACCCGAATCCCGTTCCTGCCGGTTTTGTCCATATAAGTTGGGCCAATTCCTTTTAAGGTAGAACCTATTTTGGCTTTTCCTTTAGAAGTTTCAGAAGCGGCATCTAAAAGCCGGTGTGTTGGCAAAATAAGATGGGCTTTACGCGAAATGAGTAACTTAGTTTTATAATCTATATTGTTATTGCTAAGGTTGTCCAGTTCTTTCTTAAAGATCACCGGATCTATTACCACGCCATTTCCTACCAAATTTACGGTGTCGTCGTGAAAAATGCCCGAAGGAATCGTGTGGAGTACGTGTTTTTGTCCGTCAAATTCAAGAGTGTGTCCTGCGTTGGGACCGCCCTGAAATCTCGCAATAATGTCGTAATTAGAGGTGAGTACATCAACAATTTTTCCTTTGCCTTCGTCACCCCATTGGAGACCGAGTAGTAAATCTACCGCCATGAAAATAGTAAGTTAGTTGGTTGTTTTTTTATTGCCGTAAAAATATAACGAATGTTTGTTAATTTCAATATCAAACACTTCTTCTATAGTTTTTTTTATCGATTGAATGCGTGGGTCACAAAACTCGATCACTTCCCCGGTATCGGTTAATATTACATGATCGTGCTGCCTGTCAAAATAAGACTTTTCATATTGTGCCTGGTTTTGCCCAAACTGGTGCTTTCTAACCAATCCGCATTCCAGTAATAATTCAATAGTATTGTATAAAGTAGCCCTGCTTACCCGGTATTTTTTATTCTTCATGTTAATATAAAGCGACTCGATATCAAAATGATCGTCATTATTATAAACCTCCTGAAGAATAGCAAAACGCTCGGGAGTTTTTCTATGTCCTTTTTCCTCCAAATACTTGGTAAAGACGTTTTTAACTACGGCTTGATCGTTTTTATTTACAACTTTTTTGCTCATAATTTAATGTAGCTTACAAAGATATGGGATTATTCACGGCTAACCTTATCGATGCCGTTAATTTTTTTAAGTCGGTTTATCACCCTGGTAAGAATCGCATTGTTTTTAACTCTAAGGGTAATCTGTCCACTAAAAACACCATCTACGCTTTCAAAATTAACTTTTTGCATATTGACATTTAAATTGCTGGAAATCTCTTTTGTGACTTCACTTACCAATCCTAAATTATCAATTCCCTTTAGACTTACCACAGCTTTAAAATCCTGTTGTGAAGAATCTATCCATTTTGCCGGGATGATCCTGTAGGCATAATTACTCTGCAGTTGCAAAGCATTGGGACAGTTTTTCTTATGTACTTTTATCCCGTCGTTAACGGTAACAAAACCAAAAACCTGGTCCCCGGGAATAGGATTACAACAATTGGCTAGCTTATACTCCAGGGTCTCATCTTCATCCCTGCCAAAAACCAGCTGATCATATTTAGAGGTGATTTCATCTTTGTCAATATCTTCGGCAATAACCGGCTTTCTAATCTTACGTTTAATATAACTTACCAGGGCATTGCTACGCGAGGAAGCAAAGTCTTTGAGTAACTTGTTGTCTATTTTTCCAATTCCTACGCGATAAAAAAGATCTAAACTGGTTTTTAGGTTAAAATGAACTACCAGTTCATTGATGGTTTTTTCGTTAAACGGAATTTTTTGTGCTCGCAATTTACGCGTAAGAATAGCTTTCCCTTCTTCGGCAATTTCCCTTTTTTCATCTTTAAGGGATGTTTTTATTTTAGCCCTTGCCCGTGCCGTAGTTGCATAATCCAACCAATTTACGTTGGGTTTTGCATTATCTGAAGTGATTATTTCCACCTGGTCGCCACTTTTAAGTTGATGGCTTAAGGGCACCAGTTTGTTATTCACTTTTGCGCCTCGTGTTTTTAAACCAACCTCGGTGTGAATGCTAAAGGCAAAATCTAAAGGGGTTGCACCTTTAGGTAAAGATTTTAAATCTCCCTGTGGTGTGAAAATAAAAATTTCTTTGGAATAAAGGTTCAGCTTAAATTGTTCTACAAAATCAACCGCATTGGCATCTGGATTTTCCAACGCCTCTTGAAGCCTATTGAGCCATTCTTCAATCCCGCGTTCTTCCTGTACATTTCCCTGCTTGTATTTATAATGGGCAGCGTAACCTTTCTCGGCAATTTCGTTCATGCGGTTACTTCTTATCTGCACTTCTACCCAACGACCTTTTGGTCCCATCACGGTAATATGTAAAGCTTCATAACCCGTAGATTTAGGCGAAGAAATCCAGTCTCTTAAACGCGTTGGGTTTGGTCTAAAGTTATCGGTGACAATGGAATAGATTTTCCAGGCCAGGAATTTTTCATTTTCCTGGTCACTGTCATAAATAATCCTAATGGCAAATTTGTCGTAAACTTCTTCAAAATCAACATTTTGAGCTTCCATCTTGCGATGAATGGAATAAATGGATTTTGTTCTTCCTTTTATATCATATTTAAGGTCTTCCTTGTTAAGGGAATCTTCAATAACTCTTGAAAACTCTTTTATATAGGCATCCTGCTCTTCTTTACTCTCCCTAATTTTGGTATAAATATTATTGAAGATCTCTGGTTCTGTATATTTTAAACTTAGATCTTCCAGCTCGGTCTTAATGTTGTAAAGACCAATTCTATGAGCTAAAGGAGCGTATATATAAAGTGTTTCTGAAGAAATTTTTTCCTGCTTGTCTTTTCGCATGGCCGCCATGGTTTGCATGTTGTGCAAACGGTCGGCGATTTTAATAATTATTACCCTAATATCATCATTAAGGGTGAGTAACATTTTTCTGAAATTCTCGGCCTGTAAGGAAACATCTTTATCCTTTTTTAGACTGGATATTTTTGTGAGGCCGTCAACAATTCTCGCCACGGTTTTCCCAAACATCTCCTCAATATCATCAAGATTATATTTGGTGTCTTCTACCACATCGTGTAGTAAGGCTGCGGTTATCGAGGTTGCGTCCAATCCAATTTCTGAAGCTACAATTTTAGCTACATTAATAGGGTGGAAAATATAGGCTTCCCCAGATTTTCTACGTTGGCCTTTATGCGCTTCTACGGCGGTATCAAAAGCTTTTCGTATTTGCTTTTTGTCGTCTTCACTAAGACTGCGGTAACTTATGCTTAGCAGTTTTTTATACTGCCTGGCAATTTGTTTGTTTTCTTTTTCTATAGCTGCTTCAGTCATATTTTAAATGTACAATTAAGATTGTTAAGAAACAACTATGCATTCTGTTTTAAATTTCTAAATCTTTGTAAAAGCGTGGGATGTGAGTAATGCATAAATACATAGGCTTTATGCGGGGTTAGGTTGCTTAGGCTATTTTTGCTAAGCTTTTTTAAACTGGAAATTAAGGGTTTAGCGGCGTAGGTGTTTTTCGCATAATTATCTGCCTGATATTCAAATTTTCGTGAAATCAAATTCATGATTAATCCCGTTATTTCTGAAATAGGGCTGTATAAAATCCCAAAGGCGATTAATCCAATATGAAAACTGGGTTGTGCTACTCCCAGGGCTTGTGATAAGGCTGCACTTCCTACAAATAATGAAAGTAGCCACAATGTAAAGCCGGTTGTTAAAACTGAAGCTGCTAAATTAAATATAATATGCTTTTTTTTATAATGACCAACCTCGTGGGCAAGTACCGCTACAATCTCTTCATCTTCCAGGTCATTTACCAGCGTATCAAAAAGTGTGATTCTCTTTTCTTTACCAAAGCCCGAAAAGTAAGCATTCGCCTTGGTGCTTCGTTTAGAGCCGTCTATAATAAAAATATTATCCAGCGTGAAACCAACATTTTTGGCATAGGCTTCAATTTTACTGCGAAGGGAACCTTCTTCCAGCGGACTTTGTTTATTAAATAACGGAACGATGAGTTTTGCATAAAACATATTGAGAAAGATGGAAAAAACGGCAACGAGAATCCAGGCGTACCACCAGAAGTTATCTCCGGCAAATTGATAAAACCAAACGATTAAAGCCAGGATGCCTCCACCAATAACCGCCATCATAAGCCAGCCTTTTATTTTATCTAAGAAAAAGGTCTTTTTAGTGGTTTTGTTGAACCCATATTTCTCTTCGATCACAAAAGTGTTATACCAGGAAAAAGGAGTGGTGAGCAAGTCGCTGCCAATCATGATAATTCCAAAGAAAATAAGGGCAACTAATATCTCATTATTCGCAATACTTCGCGCAATTCCATCTACCCAGGCAAAACCGTCAAACAGTACAAAGCCTAAAGTGAGTAAAACCGAAAAAGTAGAAGTGAAGATCCCAAAACGATAGCCCTCTTTTTTGTAGGCTTGCGATTTTTCATATTCCTCTTTCTCATAAACATCATCGAGTTCTGGCGGGACAGAATCGTTAAAATGTTTGGCATTTAAGGTATCAAGGATTGTATCGATAATAAAATCAATACTAATAATACCGATAATTATATAAAATATAGTCTCAGGCTTCATTCTACGGTTCAAGGTTTAATTTAATCACGAAGTGATTTCGCTTCATATTTTTTCACACCGCGAGTTCCCCCATCGGGGGTTAGGGGGCTTTTTTTCTTTGTCTTTTCGCCTCAAAAATAAGAATTCCCGCAGTAACGGAAACGTTCATTGAATCAATTTCACCATTCATGGGAATGATAATATTTTGCGTGGCATTTTCGCGCCAGGCCTGGCTTAATCCCGTGGCCTCGGTGCCAACTACAATGGCTGTTGCGGCAGTAAAGTTTATTTGGTGATAAACTTTGGAAGCCTGCAAAGTAGCGGCATAAATAGAAATATTCTTCTCTTTTAAAAAATTGATTATTTCTGAAGTGCTTCCTGTAGCGATTTGATTGGTAAAAATGCAACCTACGCTAGACCGAATAATGTTTGGGTTATAGAGATCTGTTTTTGGGTTGGCAATAATCACGGCATCTACATTTGCCGCATCTGCCGTTCTTAAAATTGCACCTATATTTCCCGGTTTTTCGGGAGCTTCAGCCACTAAAATTAACGGGTTTTCTGATGTTAAATTTATATTTTGCAAGGCGTTCTTCTTAGCTTTAAATACAGCCAAAACGCCTTCAGTACTGCTTCTATAAGCTAATTTGTCATAAACTTCCTTTGAAATTCTGGTAATTTTTACGGTCTCCGGTAATTGGAGAGCTAATTGTTCCAGGCTTGCTAAATCTGGGCAAAAATAGAGGGATTTTGGTTTAAAACCACCTTTTAATGCCAGTTGAATCTCACGTCTTCCTTCTACTAAAAACGTGTTTTCCTTTCTTCGCATTCTCGATTTCTCCTGAAGCTGTAGAAGTTGTTTTATTTCTTTATTCTGCGGACTACTAATTTCCCTAATCATAGGCGTAAAAATAACTACTTTTAAATTAGGGCAAAGAAAAGAGGTTAATAAAAAAAGCGTTTTCTATTAATTTCTTAAAAAAGCATTTTTGATAAGAAGTATTGGCTAGCAAGCCTTACAGTTGGTTATAGTACTTAATAGCGTTGCGAAAGCGTCGAACTTGAGATTTAAGTTGAGTCAAAACATTATGCTATTGCAATCTAATTACCACAGCATAAATTTCACGGATAAAAAACTAGCTGTGTTATAACAAAAATTATAATTACGGATATAATGAAACGAAATGTCTTTAAGCGAAAAAGAAGAGATTAAAACAACTGGAACTTAACTACAATGCTTTATTATAGTTCTAATGTTTTAGAAATTAATGTCTTATATTCCTGAACATTTCTTTTGTACTTTTTCTGTAATCTAAACCACAAGAATATTCCAATTGCTAAAGTTAAAGCGGCTAATAGAAACATAGATGTATTCCTGCTATTTCCTAAGATTATAGCAATTACAAAACCCAAACCCAAAAACAGGTGCGTAAAAACAACTAATTTCAATAAAAAGTGTTGACTAAAAGAAATATCTATATTGGTCTCATTGTTAGAACCTGTTTTAGATAATTTTCCATTCGCGATAACATTGTTATGATAAAGTATGTACCACGCATAAAGGAGTCGCTTTCGAATTTTAAATGATATAAAGTTGCTGCTATCATTTTTCATTTGAAACACAAATCCGTTAATGGATCCAAGTGAGGATTCTAAATTTTCACTTATCACTTCTGGATTGCTTTTTACTTTAAAACTCCATTTCTCCATAGTATAATTTTGGATAAGCGTTGAACATATACGTTATCTGCTTGCCTCAAATTTGCAAACTCGGTTCAAATTATTTTTAACAATTTGGCAAAATATCCTCGAGTTCTTCCAGACTTAATGTTTTTCCATTTTCATAATCCCGATTCGATTTTTCTGTTTGATTTATTAAATACTGTTCAGTAAATTATTTTGCATTTATGCAGTAAAATGATTAGTAATAATCGTTAACCAACATAATATTTAATCCTTACTTACTCGCACTTTCATATTTTTCCATATAGCGGTGGTAAAGTTCGGTTTGGTGGGTTTCCAGGCTAATTTCCCGTCCCTGGATGAAGGCATGGGTTAAAATATTTCCACGCATATCCAGGGCGTCCCCTTCGCTAATAAATAAAGTCGCTACTTTACCTTTTTCAAGGGTGCCAACTTTATCATCAATTCCTAAAATTTTAGCCGTGTTGGAAGTGATTAATTTTAAAGCTTCTTCTTTGCCTAAGCCATAGGCTCCGGTAGTACCGGCATAGAAAGGCAGGTTCCTGGTATTCATGCGTTCCATACTGCCACTGCTTTCCAGGGCTACTAAAACGCCTTTATTGTGTAGAATTCCGGCTAATTTATAAGGAAAATCGTAATCGTCATCTTCGTTATTTGGTGTGTCGTGGGGACGCTGTACCAATACGGCAATATTGTTGTCTTTTAATTCATCTATAACTTTATGCGCCTCATATCCACCAACTAGCGTAAGGTTTTTTAGGTCTTGCTCTTTTTTAAAATCTACCACATCCAGGATTTCTTTAGCTCCATCTACATGAATATAAACTCTTTTTTCTCCAGAAAATACGGTTTTCATGGCTTCGTAGGCTAAATTTGTCTTTTCCGGTTCACTGGAGAGGTATGCTTTAGCTTCAGTAAAAAATTGAGAAAGCTCTAAAATATCTTTTTCATATTCTTTACTGGCTTTATTTCCGGGATCTTCGCCGGCCCACCAGCGACCTCTTTTAAAACTGCTGGGCCAATTTATATGTAATCCGTCATCTTCTTTAATTACCGCATCTTCCCAATTCCAGGCATCAAACTGAACAATAGATGAGGTGCCAGAAATTCTCCCGCCACGGGGTACAATTTGTCCCATTAGCACTCCATTGGGGCGCATGCTTTCTACAATTTTACTTTCGGTGTTGTAGGCAATTAAACTTCTTATATGCGGTAACATGCTACCAATTTCATCTTCATCATCGGTGGCGCGTACGGCATCGATTTCTACCAGTCCCAGGGTAGCGTTTGGTGCGATAAAGCCGGGATAAACATGTTTACCTTCCGCTTCAATAATTTTGCCCCGATACTGCATTTTTGTAGCGGTGGCGTCCATCACCTGGGTAAGCTTGCCGTCTTCAAAAATAATTAAGCTGTTCTCAATAACTTCGCCATTGCCCAAATGGGCGGTAGCGCCAACAATGGTCACGGCTTCCGTTTGTTTTTTTGCCGGGGTTTGCTGGGCAAAAGAATTTCCTATACAACTAAACAGTGCAAGTATTATTAAGTATTTCATGTGTTTGTCATTTTAATCCCAATGTGGGAATTTGTCACAGGCTATAATCATCTCCCGTGTATCATTTATTTTCTGCGTTTGGCGCAGGCTTGATTTTTTTATTCTAATTCTTCTAAAGTTTCACAATGGAAAACTGTAGTCTCCTTTTTCGTCACTTTTTTTGTTTTCACACCTTTGTTTTTAGCGCTAAGCATTTGACCTATTAGCTGGGAACGCTGTTCTTTAATCTTATTCCGAAGCATTTTATCTTTTTCCAGATCAAAGAAAACTTTTCCCTGGATAAGGGTTTTTTCGGCTTTGGCATAAATAGAAAGTGGGTGGTCTGACCATAGCACCAAATCGGCGTCTTTTCCTTTTTTAATACTTCCCACCCGATCATCAATATGTAATAATTTCGCCGGATTTAAAGTGACGAATTTCCAGGCATCTTCTTCAGAAACACCACCGTATTTTACAGATTTAGCCGCCTCCTGGTTAAGTCTTCTACTCATCTCGGCATCATCACTGTTTATGGCAACCGTGACTCCCTGGCTGTGCATTATGGGCGCATTAAAGGGAATGGCGTCATTAACTTCATATTTGTAAGCCCACCAATCTGAAAAAGTAGAGCCACCGGCGCCATGCTCTTTCATCTTGTCGGCTACTTTATAACCTTCTAAAATATGGGTAAATGTGTTGATTCTAAAATCAAAATTTTCAGCCACTTTCATCAGCATATTTATTTCACTCTGAATGTAGGAGTGGGAAGAAACAAATCGTTCGCTGTTTAAAATTTCCACTAGCGTTTCCATTTCCAAATCCTTTCTAAACGCTTCACCACTGTTCTTTTTCTCTTCATATTCCCTGGCCCGCGTAAAATAATCGGTAAAAACCTGTTCTACGCCCATTCTTGTTTGTGGAAACCTGCTGCGGCTGCCCCAATTAGATTGTTTTACGTTTTCACCCAATGCGAATTTTATAAATTTCGGGGAGTTTTCAAAGATCATATCTTCGGCATCTTCGCCCCATTTTAACCTTAAAATTGCAGAACGTCCCCCAATAGGGTTAGCTGAACCGTGCAATAATTGAATTGTAGTCACTCCACCGGCAAGGTTGCGGTAGATGTTAATATCGCTGGGATTAATCACATCTTCCATAATCACTTCTGCGGTTGAATTATGCCCCGCTTCATTGATTGCTGAAGCTGCAATGTGGGAATGCTCATCTATAATTCCAGAGGTTAGATGTTTGCCGGTTGCATCAATAACTTTAGCATTTCCTGGGTTTAGGTCTTTTCCTATTTTTGAAATCTCTCCGTTTTTAATTAAAACATCGGTGTTTTCTAAAATCCCGTCTGCTTCGTTGGTCCACACGGTGGCATTTTTAAAGAGGATTTTTTCCTGTTTTGGTAATTCGGAAAAACCATAAGCTTTGTTTGGGAAACTTACCGGTAAAACTTCGTGGGTTTCCGGTTCATCGTTTTCCTCATCGTCTTCTTTATCTTCTTCCTTTTCCATTTTTCCTGCTGAAGTTTCTTTGGTCGCAGTAAAACTGGTTTCGGAGCCATCTTCCAGGTAAGCTATACCCTTAATATTATTCGCCTTTTCTGGTGTTTTGGCTACCAATCTTGTGAAAGCTGTTTTAGTAGTATCTGGCGAAGTAAGCAATAAGTTCATCCAATTATTGCTAAAAGTGAGTTTAGCACCTAATTTAGTATCGCCTTGCGTTACATTTGCTTTAGGTTTTTCAGGTTTTCCACTAATTTTAAGCTCATAATTCTCTCCGTCTAAGTTGAGTTGATAAGTACCGGTAATATTGGTGGTGTTTATGGGGTTAATAATTGCTCTTTTTCCCTGCACCCAATTTTCATAGATACTGGTTTCTTTATCAAAATAATCTCCCGAGGTCACTATGAAATTTGCCCAGGCTCCTTCTTTAAGGCTTCCCAATTCATTTTCCTTTCCCATTATTTTAGCGGGGGTGGTGGTTAAAGCGGCAAGGGCAGCTTTTTTACTCAAGCCATAATTCACGGCTTTAATTAAATTTTTTCTAAAATCTTTATCAACTTCCAGGTCGTGAGCGGTTATGGTAAAAGGAATGTTGTTTTCACTTAGCATCTTGAGATTGGCCGGTGCTTGATTCCAGGCTTTCATTTCTGCCAGGCTTACATTTTCTGCCATAAAAGGATCTGCTACATCAAAAGCCTCTGGAAAATTGAGCGGGACGATAAAAGTCTTACCTGATTTTTTTACTTCTTTCAAACGTTCATATTCTTTTCCGTCGCCCAAAATCACATAATCCACATCAAATTCATTACCTATTTTGGCAGCTCTTAAAGCGTCCAGTAAATTATCTGTAGCAAAAATTTGGGTGAGGTTTTTATTTTTGTTCAAAGCTTCTAAAGCGAGATCTTTATTCTTCGCATTCCCTTTTTCATACCAATCGGCATCCATATAAGCCTGGCGAATTAATGCCATCGCGCCCATTGTTGAGGTAGGATAAGTCTGTCTCGATTTTTTACTTTTGTCAAAAGACAAAAATTGTGACGAACGATTTTTAAGAATTCGTTCTCCTTCTGTGCCTTCTGGAGTTAAAGCTACCAGCATCCCGCTTCCTCTTATAATACCGTCTGGCACGTGGGTATTTACAACTCCAAAACCTGCTTTGTGAAGAGCGGAAGCCGTTTTTTTATCATACTTAAAAGATTTTACAGCTTCAGTTTCAGGTCTAATATGATCATTCCAGTAATATCCTTCCCGGTTAGCGTCATACTGCGGTTGCCCATTTCCTTTGCCGGCAGGTGTTGGTTTTTTAATTCCGAAGCTACTGTATAAATCTATAAAAGAAGGGTAAACTTCTTTTCCTTCTAAATCTACGGTTACAGCATTTTTAGGAATATTTACCGATTTCCCTATCGCGGTAATTTTACCATCTTTTACCACAAAACTGCCGTTTTCAATCACATTTCCCGGACTCGTATGAATTCTGGCATTTTTAAATACGCGGTAATTGGTTTGGGGATTTTTAACCCCGTCATTTTTGGGGAAGTATTCCTGGGCTTTGCTCTGCAGGCTTATCAGAAACACAAGACAAAGTAAAAGTCTTACTTTCATAGATCTTAAGTGGTTTAATTTGCGCTAAAGCGGTGTAAATTAAGAAAATTAATGGAAAGTCAATGGTCATTTTTCATGAATCACTATAAATGTTGAACCACGATAGTTAACTACCATATTCTAAGGGAAATTATCCCGTGTTTATTAAACGTCGAGCTTATTTGCCTTCAAGACAGAAGATCACCAAAATGCATCAGGATTTCCTTAGTGTTTTGAAGCATTCGTGGCTTTATTTCAATATCCGGGATTAAAGTCGGTTTTTTTCTTCGGAAAAATAATTTACCAAAAGCGCTACTACATAACTATAACTTTTCATTCCCCCGGCTTGATTGTTTACAATAAGAAAACGGTTGTAAAACATTTTAAAAAGCGGTTCAAACGGATTTTGATGGGCCAACCAAAATTCATCTACTTCCATATAATTGGCGAGTACACCTGGTTTGATTTCCTTCTTTAGGGTTTCAAATTTCTCGGGATCCCTACGGTAAAGCTCGTTAAGGCAATAACGAAGTGCAAAAGTATAGCCAGAATATCGAAAATAAGCATCGGGATGGTTCATGGTATTTAGACAGGCGATAAAATTTGCTTCATTTTCTTTAGCAAAACCCAATTGATGCCCTACTTCGTGACTGGCGGTAGTGGGGATTTTATAAGGCACAATTTGCGTGTTTACCTGGGCTTCTCCGGTCAACGGATTTAAATAACCATTAAAGCCCATATAACTTAACGGGATGCTGAATAAAGAACGTTTTAAAGATTCGCCGCGATAGGTAAGCTCGGGATAAGTCTTGCTTAGATTGGAATAACCGGCTATGGTTTTTTCAAATAACTCATTTTTCGAATAGGGAATGTTAACTTTTGCTGAATCGTTTTCAGCCAGGTTGGTATGTAATTTATTCGAATCAGAAATTAATATTTCAGAAAGTTCATAGAGCTCTTCGGTGGTGTATTCATAACCTATCTCCAGGCTTTGATGCAATGGAAGACGATAATAATTAAAACCCCAAAAAATATGAAAACAGGCGTAAATAATAGATAAAACCGCCAGGGCATCCAGCATCCAGTCTCCGGGTTTTCTAAATTTCTGTTTAAATCTTTTTATGAGCCAACGTATGAGGAAAATCCCGAAGAAAATATATAAAACATCCCCAAGCGAAAATGGAAGAAAGCCGTGACCAAAGCGCATGAGCATAGAAATTTTTGGATAAAAAAACTGACTATACCAGGTTTCTACCAGCTGGGAATAGCCGGCCAAAAACATGATAAAAACAATTTGCAGCGGTAAGAGCACCGCCAGAATTAAGCGTCCTTTTTTCTTCACAATTCAAAAATACGATTATTACTATTTATGACCTTCAAAAGAAATTTATTATTGGTAAAACATAGTTGCTATGTAGCATGGAGATTAATCTCGGGAACATTCGGGTTAATTTACTTAATAATCGAGATTTAAATGCTCCGAGGTTTGCCTCGAAATCAAATTACTACTCCTTTATATGAGAGACCTCACAGGTCTCCGAGACCTGTGAGGTCTGAGTTAATTCGGTTTTTTCGATTTTTATAATGTGACAGGTTTACAAATTTACTAATTGTATTCCGGGTTAAATTAGGCTTAAAAGGACCTTAAATTTTCCTGCTTTGCTAATTACCAATATCTTTGCGAAATATATAAAATATGAGATAATGAATGAAGAAATAAGAGCATTAGAACCTAAAATATTATGGAATAAGTTCGCCGATCTAAACGCGGTGCCACGACCTTCAAAAAAAGAGGAAAGGGTAATCGAGTTTATGAAAAAATTTGGGAATGACCTTAATTTAGAAACGTTGGAAGATAGCGTGGGGAATGTGGTGATTAAAAAACCTGCAACTCCCGGAATGGAAGATAGAAGGCCAATCGTATTGCAGTCGCATTTAGATATGGTGCACCAAAAAAATAACGATACCGATTTTGACTTTGAAACAAGCGGAATCGATATGTACGTAGATGGAGACTGGGTGAGGGCCAAAGGCACCACACTTGGCGCGGATAACGGTCTTGGGGTTGCAAGTATGATGGCAATTTTAGAAAGTGATGAGATTGCACATCCAGCCATTGAGGCTTTATTTACTATAGACGAGGAAACCGGGATGACCGGTGCCAAAGGTTTGGACGAAGATATTCTTAAAGGTGACATTTTGCTAAACCTGGATACCGAAGAGGACGATGAAATAGGGATTGGTTGCGCCGGCGGTGTTGATATCACTGCGCTAAGGGATTATGAAGAAGAGGACACTCCGCAGGATACAGTGGCTTATACCATTAAAGTGAAAGGCTTAAATGGCGGTCATTCTGGAATGGATATTATCAAAGGCCTGGCCAACGCTAATAAAATTATGGCGCGCTTGCTTTATCACGCTCACAATAATTTTGAAATGCAAATAGGCAGCATTGAGGGTGGCGGATTAAGAAATGCTATTCCGCGGGAAAGTGAAGCTTTGGTAGTGGTAAATAAAGAAAATACTGAAAGTTTTAATACTGAAATCCTGAAGTTGAAGCAGGACATTAAAACTGAATTTGCAGCTCTCGAACCTACTTTAGACGTTGTAATTTCTGAAGCTGAAGCACCGGGTAAGGTGATGAAGCGAGAAGACCAGAAAGATGTAGTGTTAGCCATGACAGCTGCCCATAACGGAGTTTACAGAATGAGCCCCGATATAGAAGACCTGGTAGAAGCTTCCAATAATATAGCCAGTGTAAAAGTAGGGGAGGGCAAGGTGAAAATAAACTGTCTTACCAGATCCTCGGTTGAATCTTCTAAAGACGCTTTAGCAAATAGTTTAAAAGCTGCATTCGAACTCGCGAATTTTGAAGTAAAATTATCTGGCGAATATCCCGGTTGGGCGCCAAACCCAAATTCTGATATTCTACAGGTAGTAGATAAGCTTTATGAGGAAATGCACAATGAAAAAGCCGATGTAGCCGCCTGTCACGCCGGTTTGGAGTGCGGAATTATTGGAAATCATTATCCAAAAATGGATATGATTTCTTTTGGTCCTACCATTAGGGGAGCACACTCTCCAGATGAACGTGCCAGTGTTTCTTCAGCTCAAAAATACTGGAAATTTTTATTGGAAGTGTTGAAGAATACTCCGAAGAAATAGAGTGCAGTAGAGAGGAAAGAAAATAGAAAAAAGAGACAAGAAGATAGAATGTTGAATTTTCTTTACTATTAAATAAAAAAGCTGTTTGAAAATTGTTCAAACAGCTTTTTTGTTTTTTAGAAATCTATTGAATGTTCCGGGTTATTTTCTCCCTGAACTCCTACAAGTTCTACTCGAAATACCAAATCTGTATTTGGTGGGATCACGCCACCGCCGGCGCCACGTTCACCGTAGCCTAAATGACTTGGGATATAAAGTAAAGCCTTATCACCAATTTTCATTTGCTGCATTCCTTCTTTAAATCCGGGGATCATAGGAGCGTCTGGACCATAAGCTACTACCATTGGGTTGTCATAACCGCCCTGGGCATCCCTATTTGGGTTAAAAAGTCCCATTTCCTGAGCGAGTTCTTTTTTATTGGTGTCAAAAATATCGCCATCTTCAAAGTAGCCTTCGTACCAAACCTGAACCATTTCACCGGTTTTAGGTTTTTCGCCATCACCTTCTTCTTCAAAATAGATTTTTAATCCGCTGTCTAAAGTTTTAGCTTCGTCTTTGTGGCTTTCAAACTCTTCAGCATTGGCGGTCATAGCCTCTTTGCGTTTTTTGGCTTCGGCTTCTTCTTTATCTTTTAAATCCTGAAGTCCTTTTTCAAACTTTTTGGGAGCATCAAAATTTTCGGCAGCTTTGCCTTTTCTTATGATGTTTACCTCTTCCATAGTTACCGGTTCTTTTGGTTTGTCCCTTTGGCCTGTTTCTACCTTCCCAATGGCATCTACCACATCCTGGCCTTTAATTACTTTTCCAAATACGGAATGTCTTCCGTTAAGATTTGGTGTTGGTGCCAGGGTTATAAAAAACTGACTTCCATTCGTACCTGGACCGGCATTGGCCATAGAGAGGATTCCTTTAGCGTCGTGCTGCAGGCTATCTACAAACTCATCGGGAAATTTATAACCGGGGCCGCCAGAGCCTGTGCCGCTGGGATCTCCTCCCTGGATAACAAATCCGTCTATAATGCGGTGAAAGGTAAGGCCATCGTAGTAATTTTTACCTTTATAAGTGCTATCCACCATTTTATTAGTCCCTTCGGCCAGGGATACAAAACTGGCTACAGTAATAGGAGTTTGGTCAAAATAAAGCTCGGCAATAAAGCTGCCTTTGTTGGTTTTAAATTCTGCATACATCCCGTCCTCAAGATCGGGGTATTGATCATTACAGGAAATCATGGTAATTACCATGGCAAATAATACTAAAAATTTACTGGTTCTCATTGAATATAAAAATTAAAGGCCTTTTTTGCCGGCCCTGGGTTTAACTTAATTTTCTGGTTTTAATTCTTCTCTTTCGGTTACTTTGTTTAAAGTGACTTTGGTCTTGATAGGTAAATTGCGACCTATTTTATTTTTATCTCCATAATAGCCATAAGCTTTATAAGACGGAAATAAAAAAGTTACCGTTTCTCCTTCTTTCATCAGTTTTAATCCCTGGCGTAATCCGCTAAAAAGTTTCTCCTGATCTATCGCATAGGTTCTAGTTTCTTTTTCGCCTTCAGCATAAATTGCCTGATTATCTAAAGTGGAAATGCTATAATCAAACTCTACAATATCGCCAAATTCGGGATTTGGTTTATTGGTAGAATCAGATGTTTTTTTGTTGTAAACATACCAGAACCCATTTTGAGAAGGTTTGTATTCCCTGGTAGAATCCTCCTTTATAATCGCTTCAATCTTAGCTACTTCCTTTTTCAATAACTCCTGGTTTTTAGTTATAGATTCACTAATGTAACTCCCGGAATTTTGGCTCACAGGGTAACGAGCTTCAGGTGATTTACAGGCGCCCAAACTTATCATCGCGATAAAAACGAAAATTCGCTTCATCCTTGTAATTGTTTATATTCTGGCAAAATACTATTAAATTTCTCTAATGTTTCTTCCAGGCTTAAGCTGCTTTTTCCACCGGCCGCGTTATTATGACCACCGCCTTCAAAATGTGCCCTGGCAAATTTATTTACATTAAAATCACCTTTAGATCTAAACGATATTTTAATAATATTTTCCTGCTTGTTTTCTATAAAAATAACCGCAAAAATCACACCTTCAATACTTAAACCATAATTTACGAAACCTTCGGTATCTCCTTTTTGAAAATTATTTTTGTCCAATTCTTCCTGCGATAAACTAATATAAGCGGTTTTATATTCCAGTTTAACCCTTAAATTTTGTAGCGCAGTGCCCAGCAATTGCAATCTATTTTCGCTAAAAGTATCGAAAATATTATTGTGAATTTCATCATTTACCGCCCCTTTGTCCATGAGGTCGGCAATTACACGATGCGTTTCCGCGCTGGTGGCACTAAATCTAAAAGAGCCGGTATCTGTCATAATCCCCGTGTAGAGACAGGTAGCAATTTCAGGAGTTATTTTTTCAACCGCTCGTAGTTTATCTATAAAATGATAGACCATTTCACAGGTAGAACTCATTTCGGCATCACTATAGGTGTAATTTGCAAAATCTGAAGGTTCGCGGTGATGATCTATCATTATAAAAACCGCTTCACAGGCCGTTAATGTTTCCTGCATATCGCCAGATCTCGACAAATGGTTGAAATCTAAGGCAAAGACAATTTCAGCGTCGTTTAATAAAGCTTCGGCCCTGTCTTTTTCTTTTTCATAAATAACTACTTCATCATTTCCAGGCAGCCATTTTAAAAATTTTGGATACTCATTGGGTGAAATTACATTTACATTATGCCCCTTATCTCTTAGAAAATGCATAAGACCAAGGGTGGCACCCATCGCATCCCCATCTGGTCCTTTGTGAGGAACAATTACTATATTTTTGGCTTGAGAAAGCTCTGCGGTAATTTCTAAAATTGCTTGTTCTATCATATCTTAAATAAACTAACCGGGTAATTCTTTATATTTAAAATTACCGTAGGCACATTCAAATCTCACTTTGTGCATAAATATACAATTAATTAAGAGTTGCTCAATACACACTATAAAGCATTTATATTTCCTTCTTTAGGCTATAATTTAATTCTATTTGTTGTGACCTCCATTACAAAAATGCAGATTTATAAAATTGAATATTTATTTTTATGAGAACAAAACAACGAAAATGAAAAATAATATTCCGTTATTTTTCAGGTTTTTTCTCTTTATTTCCTGCGGAAGCAGTACTGCTGATAAATAAAAAACTGTAAACAGCAAGCCTGAAACTTATCACCCCACAAAAACCCAAAAAACTTTGAACCTTAAACCTCGAATTCAATAGCATAAAATGCTTAAAAAGTAACTTGTTTTTGCATGGGAATTAATTATTTTTGCCAAAATTAAAAAAACCATGTAATGGCAGGAAAAAGAACATTCACCATGATTAAGCCAGATGCTGTAGAAGCAGGGCATATTGGTGCGATATTAGAACAAATTACCGCTTCAGGCTTTAAAATTGTAGCGTTAAAAATGACGCAAATGGCCACAGCCGATGCCCAGGAGTTTTATGCAGTGCATAACGAACGTCCGTTTTTTGGAGAATTGGTGGAGTTTATGACCCGTGGACCAATCGTAGCTGCAGTGCTTGAAAAAGAAAATGCAGTAGAAGATTTTAGAGCCTTAATAGGGGCTACAAATCCAGAGGATGCTGCCGATGGAACCATTAGAAAAAAATATGCAAAATCTGTAGGTGAAAATGCCGTTCACGGTAGTGATAGCGATGAGAATGCAAAAATAGAAGCTTCTTTTCACTTTGCAGGAAGAGAAATGTTCTAAACATTTTTTCGAATTATTTTAAAAGCCATTAGGATTATTCTTAATGGCTTTTTTGTGTTTTAAATTTTAATCGCGGAGCGATAGCCAGGGGTTTAATTCCCCGGGTCTTGCCTCGAAATAAAAGAACTTTTTTCGTGAGCATACTTCATATCCTTGGGTAGAGGTTGTTGCTTCGCAATCTGCAAATAAAAGCCACTAATTCACGAATATTTAGAGTCTCAGTGATTTTTTAGTCTTAGAAAAACTGATTTTGATTGATTAAATTTATCTAAATTCTATCAAATATCAACCCTTCCGACTTCTTCCACTTTCGCATAAGAAGCCACCTTCCCTTCGAAGGGAAGGAGCTTTTTTAATTCACCTAACTCACCCGATAGACCTGCTCCCCTCATTTTAAAGGAGGGAACGAATTCAGCTCTGCTGAAGAAGGGTTGGTTGTGTTTTTTTCCTCATCTGATAAACTCTACTTAAATTTAAAAAATTGATACATTTTAAAGTCGCTTGAAAAATTGTTAATCAACGCCGCAAAAACCTCATTGAATACTGGCACGAAGCAACTTATTTCTTCCAGACAGCCCATCTCTATCGCCTCTTATTTTAAATGATAAAAAATCCCGCCTGGAAAAGCAGACGGGATTAATTAAGCCTGAGATTTATATGATTTTTACTGAATTAGTTTTTTTCTTCCGAAACCGGAAAACCCCTATCGCGCATAAGTGCGTTAATTTTAGCATCGCGACCTCTAAATTTCCTGTAAGCTTCAGCAGGATCCATAGCATTTCTAGGTGCAAATAGATACTTAACTAATTTCTCGGCCATATTTTTATCGTAAAATCCGCCGGGCGATTCAGCAAAAGCTTCAGCAGCATCTGCCGTCAGGACATCGGCCCATAAATAACCGTAGTAACCGGTAGCATAACCTTCGCTAGAAAATATATGTCCGAAATGTGGCGAACGGTGCCGCATCACAATTTCGCTGGGCATCCCAAGTGAATCTAAAGTTTCTTTTTCAAATTTACGAGGCTCAATTTTATCGGGATCTGTAGTGTGATACTTCATATCCATTAAAGCAGACGCTAAAAACTCGGTAGTGGCAAACCCCTGGTTAAAAGTAGAGGCTTTTTTAATTTTGGCTACCAATTCATCTGGGATTACCTCGCCTGTTTCGTAATGTTTCAGGAATTTATTGATCACGGCATCAGTAGATAACCATCGTTCTAAAAGCTGCGATTGAAATTCGGTATAATCCCTCACACCACTATTAAGCGTTGGGTATTTAATATCTGCAGATAAAAAGTGCAGGGCGTGACCAAACTCGTGAAAAAATGTTTCGGCATCATCCCAGGAAATCAAAACCGGTTCACCCGGTGCAGGTTTAATAAAATTGGAGTTATTGGAAGCCAAAACAGGTTTTGCACCTTCCAGCTCTGAGTAACTTCTATAAGTTGTGGCCCAGGCTCCAGAGCGTTTTCCTTGCCGGGCATAGGGATCGAGGTACCAAAGGCCTATCAATTCCCCAGAGTCTTTGTCGTTTACTTCCCATACTTTTACATCTTCGTGAAAAACAGGAACACTTCCTTCTTCTACCGGTTCAAAATCAAAATTAAAAAGTTCACCGGCAGTATAAAATAAAGCCTGGGTTAAGTTCCCAAGTTCCAAATATTGTTTTACCTCTTCACTATCAAGATCATATTTCTTTTTCCTAACTTTTTCGGCATAATAACGATAATCCCATGGCTTAATGGTAATATTGGCACCTTCACTTTTGGCCACGGCCTGCATATCTTCAACCTCTTCTTCAACGCGGGCAAGGGCGGCCGGCCATACAGCTTCCATTAACTCCATAGCATTTTCGGGATTTTTGGCCATTCTATTTTGCAAACGCCATTGGGCAAAATTATCATATCCCATTAACTCAACACGCTCGTCCCTTAGCTTTAGAATCTTTTTGATAATTTCATTATTGTCATACTCATCATTATTATCACCGCGCGAGTAGTAATTGTTCCAAACTTTTTCGCGTAAATCCCGCTTATCTGAATAGGTTAAAAAAGGATCCATGGAAGAACGGGTGTTTGTTACCGCATATTTTCCTTTTTTCCCACGAGCTTCAGCCGCACTTGCCGCCGATTTCACATACGATTCCGGAAGTCCATCCAATTGATCTTTATCTAAATACACTACATAATTCTCTTCATCTGCCAGTACATTATTTGAAAATTTTGTGTACAGCTGGGAAAGCTCTTTATTAATTTCAGCATAACGCTTTTTATCCTGTTCGTTTAAATTAGCGCCCTGCATCGCGAATTCTTCATAAACAAGATCTATTACCCGTTGTTCTGGTGCCGGTAAAGGATTTTCTTCAGAAGCTTTATAAACTGTTTTAATTCGTTCAAAGAGTTTCTTGTTTTGAGATATTTTAGAACTATATTCTGAAATTTTAGGAGAAAGCTCTTTTTGTACTTCCCTAAATTCGGGACTGGAAATATTACTGCTAAAAATTCCGTAATAAGTGAATACGCGGCCTAACTGGTCGCCGCTATCTTCCATAGGTTTAATAGTATTCTCGAAAGTAGCCGGCTCTGGATTATTGGCAATTTTATCAATTTCCTTTAAATGGTTTTCCATAGCTTTTAGCATGGCTGGTTTAACCATCTCTACTTTCATTTTTTCGAATTCCGGTACACCACTGTATGGGCCATCCCATTCTTCTAACAAGATATTATCCATCGTTTTTTGATCTTGATTTTGATCCTGGGCATTCACTTGCAAACCGGTAGCGATTACAAAAATACCCAGGCCTTTTATTAATTTCGATTTCATTTAAATTGCTTTTTAATTATAGGCTTTGAAGGTACGGAAAATCATAAATAAAAACGTAGTATTTTTATAATCCTAATTTATTCATAAATAAGTTAAAAACGGGGCTTCTACTAAGGCTTGTTTTAAAAATACCTTATCTTTGTGGGCAACTAACGCAAAAATTAAACGCAATGAAAATGTTAAGTAAATCTCTTCTAGTTTTAAGCACTATAGCAATGATTGCTTGTGGTGATAAGAAAGAGAAAAAAGATCAAATGACTATTGGAAATGGTAGTACCAGCGAAGCTTCTACAGAAAAGTCAAGCGAAAGTACATCTGCTTCAAATGAAGATATGGTAGAAGTTATTATAGAAGGTAACGACCAGATGCGTTTCAACAAAGATGAGATTAAGGTGAAAGCGGGCCAAACCGTTAAATTAACCTTAAAACATGTTGGTGAAATGAGTAAGGAAGCAATGGGACACAACTGGGTACTTTTAACTCAGGGAACCAATATTAATGAATTTGGACAGAAAGCGGTAGATGCAAAAGACAATGATTATATTCCAGAAGGATCAGATCAGGTTATCGCTCACACAAAATTAATTGGTGGAGGAAAAACTACAACTATCGAATTTACAGCTCCAGAAAAGGGAACCTACGATTTTATTTGTAGTTTTCCTGGTCACTATTCTTTGATGAAAGGAAAATTCATCGTAGAGTAATTTAAGACCAAAGTAAATAATTGTAAAATGCCTTTGCAACATTAGAGTTGTAAAGGCATTTTTTTATTTTCAAATTTTAAAGTTTTCAGTAAAAAACTTTCTATCTTTCTATATTTTGATAGTATAACATTTATTAAGTGCTCTTTTTACATATTCATCAAAATAAGAAATCATCATGATTTTAGTTGTTTAATTTTAAGAAAATTAGCTGCTTAGACTGCCTAAAAATGGTAGCTTTAGGCCTCATTTAAAAGCCAGTTGGAAATACGGAGAATTTTAACCTTGCTGTACTAAAATTATCGTTTTTTAACCTGGTATTTATCTAATAGAATGAGTAATTGAAAATAACAATGTTTCCTGGTAAGTTTTACCGCTATTTAGTGTCTTAATTATGAGTGAAAAGAAGAATTTTGTAATCGATTTTGATAGTACTTTTACCCAGGTAGAAGCCCTGGACGTTCTGGGAGAAATTTCCCTGGCTGGAGATCCTGAAAAAGAGCAAAACCTCAAAGCTGTAGAAGAGTTAACCGATAAAGGTATGAAAGGTGAAATGTCTTTTCGGGAATCTTTAGTGGAACGGCTACGCCTTTTAAAGGCCAATAAAAAACATTTACCAGATTTAGTAGCTAATTTAGAGGATAGGGTTTCCTCATCTTTTGTAAGAAATCGCGAATTTTTTGAAGAGCATCACGATAATATTTTTATTGTTTCCAATGGGTTTAAGGAATTTATTGTACCCATAGTAGCTCCTTATGGTATTAAAAAAGAAAATGTTTTTGCTAATACTTTTATATTCGACGAAGACGATAATATTGTAAGCTTTGATAAAGAAAATGTACTTTCTTCCAATAATGGTAAAGTAGAACAATTAAAACAGTTACAATTAAAAGGTGATGTTTTTGTTATTGGTGACGGTTACACCGATTATGAAATAAAAGCAGCCGGGCTTGCCAATAAATTTTATGCCTTTACCGAGAATATCGAACGGGCGAATATTTTAGAAAAAGCAGACCACATCACCCCAAGTTTAGATGAATTTTTATTTGTACACAATATGAACAAAGCAATTTCTTATCCCAAAAACCGAATTAATGTACTACTTCTGGAAAACGTTCACGAAGATGCGGTGAATATTATGAAAGAAGAAGGATATAACGTTACTGTTCACCCTGGAGCGATGGATGAAGATGAGCTTTGCGAACGTATCAAAGATGTTTCTGTAATTGGAATAAGATCTAAAACGCAATTAACTAAAAAGGTATTAGAAAATGCCAATAGGCTAATTGCTGTGGGAGCATTTTGCATAGGAACAAACCAGATAGATTTACAAACTTGCTTAAAACGGGGGGTTGCTGTTTTTAATGCACCATATAGCAATACCCGCTCGGTAGTAGAGCTGGCTATTGGGGAGATAATTTTACTAATGCGAAACCTCCCCGATAAAATACGCTTAATGCACGAGGGTAAATGGGAGAAATCTGCTACCAATAGTTTTGAAACCCGCGGAAAGAAACTCGGAATCATTGGTTATGGAAATATTGGAGCCCAACTTTCTGTAGTGGCAGAATCTGTTGGTTTTGATGTTTATTATTATGATGTGGAAGAGAAATTACCTATGGGTAATGTGACAAAATGCAATTCGCTTAAAGAACTCTTGCAAACGGTAGATATTATTAGTCTGCACGTAGATGGCCGGAAAGAAAATAAAAATCTAATTGGAGAGAAGGAATTCGGCTATATGAAAGAAAAAGTGATTTTTCTTAATTTGAGTAGGGGACACGTGGTAGATATTCACGCTTTGAAGAAAAATATTGAATCGGGGAAGATTGTTGGAGCGGGAATAGATGTTTTTCCTGAAGAACCTAAAACAAACCAGGAGGAATTTATTTCAGAATTAAAGAATTTGCCCAATCTTATTTTGACCCCGCATATTGGCGGAAGCACACTTGAAGCCCAGGAGAATATTGGTAATTTTGTGCCGAATAAAATCATAGAATACATCAATACGGGAAGCACCACTAATTCTGTAAATTTCCCAAATTTGCAGCTTCCGGTGCTCAAAAATGCACACAGGCTTATTCATATTCACGAAAACAGACCGGGTATCCTGGCCGAAATAAACCGAATGCTCGCAAGTCATGATATCAATATTGAAGGCCAGTATTTAAAAACGAATGAAACAATTGGTTATGTGATTACAGATATTGATAAGCGATATGATAAGGCGGTCATCAAAGATTTAAAAGGGTTAAACGGTACCATACGCTTTAGAGTGCTTTATTAGACTATTAGGAAAATATTATCCCGCTATGGAGTTTTTATATAAAAACCATAGCGGGATTTAAGATGTTATTTTCTGATAATGTTGTAACTACCAATTAGCGTAAAATCAAAACCTAATTTAATTGTAGTTAATTGATATTTGGTAGTCTATAATGACCAATTATTCCAGAAATGTATGAAGTTGGTCAAATTTATACTATAAATCAGGCACATTTCGATTAACCTATATTGAGTTCACGCTCACACTGCTCAGCTTTGTGATTGCGAAAATAGTTCACCAGTTCCACAACTTTAAGCGCTGCATTTTCCGTTTCGTAATGAAAAGAAATCTTAGTGCTCTTCTCATTTGGGAAAATATTGGTTATTTCTTTAATTTTAGATAGTTCAGCACTAATGCTGGCAATACAATTTTTGCAATTTAGTTCTTCTAAAAAAATACTCGCTTTCATAATTCACGCTGGTTTTGGATTACTCGATAAATATAACCTAATTAATACCGCGAAAATATGATTGAGATCAGGTTATGGAATAAATTTTAATGAGCATTTTTTAATAGAGCCTTGAGGGCGTGTTAATTTTAATGAATATTTATGTTTAAAAATAAAGCTAAGAATATAATTTTCTTTAATTGGGGTTAAAATTGAATACAATTGCAAAAAAAGAAACAGTCCAAAAATTTTACCGAAGGAAGACTACTTAGTTCCCTGGCAAACTTAGCCTGGCCTATTATACTGGCTAACATTTTACAAACAGCCTATCAATTAATCGATACTTTTTGGCTGGGAAGATTGGGTGCAAATGCAGTTGCAGCAGTAAGTATAAGTTTT
Organism: Salegentibacter echinorum; assembly: GCF_900129445.1. Classification (GTDB taxonomy): domain Bacteria; phylum Bacteroidota; class Bacteroidia; order Flavobacteriales; family Flavobacteriaceae; genus Salegentibacter; species Salegentibacter echinorum. The sequence goes on from NZ_FQVT01000001.1 coordinate 464,952, forward strand.
CCTATCCTATTTTTAATAGTTTCGCTGGGAGCCGGTTTAACGCTTGCCGGTACTGTTATTGTTTCCCAATATAAAGGTGCCGGAAACGAAAACCAAGTGGATTACAGCTCTTCCCAAACCGTTTTTGTCATTTTTTTTATATCGGTAATCCTGGCGGTGATAGGCTACTTTTCATCGGCACCATTAATGAAATTAATTGGAGCCGGCCCCGAAATATTGGAGGATTCTGTGAGCTATTTTAAAGTTTCTAGCTGGGGATTTATTTTTCTTTTTATGTTCTCTGTTTTTCAATCTTTGATGCGGGGAATAGGCAATGTACTGCTTCCTATGTATATCGTTTTAGCTACGGTCTTTTTAAACCTGGTATTAGATCCATTATTCATCTTCGGATTTGGCCCTATTCCTGGGTATGGGGTTCCCGGTGCCGCGGTAGCCAGTGTGATCACCCAGGGACTGTCTGCACTTATTGGAATGATGATTCTCTTACGCGGAAAAAAAGGAATTAAAATTAACTTTAGCCAGATGAAAGTCGATTTTTCCTGGATGGAGCGTATGTTTAGAATTGGTATTCCATCGAGTTTAGAAATGTCCACCAGGGCGGCGGGAATGACGGTAATGGTTATGCTGGTTACGAGTTTTGGAAGTGAAGTAGTAGCCGCTTATGGGATAGGCAGCCGGGTTTTAAGTTTAATCGTGGTGCCAGCTCTGGGATTTGCCATTGCTACAACGACACTAGTAGGGCAAAATATTGGAGCCGGAAAAATAAAAAGAGCCGAAAGAATTGGAAATTTAAGTACTAAAATTGCTTTTTTCGGACTTACAGCAGTGGGGCTTGTTTTATTTTTTCTGGCCGAGCCAATTACCCGCTTTTTTGTTCCAGATGATCCCGGCGTGATTAGGGATGGTACTTTGTTTATTAAAATTATGTCCCCAAGTTTTGGGGTTTTAGGTGTGCAACAAGTTTTAAACGGTGTTTTTAACGGTGCCGGTTTTACCAAAGCTTCTTTGTTAATTTCAGTTTTCTCACTTTGGATGGTGAAGTTTCCTCTGGCTTTTCTTTTATCCAATAATACTGAGCTGTCTTTTGTGGGGATTTGGTGGGCTTTCCCATTATCTAATTTATTGGCAGCAATAGTTGGATTTATCTACTTTAAGACCGGCCATTGGAAAAGACGAACAATTCGTTATAGACATCGCGAATTTTAGTTTAATCAAACTATTACTGTTGAAATTAGCCGTCATTAAGACGTAGGAGGAATCTTTTTTATCAAAATAAGGATTCTTCACTCCGCAAGCTGGGTTCAGAATGACAAACTAAGGCATTATGAATGTAATGCAAACAGGAGCCAAAGATGTAGGTATTCGCTTTTTGTTACAACCAGATAAAAAAAATCTAGATGAAAAAAAGCATTCCGAATGGTATAAGATTCCAATCGAAATGCTTTAGTTTATTTTTTTAAAATAGTAAAGACTAGTTATCAGCTGGCGTGATCATAATATGGGCACGGTGAGTTCCTGGATCCATTAACCAGGGCATTCCGGGTTTATGTGGTTTGTCTGGCATTCCGGTAGATTCTGTGGTGGCGAAAGGGGTATAAATCACATACCTTATCTTAGAATTTTTAATCTCTCCGGTTTCATGGTTTAGATTTTCTTCTTTTCCGGAAACTACATACAACATACTCGGGGCATCGGGCATTTTTAAACTGCCGTTTTCAACTTCTTTTTTTCTCGTTTCCCGCAAGGTCATCATATCTTTACCTTCGGCTCTCAGCTCTCTTCCCCGCGCCATAAAATCATCTAATTTACTGTTATAGCAACTTACAGAAATTCCTTTACCGTTGGGATTATCGGCAAGGCAGGTAAGGTTATTAGTGCCTTTTCTTAGCAGCACTACATTTCCGTTTTCATCGTAGCCATAGACTGTTACCGCGTCACGATCTTCTTCAGGAGCGGCCTGACTCGCCATTTTTATTTGTAATTCTTCTGAAAGTACTTTGTTCTGGGCTATTCCGCTAAAGCCAAATGCTATTAGCGAGAGACTGTAAATTATTTTCTTCATATTTATATTTTTTATCTTCAGAAATACTTCTGAAGTGGTTGAATTTAAAGTTACACAATTTATCAGACTTCCTTCCTAAGAATTTCTAAAGGTGGTTTTCTTATAATCTCCAGGCTATTGCTAATTCCAATAATTAAAACTAATAAAGTTACCCCTGGAAGTACGACCAGAAAAGGAAATAAGGAAGGGGTAAAAGCAGTTTCGAAAACAAGGGCGGCCAGTAGCTGACTGCTAATTAAGGATAAAAACACACCAGAAAATGCTCCTAAAAGACCCAGAAATAGATATTCTAAAGCGACAATTTTAAAGATTTGATGGTTCTGCGCTCCCAGGGTACGTAAAAGTACATTTTCCCGTATGCGCTGAAATTTACTAATCCTTATAGCACCCAGCAGCACAATTATGCCTGTAAGAATACTAAAAAATGCCATAAAATTGATAATCCAGGATATTTTATCCAATAACTTTTCAATGACACTAAGCACCTGCCTAAGATCAATTATAGAAACATTAGGAAACTCTTTCACCAGGCTTTGTTGCAATTTTGCTGATGCAATTTCATTTGGAACCTTAGTGGTAATCACATGAAATTGTGGTGCTTTTTCTAATATGCCTTTTGGAAAAACAAGGGAGAAGTTTATTTGCATTTGAGACCAATCTACCTGGCGAATGCTTTTTACAACTGTATTCTTCAATAGCCCCTGGATATTAAACACCACTTCATCCCCCAGAGCAACTTTGGCGTCCCTGGCAAAATTGTCACTTATTGAAATAGGAACAGGATCGGCGTCGTTAGCTTCAGCAATAAATTCCCCGCTTACGAGACTTTCAGAATGAGTGAGGGAATCCCTATAGGTCACCCTAAATTCATGATCTAAAATCCAATTGTTAATTTGCGAGCTGCTGTCTTTTTTAATTTCCATATTGGTTTTGCCATTTATGCTGTGCACACGCATGGTCACAATAGGAATGTTATTTAAAACGGGGAGATTAGAGTTTTTTACAGTTTCTGCCACCGCTTGCTTTTGTTCGGTTTGAACATCCAGGAGTATCATATTGGGACTATTCGCCTGGGACTCTACGGAGGTTTGCGCAAGGAGCAAGTCCTTACTAAAATACAGCGTACTTATTAAAAAAGTTCCTACGCCAATAGCAAGAATTAGGGTGATTGTTTGGTTTTGTGGCCTAAAGAGGTTTAGCAAACTTTGCCTGGCTAAAAACCCCCAATTTTTAGGAAAAAAGCGCTTTATGAGTTGCATAAAAAGCTTTGCTATTCCCGCCAGAATTGCAAACGTGATGAGAATGCCCCATACAAAAGCAAGAGAGTATTTCCAATTTTCTAATAGCCATAGAGAGAATAAAAATATAAACAGGAAAATGGCCAAAGAAACGAGAAATATGGCTTTTCTTGATTTTACATTCTCTTTTAATTGCACCCGAAGTGCCTGTAGCGGTGAAATGTAAAGCGTACCGATTAAAGGATATAGGGCAAACAATAGCGACATAAAAATACCAAGTGAGATTCCCATAAAAATCACTTGCCAGGAGATAGTGGGTTGTACATCTACCGGGAGTAAACCTTCTAAGAGCCAGGGGAAAATTTGTTGCAGCACCAGCCCTAAAGCAGTACCAAAAACCCCACCAATCAAGCCCATAATTGCCACCTGGATCAAATAGATTAGAAAAGTCTGTTTTTTGCTGGCGCCAAGGCATTTTAAGACGGCAATCGCACTTTGCTTTTCTTTAATGTAGATGTTTATCGCACTGGCAATCCCTACACAGCCAAGTAAAAGTGCGATAAATGCCACAAGGTTAAGAAATTTACCAAAATTTTGATAGCGTTTGCCCAAACGTTCACTGGTGGAAATATGGGTTCGTAAATTGGCATTTTCGAGATCTAAAACCGGCTTAAGCTCTCTATCCAATCGTTCTAAATCTGTATTGGCATCTTTAAAGTAATATTTATAGCCAATACGACTTCCAGTTTGAATAAGATCGGTTTCTTGAATCGAGGGATACGGTATAAGCACCGGCGGGGCTATAGAACTAAATAACGTGGCGCCACCGGGAACCGCATCTAATTTCCCGATAACCGGGAGTTGGAGCTTACCTATTTTGATACTATCGCCAGTTTCTATTCCCAATTGCAGCATTAGGGTGGCATCTACTAAAGCGCCCTCTTTTTTCCGAAAAGTTTCTGCCGCAGCAGCGGGCCGCGTTTCTAAGGCACCGTAAAAGGGAAAACCACTTTCTATCCCTCTCACTTCTACAAGCCGGGTAGCTTCGGTACTATTAAAAGCGCCCATAGACACAAACTTAATTTCCCGGGAGTCTGCCCCACCCAGGGAATCTATAATTTGTTGCGTTTTCTCGTTTGGAAGTTCGTCTATTTCTATTTTATAATCGGCGCCCATTAGGGCTTTAGACTTAAGCCCAATATTGTCTTTAAGGTTTACACCAAAGGATTGGATGGAGACTACAGCAGCAATTCCCAAAATTATAGAAGCCATAAATAAACCCAGCTTTTTCTTGCTGGCTTTACCATCCCGCCAGGCCATTTTAAAAAGCCAGCCCAAACCTGCCTTAGCACTATGTTTATGAGGTCTTTTATTTTTATTTACCATGTTTTCTCATTTTCCACAATGCGACCTCCTTTTAGACGTAGAATTTGTTGTGTTTTTTTAGCCAATTCAAGATCATGAGTTACAATAATTAGGGTAGTACCGGCTTCTTTGTTAAGTTCAAAAAGTAAGCTGACTACTTTTTCACCCGTTTCGCTGTCTAAATTTCCGGTGGGTTCGTCGGCAAATAAAATTGAAGGCCGGTTGGAGAAAGCCCTTGCTAAAGCCACGCGTTGTTGCTCGCCACCAGAAAGTTGTGAAGGATAATGATGGGCGCGATTACTTAACCCCACTTTTTCTAATAATTCTTTTCCTATTCTTGTCGCTCCTTTGTCTCCCTGAAGCTCTAAAGGAACCGCGATGTTTTCTAATGCGGTAAGACTGGGGAGTAATTGGAAATTCTGAAAGATAAAGCCTACTTTTTGATTTCTTAAAACAGCATTTTCATCTTCGCTAAGTTTCCCCAACTCTTCATTACAAAGATGAATACTACCGGAGTCTGGCCTGTCCAATCCCGCACAGAGTCCCAAAAGAGTAGTCTTTCCACTGCCAGATGGCCCCACGATAGCAAAAGTTTTTTGCGCTTCTACTTCAAAATTAATATCGTATAAAACCTGTAATTTCTTTGTGCCGCTGGTGTAGCTTTTCTCTAAATTGCGAACGTTTAATATCTTTGCCATCTTATGCTGAATTAAATAGAGGCAAAATAAGAAAATGATTTCGATTAAAAACCTGAATGCTATGAGAAACTTATTGCTATCCTGTAGTTTTTTATTTACGGTTTTGTTTTTTTCCTGTAAAGAAAATAATAAGCAGCAAACTAACAGTGAACCGGTAAAAAATAAAACTTCTGAAATACAGAATAACGAAAAAGAAGATGAAAAAAGAACTATTCTTTTCTTCGGAAATAGCCTAACAGCGGGAATGGGTCTGGAATCTCAGGAGGCCTTTCCGGCTTTAATTAAAGAGCGCATAGATTCTTTGGGTTATGACTATAAAGTGGTGAACGCAGGGTTAAGCGGAGAAACGACCGCAGCCGGAAAAAACAGGTTAGATTGGGTATTAACCGATAATGTTGCTGTTTTTGTTTTGGAACTGGGCGCAAATGATGGTTTGCGGGGAATACCGCTTAGTGAAACCAGAAAGAACCTGCAGGAAATGATTACTATGGTGAACGAGAAAAACCCCAATACCAAAATAATCCTGGCGGGGATGCAACTTCCGCCGAATATGGGGGAAGCATATACATCGGGGTTTCGGGATATTTTTCCCGATTTGGCTAAGAAAAACGACCTGGAGTTAATACCGTTTCTATTAGAGGGAGTAGCGGGTAAACCAGAATTAAATCAGGAAGATGGGATTCATCCTACCGCCAAAGGTTATGAGATAGTAGCCGAAAATGTTTGGGATGTTTTAAAGGACGTAATAGAAAAGAAACCGACTTCTTAATTTGAGTAAAATCTTTCCTGATTATTAAGAATAAAAAAGACGGTATTGAGAATACTGCAGCCGTCATTGCGAGGAACGAGGCAATCTGCATTTTGAGATTACTTCACTTCGTTCGTAATGACGTTTACATTCAATACCGTCTTTCTACATATTTACATTAAATATGAATTACTTCGTCGTAGGCTGCGGCTACAGCTTCCATTACCGCTTCACTCATTGTTGGGTGCGGGTGAACTGCTTTTAGCACTTCGTGACCAGTCGTTTCCAGTTTGCGACCCAGTACAGCTTCAGCAATCATATCGGTAACGCCGGCTCCAATCATATGGCAACCTAACCACTCTCCATATTTCGCATCGAAGATTACTTTTACAAATCCGTCAGATTTACCTGCAGCTTTGGCTTTTCCGGAGGCGGAGAATGGGAACTTTCCAATTTTTAAATCATATCCGGCTTCTTTGGCTTGTTTTTCTGTCATTCCTACCGAGGCAATTTCAGGAGTAGCATAAGTACAACCGGGAATATTTCCGTAGTCTAAAGCTTCCACATCCATGCCTTTAATTTTTTCTACGCAAAGAATACCTTCCGCAGAAGCAACGTGGGCAAGGGCAGGACCGTGAACTACATCTCCAATGGCATAAATACCATCAACATTGGTTTTGTAGTAGTCATCTACCACAATCTTATCTTTTTCAGTCTTGATTTTTAAATCTTCAAGTCCAATATTTTCAATATTGGTTTTAATACCTACTGCAGAAAGTACTATATCTGCTTCTAAAGTTTCCTCGCCTTTTTTGGTTTTCACCTTGGCTTTTACCTTTTTTCCAGAAGTATCTACACTTTCTACCGAAGAATTGGTCATTACCTTAATACCGGCTTTTTTGATACTGCGCTCAAATTGCTTAGAAACTTCTTCGTCTTCCAACGGTACTACGTTAGGTAGGTACTCAACCACGGTAACCTCGGTTCCCATCGCATTATAGAAATGGGCAAACTCAACACCAATGGCCCCAGAGCCAACCACGATCATGGATTTTGGTTGTTTATCGAGATTCATTGCTTCACGATATCCAATTATTTTCTTACCATCCTGTTTTAGGTTAGGCAATTCCCTGGAGCGTGCGCCGGTAGCCACAATAATATTATCGGCCTGGTATTCTGTGGTTTTATCCTTATTATCGGTCACTGCGACTTTCTTCCCGGACTTTAATTTTCCGAAGCCTTCAATAACGTCAATTTTATTTTTTTTCATAAGGAATTGCACACCTTTGCTCATCCCACCGGCTACATCACGGCTACGCTTTATTACTTTAGAAAAATCTTTATCGGCTTTTTCCAGGCTTAAACCATAATCTTCGGCGTGTTTTAGATAATCAAATACCTCGGCACTTTTAAGTAAGGCTTTAGTGGGAATACATCCCCAGTTGAGACATACACCGCCTAAATTTTCTTTTTCTACAATGGCGGTTTTAAAGCCTAATTGTGAAGCTCTAATGGCAGTTACATAACCTCCCGGGCCACTACCTAAAATAATGATGTCGTATTTACTCATTTTTGAATATTTTTTACGCTTATTAAATAACCCCGGGACGAACCCACAAGGCGTTTCCCGAACTATCGGGATTGAAAAAATAAAAATATTTCAACGGGTAGTCAAAATATTTTATATGCTCACTAAGTGAATGCGAATTTAAGGAATAAAGAATTAAACTGAAAGTTTTTACAGAACGTATGCTGGGAAAGAAATAAACCGCATAAAAAAAGTCACCACAGTTTTTAACACTGTGGTGGCTGAATAATCCTTCTTTATTCGAATTTGAAATTACTGCTTAAGCGTTTTTACTTTTTGAATATCGCTTTCCTGGATGTTTAGCGATTTCATTACAGAATTTATATCAGAGCTTTTAAAACTTGCATTTTCATAAAAATCGGCTGGAATTATAGCTACTCTAAAAACCTGATCTTGTGTAAAATCGTCGTCAAGAGTGCTTAAATCGTAATTTCCGTCAATAAAAATTTCGGTATCAACAAATGTGTGATTAGAAACATATTGTATTGTTCCATCGTCAGTAAAGAAATTTTGGGGTAGCATACTCCATTCATCTACATCGCTCCCATCATCTAATTGTCCAACTGCATCCAGACGATAAACTACTACAATATCTGTTTCCAGAACTTCAAAATCTGTAAATTCATTAAAAGCTATTAAATCTGTAGTCCATAAGTTTGAATCATTAATGTAGCGGAAGTCAGAATTAATTTCAAAAATAGCGGCCTGGCTACTTCCATCACCCGGAGGTCCTTCTGGGCCCGGAGGTCCTTGTGGCCCGCGATCGCCATCACAGGCGGTGAATAAAAAGGTGGTCATAAATAAAATTGAAAATATCTTTTTCATAATTATAGGTGTTAAGTTATTATTTATTAAAATTAATACTGGCTGAATTAACGCAATAACGTTGCCCGGTTTCGGTAGGGCCATCGTCAAATACATGGCCTAAATGGCCACCGCAATTGGCACATAGAATTTCTGTTCTTATCATTCCAAAGGTTTCGTCTTTTAAGTACTCGATCTTCCCATCTATGGCTTTATCAAAACTTGGCCAGCCGCAGCCGTGATCAAATTTTGCCTCGCTGTCAAACAATTTCTCGCCACAACCAGCGCAAAAATATTCGCCATCTTCAAAATGCATATTATATTTTCCCGTGTTTGGGGCTTCAGTTCCTTTTTGTCTTAAGACACGGTACTGCTCTTCAGAAAGTTGTTCTTTCCATTTGGCTTCCGGTTTTTCTATACTATATTTTTTCATTTTTATATTTTTCATTTTCGCCGAAACGAAAATCCTGATTGTTTAATTATTTTTTGTCGGGAATAAAATCCATCGCAATACCATTCATACAATATCTCTTCCCGGTAGTTTCCCGTGGCCCATCGTCAAAAACATGGCCTAAATGACCACCGCAGCGCGCGCAATAAATTTCATCACGTTGGTAGCCTAATTTATTATCGGTACCCAAACCTACAGCACCTTCAATTGGACGGTCAAAACTTGGCCAGCCGGTACCACTTTTAAATTTATGTTTAGTCTTGTAAACTTCATTCCCACAAGCGGCGCAAACAAAAGTTCCCGGTTCTTCAATATCGTTTAAAGGACTGGAAAATGCCGGTTCTGTTGCTGCTTTACGTAAAACCTTGTATTCGGCATCGCTAAGCTCGGCTTTCCATTCTTTATCGGTTTTATTTATTTCAAATTTTTCTTTTTCGCTTTGTTGTTGGTTTTCTTTCTGTGCATTCCCTTTGCAGCTAAAAATAAAGACTGCGAGTAATATTGGTATTATCTTTTTCATTTGCTATTTTTTCTGACAAGATTTTTGACTTTCCAGTCAAGGCTTGTCATGATTTAGCTCTTTTTTGAGCATTTTTATTTTAAAAGTACAAAGATTATACCGTGATGAACGTTGTGATTTTGTTAATTACCTTTTTATCACCTAAAATACGTCTGTGACCAAGCCCTTCGGTAATAAAAAGTTCGCTGTCTTTTAAAGCTTCCTGAAGTTCATAAGCCGAGGAAACTTCAACATCAACATCATTTTTATCGTGAATTATAAGACAGGGCAGGTTAACTTCCCGGGCAGAAATGGCGCCGGAATAACTATCCATATCCATATTGTACTTTTTATCAAAACGCGCTTTCATTCTATCGGCTACTTCCCGGTTCATATTTAGATTTTTGGTAAACTCCCGTATAATATGAGTGATACCATTGGCCGTACCGATTAATACCATTTTATTGGTTTTTAGACCTTCTTTTACAGCCCTTAGACTTGCCATACCTCCCAGGGAATGCCCGAGTATGGCATGAAAAGGGCCATACTCTTTATTTAAAAAATGGATACTATCAATAAAATCGAGCATCATACTTTTATTACCGGCTGCTTTCCCGTGAGCGGGAGCATCAAAGCTAATGGTACTAAATCCTTTTTCTACTAAATTCTCGGCTATTTTAGCTAGTTGAGTGCCACGACCACTCCAGCCGTGCACTAATAGTACTTTTTTAGTACTCTCTCCAAATTCATAAACAACTATTTCCCGCTGTGTTTTTGGAATCTTAAGTGTGGCTTGCTTCGTGTTGCCATCCATATATTCTTCCCTTTTTGGTAGTTTGTACTTAAAAGGACGCAAGAAAAGTTGAGAAGCAAACCTGGTTGCTAATTTTGGAGAAATAGCCGTGAGGATTTTTGAGGTTTTTAGAATATAACCGGGAAGCATCAATTGCTGAACCGGGATTTTATCTTTTTTTTCTTGCTTCATAAGAATGATTCTAAAACGGATGCAAGTTAAGCAAATAGCGCAATTTTAGTATAGTTTTTCGCGCCTTCTATATCTTAACTAAGGTTTTACGAATTCAAGATTTATTTTGTCCCTAAGACTGGAAACTACCAGGAAGCACAAAGATAGCTTTAGTGGTTTTCCCTGGTTTTAGAGTCTTCGTGGCTTTCTATCGATGGTCTTTAAAGAAAACAGAAAAGTTATTTGCAAGTTGAATCTATGATAGTCTTTAAAGATAAAAAAGAGCTTGTAAATTTTTATGGCATTAAATTTGGTTTTAGGTTAAGTGTTAAATCATGCTTAAAGAATTAAGTAGGATTTAATGGCTTTTGTAATTTTAACAAAACTAAACCAGGAACTATGAAAATAAAAAGAACAATTAGCTTTATAGCTGTTTTATTGCTATTAGTAGCTTGTAAAACTAATCCGTTTACAGGAGAGAAGAATTTAAATTTTGTTTCTAACGATCAACTTTTTCCCTCTTCTTTTCAGCAATATGATCAATTCTTATCTGAACACGAAGTAATTAGAGGAACCAGTGAAGCAAGAATGATAAACAGGGTAGGGGAAAGAATAAAAACCGCTGCCGAAAGATTTCTAAATGCAAATGGCTACCAGGGTTTTTTAAAGGATTTTGAATGGGAATACAACCTGGTAAAAGACGATGCAGTAAATGCTTTTGCCATGCCGGGTGGAAAAATTGTTTTCTTTACCGGTATCTTAGATGTAGCCGAATCTGAAACAGGGATCGCAGTGGTAATGGCTCACGAAATAGCCCACGCCCTGGCAGATCACGGTGCACAGCGAATGAGTGCCGCCCAATTACAACAACTAGGTGCCGTTGCAGGTTCTGTAGCTTTAAGCGGAAAGAGCCAGCAAACACAACAAATTTTTGCCCAGGCTTATGGTTTGGGAAGTCAGGTTGGAGTGATGCTTCCTTTCAGTAGAAGTCACGAATCTGAAGCCGATAGAATTGGGTTAACCCTTATGGCCATTGCCGGCTATGATCCCGATGAAGCTCCAGAACTTTGGAAGCGAATGGCTTCTAAAAATGATGGGCAGGCACCACCAGAATTTTTAAGCACCCACCCTTCTAACCAAACAAGAATTAATAATCTTCAAAAATGGGCTCCAGAAGCAAAAGCGGAAGCCAGAAAATATGGTGTAACAGGATTGTAAATGATAACTTCGAGCTTCTTATAAATAACGTGAGAAATCTTGAAAATCGATTAATAAATCAGGGAAAAGCTGTCAGTTAAGACAGCTTTTTCTATTTTAGGGCACCGATAATAAAAGGATTCAATGAAAAAACTTCCTAAAGGTCATAAGAAACTTTTGCATGCCTGGGCTTTTTATGACTGGGCAAACTCGGTTTATCCGCTGGTTATTTCTTCGGCTATTTTTCCTATATTTTATGGTGCGCTCACTATAGTAAAAAATGAGGATGGTAGTATTTTAGATGATACGGTCAATTTTCTGGGTTTTAATTTTAATAACGATTCTTTAATAAGCTATGTTACCGCAGCCGCTTTTCTGGTAGTTTCTATTTTAAGTCCTTTCCTTTCTGGAATCGCCGATTATGTGGGAAATAAAAAGAATTTTCTCAAATTTTTCTGTTACCTGGGTGCCTTATCCTGTATTGGTCTTTTTTGGTTTGATCTCGCTTATCTGTGGTTTGGCTTGTTGTGTTATTTTTTAGCACTTATAGGGTTTTGGTCCAGTTTGGTTTTTTATAATTCCTACTTGCCAGATATTGCTTTTGAAGATCAACAAGACGCGATTAGTGCCAAAGGTTTTTCCCTGGGATATATTGGCAGTGTAATACTTCTGGTCATCTGCCTGGTAATGATTCTTAATTATGAATTGTTTGGTTTTAAAAGTGAAGCCCTGCCCACCAGATTGTCTTTTGTTCTTACCGGAATTTGGTGGATAGGTTTTAGCCAATATACCTATGCTTATTTACCAAAAGGAAATAAAAAAGCAGCTTTCACTAAAAATATCCTGTTTAACGGTTTTAAAGAATTACGTGGAATCTGGTTAAGCTTAAATCATAATTTACAACTTAAACGCTATTTAGTCGCCTTTTTTGTTTACAGTATGGCGGTGCAAACTATTATGCTTATCGCTACATACTTTGGGATTGAAGAATTAGATTGGGGAGAACAAGACGCTACTACAGGTCTTATTATTAGTATTCTGCTCATACAATTGGTAGCGGTTTTAGGGGCGATGCTAACCTCTAAATTGGCGATGAAATTTGGGAATATTAAGATACTTATTTTTATAAACCTTATCTGGATTGCCATTTGCGGATACGCTTATTTCATTGTGAGCCCGCAGCAGTTTTATGTAGCGGCGGCTTCGGTGGGATTGGTTATGGGGGGAATTCAATCTTTATCGCGATCTACTTACTCTAAAATGTTGCCCGAAACTGCTGTAGATACCGCCAGTTATTTTAGTTTTTATGATGTAGCAGAGAAAATAGGAATAGTGATCGGGATGTTTATATACGGTTTGGTCGCACAAATTACCGGCAGTGTGCGAAATTCGATTTTATTTTTAATTATCTTTTTTATAGGCGGAGTGTTGTTATTGCTAAGGGTACCTATAAAAAATCCTGCTACGAGAAACAGGATTTAGAAACCTAATGAATGCCGTTGGGAAACATAAAAAGGTTGCCACTAATAGGCAAAAAATAGAAAAAAGAAAAAAGAGCAAAGAATCAAGAATTGATAGAAACTAATAGCAAGCTCAAGCTTCGATTTTAAATTTTTGCCCTTAAGATAGGAAATCGCCAATGACTTTTAGTATAAGCTAAAAAATCCGTTTGGTTCAAACCTAAAGGAAGCCTCGGGATTACGGAATTTTCACTTCTCCCGAAACATCGGGATTACGATAAACTTTCGATAGGCCGGCCGAAGAATTCATATTACAAAAACTAACCCGAAAATTATAAAAAGCTGTCGGCACCCAACTATAATAGGTACACACAAAGTATCTTCAAAAACATTAGGACGCTATTGTTAATAAACCTTCTTTTAAAACAAGACTTGAAAGTAATTTCATAGTTATTTTTATAGCTTTTGAAATCTTCAACAAAGGGTTAAGGAAAAAATTATCTCTAAGAATTATAGGTTGTGTTTAGTCTTTTCTCTTGCAGTGAAGCGATCTTGATTCTTTTCCGATCACCAGTGCTTTAATATGACGAAATTGATCCCGAACCAGAGGTTTTAAAATCCTGTTTTTTAGGTTTTCCTTTGTATTTAATATCGCCCGATCCCATAACAGATGCCGTTAAATTTTCGCTTACCGAAATTTGAAGGTCCCCAGATCCCATCACATTGGCTTCTGCTTGCTTAACCTTGAGGTCATAAGCCTTAAAATCGCCACTACCGGTAACTTTGCAAGTTAAATTTTTGGCCTTTCCTGAAACTAAAATATCACCGGAACCGGTAACACCACCCTCTAAATTTTCTACTTCCAGATCTAATTTTATATCGCCAGATCCGGTAACTTTTATTTTAAAATTCTTAGCTTTCAGCTTTACATCGCTCCAAATATCTCCAGATCCTGTAACCTGTACAGCTTCCAGATCTTGATAGGGAACAGTAATTTTAATATCTTTTCTCGTTTTTAAATTAATTCCCTTTTCTACAGAAATCTTTAAAGTTTTCCCATTTACTTCAGTAGTAATATATTCAATAAGATTGCTTTCTGCTTCAATGCGCAGTTTTCCTTCGGTGCCTTGTATAAGTTCCACATCCATAGAACCTACCAGGGAAACTTCATCATAATTTGAAGTATTTCTTGTTTCTGAAGTGATCTTTCCATTACCCTTTATGGTTTCGTTACTGCTCCACCATTGTGCTTGCACGGGCACTGAAGCTATAAAACTTAAGAGTAAAACTAAAGCTGTTTTTTTCATAATTTAAAGTTTAATGATTGATTAATTTTTGTTGAAATTTATATTTCCATAACTGGTATTTATATATATTGTTTTTCCACTGTTGGCATCAAGATGATAACCTTCAAATAACTTGCTGTTATTTTTGTCGTGACGCTTGTTGATTTCAAAATTATCCAGTCCCTTAACACTTCCGTAAGCGGTTTTTATAGTGAAAGTAAAGGCAAACTCGGCATCATAGCCAATTTTAACTCCCGCATAATCGGTGTTAATTTCTACTTTCTTTGTGCTTTTAAGGATTTTATCTATGCTGGCAGAGCCATAATCTAAGTTGAGGTCTAAGGATTCAAAAACCCGACCTATTTTTGTACTTAAATAGTCTCCGTTTCCCACAATCCTTTTGGCTTTTTCAATAGTAATGCTGCCGTAATCTGCATTAAAGTCCAGGTCGGCTACTTTCTTGATTTTGGAGTCGGTATAATCGGCGTTAACGTAGAGCTTTTCGGCTTCTTCAATTTCAAATCCGCTGTAGTCGGCATTTATTTCCGCATTTTTCACGAAGCCAATGTGGCTGTTTCTGGTGTAATCAAAATTTAAAATATTTTCGTTTCCCCATAATTCACCAACGTCAATTTTACCATAATCGCAGCTTATTTTAGTGTTGCCCAATATTTTGTCAATATAAATTCCGCCGTAATCATTTTCGATTTCCAGATTATGCTTTTCGGGAGCTTTTATGGTGTAGTTCACTTCCATATTGACATTGTTGGAACTACCAAAAAGATTATCCCACCAGGATCTATCTTCTCTGGTAAAGCGCGTTTTTGCCATAATTGAATTAGGATTTTGCTCAAATCTTATATTGATCTCATCTAATTTTCGCTGTACTTTTTCCTCGTCGTTGCCATTGGTCTTGATAATCACCTGAATCATTATTTTATTTTGATTCCAGGTAGAAATATCAATATTTCCATAACTATTGTCTATGGTCAAAAGGTCATTGGCAGAAACTTTATAAGACTTAGTTACTTTTTTTTCTTTGGTATAACGGCCTTTGAAATCTCCATTTCCGTGGCTAAGCGCGGGAAGAAGGAAAAAGATTAAAAAGAGTTTATATATAATTTTCATTTCCTGTAGTTTTTAGGGTTTTGGTTTCTTCAATTTGTTTTAATACTTTTTCTAAGAGATCGATACGCTGCTGAAAATTTGAAATCATCGCATAGATCACTCGTTTGTCTTTTCCGCTTTTGCGTAAATCCTGTTCTAATTTAGAATAATCGCTTTCTAATTTTTGAAGTTGGTTTAGGGCATCTTTTACTATTTTCTGTGTTGCTGGAGACTCTTTAGCTTTGAGGTTAGCTAATTCAGTCTTTATCATTTTTGTATAAAACTGCTCTGTTTTTTTCATTTGCGGAGAAACTCCTGCTAATTCTCCAGGTTTCTGATTTTCGCTGAAATATGTTCCAAAAAGCATAAAAGCTATAGCCAGTAACGCAGCAACGGAAACCAGTGGAGCCCAAAGCTTCTTAATTTTTACTCCCGATTTATGGTCTTTGCGCTCGGCTTCTAATTTTTCCATAAACCGATCCCGGTGGCCTGTATGTGGCTCTTTTATATCAAAATTTTGATCCTCAAAAAGCTCTTCTAACTTTTTATCTTCCATCTGCTAACATTTTTTTTCTTAGGCTTTCTTTTGCACGCGATACTGTAGTTCTACAATTCGCATAACTCAAATTTAGAATAGTGCCCATTTCTTCATAATCATATCCCTCTATAAAGTAAAGGCTCAAGGCGATTCGGTAATTGTCTTTAAGGGAATTAAGTGTTTCTAGAAGCTTGTTTACATTTTCTGTCTCCATGTTTTCCTGTTGGTGATGAAATGTAAAATCATAGCTCATTTCATTATTTAATTCGTCTTTATAGACCACTTCCTTTAATTTGGCTTTTTTGTTATGGACGCTTATACTAAGGTTTACCACAATTCTTTTTAACCAGGCACCAAAAGTTGAATTCTCTCTAAAACTATCTATTTTGCTAAAAGCTTTTAAAAATCCTTCCTGCATAATATCTTCTGCTTCGGCGGTATCATTTACAATGCGCAGGGAAGTATTATACATGGCCTTATAGTAAAGGTTGTAAATTTTTATTTGCGCCCGCCGGTCACCTTCGCGACACTGTTTAACTAGTTTATTTATAGATGTGTTTTCTGGTTTCAACTAAAATTATCTGTTTCTACCGGGGTGAACTGCGAAACCCCAAATAAGTTCTAAGTTTTTCATTTCTTTAGCTTCACTCCCATGTTATAGCGCTTATTTTTAATCAAAAAATGGATAAAACTTAATCGCACTATCGTATCGCAGTTAAACTCAGGAGTATTTCAGGTTAAAGCAAAACTCAACAAAATATCGGTTTTAAAATAAGTATGCTGTAACCTAAAGATAGTTTAGAAATTGATTTGTTACAGTTTTCAGAAAAATTATTTTAAAAAGAGGGTGGCACAGGAATTGACTACATCTAATTGAAATTGCATAAAAAAGCCTTAACTATACTAAAAATAGGGAATAAGGGAATCAGAAAAAGATTAAGAACCACAGACTGTTGTGACAGTTTGACTTAAAATAAATTATGCCTAAGACTAAATTAACGAGTTTTGACAGTTTGTCATTGCAAGATATAGATCAGGATGCCGATTTAATCCCATTAATGACTCCGGAAGATGAGGAGGAAATTAACCGGGAACAACTTCCTGAAACATTACCCATATTACCTTTGCGTAATACTGTATTATTTCCCGGGGTGGTAATTCCTATTACCGCAGGAAGGGACACTTCTATTAAATTGATTAATGAAGCCAATAACGATTCTAAAATCATTGGTGTGGTTGCTCAAAAAGATGAGGAAGTAGAAAATCCTGAAGCCAAGGATATTCACGATACAGGTGTAGTTGCGCGAATTTTAAGAGTTTTAAAAATGCCCGATGGTAATACTACCGTGATCATTCAGGGTAAAAAACGTTTTAAAATTGATGAAATTGTTAGCGAAGATCCTTACTTGAAAGCAACGGTTAAGGAAGTGCCCGAAGCAAGACCGGCCAATGAGAATGAGGAATTTCCTGCTATTATCGATTCCATAAAAGAATTAGCGCTGCAAATAATTAAGGGCAGTCCCAATATTCCTAGCGAGGCATCTTTTGCCATTAAAAATATTGAAAGCTCGTCCTTTCTTATAAATTTTGTTTCTTCCAATATGAACCTTGCGGTAGAAGACAAGCAAACCTTATTGGAAACAAACGATCTTAAAGAACGTGCCCTGGCCACCTTAAGGCATATGAATGTGGAGTACCAGAAATTGGAGCTTAAAAATGACATTCAGAGCAAGGTGCAAAGTGATATGAGCCAGCAGCAACGCGAGTATTTTCTACATCAACAAATGAAGACCATTCAGGAAGAACTTGGTGGGGTTTCACACGAAGATGAAATCGAGGAAATGCGTCAACGCGCCAAGAAGAAAGAGTGGGGCGAGAAGGTACAAAAGCATTTTGAGAAAGAAATATCTAAAATGCAACGTATGAATCCGCAGGTGGCCGAGTATTCCATTCAGCGAAACTATTTAGACCTGTTTTTAGACCTTCCGTGGAATGAATTTAGTAAAGATAAATTCGATCTAAAACGAGCTAAAAAAATCTTAGACCGTGACCACTACGGACTTGACGATGTAAAAAAACGAATTATAGAATATCTCGCGGTACTCAAACTGCGTAACGATATGAAGTCTCCCATCCTATGTCTTCACGGACCTCCAGGCGTTGGGAAAACCTCTCTAGGGAAATCTATGGCCGAAGCCCTTGGTCGTGAATACGTAAGAATTTCTCTGGGTGGATTACGTGATGAAGCCGAAATAAGGGGACACCGTAAGACTTATATCGGGGCGATGCCGGGTAGGATTATTCAGTCGCTTAAAAAAGCGGGTACCAGTAATCCAGTGTTTGTTTTAGATGAGATAGATAAATTAAGTATAGGCCACGCCGGGGATCCGTCTTCAGCTTTATTGGAAGTTTTAGATCCCGAGCAAAATAGTGAATTCCATGATAACTTTTTAGAGATGGGCTTCGATCTTTCTAAGGTGATGTTTGTAGCTACTGCAAATACCTTAAATACAATACAACCGGCTCTTAGAGACCGTATGGAAACTATTAACGTGACCGGTTATACTATTGAGGAAAAAGTTGAAATTGCGAAACAACACTTGCTTCCTAAGCAATTAAAAGAACACGGCCTTACCAAAGAACATATTAAAATTGGGAAACCACAACTTGAGAAAATTGTTGAAGGTTATACCCGGGAATCGGGGGTACGTGGTCTTGAAAAGCAAATTGCAAAAATGGTGCGCCATGCGGCTATGAATATTGCGATGGAAGAAGATTACAATATTAAGGTAAGCAATGAAGATGTGATAGAAGTGCTTGGTAGCCCAAGACTGGAGCGCGACAAGTATGAAAATAACGAAGTAGCCGGAGTGGTGACAGGACTTGCCTGGACACAAGTAGGCGGGGATATCCTCTTTATAGAATCTATTCTTTCTAAAGGAAAAGGAAACCTGAATATTACCGGAAACCTGGGGAAAGTGATGAAGGAATCGGCAACGATTGCAATGGAATACATTAAATCCAATGCCGGGGAACTTGGTCTTGATTCTGGAATTTTTGAAAAATACAATGTACACATCCACGTTCCCGAAGGTGCTACCCCAAAAGATGGACCCAGTGCCGGGATTACTATGCTTACTTCGTTAGTTTCTTTATTTACACAGAAAAAAGTGAAGAAAAGTATCGCTATGACCGGGGAGATTACTTTGCGTGGAAAGGTGTTGCCAGTTGGCGGGATAAAGGAGAAAATCCTCGCTGCTAAACGTGCCCGAATAAAAGAGATTATTCTTTGTAAAGAAAATGAACGGGATATCAAGGAGATTAAAGAAGATTATTTAAAAGGTCTTACTTTTCATTACGTTAACGATATGAGTGAAGTGATAGATTTGGCGTTGACCAATCAAAAAGTGAAAAACCCAAAGAAACTTTAATCGCGGGGCGATAGCCAGGGATTTAATTTCCCCGGGCTTGCCTCGAAATAAAAGATTTTTTTTAAAAAGCATACCTCGTACCCCTGGGTCGAGTATGTTGATTAATAATGGCCCCCGGTTTTCGGGGGTTTTTTTTGATTGAAACAGTAAATAAAAAGGAGTATGGAACAGAGAAAAAAAGAGAAAAGATAGTAGAGGATAGGTAATAGAGTAGAGAAACAAGAAAGAAGATCGAAATATTAATTATATATATTCGTAAAAAATGCTGCTAGATGTCCCGTTCGTCTCCTGTAATGTTTTTTTGAATTCGTAAACGCAATTTTTAAAATTATATTTCACTTTTTGAAATGTTGTTATTTCTGTGAGACGTTTTCAGTTACTATTTACCGGACGTTAAAGATGTTCTTGAGGTCAACAAAAGTGTAAATTTATTGCGAAAGGGGCGTTGACGCTATAATATTGCAAAACACCACACGAGACAAACCTTTTATTGAACAGTAAGGGGAGCAGGTTCATTATTAAAAAGTTAGAGATAATATTTCTTCAGAAAAAATAGATTATATTTTTATACTCTTTAACCAACAAGCAATGTAACGAGAATGCAGCGATAAAATTTGTGAATTATAATTATGAAAAAATATAAACCAAGAGGCAGGTTTCCCGCAAAAACCTATGTTGAGGGGATTCTAAATGAAGACAGGATTCTGCTTTCCCGTGCAATAACTATTATTGAAAGCAATTTAGAAAGTGATAAAGTTCTAGCTAAAGATATTATTCAGGGAATTCTTCCTTCCTCCGGGAAATCTATTCGTATTGGAGTCACTGGGGTTCCTGGGGTTGGGAAAAGCACTTTTATCGAATCTTTTGGAAAGCATATTATTGCCCAGGGACATAAAGTAGCCATTCTTTCTATAGATCCCAGTAGCCAGCGTACCAAGGGTAGCATTCTTGGTGATAAAACGAGGATGGAAGAACTTGCCAATATGGAAGAGGCTTTTATTCGTCCGTCCCCAACAGGATCAACCCTGGGGGGAGTGGCCAATAAAACCGGGGAGATACGTTTACTTTGCGAAGCTGCAGGTTATGATGTGGTCCTTATAGAAACCGTTGGAGTAGGGCAGTCTGAAACTGCAGTGCATAATATGACAGATTTCTTCCTGCTACTCATGCTGGCCGGTGCCGGGGATGAGTTACAGGGTATTAAAAAAGGAATCATGGAAATGGCAGATATGGTGGTAATTAATAAGGCCGATGGCGATAATGTGAGAAAAAGCAGACTGGCAAAACGAGAATACCAAAATGCCTTGCAAATTTTTCCCGTAGGTGACTCTGGTTGGAGCCCGGCTACCAGCACAGCTTCCGCTATAGAAAATATAGGGATGGATATCGTTTGGGGTAAAGTAATGGAATATAAAAAACTGGTAGAGAAAAACGGCTATTTTTATAGAAACCGCAACCGGCAGGAAATTCAATGGATGTACAACAATATCAATGAAGGCTTAAAAGATATGTTTTATGCTTCTGAAGAAATTTCTAATCCACTTAAGGAACTGGAAAAAGATATTTCCTCTTCCAAAATTTCTCCGGTTAAAGCTGCTGAACTTATATTAGAAAAATTCAAGAAATCCTGGTGAAAGAAGGATGTAATTAATTATTGTTTCGAAATATAATTTCGAATTTCTAAGTACATTATTTAAGTTTCATATCTAACTAAAGTTCATATTAGAATCATTAATTTTCTCATTTTTTTTAAAGGTGAAAGTGAATAAGAATTTTCCAGATAGCTTTTTAAAATCTTAAGTCGCTATGTTTTTGTTATTAAAACTTCAAATTAGGAAAGCTTTTAACTAGTTTTGCGCTCCTTATTAAAATATAATTATGGAAAATAAAATCACAATTGCCATAGATGGATATTCTTCGACGGGAAAGAGTACAGTAGCCAAACAGCTTGCGGCAGCATTAGGCTATGTGTATGTAGATACCGGTGCGATGTATCGTGCAGTAACTCTTTATCTAATGCGAAAAATGTTGGTTTCTGAAACCAACTTTGATAAAGAAGCCATCTTAAGACAGCTGCCTTTTATTAATATCAGTTTTGTTTTTAATAAGGAACTTGGATATGGCGAGGTGCATTTAAATGGCGAAAATGTGGAGAAAGAAATACGTCGTTTAGAAGTTTCCCAGCAGGTAAGTAAAGTAGCCGCTATTTCTGATGTGCGAAAAATGCTGGTAAAAATTCAGAAGAAAATTGGCGAAAATAAGGCTGTGGTTATGGATGGAAGAGATATAGGAACCGTGGTGTTTCCGCAGGCCGATTTAAAATTATTTATGACTGCTTCTACTGAAAAAAGAGCCCAACGTAGATATGATGAATTAAAAGCCCGAGGCGATGTAATTGCATATGAAGAAGTGTTGGAAAACGTTAAAGAAAGGGACTACCTTGACACTACGAGAGCTGATTCTCCATTAATAAAGGCTGAAGATGCTGTTGAAATAGACAATTCTGAAATGACCCTTGATAATCAGTTTCAGAAAGTCTTAAAATTAGCAAAAGATAAAATTGAAGGGTGAGAATTGGCCTGTTTTGAGTTATCGGTTATTTTGACCGGTAGATTAAAATTTATTAATTCAACCAATATTTGAAAATAGAAAAATTTATTGTAATTTTGCAGCCCTTTTTGGCAAAGAGTCGGAAATTCGAAAAGGGGTGAAAATCAAAAATTTAATCCGCTTCTGTGTTTTATTTGCTTAATTTTTTCCGAAGAATACAGAATACAAATTCTTAATCAGCAATGGCTGAAGAAAACAAAAAACAAGACGTTCAAGACGAAAATTTGGACGTTCAACCGGTAGCCGGAATGGCTACTTCTTCACAACCGGCTCCCAGCGAGCAACAGGAAAATCCTGAAAAATTTCTTGAAGAATTCAACTGGCACAATTATGAAGAGGGCATAGATCCAATTGATGATAAAAAGCTTGAAGAGTTTGAGCAATTGGTTGAAGAAAATTTCGTAGACACTTTAAATGACGAAGTTGTAACAGGAAAAGTAATTAATATTACAGATCGTGATGCAATTATAGACATTAACGCAAAAAGTGAAGGCGTAATCTCATTGAACGAATTTCGTTACAACCCAGATTTAAAAGAGGGAGACGATGTTGAGGTTTTAATAGATGTTCGTGAAGACGCAACAGGACAATTAATCCTTTCTCACCGTAAAGCTCGTGTAATTAAGGCTTGGGAACGTGTTAACCAGGCACACGACGAAGGTCTTATCGTTAATGGTTTTGTGAAATGCAGAACTAAAGGTGGTATGATCGTAGATGTATTTGGAATTGAGGCTTTCTTGCCAGGTTCTCAAATAGATGTGAAGCCTATTCGTGACTACGATGCTTACGTAGGAAAAACAATGGAATTTAAAGTTGTGAAAATTAATCACGAGTTTAAAAACGTTGTAGTTTCTCATAAAGCGCTTATTGAAGCCGATATTGAAGAGCAGAAGAAGGAAATTATCGGGCAGCTTGAAAAAGGTCAGGTACTTGAAGGTACTGTTAAAAACATCACTTCTTACGGAGTATTTGTGGATCTTGGAGGAGTTGACGGACTTGTACACATTACCGACCTTAGCTGGTCTAGAATCAACCATCCAAATGAGATTGTTGAGTTAGATCAAAAACTAAACGTGGTAATTTTAGACTTTGATGAGGCTAAAACAAGAATTCAGCTTGGTCTTAAGCAATTAAGCAAACACCCATGGGAAGCTCTTGACGAAAACCTTAAGGTTGGAGACAAAGTAAAAGGTAAAGTTGTGGTAATCGCAGATTACGGTGCCTTTATTGAAGTTGCTGAAGGTGTTGAAGGTCTTATCCACGTTTCTGAAATGTCATGGAGCACGCACCTGCGTTCAGCTCAGGATTTCGTAAATGTAGGAAATGAGGTTGAAGCTCAAATCTTAACTTTAGATCGTGAAGACCGAAAAATGTCTCTTGGAATTAAGCAATTAACTCCAGATCCATGGACAGATATTACTTCTAAATATCCTGTTGGTTCTAAACACAAAGGAATTGTACGTAACTTCACCAACTTTGGTGTATTCGTAGAATTGGAAGAAGGAATCGACGGACTTATCTATATCTCTGATCTTTCATGGACTAAGAAAATCAAGCATCCATCAGAATTTACTAACGTAGGTGATGAGCTTGAGGTTGTAGTTCTTGAATTAGATGTAGAAGGTCGTAAATTGAGCCTTGGTCACAAACAAGTGGAAGATAACCCTTGGGATAAATACGTATCTGAGTTTGCTGTTGGTACTAAACACACCGCAGAGATCGCAGAGATCGTTGACAAAGGTGCAACTATAGACTTTAACGAAGATATCACTGCATTTGTTCCTACCAGACATCTTGAAAAAGAAGACGGTAACAAATTGACTAAAGGTGAAAGCGCAGAATTTCAAATCATTGAATTCAACAAAGAATTCAAGAGAGTTGTTGCTTCACATATGGTGATTCACAAAGAAGAAGAACAGCAAATCGTTAAGCAAGCCGCTAAGAAAGCAGCTGCTAAAAACGAAGACAAAACCACAATTGGTGATGTTAATGCAGATCTTCAGGCTTTAAAAGATAAAATGGAAGGAAAATAAATTTCGGTTAAACGGAAATTCCTAATTATCATAATAAAACCTCCCTGGTAAAAACCAGGGAGGTTTTTTCTTTTTATAGGTTTTAGGTCTTCTAACCAGAAAGTTTATCGACTATAATTATCGTCATCAAAAATATTGGTATAAGAATTACCCTTGGTATCATAAAACTTACCGTTCACATACCTAAAATGGCGATCTAAATCGGCGATTGCTTTTAGGTCATCTTCATCCAGGTTAACGCCGGTGCTCTCCAGATTTTCTATGATTCTACCTTCATTGGTAGATTTTGGTATTACCGCATTTCCGCGCAATTCACTCCATTTAATAAGTACCTGTCCCGCAGTTGCACCGTGTTTTTTGGCAATTTTCATTATTGTTGAATTTTCCAAAAGCGAAGGTTCGTTATCGGCTTTTAAGGCTTCGGCACGGTCGCCACTTCCTAATGGAGAATACCCGGTAACATGTATGTTATGGGTGCTACAGAATTCCAGTAATTTATTTTGTTGTAAATAAGGATGCAGCTCTATTTGGTTCAATTCGGGATTTTCTTTAGTTTTTTCCATTAAATCCTCCAGCTTAAGACTGCTAAAGTTAGAAACTCCCACGTGTTTCGTTAAACCTTGTTTCTTTGCTTCCAGCATCATTTCCCAGGTTTCAATAATGGGAACTTCTTCCAGGGAAAGAAAGTCATCATCGTTTTCAGGAAAATCCACTTCTGGTTTCCATGCAACCGGCCAGTGAATAAGATAAAGGTCAAGATAATCTAATTGTAGATCTTTTAAGGTATTTTTTAAAGCGGGAATTACATCTTCCTTTTTATGGGCGTTGTTCCAAAGCTTTGAGGTAATCCAAACATCTTCACGCTTTACCTTTCCTTCAGCAAAAACTTCAGCTAAAGCTTCTCCTACTGCTGCCTCATTGCCATAAGTAGCTGCACAGTCTATATGCCTATAACCATTATTTAAAGCAATTTTTACTGCTTTTTTTACTTCTTTATCTTCAGATTTCCAGGTTCCAAGACCTATTGCCGGCAGTTCATCACCGTTTTTAAATTTTAAAGTTTTCATTAGATATTTTTTTAGGGCGCGCTTGTGCCAACAAATTTTAAAAATGGTATCAACGTATTGCTGGGAGTTTAGGTTGCCCGGTTTGTTTTAGTACTGCTGAATTTAATAATATTCCACGGTTAGCTCGAATTTCCCTTAAGGTTTAACCCAATTTTAATACTCTGGAAAAACTGTTTTCACTCAACTTTAAAGCCTCATTATTTTAAAAACAGAGAGCTTTAGGATGATATCTTAGTTTGTCATTCAGAATCTTTATTCAAAGAGAATAGATTCCTCTCTCTAGTGCTCGAGACGGAATGCCAATTCATTCCAATAGTAATAGCTTAATTGAACTACAGCCATTTAGAATTAACGCCTGGGATGAAAATTTTCCATCACTTCCCTTAGGTGTCTGCTGTCCACGTGCATATAAACTTCGGTAGTTGTGATGCTTTCGTGACCTAACATTTGTTGTATCGCTCTTAGATTAGCGCCGTTTTCCAATAAATGGGTCGCGAAAGAATGCCGAAAAGTATGCGGACTTATTTTTTTTGAAAGCCCCGCTTTCTCGGCGAGTCTTCTCACAATGGTGAAGATCATCGCCCGGGTTAGTTGGTTTCCTCTTCGGTTTAAAAATAGAATATCTGAAGCTTCCTTTTTTGGTGACTGATGCGACCTTACTTCATTTTTATAGATATTGATAAACTTTTTCGTGTAGTCTGAAATTGGCACAAATCGCTGCTTGTTTCCTTTTCCGGTTACTTTAATAAAACCTTCATCAAAAAACAAGTCTGAAATTTTAAGGTTGGTAAGCTCGCTAACGCGTAATCCGCAACCATAGAGCGTTTCTAGAATTGCCCTGTTTCGTTCTCCTTCATTGGTACTTAGATCTATAGATGCAATTAGTAGGTCTATTTCTTCCGTTGAAAGGGTATCGGGAAGTTTACGTCCTATTTTTGGAGACTCTATGAGGTCTAAAGGATTGTCTTTTCGGTAATCTTCAAAAACAAAAAAATGGAAAAACCCACGTAAGCCTGAAATTATTCGCGATTGTGAACGGGCGTTTACTTCTTTTGCAATTTCATAAATGAACTTTTGCACGGTTTCTTCAGAAATATCAAGAGGAGAGGCTTCAATATTTTTAACGTCTAAAAACCGTATGAGTTTTACAATATCCAACCTGTAATTGGTAATGGAGTTTTCTGAGAGTCCGCGTTCTATCCTTAAATAATTACAATAGTCCTGTAATGCTGTAGTCCATTTCATACGTTAAAGATATAATTAAATTGGCGCTAATCTTAGTAATACTTTAGGTTTGGCTAACATTTTATTAAGAATGCACTTCCTACATTTGCTCCAGTAACACAAACAAAAGGATATACGTTATGAAAAAGTCGATTTTAATTATCGCGGTAGTATTATTTGGAACCACTACACTTTCTGCACAGGAATACTGGAATTTTGGTGTAAAAGGTGGTTTAAACATTGCTAATTTCACGGGAGATGATTTTAGCTCAGACAAATCTAGAACCAGCTTTAATGTTGGACTATTAGCTGAAATTCCATTGATGGATAAATTCTCTCTTCAACCAGAGGTAATGTACTCAGGCCAGGGGTATGATATCAAAGATATCGATCAGGATAATTTTTTAGATACTGATGATAATATTGAATATCAACTAGATTACATTAATGTACCCGTTCTGGCTAAAATCTACCTTGTAGATGGGTTGAGTTTACAAGCTGGTCCATCTTTTAACTTTGTAGTTAATGATGAGATAGATTATAAACCTCTTGAAGATGGAGGAGATATTGACAACCCAGGTGTTTTGCCAGAACCAAAAGATTTTGAGATAGGCGGAGTTGCCGGACTTGAATACAAGTTCAACAATGCATTCTTTGTACAGGCGCGTTATAACTACGGCTTTACTGATACTTTTGATGACTTAGATGTACACAACTCAGTATGGCAATTTGGTGTAGGTTATATGTTCTAAGAAGAATTGAAATAACACCTATGAAAAAATGCGAAGGAATTTTCCTTCGCATTTTTTTGTTTTTAAGTTTTAATTAGAGTGCCTAAAGTATTTTTTTAACTTTACCATTAATCAATTAAATAAAGCAATTTTCGCTATGAAAATACTTATTATAAACGGTCCCAATTTAAACCTATTAGGAACCAGGGAACCGGAAACTTATGGAGATAAGTCTTTTGAGAATTATTTTTCGCAACTTCAATTTAAATTTAAAAATACCTCACTTTCCTATTTTCAGAGTAATATTGAAGGTGAGTTGATAGATAAATTGCACGAATGCGATCATGAGTTTGATGGAGTAGTGCTCAATGCTGCGGCTTACACACATACTTCCATTGGTTTGGGGGATGCACTTAAAGCGATTAAAACGCCGGTGGTAGAAGTGCACATTTCCAATACACACGCCCGCGAAGATTTTAGGAAAAAATCGTTTCTTTCCGCAAATGCAAAGGGAGTGATTTTTGGTTTTGGGCTTGCCAGTTACGATCTTGCCATTGAAAGTTTTTTGATCGAAAAGCAATGAAAAAAGCCTACTTAAATTGGAGTAGCGGGAAAGATGCCGCATTATCGCTCTATAATTTACGTGATGGAAAGGAGTATTCCGTAGAAAAACTGGTGACTACGGTAAATACAAAGTTCAACCGTATTTCTATGCACGGGGTGCGAGAAGAATTGCTGCAAATGCAAGCCGAAAGTATTGGTTTGCCCTTACATAAGATTGCTTTGCACGGTGAGATTTCTATGGAAGATTATAACGAGATCATGCAAAGTGAAACACAAAAACTACTTAACGAAGGTTTTACCCATAGTGTTTTTGGAGATATTTTACTGGAAGATTTAAAAGCATATCGGGAAAAACAGCTTAATGAAATTGGTCTGGACACTGTGTTTCCATTGTGGCAGGAAAATACGCGCCGGTTGATGGAAGAGTTTATTAGGCTTGGGTTTAAAGCTATTGTGGTATGCGTTAATGCCAATAAATTAGATAAATCTTTCTGCGGAAGAGAACTGGACGCTTCTTTTCTAAAAGATTTGCCTAAAGGTGTGGATCCTTGCGGTGAAAATGGGGAGTTTCATACTTTTGTTTTTAATGGTCCTATTTTTAAAGCACCTATTCCCTTTAAAATTGGTGAAGTAGTGCAAAAATCTTATGAACCATCTAAAGATGAAGATGATTCTTCAGAAAAAACCAGCTGGGATCTTAATTTCTGGTACTGCGATCTAATACCAAATTAGAGGGCGCAATCAAACTCGTTCATTTTTCTCTTTATTCCCTTGCTCATTTACTTCGGAAGAAATAGCAGTATTAGTTTGATTTTTTAGATTTGTCCTGCTTGCTTTTTGATAAATCTTCCAGGCGTACCGGGAAATCTGTTTCTCCACCGTAGAGCTTAATTTCCTGAATATCGGCCGGTAGGTAATAACCACCTTCTTCTAAGGCTTCCTTAACGCTCTTTACTACAAGGCCTTTGGTGATTAGTGCCATCCGTCTAAAATCTGTCGTATCTACCCAAAAGTAGACTTTTAGGTTCACTGTACTGGTATCTAACTTATCTTCAATGACAAAATTTTCATGTTCTTCGTCTTCAATAACATTTTCTTCTTTTTTTAAAGCATCTAGAATAATTTGTTTGGCGCCGGTAATATTATCTTCGTATGCAATACCAATTATAAAATCCCATCTAAAGAAACCATCTTCGGTAAAGTTGGTTACCGGTTTTGTGAGTACGTCGCTATTGGGAATATAAACATCTTTTCCATCAAAAGTTTTGAGTTTGGTATATCGAAATTCCAGGCTTTTTATTTTTCCGAAATTCCCGTCTATATCTACGGTGTCGTTTACATCGTAAGGTCTGCTAAAAGCCAGAATAATTCCAGCTATAAAATTTTCTCCAATATCTTTAAAGGCAAATCCAAGTACGACCGCACTGGCACCGGCTGCAGTGAGAATTCCTGTGGCAATACCACCCAATCCTGCTGCTTTTAAAGCAAGCATTATAGCGATACTAACAAAAGTAAATTTTATGGCCTTGCCTAAAAAACGGCTCATTAGCGGGTCGTGGGTTCTAGCCGATATCCTTTTGGTTGCAAATCTACCAATCCACGTAGCTATAAGTGTACCCAGGATAATGATTAAAATTCCTATCCCAATGCCCGGTAGCTGATCTATAAAGTTATTATAGGTTTTTAATAAAGCTTCAGAAATAGTGGTAGAGGTATTGGGATCTTGCATGAAGTGGAGTTGTATTTATAGCATATAACCTGATAAATATATGTATAATACTTATAAAACCATTTAAAAATCAACTGCTAATTGAGAAATAAATGAAGAATTAACACATAGAATTTCTGTCAATTGGTTAGTTTTTGCCAGAAAAGAATAATCGAATTAAGCCGACTGCAGTTTTCTGTTTTTCTGCTTTTTACTCAATTTTTTCTTGCGTTTTCCTTTTTGTCGCCAAATTAGAAATCCGCTAACCGCGAGGATGCCGGGAGCAATGCCAAAAAATGTATATAAGATTTTTATAGGAATACCACCCCAATCACCAAAGTGTAGGGGATAGGTGATACTTAATAAATGTGTAGAAAAAAGCTGATTCCTAATGAAAAAGCTCGTTGTTTCTTTTCCGGTTTTGGGATTGTAATCTACGTAATTTGAAAATTTATAATGAATAGGCAGGTCGGTATCGGTGTGGCCGTAAAACCTTATTTTATCACCTTCTTTATCTGGCATTTTAATATAAGAAGGATCAAACCCTGGGTAGGTTTCCCGGGCTTTTTTCATAATTCCGTCTAAGGAGCCCATGATTTCGGTCGGATTTGGAATTGGTTCGGAGTGTAGTTGATAATGTAATTAATACATCCAATAGAGAGAAGGAGTGGCATTGCTTTTTTAAGACTGTGGTCTTAGCAAAGCAATGCTAGAATTTTAAAGTCTTAGGATGATTTAATCATCATCTTCTTCCTTTTCCGGGATTTCTATAAGCGGTTCATTGTAGTCATCTTCATCATAATCGTCTTCGTCAAAATTGGCCATGCTGTTCTCTAAGCGTGTACTTACTTTGACTAAATAAATGGTGTCTTCAGTTTTTACTTCTACTGCTTCTATGGTCTCATTTTTTGCATTTTTAAATGAGATCACGTGATCATCATCATAACCGTGAGGGTACTTTTCTACTAAAAGACTTAGTATTTCCGGGGTTAATTTTTTGTAGTCAACAATAGTTCTTTTCATAAGGAATTGAGCTTGTTTGATTCGTTTTAAAGATAAAAAATCTTTTTAAAATATAATTAAATGAAGCTATGCTTCCTCATAATATTTGAAAGCATCCCATATAAGATTAGTGGGAACCTGGCAGTCCAAAACCGGCTCACCTATATCCTTCAATAGTACAAAATTTATATTCCCGTGGGAATTTTTTTTATCGTATTTCATTAAATTTATAATCTGCGGAATGTCTTCCTTATTAAATTCTACTTTCTCATAGATATCAAGTATTTTACCGGTAATACTGGCTAATTTTTCTTCCGGAAAATCCTGAAGTTTACAGGAAAGTTGTGATGCCAAAATCATCCCAACAGCGATAGCTTCCCCGTGTAATAGGGTTGTTTTTTTAGGATGTGTCAAAAAATAGGACTCAATGGCGTGGCCAAGCGTATGCCCATAGTTTAGAGTTTTTCGTAAGCCGTTTTCTCTGGGGTCCTCCAACACGACTTTAGCCTTTATTTCTATAGATTCTTTGATAATATCATCCAGGTCGTCTAAGTTAAGCGCACTCAAGTTAGTTACTTTATTCCAGTATTCTTCACTGCTAATTAAGCCGTGTTTAAGAATTTCTGCCAGGCCGCTGCGCATCTCATTTTGTGGTAGTGTTTTTAAAAAAACAGAATCTACCAAAACCATTTCGGCGTGGTTTATTACACCTATCTGGTTTTTTAAATTTCCCAGATCTACGCCGGTTTTTCCGCCCACAGAGGCGTCAACCATGGCCAAAAGACTGGTGGGAATATTTATATAGCTAATGCCGCGTTTAAAGGTAGAAGCAACAAAGCCACCAAGATCTGTAACAACCCCGCCACCTAAATTGATCATTAGACTTTTTCTATCGGCATCTAACTCAGAAAGGGCATTCCATAAGCCTGTGCAGGTTTCCAAATTTTTATGAATTTCCCCCGCTTCAATTTCTAAGATTTCAAAATCTTTCGCATTCTCAAGCTGCTGGAGAAAGGTTGCTAAACAATCCCTATGTGTATTTTTATCTACCAAAATAAACACTTTTGAAGCGCTACTTTGCTCTAAGTAAGTATTTAGCCGGTTAAACGCTTCTTCTTGAAAGTAAACCGGACCTTTAACTGCCGTATTAGACATGATTTTTGACGTTTTTAAAAGATATAATTTAGCTTCGAAAATAAGCAGAATTATTCATTAAGAAATCAAACTTCAATAATTATATTTGCGAGAATAACAAAAGGCTATGATTAATAGAAAAATTTTTAACGATACCAAAACGGCTTTTAAATTAAAAACCGATTTGGAGTTAGATCGTGCTATCTTTTTATTTAGCATGATGAATAAAAAAAAATTGGTTGATGCTGGTTCCTGGTTAACCAAAATGTCTTTAAAATTGCATTTACCGGTAGAAGGGCTTATAAAGAAAACAATTTTCGAACAATTTTGTGGGGGGGTTACAGAGGAAGATTGTAAGCCGTTAACCAAGAACATGTACCAGGCAAAATTGCACAGTATTTTAGATTATTCTGTAGAAGGTAAAGCTACCGAAGAAGAGTTTGATGCCGCTTTGGAAACAAAGATGGGACTTATAAAATTTGCAGCTAAAAGTGAAGAATTACCATTTTCTTTATTTAAACCAACCGGGATTGGTCGTTTTGAAATTTGGGAAAAGATTTCTGAACGTATTAATTTAAGTGATGATGAGAAGAAAGAATGGAACCGCGTTAAAGAAAGGGTAGATGAACTTTGTAATTGTGCTTACGAGAATAATGTAAGGCTGTATGCCGATGCCGAGCATAGTTGGATGCAGCTTGCCGCCGATGAGTTGATGGAGGACATGATGAAAAAATACAATAAGGAGAAAATCCTTATTTATAATACTTTTCAATGTTACCGTTGGGATCGCCTGGAATACATAAAAAATCTACATCAAAAAGCCAAAGATGAAGGTTTTAAGATTGGTGCTAAAATTGTTCGTGGTGCTTATTTAGAAATAGAAAATGCCCGCGCCAAAAAATATAATTATACCTCACCTATTTGTGAGAATAAAGAGGCGACAGATGTAAACTTTAATAGTGTCATGTCTTATTGTCTTGCCAACTTAAATGATATCCATGTTTTTATTGGGACGCATAACGAGGTGAGTAATTACCTTGCGCTTCAAAGTATGGAAGATAAAGGTTTGGCTTTAGACGATGAACGTATATGGTTTAGTCAGCTTTATGGCATGAGTGACCATATTAGTTATAACCTGGCCAAGAAAGGTTACAATTCGGCAAAACTTTTGCCGTTTGGCCCTGTGCGGGATGTTGTGCCTTACTTATTGCGCAGGGCGCAGGAAAATACCTCTGTTAAAGGACAAACCGGTAGGGAGCTTTCGCTATTGGAAGAAGAAAAGAAACGCCGAAAAGGCCAGCCTACCAAGCATGATAGGGGAGAGCATTAAAAGATGCCAATCTTTAAAAAAACCTGTTTTGATGTTTTTAGAACAGGTTTTTTTATGATTTTTATTTGCTTTTGGAAAGGATTTTGAGCGAAACTATTTCGAAGTTTTTCTTAACTTTAGTTCGGTCTAACTTTATTGAAGGCCAAGCTCGGTAAATTCGAATATTTTCCTCAAATAAATTATGTGTGAAACAGATTTTTAAACTAAATAATATAACAACCTAACTAATTAATATTTACCTGTGATGTTTGAAACGACTTTTTTTCATTTTCTTTGCTCGCCCAAAGAAAACGAAACAAAAGAAAAGGCGCTTTTTCCGAGGTATTTTTCAGCATAGCTGAAAACCAGTTTTGTTTTGCGTTAAGAAATCTTTCCAGGGCTTCAAGATTTCTTAACGCAAAACAAAACTTATACTGCGCAAAAAGATTCCAAAACGCTGCTTTGAAACGTCAATAGTGCCAATTAAAAAGAATTTTGAAAATGATTTGAGACGTTTTCATTAGTCGAACTGACGTTATTACTTAAATTAAGGAAACCCTCTGATGGTTAGACCTCACAGTCTCGATAGCTATGCGGGATTAAAATCTGTAAGATATCTCTTAAAATCGATTCTTTAGGAGAGAACGTGAGTTCCCTATTCCGTTTCCTCCATTGTGTGATATACATTTTGTACATCATCATCTTCTTCCAGTTTTTCTAATAATTTTTCAACGTCGGCAGCTTCTTCAGCATTTAGCGGTTTGGTGACCTGCGGAATTCTTTCAAAACCAGAGGATAAAATCTCGATTTCCCTGCTTTCTAATTCTTTTTGTATTGAACCAAAATATTCAAAAGGAGCATAAATATGAATTCCATCCTCATCTTCAAAGATTTCCTCGGCACCATAATCTATAAATTCCAGTTCCAGCTCTTCGGCATCTAATCCATCGGCATTAACCCGGAAATTACAGGTATGATCAAACATAAATTCTACTGAACCTGAAGTTCCTAAATTGCCGTCGCATTTATTGAAATGAGAACGCACGTTAGCCACAGTGCGGTTGTTATTGTCGGTGGCGGTTTCTACCAAAACTGCAATTCCATGGGGCGCATAGCCTTCAAATAAAACAACTTTATAATCTCCCTGACTTTTATCACTAGCTCTTTTAATAGCACGCTCAATATTGTCTTTGGGCATGTTTACGCTCTTGGCGTTTTGAATAACCGCTCTTAACTTTGCATTGATATCAGGGTCTGGGCCACCTTCTTTAACAGCCATGACAATATCTTTCCCAATACGGGTGAAGGCTTTGGCCATAGCAGACCAACGTTTCATCTTTCGCGCTTTTCTAAATTCAAATGCTCTTCCCATTGTTTTTGTATAAAATATCTGACAAAAATATAAAAAAGCCCTCAATTTTAGTTGAAGGCTTTAAATCTTATTTGTCTATTTTTTTCCCCCCGAAGCTTTAATGGCAAGAGGTTTCTGGTACTATGCAGAAGCTTCCACTATTTCCTCAATAGCTTTGGCTAGTTTAAAATCTTTTTCTGTGACTCCGCCAGCGTCGTGGCTGGAGAGCGTGATTTCCAATTCATTGTAAACATTGCCCCAATTGGGATGGTGTTCTTGCGCTTCTGCTTCAAAAGCGATCCTGGTCATTACCGTAAAGGCATCTTTAAAATTAGCAAATTGAAAGGAAGTGTGAATCGCATCATTAGCGAAAGTCCAGCCTTCAAATTTGTCTAATTTCTTCTGAACTTCATCTTCGCTTAGCTTTTTCATGTCTTTATTTTTTAAGTTAGTTCCTTAAATTTAAACAACTTAAATCCAAATTTTAAATCTGAAGCTTTTTTATTACAAGATTAACATTTGCTTGCTATTTAATAAATAGCCACTAAGGCTCCAGGGCTCGGAGTAAAACATTAGGAGGAAATTTTACTCGATAATCGAGAATAATCTATTAATTATTGGAAGCCGGGTTTTTTGCCTTTCGTCTCTTGTTTCTTTTCTCTTTTCTCTTGGTTCTATTTCTTTACAGAAGCAGTTGCTACTTGTTGTACAGAAATCTGTAAGTTTTTGGGAAGAAGGTTTTCTTTGGGTAAAACTGCCAAAAACCTATCGAAATTGGAATCATAAATATTCTTAAAAACAAGGTTTTTATGTCCTAAAACCTCACAAACATCTTCAATAAAATCTTTTTGATGTACAAGATCGCTACTCCCCAGGTGAAAAACCCCCTTCTTTTTTCGGTTGATAATATAATGCACCTGTTGGGTAAGTTTTTCAATTTCGGTAACATTTATAACCACATTTGGGAAGACCTCGATCGCTTCTTCTAAATGAATTAAATTTTTCAGCTGTTTAACTCTGGGGGAATTATGGCCAAAAACCATAGGAACTCTTAAGATATTATATTTCTCGTTGGGTAAGCGTAGCAGAGCATTTTCAATCTTAATTTTAAATCGGCCGTAGATACTTTGCGATAAGGTCTTGTCGTATTCATAAGAAGGATAGTTGGTGAAAGCATCAAAAACATTTGCCGAAGAGATAAAGAGCAATTTGCAATTGTGGGTAAGAATATAATTAATCACCTCAAAATGCATTAAAATTTGAGCATCAAAATTTCCCCGCGTAGCCGATATTACAACTGTTGGTTGAATGTTTTGAAGTAGGATTTCAATATTTTCAGTTTCCATATCGTATAGATGAAACTGGTGATTCTCTTCAAAACCGGTATTTGCAGTGTGATAGGTGCCGTATGTATCAAAATAGGAGCATAGCTCTTTATATAAGGCGTTGCCTATAAAGCCGCTAGCTCCTAATATAAGTATTCGTTCCAAAAAAATTATCCTTTATAAAAGGGCAATTTCACCTGTACTGCCGGAATGGATTTCTTTCTAATTTTTATAAAGATCTTCTTGCCAAATCCTGCAAATTCGGTAGCTACATAACCTAAACCGATTCCTTTTTCTACCGTTGGTGCCATAGTGCCCGAAGTTACGTGGCCAATAACCCTGCCATTTTCATCTTCAATATCATAACCCTGTCTTGGGATGCCGCGGCCTTCCAGCTCAAATGCTATAAGCTTGCGTTTTGGGCCTTCTTCTTTTTCTTTTTTAAGCGCTTCAGCATTAATAAAATCTTTATTGAATTTTGTGATCCACCCCAGCTTTGCTTCGATGGGAGAAGTGGTTTCATCAATATCATTTCCATAGAGACAAAGGCCCATTTCTAACCTTAAGGTATCCCTGGCAGCCAGACCAATAGGTTTAATGCCAAAATCGGCACCTGCTTCCAATACTCTTTCCCAAATCTGCTCAGCATATTCATTTTTAAAATATATTTCAAATCCGCCACTACCTGTATAGCCCGTAGCTGAAATAATCACTTTTTCTGCACCTGCAAAATCGGCCATTTCAAAAGTATAGAATTTCATTGCCGAGAGATCTATATCGGTGAGGGTTTGCATGGCTTCAACCGCTTTTGGTCCTTGTATAGCAAGTAATGACAATTCTTCAGACATATCGCGAATGGTGGCATCCATGGTATTGTGCTGGGCCAACCAATTCCAGTCTTTGTCTATGTTAGAAGCGTTTACTACCAGTAAATACTTTTCGGCATTCATCCGGTAGATAATTAAATCGTCCACAATGCCGCCTGTTTCGTTGGGCATGCAGGTGTACTGCGCTTTACCGTCAACCAATTTTGAGGCATCATTAGTGGTAACTTTTTGAATGAGTTCTAAAGCTTTGTCCCCGGTAATTAGGAACTCTCCCATATGTGAGACATCAAAAACGCCTAATTTTTCTCTTACCGTTTGGTGTTCAATATTTACACCTTCATAAGAAACCGGCATATTGTACCCTGCAAAAGGTACCATTTTGGCATTTAGGGCTTTATGCTTGGCAGCAAGGGCAACTTCTTTCATTTGTTTAAAATTTGTGCGAATTTATTGATTTCGCTTCGAATATAATATTTAAAAGTGCGTTTTATGAATAATTCTGAAGTTTTTCCCAACTAATTAAAGTTGGGACTTTTTAGTGAAGCTTTAGTATTTTGTAGTCAACTTTAAGTTTAGATTAAAACTTTATCTGAAGTTAATCTACCTGTAATTTGTAATTTTAGAGATAAAATATTTTAGAAAATCCAATTATGAAGATACTTAGTGCCGAACAACTAAATGAAGCCGATAAAATTACCTTAGAAAATGAACATATATCGAGTACCCGTTTAATGGAGCGGGCCGCAAGTCTTGTTTTCAATGAAATTCATACCAGATTGGAGGGCGCCGATATAAAGATTAAGATTTTCTGCGGAATTGGAAATAACGGCGGCGACGGACTTGTAATTGGCAGATTACTGCACAAATACGGCTATAATGTTGAAGTTTTTATTGTTGATTACAGCGATAAAAGATCTGACGATTTTTTGATAAATTACGATCGATATAAGAAGGAAAGTTCATCCTGGCCGGAAGTTATTGAAGAAAATACCGATTTTCCCGAAATTTCTCCCGGTGAATTTGTGGTAGATGCTATTTTTGGTATCGGTCTAAATCGACCGGCCAAAGGTTGGCTGGCTAAATTATTAAAGCACATTAATAATTCTGGTGCATTTACACTTGCTGTAGATATGCCTTCCGGGCTTTTTCCTAATAAAGCACCACAGAAAGACGCGACTATAATTAAGGCGAATTACACTCTTAGTTTTCAGAATCCTAAACTCACATTCTTCTTACCAGAAACGATGAATTTCATTGGGGAATTACAAATACTGGATATAGGTTTGGACCGGGACTTTTTAAAAGAAGTGAAAGCGGTGGCACAATTAATTGGTAAACGCGAGGCCAGACAGCTGTATAGACCCCGAAAAAGAAATTCCCATAAAGGGGATTATGGTCACACGCTTGTAGTTGGGGGAAGCTATGGGAAAATTGGCAGTATAGTTCTTTCAGCAAAAGCAGTATTGAGATCTGGAGCCGGTTTGTGTAGTGTTTATACACCAAAATGCGGCTATCAAATCTTACAAACCGCTTTGCCCGAAGCGATGGTTATTACCGATAAAGCTGAAAAAGAATTAAGTGAAATAAAACCTGGATTGGAACCAGATGTTGTTTGCTTCGGGATGGGTGCGGGAAAATCACAAACTACTGCAAATGCTTTTAAAGCTTTACTTGAGGAAACGGAAAAACCTATGCTCATTGATGCAGATGGATTAAATATGATTTCAGAAAATATGGATTTCCTTAATGCCCTGCCTAAAAACTCTATTTTAACGCCGCATCCCAAAGAACTAGAGCGTTTAATAGGGAGCTGGGAAGATGATTTTGAAAAGATGGAAAAAGTAAAAGATTTTTCAAAAACCAACGATCTTATCCTGGTTTTAAAAGGATCGCATAGCTTCGTTTTTTCTGAAGGTAATATGTATATCAATAATTCGGGGAATCCCGGCATGGCCACTGCCGGAAGTGGCGATGTGCTCTCTGGTATTATCGCGGGCTTGATGTCTCAAAAATATGAACCTTTAGTCGCGGCCATTCTCGGGGTTTATATGCACGGTTTAGCGGGAGATATTTGTGCAGAAGAAATGGGCGTTGAAACCTTAATTTCTGGAGATTTATGTGACTATTTGGGGCAGGCTTTTTTAGCACTCGAAAAAGAATAGCGATAGATGATTACTTTTGTTAATTGTTTAATGTCATTATTGTAAATGTTCTTAATAAATATCCTGTAAATTTGGAATGTTTTAATGGAAATAGGATTTTTGTTTAGTTTAAAAAATTCTGTCTCTCTTAGTTTAAAAAATAGTATTTCTAAAATGTTCTGTTCCGGGAGATATAAAGCAAGGCTTGATTTTGTAAGAAAACATAGGCTTCTCGGGATTTTAGGAAGTGCTAATTAAAAAAAATAAATTTTATGCCCAATCGTCATTATATCAGTTCAGCTATCTTAGATTTAGAAACTATTGAAGATATTTTGGTGAATTCAAGGAAATTGGCGCTTAGCGAAGAGGCAGAATTCAACATTGAAAAATCCCGAAGTTACTTAAACAAAAAAATTACAGAAAGTGATATTCCGGTTTATGGAATAAATACCGGTTTTGGAGCACTTTGTAATGTGAAAATAAGTGCCGGTAAGCTTACAGAACTTCAGGAAAACCTGGTGAAATCACACGCTTGCGGTACCGGGAAAAAAGTAAATAAACGCATCGTTAAATTGATGCTTTTACTAAAAATACAATCGCTTAGTTATGGGAACTCGGGCATTGCTTTAAAATCGGTTTTACGTCTTATAGATCTCTATAATAAAGAGATTTTACCGGTAATTTATGAACAGGGCTCTTTGGGTGCCTCGGGAGATCTTGCACCGCTTGCGCATTTGGCCCTGCCTTTAATTGGCGAGGGTGAAGTGTATTTTGATGATAGGATTATAAGTGGGGAAGAAATGCTGCGTCAACAAGGTTGGGATGCTTTAGAATTACAATCTAAAGAAGGCCTGGCCTTATTAAACGGCACCCAGTTTATGAGCGCCCATGGGGTTTACGCGTTGTTGGAAACCTATAAATTATCTTATTTGGCAGATCTTATTAGTTCTATTTCCATAGATGCTTTTGATTGTAATTTATCGCCCTTTGATGAATTGGTACATTTGGCAAGACCACATAGGGGACAGGTAAAAACTGCCGAAAGAATTAGAACATTCCTGGCCGATAGTGAAATTGCAAAAAGCGAAAAAGATAATGTACAGGATCCTTATTCTTTTAGGTGCATTCCGCAGGTGCACGGTGCCAGTAAGGATACTTTAAGTTTTGTTAGAAAAACTATTAAAACCGAGATTAATTCGGTTACCGATAACCCTAATATTTTTATTGAAGAAGATAAAATTATTTCTGGCGGAAATTTTCACGGCCAACCTTTGGCGCTTGCTTTAGATTACCTGGCCATCGCCCTGGCCGAATGGGCTAATATTTCTGAGAGAAGAACCTTTCAATTGGTCTCTGGCTTGCGGGGATTACCGGCCTTTTTAGTAGAAAACCCCGGATTAAACAGCGGTTTTATGATTCCGCAGTACACCGCCGCCAGTATTGTGAGCCAGAACAAACAACTTGCAGTGCCGGCTTCTGTAGATTCTATTGTTTCTTCAAATGGACAGGAGGATCATGTAAGCATGGGCGCAAATAGTGCAACTAAACTTTTAAAAGTAGTGGAGAACCTAAATAGTGTGCTCGCTATTGAGCTGTTTAACGCTTCCCAGGCGATGCATTTTAGAGAACCCGCATTAACTTCTGAAATTCTAAGAGAAGTAATTTCAGACTTCAGAAAAGAAGTGCCTGTGCTTCATAACGATGTTAATATGGCGCCACACATTAAGAAAGCTAAATATTTTTTGAAGAATTTTCATTTTCCAGATTCGATTTTTGAGTAAGCTGTTAGTTAAAACTGAAATTGAAGAATCTGTCAGTTGAGTGGCTTCTGGGAGTTCACTATGACGCAGAATATAGCTACGAATTCAAGATTATTTATTAGAAAACCAGATTAGTTTCAAGGTAATTAAATTAAATTTTCAAGGCAATTAAATTAAATTTTCAAGGCAATTAAATTAAATGTCAATTTTTCCGACTTCTGTTAGGGCAGAAGAAATCATCTTCCTCATTTGGAAGCAGCTCTTTTAATTTATAGAAATATTTCGATAAGCTCGATTCGTTGAAAAAAGGATGGCTGAGTTCTTTATAAGGGAACTTCCATTGAAAATTTAAAAGTAATTTTATTGCATTTCAAATTTCATCCAATTAATTGCACGGTCTAAATCATCAAAGATTTCAAAAGAATTACTGCTTTTGTAAAACCTTTGTTCTACTTTACTTACGCTTAATTTTACCATATCCCTATTAGTCACAATAGCGATGGCCTTAAGGTTCTCCACTTTTGAAATTTGTCGATAAATTAATGGATCTACAGCATAAGAATATTTGCGATTCGAGATAAGACCATAAGGTTGGCCTTTAAATAGCTCATCGCCCAGGTTAATAAGTTCCTGGTTCTTTTCAGCATTAAAAAGTATGCCTTCTCGAATTACCGAAATGAGAATAGTATCTAAAACATATACCTGGCCAAAGTCCAGGTTTATTTCTTTAGCAAGCATTATATGTAGGGTAGGGTTACGGGCGCAAAAGTAAAATAATTTTATGATTTGTTAAATAAAAAACCTGTCTGAAAAAACTTACAGACAGGTTTTAATAATTTTAGAATTGAAGTGTATTTTAAGACTCCGGCTCTTCTACAGATTTGTCTATTTTAATGGTCAACTCGTTCTTTTCTTCGTCGAGGTCCATAAAAATCTTATCACCTTCTGCCAGGTTGGAAGAAATAATTTCTTCGGCTAAAGCATCTTCAATATATTTTTGGATAGCCCGGTTTAACGGTCTTGCTCCATATTGCTTGTCAAAGCCTTTTTCAGCAATATAGTCTTTCGCTTTATCGCTCAACGTGAGATTGTATCCAAGACTACCAATTCTATCAAATAGTTTCACCAGCTCAATGTCGATGATCTTATGAATATGCTCTCGTTCCAAACTATTGAAGATAACTACATCATCAATTCGGTTTAAGAATTCTGGTGCGAAGGCTTTTTTAAGCGCGTTTTCAATAACACTTCTGGCATTCTCGTCGGCCTGGGAGCGCTGTGATGCGGTACCAAATCCAACACCCTGCCCAAAATCTTTCAACTTTCTTGCTCCAATATTGGAGGTCATGATTATTATGGTGTTTCTAAAATCAATTTTGCGTCCAAGGCTATCGGTTAGATATCCATCATCAAGCACCTGTAAAAGCATATTAAAGACATCGGGATGCGCTTTTTCTACCTCGTCCAGTAAAATTACTGCATAAGGTTTTCTACGCACTTTCTCGGTAAGCTGTCCACCTTCTTCATAACCAACATATCCCGGAGGTGCTCCAATAAGTCTGGAAATTGCAAACTTCTCCATATATTCACTCATATCAATTCGAATAAGTGAATCGTCATTGTCAAAAAGTTCGCGTGCCAGCACTTTAGCTAATTGGGTTTTACCAACCCCGGTTTGTCCTAAAAATATAAAAGAACCAATAGGTTTATTAGGATCCTTAAGACCCGCACGGTTTCTTTGAATAGCTTTTACCACCTTAGCTACCGCGGTATCCTGCCCAATAACTTTTCCTTTAATTTTCTTAGGAAGTTTTACCAGCTTATTGCTTTCTGTCTGGGCGATTCGGTTTACGGGAACACCGGTCATCATGGAAACAACATCTGCAACATTTTCTTCACTTACTGTTTCCTTGTGCTTTTTAGACTCTTCTTCCCATTTTTCCTGGGCTACCTGTAATTCCTTTTCGAGGTTCTTTTCATCATCCCTTAATTTGGCAGCTTCTTCATACTTCTGTTTTTTAACTACAGAATTCTTGTTTTCTCGTACTTCTTCCAGTCTGCGTTCTAAGTCCAGCACCTGTTTTGGTACATCCATATTAGTAATATGTACCCGGGAACCAGCTTCATCTAAAGCATCTATAGCTTTATCTGGCAGAAAACGCTCGGTAAGGTATCGATTGGTTAATTTAACACAGGCTTCAATAGCTTCATCTGTATATATTACATTATGGTGTTCCTCATACTTATCCTTAATATTTTGAAGAATTTCAACGGTTTCCTCCACGCTTGTGGGCTCTACAATAACCTTTTGAAATCTTCTTTCTAAAGCACCATCTTTCTCAATATATTGTCTGTACTCATCTAAGGTAGTAGCACCAATACATTGTATCTCACCTCTCGCTAATGCAGGTTTAAACATATTACTGGCATCTAAACTACCGGTAGCACCACCTGCGCCAACTATGGTGTGTATCTCATCTATAAATAGAATAATATCATCATTCTTTTCGAGCTCGTTCATTACCGCTTTCATGCGCTCTTCAAATTGACCGCGATACTTGGTGCCGGCAACAAGACTGGCAAGATCTAGTGTAACTACCCTTTTGTCGAATAGAATTCGAGATACTTTTCTTTTAATAATTCGTAAGGCCAAACCTTCAGCAATCGCAGATTTCCCAACCCCGGGTTCTCCAATGAGAAGTGGGTTGTTCTTTTTTCTTCGGCTTAAAATTTGCGAAACCCTTTCTATCTCCTTCTCACGGCCCACCACAGGATCCAGTTTGTCGTCCTCGGCCATTGCCGTTAAATCTCTTCCGAAGTTATCTAAAACGGGTGTTTTGGATTTCTTAGAAGTTTTTCCGGGACCGCCTCCGCTGCCACTAAAAGGATTATCTTTTGTAGCATCACCCCGGCTGCTGTCGTCTTCAGAAAAAGACTCGGCAGTAGGACCATCTTGAAAATCATTTTCATCGCTGGCGATCATATATTTAAACTGGTCTTTAACACCATCATAATCTACCTTTAGTCGGTTTAGCAACTTTGTGGTTGGATCATTTTCATTTCTTAATATACAAAGCAATAGATGTGCAGTGTTTATATTTGAACTTTGAAAAAGCTTGGCTTCCAAAAAAGTGGTTTTCAAGGCTCTTTCTGCCTGCCGGGTTAAGTGCAGGTTACGTTTTTCGTTAGAAACTGCACTCGATTCTGGATTTGCAGGACTAAGAATTTCTACTTTTCTTCTTAAGTGTCCCAAATCTATAGAAAGAGCATTCAAAATATCTATAGCCTTCCCATCATTGTCTCGCAGCAATCCAAGCATAAGGTGTTCAGTACCAATATAATCATGGCCTAATCTTAGTGCTTCTTCTTTGCTATATGCAATTACGTCTTTTACTTTTGGTGAAAAATTATCATCCATCTTTATCTTCCTTTCTCTCTAAGTTTTATAGCTACAAAGTTTCAAAAACTGTACCTAATACTATGTTACAAGCTAATTGACAAAATAAGTTTCAATAAACCAAGGTTAAAATAAGGAACTTATTAACGATAGCCCAATAAATTTTTGTTAATAAAATTTGTGTAATCAATAGGTGAAAACGGCGCCAGCAACTGTAAAATGCGTAAATTGGCGCGTTAGATTTTAGAACTAAAATAATTTTTACAATATGGCTGAAGGAGAAAAGTTAATTCCTATCAATATTGAAGATGAAATGAAATCGGCTTACATTGATTACTCAATGTCAGTCATTGTGTCACGTGCGCTGCCCGATGTTCGTGATGGTTTAAAACCCGTGCATCGCCGCGTGTTATATGGAATGTATGAACTGGGTGTGCTTTCTAATAGGTCTTATAAAAAGTCTGCCAGGATTGTGGGAGAGGTGTTAGGTAAATTTCACCCCCACGGCGATTCTTCAGTATATGATACCATGGTAAGAATGGCGCAGGAATGGAGTATGCGTTATATGCTTGTAGATGGCCAGGGTAACTTTGGGTCTGTAGATGGAGATAGTCCCGCAGCCATGCGTTATACCGAGGCGAGAATGCGCAAGATAAGCGAAGATATGCTTGCCGATATCGATAAAGAAACCGTAGATACACAACTAAACTTCGATGATTCTTTAAAAGAACCAGTCGTGCTACCTACCAGGATACCAAATTTATTGGTAAATGGAGCCAGTGGTATTGCGGTGGGAATGGCGACCAATATGGCACCACATAATTTATCTGAAGTTATAGACGGTACCGTTGCTTATATTGATGACCACGATATTGAAGTTGAAGGTCTTATGGAGCACATTAAAGCTCCAGATTTCCCTACCGGAGGTATTATTTATGGATATGATGGGGTGCGCGAGGCTTTTAAAACCGGCCGTGGTCGTATAATGATGCGCGCAAAATCTACGCTGGAAGAAATTAACGGCAAGGAATTCCTCGTGGTTACCGAAATTCCATACCAGGTAAATAAGGCAG
The DNA here is from genome assembly GCF_900129445.1 of Salegentibacter echinorum. GTDB lineage: Bacteria > Bacteroidota > Bacteroidia > Flavobacteriales > Flavobacteriaceae > Salegentibacter > Salegentibacter echinorum. Next base: position 509,644 of record NZ_FQVT01000001.1, read on the forward strand.
ATATGATTAAAAAGACTGCCGATTTGGTTAACGAGAAGAAGATTGAGGGAATTAGCCTTATTCGTGATGAGTCAGACCGTAATGGGATGCGTATCGTCTATCAATTGAAAAGGGATGCTATTCCAAATATTGTATTGAATACACTTTACAAGCATACGGCGCTGCAAACTTCTTTTAGTGTAAATAATATTGCACTGGTGAACGGTAGGCCAGAAATGCTCAATTTAAAGGATATTATTATCCATTTTGTGGAACATCGCCATGAAGTAGTGGTGAGGCGTACCGAGTTTGAGCTGAAAAAAGCAGAAGACCGGGCTCATATCCTGGAAGGTTTAATTATTGCTTCCGATAATATTGATGAAGTAATTGCCTTAATCCGTTCGTCCAACAATGCAGAAGAAGCCAGGAATAAATTAATCGAACGTTTTGAACTAAGTGACCTTCAAGCAAAAGCTATTGTAGAGATGCGTTTGCGCCAACTTACCGGACTGGAACAGGATAAACTTAGGGCAGAATATGATGATATTTTAGAGACTATTAAAGATCTTAAAGACATTTTGGCGCGTAAAGAGCGTAGAATGCAGGTTATAAAAGATGAGCTGCTTGAAGTAAAAGAAAAGTATGGAGATCCAAGAAGATCTACCATAGAATACTCTGGAGGAGATCTTAGTATTGAAGATATGATCCCAGATGAACGCGTGGTAATTACCATCTCCCACGCCGGTTATATTAAAAGAACATCGCTTACCGAATATAAAACACAAAATAGGGGTGGGGTAGGCCAGAAAGGTTCAAATACCAGGAATGAAGATTTCCTTGAATATCTGTTTTCTGGAACCAACCACCAATACATGTTGTTCTTTACTCAAAAAGGAAAATGTTTCTGGATGCGGGTATATGAAATTCCAGAAGGAAGTAAAGCTTCTAAGGGAAGGGCTATTCAGAATCTAATTAATATAGATCCAGATGATAAGGTAAAAGCTTTTATCTGTACGCAGGATCTTAAGGATGAAGAATACGTTAATAATCATTTTGTAATTATGGCCACTAAAAAAGGCCAGGTAAAGAAAACATCTTTAGAACAGTATTCGAGACCACGAACCAATGGTATTAATGCGATTACTATTAAAGATGACGACGAACTGCTGGAAGCTAAACTAACAAATGGAGATAGCCAGGTAATGCTCGCTGTGCGAAGTGGAAAAGCCATTAGGTTTGAGGAGAATAAAACCAGGCCTATGGGAAGAAATGCTTCTGGAGTGAGAGGAATTAGACTTGCCGATGATAATGACGAAGTAGTAGGAATGATCGCTGTAGAAAACCTTGAATCTGATATTCTGGTTGTTTCTGAAAATGGCTATGGAAAACGTTCCAGTCTAGAAGATTATCGTATTACCAACCGTGGCGGAAAAGGGGTGAAAACCATTTCTATCACTGAAAAAACCGGAAGCCTGGTAGCGATAAAGAACGTATCAGATCTTGAGGATATTATGATTATTAATAGGTCTGGGATCGTAATACGAATGGAAGTTGCTAACTTACGGGTTATGGGACGTGCCACACAAGGGGTGAAGTTAATTAATCTAAAAGGGAAAGATGCCATTGCAGCGGTTGCAAAAGTGCTACATGATGAAGACGATGTAGAGCTTATGGATGATCCTGAAAAGGCCGATACGACTGATGAAAATCCAAGTGGCACAACTATTGCAGATGATAGCGAAGAATAACTAAAATAAACCAAACAAATGAAAACGAATATTGTTACAGCAGTGACCGTCTCTTTATTATCTATGACGGCTATTGCTCAAAAAAGCGAAATTAAAGACGCCAGGGATGCGGTTGAAGACGGCAATTATGCCGAAGCAAAAACACAACTGCAAAAGGCAGAAACAATGCTTTCTGAAGCAAACGATAAATGGACAGAACGGTTTTATCTTTATAAAGGTCAGGCTTATTTAGGAGATGGAGAAAAAACATCGCTTGAAGATTTAAAAACTGCCGCAGAAGCATACAAGAAAGCTCAGGAAATGGGTAATGATGACGAAGCGGTGCAAGGTTTTGATGCTGTGCGAAATGCTTTAGTACAAAGCGCGGTGAACGACCAAAATACTGAAGAGTATATGAAAGCTTCAGACAAGTTAAAGTATAGCTATGAGTTAAATAACCAGGATACACTATATTTATACTATGCGGCTGCAAATGCGTTAAATGCGCAAGATTATACTAAGGCTTTGGAGTATTATGAAGATCTTAAAGAGCTGGGTTATGACGGTTCTGGTGTGGAATATAGCGCCATTAATGTAGAAAGCGGTGAACGTGAGATCCTTCCCAAGGAACAACGTGATCTTATGATTAAAACCGGTCAATATGAAGATCCTAAGGAGGAAAAGATCCCTTCTAAAAAGGGTGAAATCGCCAAGAATATAGCTTTGATATATATTCAGGAAGGTGAGGATGAAAAAGCAATAACTGCAATTAAGGATGCAAAAAAGGAGAACCCTGACAATATTGCATTAATCCAGGCAGAAGCCGATGTTTACTATAAAATGGGTAATAAGGAGAAGTACAATGAGCTTATGGAAAGCATTCTCGAGAAAAACCCAAATGATCCTAACATTTATTACAATTTAGGAGTTACCGCTGCAGAATTAGGCGATAATGAGAAGGCTATAAATTATTATAAGAAAGCCCTGGAAATTGATCCTGAAATGAACAATGCAAGGATGAATATTGTTGTTGCTATTTTGGCCAAAGAACGTGATCTTATCGATGAGATGAATTCTCTTGGAATGAGCAAAGAGGATAACAAACGATATGAAGAACTGGAAGAAGAGCGTAAGGAAATTTATGCCGAAGCTATTCCTTATCTGGAAGAAGTAGTAGAAATAGATCCAGATAATACAGATGCGATAAGAACACTGTTGAATATCTATAACCAAACCGGGGAAGAAGAAAAAGCAGCTGAGCTTAAATCTAAGCTGGAATAGATAAAAGCTTATTTAAATATTTAAAAACCATCGGCCCGCCCGATGGTTTTTTTATGGGAAACCCTTAACCCTTAACCCTTAACCCTTGAACCTATTGTGAACAACTTTGTAAAGAACTATTTTCTATAAAACAATTATGGTATTTAAATTCCCTTAATTTTACATCGTAATAAATTTTCAATAAAGTTTCATTCAGGCTTAAGCAAAATATTTAGTAACCAAGCTTAATATTTTGGTTTCCAGATAGAAAACAAGGGGAATCACGTGAAAATCGTGAGCTGTTGCGCAACTGTAAGTATGTAAATACAAGCCAGGCTACCTTTCTTTATTGATAGACTTTTACTTTCGCATAAAAAGTAAATGTCCATAGTTTTGTTATGAGTGAATACTATTCCAAACCTCATAATTCTTCCTTGGTACATACTGCTTTTATGCTTTTGAATTTTTTAACTAAAAACAAAAGTATTATGAGTATCTTCAAAAAAAGAACCAACTACAAACCTTTTGAATATCCCGAAATTTTAAAATTTACCGAAGCGATCAATAAATCGTTTTGGGTACATTCTGAAATTGATTTTACTGCCGATGTCCAGGACTTTCATTCGCATCTTAGCAAGAATGAGAAACAGGTCATTAAACGCAGTCTTTTAGCCATTGCCCAAATAGAAGTGAATGTAAAATCCTTTTGGGGCGAATTATATCAACACCTGCCTAAACCCGAATTTAACGGACTTGGAAGTACTTTTGCCGAATGTGAATTTAGACATTCTGAAGCATATTCCCGCCTGCTGGAGGTTTTAGGTTATAACAACGAGTTTGGGGATTTAGTGAACACCCCGGTAATCAAAAAACGTATTGAATACCTTTCTAAAGCTCTCGCTCACACCAAATCTGGTGACGAGAAGAAATATGTACATTCCTTAATTCTCTTTTCTATTCTTATTGAAAACGTTTCCTTATTTAGCCAGTTTGCCATCATTCTATCCTTTTCCAGGTTTAATGGTGTGCTTAAAAATGTGAGTAATATTATCGCGTGGACTTCGGTAGATGAACAGGTACATGCTAATGCCGGAATTTTTATTGTAAACAAAATTAAGGAGGAGTTTCCAGAATTTTTCGATGAAAATTCTAAAGCTGAAATAAGGGAGATAGTAATGAACTCCATAGCGGTAGAAACCGAAATCCTCGATTGGATCTTTGTTGACGGGGAGATTGAGAACCTAAGTAAAAATGAACTGCTCAATTTTATGAAATTTCGCGTGGATGATAGCCTTGTGGAAATTGGTATGGAGCGCATTTTTACGAGGCCCCAGGATGGGAGATCCCTGCAATGGTTTGAAGAGGAAATTTACGCCAATAGTCTGGATGACTTTTTCGCTAAAAGGCCGGTGGAATACACCAAACACGATAAAAGCATCACCGCAAACGATTTGTTTTAAAATTATCAGAAAAAAGAACATTATTAAATTCAGAAAAGATGAAAGAGAGACTTTGGTGGTTAAATGAGGAAAGTCAGCAAATATTAAACCGAGGCTATTTATTAAAAGGAGAAACCACAGAAAAAGCAATAGAACGAATTGCCACGGCAGCTGCCAGAAGGTTGAAAAAGCCCGAAATGGCTTCAGCATTTATAGAAATGATAGAACGCGGTTGGATGAGTTTAAGCTCTCCTATTTGGGCCAATATGGGAACAGAAAGAGGACTTCCAATCTCCTGTTTTAATGTATATGTGCCAGATAATATTGAAGGAATTACTAATAAACTGGGCGAGGTAATTATGCAAACCAAAATAGGAGGAGGCACTTCTGGTTATTTTGGGGAATTGCGGGGCCGTGGTAGCGCAGTGACCGATAATGGAAAAAGTAGCGGTGCCACCAGTTTTATGAAACTTTTTGACACGGCTATGGACACGATTTCTCAAGGCGGGGTGCGACGCGGTGCCTTTGCGGCTTATTTGGATATAGACCATCCAGACATAAAGGAATTCCTGGAGATAAAAAACATTGGAAATCCAATACAAAATTTGTTTCACGGCGTTTGTGTTTCAGATTATTGGATGCAGGAAATGATAGATGGTGATACCGAAAAACGGGAGATTTGGGCGAAAGTGCTTGAGAGCCGGCAACAAAAAGGTTTGCCCTATATCTTTTTTACCGATAATATTAATAGAAATAAACCCCAGGTCTATAAAGACAAAAAACTTAAAATTCACTCCAGTAATCTTTGTTCAGAAATCGCCTTACCTTCCACCAAAGAAGAATCCTTTATTTGCTGCCTTTCCTCTATGAATTTAGAGCTGTATGATGAATGGAAAGATACCGAAGCTGTAAAGCTGGCGGTTTATTTTCTCGATGCCGTGTTGGAAGAATTTATCGAAAAAACCGAAGACAATTATTATCTATCGGCTGCCAATAGGTTTGCCAAAAAACATCGCGCCCTGGGATTGGGGGTGATGGGCTGGCATTCTTACCTGCAAAAGAATATGATTCCTTTTGAAGGTATGCAAGCGAAAAGTCTTACCACCACAATTTTTAAACATTTAGAAGCAAAAGCTTATAAAGCTTCTAGCGAGCTGGCTACTATTTATGGCGAACCCGATTTATTAAAAGGTTATGGACGTAGAAATACAACGCTTATGGCTATTGCTCCCACAACCTCTTCATCGGCGATTCTTGGACAAACTTCCCCGGGGATAGAACCCTTTAGTAGCAACTACTATAAAGCTGGCCTCGCGAAAGGGAATTTTATGCGGAAAAATAAATACTTAAAACTGTTACTGAAAGAAAAAGGAGTTGATACCGAAGATACCTGGAGAAGTATTATGTTTCACCACGGCAGTGTACAACACCTGGAAGTTTTAACGGCAGAAGAAAAGGCTGTCTTTAAAACTTTTAAAGAAGTAAGTCAGTTAGAAATTATTCAACAGGCTTCCATTCGGCAGAAGTTTATCGATCAGGCGCAGAGTTTAAATTTAAATATTCCTTCTAATTTACCGGTAAAAGAAGTAAACCGATTGATGATTGAAGCCTGGGAATTAGGTGTAAAAACGCTGTATTATCAACGAAGTCAGAGTGTTTCCAAAGAATTTATTTCAGAATTGGTAACCTGTTCCAGTTGCGAGGCCTAAAAGACATATTCCTTTTCAAGTTTTAAGGTTAAAAAGCGAAGAATAAATAGCAATTAAATTATAAAAATAAATTCGCCGATTAAACTAATCTGAATTCTATCCTATCAAACCTTTCGGCTTCTTCCACTATCGTAGAAGAAGCCACCTTCTCTTTCAATTAGCACTTTTAATTCATCACTAACCAGATTAGTCTACTTTTCTGTGATGAAGTGGTAACTGCGTTTTTTATGCGTTAACTTCTATAAACGTCAATTTTAAACTTTAAAGCGGCTGCTATTATTTTACAATTGAGTTATTATTTTTAACAGTTCAGTAAATAAAATTACAGATAATAACTAACTTACTGCATCTTAGTGCTGTAAACCTAAAACCCCATCAACGAAATACAGAGACAAAATTATTATAGATGAAACATTTAAAAAGAATATTGAGAATAAGCCTGGTAATTACTGTCGCGATTGTCTTATTGGAGATTATTTTCGCCGGTTCTAAATTTGCTAAGATTTTTGATTTTGAAACCCTGGTGATATTTTTTGGTTACAGCCTGGTGCTAACCATAATAAATGCTTCATACTTTTGGTGGTTTAACAGTAAAATAGACTGGGGAAAAGCCGGCATAAAAAAGATTATTTTAGGAACTACAGGTTCGATTATTTTAACCTTAATCGGTTTTTTTATATGTAGGTTACTGCATCACGTAGTTTATGAGGGAGAAGTATTGGAGAATTTTATAGCCGGAGAAAAGATGTCTTTTTATCTCTTCCCACTTTTAATCACCACTATAATCTCTTTGTTTTTTCATCTTGTTTATTTTTATAAAGCACTACAGGAGAATAAACTAAAAGAGCAAAAGATAATTGCCGGCACAGCCTCTGCAAAATTTGATGCTTTAAAAAATCAATTAGACCCACATTTTCTCTTCAATAGTCTTAATGTTTTAAGTGCCCTTATCGATGAAAATCCTGATTTGGCACAAAAATTTACCAGCCGACTTTCAAAAGTGTATCGTTATGTTTTAGAGCAAAAGAATAAAGAGCTGGTGGATGTTGAACAAGAACTAAAATTTGCAAAAACATATATGGATCTTTTAAAAATGCGTTTTGAAGATGCCATTATTTTTGAAATTCCCAAGGAGTTAAAGAATCCAGAGGCTAAAGTGGTGCCACTTTCGCTTCAGTTATTGTTAGAAAATACTATAAAACACAATATTGTAACTTCAGAAAAACCGCTGCGAATTATTATTTCCGAAGAAGAAAAGTATTTGATTGTAAGAAATAAATGGCAACCTAAAGAGATTTTAAAGCAAGGAAGTGGCGTAGGCTTATCCAATATCAAACAACGCTATCAACTTCTTACCGATCGGGAAATTGAGATCACAAAAAATAATGAATTTTTTAGTGTGAAGCTTCCTTTATTAACCAAAATCCTAAATATGGAAAAAAGAAAGCCAGATTATACCGAGAATGGCGCATGGCTAAGAGCCAGGGAAAGGATGAAAGCTGAAAAAGAATTTTATGCCCATGTTACCTCCTATTTAATAATCATACCTGCCCTGGCTTTATTTAATTATTTGAGCAGTGATTTTCCCTGGGCTATATTTCCTGCGGTAGGTTGGGGAATTGGAGTCTTTTTCCACTGGATATCGATAACTAATAATAATCTATTTTTAGGTAAAAACTGGGAGGAACGTAAAATAAGAGAGTTTATAAACAAAGATAAAATAAAGTAAGTATGAAAAATTCTGAAGATTCTTATGTTAAGGCACGAAAAAGGGTGAAGGAGCTGAAGGAATTCTACAATCATTTGTTTTCCTATATTTTCGTGAATATTTTACTTGCGGGAATTAATTATTATAGTAACGCCTGGGCTTATCCCTGGTTTTTATGGGTTGTTGGAGGATGGGGAATAGGTCTTGCCTTTGATGCGCTAAAAGTTTTTCGCTTAAATCCATTTTTCAGTAAAAATTGGGAAGAGCGAAAAATAGAGGAATATATGAATGAGGAAAAGAAACAACGTTGGGAATAATTTTATGGAGGTAATTATAATTGAAGATGAAAAAGCTGCAGCTCGTTATTTGCAAAGAAAACTCAAGAAACTGGGACTGGAAGCAAATACCTTATTGCACTCTGTAGCCGGCGGGATTACCTGGTTTCAGCAAAATCCTGCGCCCGATTTAATTTTTCTCGATATTCAATTAAGCGACGGAATTTCTTTTGAAATCTTTGAAAAGGTTTCGGTAAATAGTGCGATTATTTTTACTACAGCTTACGATGAGTATGCGTTGCGAGCATTTAAGCTTAATAGTATAGATTATTTGCTAAAACCTATTGATGAGGAGGAACTGGAAGCAGCAATTAAAAAGTTTAAGGAGAATTACCGCAAAGAAATTCCTGAAATAGACCTGCAGGCTTTTAGAAAAATGCTGGATGGTGAACCGGTTAAATACTATAAAAAACGTGTAACTATACAGGTTGGTCAACATTTAAAAATTGTGGAAATGGCCGATGTTACTTGTTTTTATTCAGAAAACAAAGGAACTTATCTTGCTACAAACTCCGGAAAGAATTACCTGCTCGATACCAGCCTGGAAAACCTCGAAAAAGAATTGGATCCCGAGCAATTCTTTAGAATTAACCGTAAGGCTATTGTTAAGTTACAAAGTATAGAAGATATCATAGCATATACAAATAGCCGACTTCAACTAAAATTAAGCAACTTTTCAAAATTTCAACTTGTTGTAAGTAGGGAGCGCGTTAAACAATTTAAAAGTTGGATTTCATAAATAATGGCGGTTAAAAAAACCAAAGCCTCTTTTATTTCGTAAATATTGTAAAGATTCAGAAAAGACGATTAGTCTTACCCCCTGGTTCTCAATTTTTTATTTTTTTGGTTGGTTATGTAAAGGTTTGCCGTAGTCTTATGGCAAACCTTTATTCGTTTAATAGAACAAAGAACAAAGAACAAAGAGTAAAGATAAAAGAACAAAGAATTATTAAGAGGTATGGGAGAATCACATTTAAACAGCGTTAAATGTGTTCAATTTAAAAGCTTCAATTCTAAACTTTTGTCTCGAGTCCCGAATATTCCTTATATTTTTGAAGTCGTGGTTTTTTTTTGAATATTCAATTATTAGTGAGCACTCGACTATTTTATTACCAAGACAGAAAAGCACAAAGAAGTTTGTAGTTTTGGGGTCTTTGTGGCTTTTCTTATTAAAGATATTAATATGTTGTTTTTAAAAAATAGAGGCCACGAATAATAAGTTTTTCAATAATGTTTAGATTTTATGGTGCAGCTACGGTTCCCAGAACATACAGTTGCTCCATAGTAGGCGTTTCGCTTCCACCTTCCGGCTCCAGGGTAATTCCAAATGCTTCAGATTGATTAACATTTTCTAAACTGAATACTTTATTGTCATCTGTCTCAAAATCTTCCAGCAAACCTATGCTGGTAGGAGTGAGAGGTTGCATAGTAAGCGACCAAACCTGGTAAACTTTTCCACGCGGTGGGGTTGGCAGTTCGGCAGCATCGATGTAAGCTTTATTTTCAGTAGCATTCCAATAAACCGAAGCATAGGCATTTGGCGCTACTTCCTGGCCTGCCAGCTGTACCCTGGTCACATTTTTATCTCTAATTACCGCGAGTAGTTCTTTTGCGTTTGTTGCGTCTTCACGAGCATCGGCTATTTGCTGTTCCATTTGAGCGTTTTGGGCTCTGGCACTGCTCAATTGATTTCTTAAATTATTGGTGCGATTAAAGAAAAGAAATAAGCCAATTAATAATAGTAAACTGGCCGCCCAACCAGAGTAAGTAACCCAATTTATTCTTTTTACAGGAATTTTTCTGGTAGGCGTTGGAGAGACATTAGTTAATTTTTCCTTGATTGTAGTAATAAGGTGTTCAGCATTATTTGGCGCCACAGCTTTAGAGAGCATCATTAAGGCTTCTTCAATCTCCTCAACTTCCGCTTTAACCTCAGGATATTTTTTAAGCTCACGAGTCACTTCCCTGCTTTCCTTTTCAGAAAGCGCTCCATAAACATAGAGTTCCAGGATGCCAGAGTTTATGTATTCTTGAATATCCATAAAATTATTTGATTACAATTTTTCTTAATTGCTCAATACACATGCGGTTTCTGGTTTTTACCGTTCCCAGTGGCATATCCAGCTCTTCAGAGGTTTCTTTTTGTGTGTAACCTCTAAAGAAGAGATAATCTATAAGCTTTTTACAAACCGGTTTTAGCTTATCAATATATTTTTTAAGCCCAATACTATCCACACTTTCTGCAAAGCTTGTTTTATCTTCTAATATATTTACGAAGTTATCGGCTTTGAGGTTTTGTTGACTGTTTTTAAAGCCCTTAGACCTAATTTTATCAATCGAAGCATTTCTGGCTATATTTAAAACCCAGGTAAAAAACCTGCCTTTATCTGAATTGTAAGTAGGAGCTTTATCCCATATTTTTAGAAATACATCCTGAAGTACCTCTTCCGCAATCTTTTCATCCTTTATAATACTATAAATAATACCATAAGTGCTTTCTGAATATAATTGATATATACGCTCGAAGGCTCGGGGATTTCCATTTTGTAGTTCTGCAATTAAAGCGTCTTGTTGCATAAAAGTGTGTGGCTAGTTTTATAATGCTGCGGGAAAAACCAACAGTAGGGCAAACTACAAAAGGATTTCAATTAAATTTTGAAATAATTTATTGTTAACCTGCGAAGTAAAAATAGTTAAAACAATTCCCCTGAAAAAATAAAAAGCGGCTTTTCGCCGCTTTTTATTGATAATTCTATTCAGTTTAAAGACTAATACTGTAATATTTATATTCAAATAAAAATTACATTTCAATTACACCACATCCTACACGGGTACCAGCAGCACCAGAAGGTTGTGAAGTGAAATCATCTACACCATCGTGTATAATTATTGCTTTTCCAACAATATTTTTATTGTCGTCTTCACAGTCAATACACCATTCATCTGTAGTCATACTTACCGTTCCTTTTCCATTGGCATCAACTTCAAAGTTACCTATATCTCCTTTGTGATAACCTTCAGCGTCGCCCCACTTACCGTGCTTTTCTTGAGTAGGGTTCCAGTGACCACCGGCAGATTTACCATCGGCTGATGAACAGTCTGCTTTTTGGTGAATATGAATCGCGTGTTTACCTTCTGCCAATCCATTTATTTCGGCATCCATTTTAACTTCACCGTCTTCTTCGGTGAAAGTTACGGTACCACTAAGATCACTGCCACTTTTAGACTCTAAATCTACTGTGATTTCTTTAACTTCCTTTATTTCCGGATCTTGCATTTCTTCAGAATTCATTTCTGTTTGATTTGCATTTTCCGCATCGTTTTGTTTCTTGTTGTCTTTGCATCCTATAACAAATAATGAGGCGCAAAACACTAGTGAAAGACTAATTCTTTTCATAATTATATGATTGGTTTTTAGATTTACTACATCTAAATTAAGTTTATTGAAAATGTTAACCAAAGATTTAAGGTTAGGTTAACATAGGTTTTTTGTGACTTTAAGAAATTAACTTAGTAGTAATTTGAGTTTCAGAAGTTAAACTTTTATGCACCGGGCAACGATCTGCAATTTCTAAAAGCCTTTGCCTTTGCTTTTCATCCAGGGTTCCAAACAACTTTATTTCTCTTTTAAATGTATCAATTTTATTGGTCTTATCCTCACAGTTTTTACAATCCTCATAATGTTCCCTGGAATAATCCACGTGTGTTTCTACATTCTCTAAAGGCCATTTTTTACGTTTGGCATACATTTGAAGAGTCATAGAGGTACAGGCAGCTAAGCCGGAAGATAGAAATTGATAAGGGTTAGGTCCATAATTTTTTCCGCCAAATTTGGTAGGTTCATCGGCCAGGAAGTTGTGATTTCCCGCATTCATAAAGGTAGTGAAACCGTCTTCTTTCTCGAGACCGGCAACTACATCTGCTTGCGTTTCCGGAATTTCTTTCTTTTCAATTTCCAAATACCGCGATGCCCAGGAAGCGATAACTTTTGCTGCATAAATACTATCTTCTTTTTCTGCTAATAAATGTTTAGTGCCATCTAAAGAAACAAAGCTTTTTGGATGCCAGGCCGAGATATATAATTCTTCAGCATTTTTAATATTTACAATCTCATCCTGTGGTGAATGCATAATGAGTAAAGCCTTTTTCAATTTCTTTAAGTAGGTTTTTAAATCATGCTTTTCAATATCATCCAAAAACTGCTTCTTTATATTGAAATCACGCCCACCAATATTTACTTTTGCCTTTCCCTTCTTTTTAATTTCAGAGATGCTATCTTTTATTAAATGCTGTACGTGAGCAGTTGTAGAAGGTGCTGCAATGGTGGTCACCGCTTTTACCGAATCTAATTGACTGGCTGCAAAAAGTACCGCAGCCCCGCCCAGACTATGACCAACTAAAAGTGAAGGAGCCTGGTAATTTTCTTCTAAGTATGCTGCTGCGGCCAGTAAATCCTGAATGTTTCCTGAAAAATTGCTCTCTGAAAATTCTCCCTCGCTTTGTCCCAGCCCCGTGAAATCGAAACGCAAAACCCCATAACCATTATTTGCCAGCGTTCTACTAATGTTTTTTGGTGCGAAGAAATTTTTATTGCAGGTAAAACAATGCGCAAAGAGCACAAAGTTGTGTGGATCCTGGTTGAATGGAAGATCTAAATAGCCGGCGAGCTCTTCGCCATTTTTATTTGTAAAACTTATTTTTTCGGTCTTCATAGTCTTTAGATTTTTATATTTCTGAATATGTCTTGTAAAAATTTAATGCTGCAAGGAATATAAGGAATAAAGGTTAATCCAGAGATTTTATATTATTGTTGCATTATTTAGCAATCTTTTGCAAAAAAGTTAATTACGAATGATTATTTATGAAAAATAAGATTCTCAATGAGTTTAGTCTTTTTTTACCCAGCCAAACAATCCCGATTGGTTGCTATCGAGGTAGTTTCTTTCATCGAACAACAGGAGCTTATTAGCCAAATTGCACTAATTTTTATAAAGGTACAGGACTCATAATTGGTAATTTATGAGGAATTATATTTACATTCACTTCTTTTTTTTCTCCCATATACTCCCCATCTACCTGGCAGGCCACCGGTTTTTTACAAATAACACGGGCTTTTTCTACCTGAATTATCTCTACAAATCCTGCATCTACATTGGTTTCATTTCTAAGCGTATTGAGAATTTGAGGGATATCAAAGTTTTTATATATGAGAATTTCAAAAACTCCATCATCCATTCTCCCTTGCGGATTTACATTCGCGCCAGTTCCATATTTTTTAGCGTTGGCAAAGGCTAAAAGAATTCCTTCTTTATGTAGGGTTTCACTTTCCAGTTGGATCTCAAACTCAAAAGGATATTTACTGTACATTAAAGTAGGTACAGATTGCAATAAATAGCCAAGCTTTCCGCGAACTTTAGAGTTTTGATAATTTTTTATCAGTTCAGCATTAACACCCAGGTCACTTATATGCAAACAAACTTCACCATCAATATTTAGAATATCCATATTAGTAACGTGACCTCCCAAAGCGATCTTTAGTTGAGTTTTTAGGTCTGCGGGAATTCCCAGGTTAGCCGCGAGTCCATTTGCAGATCCCACCGGGATGATTCCCATGGGGACTTTTTTCTCCATTAGTGCTTCGGCAACCAGTTTAATGGTACCATCGCCACCGGCTATAATAATACGGTCAAAATCATTATTATTTACCCGGTTTTTAATAGCTTCCCTATCATTTTTCCCAGTGGTCCTATAGATGTTAAGACTGGCATTTATCTCATAAAGTTTCTGCTGTACAGCGTGAATTATATCTTCTTTATCAATATCTCCAGATACCGGGTTGACAATTAGGAATACTTTTTTAATTTTTTCCATAACAGCTAATAATTCAGCTTAAATTTAACTATTTTGGATCAGGAAAAAATTAATAAAAAGCAAAACTTTGAAATTAGACCTTAAACTATACCGGGGTTATGTAAATGACCACGAGTTGATTGTCTATGGACATTTGTTTAGATCTTGGGCACCAGATAAGTACCGCTTAGATCGCAAAGGGATTAAACACGCGGCCGCGATTATTCATATGTTTCGTATAAGTCCTTTAAAAAATGTGGAGGTTAACCTGCATTTTAAAAATATTAGAGCGACCACCAAAACCCTTGACGATGGGTATTTTAGATTTTCTCTTCCATTTACCGAAGCTTTAGAGAGTGGTTGGCACGAATATAAGGTCACTTGTGATATAGGAAGTTTTGGAATTATAGAAAAAGGCGAACTACTAAAACCTTATGAAAGTAAGTATGGAATAATTTCAGATATTGACGATACGTTTTTAATTTCCCACAGTAACAATATTTTTAAAAAGTTATACGTGATGCTCTCTAAAAATCTGAACAAACGTAAGATTTTTGATGATGTGGTAGCGCATTATCAGCAATTAAGTGTGGCAGGGCAGGATTCTGAGGCAGCTTCTAATTCTTTCTTTTATGTTTCCAGCAGCGAATGGAATTTGTATGAATTCATCAATGAGTTTGCAAAGCTTCATAAGCTGCCAAAGGCCGTAATAAAATTAAAGAAAATAAAAACGGGAATTTCAGATTTTTTATTTACCGGTCGCGGTTCTCACGACCATAAATTTCAAAAAATTAAAGATATTATCTCTTTCTATCCTAATATAACTTATGTATTACTAGGTGATGATTCACAGAAAGATCCTTATTTGTATGAGCGTATTTGTAAAATTTTTCCGCAAAGCTTAAAAGCCGTGTATATAAGACAAACAGGAAGAACGAAAAAAAAGAAGGTGGAGGCGGTTCTACAAAATATTGAAAGCCTGGGGGTTAGTAGTTGCTATTTTAAAAATAGTAATAAAGCCATAGCACATTCTTCCCGGGAGGGGATTATTTGAAATTTGTGACTGTATATTTGTGTTTTTACAGCAACTTATAAAACGTATAGGTCTTCTTTCCTGAAAAAGATAATTAATCTGAAATCATTTCTTTTGAACGTACAAAGTTATATTCAATCCCGGGCCCAATTACCCGCTAAGAGCATCAAAAACACCATAGCCTTGCTTGAAAATGATGCGAGTATTCCATTTATATCTCGCTACAGAAAAGAGGCTACCGGAAATTTAGATGAAATTGCAGTAGAGAAAATTGCTCAATTACTTTCAGAATTTAATGAACTGGAGAAACGAAAAGTAGCGATATTAAAGGCGATCACCGACCAGGATGCTTTAACAAGTGAATTAGCCGGGAAAATTGAGAAAAGTAGTAGCTTAACCGAAATTGAAGATCTTTATCTGCCGTTTAAGAAAAAACGAAAGACAAAAGCCGATACCGCGCGCGAAGCAGGATTAGAACCTTTAGCAAAGATATTAATGGCACAAAACACCAATAATATCAACCGAAGTTGCGAGAGGTTTATTTCAGATAAAATTAAGAGCAAAAAAGATGCTTTTGCCGGCGCGGGCTTTATTATTGCCGAATGGATTAATGAAAATACTTATGTTAGAAATAGTCTTAGGCGATTGTATTCCCAAACTGCTCAACTAAAAACGAAATGGGTTAAAACAGATACCGAGCACCCTGAAGCTACAAAGTTTAAACAATTTGAAGCCTGGCAGGAGCCTCTTAGAAGAATTCCTTCTCATCGGTTTTTAGCAATTCACCGGGCCGCGAATTTAGGGATAATTAGGATCAAGATTGAAGTAGAAACACAGAAGGCCCTCGATATAATTTCCAGGATAATAATTAAAAAAATCGGTTTTTCTGGAGTTTCTTATCTAGAAACAGCTATAGAAGATGCTTACACAAGACTATTAAAAAAGTCTTTCTCTACTGAATTTTTGAATGAAGCAAAAGAAAAAGCCGATGCCGCTGCCATAGAAGTGTTTGCTTCAAATTTAGAGCAACTTTTAATGGAAGCGCCCCTGGGAAGCAAGCGTATTCTTGCTATAGATCCCGGGTTTAAATCGGGATGTAAAGTTGTTTGTTTAGATGCCCAAACCAACCTGTTGCACAACCAGACTATTTTTCCACATCCTCCTCAAAGAAAGATAGAACCTGCTTCAGCCAAAATTAAAAGTCTGGTAAATGCGTATAAAATTGAGGCCATAGCTATAGGAAATGGTACAGCTGCCCGGGAAACCGAGGAATTTATAAAAAAGGTTTACCTACCCAAAGACGTTATGATTTTTACGGTAAATGAAGCGGGAGCCTCGGTATATTCTGCTTCTAAAATTGCCAGGGAAGAGTTCCCTAATTATGATGTAACCGTGCGCGGAGCGGTTTCTATTGGAAGAAGGTTAAGTGATCCCCTGGCAGAATTGGTAAAAATAGATCCCAAAGCAATTGGGGTAGGGCAGTATCAACACGAAGTAGATCAAACTAGATTAAAAGAAAAACTGGATATGGTGGTAATGCGCTGTGTGAATAAAATTGGGGTTAACCTTAATACAGCGAGTAAAGAATTGCTTTCTTATGTATCAGGCATTGGCCCGGGATTAGCCCAGAATATTCTAAATTACCGAAAAGAAAATAGGAGCTTTAAGAGTAGAAAGGAACTATTGAAAGTTAGCATGCTGGGAGCAAAGGCTTTTGAACAGGCCGCCGGATTCCTAAGAATTCGAAATGCTGAAAATCCATTGGATAATTCGGCAGTACATCCCGAAAGTTATTTTATTGTTGAAAAAATGGCCAAAAACAATAATATAGAACCAGTAGATTTAGTGGGCAACTTTAAAATTTTAGAGCAAATAAACCTTGAGAAGTATGTTTCAGAAGAAACCGGATTACTCACTTTACAGGATATTTTAAAAGAGTTAAAGAAGCCGGGGGCAGATCCCAGAAAGAAGAAAAGACCTTTTAGTTTTGATCCTTCTGTAAAAAGTATAAGCGATCTCAAACCGGGGATGAAGTTGCCTGGAATTGTCAACAATATTACCAATTTTGGTTGTTTTGTGGATATTGGTATCAAAGAAAGCGGACTCATACATATTTCAAATTTAGCAGATCAATTTGTGAGTGATGTAAATGTCGTGGTAAAATTAAACCAGGAATTGGAAGTAACGGTATTATCGGTGGATGAGGAAAAGAAACGCGTGCAACTTTCATTGATAGATTGATGTTTTAACCAGATCTCACAGTTTCGTAAACCTAAGAGGTCTCTTGCTGCAAGTCTGTTTCGGTTGCTTTAATTTTAGGCAAAGTGCGTAGATCTCAAGCTTGTATTTCGCAACTGGAACCAGTAGGTAGTCACAGTATGCAGTTGGTAAAACAATAAGTACCAGGAAATTAAAGGTCAAATACCAAACCCACAACTGTTTTAAGATCGCAAAATTTCTAACGAAAAACCCCGGAAGGGAATACGACCACGCTTTCGTGACCATCTTTTCCTACTGCGGCTACCCCAAAAAAGTAATTGTCTATCACGATTCCTTCTAAAGTAAAATGATCTACATTTCCTACAAACCTGGAGTGTTCCCAGGTTGGTGCAGTTGTTTCCCGCCAATAAATTTTATAGCCAGCGATATCAGCTTCAACTTTATCCCATTTTAGTTTGGTGGAAGGTTCTACGATTCCTCCTATTTCCACATTCTTTGGCGCAGGTGGAGCCCAGGCAAGACTGGCCATATTTATAGCATTTACTGCGGTTAACTTTTTAGCGTAATCGAAATTCACCCCTTCAACAACATCTCCATATTCTATTCCGTTTTCAGTTCTAATATCCTGGTGTTGTCTATTGTAATTTTCGTGAGCTTCCATAATTCTAATTCCCGCAAAACCGAGATCATTAAACGGACGATGATGTCCGCCCCGGCCAAACCTATCTAAACGATAAATCATCATAGGATTCATTTCTGGCATATAAGTTTCTGTAGTTTTATGTACATACCTGGCCAATTGACGTGAAATCCCATCTACTTCACCACCGTAAAAACGACGGCTTTTTCTGGCTTGGTCGGTTTCGTTTGCAGGTACAGGTTCAGAAAAAATCCTAAAACTACGATTATCAATAACGCCATCTACACCTTCAATATTACCAATCATATCATTATTAAAAACTCCAATAATTTCCCATTCATTTCTTTTTGCATATTCGGCAAGTCCTTTTCCTCCAAAAAGGCCTTGTTCTTCCCCCGATAGTCCTACATAAACTATACTGCTTTCAAATTCATATTGAGATAATACCCTGGCAGCTTCCATTGTTCCTGCCATTCCGCTGGCATTATCGTTGGCACCAGGCGCATCGGTTTTAAAATCCATAGTATTACTGGCACGCGAATCTATATCACCACTCATTATAATATAGCGGTTTGGATATTTTGTTCCTTTTTGAATGGCTACCACATTAACGATCCAGGCATCGTGTGGAATTCGTTTGCCATCTTTGGTAGTCACAAAGTCTTTTTGGTAAAATACATCAAGACAATTATCACAGCTGATTGATATATGGTCAAATTCAGATTTAATCCATCTTCTGGCAGCACCTATTCCGCGGGTGTTAGAAAGCGTATCGCTAAAAGTATTGCGAGTGCCAAAACCTGCCAGTTTACGAATATCGGCTTCAATGCTATCAGACGAAATGTTTTCTATAATGTCATAAAGACGAGTATCAGTTTGGGCAGACGTTTTTTGAAAAAACAATCCGAAAAATAACAAGAAAAATAAGGTATTTGTAGAACGAAGCATATATTTTTTATTTAAGACTTCTAAAATACTAAAAACATAAAAAACTCATTTCAATTTTTAAATAGAATTAAAATGAATAAGGATTTTAACACGTATTATGTGATTCGTAATCTAATTTAAAAATCAGTCATTTTTATTTGTTTTATGCTTCAGTATTTTTTACAGTATAGCAATGTTTTCTGGTATTCCCTAAACCTGTTTAAATAAATATTTGTCACATAAACCTATTTTAAGGAGCTTTAAAGATAATTTTGTTTCTATTTGTGATTGAAGTCATAGTCCTATAGTAGAAGTAGCTTTAAATTTGATGTAAAATAAAAGCTCCTTAAAAAACGAAAAATATCGAGCTAAATTTTAATGTTTTCATCTAACTATTCTTTTAAAGGATCTTTGTTTAAAGTGGTAAAAACAGCTGAACTTACAGATATAAGCATAGCGAATTATCAAAATAATTTATTTTTTTGGGAAAAGCGCACGTATTCTGATATGTTTGTTACCTAACCTTACTTGAAAACTGTTGTTTGTTTAATTATTAATAATAAAAATCAACCTATGAAATTGGTAAACTTCACACCTGTACGCAAAAATGGATATTTCTTACTTTTACTTTTTTTAAGTTTTGCTTTTTTCTCCTGTAAAAACGAGGAAACCTCAAAAAATGCTGAGGATATTAAAGTGAGCCGCGAAATGAAAGCAGAGCTAACCTCCCCTCCAAATGTGCCTAAACCAACCGGTAAACGAAAAGCAAAAAAGTTGATTGTAGATATGGAAATCCTGGAGGAAGAAGGTGAAATGACAGATGGGGTAAAATACACCTACTGGACTTTTGGAGGCAGTGTACCAGGTAGTTTTATTAGAACTAAAATAGGAGATGAGGTTGAATTTCATTTAAAAAACCATCCCGATAATAAGTTACCCCACAATATTGATCTTCACGCAGTAAATGGTCCCGGGGGAGGGGCAGAGTCTTCTTTCGTTGCTCCGGGACACGAAACTGTATTTTCCTTTAAAGTACTTAATCCAGGGCTTTATGTTTATCACTGTGCTACCGCACCGGTTGGGATGCATATTGCCAATGGGATGTATGGGCTTATTCTTGTAGAACCCGAAGGTGGTCTACCAGAGGTTGATAAAGAATTTTACATTATGCAAGGGGATTTCTACACCAAGGGAGAGTATGGAGAGCCCGGTTTACAAGCTTTTGATATGAAAAAGGCGATTGAGGAAGATGCCGATTATGTAGTTTTTAATGGAAAGGTTGGTGCTATGACCGGTGATAACTCTTTGAATGCTGAAGTTGGCGAAACCGTTAGATTGTACGTAGGAAATGGAGGACCGAACCTGGTATCTTCATTTCACGTGATTGGAGAAATTTTTGATAGGGTTTATGTTGAAGGCGGAAGCCAGGTAAATGAAAATGTACAAACTACGCTAATCCCATCTGGTGGAGCTGCCATCATTGAATTTAAAATTGAAGCTCCCGGTGAGTATATCCTGGTAGATCACTCTATATTTAGAGCTTTTAACAAAGGTGCACTAGCGCAAATTAAAGCTGAAGGAGAAAAGAACGAAAAAGTGTTTTCGGGAAAAATACAGGAAGGAATTTACCTGCCAGAAGGTGGAGCCATCCAGGAAATGCCAATTTCCGAAGAAGAGGTTGCGCGATCTAGACCATCTGAAAACCCTGGATTGGCCGAAAAAATGGAACTTGGTAAAAACGTTTACGGAAGAACTTGTGTGGCTTGCCACCAATCTGCTGGACAAGGGATTGCTTCGGTATTCCCACCACTTGCAGAGTCAGATTACCTAAACGAAGATGTAGATAGAGCAATTGATATTGTATTGCACGGTAAATCTGGTGAAATCACGGTAAATGGTGAAAAATACAATAGTGTAATGACCGCTCAGAATATAAGTGACGAGGAGGTTGCAAATGTGTTAACCTACATTTACAATAATTGGGGTAATAACGGCACAGAAGTGACCAAAGAAATGGTGAAAGCCCAACGTAGGTAATTAAAATTTACTATTTTGAAATCAAAGAATCTATTACTAATACTGCTTTTAATTTTCTCTTTTGGGGCTTTGGCCCAGAAAAATAATATGGAAAAGATTGAAGCAGGAGTTTATATTCCATTGTATGGTACCGATTCCGCTGCAGTTTCAGTAGATGCTTTTAAAATTGACAAATTCCCGGTAACTAACCGGGAATTTTTAGCTTTTGTAAAAGAAAATCCAGAATGGCGCAAGTCTAATGTAAAAGCACTTTTTGCAGAAAAACGATACCTGTCTCATTGGAAAAATGACCTGGAATTGTCCAGTCCCGAATTAGCAAATACCCCGGTAACAAATATCTCCTGGTTTGCGGCTAGAAAATATTGCGCTTGCCAGGGTAAACGTTTACCTACTTTAGATGAGTGGGAATATGTAGCTATGGCAGACAAGTCCAGTCCCGATGCCAGGGAAAAAGATGGCTATAACGAATTTATCCTGGGATGGTATGAAAAACCAAAATCTTTTAAAGACCAGGTAGGCAGCACCTATAAAAACTACTGGGGTGTTTATGATATGCATGGTTTGGTTTGGGAATGGACTAAAGATTTTAATTCGGTAATAATTTCCGGGGAAACCAGGAGAGATGAAAATAACAGTAGTAATCTTTTCTGCGGAAGTGCAGCCATAGGCTCATCAGACCTTATGAATTATGCCGCATTTATGCGATATGCTTTTCGCAGTAGTGTTAAAGCCAATTATACAATTAAAAATCTTGGTTTTAGATGCGCGCAGGATATTAAACCTCAAAAGATAAATGCAAATGAAACTTTATAAAATCGTAATAGTATTGGTGTTTTTTATGGGACTTTCCTGTAAAAATGATACTGAAGAAAAATCTGTTAAGCAGGAGCAGGCAACTCTTGAAAACCAAGAGCTTCCCGAAATGAGTATCTATAACCTACCTTCAACCTGGACCACGCAAGATGGTAAGGATATTGAGTTAAAAGAATTGCGCGGAAAGGTTTTGGTGATGGTTATGATCTATACTTCCTGTAAAGCTTCCTGCCCCCGCTTGGTAGCCGATATGAGGGAAATTCAGAAGAAAGTTCCTGCAGAAAAAAATGAGGATGTAAAATATGTTTTTGTAAGTATTGATCCTGAAGTGGACTCACCGGAGCGTCTAAAGGCTTTTGCGAAAGAAAATCAAATGGATTCGAACCAATGGTTATTCTTGCGAGGAAGTAAAGAAAACACCCAAGAATTTGCTGCTGTATTGGCTTTTAATTATAAGCGTATTTCTCCTATGGATTTTTCACACTCCAATATTATAAGTGTGTTTGATAAAGAAGGGGTATTGGCACATCAAAAAGAAGGCCTTGGGGAAGACGATTCCCAAGTGATAAAAACCATAAACGAACTAGCGGATTAATTGAGGAAAAGTTTAAAACAAAAAATCCCGATACTCAAAGAGCATCGGGATTTTTTCATGAATTACTAGAAAACTTATTTTGACTGCATTTCATGAATTTCGGCTTTAGCTTCGTTTACCTTTTCCTTAGATTTAGAATTGGTTAGATTAGCTTTAGTTTTATTTTTAAGCGCATCGACCTTGTGGCTTAAAGAATCTGTAAACTCATTGTATTTACTTTTAGTATCGTTTAAAGCGCTTTGTCCAGAATCTGTAATTGCTTTTCTCGTATCGGCACCTTTTTTAGGCGCAAATAAAAGACCCAGTGTAGCTCCGGCTGCTGCTCCAGACAATAATCCTAATAATATTTTTCCTGATTTCATTGGTTTTAGTTTTTAGGTTTGTTTTGTTGTTTTTACCAGGTGTAAAGCTAAACTAATGGCAGCTATCGACCATAAAATTCAAGTTAAGTTCAACATAAACTTTGTTTCTAAATGTCAATAAATTTAACACTTTTTGAATTTATAAGTTTTCACTAAATGAAGTTAATATATTTCTCACTTTATCGGTGTTTTTTACGTAGTAACGCGCGTTGGTTTTCTTTATTCCTACCTTAATAGTAATGGCTTCTTCTGGGAGTTCCTTAAACATAAATTCGTCGGTCCAGTCGTCACCAATTGCGAAGATAAAGTCATAATCTTTACCCACCAGTTTTTTATTGGCAGCATTACCTTTATTCACTTCACTATTCTTAATCTCCAATACTTTATTTCCTTCCAGTACACTCAGTCCATGATTGGAAACCATTTCTTTAAGTACGTTAGAAAGCTCGTTTGCCCTTATTTCACCTAACTGTGGGTCTGCTTTTCTATAATGCCAGGCTAAAGAATAGTTTTTATCTTCTAAAAATGTTCCCGGGGTACGATCTACAAAAGTTTCAATTACCGGTCTTATTGTACTCATCCATTCGTTATTTACATTTTCAGATAACTCCCAGTCGCTATTTTTTTGCCGCATCCAAACGCCGTGTTCAGAAATTAATTCTACGGGGATATCCTGCCACCAGGTTCCCAGGGTATCTTTATCGCGACCACTAATTAGCACCACATCGGTATTTTTGGATTGGTTTAAACGATGTACCAGTTCAAGAAGTGTTTTATCTGGTTTCGCGTTTTCAGGCTTGTCGGTAAAGTTAACCAGGGTACCATCATAGTCCAGAAACAGAATTCTGCTCTTTGCACTTTTAAACTTCTCCACGATTTCATTTGAAACTTTGCTGGAAACTTTAGTAGATTTAAAAGAATCCCTATGGGTTCGTGTGTTTTGTAAAGTCTCCATAAAATCATTAGCCCATTTTTCTACACTATATCGCTTTAAGCGTTTTTGCAAAACCTTGTTGCGTTGTTGTTGTTCTTCTACGGGCATTTTAATAGCCTGGATTAAAGCACTGGAAATCTGCTCGAAATTATTAGGGTTAATAATTAAAGCTTCATTCATTTCATGAGCAGCCCCGGCCATTTCACTTAAAATAAGTACCCCGGTTTGCTTGGCCCTTGTCGCGATAAATTCTTTGGCAACCAGGTTCATTCCATCCCTAATTGGTGTGAGTAAAGCAATATCGCAACTGGCATAGAGATCTATAAGGTTTTTAAATGGCATAGAGCGATAAAAATACCATATAGGGGTCCAACTTACTGTAGAGAATTTACCGTTAATCCTTCCTACCAATTCATCTATCTCTCTTTTTAAGCGTTGATATTGCGGCACATTAGATCTTGAGGGTACCGAAAGCATAACCAGTCTTACTTTTTCAATATATTCGGGGTGATGGTCAAGAAAATATTCAAAAGCTCTTATTCTATTGGCAATTCCTTTAGTATAATCCAGTCTATCTATACTGAGTATCAATTTAGCATCTGGTGTTTCTTTGAGGTGGTCATCGAGCCTTCTTTGTAGTTCTGTACTTTGTTCCTCTGTATTCTTAGCGTGCTCTTTCGCAGCATTTTCAAATTTTGTATAATCAATACCCATGGGGAAGGAATCTACTTTTACGATCCTGTCCTGTAAAGTAATCTCATTAAAGTTTACCTGATGTCTTAAAATTCGGCTTACCGAGCTAAGAAAGTGTCTTTCGTAATCGTAGGTGTGAAAGCCAATAAGATCTGCACCCAACACACCTTCCAGTACTTCATTTCGCCAGGGAAGGGTTCTAAATACTTCATAAGAAGGGAATGGAATGTGGTTAAAAAAACCTATAACAGCTTCGGGTGCTACTTCTCTAATCATATTGGGCACTAAGAGCAATTGGTAGTCATGTACCCAAATCTGGTCACCTTCTTCATAATGCTTCAGGATTTCATTGGCATATTTTCTATTTACAGCTTTGTAGGTTTCCCAATCTGCTGTGTTTCCTTCGGTATATTCCATAAAATAATGGAACAATGGCCAGATTGTCCTATTACTAAAGCCGTAGTAAAACCCGTCTATTTCTTCGGTAGTAAGGTTTACCGCAACGCAATCTTCTTTTCGTGCCTTTGCTTTTACGTCTTCCAGTAAATTCTCGGGAATTTCCTCGAGCGTGAGTCCGCTCCAACCAATCCAAATACTATCACCATCTTTATGGAATGATTTTAATCCCGTTGCCAGACCCCCTACGCTTGGGGTAACTTCCAGATTATTATCTTCAATATTAATTTGTAAGGGTAATCTGTTGGATATTATAATTGTTTTACTCATAATTAAATGTGAATGGTGTTGCTACAAATATGAATTTTATTAAATTTCCGAAATTCATATTAGAAAACCATCCTTTTAAAAGAACTTTAAGAATATATGGATAATTTAGACTACGGAATTATTGGAAACTGCAAGAGTGCAGCACTTATCTCTAAAACTGGCTCCTTAGATTGGTGCTGTCTTCCAAATTTTAACTCGGCGGCGATTTTTGCCAAGTTGTTGGATGAAAAAAAAGGTGGGAGCTTCGAATTTCTTGTAGATGATAAATATAAGATCACGCAAGAATATCTTTGGGAAACCAATATTCTCAATACGCTTTTTGACGATGGGGAAAACACTTTCCAGGTTATAGATTTTATGCCCCGATATATGCGGGAAGATGGTTCATTTTATGCTCCGCCAGATATCATACGCTTTATTCGACATATAAAAGGAAAACCTAAATTTAGGGTAAAGTATGATCCTAAGTTAGATTTTGCTATGGAGAAAACTTATAATTCTAACCAGCAAAATTATATAAAAAGCCATACCAAAGAAGGGAAATATGATTCACTTTTTCTTTATTCAAATTATAATTTAGACGATATTTTAGAACAAAACGAAATAGAATTTACCAGCAATGCTTATTTTGTTTTGGGATATAATGAGAAATTGATCCCTCAATCTTTAGATAGGGCCTATCTCAAATTTCAACGTACCAAGACATATTGGATGAATTGGAGTGCTAAAACAACGCATTATAAAAATTATAATGATATTATTATGCGAAGCGCTTTAGTTTTAAAAAGTCTTAGTTATGAGAAATCTGGCGCTGTTTTAGCGGCTGTCACTACTTCTTTACCCGAAACTATTGGAGAAGAACGCAATTGGGATTATCGTTTTTGCTGGATTAGGGATGCCTCCATGGTAATTAAGGTGATGGCGGGCCTTGGACATAAAAATTCGGCTAAAGATTTTCTTCAGTTTATTATTGATATTATTCCCAACAAGGATGAGAAAATTCAAATTATGTATGGGATAAATGGGGAAAAGGAGCTCACCGAGCATATTTTAAGTCATTTAAGCGGTTATGAAAATTCTCATCCTGTTAGAATAGGTAATGCGGCATATATTCAGAAGCAAAATGATATCTATGGAATTTTAATGGAAGTAATCTATCAACAGTTTAATCAATTTGAAACCTCTTTAGAGAACGCTGAAGAACTGTGGACGGTGGTAAGGGGCATTGTGAGAATTGTAGAAGAAAACTGGCAGAAACCAGATAAAGGGATTTGGGAATTACGAACAGAAGATCGCCATTTTGTGTTTTCAAAGCTCCTATGCTGGGTGGCTATAGATCGTGCTATTAAGATAGGAGAAGTGCTTAGAATGGGAATGAACGATTCTCATTGGAGAAGCCTTCGCGCCGAAATCTACACCGATATTTATAATAATGGATGGAATGAAGAGGTACAGGCCTATACCCAATCTTACGGCTCTAAAGATATGGATGCCTCTACTTTATTAATGGAGCAATATGGATTTATAGATGCGGCAGACCCAAGATTTGTGAGTACCGTTCAAGCTACAGAAAAAGAACTTTGTAAAGACGGTTTGATGTATCGCTATAAGAATAAAGACGATTTTGGTGAACCATCTTCTTCTTTTACCATTTGTACCTTTTGGTTAATAGATAGTTTGTATAAAATTGGTGAGAAGAAAAAGGCGAAAAAGATGTTTGATAAATTAATTTCTTATAGCAATCACTTAGGCTTGTTTAGTGAAGACCTGGATTTTAAAACCAAACGTTTATTGGGGAATTTCCCACAGGCGTATTCACATTTAGCGCTCATAGAAACTGCGGCGAATTTTAGTGAAGATGATGAAGATGAGAATGCCTGGCTTCATGAGCTTTAAAAGCAGGTTTTAAATAATATATCTTACAAAATAAAAGAGGCCGATTTTTAAATTGGCCTCTTTTATTAAAACACTAGTTTCTAAAGGTTTAGAAGCAATATTTATTTTCTTCAGTTAGTTTCTCTGCAATACTATTTCTTAAGGCTACGACATTGGGCATACGGTCATATTTAGTAAAGCGTTTTAGCCCCATAAGCATCATACGCTGCTCATCACCTTCAGCAAAGGAAGCGATGCCCTCTTTTGCTTTTTGGTTTACGGTATCAACCGCATGATATAAATATAGTTGAGCCATCTCGATTTGATGTTTCTGAGCATCTTCACCAAAACGTTTTGCATTCTTTTCTGCCCTTAGTACAGCAGATTCGGCCATATAGGTTTCAATTAAAATATCGGCGGCGGCCAATAATAATTGTTGGTGTTCTTCCAGGTCTTCCCCAAACTTTTTAACGGCGCTACCGGCTACCATTAAAAACACTTTTTTAAGTTTTTTGATCATTTCTTTTTCTTCGGAAAGAAGCTCGGAATAATCTGGTTTGTCCATAGAAGGAATTCCTGTGAGTTCCTCACCAACAGCCTGGGCCGGCCCCAGGAGATCTACGTGGCCTTTCATCGCTTTTTTAATAAGCATTCCCACGGCGAGCATTCGGTTAATCTCATTAGTACCTTCATAAATTCTTGCAATTCTCGCATCCCGCCAGGCAGATTCCATAGGCGTATCGGCCGAGAAGCCCATCCCGCCAAGCACCTGGATGCCTTCGTCGCTACAATTCTGAATATCTTCAGAACAGGCTACTTTTAAGATAGAACATTCTATAGCATATTCTTCGAAGGTTTTTAATTCGGCATCGACGTGCGAAGCACCACCTTCAACCCTTAGTTCAATGCGATCTTCAATATTCTTTGCTGCTCTATAGCTGGCTGTTTCACCTACCCAGGCCGAAGTAGCCATTTCTGCCAACTTGTATTTAATCGCGCCAAATTTGGCAATTGGGGTTTTAAATTGTATCCTGTCATTGGCATATTTCACGGCAACATCGGTTACCCGTCTTTGCGCTTCCAGGGAAGCTGCAGCTAATTTAATTCTACCAACATTTAAAGAGTTCATCGCTATTTTAAAGCCATTTCCCCGTTCAGAAAGCATATTTTCTACAGGAACAATAGTGTCATTAAAAAACACCTGGCGGGTAGAGGAGGAGTGGATTCCCAGTTTTTTCTCTTCTTCGCCAAATGTTACTCCATTAGGATTTTCTTTGTCGTATTCTACAATAAATCCAGTGATATACTTATCGTCTTCAATTCTGGCAAAAACGATAAACACATCGGCAAATCCCGCATTGGAGATCCACATTTTCTGTCCGTTTATCTTGTAGTGTTTCCCATCTTCGGTAAGTTCAGCTTTGGTTTTTCCCGAATTGGCATCACTCCCGGCACCGGGTTCAGTTAAGCAGTAAGCGCCAAACCATTCTCCCGTTGCCAATTTAGGAATATATTTTTCGCGTTGTTCTTTATTCCCGTAAAGTAAAATTGGTAAAGTTCCAATCCCTGTGTGCGCTCCAAAAGCGGTCGCGATAGAGCCTGTAGCTCCCGAGATATAATCACAAACCAGCATCGTAGAAACAAAGCCCATTCCCAGGCCTTCATATTCTTCGGGAACTGCTACTCCTAAAAAGCCCAGTTCTCCCGCTTTTTGCATTACCTCTTCGGTAAGCTTGTAATTTTTCTTTTCGAACTCTTCTTTTTTAGGCCATACTTCGCGATCCACAAATTCTTTCACCGAATCCCGCATCATTTTTTGCTCTTCGGTAAAATCTTCTGGTGTAAATACGGCTTCAGCTTTGGTTTCCTTAACCAGGAATTGACCACCTCTTAAAAGTTCGGTTGACTTGTTTAATTTGTTGTTCATTATTAATTTATTTTTGATTCTGTTTTTAGATAAAAGAAAAGAGAGTAGAGAAAAAAGATGCTACAAACCGTTTTGAAATCCCATTGTCATCCTTTGAAATTCTCCAATCTTAATTTCTAGTTTATCTAATTTTTCCTGATTAATATATTTTCGATGTTTAGCTACTAATAATTGAGTGCCAAGTTCAAATGAAGAACCTAAAGAAACGTCTAAAAAATGACTAAATGATTTATTTGTTCTCGCGGAGCCTTCGGCAATATTGCTGGGCATTGAAACTGAACATCTACTTATTTGAGAACTTAAATCATATTTTTCGTGAGCAGGAAAATCGATAAGGACATCGGACACATCATTGGTAATCTCTAAACCCAGCTTCCAGATTTTAAGATTCTTGTAATTATGTCTTTTCCTTTGCCCCATTCCATTATTTCTTCAGTGTCATCTATTTTCTATTCTCCATGATCTTTTCTCTCTAGGAGAGAAACTCATAAACTCCCGCAGCTCCCTGTCCGGTTCCCACGCACATGGTTACCATGGCATACTTGTCTTTTAGGTTTCGCTTGCGCATCTCATCGAAAATTTGCACCGAAAGTTTTGCACCGGTACAACCCAGGGGATGTCCCATAGAGATCGCTCCTCCATTGGGGTTCACGATGTCTTTATTTAAGCCAAGCTCTCTAATCACCGCCAGGGATTGAGAAGCAAATGCTTCGTTTAATTCTATAAGCTCCATGTCTTCCTGCTTAAGTCCCGCTTGTTTTAGAGCTTTAGGGATAGCGTGTACAGGTCCTATTCCCATAATTTTAGGATCTACCCCAACCGGAGTATAACTTACCAAACGGGCAATAGGTTCTAATTTGAGCTCTTTTACCATTTCCTCGCTCATTACCATTACGAAAGCTGCGCCATCGCTGGTTTGCGAAGAATTTCCGGCAGTAACACTTCCGCCTTCTGCAAAAACAGGTCTTAACTTAGATAAAGCTTCTTTGGAAGTATCGGCGCGCGGACCTTCATCTTTGGTCACGGTATAATGCTTAGTTTGTCTTTTACCGTTTTCGTCTATAAAAGTATTTTCTACATCAATAGGAACAATTTGATCCTGAAAGCGGTTTTCTTCCTGTGCTTTCAATGCTTTTTGGTGGGAGTTAAAAGCGAATTCATCCTGGTCTTCCCGCGAAACATTATATTTATTCGCAACAGCTTCGGCAGTAAGGCCCATGCCCCAGTAATAATCTTCATTACCTGCTTTAGCAGCCTTGTAGTTAGGTACAGGCTTGTAGCCTCCCATTGGGATATAACTCATGCTTTCTGCTCCTCCGGCGATAATACAATCGGCCATGCCGCTTTGAATTTTAGCTGAGGCAATAGCAATGGTTTCCAATCCTGAAGCGCAGTATCTATTTACCGTCATCCCCGGAACTTTATCGGTGTCTAAACTCATTAAAGAGATTAAACGGCCAACGTTTAAGCCTTGCTCAGCTTCTGGCATGGCATTTCCCACAATTACATCATCGATCCTGGTTTTGTCAAAATCGGGTAATTCTTTCATCATATAGTCAATGGTCTCTACAGCCAGGTCATCTGGTCGCTTAAACCTGAACACCCCGCGAGAAGCTTTTCCCACGGCCGTTCTGTATGCTTTTACTATGTATGCTGTCTTGTTCATATTTGCCCCCTATCCCCCAAAGGGGGAATTCCTATAAGGGGTGGATAGGTTTTTTAATTCAACAATAAATTTTAAGAACCACTTCTCCGCTTACTCCTCCCCCTGGGGGAGGCTGGGAGGGGCTTTTTTTAATTTCTCAGCGGTTTCCCTTTCTTCAACATATGCTCAAGTCTTTCCAGGGTTTTGCGTTCTCCGGTGAGCGATAAAAAGGCTTCTCGTTCTAAATCCAGAAGGTATTGTTCACTTACCATTTGGGCTTCAGAGAGATCCCCTCCCGCCATTACATAGGCCAATTTGTTGGCTATTTTCTTATCGTGGTCGCTAATGTAATTCCCGGCGTTCATTTGATCTGTACCCACTAAAAACGCACCGAGGGCTTGTTTGCCCAATACTTTTATATCCTGGCGTTTTATAGGTTTGGTGTAACCATTTTCTGCCATTAACAAAGCGTGTTTTTTGGCGATTGTCAATTGGCGCTCTTCATTTACCACTACGATATCTTTTCCTTTCTGAAGTATATTTAAATCGTAAGCTTCGTGAGCCGAGGTAGATACCTTAGCCATTCCTATGGTTAGGAAATGCTCCCGTAATCGGTTTAATTCCACATCATCTTTTTGGAAAGTATCGGCGGCACGTAGGGTCATTTCTTTAGAACCTCCGCCACCGGGGATTACGCCAACACCAAATTCTACCAGGCCTATATAAGTTTCGGCTGCGGCTACAACTTTATCGGCGTGCAATGAAAGTTCGCATCCGCCGCCAAGTGTCATTGCGTGAGGTGCAGAAACGGTTGGAATAGCCGAGTAGCGCATTCGCATCATCGTATCCTGAAAATACTTGATTGCCATATTTAGCTCATCATATTCCTGTTCTACTGCCATCATAAAGATCATTCCAATATTGGCACCTACAGAAAAATTCTTTCCGTTATTGGCGACCACCAGTCCCTGGTAATCTTTTTCGGCCATATCTATGGCTTTATTGATGCCGTCTAAAACATCACCGCCAATAGTGTTCATTTTACTGCGGAATTCAACATTTAAAATTCCATCTCCAAGATCTTCTACGACCACACCGCTATTGCTAAACACTTCTTTAGACTCCCGAATGTTATCGAGAATTATAAAAGCATCCTGCCCGGGTATTTTTACGTGTTCTTTCTTTTGGAGGTCATAATAGTATGTGTTACCATCTTTTACAGTGTAGAATGAATCTGTGCCACTTTCTAACATTTCATTTACCCAGGCTGCAGGTTCTTTCCCTTCAGCCTTCATCATTTCTATACCTTTCTTAACGCCCAGGGCATCCCACATTTGGAAGGGGCCATGTTCCCAGCCGAATCCGGCTTTCATACCGTCATCGAGTTTATAAAGTTCATCAGAAATTTCAGGGATCCTGTGTGAAATATAAGCGAAGAGGGCCGAGAAGTTCTTGCGGTAAAATTTACCGGCTTTTCCTTCGTCATCTACTAACACTTCATAACGATCTTCCAGCTTATCGATGGTCTTGGTTTTTTCCAGAACATCAAATTTCGCACTTTTACGATCGCGATATTCCATTTTATCCAGGTCTAAGGTCTTAATTACGCTGGAGCCGTCTTCTTTTTTCACCTTTTTGTAAAATCCGGTGTTATTGGTTTTACTCCCCAACCACTCATTGTCCATCATAGTTTGAATAAAGTCTGGCAAAGCGAAGAGATCGTGGGCCTCATCGTTAGGAACCCCTTTGTGTAAACCATTCGCAACGTGCACCAGGGTATCTAAACCAACCACATCTACAGTTCTAAAAGTGGCCGATTTTTGCCGTCCTATAACCGGGCCGGTAAGTTTATCTACCTCTTCAATAGTCATATCCATCTCCTTAACCATATGGAATAAACTCATAATGCTAAAAATCCCAATACGGTTTCCTATAAATGCCGGGGTATCTTTTGCAACTACAGATTTCTTACCGAGGTATTTTTCGCCATATTCTTTCAAGAAATTCAGTACTTCCTTAGCCGTATTTGGTCCAGGAATGATCTCAAATAATTTTAAATATCGCGGTGGATTGAAAAAGTGGGTGCCGCAAAAATGCTGCTGAAAGTCTTCACTTCGGCCTTCGTTCATTTGCTGAATAGGAATACCGGAAGTATTTGAAGTAATAAGCGTTCCTTTTTTACGGAATTTCTCCAGCTTTTCAAATACTTGTTGTTTTATGTCCAGGCGCTCTACAACCACTTCTATGATCCAGTCTGCTTCAGATACTTTTTCAATATCATCTTCCATATTGCCGGTCTCAATACGTTTAGAAAAATCTTTATGGTAAATAGGGGAGGGCTTGGATTTTAATGCCGATTGTAATGAACTATTTACCAATCGATCCCTGACTTCCTTATCTTCTAAGGTGAGTCCCTTTTTCTTTTCTTTTTCATTTAGTTCCCGCGGCACAATATCCAGCAGAAGAACTTCTACTCCAATATTGGCAAAGTGACAGGCAATTCCGCTCCCCATAATTCCGGAGCCAATAACTGCCACTTTATTAATTCTTCTTTTCATTTGTTTATAATTTTAATTCCATTGTGGGAATTCTTCATAGGCTTATGATTCTTCCCAGGTGTTACTAATTTTTGTGTCCAGCATCATGCTGGTTTCATAATTATTTTTGGTTTTACGATAAGGTTTTCGTTTTCTGAAAGACCTCACAGGTTTTTGAAACCTGTGAGGTTTGAAGATCTTAATATTATTTTTCTATTTTGATTTCTTCTTTATAAATCTTCTTTTCTGAAATTAGGTCCATTATGGTATTTGCAACTTTAATAAAGCTCTGTAAATCTTCTTTTGGTACTGCTTCGGTCACGGCTTCATCAAACCTAAGCACCACTTTTTTAGAATATTCCCGCATTTCACGACCAAACTCTGTTAAATAAATAAGGACACTACGGCCATCTTTAGGATTTTTCTTCCGAAGAATTAATCCTTTTTCTTCCATAGTTCTTAAAATTCTCGAAAGACTGGTTGCTTCCATTCCCATTTTAGGACCCAACGAGGTAGAAGGAGTACCATTTTCGGGATCTATGCTTAATAAGGCAAAACCGGTAGCCATTGTGCTTCCCGCTTTTCCTGCTTCTTCATTATACATTTTGGAAACTGCTATCCACGTTGCCCGTAATACATAATCTATAGTCTTTTCCTTCATTTTTAATTGTTGATATCCAAAGTTAATAAAAATATATTATGCGTGCATAATAAAATAAAAGAAATGATGTTTTTTAATAAATCAATCTGCATTATTCTTAGTTCTCTATGAGTTTCTTTGATTATACAGGTTTCCCCAGACTTAATTGCATCCATTTTGACTATTAGTTCTAAAAAAATCTGGACGATTAAACTTAATTGCAGTACAATTTAAAATGAATCTATGGAGTAGTCAGTTTTAAATTTTTAAGTTGAAAAATGGTACAAAAAAACCCTTCGTTAAAAGGGTTTATAAAGCTTTATTAGAATAATAGCTTATTTGCGTTGATATATTTTGTTGTAGAGTTTCATATATTTCTCTTTTATATTTCGTCTTTTTAATTTCATGGTAGGAGTAAGAAGACCTTCTTCGATTCCCCATACCTCGGGGGTGAGTTCAAAAACTTTTACCCGCTCCCATTTACCGAATTTCTTATTGTAAAAATCTACTTCCTCACCAATACGTTCTTTTACCATATCATTGTTTGCCACTGCCTTATCGGAATCATCATCCAGCTGGATACTTTTACGTTTTGCCCATTCTCTTAAAAATTCAAAGTTAGGTTGTATTAATGCCGCAGGCATTTTTTCACCGTCACCAATAACCATGATCTGTTCTATAAAACGAGATTGTTTCATGGTGTTTTCAATAATTTGAGGAGCTACATATTTTCCACCAGAAGTCTTGAACATTTCTTTTTTACGATCGGTAATCTTTAAGAAGCCATCTTTATCTAATTCACCAATATCCCCGGTATGAAAAAAACCATCTTCTGTATATACTTCTCGAGTTTTTTCCGGCTCCTTGTAATAGCCTACCATAACATTGGGGCCTTTTACTAGAATTTCTCCATCATGGTCTATTTTAACTTCTACATTATCAATTGGTTTACCCACTGTACCAATTCTAAAATTATGGTTACGCTGGTCGTTTACGGCAATTACGGGAGAGGTTTCAGTTAAACCATAACCTTCCATTACCGGGATATCTGCAGCAGCATAAACCCTGGCCAACCTTGGTTGCAATGCTGCTGAACCAGAAACTATTAACTCTATATTTCCACCCAAACCTTCTTTCCATTTCGAAAAAACAAGTTTACGAGCTAGTTTTAGTTTTGTTTCATACCACCAACCTTTGGCACCGTAAGGTTCATATTGTAGACCCAAATCATCTGCCCAGAAAAAAAGTTTTTCTTTAATTCCTCCAAGCGTAGCACCTTTTGCTATAATCTTGTCGTATACTTTTTCCAGGAGCCTGGGCACTGCGGTAATTACGTGAGGCTTAACCTCTTTAAGGTTGTCGCTAATTTTATCTATAGATTCAGCAAAATGTATGGAAACCGAGTAATATTGATATAAATAAAGGATCATGCGTTCAAAAACATGACACACCGGAAGAAAGCTTAGTGCCACGAAAGCTCCACGTTCAAATGGTACCCGGCCGGCACTATCTAACACATTACTTACAATATTTTTATGGGAAAGCATCACTCCCTTAGGTTTCCCTGTAGTTCCTGAAGTATAAATTAAGGTTGCAACATCATCTGCTTTTACCCCATTTTTTAATTCTTCTACTTCCTGCTGATTTTCCTTGTCTTCGCCTAATTCGAGAACCTCTTTCCAGTTTTTAACTTCAGGAATCTCATCAAAACTGTAAACTTCTTTTAAATTAGTTTCGCTTTTTATCGCGTTCAATTTTTCCAATACCTCGCGGTCTGAAATAAAACAATGAGTAGCTTCACTGTGACTTAACACATATTGATAATCATCTTCAGAAATTGTGGGATAAATAGGAACCGTTTGAGCGCCAATTTGTAAAACGCCAATATCCATGATATTCCATTCGGTGCGATTGCTCGTAGAAATGATTGCTATTTTATCATTTGGTTTTATTCCTAAACGCAACAGCCCACGGCTTATCGTATTGGCCATATCAATATATTCCTGAGTAGAAACTGCTTCCCAACTACCATTGTATTTAGTAACCAGGGCTTTCTCCAGCGCGTGGTTTTCTAATTGAAAATAGGGAAAATCGAAAAGTCTTGTTGGTTTACTCATTAGTGCTAATATTAGAATGTACTCTGCAAAATAGTAATTTTACAAGCTATTTCAAATTGAAATTTTAAAATTAGGTGTCTTCTTTTAAAGAATTTTTAAAAATTTAGAGAATTGAATAGGTTTTATATTTGTGGGAATATCTGGAGTTTTAGGTTTATCAAATTGATAGTCATAAACTTAATGGGTAACATTACAGCGAAACCGAAAGAAAATCTAGTGGGACAATTTTGAAAAAAGAAATTTTAATTATTTGATAAAAAAAGAGCAGGGGTTGATATTCCCTGCTCTGTTTATTTTATTTATTCAAATTATTTATCCCATTTAGAATTTTCTATTTTCACGTTCTTCCAGCCACTTTCTAGCGTTTACAAAAGCCTCCAACCATGGACTTACTTTGTCATCTTTCCTGTCTTTGGGATAGTATGCCCAATTCCAGGGGAAAGTAGAACGTTCTAAGTGTGGCATCATTACCAGGTGACGACCGGTGTTATCTGTTAACATTGCAGTGTTAAAGTTAGATCCATTAGGATTGGCCGGGTATCCCTCATATCCATATTCACCTACAATGTTATAGTGTTCCTTCTGGTAAGGTAAACTAAACTTTCCTTCCCCATGTGCAGCCCAAATTCCCAGTTTGCTACCGGAAAGAGAACCAAGCATCACAGACTTATTTTCTTTAATTTCTACGGAAGTAAAATTACATTCAAACTTGTGGGAAGCATTATGCAACATTTTTGGTTTCTTTTCATGGTCTGGATTTATTAAGCCTAATTCAATAAAAAGCTGGCAACCGTTACAAACGCCCAGGGATAATGTGTCTTCTCTTTTAAAGAAATTATCTAATGCTCGTTTGGCTTTATGGTTATAAAGAAAAGCCCCGGCCCAACCTTTGGCACTGCCCAAAACATCGGAATTTGAGAAGCCGCCAACTGCAGCGATAAAATGTATATCTTCCAGAGTTTCCCGGCCAGAAGTTAAATCTGTCATATGCACATCTTTTACATCAAAACCGGCTAGGTGCATTGCCCGGGCCATTTCGCGTTCAGAATTAGAACCTTTTTCCCTAATAATCGCCGCTTTAATACGTTTTCCAGAGGATTTCTCGACTGCGCTCGAAGTGACTGGGAGTTCGCCTGTGAAATTTTTAGGAAAGTTAAACTCCAGCGGTTGCTTTTTATAATTGTTGAATCGCTCTGTAGCTTTGTCCAATCCGCTTTGTTTTTGGTCTAAGAGAAAAGAGGTTTTGTACCAAACATCGCGTAATTCAGCAACATTAAAATTGAGCTTTTCTTTACCATTGGAGATCTTCAGCTCGTTACCTTCAACCACACGACCAATTTTAAAGAATTCAATGTTATTATCGCGCAATACTTTTTCAGCAAGCTCATCTTTCGCCTGAAAAACAATTCCACAGTTTTCATTAAAAAGTAATTTCAGGCTGTCTTTTTCATTTAGACCACTAAGATCAAATTCAGCTCCCAGGTTATTATCGGCAAAACACATTTCAAGTAAGGTGGTAATAAGTCCGCCAGAAGCCACATCGTGTCCTGCCAGGATTAAATCTTGCTTAATCAAGCCCTGAATATTATAAAAAGCATCGGCAAATTTTTTATCGTCTTTAATAGTAGGAACATCCTTGCCAACTTTATTCAGGATTTGGGCAAATGAGGAACCGCCAAGTTTAAAATTATCCTGGGATAAATTGATATAATAAATATCTCCACCGTTTTTCTGTAAAACAGGTTCTACGGTTTTGGTAATATCGTCACAATGGCCGGCTGCCGAAATAATTACCGTGCCGGGAGAAAGTACTTCGCCGTCTTTGTAACGTTGCTTCATAGAGAGCGAATCTTTTCCTGTTGGCACATTAATGCCCAGCGAAATTGCAAAATCTGAAACTCCTTTTACAGCTTCATATAACCTGGCATCTTCTCCTTCATTATTGCAGGGCCACATCCAATTGGCAGAAAGGGAAACAGATTTTAAGCCTTTTTCCAAAGGTGCCCAAATAATATTGGAAAGCGCTTCGCCAATGGAATTTTTAGAACCGGCCACAGGATCTACCAAAGCCGAAACCGGCGAATGCCCAATAGCAGTGGCAACTCCTTCTTTGCCGTTGTAATCTAAAGCCATTACCCCGCAGTTGTTTAAAGGTAATTGTAAGGGGCCTGTAGTTTGTTGTGTTGCTACACGCCCGGTAACGCAACGATCTACTTTATTGGTAAGCCAATCTTTACAAGCCACGGCTTCCAACTGCAATACCTGTTCTAAATAATCTTTAATATTTTCTGAAGAATACACCACATCCTCATAACTTCGGTTCACGGTAGTATCTTTCATAATTGTTTTTGGAGAGCTTCCAAACATATCTGAAAGTTCCAAATCCATAGGTTTCTCCCCAGATTTTTCTCCTTTAATGGTAAACCTGTTATCGCCGGTCACGATCCCAACCTCATAGATTGGCGTGCGCTCACGGCGCGAAACTTTCTCAAGTATTTTAAAGTTTTTACCATTTATAACCAATCCCATTCGTTCCTGGGATTCGTTTCCTATAAGTTCTTTGGCCGAGAGAGTGTGATCGCCAACGGGTAATTCATCTAAATCTACTTTTCCGCCGGTTTCTTCTACTAATTCGCTCAAACAGTTTAGGTGACCACCAGCTCCGTGATCGTGAATAGAAACAATAGGATTATCTTCGCTTTCTACCATTCCCCGCACCGCATTTGCAGCACGTTTTTGCATTTCGGGGTTAGCTCTTTGAATGGCATTTAATTCGATACCGCTGCCAAATTCACCGGTATCTGCTGAAGAAACTGCGGCACCGCCCATTCCAATACGGTAATTTTCCCCACCAAGGATTACAATTTTATCGTCTTTCTGCGGAATGTCTTTTTGGGCGTGTTTTGCTTTTCCATAGCCAATACCGCCGGCGAGCATAATTGATTTATCATAGCCTAAAGTTCGGTCGTGTTCTCTGTGTTCAAAAGTTAAGACTGAACCCGCAATTAAAGGTTGGCCAAATTTATTTCCAAAATCTGAAGCTCCGTTAGAGGCTTTTATTAAGATATCCATTGGGGTTTGGTACAACCAATCCCGTTCGTTCATTTTTTTCTCCCAATTCCTGTCTTCTTCCAGCCTGGAATAAGAAGTCATATAAACGGCGGTTCCTGCGAGTGGGAGGGAACCTTTTCCTCCGGCCAGTCTATCGCGAATTTCCCCACCGCTTCCCGTAGCAGCACCGTTAAAAGGTTCTACCGTGGTTGGGAAGTTATGTGTTTCAG
Source organism: Salegentibacter echinorum (assembly GCF_900129445.1). Lineage (GTDB taxonomy): Bacteria > Bacteroidota > Bacteroidia > Flavobacteriales > Flavobacteriaceae > Salegentibacter > Salegentibacter echinorum. Next base: position 548,653 of record NZ_FQVT01000001.1, read on the forward strand.
CCTTTAGGGATATTACAGATTCAAAATCTTTGTTTTCATAATATTCTGGTACATCTGGTAATTTTGGAGCAAATTGTTGTACCCGGGGACCGTTAATAAAAGCTACATTATCTTTATAAGCAGAAACAATCTCATTTGGGTTTACTTCTGAAGTTTTTCTTATAAGTTTAAATAAAGAATCTTTTTTCTCTTTCCCATCTATCACAAAAGTACCGTTAAAGATCTTATGCCGACAATGCTCTGAGTTTACTTGAGAGAATCCAAAAACTTCAGAATCGGTAAGCTTTCTGCCCAAATTTTCGGCGAGTTTCTCAAGGTAGGTTACCTCTTCAGCATTAAGTGCTAAACCTTCTTTTTGGTTGTAAGCTTCAATATCATCAATCTCAATAATTGGATCTGGTTTAATGGGCGTATCAAAAATATCCTGTTTTAAACCGTCGTACTTTTGTGAAAGCATGGGGTCAAAATCGTGAAAATTTTCATCAACTCTTAGAAACTCTTCAATTCTAGGAATTCCTTTAATGCTCATGTTTTGTGTGATTTCTACCGCATTGGTACTCCAGGGAGTGACCATAGCGGCACGCGGACCAACAAAAAAATCTGCCAATGCAGATTTATCTATTTGTTGGGTGTTTCCAAAAAGCCAGTTTAATTTAGTGATATCTTGAGCCGTAAGGTTAGTGTGCGTTTCTACCACAAAAACCTTGGTGGCCTGGTCTCCAAAGAAAAGGATCATACTATGTGATTTTGTGTTGTTTGAGAAAATACAAATTTAGGTTTTTTATAGAGAATAATTTAGAAATATTATCGAAGAAAATCTCATTTGAAAGCTAGCCGACTATTAAGGAACTTTAGAATATGAGTAGGGGATCAATAATTCCCTAATCCTTCAAAATTGTCCAATTCAAATGCTTCCCAATGAGTCGGGGTGTAGGTAGAAGCAGGTTCGGTTTGGTTTTTCTTTCTTCTTAAACCGATATCTTTTGCGAAATCTTCAGCATTATCAAATTTACCAATAATATCAATTAATTTTCCATCTTTAAAAAGTCCAACGGGATCATTACCGTTAAAGTCTAAAGGCGCACCTGCTTTTAATTGATCGGCTTTCTCAATAAGTTCGGTAATAGTAGCAGATTCATTTGTAATAACAATTACTTGTTTATATGCTAATTCTCCCAAAAGCTTTTCTTCTCCCATCCAATCTCCGCTGCCGTTTGTTTGCTTTTTAATACTATAATTTTCAGCTTCAAGATCAATATTTTTTCCGGTAAGATTTACTATTTCCAAAGCTTTATTGAAAGAAGATCCTTCTATGTATTCTGAAAAGAAAATTTCATTAGAAAAGTCAACAGATTCTGGTTCTTCGGTTTCCTGCGCAATGTCGTCGTTGGAACAGGAAAGAAAAATAAGGAAAATTCCAGAAATAAAAAGATGACTGACTTTCATTTGGGAAATATTTCAAGTAAAATACTTTAATTCTACTGAAATATTTTCCTTTAGAATTATTGGGTAAAATCCCTTAGCCATGTCGAGTAAGCAGTCGCAGTAATTAGGGGCGAGTCGTTTTAATAACACATAAGAGATTGCCGCGCTCCTTCGTCGCTCGCAATGAAATCGCGAACCCTATCACCACAAAGAATAATCAAAGAAAGATATCGCCACGCTCTGCGTCCTCGCGATATGATTACCCGAATACCCCAACTGATTTCTCACAACCCACAACCCACAACTAAGAATCTTTCTCCAACAATGCCATATAAAATCCGTCGTAACCGGTTTCTGAAGAAAGGATGGTTTTATCTTTTGAAAGCTTAAAGTCTTTTCCGTTTTCTGAATTTAAAAAGCGATCTACCTGTTCTTTATTTTCTGATGGTAGAACAGAACAGGTGGCATATACCATTTTTCCGCCAGGTTTTAAAATTCTGGAATATTTTTCAAGAATCTCAAATTGGGTATTTCTAAGACTTTCTAAAAATTCGGGCTGAAGTTTCCATTTTGCATCTGGATTACGACTTAGCACTCCGAGTCCGCTACAAGGTGCATCGATTAAAACCCTATCTGCAGTGCCATAGAGCTTTTTAATTACTTTGGTCGAATCTATAGTTCGTGGATCTATATTATGCGCACCGGCACGCCTGGCGCGACGTTTAAGTTCTTTGAGCTTGTTACCATAAATATCAGTAGCTATTATCTGGCCTTTATTTTGCATTAAAGCCGCCAGGTGTAGCGTTTTCCCGCCGGCACCGGCACAGGTATCCACAACACGCATTCCCGGTTCTACTTCTAGAAAATGCGCTACGAGTTGGGAAGAAGCATCCTGTACTTCAAAGAAGCCGTTTTTAAAAGCTTCTGTTCTAAAAATATTACTGCGCTCTACTAATTCTAAAGCTTCAGGGTAATTTTTAATACGTTTGGTCTCAATCTCCTCTTTTTGCAATTTTTGTTGTAATTCGGCAACGGAGATTTTAAGGGTATTTGCTCTAATAACCACCGGAGCCTGCTTGTTTAAGGCAGCAATTTCCTTTTCCCACAATTGCTCCCCAAGCTCTTTTTTGCCTTTTTCATCTAGCCAATCTGGAATTGATTCCCTATATTTTCTAATCTTGCTTAGGCTATCAAACTTTCCCTTAATTCGTCGTGTGGGCGTATTTTCAAATTGTGGCCAATCTGGTAGTTTAATGCCGCGCAAAGTTGCCCAAACCGTAAATAGACGAAATAAGTTCTCACGGGAAAACGGTTCTTTAACTTCGGCAATTTCAGCATAAAGCCTTTTCCACCTCACGATATCATAGGTGGTTTCAGCAATAAAACTGCGATCCCGTGCTCCCCAGCGTTTATCCCGTTTTAGTGTTTTTTCAATCACTTTATCGGCATAAGCCCCTTCATTAAAGATTTCGGCAAGAGCATCAGCGGTGGCAAAGACCAGGTTCCTGTGTAAACGCATAACTAAATTTTAAGGGCGCAAAGGTACATTTTTTTGCCCGATAATTGATTTTTTAAATGCCGTGAGAAGCTTTTTGAAATTGAACGAACCATTTTCCTGATTTTTTTGGAGTAGGAAAACGTCTAAATTACGGTTTTTAAGTAGGACTTTTTAAATACAGGCTATTCCGTCAAAAATCCTTCGGAAAAAATTATCTTTGGCCTGGTGTATTGATATTGTATCACGTTACATCGAATTCTGTTTAACCAAAACTTATCTTGATGAAGAAGTTATTTTTGTTGTGCCTTCTGGCTGTTTTTTCCTGTAAATCTGATACTAAATCTAAAGAGGAAATTAGTAAAACCACGCCTAAAGATTTTACTGAAGTTGAAATCCAGGAGATTTTCACCAATGACTCTTTGAGTATTAGGGCTATTGAAATTATTGGAGAAAATATAGCTTTTGCAGCCAATAAAGGCAGTTTTGGTATGTATAATAGTCAGTCGAAAAAATGGCTCACCAATACTCAAAAATATGACAGCCTAACTCCAGAATTTCGTGCAGTGGCAGCGACCGAAAATGATTTTTTTATGTTGAGTGTTGGCAGTCCGGCATTGCTTTATAAAACCGGGGATTCTGGAAACATGGAATTGGTTTATAAAGAGAAACACGAAAAAGCGTTTTATGACGCTATGGCTTTTTGGAATGACAGCGAAGGAATGGCTATGGGCGACCCTACCGATACCTGTATCTCTATAATTATTACCCGGGATGGCGGAAATACCTGGAAAAAATTAAGCTGTGAGAATTTACCTAAAATTAAAGATGGCGAGGCCGCATTTGCTGCCAGTGATTCTAATATTACTATAAACGGCGACAACACCTGGATCTTAACCGGAGGAAAAACTTCCAGAGTATATTTTTCTCCCGATAAGGGAAAATCGTGGGAAGTCTTTGATACCCCTTTAATTGATGGTAAAGCTACTACCGGTGGTTATAGTATGGATTTTTACGATGAGCAAAAAGGAATAATTGTGGGTGGTGACTATACCAATCCCAGCGGAAAATTGGCAAATAAAGCTATATCTAAAGATGGTGGGAAAACCTGGAACCTCATTGCAGAAGGGGAGGAGCCGGGTTATAAAAGTAGCGTAAACTTTGTTCCGGGTAGTAAAGCTAAGCATATTATCGCTACTGGATTTAACGGTATTTCCTATTCTAAGAACAGCGGTAGATCCTGGGAACAATTATCTGATGAAGGTTTTTATACCTTAAAATTTAAAAATGATTCTGTGGCTTATGCCGCAGGTAAGGGGAGAATTGCTAAGCTGCTGTTTAAATAAATAGAAGTTGAGGTGTAAGCTACCCTGGAACATTTAAATCACGATTATCGATTAAAAAAGAATCCCGGAGGTTTTTTACAAACGACCGGGATACTTACTAACTAACCAAAAAAACTAATCATGAAAAATTAATCATTATTTGCGATTTTATTCCTCGCGTTTTTGTTCTTTTCTTTCTCTTTCTTTTCGCGCCCTGTATTCTTTAATTAACTTCTTGTGAAACTCCCCTTCCAGTTTCTGTAGTTTTATAATTTCCTGTGCAGACATTATTTCCCTAAGATCCTTAAAAAGCTGCTTTTTTAAAATATAATCTTCTTTTTCTATATTTACATACTCTTCCAACATTTCATTGGCATCTCCTTCTGTGATGCATTCCAGGTTTGGCAGGTCTCTATGTTCGCGTTTCCTTAAGTCTCGCTGCTTAGCTTCATATTCATTATAAATAGGCCAAAATTTTTGCGCACCTTCTTTGCTCAAACTCATTTCTTGTGTAAGAAATGCTGTTTTTAATTCTTTAATTTTTTCGCGGTAATCTTCCTTGCCTTGATCTTGTGCCTGCATGGAAAACAGTCCAATGCAAATAGCTAATGTGGCTAATACGTTTTTCATGTTATTTATCTTCTAAAATATAAATGGGATCTTCCATATTCTCATCCAGGTAATCTACCATCGCATTAGTATTTAGATCATTTAAATCTGAATCATCCACAATGTATCCTTCAGAAAAAAGATAATTGGAGATTTCAGAAGTGGAAAAATCAATATTATTATTATCAATATAATCCTCCATCACAGAGAGCTGCACATTGTCCCAGTTAGTGTCGGTTTTGGGATTCAGATAAAAAGTACTGGCCAGGGCAAGCACAATTGCAGCAATACTGGCTGCATATAAAAGAACTTCTTTATTGAATAAAACCCTAACTTTTGGTTTTTTATGCCTGGCTACATCTTCCAATAACTCGTGCTCGAAATCTTCAAAATAAGATTTTGGAGTTACAAAGCCTGCGGTTTTTTGTCCTTCAAGCGTCTCCGTTAAGCTAAGTGTATTGCATACTTCCTGCTCCAAATCTTCAAAATAGTTTGGAGGAGTTTTAAAACCCGAAGGCTGTTTATATGCTGTTTTCTTTGCTTTCATTTGATATTATGACTATAAAAATCAATAATGGTTTAATGCGATTTTATAAATTCCTCTATTTTTTTGGATGCGTGATGATAAGAAGCTTTTAAAGCACCTTCACTTGTTTGCAAAATTTCAGCCATTTCCCGGTATTTTAATTCCTGAAAATATTTCATATTAAAAACCTGTTGTTGTTTCGCGGGCAAACTGGCAATAGCTTTTTGAAGCTTTAATTGGATTTCATCCCCTTCAAAATAAACATCACTTTCTAAATTAGTAATAAGTCGCTGCTGAAGATCTTCGGAAGATATTTGTAATTGTTTGGCTTTTTTATTTAAAAAATTTATGGCTTCATTGGTCGCAATTCTATACATCCACGAGTATAATTTGCTGTCTCCCTTAAATTTTTTAATGTTTTTAAAAACTTTAATAAAAGTATTTTGTAAAACATCATGGGCGTCTTCATGGTTTTTCACCATGTTCCTAATGTGCCAGTACAAACGCTCTTTATATAAAGAAACCACTTCTTTAAATGCGACAGAAGAAGTTTCTTCGTTTTGTAAACGTTGAATAAGTTGATTTTCGGACGGTTCCAAGGGAATGTAAGTTCTAATTTTTAATCAATCCCGATTAACGGAAATCAAAGGTAATTAAAACTTTAATCACCATAAAGCAGTAAGATAAAGAATAATACTTCTTAAATAAATGTGAGTAAACGTTATATTATCGATAAAGTGCAAATAAAGCAGATAAAGTGCAATTTTTCTTTGGTTAACCGGTTTATCTGAATTATATTTACCTTGTTAAAATGAATGAATTAAATTTTTGTCTAGAAAAATTTGAATTAAAGCTTTATTCCATCTGCCCCAAGATGCGAATAATTTTAAGAAAGGATGGAGTTCGCTTCATCCTTTTTTTATTTTTTACAGTTCAAGGTTCAAGGTTCAAGGTTCAAGGTTCAAGTAAAACAGTAGGCAGTCGCAGTGTGCAGTGAGCAGAACTGCTAAGCACTAAACTACCAACAACAACCGAGAGATTGCTGCACTCCTGCGTGGTTCACAATGAAAAGACTGAAGGCCAGTTGACAGGTGCAGTATTCAGTGAGCAGGTGCAGTTTGCAGTAAGGCAGTAAGAAAAATGATGAGATGTGATGATATGATAATGCGGCTATTTGTAAATTCGGAATCGTAAAAGAATTAATATAGTACAATATCCTTCTTAAAGTTTACAAAATACGAAGCTATTGGTATTAGTAAACACTAACCAGTCGTAGTGTTTAAACACCAAACAACAAACCAAGTTATCGCTTCAAATTATTTGATTGTCAAACCTTTAACCTGAAATCCAAAACCGACCGAGAACTGATAACCGATTTCCCTACTCAAAAGATTGCATTTCTACCAGTTTTTGATAAGTGCCTTTTTGTGCGAGTAACTCCAAGTGTTTTCCCTGTTCTACAATTTCACCTCTGTGCAAAACGATAATCTTATCGGCGTTTTGAATGGTGGAAAGTCGGTGGGCGATGACTATAGAGGTTCTGTTCTTCATCATATTCTCCAGGGCATTCTGTACCAATTTTTCACTTTGGGTATCCAGGGCAGAGGTAGCTTCGTCCAGGATCATAATTGGCGGATTTTTAAGTACGGCACGAGCGATGGAAAGCCGCTGTTTTTGTCCGCCACTTAACTTGTTCCCGCTATCCCCAATATTGGTGTCCAGGCCATCTGGAAGTTCGCTTACAAATTCCCAGGCATTGGCTACTTTTAGAGCGTCTATAATCTCGGCTTCAGTAGCATTGTCTTTTCCTAAAGCGATATTGTTTCTTACCGTATCATTAAAAAGAATAGAATCTTGCGTTACTAATCCCATTAAATTCCGAAGGGACTTTTTGGAAATTTTCTTAATGTTGGTGCCGTCTAAGCTTATAGTGCCTTCATTTACATCATAGAAACGGGTAATAAGATTGGCAATAGTCGATTTCCCGCTGCCCGATTGTCCTACAAGAGCTACCATTTGGCCTTTTTCTACTTTCATGGAAAACTGCTTTAACACATTTTCCTTTTCATATCTAAAATTAATATCCTTTACTGTAATATTATTATCAAAGCTTTCTTTCTGAAGGGCATTTTTATCATCTTTAATAGTAGATTCGGTTTCGATGATTTCTAAAATACGCTCGGCGCTGGCATTACCTTTCTGGATGGAATAGGTTGCTTTGGAAATGGCTTTTGCAGGCGTTAAAATATTATAGGTAAGTACCAGGAAGCCTATAAAAGTTGAAGCATCCATACTATTGTCCAACAACACCATTCTACCGCCAAACCACAAAACAATAGTAATCACGACCACGCCTAAAAACTCACTCATTGGAGATGCCAGGTTTTGACGATGCAATAAAGAATTCAAAATTTGGTTTAATCGGCTGGTACTTTCATAAAACTTTTTGCGAAATTTCCCTTCAGCATTAAAACCTTTTATAATTTTTAAACTGGATAAAGATTCTTCTACAATAGTAAGGAAATTGGCATTTTCCTGTTGTGCTTTAGTGGATTTAGACTTTAGTTTTTTTCCAATGGATGATATTATTAATCCTGAGATTGGTAGAAAAACAAGCACAAATAAAGTCAGCTTAGGACTCAAAGTGAGCATTGCCGCTAAAGTGAAAATAAGGGTGAGGGGTTCTTTTACAAACATCTCCAGCATGCTTAAGAAGGAGGTTTGGATTTCCTGAACATCGCTCGTAATCCTCGATATAAAGTCACCTTTTCGTTTTTCAGAAAAAAAAGAAACCGGTAACTCTACAATCTTATCGTAGATACGGTTTCTTATATCCTTTAGTATTCCGTTTCTAAGGTTTGCAATGAAATAGAGCGCTAAATAATTAAAAAAGTTTTTCAGAAAAAAAAGTGTGACCACGGTAATGCATATCGTCACCAATGCCGCAATTTCTCCATATTGCTCTACTTGTTGGTTTAAAAAGAAATTGGAATAATCGTTAAAATAATCTTTTAAAGCACCAAACTCGCCGTTCCATTCGGGTTTTATTTTTACCGCTTCTTCTTCGCCAAAAAGAACCCTAAGCATTGGAATAAATGAAATAAAAGCCAGGGTGCTAAATAAGGCATAAAAAATATTACTAATAACATTTAGGATCGCAAAACGCTTATAAGGTTTTGCGAAAAGCAGTATCTTTTTTAAATAGGTCATAAAAGCGGGTGTTTAACCCAGTTGTAGTTCATTTTTAATACGTTCTATTTTTTCGGCGAGCTTGGCATTGTCAGCATCGTAATCTTCCACCTTATCCAGCGTAGTGTTTACGCTAATGTAGAACTTGATCTTTGGTTCGGTTCCACTTGGTCTTGCAGCAATTTTTGTCCCATTTTCGGTATAATAAATAAGAACGTTAGATTTTGGTATATCCAGAGACTTTTCGGTACGTTCTAAAAGGTTTTTAGCCGTAGATGCCTGGTAGTCTTCTACCAACACTACTTTCTCACCGTCAATTTCTTTCCAGGGGTTTTCCCTAAGATCGATGAGCATTTGTTTAATTTCTGCTTCTCCTTCAATACCTTTTTTAACCAGGGCAATAAGCTCTTCCCTAAATAAGCCGTATTCGGTATAAAGTTCCAGTAACTGTTCGTAAAAAGAACTTCCCTGCGCCTTCATTTGAGCAGCGATTTCACAGGCGAGCAGGGTAGCGGTAGCCGCATCTTTGTCACGCACAAAATCGCCTACCATAAAACCAAAACTTTCTTCGCCACCACCAACAAAATCTAACTGCGGATTGTCTTTAATAAGTTTTGCAATCCATTTAAAGCCGGTTAGCACTTCGTGATATTGTGTTCCATAAGCTTCAGTAATAATTTGAACCAAGGGCGTAGAAACAATAGTGGAAGCAACAAAAGAATCTTTATTTAACCTTCCCTGTTTTTTATGTTGTTCTAATAAGAACCAGGTCATCATAAGCATGGTCTGGTTGCCATTTAACAAAATCATTTCGCCATTTAAATCTCGCACGGCGACACCCAATCGGTCGCCATCTGGATCGGTGCCAATAACAATATCGGCATCTTTTTCTTCAGCTAAATCCAAAGCCATTTTAAGCGCTTCGGGTTCCTCCGGATTTGGAGATTCTACCGTAGGGAAATTACCATCTGGTTCTTTTTGCTCTTCCACCAAAAATACATTCTTATAACCTGCTTTTTCCAATATCTGCGGATTGGTTTTGCAAGCAGTTCCATGCAGCGAAGTGAAAACAACTTTTAGGTTGTCTTTTGCTAAAGAACTTGTGTCAAAACTTCCATTCTCTACGGACGCCTTTTGGAAAGCTTCATCTACTTCCTTATCTATTTTATGTATATAATCTGGCTTTGCGTTTAGATTAATTTCATCGTAATCCATATTGTTGATTACCTCAATTAATTTGGCGTCGTAAGGCGTAATAAGTTGCCCACCGTCCTGCCAGTAAACCTTGTAACCGTTATATTCTGGTGGATTATGACTTGCCGTAAGTACAATCCCAGCATGACAATTTAGGTGTTTAAGGGCAAAGGAAAGCTCTGGGGTAGGGCGAAGCTCAGAAAATAGGTACACTTCAATTTCGTTAGCCGAAAATACTTCAGCCACCATTTGCACCAATTCTTTAGAATTATTACGACAATCGTAGGCAATTGCTACTTTTAGCTTCTCTCCCTTAAATTCTTTTTTTAGCAGGTTAGACAATCCCTGGGTATTTTTCCCGAGGGTATATTTATTTATGCGATTGGTTCCCACACCCATAATTCCGCGCATTCCCCCAGTTCCAAATGAAGCATTCTTATAAAAAGACTCTTCTAGTTCTTTTGGATCATTTGCAATGAGATCATTAATTTGATCCTGGGTGTTTTTATCGAAGTTATCGTTAAGCCAGGCTTGTGCTTTAGCCAGGATCTCGGGTTTATGTTTATCGGTTGATTGTTCTTTAGCCATAATTCTAAAAATATTTAAAACAAAAATAGGAATTAATGCTTTAAGGATTATAAATTTGAGGTGGTTTTGTTGATAAGGTAGCGTCCCTTTTCTCTTTTAGAACGCAATATGAGTTCTCCCAGGAAACCTGCCAGAAATAATTGAGAACCTATAATCATTACAGCCAGGGCGATATAAAACCAGGGGTTTGAAGTAACGAGAACATTGGGCAGGCCGTGATAAAGCTTGTAAAGTTTTGAAATGCCAATCCAGCCGGCAGAAAGAAACCCAAAGACAAACATTAATACACCCAGCGCACCAAAGAGGTGCATGGGCCGCCTGCCAAATTTAGATAGAAACCAAATACTAATAAGATCCAGAAAGCCATTTATAAAACGCTCGGCCCCAAATTTGGTACTGCCATATTTACGCGCCTGGTGCTGCACTTCTTTTTCGGTAATCTTATTGAACCCGGCGTTTTTGGAAAGCACAGGAATATAGCGGTGCATTTCGCCATATACATCTATATTTTTAATCACTTCTTTTCGGTAAGCCTTAAGGCCACAATTAAAATCGTGCAACTTCACTCCAGAAGTTTTCCTGGCGGCAGCATTAAATATTTTTGAAGGGATGTTTTTGGCTATTACTGAATCGTAGCGTTTTTTCTTCCAGCCAGAAACAAGATCGTAGCCTTGTGCGGTGATCATTTCATAAAGTTCTGGGATTTCTTCGGGGTTATCCTGAAGATCGGCATCCATGGTAATTACCACATCACCTTGTGCTTTAAGGAAGCCAGCGTGCAAAGCCTGGGATTTTCCATAATTTCTATTGAATTTTATCCCTTTAACAGCCGCGTCATTTTCTGCCAGGGCTTCAATAGTTTTCCAGGAGTTGTCTGTGCTGCCGTCATCAATAAAAATAATCTCATGCGAAAAGGAATTGGACCGCATAACTTTTGCGATCCAATCGTATAATTCAGCCAGGGATTGTTCTTCGTTTAGAAGAGGGATAACAACAGAAATTTGCATGGATTAAGCGTTAGGATTTTTTTCTCTAAATACTAATGCTACGAGTAAGCCGATAGCAGAGAAAAATGCAAGTTGAAAAATATAGCTTTTTAATTGATTTAATAAAGAAAATTGATTCGAATTTTTTATTTCAGCTACAGCATTTTCAATATCTGCTTCTGGCACGTTAAACCTCTCCATCATATTTCTTGTGGTATCGGCAGTTAAATCATTAATAATTTTAGAAGCTTCAGGATCTATTGCATTAAAAATAATTATACTGACTACCGTGGCAATTAATAAACCTAGAGCAGCAGTTATAAAATAAGCTGTAAAAGCCTCTTTAAAAGAAAAATAATTTTTAGTTTTAAACTTTTTACAAGCTCTAACTGCTAAAATTGCGATGACCAATAAAAGTAGAAGATTAGCTACTCCAAGCCACCATTTTGTGAAAAGTTCTAGATTAAAAACATAGGCTAAAACGGTAATTAAACTTAAAGCTATACCGGCATAAACACCGTATGGAGTGGCAATAGATTTCAATGATTTTTCCATAATTTAAGGATTGATTAGTTATACCCGGTTAGTAAGCAAATATAATAAAACGTTACATTGCGGGAGTGTTTTAAAAATTTTTAAGGAAGTACTTGTTTATATAATTGAAATACGTAAATTTGCACTTCGAAAATTAAAAGAACTAAAGCGATGAAGCAGGGAATCCATCCAGAGAATTATAGATTGGTAGCATTTAAAGATATGTCTAATGAAGATGTATTCATCACTAAATCTACCGCTAATACTAAAGAAACTATAGAAGTTGAAGGTACAGAATATCCATTGGTTAAATTGGAGATTTCAAGAACTTCGCATCCATATTACACCGGTCAAACCAAATTGGTAGATAGCGCCGGGCGTATTGATAAGTTTAAAAACAAATACAAGAAATTTAAGAAATAAGTTTTTTGTTGAATATATATGGGAAAGTCGGCTTTTACAGCCGACTTTTTTATTTGTCTAAATTTAGCTTTTTAGTTTGGTATTTGTAAAATATTATCTACTGAAAAAACACACCTACCTTTTTTTCTTTGGTGGTTTCGTGACTTGGTGGCAAAATGGGAATAAATGCCAATACTAAATATCCAGGAATTCGTGGCAAGCTTTTTTTACGCTAGCAAATAGATTCAAAAAATTTGTGACCAGCTGCTTCAAGTAAATTATTCCAAATTTTCCATAAAATATTTAAAATTATTCAATTTATTTACCGCAAACTTGCCTCAAAACAGTTTATTCGTATTTTTGAAGTCTAAATTTTTGTGCGGATGAATTATATATTATTTGACGGTTCCACCAGGGAGCGTCTATTGCCATTTACCTATACACGGCCAGTAGCCGATATTAGAATAGGAATTTTGAAAATTCGGGAAAAGTGGGAGTATCTTTTAAAAACCACAACTTCTACAGTTACCGAAGATTATCTATCTGAAAAATGGCCCCTTGTAGAATTGGAAGAAAATGTGATGATAAACGCTTCCTTTCTTCCAAATGCAGAGTTTTTTGAACAAGTAGAAATGCTTAAACCTAATCAGGCGATATTTCATAAAGAAGATATCGTGGCTTTTCATACATATAAAGACCAGGAAGTAGTCTTAGATGATTATGAGCATTTGGAATTGGCGGGAAAGGTAGTGCAGCTTGTAGATGCCTGGGACATATTCTCGAAAAACGATTATGCTCTTAAAGCAGATTTTGAAATGCTTACGCGAGATAAGGAATCCCAGCCCATTCACGAGTCTAACTACGTGAAAAATCCCGAAAATATTTTTATAGAACCCGGTGCCGAAGTAGAAAACTGTTCTCTAAACGCTTCCGATGGGCCTATTTACATCGGAAAAAATGCAAAACTTCTGGAAGGTAGCCTTATAAAAGGGTCCTTTGCGGCTTGTGAAGGTGCGTTAATTAAAATGGGAGCTAAAATTTATGGTCCAACTACAATAGGTCCCGGCTCGAGGGCCGGTGGTGAAATTAAGAATGTTGTATTTTTTGCCAATTCTAATAAAGGTCATGACGGTTATTTAGGAAATTCAGTTTTGGGGGAATGGTGCAATCTTGGCGCCGATACCAATAGCTCTAACCTTAAAAATAATTATGCCGAAATTAGGGTTTGGGATTACGAAACCGAAAGTTTTGCTAAAACGGGACTTCAGTTTTGCGGACTTTTGATGGGTGATCACAGCAAATGTAGTATTAATACCATGTTTAATACGGGAACTTTGGTAGGAGTAAGTGCTAATATTTTTGGCGCAGGATTTCCAAGAAATTTTATTCCTAGTTTTAGTTGGGGTGGTAGTGCCGGAATGAGCACCTATAAAACAGAAAAAGCCTTTGAAGTTGCAGAAATCGTTATGAAACGCCGTGGATTCCCTTTTTCTGCGGAAGAAAAAAAGATTCTGGAACACGTGTTTGAAGAAACCAGTAAATATAGAAGAGGATAGATTGATTGAAGATTTGATAATTTGAAAATTTGGAGATTTGACAGGTTAATTTGAAGATTTGACAGGTTAATTTGAAGATTTGAAAATGAGATGATTTGATAATGAGACCGCCAATTCACGGATTTGTTTATTTTTCGTGAGTTGGTGGTTTTTATTTGTTAAGTTGGTTTTAAATATTAAAATAAAAATGGGTAAAAAATTAACTGTATATATGATTGATGGGACTGCTTACGGTCCACGATTGAGTGAAATTGGAAATTGGGTTGGAAAAGCTATATATAGTCCAAGAGCTACCGTAAATAAAATTATGAATCGCAGCGAATTTGATAACCCGGGAATTTATTGTTTGAAGGACGATCCAACAGATAAGGCTTTTGACGAAAAGATTTATATTGGAGAAGCCGAAAATATTAAAGCAAGGTTAAAGACTCATTTAAGCGATCCTAAAAAAGATTTTAAAGAAGTCATATTCTTCGTCAGTAAAGATGAACTTCTGACTAAAACACAAATTCGTTATTTGGAATCACGATTAGTTCAATTGGCATTTGAAGCTAAAACAGCACAAATTGACAATGCAAACTCTCCAAATATACCAACTCTTCACGAAGCGGATATTTCAGATATGGAATATTTTCTAGAACGAATAAAATTAATTCTACCAGTGATGGGCTTTAAATTTCTGGTTCAATCTACTGTTGATCATAAAGCTATAAAGAATGATGATAAAGATAAGTTCACACACGAAGAATATTCCATAAAAACTAATTCTTTTAATGCTTTTATGAAAGAGACAGATCAAGGATATATTGTGTTAAAAGGTAGTGAAGCTAAAAAGAACCTTTCTAAATCCTGTACGGAAACTTACAGGAATATGCGCAGAAAGCTATTAGAAACTGAAATTATGATAGAGGAAGATACGGGCCATTTAGTTTTTATTGAAGATACTGTTTTTAACAGTCCAAGTGCGGCTTCCAATATGATTTTAGGTAGAAATTCTAACGGTTTTACTGAATGGGTTAATAAAGATGGATGTACATTTAGGGAAGTTCAGGAGATTACTAACGCTAGGACTGACTGATTCATTAATCTATTTTCAAATCTTCAAATCATCAAATTTTCAAAATTACCTAGTCATCACACATCACACATCACACATCACACATCACCACATCACCACATCACCGCATCATCGAATTAACGAATCAACATCACTCGGTCAGCCTCATTTTCAAATTTTCAAATCTCCAAATCATCAAATTTTCAAATTACCTAGCCATCACATCATCACATCATCACATCATCACATCATCACATCATCAAATCAGCAAATCAGCAAATCAACGAATCACCCTATCATCAACTTATTTTCAAATTAATATTTTACCTTTGCAGCCCAAAGAATTGTCAAGTAGAATAGAAGGATTATGGAGAATAAGAAGGTAGCATTTTATACATTGGGTTGTAAGCTCAATTTTTCTGAAACTTCCACCATTGCGCGATCTTTTAAAGATGAAGGTTTTCAGCGCGTAGATTTTTCAGAAAAAGCAGATATTTATGTGATTAATACCTGCTCTGTTACCGAGAATGCCGATAAGCGTTTTAAAACAATCGTAAAACAGACGCAAAAAGTTAACGAAGATGCTTTCGTGATTGCAGTAGGCTGCTATGCACAATTAAAACCAGAAGAATTAGCCGATGTTAACGGTGTTGACCTGGTGCTTGGCGCTACCGAAAAGTTTAAAATCACCCATTACCTTAACGATCTTACCAAGAATGAGATGGGCGAAGTGCACTCTTGTGAAATAGATGAAGCCGATTTCTATGTAGGGGCTTATTCTATTGGCGATCGAACAAGGGCTTTCTTAAAAGTTCAGGATGGCTGTGATTATAAATGTACTTACTGCACCATTCCTTTGGCTCGCGGAATTTCAAGAAGCGACAAGCTGGAAAATGTCTTGACCAATGCTGCAGAAATTTCAGCAAAAGGAATTAAGGAAATCGTACTCACCGGGGTAAACATTGGCGATTATGGGAAAGGTGAATTTGGTAATAAAAAACATGAGCATACTTTTTTAGACCTGGTAAAGGCTTTAGATGAAGTAGAAGGTATTGAGCGGTTAAGGATTTCTTCCATAGAACCCAATTTATTGAAAAATGAAACGATAAATTTTGTGGCCCAAAGCAATACTTTTGTGCCTCATTTTCACATTCCGTTGCAAAGTGGAAGTAACGATTTATTAAAATTAATGAAGCGGCGTTATATGCGCGAGCTTTATACCGATAGGGTGACTACAATAAAAGAGGTTATGCCAAACGCCTGTATTGGGGTAGATGTAATCGTTGGTTTTCCCGGGGAAACCGAAGAGCGCTTCCTGGAAACTTACAACTATCTAAACGAAATGGATATTTCTTACCTGCACGTATTTACGTATTCTGAAAGGGATAATACCCCGGCAGCCGAAATGCATGGAGTTGTTCCTGTCAAAGTACGTAAAAAACGCAGTAAGATGTTACGCGGACTTTCAGCTAAAAAACGTCGTGCTTTTTACGAAAGTCAGTTAGGAAATGTTTGTAGCGTGCTGTTTGAAGGTGAAAACAAAGAGGGGTATATTCACGGTTTTACAGAAAACTATGTAAAGGTGAAGACGCCCTGGGATCCTGCTTTAGTAAATACTATCCATCAAATACAACTCAGTGAAATTGCCGAAGACGGCCTGGTTCGTTTTGAATTTGTGGAAAGCGAAATCGCGGTATAACACAAAACGTTCGTTAGATTAAGCGTAAGTACTTATGTTAAACATCATTGTTGTTTGGTGAAAACAAAGATAACAGCGAAACTCATCTTTGTTCTTACAGCGATCTTGTTTCTTTAAATGAAAGTAGTGATTGTAAACAATTTAGTTTTAAATATTTATTCCTACCGGTAATAAATCCTTGTACTTTCTTCTATTTTTTCTAATGAATTTGGCAACCTCCGGGCTGGTGGGCATCACGCGGGAATTACCTTCTTTTATAGATTCTAAAACCGCTTCTATAAAAAGATCTAAATAGCCTTTTTCTTTTAGAGCTTCAGGCATGAGTACTTTGGTGAGGAATATCTTTCGTTCCTGCTGGGCGTATTCTATAGTAACTAATTGGTTTTCTATAGTAGTTTCAAACTGTCTGGAAAATTCGTTGTTTGTAATAGTCAATTCTTCCGCATTCATCATTTCTCTAGTTTAAATTTTGAAAAATTTTCAAATTCAGCATAAAAATTATTATTGAATAATAAAATACAAAGGTAGATAAATAATGCCGTTAAGACTGAAAAATTGATAAGCTTAATAAAAGGTAAGCTTTTAAGAAGTGTCTTGTTATTTTTAAACTTTGCATTGTGAAAGCCAAATAAATAGCAGTAATTTTGAATATTAAATTTACTTAGTAATCGAGTTCTATCCCGGTTATTATAGGAGCCAGAGGTTGGCCAGGAAATTGAAATGGTTTGCTTATATCAAACGGCTTGCCGGGGGTGTAGTTATTTGATTTGTGAGACTTAATTAAAAAGGCAGGATATAGATTTTAATGAAAGTAAATATTAGTTTCAGTTAACGGATTTATTAAAATAAACTTGAAATAATTTTAGACTTATAGGAGTTTTTACTCATCTGATGATATGGAGAAGGAAAAAGACTTGATTCACGTATATTTTATGCCGGGAATGGCTGCAAATTCTTCTATTTTTGAATTTATAGATTTACCTAAAGATACATTCAAAATGCACTTTCTAAAGTGGTTGATTCCAAAAAAGGAGGAAAGTCTTAAAAGTTATACCGACCGGATGAACCGCTACATAAAACATGAAAACGCAGTGTTAGTTGGGGTTTCCTTTGGTGGGATTATTGTTCAGGAGATGGCAAAAAGCCTTAAATTGAAGCGTTTAATAATTATCTCCAGTGTAAAATGTAGGGCAGAGTTACCTTCGCGTATGCGTTTTGCTGCCAACACCGGGCTTTATAAAATAATCCCGACAAGTTTATTGGATTATGTAGATCATTTTGAAAAAATTGCCGTAGGAGATTTCATAAAGAAAAGGGCAAAATTATACAAACAATACCTTTCGGTACGAAATCAACGTTATCTAAATTGGGCTATTAAAAATATGGTGCTTTGGGAGTGTGATGAAGTGAATAAAGAATTAATCCATATACACGGTGATAAGGACGAGATATTTCCCATTAAAAATATTTCAAACTGCATTACCGTAAAAGACGGAACCCATATTATGATTTTAAATCGTTTCCGTTGGTTTAATAAATATCTACCCGAATTAATACTTTCGGGAAAAATGAAAAACGAAAATTAAAAAATTGTAAAAATGAAAATTATAAAATCTGCTTTAATTATAATAGGTGTATTTGCCGTAGTTTTTGTGAGTATAAACGCTACGCAAAACTATCATCCCAATGAGGCGCCAAACGTGAATAACGAGCAATCTCAAAACAAAAACAGACCGGTAAAAGATTATAATATCTATGCCCTGCCAATGCCAGAAAATATAAATTTTGCTGGAGAACCGGCGCCAATGGACGATCCCGATATTTATGAAAGAATGGACAGGGAGCTATTGGTGAACACTTACTGGCAATCTAATGCGCTTTTGTTAATTAAAAGGGCCAATAAATATTTTTCGATTATTGAACCTATTTTAAAGGAGGAAGGGGTGCCAGATGATTTTAAGTATTTGGCTGTGATTGAAAGCGGCTTGACCCAGGCAGTTTCTCCTGCCGGAGCTCGTGGGATTTGGCAAATTATGAAGGGAACAGGCCGGGACTACGGTTTGGAAATAAACGGAAATGTGGATGAGCGCTACCATATTGAGAAATCAACGCGGGTGGCCGCCAATTATTTAAAGAAAGCGAAGCAAAAGTTTGGGAGCTGGACTTTGGCAGCCGCAGCATACAATGCCGGTAACAGAGGAATTCAGCGGCAATTAGATCGGCAAAAAGTAGATGATTATTACGAGTTACTTTTAGGCCAGGAAACAGGGCGTTATATGTTTAGGATCCTGGCACTAAAAGAGATCTTGAGTCATCCCAAAAAATATGGTTTCAACTTTGAAGAAGATCAATTGTATCAACCTATTCAAACCAGAACAGTAAAAGTAGATACGGTAGTTTCAGACTTTGCTGATTTTGCCAAAAGCTTTGATATCAATTATAAAATATTAAAAATTCATAATCCCTGGTTACGGGAAGCCCATTTAAATAATGCTTCCAGAAGGGAGTATGAAATTAAAATTCCGGAGAAAAATACTTATACGGCAGTGAAATAAAATGAATTATTTGCTGGATAACTTTTGGTGGTTTCTATTGGCGCTAAATTACCTGTTGGTTTTTATAACCGCGGGGTATGAGCTTATGCATTTTAGGGAACCGGTAAAAAGTATATCCTTAATTTTTGCGCTTTTTGTGTTGCCGGGAATAGGACTGGCCGTTTATTATTTCTTTGCCCAGGAATTTCGAAAAAGTAAACTTTTTAATCGCAAAAAACTCTACGACCAGGAAATTATAAAACACTGGGATAAAAAATTAATTTTAGCTGAAAAAGACCTGCTTAACTATAAGAATGAATGTGTTGAAAAGAAGATAAAGCTGGTTCATTTACTTCAAAACAATCAATCTAAACCGGTTACTTTTAAAAACAAGGTGAAAATCCTGCTCAATGGGGAAAAGAAGTTTGCTTCCTTGTTTGAGGATTTAAAGAATGCAAAAGATCACATTCATCTGGAATACTATATTTTTAATAGTGGTCTATTGGGCAATAGGTTAATTGTTCATTTATGCGAAAAGGCCGATGAAGGTGTGAAAGTAAGGGTGAGTTATGATTATGTGGTAAGTAATCTATCATCGGCAGCTATAAAAAAGATGAAGGCGCACGGGATTGAAATTTATCCTTTTATGCCGGTTTGGTTCCCTAATTTAACGAGAAAATTAAACTATAGGAACCATCGCAAAATGGTGATTATAGATGGTAATATTGGTTATGTGGGCGGTATAAATATTTGTGATGAATATGTGAATTTTGAGGAAAACCCAAAAGATAAGATGTTTTGGCGTGACACTCATCTAAGGTTAGAAGGTCATGCCGTAAAATCATTGCAGGTTCAATTTATTCTAAATTTTAATTTTATTAGTGGAAAAGAATTAAAAATTGAAGACACATTTTTCCCAAAAATAGCACCGACTAAAAAAATTGGGGTACAAATTGCCGCCAGCGGTCCCGATACCGATTGGCAGAATATTATGGAAGCTATTTTTACAGCCATAAATACGGCTGAAAAATCTATTTATATCACCACGCCTTATTTTATCCCGAATAACCAAATTTTAACCGCACTTTGTACAGCCAGCAGAATAGGGATAGAGGTAAAGATGATTATTCCAGAGATTGGAGATTCTAAAATCGCTAGGTATGCGACAAATTCTTACATTGAACAACTTTTAGAATCTGGCGTGCAGGTGTATCAATATCAAAAGGGCATGGTGCATGCAAAAACGATGGTGGTAGATGGGATGTTGAGTAGTATAGGTTCCTGCAACCTGGATAACCGTAGCTTCGATATTAATTTTGAAATTAATGCCATTATCTACGATAGCGAGATAGCTTTAGAAATGACTAAGATCTACAAAGATGACTTAAAGCATTGCCGCGAATTAACGTTGGAAGAATGGCTGCAAAGACCGGCGGCAGAAAAGGTGAGAGAGGCTCTTGCCAGGCTTTGGGCACCTTTGCTTTAATCTGGTGCCGAAGCATCTTCGAGGTTGTCAAATTTTATTTCGGAAGATTTTCTTTCAGAAATAATTTCAGAAATTGCGGCTTCTATAGCCTCATAATTCATTTTGAAAGATTTCTCTTCACTAATATGGTAAGGATGAAAAACGCTTCTTCTAACATCTATAATTTGGCGATTGCCGGCAATTAAATAACAAGTGGGAAGGCCTAAGGAATGTTTTAGCTTTCGCAAGACAAAATCATGTTTATTTTGCGTTTCATCCACATACAACACTTGAATGGACTTTTGAAATTGTTCTGAAAGCTGTTTTGCAGTATCTCGTGTATCCCAAAAGACCACTACAAAATCGATGCTGTCCTTATATTTATAGGCCAATTCATTAAGTGCCGGAATTTCCCCTTTTCCCGGGACACACCAGGAAGCATAAGTCAATAAATAAACGGGTTTTTTAAAGCTGTAAAGAGAAACTTCTCTGTTCTTAAGGTTAAGAAATTTAAAGTTATCTATATAAGTTCCTTTTAGATATTGATCAACAAAGTTCTCAAAAAGACTTGTGGCTTGCCGGTAGTCCT
This sequence comes from Salegentibacter echinorum, assembly GCF_900129445.1. Taxonomy (GTDB): domain Bacteria; phylum Bacteroidota; class Bacteroidia; order Flavobacteriales; family Flavobacteriaceae; genus Salegentibacter; species Salegentibacter echinorum. Next base: position 569,826 of record NZ_FQVT01000001.1, read on the forward strand.
TATCCCAATAAGCCAATTTTGCTTTTTCATCATATTCGGGTAAATGCATGGCAAGTGCGGTGGAAAAGTAAATTTTAGTATTTTCCTCCATTTGGGCTTGCAGTTTGATAGCTGCAATACATAAAAAGAAAAGGAGTAAAGTTCTCTTCATACACTTTTCTGTAGCATTTATACAAAGATAGCATAGAAGAGCTCTCAACTAAAATATTATCGTTAAAGCACCAATATTCCTGCTAAAATAGTGGAAGTAGTAAATAAAAACTGATAAACTTAGATTTTCTTCATCTGTTGCTTCATCATTTTTATTTGATCTTTAAGCATTCCATGTTTATCTAATTTTTTAGCTTCTGCCAATAAATTAGTGGCTTCCCTCTTTCTTCGCTTGGTCATAGCAATACCGGCAAGGTTTAATTTAGCCATCGCCAGGTCCTGATCCATAGATAGGCCTAATTTTATAGCACGTTTAAAGAACTTTTCGGCTTTGGTAATATTGGTCTGGGAAAGCATAAGTCCGTGTAGGTACCAATAGTAGCCTTGTTGCTTTTTAGTTAAAGCAGCTTCGGGATTTTTAATTTTATCGAGCCATTTTTTAGCACCGTCAAAATCCTGTTTTCTAAGCCTTAAAAAAGCCAATAAAATCATCTCGTTTTTAAAGTAAAGGAAAATAAAGATGAGTGATAAGAGGATATACATAATACCGTTACCAATATTACCTTCTACAAACTGCCATATGGCTAAACCAATTACCGCTGCAGCTAAAATTAATTTGAGATTCTTATTAAACATAAATGCTTTCAATTTTGAAGCCGCAAAGGTAAGAAAAACAATTAAAAAAAAATTTTATTTACCTCTTGTTATACTTAAAAAGCTTTGTATATTTGCGCGCAGTTTTACACAAACTATAAAAACGATTTATCAGAAGATTTAAAGATATTTAAAATGAAAAGAACGTTTCAACCATCCAGAAAGAAAAGAAAGAATAAGCACGGCTTTAGAGAAAGAATGGCCAGCACTAATGGAAGGAAGGTCCTTGCCAGAAGAAGGGCAAAAGGAAGAAAGAAATTATCTGTATCTTCTGAAACCAGACATAAGCACTAATGATAATTAGTTTTTTAAATATATAAAGGTGTTACTTTTTTTAGTAACGCCTTTTTTTATATCTAAACGCTTCATAATTTTATCGCAAATAATATCTCATAATAATCATTAATATGCCTAAAAACAACCAGCTTAAAAGTATTTTAATAATAGGCTCTGGTCCAATTGTAATTGGCCAGGCCTGTGAGTTTGACTATTCAGGAACCCAATCTTTGCGCTCGCTTAGAGAAGATGGTATTGAGACCATTCTTATTAATTCCAACCCGGCCACAATTATGACAGATCCTTCCATGGCCGATCATGTTTACTTAAAACCGCTTACCACAAAATCTATTGTGGAAATTTTAAAAGAACATCCACAAATAGACGCAGTTTTACCAACTATGGGAGGGCAAACCGCGCTAAACCTGTGTATAGAAGCCGACGAAAAAGGAATTTGGGGAGATTTTGATGTCAAATTAATAGGGGTAGATATAGACGCTATTAATATTACTGAAGATAGAGAGCAATTTAAACAACTTATGGGAAGAATAGGCATCCCGGTTGCTCCTGCAAAAACGGTAACTTCTTTCTTACAGGGAAAAGAGGTTGCCCAGGAGTTTGGTTTTCCTTTAGTGATTAGGGCATCTTTTACCCTTGGCGGTAGCGGGGCTTCTTTTGTTCACAATGCCGAAGAATTTGAAGAAATGCTTACACGTGGCCTGGAGGCTTCTCCTATTCACGAAGTACTTATAGATAAAGCACTTTTAGGCTGGAAGGAGTATGAATTGGAATTGTTGAGGGATAAAAATGATAATGTTGTAATTATATGTTCCATAGAAAATATGGATCCTATGGGTATTCATACCGGGGATTCCATAACCGTAGCGCCTGCAATGACCTTAAGCGATACTACCTTTCAACGTATGCGTGATATGGCCATTAAAATGATGCGAAGCATTGGTGATTTTGCAGGAGGTTGTAACGTGCAGTTTGCGGTGAGCCCAGATGAAAAAGAAGATATTATCGCGGTAGAGATCAATCCCAGGGTTTCCAGGTCTTCTGCGCTGGCCTCTAAAGCCACCGGTTATCCTATTGCTAAAATTGCTACAAAATTAGCAATTGGTTATAATTTAGATGAGTTAGAAAACCAGATTACCAAATCCACTTCAGCATTATTTGAGCCTACTTTAGATTATGTGATTGTAAAAATCCCACGTTGGAATTTCGATAAATTTGAAGGTTCAGACCGTACTTTGGGGCTGCAAATGAAGTCGGTAGGTGAAGTGATGGGAATAGGACGTTCCTTTCAGGAAGCTTTGCACAAAGCAACCCAATCCCTGGAAATTGAAAGAAATGGTTTAGGAGCCGATGGTAAGGGTTCTACCAAGTATGATGAAATTATTGAAAAACTCACTTATGCCAGTTGGGATAGGGTTTTTGTAATTTATGATGCGATCCAGGCCGGGATTCCATTAAGCCGAATCCACGAGATTACGAAGATTGATATGTGGTTCCTGCGCCAGTATGAAGAATTATATGCGCTGGAAGTAGAAATTTCAAAATATGATAAAGATTCCCTGCCTAAAGATCTTTTATTGGAAGCCAAACAAAAAGGTTTTGCCGACAGGCAAATAGCCCATATGCTGGAATGTTTAGAAAGTGAAGTGCATAAGAAACGGGAAGAGCTTAATATTAACCGGGTGTACAAGTTGGTAGATACCTGTGCTGCGGAATTTAAAGCAGAAACCCCTTACTACTACTCAACTTTTGAAGCCGAAATAGAAACTCCGGAAGGAAAGCGTTATGTGGCCAACGAAAGTAAGGTAAGCGATAGAAAGAAGATTGTGGTGCTGGGCTCTGGACCCAATAGAATTGGCCAGGGAATAGAATTTGATTACAGTTGTGTGCACGGTGTGCTTGCGGCTTCAGAATGTGGTTATGAAACCATAATGATTAATTGTAACCCGGAGACTGTTTCTACCGATTTCGATATTGCCGATAAACTTTATTTTGAACCGGTATTCTGGGAGCATATTTACGATATCATTGAACACGAAAAACCCGAAGGGGTGATTGTACAGCTGGGCGGCCAAACGGCACTTAAACTGGCTGAAAAACTAGAACGCTACGGGGTAAAAATAGTTGGGACCAGCTTTGAAGCTTTAGATCTCGCTGAAGATCGCGGTAGTTTCTCTACTTTACTGCAGGAAAATAATATTCCTTACCCAGAATTTGGAACTGCTGAAACTGCAGATGAAGCCTTAAAACTCGCCGATAAATTAGATTTTCCAATATTGGTAAGGCCTTCTTACGTACTTGGCGGCCAGGGAATGAAGATTGTAATCAATAAAGATGAGCTGGAAGAGACCGTAGTGGACCTGCTTAGAAAAATTCCAAATAATAAATTGTTATTAGACCATTATCTCGATGGTGCCATAGAAGCAGAAGCTGATGCGATTTGCGACGGGGAAGATGTGTATATTATAGGAATTATGGAGCATATTGAGCCTTGCGGAGTGCACTCTGGGGATTCTAATGCATTGCTTCCTCAATTCACACTTGGTAATTTGGTGATGGAGCAAATTAAGGATCATACCAAAAAGATTGCATTGGCTCTAAATACGGTAGGTTTAATTAATATTCAATTTGCCATAAAGGACGATAAAGTTTTTATTATTGAGGCCAATCCGCGTGCTTCCAGAACTGTTCCTTTTATCGCAAAAGCTTATAAGGAGCCTTATGTGAACTATGCGACCAAAGTGATGCTTGGGGCTAAGAAAATCAAAGATTTTGACTTTAAGCCACAAATTAATGGTTATGCGATAAAACAACCCGTGTTTTCATTTAATAAATTCCATAATGTCAATAAGCAATTGGGGCCAGAGATGAAAAGTACCGGAGAAAGTATTCTCTTTATAGATAGTTTAAGAGATGATGCTTTCTATGAACTATATAGCAGGAGAAAAATGTATTTGAGCCAGTAAAAGAGCGTCCAAAAAAGAGTGAAGCTGATTCATTTTTTGATTAAATACTGGAAGTGAAAATTTAAGCCACGATTCCTAATAAAAAAATATTAGGAATTCGTGGTTAAATTAATTTTATGCTTCAATTACATTAATAGAATTGTTTTGCGAAGGTTTTTGAACATTTGTTTCAACGAATTCTAGCTCTTTTATGATAACCGTATTTATATCTTTGTGATTATATAATTTTAGAATAAGAATGAAAGAACTGGTATTAGTAATAGGTGGAGTTTACGGAACACTCGCTGTTGTTTTTGGCGCTTTTGGAGCGCATGCTTTAAAAAAGCGTTTTACTGAAGAACAGCTTAAAAGTTTTGAAACGGGGGTTAAATACCAAATGTATCACGCTATTATACTGGTGATTTCGGGTATCGTGTTTCCGTTTATTGGGATTACCCAACAACTCATTGCTTACTTTTTCATAATAGGTATTTTTCTTTTCTCTTTTAGTATTTACGGATTATGTTTAAGTGCTTCAGCCGGAAAAAAGATTAAAGTTTTAGGTCCAATTACGCCTCTTGGCGGACTTTTACTTATTTTAGGATGGATTCTTTTTACCGTGGAAATTTCCAGGATTGCAGCTTATCTTTAAAATTTCTTCGGAATAGTTTCTACTGAAACTAATTAGTTTGAACGCGAAATTCATCTATAAATAGCCGATAACCAGATTTTTAAAAAAGACTACACGCAAGGACCGCTAAGCCAGTCGCAAAAGACGTAAAGACTTAAACTTCAGTAGCAATATTTCGTTTCCGATATTTTTCAGCAAAATAAGCGATAAGTAATAATTGCAGGGAATGGAAAAGCATTATTGGTAAAAGCAATAATCCTGTATTAGCAGAATTTCCAAAAATCACTTTAACCATCACCGAACCGTGTACCAGGGATTTTTTGGTTCCGCAGAATTGGACTGTGATTTTATCTTCCGTTTTTAATCCCAATAGGTTACAGGTAAAACCTAAACCAAAATAAACAATAAAGAATAACAGGAATACGCATAAAAACATTTTCATCAAGTCACCTAAATCTACAGTTGTGAAAATGCCAGATGTAAAAGAAGTACTAAAACTGGAATAAACGATCAAAATGATAGTCCCCTTATCTAAATAGCCTAACTTTCTGGAATGTCTCCGCGCAAAATCTCCCAGGAATTTCTGAAAAATAAGTCCCAAAGTTAGTGGTAAAACAATTTGCCATCCCAGCTTAATCAAGACATCCAGAAATTCAAAATTAGCGCTTTTACTTAAAAAAAAGCTTAGCCATATTGGTGTGGCAAATATCCCAATTAATCCCGAGAGACTGGCATTAAAAATAGCGGTGGGCAAATTGCCTTTCGCCAATGAAACCATAACAATAGACGAAGAAACGGTAGAGGGTAGGGTGGTGAAAAAGAAAAGTGCAACCCAGATATCTGAACTTTTCCCCGCTTCAAAAAAAGGAATAAATAGTAGTCCTAAAATTGGGAAAATCACAAAAGTGGTGAGCTGTACAATGAGGTGAACTTTATAATTTAATAAGCCTAGTTTAAATTCGGCCGGGGATAATTTGAGACCGTAGAAAAAGAAAATGAGCCCAATCCCAACATCGGTAATGCTTTTTAAAGGAAGTATTTCTGTGCCTTGCGGAAGAAACCACGCAAGGATAATCGCCATAAGAATGGCAGCTATAAATCCGTTAAATTTCAAAATAACTAGCGTTCAATTTTCACGTTGTATTTATCTAAAAAATCTATATATTCTTCCGAAGAAAAATCGGTTTCCATAAATTCTTTTTTGCGATTTTGCTTCATTTTAATACGTTTGGTACTTTTGGCAAAACGTCTAATGTCATTATCATTGGTTAAAATTAAGCCGGGAACTTTAACGCTTTTTCCGCTTTCATCTTTGGCAACCATGGTAAAATAGGAAGAATTACAATGTTTCTTTTCACCGGTCCTAATATTTTCGGCCTCTACGCGAATGCCTATTACCATGGAGCTATTACCCACATAGTTTACCGATGCCTTCATCGTGACCAACTCGCCAATCTCTATAGGGCTTAGAAAATCTACGGTATCTACACTCGCAGTCACACAATAAGCGCCAGAGTGTTTGGAGGCGCAAGCAAATGCGATGCGGTCCATTAGGGAAAGAACGTAACCTCCATGAATTTTCCCATTAAAATTGGAATACGACGGCAGCATTAATTCTGAAATATCTACCTGTGATGCTGTAACTTTTTTAAACTTAGTCATAATTATCTATCTCTAAAATGTGGGGATTCTGCTTCTTCTACACCGGTAATAAAATATTTACTGTCACCCCAAAAGCTAAAGGTGCCATATCGTTCAATATAGGTGAGTTTTACATAATTTCCATCATTATCCTGCAAATCTTTTATCACCTGTTCTTTATTATCTAAGACCGAAAACTTAAAAATTTGAGCGCCACTAATTCCCTGACTTATCTCTCCTTCCCAGGTTTTAAACACGGCGCCTTTATAACTAAATTTAATTAGTTCCCCGCTACGTGTTCCTTTGCTGTAGGGAACAAAATATATAAATGCAAACCACGCAAGGAAAAGCAATATAATGACTCCCAGTATGCTAAAAAGTATTTTTTTCATAATTCTAGATGCTTGTTTACTTGCTTTATTGTTTTTATGTTTCCCCGGTGCCGGGATAAACTGTCTCATCTTCTATTTCTAAATCTTCTGCTTTAAGCAGTTTTGGGTCAATTTGTTTACTTGCTTTGGCGCCCAAAACTTTTAATTTCTCCACACGCTTTAATAAATTACGTTTCCCGGTGAGCTTTTTCATAGCGAGATCATAGGAATTTTGTACAGTGCCCAGTTGTCTTCCAATTTTAGTGAGTTCTTCGGTTAAATTGGTAAATGAATCATACAAAGCACCGGCCTGGGTGGCAATAGCAATAGCATTTTGTTTTTGCTTTTCATTTTGCCACATACTATCTATGGTTTTTAAAACAGCGAGCAGGGTAGTGGGCGTGACAATAATTATATTTTTATCGAAAGCCTCTGCATACAATCCCGGGTATTCATTTGCTGCTACTGCAAAGGCCGCTTCTATAGGGATAAAGAGCAGGACAAAATCTGGGCTTTCCATTTCATAAAGTTGGTGATAATTCTTTTTACTCAACTCACTAACCCGATTCTTAATAGCCGTAATATGGGATTTTAAATGTTGATTTTTTTCAGAATTCTCAGTATCGTTGCTGTAACGTTCGTAAGCATTAAGAGAAACCTTAGAATCTACGATCATTTTTTTGTCTCCCGGTAAATTAATCACCACATCTGGAAGTACACGTTTTCCCTGGGCATTGGTAAAACTTTGTTGCACTTCATATTCACTTCCTTTTTGCAAGCCGCTGCGTTCTAAAACCCGTTCCAGGATCATTTCACCCCAATTTCCCTGGGTTTTAGTATCGCCTTTTAGGGCATTGGTAAGATTAGTCGCCTCGCGGCTCATTTGTTCATTGAGCTCCTTTAAACCTATAATTTGCTGCCGCAACATTGCATGCCGGTCTATACTTTCTTTATTTCCTTCTTCAATACGCTTCTCGAAATGCTGAATTTTCTCTTGTAAAGGATTTAAAATATGCTGTATGTTTTCCTTATTCTGAAGCGTAAACTTTTCCGATTTTTGTTCTAAAATTTTATTGGCCAGGTTTTCAAATTCCTTTTCAAATTTCTGCTGAAGCTTTTCTACCGCTAATTTTTCTTCCCGGTATTTAAGTTCCAGGTTTTTATATTCGGCATTTTGCCGTGTGAGTTCTGTGCTTAAAAAATCTTTTTCCCTGCGAATTGTTTCACGCTCCTTTTCTAACTTTTCAATTTGCAGTTGATGATTTTTTTCGATCTCAGAGATACTTTTTTTATATTCTGTTAAATTTTTCTCTATCAGTTTTTTGTGATCCTCTACCTGAAATATTAATTGACTGTTCTTTTCTGCCAGGATTTCCTGTTTCCCTTGGTTTTTTACTTTGGTAATAAGCCACCCAAAGAGAAGACCTAAGCACAGTGCGCCTGCAAAAATTAAAATGAGGTTTATGGAATTGGTCATTGCAAAAAGCGATTTTCCCAAAGATACTTATTTAGCTCAATTATGCTAATCTTCCAGACACACTAGCACAGGCTTTCATAATAGTTATTATTCCTTATTTTCAAAATATTGAAAAGCATCGATAATATCTAAGTAAACGCCGTCAAAACCGGCATCTATTATACGATTTAAATAAGAAGGTTCTGTTCCTAAAATAATGTCTTGCCAGGTTTTATTCCAGTATCTTACTTTATAATTTCCTTCCCAGTTAGGGTTTTCTTCTTCCAGCCAAACCGGTCTGTTTTCTTCCCATTCTTTCTGCCAGTAAAACCTGTAATCTTCAGCTTCACCAATAGACATATAGGCGATTAACAAACGTTTACCGCCATTAGCTTTTTGTTTGAGTGCATTTATATCTTCCCTAGAAAAAGCTCTATCTCCAAAAAACAAATCGAGAATAAGAACATCGTAGTTGGTTGCGTTTAATTCGGCTAAGAGATCTTTCTTATCACTGTATTCGCTGTAATTCAAAAGGTATAAAAAGTTTTTGGCATCGTTAAGCGCTGCGATATGCTCATTGTTTTCATTTTCAATGCTTCTAAAGGGAATTTTATTGAGTTCCCGCTCTGCGGCAAATGAAATAAACCCCTGGCTTTTATTTAGAGAATTGGAGAGTTTTATTTGGGAATAGGATTTGGTATAGTCAATCCCCAAAACAGCCTTGTTCCGGTTTTGTGCTATTTTTAAATACCGAAGAAAATAATTGGTTTCCCTTGTTGGAGTGGGTTTACCATCGTCCTCATAACCAAAAAAAAGATCTTCCTGGGCGAGACCATCTATGGCTCCCAAATAGGATTTTGCTTTTTTTAATTTCTTAGATTTCTGTTTTAGTATGAGTTCTATCCCATTCTGCGGTATTACAATAAAATTTTCCTGCCTGCTTTCAGCTTGTTTTTTTATAGCAATTACAAACTCCCTCATCTCATCTCTCAACCTATAACTTTCCATAGTTGTTTGAGCTATAATCATTTGAGAAAAAAATAAAAAAAGGATAAAATGTACTGTTCTTAATCTAATTTGGGGCATATAGATATATTTAAAGGCAAAGATACGTGCTTATAATTTTAGATATTTTAAAAATTTTAGATAATTCCCTCCATAATCGAGATTTAAATGCTTCGCGTCTTATCACAAAGTCAAATTATTACTCTTTTATAATGCCTCTTGAGGTAGTTTCTTATGCATCTTTTTTCATTAAATATATTGGATGAAATCGAATTTAAAAACCTATAAATTATAATGAAACCTATAACAAGTAGAATTTTACTGGGGGAAATGCCCCATTATTTAAATTTACCACTATTTTTGTAAAAAAACCTTATGTCCCGAACATCGGTTTTATTGATTTTAGAGGGAACCTATCCTTTTAATGGCGGCGGTGTGTCCACCTGGGCACATACCTTGTGTAATAAGGTAGAAGATGTAGATTTTAAATTATATTCCATAAATGCCTCTTTCGAAACGGAGTCCCGCTATAAATTAAGTGATAATATTAGCGAGTTGATCCAGGTGCCATTGTGGACGCCAGATGAACCGCAGGATTATGTGAGTTATGGTGATGAGTATTATAAAACCGTTGCCAAAAAAGAATGGACTACAGATAAAGTAGTTAAAGAAAATTTTATTCCTCTTTTTAAAGAACTACTTGAAATTATTTATAGCGAGGAGCAGGATGTTGTTAAACTAGACGAGCTGTTTTATAAACTTTGGCTGTATTTTGACGATTATGATTACAAAGAAACTATAAGGAATAAAGAAGTTTGGTTAACCTACCGGGACACGATTTCAAAATTAATAGTGGGAGAACGAAACCCAGATGCTTTTTTAATTGACCTCACCATTGGTTTGCGATGGATCTACCGATTTTTAATTCCGCTCTCCCTGGTAGATATTCCCAAAGTAGATGTCGCACATTTAACACTAAGCGGTTTTCCGGTAATTCCTGCACTTATTGCCAATTACAAATATGGTACTAAAATCATGTTGACTGAACACGGTGTTTTTATTAGGGAACGCCTGCTGGCAATTAACAATTCAGAATATCCCTTCTTTTTAAAAGATCTATTAATTCGTTTTTCTGAAGCGATTGCCAGGTTGGTATATTATAAATCTGAAGTGATTATTTCTGTAAATAAGTTCAATCAAAAGTGGGAAAAGTGGTATGGTGCAGATCCTGAAAAATTTAAGATTATATACAACGGGATTGATCCTGAAATTTTTAAACCGGGTTCCAAGCCAAAGCATTTAGAGGGAATACCTACCGTGGTAGCTTTAGCCAGAATCTTTGAGCTAAAAGATATTTTAACGATGATTAGGTCTTGTGCAGTTGTAAAGAGCTCTTTACCTAATATTCAGTATTTAGTATATGGAGATAAGGATGCAGATCCAGAATATACCCAAACCTGCCAGGACCTCATAGAGAAAATGAATCTGCAGGATAATTTTAAGTTAATGGGCCCAAGGAGCAATCCGCAGGAAATATTCTTAGAAGGTGATATTTCTATATTAACTTCTATTTCTGAAGGTTTTCCTTATACCGTAATTGAATCTATGAGCTGTGGGATCCCCGTGGTTTCCACAGATGTGGGCGGGGTAAAAGAAGCACTGGATGAGGATTGTGGTTTTACCTGCAAACCAAAAGATGCTGAAGAAATTGGTAAAAAGGTGCTTCGCTTATTAAAAGATGAGCAATTAAGAAAGGAAATGGCGAGAAATTCCCGGGAGAAAGTTTTAAATAACTTTACTTTAGATAAGTTTATTGGTGATTATGAAACAGTTTATAAAGATATAAGCCCGGGAGATTTTAAGAAGAATAAATCTAAAACTGCAAAGACTTACTTAGCGTATGACTAAAGACCAGATAAAGGCTATAGCACAGCTTGTGGTTGCTGTAAAAGAACGCAATGGAAAACCGGTAAATGTTTATGTGGTCGCCGCTACTATAGAATCGTTTGGTATTCGGGAAGTAGATGTGAAAGAAGACTATGGCTTCGATTCTATCATGCACCTGGCCAAATATGTATTTAAAGCTTATAATGCGGTTACCCTGGCCAATTTAAAGAACAATAATCAACGTATTGCGGAAGCTAAAAGGCATAAAAAATTAGCTTTAAGCGGCTATATTACCGTGAAAAATACGAAACGTTTTATTTCAGATTATGCTTCAGGAATAATCCATTTATTTCCAATTGCGCTTCAGGTCTTTTCTATTATTCTCTTTGGCTTTTCACTCTGGACTTATTCAGAATTTAATAATCTGCAATCTACTGCAGTGGTACTGGGTGTTATTTTTGGTTTTGTGCTTAGTGCCGGTTTTGTTCAGGTAATGGGGAAACAGGTTTCTTTTTACTGGTACAATGAAGATTACCACATGGCGCGGGATTCTACCTTAAGAATTATTAAAAATGGAGCTTTGCTCATCTTTGGATTTTTTCTATTATCAATTATCATCAATTTTTTCATTCCTTTTTATCCTACTTTATTTGTGGTGATTACGTTTTCTTATGCATTTTTAATTGGTTTACTACTTCTGGTATTGGCTCCTCTTTATGCGTTAAAACAACGTTGGATGATCTCTCTTAGTATTTTGCTAGGTACTATAGTTGCACTTAGCTTACATTGGACAACGGGGCTTCATCCATACCCGGTACATGCCATAGGTATAATAACAGCCATTCTCATTGTAGTGGGATATCTCTACTTTTTCTTTAGATATTATTTAAAACAAAATTTAAACGTAAAGAAAAAGCCTAAAAAAATGCTTTCTGTTTATAGAAATTTCAATTATTTCTTTTACGGCACATTTATTTTTATGTTCGTCTTTCTTGATAGGATTGTGGCCTGGTCTTCAACTTTAAACCGGGATATTCCTTTCCTTATTTACTATGAAAAAGATTATGAAATTGGTATGGACCTGGCGATCATTATCTTTTTTCTATTAGGTGGCGTTATGGAATATGCAATTCATTCTTATATAAGACGTATGGATTTTTACCAATTACAAACTAAATATTTTGAATTTAATGATTTTAATGATAGGATGAAACGAATGTACTTTAGGCATCTAAGGATATTCGCCGTTAGTACAGTGGCAATTATTATTTTTATTTACCTGTTAATTACCCAGCCCTGGGGATACAGCTCTGGTTTTGATGAGGCTTTAACACCATTGAGTATTAAAGTTTGTATTCTTGGTAGTATTGGCTATCTATTTTTATCCCTGGGAATGCTTAATGTTCTTTATCAATATACTTTAGGACATCACCGCCCGGCATTACTGGCAATTATAGTAGCATTTGTAGTGAACATGGTAGTTGGAATACTATTAAGCCGTTGGGTATCCTATGAATATAGTGTGATTGGAATGCTGGCCGGAGCTTTTGTTTTTATGTTGCTCACCACAAGGGAAACCTCTCGCTTCTTTAAGAATTTAGACTATTACTACTATGCGTCTTATTAAGTTTTTTATGTTATTAACTGGTTTAAACCTTTTTTCGGGAGCCTGTGCAGCTCAAAGCTTAAATAGTACCTCGAAAATACTTTTTACTTATGGAGATTTTTATCCTGAAAAAATTTCGGGCTATGATATCATTGTTTTAGAAGGTGCGCATTTTGATAGTGGAGACATTTCAACTTTAAAATTAAATAACGAAACAGTACTTGGCTATATTAGCATGGGAGAAGTAAACGAAGCTGTGGCTCATTTTGCAGAGCTTAAAGATAAAACCCTAGGTAAAAACCACCTGTGGAACAGTCATATTTTAGACCTGGAAGATACTAAAACAAGGGCTGCTTTAATGTCAATTATAGCACATAACGTGGAAAAAGGTCTGGATGGAATGTTTCTGGACAATATTGATAATTATACTAAATATGGTCCAACTCCAAATAAGACCAGGTTTCTAGTTTCATTTTTACAGGAAGTAAAGCTCAAGTATCCTGAAATTGTACTTATGCAGAATGCAGGGATCTCCGTTTTAAACGACACTGCTCCTTATATTGATCATATTGCTAAAGAAAGCATCGCTACCAATTATAATTTTGCAAGAAATAAATATCAATTAAGAAAAGAAGAAGTTTTTCAAGAATTGCTAAGAGAGCTTCAAGATGCACAAAAGGAGTATCATATCCCAATAATATTAATAGAATATGCAGATAGTAAGAAAATGAAAAAGAAGATAAAAACCAGAATAGAAGGACTTAACTGGCCGGTTTTTATTGGTAAGATAGATTTGCAAACAATTCCAGCTTTAGATTGATTAAGTTAATATGTTTTTAGAACCTTTTTTACTTGGCGGTCCCTTAAGGATTATTTTAATCTTCGTGTTGTTGCTTATTCTTTATCGCGTGGTAACGCGAAAGGTACCGGCTCAAACAGCACTTAATTTTCTTATTCCCAGTCTTAGTCTAATACTTTCCTGCGTTGTGGTAGGCGGATTTTTTCTAATTTTAATTGGTTTGTTTGATCTTTTTGTTCTTTTAAGTGTGATCTACGCAATTATAATTTTGATCTTTATGAATATAAATTTCAAAAAGCCTTTAAAAGGGCAATTGCAAAAAATCTATACCAGAAGTATTCTTTATACTGTGATTAAAATTGAAAAAAGAGAGCAATTTATTAATCGCGATAACTGGGAGAAACCAACCTTTAAAAACGATCCTAAAGACTTAACGAGCTTTCATAGAAACTGGCAGGTGCTTATTGGAATTAGCCTGCCAATTATCACTTATTTGTCGCGAGCGTCCCTTTTTCAATTTGATACTTTTACCCTTTCTCAAGCCTGGTTCAAAAAACTTAGTTTGGTAAGGGATATTTCTCTTGAAAATTGGTTTTTCAATCCGGGAGAAATGATGGGTGATTATTTTTTAATTCATCTTTACGCTCAAATTACGAACATTTCAAATGCAGTTGCTTTGCAATCCTTTGGTTTGTTAGAATCTTCCTTTCTGGCTATAATAATTTACTGGTTTGTATATAAAATTACACGAAGACACGCTACGGGGATCTTTTCGGGTTTAAGTTTTGCTTTGTTATATGCATTTTTACCGTTAAGCATAGACCTTCTTGCCGAACATAAATCTGTATTTTCTGCTTTAATTATCGCCCTGCCAGCTATGCTTTATAGTATGTACCCACAAACATTTAGATTTAAATATAGAACCACCGGTATATTTTTAATAATTTTATTTCTGGCTATTCTATTTATAGACATTTTTGTAGGTCTTCTTGTTCTTTTACCTTTTTTAATAATTATTTCTATTTTTCGCTTTTGGCAGAATAAACAACGGGTGGTGCTGGTCCTATCCAGTTATTTTATTGCAGTAGCTATACTGTGCTCCTTTTATATTGGAGTGGCCTGGTGGTTTGAGGAAAGTTTGCTAGGATTTATAAATGCAAACCTATTTTCTTTTGATGCTTATACTTATAATCCTAAACTAATTCTGCCTTTGGATGATTTGGTGAAAGTTTATTTAATTATTGGGGTTATATTTCTTGCAATCACTATTTTTAAATTTCAAAAAAGAACTAAAAAGTACCAAACCAGCTTAATTTTCTTAATATTTATTAATTTTCTTTTTACAATTCATCAATTTACAGCAACCTTAGTAGATATTGATATTTTAAATGTCGTGCTAAGCGTATTTATACCTATTTTCTTCGGGTTAGTTCTAAACATCATCTTTAATCTCCTATCATCTATAAAAGTTCAGGGTCGCCGTGCCCTAAACATTGAAGTAGGCAGCGGCATAGTTTTAGTTATAGCCCTCTTTTTATTTACTTTTCCTTCGGAAGCCAAACTATCTTTAGACAGGCACAATATGGAGTCACATGTCTTTAGGATTTATTCTAAAATTCAGGGAGATCACCTTCCTTATTCATACGCGGTAATCAATACTCCACAAAATTCAAGCTTTAGTAAGGACAGTCATTATTTTTATAGTTATGATTACTTCAACAATAAATATATAGCTAGAGATCGAACTTTTCAACGCTATAAAGAAAATAAAAGTTATTTACTGGCCCATCCCAATTTGTTTTTACCAGAAGCCCTTTTTGTATTCGTTTATAAAAACGAGGCAGATAATTTTTCAAAAAACAAGATTAGTAAACTGCAGCAAGAAGGAGTTAAAAAACGGCTTAATTTATTGCGAGCAAAAGGTAGAGAGATAAATACCTACTACGATAGTGAGTTTTTTAGTGTCTATCAAGTAATAAATAAAGCCAAATCAAGTAATATCCAGGAATTATTATTTTAATGAAACGAAACTACGCTTCAATACTTATTAAAGTTTTTATTTTTTGCGCTTTTATGTTGAATCTCAGCTGTGTGCAAGATAATGAAAATGATACCGGCGATGAGGAAATTTTAGCATCCAAAGCTGAAAGAACAGGATCTGAAGTTCTGGTTAATTACCTTTATGACAGCAAAAATGAGTTGAGTATTAGGAACCGCGATCACGTAGATAAAACCCTGGAATATGCAAAAATTCCTTTCCAGCAAACCAGCGTTGCAAATTTTAATAAAAAACCAAAATTAGCCGGGGGATTAAAAGTTGTGGTGCTTCACGATCTTGTAAGATTAAATGAAATGGCGATGCAGGAGTTAATTAGGTTTGTAAGTGAAGGTGGACATATTGTGATTACTTCTGTAGGAATTGATAAGAAATACGCATTTTTTGCCGGAATAAATGCCGATGCTAATTTTGACATTGATACCAAAGCGACGGGATTCCGTTTTACATCAAATATTCTTCCTGTTTTAAAAGGAAAACAATATCGAACCAATACAACCCATTATGGCCTGAAAGGCAAAAATTTCTCTAAAGATGCTGAAATATTGGCTACCTCAATGTCCAATGATGACTTTCCTACTATCATTAAGAATAAAATAGGAACGGGTTCTGCAATAGTTTTTAATACCGAACAGTTTTCTGAAAAACAGGACCGGGGATTATTCTTTGCTGCAATTTTAGAAGGTTTAGAAGGTATCCCATATCCTATCGCTAATGTCTCCAGTATTTTTTTAGATGATTTCCCTGCTCCTTTATACGAAGTTAAAATGGAGCCGGTAGCTCACGAATTGGATATTACTCAATTTAAATATTACTCTAAAGTATGGTGGCGAGATATGTTAAAACTAGCCGAAGAAGAAAACCTTGCCTACAGTGCTTATGTATGTTTTGACTACTCCAACACCACTTACCCGCCTTTCAATTTTCCCGAATGGCAAAATTCCACGAAAAAAGAAAAAAATATAGCCGATTCTTTGATGTTGGATATTAAAAATTCCCGGCACGAATTAGCGCTTCACGGGTATAATCATGTTTCTCTAACCAAAGAAGAATGGCCTAGTATAAATTATATGGGATTAAGCCTGCAGGCGGTTAAAAAACGTTGGGCTGCAAAATCATTTGGGAAATTACCGGTTACTTATGTACCGCCTTCTAACATCATAGATAGTACTGGCTTTGCAGCTTTAGAGCGCTATATGCCAAGTATTAAATACAATGCGAGTATTTACCTGGGATATTTTGACGAAGGTGGAAAACGGGAGTTTGATCCTGAGCCTTATAATGATCATATTTTTAATTTTCCCAGGATTACCAGTGGTTATGCAATGACGCACACCAAAGAATTTTTGCAGCAATCGTTATATGTTTACACAGGAATTTGGAGTCATTTTATACACCCAGACGATATTTATCAAATTCCCGGGGAAGATTCCAATGCCAGTGCAGGAGATTATTCCTTGCGTAATAAAAATGCTTATGGATGGTATAAATCTAAAGATGGTTCTCCCGGGCTTTTGCCAAGATTTCGGGATTATATTAAACAAGTAAAAGAAACCTTTCCTTTAAGTAGATTTTTAAAGGTATCTGAAGCTGCAAAAATTACCGAGAAATGGCGTAATAGAGATTATAATATCAGGATTGAAAAAGAAGAGGTAGTCGCAAAAGCGATAAAAGGAAAGCGTCAAAAGAAAAATTTCTGGTTTGTATATGCTTCAGAAGAAAATAATAAAAAACTGGAGACATTTTTAAAAAAGAACGATATCACTTTTACTAAAACCTCTATTCTTGAAGGTTATCTTTTTAATATTGAAACAAAATCTGAGGAGATTAGGCTTCCTAAGTTTTCCGAAGAAAATAAAGCTTTCAATAGTCAAAAAATATTAGCTCAATTTGAAGCTTATAAAAAGGTAAAACCTAATCAAAATACAATAAATGTTTCTGAGGAGATTGAACTCTTAACTTCAAAAATAAAAACTTCAGAAGCATTTAATCGCAAAGATTGGCTGGAGCTATTCACCTATTTAGGATGGGAAAGCAAGCAGCATCAAATATGGCCACTTTTAGAAACACAATATGCTAAAAATAAACATCAACAATATATAAAGCTTTCAGAATATTTTGCGGGACAGAGCGATTATCCTAACCTGAAAACCAGGAAACGATGGATGTTGCGCCAATTAACTTTACAACCAGAAAATGTACAACTAAAGAAAGATTTTATTGCTTATTTTGGTAGTAAAGCCGGGGTGAGTTTAAGTGAGGAGCAAATTCTAAAGGAGCTGGAAAAACCTAATAAAACCGATTCCCGGTCTTTTTATCTAGGTCTTTTGAATGAAAACTATCCCAAAGCATCTTTAGCATTCGTTAAGCAACTTGATCCCTGCGATGAAAGTTTTAGCGCTTCGGCCTCTACAATCGCCTGGACGCTTGCGAATGCCGGGGATTATAATAGAGCGCTGCAATGGTCTAAATGCGGTGCAGATTTAACTGAGGATGCTATAGACAACTGGAGGTTGCAAACCGGGGAATATGAATTTTTAAAAGATAAGAATTACCGGCTTTACATGGAATATCTTATTGGCGATAATGGTAAAAAAGCAGCGCAGGAATTATTGGAAGTTGAGGTGTGCCGGGAAGACCTTAAGCCAATTGCTGCAACTATCGCCTACACTTTTTCTGGGCAGGGGAGTTATAGAAAGGCCCTGGAGTGGTCTTCCTGTGCAAAGGACTTTCCCAAAGTAGAGCGTTTATATTGGCTTAATGCCTTAAATAATGACGCAGCCATTGAGCAGTTTTATAAAAATTATACTGAAGGAAATGATAGAACAGAAGCTGTAAAAATAAAAACGTTTATGGCCGAGTTTTATATGGGTAGGGGAGCGCTTGTTAAAGCCTGGAAGCTAGTAGAAGAATTGCCAGAATCCCAGGATAAGGAGCGTCTAAGATTGCAATTAAATAAAGATGTTGTGTATCTGTCACCTAAGGAGCAACAACTTTTGCTTCTGGAAAATGCCTCTTTATTTTATCCCGAAGTAGCTGCAAAAATAAAACATGAACTAAGAATTAAAGAAGGCGATTTTTTAGATTTAAATAGCAAAATAATAACCGACCGGCTTGATGTCACCTCTTTTGGTAATGAATTGCTTTATGGAGTACACGATAAAAATAAGCACAGCCATAGCTTTGGGTTGAGTCAATATAAAGCTTATGCCAGAGATCTTGATACCGTTATTGCAAACAACCGGGATCACGACATATATGGCGTGGTATATAAATTTAATTCTAAACAAAGGATTGAGAAATTAAATTACAGTTTTGGTTCCCGACTTGAATTTAATAATGATGGGAAAGCTTTTTTACATCTTAGCGCGGGGATATCCCTCTCTAAAGATAGCTTGTTTAGTTCGCTGCAACTTTCCAGGAAACCTGCTATTACCGGCCCCGCTTATAGTTTAGATATTTACAGGAGTCAATTGAGTATTTATGAGGAACTTAGGTTTAAAGACAGGTTTCAAGCCGTTTTTTATGTAGAGGGAAATCATTATGACGATGATGATGTGCTAGATGTACAGGCAAATACCAGTCTAACAATGGATTTCCAGGTTGGGGAAATGGCTAAGTTAAAACCCTATTCAGAAATATCTGGGATGTTGGGAAATACAAAAAGAACCAGCGGATTTCCATATTGGACCCTCGATGAAAGACTTTATGGTGGTTTGGGTTTAGGCTATGAATATAAAAACCCTAACAATTCCTGGCTGCTAAGCGTGGATGCCGGGTATTTTCTAGATACTTTTTCCGATGAATTTCAGCGGTATCGTGGCCGGCTTTTAATGCCATTAACGCCTTATCTGCATTTTAATGCTAATGCCGAATTTTATACCCTAAAGAATTTTTATTCCAATAACTTTAGCTTCGGATTAAAATATTATTTCGAGGATTAAAAGGAACTTTACAGGTTTTCAAAGCTTGTTTAACAAGCTCTTTGTTTAGCTTTTAATTTTAAATGAAGCAGAGGCTTTATCAAAAATGATCAAATCCTTTGGGAAAACCTTAGAAAATGCTCCAGACTCCAGTAATTCTTGTGGGGTTCCCGTTATAATTGCCTCATCTTGCATAAGAATGATCCGGTCACATAGTTGAATAGCCAGGTTAATTTCGTGGGAAGCGAATACAATAGCTTTTTTGGTTTTCCTGGTAAGTTTTTTCAATAATTTTAAAACATAAGCTTTGTGATAAAGGTCCAGGTGCGTGGTAGGTTCATCTAAAATAATGAGGGGAGTGTTTTGTGCGATGGCACGGGCTATGAGTACTTTTTGCATTTGCCCGTCGCTTAATTCATAACATTTTTTATGCTGAAGTTCTTCAATACTTACCAGCATAAGGGCTTTTTTAATTTGCCTTAAATCGTTTTTACTTAAGCTGCCAATCCAATTTGTGTAAGGCTGTCTGCCTAACGCAACTAATTCAAAAACACTTAAGTTTTTTGAAATAGGCTGATTGGTCAATACCAAACTAATTAACGCCGCGAGATCTGGGGCATTAATATCTTCCAGGGTTCTATTATTAACCAAAACTTTTCCTGCCAGGCTGTTCTGTACGCCACTTATGGTTCTTAGAAATGTAGATTTTCCAATCCCGTTCACTCCTATGACTGCGACCAATTCGGCTTCCCGAACTTCAATATCAATATTCTTTGCGATAAGCGTTTCAGCTTGTTTGCTACGATAACCAATACTAAGATTATTGGTCTTAAGAATATGATGTGCTTGCGGCTGTTTCACTTCAGAATAAAAATTTACGTTTTCTCACCAGCAACCAAATTACCACCGGTGCTCCAATTAGTGAGGTAATTGCATTTATGGGCAAGGTGAATTCCTGTCCCGGCAATTGTGCGGCGATATCGCAAATAAGCATTAGTGCAGCACCGCCCAATAATACTGCAGGAACCAAAATACTATGGTTGTTAACCGGAATTATCTGTCTTATTAAATGTGGCACAGCCAGGCCTACAAAGGCAATAGGCCCCGCAAAAGCAGTGATACTTCCCGCCAATAAACTCGTGGCGATGATGATAATTAATCGGTTTTTCTGAATACTTACTCCCAGGCTTTTAGCATATTGTTCACCCAGCAAAAGGGTATTCAGGTTTTTAATACAGGAAATAGCGAGAATAATCCCCACAATCCAAAAAATAGCCAAAATACCAACTTCATTCCAGGCTAAATCTCCAAGGCTTCCAAAAGACCAGAAGACATATTGTTGTAATTGAGCCGCCGGACTAAAATAGGAGAGTACACTAACTACCGCGGCAGTTAGACTGGCAAACATTAACCCAATGATTAAAATTGCCATGGTATCGCGCAGTCGCAACGAAGCCAGCATAACCGCCATTAAAACCAGTAAGCTACCCAGGCTGGAAGCGATTACCAAACTCCACTTAGATAACAAAATTCCGGCGAAAGCGCCACCAAAAACAGAAGCTCCCATAATAACAATAGCAACGCCTAAACTGGCACCGCTGCTTAAGCCTAGCACATAAGGCCCGGCCAGGGGATTGCGAAATAAGGTTTGCATAAGTAAACCGCTAATTGCCAATCCAGAGCCGGTAATTATTGCCGTTAATGCCTTGGGAAGGCGATATTCTACAACAATATACTGCCAGGTATCTTTAGAAACTTCCAGGTTAAATATAGAAGCAAAAACTTCTTTTACCGGAATGCTCACAGATCCCAAACTAATATTAAGAAAAGTAAGTAAAAGCACACCTAGCAAGAGAAGTGTAAGTGTAAAAAAGTATTTTTGGGATTGCAGCAAGGGCCGTAATTTAATTGAATGTAAATATCTTAAATTATATGCTATGATAAAACTAAAGCTAAATGATATTATTTAAATTGTTCTCAGTTCTCAGTTCTCAGTTCTCAGTTCTCAGTTCTCGGTTGTGAGTTTGAAATAGTAAAAAGTAAACAAGTGACATTTGAATTAGACAGAATTTTTGATGTAATTTCAGGAATTTCAACTATATTATAAAATTATTCCAAAAAGAAATATTGTTATGAGTCGAGGTTTTGTAAAAGAAGATGATCAGGAAGAGGCCCCTATAATTCCGCCGCGGGCTGCTCTACCTGCCGGAACAACAAATTACGTTACGCCAAAGGGTTTACAAGAATTAAAACAGGAAGAACAGGAACTTGTTGACGAACGTTCCCAACTGGAAATAAAGGATGAAACCGAATTAAGGAGGGCGCAGGCAGTAATAGATGGAAAGCTAAAATTACTGCGAGAGCGAATAAACACTGCAAGACTATTGGACCCCAAAGATCAACCTAAAGATGAAGTACGTTTTGGAGCTTTAGTGAGCTTAAAGCAAAATGGCAACAAACAAAAATTCCAAATTGTTGGTGTGGATGAAGCCGATGTTAAAAAACAAAAAATTGCCTTTGTTGCTCCTATTGCGAGAGCTGTAACCGGTAAAAAAGTAGGTGCCACTGCCAATTTTAAATTGGGCGAGGAAACCAGAAAGTTGGAAATCTTAGAGATTAGTTATTAGTGGAATTGGAGTATTACTAAACTATTGATATATCGTTTTCATTCATAAAATCAAGGGACCTTTATTGACTCAGACCTCACAGGTTTCAATCCCGTATAGCTATCGGGACTGTGAGGTTTCTCCTTTTAGTAATAGAGGCAGAATAGAATGAATTGTATAAGCGATATTATTGCTAACGAATAATCAGTGCTATTCATTAGCCTTTTCTAAAACAAACTCAACGCCATCAACGATATCACCATATTCATCAACTTTAATTTCAAATTCTATTGCTTCAGAAGCTTTATAATTAAGGTTTTCTAATTGTTGCTGGTCGATTTTGGCGGTATAACTGCCCGGTTTTAATCCGAGATACGTAAAATAGCCGTCAACTTCAGAAAGAATTTTTGCTGCTTTTTTACCATTTTCGTCAATAATATTCACGATAATCCTACCCTGTCCTTTAAGCGTATTATCCTCCTTAAAATAAACCATCCCGGCAATTTCTCCCAACACTTCTATGGGAACCTGTATTTCCTGAAATTGATTGGGAATAGTATGTACCTTAATTTTCTCGTTTTTTACCCTCCAGGCAATATTATCTAAACTATTGGGGTCTATTTCCAGCAAAATGTCAACGTAGGGCTGGAGTTCGGTAATCTTTAAAGTAGTTCTGTCTTCGTTATAAGTGAGTTTTCCAAAGGTATTCTTAACCTCCAAATCTTTTACCGCGGGTTCCATAGGGTCTTTAATCCCATTGCTATTATAATCTAAAAATGGAACGATATTAAGCGCGGCTTTAGACATTGTGGTGCGGTTACTGGCCATCACGTAGCCGGTTTGGTCATCTAAAATTAATCCGCCCCGGGCCGATTGTACAAAATTGCTATTTTGATTGCTAATTCTGGAGGTCAATGAGGTTTGCGCAAAATTTAGATTATACCGAAATCCAATCTCAAAAATATGCGCATTCCGAAGTAGGTTATTTTCATAAGCGAGGTTTAAGAAACCTTTGTCAAAAACCGGTCGCTCAATTTCCAGAATAATGTTATTAAACTGTTCCCGACTAAAGTCATATTGTACCTGTGGAGAAAATAAAAATTGATAAGGCAGTCTGTAATTTTGGGATAAAGAGGTATAAACTGTAGGCTTTTTTACCCGGTCATTATAAATCCCGTAAGTGGTTAAATTAGTGCTTATTCCCATAATTGCTCCCGAAAGCAGAAGCTGTGCCGTGGTAAACTCGGTGGTGGGCATTACAATTTGGTTGAGACTAAACCTACTGTACATCGAAAAATTTTTCGCTCGAATGGGCGTGGAAATACTTATTTTCCGCTCTTCCAGGTAATTGAAATTAATGGCTGTTTGATCTTTATCATAATCAATATAATTAAGATCTATTTGGAGGTTTTTTGGCGTTCTATAAGAAAGTAAACCTTCGGCCTTTACTCCATACATATACTCCCCTGAAAACAGGAAATTAGATGCAAATCTAATAGAGGAGCTTACAAAAGGCATCACTTCACCATTAGTAACTCCCTGTAAATACTCGGCACCACCACCAATGGTGACCGCATTGCTAAGTCCGTAGTTAATATTTAAACGCGAAAACTTACTTAAACTATCGTTTTCTACAATTCCCCCGCTTAAGGTATATTCCATTTCATTTTTCGGCACGAAGTTATACGGAATATTAATCTGTCGTATTTCAGTTCTTTCTTCCCCATACGGCCCGTAGAATTTTAAACTTACGGCAGTATTTCCATACATTAAGGGAACATCAAAACTATAAAATCCTGAAGCATCGGCTTCCACAAAATCTACCAGGACATTATTAACGTATAGCTCTACCGTCCAGCGCGGGTCGGTATAATCGCTTAGGGTATAAGTACCAAACGAGCGTCGGTTTCTAAAAGGACTGTTACTCACCTGAATACCGCTCACCGGCGCAAATAGGGAAGAGGTAGCCCGGGTAAAAATACGTCCCGCGGTTACCTGTTTAAAAAACCGACTTTCATTGTCAACAAAACGCCATTGGTAAAATTGGTTCCTGGAATTAAATGGGACTTTGGTAGAATAATTAAACAATAAGTTGGTTTCCCCACCCAGGATCATTGTTCCCAAACCTAAACTTAACCTATTATCGTTTTCAAATTCACTTTGCTGGGTAGTCACTACGCCCCAATCTAAAGTCCCCGCCCTAAAAAACGGATAATTCCTGGTAATACTGGTATCTGGTTCTACGATACCCTTTACCTGGTTCAAATTTTCGCGTACTTTTCTAAGCCGCATTTCTTTAAGGACCGGCAAATCTTTGTCGGTCTTTAATTTAACTGAAAGGCTTCTAAACGAGAAACCGGTGTGCAAGCCGAAGACTTTTCCGAAGAAATTAGATTTTAAATAAAAAGTGGTTGGCGATTGAATATAATCACTGTCTTTTAGTTCAAAATTTTGCTCTTTATAGACGATCTTATTTGCTGCAGGATTTATTTGATAGGTAGAATCTGGATGAATAATAAAGCCCTTGAATACTCCGTTATTTCTTTCATTTTTAATTTTTAGAAAGTCGAAGAGTTCTTTTACAGACAAATATGCATCCTGGTCTTTTATAGCGATAGGGATTTCTACGTTCCCGTAATCTGGAACATTCATTTCTACCGTTAACTCATCATAAGCCGGGAAATCTTCCTGGGCTGTTGCTGAAAAGGTAAAAAGCATCAGAAATATAAAGAGCACACGGTGAAGGTAGGCTTCAGAAAGGAAAGTCCGGGTTTTTAATCGCATGGATACGGGAATACTTCTATTGATGAATAAAATTTAGCCTAAAAGTTCCCTGATATCTTCCCGGGAGCGTGCCAGAGTTATCACTGGGAATTCTTAAGGTTCCACCTACAAAGACTTCATTGGGGATCTGGGTGCTAGGAGACTGGGTCACAAAAGTGCGCTGGCCGGTATTAAAACTGTCTAAAGTGAGGTAAATGGTACCGCCATTCCCATTGGTTAATTCGGTCTCGCCATAAGCCTGAATTTGAATAATGGTGCCTGGATTAGCATAGACGTCAAACAACGCCGCCGAAACGGGCTGTCCAAAATTAAGCTCTACAATATCCCCGTTTATAGTGCGCTGGTCATCCCAACTCACACTCACGTTTCCGCCAGAAGTACCCGCGGTAAATGAGCCAAAATTAAGGTTTCTTGAGGTCCTGACTTCCACTTGAATGGGCACGGGAGGATTTTCCTGTGCTTCAGCCATAAGAGTGAAAAGTATAAAAAACAGGAACCAAAACCTTGTTTTTTTTAATTTGAAATGAAACCACATGTGTTTGCTAATTTTTAATGAGTACCTTTTTGGCATATTGAGCCTTGCCAACTAAAAGGTTAATAATATACACCCCGTCACTGGTTATTCCTTTAAAGGTTACTTCTTCCTTTCCTTTTGCATTTTTCACCTGTAAAATTTGACCGGTTATTGTGCTTGCCTGTAAAACTCCTTCCTGGTTTTTCTCTAAATTTAACTTTACGATAATATCATTTCCTCGAGCTTCTACGTGAAAAGCTTCGTTAAAAGCAACGGCGGGATTGGTCACATTTTCTTCAGAAAACATTAATTCAAAACGTGAATTATGCGTACCTGCATTTACATTAAATTGATAAACAGGATTTTTACTAAGGTTTTGCCCAATACTTTTCTTATGATCTATGAGATAAATATTAAAATTGGGACTAAGATTTTCTAAAGCATTAAGTTCAATGATCATCGCGCCACTTTTTTCAGCTTTTAAACCCACTGGAATTTTTTTGTAACTGCCGGAAGAAGGAAACGGGATTGCATTAATGGCCAATTCCTTTTTATCTTCGGTCAAATTGTAAAAATTGGGGGTTTCAGGATCGGTATTCATCAATTTATGCGCGTCCATTTTTTTCTCGAAATTAGTAGAAGCATAAGGTGAAAAATAAATAACCATGGCATCTTCCTTATTTTCAGCTTTAAATTTAGCGTTAAGCCTAATAAGTGGTTTTAAGTCTCTAAGCCCCGACCTAAAAAACTGCTGATTAAAATCTGTAACCCGCACCTCATTGTTCATTCCTAAAGTTCCCGTGACTATTTTTTCATTTTCTGAATCACTAACCTTTACGAAAAACCCTTGCATGGAAGGAATAATATTTGGGCTTGGGTTTGCCCCGATATTATTTGTAGAAACATCATTTACATAGGAGGTATAACTGCCGGTGTATTGATCGTTTTCACTGGCATTAAAAAAATAAATGGCATCATCTATATTGCTTCGTGTCCAACCTGTCGCAGCATTCCAGTCTATAGGGGAAGGGTAGGGGTTGCCAATAAGATGAAACCCTTTGGTATAAGTGCCATGATGATTTAGTAGATTTTTTTCTGTAATCCCGTTGTTCACCTCTCCTGTTATTTCTATAGTAACCGGGTTTGCGCTTGTTCCAAAATTAAGCGCGTAACCTTCGGCAATATTTAGTGGGTTATTGGTGTTGGTATAAGAAGTCCAACCGGTAGCGTCCTTAATAACACCGTCAATTTCTATATTTCTATTTTCATTATACCTGTAGAAATGTGGGAAACTGGTATTGGCATCATTTAAATCTAAATACGGACTAAAATCACCAACAGTACTGTTTTTGAATGGCGAACTAAAATATTTGTAACCAAAAGCTTTATCTAAATAGCGTTGCATACTTACCAGGCCATTGACCTCGCCATTACCCGCACCATCTATTAATGCGGTTTGATTTTCATTTGAGATTAAAGTCAGTTCATTTCCGGTATCGAAGTTTCCGGTTTCAACTTTTAAAGTCCCGGTAAGTTCTATGATTGCTTCAGAAGTTACTCCCGCAGCGTTATCTATCCTTAAATTCCTGATGCGATTATTAGCAAAAGCATTATTTGGGATTACCTGCGCTGTATTACTTTCAAAAGAAACACTTCCGGCAATAGCATTTAAGATTCCAGAATTTTTTAAGATTCCAGAAATCCTTAACCAATTATTTTTAACTTTTAAACTTGCATTATTTTCAATCTTAAGATTTTTTGCCAGAGCATTAGCCCCCGAATTAATAACCGGATAATTACCGGAAGAAAGGTTTTCTGGAATTAAAACATTGGTTTTCAAAGTAGGCAGGGAATTACAACTCCAATTGGCGGTATTGTTCCAGTTTACATCTGCTGTACCGGTCCATACATTTTCTTTAACTACAGGAATAAGCAATACGGGAGATTCACTAATGCAAGTTCCAGAAGTAGCTTTACGTTTAAACCAGGTTGTTTGTTCCAGCGCACCGGGATTGTAATTTTGTGAAGAATTATTCCCCGGGGCAGGGCTAAAACCGGCGTTTGGTCCCTGGAAACTCATTTCCCATAAATAGGTGATATTATCGCCCATATTGGATCCTTGAATTTGAGGGGACTGCGCTCCAATACATAAAGGTTCTGCGTAGGAAGCTTTAACGTAAAGACGTTTTAAAGTACCCACACACGGATCTGTGAAGACAGCGTTTTCAGCTGGAATTACTGCAGAATTTTCTCCCAAAAGATAATCTTCGGTAATATTCTGGCTGGTGGTTGCGTGGCAGCTGCTTTTTACATATTTACCGTTTTCAATATTTGGAGTACCATAACTGGCAAAATTTACACTGGTAAAAACCGTGTTGGCGGGTGCTGAAATATTTAGATCATGATGTTCATCGGCTGTACGGCTTATAGTCCCTGAATTTCTATTGGAAAAAGAAATATGGTTATTGTTTAAGTTGTTGCCAACGGTAATTTTTATAACATTAGAAAAATCTTTTTCACAATTTTCTACCTCTACTTTCCGGCGGTACCAGGTGGTTTCAGTAAGAGTCTCAGGTTGGTAAGTAGCCTGGTTACTTGTTCCAGAGGCCGTAACAAAGCCGGAACTGCTTCCCGAGGTACTTTTCTCCCATGTGTATTTATAGCCCACTCCAAGCTCGTTTCCTTCCAGTAAAGCAGGTTTAATACTGCCACATCCTTGCTGGTTTCCGGTAATATTATTTTCGCCTATACCACTTATTACGTTTATGTCAAGACTGGCTACAGGGGAGTTATTGATACAGTTCTTACCATCTGTAATGCTTAAAATTTTAATACTGGTATTTTGCTGAATATTCAATGGATAATCGAAATTATCTGTAGGAATTTGAAGATTCTGTACCTGTCCGTTTACTTCAGCTTTTATGGTATATGGCGCCGTGCCTGTAAAGTTTCCTGTAATATTAATTTCACCGGCACAAATAGTAGTAGGGGCAGAAAGTGACACTGTTGGCTTATTGCAATCATCTAAATTCTCCCTTAAATAAGCTACTTTAGAGGTAGCTTCACATCCATTTTCATTAATAACTACTAACCTATATTTAGAGCCATACTTTGGATAATAACCAACTGTTTTAAGCCGTAAACGAGTAGTATTTACACCTCCATAATGCTCACCGTTATCTATATCATACCAGTTGCTGCTATAGGTTTGCCATTGGTAACTTAGATTGTTCCCCGTCACTCCGGCTTTCACAAAAGCGTCTTCTCCAAAAGGAGCTGTGGTGTCTTCCGGTTGCTGCACGATAGGATCTGCATAAACAGTCAATTTAGCAGAGTCTGAATACACTGCACAAGAAGTATTAAACACTTTTATGCGGTAAAGATTATCGTTGAAACTAGCCGGAGCATCTAAAATGTTTAATCTTTCTGAAGTAACATCTGGATAATATTGACTGGTGCTAAGATCACTCCAGGTTGTGCCGTTATCTTCACTAACCTGCCATCTTCTCTCATCGTTAGAAGTGTAGGTTTGAAAGGAAACATCAAAAGCTTCGCAAACAATTTGATCGGATGGGTGGGTATCGATTCCTCTAGGACTTTCATTCACGTACAACTTAGCAGGATTTGAATAAACTGAATTTCCATTAGAATCTTTTACTTCTACGCGAAAACTAATCCCATTCATCCAGGTTTTGGCACTAACTTGTAGATTAGGTGTTTTAGTATTTATATAACTATTACTTTCATCTACATCATAAAACCCACCATTTCCACCAGAATTTCTTTGCCATTGATACGTTAGATTTTCGCCTTTTGCATTTACTTCAAAATTGGCCACATTATCAGAGCATATAGCTAAATCTTGAGGATGATTTATAATTTCTAAAGGTTCCTGAACCTTAACTGTTGCGGGATTTGAACTTATACTTGTTTCAAAAGGATTTCCCAGACCGTTATTGTTACTTTTTAATTTTGCTATCCTATAGATGTAATAAACACCTTTTTTATTAAAAGGCCTCTGGTTTTTATTTGGGGTGAAATCTGCTTGTTTAGCATTTGGAATAATTGTAGTTGCACCTCCTTTGGTTTCGCTATAAACCCATTGATAGCCAGTGTCAACTTTACTAATACCAGAAGGTAAATTTGTAAACTCGTCTCCTCCTATGGTTTTGGGGGTATTTCCTGCTGAAATAGTTTGCGAAGTATTTGAATTTAATTCATTTTTAATAAGCAATTGCGGTTGGGCGACCTTAATACGATTTAAACCGCTATTTTCGTAATACTCCAAAACTAAATTGCTATTTCCAGAAAGATTTATCAAGATGTTTTCTTCCCGATAAGCGTGGTCGTTCCAGTCATTATAAACCCATTCTTCGTCTATCATTAATCGGGAGCCATCGTCTGATCCTATATTTATTGTATAAAGTCCTTTAAAAGAACTTTGCATTTTATATCGAACTGAAAATGTTTCAGTATAAATAGAAGGGGAGCAATTGTTATTACCAATTTGAAAATTATTTTCTCCTCCTCCAAACTCCTGGTTGAAAATGAGAGTTTCTTCATAACCACCCATATAATCATTAAAGTCTTTTCCGTCATAAAAGTGCCCAACCCAGGAATTGGTACCGGTTTCAGTTTCTGTGTAAATCTGATTGTTATTAGCTATAATTTGGAAAGTTTGAGGAGAAATTCCTTCTGGTCTTGCCGGAATTTGAGGATTGGAGGCTGTTATTAATAGCTGATAATTATCCCTTGAAGAGATATCACTTTCTAAGGAAATAGAATGATTAATAATTCTTTCTTCAAATGCTCGCTTAGGAGGGCCTTGTTTATTTGTAAAAATGAAAGAAGAAACCGGAGTGTAATACATTGTATTATTTTGCCGAAAAGTATAAACAACTTCGACCTTATATACTGTTTCAGTATCGAAACCGTATGTCCCACCCCCACCGTTTTTTACACCAAATTGAAAATCTAAAACTTCCCCCGTACATATTGAGGTCAAATTATGCTCAACATCAAAAATTCTCTGGGCATTTGCATAGAAACCAAAAAACAAAAAAACCACCAGGAATAAACCTGATTTAAAAAACTTAGAGGAAAATAAGTAATTCTTTTCCATAGGCTGGGGGGAATCCTATAATTTTACTTCAGCAACATCTAGAGTTTTACCTTTCTCTTCAGCATAGCTTACTTTTAATTTGCCGGAGTTTAGATCTACATTTTCGGCATTTCTTAACTGAAATGTAAAAGTTCTCTTAGCATTTGGCGTATAAACCGAAATCCCTTTTACCAGGCCAACTTCTGTTTTTGTACCATTTGGAGCGATATGTTCTGCAGTAAGGTTCCCGTAAACCGACATATTACCAGAGCGGTTAATGTTAAGCGATAATTTTGGGGTTTCCTCTTCCAGTTTTAGCGAAAGATCTGATAATTCAATTTCTGTTGTATTTTTCCCTTCTCTAATAATAATAGGTATGCTTATTCCAAAAACAGTTTTTATATTTATGGAAATTCCGTCGTTTTCTTCAGCTTCTTCTGCTCCCAGGGCAGTTTGTGCTTCCTGTGCCCTAAAATACATATGGGAACGATATTCGCCCTGTTCTAAATTTCCTGTTCTGGTAAGTTGTACCCTTATGGTTTGTGCCTCATTAGGCGCCAGGGAAACTCTCCTGGGAAAATATCTTAAAAATTTTGTAGCAAACCGCTGACCTTTCTCGGGGGTTTCGACCTGCTCAAAATCACCGTTGGTAGTCATTTTATAATTCACGAAGGAAATAGCATATACAGCTGTATCTGCGCCGGTATTGGCCAAATTAATTTCTTGTGAACGTTGTGAACCATCGAAGACCAGGCGTTTTGGCATAACCATAAGATCACCTTGTGCGTAGGAATTTAGTCCGAAAAAAGCAAAACTTATTAATAGAAATAGGGGTGTAGGTAGTTTTTTTATCATATCCGAGGGGGCTGGATTTTAAATTATTTTAAGGAAATCAAAGTTAATAATAATCGTAGGATTACGTTAATAAAAACTAAAAATTAATTATAGGAAACCGTTACGTTAAATCCGGAAGAGTTAGTGTAAAAGCCCGATACCTGGTTGGCTTCCAGGTTTAAGGTGCCGCCAATTTTTATCACATCGCTATTGTTACCCTTCAGCGGAGTTACCTTAAATTCATTAATTATTAACACCTGGTTTGGATTTTCCTGGTTATACAGAGTAAACCGTTCCGGTAAAGTTATTGCGTAATTATTGCTCCCGTGGGTTACTACCGCTTCAGCAGGATTTACATTTCCGGGTAGGGAATTAGAAATCTGAACTCCAAAAGCAGTTCTGGTACCATCTGGCGATAAAATTACCCGGCCGGGATTATAGGCACTAATTACATTTCCAAAATCCAGGTCTAAGGTTTTATCAATTTTAATAGGATCAATTACGGTAGCCCGACTGCTTATAGTTGCAGTGGCAGAGTTTTGAGCGTTAGCGATAGAAAAGCTTAGACAGAGAAGAATTATAAAAGTATAATTGCGCATTGGTGTTTCTAATGACAGTGAAAAGAATATTAAAGTAAAAACGCCGCCACAGAGGACGGCGTTTTTTATATTTTAAGAAAGGCTTTACTTATTCGTAAGTCACGGTTACATCAAACTTACCTTTGTAATTTCCTGTGGCTTGCTCGGCAGCAACGTTTAAGGTAGCACCTACACCAATAGTCTGGGTAGAACCAGTACCTTGAGAACTAGCTCCAGCATCGTGGTTAAAATTGTCTACGGTAATTTTTTCTGTACCGTTAGAAAGAGTAACCGAACTTGGTAAAGCAATGGTATAATTGAATCCATTCGCTGCAGTAGCGTTAAAAGAAGCTGCTGCTGGAGAAGTAGATCCTATTTGTGAAAGTGTAGAAGCGCTAATAGTTCCATCTGTAGCAACTACTACAGTTCCTGCAGTATTATTAGCCACTTTACCAAAATTCAAATCCTGTTGAGCAGAAATTCCAATGGGACTTACAATATCAGCTGCAGCATTAGCGGTTGCAGTAGCTTTAGCTTCATCTTGTGCGAAAGTAGTTCCAGCGATAAGAGCGAATAAAATAAAAGTAAATTTTTTCATTTTGATTGTGTTTTAAAAGTTTTTGATTTGGGTTCTTTTTTTTAACACTGCAAATATGGGGGTAAACCCTTATACAAATGAAATTTATTCGATAAGCTAGATGAAATACTCGTTGAAATGCATTTTATTGAGAAATCTTTAAAAACTACATCGTTGTAGCAGATATTTTGAAGAAAATTTAATTATAATTTACTGTGACCTGTAAATCATTAAGGGTTTTATAGTCGCCCGGTTTTTGATTTGGATTTACGATAAGACTGGCACCTACTCTTATAGTATTGCCGTTTTCCGCCAATCCGTCGCCAGTATAATTGGTCGTAAAGTCCTGCACTCGCATACTTTCACTGCCATTTACCAGTTGATGACTTCCTTTAGGTAGGCTAATATCGAACGCATAGCCACTTTGTCCGGTTACTTTAAAAGCAGCGGCAGAAACGTGACCGCCATCGGTGAGTTCTATATCACCGTTGGCCGTTCTGGTATTCTCCGGACTAAGAATTACGGCTCCTCCAGATTTTGCATCAATATTGGCAAAACTCATATTAGCGGTAGTATTTATACCTATAGGTTGGATAATCGTTGCCGATGCTGTAAAATTTGCGGTAGCTGATGCCTGTGAGAATAGAGAGCCTACTCCAGTAAAAAAGAAAAGACTTAGGATTAGTAGTTTTTTTGTCATCAGTAGGCAGCTTTAGATTCGGAAGTATAAAAATAACAAAAAATAATCGATGAAAAGCATAAAAAACAGATAAAGTGCATTTATTTTTAAAAAACACTAATTTTTGATGCTATTCATTATAAAATTTAAGTTCTTCTATTAAACATTAAATTTTATTGAAGAATTTCTATGGTCTAAATTTTAATTTCTCATTTTGCGCGGAGTTTTTAAGTGTATATTCTGTGATTATTTTAAATTAGCCACTTACAATCCTCTAAAAATATTCATTTTTGTTATGAAAAATTCTTACTCAACAATTTTAAGCCTGGAAAGAACAGATTTTGGATTACTCTTTTTTAGACTTGCTATTTCGGGATTAATGCTTAGCCACGGTATTCCGAAATTAATTACTTTTTTTGATGCTGAAGAAATTGTATTTGTAGATCCCATGGGAATTGGTATGGTGCTAACTTTTGGGCTGGCCGTTTTTGCAGAATTTGTTTCTTCAATTTTGGTGATTTTAGGCTTGGCTACCCGGTTAGCCGTAATACCGCTTATCGCTACCATGGCAATAGCCGCTTTTATTGTGCATTGGACAGACCCTTTTGTTAAGCAGGAATTACCTTTATTATATATGAGTGGTTATTTGCTGCTCTATTTTACCGGAGCCGGGAAATTTTCATTAGATCAATATTTTCTCAGGAAGAAATAAGCTACCTGTGAATAAGCCAGAGAAGATTATCTAAAAAATTTATTCTGATTTAGAGATGCGCTCGGTATAAAACTCACTTATGAAGTAAGAAATAGAAAAGCGGTATCAAAACCAACAAAACGTTTGATACCGCTATTTTATCTGCTTATTTTTACAGTTTAATTCTCTGTGGTGTCGGGATCTGGAAAATCGTCCATATCTTTTTTATTTTTTTTGACTCCTTTCTTATTGAAACGATAATTTTCCTCATCTACCAGGTTATTGGTTTTGCTGGGATTGCTGTCGCGACTACCGGGGATGTCCAATTCTTCTGCAGTAAAATCTACCTGTTCTTTATCGTCTAAATCTTTATCCTGGCCTTTATTCATACTCCTGCCTTTTTTGTTTAAAGCTTGTTTGTCTTCCGCAGTAATATCTGAATTGTAGGTCTCTTCATTTTTATCTTTCTTGCTCATAATTTTTTGTTTTAATCTCAATTTAAAGATTATTCCAAATCTTAACCAATTAACGTGGTTAAAATCTGGTTAAAATAAATCAAGGTTCTTAGTTTTCGTGGCGTAATTAAAGAGAGGGTGTAAGGTTAAGGTGGTACAAAAAAAGGCTGCCTAAAAGTAAACGTACTTTTTAGACAGCCTAATTATAAACAATTGGTTAGTTGGTTTTTTCTTACTCTGCTTCTAGCATAGCAAAGAATTTATCTAAATTAGGAATAATTACAATTCTTGTTCTTCTGTTTTTAGCCCTATTCTCGTTATTTGAGTTGTCCACCAATGGCTGGTAACTACTTCTTCCGGCTGCGATTAATTTTTCAGGGGAAACATCATATTTATCCTGAAGAATTCTAACGATAGAGGTCGCTCTTCTCACACTTAAGTCCCAGTTATCCTGAATGTAAGATTCTTCTACTAAAGTTCTATCATCGGTATGGCCTTCTATCATAACTTCCATAGCTGGTTCAGATTTAATTACTTCGGCCAGTTTCTTTAAAAGAGGTTGTGCTTTGTTACTTACTCTAAAGCTTCCGCTTCCAAACAACAATTTATCTGAAACATTAATCATTACAACCGTCTTATCTACGCTAATGTCGATATCTTCATCATCGGAACCTTCAGAAATAGAATTTTTTAAATTATGGGAAACGGCAAGGTTAATGGAATCTTCTAAAGTTTTGGCTTCTGCCACTTTAGTCTGGTCCATTTTAGCAATGGTTTCCCGCATTTTTTCTTTATTGTTTTTAGACATAACCGTTAAATCGTTCATCTCCATCTTTGAATCATTCTCATCACGTAAGGAGTTGATCTTCGCATTATAATCTGCAACGCGCGCTTCAATACGAGCGTATTTTTCTTCAATTTCTTCTTTCT
Source organism: Salegentibacter echinorum (assembly GCF_900129445.1). Taxonomy (GTDB): domain Bacteria; phylum Bacteroidota; class Bacteroidia; order Flavobacteriales; family Flavobacteriaceae; genus Salegentibacter; species Salegentibacter echinorum. Next base: position 604,993 of record NZ_FQVT01000001.1, read on the forward strand.
CTACCTGAGTTTTCTGTAAGGTACTTTTCGTATCATCTAATTGATTTTCTAAAGAGACGTACTTCTTCTTAGAAACACAGGAGCCTAACATTCCGGCTGCTAAAACAGTTACTGCAATAGTTCTTTTCATATTTCGGATTTTTTCAATTAATTAGCCCATTAACATTTTTACATGGCTAAGCCATTTAGGTGCGAGAACAATGCCGAATTGCTAACGGCTCTGTAATTCGGCAAAGTTAAAACGCTTGTTTAAGCCTTATTCTGGTTCATAATGAGTGTCTTAAGGTGTTTGGCTTGTAATCTGATAATTATTTTTGGCCGCTTATCTAATGTAATATGAGATTTTAAAAACTGTGGAAAAAAGGATAAAAGTGTGTAAAAATGCCACAGTATAAAAATTATTTTGTCCTGAACTGCGATAAACACAAAGATAATTAACTAAATATTAGGTATATAAAGTTAGTTAAAAACATACCTTACTATAAATTTGTAACCCATTTACAATTTACGCATTGGAAGAGAAAAAGGAAAAAGAAAAAAAGAAGAGTAAAAAAGGTACTCGAATTTTAAAGATCATCGCAAAAATTTTTGCGGGACTTTTTATTTTAATACTTCTCATATTATTATTTATTAGAAGTCCCTGGGGACAGGACATAATAAAGGAACAGGTAGTAAAGAATATTTCCGGTAAAACCAATACAGAAATCTCATTAGACAGACTTTTTATAACTTTCGCCGGGAATATTCAAATTGATGGTTTATACCTTGAAGACAAAAAAGGCGATACTCTGGTATATTCAAAAATGCTGGAAGCCGATATCCCTATTTGGCCAATCATACAAGGTGGCGCAATCTCTGTAGATCAATTGGATTGGGAAGGTTTAAAAGCCAATGTTATTAGAAAGGATTCTGTAAATGGCTTTAACTATGAATTTTTGATGGAAGCCTTCGCTTCAGATTCTACACAAACTCCCCAGGATACCACCTCTTCTCAGCCTATGGAAATAAATATAGGAGAAGTGAATTTTAAAGATTTTGACCTTAAATTTAAAGATGATGTTCTTGGTATTGATGCCAAACTAAACTTAGGAGAATTAGGTGTTGCCATGGATAAAACTTCCCTTCCGGAAATGGATTTTCGCGTAGAAGAAGCGGTATTAAACAATACTCAGGTAACCTATTTTCAATCCAAACCTTTTCCGCCTTCCGAAGAAGAGGAAGAGCCGGCGCCTTCGCCATATCTGGTCATAAATTCTTTTAAGATCAATGATGTTAGCGTAAATTATCAATCTATCCCAGATGGTTTAAATGCCCAAATTGGTATAAAAGATTTTTTAGCTGAAATTCCGCTCGTAGATTTAAAAAAGCAAGAAGTTGAAGTTGGTAGAATAGCTCTTTCTAAATCTGCTGTTGCAGTAAATATGAATTCCGCCAAAGATTCTATCGCCAATACGGCTGAAAATAAAGAAAATCTTGCAGCTAAGGATGAAGAAGAAGTTGAAACAGGCTTTTCCTGGCCGGAGTGGCGGGTAGATGTTAAAGAAATTTCCCTTGAAGAAAATAGAATTGCTTACTCCCGGGATAGCATAATGCCTAAATCTGGTGTTTTTGATGCAAACGCAATTTTTCTGGAAGATTTTAATTTTAAGGCAGAAGATTTAGTTTTACAGGAGAAATCTGCCGAAGCTAAGATCGCTGCCCTTAATTTTCAGGAAGCATCCGGAATTAATCTGAAGAAATTTAATTTCAGCTTAAACCTAAGCGATGAAAACCTGGAGGTTTCGAACCTGGACCTTGCCTTAAACGAAAACGAGTTACAGGGACAAACCAAAATAAGCTATAATTCTTTAGAAGATTTTATTGAGAATTATGAAAATGCAAGTTTGGCGATAGATTGGCCAAAATTTAACCTGGATTTAAAGGATATATTTTTATTTCAGCCCGACCTTAAAAAGAATACTTATTTAAAAGAAATAAGTAAAAATAAGATTTCGGGAGCGCTTAAAGCCGATGGAAAATTAACGGCATTAACTATTCCTACAGCCAAATTCAATTGGAAAAATACAAATATTACTGCCAGAGGTAAGGTTTTTAATGCTACCGACCCGGATAATATCCGGTTTGATTTCCCTCGTTTTGTCTTAAACTCAAATAAAGCCGATTTGGCAACTTTTGTAGATGAAAAGAAAATGGGCGTCGATATTCCGAAGCAAATAAACTTAACCGGAAATTTTAGCGGCACCCCCGAAGATCTTAAAGCCCAGGCTAATTTAAATACTACCGATGGAGGGATAAAATTAGATGCAAGTTTCCAAAATACAGAAGATATCGCTTTCAACGCCGAGATGGAAACCGAAAGCGTACAACTGGGTAAAATACTTAAAAATCCGCAACTGGGCGCCCTTAACCTTCGCTTAACCGCAAATGGGCAGGGAAGTAATTTGAATGTTTTAGATGCAAAATTCAATATTACCATAGATTCTTTTGCCTATAATGAATACAAAATTCGTGACCTGGCTGTCCTGGGGGATATTGAAAACGGAAGGGGAACAGTTACTTCAGATTACAAGGATGAAAATATAGATTTAGCCTTAAACTCAAACGTGGTTTTAGATTCTGTAAGTCCCGAGGCCGATCTTAATTTAGATTTAAAAGGAATTAAACTTCAGGCGTTTGGTATTGCATCCCGTGATATTAGAATGGCCTTTAATCTCGATGCCGGTTTTAAGGGAAATGCAGATGAATTTAAAGCCAATGCCAATTTTACCGAAAACACCGTGGTTTTTGATGAAGACACTTATCTACCCGGAGACCTAAGTGTAAACGCCTTTGTAAGACCAGACACGACTGCAGTTAGTGTGAGTAATAAAATTATTTCGTTAGATCTGGAATCTAACGCAAATCCTACAGATTTTAGTAATGCTTTGTTTAGGCATTATAGGTCTTATATTTCTGAAGAAGTAAAAACCGATACCGTCGCCAATCCCGTGAATTTGAAACTAAGGGGAAAACTGGCTGATGCACCGGTGTTGCACGAGGTTTTCCTACCGGGATTGAAACAATTGGATACCGTAAATATTACTGCAGATTTTAGGGAAAAAGAACGAATTTTAAAAGCAGGGGTAAGTTTACCTTTTATTAATTATGCCGATAGTGAGATAGATAGTCTGGGTATTACGGTAGATACAGATAAAGATAACTTTGATTTCAACCTTGGCTTCAACGCAATAAATTCGGGACCAATTGCAATTCATAAAACCGATTTTAATGGTAGGTTGGGAAATAAAAAGATCTTTTTAAATTTTACCAGCATGCAAGATGAGGAACATTTGTTCCATGTAAATTCAGAAGTTTCGCAGGTAGGAGATAGTCTTAGGTTTCACTTGCAGCCAGAAGAATTGATCCTGAATAAAAACGAATGGGATATTGCAGCTAATAATGAGTTATTGATCCTGGATAAAAGTATCACCGCGAGGGATTTTAGATTACATAGAAATAATCAGGAAATGATTATAAGCAGTGATCTGGCGATTTCAGAAAAGAAGCATTTAGGCCTTAGGTTTAATAATTTTAACCTCGCCTCATTTTTAGCCTATTTTAATCCTGATGAGAAACTGGCATCGGGGGATCTAAATGGCGATATTGCTTTTGAAGATCCTATGGGCAAATTTGGTATTTTGGCCGGGTTGGAGATCAATCAACTTAAAATGATGGATGTAGATCTGGGGACACTTAGCCTCGATGCAACTCCCAGAGGTGGCTTTAATTATGACGTAGGGCTCGCATTAAAAGGAGAGAACGCCGATTTGGATTTAGAAGGTTCTTTAGTAGCGAAAGATTCTACCACCGCAATTTCCATGAACCTCGATATCAATGAATTTAAAATGAAAGCAGTAGAGGCTTTCTCCCTGGGAACGATTAAAGACGGTACCGGTAGCTTTTCCGGAAATATGAGTTTAGAAGGTTCTACAACAGAGCCTCAATATAAAGGGGAGTTCAACTTTAATGAAGCTGGCTTCAAATTAACCTTGCTCGATGCGCAATTTACTTTACCTTCAGAAAAACTTAGATTGGATAATGAAGGCATCTATTTCGATAATTTTAGGGTAGAAGATGTAGATAATAATGCTTTTACGGTAAACGGGGAAGTGCTTACCGAAGATTTTTTAAATCCGGAATTCGATTTGCAGTTTAAAGCAAATAATTTTCAGGTTTTAAATTCTGATGAAGAGGACAATGAACTGTTTTATGGTACCGCCAGTTTTGATGCAGATGCCCAACTAACCGGGGACCTCAATATGCCAAAGTTGAATCTGGATCTAACAATTGGTCCCGATACCGATTTTACTTATGTGCTTCCCAAAGAAGAGATGGCTATTGAAGAGCGCGGTGGAGTGGTGATTTTTGTAAATAGGGAAAATCCGGATAATATTTTAACACAAACAGATGAGGAAGAATCGGCAACTTTATCTGGTTACGATATAAAAGCTCGCATTAGAGTTGATAAATCGGCAGTTTTCAATATTATTTTAGACCCACAAACGGGAGACAATTTACAGGTAAAAGGTGAAGGAGATTTAGACCTCGCAATTACGCCTAACGGGCGTATGAACCTCTCCGGACGCTATACCTTGAGCGACGGCCATTATGAAATGAGTCTTTACAATTTAGTAAAAAGAAGGTTTGATATCGCCGAAGGCAGTCGTGTTAGTTGGGCGGGAGATCCGTTTGATGCCAGTCTGGACGTTAGTGCTATTTATAAGGTAGATGCCTCGCCGGCTTCCATAATGGGAGACAGAAATGGAAATCCTAATGAATTTAGACGTGATTTACCGTTTTTGGTTTATTTAAATGTAGATGGAGAGCTCCTAAAACCGAAACTTTCTTTTGGTCTACGTATGCCAGAAGACTCTCAGGGCGCTTCCGGGGGGCAGGTTTATAGCAGGATACAGCAACTAAACAACCAGGAATCTGAATTAAACAAACAGGTATTTTCACTGCTGGTGCTTAATCGTTTTTATCCTACCGCAGGTAGCGATGGTAGTAGTGGAGGAACCATGACAATTGCCAGGGATAACCTTAACCAGGCTCTTTCGGACCAGTTGAATATTTTTTCAGATAAATTATTGGGCGACACCGGAGTAGAGCTCAATTTTGGCGTAGATAGTTATACCGATGCTTCTGCGGAAGAAAGGACAGAGGTTGACATAAGCGCCCAAAAGAAATTATTTAACGACAGGATTATTGTGAGCGTGGGTAGCCAGGTAGATGTGCAGGGAAGTGATAGAGGAAATGAAGAAGGGCCCAACCCCATAATTGGCGATGTGAGCGTACAGTATTTAATAAATAAAGGAGGTCAATTTAGGTTAAAAGGCTTCCGCGAGAATAAGTTTGCCAATGTAATTGACGGACAAATCATTATAAGTGGTATCGCTTTTATTTTTAATAGGGAATTTAACGAATTTCAGGAATTATGGGATAACTTTTTTCTGAAACAACGGGACGAAGACGAAGAGAATAATGAAAAAGAATAGGCACAGGAAATTGAAAATAATGAAATCAAGTCATAAGGTAAGCTTTGGTTTATTCGGCGTTTTAATATTAATGCTGAATTCCTGCAATGTAAAAAAGTTTGTGCCCGAAGGAAAATTTCTTTATACCGGTGCCGAAATTGAGATCGATGCCGATTCTACCGTAGAAAACGTTTCTGCTTTAAAAACCGAACTGGAAGCAGCCTTGCCAGAACCAAATAGTAAAATTTTGGGTATGCAGCCCGGTCTCTATTTTTATTATAAAGCGCAGCGTGAAAAGCCCGGATTTATCAATAAATTTTTAAACAAAAAAATAGGAAAAGAACCTATTTACGGCAGTGATATAGATCCACTGGGGACCGAAGAAGTTTTAGAGAACAGATTAGAAAATCGAGGTTTCTTCTACAGTAACGTAAACTCTAGCGTAAATGAAGATAAAGAGGAAAAAGAGATGCACGTTTCTTACAAGGCAGAAGTACCCAGCCCATATCGCCTTGTCAACTATAAAATAGATACTAAAGCCGATTCGCTTTATGTTTATAACGAGATTAGCAGGATACTCCCCGATACACCTATCGAGAAAGATATGCGCTTTGATCTTTCTGCCCTAAAATATGAAAGAGAAAGAATAGATAAAGGTTTAAAGAACAAAGGTTATTATAATTTTAACTCCGGTTTCTTAATTTTTGAAGCAGATACCAATCAATATGATAATAAGAAATTCGATTTGTTTCTACGCTTAAAAAAGGATGTACCCGAAAAAAGTATAATTCCGTATGAAATTGGTAAAGTAAATATTTATCCGAATTACAAAGTAGGAGAGGAGAAAGTATATAATGATACCACAGTTTATAAGAATAAAAATTTTATGCAGGAAGAGCTTTTCTTTAAGCCTAAGCACTTAGAGCCTAATGTACTTATAGATGAAGGAGAATTATATAATCCCGAGACTTCCAGTAGTACCGCCAGAAGACTTGGGAATATAGGTGTTTATAAATTTATAAACATTAATTACAAAGAAATAGATAGCTTATCGACCGACAGTTTGGGGGTTTTAGAAACCAATATTTACCTGGCACCTCTAAATAAGAGGGCACTTAGGGCCGAGGTCCAGGCAACTACCAAATCTAATGGTTTCACCGGTCCCAGCCTGGCACTTAGTTACACCGATAGGAATATCTTTAACGGTGGGGAGATTTTTAAATTGACCGGGGATTTTGGTTATGAAGTGCAATCTGGCGGTGGGTCTAAGTCTGGATTAAATTCTATAAATATCGGTTTAACCGGGGATATTATTTTTCCGCGCCTAATTTCTCCTATAAGTTTTGATAAAAATGCGTTTTCTTATTCCATACCAAAAACCAAGGCTAGTTTAGGGTTTAATTATCTTAAGAGAAGTAAATTGTTTAGCCTTGGGTCGGTTACAGCTCGTTTCGGTTATTTATGGAATGCCAATAGGTACGTTACCCACGAACTCTATCCGGTTTCTGTAAATTATGTAAACCTGGCAAATACTACTCCAGAGTTTCAGGAAATCTTAGATGCTAATCCGTTTTTGGAAAGTAGTTTTAAACAGGAATTTATTTCCAATCTCACCTATTCCTTTACTTATAATGGACTCCTAGATGCTAAAAAACATCAGTTTTTTGTAAACTCCACAGTTGACGTGGCGGGGAATTTAGTCGATTTAATTAGCGGTCATTCAGATGAGGAGCTCCAAACCTTCTTAGGTTTAAGATATGCACAATATGCTAAAGCCGATGTTGATTTTAGGTATCATTTTAACTTTAATAAAGAATCTAAAATTGCAACCAGGCTTTTTGCCGGTTGGGGAATTCCTTATGGAAATTCTGATGTTTTACCTTTTACCAAGCAATATTTTGCAGGTGGTCCTTATAGCGTGAGAGCCTTTAACACGCGTTCTTTAGGCCCGGGAACTTACCATCCGCCCAACGAGGATGATTCTTACTTTGACCAGGCAGGAAACTTAAGATTAGAAGCGAATATCGAATACCGCTTTCCATTGTTTCCCTATTTGTACGGTGCAGTTTTTGCCGATGCCGGTAACGTTTGGAACACAGGGAAAAATAATCTTCCCGGCGGGAAATTTAGTAAAGACTTTATCAACGAACTGGGAATTGGTACCGGGGTAGGACTTCGGGTAGATATTCAAAGTTTTGTGATTCGTTTTGACCTTGCCGCTCCATTGCATGACCCTGCCGAGGACGAGGGGCCTAAATGGGATTTCGATTATAAAAATCCTGTGTTTAATTTTGCTATTGGATATCCGTTTTAAAAATGTATCAGCAAATTTTAGATCACCTTGCCGCTGTTATATCCCTAACCCGTGAAGAAGAACAGGAATTTACCGGAATCCTTTCTGAAAAAAGACTTGCTAAAAAAGAATTTTTAATTAAGCCGGGGCAATCTGTAAATAGTGAATATTACGTGGTTTCAGGATGTATGGAGGCTTACTATTTAAGTGAAGCCGGGGACAAGCACATTATTCAATTTGCTTTAGAAGATTGGTGGATTAGTGATTTTGAAGCTTTCTTCGGAAGTAAAGAAGCGCAATTGTACGTTGAAGCTGTTGAAAACTCGATACTGCTGGGTATTGATCGTGATAATTTGGAAACGCTGTACGAGAGAATTCCAAAATTTGAGCGTTTTTTCCGGATTAAAACAACCAATGCCTTTGTTGCACTTCGCAGCAGGATACTTTCTTCTCTGCAAAAAAATAGCAAGCTTCGTTATATGGAATTCTGTGAAAATCACCCCGAGCTGGAACGTAGAATACCTAATGCGCATATTGCAAATTACCTGGGCATAAAACCTGAAAGCCTTAGCCGACTGCGAAAAGAGCTTTCTTAGTTAACATCTTTTAACAGCGCTACCTAACCTATGTCAAGTAGATTTTTGGATCTTTCCATTAATTTTGCATTTCCAAATTGTCGAAAAATATTACGAAATAGACTTATGAGCAAAGAACAAAATTTACTGAAATCATATGATTTAAATGGATTAAAACTCCCAAATAGGGTGGTGATGGCGCCAATGACAAGAAGTAGGGCTACAAATTCGGAAAATACACCTATTGAAGGTTTACACGATGTTTACTATGAACAACGAGCTTCTGCCGGACTTATTATTACCGAAGGTTCCCAGGTTTCCAAGGAAGCGGTTGGATATGTGAACACGCCGGGAATTTATAGCAAAGCGCAGGTTGAAGGTTGGAAAATGGTAAATGAAAAAGTGCACAAAGCCAATGGCAGAATTTTTATTCAGCTTTGGCACGTAGGCAGAATGTCTCACCCCGATTTTCATAATGGCGATTTGCCGGTGTCTGCTTCAGCCATAAACCCTGAATCGCAATCTTATACCCCCAATGGTTTTAAAGATACGGTAACGCCTAAAGAAATGACTATTGAAGATATAAAGAGAACCATTGGTGATTTTAAAAATGCAGCTAAAAATGCAATGGAAGCCGATTTTGACGGAATAGAAATCCATTCTTCCAACGGTTATTTATTTCACCAATTTTTTAATGGAACTTCCAATAAAAGAAATGATGAATACGGCGGAAGCATAGAAAATCGCGCCAGGATTTTATTTGAAACTATTGATGCGATCAAAGAAGTAATGCCCGAGCAAAAAATTGGATTAAGGTTAAACCCTTCCCTTCACGGTATTTTTGGAATGACGATGGATGAAGAAACCATCCCAACTTTCGATTATATTATTGAAAAACTGAATGATTATGATCTTGCATATTTGCATTTATCAGAACCTTTCAATGATGTTTCTGAAGTACCCTACGCGGAAACTGAAATCGCAAAAAGATATCGCCCAATGTATCAGGGAACGCTTATGATTAATGCAGGTTTTGATCAGGAATCCGGGAACAAAGTTATTGAAGAGGGGAATGCCGATTTGGTAGCTTTTGGCAAACCTTATGTTTCCAACCCCGATTTAGTAGAACGATTTGCAGAGAATATCCCGCTTACAGATTGGGATACAGATACTTTTTATACGCCGGGAAAAGAAGGTTATATCGATTATAAGAAAGCTAAATCGCATGAGCAAAACGTTTAAAATTTGGTCATGCGTAAATGCGTTAATATGACAATGCGGTGATGTGAAGATATGTTGGTTTGTCAACTTGATTTCGTAGAAAATTTAATTGAAAAAAGGAATAAAGCTGTTTTAAAAGCGTTGTACTTTGTCATAGTGCGAAACGAAGCAATCTCCAACTAATAATTTAGAGATTGCTTCACTCTTTCGTATTGATATTATGATTTCACTTTTAAGACAGCCTATTTTATTTCAATAGAGACTTATTGATTTTCCTGAATTTCTCTTAGTATTTCCTCCTGCATTTCCTGCATGCCTTCAATACCGCCATACATAATAAAGCTGGCAATGGTTCCTATTAAGCTTAAAATACTCAAGACCAAACCGATAATAGCCAGGATTTTCCCGGTTTTTACATTATTATAGCCGGTATAAAGCTCTGGGTTGGCGTTGTAAATAGCAGTTGCTCGTTTAGCCATGACTAGTGCGATGATCCCAAAAATGATCCCAACCAGACCATAACAGCAACAGCCGATGATAGAGAGGATCCCGAAAATTAGAATTAAGGTTGAATTGGGTAATTGTTGTTTTTGCATAAAAAATTTGATTATTGGGTTAGTTGTAAATAATGATTCATTTTAGCGAGATAGCTTATCATCATTACCGCACCGCAAAAGATAATAAGGCCTATTTTTAGTTGAAAATCGTATTTAAATTTTTTAAATAGGTTGAAAACCAGGAATACCAGCAAAAGCAACATGGGATAGATTGCAGGAAACATATAGAATGCCTGGCCAAACTCGCCCTGCAAGACTAAAGATAGCGCCCTTTGGTCACCACAACCAAAACATTCAACTCCAAATAGGCTTTTGTTTAGACAGGGTAACATGAATTCTTCCATAGCTAATTTCTAATAGTTATTTTACTGGTGAAGACTTCTCCGCTTTCACAGAGCATTTTAATGATATACACCGAATTTTGTAATCCCAAAGTGTTAAAATTATATACCGGGCTTTTAGTTTTGACTTCTTGAGAAACAATCATTTTTCCATTTAAATCGAACAAAATAATTTTCTTGAGCACTTTTTGCTTCATTTTAATACTAAGAAAAGTCTGTTCCGTACCTTGTACTATGGCAAATTCCGATGAATTTGGTTCTATTAATTCACTTTCTAAATCTATAGGAAATGACACCTCTTCATTTTCTTCCATAAAACTAATAAAAAACCTATCATTATAGAAGCCTTTTGTTAAATTTTGTAAGAATGAAGCTTTTTTAACATCGTAATATTCATTCTTTTCAGCATCAAAAACAAAAACGGGTGTACTGGAATTGCTGCTTTTTAGTTTAATATCAATTTTAGTGTCCTCTTCCAAATGAAGTAATAATGGGATTTTATCATTCTTCCTAAATGGGCGTACCTGAATATTATAGGCCGCTTCTTCTATATTCCAGCCGGCATCATTGTTTAGAAAACCATAAATTTGAGCATCCATAGCCCAATCTGCTGCTACAGAAGCATCTTCGGCAAAAGTGAGTAGAAGTGGACGCACATATAAGTCATTAAAATTTATATGAAAATAGAAAAGGGAAGGATCGGCTTTGGGCTGTGATTTAAATTGAGAATTTTGTACGTTTTCCTTCTGAAACCTTCTTTGTGAATTCTTAAAATAAATATAGCCATTGCTTTTTCCTTCTAACATAAATCCCTGTGCAATGGGGCTGTACTCCCGTGCAATATTGGCGCCGCTTGCTCCTGTATCCCCATTTTCCTCTCCCGCACCTGTATAGGTTTTAAAAACTGCCGGAACATAAGCATTAGCTCCCGGGGAATATGAACCGTAGCCGCCTTCATAATCTTTTAAATTATGAGAATTTCCCTGACTTTTAGAATCCCAAAAATAAGCAATTCCCGTACTGGCGGGATTTTCCAATAGAAAACTACGCAAGTGCAAAGCAGAAGGGTAAGGATTTCCTACCAGGATATTTTCCTCTTTTTTAATAGGTAATCTTATTTCTCCATCATTTGGTAGCCCTCTAAAATCATATCGTTGTTTATTGCCGGGGTTGTTTTCAACTCCATTTATACTATTTGAGTTGGTACCATTTACGCCTTTCATCGAAAAACCTTCCCCGGGAGAAAGATCAAAGATTTTCCCAACGTGTTGCCAGGCATTATAACCCAGGCCAGAATATTTATAAATCCACCGACTGGATATTTCTAAAGGATTGGCACTGCCTTCTAAATTACTGGTAATCTGGGCAGTTTTGCTTTTAGTAACTGTTTCTGGTTCAAAAATAACGGCACCAAAAGATTGGTTAGTGCTTATATTATCTAAAACAGGCATTGCCCAGTAATTGTAATCGAAGGCATTGGAAGTACCTTCCTGAAAAACAGAAAGCCAACCGTTACCAGAATTTAAGTTGGAGTTTTTATCGCCTTGCAGTAACTGGGAACCTTTTCTAAGGTAAATACTGGCTTCGGTGTTTCCGGGGTTATTCTTTTTTAGTTCTATGGCGCCTTCAATATATAAAAATCTGTCGTTTAAGTAAATAAATGAATCCTGGGTGGAAGTAGGAGCGATATACATTTGTGCGTTTAACGTATAGACCTGGAAAATAAAAAAGATGCAGTAGATTTGCCTCATAATTAATTTAACTTTGCAGCCTATACAAGAACCGTTATTTTTAATACATTCCAAATAAGGGATAACAGGTAAAAAAATGAAAAATACTCAGCTTATAAATACAATTTTAATTGTGGTGGGTGGTGCACTTTTGTTGTATGCAATTTCTGCAGAAGAGGCCCATCCTTACTTTAAAATAGGAGGCTTAATCATTATTATGTTCGGACTTTACAGGGCTACTAACTTTTGGGTGGCTACCAAGGATGATCACAAAGAAGATGAAAACAAAGATTCGTAATGTTTGAGAAAGGAGATAAAATTGAAGTGTTAGATGATGCGCTGGAAGGGGAGGTGCTTAAAACTGAAGGCAAAACTGTCTATATTACCACCACAGATGGTTTTGAAATGGAATTTCTGGAACACGAACTTGTAAAGATAGAAACTCCTATCGAAGCTTTGCAGGAAGATATCGATATTGAGGAAGTTTTAAAGGAAAAAAAAGCCTCCAAGAAGCCAAAATCCAAAAAGGTAAAACCCAAGGAAAGGAACCTGCCACCAATGGAAGTAGATCTTCATATAGAAAAGCTCACTACTTCCTCCCGCGGAATGAGCAACTTTGATATGCTTAACCTGCAAATGGATACAGCCAAAAGGCAGTTGGAATTTGCGATGAAAAAACGCATTCAAAAGATTGTGTTTATTCATGGGGTAGGCGAGGGCGTGCTAAAGGCCGAACTGGATTTTCTATTGGGCCGTTATGATAATTTAAAGTTTTATGATGCTAATTATCAAAAATATGGACTTGGTGCTACAGAGGTTTATTTTTTTCAAAACCCTTAATGCTCTAAGGAAATACTGTTTTTAAAAATGTGAAATAAGTTTTATTTAAGACAAAACCATTTAGTTTTTTATCAAAATGAAAGCTTAAGCTAGCTTTGCCTTAAAAGCATCACAGCTACTGGAACATCAAAACTTCAAAAATCAAGAAGAAGTTTCTTCGTCACTCTCTTCATCCTCGTCCGCATCTTCATCTTCCTCGTTGTCCTGGGCTTCCTGTTGTCTTTTAGTAAGTTGCTCAAAGAAGATTCCCCCGGTTTCGTACCTCCCCAGGTTGTAGGTAGTCTGGAAGCTAATGTCTTCGCCGCTTCCGTCCTGGCGAATTAAGTTAAAGTTTATTATTTGTACGTTAGATCGGTATGTTCGGGTGATATGATGATCTAACTGTAGCTCATGTTCATAAGAAACTTCGTTAAGTTCTGGAACAAGATAATTTGCACGCCCATCTGCCGATTGGCTTAATAATTTTGGTGACAGTAAATCATTGTTGTTTTCTTCAATAGCTCTTTTCACATTTTCTTCTCTAACTTCATGCCTGGTTAAAACTCCATCGCCATCATCATCTGGATCCAAATAATCTGGGATTCCGTCTTCATCGGTATCTAAATAATCGCCTACTTTGGGGTCATTAGGTTCAGCGGTTCTTTCTGCTTTCGTTTCCACGTTGTCGTTATCATCATCTATATCTAAGTGATCTGGGATGCCGTCTCCATCGGTATCTAAATGATTATCCCCATTTAAGTCCATTCCTTCATCGGCATTACTAATTCCGTCTCCATCGGCATCAGCATCTGGAGCTAAATCATTATAGACGGTGGTGATTTTTACGGTTCCCCCGGCAGAGATGTATTCTTCTTTTACCCGCGGCGAAGCAGGCGGCACGGCGTTGCAAAAATAATTGGAAGGAACTTCGCCATCGTAAATGCGGTAAACCAGTCTATTATTTTCATTCAGCGCGATCTCAATAGGCTCACTAACATCTGTGGTTAAAATTTTATCGTCCAATTTATCCCTTAAAGCTTCATCCTTTAATTCTAAAGACATGGATTCATATACATCCTGATTCTTCACAACATAAATAACTTTTTTATCGCCAATTTCACAGAGCTGCAAATTGCTGTCTTCAAAATCGAAACTGGTAACGGTAATATCGCCGTCATCGCAAGAGTGCAATACAAAGGTAAATAGTAAAGCTGCAAATATCTTTTTCATCATTTCGTATTCTATTAAGCTTAACGAATAATTACAGGATTAATTATTATCGTTCTGTTTTCGTCCATTTTTGCGTTCAGCATTAAGTTGATTTTATAGGGATAAGCTAAAATTTGAATTGCTACAAAAATAGCGGAAATAAGGATTTTTAGGGTAGCTTCTTTCAAATAATTTTATTTCGTTTAATTTTGCGTTATGGAAAAAGTTTATCTCGATTCTGCCGCTACCACGCAAATGCGCGAAGAAGTTATTGAACGTATGACAAGCGTTATGAAAGAAGTTTATGGAAACCCCTCATCTACGCATTCTTATGGCCGGTCTGCTAAATCTTTAATCGAGCAGGCGCGCAAAACGGTAGCGGGATATTTAAACGTGCAGCCTTCAGAAATTATTTTTACTTCAGGTGGCACCGAGGCAGATAATCTCGCGCTAAATTCTGCAGTGCGCGATCTTGGCGTGAAGCGCATTATTACTTCAAAAATAGAACATCACGCGGTTTTACATAGCGTAGAACAACTTGAAAATTGCCACGATATAGAGGTGCAATACGTTAATTTAGATTCCCTCGGAAATATAAAAACTGAACATTTAGAACAACTCCTGAAAGCTTCAAGTGTAAAGTCGTTGGTTAGTCTTATGCACGTAAACAACGAGATTGGCAATAAATTGAACCTTAAAAGAGTCGCCGGACTTTGCAAGGCAGAAGGTGCTTTGTTTCATTCAGACTGTGTACAGTCTATTGGGCATTACGATTTAGATTTTAACGAGATCCCGGTAGATTTTAGCGCTGCCAGTGCGCATAAATTCCATGGTCCTAAAGGTGTTGGCTTTGCTTTTATTAGAAAAAATTCTGGATTAAAACCTCTTATTTTTGGTGGAGAGCAGGAGCGCGGCCACAGGGCAGGGACTGAGGGCGTGCATAATATTGTAGGGCTGGAAGAAGCTTTAAAGCTCGTTATGGATAATTTAAAGGAGGAGCAGGAATATATTCAGGGTTTAAAAACTCATTTTATCCAAAAACTGAAGTCGGCAATTCCCGGGGTCAAATTTAATGGCGCTTGTGAAGATCCTAAAAACAGTACTTATACTTTAGTAAATATTTGCCTTCCTGTTTCAGCAGAAAAGGCTTTAATGCTTTTATTTCAGCTAGATCTAAAAGGAATCTCCTGTTCTAAAGGGAGTGCCTGTCAAAGCGGGAGTGACGAAGGTTCTCATGTTTTAAATGCTTTTTTAGCCGAAGAAGACCTGCAAAAACCTTCCTTGCGCTTCTCTTTCTCCCGATTTAATACCAAAGAAGAATTAGATTATGTGATTGATTGTTTAAAGGAGTATGTTGGATGATGTGGTGATTTGCTGATTTGCTGATGTGTTAATGTAATGATGTGCTGATTCGTTAATTCGAGTTTTAAGGTAAATAACAATATAGTTAGTAGTCGCAGTTTGAAGTAGGCAAAACGAGCAACACTAAATTTGTGACAATAACAGATTGCCGCGCTCCTGCGTCGCTCGCAATGACCAGTAGCTAGTTGGCAGTCACAGTATTCAGTAACGACAGTAATAAAACAACTAAAACTAATCTTAAACCTTAAAGTATCGAAAATCAGAGACCAAAAGCTACTCCCATTTTTTCTATGGGAGGTGGGTTTTCTGCTTTTTTAGCAAAAATTGCGGAGAGGTTTTTTGTCAATTGATTAATATTATGACAACCGACAATTTACAACTGATATTAAACATCAAATAAAATCCCAACCATTAGCAGTCCTTAAATGACCTGTCGAATCAGCCTAACCGATAACCCGCAACTCATAACTCATAACTGAAAAATCCTATTTTTTTCTAAAGAATTTAGCTTCAAACGTGTTGCTATTCCCTACGTTATCGGTTACGATGATTTTTAAGTTGTTTTCGGTTTCGGTGACTTTTCCGTCACTAAAATTATGGGTTAAGGTGTTGTTTTTATACTCATATTCCATCAAAATAAACTTTCCATTTACCGTAGCACGATAACTCTTTATGCCCGATAAATCATCACTAATTTTCACTTTAAGTGTGCTGTTATTTGAAATCCATTGGCCGTCTTTAAAGTTTACCGGTCTTATTTTTGGCGGGGTAACATCAGATGCCAGGGTGTATTCCCCAAAAGTTCTTGTACCGGTGGTAAACCGATTTTTCTTTTTGTAGGTAGAAGAATAAATGGGGCGGTTATTATAGCCCAATCGTGCAATAAACATTTTTTCCTTTTCTTCAGCTGAATAGTCGCTTACATCAAATCCAACAGTGATGTTCTTGTGTAAGGGTGTACTTTCATTATGCACTTTTACCAGGTCTTCTTTAAAATCTATATCCAGAAACACATCTTTGTAAAGACTCCCTTTAGGGATATAAATATCCATTCCGTTGGCCTCGGTAGCAAATGCCTGGTTGGCCGCTGCAAAATAATCGGTTTTTTCTATTTGTTTGGCAGGAATATTATCCTGATGGGTTCCTTGAATAGGAACACGAATTATCCGTTCATTACCGGCAAAATCCTTAACCTTAATAACGTAATTATAATTTAAGCTATCCTGAATATTCAATTCTCCCTTATTTACTACATCCCGATATAAACTTAAAGGGTTACTGTCTTCTACAAATAGTTTTTGAATACGTTTTTTGTTTTCCTTATAATAAGCATAATCGATGAGTTGGTTGAGGTGCCTGGTTTCAGAGAAAGAAAAACGCTCAAAAGGAAGGTCAAAAACCTTATCTCCGTTTAATCGGGCTTCAATATTATAAACGCCGTTTCGGTTTGGAGCGCCGTCTTGTTGATCTACGGTAGAAACCCCAAAACCAATATTACCGCAGGCGTCAATTTCATTGGCAATATAACTACCATCGGCGATAGGGGTGAGGCTTATTTTTTGTCGCTCCCGGGAATTATTCACGTGAGCTTCATCGTCTAAAGGATAGGCGAAAAGTCCGTCTATAATTGGAGGGCGGGAATCTTTAATTTTAATTCCGAAGAGTTTTGCATTCATTGGTCTTTGGCTACCGTCGCGAATTTCAAAATGCAGGTGTGGGCCACCACTTCCACCGGTGTTTCCGCTAAAAGCCACTAATTCTCCCTGATTTACAGGAATTTCCCCCGCTTTAGGAAAAAGTTCAATTTCATATGTTTCTTTGGCATACTGTCGCTTTTTGATGTAGGCCTCAATTTCCGGAGAAAACTTTTTTAAATGTCCGTAAACGGTAGTATAGCCATTGGGATGCTGAATGTACAGCGCTTTTCCGTAGCCATAATGCTGAATATTAATTCGGCTTACATATCCCTTTGCAGAAGCCAGCACATTTAAGCCCTGCCTTTGTTGTGTTTTAATGTCTAGCCCGCTGTGAAAATGATTGGACCGCAATTCTCCAAAAGTACCAGAAAGTACTAAAGGGATGTCCAATGGATTATCAAAATAGTTCTGAGGAAGCTCGGTTTGTGCTAAAACTGGATTGAAAAATAAAAGAATAACACAAAATTTAATTAATTTCATTGCTGTAATTTAGGAGTATAACAGAAGGCCAAAGTTAATTAAAGTTTAGTTAAAAATTAAAGTCCTAACACCTAGAAACTTAGCTTTAATGTGATGTTATTTTGAAAATAGATAAAAAAACTATTGGCATATTAAAGCGCGAATGTTAACTTTGTAAGGGTAAGCATTACATTAGGCTTTTATGAGTGAATTTGTAGAAAACGTTGATAGCCTTGAGAGTAAGATTGGCAAACTGCTTAAAAAGTATGAGGATTTAAAGCAGAAACATACTGCAATGGAGATTGAAATGACCAGGATTCGCGAAGAAAATATTAATTTGGCGCAAAAACTGGAAAGTACCAATCTCAATAATCAAAACCTTAAAGCCGCAAATGCAATGCTTGGCAGTACCGAATTTAAAACAGAGACAAAGCTTAAATTAAATAGCTTGATACGAGAAATTGATCAATGCATTGTTCAATTATCTGAATAATAAATATGGCTGAAAAATTAAAAATTAAAGTTTCTATTGCAGATAGGGTGTACCCTTTAACTATAAATCCAGACCAGGAAGAAGGTTTACGCAAAGCTGCAAAGAAAATTGAAGCTATGATTAAGCAATTTCAAAAAAGTTATGCCGTGAGGGATAAGCAGGATGTTTTGGCGATGTGCGCCTTGCAATTTGCCGCCCAAACCGAGCAAAAAGATATAGATAAAGCGAGTGAAATGCTTAAAGCAGAAGATAAGATAAAAACATTGAATAATCTGCTTAATAAGCACTTAGCATCTTAAAGTTCTTTAAATAAAATAAAGGTTACTGCCTGTATTAGCGATATTTTGATAAACTCAACAGAGATTCTTTAAAAAGGGTGAGTCTAAGTTGTAAAAGCGCGCCGCTCCCAATGTATTTTGGGATGAGCGGATTCTTGATCAGCTTGTTAGCCCTAAACTTGTTTTTAGGGAGTTTTATGCAAATCACGTCTAATACAGGCTTTTTTTTACATAAATTTTAAATATGGAGATATTATTAAGTATAGTTATTGGGGTTGTTGGTATTGCGATTGGATTTGCCATCGCCAAACAATTGGAGCGAAAAAAGGCTTCACAAACTATTAAAAATGCCAAAAAATCGGCAGCAAATATTATAAAAGAGGCCAGGACAGAAGGGGAGAGTATAAAAAAAGATAAAATCCTTCAGGCTAAAGAAAAGTTTATCGAATTAAAATCGGAACATGAAAAAGTAATCATGAGCCGCGATAAAAAGATGAACGATGCCGAAAAACGTACAAGAGATAAGGAGTCTCAGGTTTCAGGAGAAATTGCAAAGAACAAGAAGCTTAACAAAGCGCTTGAGGCACAACTTAAAGATTATGATAATCGTGTTGAATATTTAGAGAAAAAACAGGAAGAGATTGATAAGCTTAGAAACAGCCAAATTCAGCAATTGGAAGTCATTTCGGGATTATCGGCAGAAGAAGCTAAGGCTCAGCTTTCAGAAACATTAAAAGACAGTGCTAAAGCAGATGCCATGGCATTGATTCAGGATACTGTAGAAGAAGCGAAATTAACCGCACAACAAGAGGCTAAAAAGATTATTATAAACACTATACAGCGTATTGGTACCGAAGAGGCTATAGATAATTGTGTCTCTGTGTTTAACCTGGAAAGTGATGATGTAAAAGGTAGGATAATTGGTCGTGAGGGTAGGAATATTAGGGCGATAGAAGCGGCTACCGGGGTGGAGATTATTGTAGATGATACACCCGAAGCTATTATTTTATCCTGTTTTGATTCGGTGAGACGGGAAGTTGCCAGGCTTTCATTACATAAACTGGTGACTGATGGTAGAATTCACCCGGCCAGAATTGAAGAGGTTGTAAAGAAAACACGCAAACAAATTGATGAGGAAATTATTGATATAGGAAAACGTACCGTTATTGATCTTGGTATTCACGGGTTAAATCCTGAATTAATCAAGTTAGTAGGACGTATGAAATATCGTTCTTCTTATGGGCAAAACTTACTGCAACATTCCAGGGAAGTTGCTAAACTTTGCGGTGTGATGGCTTCTGAATTGGGGCTTAACCCTAAACTAGCCAAAAGAGCCGGATTATTGCACGATATAGGTAAAGTGCCGGAAACAGAAACGGAAACCCCGCACGCTATTCTGGGAATGCAATGGGCTGAAAAACACGGTGAAAAAGCTGAGGTTTGTAATGCTATTGGAGCGCATCACGATGAAATAGAAATGAATTCCTTATTGTCTCCAATTGTTCAGGTTTGTGACGCTATAAGCGGAGCAAGACCAGGCGCAAGACGACAGGTGTTAGATTCGTATATTCAACGATTAAAAGATCTTGAAGACATTGCCTTTGGTTTTGGCGGAGTTAAAAAAGCCTATGCGATCCAGGCCGGTAGAGAACTACGTGTAATTGTAGAGAGCGAAAGGGTAAACGATGAAAAAGCGACCAATCTTTCGTTTGAAATTTCGCAGAAAATTCAAACCGATATGACCTATCCAGGGCAGGTAAAAGTGACGGTAATAAGGGAAACCAGAGCAGTAAACATCGCTAAATAATAATTGCAATAGAGGGACGTAGCTTAGAGTTTAAAAAATATTACTCTTGTTATTGTAAATTGAGAAGTTTTCTTATATTTGCAGCCGCTTAGCAGTAGTATAAAGCTTTATTGAAGTCTTTAATAATTGCGCAAGCAGTTTCGGGGTGTAGCGTAGCCCGGTTATCGCGCCTGCTTTGGGAGCAGGAGGCCGCAGGTTCGAATCCTGCCACCCCGACTTTAACAAGTTATATTTTAACATAATTAAAGGGTAATTATATGGTTTTCATATAGTTACCCTTTCTTTTTGCACTCAAAATTTAACAAATAGTGTTAAATTTAATGTGAGTTCACCGTGAGTTCACTGTGAATTTGTGAGTTTATCGTGAGCTATTTTTTTGTATTTTTAGCTTACCGATACGCCATTATTATGTATTGGTAGTTTGACTTTCGCCTTAATTAATTGTTTCATTTAAACAACAAAGCTATGCGTACCAGTCAAACCTTTTCCATTTCTTTTATTACCCGAAAAAAGAAAAAGCAACCAGACTTAGCCCTCCTTTATGCCCGAATTACCGTTAACGGTAAATCCTTAGAAATTAGTTTAAAACGCACTATTCCGGTGGACAAGTGGAATCAAGCCGCCAGTAAACTTAGCGGTAGCAGTTCTGAAAGTCGGCAGATCAATAAAAAAATTGATGAAACCAAGGCACAACTCTATAAAACCTACGATGGCCTTTTAAAAGAAGGACTGCTGGTAACCACACAGACAGTTAAGGCTAGATTTTTAGGTAGTGACCAACAACACTATACACTTGCTTATTTGATTAATTATCACAAAGAAAAAATGGGTAAGGTTTTAAAGTATGGTACTATGAAAAACTATACGACCACAGAAAACTATCTGAAAGGTTATTTAAAAGCACAGTATCATACTTCAGATGTTTATCTAAAACAAATTGATTACCAATTCATCCTGGGATTTGAAAGCTATTTAAGAACCTTGCCCAGTCTTCAAAATAACGGGGTGATGAAACATATGGAACGCTTTAAAAAACTGATGCGCCTGGCCGAACATTTAGATTGGATTGAAAAGAACCCAACCAAAAGGTTTAAACTCCGCTTTGACCAGGTGGATATGGTTTACTTAAACAAACCAGAGCTTGAAAAGATCAAAAATGAAATATTTGAAAAACCTGTATTAACTATTAATAGGGATATTTTTGTTTTCGCCTGCTATACTGGCCTGGCCTATGCCGATGCAAAAGCTTTGAATAATAATCATTTGCAAATTGGCATTGATGGCAATAAATGGATTTATACCCGAAGGAGCAAAACCAATACCGCGGTACGGATTCCTATATTAAAAGAAGCTCAGAAAATTCTAGATCAGTATAGAAATCATCCGAAAATAGATGGCACGGAAAACCTTTTACCAGTTTATTCGAACCAGAAAACCAACCAGTATTTAAAGGAAATTGCTAAAGTGCTGAAAATAAATAAGAAACTTAGCTTTCATACTGCGCGGCATACTTTTGCTACAACGGTTACTTTAGCCAATGGCGTTCCCATAGAAACGGTATCTAAGCTTTTGGGGCATACTAAATTATCGACTACCCAGATTTATGCCCGGGTGATTGATTCGAAAATATCCTCTGATATCGATGTACTTCGAGAAAAATTAAACCTTCTCCAAGCAAAAGAGAATTCAATTGATTAAAAATGGTAAACTTAAGTTTACCATTCTCTTACTTAACGCAAAAAATCCATTTGTGGAGATTCATCCAAAAAAAACTTGGACATAATTTGCCTGTACTTTATATTACAAAAGGATATTTCAGTAATAGAGGTCAGTAGTTAAATACTATGTATCTATTTAATGACCTCTCTACAGTTAAACACTAAACCGTAATTTGACTTTTTTCGGTTTGAGTCTGCTGGCATTTGAACCCATTTAATGGTTTGAAAACTAATTTCCTGTTCGCCCTTATCAATTGATAAAAAATAAGGAGTTTGAATTGAAACGGTTATAGTTTTACATTTTTACTTTTTAGCTATTTTCTTTGTTATTTCATTTCCGTTCCAGATCGCCTTAATTATGTAGATACCTTTTTTTAGGTCTTTCAAATCAATACTTTGGGTATCAGTTTCAAGTATTAACGCACCACTCATATTAAAAACCTTAATGGAAAAGGTATCACGGGTAGTATTAGCCGATATTGTACCATTAGATATTCCTGCAAGAGTTGCAGTTCCCAAATTGCTGCCACAAGGATCATCTATAGGAGGGCGTAACGCGTAAATATTCTGTGCTGTAGATGATAGAACATAGGTACATCCTCCAGATGCAGCTGGCGGGGTTATTCGGTTATCACTTGTTGAAGTGCCACAACTGCTTTTTACGGTAATCCTTACCCATTTATCCCAATTATTGGTAGAACCCCTGCCCCACAAGGTATAGCTGCCGTTGTAATTGTTTCGCATACTCAATGTAGCATAGCCCGAGCCAGATAAAACTGTATAGGTTGGTGTTGTGGTAATACCATGACCGGTAATATGAAGTTTGGCTTCGGTGCTTCGAACATCTGGCAACAACCTCATCTTGACAGAAGAGCCCAAAGCAATGGTTTTAAAAATTGTTATCGCTGGACCACAATCAGATTTCGGAATATCTGCCCTAAGTTTTACTGTGCCATTAGTCTTTCGAGTCACAGCTACTGTATTTCCATTAGGTACAATAGACGCCTGAGAAGAATTTGATATAGACCAGGTTATATTTGAAGCCGGAAAAGAGTATATTTTTGTACCATTGCAAATAACTGAGGGACCCACAATTTCAGAGACATTACATAAATAGGTGCATCCGGCAATTGGGAAATTGTTTTTTAATTCATCGGCCAACCAATTAGCATTTCGCACTTCAAAGGAAATATGTTGTTGATTGGCATTCAAATTCAAATTAGTATTAAATGCCGTGATAAAATTATCAAACGGGGTTTGCCTTGGGCTTGAGGGTGGAGTTACTCCAGAGTATGCCCTTAAATAATCTTGCTCGTCTAAGTTGAGGTTGCCCTCTCCAATATCTAAAGAACTCGTTACAGGTATAAAGTTAAAATTCTCTATATGTGTAATTCTGTCCCCAATAAATGAAGGCAAAGAATCTAAATCTATTTGAGACTTTACATTATAGTATCCCCCCGGATAGGTTTCTATTGGCAAGGAACCTGCTGGAGCATTAAGATTTTTATTCATAACAACCACATCGATGGGAAATAAAAAGAGTAATTTTTTAGTGTAAACTATTCTGCCTTTATATACTTGCTGGTTCGATGAGGTGGGAACAGTTTTTGCCCAAATATCATAATTATACTTACTGCTTCCAGGCAAAATACCGGTAAAAAACAATTCGGAATTATTTAAAAGTAGGCCTGCCAAAGGATCGGTAACTATCCTTAAAAGGCTATTAAAAAAGGCAGGCGAAGACTTGCCGTTAAAAACGAAACAAATAATCTCCCGAGTCTAAATCCTGGGTTTGGCCACACTCCGAGCCATTACTTATAGCCACGTTCCTTATTCCATATTCTTGCGGGTAGCCTACATTTTCCAATTCATCCTGCCAGTTGTTATGTACTGTATTATCAAGATTATAGTCGCTTTTTACAAAATTTATTAAAAGTTGTCGCGACGCGGGCATATCGGCAAGACTAAGGACTGCATAGGGGGAAGGAAAAGAAATGTTCGGGGGATTTTCGAAGCCTGTAACGAAATCCTCTAATTGCAATTGTGAGAACCACGCCGCCCCATTTATTATCGTTGGCAATAGTGCCTCCACCCCGTTAAGCAATATCGGAGCCTTTACATATTCGTTTCTGGCATGTCTAGCCATATATTGCAGGCCATAGGGAACGTTGGCACCTTGGTGTGGTGCATCGTGGCTCACATATAAACGGGTTTCATGATCAGTGTTTTCTATTTCCATTTCCCTTAGGGCATAGCGGGCTATCACGCCACCCATGCTTTGGCCCAACACTACGTTTTCCTCGCTGCTGCCATTAGCCGCTTTTTCCTCGTTTACCCACTCAATTATCGTTTTAAGCAGTTTGGCGTTACGGCGCATGTCATCTACCCCGTTAAGCCAATCTACATAGATGATGTCATACTCCTGTGAAGAATCTACTGTCAATAAATCCCTTAAATCACTATTAAGTATTTGATCTATCGGATCAATAAAATCATCTATATCGCTAAGGCCAAAAATATTTTCAGGGGTTACTATAATCCCGGGATCGTAACCCTCTGCCACTATAAGAGGTTTTTTAATTTTGGTATTTCCGGCAGCATAGTTGATGCTTACAATACCGGTAGCGGTTTTACCATTAAAATTTTCTTCGCTTTCTATTACGTAAAATTTATCTGAGTTAATTATTTCTGCCTGTTTACCTATGGGCGGGGGATTCTGTAGGCCCTGTTTTTGAGGATCGCCAAATTTAATACGGGTACGGCTCTTCAGCCTTTGTCCATTGTTTAGGGTGATTTTAAAAACAATATCACGAATACCTTCTTTGGTTAAGCTGGTATAGGTTACCCTGGTTTTTTGGTCAAGGTTAAGTTG
Organism: Salegentibacter echinorum; assembly: GCF_900129445.1. Lineage (GTDB taxonomy): Bacteria > Bacteroidota > Bacteroidia > Flavobacteriales > Flavobacteriaceae > Salegentibacter > Salegentibacter echinorum. The sequence goes on from NZ_FQVT01000001.1 coordinate 629,937, forward strand.
TCTAAATCCCGCACCATCATCTGCGTCCATCTCTATTTTATTCACAGCCTGAAGGTTGTTGCTCATTGTAATCTCAGTGGGCAATAAAAAATCAACTACGCTGCCCTCTATGTCCTGTATGGGGGAGGCAACGGCAAAGACTTGCTTATTTTCATAGGGGTTTTGCCACTGGCCGTTTACAAAGGCGTCGCGGTACTGGTTGTTTTGTACTGCTATATCGCCCTGGCTCAAAGCATTGTTCCTTATTTTGGAATATTTATAATACAGGGCGCTCAATACTATGGTTGGGACGGCGTTTTCAATATCGCCCGGGCTATTTAGATCAAAATCATTATTGTCCCTACGGTATCCTTCCCAGGTGTTTGCAAATTCTTGGGGCAGCATAAAGCCGGCACTTACATCCCGTACCCTACTCATGAGCATGGTATGGTATAAATTTGTATAGGTCATCCTATCCAGGTTGGTGGAATCTGAAAGTTGCCCGTTAAAGGCTTCGGCATCAGTAAAATCCATGGCAAAATCCAGGAGCAGCCCGTGCGGTACCCGGTTTTTGTTCAGGCCTGCAAAGGTCTGGGTAACTTCATTACTGTAGGATTCGTTCACCTCCTGCTGGGCCTGCAGGAAAAAGCCCAAGAGCAAAAACAAGAATAAGGTGGATTTTTTGAGGGAATGGTAAAATTTTTTCATAAGTAGGTATTTGGTTAGTATTTGTGTTTAATTGTAATTCATATCAAAACGGCCTTCCCTTATTTCGACTACCTCCCCATTTTCATTTACCGCATCAAACCAAAAGGTTCCGGAAACAATTCCATTTACATCATCGAATTTTATAAATCCAATCTCTCCTACATGAATCTGATTTGTTTCATAACTGTCAATAAAATTATATTGAGCCTTATTTGTTTGAAATTGATTTGATCCTAAAATGTAAGTTTGCCCTTGAATTATCTCTTCATTAATTATGGATAGTCCAATGGATTTATTTAAATCTTTATTTCTTGCAATCAATGAAAAATATAATTCACCTTCCAAAGTTGTATTATAATTAGCCTGTTGTGTAGGCCCACCCCACTGGCTGCCCCCTGGTTTAAATACCTGGCCATCTATCAAACAGCCAATGGTACCTTCACCTGTAGTGGTTAATGGCGGCAGACAATCTACAGGGTTATCGCAATCGTCTTTTTTAGAGCAGGAATTAATACCTACTATCAATAGAAAAATTAAAAAGGGGGCAAAGTTTTTCATTTTATTGGAATTTTAAATTATAATTTCAAAAAACATTATTCTCTATCATTGAGATCATTAAATTTTGTAAAATAAATATACACTTCTCTTAAAAAGAATTTGAAATATAATTTTGTTCACATATTTGAATATGCTTCGTGAATTTTATTATATAATAGTTAAATATATATAAATTTTTATATTAAAATGTTAAATACTTCATTTTATCGATGAAATACACTAAGTGCATTTTTTATATAAACATACCTTACTGATAACTAAAGTGTTAAAATTTTATTCTAACCCCAGTTTAAAATCATAGAAACGGTAAAGAAGGATTTAACAATCAATTTGATTATCCGCTCGAGTTTCTAACCTATTTAATTTGAGAATTAATACGCCGAGCTATAATTTTCATTTACATATTTAACTCAAGTCATTATTTTTAAACAGAAAGGATACTCTGCTTGGAAGTAAATGGTAGCACAAGTGGTGGGATGTATTTTCTAATTAATAAGTTTGGCAATTTCACAATTCTAAGAGAAAACAAATCAAAAATTTAAGAGATAGTGTTATGGGATGTGTACGAGAAAAAACTTCTATTTTTGATTTATACTTTTCTTTGTACTTCTTCACCAATTGAAAACGCTCAAGATAAAGGTGTACATGGATTCTATTTTGGGTAATTATAATGAGAATTCTCGATCTTAATTCACACTATAAAAGCTACCATTTTAAGTAGCAAAGCGGATAAAAATGAGTAGCAAGAGGGTAACGGGCAGAGCCACGTTACATATTTTTAATTCACTCATTTTCAGTTACTTATATACTTTTTAAAATTATATATTTAGTAGATTTGCGACAAATGCCCTGATAGCCCCTTTAAATAGGCTCAAATTTGCGACAAATCTTGAAAAATTGAGGAGAGATATAGGATTTTCACTAAGTTGAAAAATAAATCTGAATCCAGCTGAGAGAAACTTTTTTCACTTTTGAGCCATTCACCACATTCCCTTTCTCTTCGCAAAAGCTTCGTTTCAGGAAAAGAGGTTCATAACAAAACATCTTGGACACGAGCCAAAAAGCTTTAATCCCCAAAACTAAAAAAGAAAAATATCAGAAAGCTTTTTGTCTCAAGTCCGCCCGACCCTAACTAAAATTGACCAATCAGGATTTCAGTTATCATTCAGAAATCTTCTTGCATCACCTTACCTTTTGCTGTATAAAAAACAATCTTTAAAATTAACCGGAGCGCATAAACCGCTTTGCTATTTATAGCTCCTCTATAATTTTAAAGCTTGAAAATGATAAAGCATCAAAAGGTAATGCGATGGCGCTGGAAGAAGTAAATGAAAATAACGGAATAAACCCAATTCATCCTGATCTACACTATTTTTCTTTTCGCCGGCAAAAGGAAAATGCTCCAGATGAAAAAAGTAAATGGTTTTAGAACTCTTTTTATAGAATAACCCTCTCCAATATCAGTCAGGAGTAAAGTTATGATTAGATATGTAACATCTATTTTTTAATGCTAAAATTAGTAAGTAATAAAAGTCTTGCTTACTTTATAGATAAAAGGCTACCTCTAACAGTGGCCTTCTTAATCATTAAAATATTGTCTGATTTAAATTCCCATTAAATGAGTCTAAACTAAAAAATGGTCACTTAAAAAGTATAACCAAGCCCAATATGCAACCAGTTCAACTTAGATGTCCCATCGAAGCCCTGCTTATTTCTGTTTGTGAGTTCAAAGGCGTAACGTGCCTGAATATTAAAGTGTTTAAAAATATCCACTCCCGCGCCCAGGCCAAAATCTATCCCTGCCTTATTTATTGAACCAAATTGTTCAAAAAGGTAACTCACTTGCGGACCGGCCTGTACAAAAAGCAAAGGGATGATGTTGTACTTTGCTCTTACCGACAAAAAGCCGAAGCTGGAGCCATTAATATTTGCATAATCCATCTCTGGTATTAAGCTTATTTTTTCTGAAATTGGTATATCTGCATAAACCCCCAGGTAGGGACCTTCATCTGAGCCTGTAATTTCATAGCCAGAAAACTCTTCTTTGGCATTGGCAATCATTAGCCGGCAGTTACAACAAAACGTGTAGATTGTGCGTTAACTGTTGCGAGCCCTATAAAAAAGAACGTTATAGATAGTATTTTTTTGTAATTCATATTAAATCAAATTCGTGTGGGTTAGTAATTTATTTTATTGAGTTATGCACTTAACTTCCGTCTTTCTGAATTGTGATTCCGACTACCTGCAAGTTCTGTCAGACCTGGTAAGTATATGCTTAATTTTACACCTACAAGGTTTTTTAAACCTTGCAAGAGCGTTCATTGGGTAGTTCTTTCAAGAAGTATACTTTATTATTCCAATATTTTGATTAAAAGTCTTGTGAAAAGGTCCTAAATCAACGGTTCTTATATGTATAGCTCAATTATTTTATATCGTAGCATATTAAAGTTGATGAAACTTTTTCTATTATTTAAATAAAAGGCTGTCTTTTACAACAGCCTTTTTATTCCTCATTTATTTCTTAATTGCAATCCTCAGCATCTGTGAATTGTTCATTTGTGAATTCATATTCCAATTCAAAATAATTGTTTTTAATTTCAGTTGATTTATAATTAGTTATATTATTTACTCCCATATCAGCCAGCACAAATTTATTGCATTTTAATTCGTCATAAATGACCACTGTGGAATCTGAGAATAAAGCCGGCTGTTTTATTTCAGTTACTTCTAAATTTCTAGGTCCTTCAGTATTGACGTTTATATATAATGTATCATTACTGTTAATTTTGTAATTTTTGAGTAGATTAAATCCATTTTGATCTATTTCAAAAGTCTTGATTTCAATAGAAGCAGTGCTATTATTAATATAGTAGTAGTCTAAGTTTACCACGTAGTCAACTTCCCCTTTGTCACAACTGATCGCAAATACCCCAGTAAGGATACTAATTCCAATAATTAAACAGCGCATCCAATTCATTTTCTGTTGTGTTATAATATTTGTTTTGTAAGCACTCCAATAATTTGAACTTAATATGCCTTATTCATCAATTAAAAAGTGTAACCAACTCCAATATGCAACCAGTTCAACTTATATGTTCCATCAAATTCTTGTTTATATCTATTTGTAAGTTCAAAGGCATAACGTGCCTGGATATTGAAGTGTTTAGAGATATCAACTCCAGCTCCCAGGCCTAAATCTATCCCTGCTTTATTTAGTGCTCCAAATTGTTCAAAAAGGTAACTCACCTGTGGGCCTGCCTGGACAAAAAGCAGCGGGATTATGTTGTACTTCGCCCTTACCGACAAAAAGCCAAAGCTGGAGCCGTTAATATTTGCATAATCTACTTCTGGCACTACACTTATTTTTTCTGAAACTGGTATATCTGCATAAATCCCCAAATAAGGGCCTTCATCGGAAACGGAAGCCTCGTTGCCAGAAAATTCTGCTTTTTCGCTGGCAATCATCAAGCCGGCAGTTACACCAAACTGGTAAGATTGGGCGCTTATATTCGCAGACCCAATTAAAAAAAGTGTTATTAAAAATAGTTTGTTGAAATTCATATTAAATAATTTTCTATTTTTTTTAAATTAAAAGGCTGCTTTTTACAACAGCCCTTCTCAATTCTAATGTATTGGTTTAATTACAATCCCCATCGCAGGGTGTTGCATTTTCAAAATCTTCTTCAGTAAAAGTAAATGTTTCCTGTTGTTCGTCATAAATACATATGTTTAAAGGATTTCTTTCATTTCCGTTACAATTTGTTTCTATAACGAAAATTTGTTGTTTCTCGTTACCGTAATTAATAACTATGGAATCTCCTTGAAAAAAGCTTATGTAAGAGTAATATTCCTGTATAGGTGGGGCTGGACTATTAAATTGCTTAGTAATTTCCTCCCCATTTCGCAAAGCAATAATTTCTGTGTCTTCTTCGGAGGAAAAAAATGAATCTATTCTAATATCATATCCGCTCGAATTCACTAAGGTGAAGATATAGTTTTTACCTTCCCCTTGATCTGTGCCGCAGCCATTTAAGAGTGTTAGAAGGAAAATAAAGGTTAATAAGTTTTTCATATTTATTTTTTTAGTTCGGCCAATTATTGAAAAGCTCATCTAAATGAATCTCTGTTGAATTACTATATTTAGATTTAATATTATCCCTCCATTGGTGCCAGGATTTGGCACCCACCAAAGCGTCTTCTAATTGTTTTAAAGTATAATTTTCTACTCTATCTATTGGATAAGAAGAAGAACTATATTCAGCTCTTTGGTTGAAATCATCAATCATATCATACCCCCCAGAAGTGTAATGATTTTCGTCAGTTATCCTTACTCTTTGATAATTATTCAAATTGAATCCATTATCTTGAGTAAAATATGCATAAGCCGGATTACCTGCATCATCTCTATAACGTTTAAGAGCAAATATAATTTCAACCGTCTTAGCCCAAGTTTCCAAAAGCCTTCTGTTATTATTTTTTACTGCTCCACCTTGCCAAGGTATAATATATGCATCTCTTACAATATTATCATAAGAACCCCTATCGACTATAGAGTGTGCTGCATGTGCCAATTCATGTACAGTTGTACCATAAATCCTATCAGAGGATCTGCTCCAGGCTTTAATATGAATTTGGGCGGCAATTCCAAGTGAAAGATCATTTTTGATATGTGAATAAGATGAACCTGTGCTACCCCCATTAATTTCCCTTGCAGCGATCTTCATTTGTCTTCCGGTAAAAAAATTAGTAGGAGGCGAGGTTAGCCCAAAGCGATTCCCATAATAATAATCATAAGCTCCAAGATGAATCATTCCATGATATTCATCATCACCGCCTTTAATATCGTGATCCCAACGGCTGTTTCTTTTTGGACCCCGGGTTTCTGCTTGAAAAAGGGAGCCGTTCCTTATACTGTATTCATAACGTTCCCATTGAATTATATAACGTTTTTTTCCCCTTAGCCTGTCAAAACTAAAATAACCATCACTATTGGTAATCTCATTGCCAATGGTAAAGGTGTCACGAAGTAATACCTGTGCACCCTCTAAAGGTACATAACTGCCCTGCGTTTTTGTTTCCTTATACTTCCAAATAGGTCTTGTGCAAGGTTCGCCATCCAAGGGAATTAAACCGGCAGTATTGTCGTCGCCTCCATATAATGTGCCGCCTCGGTTTCCACAAGGATAAGTTTCGTAACCTATAAGGATTTTGGTTGTTTTGGTAGTAGAACCAATATGATCATCCCAAATACGTAAAGTACCTTCTGGATGCCATTTTGAGCCTATGCCTACGCCCAAAAGTTTGCTTTCAGATTGTGTTTCCCCTTCTTTCTTAAGAATGCCCAAACCATCCAGGCCTTCGTTGCCGGTTTGCTTAAATGCCTGGTTTAAGAGGACATCTACCAAATCGCCAATTTCGTTATTGGAATTACGGTATAAACTGCGGCGTCCTTCCAAACTTTTGTCTTCCTGCGGCAAGTACATTTCTGCCAGTACTTTATGGGGAACACCTTTGGGCAATTTCCTGTCTATAGCTACACTTGTGTAATAGGTTGGGATTTCGCCTTCTTTTAATTTTGCCCTGTTTTTAAACCAGGCTTCCTGGTATTCATAACCCAGGGGATAATCTATTAAAGCCAGGGTACTGTCTTGTTTGAGTAGCCCTTCCTGTTCAAGGGTTTTTGGGGTGAATTGAATATAAAGCATATTAGGGCTTATACTTTTCGTTTTTAGGGCAGCCGCTTTTTTCCCGGCAGCACTTTGCAATTTTCCGCCCTTAACGCGTTTGGTGATACTGTCTAATGCCGTTTGCATATTGGAAATTGTATAAGGGTTTTCTACTTTTCGCCTAAAATTTGAAAAGTTTTCCTCATTTTGAATTTCTTCTGCCGAGGGATCAATAAAATCAAGCTCGTCTTTCTCACAGGAATATAATAGTAAGAATACTAAGCAAAATGTAAAAAGCTTAATAATATTCAAAAATAGGTAATTTTTTCTCATGATTAAGTAGTTTGGGTTAATAAATATTAATTTCCGGAAATTACAAAATAAATGTTAATACATTACAAAAATTGTTAAATTTTAAAAAAAAACATTTTTACCGTAAAAATTGTCGCTTTTACCGCAGGATCGTTGGGATTTAATAAATTTTGAAAATATTGATTCAAAAGTTTAAAGTTTTGGATATAAGACTTTAAAATAAAACTTACTTACGGGAAGAATAAAAAACGTAACGCCACCCTTTACCAGCAAAGCTGTATTCTTCCCCTCCTTTCTCCAAATATGAGAGCCTCGTTTAAAGTCGTAAGTTAAATTTGGATAAAGTTAGCAGCGCGAATCAGCTTGTTGTCTAAACCTGAAAATTTCCTTTTTGTTAAATCATATTTTGCAATAACGTAGCGTAGGAAATTGTTCTAATTGGACTATAATTTATATCTTTATGCTGTACAGAATATCAAACTGCACCAATACGTTCTATTTAAATTGTGAGTTAATCGTGAGTTCAAAAAAATGGAGTTGTGTGAAACCATATAAATACTGGGGGTTTCAGCGTTTTAAATGCGTTCTGCCACCCCGACTTTAACAAGTTATATTTTAACATAATTAAAGGGTAATTATATGGTTTTCATATAGTTACCCTTTTTTTTGCACTCAAAGTTTAACAAATAGTGTTAGATTGGATCAAGAACATTTTTGGATCAAGCCTAAATGTTGTGTTTAAGCAAAAATTGTAGTTAATCTATATAGGAAGAATTCTGCATTTTTGACTCCCCCGATCTGAGCCCTAAAAACTTTTATTTTTGCATTGAAAGATTCTGCTGATGCGTTTGTACTTCTATTTATAAAGTAATTGAGAATGGATCTGTAGTTAATTGTTATGGTGTTGGCGATGGTGTTAAACGCCTTAAACCCTGTATCTTCCACATCTTTGTGCCAATGGGCGAGTTTTGTATAAGTCACTTCTTTTGATTTTGCTTTGTTGAATATATCTCTAAGCCTTTGCGTAAGGTTGAAGGCTAGCTTAATATCTGGATATTGCTCGAAGAATATTTTGCTTCGCTGGTATTGATTCTCTGTCCAATTAGAAGGGGTTTTATAGAGCAGGTAGCGGCTACGAGCTAGTAATGTTTTTTGGTATCTCTATTGGAAAAGATTTCTAGACTTGATCCGCAACGCTTCCGTTTTTCTAAAAATAAAAAAACCACGCTTAAAAAAAGCGTGGTTTCCTAACTGTCGTGATCGCGCCAGGATTCGAACCTGGGACCGCCTGCTTAGAAGGCAGGTGCTCTATCCAGCTGAGCTACGCGACCGTTTTTGCGGTTGCAAATATAAACCTCTTTTGAAATAAAACAATCTTTTTTTTATCTAAAAAAAAATATTTTTTAAATTTTATTGATTTTCAGTAATTTACATTTTTAACATATTTGGAATTTTAAAAGATATTCTCAATTATATCCTTAATTTTGTGCCGCGAAATTTTAATACATTGCACGTAAAAAATTTAAGCTGCCTCCATTTGTACACATGAATTATAAATAGCAAAGTCAACTTAAAAAAACTAAGGCAATTTACTACAGGATCTAACTGTTTATGGAATATAAATTCACCATTATCGTTCCGGTTTATAATGAGATTGAAAGTTTACCAAGACTTTTTAAATATCTTGGAGATTATTTGAAAAAAGCATCAAAAAAAAGCTGTGTTTTGCTGGTTGACGATGGCTCAAGTGATGGTAGTGCTAATGAAATTGAAAAATTTTGCCTGGATACGCCCGATTTTAAATGCCTTATTTTCGATAAAAACTACGGAAAAGGCGCAGCTTTAAAAGCCGCTTTCGATCACACTGAAACTCCACTTTTAGGCTATTTGGATGCCGATTTGCAAACCCATCCGGAAGATTTTGAACTTCTTTTTCCTTACATTCAGGAATTTGGATTGGTGACTGGATGGAGAAAAAACAGGAAAGATACCCTGGTAAAAAGAATATCTTCTAAAACCGGGAATGCAGTGCGGATATTTTTTACAAAGGATAATATTCACGATACCGGCTGTCCACTTAAAATATTATATACAGAAGACGCCAAAAGGATACCGTTATTTAAAGGTTTGCAACGTTTTTTGCCGGCTATGATCCTGCTGCAGGATAAACCTATTAAAGAAGTGGTCATAAACCACTATCCCCGCGAAGCTGGGACTTCAAAATATAACTTTAAGAATAGGTTTTTAGGCCCCCTGGTAGATTGTTTTGCCTATGTTTGGATTAAAAAATCTTATATCGATTATAATCTAAAAGCAAAGCATGGATAACGACTGGATAATTTATGTGATTGGGTTTGCCGCGCAAATCCTGTTCTCATCACGAATGATTATGCAGTGGGTGTTATCTGAAAAGCAAAAAAAGGTGCTTACGCCGGTATTGTTCTGGGAACTTAGTTTGCTTGCTTCCATCCTGCTATTTATTTATGGTTACTTTAGAAATGATTTTGCCATAATGCTGGGGCAAAGTCTAACCTATTTTATTTATATTAGAAATCTTTATTTTCAAGGTCAATGGCAAAAAATATCTGGTTTTTTTAGGGCTATCCTCCTGGCTTTTCCCGTTTTGATCGTGGTGTACAGCAATTTTGATAACGTATCTAATTTACAACAGATATTTGATAACGAAGATATTCCCTTATGGCTAATGGTATTGGGAAGTATCGCTCAACTGGTATTTACCTTACGTTTTGTTTACCAGTGGCTATATTCAGAAAAAAGAAAAAAATCTTCCCTGCCACTTGGGTTTTGGTGGCTAAGTCTTGCCGGGGCTTGCCTGGTTTTAATATATGCAATTTTTAGAAGAGACCCGGTTTTGCTAATAGGGCATTTGTTCGGCGCATTAATGTACAGTAGAAATATTATAATTCATTTAAATGAAAACAGAGAATAAATACCTGGCTATTTTAATTTTGGTTGCGCTCGCCGTTTTCTTTGTAAATCTCGATGCCATTTTTATCAATATTATGGAAGCTCGTAATTTTATTACCGCGCGTGAAATGATTACCGATAACAATTGGATCTTTACCACCATGAATGCCGAACCGCGCTACGAAAAACCGCCTTTACCAACCTGGCTCACGGCAATTTCTATGATGATTTTTGGAATGGAAAGCCTCTTTGGATTAAGGTTGCCATCTGCAATAATGGCGCTAATCTTGGTGGTTTTTACTTTTAAATTCCTGCTGAAGATTAGTAAAAATCTACAACTTTCTTTCCTTGCCGGTCTTATTGCCACGACTTCGTTCTATATACTTTTTTCCGGTAGGGACGGGCAGTGGGATATTTATACACATAGTTTTATGATGCTGGCAATTTATTGTCTGTATCAACTGTTTAATCAAAAATCAAATTGGTACCTGTATGCTAGTCTTTCGGGGTTTTTTATGGCTTGTTCTTTCTTGAGTAAGGGGCCGGTTTCACTTTATGCCTTGTTTTTGCCGTTTTTAATTGCTTATGGTGTTATCTATAAATTTAAAGGAACGGGATCCCGCTGGAAGGCAATAGCACTAATTCTATTAATAGCAGTGGTTGGTGGGGGCTGGTGGAACCTATATGTTTATTTGTTCGATACCCACGCGGTAACCGAAATAACCACACAGGAGACGGGTCGCTGGTTAAATTATAATGTACGTCCATTTTATTATTACTGGAGCTTTTTTGTGCAAAGTGGTTTGTGGACTATTCCATCTTTTGTCGCCTTGCTTTATCCCTATTTAAAAGATCGCGTGAGCAATAAAAAAGCCTATAAATTTACGATTTTATGGACGCTGGCTTCGGTGTTATTGCTCTCTGTAATCCCTGAAAAAAAATCTCGGTACCTATTACCCGTGCTTATTCCTATGGCTATGAACACCGCTTTTTATATAGAATATCTCTTTATTTATTTTAAAAGCTTGAAGCTGAAGGAAAGTGTTATCGTATATTTTAATTTCGGACTTATCGCTTTTATTGGCTGTGTTTTTCCTATTGCCGGCTATTTTTACTTTAAAGATATGCTGAATGATATTTTGATTTGGTACATCCTGTCTTCGATTTCTCTTTTTGGTATAGGTTTTCTGATGTTTAGAAACTTAAAATTGAAAAGAATTAGAGTAGTTTTTTATTTAAGTATTGCGTTTTTGGTGAGCGTTATCTGGTTTGGTCTGCCTATGGCCAAAAAGATAAATGTAAACCCTAACTATAGTAGTATTGTGAAGGTAGATCAATACCTAAAGAAATATGATGCACCGCTTTTTGAATTCCAGGCTTTTACACCAGAAATGATCTGGGAGTATGGTAAGCCAATTCCCGTATTGGCACCTAATGAAAAGCTTAAAAAACCAGGTTTAGACCAATTTTTGTTATTAAGCGATAAACCTTATGCCGATAGTTTACAGAACAGTTTTAATACGTATAAAATTAAAAAAATAGACAGTGTGAATATGAATCCCGTAGGAACAAAACATAAAGACCGATTATACAGGGATCTTTATTTACTCGATAAAAAGGATTAAAAACAGCTATCGGGATGCATCGACAACAAAATTAACTTCTAGGATAACACCTGGATGACTTGGCCAGGGACAGTTTGTTTTTTCAAATTATACTTGAAAAAATGTGATTTTTCAAAGTTGTTTATTTTTTAAAAGCGCTAAAGTTTGAGTAACTTTATAACCTCTTAAAACCAATCAAAATGTTAGATTATCCAATAAAGTTTAGCCCTATTTTAAAGGAAAAAATATGGGGAGGAAATAAACTAAAAACTGTACTTAATAAAAATACCAATAGGGAAGGACTTGGCGAAAGCTGGGAGATTTCTGGAGTAAAAGATGATATTTCTTCAGTAGCGAATGGTGCTTTAAAAGGTTTCAGTTTAAAAGAACTCATCGAAGAATATAAAGGAGAATTTGTAGGAAAAAAGATCTTTGAACAATTTGGCTTAGAATTTCCTTTACTTATTAAATTCATTGATGCCAATACCGAGCTTTCGGTGCAGTTGCATCCCAATGATGAACTGGCCCGCCAGCGACATAATTCTTTTGGAAAAACCGAAATGTGGTATGTTATGCAAGCCGATAAGGGTGCTAAACTCAATATTGGTTTTAAGGAGAGTATCTCTAAGGACGATTATCTCACACATTTAGAGGAAGGCAAAATTACAGAGCTTTTAAATTTTGAAGAAGTAAAGAAAGGAGATAGCTTTTTTATTCATACTGGAAAAGTTCACGCTATTTGCGCCGGGGTACTTTTAGCAGAAATTCAGCAAACTTCAGATATAACCTATAGGATCTACGATTGGGACCGTACCGATTCAGAAGGGAATTCCAGGGAATTACATACAGCACTTGCTATAGATGCTATAGATTTTGAGAAGAAAGACGATTTTAAACTGAATTATGATAAGGTAGCGAACCAGGCTTCCGAAATTGCCAGTTGCCAGTATTTTACCACTAATTTTTTACCATTAAAAGGAGAACTTTCCCGAGACTACAGTGAAATTGATTCTTTTGTGATTTACATGTGTGTAAGTGGAAAAGCTGAAATTAGCGTAAACGGAAATACAGAAAGTATCGAGCAGGGGCAGAGCATTCTCATTCCTGCTAAAAATAATGAAGTAAAGCTTTCTGCTGAAAAATGTGAATTATTAGAGGTTTACATTAAATAAAGAACAAGTGATATCAACAAGGTCTTTTTATTGACCTTGTTGATTATATTTTACGGGATTTGTGTTTTAAAAAAGAAATCTTTTCACTGGTAACCTAAATTGACATAGTTTCAAAAAATTAAGCCTTAATTAGAATAGCTTCTATCTCCTTCAACTCCTGCTGATTGAAGTCTAGGCTCTCAAGACTATTTAAGTTTTCTTCCAGTTGTTCCACCCTACTAATTCCCAGCAATACAGAAGTGATGCGCTGGTCTTTTAGCAACCAGGCTACCGCCATTTGAGCCAAACTTTGACCTCGTGAACCGGCGATCTCATTCAATTGTTGAACTTTCCCAATTTTTTCTGAAGTAATTTGCGCTTCGTCTAAATAACTACTTTCCTTCGAGGCCCTACTATCTTTTGGAATGCCCTGTAAGTATTTATCGGTTAAAATTCCCTGTTCCAAAGGCGAGAATGCAATACTTCCTATACCTTCACGTTCCAGAGTGTTTAACAATCCTTTTTCCACCCAGCGGTCTAACATATTATAGCGAGGTTGATGGATTAGAAATGGCGTTCTTTGTTGCTTTAAAATTTCAGCGGCTTGTGCGGTTTCCTTAGATGAGTACTGGGAAATCCCAACATAAAGAGCTTTTCCCTGTCTTACAATTTGGTCTAAAGCTCCCATGGTTTCTTCTAAAGGAGTGTCGGGATCTGGGCGGTGATGGTAAAAAATATCAACATATTCCAGTCCCATTCTTTGAAGCGATTGGTCTAAACTGGAAATAAGGTATTTTCTGGAACCAAAATTTCCATAGGGGCCAGGCCACATATCCCAACCGGCTTTAGTAGAAATAATCAATTCGTCCCTGTATTTCTTAAAATCTTCAGCAAAAATTTTACCGAAATTCGATTCGGCGGCGCCATAGGGAGGTCCGTAATTATTGGCCAGATCAAAATGTGTAATTCCGCTATCGAATGCTGTGCGCAAAATTTTCCTACCTGTCTCTAAATCGTCGTGATCACCAAAGTTGTGCCACAAACCAAGAGAGAGTAGGGGTAGTTTAATTCCGCTTTTTCCGCACCGGCGGTATTTCATTTTTTCATAGCGATTTTCAGCAGCTGTATAAGGTTTCATGATATTTCTTTTTGTGATGTAGTATTAGAAAATTTAATCGCGGGACGATAGCCAGGAGTATGATTACCAATGGATTGTCCCGAAATAAAAGGATTTTATAGGAATCATGCCTCGTACCCTTGGGTCGAGGTTGTTGTTTTTAACCTGTATTATTCATAGATTTCAATGATTTTAACTTAACAAAGCAGTAGTACAGTAAGTTCAATGATTTAATTCACGCCGGGTTAAGTTAATAAAATCATTTAAACGAACAACTTAAGTAATGGCTCAATTCGATAAATTTTATTCAATATTCATATAAGAAGATTGAGTTATGCACTTAACTTATGTTTTTCTGAAATGTGATTTCGGTTACCTAAAAGGTCTGCCAGATCTGGTAGGTATATGCTTGTTTTTAAACCTACAAGGTTTTCTAAACCTTGCAGGAGCGTTCGATAGTTCAATAAAAAGAAAACTTCAAGCTCTTGCTTAGCGTTGCTATAAGATGCTTGAAGTTTAAAAATAGTTTATTCCGTCTGTCGTCTGCCTTAAAGCCTCTAATTTAAAGTGCTCCCAGGGCAATTTCGATCATTCTGCTAAAACTTTGTTCCCTATCCTTAGAAGGTAGTTTTTCGCCGGTAACAAGTGAATCTGATATGGTAAGTATAGATAGTGCTTGCACCTCGTGTTTAGCCGCCACAGTATATAAGCCCGCCGATTCCATTTCTACACATAACACGCCATAATTGGCCCATTTTTTATAGGTATGCTCATCTTCTTCATAAAATACATCGGAAGAAAGTACATTTCCGGCTGTAAACTGAATATTGTTTTCTTCAGCAAACCTTACGGCCTTCATAAACAATTCAAAACTTGCGGTAGGAGCGTAATCGGCATGAAGAAAATTTGCCTTGTTAAATCCTGAATTTGAAGAAGCAGCCATCGCCAGTACAACTTCATTAATTCCCAAGTCCTTACGATAAGAACCGGCAGATCCTACGCGAATCAATTTTTTTGCGCCATAATCGGTAATCAATTCTGTGCAATAAATTAGGGCAGAAGGAATGCCCATTCCCGTAGCCTGCACCGATACTTTTTTCCCTTTATAGGTGCCGGTATATCCCAGCATACCGCGAACTTCATTATAGCAAACTGCATTATCAAGAAAATTTTCAGCTATCCATTTGGCTCTCACCGGGTCTCCCGGGAGTAAAACATTTTCAGCTATCTCTCCCTTTTTGGCTCCTATGTGTACACTCATCTTATTCTTTGTCTCTATTTATTAAGTTTATTCCAGAGGAAGTTCCCAAACGAGAAACGCCTAAATCTATGTATTGCATTGCAGTTTCACGATCTTTTATTCCGCCGGAAGCTTTTATTTTCATTTGCTCGCCCGCAATTTCTTTCATTAATTTTACGTCTCTAAATGTAGCGCCACCGGTACCAAAACCTGTAGAAGTTTTAATAAAATCGGCTTTTGCGTTTAGTGCAGCTTTTGCGGCAATTTGCGTTTCATCATCGCTTAGAAAACAGGTTTCTAAAATAACCTTTAGAACCTTATCACCTATAGCTTTTTTAATGGCTTCAATTTCTCGCGTAACATAAGCCACTTCCCCGGCTTTTAACATACCAATATTGATCACCATATCAATTTCATCGGCTCCTTTTTTTATGGCGTCTTTTGCTTCAAGTACTTTAGCGTCGGTTGTCATTGCTCCCAGGGGAAAACCAATAACAACTGCTGTTTTTACCACAGTGTTTTTTAAAAAGTCTTTCGCCAGTTCCAAATAACAAGGGTGCACACAAACAGCCGCAAAGTTGTACTCTTTGGCTTCTTTACAAAGAGTCTCGATATCGGCAGGTGTAGCCGTTGGTTTTAATAAAGTATGGTCTATATATTTATTTAATTGCATAGTTGTTTTATGTTTTAAATCCTAATTCAATTATTTAATGAATTATGCAGTTTAAAAAACACGAACTTTTCAATCGTTGCTGTCTTTTAGAGACAAAATTTTCCAACATACAAAAATATGGTTTTTCTTTCTATCTTATTAATGATTAATATCAGCTTTTATTTAATTATTGCGCTAAAATTGCAAGCAGCAAAATATCAAATGATTTTTTAGAAAAAAATAGAGCCTGAAAGATAATTCTAACGGTCTATAGATTTGAATAGTTGATATGTGTGATAGTTATGTCTAAAGTTTTTGGTAAAACAGAATAAGATCTTATTCTACCTTTTTATAGAAGAGTCCGGGGCCATCGCAGGCCCACCAATTGCTTAGCAAAAGGTTTTCGTCATTTTTATAATACAAATATTCTAAAGGTTCATTAGAACAGCTGCCAATAATTGAACTCTCTTTATCGAACGTGAGTTTTAATGATTTTTGTGCTGTGGTATTTTTATATTCGGTTCCAATAACAAAGGTCCCCGTGGCGGTCAATTTCTTTCCGTTTCGTAATCTTGTTTTAGTAAATGTGCTATCACTTTTAAAAATATAGCTTTCTTGCCAACCCATATCATCCCCTGTGGTTTCCGAGCCGCTAAAACTTCCGGTCATCTTAACTAGTTTCCATTCTTGTGGCAATTCTTTTAGCACCAAATCCAGGTTCATATCTTTTTCTTGTGGTTCATTTTCATCATCGGATGAGCAGGAAAGAACAATAAACGACAATAGGAAAAGCAAGCCTAATTTTTTCATAATATTAAATTTATTAAAGAGTTTATCTACCTAATAGATGTAATTTGTTCAAAAAGGTTGCGTAGTCTTTTTGTATTTCCCTTAATTTTCGTCAAATTATTAATTGAGATTCAAAATTTTTCATTTAATGAAACAATCCTTCGAATAATGCTGAGGTCTTCTTATTAAAAAAAGATAGAGAATAAAGCGAAAAGAAATAAGAATTAAGAAAACTGAAAATCCGGCTTTTTTATAGTTAATATTTATCAAAGAACAGTTTTCTTAAAGGTTTTAGCTGAAAATAACCTGATTGGCAAATTCTATTTCTTCTGCTGAAATATTATGCGGTTTATTTTTATAGCGTTTATATTGCACAGAAGCATTCATTTTCTCTAAGATCTCTACAGAGTTTTCAATTCGTTTAGTAGGAATATGTGCATCTGGATCGCCGGAGGTTATCATAATGGGAGTTCCTTGAAAATCTCCGGAATATTTATTGAAATCAAGTTCTTCTCCAATTAGTCCACCGGTAAAAGCAATTACTCCTCCAAATTTTTGTGCGTTTCTTGCCACAAATTCCAGGCTTAAACAAGCACCTTGTGAGAAGCCCGCGAAATAAATATTTTCTGTGGCTACCCCGCTTTCAATAATATCTTCGAGTAATTCTTTTAGAAGTGCTAAGGCCGAAGCAAGTTCTGGTTCATTTTGTTGAACTGGGGTGAGGAATGAATTTGGATACCAGGTAAAGTCAGTAGCCTGCGGAGCGAGGATTGCAAAATCCTGGGTATTTAAATCATTGGCAAGCGATAAGAACTCTTTCGCGCTCCCGCCGCGACCGTGTAGTAAAACCAATACTTTTTTAGCTTCTCTAAGTTCTTTTCCCGCCGTGTGAATTTCTCTTTTATGCATATAGTATGTTAATTCGGTTTTAATTTTTACCTGATTAATAAAGTTCAAAAAAGTCCCGAAAACGGGACTTTTTATTTAGTTAATTTAAATGTTGAATGAATTAGTTATCATCATTATCAACTTTTACTTTTTTCTTTACATCTCCATCAGCATCTTCTTTGATCTTAATCTTTTTGTCGTCGGTTTTTACTTTAACCTTGTCATCTTTAACCTTAACCTTTGCATCATCTTCTTCAGATAATTTTTCAATTTCAGATTTTTTGTCTTCCTCATTGCGACAGGACGCCAAACTAAGACTTAGCGTTAAAAGTATTAAAATTGATTTTAAAGCAATTTTCATAATTCAATTTATTTAGTGTTAGTGGTTAAATGTAGTAAAAAATCTTAATTTTTCTTAGCTAACACTGCTTTTTCCGAAAATTCTACCAAATCTATTTTTGGGGTACCATAAAGCTTAATTTCCGCGCGGTTTTTAGCAGTGAGGCTAAGCTGTTTTAAAACTTCAACTTCTATTTTTGTTTTTCCTTCTGCAACCACTACGGCTTCATTGGCGGTTAGTCTTTTACCCTTAAAATCACTGGAATGCTCGGCTCTTAATTGAAAATTATTTGTTTCACCTTCAATTCTCGCCGAAGCTTTTTCATACATATCTACATTAAAAGATGGGGAATTCACCAGGGCTTTGATTCCACTGGATTTATTGAGTTGAAAATAGGCATTCTCGGCCGTTAGGTTAAGCTCTACAATAGATTTTCCGTTGCTAAAGAGATCAAACCTGGTGGCGGTAATGGTGAGGTACGCCTTAGCTCTATCAGCAAGTTCTACTTTTAGTTCTTCGGTATAAAGTTCGCCTTCAGTTTCCAATTCCACATTTTCGTTTAATATGATCTTTTGGAGATCTTGGGGATAGGTGATTTCAATTTCTTGAGATTTACTGCGACCAATTCTCTTAGTGGGCTTTATATATAGAACCTGGTTTACCACTTCGCCCTGAATGATTCTATGAAGATTATCGTCTGCCTTAACTTTCATTAATGCGGTACTACCTTTTTTGAGTTCAACATCAAAATCTCCCGAAATTTCAATACTATTAAAATCCAGAAGCCTGGTTTTTTCCGTAGTAACTATTCTGCTGCCATTTACTTTTTGTGAACCACAACTAAAAGCCAGGCATATTCCTAAAAGAAGTAATATTTTTTTCATAGTTTCTATTTTTCCATAACAAATATACTAAAAAAGCCTCCGTATGGAGGCCTTGTAAAAAGTTCGCTATTCTTTGATCGACGTAATTCAAAATTTAGCCCTAAATCGTGTTCTGGCGGTTAACCCTCCCTCTCTGGTTATCAAGATGGTTTAACTTTTTTCCTGTACCCTATAATTAAAGCTTGTAAAACCTGGTTTCTAACAAAATATCTAGCATGGGGTACATAAGGCGAGTTAGCATTGATAGATATTCTTTGTACACTTTTTTACATAAAAAGGCTCAGAACATTCTATAAATTCCCTTACCAAAATTTCCGTCTTTTTTATAGGAGGGCCAGGATTAAAAACTACCATAAAGATGTATAAGATTAATTGTATCATAATTCCTGGCTTTTATTATTAAGTGTATCTACTTTTTTGGTTTTAGACTTTTTATCTACGGTGATACCATTCCGGTTTATTTTTATGCTTACATTTTCGTCCCCAGAATTAATATTCGCATTAAAGTCATCTTCTTCGTCCCATTCATCTTCAGTTTCCTCGTCCCAGGTTTCTTCCGCACAGTCTTCACAAATTGCCGAATCTTCAGAAATATTCAGGAATTTTTCGGTATCACCACGGTTTAAAATATTTCCCATATAATTTCCTCGTTGAAAAGTACCGGTGTTTTCCGCAGCAAAAAGAGTAGTTCCTTCCGGTAGGAATAAAGACACTTTCACTTCCTGGTCGCGATATTTATATTTAGCGTTTGAGGTGAAATATGAATCAAGAAATAACTCATTATTGTTTATTTCTGTAGTGTAAAGAATGTTTTTCGCCCTTTCTTTGGCTTCTTTGTAATCTTTACCTTCAGCAGATTTGATTATTTCTATACGGGCCAGGGAGTCTTTGGTTGATTTCACGACTAAATTGATGTCTGTCCCATAAATAATTCGATCTCCATTTTTATTATATTTAATCTTAAAATTACCGCTGCGATAAATGCTGCTGGAATATTCGGGATTATTTCTCATTTTAAGATACAGGGTGTCCTGTGGTTGTACCGGTAGTTTTTGGTTTACAATGTGTTCCCCGTCAAAAGCGCGGTGCGTGGCTTGTTGCACACCAACTATGGCTCCTCCAATTAGGGCGAGCAACCAAAGTCCCACTAAAACCAAAATTAACGGTGTTCCTATAGACTTTAAACGTCCTACAAGAATTTTTAAGCCTAATATAAACAGGAAGAAAAAGGGGATTCCTAGCAATAAGAAAGCGAGCAGCCATAATAGCCACAAAGGGGCACCACTCACCGCCATTTCTACATAATCACTCCAGGGTGCATCTATAATTCCAAAAGTTCCTACGGTAAAAAGACCTATAAAAATGCTAATTAAGGCAGAACCGGCAACTAAGATCAAGAAAATCCCAATTAATTTTACAAAGATTTTTAAGATAAAACTAATTACATCTCCAATGGCAGAGGCGGCTGAACTAGCACCAGATTTTGCCCGGTAACCATATTTTTGATAATCTACATCTTTTACCTTTCCGGTTACATTATCAAAACCTTCCCGAATCTTTTTTTCAATATTACTAATGGTCACTTCTTCCCCTCGCATCGCCAATTTATCTGCTGTGGTTTTAGCTTCCGGGACAAATAACCACAGGGCGATATAAATGAGAATGAAGGCACCACTTGAAAAAATGGTGAGCAAAATCCATAAAATTCGTATCCAAATAAAATCTATTCCCAGGTAATGACCAAGGCCAGAGGAAACTCCGCCAACGTAAGAATGCTCGGTATCTCTAAAAAGTTGTTTTCCTGTGGTTTTACCGGTTTTTTCCTGGGTAGGTTCGTCTTCAAACATTTCTTCATCTACCACATAATCCTCGGGTTGCCCCATAATGGCGATTACTTCTTCAACTTGAAGCATGCCAATAACCTGGCGATCGTCTTTTCTCTTTTCATTAAAAAGTTCAGCGATACGTGCTTCAATATCTGCTATAATTTCTTCTTTTCCCTGCGTATTGGTAAAGGAGCGTTTTATGGCTTCCAGGTAATGTTGAAGCTTAACATAAGCGTCCTCATCTATATGAAAGAATATCCCGGCAAGGTTTATATTTACGGTTTTATTCATGATCGTTCTTTTTTTGATTGGTTACAATATTTACAGCGGTTTGGAGCTCACTCCAGGTTGCGGTAAGTTCTTTTAGAAAGAGCTGCCCGGTATCGGTAAGACCATAATATTTTCTGGGTGGTCCGCTGTTAGACTCTTCCCAGCGATAACTTAAAAGTCCTGCGTTTTTCAACCTGGTAAGTAGCGGGTAGATGGTACCTTCTACTACCAGTAACTTAGCATCTTTAAGTGTTTCAAGGATCTCTGCCACGTAGGCATCTTTATCTCTTAATACCGAAAGAATACAGTACTCCAGTACCCCTTTTCGCATTTGGGCCTTGGTGTTTTCTATCTTCATAGTGTTTGGTTTTGAGGATTGTTAAACTGTTCATTTTTTGATTGATGTTGATGGTTTGAATAATTAGATTTTGATGATTGTTCTCCTATAAAATTGATGCTTAATGGAAAATTGTAATCCTCTCCATTATTGGCTTTAATAGCTGCAGTAATCACTGCAAAAATCTCCAGAATAAATAAAACTAAAAGTAGAAGTGCGAAAACCCCCAGGGTAATCATTATAGAAATTGCATGTTGCCATTCCTGAAATTCAAAAGTGTTTGGGCCAAATGTAAAAGAAGCATCTTCGCCCAATCTAAAGGCTTGAAAAACAATTAGTGCAAAGCCTGTGGCCAGTATAAAAATACTGTATAAAAATAAACTTATTTGGAAGTTTATCGCTTTCCTACCATGGTTATCTATAAAAGCTTTCTCTCGCTTAGTTAGCCAAAGAATTAAAGGAAAAATAAAATTTCCTAAAGGTATAATATACTTGGTAAAAACCGAGAGGTGCAAGATTGTTGCCAGTGTTTTTTCTTCTTTATTTATTTCTGAATTCATCGCTCTAAAATTTTTCTAACTATTCTACAATGCAAATATATGTCTAAAAGAAGGTATTTTGCAAAGCATAGTACTAAGATTTAACATATTTTTATGAAATTAAAATTCAGAAACTATTGATAATTTTGAATACATTTATTACGAAACATCCTGGTACATTACAATTTTGAGGGATTTTCACTTGTAGAATTAAAAATTAGTGAGAAATTGTGTATTTTCTGAAACTTTATAAAAAATAATCCAGCTATGACAATAACTACAAACAAATTGAATAAATATTTAATGCTTAAAATTCCCAGTGCCTGGTTATGTGGGGTGAGAGCAGAAGCCATAGATGAAGATACCTGTAAGGTTTCGGTTAAGCATAAATGGATTAACCAAAATCCTTTTAAAAGTATGTATTTTGCGGTACAGGCGATGGCTGCCGAGCTAAGCACCGGCGCTATAATAATGGGAAAAATACAGAAAACCAATAGAAGCATTTCTATGTTAGTAGCTCAAAATAAAGCACAATTCACCAAAAAAGCGACCGGTAAAATAAGTTTTTATTGTTACGACGGACATTTGATAGATAAAGTTATACAAAAAACCATAGCCACCGGGGAGGGGCAAACTTTTTGGATGAAAGCAACCGGAATAAATAATACCGGCGAACAGGTATCTGTTTTTGAATTTGAATGGACAATTAAATTAAAACCATAAGATTATGAATGCACATGAAATAGATTACCAGATTCTGGGGGAAGAAATGCAATATGTAGAATTAGAATTAGATCCGCAGGAAGCTGTGATTGCTGAAGCCGGCAATTTTATGATGATGGATAATGGAATTAAAATGGACACTATTTTTGGGGACGGTTCTAAAGAAAAGGAAGGGTTTCTGGGAAAAGTACTGGGAGCGGGTAAACGCTTGCTTACCGGAGAAAGTTTGTTTATGACCATTTTCACCAATGAAATTCAGGGGAAAAAACATATTAGTTTCGCCTCGCCCTATCCCGGCAAGATTATACCTATAGATCTCACGAGATACAACAATAAATTTATTTGCCAGAAAGATGCTTTTTTATGTGCTGCAAAAGGCGTTGCCGTAGGTATTGAATTTAGCCGAAAAATGGGTCGGGGATTCTTTGGAGGTGAAGGCTTTATCATGCAAAAACTAGAAGGTGATGGGATGGCTTTTGTTCATGCCGGTGGCACTATGGCGCGTAAAGAATTGGCACCCGGCGAGGTTTTAAAAGTCGATACCGGTTGTATTATAGGTTTTACACAAGATATAAATTACGATATTGAATTTGTAGGCGGTATTAAGAATACTGTTTTTGGTGGAGAAGGGCTCTTTTTTGCCACGCTAACCGGCCCAGGTACCGTATATGTGCAATCGTTACCCTTTAGTAGATTAGCTAATCGAATTTTACAAGCAGCGCCCCAGGGTGGAGGAAAAGACAAAGGTGAAGGCAGCATTCTAGGAGGTATAGGTGATGTTATAGGCGGGGATAGAGGTTTTTAAACAATAAGTTCAAAGTTTCAGGTTCAAGGTTCAAAGTCAGTTAGCTAAAAAACAAATAATAAACACCAAACCAAAAACACATCCAATTGTTAAACAAAGTAAAATAAATTGAAAATCATTAATTTATGGTTATCTTTATGGAAGTATAGAAATAATTGATGCCTATAACATACTTCTACTTATTATTAACCTAACTTTTAATTTAATATTTTCAAATTATGGCGAGAGCGATGTTTGATTACACCAAAACTATACTTAACAAAGTTAGTTTTGATTCAAATCTATTTTGCAGAGAAGTGAAGAAAGCCCTAGAACGGCTTTTGCCTCACGAAATTGAGGAACTTAAGATTTGGGTAATGACGTTAACCCGTCAAAACCCCGAACTTAACCAATGTTTAATCTATTTAAAAACATAAATAAAAGCGGCTTTCGAGCCGCTTTTTTAAGTTTATATCGTTAAAATTTACATTAGTATTAAAAAATCTTGAATGTTTAAATGCTAATTCTTTGCCAGGGTGCGTAGTCTTTAAATTTATATGATGAGATATTGCGAACTGGGAAATTTTTAGTTCTTAATCTTCAATCAGAGTGAGATTCTTTTTTACTTTTATTCAACGGACTTATAATATTCACATTGTGAAAAGTAATGGCGCCTTTAACCACTCCGGCAATTGTTTTGCGTAAAGCTTCAATAATTTGCATTTTCAATTCGCTGCGGTTGTAAATAAGACTAACTTCGCGGGCGGGTACCGGTTCTTTAAACATTTTTAAATTCTTTTTTTCCTCTTCTTTAACGTCCCGGGTATGTAAATAGGGAAGAAGCGTCATTCCCAAACCTTCATTGGCAAGTTTAATTAAGGTTTCAAAACTCCCGCTTTCCAATTGAAAATGGTCGTCGTCATAATCGCGGGAAGACTTACATAAATTGATAATCCCATCTTTAAAACAATGGCCGTCTTCCAATAATAACATGTCATCTATAGAAAGATCATTTACCTCAATTTTGTTTTCATGAAATAAACGGTGGGAATCTGGGATATAGCCTACAAAAGGTTCATAATACAGCACATTTTCTTTAACACCCGGTAGCTCCAATGGGGTGGCGGCAATTGCGGCATCTAAATGTCCTTCCTTTAAACGTTCAATAATCTCATCGGTGTTCAGTTCTTCAATCTTTAGCTTTACCTTGGGATATTTTTTAATAAAATCACTAATAAACATAGGTAATAAAGTAGGCATTACCGTGGGAATTACGCCCAGTTTGAAAATTCCGCCAACATATCCTTTTTGTTGATCTACAATATCCTGAATGCGGTCGCTCTCATTAACAATATTTCTGGCCTGCTGTACAATTTTTTGTCCCGTTTCAGTAAGTTGAATAGGTTTCTTTGTACGGTCAAAGATTTGTACATCAAGCTCTTCTTCCAGCTTTTGAATTTGCATACTAAGTGTAGGCTGGGTTACAAAAACTTTTTGGGCTGCCTTGGTAAAATTCTTGTGTTCGGCAACCGCCAACACATAATGCAGTTGTGTAATCGTCATAAGGTGCAAAGATTATGGTTACTACAAATGTATTGGTTTTTTCTATACTAAATCAATAAAAATATGTTTTAGTCTATTTGGAAGCGCTATTGTCCGGTAAAGAAACAAGATCGCTCGCGCTTCAAGAAAAAAGAGAAAAGACTCAATTTTAACTAACTGAGAATCCTGATTTTTCATAGGTAATATTTTCTTTAGCTAGCTTTTTTTATGAAGTTTTCCAATTATAAGGAGGATAAATATGAAATCTCTTTTAGCGATTACTATAAGACATGCTAATCAGTTAAATTTTTATCAGATATCAATTATTTGTAATTTTGGTGTTTTTCGATAAGTTGGGAATTGCTTCGAGCTATAATTACCTGAGTTTGCAAGTTGTTTTAAGTTTTGTTGATTAAAAATAAACCTCAAAGACGCTAAGACTCAAAGAAAAATACGAAAGGCATTCTTTACATTTCTTTATGATTTTTTGTTTAAAAAAAATAAAGCTAAGGTTTAGCAAACTTGAATTTTTAGGATGAGAAAGCCACAAACTCACTAAAAATTATTCGTGAATTCGCGGCTGTTTTTACACTTTCATTTGAATCTATCACTTAAATACTCTTGTTTTATCTCAGATAGTTAGATTCAAAATTTAGTAGCGGATCTGATAATGTCGAAATAAATTACATTAGGCACGCTCGTGCACTGAACATCCTTTTAAAAAATGAGTTCCAGTTTTTTCGCTCCACCATCAAATTTAAATTTTGCTTCATCCCAAATTGGCGGGCCATATAAATTCATGGCATTGTTGGAAACACCGTAATCTTCGGTAGGTATTCCGTTCTCATCAAAGTCCAATCTTTTATTTCCGTTTTTGTCGTGATAACTGCTTATGGCATAAGTGCCGGCAGGAACATCTTTAAAAGTCACTTTAGCTATACCATCTTTAATTTCACTTACTTCTCCTTTTAAAGGAGCGCTCTTAATAAAATTTTCTTCGGTGTAAAGTCCAAAATAGACTTTTCCTTCATCCTTGGTAAAATTTTTTGCCTGTACGGTAATGTCTCCTGTTTCTGTTTCCTGGGCTAAAATAACCTGGCTAACAAACAAGCTAAAAATAATTGCGATAATTTTCATAATACATAGTTTTATAGATTAATATGCTCAAAACTATATAAGAAGCCTGTTTTTAAATAATATAAGTAACCGAGTTGTAGATTTTTATTGCTGAATTGATAATTGCGGAAAATCTTATTTTGCCACCAGCATACAATATAACGAAGCTGCACAAAGGAAAAACGCAGAAAACGTAAAGCAAAGAACGACTGCGTAATGTCAAATAAACAGCTCAAGACAGGCTTTGCTTTCGAAGTGAAGAATCTTTGTTCTAAAAAAAGATATCTCTCCCGAATTTTCGGAGCGCTTATAAACCAGACCTCACAGGTCTCAAAGACCTGTGAGGTCTTTGTTGTCCGTTGCTTTAAACTTTTAAGATAGCTAAAAGATATGCAGATATGTAATACAATTAGGTATAATCTTACACCTAATTTTTACAAAATACCGCGTGCTTTTATTTCCAAATATTTATTGATGCTATTTACGCTCAATTCTTCCGGCTTTGTGAGTAGGGTATTGATGCCGTGAGCTCTTAATTCGGCTGCCATTAATTTTTTCTGCTGAACAAAATTTTCAGCCATTACCTGGTGGGCCATGGCGGTGGTATTTTCGGGCTGGGAAGCAATGATTTTATCCATTTCTGTATTTTCAAAGAAAATAACTACTAAGACATGCTTTTTGTTAATCGCCTTTAAATAAGGGAGTTGTCGTTTTAGCGCCGAAATATGTTCAAAATTAGTGTAAAGCATTAGTAAACTGCGCTGGGTAACTTTTTTTCGCAAATTAGTATAAAGCATATTAAAATCGGAGTCTGGGAACTGCGTTTTGATATTATATAAACGCTCCATGATTTGCTGTAACTGGCTTAAGCGCGAATTGGCTTTTAATAGCCCGTCAATTTTGGAAGAAAAGGAGAGCAAACCTACTTTGTCCTTCTTTTTTAAAGCAATATTAGAAAATGCCAAACTACTATTAATCGCGTAATCTAATAAACTAAGGCCTTTAAAGGGCATCTTCATCACCCGGCCCGTATCGATCACAGAATAAACCGGTTGGGCTTTTTCATCCTGAAATTGATTAACCATTAACTCTCCCTGCTTGGCGGTGGCTTTCCAGTTAATGGTTCTAATATCGTCCCCGGGCACATATTCTTTAATTTGCTCAAACTCCATAGTATGCCCAATGCGTCTTATTTTTTTTAATCCCGGTTGGGACAAACGCCTGTCTATAGCCAGAAAATCCAGTTTTTTCATCTGAATAAAAGATGGATAAACTTTCAGCATTTGTTGATCGCCAAATATTGTTCGGCGTTTAGCAAGTCCTATCTTAGTGCGCGTATAGACATTTAATTTGCCGAAGAAATATTCGCCGCGTTCTACAGGTCTTAAAGAATAATTGAATTGTTCAATTTCCCCTGCAGATACTTTAAGCTGTTTTAAAAAATCCCGTTTTTGAAACTGAATGGGAATTTCATCAATAAGTTCACAAGAGACCCCAAAACTATATTTATTCTCCACCTGAATAATCACTTCATTATCATCGGAATTTGAAAATTTCTGCGGAAGGATTCTTTCGGCTTGTACACCTTTATTTTTATAAAGACCTACAAGTTCCCCCAAAAGCAGGAAAAATAAAATAATACTTAGCACCCAGGTTGGCGCGTATAAAAACTCAAACCAAAAAGAGCATAGAAATAGTATTGCGATTGCAAAAATCGCGTAAAAGAATCGGCTGTTCAGGTACAAAGATTTTAAAAATTTAAGCACTAGCGCGGAATTTCAACTGAATTAGAAATCATCTCAATTACCTCTTTCGCAGTAATTCCTTCCATTTCCCTATCTGGGCTAATAATTAAACGATGTGCCAGGACGGGATTTAGGGCTTTTTTAATATCCTCGGGCGTTACAAAATCGCGCCCGTTAATCGCGGCAAAAGCTTTAGAAGCATTCATCACAGCGATAGATGCCCGTGGAGAAGCGCCAAGGTAAACGTGGGAATGATTCCTGGTTTTGCTCACTATATTTGCGATATAATGCATTAATTTTTCCTCTACAATAATCTCCCGGATCTGGCTCTTTAAGTCGGCAAGGTTTTTAGGGTCCAACACGGTTTCAATTTCATTAATTGGAAGCTTGCCTTTGCGCTCGTGATGGGTTTTAAGAATATTGATCTCGTCTTCTACATCAGGATAATTCACCTCAATTTTAAATAAAAACCGGTCTAATTGCGCTTCGGGTAGGGCGTAAGTTCCTTCCTGCTCAATGGGGTTTTGCGTGGCGAGAACCATAAATGGTGCTTTTAAATCGTGTTGCTTCCCATCTATAGTGATTTGTCGTTCTTCCATCACCTCAAATAAAGCGGCCTGGGTTTTAGCGGGAGCCCGGTTTATCTCGTCAATTAGCACAATATTTGAAAATATAGGGCCAGGTTTAAATTCAAATTCGCTTTCCCTTGAGTTTAAAATAGAAGTTCCCAAAACATCACTTGGCATTAAATCTGGAGTGAACTGTATTCGGCTAAAATTAGTATCCAGGCTCCTGGCAAAAAGTTTTGCGGTTAAAGTTTTGGCAACGCCGGGCACTCCTTCTATTAATACGTGCCCATTAGAGAGTAAGCCCGCGATTAAAAGCTCCACAAAGTCCTGTTGGCCCACAATTACTTTTCCCAGTTGCGCTTTTAATTTTGAAACTGCATTTTTTAGATCGTCTAAAGGAATACGACTATCAAAATCTATAGCTTTTGTTTCTTGTTTTGCAGCATAAGAATCTTCGGCTCGCGGTGATTCCTGCTTTTTAGTATAATCTTCTATATTTTCGTTTACAGACGCTTTTCCTGTATTATTATTTTCCTGATGTTCCATTTTTTGGATTTTTATAATTATTTATCGCTTCGGAAAGTTCAAAAAACTCCGATTTCTCAGCTGCAGTATTTTTAGACAGCTCTTCCATTTTCTCAAACAACTTTTTACCTTCAGCCTTACTTTTACCACTTTTTGAGGCCAGTAAATTATAGAATTCTTCGTCCCTAGTTTTGGTAGAAAGTTTATAATTGCTTCTTACATATTCTAAAAACAATTCAATTTTTTTCTGAATTAAGTCTTTATAGGCTTTTTCTTCCAAATATAGGTCACCTACGGTTTTTGCATATTCGTAGCTTTGGTTTTTTAATGGCTTTACCACGGGAATGGCGCGTTGTTTACGTTTTCCTTCAAAAATAATAAACAGCACACAACCCAGCAGCAAAAAATAATAAGCCCATTTAAGGTGTTTATTGCTTAGCAATACATAAAGTGGGGACCCAAAAGAGGTTTTTCCGGCTTTATAATATTCATCTAAATATAAAGGTGCTTCTTTATTAAGGTGGGCGAGTACTTTTTCTGAATAGCGATAGTTCTCTTTAGTGAGTAAAAAATAATTCCCAAAAGCTTCCGGTGTGCTGTGCAGAAAAATTTTACCGGCGCCAAAAGCTGCGCTTATAAAATTTGGTTTTTTAGTTGCTTCTTCAGTTTTATCAATACGAACATCGCCAAGCACATTTATTGTTGCACTATCTTTTTCCTTAAAATAAATGCCGGGGAATTCATTTTTAAACTGAAAATCTTTAGCAGTCTTTTGCCTGGAATTTGTAAAGTTGAGTTTAGGTTTAGAACTGAGGTCGCCTTTTGGGGTTAAAACATTGGTTTCTAAATGTAGGGTGTCCAGCAGGCGGGCGCTAAATCCCCGGGCGGCTATAAATAATTGGTTTCCCCGGCTAACCCAGTTTAAGATCTTATCTAACTCATCGGGGTCAAAATTCACCGAATTATTTAAAAAGAAATAGCTGCCATTTTCCAAACTATCGCTAAATTTCTCGAAAGGTGGAATGCCCACTTCGTTTATCTGGCGAGTTTCAGCCTGCATCCAACTTTTGTAAAATACAAAGCTCCCTAACGGGATTTTATCTGTAGCGGTATAACTGGGCGTCCAGTTTACTGGCTCTGGCTCTGTGGCCTCCAGGTAAGTTAATAGTAGGATTAACAACAGAAAACCACCGAATATGATTTTGGATGTCCTAGTCATTTTGGTTGCTATTTATGCTGTTTTCCATTTTTATGAATTCTGCCCGGGCCGTTTCAAACCGCTCTTTAGAAAGCTGAAAAGCGCCATACCATATAAAGTCATAAAGCCTGGTAATCCTGGTAAATTGATCGTTAACTTTAGGCTGTTTTATCTCGTTAATATAATCTTTGTTGGTTTTTTGAAATTTATAAGAAATAAATTCATTTTGATCTAATTTCCTTAAACTCTTTAAATAAAGGTAACGCACCGCCAATCTATAATCTTCGTTGACAATAGCTTCTTTAATTAATGCTGAAATATCTGCCGATTGTACCAGTTCTTCTTCCTTTTGTAGATTTACCCGGGCTTTCATAGGTTCTTCCATCACAGCATTTGCGGGATTCAATCTTATAAAAAGCCAGAAAATGAGGGCTACCAGCCCAAATAATAATAAATAGGGTAAAATCTTTAAAACAAAAAGCCAAAATCCGCTGGGTTCATACTCGCCGAATAGCCAATTCATAAAAGAGCTATATTTGAGTTGAAGCCAACGTTTAAATCGGGTCCACCAGGAATCTTCTTCAATGCGATTTAGGTAATCAAATTCTTTTTCGGTTTTATAAGTTTCAATCTCTTCAGCATCAAAATCAATCTCTCTAAGAACTACACTTTGCGAGGCGGTAGCAACTGAAGCGGTGTCCCGGGTAGCCTGTGGATAGAGGTTTCCGAAGAAAAGTAAATTCAGGATTAATAAAAATTTAGTCATGCCCCGCATTAATGCAATTATTCGTTTTTTCCCAGGTTATCTATACTTTCGTAGGCCCCGGTTGCATATTTTTTCTCATTGAGGTGATAGTAAACAAAAGCAACACCCACCGGAGTAATGGCATATAATATATATTGCACGGCTGAAGCTGCCACGGTTAAAATTAGATAAACACCGTCAAAAACTTCTGAAATATTGGTTTGGTCTGGACCGTCCATCACCGTAACCATTTTGATAATGCTATAAATTAAGAGTGGAAGTTGAAAAACCAGGCTAATCACATAAACGATAAGCCAAATAAGAAAAAGGCTTATAAAACTGGACCACCAATTATCTTTAACCAGGTAAAAACCTTCTGAAATACTGCCGCCAACACTTTCATTTTTAAACACCAATGCGGCTGCGGCAATGGCCAATGGGATACTAAGATATATTCCGGGAAGGACAAAAATCATAGTTCCGGCAATAACTAGAATTCCAGATACAGCTTGTAACCCCAGCATTTTACCCAAATCTTTTTTTACACCATCTTTAATTTCCTGGTGAATAATCCCGCCCTTGTTTTTCATATAAGACTTTATGAAATTAAAGGCAGCTACATTTAAAACGGTATAATAAATGAGAAGTGCAAGGATAAGTAAACCAAAACCTATAAAGAAAGTACCGCGCTGGCCATCCATGAATAAGCTACTACCAATGGTTGAATAGCTATAAAAACTAACCGCTGCAACTAAAAGTAAAAAAGCAGGCCAAATAATTTTGATCATGCTCTTAAAATAGGATTTATAATTTTCCCTTATAAATTTAAAGGTTGCACTTATAATGTCACCCAGCTCTCGCTGTTCTTTAAAGTTAATAGGCTCTTTATTCATGAATTAATTGTTTTTTGTGTAGGTAAATAGGGTAAAAGACATAGTAAAATAAAATAAGCGTTAGCGAAAGCCCAATGATTATAATAGCTAACCAATCTGGCATTTGGGTTTGTCTGGTTACAAATCCTTCCAAAAATCCTGCAATGATAAAGAAAGGAACCGTACTTATCACGATTTTTAATCCATTTTTCACCCCTTTTGTAAAGGAAGTCAATCTTTTATATGTGCCGGGGAAAAGCATACTTCTTCCTACTACTAATCCCGCGCAACCGGCAATAATTATAACAGAGATTTCTATGGTACCGTGAATCCAAATTGTCCTGGCCGATTCCCAGAGCAGACCTTTGTCGTAAAAAAAGTATTGAAAGGAGCCCAGCATCACTGCATTTTGCATAAGGACAAAAACAGTGCCCAGGCCTGCCAGTAATCCCAGGCTAAATGCGATAAGCGCTACCCGAATGTTATTTATGGTGATGCCCAGGAACATATCTGTTTCGGCCATTTTTTTATAAACCGCCATGGGGTCACCTTCTGCGATATTTTGCAAGGTCATGTTAACGTAGGCATCGCCAAGTATGCTGCGCACAAAAGTATGGTCTGATGCGGCAGAGAAGGCACCGGCAGCAGAAAATAGCGCAAAAATAAGAAAGGCCAGTAATAGTTGTTTCTGAAATTTATAAAAAAACAGTGGGAATTCTTTAGTGTAGAAAGTGATAACCCTGTTTTTAGATTCTTTTTTATTTCTATAAATTCTTTGGTGTGCTGAAGCTGCTAATTGATTTAGATAAACTGTGGTGTTGCTTTTGGGGTAGAAAGTCTTCGAGTAGCTAAGATGATCGCTAATTTCAATATAAATGTCTGACAGCTTTTGGGGCTGCAGCTTATTTTTATTTTGAAGCAGGCTTTCAAACTTCAGCCATTTATTCTTATTTTGCTTCACAAACGCAGCCTCACGCATATTTTTAAATATTAAGTCTCAAAGAAACAGATTAAATGGATAATTTTCAAATTGAAACCGCTCAAAATATTAGTATTTTTCAAAATGTAGCGAGCGTGGGAGATCGTGTCCTGGCTTTTATTGTAGATGGTTTCATAATAGGGCTTTATGTAGTAATTAGTAGTATGGCCCTGGCCGGAACCGGACTGGATGGAGGAGGGCAGTGGGTTTACTACCTGGTAATGGGGTTGCCATCGCTCTTGTACTTCGTTTTATGGGAAAGTTTGTACAATGGACAAACCCCAGGTAAAGCAGCACTACAAATAAGAGTGGTAAAGCTTAATGGTTCCCGGCCAGGGTTTGCCGAGTACCTAATTAGATGGTTGCTTCGGTTTATTGATATTACCATAAGTAGCGGTTCTATTGCGGTAGTAACTATTTTACTGAACGGCAAAGGACAACGTTTAGGCGATCTTGCAGCAAAAACCACGGTTATTTCAGAAAAGCCACGAACAAATATTCATAGAAGCCTGGCAGTAGATGTACCAGAAGACCATCAGCCTAAATACCCCCAAGTAAGTGTATTAAAAGACGCCGATGTTCAAAATATTAAAAACCTTTATCAAAAGGGAAAGCGGGAAAACAATGAACAACTAATTTATAGTCTTTCTCAAAAAGTATCCGAATTATTAGAAATAAAACCGGATGAATCTCCAATACATTTTATACAACAGGTGATTACAGACTATAATTATTACACGCAGAGAGGGTGAAATTTAAAAAGAGACATGAGATAAGAAACAAGAAAATAGATTATACAGAAAAGAAACAAGAGTCAAGAATCAAGACTGTGTACGTCCCTAATTTTTATCCAATTATACTATCTAATATAGCAAAAAGCGTGACTAAGTTTATTTTACTTTAGTTACCGAACCACGTTGTTTTTTAGGGTCTCCAACTACACCATATTCAAACGTATAACCATCTTTATTGGTAGTTAAAATTTTCATGTGAATAGCCTTTTCTTCAGCCATACTTTTGGGATTTATATTTCTTAGGATATACTCGCAATCATTAATCCATCTCACTGAAGAGGTATCTGTATTTCCCTGAAATTTATCTATTTCAATAGAATCATTTCTAATAAAGGTAGAGGTAGCCATTTCACCGTTTATATAGGTTTTATACTCAAATTTTCCAACCCTGTAATCGGCGCAATTTCGTTCGGGTTCAAAACAACCGGTAAGCAAAAATAGCAGGGAACAGGCGATAAGTATTTTCTTCATAACTGGAGGGTTTTTAGATTGTGCAAAATAAGCCTATTTTCTCCAGATTTTCAATTTTGAAAGGCCTCAAAAGTGCCATCTTCATAAAAAATAACAATTTTACGAATAGGTTTTTGTTTTGTATTTGAAAAAGCAGGAGCAGATTCATTTTCCTCTTTTGCTGCAGCCATATTTTGAGATGGTGAAGCGGTAACAGGTTTTGCTAAATCAGGTTGTTCTTTTGGTTTTTCCGAAGCCGGAAAATTTCCCTTGCCATTCAGTAGCCAATACAATTCCACTTCGGGAAAAGTCTTTACAATCTTCATCACAAAATCTAAACTGGGTTTATTTCTTCCCGAAAGAATATGAGAAATAGAGGAACGGCCTACTTCAATTTTATCTGCAAAAGCAGCCGCCGATAATTCATAGAAATCTAAAATTTTATGCAGGCGTTTTGAGAATTCCTCGGTGTTTACCATTGTGAATTTACAGTGTGAATTTATCCATTTACAAATGTAACTAAACCATTTATAGCGTGCAAATTACAATTGTAATATTAAAATAAACATTAAACTAAAAGTTAATATTGTGACAGTTAAATATCTAAAATAAAACAAAATACATATTAATTTTTTAGTAGTAGGAGATATTCCAATTGTGAAAGAACCAAGAAAGCAAAGATGTTTACAGTTGTAATCCACATTTTTAAATTCTGCTGTTTACAATTGTGAAATATTGATTGTTTACTTTTGTAAACATGGAAAAGACACACTTATTTCGACAGCTTTTAGAAGATTATTCGAAGCTTAAAGAGGAGCGATTATCTGGTAGATATACTCAACAAAAAGATATAGAACCCTTGCTTAAGGATTTAAGAACCACTTTTAAAATAAAGCAGATTGGAAGCTCGGTTCTGGGAAAACCAATTCATAGCATCACCCTGGGAAAAGGTACTGTTAAAATTCTTGCCTGGTCCCAAATGCACGGAAATGAATCTACAACTACCAAAGCAGTTTTTGATTTCCTGAAGTATTTTCAGGAAAACTCAGAAGATATTTTGATAAAAAAAATATTAGAAAAATGTGAGCTTTGTATTATTCCTATGCTCAATCCCGATGGTGCCAGTGCTTACACCCGTGTAAACGCCAACAAGGTAGATTTAAATAGGGATGCAAAAGAATTAAAAGAGATAGAAAGCAGGATTTTGCGTGAGAATTTTAAAGATTTTAAACCAGATTTTTGTTTAAACCTGCACGATCAACGTACAATTTTTAGTGCGGGCGAGCAAAAAGAACCCGCTGTTTTGTCATTTCTAACTCCATCAATGGATGAAAATCGGGAAATTTATCCTTCCAGGGTAACCAGTATGCAGCTTATTGCCGGGATCGCTAAAGATCTCAATGAACTGCTGTCAAATAGAATAGGTAGGTATGATGATGCATTTAATATTAATTGCACGGGAGATAGTTTTCAAAGCACTAAAACCCCAACAATCCTCTTTGAAGCCGGGC
This sequence comes from Salegentibacter echinorum, assembly GCF_900129445.1. GTDB lineage: Bacteria > Bacteroidota > Bacteroidia > Flavobacteriales > Flavobacteriaceae > Salegentibacter > Salegentibacter echinorum. Next base: position 665,278 of record NZ_FQVT01000001.1, read on the forward strand.
ATTTTCCAAATGATTATGAGCGTGAGGAGACCAGGAAATATGTTTTTTTAGCCTTGTTGTCTGTTTTAAGAGGTGTAGCTTGTAAAAACTACAATAACTTAGATTATAAGGCTTACTTTGAAATTCCTGAGAACAAGAAGTTATTTTATGATGTTGTTTATAGGAATGCTAAAACTGAAGATGGGATTAGGGATGTTGCCATTCAGTTTCAGGAAAAAATAGTTGCAGAGAAATTTGTTTTGGTTCCAAAAATTGAAAAAATAGCTCCAGAAATTAAAGAATTTGGTCATAAAGAAATTGAGTGTGGTGAAAAGAAAGTTGAGATAAACGGAAAGCCTGATTTAACCGAAAACGTTATAGTTAATAAAATAACGTTAAATTCGAAATTATTAGCCTTAATATCATAATAATAGTTCAAATGATTAGTAAATATTCAAAGAATTTGTACTAATTTTGAATTTCAAATAAAAAAGAAATTAAAAATGGCCAAGTTTAAGTTAGACGAGACAGATCATCAAATTCTCGATATGTTAATTGAGAATACCAGAACTCCATTTACTGATATTGCTAAAAAATTATTGATTTCGGCAGGAACGGTTCATGTTAGAGTAAAGAAAATGGAAGAAGCAGGAATTATAAAAGGTTCTTCATTAACCCTTGATTATAAAAAATTGGGTTATGCTTTTATTGCTTATGTTGGCGTTTTCCTAAAAAACACCTCTCAAACAAAATTTGTATTAGAGCGAATAAATGAAATTCCTTTTGTAACAGTGGCTCACGTGACTACAGGCAAATTTAATGTATTTTGCAAAGTAAGAGCCCGCAATACACAGCACGCCAAAGAAATTATTTTCCAGTTGGATGATATTGAAGGAGTGTACAGAACCGAAACCATGATTTCCCTTGAGGAAAGTTTAAATGATAAAAAACGTTTAATGCATTCTATCTTTCAGGATATGTAAGCGGTATTAAATTTATTATAAAAACCCTTTAAGCTTACATGTTTAAAGGGTTTTTTTATAACTTCAAAATTAACACAATCAACTAAATTTTATTTATGCACAGAGAACCAAAATTAGAACGATTCAACGAAAGCGTGTTGTCTAAGTATCAGGTATATAATAGTATATTCCTAACTTTACCTTTTGATGATATTAGTAAAACGGGATCCCTGCTGCCACTTTTTCAGGAAATATGTGAAGCAGGCTTTAAAGAGAATAAAAACCCTTCAGAAATAATTCAGGATTTCTTTAATAAATACCAGGAAAATCCTTCCGAAGACCATCAAATAAGCTTACTTTTTAGATTTATTCAGTATATTGAAAGACAGGTAGTGCTATTTGATGCTATAGAAGATGCGTCTTTTCCTGTAGTAAATAATATGGAAGGCCGTGGTACCCTTAGAAATATAAAGGAGGAAGCCGAGGCTAAAAATAAAGAACCAGAACTTAAGGAATACCTGAAACGATTTAAGGTGCGACCTACTTTAACTGCACATCCTACACAATTTTATCCCGGTGCTGTCCTGGGAATAATTACAGATTTGGATAAAGCTATACAGGTAAATGATATTACCAGTATTAAGAAATTATTGGCGCAGCTGGGGAAAACTCCATTTTTTAAGAAAGAGAAACCAACACCCTATGATGAAGCTGTAAACCTCATTTGGTATTTTGAAAATGTTTTCTATCAAAGTATCAGTAAAATGTACAATTATATTCAGGAGAATATTTTTGATGGGGATGATATTGGTAACCAGGTGATTAACTTAGGGTTTTGGCCTGGTGGTGACCGCGATGGTAATCCATTTGTAACTACAGAAATTACGCTAAAAGTAGCAAAGCGTTTACGTAGTACGATTCTCCTCAACTATTACAGGGACATAAGAACGTTAAAAAGACGCATTACTTTTAGCGAAGTAGATGTTATTATTTCTGAAATTGAATCGGCATTGTACCAAAGCGCAATTTCTAAATCTGGAAAGATTAAAATGCCGCTTACTGAACTGACTTCAAAGCTTGAAAAAATTAAGAGTATCGTTGAAGCAAAGCACCAGGGCTTGTTTATCGAAGAAATAAACGATCTTTTAAACAAAGTGAAAATATTTGGTTATCACTTTGCAACTTTAGATATACGCCAGGACTCTGGGAAACACGCCGAGGTGTTGGATACCATTTTAGAACAACAACCCGGTTTACTTCCTAAAAATTACAGAGAACTATCTACTGAAGATCAAATTGAAGCTTTAACTAAAGCAGAAGGTAAAATAGACCCTGATGCTTTTGAAGAGGGGATTACAAAATCTACGCTTTCTTCTATCTATGCTATGCAGGAAATCCAGGAGAAAAATGGAGAGCCCGGGGCTAATCGTTATATTATAAGCCACAGTGAGGTGCCGCAAAGTATTTTGGAACCTTTTGCATTCTTAAAACTATGTGGATGGGAAAAACCAACGGTAGATGTTATTCCACTTTTTGAAACGGTGCCAGATTTAAAAGCTTCGCCAGATGTGATGGATACACTGTATAACAATCCAGTTTATCGCGAACACATAAAAGCTCGAGGTGATAAACAAACCATCATGTTAGGTTTTAGTGATGGTACTAAAGATGGTGGTTATTTAATGGCAAACTGGAGTATCTATAAAGCTAAAGAGGCTTTAACCGAAGTTTCCAGAAAACACGGTATAAAAGTCGTGTTCTTTGATGGTAGAGGAGGACCACCGGCACGTGGTGGTGGAAAAACTCACCAATTTTACGCTTCTCTGGGCGAAAATATAGAAAATGAGGAAATACAATTAACCGTGCAAGGACAAACTATTAGCTCCAATTTTGGAACACAGGACTCCTGTAGGTATAACCTGGAACAATTATTAAGTTCTGGGGTTTCAAATGAGATTTTTAGCGACGATAAAAATAAATTATCGGCTGAGGACAGAGAAACCATGAATAAATTAGCCGAAGTAAGTTATAAAACCTATACTAACTTTAAAGAGCACGAGAAATTTATTCCTTATTTAGAAAAAATGAGTACTTTAAAGTATTATTCTAAAACAAATATTGGAAGCAGACCTTCAAAAAGAAATAAATCTGCATCATTAGATTTTTCTGCTTTAAGGGCAATTCCGTTTGTGGGGAGCTGGAGCCAGCTAAAACAGAATGTTCCCGGGTTTTACGGTGTGGGTACTGCATTGGAGCAATTTGAAAAAGAAGGGGAGTTTGATAAAGTGAAACATCTCTATAATAACTCTGTCTTTTTTAAGACCTTATTGGAAAATTCCATGATGAGTCTTACGAAATCTTTCTTTGCGCTTACCGCATATATGAAAAATGATGAGGAATTTGGAGAATTTTGGGAAATTATTCATACCGAATATGAGCGTACCCATGCGATGTTGCTCAAAGTGACCGGTTATAATGAAATGATGGAAAATCAACCGGCTGGAAGAGCATCTATTCAGGTTAGAGAGCATATTGTGTTGCCTTTGTTAACCATACAACAGCACGCATTAAGAAAAGTACAGGAACTACAGGAACAAGGTGAAAGTGCCGCGGATATGCTTAAAGTTTACGAAAAAATGGTAACCCGTTCTTTATATGGTAATATTAATGCCAGTAGAAACTCAGCATAATATGACAGCGAATAATTTAACTTCTGCCGAATACAAAGAATTTTATGGCAGGTATATTAAAAAAATCCCCGGCAATTTACGGCTGGGGATTTTACTTGAGGAAAACAGGGATGAATTTTTAAAATTTCTGGAAAGGATAGCTCCTGAAAATTTGGATTACGCATATGCACAGGGGAAATGGAGTATTGCAGAAGTACTTCAGCATATAATAGATGTAGAACGAATTTTTCAATACAGGGCATTATGTATAGCTAGGGAACCGGGAATTGTGCTCCCTGGTTATGATCATGAAGCTTATGCATCTACCAGTAAGGCTAACAGAAGAACGCTACATAGTTTAAAAGATGAATTTACTGCAGTAAGGAATTCTGGTATTGTTATGTATGAGAGTTTTTCTAACGAAATGTTACTCAATCTAGGGTCGGTTAGCGGTGGAAATACCAGTTGCCGGGCAACGGGCTTTATTGTAGCAGGTCATACACTGCATCATATGGAGATTATAAAAGAGTATTACCTTTAAGCTATGAAATTTTTAAAAACCTTCTGGACTCTTCTTAAAGACAGCTATGCAAGTTGGAACCGTAATGAGCCATACGCAATGAGCGCCACAATCGCTTATTATGCTTTGTTCTCTTTACCTTCTTTGCTTATTATCGTGGTAAGTATCGCGGGTTATTTTTTTAAGAAGAGTGACGTTCAGGGAAGGTTAACCAATGAGATTGCCGATTTTATTGGTAGGGATTCAGCTATGGCAGTAGAGGAAATGATTACGAACGTAGCCTTATCGGAAGATTCTACTTTAGCCATTATTTTTGGAGCAGTTATGTTGCTTTTTGCCGCCACAGGATTGTTTTTTCAGCTTAAAAGAGCAATGAACAATATTTGGAATGTAGCAGCTAAGAAAACCGATATCCTTCAAATGCTTTTGGATCGATTAATTTCTTTTGGAATGATTGTAGCCATTGGATTATTACTTTTAATGTCTCTCGTTATCTCTGCTTTAATTAGCTTTTTAAAGGAAGAAATAGAGCAATTTGCTCCCCAAATCACAGCCTTTACGGTAGAAATAGTAAACTTTGCAATTTCCTTTATAATTTTAACGACACTTTTTGCAGCTATATTTAAACTTTTACCCGATATAAAATTACGATGGAAAATCACTTATGTGGGAGCGGCACTTACTACGGTTTTATTTCTAGCAGGAGAAGCTCTTTTAGGTTACTATTTTGGGCAAAGTGAACCGGCATCGGTCTATGGCGGGGCTTCATCTGTTGTGCTTATTTTGCTTTGGGTGTATTACACCTGTTTAATCCTCTTCTTTGGTGCAGAATTTACTGTGCAGTATGCGTTATTAAAAAATGAACGGGTAGTTCCCAATAGATTTGGTGAGCCAGCTATTTACCAGGAAATGGAAAAATTAAAACGACGCCGCACCCAATTAAAAGAAGAGAAGAAAATAATGGATACTTTAAGAAGTAATATGCATTGGGAAGAAGAGCAGGAGAAGCAAGAGAAGCAAGAAAAAGATTCAAATGGGAGTTAATCTCAACATCCCTTAAAAATTACTTCTTAATGACGGGAAATATGCAAAATAATTTCAATAAATTTTAAGAGAATTAATATAGTTTAACGCTTACAACCATTTCTTTTATAATCCTATTAGTACAGAAAACCTTAGTTGTAAATTATCTTTGTAGTGAACCAAAAAAGAATGAATTATGGATAAGAAGATTGCAATATTAGCGACTAATGGATTTGAAAAGAGTGAACTTTTCTCTCCAAAAGAAGCTATGGAAAAAGAAGGTTTTAAAGTAGATATCATAAGTCCTGAGAAAGGTAAAATAAAAGGTTGGGAGGGCACCGACTGGTCTGGAGAAATAGATGTGGATCACGCTCTTAAAGATGTGAGTGCTAAAGATTATCATGCTTTGGTACTTCCAGGTGGAGTTATAAACCCAGATCAACTAAGGGTAAATGAAGACGCTCTTGTTTTTGTGAGAGATTTCTTTAAACAAAGTAAGCCTGTAGGAGCAATTTGCCACGCAGCCTGGACGTTGATTAATGCTGAGGTTGTGGAAGGCCGTACCATGACTTCCTATAAATCTATCAAAAAAGACCTGGAGAATGCAGGTGCACTTTGGGTAGATAAAGAAGTAGTGGTAGATGAAGCTTTTGTTACTTCAAGATCACCAGAAGATCTTCCGGCTTTTAATGATAAAGTTATTGAAGAAATTAAAGAAGGTAAGCACGATTTACAGCATGCCTAGATTTTAAAACTTACTAAAAAAAAAGGAGCATTTTTGCTCCTTTTTTTATACTATAAATTATACCTCTAAGAATTTCAAACCCTAATTACCCCAATAAGCTCTGGTGCTTCTAAGTTTTTCATAATTATTTCTCCTGAATTTCCTTTGCTACTGCTGCAACCTCGTCCATTACGCGTAATAAATTTTCACCCCATAATTTAGCGATTTCTTCTTCAGAATAACCTCTTTTTACCAATTCTTTAGTAACATTTAAAGTTTCTGAAGCGTCTTCCCAGCCGTCAATTCCGCCGCCGCCGTCAAAGTCACTGCTTATTCCTACGTGATCAATCCCAATAAGATCTACCATATAATCTATATGATCTACAAAATCTGAAACATTTACCTGTTCAATTTCGTCTTTTAAAGCTGCAATTTCCTGTGCTGCAGCCGATTTTATTTTTTGAGCGTCGGCATAATAGGCATCCCTGGCTTCATTACTTAAGCTTTTTAAACTGTCCTTATCCAATTCTTTAAAATTCATTTCTTTAGCTTTTCTTCTGTAAACCTGCGAGCTTCGATCTGCAAAAGCTTTATTTTTTTCCAAATCAACATAAGAACTAAAAGCTACCGTTTGTACCACCCCGCCGTGTTTTTTAAAAAGCATTAAAAGCTCATCGTCAAGGTTGCGGCTATGATTGGAAAGATTTCTGGCAGAAGAATGCGAAGCAATTAGTGGCGCCTTAGAAAGCTTAAACATTTGCTTAATGGCTTCTTTAGAAGGGTGGGAAACATCTATCATCATTCCCAGTCGGTTCATTTCTACAATTACTTCTTTACCAAGATCGCTAAGTCCGTTGTGTAACCACTCATCGTCTTCCTCACCAGTATTGGAATCACTAAGCTGGCTGTGGCCCTGGTGAGCTAAAGACATATACCTCGCTCCCAGATCGTAAAATTTCTCAACATTAGTGATATCATTACCAATAGGGTAGCCATTTTCAACTCCAATCATCGCGACCTTTTTTCCTTCAGAAATTAATTCCCGTACTTCTTGAGAATTTGTAGCCAATCCTATTTTATTTGGAGCATATTCTTCGACTAACCTATGAATGGCATTAAATTTACTCATCGCATTTTCCTGGGCTTTTTGGTAACCCTCTTCATTGAGCTCTCCCTGCCCGGTATAAACGATAAGCCAGGCGACATCTAATCCGCCGGCTTCCATTTTAGGCAAAGTAACCTGGTTTTCCAGGTTCATGGTATAGTTCCTTTCTTTGGTAAAGTTATTGACGTTAAAATCGGCGTGAGTATCTATGGTAATCACGTTTTCGTGAATCTTTTTAGCTTTTTCTATTAGACTGGAATCATCTTGTTGTTGTGCAATTAAGCTAAAGGAGCTTAAAATAAGCGCTAAATTTAGAAGTTTGAATTTCATTAATGCTGAATTTAATTTTTCTTGAAGCGCTGAAATTACTAATTAATTTTAAGAAACTAATTCGATAAAAGCTTCAAATTAATCTTATATCAAGATTTCTTAATCAATTTGGATTGAAATACCCATAAAAACAATTCGAATTTATTTCCGGAAAAGTTGGATATTTTTAAAATTTAAAACTGGATTATGATTTTATAATTTTTTTTAGTTAATAAATAAATTTTAAAATTAAAAGTGACATTTTACGGAAAACATTATGTTGTAATGCATTTATATACAGTATAAAACATTATATTATTTAAATAATATGTTTAATGTAATTAAATTTGAAGCAACAGCTTTTTTAATTGAATTTTTGAATTAAAAACAGAAATTTTTGTTTCTGAAATTATTTTTAGGAAGAATTTTTTCTCGAAATAAATATCGCTTAGAGGAGATGAAAGACAGTTTTGAATAAATTTCATTTTTCATACGCTATAGAATAATATGAAATTTATGCTTTAAAGGGGTGCTGTTAATGGGTATAAAAAAACCCGTACAAGACGGGTTCAAATTTATTTAAATACTTTTAGTCCTTATAGGAGTTTAGCATCTAAAGTAATTTTAGTATCAAGTAACCTTGAGATAGGGCAGTTTTCTTTTGCCTCGTTTGCAATTTCTTCAAATTTTGAACGCTCAATTCCGGGTACTTTTGCAGTTAGGATTAAGTTAGATTGTGACACTTTTCCATCTTCAAAAGTAATTTCGGCTTGGGTTTCCAGATTTTCTGGTTCAAAACCTGCTTCACTTAAATTAGCAGAGAGCTGCATAGTGAAACAACCGGCGTGAGCTGCGCCAATTAATTCTTCAGGGTTTGAGCCGTTTCCGTTTTCGAAGCGGGTATTATAGGAATATTGAGTTTTGCTTAAAACCTTGCTTTCGGTACTTAAATTGCCTTCTCCTTCTTTAAGATTGCCTTTCCACTCGGCACTTGCTTTTCTAATCATGATATAAGTTTTTTTAGTTCTAATGTAATTTACAAACCAATTGTTTACCTGGAAAATTTTTAGAAAAACCTTAACCCTTTAAAAAGTCTTGAGTATTTTATTAATACAGTAATTCGGCAATAAAAAAAGTCCGAAGTTTTCACTCCGGACTTTTCAGAAATTATATTGTTCTTTTTACTTAATCTCTACTACTTCAAGATCAAATACCAGGTCTTTTCCTGCAAGTGGGTGGTTACCATCTACAACAATAGTATCTTCCTTCACATCTTTAACAACAAGATTCATTTCCTGTCCATCTGGACTTTTAGAAACAAGACCCATACCTACTTCTGGCTTGATTTCTTCTGGAAGTTGACTTTTTTGTACTTCCTGGATCAATTCTTCTCTTGGCTCACCGTAAGCTTCTTTTTTGGAAATATTTACAGTTTTCTTCTCATTCACCTTCATATCGATAAGGCCTTTTTCAAAACCAGGAATAAGTTGACCCTGTCCCATAGTAAACTCTATAGGCTCGCCTCTTTCTACAGAGCTGTCAAAAACCTGTCCATCTGCCAGTTTTCCTGTATAATGTACCTTTACCGTGTCATTCTCTTTTACTTGACTCATAATTTTGTTTTTCAAATTTAAAAATGGACTGTAGTTTTTAAGGCTCAGCCCTTTAAAGGCTGCAAATGTACAGTTATTAAATGCCCTGCCAAACAATACTCGTCACAATCCCAAAATCTTAAATAAAAATTAACATTTTTAAAATACTTTTTTATTCTTAATAAGATATTGATAACCACAGGCTTAATTATTTAAATTGTAGAAATTATTCTAATAACTGGTACTATTAACGTAAATTTTAGAGAATTTAATTAATAAAACCGCAATTTGAAATACCACGGAAATAATGGATTAAATTTTAATTCCAGGAAAAATTAGCAATTTTTTCATTTGAATACTTTGCTGACTTTATAGCACCGCTATATAAGAATAAAAAATGTGCATAAACAAAAAACGTTTAATCCATGTTTAAATGAGTTCCAGGATCTGGAGAAAAAGGTTTTAGGTTAAATACCTCAGTATAATATTTTCTTTTAGGATTTGTTTTGTAGTTAAATTATGGGTTTATGCTATGTGTATTAAACTACATAATATCATTATAATAGATGATGTTTATATTTTAATTGAAAAATTAATAGAACGATAAATAACGTTTAACTCTATATTTCAAACCTAACCTTGTGCACGAAGAATAAATTTGAAAATAAAAAAACGATTTCATGCGATCTTCTAGTATTCTTTTAATCCTCATTATATTTTTCTCCTCCTGTAATTTCAATAAGGATCGGGAAGCACCTAAAATAGATTGGGATACTTTAAATGTAGAAGTTTCGGCATACAATTCTGTAAAATGGCAAACGGGTGCGGGTGGCGCCAATATTACCGCCTGGGGTGATACGTTAAAACCGGGTATGAAAGCGATAGCTGTTTCCAGAGATTTAATTCCCAAAGGGCTTGAGCACAATACCTTGGTAAAGATTGAAGGTTTTGATAGTATATTTAAGGTAAAAGATAAAATGCATTATCGCTGGACGAATAAAATAGATATTTATATGGGACAGGATGTAGAGCGGGCAAGAGAATTTGGTAGAAAGCAATTAGAAATATATTTTGCAAAGTCTAAAGATTCAATTTCTAAAATAAAACAATAAAAACACATTTTAAAATGATGAAGAAATACGTATTACTTATAACTATATTACTTAGCAGTTTTACTTTTATTGGCCAGGAGAGTGTAGATAGCCTCAATTTACCCAATAAGGTAGTTATTGGTGTGACACCAACACCTCCTTTTATTATTTCTGCAAATGACGGCTATAGGGGGTTGAGTGTAGATTCCTGGGAATTGGTAAATGATGAGCTAGACCTGGAATATGATTATAAGGAATATGAAACTTTGGGTGCTTTGCTTAAAGGGGTGGAAAACAACGAAGTAGATTTTAGCATAAACCCTGTAACGGTGACTAATAATCGTATGGTACGTATGACATTTTCCCAACCGTACTATATTTCTGATACTTCCCTGGCCAAGAAAACGGGGTCTCAAATTTTGGGCTATATTAAGAACATTGTGAGCTGGAAGTTTATATCGGCTATACTGGTTTTAATGGCTGTAATTTTAGTTTTTGGATTTTTGGTTTGGATCTTTGAGCGCAAAAAGAACCCAGAAGAATTTGGTGGTGGTAAACGCGGAATCCTGGAAGGGTTTTGGTGGAGTGCTGTGACCATGACTACCGTGGGATATGGAGATAAATCCCCCCAAACTACCGGTGGAAGAATTATTGGTTTTATTTGGATGTTTATGGCCATTATCATTATTTCCAGTTTAACGGCCGGGATCGCTTCTTCTTTAACCGTGCAAACTATGAATGACGAAATAGGCGGCATTCAGGATCTTTCTAATTTTAAAGTGACTTCTGTAAAAAGTAGTAGTGCTGAAGAATTACTGGACCTCTATAATATTAAGCATAATGTAGTAGAGAATGAAAAAGAGGGAATCGCTCTAGTGGAAAATGAACAAACCGATGTTTTTGTTTATGACGAGCCAATTCTAAATTTCGAAATAGAGCGCAGGGGACTGGAAGATGAAATTGGGGTCTCTACACGAAGTCTAAAAAAAGACTATTTCGCATACAGTTTTCCTAAAAAATCAGAATTAGTAGATAAAATTAATCCCGTGCTTATAAGTGTGCTAAAAACAATGGAATGGAATAATGTTGTGAAAGACAGTGAAAAGTAAGTAAGTAGATTATTTTTTTACCAAATAGGTATGGGGAACTAAAACTCTAATTTTGCATATATTTTCAAAAAGCTTAATTCGCTAATAATAGAAGGATTAAGCTTTTTTGTTTTTCAAACAAGTTTTTCGAGGTTATAAACAACTATGTTTTAAGTAACGGAATCATTTTTTTAGACCAAAAATTTAAAATATTATCGAAGGTAATCTCTTAAAAAGATAGGAGGAGAAGGTAACTTAGTTTTTTTGTATCTTTAGAAGAATCAACACGTAAAAAATCATGAAAACTTTTTCCTTCAGAATATTTATTTTCTTTTTATTAATAAGCGCAGGCAGCTTTGCACAACGCAACCCGGCAACGCTAATCAAAAAAATAAGCGGATTTAGCCATCCTGAATCTGTGATTTATCACAAAGCTAATGATGTTTATTTTGTTACTAATATGGCGGAGGATAGTGACGGCGATGGGTTTATTTCAAAAGTTTCCAAAGAAGGTGAAATTATTAAGCTCAAATGGATTACGGGCTTAAAAGATCCCAAAGGTATGCTCATTAAAGAGGACACGCTGTATGTTACAAATAATACCGAGTTGATTAGAATAGCTATTGGCGATGCCAGGATTATAGAAAGAATAGCCGTAGAAGGAGCAGTGTCTCTAAATGATATCACCATAGACGAGGATGGTAATATTTTTATCTCCGATTCTGGTAGAAGTGCGATTTATATGATTTCTTCACCTGCTACTGAAATGATGGTGCCAGAGGAGCAGGAGACGGAAATTGTGGAATATTTAGATAGTAAAAGACTGCAATATCCCAATGGTCTCTTTGCTCGAAACAAAGATTTATATGTCGCGGCCTGGGGTGAAAATGGTAAAGGAAGCCTTTTAAAGGTCGCAATTGAATTCCGCGAGATCACGAAGATATCTAAAAAAGGCATTGGAAATTTAGACGGTATCCAGCCCGTAGGTAAAGAAGCCTTTTATATTTCAGACTGGGCTACCGGTACAATTTATCTCGCTGGGAAGAATGGTGACTTGCAGGAAGTACTGACTTCAGAAAAAAGTGCGGGTGATATTTTATTCCTTCCAGATAGCAACCAGCTTATTTTACCTATGAACCACCAAAATGAGCTTTGGTGGTATCAATTGCAAAAATAATCGGTTATTAATTATTCAATTAAACCTAAAACACTATTTTTTTATTTCATTAATTAACAAAAATGCCTGGTTCACATATTGTTTTTCCAGAAACAAAGCGAAATAGTTGGAAGTAGAAATCATCTCAAAAACAGGAATTCCCTCGTAAGCCAGTAACTTAAAGATGTAAAAATACAATCCCACAAATTGAGAACTGTCTTTGGGAAGTGCTATAGTAATTGAAGATAATTCTTCCTTGATGGTTACACGTCGCTCACTTCTAAAACAGTCTTCCACTAAATCTGTTAAACTGGAAGAAACTAAAATATTACTTTCCTGGTAATTACTTGAGTAATTGAGATAAACACCGGTCTGTTCTTTTACAGCTTCCAATAGCTTGGCTTTACTGGCAATAATAGTATTAGAATTTAAAAAAGTATATTCTGTAATTCCAGAACGCACCACAATATCTCCCAATTCCCTAAGATCCCGCATATTTATTTTAGTTCGCTTTGGTGCATATCTGCGCAATGCCATAATAATGGAACCTTGTTTTACCGGTTTACGCATTTCCTCTTCTACTTGCGGTTGAATATCGGCCGCCAGACCGCTAAAGTTCACAATATCACGCGCAATAGCGTCATCTAAAAAAGGTTGATGTTTTATAATATCGTGAACACAAGTTGTAATCGTCTTCATTGTTAATTATTATACATTTTGTGCAAATGTATATAAAATAGCAGATAATTTTTGTAACAAGAAGCTTAAATTCTAAATATGCATAGGTAAAATTATTGGCGATTCAGTTTTAAGTAAAGCAATCAATTTTTTCCTGGATTTCATTAAGTAAGAAAAACACCTCGGTGCAGGGCCACGAGGTTTTATATTAATAATATTTTGGTTTCGCGGCATCTCGATAGCTATCGGGACAAAGCTTTTAAATTTCGAGTATCGAGTAAATAGTTAAGGATGAAAGTATTAAAATTTGGAGGAACATCTGTAGGATCTGTAGCAAGCATTGTAAATGTAAAAAATATTTTAAAGGCCAAAACAGGGAAAAAAGTATTGGTACTTTCGGCGATGGCCGGGGTAACCAATAAACTGGTAGAACTTACAAAAATGATTGAAGCAAAAAATAATACAGAAATTGCTGAAATTATTGCTGAATTAAAATACAAACATGATTCAACTATAGACGCATTAATCCAGGACGAAGCGCTGAATGTAAGTACTAAAGAATTGGTTCAAAATATTCTCAACGAATTAAGGGAAATAAGTAAGCGCAATTACTCTGAAACGGTGTATGCCAAGGTGGTTACTACCGGAGAACGTATGTTAACCACTGTTTTTTCTGGTTTTTTAACATCTTGCGATATGGAAAACAAGCTTTTAGATGCCAAAGATTTTATGCACGTCGCAAACTTAGAAAATCCGGATACTGGCTTGGTAGGAAAGAAATTTAGAGAAAGTACAGCAGGCTTACAACAACCCGACATATATATCACCCAGGGTTTTGTAAGAATTGACGGCAACGGTAGCGTAAGTACCCTAAATAGAGGTGGCAGTGATTATAGTGCCACGATTTTAGCTGCGGCTTTAGAAGCTTCAGAAGCGCAAATTTGGACCGATATTGATGGTTTTCATAATAACGATCCGCGTTATGTAGAAAACACGCACGCCCTGGCAGAATTAAGTTTTGAAGAGGCAGCCGAGCTGGCTTATTTTGGTGCGAAAATTTTACATCCGCAAACAATCTCTCCGGTTATTAAGAAGCAGATTCCATTATTCCTAAAAAATACTTTTACGCCAGAACTTCCCGGAACGAAAATTTCTTCGGAAATCCATTCTCGCGGCCTAAAAGCAATATCGGCTAAAGATGGAATTACCGCCATAAAGATTAAGTCTAACCGAATGTTGATGGCACATGGATTTCTAAAGAAAATATTCGAGGTTTTCGATACTTATGAAACTGCTATTGATATGATCACTACTTCAGAAATTGCTATCTCATTAACTATAGATAATACTAAGAATTTAGATAAAATACTGGCAGAACTAAACGTGTGTGGCGAAATAACGGTAGAAAAAGATCATAGTATAATTTGTATAGTAGGCGAGGGGCTTATTGAAGACAAAGATACCAGCCGGTTATTCGAATTACTCAATGATATCCCGGTGCGCATGATTTCTTATGGTGGCAGCGCTAACAACATTTCCCTTTTGGTAGCCACCGAAAATAAAATACAAACCTTGCAGGCTTTAAATAGAAAGCTTTTTGAAAAGGAGTATGAATTTGTTTGATTTCTGTTTGTGAACAGGTAACTGTTCTTTTTGTGTAGTGAACCGTCAACAATGTTTTTGTTGGCGGTTTTTTCTCGATAATAGAGATTTAAAGACTCCGTGCCGATGGCTCTTCAACAGTAAACCTCCTTTATAATACCTCGTTGCCCTGAGGTTGTTTGTTTTAAAGCTTTTTCCGCTCTTTTTCTTCAATAAATTTTGCCATAAAATAGGTGCTGCGATGCTGGTGGTGTTGCAGTATTTTTCCAATAAAATTTTGTTGTCTTCTTTCGGTAAGATTAGCGATAAGCGTGTTTATTTTATCTGAAAAAGTTGCTGAATGACTGTTTTTGTTAAATCTAGAGTTAATTATTTTATATCCATTTTTATTGGCTTCATTCCAGCTGTCTTTATCAGTGTATAATTTCACTGCGGCCATTGCAAAATCTTCCGGGGTATTGCAAATACTTCCGTTCCAGTCTAATTTTCCGGCGATACCTTCGCTTCCTACTGTAGAAGTGATAGAAGGTGTACCGAATTGCATTGCCTGGATAAGTTTTCCTTTTAATCCCGCCCCAAATTGAATAGGAGCAAGGCAAAGCCTGGTTTGCTGCATCAATTTTTCAGCATCCCCGGCGCGACCTTTTACAATAAATCCATCTTTTTCGTTGTGCAGGTTCCATACTTTTTGAGAAGGATAAGCACCATAAATATGTAATTGAGTTGAAGACAACTTTTCTCTAATTAAAGGCCAAATATTTTCTTTTAGCTGCAAAACTGCATTCCAGTTGGGCTCGTGCAGAAAATTACCAATACTTATAAAGTTTTTCCGTTCTTCAAATTGCGGTAGCTCAGCTATTTTATCTTCGGAAATAGGATCTAAAAGAAAAGGCAGGTAATGGAGCAATTGACCGGGAATATTAAAGGAATCTTGTAACAATTCCATTTCAACTTCAGAAATAATCAAACTTAGGTCACAGCGGTAAATACTGGCAATCTCTCTTTTGGTAACATCGGAATCGAAATATAAGTTTTTGGCAGGTATATTTTTTTTATAAGCTTCAGTGCGTGTTTTTCGCAAAAAGTGGAGGTCTTCGGTATCTAAAATTTTAACGGCTTCCGGGGCAAACTTATCTACCCGCCATCCAAATTGTTCCTCGGTCATAAACCGATCAAAAAGCACGAGTCTGGGTTGTTGGTTTTTTAGGAATTCATCAAAGGAAGGATGGTTCAGTTTTACCACTTCCGAAGCAATATTTAATTTAGCTAAATCAATGGCAAATTCACTGCGAGCAGCGGCACTTACAAAAGTAATCTCATAATTTTCGGCTTTAAAAAACTGTAGTAATTGAAACATTCGGCTGCCTGCAGCAGAAGAATTAGGCTCTGGCCAAACACAACCGATAACGAGTAGACGCGACATCTTTTTTTTCAAAAATACCTGAAATTAAACTGCATTCCTAATACTCAAAACTTTGCCTTAAGAAAGTGAACATACTCTAGAAATTAGAAACTACCCGAGAGCAGGAGGGAAGCGGTTACCCAAAGGACCAGGGAAACGATGCCACCAATAACAAAAAAGTGCTTAAAGCGATAAATCCCCATTCCATAGATTATGGTATTAGTTTGGTAGCCTACCGGGGTAAAAAAACTAAAATTTGAAGCAAATAGCACCGATAAAATAAAGGGTTTGGCGTCCATTTGCATACTTGCGGCAATACTTATAGCGATGGGAGCAATAATGATAGCGGTGGCATTATTTGAGATAAAACCGCTTAAAATCATGGTCACCAGAAATAGAATTCCTATAATAATCACTTGATGCTGATTTTCAAATAGTTTAAGCAATTGTTCTGAAATCCATAAATCTGCTCCTGTATTATTCATGGCTACTCCCAGCGGAATCATCCCGGCCAATAAAAATATTATTTGCCAGTTTACCTGTGCATAAATCTTCCCGAGATCAATGCATTTTGTAAAGAGCATAAGAAAACAACCAATTAAGGCACTTTTTAAAATAGGAAAAATTGAAAATGCCGAAAGTCCTATAACCAGCAGTAAAATACCAAGCGAGAGGTATTTCTTTAACGGCGTGCTTATCTCTACTTTTTGATGTTGCCTTAAGATAGTGATATTTTCTATTTTTTGAAGCTCTGCCAAACTGCTTTCGGTTACTTCAACCAACAATCTATCCCCAACCCGAAGTTCTATTTCATCATTTTCTTTGTTGAAAATACGTCTGCCGGGGTTTCTTAAGTTTCGGCGTTTTCTTATCGCCAGGGGCATAGCACCGTGTAGATCATACCATCCAACAGTCTTGATGCTTTTACCTATTAAAGGTGAATTGGGAAGCATTAAAATCTCAACCAGTTGTACGTTTTTCTCCAACTCATCGGCATCGGTTATAGGCTCGGTTAATTTTTTGTTATCTTCACCTTTAATCACGATAAAACCTTTAGCTTCCCTTAATTTAATTAGGTTTTTAAGGTTGGAGCGAAGCAATAGTTGGTCGTTTTCCTGTAAGCCGGTAAATTGTCCCGGGTGGTCGTTAATGATGCCATTGCGCTTTAATTTTAAAACCTCCAGCTCCTCATTTTTATTCAAAAAAGTTTCTCCAATACTTTTACCAATAACCTCACTGTCTTTATTGATAATTACCTTAGTAATGAATTCGTCTAAATTATAATCCTCGCTAATTTCATTTTTATTTTTGTTGGGCAAAAAGCGGTATAAAAGACTTACCACTGCGATTGTTATAAAGAGGAAGATCACTCCATACCAGGTAAATTCAAAAAAGGTAAAACGTTCTATTCCTCTTTCTACTGCAACTGCATTTACAATAAGGTTGGTAGAAGTTCCCATAAGTGTACAGCTACCACCAATGATCCCGGCGAAAGAAATGGGTAGCAATAATTTTGAATTGGGAATATCATATTTTGAAGAAAGTTCATTGATTATTTTAATAAAAACAATGACCACTGCCGTGGTGTTTATAAATGCAGAAATGCTGCCCGCAATAAACATAAAGACAGGAATCATTAAGTAAACAGGTAGGTTTTTTAATTTTTTTAGTCCGCCGGTAAGCCAATCTATTACCCCGTTTGCTTCCAATCCCAGGGCAAGGATCATAAGGGCTAAAACGGTAATAGTAGCGGGGCTGGAAAAACCAGAAATGGCTTCCTCTGGACTTACCAGGTTTGTAAGTAATAAGGCAGCCAGGATAAAAAATGCTATTTTATCTACCGGAAACACTTCCAGGGCAAAAAGCACAATGACTACAACCAGAATGCAAAAGAGTATAGCAATTTCGAAAGTCATGCTTTAAATCTGTAATTTGTAAATCTTTTAAAAGATGCATAGATTATACATGCAAGATACGAGAATAAAATTTTGATTGGGGAATTAGTTTTAAATCTTCAGCATCATTATGTGATTGTCCCATGATGGTTATAATTCGCTTTCCATAAAATATTGTATAAAATGCAAAAAGTTTTAATAAAATCGCGTTCTAAAAACTTATCTTTGTCTTAAGCAGGCCGCCTTATCGCTGCTAATGCAAATTAGTAGAGGAAAGTCCGGACACCAAAGGGCGACATAGTGGGTAACGCCCACCGTTTCCCGTTCCGACAATTAAGGGGATGGGATTAGGACCAGTGCAACAGAAAGAATGTACAGGTAATGCTGTAGTGAAATCAGGTAAACTCTATGTGGTGCAATGTCACGTAAACCGGTGCCTGCAAACTGCCCGTTTGCTACCGGAGGGTAGGCAGCTAAAGGTTTTTGGTAACAAAAACTTCAGATAAATGATAGGGGCTTTCTAAGAAATTAGAAAGAACAGAATCCGGCTTACAGGCCTGCTTTTTATTTTTTATTCTAGAATCGAGAATCGACCTGAAACTTGGGCGTTCCAAGGCTTGGGTAACCAGGTATTTTGCTTTCGGAAATCTTTAACGCATAGATTAATCTATAAATTGAAAAATCTTCAAATTACCTCATTTTTCAATTACCACATCAACATATCACCTCATCAGCAAATCAACATAAGGTTTACAACACACTTTTCGCCCAGGTTGCTGCTTGTTCCATATCGGTAAAAATTTTAAAGGGTACCGGTGAAAACTGTTTTTCAAAATTTGCTATTTTTAAAGCTTCAAATCGTTGACTCACTATTGCAATTCCAGCAAGGTTTTTAACATGGATGAGGTCAAAATACATTACAGGATTTACGTTGTAATTGTTTTTTCTATCAGAAATATAAACAAAGCGTTCTCCTTTAAAAACCTGTTTACAAATCTCCACTACCTCATCTACTTTAGAGCCGTCAAAAACTACATCTTCTAAAATTTCACCAACAACATAGTAATCGTGAAATTTTAAAATAATATGATTGAGCTCGACTGTTTTTATATGCGCCGTCATCCTATTTCCTTTTAACCTGCGAAAAGTGTTTATACAATTCCCAGTAGATTATTCTGCATCCATAAATTCTTTAGAATGTAGAAGTTTTAATGCCGACTCTAAACTAAACTTATTATTTAATCTTCAGAAGTTTCAAAAAAGCTAAATACAGCGTTTCCATACCTGCGACATGATATAAAGTTAGTGAAATTTGATAAATCTGTATGTTTGGAATGTTCAATAATTAATTGACCTCCAGTATTTAACAATTGTCTATCAAAAACCAGCTCACTTATTTCTTTAAAATATTTTAATTCAAAATTATAAGGCGGATCGGCAAAAACAATATCTGCTTTTAGAGAGGTTTTCTCTAAAAATTTAAAAACATCGCTTTTAATTGTATTAATATCCAGGTCTAATTCCCTGGAAATCTTTTTTATATATTTTACGCAATCGTAATGGGCGTCTATAGCCGTGAGCTGTTTACTGCCCCGGGAAGCAAATTCGTAGGAGATGTTTCCTGTACCGGCAAAAAGATCTATTACACTTAGTTGAGGAAAATTATGGGTGTTATTTAGAATATTGAATAAAGCCTCCTTGGCCATATCAGTCGTAGGGCGAACCGGTAATTTTTTTGGTGCTAACAATCTTTTTCCTTTGTGTGTTCCCGAAATTATTCTCATTCAAATGATTTTAGTAGTATGAATTCTTCCAAAAAATTTATTTTTTCGCTTTCCTTCTTTCTTTTAAAGCTAAAATTAGTTTTTAGAAAGTCAATATTTCTAATATAGGTATAAGCGATCTTGTAAAGGGGGGATGAATCGTCAATTGCACCAAGTAAATATAACTGAAAATTTTGCGGGTCTAAATTTAATTGTTCCGCAGTGAACAAAAGATAATATAAAAAATCTTCCTTTTCGTTAAATTGAAAAGTATTACACAATAGTACTTTTTCGCTTTCTAAAACCAGTAAGTCAAATTCCTTATCTTTTACGTGGGCATACACCTGAGGTTCTGTATTTGTTGTATATGATAACAATGTTTTGGTAAGAATACTCGTAAGGTGCTGATATTCGAACTCCCCAAATTTTTCAAAAAAGAAATTAATAATATTGGTATAGGGAATATAAATATTCACGATGCCGGTATTGCCTATTTCCTCATTGGCAATAAAATCGGTTTGCAGTATTTTAGTATTGAACTTTAAATAATCTGAAGCGTTTTCTTCCTTAAAAAGCGTTTTTGGAACGAAGCTGTATAAAGAATGGTCGAAAATGAGCTTTAAATGGTTAACCTGTTGAAATACTGTTTCCTTTTCAAAAATTGCTTCAATTTCCTCCAGAAGCTTTATGGGGTCGAGCTGTTGCTCAAATTTAATTTTATGATAATGAGTTAACGCATTCTCCTTTGGATTACGAGTACAAAAAGAAAGTCCATCCAGGCTAACCTGAATGGACAATTCTAAATCTTTCTCTACTTTAGTCTTACTCGTCACCATATTGGGTTGGCCAGTTTCCTTTAGTATTTACTTCTTCCATAGAACCAACATATATATAACGGCCATTTATATCATCTACAGATTGTACTTCATTTTGCTGTAAGATTAAGTCTTTGCTTAGGCCTTGCAATACCACACTCTTTGGTACTCGAGCTCTAAACACGGGAATATCACTATTTCCTTTTCTAACCGTACCCGCTTGTAAATCGAATTTAGCATCAACTTCATCGATAGGTACCTGAATCATATTTTCATAAATCTTACGATTTCCCTGAAATAAAGAATCTTTAACAGGAACGAAGCCTAGTGTATCTACAATTACCTTTTCAATATATTCATCTACACCATACTGCTTTTTGTATTCTTCATCCAATACTGTAGTGTCTCTACGCTCGGTGATTGCAAATTCTGCAGTGTCAATAAAACCAACAAGCTTATCGAAATCATCCTCAAACTTTCCAATAATCTCTTTGTGGGCGAGTTCTGCTTTACGAATATGCTTTAAATTTTCAACTACCTTCGCATAACGCTTTTCTTTAACTTTGTTAAACTGAATAGGTTCATAAACGGCATTAAAAGTAAGGTAGGCTAAAAAAATAATCACTACCCAAAGAAGTAATTGAATGGCAAGTCTCATGCTTTCTAAGTTTTATTTTAAAATTACTGTGTTCACGACAAATCTACAATTTTTTTTTATTCGGAAAAGTTTCTACCCTAAAAATCCCTCCCTATATTTGATTTTTCAATCACTTTTATGGAAAAACTTGACGCTTCGGGCTTTTATAGACTGCTTTTAAACGATTTAGGCTTTCCGGCAAAAGTAGGCCAGGACCTTGCCTTGCAACAATTATCCCGGTTTGTATTAAATAATAGTAATGAGGAACTATTTGTACTAAAAGGTTTTGCAGGTACAGGTAAAACTACGATTATTAGTACGCTAGTCAAAAATTTATGGAAAATTAAAAAATCTGGTGTTTTAATGGCTCCTACCGGTCGCGCTGCCAAAGTGATTTCTAATTATTCTAAAAAAGAAGCTTTTACCATTCACAAAAAAATTTATTTTCCAAAGAAAAGTGGGGGTAGTGGTGTTCAATTTGTACTACAACCCAATAAACATAAGAACAGTATTTTTATTGTAGATGAGGCCTCAATGATTTCAGATACTCCCACCAATTCTAAATTAATGGAAAACGGAAGTCTGCTAGATGACCTTATAGATTACGTTTATTCTGGCCGTAATTGCCAATTGATCCTTATCGGGGATACCGCGCAGTTGCCACCGGTAAAAATGGAAATGAGCCCGGCTCTGGAAGCAGATAAACTGCAGTTTTCTTATAATAAAGATGTGCAACATCTAGAACTGGATGAAGTGGTAAGACAGGCAGAGGAAAGCGACATTTTATTAAATGCCACCAGGATTAGGGAAAGTTTACAGGAAGGTTTTTATGAAAGCTTTCAGTTTCAAATTACACCAAAGGCAGATGTGGTGCGATTGCGTGATGGTTATGAAATTATGAACGCCATAGAAGACGCCTACAGTAATATTGGCAATGAAGACACCAGTATTATCGTCCGCTCCAATAAAAGGGCCAATTTATATAATCAACAAATTCGCTCGCGCATTTTATTTCAGGAAGAAGAAATTTCAGCGGGGGATTATTTAATGGTAGTCAAAAATAATTATTTCTGGGTAAAACCTAGTTCAGAAGCCGGTTTTATTGCCAATGGGGATATCATAAAAGTTTTGGAAATCTTCGGAATAAAAGAACTTTACGGTTTCCGTTTTGCAGAAGTGCAGGTTCAAATGGTAGATTATCCTAAAATGAAACCTTTTGAGACGGTGGTGATGTTGGATACGCTTACCTCAAATACCCCATCGCTTTCTTATGAAGAATCCAATGAGTTATACCAGGAAGTGATGAAAGATTATGCCGATGAAACTTCTAAGTATAAGAAGTTTATGAAGGTTAAGAACAACAAGTTCTTTAATGCCTTGCAAATTAAATTCTCTTATGCGATGACCTGTCATAAATCACAGGGTGGCCAATGGAATACAGTTTTTATAGAGCAACCATACCTGCCCGAAGGAGTGGGCAAAGAATACCTACGCTGGTTATACACCGCGGTAACACGGGCAACCCATAAGCTTTATCTTATTGGGTTTAAAGATGAATTCTTTTTAGAATAATACTTTAAAGTAATTTTTTAAACCTAAATTTGAAATTGAACTTACTCACAGCAATTGCCGCTTTATAAGTTATTTAATTAATAAAATACACTAATATTTTGAATAAAGACCAGTTGAAAATTATCGCCATGATTCCCGCCCGTTACGAAGCCAGCCGTTTTCCAGGGAAATTAATGAAAGATTTAAACGGAAAATCGGTTATTTTAAGGACTTATGAAGCTGCGAAAAACACTGCTCTTTTTGATGAGGTTTATGTGGTGACCGATGATGATAGGATTTTTTCTGAAATCACCAAACACGGTGGCCAGGCAATAAAAAGTAAAACTGAACACGAGTGCGGCAGTGACCGTATTGCTGAAGCTGTTCAGGACATGGATGTAGATATCGTGGTAAATGTGCAGGGAGATGAACCATTTATAGATAAAGATAGCTTAGCAAAACTATTACTGGTCTTTCGGGAAGATGATGCTGCCAGCATAGATTTAGCTTCTTTAAAAAGCCCTATGTTGCAAAGTGAGGAAATTACCAATGACAATAATGTGAAGGTAATTACCAATAAAAATAATTTTGCGATGTATTTTTCGAGGTTTCCCGTTCCTTATCCCAGGAATACCGATGCCAAAATCACATATTATAAGCACATAGGGATTTATGCCTTTAGAAAACAAGCCTTAACCGATTTTTACAACCTTCCAATGCTTTCTTTAGAAGCTGCTGAAAAAATTGAAGCGATTAGGTTTTTGGAGTACGGAAAAAATATTAAAATGGTAGAGACAGAGATGCAAACCATTGGTATAGATAGCCCGGAAGACCTGGAAAAAGCAAAGAAAATCCTTAAGGATTAAACTTTTATCTTTTTTAAAATGTTTGCGGAAATCCTATTCGTAAAAACTTGGCATTTTAACTTGAAACCAGAGGTCTATTGAATTATAAACATATTTTTAAGACAAAAAATCACACAGAAATACCAGGATAATTATCGTGTTTTTCTTAGAGTTTTGGAGTCTTTGTGGCTTTTTCAGCGTTTAAACGATAGGCTCTAACGCGCGATATTTCATTGGTCTTAAAAAAATAGATTTAATGAAATATCCCAAGCTCGTAGGGGAAGCTCAGGATACACTCAATCTAAAATTACATATTTTTAAGCACAAAATTTCTAAAAACTGTTATTTAACTTCCAACAGCCTCTTTATAAACTTTTAAAGCGCGTTCACGGGCTTCTTTGTGATCTACCATTTTTTCTGGATAATCATCGGTTCCATATTCTTCTACCCATTCTTTAATATATTTTTTATCCTTATCGAATTTATCAATTTGGGTGGTAGGATTAAAAATTCTAAAATAAGGAACTGCATCTACGCCACTACCGGCAACCCATTGCCAGTTTCCAACATTGGAAGACATTTCATAATCCAATAATTTCTCGGCAAAATAAGCCTCACCCCAGCGCCAATCTATCAATAGGTGTTTACAAAGAAAACTGCCTACCAACATACGCACGCGGTTGTGCATAAAACCAGATTTATTTAATTGCCGCATGCCGGCATCTACTAAAGGATAACCAGTTTTACCAGATTTCCACTTTTCAAATTCCTTTTCATTATTTCGCCAGGGAATTCGGTCGTATTTTGGTTTAAAAGCATCTGTTACCGTATCGGGGTTGTGATAAAGTACCTGCATAAAAAATTCCCGCCATATCAATTCCTCCAGGAAAGTTTTGTTTTTTTCAGCATTCGCCTTTTTTACCATTTTACGAACACTTACAGTTCCAAACCTTAAATGCGCTCCCAGGCGGGAGGTACCTTCTTTTGCCGGGATATTTCGGGTATTTTCATATTCCCTAATCAGGGTAGGGGTCACATCGTAATCTGGTACTTTTATCGAAGCCGATTTAAAGCCCATATCTGAAAGGCTTAAATTGGGAAGCCTGGAATGTTGAATAAGGTTTTTTAAATAATCATTTGTATAGTGTATTTTGAGATCTAAAGATTTAAATTGATCCATCCAAACCCGCATATATGGTGTGTAAACAATATAAGGATCACCGTCTTTTTTTACTACTTCGCCCTTTTCAAAAATAACCTGATCTTTAAAAGTATGGAAAGCTATATCTTCATTAGCAAGTAATTTCTTGATTTCTTTATCCCGTTTAATCGCATAAGGCTCATAATCCCGATTGGTGTAAACCTCAGCAATTTTATAATCTTTCAATAATTGCTGAAACATTTTTTTTGGCTTTCCGTGATAAAACGCAATAGAACTATCGTGTTTCTCCTGAAGTTCCTGTCGCATTTTTTGCAACTCATCAAAAATAAAATTAACACGGGCATCATCCTCTGGTAAACTATCCAGAATTTCAGAATCAAAAATAAAAATAGGTAGAACTGGATTATCGCTTTTTAAGGCTTCAAGAAAACCTACGTTATCATCTAATCTTAGATCACGTCTAAACCAAAATATATTAACCTTTTCGCTCATTTATGAAATATTTAAAGTGGAAAGTCCGCCATCTACGCCAATTACCTGCCCGGTGACCCAACTGTTTTCTTCACTGAGTAAAAATACAGCAGCATTTGCAATATCCTTCGCGTTACCCACTCGTTTTAATGGATGTCTTTCGCTCATTTTTTCTTTCTTAGAATCACTGGAAAGTAATTTATCGGCCAGGGGAGTATCGGTTAGGGAAGGTGCAATAACGTTTACTCTTAGGGTGGGTGCGTATTCGGCCGCCAGGGATTTTGCAAATCCTTCTATAGCTCCTTTCGCAGCAGCTACACTGGTATGAAAAGACATTCCTACTTTTACTGCAACTGTGCTAAAGAAAACCATACTGCCTTCGCCACTGTTTTTAAGCTTCGGTATCAGGGCTTTTACTACTTTTACCAAACTTAAAAAATTAAGGTTCATTTCCTTTTCAAAATCTTCAGTTTTCAACATCTTGAAAGGCTTAAGATTGATACTTCCGGGACAATAAACCAGACCGTGTAATTCTTCCGGCAGGTCTAAATCTTCAGCATTATCCTTTAAAACATCAAATTCAAGATGCTTAATATTATCGCCTAAATCTCCTTTGCTTCGAGAAGCGGTAATAACGTTGTGTTCTTTTGAAAGTTTATTGGCGATTTCCAAACCAATTCCGCTGGAACCACCTATTAATAGAATATTCTTTTTCATAGTGTAATAATTATAATTAGGCTAAAATATCTTGTTTTAAAGTTGCAGCGGGGGTGGAGTCTCCCTTAAATTCTCCAAAAAGTTCGATTAGTTTCTCACGCCTATAGTCGAAAATCTCGTTTAATTTGGGAGCCACTAAAAACGGATGCACCATTTGTCCCAAAAATCCCATTGGTAATTTATAATCAACAATATCTTCCATTTCCACGCCACCATCAATTTCCTTTATAAAATGTTTGTGGTGCCATAGGGAATAGGGACCAAAACGCTGTTCATCTACAAAATACTCTTTGTCTTTAACGTGCGTGATTTCGGTTACCCATTTGGTTTTTATCCCGGCAATTGGGGTCACAATATATTGAATGATTTGCCCGGGAAACATGGATCTATCTCCTCCAGATAGAATATCAAAACTCATATAATCTGGCGTGATGGTCTTTAGATTTTCGGGACTGGAAAGAAAATCCCAGGCTTCTTGCAGGGAAATAGGTAACTTTTGAATTGACCTTTTAGTATAAATTTTCATCGCGTTAATTTGAAATAAAATTAAGTGAAGTTTTGTTTAGGTTAAAATATATTAAGTTAAACAAAATATAAATAAACTAACAGTTTTAATCAAACAGCGATTAATAGAGCTCAAACCGAAATTTAGCTAAATATAAAAAAACCGCTTTCTTTCTAAGTTAATATTTATTGTTGGAATGTGATTTTTACACTAATTCTTAAACACTGCAAAGTAAATTTAATGATTTAGCATTATATTTAAACATTCTAAAAACAAACTACATTATGAAAAGACTAATTTTACTTTTATCCTTTGCCGGTTTAATCGCTACCGGAAACGCACAAGTACAAACACCACAGCCCAGCCCATTTACAAAAGTGGAACAAAAGGTGGGGCTTACCGATGTTACTTTAGCCTATTCGAGACCGGCCACTCGCGAACGTGAAATTTTTGGGGAATTGGTTCCTTTTGGAAAAGTATGGCGCACCGGGGCGAATGAAAATACTAAAATTACCTTCAGCGATGCAGTGACGATAGAAGGTAAAACCCTGGAGGCGGGAACTTATGCTATTTATACAATTCCGCAGGAAAATCAATGGGAAGTGATTTTTTATACTGATGCTTCTAATTGGGGGAATCCGCAGGAATGGGATGAATCTAAAGTTGCGGTAAAAGCTACTGCTGAAGTTGAGCAGCTGCCTTTTAAAATGAATACCTTTACCATTCTAATTAATGATCTTAAAATGGATGCTGCCACACTTAGTTTCGTTTGGGATCAAACGGTAGCCAGTTTAGACTTTCAAGTTCCTACCGGGAAAAAGGCTATGGCCAGTAT
This sequence comes from Salegentibacter echinorum, assembly GCF_900129445.1. Taxonomy (GTDB): domain Bacteria; phylum Bacteroidota; class Bacteroidia; order Flavobacteriales; family Flavobacteriaceae; genus Salegentibacter; species Salegentibacter echinorum. The sequence continues at coordinate 692,374 of NZ_FQVT01000001.1, forward strand.
CGATAAAATAATGAACGGGCCGGGTGCACAAGATTATTATGCGGCGGCAAGTTATTATCACGATGCCGATAAAGACCTCGAAAAAGCTTATGCCTGGGTTAATAAAGCTATCGAAATGGGCAATCCAGACACTTATTGGATGTTGCGGAAAAAGTCATTAATCGCTGCCGATTTAGGTAAAAAGGAAGAAGCTATTGCCGCCGCTAAAAAATCTTTAGCCGCCGCTGAAAAAGCCGGAAACCAGGATTATGTAAAAATGAACAAAGACTCTTTAAAGGAGTGGGGGGCAAATTAGAAATTCTAGTTCATGATTCAAAGTTCGAGATTCAAGGTTTTGCGAATGTAAACCGATTTCTACAGCGCGGCCTTGAATCATTTTTTATAAATCTACTACATTAGCGTTCTATCTTTATCGCACTGTTTTGTAGTGCAAGCTGGTTGAGGATTAATATGCTTAAGCATCTGTCTAAAAATAACTGCCTATAATTTAGGTGTTTTCTTTCCAGACAGCGTGAGGAGGGTTTAACCACCAGGACAGGATATTTGCGCTAATTTGTGAACGCTTAAACCTCTAATTTTTTCAGTTCTTTATAATTTTTATTAAGACGGCGCAGTAAGATCCCATAAATTAATCTGTAAAAAAGCCATAGTAAACCAAGAAAAATTCCAAGTCCGCCAATGGTCATTCCTATAAGAATAAGCCAGCGAGTGGTATCAAATTCATAAGTTTCAGGATTTTCTATTACCGTGTTAGCCACGTGATAAGTAATAGTTTTATATAAGGTAAATAAAATTAAAACCGCGTTGGAGATTAGCACAAAACCAATATAACGTTTTACGGTTTTTCGTGTTTTTAAAATATTTTTAATCAATAATTTAATATTATCGGTAACAGAAATTCGTTTATAGTTTTTGTAAAAACAAAAAATAAAATAGAAAGTGATCAAATAAGAAATAACCGAAAATACAATAACCTCGGTGGTCATATTTAGCGCTTCTATTTGCTCCCATTGATGCTTGTCTGATAAGATAATGCTAAGCGCTGCCCAGAATAGAAACTCTGCGATACTTATGATAAAGATCCATTTTACAATAGAAGAGGAACGCTTCCAAAGCAATTTATAAATTTCATTATAAGAAAAGTGGGGCAGACTGCCTTCCCGCTTTTTCCAATCCTTTTTTAATAAATCCAATCCGTCATCTACCATCTACTAAGGATTTAAAATATTTTTTAATTTTGTTTTGAGCCTGTTCATTTTTACTCTTGCATTTACTTCGGTAATCCCCAGGGTGTCCGAAATTTCTCTGTAGTTCTTATCTTCCAGGTATAAAAAAACCAGGGCTTTTTCAATATCGTTTAATTGCTGGATAGCAGAATACATGACTTTTAGTTGTTCTTCTGTTTCTCCATCGTATTCTTCAGCTTTAATTTTAAAATCTACACTGTCAAAATCTTGCGTTCTTATACTTCTTTTCTTTTTTCGGTATAAGGTAATCGCAGTATTTAATGCTACCCGGTACATCCAGGTACTAAACTTGGCTTCGCCTCTAAATTTTGGGTATGCCTTCCACAACTGTATAGTTATTTCCTGAAAAAGATCGTTGTGGGAATCTTTGTCATTAGTATAAATGCGACATATTTTATGTGCAATATTCTGGTGTTTTTCCAGATTGGTTACAAATTGATGTTCTAATTCCTTATTCAAAATTATTGGTTGGCAATTATAAGTAGTGAACTTGACGAAAATGTTACAAGAATGTATAAAATGGGATTAAGTTTTAAAAAAATTTCTGGCAGCGATTGAGAAAAGGTACCTTTGAAGAAGTTGAAGTAAAATTCGCCCATTGAAAAAGGGTTTTAAATTATTGCTGAAATATAAAGAAATTTCTTTGTAAAAAGTTTTAAAAATTAAACACATTAATTCATAAAATAAAATCTTATGAGTATTCCAGGAGCAAACTTAGCAAGGCTTGTAATTATTAGTGGTGGTATGCCGACATGGCCCTGGTGAGAAAACTTATTGATAAAAACGTGCAAACGATGATCTTAGGTTGCTATAACTACTATGCATCAACCTTTGCTTTACCAGGTTTTTACTTTTGTTTTAGGGCCCGAGTAAACTTTGATTTTTTATCTTTATTGACTGTCGTAAAATATTATTTTTCGTTCGAAAGGTTCTATAAGGACCAGAAATACACAAATGGCAATTTTTGTTTTCTCTATGGTTCTAATAATAGGAATATAAAATACATACTTTTAATAAATCTTATTGCACGCTTGGTATTTCAGTAGTTTTTTGAATCATTAGAAATTATTCCTATCTTTAATAAAGTGCGTAGTTTCCACCTGCTTGCTAAAAAAAAACTAATAAACTCGGGTCACTTCCCATCAACCGATTGTCAAGAGCATATTATTTGATCCTGGCATGCAATCATACATATTTGTGAAACAAAAATTATCGGTTTATGAATTCTATTTTATGCAAAATGCTGATAGTGTTTTTCGCTGCTAATTCCTGGGTTTCAGTAACAACACCTAAAATTCAGAATAAAACAATTAGTGAGTGTTTATTACAGAAGAGCTGCGTAATCGTTGTACAGGAAGTTCCGCTCACCGAAGATAAAATACTAAAATTTATGAAATCCAGAATGGCAACATTTGAACTAAAGCGTAGGATGAAGTCGCAAGCCAATAAATATGAAAATCTTATCCAGGAGTTTTATAAAAAGCGCAAAGGATTGCTGCAAAATCATGGCTGGGATGTAGATGATTTTGAAGACACAGAAAGCAGGATTTATGCTGCGATAAATGCAATGGAAACAAAAGCCTCACTTAAAAGTGAAGCCGATTTTAAAAAGGAAATTGCTGAGGTTGAGGCTAATAGTTACCTTTCGCAGAAACAAAAAGCAGAAACCATAAAATTATTAAAACTTGATAGAAATAATATTAAGGAAACTTTTATAAATCCTTCCAGGACAGATTGGCCTGCTGTAAAAATCTATAAAAATAAATTAGAACATCTCACGAACTATATTAATGGGAATCGTCCCGATGCACCGGTAATAGAGTAAAGGGGGGGCGCTTCTCCTGGGTGTTTTTAGGTTTGTTTTCACCTGGTATGATTATTATCGAATGGGAAATAAAAAATCTAACCATCGGTGGCCACCCACAAATATCTGTCATTAGGGTCACTCCAAAAGCAATATACCCACTCCAGCAACTGGATTACCCGTGTCGTTTGGTAATTGCCCTGCAAGAACGAATAATTACTATTTTTGCCTTTCAATTATAAACTCCCCTTCAATAGTTGCTTTTCGATGACTTTTTGAATATAAGGTTCCAGAGAACGTACCTTCTGCGCGAGTATTATTGATGGTCGTAAAGGTGATTTTTGCTTCGCCTCGTTTTCCATCTTTATTAGTATTGTTAGAGCCAAAACTTTCCTTTAGCGGAATTTCACTTTTCATGTTTGAAATGGACAAATAGGCACCTTTCTCGTAAATTTTATTTTGTAAAGGTTCTGAATCCTTCACTTCAATCATGACTATTAGCTTATAATCTGTAATATTTGCCTCAAATTTACTGGGTAAACTCAAAATCCCTTGTTTGCTTCTAGCTACCATTTCGATGGTACGTCCATCATCAAAATTAATAGTTGCATAAGTACCAGTCTTTTTTCTAGTTTTGGAAGTGGACGCACTATCATTGATGCCATTTTTAGTTTTGGAAGATGACGTATTATCAACGTCATTTTCATTTTTTGAAATGTCTTTACAACCTACGAGAATTATTCCGAAGATTGCCAAGAGCATTACTAAGTATCTTGCTTTAGACATAATTGGTTGTTTTAATTACTTTTAATTCTTTAAATAGCTTATAAACAGACCGGAAAGAACCAATTCACGGTTGGTATTCCCAGAACAATAAACCATTTAAAATTTTATAAAAAACAGGACTCAATCCAGTTTCATAAAAACAAAAACGAAAGGTTCAAATCCTGGTTTTGCTCTGTCCCGACGGCTTCTAGTGCCTTGAGGAATTTCCTCTAACTTTAAAGTGGTTTCGTTAATCTGCATAATCCTAAATTTTGTGATAGGCGGAAAAGGACGATCCTGATAGCGACGGAGTTTTGATAATTCAATATTCAGAATCTTACCGTCTACGTGATACCTACCAATAAGATATTCATGAATTACACAACTTTCATCATACCATCGCAATTTCATTTTACCATCTGATGAAAAACGCAGGCGGTCGCCCTCTCTGCGGCATATATTTTGGTAATCTTCAAGCTGACTGTTTGATTGTTTGTTTAAAAACCCTGTTTTTTCGAAGGTCTAACTACCCCAAAGACTACCGGGAAGTGGCTGTTGCAACGTGACGCAGCTCGACATCATAAAGCAAACAAACAGTACTGAAAAGATATTACGTGATATTAAGGTATTCATCAGTATTTTGTTTTAGCGAGTTTATAAAATTGAAATTTTAATATGTTAATTTCTGGAGGTTACATTCTTTCAATCACTTTTTTGGCCAAGGTGGACGTTTTATCAATCATTTCTTGGGTATCGTCGAGTTTTTCACCCCGTATTACTCTTGCAGAATAAGACACATAAAAGATATATCCATTGGCGGCCACTCGCAACTGGCCACCACCGAGGTCGCTCCACGAAGCCCGGTCGCCAACGTCGGATACCTCTTTGGGTTGCCATTTTTTATAGACCCCGTTATTTTGGCCTTTCCAAGCCGCATCAATTTGGCTATTTGTCCGTTTCTTTCCACGGGCAAAATTAAGGCTGACGGTATAAAAAACTGTTTGATCTTTCGATGTCCACTCATAACTACAAATGGACCCCCGGCTTTCTTTTTGGATCAACTCAACGTCATCGTTCAAGTTAAAGACCTCTTGGATGTCCTTTTTGGGTCAACAGCTGGCAGATGTCGGTACGTTTGCTTGAACCGGCAAAGCTCTCATCATTTTCTAATTGATCCATTTGATCATTTAGGTTTTCTTTACTTTCCTCTCTTTTTTGGTCTTTACAGGAGGTTCCTATACTGAGTATAAAAACAATCAAAAAAAGTTCGGGATATTAGATAAGTTGAATATTATGTTCATTTTTTTTCAGTGTTTAAAAATTAAAAAAATGGTCTTTTAGAACTACTATGTGATCTATTCGTGTCTTTTTAGATAACGTTTATAGTTGCTGTTCCTGGGTTTTCAATTCAACCGTTCTTATGGATTTTCGAGGTCGGTAAGTTCTTTTCCACCCCAATCAGAAAATAGTTTTTCGGTATCATCCAGGGTTAAATTGGCATATTCCAGATGAGACTTTGGTGCAGATCTAAGGCTTAGTCCATATTCAAAACACCTGGTAAAGACCACATCGTGAATTTTTAGAAACTTTGAACGTTCAAGTCTTACTACTCCATTGGGAGATCCTGTGGTAGAGCCTCCATTTCTAAAATTTACGTGGGAAATTTCATTTAGAGGGCTACTTGAATCTATAGTAAATCCAATCCAAAATCCGGGAACATCGTGTTCGCCACGAATAATAATGGGATCTTCTTCGGTACCTACCATGACCAAAGAGGCTTTGTTGGATAGGTGCATCCAGTTTTGTGCAGACATTATAATTTCTGTACCAGGTTCTACGGTAAGCACACCATCGCTGAACCTAAAATTATCCTGAAGAAAATAGGGGACATCTAAACGAGCCCAGGTAACATCTCCTTTTAACCGCTCACGATCAATATGGATGTAGTCCTTTTCATTTCCAGAAAAACTATTACTGCCATTGAACATGCGTAAACGGGTTACATTGGCTTTTACAGGAATGTTATTTTTTGTGAACGTGCAGTTGTTCATTTGTATGTTATGCACGTCTTTCCCTACATTATCACTAGCTAACATCCCCGCAGTTTTACTATTTGAAAAAGTACAGTTGTCAAGACTTAAATTGGTTTTTTCCCGGTAGATTTCTAAAGCTGCTTTTGAACCCCCGGCATAATCTACGGTAACATAGCTCAACTTATTATTTGCATTGGGGCTCTCTGTATGAATACCACGCCAATAGCCTTTTGTTTCTTCTCTTCCTATTAGAATAATTGGTTTTTCTGCAGTACCTTCCATTTTAAAGGAAGATTTAGTAGTGAAATTCAATCCTGCGTCTTGTTCAAAAGCGATAACAACACCAGGCTCGATGTTTAATTTGCCATCAATTCTCGTCATACAGGGAATAATATAATCTACCTGAGCTTCCGGATTATTTTTCAAAACGGTATTGGGGTTCTCCCTAAAATAATTACAGTCCAACTCTATTGGTGCGGAATTTCCTTCCGGGGAGTCGGGGCTGGTGATGCCGGCATCTTCTTCTGCAATATGCGAGTTATTGCCTCCCGATCGATCTGGGCTTGTGAATTCTTTATCTTTTGTTTCTGATTGGCTCTCGATTTGCTCTAACTTATTAACGTCACCATCTGAATTTTTCTCTTTGTCCTTCTTGTCCTCACCACAACCGGTAAAGATGAAGCCGATCAATAACAGAAATAATACGGTTTTAATTTTGAGTTGAATTGTCTTCATTTTTACAAGGTTTTTGAAAGGTTTATAGTTTATTTCTTTTTGGCTCTAGTGTAACACTACGTTAAAAATATCTTAGTCTGTCATTCAGAATCTTTCGTCTTTATCTTTGCGCAATAAAGAGTCTTTATTCAAAGAGAATAGATTCCTCCTACTTAGGAATGACTGCTCATTTTAGCTTGATTGAACTAGAGTCTTCTTTTATAGTTACAAGTGATTATTCTTTTATGGTGTATCCAGGTGGGATTTCAAATAAATCCTTATCCCGGTTTTGTTCTTTGGCTTCTGTTAATTCCATAACCATATTAATCGCATCTCCTTCTTTTGAAACCATTTTAACGGGAATACCGTATTCATAGATTTCAGAATTCATTCCGCGCATCATTTTTGGTTGGGATTTGGCCCAGGAATCAAACATAGAACTACCTGGAATTTCTTTGCTTACCCAATATTCTTCCACAGAAGAATCCTGGCCTACAATCTGCTTGATACTCTCGGGAACGTTTGCGGTAGTTATAATTTTTAAATGTGTGCACTCATATCCATTCATTTTTTCTTTTCCAACTACGCTTATGGAATCATTGCTCATTTCTTTCATCTTTTCTGCCATTTCTCCACCCAGTTTAAGATCATCGGGATTGAAAATGCTGTAGGTTTTACTTTTATCGTGAAGCATAATCACTTTATTGGGTTCATCAGCTTTTACAAGCATGACCATATCTGTTTTTTGACCCATTACTTCCAATTTGGTTTCAGAACGTAGCGCCTTTTCAGATAAATACATTTCAGAAGATCCCGATGAAACGAGATCATCGCTTCCCGGTTGGTTCATTTTAAAAGAATAACTATAGTGATAGCTGTCGGCCTGTTCATTTGTACTAACTTCAGCAATTTTTTTCCTGTCCTCTTTATCAGACTTACAGGCAGTACCGGTAATTACTAAAAGGGCGGCAAAAAATAATATTTTTATTTCATTTATCATTTTTAATGGTATATCTTAATTAAGAATCTGTTTTTGGCCCATAATGCTTTTTTCTACTAAAGCCGGGGGAATGCCTAGATTAATAAACATTTAAATTCTTCGGAAGTTTCTTTTCCTGGTATCATCTACCGGGAAAAGAATTGACAAAAAAACCTAATCTAAATCTAAGTCTCCCAGGTCACCTTCGTCAATTTCTTTTATTGGTAAATCAAACTTCCCTTCGGTGATTGTTAATTCTTTGGCATCTTCATTATTTGGGTCATAACTATTATATAAGGTCATTTTAAAGGTTCCCTTAATATTATCCTTGGACACGGAGGTTATTTGAAACAAGCCTTCACTTTGAAGAGCTATCTCATCTCCCTGTTGATATGATCCCATGCTATAAACCTTGCTGTCATCTAAAACTACATCGGTGGTGAAAAAGTAATCATTTCCAAAACCAACTTTACTCAAGTCATAATCTATGGGAGAATTTGGGGCGGGAAGGGCTTGTGAAATTATCGCTACTTCCGAGTCTTTATCTACCATAACTATAACTAATTGGTCAATCTCTTCTTCGCCCATTTTAGTTTTCATTACACCGGCAAAATTATCTTCAGATTTAGATGAAAATTGTATTGTTTCGTTATCTACAGTGATTTCGGCACTTGCTAAACCTTCAACTAGATCTCCATCATTATCATTGTCATCAATTATAGTGTCATCATCGCTACTGCAAGCCGCCAAACTGCTGAACGCAAATAGTAGAAAAAAGAAAGTTTTAATTTGATATTTTATAGTTTTCATAAGTTCTGTATTTAAAATTATAGGTGTGTTTAGATTATTATTTGTTTTTAGGTAGATAAGCTTTTGCTATATATGCAATTCCGCAAAATCGGTATTTTATGATTTATAGGAATATATGTTTTGGTAATTGGTCTTATTTTTTCTTCCTGGTAAGTAGGAATTAAAAAAATTGAAGTAAGGTAGGGGTGGATTCAATTATTTTATCTAAAGTATTAAAATACAATCGTTTAAAACAGGGGAAATTCCCCCTAATTGAATATATTTTAAATTGTCTATTCTAAAAATTAAGAATGACATATTAAATATACTCTGGGAATCAATGTAATGAAATTGATTCCCAGGAAATTTTTAAATAGATATAATTTAACTTATATCCTAAATCTTACACCAGCTGCTAATACCAGTTGGCCATCGTCAATAATCACGTATTTAAGTTCGGCGAACGGAGTAATATTACCCTCCAGGTTTAAATTGGCTCCGGCTCCAAGGTTTAATCCAAAACGACCATCGCTTCCACTAAAGTTGTATCCATAGTCACCGGTAGGACCATCATATTTCACCTTTACATTGGTGTAATTCAAACCTGCAAGTCCATAAAGCTGAAATCCTTCATCTTGGAGTAAATAATAATTGGCATTCCCATTAATCTCAAACCAGTTAACCTTAATAGGTCCCTCACTTTTTGGAAAATAATAGATAAAACTGGGCGAAATGCTTAGTCTATCCATTACACCAAATTCAGCATTAGCTCCAATTCCCACGTTTTCAATCTCGGTACCGTAGGCAAGCATAGCTCCAATTCTAGTGTCTATTTCCTGCGCTTCTGCAGATTTTGTAAATAACCCAATAGACATTATGCTTAGTGTAAAAATAAATAGTTGTTTTTTCATGATTGGTTGTTTTAAATTTATGTTTGTACTTGAAAATTTTAAATATTCTTAAACCATTCTTCGTATTTTCTTCCTAACCAGGGAACAGGTTTTTGATGTTCATTAATCGCATTCATCAATCCTTTAATCCATAAGAAAAGAAGTGCAAAAATTCCCAGGAAAGAAACGATCCAACCCAGGATTGGTACCATCCCTACAATCCCCAGCGCAAGGCCGGTAAGACCTAAACCTAATGCCTGTTTAATATGATAGGAAGGAAATTCTGCTTTCTTCTCATTGTTCATCACAAAAGCGATAATCAGACCTATGAGGGTGATATATGAAATGATAGCAATATTCTTATCCTGGGATGTAACCCCTTCACTATGTGAATGCTCTCCCGATGGTATCGATTGATCCCTTTCCATTTTTTCTTCAACTTCCATATGTAGTATATTTTGATTTAGAATGCGTATTTATGAGCTTTTCATAAACCTGTCCGTTAATAATTCTTGGCATTTAAACATTTGAAAGTGAAAATAGTAAGAAAGAAGCCAGCCAGCAATATGCAATGTTTGGGAGCTTCATCTTATTGAGGGAATAAGTGTTATCAATGAGTAAAGCTTCTTAGATTTCTGAAGATCACAACGTGGAAAGCAAAAAAGGCGTAGTTCTTCCAGGATATCAGTAAGGCTGAATTAGAAGTTTATAACTCATTTGAGAAATATAAACAGGCAGGTATCTAATTTTACCCTAATGGTAATTCACATATCTCCATAAAAACTATGAGGAACGACTGAAACATTTTTTTGAAAATAATTGTGCAGTATGGTACTTTTCCATTAATTTATAGGAAAGACCTAAAACTTTAAATTTTATATCAATCTTTATGTCGCAGCCTTTAAAATTCCATAAATCATTAGAACCGGTAAGTGACGAACATTATGATATTTTGTTTTTTGGATGGAAAATAAGTGAAGGCCTGCGTAATGAGGTTGATATTGATAGGATTAAGGGGTATGCCGATTGGTTTAAGAAAGTATATATAGATCCTCATTTTAAAATTGAAAAAGAATTTGTATTTCCAATTTTGGGATTGCAAAATGTGCGGGTAAAAAGGGCTATGGCGAACCATAGAAGACTAGTACGTTTGCTAAATGATACCAAAGATGTGAAAAGATCGCTAAACAGAGTTGAAGAAGAAATAGGACGATATATACGTTTTGAAGAGCGAATTTTATATAAGGAAATTGAGAAAATTGCTACACCCCGGCAACTTCAAAGAATAGAAGAGCATCACAAAAGTTTAGAACTTCCTCAAGAAACCTGGGAAGATGAGTTTTGGAAGAATTAAAATCTAAAAAACAATAACTTAGTAAGCATCATTTTTGGTTAAAAAGTCAGCCTACTAAACAGGACTGGGAAAAAGCAAAGAACGCAAAGCTTTATATGCGGTAATTTTAGGTCATGCCGTCATTTGCGGGCTTCGCGATTCTCTGCGTGAAAAAACTTAAAAAAACTAACAACAACCTGTGTTTGGAGCGCAAGTGTTGGAAGACGATTTTTCAATTATCTCAGAAGTTTTATGATCTTGTTTTTTGCCCGGCTTTTCAGCATAAACAGTAATGCTAAATATTCCTACTCCATTTTTATTAAAGGCAGCGATTTCTTTTTCAGAAAGATACTTTTCCAGGATGTCTTTTGGAATAGCAATAGGTTTTTCTTTTTGAATGGTAATATTTTCAAAGTTCTGTTCTTCAATCAATTCTAGATAATCTGATTTTTGAATAGCTCCGGCTACACAACCCGCATACATTTCGGCATCTTCGCGTAAGGCTTTTGGAAGTTCTCCTGTTAAGACGATATCAGAAATACTAAAATGACCTCCTGGCTTAAGAGTTCTAAAAATTTCAGCAATGACCTTTTTCTTATTGGGAACCAAGTTTAAAACACAGTTGCTCACAATTACATCGGCAACATCATTGTTCACAGGCATCGCATCAATATCGCCTTCTCTAAATTCTACATTATTATAGCCTAATTTTTCAGCATTTTCACGAGCTTTATTTATCATTACCGGAGTGAAATCTATGCCAATTACTTTTCCAGAGTTGCCTGTTTCGTAGCGCGCCACAAAACAATCATTGCCTGCTCCAGAACCAAGGTCTATCACAGTGTCACCTTCCTTAATTTTGGCAAACTCTGTGGGAAGTCCGCAACCTAAACCTAAATCGGCATCGGCATTATAGCCACTGGTTTTTGAGTAATCATCCATCATAATATTGTAAACTTTGTTTGATGGAGTAGTGGCGCCGCAGCAAGAAGCAGCATTATCGGTTTTCTCCTGCTCGGCAATTTTGGTATAGCGATCTTTTACAAGGTCTTTTAATTTATTTTCTTTTTCCATGTTAATTATTTTTATGAGTGCTAATTTTTAAACTAACAGCAATCTGGGTTTGGAATATCCTGGTCCAAAAAATCTTTCATTATACTTTTCATATTTTTCCAGTTTTCTGGGTCTATGCAATAACAAACCCTGGTTCCTTCAATATTTCCCTTAATTAATCCCAGATGCTTTAGTTCTTTTAAATGTTGGGAAATTGTAGGTTGTGCGAGACCAATCTCGTTCACCAAATCTCCACAAACACAACGTTCAATTTTAAAAAGATATTGTAAAATAGCCACTCTGGCGGGATGTCCAAAGGCTTTTGCAATTAAGGCCAGTTCATTTTGTTCTTTAGTATATAATGCTGTTTTTGCCAATCCCATTACTCATTGTTTTATTGCAATATTACGATAAATGCTATTTTCTACAATATTCTTTCTGTTATTTCTAAAGAAAAATAGTTGACCTGAAGCTATGAATTTACCAACTAATAATGAAAGTTAAAACCTTTATAACGCATCTCGAGGATTAGTTTCTTAAATTTCTTTTTCGGGTTGTTTTCAAAGCAATAATAAAAATAACCTTAAACAGATGAAGTTTGCTATTTAACGATGTTTTGTCGGGTATCAATGGTTGAAAATTCTGTTAGATCCATTTTCTAATGGAAGCACCTACGGCATATCCAAATATACTATGACCCAGGGTCCAGTAAATCCAGGCCATAAAATCATTTGCTTCTGGCGGTTTGTTTGAAAGTGCGGTAAGAAAAAACAACGCACCTCCACCAATAGTATAAACCAGGATGTAGGGCAAAATCTTGCTCTGTAATGACTTGGCTTTTAGAATATAAAAAAGAGCAATAACACTAATTATACAGGTGACAAAATGAAAGATATAGCCAAAGAGCCAAATTGGCTTTAAATCTTTAATTAACGGAATATATTCAAAGTTAAAGAGCAGTATATAGGCAGTGTTACCAGTAAGCACACGTACAATTTTTAATATAATTATTAGAATGGTGCCGGCGAATAAACCAATGCCGGTAAGTTTTAAAAAATCTTTCATTTTGATATGCTGTTGGTTAGATAAAAATATTGAAATTCTTTTATAGTAAATTGCAAAGAATTCCTAAAACTTCATTCGTCAAATAAAACTCTTTTCATAAAAAACGGATTTTTTTACGAAAATCTTTAAAATCCAATCTATATTTTATAATTAGTCGGGACTAATTTATCATCTTTTCTCTAGAAATTAATTCTCTGATTTAACAATTCTTGTTTATACCATATTATTTCAAAATCACTATTTTTTGTTTCTTTCGGGTTATTTTGCATTGACCTGTTTTTATAATTTAGTAATCAATGGAATTTAAATCATTAAGATGATAAAATAGATGAATGATTTTAAAGAATTTTTTATCGTAGGGTTGAAGTAATTCTTTGAGATTAAATTCACGATTGTTTAAACCTTCTGATGGTGCCCATTAAATGTTGAACTTAAGGAAATGTTTATACCAACCAACCAATCCTTCATTGCATACGTTATAACCGACAAGTTTCTTGTCGGTTTTTTTATGAGGAGGGGCAATAATAATATTTTTAATAATTGTGAATATGATTTGTTATAAAATAAAAAATCATTTATTTCATAAATTTTAAGTTAAATTTTGGTTGAATAGAGCAAATGGATTTAGACATAGTTTGGTAAATTAGACGAGTGATAACCAATTTTTGTTCTGTTAATGCAAGAGTATAAATTTTATCCTTAAGTTAAATACTATTTAGAATTTACAATTCCAGTAATAAGATAATAGTATCTATACTTAACCTTCATTACTGGAAAATCTAAATAGCCGAATGAATTATAAACAGGTTTTGATGTGATTCGGTTTTGTAGATTGTTATAGCTATCTTGTGTATAAGATAAGCGGTTACCCAAAAAAGTTTTTAAATACTTTATAAATCTCATTTTTAGATTTAAGAAAACTCTTTCAAACAGAATTTATAGAAAAGAGTAGAAGCACAGCTCAAAAATGTTGATTTGATCTTAAAATACACCTGTAAGTTATTTTAATGCCAATAACCAATACTTAAAAATAGTTTCGTCAATTAAATTTTAGCAATGATAAGTTATCGTTTTATAGATTATTAAAAATCAAATAATTATGGAAACCAGAACGCAAGATATGGATTTGCAGATATTAAAGAAACTTTACTTTTCCAATTGTGAGGATGCTGCTTTTTATAAAAATTCATCTACGTTTATAAGAAGAATTTTTTTTAAACGATTTTTTCAACGATTAAGAAATCAAAAGCAATCATTTAAAAAGACTTTAAAAGTATTAATACTGGAAAAAATACAGGAACCATCCGAAATAATTGATTACAGAATCAAGAAAAATAATAAGTCTTCATCATGTTTTCATTATTTTAACTATCCCAGGAATAAGAACAGGGTAATAAAAGAGTGCCATAGAAAAGAGTTAAAAGCCCTTGCCGCTTACCAAATGGCTATAAATAAACTTAAAGACAAGAAATTAAAAGCAGCGCTGGAAGAACATTTGCAGGAAATTAAATTGGTTGTAAGAGAGATGAATGTAATGGGAGTTATTAGATTTTTTGTTTAGGAATTTGTTTTTTGAGATCATAAAAATTAACTCTTAATTGGGGGACTTTAACCAAGGTTTTAATTCTCCTGGGCTAGACCCGAAATAAAAGAGATTTTTTATCTCGCATCCTTGTTCTAGTTTGTTCATTTTTCGAGCGTTTTATCGAGAGTGTTTCTGGTTTTCGCGAGATATAACCCATCTTCTAATTCTCCTATATAAGCTATCAACTTCTCTCTTAGTTCACATTGAAGATCCCACGCGGTTAATGGGTCTTTAGCACTGCAATAAGCACTTAGTTTCATAGTTTTTTCAGTAATCTCAACAACCTGTACCGTCGGTGCTTTCTTCTTATCCCAGGTGTTAGAATTCCTTAAAAGGTCTTCAAATTTATCACGAACTTTTTGCACTTCAATTCTATAATCGGCATATAAATAGATTGGTCTTACCTGCCGGGAATTAATCATGGACCAGTTTTCAAAAGTTTCAGAAATAACTCTTTTTAAGGGCACTACCAACCTTCGTTGATCCCAGGTGCGTACAATCATATATACAAAACCTATATCTTCTACATAACCCCAATTATCGTTCATAATCACATTGTCTCCTATTTGCACAGGTTTGGTAACCGCTATTTGTATGCCGGCAATAATATTACCCAAAGTACTTTGGGCGGCAATTCCAATTATAATGGTTGCGACTCCCGCAGAGGCGAAAAGTGAGATGCCCACCTGCACAAAACTTTCAAATTGAGAGAGAATTATGGCAATTCCAATAACAAAAATAAGGAAGATGAAAACCCTCCTAGCAACCGATAAATGGGTTAATCTTCGTCTTGATTTTAGACTATTTTCCCCAGCTATATTTCCTGTGCGATGTTTTACAAGATATCTCATAAAAGAATCTATAAATCGCATAATAAACCAGGTAGTAGCACCTACAGAAGCTATGAGCAATATGGTGTGAAATGAATTCGCGAAAAAACCATTAAAGGAAATATAATTCACAAGAAGGAAATAGAAACATAAAATTCCTACGGCTAATCCTGCGGGAAAAGCAAGTCTAAATGAAATGCCAGATATCCATTTGTGCCGTGAGTTGCTAAATACCCGGCGCAAAAGAAAAAGAATTAACCAGCCTAAGAGAAAAGAAATTATAAAACTCACTAAGCTTCCAATAGCTTTCCATATTGGTATTTCAAAAATAGTACTTTGCCACCCCCAATTTGGAATAATCTCGCCTATATTGCTAGGTCCATATACAGCATATAACGCATCAATATTTTCAACTGTATTAGCTGAAATAAGCCAGTATGGGGATTCATTTCCATACTTTACCCTTTGCAATCTCAAACTTATATCCCTATCTTTAATCTCCAGTTTTCCAAACTCCAGGCTGCGTCTTGATTTACCGATAAGAGCCTTGTTTCCCTGCATAGCTTCATCGGTTTGCCCATCCGGTCTATCTGATAATTCATCCCAATTCAAATTAATATTCTGATTAATAACCATAAATAATTTTCGGGCGAGTTTTTCTACCTGTTTTTTGGATACACTGCTGGGAAGTAGATTTAGATTAAGGGAATAAGCAGCTTTGTTAAATTCTTTATTGCGGGAATTTAAAATAAAATTTTCGAGAGTGGCTTGTGGTGTTTGCAAGTTAACCTCACTGGGTGTCTCCCCCAAAGCTCTATTGACATGACGAAGCTTATAATAATTTTCATCATAGACGCCAATATTACCTTTAATAGAAGGGGAATGTGAGGAAATTGTACTATCTCTGGATGGACGCTCATAATTTATGGTGTCCTGGCCCAGACCTTCAAAACTTATTAAAGCTATACAGATACTGAATAATTGTGGTAGAAAAAATCTTTTATTCATTATAAAATCTTAAGTTTAAGCCTCATTATTTTGAAGTTACTTCGTTTGTTTAAACCTAAATATATAACAATCAAATTAGTAAATCAGCTTTGTCTATAAAATATATGAGCAAAAATGCTAGGAATGGGGTGTCTTCATTAACGCTAACGAATATCTCTTTAATGCTATTAAACGTATCATTAATAAAATTGTAATAGGATTAATAGTAATGGTATAAGCAGCAAGATAAAAGGGATACTTTTAATAATATAGCGTAAAAATTAAATATATATGAAAATTTCATCCGCATTAGTTAAAGCCATCGATGATTTGATTGAAAAAAATAATGATGCATACAATGGTTTTCTAAAAGCCAAAGAAAAAGCTAAAAGTATGGATCTTCGAACTTACTTAAGAAGCCAGGCAGATAGAAGAAAAGATTTTGCTGCTAAACTTGCGGCAGAACAGAAGGAAATGGATTCTGACGAGCAGTCTTTTGAAGAAGGTAGTGTGAAAGGAAAAATTCACAGGAGCTGGATAAGTTTTCGAAGTAATTTTGACGATGATAAAGCCATACTGGAAGAATGTATTAGGGGGGATAAAGCGTGCATAAAGGAGTATAAGAATGTTTGGAAAGAACATCGGGATATGCCACCTAATTTAACCGCTGTTTTAAGTAAACAAGTAGCTGAAATTGAGCAAACCCAGAATACTATTAAAACCCTGGAAGACCTGTAAGTCTCTAAAATTGTTTGGGTAAATCCCCCCAGACGTTCCTCGAAAATCCCTTTAGAGTATTGGGATAAATAACAATTATTGAATAAATTAAGATTTATTACAGAATATTTGAGGTCTGAAAGCAAAAACTTAAATTACTTTGTGTTTTTTAAGTTTTTGTTTTACCTTATTGAAAACAACTTGAGGTTTTTAGCACTAATTTTTCTAATCAGTTTTACGAATTGCCGAGGGTAAAATATTGTACCGGTTTTTAAAGGTCTTAGAAAAATAACTGCGACTGGAAAGCCCAATAGCATAGCAAATTTCGCTAATAGATTTCTCTGTATTCTTAAGATACTGCATAGCTAAAGTCATACGGTAGTCGTTGAGATACTCATTTATGGAAGATTTATAGAGATATTTAAAACCTTCCTGCAATTTATTTGGATTAAGACCTACTTTTCTGGACAACATTTTAATGGTGATGGGGTCCTTTATATTTTCGTGAATAAAACTAGTCGCTTTTTTTATTGCTTCTATTTCGCTTTTTCTAAGAATGGTTTTATCGGCATCAGCTTTAATATCGTCTTCAAAATCTAATATTTGGTTTACAAAAATTTCTGAAGCTTTGCCTTCTAAAAACATCTTGCGAACAAGCCTTTTTTCTTCAAATTTGTCTAAGGCCTCAAATAACTCCTGGAACCGCAAACTATAATGACCCGCGTGATAAAACTTTTTGCTTGCTTCAACATCTAAAAAAAGATCTTTTAGCTGAGCATTCAAATTACTCATTTCACAAAGCATCCTTTCTTTAAAAACCTTTCTGTCGATTTCTAAACTAACAATTGTCGTTTTTTGATTGGCTTTAAAATTTAAGATATGCCCGTGGTGCTCACTACTGGCTACAATTGCAGATTTATAGGTTTCAATTTTATGACTATTGGTTTCCCTTTCAAAAGAATGATTTACTTCACCTTCTAAAGCATAGATATACTTTAATGGATGAACTTTATCTACGCTAAAACAAATCTCAAAATCTAGAGAAAAGGTGCAATCATAGATGAGAATACCAAGCCCCGTATCGAAGTTAATGCCTTTTATAGAACCTTCTCCAATATTTTTGGGCAACTCTAAACTAAACTCGCTACAAGATTCAGAAACCGAAATTTCCAATGCTTCAGCTATATCATTTAGTACATCCTTAAAGGGTAGCGAACTCACCTTAATTTTTTTCATTTCGTAGATTTTGCTATGTTAGATCAAAAGTAAACAAATAAATAAAAATTCTACAGGGTAGGGTTAACGTTGCTCTACCTGATTTAATTTGTTAAATTAAATCTTAAAAGTTTTAAACCCGCCACTCACAATTTTTAAAAACCATAATTTTATAAAAGTACAACAATTTAATGCTGATGAAGTTTCAGTACTAAGTAAAAATTGATTTTAATGAACAGTAATAGATCATACGGAATAGGTGGAAGCACGCCGGAAGAAGAGCTTTCTAAACTACAAGAACCAGCTGCCAAACCAAAACCTATAAAAAACAAAGAATTTGAAGCACGCTTAAAAAAAGCCAGTACTGCTTTAAAAGCAAATAACCTGGATGCACTTTATATCGATGCAGGAACTAACCTCTATTATTTCACTAATACGCAATGGAGTCCATCTGAACGCCTTGTGGGTGCAATTTTATTTGTAGATGGCAGCCTTCATTATGTGGTGCCCGAGTTTGAGATAGGTACTTTTAATGATTTTAAAGGCCTGCAGGGGGAGATAATTCCCTGGTTGGAGCACGAATCTCCAGTAGAGAAAATAGCGGAGGTTGTAACTGAGGGTACTCGTTTGGCCATAGACGATTCCACACCATTTAATTTAGTTTCTCGTTTTCAGGCGCATAAAAAGTTTGAAGTTAGTTCTGCCGAAGATTTAATAAAAGATCTTAGAATGCTAAAAAGTGAAGCTGAAATTGAGCATATCCAGTATGGGATGGATCTTACGATGCAGGTGCATAAAGCAGCAGCCAGAATTCTAAAACCCCGAATTACTACTGCCGAAGTAGAGCATTTTATTCATTTAGCCCATCAAAAATTGGGAATTGCCAGTGGATCCTATTTTTGTATTGTACTTTTTGGTAAAGATTCCAGCTTCCCCCATGGTGTAAAGTCTCCTAAAACCTTAGAAGACAACGATATGGTTTTGGTAGATACTGGTTGCCAGTACAAGGGGTATATTTCAGACATTACAAGAACTTTTAGCTATGGCACACCTACGGAAAAAGAAAAGGAAATTTGGAATAACGAAAAAGCAGCACAGTTAGCTGCATTCGATGCCGCCCAGCTCGAAAAACCCTGCGGATATATTGATGATATGGTTCACGTTCAACTGGAAAAAGATGGCCTGGGACCAGATTACGAATTACCGGGATTGCCACATAGAACCGGTCACGGAATAGGTCTTGAAATTCATGAGCATCCTTTTATTTTAAAAGGAAATGATATTAAAATACAGCCGGGGATGACCTTTAGCATTGAACCCATGATCGTAGTACCGCAAGAATTTGGTGTGCGTTTAGAAGACCATGTTTATATGACCAAAGAAGGTCCGCGATGGTTTACAGAACCCGCTCATAGCATCGAAAATCCTTTTGGAAATTAGTCTAATATTCAATTAAAAAAATACTGCCGAAAAAACTATTGGTTGGTAGAATGATCTTCATACCAATCCTTAAAAGTCTTTTCGGTAGTATAATTATCGGTGAGCACTTTATAAACTGCTATGGCCAACAAAACCTGACCTACACAAGTGAGATAAAATACAATTGGAAATCCGGCATTAAAAAACACCAGGATTGTTACTAATACCAATACCGCTGTAGTTATTATTAAGTATGTTATCGGACTCATTTTCATCATAGCCTTAAGATAGTCAGGACTTTGCTTAATTCATCTTAAAGCTATGATAAATATTTCCAAAAAATTATTGCTATTTTTTTCTGAAGGTAAAATTTAAAACTCCAATTCAAAATAAAGACTGCTTTCAGGATTTTCTTTAGTAACGTTTTCTCCCTTAATCACATTCCCTTCAGAATTTAACATTTTCAAATTAATTCTCCAGTAACCAGTCATAGTAAGTGATAATTTGCCTTCATATAGTTTTGTAGCACTATTATAGGTTAAAGCTTTATTATTTGGGCTACTGTGGTTATCCATTCCAGGCATTCTAGGATCTACTTCAATATTGAAATCTTTTACCGGCTGAAAGCTCATCATACTTTCCATCTTATATAATGCTGCTTGAAAATCGTTAGTAGCTACTTTAGGGTTTTTTGGGTTTACATAAGCCAAAACATACTTTTCACCATCCTTTCCTTGAAACACCTGAACTTTTTTTAGATCATTTGACGCCGATTTTACCGAGATTTGATAGGTATTCTCCCGGTGCTCTCCATCCAGATTATATGTGAGTATAAGTTCCCAGGTTTCCGTTTCATTTTCGGGCATTTGAAAAACGATGTTTCCTTTATAAATTTCAGGATTTTCTGTATTGTTCAACTTAGTGTGTGGTGCCGAATGTTTCATATTCTCCATATTCATCACCGGCATCCAGGTGGGTTTTACGTCGCTTAAGTAAGCGTCGTCTTTTTTAAATCGAATATAGATTTCATTAAATCCTACCTGTAGTTTTTCTTTTTCTGAATAAATTTCAATGTCGTGATCGGCTTCAGAAAATTCATATAATTTGTTTAGATCTTCCAGGGCATCTGGCAGAACTTCAGTATCATCTGAAGAACAACCAATGAATACAGTAGAAAGAATAAGTAACGTAAAAATATAGTGTAAGGTTTTCATAAGTTTTATTTTTTAATTGAGGTTATAAGAAATTGTAAGATGAAAATTCCTTCCCATTCTTGGGATGTTGTTCCAATCGTTATAAGTAGAGTAGTAAGTGTCAAAGATATTTTCTACTCCGGCTTTTAAATAGAGATCATTATTATTAATCAAAAACCGATGTCCAAAACCGGCCGAGACAATGGCATAATCTTCAGTTTTAGTTTCGCCATAATTGGGATTATAATTTGTTTGGGTGGCGGCACCTTTTAAAGCAATGGAAGCGGTAGTTTTATTGTTTGTAAAACTAAGTCCGGCTTTATAAGTAACCGGACTAATTAGCGGTAAATCTTCATCTTCATCATCTAAGCCGCGATGATAAGCAATGCTTCCATTAACGTTAAAGCTTTTAGATAAGTTGTATTTTCCCGAAATACTCGTATTAAAAAGCCTGGCATAATCCAGGTTGGTATAGACTTTAACACCATCGGCCCCCATGGTCATTGTACTTAAAGAAGGCTCTGGCATTCCAATTATATAATTATAAATGTGGAAATATTTAGCTTCAGCAGTGATTTCGTAGGCCGGTTTCCTATAAGTTACTGTAAGATTTGCTTCGGCAGATCTTTCTGTATTTAAATTAGGATTACCAATATAATCGTGGTTATCAAAACTATTGAAGAGGTAAAACCCGTACCCCTCTGAAACCGATGGTGCGCGTTCCCCATAAGATAAGCCACCGCTAAAACTAAGATCAGAAAAGCGTTTTAAATAAGTTGCCGAAAAACTTTTTAGCAGTCGGGTGTTGGTTTTCTCCATTTCAGGATAGAAAATTTTTAAGCTGTTCAATCCAAAATTGTCAGCAACAGTATTGCTGTGATAGGCCAACCGTGTAGAAAGTTTTAAGGATGCAGTATTAAAGTAAATAAAATCTTCTCCATAAATTCCTAAATTGGCAGTTCTCACATCGGGCCAGGTAAGCATAAACATAGCCGGTTGTTCACTATCATTGGGGTACATGGTCATCTCGGCCAGCGATTTATTGTAAAAACCGTCAACCTTAAATAAAAACTTTTGGTTTGTCTTATTTAAGTTTGCTTTAGAGTAAAAACCAAAAGTCTCACTCCAACCCGGCATATCCATATGCATAGCGACATCTGGCCGTTTCGTGTCATCCATCACATGTTTAATATCATTATAATATACTTTAGATTCCCAATTGGAAAAAACGGCTCCCAGGGTATCCTGGTTATAACTTAAGGATGCAATCACGGCGCGTGCCAGAGAAACATCCATACTTAGGGCAGGATAACCCACATCATTTGCCCGGTCGTAAATTAACGTGGCATTAAGCGATTGGTTATTAGATAACTTATAACCAGTATTTAGAGAGAAGTTATATTTTTCAAACTGTGAATAATTAACTTCTTTATTATCACCGGCTTTATAATTATTGGCTTTTCGATAAATGGCGTCAAAATTAAAATAGAATTGATCATTAGAATAATTCGCTTCTCCACCGAAAACGCGCAGATTATTATTGGTTTCAAAAGACGATTCTATAGCACTGGTCCATCCCGTAGGCCTAAAATTACTTTTGTCTAGCTTTAAATCAATACTACCACCAATTGTATTTCCAAAAGCATTGCCTTTTTGTCCAGATTCCACGCTGGCTTCGGCAAGATTGGAAACATCTACATAAGAGGTGATGGGGTCCATTTTATCTGTACAGGCGCCAAAAATTTGCATTCCATCTATAGTTACTACAAGTCTTTCTGAAGACATGTTGTTCATATTCGGCTCCCAGGCATAGGCGCCACGCTTTACCATATTAATATTCTGGGATGATTCTAAAAATTCATCCAGACTGGATAAAGGTTTTTGTTGTTTATTATGATTTAATTTTTTATTCGCTGAAATTAATACAACTTCATTAAGTTTTACAAAATCCAGGCTATCGGCCGGCTTTTCCTGGGCTTTGAGTTGAGGGGTAAATATGCAGGCCAAAAACACATAGCAAAAGCACCCCGTAAGTATTTCTTTAAAAGAAAATACAGGTTTAATTGTTTTCATTTATTCCATTTAGATAATTATAAAAAGCTTTATTCCTGAAAAAATAAGCACACAGCTTTCCATCAGCAAGCGCTGATGTTTTCCAGAAGCAATTATTTTAAAATTATCCCAATTGGGGCGGATGAAAGATTTTTGAAGTAAACTGAAATGCTTTTAAGTTTGGTTTATAACCAATTACTTTTTTTAATGTGAAATTAGTTTTGGGATAAAAATTGAATTTCGCAATTTCTTCAGCAATAATAAACTGTGGAATTTCAATCTTCTTTATATCCTGAAAAGGATTGTTTTCTACACTTTCTGTCTGTTTTGCCAGCTGTTTACTTAGATAGCATTTCCCATCACATTCCATTTCGGGCTTATCCTTATTTTCGCAGAGTACTTCTACGATATAATTATAATTCACCACATACTCAATCACCGGCCATAGGGGCCTGGTAAGCATAATAAGAGCGATTATAAGAATGGTGTTTTTCACGTGGTAAATTTAAGAACATTTTAAGTAGTGCAAAATGATTTGAATCATAAACAAATTTGGTTTGATGCTTTTAAGCTTCGATTGCTGCAAAGGGAAAAATGATCCTATTAAAAAATGGATGATTTCTGCAAAAGTTGAACTTTAGCTTAACTTTAATCAAACTTGAAATACTAAGAGCATTTCAAGTTTGATCGTTAATTGCAGGGCGATAGCCAAGGGTTTAATTCCCCGAGGCTTGACTCGAAATAAAAGAATTCTTTCGGAAGCATACCTCGCATCCTTGGGTCGAAGTTGTTTATTTGCTATAAAAATGGTAAGAATCTCAAGTATGATTTTAAATTTTAAAAGAATTTCCGGGTAATTATATAAGGTTAAAGATTATGTCTAATGCATCCAGAATATACATAGACTCCATAGAAAATAGCTTTATTTTTTCTAAATTTAGACAGATAAAACTGTTTAAAAATAAGAGCTTTAGCTCCCTGTGATTCAATTAATTATAATTTAATGGAGAATTTAGATTATGCCCGCTTGCAAATGGCGTTTACCTTAGGCTTTCATATTATTTTTGCCTGTATAGGAATGGTTATGCCTTTTTTTATGGTGGTGGCACACCGCAAATGGTTAAACACCCGTAATCCTATTTATAAAAAACTTTGTAAAGCCTGGCTAAAAGGTGTTGCTATCTTCTTTGTTACCGGAGCAGTTTCTGGTACAGCGCTTTCTTTTGAGTTGGGAATGTTATGGCCAGAATTTATGAAACACGCCGGTCCTATCATTGGAATGCCATTTTCTCTGGAAGGAGCAGCATTCTTTATAGAAGCTATAGCCCTGGGCTTTTATCTTTACGGCTGGAATAAATTTCCCGAAAACTTCCACTGGTTTACCGGTATTATTGTGGGCATATCTGGTGTAGCTTCCGGGATTTTGGTGGTTTCGGCAAATGGTTGGATGAATGCGCCTTCCGGGTTCGATTATGTAAACGGGGAGTTTACAAATATAGACCCTGTGCAAGCGCTGCTCAATCCTGCCTGGTTTACACAAGCTTTGCACATGACGCTGGCAGCCTTTATAGCGACTAGTTTTGCAGTCGCGGGAATTCACGCGTTTCAAATTTTGAAGAAAAGAAATGTAGAGTTGCATAAAAAAGCTTTTAAAATTGCAATCGTTTTTGGTGCGATAGCGGCTTTTTTGCAACCGCTTAGTGGTGATCGCTCTGCAAAAGATATAGCTGAACGTCAACCTGTAAAATTAGCCGCTATGGAAGCTCATTATGAAACCGAAAATGGCGCTCCTTTGCTTATTGGCGGTATAGTAGATGAGGAAACCAGGGAAGTTTCATATAAAATAGAAATACCCAAAGCGCTTTCTTTCCTGGCTTTTGGCGATTTTGATGCTGAAGTAAAAGGATTAAACGATTTTCCAGATGATGAATTACCACCGGTGGCGATTGTTCATTATGCATTTCAAATTATGGTAGGAATTGGAGGTTTACTTATGCTTGCAGGGCTTATCTATTTTATTAGCCTAAAAAAGAAAAAGTGGATGAACAACAAATATTATTGGCTGTTTTTTATCCTATTAGCACCAATGGGCTTTATTGCCCTAGAAGCCGGTTGGGTGGTGACCGAGGTAGGTAGGCAACCCTGGATTATTCATCAAATAATGCGAACCAAAGATGCGGTAACGCCAATGCCAGGTATGAAATATAGCTTTTTCTTTTACTTATTTTTATACACCGTGCTCGCAATTACAGTAACCTGGCTCATGATTCGTCAAATTAAAGCGCTTAATAAAACTGAAGATTAATTATGCTATATGTAGTTCTATTTTTTTTGCTATTTTCTTTATTGCTTTATGTGCTATTGGGTGGAGCCGATTTTGGTGCAGGGATTTTAGAGTTTTTCTCTTCAAAAGAAAATAAAGAACACACCCGGGATACTATTTACAGGGTGATGGGTCCAATTTGGGAAGCCAACCATATTTGGCTCATAATTCTGTTGGTTATCTTATGGGTGGCATTTCCGGGGTATTTTAATGTGATGATTATTTACCTGCATATTCCTTTAACCTTAGTGCTTTTGGGAATTACCTTGCGCGGAGTAGCCTTTATCTTTAGACACTACGATGCAGTAGTAGATAGATCACAGCACTGGTACAATTGGTTATTTTGGATGGGAAGTCTTATGACTCCTATTTTCCTGGGGATGTCTTTTGCAGCTCTTGTTGGAGGAAGAATAATTATTACTGAAGATTATGAAAACTTTGGTTTTTACGATCTCTTTATGGAAGGCTGGCTCAATATTTTCAGTTTTCTCGTAGGCTTATTTTATGCGGCACTTTGTGCCTTCTTCTCGGCAACACTTCTCATTGGTGAGGCCGATGGGAAAGCGCGGAAACATTATAGCCGAAGTTCAGCATTTTTCACTGTTGTTTTGGTAGTGCTTGGTTTTGTGCTTTTAACTTATGGATATTTTAATGAGGTACAATTTGTAAAAGACTTTTTACACAACCCTGTTTCCCTTATTTGTATCGCTATATCTGGAGTTTTATTAATTCCGCTTTGGAAATCTATTAGAAAGGAACATCGCATAACCAGTAGGTATATGGCCGGTTTACAATTGGTATTAGTCATGTTTGCAGCAATTTATGCACATTTTCCTTATATTATAATTACAAAAAATAAAGAATTAAGTCTGCTGGATAATCTTGCACCGGCATCTACAATAAGCAATTTGGGAATAATGCTATTAATTGGTGGATTTTTAGTTTTGCCGGCTTTATTTTACCTTATGAAATCATTTAATATGATTAAAGTTCTAGAAAAAACTAATAATAAAAACTAATCACGAATGAAAGACGCTAAAGCCCACTGGGAAAATATTTATCAAACTAAAAAGTTTTCTGAAGTTAGTTGGTATCAGGATAAACCAGAGGCTTCCTTAAAATTTATTCAAGACCTTAATTTACCAAAATCGGCTAAAATTATAGATGTTGGGGGAGGAGATTCCCATTTGGTAGATTATTTATTAAAAGCCGGTTATGAAAATATTAGCGTACTCGATATTTCTGCTAAAGCTTTGCAAAAAGCAAAGAAGCGACTTGGTTTAAAAGGAAAGGAAGTAAATTGGATCGCAGCAGACATTACCAGGTTTGAAGCTGAAGAAAAATATGATCTATGGCACGATCGTGCTGCATTTCACTTTTTAACTGAACCCCCAAAAATTGAAAATTATAAAGAAATTCTCAAGGAAAGTCTTCAGGATAAAGGCAAAGCCATTATAGCTACTTTTTCGAATGAAGGACCTACAAAGTGCAGCGGACAAGTAATTAAGCAATATTCAGCAGAAGAATTATCAAATTTCTTTGCTGAAGATTTCGATAAAATATCCTGTGAGAATTTAGATCATCAAACCCCATCGGGAAGTACTCAAAATTTCACATTCTGTAGTTTTCAGAAGAAATAATAGTGCCTGCAATTTATAGTTGACTACATTTTATTTTAAAGGTGAGCAACTTATTATGCCGCAAGAACTCTACATTTTCTAATGAGTTTAATCCCTGGACGATGGCCAGGAGTTTATTTCTTCGGAGCTTGCTTCGAACTAAAATTTTTTGTCGGAATCATTCCTCGTACCCTCAGGTCGAGATTCTTGACAGATATGTGAAATAGTTCAAGCCTAACAAATCTTCGAAATTATCTAATATCGGATAGATTAGTTATTAACTTAACCGATAATAGTGTATCTTTGTGATTATGTGGGATGTAGGGGTGACATATAGAAAAAAACTGCAAACAAGTTTTGATAGATTGTTTGAGAAAAAGGCCTTGCTGCAAAAAGCCAGACCTTTGCCTGCGGTGGCTTTGCGTAAAATGAGGGAAGTTCTCGCTATAGAATGGACCTACAATTCCAATAGCATTGAGGGAAATACTTTAAGTTTACGGGAAACCCAAATGGTTTTACAGGAAGGTATTACCATAAAAGGTAAATCACTACGAGAACATTTTGAGGCCAAAAATCATGAAAAGGCATTAGAGCATCTTTATCACTTACTCAAACCTGGTTATGAGCTAAACGCAAGAGACATTTTAAAACTGCATGAGCTTGTTTTGCGTAGTATAGAAGACGATTATGCCGGGAGGTTAAGAAATGCCGGAGTTCGCATTGCCGGTGCCAATTTCGTGCCACCAAATGCACAAAATGTATCGGGTCTTTTTGATGATCTAATTAATTTTGTGCATACCAATAAGCAAAATTTAAATGTGATAGAGCTTGCAACGGTATTTCATCATAAATTTGTATGGATTCATCCCTTTTTCGATGGTAATGGCCGTACGGTTAGACTAGCCATGAATTTAATTTTAATGCAAGCAGGTTTTCCACCGGCTATTATATTGAGAAACGACCGTAAGAAATATTATGAAGCTTTAAACTTAGCAAACAAAGGAAACTATTTCAAATTATGCTTGTTAATGTGCCAGGCTTTAGAGCGCAGTCTAAATATTTATATTCAAGCTTTACCAGATAACGATGCCAATTATAGAGAAATTTCTAATTTGGTAGAGGAGGAGCAATTGGTTTATGGCCAGGAATATATTAGTTTATTGGCAAGACAGGGAAAAATAGACGCTTACAAAGAAGGTAGAAATTGGCTCACCACAAAAGCAGCTATAGAGGATTATATGCAAAATAGGAAACGAAAAAGATAAGTATATGTAAGTAAGCTACGAATGCAATCGTATTACATTCGTAGCTTTAATTTTGAATTAGCCTGGGATTGGGGCATTAGCTTCAATAAGATCTTTATCTTTTAGATCTGTCCAAAATTTTGCAGGGATTTTAACTTCAAGTGCATTTTTATTCTCTTCTACCTGTCTTGGCTCACTTGCACCCGCTAAAACATTGCCCACACACGTTGGGGCCAGGGAAAATTGAAGTGAAGCTGCAGTAAGGTTAACCTTATGTTTCGCTGCTATTTCCTTTATCTTTTTTAATCGGGTTTTTATTTCATCAGGAACATCATCTGCATAATTATATCTTTCACTTCCTGTTAATAATCCCGAATTAAATGGTGCTGCTATTATTAATTCGGCATTATTCTCTTCTATTGCAGGAAAAAGGTTATTTAGTGCATCCTTATGATCTAATAGCGAATATTGAATTGCAGCCAAAAACACATCGGGTTTAGAAACTTCCAGGCTTTTTAAAATTGGCGGACGTGTATTTACTCCCAGTCCCCATGCTTCAATGAGTCCTTCTTCTTTCATTTTCTCGAGTTCTGGCATTGCACCGTTTTGTGCTACCTTAAAATGATCTTCCCAGGTGGTTCCGTTTTTATAATCATTATCGTGATCTGGCGATAAATCATGTATAAATACAAAATCTAAACTCTCAACGCCCAATCGCTGCAAACTATCTTCAACAGAACGCCTCGTTGCTTCGGCTGAATAATCATAACGGTAATCAAAAGGCGAAGGATTATGCCACATTGTTTTTGGAAGATTTTTAGTCGCAGTTAGAATGCGCCCTATCTTTGTAGAAAGCTGGTATTCTTCCCGGTTTTTATTATGCAAAAAGTGACCAAAACGTCTTTCACTTAAACCAAGTCCATACCAGGGGGAAGTATCATAATATCTTACTCCCGCATTCCAGGCAGCTTCTAAGGTTTTTTGTGCTTGCTCATCGCTTATTTCTTTAAATCCATTTCCAATGGCCACACCACCAAGACCGTAATTGTGTTTTAAATGTTTCATAGTAATTCTAGAATGTTTTTCGTATTAGAATATTATAAATTTAAAATAGTTTTTTCGAATTATCGTGGTCTTTAACGTATCATAAGCTAAGGATGTTAAGAACTGTAACAAAAGTTACTGTCTTAAATGTAAGATTATTATATTTTTGTAGCACAAATTAGAATGCTCTTGAAAAAGTACCTAAACATAGTCGCAGATTCTTTTACAGGATACTTTAATTACCTGGTTGAGGAAATAAACAATCCTTCCTGGACCAATTATTTTTATTGGCTTTTAGGATTATCTCTTCTTGTATGGATTTTAGAAATTTTAACTCCGTGGCGAAAGGAGCAGAAGATTTTTAGAAAGGATTTCTGGTTAGATTCTTTCTATATTTTATTTAACTTTTTTCTGTTTTCCCTTATTGGTTATAATGCACTTTCCAATGTTGGTGTTGCTCTGTTTAATGACTTTTTAGGACTCTTCGGAATTAAAAATATTATCGCTATTGAAGTACAAGAGCTATCTATGGTAAGCCAGTTGCTTATTATGTTTATCATCGCCGACTTTATTCAGTGGAACGTACACAGGCAATTACATAAACAGCCCTGGCTGTGGGAGTTTCATAAGGTGCATCACAGCATTAAAGAAATGGGGTTTGCAGCTCAGTTTAGGTTTCACTTTATGGAAACCATTGTATATAAATCGGTGCAATACATTCCGCTGGCGATGATTGGCTTTGGCATCGAACAATTTTTTGTAGTACACATGTTTGCTGTATTTATTGGTCATTTAAATCATGCTAATCTGGGTTGGAATTATGGCATTTTCGGTTATATTTTTAACAACCCCAAAATGCATATTTGGCACCATTCTAAAGAGCTTCCTAGCGACAGGCCACACGGAATGAACTTTGGACTTAGTTTAAGTATATGGGATTATATATTTGGAACTGCTTATATCCCAGAAGAAGGAAAGGACATAGAATTAGGTTTTGAAGGTGACGAAGAATTTCCGGAGGGATTTAAAAATCAAACTTTTTTTCCCTTCAGAAAAGAAAATAAAATTATTCAACGCAAAAATTTAAAAAATGAAAATAAAGCAATTTAAAGATGATCCGTTAGCACATTATTCTTATGCTCTGGTGAGTGAAGGAGAAATGGCATTGGTAGATCCCGCGCGTAATCCTATGCAATATTATAAATATGCCGAGGAAAACAACGCGAAAATTGTAGCCGTTTTTGAAACGCATCCACACGCCGATTTTGTAAGCGGACATTTACAAATTCACGAAGAAACAGGTGCCAAAATTTATATTAGCGAAAAAGTGGGGGTGAATTATCCACATACTAAATTTGATGAAGGCCAAAGCTTAAAAGTAGGGAAGGTAACTATAACCCCGCTACATACGCCCGGGCACTCACCAGATAGTTTAACTTTTATTGCAAAAGAAAAGGAAGAGACCGTGATGTTTAGCGGGGATACTCTTTTTATTGGAAACGTGGGAAGGCCAGATCTGCGTGAAAAAGCTGGAAATATGAAAGCTAAACGGTTGGAGCTGGCAAAACAAATGTATCATACGATGCAGACAAAATTTAATGACCTGCCAGATAATACGGTAGTTTATCCCGCTCACGGTGCCGGTTCATTATGTGGAAAAAATATGAGTGACGCTTCTTCCAGTACATTGGGCAATGAACGCCAGGGGAATTGGGCTTTTAAGGATCAAACCGAAGAGGAGTTTGTAGAAGAGATTTTAAAAGATCAACCTTTTATCCCGGCGTATTTTGGATTTAATGTAGATTTAAACCGCGATGGAGCCTTAAATGTGCAAAAGGCTAAATATGAAGTACCCATTCAACTTTGCGTTACCGAAGTTGAAGAAGGCGTGAAAGTTGTGGATTCCCGGTCTAGTGAAACCTATAAAAATGGACATTTAGCTAATAGTATTAATGTTATGGCAAGGTCTAACAGTGATAAATTTGAAACCTGGTTGGGTGCCATCATTGAGCCTAAAGAGGAGTTTTACCTTGTTGTTGAAAGTATAGAAGATTTAGATGAATTACTGGAGAGAATTGCAAAAATAGGCTACGAAAAACAGCTAAAAGGAGTAGTTACTTTATCTGAAAAAGTTTCAAATTCTTCGGAAGCCTTTAAGTTAGAAGAGTTTAAAACTAAACCAGATGATTATACTATTTTGGATATAAGAAATGCAAGCGAAGTTTCTGAAGGAAAGATTTTTTCTAAGACTAAAACAATTCCTTTAAATGAACTTAGGAATAGAGCTGATGAACTGCCTACAGATAAACCTATTGTGGTTCACTGTGCCGGTGGGTACCGTTCTGCAGCCGGAAGTAGCATTTTAGAAAATAAGTTAAAAGATGTTGTTGTTTATGATATGAGTGATGCTATTAAAGAATTTTCTTCATAAAAGTATTGCCAAAAAATATCGATTTTTTAAAAACCCCGTTTCGGGGTTTTTTTATGACCTCAATTTAATTTTTTGAATATAGCTAAAATTAGACTTTTTTAAGGTCGATAAATCCCTGCTAAGGTATATTGAATATCATATAAATTCACAGCATTCAATCAACCAGGTGGCCAAGGGGAAAACTTCATCACAATAAGACTTTTAAGAGAAATCTATTACTCGATAGTGGATAACATGTATATTCAACTAAAGTAAATTAAGCATCAAGAAAACACAGGATTCTTAATACTTCATAATTATTTGCTTTAAACTTTTTCTATATTTACAGAATATGCTTCAAATTTGATTTGAAAATAAAGAATTATGGAAAAATTGTACAGGGTTAAAGTGAATAATGAATTTGAATTCGAATTCACTCATGACCAGATTAATGATTTAGATACTCAAAAAATTTCAGAAGAAAAATATCATTTACTTCACGAAGACCGAAGTTTTAAAGCTGAAATGACTAACGCAAGCTTTCTTACACGTCAATATAACGTAAAGATAAATGCTAATAGCTATAAGGTCGCAATTTCCAATGAATTAGATTTACTCATTGAAGAGATGGGACTTTCTCTTGGGAATGCACAACTACTAAACGATATAAAAGCCCCAATGCCGGGACTTATATTGGAGGTAAATGTAGCAGAAGGTTCAGAGGTTAAAGAAGGCGATTACCTGGTAGTGCTGGAAGCCATGAAAATGGAAAACACCTTAGCGGCTCCCCGGGATGGCGTTGTAAAAGCCATTTCAGTAGGAAAAGGAGATACGGTAGAGAAGAATCAACTGTTAATAGAAATGGAATAAGTCAGTTGGCAGTAAGCGGTTGTCAGCAAACTAGCTCTGGCAACAACATTGGGTATTATTTATGAATATTGTTCAATTTCGAGTCTCATCTGGGAGTATTTAATCTCGATTATCAAGCAAATTAAAATTTAAAAAATTGATGAAGAAAATATTAGTCGCCAATAGAGGCGAAATCGCTTTAAGGGTAATGAAGACCATTCAAAAAATGGGAATTAAAACCGTAGCTATTTTCTCTACTATAGATAGGAATGCTCCGCACGTAAAATTTGCCGATGAAGCGGTTTGCGTTGGCGAAGCGCCGTCTAATGAATCTTACCTTAAAGGCGATAAAATTATTGAAATCGCTAAAAAACTTAAGGTAGATGGTATTCATCCCGGTTATGGATTTCTTAGTGAAAATGCAGCATTTGCAGAGCAAGTAGAGAAAAACGGAATTACCTGGATAGGTCCCGGCTCTAAAGCTATAAAAATTATGGGGAGTAAACTTGCCGCAAAAGATGCGGTAAAGGCTTATGATATTCCCCTGGTTCCCGGTATTGATGAAGCAATTACCGACCCGGAAAAAGCTAAAAAGATTGCCAAAGAAATTGGTTTTCCTATCCTCATAAAAGCATCTGCCGGGGGCGGTGGTAAAGGAATGCGCGTGGTAGAACAGGAGAAAGATTTAGAAGACCAAATGAAACGGGCTATAAGTGAGGCTGAATCAGCTTTTGGCGATGGTGCTGTTTTTATAGAAAAATATGTTGCTTCGCCCAGACATATTGAAATTCAGGTTTTGGCAGATACATACGGAAATTACATTCATCTTTTTGAGCGGGAATGCAGCATACAAAGAAGGCATCAAAAAGTAGTGGAAGAAGCTCCTTCGGTAGTTTTAGATAGTAAATTGCGCAAACAAATGGGAAAAGCGGCTATAAAAGTAGCTAAAGCCTGTGACTATGTAGGGGCGGGAACGGTAGAGTTTTTATTCGATGAAAATAAAGATTTCTACTTTTTAGAAATGAATACCCGCCTACAGGTAGAACATCCCGTGACCGAGTACATTACCGGTGTTGACCTGGTAGCTGAGCAAATTAAAATAGCGAGAGGAGAAAAACTAAAATTCTCACAAGAAGATCTTATTATAAAGGGACACGCTTTAGAGCTTAGGGTGTATGCTGAAGATCCTATGGATAACTTTCTTCCCAGCGTTGGTAAATTAGAGAAATACAAAATCCCGGATGGCCCTAATATTAGGGTTGACAACGGATTTGAAGAAGGAATGGAAATTCCTATTTATTATGATCCAATGTTGGCAAAATTAGTAAGCTATGGAAAAAATAGGGAGGAAGCAATACAATTAATGCTGAAAGCTATTGCAGGTTATGAGGTTGAAGGTGTTATGACGACACTTCCATTTGGAAAGTTTGTGTTTGAACATGAAGCATTTAGAACAGGGAATTTTGACACTCATTTTGTAAGGAAATATTATTCAGCAGAGAAACTGGAAAATGAAATTAAAGAGGAAGCACGGCTTGCCGCTCTCGTCGCTTTAAAACAATACTTAAAAGACCAGCAAGAATTGCGTTTGCCGATAAATAAATGATTAGAAAGAGCGTAATTTAAGAATGAAATATTCCCTGATTTTATACAATAGCTCCTTTTAGATTTTATACTGATAAAATTTAGGGCGGGAATTATAAAATTTCACTTAGTGAGTAAAAAACAAAATTGATGAGTAAAAATATAGAAGCTTTAAACGATAAAATTAAACAAGCCCATTTGGGCGGTGGTGAAAAACGAATCGCCCAGCAGCATAAGAAAAAGAAACTCACTGCCCGTGAGCGTATTGATTATTTGCTGGATGAAACTTCCTTTGAAGAGATTGGGATTTTGGTAACGCATAGAACTACCGGTTTTGGTATGGAAGATCAAAAAGTTTATGGCGATGGGGTTATAACCGGATACGGCACCATTAACGGGAAACTCGTATATGTTTTTGCGCAGGATTTTACCGTATTTGGAGGCTCTCTTTCTGAAACTCACGCCGAAAAGATTTGTAAAATTATGGATCTGGCGGTAAAAGTTGGGGCGCCGCTTATTGGTTTAAACGATTCCGGTGGTGCCAGGATTCAGGAAGGGGTTAAATCGCTTGGTGGATATGCCGATATTTTTCATCGAAATGTGAAAGCATCTGGCGTAATTCCGCAAATTTCAGCAATTATGGGGCCTTGTGCCGGGGGCGCGGTTTACTCTCCCGCTATGACAGATTTCACGCTAATGGTGCAGGATACCAGCTATATGTTTGTTACCGGGCCTAATGTGGTGAAAACTGTAACCAATGAAGAAGTTACTTCCGAAGAACTTGGTGGAGCTTTAACTCACGCCACAAAATCTGGCGTGACTCACGTGACTTCTTTCAATGATATTACCTGCCTGGAAGATATTAAAAAACTGGTTAGCTATATGCCCCAAAACAATAAGAAAACACCCGAAAAACTTCCGTATAAAATTGGGAAGGAAACCAGGGAAGCATTGGATAGTATTGTGCCAAATAGCTCTAATAAACCTTATGATATGCACGAGGTTATTGGGGGGATAATCGATGAGGATTCTTTTTATGAAATCCATAAAGATTATGCCGATAATATCATTGTAGGCTTTGCAAGGTTGGGAGGTAGAAGTATAGGTATCGTTGCCAATCAACCAATGAGCCTTGCGGGAGTTTTAGACGTGGATTCTTCCAAAAAGGCTGCGCGGTTTACAAGATTTTGCGATTCTTTTAATATTCCGTTATTAGTGCTGGTAGATGTTCCCGGTTTCCTACCCGGCACCGACCAGGAATGGAACGGAATTATTTTAAACGGAGCTAAATTATTATATGCACTAAGCGAAGCTACTGTCCCAAAAGTAACGGTAATTACCAGGAAAGCCTATGGTGGAGCCTATGATGTAATGAATTCCAAACATATTGGAGCCGATTTAAATTTTGCCTGGCCTACCGCTGAAATTGCCGTAATGGGCGCTAAAGGTGCCAGTGAAATTATATTTAGAAAGGAAATTAAAGAAGCTGAAGATAGTGAAGCGAAATTGGCTGAGAAAGAAGCAGAATATGCCGAAAGGTTTGCCAATCCTTTTGAAGCTGCTCACCGTGGCTTTATAGATGAGGTGATTATGCCCCGGGAAACCCGAAGAAAACTGTTGAAAGGCTTTAGTATGCTAGAAAATAAAGAAGTTTTAAGACCAGATAGAAAACACGGGAATATTCCTTTATAACTCTTTTTAAAATGAACTTAAGGAGTTGGGTTTTGTCAGCCTGTTTTTAATTAGTATTTTTCTAAATTAAACTAAACTAATCAAAGCTTAAACTAATGATGAAAACCGGAAGTTCAAATTTAGAACTCGAATTAATGGGAATTGAATTGGAACTTAAAAAAAACAGAAGATTTAAAGAAGAAGAAGACGTGTTTCTAGACCAAATGGATGATGACATCATATTACCTGAATGGGAATGAGTAGTAAATTCAATAAAATTGTTTGTGTAGATTACACGAAGATGGAAGATTGGGCTATAGACGAGTTGCAAAACTTTAGTAAAGCCCAGGTAGAAACCTATGATGAGGTTGCAGCTTCTGAGGTAGAACTCATAGAACGAATTGGCGATGCCGAGGTTGTCTTTGTATCCTGGAAAACGCAAATTCCCGAAAAGGTAATAAAACAATGCCCTAATTTAAAGTATATTGGAATGGCTTGCAGCCTGTATGATCCAGAGTCTTCCAATGTAGCCGTAGATTATGCAAGGGAGAACGGGATCGAAGTAACCGGTATTTTCGATTATGGCGATCCCGGTGTGATAGAATTTGTGCTTTCAGAATTAATTAGATTGATTCACGGTTTTGGCGAACACCAATGGCGGGAAACTGCTACAGAACTCACCGATAAAAAAATTGGAATTATAGGATTGGGAACCACAGGCCAAATGTTGGCCGAATCACTAATGCCACTTGGCGCCGACCTTTATTACTATAGTAGAACACGCAAAGAAAATTGGGAGAAAAAAGGAATTACTTATTTGCCATTAAACGAATTGCTGGTAACCACGGAGATTATTTCTTTACATTTACCTAAAAAAGCGTGTTTATTATCGGCAGATGAATTTGAACTTTTTGGAAATGGCAAAATTCTAATTAATACTTCCCTGGGAGGACCATTTGAAGAAAAAGCCTTTGTCAATTGGGTACAAAGGGAGGGCAACTTCGGAATATTTGATGGGGATGCCGGTTCAGCCCTTTCAGCAGAAACTAAAAAAATAAAAAGTGTAATTGTCAATAAAAAAAGTGCCGGTTGGAGTGCTGAAACACAAAGACGATTATCTGAAAAAGTACTTGATAACTTTAAGTCTTTTATGAAGTAGGTGTTAAGCTCGTCAGGATAGAAAACGACTGTAATATTGATGTACTTGTTTCAGGCTTAAAACGTAAAAAAAGTGGCCACGAATGCACGAATATTTTTTATATAATAGTGGTTTTTATCATGAATATCCGGGTATCGAAAATATGAGAATCATATTGGCACTAAGACAGAAAGTCACCAGGATACGCTAAGAAACTATTGGTGCTTTTTTGGAATTTTGGAGTCATTGTGGCTTTTGTATTTTTAATCCATAAGGTTATATTTTCCGAAGCTTATTTTGATTTTTCTTTCACCTCGTGAGTTTGACCCAAGAGGATTCTCATTAAATATCCTGAGTTAAGACCTTGCTGTAACAAATGTTACTGTAGGAATTTGTAAATTCTGCTTATTTTGCAGCTTATAAAAAATACTCACTATGGAATGGATTTTTGAACCCTGGCCCTGGTATGTTTCGGGACCATTAATTGCCGTAACCTTATTTTTACTCATTTTTATGGGTAAACAATTTGGAATGTCTTCAAATCTTAGAACGATGTGCACCCTTTGTGGCGCAGATGCTAAAGCCGATTTCTTTAAATTCAACTGGAAAGCACAACGCTGGAACTTAACTGTAGTGCTGGGTGCTGTAATTGGCGGATTTATCGCTGCTAATTTTTTAAGTAATGATTTGGCGGTTGCTATTAACCCTAAAACCATCAATATTTTAAACGAACTTGGTTTTTCAAGTGCAGGGACTAACTATTTACCAACCGAGCTTTATAGTTGGGAAGCTGTGGGTGGTATAAAAGCTTTAATCATCCTATTAGTTGGGGGAGTTTTAATAGGCTTTGGTGCCCGTTATGCAGGAGGATGCACTTCCGGACACGCAATTTCGGGGCTTAGTAACCTTCAAAAACCTTCATTAATTGCTGTGATAGGATTTTTTATTGGTGGGTTGGTTATGGTTCATTTATTATTTCCATTAATATTCTAAAAAATAGACATGAGAATTATAAGCTATTTATTTATCGGAATTTTCTTCGGAATTGTAATGTTTAAATCTGAAGCTGCATCCTGGTTTCGCATTTATGAAATGTTTCAGTTTCAATCCTTTCATATGTATGGGATCATGGGCTCTGCTTTGATTCTGGGAATAATTGGTATTCAAATAATCAAAAGAAAAAACTTAAAATCATTTTTTGGAAAACCAATTGAATTTACCCCAAAAGACAAAAGTTTTAGCCGATATATGTATGGCGGGATTTTATTTGGTCTTGGTTGGGCGCTGGCAGGTGCATGTCCCGGTCCAATTTTTACTTTGGTTGGCGCAGGATTTTTACCTATTCTAATTGTGTTTGTTGGAGCGCTTCTGGGAACATTCCTTTATGGGTTACTTCGGAAGAAATTACCACATTAATCTTTTTTGAGAGCTTAGTTCCCCGAGGTTTTTGATGGCTTGAAAGCGAAACGGTAATTTTTGGTGTTAGTTCTTTTGTTTAATATAAAAATAAGGAAGTGATATTTCATATTTTACAACCACTATACGAATAGCGATAACGATAATGGAGGTGGTAATATAAATAAGATCCTGATCTATACCAAGACTGTGCATGGCCACGAAAACCAATCCGCCAAAAATACAGGCCGTGGCATAAATCTCTTTATGAAAGATAACGGGAATTTCGTTACAAAGAATATCGCGAATCACACCTCCAAAGGTACCCGTCATAGCGCCCAGTGCAACTGAAATTATTGGGTCTAATTCATTTCTAATACCAATTTCTACCCCAATAATGGTAAAAATTCCCAACCCTATAGTATCAAAAAGAAAAAGAGATCTTTTAAGGTAATTAATTTTATTTCTAAAAATGATGGTAAGTAAAATAACTCCACCAATAAGATATACAAAAACAGTGTTTTCCATCCAACCTACCGGAGTGCTTCCTATTAAAGTATCACGTAGGGTACCGCCACCAATGGCAGTAACAAAACCAATAATAAAAATACCAAAAATATCCAGTCTTCTATCCATGGCAGCAAGGGCTCCCGAAATAGCAAAGGCTACAGTTCCCAGAATATTCAGTATATTGAAAAGTGAAAGTTCCATTTGGGATGCAAAGGTATATTTTAATATAGAATGACAACTATTTTTAATAGTCGAAAACACTATAATATTATCTATCTTTTTTATAATTTACAAAGTTTATAGAGTAGCAAAACAAAAATAAAAATATAGGATATTGGTGGTTTTGCTTTGGTGCAATGGTTTGAAAGGGTTTAATATTATAGTGTTATTAGTGAATAGGAAATCTTAATTAGTATTCCCTTAGTTTTGAATTGAAAGTTGCTATTTTTGCAGGGTTATTCAATATTACTTCGATTCAGGGAATAAGTTTAATTGATTAAAATAAAAATAGAGAACATGAGTGAAAATATAGAAAGAATCAAATGCTTAATTATTGGGTCTGGCCCAGCCGGTTATTCTGCGGCGATTTATGCTTCCAGAGCAGATCTTAAACCTATTATGTACACAGGTCTTGAGCCAGGCGGGCAATTAACAACCACTACCGAGGTAGATAATTTCCCTGGTTATCCTGAAGGAGTGGATGGACCAAAAATGATGATGGATTTGCAAAAGCAAGCCGAACGTTTTGGTACCGAGGTACGTATGGGAATGGTTACTGAAGTAGAATTTAATGATAAGACCGGTGGCTATCATAAGGCTCAAATTGATAATGATAAATGGATTGAAGCTCAATCAATTATAATCTCTACCGGAGCAACTGCTAAATATTTAGGTTTACCAAGTGAGCAACGTTTACGTGGCGGTGGTGTTTCTGCCTGTGCTGTTTGTGACGGATTTTTCTATAAAGGTCAGGATGTTGCAATTGTTGGTGGTGGAGATACCGCAGCCGAAGAAGCAACTTATTTGGCTAATATCTGTACTAAGGTTACCATGTTGGTTCGTGGCGAACAAATGCGCGCTTCTAAAGCGATGCAACACCGGGTTACCAATGCCAAAAACATAGACCTTAGGTATAACACAGAAATAGATGAAGTAGTTGGGGACCAGGTGGTAGAAGGTTTAAAAATGATAAACAATAAAACCGGTGAGAAAGAACAAATTGATATTACAGGTTTATTTATAGCCATTGGACATAAGCCAAACACCGACATTTTTAAAGGAAAATTGGAAATGGACGATACCGGGTATTTAATTACCGAAAACAAATCGACCAAGACCAATATGCCTGGTGTTTTTGCTTCAGGAGATGTGCAAGATAAAATCTATCGTCAGGCAGTGACTGCTGCCGGTACAGGTTGTATGGCCGCCTTAGATGCCGAACGTTATTTAGCAGTGGTAGAAAGTGAAGAAGATGAAAAAGTGAAAACTACCAAAAGGGTAGAGGCTTAATAATTTAGCAGTAATTTGATTAGTCGTAATAAGTAAATTCATTTCGACGTTAAAAAAGCTAAGTGGCTGTCTCAAAAGTAAAATTCAGCGTCATTACGAACGAAGTGAAGTAATCTCCTTATTGATTTTCAATAAGTTGGAGATTGCTTGGTTCCTCGCAATGACAAACCAAAGTACTTTCTAGACAGTCACTTTTACTCTGTGTTGCTTACTTTAACTGGTTAGATTTTTCACTGAACTAATTCATAATCTAAACCTATTTCTTCCCTTACTTTATCCAGTAGTTCGATTAATTGCAAACTCTTTTCAAACGTCATTTCTGTACTTTCCGTTTTGCCCTCCCAAAGCATTCTTTGTACGTGCTCGGCTTCAAAATTATAGCCTTTTGTATGCACGCCAAATTCTTTGGTTTCTTCTCCTTCGTTGGTTGTAATCACAAAACTCGTAGGCGCGTGAAATTGATAATTCAATTTTAAAGTTGCTTTTTCCAGCGTTATAATTGCGGTTGTTGATGTATCCTCAATAATACTACTCTGCAAAGTTGCTTTTACATTATTGGCATACTCAAAAACAACATCGGCTTGTTGATCTATTCCGGTTTCATAAAACTTACCCTTAGCTTTAATATTTTCGGGCATTCCTAAAGCACTTAATGCCATAAAGATTGGGTAAATACCTATGTCTAGCAAACTACCCCCGCCCAAAGATTTATTGTATAGGCGCTTTTCTAAATCTATTGCAGCATCAAAACCAAAGTTTGCTTCCAGGCTCTTAATAGCTCCATATTTTTTGGATTCAATAATTTCCATTACTGCTTTAAAATGTGGCAAAAATTGTGTCCAGAGTGCTTCCATCAAAAACACATTTTCATCTTTGGCTTTAGCGATCATTTCTTCCACTTGCTGGCGATTCATAGCAAAAGGTTTCTCACATAAAACTGCTTTTTTATATTCCAGGCAAATTAATGCCTGTGCATGATGAAAAACATGAGGTGTTGCGATATATACCACATCTAAGTTTTCATCTTTTAACATAGCTTCATAATTGCTATAAAAGTTCGTCGCCCCGTGTTTCTGTGCAAAATCTTTGGCTTTTAACTGGGACCGGCTGGCAACAGCATAGAGTTCGGCGTGTTCTACTTCTTTTAAATCGGTTGCAAATTTTCCAGCTATTTTTCCAAGGCCAATAATGCCCCATTTTATTTTTTTCATGTTATTTAAAGTTTATGAGTACCAGTTAAAACTTCAGTCTAAACCGGTTAAGTGCTTTTCTTTATTTTATGGGTCGGTGTTTTAATAAATAATTCCAATAATAACGCAAGTGCGATTACCAGGAAGCAGCCCACGAGGTTGAGCCATAAATAAGGCAAAACATCCATTTTATAAATAATAATTATAATAATTTGTGTAATTATGGCAGCAATAAAAACGGAATTGCTATTTACTATTTTTATAAAAAATGCGAGCAAGAATATGCCCAGGACATTTCCGTAGAAAATAGAGCCAATAATATTTACCAGTTGAATAAGGTTATCAAATAAACTTGCGACACTCGCAAAAGCTATCGCGATAGCTCCCCATAATAAGGTAAACCATTTGGAGGCTTTTACATAGTGTTCATCAGATTTTTCGGTCTTTTGACTTCTTTTGTACAGATCTATAGAGGTTGTGGAAGAAAGCGCATTAAGCTCTGACGCCGTAGAAGACATCGCCGCCGAGAGGATCACTGCCAGCAGTAAACCAATTAAGCCACGTGGTAAATTATTCAGGATAAAATGTATGAATACATAATCTTTATCGTTGCTTTCGGCATCTTCATCAGAAGCATCTATCAGTTCGCGTGCTGCTTTACGGGTTTGCGTTTCTGAAGCATTTAATTTCTCTATTTCCTGCTGAAAATTTGTAATTTCAGCTGAAGAAAAATTGGTATTACCGGCAAACTTCAGATTTAAATTTTGTTTTTTCTGCTGAATTTCGTCGTGCTGGACCATAAGGTCTTCATACTGCCGGCCATATTCCGAATTTAAAACTGTTTCGGTAGCGGCAGGATTAAAGTTTAGCGGAGCATCATTAAATTGATAAAAGACAAAAACCATTACCCCAACCAGTAAAATAAAAAATTGAAGCGGCACTTTTAGCATCCCGTTCATAATCATACCCATTCTGCTTTCTTTCACAGATCTTCCGCCTAAATAACGTTGTACCTGGCTTTGATCTGTACCAAAATAGGAGAGGGCTAAAAATCCACCACCAATAATACCACTCCAAAAAGTATAACGATTTTCAAAATCGAAAGAGAAATCAAGAATTTCCATTTTTCCGCTGGCACCGGCAATTTCTAAAGCATTATTAAAATTAATATTCTCGGGTAAATAA
This sequence comes from Salegentibacter echinorum, assembly GCF_900129445.1. Lineage (GTDB taxonomy): Bacteria > Bacteroidota > Bacteroidia > Flavobacteriales > Flavobacteriaceae > Salegentibacter > Salegentibacter echinorum. Next base: position 734,715 of record NZ_FQVT01000001.1, read on the forward strand.
CTTAATATGATAAAAAAGGCGGCAAACATCCCGGTTAAAATTACTGCCATTTGTTGTTTGTGGGTAACGCTCACGGCTTCCGTTCCACCAGAAACGGTATAAATTATAACCAAAGAACCAATTAAAACGGTGAGGCCGGTTAAGTGCCACCCTAAAACAGCCGAAAGGATGATAGCCGGGGCAAAAATGGTAAGTCCCGCCGCCAGCCCACGCTGAATTAAAAATAGGATAGCCGTTAAAGTTCTGGTTTTTCTGTCAAACCTGGATTCCAGATATTCGTAGGCGGTGTACACATTTAATTTGCGATAAATTGGAATAAAAAACAAGCAAATAACCACCATGGCTATGGGAAGACCTAAATAAAATTGCACAAAGCCCATCCCGTCGTGAAAAGCCTGTCCCGGGGTAGAAAGAAACGTAATTGCACTTGCCTGGGTCGCCATGGTAGATAGGCCAATAGTCCACCATCGCGTTTTATTTCCCCCTCCAATATAATCTCTGGCGGTGCTGTTATTTCGCGTTTTATAAACGCCGTAGGCCACAATAAAAGTGAGCGTACCAAGGAGAATAATCCAATCTATTAATTGCATATTAGGAGAATAGGGTCATTATAATATAAAACAAAATAATATAAGCGGCATTGGCTAAGAGCACCAGGCTATAGGATTTCTTCCAAACAAATTTTTCGTGTTTTTCCATTATTTTCCTATTGAAATCATATTGGCAAAAAGCCGGTACGCGCCGGGTACTCCCGCGGGAAACTGTCTAAAGAAACTTATCCCGGTATAAATAAAATATCCTTGGCCATAATTTGCGACAAGTAAACTTCCATTTTTTGGGGATTCACCGGCATCGTGCATGGATAAAACCGGTGTAAATGCTTCTCCCCAGGAATCTGGAAAGTAAAGTCCGCGTTCCTGCACCCAGTTTTCAAAATCCTTTTTGGTAATTTTATTGGGCGTGTTTAGAATTGGATTTTCCGGTGCCAGGAATTTAATTTCTGCGTTTTCATCGGTAACGCGATCTCGTGATATTTTAAGCGGCAATGGTGCAATATTCTCGGTAACCAGGCCGCGATTGGTATTGTACTGTGTTATGAGGTTTCCGCCGTTCTTTACATAATCGAAAAGTACTTGATGTTTATATTTTAAAGCATTCACCGTGTTGTAAGCTCTAATTCCCAAAACCACAGCATCATATTTTTTGAGCGAAGCTTCAGTAATACTGTTTGCATCTAGCTTCGTTACTTGATATCCAATTTGTTCAAGGCTTTCTGGTACTACATCGCCGGCACCTTCAATATAACCAATTAGTTTTCCTTTCTTTTCAATTTCAAGCCTGGCAACTTTTAACTTCGCCGGTTTTACCAAATTTTGCTTCGGAATATGTTTATAGTCAATGGATATTAATTCTTCTGAAAATTTTTCGCCGTTCACCCTGGCAATTGGAGTAATATAAGTTTCCTGTTGTTCTTGCGGCGGACTTACTTTAAAATTTAATTTTACGGAGCTTCCTTTTTCCTGAAGCTGAAAATTATGAGTTTCCGGAGTGATTTCCCATCCATTTTTAGCTGAAAGGCTTAATTGTCCCTGCACATTTGCTTTCCCTGAAGTGACTTTAACTGAAACATTTTTTGAGGCTGAATCTTCAAAAATGATCATTTTATTATCGAAAGCCAGGGAAACAGCCGGTATAATTTCAAATGGCTGATAGGTCTCACCGTAAACAGGATTATTGAATTTGTAAACGATTGGTTTTTTAAACGTTACAGCGGTTCCATCGAAATCGAGATAAAAGGTAGCAATGCTGGTTAGGGGTGTTTCTGGCAGGCCAATAAGTTTTTGGTTTTCTACTTTATACATTCCGTTGCTGGCTTCTTCCCTTAACCAATATGGAGAAGTAAAATTAGTGTTTTTTGGAATTGTGAAACTCATTTCTTCCTGCCAATCCTTGTTATTAACAAGATTGACAGCTGGAAGGATTTCAGCATTATTCGGGCTTAGGCTTACTTTAGCTAATTTTATGGGAAATTCACTACGGTTTATCGCTTCCAGAGAGACTTTTAAATTCTCTGATGGTGCAACAGATGGTTGGGCAGCAGTAGCTTCTAAAAACAAACCGGCACTGGCATAGATAATTTCCTTGATTTGTTTGGTTTTGATATTTCGCCAATTTTCATTGGGTAATTCCCTTATTAAATTATAAGCGTTGATTAACTGCGGAAGGCTGGCAGCGGGATTTTGAAAGTCATAATTTCTTTCAACCTCATTAAGAATTTCACCAATTTTGGCGCCGTTTTCTGTGCGGTTCCAGGTGGTATCAATACCTGCAAAGAGATTTTTAGCATCTGTAAACGCTCCTTTAATAGGCTCTATGTATTCCAATTCTTTCCCACGAGATCCCGTGCTACCAAATCCCTGGGATTGATGCTGACTTCTACTTATTGATGAAATTTCTGGATTTGAGAGTCCGCGAAGTGGAAAGTAAACGCCGCTGTCAAAACTTATAAATTGTGATTTATCGGCTTTTTCAAAATTTTCCTGGCTTCCGTAGAACCAGTAAGAAGTATTAAAGTAAAGCCGTTTTGGTTGAAAGGTATCTACAAGTTTTAATTGATCTGAAAATCGGTTTTTATTAGCTGCGGCATCAAAAGCTTCCATACTTAGCATTGCAGATGCAGTATGATGACCGTGCGTGCTACCGGGCGTTCTATGATCAAACCGGTTAATAATCACATCGGGTTTAAAATTTCTAACAATCCAAACCACATCACTTAAAACTTTTTCTTTATCCCAAATTTCTAATGTTTCCTTCGGGTTTTTTGAATAACCAAAATCATTAGCGCGAGTAAAAAATTGCTCTCCGCCATCTACTTCTCTTGCTGCAAGTAGCTCCTGCGTTCTAATCATTCCCAATTGTTCCCTTAATTGTGGGCCAATTAGATTTTGCCCCCCGTCGCCGCGAGTGAGGGAAAGATAAGCCGTTCTCGCGTGTACCTCATTTGAAAAATAGGAGATAAGTTGGGTGTTTTCGTCATCTGGATGGGCACCAACATATAAAACGCTACCAAGGAAGTTAAGTTTTTTTATTTCCTGAAATATTTCAGCAGAATTTAATTTTTTCGGCGCCTGGGCATAAGAATTCAGAAGAAAAAAACAGAAAAATAAACTACATAGTTTGCGCATCATCGTTAAGTCATATTTAAATAAGAACTTGTTTAAACTGACTCCTTTTAAATTCCCATGGATAGTGGAAATGTCTGGAAAACCTGATTGGTAAATAATAAACAAACTCTCTGGAAACCAAATATAAAAACTTAACCTGTCTTATTCATAATTCTCAATGAATTTATCTGATTATTATTCCCAATCCAGTAACCGGTTTTCTCCTTCTATTTTTTTAATATCGGTGATATCCTGCGACATTTCTATAACTCCTCTGTATTTCTTTTCGGCATCCCTTACAGCAAAATAACGTATATAAATAAGCCGATCTTTAAAGTTGATCCAGAATGAAGCCTCATTTTTAGTACCCTTTCTGAATTCTTCCAGGATTTTTAGTACCGTTCCCACACTTTTTGGCGGATGACAAAACTTTACCTCTCGGCCAATAATACCTGCACTTCGGGGGAAAACTCTTTCCTCTCCCCGGTTGTAGAAGATTACTTTATCATTCTCATCAACATAAGTTATGTCTAAAGGCATGGTTTTTAAAAGCAGGTTTACCTGTTCTACGCTCATGTAACCTTCATCATAATGTGAAGTGTTTTCCAGACTAAAGCTAAGATCCCTTTTGGTAGTATCCTGGCTCGGATGAATGTATTCCTCCTCCTTTGGAAAAGCAGCGGGAGTTTCAGTTAGCATCCATCCAATTTCCTCTTCTCCTTTACGTACCTCTATCCAGTCTTTTTCTGAAAGTATTTCCAGGGCTTTGGGAAATAGTACATCTTCTTCTATCAGGAGCAAACGATAAATCCCGCTGGTTAAGAATTTGGCATCAGCCGTAACTTCTTTAAATTCCTCCTTTGATATCTTTTTCCGAAGTAATTTAAATTGCTCCCTTAGATTATCGTGAAAAGACCACATACCCTGGCTGGGTCCATTCCATCCCTTTTGCTCCAGAAACGGGAATAATTGGTTCTCTTTTCGTTCAAAACGCCTTTCAATGCTTTGTAATTGGTTGAAAATATTGTAATATTTCTGGGTTTCCTCAACCGGATTGGTTTCTTCCAGTTCACCCAGCAGTAGTTGAATAAGTTCTTTCTCTTTAAAGTAAATTTTTACCGGATGTCCTTCCGGAAGGGTCCTAATATCTATACTTGCATTCATCTTCTTTATTTTTGACAAAGTAAAGACAGAGAAAGGCACTAAGTTATGACTCTAATCACAATTTGGAAATGAGGTTTTTACTTTTTTTGTAGTGTTTTTGCAGGAAAATATTTACTGATTAAACGCTTTTGTGACAGTTGCAGATTAAATGTCACATCGAGCGGAGTCGAAATGTTTTTGTTAATCTTTCGACTCCGCCCAAGGAGACAAAAACTCAAATTTTAATATTTTAAAGACTGCTTTTACCTTCATCCAAACGAGCGTCTTTTTCTACAAGGGAAACTGCTTTTTGAAGGATAAGGTTATTCGGATAAGTAATTAACTCTCCGTCTAAAGTCCTTAAATGTAGGTGGAAAGCCTTTATATCTTCAATAATAGCTTCAATAGGGATATCTTTGTCGTGAATCTTAATTTTATCGCCAATTTTATATGGAAAAGAAAAGAATAAAATAATCCCCGAGGTAATATTGCTCAAAATAGACCAGATGGCAAAAAGTGCCACTCCAATTACCGCAAATACAGAAGAAAAAATAAGGGAAATATCAGTAAGATCCATTCCCCACGCCAGGGAAAGGGAAAAGAATGCAAGGATTAAAATAAGAATATTAATATACTTAAAAATTAAACGAGTACGTGTAAAATTAATTTCGCTACGTTTTCCCACGCGATGGGCAGCTTTTTTAAGTAAAAACTGTATTACTAATAATGCGAAAACCGTAATTACCGTATAGGAAATTTCGGTTTTATATAGTGAAAAAACTTCGTACATTTTTTGAAATAATATTTTTGCAAAGGTACTTTTTAAACAAACTAGGTTTCAAAAATTAATATATTAATTTTAATCGAAGGGCGTTAATCAAAGATTTAATTCCCCGGGATCTCGTAATAAAAGATTTTTTTTCGGAAGCATACCTCGCAATCTTAGGTTTAGGTTATTGTTTGTTCTTAGATTGCTTTTTCCAGATATATTTTAATAATTTATGCGATCTTAATTAGCGTTTTGTACACCAACTGGGTAGGTAATCCCACCACATTAAAATAACTTCCTTCAATTTTTGTAATTCCAATTAAACCAATCCACTCCTGTATGGCATAACCACCGGCTTTGTCCAAAGGCTTAAAATTTTCTACATAGTAATCAATTTCAGCCTGGTTAAGTTCTTTAAAAGTAACCTTAGTTTCATCATTTACTGTTGTTTGCTGATTATTTGTAGTGAAACAAACCGAGGTGAAAACACTATGCGATTGTCCCGAAAGGGAAGCTAACATAGCCTTAGCTTCAGCTTTAGACTTTGGTTTTCCCAGGGCCTTTTCATTATGGTAAACAATGGTATCACTGGTAATTAGGATTTGATTCTTTTTTAGTTCATCCTGAAATGCTTCTGCCTTTAGCTTCGCAAGAAAATCTGTAATTCCTTCCTTTTTTAAATCTTTTGGATATGCTTCCTTTACAGAGCGCACGTCTATTTTAAAAGCTATATCCAGGTCTTTAAAAAATTGATGACGTCTTGGAGAACCGGAGGCTAAAATAATCTCTTTGTCTTTTAGAAGGTCTTTCAGCATAATTTATAGAATGTATTGATAGAATCCTATGGATATTAATCCGAAAAATAGGATGATTTTAAGAATAAAACTTAAATGTGAATAGTCTTTTTTTCTTTTAGCTTCCCAAATTTTAACCTGAAAATAGAGTAGGGGAGCTAAAATAAAAAGCAAGGTGTAAATTACTAAAAATGTATTTTGAAAGATATAAGTATAGATATAATAAACTATGGCAATAATTGGAACTACGCCAATCATAAAAATAATTTTATTGGTAAGCTTATGTCCAAGTAAAATTGGTAGGGTTTTAATATTAGCGTTATAATCTCCATTCACATCTTCTTGATCTTTAACCATTTCCCGTAGAAAAGTAATTAGGAAAGCAAAAATCGCATAATCTTTTAAAATGGAAAAAAGTAGGGCCTGCAAGTCTTTGTTTTGTCTTGTTATAGCCGGATACAGGTCAAATATTGCCGGTAATAGAATAACCAGGGCTACCAGGAAACTAATTAGTATATTACCTAAAATTGGAATTTGTTTTAAGTAACTCGCATAAAGGTACAAGATAGCCGAGGAAAAAATAAACACTGATACAAATACCGGTTTACCAAGAATATTGGCAAGATAAAATCCCAATCCTACCCCAATGATATTTAAAATAATAAATGAATTGTAAGCTCTTTTTTCTGAAATGTAATGTCCTATTATAAGCTTGTTGGGTTTGTTGATCTTATCGGACGCTACATCATAAATATCATTAATAACATAACCAGATGCTGCAATACAAACGGTTGCTAAAATAAGCAGACTATAGCCGAAAGTATTAAGGCTTATAAAAGCTTCAAATTTTTCAAAGAATGAAAATTTTATTAAAACAAGGCTTAAAATTATAAATGCCAGGTTAGGCCATCTTACTAATTTTAAAAATGATATCATATTCTTTTAGGTTGAGAAGCTGCAAAATGAATGCGGATAGTTGTATTATAAAGCATTATTCAGAAACAAATTTTAAACCGATTATAGAGATTATAAGCGTACTTAAAAAAAAGATGCGCCAAAAGTGAACCGGTTCTTTAAAAATAAAAATCCCCAATAATACCGTTCCAACCGCTCCTATTCCCGTCCAAACTGCATAAGCTGTTCCAATGGGTAGTGTTTGGGTTGCTTTGTAGAGTAAAAACATGCTTATACTTAACGATATTAAAAATCCTGCCAACCACATCGCTGTCGTATTACCAGAAGAGACTTTTGCCTTTCCCAAACAAAAAGCAAAACCTACTTCAAAAAGTCCTCCTAAAATGAGTAAAAACCAGTTCATTATTTATTTTTAGAATTAAAAAATACCTCCGGGCACCCCCGCGAGGTATTGTGAAAATACTTTTAGAGGTTCAGATTGTTATTTCAGGAAGCATTTAACTTACTAAAATCTGCAACTGCCAACTTATTTTTCAATCCATTTTCCCTGCACTTTCATTACTTGCTCGATAATATCCCTAACACAGCCTTTTCCGCCTTTTTTATGAGAAACATATTTAGATATTTCCTTAACTTCGGCTACGGCGTCCTGGGGACAGCAAGGTAAACCCACTAATTTCATAGGATAATAGTCTGGAATATCGTCTCCCATATATAGAACCTCATTAGCTTTGATTTCATAAATATCAAAAAATTCGTCCATTTGGGTAACTTTATCCTGAATGCCCAGGTATATATCATTAATTCCCAGGTCCCGAAGTCGTTTTCTAACACCTTCATTATTTCCGCCAGAAATTATGCACACTGTGTACCCCGCATCTTTAGCAGCTTTTAACGCGTAGCCGTCCTTAATATTCATTGTGCGCAGTAATTGACCATCTGTGCTAATTTGAATAGTACCATCGGTAAGCACGCCGTCCACATCAAATACAAAAGTATTGATTTGGTTGAGTTCTTCTTTAAAGTTTTTTTCCATGTAATTTCTGAATTGAGTCGCTTAGAAGCGTGTATATTTTCTTTTTATGTCCTGTTAAAAGTTCCAAATGTGAATGCATTGTAGCCGTATCTGCGCGCACTGATGGACCGGTTTGAGCTTCTCTAGGAGACAAAGTTTCAACTTTAGAGGCCGTTTCTTTAATTAGAGCTTGCAAAATGCTAAAATCAACCTGATGTTCCCGGCAAATTTCATCTCCAAGGTCATATAAATGATTGCTAAAGTTATTCACAAACACCGCGGCAAGATGCAAAGCTTTACGCTGGGTAGAATCAATTTCCCGAACGTCTTGAGATAATTTTAAAGCAAAATCTTTAATTTGATCTAAATTTTCTTCGGAATTTGCTTCAATACAAATTGGGATTTCGGTAAAATTGACCGCTTTTTCTTTAGAAAAGGTTTGCAAAGGATAAAATACCCCAAAATTTTCGTTTTTATCTAAGGCGTTTATATGCATGGCTCCCGAAGTATGTAGCACTATACCACTTTTAGTATTGATTTTTTTTGCTATTCCTGGGATAATATCATCCTTTAAAGCCAGAATATAAAAGTTGGCGGTTTTAAGGTCGTTGAGATTTGTAGTAACTTCGGTAAACTCTTCAAATGCTTTAAGGCTTTGATTATGATGATTATAAACCTGAACGACTGTTATGTTTTTAGCCGTTTTACAAGCTTTAAACAAGTTTGTCGCGAGGTTTCCCGTGCCTAAAATTACAACTTTTACCATGCCGCTAAATTATTAATTTTTTCCGGCCTTTAAAATTAACGTTTTGGTAATATAAAGAAGCGTTTTTAAGCCTCCCAGATCGTTAATTTTCCTTAAATTTGCCGCCGTAAATTAACCTCATTTTAAAAGAGGAGAAGTGTTAAATAATAAGCAAAGTGCTTTGTTTAAATTTCAGCTCTCGAGAATTAAATTCAAAGGGATTTATCTTTAAAATGGGCACAAAAGTTTTACTTCAATGCAAAATAAAATAGCTTCTGTCATATTTTCTACCCGTATCATGGCAGTTTTGTTTATAGTATTCGCCATTGCCATGGCATTTGGAACATTCATAGAAAGTTGGTATAGTATAGAAACGGCAAGAGTTCTCATTTATGAAGCCTGGTGGTTTGAGGCAATCATGGTGTTTTTTGTGATTAATTTTTTAGGAAATATTAAAAGATATAATCTACATAAACGCGAAAAATGGTCTTCACTTTTACTTCACCTCTCTTTTATTCTTATTCTAGTAGGCGCTTTTATTACCCGTTATATTAGTTATGAAGGAGCAATGCCTATTAGGGAGGGAGAGACTACAAATGTTATGCTATCCCAAAAAACATTTGTAACCGTTTTTATTGATGGAGAAATTGAGGGTGAGCCGCGCAGGAGAGTGTTACAGGAGCCTGTATTGTTTGCGACGGAAACTGAGAATGACTACGAGTTGAACACCGATTATAATGGACAGCCTGTAAAAATTGAAGCCACCAATTTCATCTATGGTGCGAAAGAAGAATTAGTACCAGCCGAAGATGGTGAAAATCACCTTAAGCTGGTAGAAGCAGGTGGGGGAGACCGTCATGATCATTACATAAAAGAAGGCGAAGTTCAAAATATTCATAACGTTTTATTTGCATTAAATAAGCCTACAGAAGGCGCCATTAATATTAATTATGATGAAGCCAGTGGTGAATACACGATAAATTCTCCTTTTGAAGGAGATTATATGCGAATGGCCGACCAGAAAAAAGGAGCGTTGGTACAGGATTCTACCCAAAATCTAATGTTGCGTTCACTTTATAATATTGGGGAGATGCAGTTTGTATTCCCAGAGCCCATCGTTAAAGGAAAATATGACGTAATAAAAACGCCAGAAAAAGCAGATGGACAAAGCGATGCTTTAACCTTAAAAGTTTCTTCGGAAGGGGAGTCTAAAACCATCACCCTAATGGGGGGACAGGGAATTGATAGCCAGCCGCAAAAATTAGAACTGGCAGGATTGGAATTTTACTTAAACTACGGAAGCAAAAAAATAGAATTGCCCTTCGCCCTAAAATTAAATGATTTTATCGCCGATAAGTATCCCGGGACAGAAAATAGTTACTCCTCATTTAAGAGTAAAGTAGAAATTGTAGAAGAAGGAAAGGAGAACGTGCCTTATGAAATTTATATGAATCACGTTTTAGACCATAAGGGCTTTAGGTTTTTCCAGGCCAGCTTTATGCCAGATGAAAAAGGAACCATACTTTCTGTAAACCACGATTTTTGGGGAACCTGGATTACATATATTGGTTATACTTTACTTTACCTGGGGCTCATGTTAATTTTATTTGATAAAGGTTCACGTTTTGGAGATCTTAAGAGAAGGTTGGAGAAAGTGAAGGATAAAAAGAAAAAATTAAGTATGGTACTGGTCTTCTTTATGGCAGCCGGTTCTATGTTCGCTCAAACGCCAGATGAATCTCATCAACATGCTGCTTCAGCTAAAAAACAGGTAGATTCTATAATTAAAAGTAATGCCATAAGCAAGGAACACGCAGCTAAATTTGGTAAGCTGGTAATTCAAGATGCTAGTGGGCGAATGAAGCCTGCAAATACGTATTCGTCAGAATTATTGAGAAAAATAAGTAAATCTGATACTTATGAAGGTTTAAGTTCAGATCAAATATTGGTTTCTTTAACTCAAAACCCTATGATTTGGTACAACGTACCTATTATTAAGGTAGAGAAACACAATGATAGTTTACACCATATTTTAAATGTTAACGAAGGGGAGAAATATCTTACTTTAGCCAGTTTTTTTGATAAAAAAGGTAATTATAAGCTCTCTCCATATCTTGAAAAAGCCTATCAGGCCGCGGTACCCAATCAATTTCAGAAAGATTTTATCAATACCGATAAAAAGGTAAATCTTATGTATCGTGCTTTAGAAGGCAAAATACTTCGAATCTTTCCAATTCCCGGGGACGATAATAATAAGTGGTTGTCTTTTCCAGAATTAGATGAAGGGAATTTTAAGGGTATGGACTCGGTGTACACCAAACAGATATTGCCGTTGTACATGAGTTCGCTTCAGGAAGCCAATAAAACCGGTGATTATGCCCGGGCCAATGAATTTCTGGAAAGTATAAAAGGTTTTCAGAAGAAATTTGGAGAAGAAGTGATGCCTTCCGAAGAAAAAATTAATGCAGAAATCACTTATAATAAATACGACGTTTTCCGAAACCTGTTTTGGATGTATATGGTTGCAGGCCTGGGAATGTTGGTATTTGTGATTGTAAGGATTTTTAAAGAAAATAAGCTCACAAAATGGCTTGTAAATATAAGTGGTATCATAGTACTGGTACTTTTTGTGGTGCATACCCTGGGCTTAATCGCCCGGTGGTATATCTCTGGTCATGCCCCCTGGAGTGATGCTTATGAGTCCATGATTTATGTGGCCTGGGCTACGATGTTTTTTGGTCTTGCATTTGGTAGAAAGAGTAGTTTAACAATCGCTTCTACGGCTTTTGTAACTTCTATGATCCTGATGATTGCGCATTGGAACTGGATGGATCCTGCCATTGCCAACTTACAACCGGTGCTGGACTCTTATTGGTTAATGATTCACGTTTCGGTAATTGTAGGTAGCTACGGGCCATTTACCCTGGGAATGATTTTGGGGGTTGTTGCTTTGTTATTAATGATTTTTACAACAAAAGCTAACAAGAAGAAAATGGATCTCAATATAAAAGAGATTACTATTATTACAGAAATGGCGCTTACGGTTGGCCTGGTGATGCTTACTATTGGAAACTTTTTGGGTGGCCAATGGGCAAATGAGAGCTGGGGACGCTATTGGGGATGGGACCCTAAAGAAACCTGGGCGTTAATTAGTATTATGGTTTATGCTTTTGTGATTCATATGAGATTAGTACCCGGTTTGCGAGGCCGTTGGTTCTTTAACTTAATGGCTATTGTTTCTTTTGCGAGTATCGTGATGACTTATTTTGGGGTTAATTTCTACCTGGCCGGCTTACATTCTTACGCGAGTGGAGAAAAGGTGATTACACCTACATTTGTGTACTACTCGGTTGTAGCTGTTGCAATTCTAGGAGCAATTTCTTACTGGCGTTATAAAAAGTTTTATATGAAGCCAAAGAAGAAAAAGATAAAAAATAGAAAGTCCTAAGTTTTAAAATAGAAAAGGCTGCATTTTTAAGTGCAGCCTTTTTATTTTTATACTAATTAAGAAGATTATTGAATCTCGCCGACCATCTCTTTAGGCTGTACCCATTCGTCAAATTGATCTTCTGTGAGGTGTCCTAATTTAACGGCAGCTTCTTTAAGTGTAGTACCATTCTTATGCGCTTCATTCGCGATTTCGGCAGCTTTGTAATAACCAATTTTGGTGTTTAAAGCGGTTACCAACATAAGGGAATTATTTACCAGCTCTTTAATACGTTGAGTGTTTGGTTCAATTCCGCGGGCGCAATTTTCATCAAATGAATCACAGGCGTCGCCAAGAAGCTGGGCGCTTTGCAATAAATTTGCTGCCATAACCGGCTTAAATACATTTAGCTCAAATTGTCCCTGCATTCCACCAACGCCAATAGCTACATCATTACCCATAACCTGGGCACAAACCATAGTTAGTGCTTCACATTGAGTAGGGTTCACTTTCCCGGGCATAATAGAAGAACCTGGCTCATTTGCCGGAATATTGATCTCTCCAATACCACTTCTTGGTCCTGAAGATAGCATCCTAATATCATTTCCAATTTTGTTTAAAGCTACAGCCAGCTGTTTTAAAGCTCCGTGAGTTTCTACAAATGCGTCGTGAGCAGCTAAAGCCTCAAATTTATTTTTGGCCGAAATAAATGGTAAGTCGGTGAATTTAGCAATGTAACCTGCTACTTTTTCGGCATAACCTTTTGGAGTGTTAAGCCCGGTTCCTACGGCGGTACCACCAAGCGCTAGTTCGGCAAGATGTGGTAGTGTGTTTTCCAGCGCTTTTATCCCGTGGTTTAATTGTGCGACATACCCACTAAATTCCTGTCCCAGGGTTAGAGGAGTCGCATCCATAAAGTGCGTTCGTCCTATCTTTACTACTTCCTTAAATTCCTCTGATTTGTCCTGTAATGTATCTCGTAATTTTTTTATGCCGGGAAGTGTTACTTCCGTAATTTTTTGATAAGCCGCAATATGCATTCCGGTAGGGAAGGTGTCATTTGAGGATTGTGACTTGTTGACATCGTCGTTGGGTTGCAGGGTTTTTTCTCCTTCTCCCAGTTTTTTTCCAGCCAACTGATGTGCTCTATTGGCGATTACCTCATTCACATTCATATTGCTTTGGGTACCGCTTCCCGTTTGCCAAATTACCAGTGGAAACTCGGCATCGTGCTTTCCTTCCAAAATTTCGTCACAAACTTTTGCAATTTGATCCCGTTTTTCTTCTGAAAGAACTTCCAGCTCACAGTTGGTGTAAGCTGCAGCTTTCTTGAGATAAGCAAAGCCATAAACGATTTCTAAGGGCATACTGGCCGCAGGCCCTATTTTAAAATTGTTCCGTGAACGTTCGGTTTGTGCTCCCCACAATTTATCTGCAGGAACCTTTACATCTCCAATCGTATCTTTTTCGATTCTATAGTCCATAAAATATAAGATTAGTTGAATCACAAATTTACAAGTAAGTTGCTTCTTTAATGCATTGTTTAGCCTAAATTTAATTCCAATAGGACTCTGGCTTCTCATAATAATATTTTTTTAAAATTAATTGTGAAAAGCCGCCCAGACTTTATATCTTTGAAGTATTCTAAAAATTTCTGAAAGTTATGTTCGAATTCGACCAATATCTCGGTTTTTTAGCTTTCCTGTTTATTCTTACAATGGGATTCTGGCTAATGATTTTCTTATTTGCCTTATTGCCCTATTGGATTGGAGGTTCTCTAAAAGAATTTTTCCAGGAAAAGAAGGAAGAGCGAAAGAAGAAAAAATTATAGAAAAAGGGACAGTTAATGTCCCTTTTTTTATGCCTTGCTTTTTGTATTTGGAATGCAGATGAAACCTATCTAGATTGCTTTACCTTGTAATAAATATTCATCCCGGTGATCATCTGTATATCTGAAAATATAAATAATATTTTTTTATAAAATCTCGTGGATATCTCCCTGGTTTGTTTATTTCCATCTCTTTATGCATAAAAACAATAAGACCTCACAATTTCGTATAACTCCCGGTAATTAATGGGACGAAACTATAAGGTCTTAAAGCAACTCTTGTAAGAGATTTAGGCTCGGTTAAATTATATGAATGTTTAGCAGATTATCCTTCAAAACCTTCTCCATCCATATCGTCACCTTCTCTACTTTTGCGTTGTTCATGTTTTTGTTGATTGAATCGATAGATGAGGGAAATATTAAAATTTTGTCCTTTTCTCCATTGAAATTCGGTAAAACGTTCGTAAGTATTTGTTGTAGTTAAAGATTCTCTTTTTCTGGAATCCAATACATCTCTCACGTTTACTGAAATTGTAGCATTGTCATTAAATATATCTTTACTCAAAGCCAGGTCTAAAGAAAGATAACCTTCTCTGTCGCCTTGCACGCCTTCTGCTGCACCTCTATAAAATGCGTTGGTTTGCCAATCTATCTTTGCGGGTAAGCTTACTTTAGAACTAAAGCGGGCAAACCAGCTGGTACTTTCTGCATCGTAGCTTTTCTCATTAAAATCCCCTTCTGTTTTAAATTGAAAGAAATTCACGCTGGTATTCAATCTAAGCCAATCTGTTGGATTATAAAGTACGCCAAGTTCGGCTCCTGTTCTTTTATTTTCGGCCAGGTTTACCGGTAAAGTTCTAATTACACTAGAGCCTTCCACACTTTCCTCTATACGCTCAAATGAATCTGTTTCGTGCTGGTAATATACCGAAGATGTTAAGGTTAATGTTTTCCAGCGTTTTAAATAACCAATGTCAAAAGCATTGGAATAAGCGGGTTTTAAATTAGGGTTTCCCTGAAATACGTTATTATTACTACTTCTGGAAGGAAAAGGATTTATAAACCAGCTTCGAGGCCTATTGATCCTACGGTTGTACCCCAGGGTGATATTTTCTTTTTCACCAAGCTCAAAAGTAAGATTCACAGTAGGGAAGAGACCTAAGTAATCATCGTCAAAATTAGTTTCAATAGGAAAACCAAAAGCTTCTTCTAATTCTGCATCGGTAAGTTCACTATCTATATCACCTTTTAGATTTGTATTTTCTAATCTTAAACCAAGTAAAAAAGAAAACATTCCGAATTTACTTCCATATTGTGAATAAAGTGCGTGTACATTTTCAGTATAATCAAAAACATTGGTAAGCTGCGTGTTTAACTCCAGGTCACCGGTTTCAACATTCTCTTGAAAAAGTTCATAATCGGTAAATTTATTTTCGAAATTTCCGCGATATCCGGCTTCAAATTGCGAGCTTTCACCAATTGGTAACACGTAATCGGCCTGGATTAAATATTCTTTCTGGTCTTCAGTAGTATTAATTAACTCACCAAATAATGGATACTCAAAATCCTCATCTGCAATATTATTAAAATCGATTTCCTCATTAATATTGGTTATTTTGGTTTCTTTATCGGTTTCAAATTGAAAGTCGGCAGTAAGTTTATGACCTTCATCATTAAAATTGTTAATGTAATTTAATGCGAATTGCCAGCTGTTGTCATTTTCCTTTTCTTTTTCCCTACGTGTTGTTCCCAGGGCTTCTTCATCACCTAAATAATTGGTGGTTTTATTGGTGGTTAGATCTTCATCTTCCCCAGTACGATAGAAAATAGTACCGGTAATGGAAGATTGTTCAGTAAGAAAATATTCCATTCCCAGGTTAGTATTAAAATTTCTATTAACTCGGTCTATATCTCTGTCTTCATAAATACGGTCAAACTGCACACCACTATTTTCAAAATATTTAGTGTCGAAATATCCACCACCGGGGGCATCAAAATACCTGAAACTTGTAGTATTAAACAGGTTGAATTTTTCGGTTCTATAATTCACGTTTGCCGAAACACCGGCATTTGCGGGGGTTCCGCCGTTTAAGGTTAAAGAACCATTAAAACCGAGCGTTTCTTTTTGTCGCAAAATAATATTAAGGATACCCGCAGTACCTTCGGCATCATACCTGGCCGAAGGAGAGGTGATTACCTCAACCCTTTCAATAGCATCGGCAGGAAGTTGATTTAGCACATTGGTATCTCCAAATCCTGCCATTGCAGACGGTTTTCCGTTGATAAGGATTCTTACATTTTCATTACCGCGCAAGCTTATAGCACCATCTATATCTACATTTACAGACGGTACATTACTAAGCGCATCACTTACAGTCCCTCCGGCTGTGGTTAGATCCTTTCCAATATTATATACTTTTTTATCCAGCTGAATACTAACCTGGGTAGTCTCGGCGGTTACAATTACCTCATCCAGGTTATCTGAACTTAAACCTAATTCTATGGTGCCTAAGTTTAAATCTGAACTAATCGTGCGATTATTGAATTTCTTAGATTCATAAGATATAAACTCCACTACAATATTGTAGGTGCCGGGAGAAACGTTAATTTTAAAAATACCTTTTCCGTTGGTTACACCACCGGTAACATCCTGAGGATTATTGGTGTTTACTATAGAAACGGTGGCATACTCTAATGGAACCTCAAGTTCATCGTCCATTACTTTCCCCGAGATCTCAAAAGTTTCATTTGCCGATTGTGGATAAACCAGCAGGTTAATTAAAAGAAAAAACGCTAATATAAGCGGCTTGTAAATTTTGGTGGTCATAAGAATTTTTATTCTTTGACCGTCAATTTTTAAAATGGTTTAATTAAAAATAGCTAAAACATGCGTAAAATGTGAGTTTTCTCGATATTCATCATTTTATTGCCTGATTTTCAGAAGATAAGTATTTTTAAATTAATAACCTCAATTCAAGGATACGAGTTATGATTTTGAAAAAATCTCTTATTTTAAGGCAAGACCCGGGGAACAAAATCCTGGGTAATCACCCCGGGATTAAACCTCTTGAGATATCTTTTTATTCAATTCTAAATACTTTACAAATTGAGGTTCACTCATAAAGCTCTTAAGTTTTTTATGTTCTGCTTTCTGAATAGACTTTAACCTGTAAATGATTTCATCTTCACTTAAAGTCTTAGAGTTGATGATAGCGTTTTTCTTTAGTGTAAATTCGATGATTAAATCTTCCATTTTGGAGGTTTGGTACAAATCTAATTCAAGTCTATTTTTCCATAGAAGTGCTAATTCCTCTGCGATTTCAAGCAGTTCTTCTCTACTATTTTTGTTGATATATATTTTAGAAAATACAAAACCTGCTACTAAAAAGCTCGCAGCACCGATTATTGCAATTTTTTGTTGAGTTTTCATTGTTCGCTGGTTTACTATAATAGTTCTTCAATTTTACTTTCTGGCCTGCCTACCACTGCTTTGTCTTTAGTTGCTACAATGGGTCTTTCAATTAATTTTGGGTTGCTTTGCATCACACTCACCAATTCCTTATCACTAAGGTCTTTGTTCTTGTATTCATCTTTCCAAAGTTTTTCTTTAGTACGAACTAATTGAATAGGAGCAAAGCTTAATTTTTCAAGAATCTCTTCCAATTCAGTTTCAGAAAGAGGGTCTTTCAAATATTCTCTAACTTTATATTCTTTTCCTGAATTTTTTACTAATTCTAAACCTTCTCGAGATTTTTTGCATCTGGCGTTGTGATAAACAGTAATCATTGTTTTTTGGTTTTTAGCAGTATAAAATACAAAATTAAAATGGAAATCCTAATAGCATTAGTCTTCCTGTTTTTGTCCCATCATCATTAAAAATGATTTTAAAAATACATCAATATCCCCGTCCATAACCGAATCTACATTCCCGGTTTCTTCGCCGGTCCTTACATCTTTCACTAATTTATAAGGATGCATCACATAATTGCGTATTTGCGAGCCCCACTCAATCTTCATTTTTGAGTCTTCAATCTCCCGGCGTTGCTCTTGTTGCTTCTGAAGTTCAATTTCATACAACTGACTTTTTAAAAGTTGCATCGCCTTGGTTTTGTTCTCCAATTGAGACCGGGTTTCAGAATTCTCTACAACGATACCGGTAGGAGCGTGGCGCAAGCGAACCGCGGTTTCAACCTTATTTACATTTTGACCTCCCGCACCCGAAGAACGCATCGTTTCCCAGGAAATATCTGAAGGATCAATATCAATTTCAATTGACTCATCGGCCAGCGGATAAACATAAACCGAAACGAATGAGGTATGTCTTTTTGCATTACTGTCAAAAGGCGAAATACGTACTAATCTATGCACGCCATTTTCACCTTTTAACCAGCCAAAAGCATATTCTCCTTCAATCTCAAGGGTCACTGTTTTAACACCTGCAACATCACCAGATTGGTAATTGAGTTCCTTAATTTTGAAATTACGTTTTTCTGCCCACATTAAGTACATTCGCATAAGCATTTCTGCCCAGTCGCAACTTTCTGTACCACCGGCCCCTGCCGTAATTTGCAATACTGCACTTAATTTGTCCCCTTCTTCAGAAAGCATGTTTTTGAACTCCAAATCCTCTATAAGCTGAAGCGGCTGCACCATCTTTTCTTTTACTTCGGCTTCGGTGGCTTCTCCTTCTTTATAGAACTCCTGAAGCACCTCCAGGTCTTCTACCAGAGTTTCAGCTTTTTCAAATTCGCTTACCCATTGCTTTTCGGCATTTAGATCGCGCATAATGACTTCGGCCTTTTTTGGATCATCCCAAAAATTTGGAGCAAAAGTTTTTTCTTCTTGATTGGCTATTTCTATTTTCTTGGAATCAATGTCAAAGATACCCCCTTAACGCACCAAGGCGCTCTCTAAGATCTTTGATATATTCTGATGTGATCATATTTTCATTTTTTTTTGAATTGGCAGATACTGCCTTCATTTTAAAGAGTAAAAATAGAATTTAAGACCGCGCCAGGAAAGTATTTAACTATATTTTTATAGTTTTAAACTTTCAAAAAAATGACTTCAATGAATCGATTTTTACTTATTCTCCTGTTTGTCAGTTTCTCAGTTCCAACAACCGCACAATTTCTTTCAGAAAAAGAAAATCTTAAAGAATATAAAGGTTTTTTCAATTTTCATTATAATGAAGAAAAAGATGAAATTTACCTGGAAGTTGATAAGTTAGATACTGAATTTTTATATGTACATTTCTTAACCAGTGGACTTGGGTCTAACGATATTGGTTTGGATCGTGGCCAGCTTGGGAATGAAGCTGTCGTAAAATTTCAAAAAGCGGGGAATAAATTATTATTGGTGCAGCCCAACCAAAAATACAGGGCCGAAACCGACAATATATTGGAAAAACAAAGTGTACGACAGGCTTTTGCTAAATCGGTTATTTATGGTTTTGAAATCAAGGAAGAAAAAGATTCGGTTTATGTAATAGATTTCACGCCATTTTTAATGGAAGATGCCCACGATGTTGCCGGGCGGCTCAAAAAAGGCAGTTACGGAACTTATAAACTCGATAAATCCAAAAGCGCTTTAGCTTTAGAGCGTACCAAAGCTTTTCCTGAAAATGTAGAATTTGAGGCTTTACTCACTTTTGAAGGGGAGCCTAATGGCAGGGCTTTGTACAGCGTGGCGCCCAATGCCAAGAAACTAAGTGTAATTCAGCATCATTCTTTTGTAAAATTACCCGATGATAATTACGGAAAACGGCTATTTGACCCTCGCAGTGGCGCAATTTCTATTTCCTACTTAGATTATTCTACACCGGTTTATGAACCTATAGAAAAGAAGTTTGCCATTCGCCACCGCTTAAAAAAGAAGAATCCGGATGCCGAAATTAGCGCGGCCGAAGAACCAATTATTTATTATCTGGACCCCGGAACCCCAGAGCCGGTAAAGTCAGCTTTGTTGGAAGGTGCCCGCTGGTGGGATGAAGCTTTTGAAGAAATAGGTTATAAAAATGCGTTTCAGGTAAAAATGTTGCCGGAAGACGCCGATCCTTTAGATACGCGGTACAATATGATACAATGGGTACACCGTTCTACCCGCGGTTGGAGTTATGGTGCCAGCGTAGTAGATCCCAGAACCGGCGAAATTATTAAAGGCCACGTAAGTTTGGGAAGTTTAAGGATTCGTCAGGATTTTATGATTGCCCAGTCTTTAATGAATAAACCATTTGCCGAAAATGATAAAAACCACCGGGAAATGATGGAAATGGCGGTTGCCAGGATTCGTCAGCTTTCGGCTCACGAAGTTGGGCATACCATAGGTTTTGCCCATAATTTTGCCGCCAGTGTAAATGATAATGCCTCGGTTATGGATTATCCGCACCCACAATTCAACTTAGAAAATGATGAAATAAGTATTGAAAATGCCTACGATACTGGGATTGGCGATTGGGATAAAGTAACCGTGAAATATTCTTATGCCGATATTCCCAAAAATACTTCGGAAAGGGAATTCCTGAATTCGGTATTAGAAGATGCGCAGGAGGCCGGACTTCAATTTATTTCAGATAGCGATGCGCGGGCACAAGGTGGCGCCCATATTAATGCGCATTTATGGGATAACGGGGAAAATGCTACTGAAGAATTGGAAAAAATATTGAAAATCAGAAAAATTGGAATCGATAATTTTTCTAAAGATAATATTCGCACAAATGAGGCTTATTCTGTTTTAGAAGACGTTTTTGTGCCCCTTTATTTCTTACACCGCTACCAGGTAGAAGCCGCGGTAAAAATTATTGGCGGACTCGATTATAACTATGCCGTTAAAGGCGGAAATAATAAGCTTTGGGAGCGAGCCGATGCAAAAATGCAGGAAAATGCGCTAAATTCAATTCTAAAAACTTTAGATGCTGAAGAAATAGCTATTCCGAAGGAAAAGTTAGCACTGTTTCCACCACGGGCTTTTGGCTTTAACCGAAGCCGGGAATCTTTTAAAAGTAATACCGGCGTGGCGTTCGATGCTTTGAGCGCACCAGTAACTTCTGCAAATTTATCCTTGTCCTTATTATTACACCCCCAAAGAATGGCCAGGTTGGTGCAGCAAAAAGCACTGGATAAAAAACAATTGGGGGCTGAAGAAGTTTTGGATGAATTAATTAACGAAACCATTAAAAAATCGCAGCGTGACACTTATGTAGATGAAGTGCAACAAGCGGTGAATTATCAGGTTTTGTTACAACTGATAGAACTGGCCGAAACCGAATCGGCGACCGCAAAAGTGAAGGCGGTAACAAACTTTAAAATCGATGAGTTAAGAGATTGGTTAAGCAATAAAGACGGGGCAATGCACCAGCAAATGTTTAGGGAAATTGAAAATTACAGGAAAAACCCCGAAGAATATAAAACCAAATTAAACGTCCCAAAAATCCCCGATGGCAGCCCTATTGGGAGTTTTAGGTGTCAAGGGATGAATATGACAAAATAATTTTATGAAAGAAATAGATTTAAGAAGCGATACGGTAACCCGCCCAACCAGCGGCATGTTAAAAGCGATAATGAGCGCCGAAGTTGGCGACGATGTATATAAAGAAGATCCTACCGTAAATGCTTTGGAAGAAAAACTGGCAAAGATGTTCGGGATGGACGAAGCATTATTTTTTCCTACCGGAAGTATGGCCAACCAGGCAGCGATTAAATTGCATACCCAACCGGGGGAACAGCTTATTTGCGATAAATGGGCGCATGTTTTTAATTATGAAGGTGGCGGCGTTTCTTTTAATAGCGGGGTTTCCTGCAAGTTGGTAGATGGCGACCGCGGAATGATCACCGCAGCGCAGGTGGAAGAAAATATCAATCCACCTGATTTTTACCACAGTCCGTTAACTACTTTGGTATGTTTGGAAAATACCACCAATAAAGGAGGTGGCGCCTGTTACGATTTAGAAGAAATAAAGAAAGTAAGGAATGTTTGCAACACCAATAATTTAGGTTTGCATTTGGATGGAGCCAGACTTTTTAATGCGTTGGTGGCTAAAAATGAAGACCCAAAAGATTACGGAAAGTTGTTTGACACTATTTCAGTTTGTCTTTCTAAAGGTTTGGGGACCCCAATGGGCTCGGTGCTTATTGGCGAAAAAAAATTAATGAAAAACGCCATTAGAATTCGTAAAGTTTTGGGCGGCGGAATGCGACAAATTGGTTTTATGGCCGCTGCGGGAATTTATGCATTGGACAATCAATTCGATCGTTTGGCCGAAGACCATAAAAGAGCAAAAGAAATTGCCGAAACCTTAGCTTCAGCCACCTATGTGGATAAAGTAGAACCCGTAGAAACCAATATTGCTATTTTTTATCTGAAAAATGCTTCAAATGAAGCTGCATTTATGAAAAAGCTGCAAAAGGAGAATATCAGGATTAGTAATATGGGGCAGGGAAAATTGAGAATAGTTACCCATTTAGATTATTCCGAAGAAATGCATCAGAAGTTTTTAAAGCTGCTTAAGGAAATTAAATTGTAATGGATTTGTAATATGTGAAATTATAAATTTGTATTACAAGAAAATTTTAACCATAGCTTATCATAGTTTTAATAAGATTGGATGACATAAATTGTAATTTTCAACAATAGAAAAAATGAATTATTATGAAAAATGTCTTACCACGAAAAGAAGTGCCAAATTTACGAGTAGAAACCACTAGTGGAATGAAATGGGATTTGCGGGAGCAAAATTCAGAAAATTTTACAATGGTTGTGTTTTATCGAGGTTTGCACTGTCCTGTTTGTAAATCTTATTTGCAGGAATTGAATGAAAAAGTGGAAAAATTTGAGGAGAAAGGTGTAAACATAATTTGCATTAGTGCAAATAATAAAGAACTAGCCGAAAAAACGGTAGAAGAGTGGAATGTGGATAATTTAACCATAGGATATGGTCTGGAAACCGCCGATTCCAGAAAATGGGATTTATATGTTTCTGAAGGAATAAATGATAATGAACCTGAGGTGTTTTTTGAACCCGCTTTGTTCTTAATAAAGCCAGACAATATGCTTTACGCCGCATCTATTCAAACTATGCCCTTTGCCAGGCCAAAATTTGATGAGTTGCTAAAAGCTATAGATTTTGTTTTGGAAAAAGATTATCCGGCTAGGGGAGAGGCTTAAGGAAAGCCTACAAATAGTAATGTAGCTTGCAAAAAAAATTCCGTCCTAAATCGGTTACAAGCGTCCTCAATAAAAGAGACCTCACAGTCCCGAACTATCGGGACTGTGAGGTCTAATTGTTTTACAAAGATTTGCAGCTATTTCAACTGGTCCAAACCGGGAATATCGGGCATTCCATCTTTGGCAACTGCTGCGAGTTCAGCTTCGTTAATTTCAGATGCTTTGTTTATAGCTTTGTTCAAGGTTAAAACCAGGTAATCTTCCAGTTGTTCCTTATCTTCAAGCAGTTCATCGGCAACGCTTATATTTTTAATTTCCCGGGTTGCAGTAATGGTAACTTTAAGTAAATCGTCACTGGATTTCTCTTCTAAGGTAACGGTTTTTAAACGTTCTTTTGTCGCTTCAACTTTTTCCTGGGTTTCCTTTATTTTATTCATCATACCCATCATATCTCCAAACATAGTCTCTTTTTTTAAAATTGTAAATACAAATTTACTAAAATTAACATCAGGATTAATATCGTCCTCAATAATTATTGAACTAAAACAATTCATTGAAAGACTTCTCGACTGCGCTCAAAGTGGGATTGTAATTTATTAAAAAACAATGCTTTATCTTAGTTCGGGCGCAGTAGAAACCTCCCTGATTTAAAAATTGGTAATTTCAGCTGAATCAAAAATTAATTCCTTATTATATACCTTAAAAAGCACAGTGAAGGCCATCATATTTCTAATAGTAGGTTGAGTATTATGTATTTTACAATTAAAACTTAACTTTGTGCGCGTTAAAAAACTGCAGATTTGAAAAAAGAAATTTTACCCCCAAAGGCAAAGAAAATACCGAAAAAACTGGAAGCTCATGGCGATTTAAGGATCGATGATTATTATTGGATGAACGAAAAGGAAAATCCTGAAGTAATTGCCTATCTAAATGAGGAGAATGCTTACAATGATAAGATGACTGCTCATACGAAAGATTTCCAGGCGCGATTGTTTGATGAAATGAAAGGGAGAATTAAAGAGGCAGATCAATCGGTTCCCTATAAACTAAACGGGTATTGGTATCTTACTCGGTTTGAAGAGGGCAAAGATTATCCTATATATTCTAGAAAAAAAGGTGATTTAGAAGCTCCGGAAGAATTGCTTTTTGATGTAAATGAAATGGCTAAAGATTTTGAATACTATAGCCTTGGCGGATTAAATATAAGTCCAGATAATAAGATGGTGGCTTTTGGTGTAGATAATGTAAGCCGTCGAAAATATACCATTCAGATAAAAAACCTGGAAACGGGAAAAATCTATAGCGATAAAATAGAAAATACAACCGGTGGTTCTACCTGGGCTAATGATAATAAAACACTTTTTTACACTAAGAAGGACGAAAAAACGCTTAGGTCATATCGAATTTACAAACATATTCTAGGTACCAATTCTACTGAAGATGAACTGGTTTTTGAAGAAAAAGACGAGACGTTTAATACTTCCGTGTATAAGTCTAAATCTAAAGAATATATCATAATTGGGAGTCATAGCACCCTCACAACAGAGTATCAAATTTTAAACGCCAGCGATCCAAACGGAGAATTTAAGGTTTTTCAAGCGCGGGAACGTGGTTTGGAATATGCCATAGCTCATTTTGAAGACCACTTTTACGTGTTAACCAATAAGGATAAAGCTACCAACTTTAAACTTATGAAAACGCCGGTAGAAAAAACTCAAAAAGAAAATTGGGTTGATGTGGTACCACACCGCAAGGACTATCTATTGGAAGATATTGATATCTTTAAAGAGTATCTGGTAGTAAGTGAACGTCACGAAGGCTTAAATAAAATAAAAGTAATGCGCTGGGATGAATCTGAAACCTATCATATCCCATTTGACAATGAAACCTATACGGTTTTCACTTCCATAAACCCAGATTTTGATACCGAAGTTCTGAGGTTCGCTTATAATGATCTAAGCACGCCAACTTCGGTAATAGATTTTAATATGAAAACCCGTGATAAAACCATTCTGAAAGAACAGGAGGTTTTAGGCGGTGAATTTGATAAAGATAACTATACCTCAGAGCGTATTTGGGCAACTGCGAAAGACGGCACCAAAATTCCAGTTAGTTTGGTTTATAAAAAGGGAATAGAAAAAAATGGAAATAATCCTTTGCTACAATATGCCTACGGTTCTTATGGCGCAACTATAGATCCCTATTTTTCTAGTGTACGCTTAAGTTTGTTAGATAGAGGCTTTATTTATGCGATAGCCCATATACGTGGGGGAGAGTACCTGGGACGGGATTGGTATGAAAACGGAAAACTTTTTAAGAAAATAAATACGTTTACCGATTATATAGATGTTTCAGAAGCATTAATAGCAAAAAAATATACTTCTGCGGCACATTTATATGCAATGGGAGGTTCTGCCGGTGGATTATTGATGGGTGCCGTGATTAATATGGCGCCACAACTTTATAATGGAGCTATTGCGGCAGTTCCTTTTGTAGATGTCTTGACGACGATGTTAGATGATAGTATTCCACTAACTACCGGGGAATATGACGAATGGGGAAATCCCAATGAAAAGGATTATTACGAATATATTAAGAAATATTCCCCTTATGATAATGTTGTTGCTCAAAGTTACCCTAATTTGCTTGTAACTACAGGTTTACATGATTCGCAAGTGCAGTATTGGGAACCGGCAAAATGGGTAGCTAAATTAAGAGAGTTGAAAACAGATAAAAATTTACTTTTATTCCATATTAATATGGATGCCGGTCACGGCGGAGCTTCCGGGCGATTTGAAGCTTTAAAAGAGGTAGCCGAAGAGTATGCTTTTTTACTGGATTTAGAAGGAATTCAAGGCTAATTCAAAAAAATGCCTTAAATTTGAATGGTTTTATGATTTCTTTTTTTGGTAAAAGTGAACCTTAATAAGGTTCCAAAAGCTACAAACTTGCAAATTATAAAACTTTCACTGCTCAATTGAGCCATATTTTCTTCACTTAAAAGAGAATGTGTTGTTAAACTCAAATTTTGTAAAGAACTTCGATTTATGAAAGAAGATTTGCAAGTATATGACAACGTATTACAATTAATTGGTAATACCCCATTGATTCACTTAAATAAAATAACCCGAAACTTTAAAGGCACTTTTTTCGCTAAGGTAGAAGCTTTTAATCCCGGGCATTCTGCAAAAGACCGTATCGCTCTTTATATTATTGAAGAAGCCGAAAGAAAAGGTATTCTTAAACCCGGCAGTACAATTATAGAAACTACCTCGGGTAATACCGGGTTTAGTATTGCTATGGTGAGTGTGATAAAAGGTTATGATTGTATTTTGGCCGTGAGCTCTAAAGCGTCTAAGGATAAAATAGACATGCTTAAAACCATGGGAGCTAAAGTTTATGTGTGCCCAGCTCACGTTGCTGCAGATGATCCCAGGTCTTATTATGAAGTAGCCAAAAGATTGCACGGGGAAACTAAAAATTCAGTATATATCAATCAATATTTCAACGAGTTGAATATTGATGCTCATTTTAATTCTACCGGTCCTGAAATTTGGAAACAAACCGAAGGTAAATTAACCCACTTAATCGCTTGTAGCGGTACCGGAGGTACAATTTCTGGAACAGCAAGATATTTAAAGGCTCAAAACCCCAATTTAAAAGTTATTGGAATAGATGCTTTTGGTTCGGTGTTAAAAAAATATCACGAAACAAAAGAATTTGATGCCAATGAGATTTATCCTTATAGAATTGAAGGATTGGGCAAAAACCTAATTCCTTCGGCCACAGATTTTGAAATTATAGATCGTTTTGTAAAAGTAAGTGACGAGGATAGTGCCCACACGGCCAGGGAACTTGCTAAAGTAGAGGGGCTTTTTGTAGGTTACACCAGTGGTGCCGCTACCCAGGGTCTTAAACAGCTGGCTGCAGAAGGAGAATTCGACGAAAATAGCAATGTGGTAGCAATTTTCCCAGATCACGGTTCCCGATATATGGGAAAAGTCTTTAGTGATGACTGGATGGAGGAACAGGGCTTTTTTGATACTGAAAACGTAGAGGCAGAGCCTATAGAAACTATAAAATAAACATATTTTGAATTTTTTCAGTAGAAAAATATTAAAAGCATCCTCATCAACGTGGATGCTTTGTTCTATTTGCTGTTACTGAAGAAATAACATTGTAAAATTGAGCCAAATTTAACTACTTTTGCAGCTCGAAAAAATTTTGATGGATGAAGGATTTATTTGATAAAATATATAAGGATAAGGGGCCCCTGGGAAAATGGGCAGACCAGGCTGAAGGATATTTTGTATTTCCAAAACTGGAAGGTCCAATTTCTAATCGTATGAAATTTAGGGGAAAGGAAGTAGTTACCTGGAGTATCAATGATTACCTGGGATTGGCGAATCATCCCGAGGTGAGAAAGGTAGATGCTGAAGCCGCTGCCGAGTATGGTTCAGCCTATCCTATGGGGGCCAGAATGATGAGTGGCCATACCCAAATGCACGAAAAACTACAGGATGAGCTGGCTTCTTTTGTTCACAAACAATCGGCATATTTGCTTAATTTTGGATACCAGGGAATGGTTTCTACCATAGATGCTTTGGTTTCCAAAAAAGATGTTATTGTTTACGATGTAGATGCCCATGCCTGTATTATCGACGGGGTTCGTTTACATCTTGGCCAGCGCTTTACTTATAAACACAATGATCTTGATAGTATTGAAAAGAACCTGGAACGCGCCACTAAGATAGCTGAGCAAACCGGAGGAGGAATTTTACTTATTTCTGAAGGGGTATTTGGTATGCGTGGAGAACAGGGAAGACTCAAAGAAATTGTTGAGCTTAAAAAGAAATATAATTTCAGGTTTTTTGTTGATGATGCCCACGGTTTTGGAACACTTGGCAAAACTGGAGCAGGTGCAGGTGAAGAACAGGGCGTGCAGGATGAAATTGATGTTTATTTTGCCACTTTCGCCAAGTCTCTCGCCAGTACAGGAGCCTTTATCGCCGCCGATAAAGAAATTATTGATTATTTAAAATATAATTTACGTTCCCAAATGTTTGCAAAATCCTTGCAGATGCAATTGGTGATTGGTGCTTTAAAACGCCTGGAAATGCTTAGGTCTATGCCAGAGCTTAAAGAAAAGCTATGGGAAAATGTAAATGCTTTGCAAAATGGTCTTAAAGAGAACGGTTTTGATATAGGAACTACGCAAAGCTGTGTGACCCCGGTTTACTTAAAAGGAAGTATTCCAGAAGCTATGGCACTGGTAAAAGACCTTAGGGAGAAACACGGGATTTTCTGCTCCATTGTAGTATATCCGGTAATTCCTAAAGGACTTATCTTATTGAGAATGATTCCTACCGCTTCGCATACGCTAAAAGATGTAGAAGAAACTATTACAGCATTTTCTGCTATAAGAGAGCGCCTGGAAAATGGAACTTATAAACGCCTATCTGCATCGGTAACCGCTGCTATGGCAGGAAAAATGTAGCATAAGATTATTTCAAAAATTATAAAACCGTTTAAGATCTTTAAACGGTTTTTTCTTTGGAATAAATCTTTGGGCGAACAAACAAAATGAAAAAAGGTATTTAAAAATTAAATAACAGTTAGTTAGGTTCTCATCTACAGCAATCCCAATTAATTTTCGTTTTTATTTCTTTCATTTTGTTTATAGTAGCCTTTTTCTTCCAATTCCTGACCTCTTTGATCCCTGTTTCCTTCATAAGTATCTTCAATATATTCATTATCGTCGTGAAAGTCGAAACGATAAGAAACTCCGGCTGCTACTTGCCAGCGGGAAGGTGTATCTTTAAAGTTTACCAGCCCTGAAACATCTACCTGGAAATCTTTGGAAAATAAATAAGCTGCACCACCGCGTACAATGTCATCGGCATAAAGATCACTTATATAGGTTTGAAATTCGCCAAAAATCGCAAACTCGGGGGTAATGGCGTGAGTGAGTGTAAATATACCGCCATAAGAAGGATATTCTTCTGTAAATTTATCGGCTATAAAATTCATAACTAACACCGAATTTCCCCAATTATGTTGGGTGATAAGCGCAGCTTTAGGACTTATCACAGATTCTCCTTGAAATTTATAAGGATTATCCCACCATAAAAGATTAGCGCCACCATAAACAGCAACTGCGGGGATTAGCGTTCGCCAGTTAAAACGTTGATTGGCTTTCCAGCTATATAAATTTACTTTTCTTTCCGGTACATGTATTTCGGGATCAAATAGAAGAAATTTAGCTCCCAAAATATTAGACCTAAAGTTGGTGATGTCTGTTTCCTTCATAATTCCGGCTACTGGTTGATTGGTAAGCTGGTTTTGAAATGAACCTGAAAAATGAAGCTCCAGTATTTCGGTGAGTAAACCATAACGTACCTCGTAACGAGCACCAAAGATATCGGTGTCACTTCTTAAGAGATCGTGATTCTGGCTGTCATAATACCCCCCGGCTTCCAGTTGTAATACATTTTTCCCCACCGCATAGGCTCCCTGGGATTCTCCCGGACGGTTAGAATTAATAGTTTCTGTATATTGCGCATTGGCAGAGAAAATTCCGAAGAAAATAAAAGCGAGGCTGGCTTTTAAATAATGCATAGTAAGAGGTTTTTGTGGTTTCAAAGATAGTAGATTTATTATTTTTTTAGCAGGCTAATACTACGTTTCTCCCGGCTTATTTTTATTTTTGCAAAAAGATTTAAGAAATGTTAGAAGCTTCTTTTTCCGATGTATTAGAAACGATTCTAATCATTCTATTAGTATATTTTGGCTTTAAATTGCTAATAAAATGGTTTGGTCCACTGCTTTTAAAATATTTTCTAAGGAAAATGGGAAAACGCTTTGAACAACAGTTTAAAAAACAACAAAGACCTTCTTCGCAGGAAGAAGAAGGTAAGGTTAGCATTGATAAAAAGCCTAAAAACCGCCGATCTTCCAATAAAGATGTTGGGGAATATATAGATTACGAGGAAATTGATTAATTTCGATTTCTAAATCCTTTAAAGTATAAAAACGTTCAATAGATTATTGAAATCCGAAAGCAAATACCTCACAGGTCTCGAAGACCTGTGAGGTATTTAGGTCAAACATTCGACCTTAATGGAATATTCATAGATGTTTTATTCTTCTAAAGAAAAAGTGATCTAAAAAATTATAGATGGCCAATTTTAAAAAAATCCTACCGCATCTACGTGTTTTGGTAGGCTTCGTAATTATTTCCTTATTTTATTTTAGTCCCGTGCTGCAGGGTAAAAAGATTTTTCAGAGCGATATTGTGCAATATATCGGGATGGCTAAGCAGCAAAATGATTTTAGGGATCAAACCGGTGAAGAACCTTATTGGACAGATTCAGCTTTTGGTGGGATGCCTACTTTTCAACTCGGCGCATATTATCCACATAATTATGTGAAAAAGCTGGATACTGTCTTACGGTTTTTACCACGTCCTGCCGATTATCTTTTTCTGTATTTTATTGGGTTTTATATTCTGTTATTGTGTTTAAAATTAGGTTTTAGGCTTGCTTTCCTGGGAGCTTTAGCTTTTGGTTTTTCTACTTATCTCATTATCATTTTAGGAGTAGGGCATAATGCCAAGGCTCACGCTATTGCTTATATGCCATTGGTTTTAGGCGGTATAATCCTCACATTTAGACAAAAATACCTGTGGGGTTTTCTGGTATTGGCTTTGGGAATGGCGCTGCAAATTGGTGCTAATCACTTTCAAATGACTTATTACTTATTATTGTTGGTAATAACACTGGGAATCGCTTATCTTGTGGATGCCTTTAGAAAGAACAAGCTTCCGCAATATTTTAAATCCCTGGGAATAATGGTGGTTGCAGTGATATTAGCCATAGGAGCCAATGCTACAAATTTATTGGCTACGCAAGAATATACAGCCCATAGTACTCGTGGGGATACTGGTTTAACGATTAAACCCAATGATGCAGATAAACCTGCCGCGGGATTAACTTTCGATTATATCACCGAATACAGCTACGGAATCGTGGAATCTTTAAATCTGTTTATTCCCAGGTTTATGGGTGGTTCTAACGCCGAAAATATAGGTAAAGATGCTGAAATTTATGATGCTCTAATTAAGCTTGGAGCCTCGCCTGTGCAGGCAGCAGACTTAGCAGAAAACGCACCTACTTATTGGGGAGATCAACCTTTTGTGGGTGCTCCGGCCTATATTGGTGCTACCGTTTTATTTCTTTTTGTTTTTGCACTTTACCTCGTTAGAGGCCGATTAAAATGGTGGATTGTTGGCGGTAGTTTACTGGCTTTACTTCTTTCATGGGGAAAGAATTTTGGTTTCCTTACTGAGTTTTTTATTGATTATGTGCCGTTATATAATAAATTTAGGGCTGTTTCTTCCATACAGGTAATTATAGAATTATGTGTGCCGGTTTTAGCGGTTTTTGGACTTTATAAACTTTTTGATCCCAAACAGCAAAAAGAAACTAAACTATATGCTCTTAAATGGAGTGGAATAATTGTAGGTGGCCTTGGTTTAGTCCTGTTGCTATTTGGCGCTGCATTATTCGATTACAGTGGCGCAGGGGATGCCGCCTTAATTCAGCAATTGGGAGCCGATTTTGTACGGGCGCTTAAAGAGGATAGAAAGGCAATTTATACTGAAGATATACTTAGGTCACTGCTCTTTTCAGGCCTAACAATTGCGGTTATCTGGCTTTATATTCAGCAGAAAATTAAACAAAACTGGGTAGTACCAGCACTTGCACTTTTGATTTTGGTAGATCTTATTCCTGTAGATAAACGCTATGTAAATAATGATGACTTTGTGATCGCCAGTAAAATGGATAAACCATTTTCACCAACGCAAGCCGATAAAAATATCTTGCAGGATAAAGGACACTACCGGGTTTTTGACGTTTCCGGAAGTCCCTTTAATACCGGCCGAACTTCATATTTTCATAAAAGTATAGGAGGTTACCATGC
Source organism: Salegentibacter echinorum (assembly GCF_900129445.1). Classification (GTDB taxonomy): domain Bacteria; phylum Bacteroidota; class Bacteroidia; order Flavobacteriales; family Flavobacteriaceae; genus Salegentibacter; species Salegentibacter echinorum. The sequence goes on from NZ_FQVT01000001.1 coordinate 766,659, forward strand.
AGCCAAACCGGGCCGTATACAAGATCTTTTCGATTTTTATATCTCGCAAAACAATATGGCGGTTTTAAATATGTTGAACGCCAAATATTTTATTGTTCCTTCGGAAAACGGAACGCCACAAGCCCAACAAAACCCAAATGCATTTGGCAATGCCTGGTTTGTAAATGATATAAAATGGGTAGATTCGGCTAATGAGGAAATACTGAGTTTAAAAGAAACAAACCTTAAAAACACAGCAATTATTAATAAAGAATTTCAGGATCAAATTTCTAAAGATTTTAATGCGGGTGAAACTGCTGCAATTAGTCTGGAAAGCTATCAACCTAATGAATTAATTTATAAAACAAGTTCTAACTCCTCGCAATTTGTTGTTTTTTCTGAAATGTACTATCAACCGGGCTGGCAAGCTTACATAGACAACAAGCCTGTAACTCACGTAAGAGCAAATTATGTGTTGCGGGCTATGAATATTCCTGCGGGAGAACATACGGTGACTTTTAGGTTTGAGCCCCAGGTAGTGAACACCGGGAGCAACATTGCCCTGGCAAGTTCTATAGTTTTGGTGTTAATTATTTTAGGTGGATTTTATTACAAATCCCGTAAAAGCAAATCTCAAATAGGACCGAAAGCTACAGAATAGGAGGGAAGGAATCGTAAAAAAGACAGGAATATACTTAATTGTCCTGTTTTAAATCTATTATATTAGATGAGAAAAGTACTTATCATAACTTATTACTGGCCTCCGGCCGGTGGTCCCGGCGTGCAACGTTGGCTTAAGTTTGTAAAGTATTTAAGAGATTTTGATTTTGAACCGGTTGTTTATATTCCTGAAAATCCTACTTATCCCATGCGCGATATTTCTTTTGAAAAAGAGGTGCCAAATGGAATTGAAATTTTAAAACAACCTATTTTTGAACCCTACGCGTTAGCGGGCATCTTTTCTAAGAAGCAATCGAAAACTATTAGCAAAGGAATAATCGCTGCGGAAGAAAATCAGTCTTTTCTCCAAAAATCCATGCTTTTTATAAGAGGTAATTTATTTATTCCCGATGCCCGGAAATTCTGGATAAAACCATCAGTTAAATTTTTAAAAGATTATTTAGAAAAAACAACGATAGACCAAATTATTACTACCGGGCCGCCACATAGCCTGCATCTTATTGGCTTAAAGTTAAAAAAAGAGTTAAAGCTAAAGTGGACCGCCGATTTTAGGGATCCCTGGACGCAAATTGGCTATCACAAGAAATTAAAGCTTACAAAAAAGAATCGGCAGAAACATAAAGTTTTGGAGCTGGAAGTTTTAAATACCGCCGATGAAATAATCACCACTAGCTTTACCACAAAGAGAGAATTTTCAGCAAAAACAAACAAACCTATTACAGTAATTACCAACGGCTTTGAAGAAGAGAATGATGTAGATGAAAAAGTAGGTTTAGACGATCGATTTAGTATCGCCCATATTGGCTCTTTACTTTCTGAACGGAATCCTATAAATCTTTGGAAATCGATTGCTGAAATTTGCAGGGAGAGTTCAACTTTTTCGAAAGACTTGCAGTTAAACCTGGCAGGCACCGTTAGTGAAGAAGTGGTCGCCTCGATAAAAGCTGTGGGCTTAGAAGATCACCTAAATTTACCGGGGTATTTAAGCCATAATCAAGCTTTAAAAATGCAAAAAGAAAGTCGGTTGCTACTATTAATCGAGATCAATAGTCTGGAAACCCGCGGAATTATTCCGGGGAAGCTTTTTGAGTATTTAAATTCCCGGCGCCCCATTTTAGCGGTGGGGCCAGATAAATGGGATGTGGAGCAAATTCTAAAAGAAACCGGCGCAGGAAAAACTTTTGCCTATAATGATAATAAGAAACTTAAAGACACGATATTAAAACAATACAAGGCTTTTAAAGCAAAAGAACCTAATTTCACTAATGGAAACATCGCACAATACAGCCGCAAAAACCTGACTGCAAAATTGGTTTCAGTCTTAAAAAAATAGGGAATGGGCGTTATTATCAAGCAGTCTTTTAAGAACATGGTTACCACTTATTTTGGTTTTGGTATTGGGGCCATTAATACCCTTTTTTTATATACTTATTTTTTAGAGCAGGAATATTATGGGCTGGTGACCTTTTTACTTTCAGCAGCCAATTTAGTATGGCCTTTTATGGCTTTTGGCGTTCCTAATACATTGGTGAAATTTTTTACTTTTTACAGAAAAAAAGAAGAAAAAGACAAGCTCTTAAACCTGGTATTAATTTTACCGATTGTGGTTAGTTTGGTTTTGGGCTTACTGGCTTACGTAGCTTATGATTTTCTAATTGGCTATTTCACTAAAGGAAATAGCCTGGTAAGACCTTATATATGGCTCATATTTGTAATTGCTTTTGCCTCAACTTATTTCGAAATATTCTTTGCCTGGTCTAAACTCTTTTATAAAAGCGTTTTTGGGAATTTTATGAAAGAAGTTTTTCAAAGGTTTTGTATTAGTCTTCTACTCGTGGCGGTATATTTAAACTGGCTTAGTGTACACCAATTTATTTATTGCATCGCCGGGGTGTTTGTTTTGCGTTTACTGGCCATGGGTATCTATGCCTTTTCTTTGTATGTTCCTCAGTTTAGTTTTAAATTTCCGAAGCAACTATCGCCGGTTTTAAAATATACGGCCTTAATTTTAATAGCGGCTTCTATCGCTACTGCTTTATTGGATTTGGACAAAGTAATGATCGAGTATTTCCTTCCTATAGAAAATGTGGCGATTTATGGAATTGCCGTTTATATAGCCACAGTAATCTCGGTACCGCAAAAAGCAATGCATCAAATCACGCATCCTTTAACTGCTGAATATTTGAATAATAGGCATAAAGACAAGCTGGAAGAACTCTATAAAAAAAGCTCACTCAACTTACTTATTATAAGCGGACTAATCTTTATCCTTATTCTTAGCAACGTGAAACAATTATACGAATTAATTCCAGATGAATATGAGTTAAGTGTATTGGTGGTTTTACTCATTTCATTAGTTAAGCTTTATGATAATTTGTTGGGCAACAATAATAGCATATTATTTAATTCAGATTATTATCGAATAGTGCTGGTAATTGGTTTAAGCCTGGTGGTATTAGCTGTAGTTTTAAACATTATCTTTATTCCAAGGCTGGGAATTGATGGCGCTGCAATAGCCACTTTTATTGCTTTTTTTCTATATAATTCGGCTAAAATCTTGTTGGTGTACCGCAAGTTCAGATTTCTACCGTTTACTTCAAAAACCTGGCTTATACTTTTGCTGGGAACGCTATTAAGCTTATGTTTTTATTTTTGGGATTTTACTTTTCATCCTTTGCTGAATATAGGGTTTAAGTCTATTCTAATTAGTTTAAGTTATTTGGGGCTAGCTTATTTCTTAAATTTTTCTTCGGAAGTAAAAAGAATTATCAATCAGGTCTTTGGGATAAAAAAAGGTTAAAAAACGGGAAACCCCTGAAACGTTTTCACATTTCGAGGGGTTTCCAACTAACCAACCAAAAAATTAACTTATGAATTTCTTATCTACTACTACTCATATTCCGTGCCGAACTTCTCCCTGAGCCTGAAGATTTTCTACTGCTACTTCTACTACTTCTGGAAGCGCGAGAACTTCTCGATCCAGAGCTTTTATTTGCTCTACTTCTACTGCGGGTAGGAGCGGTGGCCCTGGAATTACTAGAACTACGGGAAGTACTTCTAGCACGATTACTTCTTCCAGAATTATTACTTCGCGCTCTCGAAGAACTACTGCGTGTTGCTCTTGTATTGCTTCTGCTGCTGTTTCTGCTTTTTGTTGCGCTTGTGTTTCTTCTCGACCTGGAAGTTCTGCTTGCCCTTTCGTTAGAGCTATTCGCTGTTTTTCGGGAAGCATTGGTGGTTCTTCTTCGGGTTGTTTTCGCTGAGCTTCTACTGGAATTCTTATTACTTCTTACATTTTTAGAGGAAACATACCTATTTTCCCTAATAGCAAGTCCGTCTAAATCTCTTTTTGAAGAGGTCCTTCTACCTTTGTTATAAGATTTTACCTTTTGGTTTGGACGGTAAAAATTATAATTGGGTTTTGAAGAAGAATAATGATTGTTGTAATAATTTACGTGCTGCACATAAGTTACTCTATTTGGGCGGTAATAAGCACGATAAGGCTGTCCAAAAACGATACTTACATTGGCCCTCGGCCTTGAATAATATTGATGCCAGGGCCTGTATGTATAACTTCGGTTGTAATTATTGATGTATCCAGAATAATTGGTAACCCGGTTAAACCTGTTATAGTTTATTCGAAGTCCCCCCAGCCTGCTTATACGACCGTGCCGGTTATAATCGATGTAGATTCCCCCGGCACGAATTATTCTTCCGTAGTAATCGTAATAAACAGGAACGCTTTCAATTTGAATTACCGCACCATAATCGTCATATTGAATATAAGGCTCGTAATTATAGCCAGAGTTATAACTAATATTCACATTGGGCGCCGAAATATTTACCACGTTGGTAGTTTGAAATTCGGGATTGTAATAAAAATCGAACTCCCCATTTGGATAAATGGCAAACTCAACTCCGCCTTCTATAAATATGATTGCGTCTTTATAGTAATTTCTAGAGTTTATATTAGAAGCTTTTACCAGGTTTGAACCAAGTAATAAAAAGCTAAAAAGAAGTATAAGTTTTTTCATAATATTTTCTTTGAGTGAATTCCAGAAAATCCAGATTCATTGTATAAAATACAAAGCGCGTGCCAAAAAAATTAAGGCTTATTTTATAAGGTTAAAATGGTAGTAGAGTAGAAGAATTTAGAAGGATAGTAGCATGCCATCAATATAATTCTATAAATAGTCAAATTTAATGTCTGTAAGAGTACCTCTTAAAATTATGTTTCAAACAAAATCTGTTAGAATAAGTTCTTATATATGAGACCTCACAGCTTTTTAAAACTGTGAGGTTTTACTTCAAAAAATTCTTTGAATATTCCGTAAACATTGTGACTGATAGGTGAAAAACACAATATCTTCAGGTTTTTCTTACTTAAATCCCAGTATAATTCTGCGGAGTTATTTTTTTCAATTCCTCTTTAACTGCTTCAGAAACAGCTAAAGTTTCAATAAAATTAGCAATGCTTTCTTTATTAATTCTTTCGTTGGTGCGCGTTAAACCTTTTAAAGCCTCATACGGATTTTTAAAACCTTCCCTGCGCAGTATGGTTTGGATTGCCTCGGCAACCACAGCCCAGTTGGCTTCCAGGTCTTCATTTAATTTATCTTTATTCAGCAATAATTTATCCAGTCCTTTTAATGTACTTTTAAAAGCAATGCTGGTATGTCCCAGGGGTACCCCAATATTTCTAAGCACGGTACTGTCGGTTAAATCCCGTTGTAAACGACTAATGGGTAATTTAGCCGATAAATGTTCAAAAATAGCATTGGCAATTCCCAGGTTTCCTTCACTGTTTTCAAAATCTATAGGGTTTACTTTATGCGGCATTGCCGAAGAACCAATCTCTCCTTTTTTAATTTTCTGCTTAAAATAATCCATCGAAACGTAAGTCCAAATATCCCTGTCCAGATCAATTAAAATAGTATTAATGCGTTTCAAGCCATCAAATAAAGCGGCTAGTTGATCATAGTGTTCAATTTGGGTGGTGGGAAAAGAGTGGTGCAATCCCAATTGTTCCTGGACAAACCGGGTTCCAAAATCTTTCCAATCTATGTTTGGGTAAGCAATTTTATGCGCGTTAAAATTCCCGGTAGCACCACCAAATTTGGCGGCATGAGGTACTTTATTCAGCAAATCCAATTGTGATTCTAACCTGGTAATAAAGACTTCTATCTCTTTACCTAATCGGGTAGGGGAAGCCGGTTGGCCGTGTGTTCTTGCCAATAATGGAACATTGGCCCAATCTTGCGAAAGCTGGGTTAATTTAGCGATTATTGCTTCTATCTCGGGGATATATTCAGTATTAACCGCGTCTTTTAAACTTAAAGGAACTGCCGTGTTGTTGATATCCTGGGAGGTGAGGCCAAAATGAATAAATTCTTTATGAGCTTCCAGGCCTAAAGCATCAAATTTTTCTTTTAAAAAATACTCCACCGCTTTTACATCGTGATTGGTGGTCTTTTCTATTTCCTTAACCGCTTGTGCATCTATCCCGGTAAAATTTTTATAAATGTCTCGTAAAGCTTCAAAATTAGAAGCATCAACCTTTTTTAGTTGGGGCAATGGCAGTTCACATAGGGCAATAAAATACTCTACTTCAACCTTAACCCGGTATTTTATAAGTGCTTCTTCACTAAAGTATTTTGAAAGCTGTTTTGTTTTGGAATGATATCTTCCATCAATAGGGGAAATGGCAGTTAAGGGTGTCATGGACATGGTTTTGAAAATTAAAAGTCGTAAAGATACTGCTTCAAACTAATCTTTAAAACTCAAAACCTAATTCTTTTACAAGCTATTTTAGGTTAGTTTTTTTATTCTCTAACAATTCTTTTACCAGTTTTGGTACTCCTTTAACCGCCTTTTCAGCAATGATATGTAGATTGTCTTTTTCTGAAATATTTGGTTTGGGATCAATAAAATAAACCGGAATTCCACGAGGAGCAAAATCTAAAAGTCCGGCGGCGGGATAAACCTGCATGGAAGTTCCTACTATTAGCAAAAAATCTGCATTAGAAACGATTTCTAAAGCTTCTTCGAACATGGGAACTGCTTCGCCAAACCAAACCACGTGTGGCCTTAGTTGATAATTGAATTCACAAAAATCTCCTTTGTTAAGGTCCTCTTTCCAGTCTAATACCAGATTTTCATCGAAAGTGCTTCTCGCTTTTAACAATTCCCCGTGTAGATGCGTTACATTCTTACTACCGGCCCTTTCGTGTAAGTCGTCTACATTTTGAGTGACAATTTCTACTTGAAAGCCTTCTTGTAAATCGGCCAGGGCTTTATGGGCGGCATTAGGTTGAACTGTGAGCAATTGCCTGCGTCTTTTATTATAGAAATCTAAAACCAGTTCCTGGTTTTTTTCCCAACCTTCGGGTGAGGCCACTTCCATCACATCGTGTCCTTCCCAGAGGCCATTGGCATCCCTAAAAGTTTTAATTCCACTTTCTGCGCTAATTCCGGCGCCTGTTAGTACTACAACCTTCTTCATTTAACTATTTGATTTTTTTAAAATATAATATATTGTTAAACTTATTTTTCCTCAATCTGATTCTCAGCAACCTACAAAAAAAAGAAGTTAAAATATAGAAAAACCCCATAATAATACGCAACCTTTTACTGTTATTGCCATCTCTAGAGAGAATTAATTAATAATCTAAAATTTTATTTAAATGAAAAAAATTGTATTAGGATTAGCAGTTGTAGCCGGATTGGCAAGTTGTAGTGACGACGACGATGTAACAACTCCACCACCATTTGAAGGTGAATCTAAAGAGTACACTCTTAATGAATTGGGAGATTCTGGCGTAACAGGTACCGTTACTTTTAATGAAAATGAAGACGGAACCACAACCGTAGATTTTGATCTTGATGGGACTGAAGAAGGAAGTGTACATCCAGCACATATTCATATGGGTAATGCTGCCGAAGGTGGTGACATTGTAGTTACTTTTAATCCAATTACTGATGGGGTTAGCACTACAGATGTAACTGCATTAGATGGTGAAGATGGTGAAACTATCACTTACGAAGAGCTAGTGACCTATGATGGTTATATTAATGTACATTTAAGCTCAGATGAACTTGAAACAGTTGTTGCGCAAACCGATATTGGTGCGAACGAATTGACCGGGGAATCGGTAGCTTATGATCTTGCTTCGATAGGAGAATCAGGAGTAAGCGGAACTGCAACTTTCCAGGAACGTGAAAACGGGGAAACGTTAGTAACTCTTGCTTTAGAAGGAACGGAAGATGGAGATGAACACCCAGCTCATATTCATATGGGAGCTGTAGCAGATGCTCCAGGAGCAATAGCAGTTACCTTATCTTCTGTAGATGGTGCAACCGGTGTAAGTATGACCAATGTTGCCAAATTAGATGATACCGAAGAGGAAGAAGGTGCGGCGATTAACTATGAAGAATTAACTGACTTTGATGGTTATATTAATGTACATGAAAGTGCAGATAATCTTGAAACTCTTGAAGCACAAGGAAATATTGGTATAAACGCTTCTGAAGAATAATATTTTTTAAATATTTTCTAATTAAAAGCCCAGCATTTTGTTGGGCTTTTTTATTTTTAGCCCATGCAGGAAAAGGAAATTATTGCCCATTTAGAAAGCTTTTTAACTCCACATAGAAGGTCACTATTTAAAGAGGTGCTTGCCCAGCGCACTAACCACTTAACCATAGCCACGCAAGACGTCTATCAATTGCACAACACCAGTGCGGTTATGCGTAGTTGTGAGGTTTTTGGAATTCAAAACCTGCACGTAATTGAGGAGCGAAAACCCAAAAATATTCAAAGGGAAATCGCTATGGGGTCGCAAAAATGGACCACTATAAACTCCTATAAATCTTCTGAAGATTGTTTAGCTTCTCTAAGAAATAAAGGCTACCAGATTGTGGCAACCACACCCGGGACGGCAAGTACAGCGCTCTCAGATTTTGCTATAGAAAAACCTTCAGCTATATTCTTTGGAACCGAAAAAGAAGGTTTAAGTGATAATATTATTAGTGAAGCAGATGTACAGTTAAAAATCCCGATGTTTGGTTTTACTGAAAGTCTAAATATATCGGTGGCTGCTGCCATAATCATTCAATCGCTTACTTCCAGGCTTCGCAACAGTAAAATCGATTGGAAATTAGATGAAAAAGAAGCGAAATCCATTTATTTTAACTGGTTACAAAAATCTGTTAAAAATTCTGAAAGTATAATCGCACAATACAAGCAATAATTTTCTTAAATTAGGCTGCTAATTTACTCCCATGACCCTAATTTTTTACCTGCTTATAGCTTTTATTACATTTATTGCATTTCTCCATGCCTGGGCTAAGAAGAGCTATGACGTGAGTCGAACTATAGTTATAAATGCACCCAAAGAACTTATTTTTAGTTATGTAAGACAATTAAAAAAACAACCAATATGGATTGAATGGTTTAAAAAAACTGCTCAAGCCGTACTAAAGTTTAAGGGAGAAGACGGAAAAATGGGCGCTACGTTTTATTGGAAAGGTGATAACAGAACAGTAGGTGAGGGCACACAAAAAATTACAAAAGTTAAGCCGCCCAACCTTATGGAAACCAGGATATTATTTGTGAGTCCTATTAAATTACGCATACGTACTTATTTTGCGGTTAAAGAATTGGAGCCCGGAAAATCTAAAGTAGTTTGTGGAGCCAGGGGAAATTTGCCTTTTCCACTATCGGTAATGAGTATTTTCTACAGCCCGGAAAAGTTATGCGCTGCAGACTTTGAAAATGCTCTGAATAAATTAAAAAGAAACTTAGAAGTGAAAGTTAGCAAAGTAAAAGTTTAACTTTTAAAACTTTGCTTGCGAGCAATCTTAACCTGGAATTGAAGTAATTCACTCCTCATTTTATCCCCTGTTATTTCCCAAAATATGATTAATTCTGAATAGGTTTCGCTAATGATTTTATTTTAGACTTTTTAAAAGAACGAATATTTTGCTTTTTATAATAGAAAAAAATAGTTAGAATAAGAATTAGCTGAAGAAGTAAGGAAAGAATAGAAGCTTCAAAACCAAAATCGCCTCCATTAATGATATTATTATCTGCAATTTGAAATTCAATAATAGAATAAAACTCCTGTCCGCTAACGTTGAACCCAAAATAAGTTTGAAAGAGATTCCAACTAAAATGCAGAGCGATGGGAAACCATAGGTTTTTGGTAAAGAGATAGGAAATACCTAACAATATCCCAGCAAAAAAAATGCCGGTAAACGCAATCCAGCTAAAGTTGGGATTAAATCCATGTGCCAGGGCGAAAAGAGCGGCTGAAATTAAAAGTGCTATATAATCATTAAAGCTATACATTAAATTACGCTGAATATAGCCTCTAAATAATAATTCTTCGCCAATACTTACTGCAATAAAAACCAGGCTTGAGAATAGGATACTTTTTGCGTTAAAATTAAAAGCTAAAAACTGAAGCTCGTTTAAAAACAACAAAATAAAAAATGCAACAGCCATTATTAAAAAACCTACCAGAATTCCGATTAAGATATCCTTTATGCGGCCTGTAAGACTCAAGCCTAAGTCTAGAAATTCTCTCTTTTCTACGCTTTTTATAAAAAAATGTAAGACCGATAAAGTACCTAACAAGGTTGCAATACTTATAACTGTTTGATCTGCTAAACTTCTAGGGATATTTGTTCCATTTGGAGTATAACCGATAATGATATAAGCTACAAACTGAAAAACACCTACAATGGTAAGATAGGGTAGAAAGATTAGTAAAACCCTAATCCATCCCATCTTTTTATCGTCTTTTTCCATTACTTCTACCGGGGGTAAATTTGATTATAATTTTAGCTGAGGAAATAATAATTATGTTTTCACTTTCATTTTACCAACTACAAGCATAATAAATCCAAAACCTATAACAGCTGCCGAATAAAAGCCTGATTGTTTCTTATCAACATAAATATTTATAAAAATTCCGCTTAAAAATAAAAATAAACCTATTAATCTGATTTTATTTATTTTCATTACAAAAGCCCCAGGTTTAAAGTTTTTACCGCTGCTGTAAGACTGAAATCTATCAATATTACAAGAATTACGGCCGATATTATTATACCCGCTAATTTTAGAAAATTTATTTGATCTTTCATTTTAAAAATTTTTAATGTCAGAAAAATTCTCGATTACTTCTAAATTTCATTTTAAGAAATAAGAGTAATGCACAAAGGGATTTATACTTTGAATAAGTATAAAACAAGGCTATTTCTATAGCTTAAAAAAACTGTATTTTTCTGAAAAGAATTTTTGATATAGTTGTAAAAGTATAGAATTTTTATGTTTTACACCAAATTTTTCGGAATAAATGCTCTTAATTGCGTGAAATTCAAGTCTTATTCTGGCTAAATTATTGAAGTAAATTCAATGATCCTGGAACGATATCCGAATTCGATTTTCACACATTTGCTTCAGCATATTGAGTGCTTTTAGGCAAAATTCCCGAAGAAATAAAACTCCTTATTTTATAGAAAAATAGCTAACGGTTTTGACTATGTTTCAAATTATCCAGAAATCAACAACCTCACACCCAAAGGTGCAAGGTATGCTTCCGAAAAAAACTTTTTTATTCTGAAGCAAGCTTGGGGAGAAATTAAACCCATGACTATCGTCCCGCTATTAAAAGTTCCCGGCTTGTAAAAGTTTATCCTAAAACGGTTTAATTCCGAGAAATCAGTCGGTGGTAAGTAGGTATTCCACATCAAGCAAGGTAACCGATTGAGCCTGGCTAAGCTCTAATGACTCCTCTTTGCCGAAACTTAGGATGCAACTGGAATTTGCAGCAAGCTCATAGCAGGGGGAAGAAGCTTCAGAAGAATAACTACCGGAAACTTTTATATCATCAACCTGCATCGTTAAAATTGGCGCACCAGAGACTGTATAATCATTATTATTCATTAATTTAATTTCAAATTGTAAGCGGGAAGTGTCATTACCGGTATCTGGAGTATAATTGAAAGATAATACTTCATAAGAAAAATTCTCAAGTTTCGCACTTTCAGTAATTTCTCCCTGATTTTCTGGATCGGGAGTACTGCAAGGAACTTCCTGGGTTACTTCTGGCAGGTAGGTGGAGCCGGTTGGTGTTTGTATTACATGTTCATATTGAACAATAATTGTTTTGGTACAGTCATCGTCTGATGAGCAGCTGGAAATTAAAAAAACAAGAAGTAAAAGAAGAATATATAGGGGGCGTGTTTTCATGGTAGTTATTTAATGCCGTTATTAATTTAAGCAACTATTTATTTTGTAATTTTTTGATTGTGAATATTCATAAGTCATTCTAAATTTTCTTCAAGCTATAATTGAAAATCAATCTTAGAAAAATTATTCCTCTACGTGAGCAGGATTAGCTTCTAAATCTACTATTTTTTGATGTCTTATGAGATCCTCAAAACTTTCCCTTTCCCTAATTAAATGTGCTTTCCCGTTGTGCCATAAGACTTCGGCAGGACGATAGCGGGAATTAAAATTGCTGGCCATAGAAAAGGAATAGGCGCCTGCATTGCTAAAAGCGAGGATGTCGCCTTCGGTTATTTCGGGAATTCGCCTGTTATTGGCAAAAGTATCGGTTTCACAAATATAACCTACTACCGAGTAAAACCTGAATTTCCCATCTGGATTGGAAATATTTTTGATATCGTGATGCGACCCGTAAAACATAGGGCGTATTAAATGATTAAAACCGGTATCTACTCCTGCAAAAACGGTAGAAGTGGTTTGTTTAATAACATTTACTTTAGTTAAAAATTTACCGGCTTCACTAACCAAAAATTTACCCGGCTCAAAAATAAGGGTAAGTTCGCGTCCATATTCTTTACAGAAATTCTTAAAGCGATGGGTAAGTTTCTCTCCCAGTTCTTCAATATCTGTTTCAATATCATTTTCCCGGTATGGTACTTTAAATCCGCTGCCAAAATCCAAAAACTCAAGATTATCGAAGTTTTTTGCCGCATCGAAAAGAATTTCAGAAGCACGTAAAAATACTTCAATATCTAGAATATCACTACCGGTGTGCATATGGATTCCATTAATATTCATACCGGTATTTTCTACAATTCTAATTAATAAAGGCATTTGATGAATGGAAATTCCAAATTTTGAGTCAACGTGGCCTACCGATATTTTTGAATTTCCGCCTGCCAAAATATGCGGATTGATTCGAATACAAACCGGAACTTCAGGATGCCGGGCGCCAAATTGTTCTAAAATAGAAAGGTTATCGATATTAATTTGAGCTCCCAGGGCGACTACCTCTTCAATTTCCTCTAGAGAAACCCCGTTGGGGGTGTAGATAATATCTTCAGGGGCTACACCGGCTTTTAGAGCCAATCTCACCTCCTGTACAGAAACGGTATCCATTCCGCTGCCCAAAGAATTCAGAAATTTTAAAATAGATATGTTAGAAAGTGCTTTTACCGCATAATGAATGCGTACATCCTTAATTTTTGAAAAAGCAGCTTGAAGCCTTTGATATTGCTCAGCAATTTTTGCGGCATCATACACGTATAACGGACTGCCAAATTCGTTGGCAACCTGGAGTAAATCTTGATTGGTCATAATTCAGTAAAAATTAAGTGGCTAAAATACAGGAGAAAATAACAATCCTACAAGCCGTGGCTTCAAAAATAACGAATTCCCTTAAATTGTTAATATTTTATAAAGCGGGAATTTATCTTTATCCCAAATTAAGTCTTTTAAAAAGTTTTAGGAAGCCGTAACTGCCCGTTTGTCTTTTTTCTTTCTAATAAAAATGATAGAAATTGCAATTAAAACTCCACTAGCGGCCATTGCCGATCCCACCAAAGAAGCCGAGGTAAAATCATATCCAAAAGCAATGGGTAATCCCGCTAAATAGGCGCCAGAAGCATTGCCCATATTAAATGCACTTTGGTTCATTGAAGAGCCTAAACTCTCAGAACCTTTGGCAGAATTGATCATAACCATTTGGATAGGTGTGGAAAGGGAAAAAGCAATAAAAGCAACCAGAAAAGTCATAAAGAATATCGCCAGCTGGTCATGGGCTACATAAGCATTGGTAATAAGCGCTAAAACCATGCAGATCATACTAATCATAACGGCATAAATAGGTGAAAATTTTTCGGCTAGTTTTGCGCCAAATAAATTACCAACTACCATGCCCAGCCCCGCAAGAATCATTATATAGCTCACCATAGTTTCGGGATGCCCCGCGACTTTAGTAACCAAAGGTGCAATATAGCTATACCAGGCAAAAAAGCCCCCGGTGCCAATGGTGGTAAGTAAGATCACCATCCATAATTCGCCACGTTTTAATACGTTTAGATCTTTTCTTATTCCTTCCGAAGATGATTTTTCCAGTTTTGGCATCCAGAATTTAATACTGGTAATAGCGAGGATACCAACAATCCCAACCAGCATAAACGACACATTCCAGCTATAATGATGCCCTAAATAGGTGCCCAATGGCACACCCAAAACATTGGCAAGGGTAAGCCCCGTAAACATAGTAGCGATTGCCTGGGCAGATTTGCCCGGTTTGGCAAGTTTTCCTGCAACAACAGCACCTATTCCAAAGAAAGCCCCATGCGGTAAACCAGATAAAAACCGGGAAACCATTAATAATTCATAGGAGTTGGCAAAGGCTGAAAGCGAATTAAAAACGGTAAACCACAGCATCAAGACAAGTAGCGTTTTATGTGCGGGCCATTTTCCACCAAATGCGGTAAGCAGGGGAGCGCCTATAACTACACCCAAAGCATAGGCCGAAATAAAATGGCCGGCTTGTGGAATACTTATATCTAAAGCTAAAGCTACATCTGGAAGGATTCCCATCATAACAAATTCGGTCATACCAATTCCAAATCCTCCAATGGCCAGTGCAATTAGTGCTTTTTTCATTTATATCGAGTTAATAAAAGCTGCAAAAATACTTTAGAAAATTGGGTTCCCATAAGTTTAAGAGAAAAACCTACGATAAGCTTATAGTTAAAAGATTAGTGAAATAAACTAATTTTCGGTATTTATCAAACTTAAAGAAATGCTAATTCTTAGTTACGCTTTACTTGATCATCATTATGTGAAAGTTTTGAAGCTTGCCAGAAAATCATACAAATCTTCAATTATAAAACCTCAAGAACTTGCCAGATATAGTTTATTTATAATAGTACTGGGAGAAGCTGTAAAAATATTGGTACAATAGTATTACATTTGTTACTTTTGTTTCCCTATTAATACAGAAGAAATAGCTGACTATGAATATACACGAATACCAAGGAAAAGAAATATTAAGCAGTTTTGGCGTGCGCATTCAGCGTGGAAAAGTTGCTCACAATTCTAAAGAAGCTGTAGATGCAGCAAAAGAACTAACCCAGGAAACCGGAACCGGATGGCACGTAATTAAGGCGCAGGTACACGCCGGTGGCCGTGGTAAAGGTGGTGGTGTAAAACTCGCAAAAAACCTTAAAGAAGTAGAAGAGGTTGCAGGTGAAATTATAGGAATGAACCTGGTAACCCCACAAACTACTGCCGAAGGTAAGAAAGTAAATCAGGTTTTAGTTGCTGAAGATGTGTATTATCCCGGGGATAATGAACCTGAAGAATATTATATGTCTGTGCTGTTAAATCGTGCAACAGGTCGCAATATGATTATGTATTCTACTGAAGGTGGTGTGGATATTGAAACCGTAGCAGAGGAAACTCCAGATTTGATCTTTACCGAAGAGATTAATCCGGCAACAGGACTTCTTGCATTTCAGGCGCGTAGAATTGCGTTTAACCTGGGACTTAGCGGAACGGCTTTTAAAGAAATGACCAAGTTTGTAACTGCTCTTTATACTGCTTTTGAAAAATCTGATTCTTCTCTTTTTGAGATCAATCCGGTTTTAAAAACAAGCGATGATAAGATTCTTGCTGTAGATGCTAAGGTTACTTTAGACGACAACGCACTTTATCGTCATAAAGATTATGCTGAAATGCGCGACACCCGTGAAGAAAACCCAACCGAAGTTGAAGCAGGGGAAGTTGGACTTAACTATGTTGACCTGGATGGTAACGTGGGTTGTATGGTAAATGGCGCCGGACTTGCAATGGCAACGATGGACCTTATTAAGCAAGCTGGAGGCGAACCTGCAAACTTCCTTGATGTTGGTGGTACTGCCGATGCAAAAAGGGTAGAAGAGGCTTTTCGTCTTATTTTAAAGGATGATAAAGTTGAAGCTATTCTGGTGAATATCTTTGGAGGTATTGTAAGATGTGACCGTGTAGCGCAAGGTATTGTAGATGCTTATAAAAATATGGGTGATGCGATTAACGTACCAATTATTGTACGTTTACAGGGAACAAACGCCGATATCGCAAAAGATCTAATTGACGAAAGCGGATTTAAAATCCATTCAGCTGTACAATTTCAAGAAGCAGCAGATAAAGTACAGGAAGTACTTAAATAAGAGGAATTTTTATATTATATAATTCAAAACCCGGTGTATAACCGGGTTTTTTTATTTGACGTGTTTTTGGGAATTTATTGAGATAATCTTTTTGAAGATTGAATTATTTACCATTGTATCTTTTTTGATCAATCATTTTATCTGGATTTTGTCTTACATCAAAAACATCATTTATAAATATTTTATCCTCTTTAACCCTATAGATAATCTTATAGTTTCCGCTAAGTAAATATCTATAACTTTGATTGAATTTATCTAAATAGGATTCGATTTGACCAGATTCTGGATTAGAGCTAAGTTGCTTTGTTGATTGGAGAATTTGCCAGCGAATTTTGTGGGCAATTCTTCGGGTAACTTTTACTTTGTAATATTCAAAAATACTTTTCAAACTGGCAATGGCAAATTCTGACCAAACTATTTTCATAATTCTGAACTTACCATTTTTCGGATAATTTTTCTAATTCAGCTTGAGTTTTGAATTTACAATTTTCAAAATCCTTCTCCGATTTTCGAATTCTATTTTCAAATTCCTCCCTGGAAAAAGGCTTAAAATCAGATACATCGTTCTTTGTTTCTAAGATATAATTCTCAATTTTATCCAGAACCTCTTCATCCTGAATCTGAACAAGATAAGTAATTAAATCTAATTTTCGGGTTTGTAAATCCATAATAAATATAGTTTATCCAAATATACCAAAATGCTTTTTTGATTAATCCCTATTTTAAAGAAAGATTTTTTACTACACAACTGTCTTATAATCAGAAAAATGTCTCTTTTTTTCTTGTCCTAAACACTTTTGCTTCTGGCACAACAATCATTAAATAATCATTTCTGATTTTTCCTGAGTATCTCTTCAATTACTCTTCTTTATCCGGATACCAGTTTAACAAGCGCACTTCAATATCTTTATTTCCCTGGTTTACCAGGCTTTTAAACTTATCAACATCGGCAAAACCATCTTTTCCCCTGTAGTGGTAAGGAATCACAACTTTAGGATTAAATGCCAGGACACCCTCAGCAGCAGCTTCTACTGTCATGGTATAAGGCAGGTTCATTGGGATAAGTGCCAGCTCTATGTTTTTTAAATTTCGCATTTCGGGGATATCTTCAGTATCTCCGGCTATATATAAACGCTGTCCGTCTTTTTCAACTACATAGCCATTGCCACGTCCTTTTACATGAAAAGCATCTTCTTTTTCCGGTAAATTATACATTGGAATCGCTGTAATTTTAAAGTCAAGGATATTTAAAGATCCGCCATTATCTAAAACCTGAAGCTTTGCAGACATTTCCCCGGGAAGTTTTTCTTTCACTGTCTGCGGAACAATGATATCAATATTCTGCAAGTCTAAACCTTGAAGTGTTTCAACGCTTAAATGATCTCCGTGAATATCTGTGATTAAGATAAAATCTGGATTTGCTTTTCCTTCAAAAGCTTCTGCACCACCAACGGGATCAATGTAAAAAGTAACATCTTTCCAGTTAATTGCCGCCGTGGCATGCGAAATAGGCTCAATTTCTATTTTAGCGGTATCTTCTTGATGCTCAGTATTTTCTAAAACTCCTGCTGAAGAAGCTTCAGCCTGCTCTTTTTTATTATTCTTACAACCGGTCACAACTAAGCTGGCCAGAAGAAAAGTGTATATAAATTTCATAACTAAAAGATTAAATTGCTCCCGAAACTTTTAAATCCTGAAGCCGGTTTTTATTAAAAGTAAATAATTTATAACAAAATGTAGGTCTAGCTTGTCGAAGACGTTATTTAAAACGCTTCGACAAGCTCAGCGGGACAATTTAATTCATTATGCGTTAACTTACATAAAATTTTATAGAAGCGCTAACCGCATTTTTATATCTCCGCGGCTATAGGGATTGTTTTCTTCAATAGGAATCTCTTTAAAACCATATTTCTTATAGATATAAATCGCATTTTCTAATTTCCGGTTAGAATATATAATCAATTCATCCCAGTTTTGCTTTTTAGCAAACTCTATACTGTATTTCATTAACTTTTGACCAATTTTTCTACCCTGATGTTTGGGAGTAATTGCCATTTTTGTCAATTCAAAAACCCTATCTTCAATTTTCATTAATGCCACGCAGCCTATAATTTCTTCCTGTTCTTCCACAAGAAAAATTTTTCCGCCGGGTTTTATAATGAATTTTTCCGGTTGGCCTAATACTTCCTTGTCGTGAGGTTCTACATAGAAATATTTTTCTAACCAGGCAATATTTAAAGCTTTAAAATCTTCGGCATAAACCGATTCAAAAGGAATTATTTTCATTTAATTTTTATCTAAAAACTCCCAGGAAATGCTGGGAGTAAAGTTAATCTGCAACCTTGCTCATAAAATCTGTAATAAAATACGCCAGGGCTTTTCCAACCTGATCTTTATTTTGCTCGTTAGGAGCTGCTTCACAAAAATGAATGTATTTACAGTTTTTTTCCTCGGAAGCAATCTTTATGAAATTACGCATCATATTTAGCTCAAATCCTGAAGGGGATTTTGCGCTACTTGGGAAATTCACGATGGCGTCACAATCTACCTCCAAACCAAACTCCTGATTTTTTAGAAATTCCAAATGTGAGTAATATGCAGCCAGGTGTTCCTTTTTACTCAACAAATTTAATTCTTCAAAAAGCTGAAATTTAAACTCAGAATTTGATTTTATTTCTTCAAAAATATATTGTGGGGTATAATTTTTATGAAGTCCAAATATTGTATATTTTGCCAAATAATCATGATGTTTTGCATAGCTAAATCCGTTGCCACTATGTCGATGCTCCAGTTGTCTTAAATCTGTGTGCGCATCGATATTCAAAATATTTACAGGCTTATTGATTGCTTTAGAGGCACCTTTAATATTTGCAAAGGCATTATTATGTCCGCCACCAATAATGATTGGTATTTTTCCTGCGGAAACAATTTTTTCTATCAGCCGGCTTACTTTATCATCGATTTCTTCCACAAGATCGCCAAGTTTTGCATAATAATTAGGATCGCTGCTATCAATATTTCCTGCTTTTTCCATTTCAGGTTTACAATCTACTTCCCCAAGTAAAATAAGCGTATCCGGAAAAGTAAATTCATTATGCTGAATATTAAGCAAAGATTTTAAACAGGCACTCCAGGCTTTTGCAGCACCCGGTTTACCGTGATTAGCTCGAATCCCAATATCCTCTGGAATACCAAAAAGCACATATTTAGCTTTTGAATTTTCAAGATTTTCAAAAGCATCAAGAAAGTTTATTTTTTCTCCAAAACGAGTTTCTCCGTCACGTTTTGTTATCAATTTTTCTATACTTCGCAGATTATAAAGGTTTAAACTCTCCATTACTCTACTAATTTTCCATTTATATAAACTGCTTCAATGGAGTTTGTTCCAAAAGCATAGGGAAGAAAAGTATAGGACGGAATTTCTTTGGTAAGTATAAAATTCGCGTTTTTTCCTTTAGTAATAGATCCATGGGTTTCGCTAAGCTCCATGGCGTAGGCGCCGTTAATAGTGGCTGCGTTGATAGCTTCTTCCGGAGTCATTTTCATTTTAATACACGCCAGCGAAACTACCAGGTTCATATTTCCGCTGGGCGTACTGCCCGGATTAAAATCAGTCGCTAGTGCCAATGGTAACCCTGCGTTTAACATTTCACGTGCGGGGGAATAAGGAATACTCAAAAATAGCGAGCAGGAGGGAAGCGCCACCGGCATGGTGCTAGTGCCTTTTAACGTTTCAATATCTTCTTGAGTCATCACTTCCAGGTGATCTACACTAAGCGCATTATGTTCGATTCCTGCTTTAATGCCGCCAATAGCATTAAACTGGTTCACGTGAATTTTGGGTTTTAATCCATATTTTTTAGCTGCCGAAAGTAACTTATGTGTATCATCTACACTAAAATAGCCTTTTTCACAAAAGATATCGATGTATTCTGCGAGGTTCTGCTCGGCAACTTTTGGTAATATTTCTTCGATTACCAGTTTCATATAAGCATCGGGATCTTTTTTATATTCCTTCGGAATAGCGTGAGCTCCCAGGAAAGTAGCTTTAATTGGAAGCTCATAATTTTTCTGCAACTTTTTAATTACCCGAAGCATTTTTAATTCCCCTTCTTCGGTAAGTCCGTAGCCCGATTTTATCTCTACAGCGCCGGTGCCTAGTTTTATAACTTCTTCCAACCGTTTCGCCGATTGTTGGTAAATATCTTCTTCGGAAGTTTCTGCCAAGGTTTTCGCCGAGTTTAAAATCCCGCCACCACGGTTGGCAATTTCTTCGTATGAAAGTCCGTTGATCCTATCGGCAAATTCCTGCTCTCGGTTTCCGGCATAAACGATATGTGTATGCGAATCACACCAACTGGGTAGGATTATTTTACCTGTAGCATCTATGGTTTTATCGGCATCAATTTCGGATAGGGCATTCATTTCACCGTAATCGGCAATTTTATGATCTTTAACTAAAAGCCAGGCATTTTTAATACCCGGTAACTCTTTCATCTCTTTACCAGAGAGCTTTTCTACCGGTTTTTCCCTTACCTGAATTAATTCTTTAATATTGATAAATAACTGTTTCATTGTGTGGTTGGTTTTGTGTTAATTGGCGTTGGAAGCACTGGTTTAATCGTAATTAGTGATTATTCGTTGAATATCTCGTAAATATCCTGGTCAAATATTCCTGCAGTTAAAATTTCATCTTGTTTTACAATGGTATCCATTTCAAATGTTTTGTGTTTTTCAAGATTTTTATTGTAGTAGTTTAAAGCGCCAAAATACTCAGTAGTAAATACAATTTCTTTCGAAATAGGTTTTCTATATCCGCTCATCAGTGGGATGATTTTTAAATAATTGCTTTCTTTTGGAGGAGGGATTTTATCTGTAAAATCTACATAGACTTTATTGTTCTTTAAAGTTATTTGTATTGGAAGACCATCTGTTGCAGACTGTTTAAAGAGTTGTTCAATTTCGTCTCCATATTCATCAACGGCTCTTTCTACTGGTTTTCTCCAATTAAAATATTTCTTCTTACGATAAATGAAATTCAGTGTTTTTACCATTAGTATGGTAAATAAAAAAGTTAAAATGGAGGTCCATAAGAAATCATATTTTCTAATGGGTAATTGATAGAGAAAATTATAGAAAACAGGTACTAACTTTGGAACGGTTAGATCAATTATTAGACGAATTATATAAAAGAAAAAGAATATTACAATTCCATACAATATAGAATGAAATATTAATCTTTGGGATTCTAATCTCTGATATTTATATTTAAAATAATCATATTTTGTGATTACAAAATAACCGCTAATAAGAGGTAATATCCAAAGACTATAAGGCATTTACTCATTTTTCTTATTAAATCTTATACGCTTAACTAGTTTAGAAGTGGCAAGTCTGTCAACTTTTTTTAAAACATCTGGATTAGAGAAGAAAATTTTATGGTTTATATATAAAGCCCCCCTGTTATTCTCCCTAACTCCGGTATCCTCGCCCTTAGCGTTTGTTATAACTCTTTCGTAGTTGCTCATATCCATAGATTATATATCAAATATAGTTATAATTAATTTGGCATAATAATTAACTTTAAAACAACCTCCAAGCGAGTGTCTAAATTGTAAAGACCGACAACAGGATTTACCAGATTTTAAGAGTTCAGAGTAAACTAAAGTCTAAGATTGTTTTCAAAATGAACCTGATTATCGGTCTTTATAAACAGATATAAATTTAATTCTAATTCTTCAAAGATTTCATATCAATTACAAAACGATATTTTACATCAGATTTTACCACGCGCTCAAAAGCTTCATTGATATTCTGCATATCGATCATTTCAATATCTGAAACAATATTGTGCTCGCCACAAAAGTCCAGCATTTCCTGGGTTTCTTTAATACCGCCTATCACCGAGCCGGCAATACTTTTACGTCCGCCAATTAAGCCGCCACCGTGTACAGGATCCAAAGGTTCTATTGCGCCCACTAAAACCATAGTAGCGTCGCGTTTTAATAAGGCAACATAAGGGTTTACATCGTGACCCACAGGTACGGTATTTAGAAGAAAATCGAAAGTACCCGCCTGTTTCTTCATGGCGTCTTCATCCTTAGAAACCAGTACTTCATCGGCTCCAAGTTCTTTCGCATCATCTGCTTTAGAAGGAGAGGTGGTAATCATCACTACGTGTGCACCAAGAGCGTGAGCAAATTTAACCCCCATATGACCAAGGCCGCCAAGACCAATTACGCCGACTTTATCGCCTTTTTTTACATTCCAGTGTCTAAGCGGAGACCAGGTGGTAATTCCTGCACAAAGTAGAGGGGCAGCACCTCGCGCATCAATATTTTCAGGGACTTTAAGTACAAAATCTTTATCGACAATTACCTGTTCAGAATAACCGCCAAAAGTATGACCTCCCAGGTGCTTATCTTTACTATTGTAGGTAAGGGTAGCACCTTTCTCACAAAATTGTTCTAAATCATCTTTACAAGAGTCACATTCCTGGCAGGAATCTACCATACAGCCCACGCCCACGAGATCACCTTGTTTAAAATTCTTTACATTTTCACCAACTTCGGTAACTTTTCCAATAATCTCATGTCCAGGTACCACTGGGTAATTTGAATTCTTCCAATCATTTCTTACCTGGTGAATATCACTGTGGCAAACCCCACAGTAAGTAATTTCAATCTTTACATCATTTGCGGTAATATCCCTGCGCTCTATATCCAGAGCTTCTAAATTAGCGTCACTCGCCTGTGCGCCGTAAGCTTTTACTTTACTCATAACATTTATTTTTCTTAAAATAAAGACTATTATTTTTAATGACTATGGCTTTAACTTTTTTAACTTCAGTTTGATAACAGTATTTTTCTGAATTCGCAGATTAAGGATGGTTTATTAAGAAAAAAGTTTTTTATAATTCAAAATATTCAGTTTTTACTATTTCTTTATTCTGAAATTAAACGCTGTAAGATCAAGCGGATATTTAGGATTTTTATTTTTACATTAGGGCTTTTTAAAAATAAATTTTAAGGAACTTCTAGTTTTTTTGTGTGTAAAGATCATCGAAACTGAAGGCTAAAAAATAACAGGAAATGAAAAAACAACGCGGATTAAATACTATTTGTACGCATAGTGGGGAATTGGAAGACAAACAGCATAAAGGTGCAGTTTCGCCCTTGTATATGTCAACCTCTTATGCCTTTGAAGGAGTGGAGGAGAAGCGTTACCCAAGATATTTTAACACGCCAAATCAGGTAGGTTTGGCTAAGAAAATGGCCGCCCTGGAGCATGGGGAAGCTGCGATTATTTTTGGAAGTGGAATGGCTGCAATAAGCACATCACTCTTCGCTTTCGTTAAACAAGGAGATCACGTAGTGTTTCAGAATACATTATATGGGGGCACCAGCAATTTAATTACTGAAGAATTCGATAAATTCGGCATAGGTTACTCTTTTACAAAAAATTCTAAACCGGCATCTTTTGAAGAAGAAATAAAGGAAAATACCAAAGTGGTTTATATTGAAACTCCTTCAAATCCTTTACTTACTGTCACCGATATTAAGGCGATTGCTGAAATTTCGAAAAAACACGGCTTGGTGAGTATGATAGATAATACTTTTGCATCTCCGGTAAATCAAAACCCCATAGATTTTGGAATTGATGTGGTTTTACACTCGGCGACAAAATATATGGGCGGACATAGCGATATCCTTGCAGGAACTGCGATTGCTACTGAAGCTCACCTGGATAAAATATTTCAGAAGGCTAAAAATTTTGGCGGAAGTTTAAGTGATTTTACCGTTTGGATGTTAGAACGCAGTTTAAAAACACTTGGTCTTCGGGTAAAAGCTCAAAACGAAAATGCATTGGCCCTGGCAGAATTTTTGCAAAATGAAGAAAATGTGGCTAAAGTGTATTATCCCGGATTAAGTTCTCATCCCGATCACGAATTGGCAAAATCACAAATGAAAGGTTTTGGCGGCATGCTTTCTTTTGAATTAAAAGAAGGTTTAGACCCCGATCTTTTTCAACAGAAATTAAAACTGATAAAATCTTCCATGAGTTTGGCGGGCGTAGAATCTACTATGCTTTCACCTGCAAAAACATCTCACGCGTTATTAGCTCCTGAAGAAAGAAAAGCGCAGGGAATTAATGATGGTTTGATACGTTTTTCAGTAGGCATAGAAGAAAAAGAAGACCTAATGGACGATTTAAAACAAGCGCTGGAGGAAGTAAAGGTTAAAGTTTAGAAATTAAAGAGTAGAAAGTAAGAAATGTGTTTCTTAATGTTAGGACAGGAAGTTTTTTTCGAACTAAGAAAGTGATTATTGCAGAAAAATAATTTCTGAATATGTGTTGTTCGATTAGAAGTGAAAAATAAAAGCATGAAATTAGATATATTGGCGATTGGGGCTCATCCCGATGATGTGGAGCTAAGTTGCTCTGGTACTATCGCAAAAGAAGTGGATAGAGGAAAAAAGGTAGGAATTTTAGACCTTACCCGCGGGGAATTAGGTACTCGCGGTACTGCCGAAACAAGAGAAGAAGAAGCAAAAAACGCAGCAGAGATATTAGGGGTTTCGATGCGGGAAAACCTGGAATTTAGCGACGGATTCTTCGAAAACAATGCAGCTCATCAATTAGAAATCATTAAGGTATTAAGAAAATATCAACCTGAGATTATACTTTGCAATGCTATTGAAGACCGGCATATAGATCACGGAAAAGGAGCTAAATTGGTTTATGATGCCTGCTTTTTAAGCGGACTTCGAAGAATTGAGACTATAAAAGACGGTGAAAGTCAGTCAGAATGGCGACCTAAACAGGTATATCACTATATACAATGGAAAAACTTAAAACCAGATGTAGTGGTAGATATTTCCGGTTATATGGACAAGAAAATAGCTTCCGTTCTGGCCTATAAAACCCAGTTTTACGATCAAAATTCTAAAGAACCCGAAACCCCAATTTCCAGCAGTAATTTCTTTGAAAGTATAACCTATAGGGCAAAGGATCTTGGTAGGTTAATAAATAAAGAGCATGCCGAGGGCTACACCGTACAAAGATTACCGGCGGTAGATTCAATTTTCGATTTAATTTAAAAATAATTATTAGCTAGCTAATTGATTAAAAGAACCTTAAGCATAGGCTGGAGTAAAACTTTAAAATAGCACGAGTTTATTGACTTATTTTCTTTGTGAAATTGCTAAAATAGCCTACATTTGCATTCGAAATTTAAATGGTGGTTGTAGCTCAGCTGGTTAGAGCGCCGGATTGTGGTTCCGGAGGTCGCCGGTTCGAACCCGGTCTTCCACCCTTATAGACCCTTCAGTTCGCTGGAGGGTTTTTTTATTGAAAAAGGTTGTCAGTAACGGTTATTTTGACCGGATGAGAAGCCTGTGCTGAGCGTAGCCGAAGTGAAACCGGTCTTCCAACCTTATAAACCCTTCGGGTTACCTGGAACTTAAGCTTATAATTAAATAAAGCTATTGTCATAAGAATGAACTGTCATTCCGACGTAGGAGGAATCTTTTCTTTAGAACTTGAGTTTTTCGACTACTGCCTAAGGTAAGATAAAGAAGAAAGGTTCTCAATAACAATCCGGAATAGTAAGAATGCAGCGCTAAACTAAAGCCAAAGTTTTTAAGCTACTGCTCACTGAATATTGTTCACTGGAAGCTGTCTACTGAGACTGCTCACTGCCAACTAATTTCCTCCCTATATTCTAAAAACCCAACTTCTATTCCTATTTTTGCTAAAAATATAGGCCTGTTATGAATTCCAGAGAAAACCAATTAAAAGCATTCGATAGATTGTTAACCATTATGGATGAGTTAAGGGAGCAATGTCCCTGGGATCGCAAACAAACTATGGAATCCCTACGGCACTTAACCATAGAAGAAACTTATGAGCTGGGAGATGCTATATTGGATAATAATTTGGAGGAAGTTCGCAAAGAATTGGGTGATTTGTTGTTACACCTGGTTTTTTATGCAAAAATAGGGAGCGAAACTAAAGATTTTGATATTGCAGATGTTGCCAATGGAATTTGCGAAAAACTAATTAGCCGGCATCCCCATATTTATGGAGATGTAAAGGTAACCGATGAAGAAGAGGTGAAAAAGAATTGGGAGAACTTAAAACTAAAGGAAGGTAAAAAAAGTGTGTTAGAAGGAGTGCCACGTTCATTACCGGCAGTAGTAAAAGCCAGCAGAATTCAGGAGAAAGTAGCGGGAGTTGGTTTCGACTGGGAAAAACCACCCCAGGTTTTTGAGAAACTTCAGGAAGAGTTACGGGAATTTCAACACGAAGTTGCCAGCGATAATAAGGATAAAATGGAAGCTGAATTTGGCGATGTGTTGTTCTCTATGATTAATTATGCACGCTTTCTTCGGATAAACCCTGAAAATGCGCTGGAACGTACCAACAAGAAATTTATTAGTAGGTTTCAATATTTGGAAAAGAAAGCGGCAGGTCAAAACAAGGCCTTAAAAGATATGACTTTAGCTGAAATGGATATTTTATGGACAGAAGCTAAAGGTCTTTAGTTATTTCGTAAATACAATTAGATTAGGATGTATTTCCAACCTACTAAATTTTGAATGATTTTTAATCCATTGTAAACTTTTTTCAGTATAAAAAAATACGTGGGTGGGATCATCTTTATAATACCATTTTTTGAAATTTATTGCAGGTGAATAAAGCGAAGTTTTGCAATATAATTTTCCGCCCGGATTCAATTTTTCTGCCAGGTTATTAAATTCCTGTGCGGGAAGAAAAAAATGCTCCATCACTTCGCAGCAAATAATAAAATCGTAAGTTTTGTTCAGCACTGTGGTATACGGATGAAAAAATGGATCATATAAGGCAACCTCAAATCCTCTTTTTTCTAATTCTGTAGCGGCAACCGGTCCGGTACCGCAACCGTAATCCAAACCCTTGTTTTTTGTTGAGAAATCCTTCAAAATTCGAGAGGTGATAGGAAGAACAAATTTTTGGTATCGGGGATCTTTTACATCGTTATTATGAGTGAGGTAGCGCGCTTTTTCTGCATTGGGTTTTATATAAAAATCGGGAGTAAGTTGAATGCCTCCACAATTATGGCACTCAACATACTCCCGTGAATTAATACTATAAAATGCTTTGGTAGGAGCCGTGCAAAGAATACAATGCATGACTCAAATTAATAAAGCGTTTTTATTTTACGCAGTTTCTCCTGCCATACCTCTAATTGCGCCTTATGATCCTCTATGTTCTTATGTACTTTTTGCACCATAGGATTATCTTGATCTGCATTAGAGAAGAACTGCAAGTTATTCTCTAACTGGCGAATTTCAGCTTTAGTTTCTTCTATTTTCTTGGTTAGGAAATAATGTTCGTTACGCAGTTTTTTATCATCATCGACATCGTTAATGGCTTGTACTTTATTTTCATATTTAAGCATTTCTGCCCTGGTATGATCTACATCTAATTTATTAAAAAGTTGATCTAAAACTTTATTGAATTTCCCTTCAATAAACCGCTTGTTATACGGCACCCTGCCAATATTTTTCCAATCCTCTATAAATTGCTTGATCTTTGGAAGATCTTCTTTTTTATCTCCGCTATGCTCAAACGATCGAATTTTATCCAGAAGGGCTTTTTTCTTATCAAAAGCTTCAAACTCCTCTTTGTTCTCATCATTTCTATTTTCGTGTAACCTATCGAAATAATGGTTGCAGGCGGCTTTAAACTGTTTCCAAACTTTGTCGCTATCCTTTCTGGGAACGTGTCCAATTTTTTTCCAGTCAGCCTGGATTTTTTTCATTAAAGGGGTCACGGTTTTAAAATCCTCACTGTCTTTATTGTCTTCAGCAATTTGTATCAATGCTTTTTTGGCCTCCAGGTTATCATACTGCTCCTTTTTAAGATTTTTATAAAAAGCATTTTTGTTACGGTTAAACTTGCGAACAGATTGTTTAAAATCTGTCCAGGTTGCTTCGTTTTTACTTCGCGGTACTTTCCCCGCTTTAAAGAAAGCTTCACGAAGTGCCTCAATCTCCTTTATTTTTTGCTGCCATTTGTTATGGCTCTTATAATCCTGGTCTGCAATCTCACGAATCTTTGCGATTATTACCTGCTTGGCTTTCCAATTTTCTTCGTATCGCTCATCTAAGGTATTAAAATATTCCTGGCGTTTATCGTGAATTTGCTTTGTAGCATTGCTAAACCTATCCCAAATATCCTCCCTAAATTCTTTGGCTACCGGTCCTAATTCTTCTTTCCACATTTTATGAAGCATTTGAAGCTCCCTAAATGCACGGTTAATATCAGATTCCTGCACCAATTCTTCAGCACGGTCTATAACCTTTAATTTCTGCTCCAGGTTGTGTTTAAAATCCAGATCTCTAAACTCCCTGTTTAAGTGGAGAAAATCATAGAAATTTTCTACGTGGTGATGATAGGTATTCCAAACATTATTATATTTTTCCCTTGGAATTGGCCCGGCAACGCGCCAGCGATCCTGCAGGTCTTTAAAATGTTTATAAGTGGTATTTATATTCTCTTCAACATCAATAAGTCCCTTTAATTCTTCAATGATTTCCAGACGCCTTTCCAGGTTTTTATTCAGGTCTTGCTTAAGTTGTTTATAGTATTTGTTGCGTTTTTCCTTATAATCGAAATACAGGGAATTAAAGCGTTTTTTTAATGGGGTAGAGTAGTGGAAGTCAATTATATTTCCTCCATCTGCAAGAAATTCTTCTTTTTTCTCTTCTTCTTCCTCATTGAATTTTGCCGTAAATTCGGTTCTTATTTCAATAACGTGCTCTTTGATTGCCTGCACTTTTTCCTTCTTAAGCAACCTTTCAAACTCATCTACCAATTGCTCTTTGTCCATTGCATGATAATCTTTCTGCGGAATATCATGACGTTCTTTGGTCGTTTCATCTTCACTGTCTTCAGCTACTGAATCTTCCAATTCCTCCTGATGGCTTTTTTTGGTATTTTTCTTTTCTGAAGCTTCTTCTTCAGCTACTTCGCTTTCTTCGTCCTTCTGCTTTTCGTCTTTTGCGGCTTCAGTTTCTGCTGAGATTTTATCGCTATCTGGCCGGGTTTGCTTTCTACTTTCTTCCAGCATTGCATCCCCATCATCATCTTCCTCGCTTACCGCTTTATTTTCTTCCGAAGTATTTTTTTTATCTCCTGCTTCAGCAACTATGGCATCTTCCAGGTTATCTTCTTTAGATCTTACTTCATTTGCTCGTTCAGCAGGCGTTATAACTGCTTCTTCTCCCTTTGGAGCATCTTCTTTAGAAAATGAATTTTCCGTAGCATTTTCCTCTTTCTTTTCGTTTTCATCAGATGTTTTTTCTGCGAGCTTTTTCTCTTCCGGCTTGTTCAATTCATCTTTGGAAAACGCTTCTTTCTCTTTATCATTTTCTTGCTGAGACATATCTTTCAATGTTAAGGTTCTTAAAAATTCTAATTATCCTGAAAGATAGTAACTCCACTAAAATTGGGCAAACAATTCTGTTTTTTTGTACTATTTAGAATTCGTCTATTTCAGTATAAATGAGATTAAAAATTCTTGAAAATATCGTAAAATTTTTCAGTGTTGAAAGAATTTAGGGCACTGACTAAATAACCTAAAAATTCTGTATTATTTTAAGTGTTTAGCTGAAGAAAAAATGGAAATAAAAATAGAATGATGTAAATGAATCAAAATTAAAAACCTCTGGGATTTCAAGATTTATTTATCTGGAAGCGATTTAATTTTATTGATTCCAAATCTCCCAGGCACTCTCGGCTTGTAATTCTAACATTTTTAATCCATTTGTAGTTGTGGCACCTAGTTCGGCTGCTTGTTTTAGAAGTGCGGTGGTAGCGGGATTATAAATAAGATCGTAAACCAGATGTTTTTTATTTAAAAATTGAAACGGGATCTCGGGGTGATCCATGACCTCTGGGAAAGTTCCCAGGGGTGTGGTATTAACAATAATGGTGTATTCCTGAAGTATTTCTTTGGAAAGTTCCTGATAACTAATTTTATTTTTGCCAGAGTTTCTCGAAACAAATTTAGTCTCAATATTTAATTTTTGGAAAGCATATTCCACTGCTTTTGAAGCTCCTCCCGTTCCCAGGATAAGTGCTTTTTTATGTTCCGGTCTTAAAAAGGGTTTAATAGATTTAGAAAAACCAATATAATCTGTATTGTGGCCTATAAGCTTGTTTCCCTTAACTTCAATCGTATTTACCGCGCCAATTTCTTTTGCTTCCGGAGACATTTCATCCAAAAAAGTGATAATTTCCTGCTTATAGGGAATCGTAACATTAAGTCCCGATAAATTTAGGCTTTCCTTTATCACATCACGAAACTCTTTAATATCCCTCAAATCGAAGTTGAGATATTCTGCGTCAATTTTCTCTTTTTCGAATTTTGTTGAAAAATAAGATTTAGAGAATGAGTAATCTATATTCTTTCCAATAAGGCCAAATGTTCTCATTTCAAAACAGGTTTATTGTTTTTTTTCTCATACCAGGCTAGTCCCAATACGATGAATATACCTACAAAGATAAAGAAAATTGCGAGCCAGGTTTCAAAAGAATTAAAAGCAGGGAAATATCTATCGTAATAATCTATAACCCCGTTTCCCTGACTGTCCAATAACATATCCCCATTCTCCTTCATTTTAAAAATCTTTTCTTTCCAGGGCCAAACAACACCCAACGAACCAGCAATAAACCCAATTATTGCTGCAAAAGTATCGTTTTTATAATTTTTAAGTACAAAGCCCAGTAAATGAGAAAGACTCACCAGACCGGCCAGAGAACCTGCAGCAAAAACCAACATAACCTGAAGAAGGCGCATTCTTGCCTCATTTTCCAAAAAGCTAAAGTCCAATACCAATAAGTTTGCAATGGTATCATATAAAGCATTTACCGAGTCAACCAACAATAAGACATAATTTCCCAGTAATATTAAAATAAACGAGCCCGAAAGTCCCGGTAAAGTCATCCCTGAAACCCCAACTATTCCGCAGAAAAATACAAACCAAAGATTATCATTTTCTTTGGCTGGCTCTAAAAAACTAATTGCTACTCCCGTGATAATTCCCAGAAAAATAAAGACCAGTGAGCGTTTGGTCCATTCATCAAAATCTTTACTAATATAATATATGGAGCCAATGATCATCCCAAAGAAAGCGGCCCAAACATAGAGTTCATAATGCAATATCAAATAGTCCAGTAACTTGGAAACACTAAAATAACTAATGAGCATTCCAAGAATAAGCAAGCCTAAAAACCTACCGTTCACATAATGAAAAAGGCTTTTAAATCGACCATTAATGAGTAAAATAAATGCGCGGTAATTAAACCTTTGCAGAGAAAAAATAAATTCTTCATAAAAACCGGCAACAAAAGCAACGACACCTCCAGATACGCCGGGAACTTTATTTGCCGCTCCCATGGCCAAACCTTTTAATACTAAAAGGACACGATCTGTAAAGGATCTAATCTGTTGCATTTGTATGTTCCTGATTCTTTGAGGCGAAAGACTCCAGTCCAATAATAAGAAAGAATCCTGCCAACATTAAAATAATGGCAAAAGCGGTATGTGCATCACCATTAAAATTCCACGGTAATACCGAAGCTTCTTTAAGCACCACTTCTTTATCTCCATACATTTCGGTTTCTAAAACGTGTTTCCACGGCCAAATTTTATTTAAAGATCCGGCGATGAATCCTGTTAAAACGGCCAGGGTTATACTGCTGTAATGTACAAAAAGCCATTTAAGAATTTTAGAAAAACTAAGTAAACCAATGACAGCGCCAACTGCAAAAATTCCTAAAGTTTTAAAATCAAAATCGTGGGCGGCTTCGGTAATTCTTTTGTACGCTCCCAGTAAGACTAAAATAAACGCTCCTGATATTCCCGGTAAAATCATTGCGCAAATAGCAATGGCACCAGAAAAGAATATAAACAAATAACTGTTGTTTGCAGCCATAGGAGGGAGGGAAACAATATAAAAAGCCACGGCTGCACCGGCCAGTAATGCCAAAGTTATTTTAAAATCCCATTTTGGTATTTGCTTGCCAACGTACCAAATACTGGCAACTACAAGGCCAAAGAAAAAGGACCAAATAAGAATAGGGTGATTTTCCAATAGGTAATTTGCTAATCGCATTACCGTAAAAACACTAATTAGAATTCCGGCAAATAAAGCGATAATAAAAGACCCGTTAAGCTGTTGCCACATTGCTTTAAAGCCTTTCTCTTTCCAGGTAGTAATGAGCGAAAGATTAACCCCGCTTATGGTAGATATTAATTCTTCATAAATGCCCGAAATAAAAGCGATGGTACCGCCAGAAACTCCGGGTACCACATCGGCTGCCCCCATGGCCATCCCTTTAAGGACAATTCTCACATGGTCTAAAAGGCTTCTTTGCATATTTAATGGGTATAGAATTAGGGCTCAAAGTTAGTAAAATAACTTACCTATAATACCTGAATTTAATGCAAATAATCACTATTATCCGGTAAAAGAATCAATCAATGGAACATTCGGAACGCTTTGCTGCAAGAGAAGAGACTACAGCAATGATAACTAATAAGCTATTATTCTCCTGAACACAACATAAATCAAGCTATTTTCTTCAGAAGAATTAATTTTTATAAAATGGGATTAAATAACTTATCCCATAACCATAGCCCACGCCAAAGTTGCTATCGTCGTAGGTTCGGTTAAACCCTGGTATCACGAGATTGTCAAAATTATCTGGCGTAGATTGAAAAAGACGTTGTTTAAGTTGCACATTTGCCGAAAGGAACAAATTATTGAACAACTCTACTTTTATCCCTAAAATCAACTCAGCCCAACTGGCTGTAAGTCCGCTATTCTCAATGGTTTCTGTACGAATATCTGGTCCAAAAAACTGATTGTTGGTGTAGATTTTATATTCTTCGGTCTCCTGGGTAAAGGTCGAGAAACCATAACGCACACCCACAAAAATCATATTTTGCATACCGGTCCAGTTTTCATAGGCATTGTATTCGGCGCCAATTTTAGCGTAGCTTCCCCGAGAAGTTACCTTAAGATTATCTTCCTCGTAGCCAATACTTTCATTTCCCAGTTCGGCAGCAGCATAATAATCTTTATACACCCTATAGTCTCCCATAACTTCAAAACCTGTATAATCGTCTTGCAGAATAGTTCTTGCCAGTTTGCTAAGATCTGTACCTACCCGCAAGCCAAACTTATCATTTTTTGCAAGCGTGTCCTGAACAGAAGCCTCCTGAGCAACTGTATCAAAGCCGGTCAATAAGAAAATTAAGCTAAAAAAATATGCTAATGTGTGCTTGTGTTTCATCTTCAATATTGGGTTCTTCAATAATATAAGAATCTATCCAGGATCCATCTTCGCCACCACTAAGCGTTAATTTCATACTGTTGTAAATTACCTTGTAAGCACAGGCCCGGTTAATATAAATTTGTTCCCGGCCGTAAGTAAAGCTAAGACTATCTGTTTTGGCAATAAGGTCTGGATCTTCCTCCTCTTCATCTGCATTGTCAAAAAGGGTGAATGCATAAGTAGTTAGGTTCCTATCGGTGCGTAATGGAATAGCGAAACTATCACGATTTATGGTTTTGTAGAGTGCTGTGTCTTTTCCCGCTACGGTGGCTCTAATACTTAAATTAGTTGGAGTTTTGGGGCTGTCCCTGTCTTCGGCATCATAAAACCGCAAGACAAGCATAGGCGTGGTTTGCGTAGTTTCGGGACAAATATCGTCTCTTTGGCAACTCATAACCAGTAGCAGTAAACCAATACTTCCCAATAATCTATTTAAACTTTTTTTATTCATCTACCTTCTTTCTAAACAAACAACATTCTCTACGTGGTGAGTTTGTGGAAACATATCTACCGGTTGTACTTTGGTTACCTTATAATGCTCATCTAATAAAGCCAGGTCTCTGGCCTGTGTGGCCGAATTGCAACTTACATAAACAATGCGTTGTGGCAAGATACCAATAATTTGCGCAATCACATCTTTGTGCATCCCGTCCCTGGGCGGATCGGTAATTATAACATCTGGTGCACCGTTATTACTAATAAATTCTTTAGAAAAAACCTTTTTCATATCGCCTACAAAAAAATCGGTATTCTCTATTTGGTTTCGTTTAGCGTTTTCTTTAGCATCGTGAATAGCCTCTGGAACTACTTCTACGCCAATTACCTTTTTTGCTTTTTTGGCAACAAATTGGGCTATAGTACCGGTACCGGTATATAGGTCGTACACCAATTCATCTCCATTTAAACTAGCAAAATCGCGGGTAATTTTATAGAGTTCGTAAGCTTGCGCCGAATTGGTTTGATAAAAAGACTTCGCGTTAATTTTAAACTGTAGTCCTTCCATTTGTTCAAAAATATGATCGCGCCCTTTAAAACAAACCACTTCCTGATCGTAAATAGTATCATTACCTTTTTCATTAATCACATATTGAAGTGAGGTGATCTCCGGGAACATTTCAGCTACTGCATTTAGCAATAATTCACGTTTTTCTTTATCTTCATAGAAAAACTGGATAAGCAACATAATTTCCCCGGTAGAGGAGGTTCTAATCATTAAAGTGCGAAGCATGCCTTCCTGTTTACGGGCATTAAAGAAACTTAGGTCATTCTCTTTCGCAAATTTCTTCACAAAATTTCTAATGGCGTTGCTGGGGTCTTCCTGTAAATGACATTTTTTAATGTCTAGAATTTTGTCCCACATCCCGGGAATATGAAAACCCAGGGCTTCCTTGTCTTCAATTTCTACTCCGCTATTTATTTCTTCGGCGGTAAGCCATCGACTATCGCTAAAGGAAAATTCCATTTTATTTCTGTAGAAATAGATCTCCTTGCTACCCAGGATAGGAGTGATCTCTGGCAATTCTATTTTACCAACCCTACGTAAATTATTTACTACCTCATCTTCTTTGTATTCCAGTTGGTATTGATAATCCATATTTTGCCATTTGCAACCACCACAGGTGCCAAAATGCTGACAAACAGGTTCGACCCTTTTTTCAGAAAGCTTATGAAAATTTATAGCAGTTCCCTGGTAATAAGCTTTTCGCTTTTTTAGCGTTTGGATATCGGCCACGTCTCCCGGTACCACGTTATCAATAAAAATCACCCTGCCATCTGGTGATTTGCCAATTCCTTTACCTTTCCCGCCTGCGCCGGTAATTTCTACGGCTTCAAAAATTTTCTTTTTATTTCTTCGTCCCATAGCCGCAAAAATAGGATAATTGCCAAGATTTATTCCTTGTCTCCTTGAAAATTTCGCTAAACATTTAGTAATTTGCGAAAACTCAAAATATTGGATGATTTCTCTCCTTAGTAGCCCGGAGTCTTATAAAATAAAAGAGGCAAAAGAAGGAATTATATATTTATATATTTTAAAAAACAATTGAATATGTCTTTACCAAAAATTACATCTTCAAAAGAAGCTATTGAATTAGAAGATCAACACGGCGCCCATAACTATCACCCGCTGCCGGTAGTGCTTAGTCGCGGTGAGGGTGTACACGTATGGGATGTGGAAGGAAAAAAATATTATGATTTTCTTTCAGCTTATTCGGCTGTAAACCAGGGTCACTGTCATCCAAAAATTATAGATGCTTTATCTAAACAAGCTTCTACTTTAACTTTAACTTCCAGGGCTTTCCATAATGACATGTTGGGGCCTTATGAGAAATTTGCTACAGAATATTTTAATTTCGATAAGCTTTTGCCAATGAATACCGGGGCAGAAGCGGTGGAAACTGCTATTAAGATCGCCAGGAAATGGGCTTATGAGAAAAAAGGAGTAAAAGAAACCGATGCGCAAATTATAGTATGTGAAAATAATTTCCACGGAAGAACTACTACCATTATCTCCTTTTCCAATGATGAAGGAGCCCGTAAGAATTTTGGACCATATACTCCCGGATTTATTAAAATTCCTTACGACGATGTAGATGCTTTAGAAAAAGTGCTTAAGGAAAATGATAATATCGCAGGATTTTTAGTAGAACCTATACAGGGGGAAGCCGGTGTTTACGTGCCTTCTGATGGATTTCTAAAAAGAGCCAAGGAACTTTGTAGTGAAAACAATGCGTTATTTATCGCCGATGAGGTTCAAACCGGAATTGCCAGGACAGGAAAGTTACTTGCCGTAGATCATGAGGAGGTAAAACCCGATATGTTAATTTTAGGAAAAGCTATTTCTGGTGGTGTTTATCCCGTTTCTGCTGTTCTTGCAGATAATGAAGTGATGGACGTTATAAAACCGGGACAACACGGTTCTACTTTTGGTGGTAATCCTCTTGCAGGTGCGGTTGCTCACGCAGCTCTAGAAGTAATTCAGGAGGAGAATCTAGCGGAAAACGCTGAAAAACTCGGCGGACTTTTCCGAAGGTTAATGAATGACTTTATACGTGAATCTAATATCGTAGAATTAGTTAGAGGGAAAGGATTGCTTAATGCTATTGTGATCAATGATTCTGAAGATAGCTCTACAGCCTGGGATATTTGTATGGCACTTAAAGAAAATGGATTACTCGCCAAACCAACCCACGGTAATATAATTCGTTTTGCACCTCCATTGGTAATGAACGAAGAGCAGCTTAAAGACTGTGTGAATATAATCACTACCACCTTAAAGCAATTTGAAAAATAAGAGTTTTTCGCATTGTTACTTTTAAAGAAAGCCTGTTGATTTTGACAGGCTTTTTTTATAGACAATTCTTACGCGAAATTTAAAAAGGAACATGAAAAGCGTCGATAAATGATAAAAAGTGTATTTTTGGCCGGAAATTATAGAAAATTATGTTAAGAAAAATCATTAAAATACACTTTATCTTCCTTGCAGTCCTTCCAATTTCCTCCTGTACTTCTGAAGATAATACTTCGACTCCTGTAGAAATTGTAGCGGAAAAATCTTTTGATTATTCTAAAATTGAAAAAGAGATTTTAAAGCTAGTAAATGATTATAGAACTACATTAGAACTCAACTCTCTTTATCCCAAAGCAGAAATTTCCTTAGAAGCAAGAGTACATAATTTTTATATGATTGAAAAAGGAGAAACCAGTCATGATAATTTTGCTGCCCGTTCCAATAGTTTAAAAAAGGTTTTAAATGCAAAAGCTATTGGTGAGAACGTGGCTTATGGTTATCGCACGGCAAATGCAGTTGTAGATGCCTGGATAGAAAGTGAGGGACATAGAGAAAATTTAGAAGGTAATTTTACACATTTTGGTATTTCTGTAGAAAGAGATGAAGCGGGAAGATACTACTTTACCAATATTTTTTTAAGACAATAAGTGTGCTAAATAAGGAGCAAGCTTACGAAACATTTTAAAAAACTATTTAAATTCATACATAAGGATGCGATGCTCCTCTTTATCAATCAAAGGATATTCGCCAAGATCTACTTCATAAATATAACCTTCTTCAATTGTATTAAAAATATCATATTCACTTTCTGCTTTATAACCCAAATTTTTCCGGGCATAATCTAACCAGGTTTGATAAAGAGGTAAATCCATTTTATTTTTAGAGATTACGGTTAAATGATCGCTTGTTATGTTAATTGAATAACGTTCATCTTCATTATTAGCAACCTTTTTAACATCAACCCATTTACCCTCGTTCATTTTCGATATTTTGAAATGACTTAAATCTGTTGGTTTAAAATCTACAGCATAGACCACATGATTTCTACTGTAATTATCAGGATTGGTGATGCCGCCCAGAGTGCAGCTTCCGAAGAATAAAGGAAAACAAAATAGTGCGAGAAGGAATAAAGTTGATTTTTTTAGATTAAAGTGTCGAAGCATACCTATTATAATTATTCAGAATGAATTTTATAAGTAGCTATCATAAATGTGAGAGGCATTTCAAAAATAACTAATAAGAAGTTTGTTTCCGGCGATTTAAGTGATTATTAGTCGAAGTGCAGGTTTTATAGATGAACTGACAATCTATTGGTTTAATTGTGGTTTTCCGTAATTTTGAAATAACTTTTAGTGACTGAAGCGGCTTATTTTTAGTTTAAATCAATTAATTCAAAAAAACAGAACAAGTATTTATTTTCCTTCCGGCTTCAGTCTAAAACTTGTAAATTGCAGGAAAGTAAAACGCTATGGAAAAAAACCTTAAAGATTACCGAAAAAGCTACGGAAAAGATGAACTGTTGGAAAGTCAAATTCCAAATTTTCCACTAGAACTTTTTGAAGCCTGGTTTGAAAAGGCAGAAGCACATCCTAAAATTGATGAAGTAAATGCAATGAACCTGGCTACCTGTGGAATTGAAGGTTTTCCTAAAAGCAGGATTGTATTACTTAAATCTTTTGGCACAGATGGTTTTAGCTTTTACACCAATTATAATTCAGAAAAAGCGAAAGATATTGAAGAGAACCCCAGGGTTTGTCTTTCGTTTTTTTGGCCGGCATTAGAAAGACAGGTAATCATTACTGGCGTTGCTATGAAAATTTCAGAAGAAGAATCTAAATCCTATTTCGCTTCCAGGCCTCGCGGAAGTCAATTAGGTGCCTGGGCTTCCAATCAAAGTCATGTAATTTCTTCCAGAGAGGAACTTCAGGAACAATTAAAAGAAGTAGAAGGGAAATTTGAAAATCAGAAAGTTGAAAAACCGGCACATTGGGGCGGATATCTCGTTACCCCAAGAAATTTTGAGTTTTGGCAGGGACGTAACAATAGATTACACGATCGCATAATTTATGAGTTTATTGAGAATGATACCTGGGAAAGAAAACGATTGGCTCCTTAAATTAAAGATGATTAATTAGATTAAAAAAATAGTACCAGGCAATTAAGTTAATTGCACTGCATAAAATAATTAGGAATACTTAAAAACTATAACGATGAAAAGGTTGATACTTATTAGGCACGGAAAGTCTTCGCGGGAACATAATGTAACCGATAAAAAAAGACCATTAAAAGAACGAGCTTATAATGATGCTGCTTTAGTACTTGAAGTTTTTAAGCAATTTCAGGAAGAGAAACCTTTTATTTGGAGTAGCCCTGCAACCCGGGCGCAAAGTACCGCAAAGATCTTTAAAGATGAGCTGAACATAGACGATAATAACTTTGAGATTATAGAACCGCTTTATACTTTTGAAGAAAAGGAGTTGTTAAATACCATTAAAACCTGCCCCAATGAAATTGACACCTTAATGGTTTTTGGCCATAATCCCGCGATGACCGAGGTAGTAAACACTTTGGGAGATAAAGAGTTTGAAAATGTTCCAACCACCGGCCTTAACGTTATAGATTTTGAAGTGCACAAATGGCCAGAACTTGATAAGGGTAAAAACATATTACATTTGTTCCCAAAAAACCTACGTTAATTTATGCCGAATAAGAAATATTTAAACAGGGAACTTAGTTGGTTACAATTTAACGCCAGGGTGCTGCAAGAGGCCGAAGATGAAAGTGTTCCACTCATTGAACGTTTGCGGTTTTTAGGGATTTTTTCCAATAATTTAGATGAATTTTTTAAAGTTCGTTACGCCACGGTGAAAAGGATAGATCTGGCGGGAAAAGCGGGCAAAAGTGTGCTTGGTGGTATAAAAGCCAGCGAGTTGCTGGAAGAAATTACCAAAATAGTAATTAAACATCAGGCCGATAGTCTTAGGATTTTAGCCGATATACAGCACCGTCTTAAAGATCACAATATTCATATTATCAATGAAAAGCAGGTTTCTTTTTCCCAGGCTAAATTTATCAAGGAGTTTTTTCTTTCAAAAGTGAGTCCGGCGCTCGTGACGATTATATTAAATGACCTTACCGAAATCCCTTCCCTAAAAGATAACGGGGCATACCTGGCCGTAAAAATGGTCATGAAAGAAGACAAAACCCAGGAAGGAATTTCTAAACTCCTGAATACTTCTGAAAAAGAAATTAGATATGTTCTTATTGAGATCCCTCGTAGTATAGAACGTTTTGTTGTATTACCCGAGGAGGATGATAAGCAGTACGTGATTTTATTAGACGATCTAATAAGACATAATTTGGGGTCTATTTTCAATATTTTCGAATATGATAACCTTTCAGCACACATGATTAAGATTACCCGGGATGCTGAGTTGGATATAGATAGCGATTTAAGCAAAAGTTTTATAGAAAAAATTTCCAGCAGTGTAAAAGATCGTATTAAAGGGGAGCCGGTTAGATTTGTCTATGATATGAATATTGCCGATGATACCCTGGCTTATCTTATGAATAAAATGGGTATAGATTCTACCGATAGTATTATCCCCGGGGGCCGTTATCACAATAGACGGGATTATATGAATTTTCCCAGTCTAGGAAGAGAAGAACTGCTATACAAACCTATTGAACCCCTTCCTATTCCCGGGTTAATTTTGCAAACCAGCTTGCTCGCCAGTATCGCCAAAAAAGATTATTTACTTTATACACCTTATCAAACTTTTGCCTATACCGTAAAATTCCTTCGGGAAGCAGCTTTAGACCCTAAAGTAAAAACTATAAAAATCACCATTTATAGACTGGCGAAAATATCACATATCGCCAGTTCATTAATCAATGCTGTAAAAAATGGTAAGAAGGTGATTGTACAAATTGAACTTAGGGCCAGGTTTGACGAAGTGGCAAATATTAAATATGCTGAACAAATGCAGGCCGAAGGAGTTCAGTTAATTTTTGGGGTTCCAGGCTTAAAAGTACACTGTAAAACCTGTGTAATTGAACGTAAAGAACACGGGAAAATTAAACGGTATGGCTTCATTAGTACGGGGAATTTAAATGAATCTACCTCACGTATTTATACAGATTATACACTTTTTACATCCCATCCCGAAATCTTGAAAGATATCGATAAGGTTTTTAATTTCTTTGAAATCAATTATAAAGTAAATAAATACAAACACCTTATCGTTTCGCCCCATTACAGTCGGCAGGTTTTTGCCAATTTAATTCAAACTGAAATTGATAATGCAACTAACGGTAAACCAGCGGGGATTGCTCTAAAGATGAACAGCCTTTCCGATAATATGATGATCGATAAACTTTACGGGGCAAGCGAGGCCGGGGTGGAAGTGAAACTCATTGTAAGAGGTATTTGTTGTTTAATTCCGGGAGTTCCGGGAATGAGTGAAAACATTAAAGTAATTAGCATTTTAGATAAATTCCTGGAACATCCCAGGGTGTTTATCTTTAAAAATGCCGGAGACCAACGTGTTTTTATTTCCTCGGCAGATTGGATGACGAGAAATTTAGACCATAGGGTAGAAGTTTCCTGTCCTATTTATGATGAAGATATAAAACAGGAAATTATTGACACATTTGATATTAGCTGGCGTGATAACGTTAAAGCGAGGGTGATTTCTCCAACGCAAGATAATGCCTATAAGAATGACAATGCCGCTGCGCACCGGTCACAATTCGAACTGTACAATTATTATTTAAATAAAATAGAAAACCAAAAATTTTGATTACACAGAAAAATTTTGCCGCGATAGATATTGGTTCTAATGCTGTTAGATTATTAATTTCTACAATTACCGAGAGTACCGATAGGGAAGATGTAGATTTTAAGAAAACTTCCCTGGTTCGCGTTCCCATAAGATTGGGAGCCGATGTTTTTGAAGACCAGTTAATTTCTGAAAATAATATTGAACGAATGATAGATACTATGCAGGCGTTTCAATTATTGATGAAATCCCACGGAATAGAAAAATACAAAGCTTGTGCAACTTCGGCAATGCGGGAAGCAGAAAATGGTGCCATAGTAGCAAAAAAAATAAGGGAAAGAACAGGTGTAGAAATTGAAATTATAGATGGGAACCACGAAGCCGCTATTATTGCTGCGACAGATTTAAATGAACTTATTCAAAATGACTGTAATTACCTTTATGTAGATGTGGGCGGCGGTAGCACAGAATTTACCCTTTATAGTGGAGGCAAAACTGTGGCATCTAAATCTTTTAAGGTAGGAACAGTAAGATTACTCAATAACCTGGTAGAGGATAATGCCTGGGAGGAAATGGCCAGTTGGGTAAAGGAAACCACGAAGCCTTATGAAGAGGTAGACCTTATTGGTTCTGGGGGAAATATTAATAATATCTTTAAAACCAGCGGAAAAAAGGAAGGGAAGCCGCTAAGTTTATCCTATATTAAAAAGTATAATGATTTGCTTAATTCTTTAAGTTATGAAGAAAGAATTATGGATCTGAATCTAAAGAGCGATAGGGCAGATGTAATTATACCGGCCTCAAAAATCTACCTGGAAGCTATGAAATGGGCTGGAGCCGATAAAATTTATGTTCCTAAAATAGGGCTGGCAGACGGCATCATAAAATCCCTGTATAAAGCTGACAAGGAATAACACTATTATAGTCTTTGTTCTGTAGAACTTTTAAACGCTACAGAACAAAGGCTAAATTCAATATTTTATCCATGTACGGTTTTATCTTTGCT
This sequence comes from Salegentibacter echinorum, assembly GCF_900129445.1. Taxonomy (GTDB): domain Bacteria; phylum Bacteroidota; class Bacteroidia; order Flavobacteriales; family Flavobacteriaceae; genus Salegentibacter; species Salegentibacter echinorum. Next base: position 809,263 of record NZ_FQVT01000001.1, read on the forward strand.
TAAGTCTTTCATAATTTCGGCTTCAAACTCAAGCAACTCATTCCATTTTTTATCTACTTCACTTCTTTCACCATATTTCCTGGCATATTTAAGGAACATCGTATAATGATTTGCTTCACTAATCATTAATTTATGATAAAAATCTGCGAGCTCTTTATCCTTTAATTCTTCTGAAAGTAACCTAAAACGCTCGCAACTTCTTGCTTCTATAAGCCCGGCGATTAAAAGACGATGTACTAATTGCGTCGTCCTGCTGCCACCTTTTGGGAAGAATTCACGTAATTTATTCACATAAACATCTTTTCTATCCCGGCCAAGAAGGTGACCTCTTTTGCGAAGTTGCTCGTGCACCATTTTAAAATGTCCCATTTCCTCGCGCGCAAGTGCGGTCATCTCATCTACTAATTCGGGATGCTCGGGAAAGGTAACAATAATAGAGATCGCGGTAGAAGCGGCTTTTTGCTCACAATAGGCGTGATCTATTAAAATGTCTTCAATATTCTTTTCGGCAATATTTACCCATCTTGGGTCTGTGGGAAGTTTTAATCCTAACATATTAAACGTCTAAATCAAAAGTGGTTCTTAATTTTTCTAATAAAGGGTTTTTCTCTTTTAGCTTATTGTATTTTTCAATAGGCGTAAAAGCATATTTTTTAGCAGATTGTTCATTTATTTCAATAACCAGGCGAAGATGCGTGTTTTCCAGCTTTTGTTTTAAAAAGCCCATAAGCTTGTTTTGCTCCCGTTCCAGGTTAATTTTCATCGTGTCATTGGGCAGTTCTATAACAATTTGATGCTCTCCTCGCAGCCTGGGTAAATCGGTTTCCAAAATTGAAGCCAGGATTTTTGAGCCTTGATTTTTGAGCTTTTTTACATAATCATTCCAGATCATCTGTAAATGGGTCTCAGTAAATTTCCCGTTTAATTCAACCGCTTTAGTTGGTTGAGCGGCCTGCTGCCGGGCTTCCAGTTCCTTTTTCTTTTTGATACTCTTTAAAGATAAACCTGATACTTTTTCTTTTTTAATCCCGGCATCTTTTACCGGCGTTGCTTTAGGTTTGTCTTCTACTTGTTTTGAAGGATCCCGTTGCGGTTGCTGCGGAAGTTCTGCTATATCACTGGGTTTTTCTTTGGATTTTTCTTCAGAATATCCTTCCGGTTTCTTTTCAGGCTTTTCTTCAACTTCTTTCTCAACTCTATCTTGAGTAGGGACTATACTTTTTTTAGAGTGATAATCGTCGTTTTTATCATCTTTACAATAACTATTGGCGATTTCATTTTCCCCGGAAGGCAACTGGGATTCTTTTGGTGCTTCAGCGTGGGTTTCGGTATGTTCATTATCCCGCACTAATTTTTTTTCTTCCGAGGAAAGGGGAGTGGGGTGTTTTTCAAAAGCCTGAGCCGGAACTATTGACGCTTCAGGCTTTTTTTTTTCTTCACCAAAATTAATGGAAGCCAGTTGCATTAAACAAAGCTCTACCAGCAAACGTTGGTTCTGGCTCGCTTTATACTTTAAATCGCAATCGTTGGCCAGGTCTATGGCTTTTATTAGAAATTGATGATTTGTACTGGAAGCCTGTTTAAAATACCTCGCTTTAGTTTGTTCTCCTACTTCCAGTAAATCTATGGTTTTTTGATCTTTGCAAACCAAAAGATCCCTAAAATGTGAAGCCAGCCCACTTATAAAATGATGGCCGTCAAATCCGTGCGATAAAATATCATTGTAAGTGACCAGCAACTGCGGAATGTTATTTTCTAAAATTAAGCTAGTCATATTTATATAGGTGTCATAATCCAGCACATTCAAGTTTTCGGTAACTGCCTTTCGGGTAAGGTTTTTACCACTAAAACTAACTACGCGGTCATAGATGGAAAGTGCATCCCGCATTGCGCCATCGGCTTTTTGTGCGATGATATTTAGCGCATCTTCATCGGCATTAACATCTTCCTGTGCTGCAATATGTTTTAAATATTCTTTGGCGTCTTTTACCGTGATTCTTTTAAAATCGAAAATTTGACAGCGGGAGAGGATGGTGGGGATTATTTTGTGCTTTTCTGTAGTTGCCAAAATAAAAATAGCGTGCTGTGGTGGTTCTTCCAGCGTTTTTAAAAAGGCATTGAATGCCGATTGAGAAAGCATGTGAACCTCATCTATAATATAAACTTTGTAATTCCCTACCTGTGGAGGTATGCGCACCTGGTCTATTAGGTTCCTAATATCATCTACCGAGTTGTTAGAAGCGGCATCCAGTTCAAAAATATTAAAGGCAAAATCTTCATCGGGACTTTGGGTACCGTCCTGATTTATCATTTTTGCCAAAATCCTGGCGCAGGTTGTTTTTCCAACACCTCGAGGACCCGTAAAGAGTAAAGCCTGGGCCAGGTGATTGTTATCAATGGCATTTTTTAAGGTATTGGTAATGGCTTGCTGGCCAACCACATCTTTAAAGGTTTGCGGACGGTATTTACGGGCTGATACTATAAAATGTTCCATTGATGTTTTTTCCTAATTGGGAACTAACTTAGCGCTCTTTTCCCTGTAATTTTTAAATATGTAATAACTAAAATTCGAAGCTTGTTTCACGTGCTTTTCACGGAACACAAATATAGAAATAGCAGCCTTAATTTCTATGATAATACGGTATATTTATAAACAGCATTCTCCTGGATAAAGAAACAAGATCGCTTTCGCTGCAAGAAAAAAGAAGAAAGACCAAACTATAATGAATTGAGAATCCAGCTTTCTCATAAGTAATATTTTTCAACTAAGCCTTTTTGTAAAGATCTTCAAATACTCTGGGCTTATTAATTATGTTTTTATCGAACATCATTCAGTCAACTACGAAAAAGCATTTGTTATTGATTTTTCAGTTCATTTACCCTGAACCCTAAAGAGATTTCGTGAAAACGAAAGGAGTAAAAAAGTCCCTTTAGGAGGGGAGGGCGCTTTTTCTTTTCGGAGCATACTCATCATTGATCAATAAACAACCTGTTTTAGAGATGAATGAAAAGCTATAAGAAAAAAATCGCGACATTTCTTAACAAGACATCTTAAAGAAGAGACTTCACAGGTTTTGGAGATCGGTGAGGTCTGGTAACCACTAAAATTCCTACTTATTCAAAGCCTTAAAAAATATTCTTTTATAATTTGGCAATAACTCCGGATGAAAAATTGAAACCAGGTCTTTTAATATAAGATCTGGTCTTTGCGGTCCCTGCTCAAAATAGAGCACGCCACCGGTTTCCCCTTTTGCCAGGCTCACGCTGTAAACCTCTTTATTTTGTACTGCTTTAAACTGCTTGTAATGTTGGGATTCATTATAAAGTTGTGAATAAGAAGTATATTGTCCCACACTAATCCAGAAATCGGCGTCGGCGGCCTTTTCCAAAACACTTTCAAAAGAAAGGGACATACTACCATTTCCTTCGGTGTCGGCGTATATATAATTGGCATTGGCATCTTTAATAAATTGTGCCTGCCAGGAATTACCATAAGGCAAATACCACTGGTCTTTATACATTGCACCGCTAAGTACCCATGGTGTGCTCTTACTCGATTTTGCTAATTTTTTTACTTCAGAATAAGAACTTTCTATGTCACTAAAAACGGCTTCTGCTTTTGCCAGTTTATCGTAAAATAATCCAAAGAATTTTATCCACTCTGCTTTCCCAAGGGGTGTTTTTTCGGTCCAATCTCCGTTATAAATTACAGGAATTCCTGTTTTCTGAATTGTTTCCAAGCTTTTATTACTGGCATCCATTGCAAAACCAATTACTGCATCGGGTTGCAGTTCGATTAAAGTTTCGGTATTGATATTTTCATTTTTCCCCAGTTCTTTAATTTCTTCGGAAGCAATTAAATCACGTGTTTTTTGAGAGGAAATATAATCGAGTCCCGGGAACCCAATAAGTGTTTTTTCTTCCTGAAGCGCTTCCAAAGCCGGAATATGTGTAGTAGAAGTTACTACAATATTTTCTACCGGTATTTGCACTTTTTGATCGTATTCAAGGTCTTTAGGGATAACTGCGTTTTCTCGAAAAAGAACGTAGGTAAAACCTTTTTCTGCCCCCGGCCACGGTTTTTTTACCTCTAATAAATAAAAATCATTATAAGTCTTAATATTGAAGTTGTTAGCGTGGTTTAATTCAACTTCTTGTTTAATTGATTTATCGGTATTTTTTTCTTCGGATTCATTGTTTTTACATCCGCTGAAAAGTAGAAGAGTCAGTAAAAGTTGAAATAGATTTGCAGTTTTAAAAAGCATAGTAATCGTTTAGCTGGATCGTATTTTAAAAGGATAAAAGTAGTAAAAAATTATTGTCACTAATTATTCACTAATGTCCTATGGAGTTTACCGACTGTTTGCGGGGAAGTTCTCACAGGTTTCAAAAACCTGTTAGAGTCGTTGCCTTAATGAAACAACAGGTTTTTATTCAGGATTTAATGAGGTGAACCCAATTAATTGTTTAATTTCGCACAAAATTTTGGTTCGGAAGTGAAGTTTTTCACACCGATTAAAAGGGAATCAGGAAACAATAAAGTACGAAGTTAGAAATTGGAAGTACGAACTTAGAAGTACGAAGTGAAATACTTCTAACTTTAAATCTCTAACCTCTAACTTTAAAAAAAGGCCTGAGCTGTTCCCGCAACTGTAAGCTATAAAGTTTGTTGTAAATACTTCAAAACCACTATCTTAATTACCATGGGATGGGAAGGTAAACAGCAAGACGCGAGCCAGGAGACCTGCCAAATGACAACTAATAATTCTTAGACTTTCGGGATAAAAGTTAGAAGGCACATGAAAACATTTATACGTTACATTCTTATACTTAGCTACTTTACAGCTGTTCCGGTATTTGGACAAGCCGATTCTATTACCATACTGGATGAAGTTTTTTTAACCGACACCAAGTTAAAAGATTTCTCTACAGGACAGGAAGTAACTATTTTAAACGATTCGGTTTTAAAGAAAAATGGTGCCCTGCTTACTTCAGCCCTGAATTTTAATACGAATATTTACTTTAAAGAAAACGGTCTCGGTATGGTTTCGTCTCCATCTTTTAGGGGAACGAGCGCTTCACAAACTGCGGTTTTATGGAATGGGATTAACATTAATTCGCAATTTAATGGGCAAACCGATTTTAATACTATAAATGCCGGGGGTTATGATAATATTAGTATTCGCGGTGGTGGGGGTAGCGTGGTGTATGGTACGGGCGCTGTTGGTGGAACCGTGCATTTAAACACCCAACTCGATTTTAGCAAAGAAACCCAGAATGATTTCTTTTTGCAATATGGCAGTTTTAATTCGTTGGATGCGCGTTATAAATTAAAAACTTCAACAGAAAAATGGAGCCTTAGTATTGCCCTGGCTAGAAATTCATCTGATAATGACTATGAGTGGCCGGGTAGGTATAGAAAAAATGAAAACGGAGAATTCTATAATAATAATCTTAATGTTGCGATAGCTTATCTCTTAAACGAGAACAATACAGTAAAATTCTACAGCGAAGTGTTCGACGGGGAACGGCATTTTGCGCTTATTAGACCTTCAGAAACTAAAACCAAATACCAGGATTTTAATAATCGCAGTTTATTGGAATGGGTGAGTGAATTTGGTGATTTTATTTCAGTAGCTAAAATGGCCTATCTTGATGAAAATTATAAGTATTTCGATAATATTGCCAGAGAAAATTATTCGTCTGGAAATGCCAATACTTTTATAGGAAAATATGATTTAAAATTTTTAGTTTCAGAAGAATTACAATTCAATACCGTGCTTAGCAACACCTATACCGATGGAGATGGCAGCGGAATTGAAAAGAATACCCGAAATATTTTTTCCGCAGCACTTCTAATGAAACATAGACCGGTTGAAAAATTGGATTATGAGCTGGGAATTAGAAAAGAAATAACAGGGAATTATGAAAGTCCGTTGTTGTTTTCGGCTGCTGCAGCCTACAATTTCACCTCTTATTATAGTCTGAAATTAAATGTTTCCAGGGATTTTAGAATTCCCACCTATAACGATTTGTATTGGAGAGACGCCGGTAATCAAAACTTATCACCAGAAACTTCCAACCAGGTAGAACTGGGAAATCAATTTAATTATCGCAATTTCAGCCTAAACTTAACCGGTTATTATATGCAAATTGACGATATGATAAGATGGTTGCCAGCAGAAAACGGAGTTTGGCGTCCTAAAAATGAGGAAAGCGTAGAAATCTACGGCTTGGAAAGCAAGCTGCAGTGGGAAAATAAAATTTTTAACAATCACTATTTAAACCTAACAGGAACTTACGCCTACACGGTTTCAGAGAACAAAAATACCGGCAGGCAGCTTATTTACGTGCCTTTCCACAAGGCTACAGCGGCTGTGAATTATGTTTTTAATGATTTTAGTATAGATTATCAATTTCTCTATAATGGTGATGTCTTTACCAGATCTGATAACAACGAAAAATTTAAAATTGATGCTTATATGATCTCCAATCTGGGAATATCCTATGATTTTGGAAAGGAAAATACATTTACAATAGGAGCCAGGATACTCAACATTTTTAATGAGGAATACCAAAATGTAGAAGATCGCTTTATGCCCGGTAGAAATTTTAATATGTATATAAACTTTAATCCTTAACCAGCAAGAGGCTGAACGAAAAATAGTAAAACAAAACTATGACACTATTTGTTCAGGTTATTGCTAAATTTTAAAACCAATGAAAAGAATCAGTAAACTTTTAACTATGGCCATATTAAGTGGCTTATTTTTGAATTCGTGTAGTAGTGACGACGACATTAATGAACCTGTGAAGCCACAGCCGGAAAACAGCTATAATGATGGTTTTTTTGTGTTGAATGAAGGTTCTCAAACAGCTGGAACGGTAACTTATATTAGCGACGATTTACAAACTTCAGCTCAAAATATTTATGAAGTTGTAAACGAAGACGATGATTTGGGAGAATTTATTCAGTCCATTGTCTTTGAAGATGATCTTGCTTATATTATTTCTAATGGATCAAACCTTATTACAATTGTAAATCGCTATACTTTTGAGTTAGTTGAGAAGATAGATAGTGGTTTACTATCCCCAAGATATGGCGTGATTGAAAACGGCAAACTTTACGTAACTAACCAGGGATCTTATGAAGAACCGGGAGCAACAGAATTTGACGATTTTATAGCAATAATTGACCTGGAGAGTTTAACGGTTGAAAAGACTATAGAAAACAATACTCCTCTTGAATTTATAGAAGAAGAAAATGGTTTAATTTATGTGCAAAATGCCGCTTTTAATAATGGGAATGGTATTACGGTAATTGACGCTACTTCCAATGAAATTATCAATACCATTAATACCCTGGAAAATCTTAATTCTTTTGAAATTGAAAACGGAGTGCTTTATGCATTGAATACTTCAAGTTTAGAGAAAATTGATTTAGCTTTAGGAGAGGTGCTTTCAAAAATTATGATAGCTTCTGAAGTTGGAACACCAACCAACTTAGTTTTGGAAGATGGAATGATTTATTATACCATAGGCAATTCGGTATTTACGATGTCCGAAAATGCTGAAGAAGCACCAGATGAAGCGTTGTTTTCATATACTACAGACTCTGGTCAATATGGAAAAATGTATGGTTTTGAAGTGGAAGATGATAGGATCTATATAGCCGATGGCGGAGATTTTTCTTCTAACAGCTTTGTTGAAATTTATACGACCAGTGGTGAGTTACTGGAAAACATAACGGTTGGAGTAGGACCTAATGGTTTTTACTTTAACGACTAGGTTTGTTTTTCTTTAGACCTACAACCAAAAAATCCCCGTTTTATCTAAAGCGGGGATTTTATTTTTTAGAATTAGCTTCTCTTAATTTTGTTGTGTAATTATGCTATTATTGTGACCTCCGTTTTGAAAAACTGAAGCATTATGATTGGCACCGTCCTGGTCTGACCAAGCACTATTATTTCCAGCCCCTACCTGATGATGGGTAAGTACATTACCATCACCGTTTTGATAAGTGTAAGAATCATTTTCACCAGCAACATATTGTGAAGTCGTTACTATGTTTAAAGTTCCATCTTGCTCTTGATAAGAGTAGTTTCCATAACCTTTCTGTTCTGTATCAGCAAGGTTACCATCCCCTTCCTGGTAAGTGTAAGCATCATTGTGGGAATTGAACTGATAGGTTGTAGCTTTGTTACCATTACCTGAACCATCTTGTTCAATATAAGCATAATTTGCAGGACCGCCACTATACTGTATGATATCGGCTTCATTTGATGTTCCAGATTGCACAACATAAGCCTCACCTGTATGACCATGTAGTTGTACAGATGCATCCTGTAAGGTTCCGCTTTGTTCAATGTCTGCTAGATTATCGTATTTTCTTTGGCTCACGTATGCCGTGTTATCACTACCAATTTGATCTACATAAGCTTCATTATTAGCTCCTGTTTGAATAATGTTTGACTCATGGTCTGTCCCTGTTTGATTGACTGCTGAGCCATTACCTTGAGCAAAAATCATCGCCCCACACATTAGCGCCGCTGCGCTTAATACAACTTTTTTCATAATAAAATATTTAAAATGGTTAATAGATTCAAAAATTGCAGACAAAATAAAATTAGATGAAACTATATTTTAATTCCTTTTTGGGGATAGGATAATTTTGTCAAAAGAATGAATTGTTGTAGGTAGCTTTTCAATCTCAATCTTAGGGCTAATTTAAATGAAATAAGTAGTTCCAAAATATTAATTTTCGAAATACTCGTTGAAATGCAACTGCGGGTTTTCCATTACTTTAATAGTTTAGATTAGGCCAGACCTGATGTTTCTCGAAATGGTAAACTTTCAAGATCCTGAAGAATTATATTCTGGTGTCTTCTTATTCCTACAAAAATCAATCTTAACGAAAATGGGTCCGAAAAAATAAATCACAAAAATGGTGTATTTAAGTAGAATGCGAGTACGAAATTCGTGTTTAAAGCTATTTAAGTTAGAAGGTTATGTATGTTCTGTAAAAACAAGATTATGAGCAAACTTTCAGCTATAGTTAGATCTCAAAGCTATTTGGAAACTTAAAAAAAAGAGTTAGTTGAGAAATATTAATTCTGAAATAGAAAGATTTTTAGTTAGTTAAAGTTTAATATTCTCCATTTTTTCCTTGCAGCGAAGCGATCTTAATTTTTCGTACAATAGATATAGATTATAATAAAAATCCCCGTTTTATCTAAAGCGGGGATTTTATTTTTTAGAATTAGCTTCTCTTAATTCTTGAACGCAGAAGCTTTCTTTTTAAAAACTTCAGGAAGCTTATCAATATACATTTCCTGATAAAGCGGCTTGCCGGCACTAGATTCTTTAAATTCATTATACCAGGAAGCCGGTTGGCTATGCGGCCTTTTAGTCATTTTACCGGTAATTTTTGCAATAGCTGCAGCCAGGAGCGGATCTGAAGTTTCTCCCAGTTCCCCAAGGTTCTCAATATCCTCTACAATTTCCACATCGGGGGTTAATCCATCGTAAGGAACTCCAACATCGTTAGCATTTACAGATTCATAAACCAGCGGTTGAATAGCATATTTATGCTTTGGGTTAGCGCCGTCTTTCCCAAAGTCTTCAGAATCATATAGCGTAACTGAAGCTTGTGATTTTCCAACAGACTCATCGCCAATGGTAACCACATTTATATAAGGATCTAAACCATTAATTACCAACTCACTGGCAGATGCTGTACCCGAAGACATAATCACATATAAATTTTCGAGTTTTAAACTATTAATATCAGCATCGCCAATTTTATCTGTAAACCTATTGTATAGTCTATCTGGATCCTGTTCTAGAAAGAATTCCTGATAACTATCATTCCACTGCTGCTTGGCAAAAACATCTCCTTTAAACTGGCCACTAATCATACTGGCCAGCCTGGTTGCTGTTCTTACGCTCCCACCGCCATTATACCTAAGGTCTAGGATTAAATTGCTTATATTTTCACTTTTAAATTCAGCAAATTTCGCATTCAGTTCATCATCAAAATCACTTACAAAACTATTGTACATTAAGTAACCAATCTTTTCTCCTTCTATATCCAGAGTTTTGCTAATTAAAATGGGACTTTCGGTTAGCGTTTGTGAGGAAATTGTGATGCTGTTATCACTATCTATTACCGTATTGTCTTCAATAGTCGCCAGTCCAAAAGTGATGGAGCCATTTTGAAGCAAATCCTGATAATTATCTATGGTAAGCACTTCGTCGTTTATCCTGGTAAAGAGATCACCTCTTTTAACGCCTGTACCTTCTGCATTACTTCCGGGTACAATATATCTAATCACTCCAAAAATATTATCCCCGCTGGAAAATCTGTATAGACGGTAGATTACGCCGGTAGTTTCTGCAATTCCGGCGAAACTATTTTCCAGGGCAACATAATCGTCGGTGATAAAACTAAAACGATCTTCAGTAATGGTTAGTCCGTCACTAAAAAGTGTTTCGGGGCTATCCCAATCTTCAAGAAAATCATATAAATCATCCTGATCTGTAAATTTATCGTCGGCTAAATTAGGTACCTCACTTTTATAAACATAGATATTGTTCATTCCCTTCCAAACAAAATCTTTAATCTCCAGATCCAGGCTAACTTCGGTTGAATCGCCACCTGCAATTGGAGGGGTGACCGGTGGGGCAACATCGTCTTCGTCTTTAGAGCAAGAACTTAAAGTACCGATGCTTAGAAATAATAATAAAATTAGTTTGTTAATCTTCATAAATGTTAAGTTTGTTTTAGATTGTTAAAAGTACCCAGAATAAATTAATATCAAAATCCCATTGTAACAAAACTTACCCCAAATCGTTTAAAAGATAAGAAGGTTAGTAAACCAACTCAATATGAAACAACAGGTCTTCCTGGAAAAAATAAACCCGGTGAAAGATAAAATGTACCGACTTGCCGTGCGGTTACTCGTCTCTAAAGAGGCAGCCGAAGATGCAACCCAGGAGGTAATCCTTAAATTATGGCAACGTAAAAAAAAGATCAAGGATTATACCAATATTGAGTCTTTTGCAATGACTGCTACTAAAAATTATTGCTTTGATGAATTAAAATCAAAAAAGAATAATAATTTAAGGATTGTTCATCAAAATTATGAAAACAAAACTGTGTCTGTTCATCGGGATTTGGAGTTAAAAGATGAATTGAGCTGGATTGAGAAAATTGTGAATGATTTACCGGAGCAGCAACGACTTGTTTTTCAGCTTCGGGATGTAGAGCAAATGGATTTTGAAGAAATTGGTGAGATTACAAAAATGAAAAATACGGCGATGAGAGTAGCCCTTTCGCGCGCCAGGAAAAAAATAAGGGAGAGCTTAACAAAAAAGCACGACTATGGAATTAAAGGAAATTAAAATTTTACTTGAGAAATACGAAACCGGTGAGAGCAGCCTGGCCGAAGAAAAAATGCTTCGGAAGTATTTTAGGAACCATCAGGTGCCGGAAGAATTAAAAGCTTATCAGGGAATTTTCGCATTTTCCGAAGTAGAAAAAGAAAAGAAAAGCACTGTTAATGGGACGTTGCCAGAACCTGTTAAAAGTTATAAACATTTATGGACGGGTATTGCTGCGAGTATTATCTTGCTCGTTGGTATTTTCCTGTTTCAGGATGACTCCAGTGAAATGCAGGATTCTGAATTAGGTACGATTCAGAATGAAGAAGAGGCTTTACAGAAAAGTATGGAAGCTTTAAAAATGGTTTCAAAACTGATGAATGAGAGCAAACAAGACCTTATTTATCTTAAAGAATTCAACAAAACAAAAGACAAATTTTTAAAAACCGAATAGTATGAAAAAATTGGCAATAATTTTAATCCTGGGATTGTTTCCTATGGTCTCGCAGGCACAAGCCTTTAGTAAGTATGAGAATATGAAGGATGTAGATGCGATGGTGATGACCAGCAAAATGTTTAAGATGCTCGCTAAAGTGGATCTTAGTGACGATCATCCCGAAACCAGGCAATACCTTAAACTCATTGAAAATCTTGATGAAATTAAGATGTTTACCAGTTCCACAACTTCGGTAAGACAACAAATGGAAAAAGATGTAGAAAGTTATTTAAGTTCCAATGCTTTAGATCAATTAATGCGTGTAAAAGAAGATGGTAAAAATATTCGTTTCTATTCAAAAAGCGGAAGAAACGATAGTGTGGTAAGTGAGTTATTTATGTTTATGGAAGGACAGGAAAAAGGCAAGCCCATTTCTATAATCCTTAGTATTACAGGAGATATAGACCTTTCTCAGCTCTCGCGGCTTACTTCAGACTTAAAAATACCCGGAGCCGAAGAGCTTAAAAACGTAAAGAAGAACTAATTGAATTTATAGCATAACCTTAGCGGAAATTTATTCAAAAATACTATTGAAGTAGATCTATACCCTTAAATGTATTAGTTAAAAAATTAGAAAAATGAAAACAATAAAAACAAGCCTGGTATTCTTTTTCGCTATTATTCTGGTTTCCTGTTCTAACGAACAAAGTTTACAGGAATATAATGTAGAAAATCAGCAGAATAATAATTTTATGGCTTTAGATATACCTACCAGTATGTTTGCTAATGCTGAAAATCTTAGTGTAGAGCAAAAGGAAACCCTGCAGAGCGTTAAAAAAGTAAATTTATTGGGATTATCTATTGAAAATGGCCGGGAGGATTATGAAACCGAGAAAGAAAATCTTGAGAATATCCTGAAACACGAAAAGTATCAACTGCTTATGAAATACGGTTCCAATAGCCGAAAAGCAGAGATTTTCTTTACCGGGGATGAAGAAGCTATAGACGAACTCATTGTTTATGGATATGATGATACCAAAGGAGTAGGGGTGGCCCGTGTATTGGGCAAAAACATGAACCCCACAGCCTTGCTCGATCTCATGAAATCTTTAGATAAAGGTGATATTAATATTGATGGTTTAAAGAAAGTCACCGGTATTTTTAAAGATGAAATGGAATGATTGCTGATGCGGTGATTCGATGATGTGTTAATGTGGTGATGTGTAGTGTTTTGATTTCAAGCAATGACATTCATTAAATAGTTGAAGTTTGCAATAGAAAATTTTAATAAATCACAACAGATCGCCACCTCCTTCGTCCTATCATTGACGTATTTATGTAACCAACTGTTTTTCAGAAAGTTCATATCCGAGTTTTCTTGCTATTTTCAAGATATTTCGTTGTTTTTGTTCGAC
>NZ_FQVT01000002.1 GCF_900129445.1 Salegentibacter echinorum
CACACTCGCGAACAGGTAACAATACACTATAGCTAAGACGGTTACAAATGGCCGCTTTTGATTTGTACCGTAAGTTTACGTCAATATTGCCGTTTTTCAAATTTTTTGTAGTGGGTCTCGCAATGACGTCTGAATCGTCACAATTAGCACGGCGACAGCTGACCGAACCCCACTAATCGTCATTGCGAGGAGCGCAGCGACGTGGCAATTGGTGATGATTTGTTGACGTGGCGATTCGATAATATTTGAGTTTTAAAAACCCAAGCCACCAGCTTATCAAAACCGCGCCAACCATCATTGCGAGCGACGAAGGAGCGCGGCAATCTACACCTTCAAATTAACCCATCTTCAAATCTTCAAATCAATTCACCCTACAATATTCACAATTTTCCCGGGAACAACGATCACTTTTTTCGGTGTTCTTCCATCTAATTGCTTTTGGGTGCGTTCATCTGCCATTACCGTTTTCTCTATTTCTTCCTTAGACATATCCAAAGGCAATTCCATTGTAAAACGCATTTTGCCGTTAAAGGAAATCGGATAGTTCTTAGTGCTTTCTACCAAAAATTTCTCTTCAAAAACAGGATATTCTGCAGTTACTATAGATTCTGAATGTCCTAATTTCTGCCAGAGTTCCTCGGCGATATGTGGCGCATAAGGTGCGATTAAAACAGCCAAAGGTTCTAAAACCTCCCGGCTATTGCATTTTTGAGCCGCAAGCTCATTTACACAAATCATAAACGTGGAAACCGAAGTATTAAAACTGAAATCTTCAATATCTTCCGTTACCTTTTTTATGGTTTTATGTAAAGTCTTTAAAGAATCGGCTGATGCTTTTTCTTCTGAAACTTCAAACTGCTCGCCTTTGTGGTACAATTTCCAAAGCTTTTTTAGAAAATTATGTACTCCGGTAATACCGGCGGTATTCCAGGGTTTTGCCTGTTCTAAAGGTCCCAGAAACATCTCATACATTCGCAAAGTATCGGCGCCGTAGTCTTCACAAATATCATCGGGATTTACCACGTTGTATTTGGATTTAGACATTTTTTCGATCTCTCGTCTAACCTTAAAATTCCCGTCTTTATCTCTTAAGAAAAACTCATCTTGAAAACCTTGTTGAGAATTTTTAAAAGAGTCAATATCCAAGTTATTGCTGGCATCAACATAAGAAACATCTGCGTGAGTATAATAATCAGGTGTCAAAACAACATCGAAACGTATATCCTCAATAGGGAAATTCCTTCTGTCACACATCTCTAAAGTAGATTTCTTTAAATTAATAATGTGTTTCTCTAAAAGTTCATCAAACTGTTTAGGTTCAGGAAACAATGAACTAGACACCCATATATTCTTATTATAATGAGACTCTATTGCAAGTTGAATATCAGCAATTTTAATCAAGTCGTCTGATAAATCCTCAGAATATTTCAAAGCATATTCTAAAGAAATACTATCAATAAAAGCACTCTCCCCTAAAATCATCCCCTGGTTAATCAACTTTTTAAAAGGCTCTTCTACCGAGAGGTGTCCGCGGTCGTGCAAGAACTTGGTCCAGAAGCGGGAATATAAAAGGTGACCGGTGGCGTGTTCGCTTCCGCCTATGTATAGATCTACGTTTTTCCAGTATTCCTGGGCTTCTTTAGAGACAAATTCTTCGTTGTTGCGGGCATCCATATACCTAAACAAATACCAGGAGCTGCCTGCCCAGCCAGGCATGGTGTTCAATTCAAGGGAAAAAACTGTTTCGTTATTTATCTTATCATTTGAAACAACTTCATTCTTTTCGGTATCCCAGGCCCAGGTGCTGGCGTTTCCTAAAGGCGGCTCGCCGGTTTCCGTAGGTAAATATTTTTCCACTTCGGGAAGATGCAACGGTAAATGTTTTGCATCTATTGTTTGCGGTAACCCGTCTTTATAATAAATAGGAAATGGTTCCCCCCAATATCTTTGTCGGCTAAATACTGCATCACGCAATCTATAATTAGTTTTTCCGTAGCCGTGTCCGGTTTTTTCCAGTTCCAGGATCACTTTTTGAAGTGCCTCTTTATATTCGAGTCCGCTAAGGAAATCTGAGTTTGCGATTACGGTACCTTCTTTTCCGGCAAAAGCTTCTTCAGAAATATCTATATCCTGAAATATATTTTTAATCGGAATATCAAAATGCTTCGCAAAATCATAATCCCGCTGATCACCACAAGGTACTGCCATCACGGCCCCGGTTCCATAACCGGCCAAAACGTAATCGCCAATCCAAATTGGAATAGGTTCTTTAGTAAACGGGTGTTCGGCATAAGCACCCGTAAACACGCCGGTAATACTCTTAACATCGGCCATCCGGTCGCGTTCGCTGCGTTTTGCACTCGCGGCTACATAAGCCGCTACTTCTTCTTTTTGCTGCGGGGTAGTGATTTTTTCCACCAGTTCATGTTCGGGCGCCAGGGTCATAAAAGTCACGCCAAAAATGGTATCGGGACGAGTAGTGAAAGCTCCAATTTTGAATTCTGAATCTTGAATTTTGAAATCGACGTGAGCTCCCACCGATTTTCCAATCCAGTTACGCTGACTTTCCTTTAAGCTTTCGGTCCAGTCCAGCCGGTCCAGGCCTTGTAATAAACGCTCTGAAAATGCCGAAATTCGCATACTCCATTGCGTCATTTTTTTGCGCACCACAGGATAGCCGCCACGTTCTGAAACACCGTTTACAATCTCGTCGTTTGCTAAAACAGTTCCCAGCTGTGGGCACCAGTTTACTTCGGTTTCAGCCAAATAGGTTAATCTATATTTTAGTAAAACTGTTTGTTTTTCTTCGGAAGAAAAATTATTCCAGGTCTCGGCCGAAAATTCTTCAACCTCATCATCACAAGCTGCATTTATTCGAGAGTTCCCTTCCGCAGAAAAAATTTCCTCCAATTCTGAAATCACGCGGGATTTATCGGCTTCCAGGTCGTACCAGGATTCAAATAATTGAAGAAAAATCCACTGCGTCCATTTATAATATTCGGGGTCGCTGGTGCGCACCTCGCGGCTCCAATCGAAAGAAAAACCAATTTTATCCAGCTGCTCCCGGTAACGCTTAATATTTTGCTTGGTGGTTAAAGCGGGATGTTGTCCGGTTTGAATGGCATACTGCTCGGCCGGCAAACCAAAACTATCATAGCCCTGTGGGTGCAACACATTAAAGCCTTTATGACGTTTGTATCGCGCATAAATATCGCTGGCAATATAACCCAGCGGGTGCCCAACGTGCAGCCCCGCTCCAGACGGATAAGGAAACATATCTAGAACGTAAAAAGGTGTTCCCAGTTTACCGGCATTAGTTTCGCCGGGGTTTTGTGATTTAAACGTTTGGTTTTTAGCCCAATACTCCTGCCATTTGGCTTCAATCTCGTTAAAATTGTAACTCATGTTCTTGTTTTTCTATGCTTTCGTTAGCTGCGATCTAGCGGCAAACTAACATATTAGCCGGTACGCTGTTAATGCCTGCAAATTTACAATTTTAAACCAGTTATGATAATTTAGTTTTAGGGGATTATCCCGAGGGTTCATCATTTTTGAATATTAAAAATTTTAGCTGAACTTATTGAAAAAGATTGGCAGTAATAGCCCCACTAAAAACCCGCCTGCCTATTTTGGGCAGGCCTGTCTTCTATTCGTATAGTGGCGGGCAGGAAGTTTTGAACCTGTTCGCCTGGGGTGGAAAACGGCAATATTGACGTAAGATTCAGATTAGAATGGTAAACAAGGTGCCTCTAATTCCCGAATAGTAGAAATTTTTAATGATTTTTAGGTTTGGAAAAAATGATTTAAACTGATTGAATTAACCTAAACCCTATCAAATATCAACCCTTCCGACTTCTTTCGCTATCGCAGAAGAAGCCACCTTCCCTTCAAAGGGAAGGAGCGCTTTTAATTCATCAAAATGACCAGGGAAATAAGCTTCAGTACTAAGCTTATTTTTCAAAAATCCGTTAGGGGTTCTCTTTGTTCTTGCTACTGTATGCTCTCAAAAACAGCATCTACCAACAGGAAAACTTAAGAAAACAATCAAGAAAGTACAGTCAATACCGCTTTTCAATTCAAAAAAAACTTACAAATAATCAGAAAACTGATTTATCCATAATTTTTTTTGAAAATCATTAATTATGCAGATTAGTCCCGTTATTTTGCTAAATTTATAGGGTAATGACCAGAATGAGCCTTTAAAATTAGCAGCTTTAGAAGCCTAACCTAATAAGCTTTTTTACAAAACGATAATTTATGAACGTACTTCACGTAAGTGCCGAATGCTACCCAATTGCCAAAGTTGGAGGTTTGGCAGATGTGGTGGGTGCCCTGCCAAAATACCAACAACAGGAAGGGATTGATGCCAATGTAGTAATGCCTTTTTATGACAATAATTTTACGGAAACTCATAAATTTCACGCGGTCTATAAGGCTGAATTACTTCTGGGGGAGAAAACCTATGCATACAAAGTGCTTCAATTAGAGGAAGAGGTATTGGAAATCCCGGTTTTCTTTATTGATATCCCTGAACTTCTATTTAAAGATTTTGTGTACTCTACAGATGATACCGACCGCTTTATGGCTTTCCAAATCGCCTTTATGGATTGGCTACTTAGCTTAAAAAGCAAACCCGATATTATTCACTGTCACGACCACCATACGGGCTTGATTCCTTTTATGGCGCAGGAAAGTTTTAAGTATGAATCCTTAAACGACATTCCGGTAGTTTTAACCATTCACAATGCCCAATACCAGGGCTGGTTTCCTTATGAAAAAGCAAATTATATCCCGGCTTTCAATATTTCCAATATTGGCTTGTTAGACTGGGACGGTATTATTAATCCGCTGGCGGCAGGAATAAAATGTGCCTGGCAGGTAACCACGGTTTCCCCCAGTTATATGGAAGAGTTGCAACAAGATGCGAATGGCCTGGAAGCTTTATTGAGTCACGAAAATAAAAAATGTGTTGGTATTTTAAACGGAATTGACACCGCTGTTTGGAACCCTAAAACCGATGATTTCATCGTAAAAAACTATACGGTTAAAAACTTACAGTCTGGAAAAGCTGAAAACAAAAAGTATTTATGTAAGGAATTTGGGCTTAAAGTTTCAAAACCATTAATCGCTTTTATAGGAAGACTGGTATATGAGAAGGGAGCCGATCTTCTACCGGCAGTTTTTAAAACGGCCCTTGCAAAAAACGATTGTAATATTTTGATCTTAGGTTCTGGCGACAAAAATGTTGAAGCGCAATTAATCGATTTAAAGGCACAGTTCACCGGTAATTACAATGCTTTTATTGGATATGATGAAAAATTGTCGCATATTATATACGCAGGGGCAGATTTTCTCTTAATGCCTTCCCGGGTAGAGCCCTGCGGACTTAACCAATTGTATTCACTTCGCTATGGTACTATTCCCATAGTGAGAAGTATTGGCGGTTTAAAAGATACCGTTATAGATATTGAAGATGATGGGTTTGGCCTTTGCCACAGTGAAGCTTCAGAAGCAGCTATTTTTCAAACAATGGAAAGGGCAATTGAATTTTATAAAGAACCGCTCAATTTCAAAAAGATTAGAAAACACATTATGGGGATAGATCATTCCTGGAATGTATCTGCGCAGCAATATAGAGATTTGTACAACCAACTAAATAAGCGTTAAAATGATAGACCAAAATGTATTATCGGTAATCTTAGGAGGCGGCCAGGGCACCAGGCTTCACCCATTGACAGAAAGTAGATCTAAACCCGCAGTTCCCATCGCCGGGAAATACAGGCTGGTAGATATCCCTATTTCAAACTGCATTAATTCTGGTATAAGAAGGATGTACGTATTAACCCAGTTTAATTCGGCTTCCCTAAACAGGCATATTAAGAATACCTTTAATTTTAGTTTTTTTAGTTCGGCTTTTGTAGATGTTTTGGCAGCCGAGCAAACCCCAAAGAACAAAACATGGTACCAAGGCACTGCAGATGCCGTGCGCCAGGGAATGCATCATTTTTTAAGACATAAGTTTGATTATTTTCTTATCCTTTCCGGCGACCAATTATATCATTTGGATTACAACCTAATGATCAACCAACACATAGAAACCAGGGCCGATATTACTATTGGCACCGTTCCTGTTACCGCAAAAGACGCTCCCGGTTTTGGTATTTTAAAAACCGATAAAGACCATAATATTACTTCTTTTATAGAAAAACCCAAAGCTGAACTATTGCCCGAGTGGACCTCACCAACCGGCCCGGAGATGGAGGCCGAAGGACGTTCTCATCTTGGCTCTATGGGAATTTATGTCTTTAGCCGTGATTTACTCGTTAAATTAATGGATGATCCCGATACCGTAGATTTTGGCAAAGAGATTATTCCGCAGGCCATTGGGAACAAAAAAGTATGTAGCTACCAATTTGAAGGGTACTGGACCGATATTGGAAATATAGACTCCTTCTTTGAAGCGAATATTGGCCTAACCGATAATATCCCAAAATTTAATTTATACGATAAGGAAAACAGGGTATTTACCCGTCCCAGGATATTACCTACCTCCAAATTTGAAGACACAAAATTACATAAAACAGTAATTGCCGAAGGTTGTATTATTAGTGCCAAAAAAATTGAAAATTCCGTTATTGGTGTTCGTTCCAGAATTGGAAAAGGTTCTGTAGTGAAAAACACCTATATGATGGGGAACGATGCTTATGAATCTTTAGAGGATATTGAAAATAAACATATCGAGATTCTGGCGGGGATTGGCGAAAACTGCGATATCAATTATGCTATTATCGATAAAAATTGCCGAATTGGAGATAACACCATTATTAAAGGCGGAAAGCACCTGGAAGATACCGAAACAGATTCCTATGTAATTAAAGATGGAATTGTAGTGCTTAAAAAAGAATCGGTGCTTCAACCAGGCACCACAATAGGATAATATGGCAACAGTGATCGCGCATAGTTTATTTTCAGAATTTGATATTAATTTATTTAAGTCTGGAAAACATTTTAGGTTATATGAGAAATTTGGATCACATCCTTTAAAGCTCGATGGAGAGTTGGGAACTTACTTTGCGGTATGGGCTCCCGGCGCCAAACAAGTTTCGGTGGTTGGAGATTTTAATCACTGGCAGGACGGTGAACACCAACTACAGGTGCGTTGGGATGGCAGCGGGATATGGGAAGGTTTTAT
The DNA here is from genome assembly GCF_900129445.1 of Salegentibacter echinorum. Lineage (GTDB taxonomy): Bacteria > Bacteroidota > Bacteroidia > Flavobacteriales > Flavobacteriaceae > Salegentibacter > Salegentibacter echinorum. Next base: position 7,193 of record NZ_FQVT01000002.1, read on the forward strand.
TCCGAAGCTATCAAAAGGGAGTTTGTACAAGTATAAAATTCACAGCAACCATAATAATATCATTACCGAAAAAGCAGATCCTTATGCCCGTTATTGTGAACACCCCCCGAATACGGCTTCCGTCATTTGGGAGGACGATTATACCTGGAAAGATAAATCATGGCTTAAGAAGCGAAAGAAACACAATGCTTTAAATGCACCATTTTCGGTTTATGAGGTGCATTTGGCCTCGTGGAAGAAGAAAATTGAAGAAGATCGCTCGCTAACTTATGTAGAACTTGCCGATGAATTAGTTTCGTATGTAAAAGAAATGGGCTTTACCCACGTAGAGCTAATGCCCATTATGGAATATCCATATAACCCAAGTTGGGGTTATCAAATTACGGGATATTTTGCACCCACGGCCAGGTTTGGAAATCCGGAAGAGTTCAAATTCCTGGTAGATGAATTACACCAAAATGACATAGGGATCATCCTGGATTGGGTACCCTCCCATTTTCCAGAAGACAGACATGGGCTTGGCTATTTTGATGGAACGCACCTCTACGAACATCCAGATCCTAAGAAAGGCTATCACCCAGATTGGAAAAGCTTAATATTTAACTACAACCGCAACGAGGTAAGAGCTTTTCTAATTAGTAACGCCCTCTTTTGGTTAGAACAATTTCATATTGACGGCCTGCGCGTTGATGCTGTAGCGTCTATTATTTATTTGGATTATTCGCGGGACGAAGGTGAATGGGAACCCAATAAATTTGGTGAAAACAAGAATTTAGAAGCCATTTCCTTCTTAGAAGAACTCAATAAAGAGATTTATGCCTCTTTTCCAGATGTGCAAAGTATCGCCGAAGAATCCACGGCCTTTCCCGGGGTTTCTAAACCTGTATTTATGGGCGGTCTGGGTTTTGGTATGAAATGGATGATGGGCTGGATGCATGACACCTTACAGTATTTTTCCAAAGAACCTATCTATCGTAAATACCATCATAACGACATTAGTTTTTCCCTAACTTATGTCTTTACCGAGAATTTTATGCTTCCGCTTTCCCACGACGAGGTGGTTTATGGAAAGCGTTCTATTTTAGGAAGGATGCCCGGCGACGAATGGCAGCGTTTTGCCAACTTAAGGCTGCTTTATGCCTATATGTTTATGCACCCGGGTGCAAAATTATTGTTTCAGGGTTGTGAATTTGGACAAAGTGAAGAATGGGATTATCAGAATAGTTTAGACTGGCATTTATTGGAATATGCACCGCATAAGGGAATTATGGAGCTTATAAAAAACCTGAATAAATTGTATAGAAAGGAACCTGCGCTTTACGAGAAACAATTTGTACAGGAGGGTTTTGAGTGGATTGATTATGACGATGCCGAAAATTCGGTGTTAAGTTTTATTAGAAAAGGTGATAAAGCTGAAGACAAGCTCATTATAGTTTGCAACTTAACACCTACAGCACACCATAATTATAAAATTGGGGTGCCGAAAGCAGGAAAGCTAAGGGAGATTTTTAACAGTGACCACAAGAAATTTTATGGCACGGGGGATTATAAAAATGCAACTATAACTACAACGGACGAGCCCTGGCACTCTCAAAAATATTCGGCTGATTTAAAACTACCACCTCTTGCCCTGGTAGCATTCAACTATATTGTTTAGTCCCGTAAGCATAATCCTTAAGAAAATAAATATTAATAAAAATTAAGTGGATATTAGCTTATATTTGCAAACTGTAAAATTTACGCCTGCGTAACCTTTTTTAAAATATGATCACAAATACCGAGTTAACACAAAAAGGAAATGTGTTTCCCTCCAAAATTATTTCTTTCAGCAAAGATGTTGATAAAATTTATTTCACTACTGAAGATGATGTAGTACTTCAAATCACTATTCTTAGAGATAGCGTTTTGCGTTTTAGATACACCACTACAGGAACCTTTGCCCGTGAACTTCCTTATGCTATCACCCAACACGCCAGTATTGGATACAATGAATTAGACATTGAAGAAGAAACGAGTTTTTATGTAATCACCACTTCAAAGCTTATTTGTAAAGTTTCAAAAAAAGATTTGAAAATCAAGCTTTACGATCGTGCCGATGGCAGCTTGATCAACGAAGATGAGCTGGGATTTCATTGGGAAGACAGTTATGAGTTTGGTGGTAATATTGTAAAAATGAGTAAAGTATCTCACGACGCCGAAAGTTATTACGGCTTAGGGGATAAACCCAGTCATTTAAACTTAAAAGGAAAACGCTTTGAAAATTGGGTGACAGATTCCTATGCCTACGGTAAGGATACCGACCCTATTTATAAGACCATACCTTTCTATACCGGGCTTTACAACAAAAAGGCTTATGGTATTTTTTTCGATAATACTTTTAGATCTTATTTTGATTTTGGCCAGGAGCGTCGCAATGTGACCAGTTTTTGGGCGCAGGGTGGAGAGATGAATTATTATTTTATCTACGGTCCTAAAATGACCGATGTGGTAGAATATTACACCGATCTCACCGGAAAACCAGATCTGCCCCCCCTTTGGGCTTTAGGCTTTCATCAGTGTAAATGGAGCTATTATCCAGAAAGCAAGGTAAAAGACATAGCCGCTAAGTTTAGGGAACTTCAAATTCCCTGCGATGCCATTTATCTCGATATTGATTATATGGAAGGTTTTAGGTGCTTTACCTGGAACAAAGATTACTTTCCAGACCCTAAACGAATGGTTAAGGAGCTGGAAGAAGATGGTTTTAAAACCGTGGCTATTATAGACCCCGGGATTAAAATAGATAAGGATTATTGGGTTTTTAAAGAAGGTCTGGAAAATGATTATTTCTGCAAACGTGCAGACGGCCCTTATGTAAAAGGAAAAGTATGGCCGGGGGAATGCTATTTCCCAGATTTCACCAATCCTGAAGTACGTGAATGGTGGTCTGGCCTGTTTAAAGAACTCATTGAAGATATTGGGGTTAAAGGAATTTGGAACGATATGAACGAGCCTGCAGTAATGGAAGTTCCCAATAAAACCTTTCCCAATGATGTAAGACATAATTATGACGGTGATCCTTGCAGCCACAGAAAAGCCCATAATATTTATGGGATGCAAATGGCGCGGGCAACCCATCACGGAGTAAAGAAATTTTCACACCCCAAAAGACCATTTGTGATTACCAGGGCAGCCTATTCTGGCACACAACGCTATACCTCTACCTGGACGGGAGATAATATCGCCAATTGGGAACATTTATGGATTGCCAACATACAAGTGCAGCGTATGGCCATGTCTGGCTTTTCTTTTGCCGGCAGTGATATTGGAGGTTTTGCTGAACAACCTCACGGCGAACTTTTTACCCGGTGGATTCAATTGGGAACTTTTCACCCATTCTTTAGGGTACATTCTTCTGGCGATCACGGTGACCAGGAACCCTGGACTTTTGATGAAGATGTGACCGATATTGTTAGAAAGTTTATTGAATTCCGCTATCAATTATTACCTTATCTCTACACCGCTTTTTGGGATTATACCGAAAAAGGAGTCCCCTTAATTCAATCTTTGGTGATGTATGACCAGGAGGATGGAAACACGCATTATAGAACAGACGAATTTATCTACGGAAATAAAATTTTGGTTTGTCCCGTTTTAGAACCTAATGCCAAGGGCAGGCGTATGTATGTTCCTCGAGGCGAGTGGTATAACTTCTGGACAGATGAAAAAATAAAAGGAGGAAAAGAAATGTGGGTAGATGCAGATATAGATAGTATGCCTATATTTATTAAAGAAGGCAGTATTATCCCGAAATATCCTGTACAACAACATGTGGATGAAAAAAAGATAGAGGAAATAGTTTTAGATATCTACTATAAAGAAGGAAAGGAAAACTCTCAATTCTTTGATGATTCTCACGATGGGTATGAATACACGCGCGGCCGCTTTTGCTTAAGAACGTTTAAACTAACAGGTAGGAAAGATCAGCTTATTATTCAGCAGCATAAAGAAGGAACTTTTGCCAGCGATTGCAAGAAGTTCAAATTGCAAATTCATGGCCTGCCATTTGAGATTAAAAACATTCAGCTGGACAACCAAACGAAATCTTTAGAGCACCTGCAAATCAATGGATGTCTTACTATGATCATAGAAGAGAACTTTGCCGAACTGGACTTAAATGCAAAGTAATTGGAGCTTAGAGATAAAAGCCACGAAGTAACACATAATAAGAAATATTCGTGCATTCGTGACAGCTTTTTGAGCCCTCAAGCAAAATGCCCCAAATATAAAATTGTGATGCAGCAAAAGTTATAGTAATTTAGCAACTCTCAAAATTAGATGATTCAAACTATGAGCAACGATAAAGAAAAAGAAGCAAAATTAAAAGCTTTAAAACTTACCCTGGACAAAATGGATAAAACCTACGGAAAGGGTACCGTAATGAAGATGAGTGACCAGGCTGTTGTAGATATAGAAGCTATTTCTACCGGTTCTCTTGGGCTGGATCTTGCATTGGGAGTTGGCGGTTATCCAAGAGGAAGGGTTGTAGAAATCTACGGTCCCGAATCCTCGGGAAAAACCACTTTGACTTTACATGCGATTGCCGAAGCACAAAAAAAAGGAGGTATTGCCGCATTTATTGATGCAGAACATGCTTTTGACAGGTTTTATGCAGAAAAACTGGGAGTAGACATTGAAAACTTAATTATCTCCCAACCCGATAACGGGGAACAGGCTTTAGAAATTGCAGATAACCTAATTCGCTCTGGCGCCATAGATATTATTGTAGTAGATTCGGTGGCTGCGCTTACCCCAAAAAGTGAAATTGAAGGAGAAATGGGAGATTCTAAAATGGGCCTACACGCCCGTTTAATGTCACAGGCACTAAGAAAACTTACCTCCTCAATTAGCAAAACAAATTGTACGGTAATCTTTATTAACCAGCTTAGGGAAAAGATTGGGGTAATGTTTGGAAACCCCGAGACCACTACCGGTGGTAACGCTCTTAAATTCTATTGTTCGGTGCGTTTGGATATTAGAAGATCTACCCAAATTAAAGATAGTAATAGTAATGTAATGGGGAATAAAACCCGGGTAAAAGTTGTAAAAAATAAAGTAGCACCACCATTTAAGACCGCAGAGTTTGACATTATGTATGGCGAAGGAATCTCCAAAATTGGTGAGCTTATTGACATTGGTGTCGATTATGAAATAGTAAAGAAAAGCGGATCGTGGTTTAGCTATGAAGACACTAAACTTGGCCAGGGAAGAGATGCAGTAAAAAACCTGCTAAAAGACAACCCCGACCTTATGGAAGAACTGGAAGAGAAAATAAAAAACGCTATAAAACTTGCAAAGGAATAACTTAAACTTTAAATATTTCTTATTATTTTTCTAATTTCAGAAAGACAAACAAAAAAATCCCTACGTGTAGGGATTTTTTTATTTTAAGGACGCAACCTTTTAAGCCTTTTTGCATCTAGAGAATAGAAAACATTTTAAAACAAAAATTATTGTAATGAAAAGATTAATGTTATTATTCGTGAGCGCTTTGGTATTGGTGAGTTGTGATACCGATGATGGACCAAATATTGGGTATGCGGTTGCTGAAATTACCGATGCAGATCTACCCGATTATTTTGAAACTGGGGAAACTTATGCTTTCGATGTTTCTTATCAACTTCCTAATGCATGTCACGACTTTTACACGTTTCAAACCAATCAATATAAAAGTGAGGATAAAGATTCTACATTAGTTATTGAGATTGGAGCTTTAACAACTTATGATCCTAATCTTACCGAATGTACAGAAGAAGGTGAGTTAAATGACAGCAAGAAAATTAGCGGATTAAAAATTAACAGCAAACTTTACAACAACTATCATTTTAAACTCTTAACAGGAGGAGATGAAGATAATAACGCTCAGTACTTAAATATAGAAGTACCAGTAGGAAAGCCAGAACCGGAAACACCGGAAGAGGCAAACTAATGAATAACAATTGAGTTAGTGAGTTTAGAGAAACTCATACACCAGTGCAAAAAAAAAGATATTAAGGCACAGGAGAAGCTTTACCGAATGTTTTCGGGGAAACTTTTTGGCCTGTGCCTTAAATATTCTAACAGCTATGAGCAAGCCGAAGACAGCCTGCAGGACGGCTTTATCACAATTTTTAACAAAATAGGGCAATATAAAGACAAGGGCTCTTTTGAAGGCTGGATGAAACGTATTGTAATTAACACTACCCTACAACATCACCGAAGGAATAGATATTTTGAAATTATAAATGATGATTTACTGGAAGACCCGGTAATAGAGGTGGACAATGAGGATTTGAGCACAGATTTCCTACTAAAAAAAATTCAGGAATTACCCGAGCGTTACCGGCAAATTTTTAACCTGTATGCATTAGATGGCTTCTCGCACAAAGAAATTGCAGAAATGCTGGATATAAGTGTGGGCAGCTCGAAATCTAACCTGGCCCGCGCCAGAAATATCCTGAAGAAAAAGATAGAAAATCACCTGGACGGTAATAAGGTGCAATCACAATGAAAGAAAGAAAAAACATAGACCGGCTATTTCAGGAAAAGTTTAGGGATTTTACCCCCGAACCCCGGGAAGAAGTATGGCAAAATATCGCCCAAAAATTAAATGACAAAGAAGACAAAAAAGCCTTCTTAATTCCCCTATGGGCAAAAGTTGGTGGCGTAGCTGCATTTTTAGCGCTTATGCTTAGCGGATACTTTTTTACGCAAAACAATACCACACAGACACAGGTAGTCTTTGAAATAGAAGAAACTGCCAAACCTAGAATTAATTTCCCCACCCTTAAAAAGAATAGTAGTTTTACCCAGGCTTCAGAAATTTTAAAAAAGCTTGAGCAATCTTCGAATGCCAGCATTCTAAACAACCAGCTATCCAGACCTAACACGGCTATCGCTGCTGAAGATAATGCTGATAAAACTTCTTCTGAAAATTCCAAAAATTCAGATAAAATCTTTGCTTCAGAAGTAAACGAAAATAATAATGCTATTGCTGAAGAAAGCAAGCAAAATGACTCCAAGACTACTTCAGGATCTAAAAAGCCTTCCGAAGAAGCTTCTAAATTTGATAATTCAGCCTATAAAAATAATGCAGAAGCTATTGCTACTGAAGATTCTGAAGAAGATAAATCGGCAACTGAAGAAGAAAACTTACCTGCCAATATACCAAACGCTCTGGCTGAATTGGAAAAAGAAAAAAGCCTGAAAGACGAGGAAGAGCGTATTGCTGAAGCTTCCAGCAAAAAAATGCGAATAAGTACTTTTGCTGCCCCGGTATTTTACGATAATATGGGTAGCGGAAACGCTATAGACCCTGAATTTGCCGGAAACAGCACCAAATCTGAAGTGAGCATGGCCTACGGGATGAACCTGGCTTATGCCATCTCTGATAAAATTAAAATTAGAAGTGGGATTTCTAAAGTGGCCATGAGCTACAATACAGAAGATATTTTATTTTCTCCAGGCGTTGTCGCAAGCGATATAAAATCTATAAACTATGATAATAAAAGTACACACTACCAGGTAAATAATGCCGAAAATGCTTTACCCAACTCGCCAAATTTAGATAATGCGGTAGAATTTTCCCCCACCAGTCGCTCTTTACCCGGTGAGATCAATCAGCGGTTTGGATTTATAGAAGTACCACTGGAAATTGAATATAGTTTATTGGATAAGAAAATTGGCCTTAATATCATTGCCGGCGGAAGTAGTTTGTTCCTGGATGAAAATAGTGTTCAGGTAAATGCCAATAATCAAAAAACACGGCTGGGAGAAGCTAATAATCTAAACAAAGTAAGTTTTAGTACCAATATTGGTGTAGGCCTGGATTACAAGCTTACCGATAGTTTTTTACTTAATTTGGAACCAATTTTTAAATACCAGCTAAACACCTTTAGCAATACAGAGGGCGTACATCCTTTCTATTTTGGTATTTACTCTGGGGTTAGCTTTAGGTTTTAAGTTTTATTCATTTGATAGAAGATGTAAATATCTGTTTTTTAAGGCTATAATTTAATTATATAGTTTTTTCTTCCTACTTGCAAAACATTAAATTAAACAGCCGAATAGAGGTAGATATTTTATTTTCAATCCCTATTCCGCTCCTGCCTTTTCCAAAATTTCCACAATGTTCTTATAGCCACTCTTTTTGGCGTGCTGAAGCGGAGTAATACCATTTTTATCCGGAATATTTACATCACAGCCCGCATCTACTAATAGTTGAACAATGTGTGTATGTGTATTACCACCATTGCCCAGAACAATAGCTTCCATTAAAGCCGTCCAGGTCAGGTTATTGATATGGTCTATGGGATAATTATCTATTTTCAACAGTGACTGTACAACTTCTGTATGGCCCCGCTCACAAGCAGGAATAAGCGCTGTGCCACCGTATCGGTTCAATACAAGATGATCTGCGTTACCGGTGGCGAGAATAGCCTTTAGAATTTCCAGATATCCCAAAGCCCCGGCATGTAACAACGGACTTTCCAACCTATCGTCCTGTGCATTTACATTGGCACCGGCCCTTATTAATAATTTGGCAGCTTCTATATTGTTCTGGTAAGTCGCCACCATTAAAGCGGTTCTTTTATTGGCATCTGTGGCTTCAATGTTAACGTTCCTTCTTAAGAAATCCTGTAGTTTCTGTACGTTGTTATTTTTAGCTGCTTTAATAAATTCCATTTCTATTTTATTAGCTGTTTTTTCAGATTTTTGTCCGCAAGCATTAAAAACACCAAATAACACGAAACATAAAGCCAGAGTTATATTCTTCATAGTCAGAAATTGTATTTATTATTTTCCATTTATGTCCGCTAAAAATATAACTAATTAGCATATTCTCTTTTATAACAAGTCCTAAGAGCGATTTCATGATTACCCCCCTTGCTATTCGAAATCTTCACGAAAAAGAGTTAGTTGAAGAATATTACTTATGAAAAAGCAGAATTCTCAGTTAGCTAGAGTTTAGTCTTTTTTCATTCAGCAAAGCGATCTTGTTTCTTTACCGGAAAATAGTGAGTATTATCATTGCAAATGTGGCTTTAAAGGTATTGAAAAGCATCGATGCAAATCAATGTTTTAAAGTTTCTGTTAGCTTCTGTTTAAAGGAATTACATAATTAGTTTAACTATTATTCTTTCATTTTATTTATCTTAATAAAACCTGATACCTTCTTTGAAACTCAATTTTTTGTTATAAAATAAGGGTAAATATATTGTTACTCGGTAACAAAGTAAGGGTTCATTTGAATAAAGATTGTAATAAAATAAAAGCTTTTAGGGCTCAGTTCATGAGAGTCAAAAATGTAGAATTCTTCCTATAGAGATTAACTACAATTTTTGCTTAAACACAACAATTAGGCTTGATCCCTGGTTTTCTTTAGTGGCTCCTCAGGTTGGGCTCCCTTCGACTCCTTCCTCGCTCAGGACAGGCTTCTCGCCCACTCAAATTTGTCTCAAACAAAAAAACCAGTCCTATTTCAAGACTGGTTTTCTTTAGTGGCTCCTCAGGTTGGGCTCCCTTCGACTCCTTCCTCGCTCAGGACAGGCTTCTCGCCCACTCAAGTTTGTCTCAAACAAAAAACCAGTCCTATTTCAAGACTGGTTTTCTTTAGTGGCTCCTCAGGTTGGGCTCGAACCAACGACCCTCTGATTAACAGAAGCTATTTTTAGGTTTCATCAAGCTTCATATAATTTATTTTCACCTGTTTATCAGTTAGTTACAATTTTTTAGTTTATATTTGTTAGCATTTAATAGGCAAAAAAGACCCTATTTGTTGTACCTATGTTGTACCCATTATTTTAAGCCTTATGATTAATACCAAAATAGTTATACGAAAAAAGAGACTTTCTAATGGTCAGTTTCCTATTTATTTTAGGATTACTAAAGATAGAAAAACTAAATTCTTCAAGACCCTTTTCAATGCTTTTGAAAAAGAATGGGATTCGAGTTCGGGAAAGTTTAAAAAATCGAATTCTAATTATTTACAATATAATCGATTACTGCTTAATATTGAAGAAAGAGCATTAAAACTGCTTGCCGAATTAGAAATAGAAAAAGAAGGGTTTACCCTGGAAGATTTTGAAAAAAGATTCAGAATAGAGAGAAATCCGGTTCAAAGAAATTTTTTTAATTTTTGGGATGAAATCATTGAGGAGATGCTCGCAGCTGGAAGAGCAGGAAATGCCAGAGCAAATAAAGACTCTTATCGCTCAGTATTGCTTTTTCATAAGTCCAGGAATTTAAGATTTAGAGATATCACCCCATCTTTTTTAGATAAGTATGAGGTGTTTTTACGTGCCAGGGGTGGTACCGATGGCGGTATTGGAGTACGAATGCGGGCAATTAGAGCGATATATAATCGCGGTATTGACCGGAAGATTGTAAAAGCATCTTTCTATCCTTTTCGATCTTATAAACTATCCCGGCTAAAAGGGAAAGGACAAAAAAGAGCTTTATCTATAGAACAAATCCATAAAATTGTAAATATGGATATAAGTAATCATCCCCACCTCTTACATAGTCGCAATTATTTTATCTTCAGTTTTTATACCAGGGGAATGAATTTTGCCGATATGTTGAAGCTGAAATGGAAGAATTTTAAAGAGGATAGGATTTTTTATACACGCTCTAAGACCAAGGGAAATTTTATCGTAAAAATCTTACCTCCGGTAGCACAAATACTCGATTATTATCGGAAAAATAACGACGGCACAAAGTATATTTTTCCAATATTACTTAAAGATGAATTGCTCCCTCAACAAATCGAGTATCGAAAATCTAAAACCTTAAAACAATACAACGCCGATTTAAAAGAAATCGCCAGGGTTTGTGGAATTGATAAAAACATAACCAGCTATGTTGCCAGACATAGTTTCGCAAACTGCCTAAAACAAAAAGGAGTTGCCACCGATGTGATTAGTGAATCTATGGGGCATCAGAATTTAACGGTTACCCAGGCATATCTTAAAGAATTGGACAGTTCACTATTGGACGAAGCGAGTGAGTTGTTACTTTAAGAAAATTTCTATAAATAAATTTATCAAAGGCTCATGAATATAGCAATTGCAGTATAATTAATATTCTTTATCATCCGACATCCCCATTCAAAACGCTGATTATCTCAAAAATCTGATCGGCCTGTTTTGGGTTAAAAACACCTTCTACCGCATTGGGGTGGTAAGTATTAAAAGGAGCATCATATAATTTTTGAGGATCAATTTTTCCTTTTCTTGTCACAAATTGTTTTATCGTATTAAGAAACTCTATCTGTTTTGAGTTCAGTTGGTATTTATTAATAAAATTTGCAAAAGCTTCATCAACGTGCTCTTTAGAGAGGCCGTGGAGGGAGATTATTAAAGATATTAGGTTTATAGGACCCATCTCTTTTTCTGCTTCCTCTTTACTTAATTTTCCATTGAAAATCATTTTTTCTAACGCCTGAAGTTCCTTTTCGGTGATTTGATCTCCGTTTCTAATTCTGGTGATGGTAATATGATTTTTATTTTCTTCGAGAATTTCTTCCAGCCTTTTCCGGTTATTTTGAAATGGGGATTTATATTCCTGATCTGGATCATTTAACGGGTATGTACCTCTGGTATCACCGCCTGAGCCAGAAGGTGGAATATCCAATTCATCGTCAAAATTAGTGGTGACATATTTTTGGTCGGTGGGATCAATATATTTCACTAAATCCCTGATGCCTTTTCTAACTTTTTCCAGGTGTTTTACCCCATCAATTTTCCAGAAGTCTTCATCCAACGGAAGTTTAATAAGGTTCTCTGTAGCTTTTACAGCAGGTATAGAAGTTTTCTTTAGCAACTTTTTAGAGGTAGTCGCCGTTTTTATAATTGGCACTCTAAAAGCATTAACGAAGACTTCTGTTTCGGGAGTTTCCAGGCGTTTAATCATCAAGGAATACAACATTCGATCATAGAACCGGGCCAGATCATTATCTCCTTTTGGTGGTTTAATAAGCACGGCTATCTCATCTTCCAGGATTTTTATGTCTTTATTGTCTAAATGATCCCAATAGGAACGGTTATCGCCTCCATAATCGAGTACAGTTTTAATCTTCATCTTTACGTCAAACCTATCGGTATCAAGTAGGGAGACGGTATCGTGCAATTCATCTAAAAGCTCTTTCCTAAATGTTGCAAATTCTTCATCTCCGGGATACTTTTTTAAGAATTGTGCTAATTGAACCTTAAGATTAAAAACCGTTTCTGTTATACTTTTTTGAACTGATGGAGGTATCCCTTCAGGGTTTTGATTAAAAAACTCGAAGTTCTCGCACATATCAAATATCAGGAACTCCTGCTTATCTTTTCCGGGACCAAAAATATCTGGTCGTAGCCTCGAACCACGACCTATCATTTGCCAGAATTTGGTATATGATTTCACTGGTTTATAGAAGACTAAATTCACCACCCTGGGAGCATCAATTCTGGTATCCATCATATCTACTGAAATCGCGATTTGTGGCAGCCGTTCTTTTTCATCTTCGCAAAAGCGTTCCAAAAACTCCTGACTTTTAGGTTCACTATGGGTAATTACTTTTACATAATCATTGCCAAACTGCTCTTTATCCATTTCCAAAAACATATCCTTAAGAAACTCGGCATGTTTGCGATTCCGGGCGAAAATAATCGTTTTGCCTATTTCATCCCCTCCCCGCTTTTTAATAGCATTTTTAAGAATATATTGAAGTGATTTTACAGCGGTAGGCTTATTAAAAAGCCACTTATTCAACTCAGCTTGGGAAATATGTTCATTTCCTGTAGCCGGTTCACCATCCAGTATTTCATTTTCGAATTCTTCTTGTTCTTCCGGAGATAAATCGCTGTATTTTATTCCAGACCTCATAAACTTGGTAGGCACGGAAATAGGATTATAATCTGCTAGATAATTCTCGGCCACGGCTTCTTCAAAAGTGTAGGCATCAGTTGGAGATTTATCGGGCAAGCCAAAAACTTCATAGGTATTGTGGTGCACATAATTTTTTGGAGTTGCCGTTAGACCTAAATACAAGGCGTCAAAATATTCAAAAATAGCCTGATATTTTTTATAGATCGAGCGGTGAGCTTCATCAATAATTACCATATCAAAATGTCCCACTCCATAAAAACGCTCATCCCCATCTCGAATTCCATCTATAAGGTTCATCATCGTCTTATAGGTGGAGAATACCAATCTGGTATTTGGGTTTTCTTTATCCTGCAGAAGATTAACACTGGAATATTCTGGCAGATAGTTTACAAAATTACGATGAGCCTGTTTTACCAGGCTAATCCTATCGGCAAGAAACAATATTCGCTTAGCCCAATTGGCGTCAAAAAGTAATTTTGAAAGAGCTATTGAAGTACGGGTTTTCCCGGTACCGGTTGCCAACACCAATAAAGCCCGCCGGTTAGTTCCTATAATTTCCCCGGTTTGTTTATCATTCCCGGCAAAGTGTTCGGCAATACTCTTTATAGCCCTCATTTGATAGGTGCGACCGGCAATCTCTTTATCAATAGGTATTTGCCTAATATCCTTGCGGTGTTCCCTTCGGTACATCAAGGTTTGCAACTCAGCTTTGGTATAAAAACCATTCACGGTTCGGGCTGCTTTATAGAACCCATCATCCCAAATATAAATCTCGAAACCGTTGGAATAGAAAATCACCGGTCTTCTTCCAAACATCTTCTCCAGGCTATCGGCATATAATTGCGCCTGATTTTCTCCTGTTTTAGCATTCTCCAGAGATTTTTTCGCTTCCACAAGTGCTAAGGGCAAACCATCATCATCCCAAAGCACATAATCTATATAACCCGTTTCCGTTTTATTGGTAGATTTGGGCATATAATCTACACGAAATTCTTTGTCTCTTGCTCCTTTTAGATCCCAGCCCGCTTCCCGAAGCGAAACATCAATAAAATACCTGCGGGTTTCTTTTTCATTAACCGGGTGATAAACCTTATCCTGTTCTTCAGCAAGGGTTTTATTATGTTGAAGTTCTTGCTTTAAGTCTTCAATTTGCTTCTGAAAAAGCGTATTTTCATCTTGAAGTGTTTTGTTGCGCTCCTCAATCTCTTTAATCTGGGCCTGCCATTTATCAACTGAAGCTTCAAAAGTTTGAATAAGGTCGTCTAGTTCGCGTTTGCTCAATTTTGGGGCTCCATCTTCAGGAATGGCTTCAATATTGAAAATTCCCGGTTTCCCGCATTTACCGGGGGCATAAGAAGATGCTAAAAACCGACTAAGAAAAATGAATTCTCGGTGGCCTGTAAGCTATCCTGTTTATTAACCGATTTATTATGAAGCGCAAGATTTCCAGCTTTTCTTATAAGATGCAGATCGTTAATGATCTTTCGCGGCACCTGCTCGTTAAATTTAAAGTCTCGCATTAGCCCGTTTAGGCTGGTATCGTAAGGTAATTCCAATTCGAGATCGTACTCAAACATCCAGTTTACTGCGAGTTCCAACCCCATTCGGGAATAAGCCAGAGAAGTTCGGGGATCGGTCACGGCCAGTTCCTCAGCCTTTGAAAAACGATTAAAAATATTAGGCCATTTTTCTGCAATAAACTGAAAGTTGGAGAGCATTTACTGTAAAATTTATCTGGTTGGTAGTAGGTTCTGTCGCATAAAGATAAAATTTAATATCTACATAAAATAGGAGTACCATAATGCATTCGCCATAGCATCTCCAACTCATTAGCATATTTTTTATAAATCTCTCCAATATCTAATTTGGCAGTCTCTGGAAGTTCTCTTAGAAGTTGATGATTTTCAGCATCGTCAAAATCAAAAAAACTGACTTTCCAATCATTAATATCTAATTTTAGTCCCGCAATATTGATAGTTCCAGTCTTAGTATTATTGCTAATCACTTCCTGATTAATTCTTCCCCTTAAGCCATATGCGCTTCCTTTCTTACATTTGGAATAACCTCCCATTCCATTATATAAGATCCGATATTCTCCATCTTGTATTTTACAAATATGATCCAGTCCATTTCTGTTATGAAGCAATTTTTTAATAGGAACGTGAGCTCCACCCTTATGATCAGTTTGTTTTAATTGATCCAGTGGAGTTTTACACCAAAGCCAATATAAACCACGGCTTCTGGAAGATAATATTTCAGTGCCTTTGCCTCTTCCACGACCGCGAAAATCGGTAAGGGAAACCAGGGTGTCCCGCTGGGATTTATCTATTGCTTCTATTATACTTCTTATTGTCATCTATTGTTTTTACAAGCCTGGTTTCATTTCTATCAACATTTCTATCAACATTTCTATCAACATTTATCAATTATTACCGTAGTTTATGTTGATAGAATATTTTGTCCATCTTTTTTTTCCTTCTTTATTTATTACCCCTTCCTCAAGCATTTCATCTAATTTAACTTTTAGCGTTCTTTGTTTAATCTCGTCACCAATTCGCTTATTGATCTCACTAATAGAACTCACAGGGTAGTTTTTAAGGTCCTCATAAATAAGCTCTTTTAATCGGTGAGGCTCGATACGTTTTAAATTAGTCTTTTCAACAAAATCTGCAACTCTAAGAAATTCTGGATTTACATAGTAGAAAGTCCCTTTAGTTTTCCCTTTTGATTTCACAACTTTCTTTTCTATCAAAGAACCTATCCAGGATGGAAGATTATTAGTTTTTTCTGTATTTAATAATTCGGACAATTCTAATGCAGATATACCATCGTGCTGTGCGATTAAACCCAGGCTTATCATTTCTCTTTGTCTTAACTGTAATTCTTTTGAAGCTTTATCCATTAAACGAAGGACTTCGCTACTAATTATCCTTTTCTTCAAGGTTACTACCACTCTATCATCACCTTCAGAAACTTCCGGAACTTCTTTACCGTTACCCAGCATTAGCTCATATATCTTATCATATCCACTGCCTTCTTTTTCCATTAATTTCAAATCATAGAAGAGCTTGGCAAGAAGAGCATTTCGTTGCACCGATTTATTAAGAATGTTTGTCGGTGTAACCCCTAAGGGTAATAGCCCCGGACTATGAATTTCAAGCCTGTCGGTATATAAATTGATAAAAATATCCCCACGCATCGTATAATTACGATGAGCGAAAGCATTCGCTATTAACTCTCTTATAACTTCTGGAGGATAGTTATAGATGTTTTTTCTGAAAATACCATCTGAAACTTCAATAAATTCATTCCAATCAGGTATTTCATTAAGAATTGCATTTATCAATTCCTTCGGGTTCATGGAGAAATCATCCCATACCTTTTTATAAACCTTATTTTCTTTATCGTTGTATTTTATAAATTGTACAGAAGGAGAATAATGTAGTGTAGCCCTGTGGTTTCTTTTACCTATCCATAGCACTCCAAGATTGGTAAGAAAACCGTCAATAGTCAGGAAATAATGATCTGTTATTTCCTGGGGAGACATTTCTTTTATAAAATTGCTCACCCTTTCAGAAGATTTTATATCCGCTATAAACTGGTTATACTTTTCAATATCACATTCTTCAATTCGAATTTTTCTAACTACCCTTTCTTCCCACACAAACGCATTTCTTTCAGACACCAAACGTTCCAGATCATCGGGAAGAACCGGCTTACATTCATCTGAAACCCTTAAGTAATATTTACCATCTGTAGTACAAGCAACAGATTGGGTGCTTCTGAAAATTTTTAATTCTACATATTCACCACCATTGGAAGCTATCATTTTGGTTGGGGAAATACCAACATATAAGGTCAACGCAGAAATTTTCTTTTGTATTAGTTCTATTGAGCTATCTTTTACTTTCTGACTCTGCGGTGGTAAATCTGAATCATCTTCAACCCCAATTAAAATTTTTCCTCCGGCGGCATTTGCAAAACAAACACAGTCCTTAGCAAGTTCCTTCCAGCTGGCTGTTGGACCCTGAATAATTTTTAACGATTTTTTGTCAAAGAGGCTATTTTCTTTCATTGGAGTAGATAGAATTTCAATATATTAGATTTTCATCATTTTTTCATCTTCAAGCAGTCTCAAACTTCTCTTCCTTTACCAACTCTCCCTTAAACGCTGATTTCAATAAAGCATGGAACAAATTTTCACTTTCTTGAAGCTCCTGTTTTGCCAAATCTTTTTGTTGCTCGATCAAGGCAATTTTTCCGGCAAATTGGTTTTGGAGATCAATGGGAGGCAGAAATATCTGGTAATTTTTAATTAACCCAGCATTTAAATTAGGTTGATTTCCACCTCTTCCCAAACTTCTTAAATCATTGTATGATAGTTTCAAGTATTCATATAAATACGAGAAATTAATTTTATCAGAAGGCTGCAAAACCGCACACGCTTGATTTGTAGCACTATTAACACCTAACATGCCTACTTGCCCTCTAGTTTTTCCTTGGCCATACATAGCAATAATTATTGAACCTTTTGTATAAATTTTACAACTAGAATTTCTTAATCCTTCTTCGGAAATTTTTTCTTCTGTGTCCAGGATTAATTTGGAATTTACCTCACCTGTTTTAACCCAAGGTATATCTCCATTCCAATAACTTTCTGTTTTTCGACTAGGAGTACTCCCAGATGAAATTTTCACAATTGAATCTAAAGCAACTCGTTTGAAAGCTTTCTGTTTCGTCACAGGATCCCCAAACATCTCCAAAAAAATACTTTTCGCAAGCTGGTCATATTCGTCGAGGAGTTGTTTGGTTTTGTCACGCAGGGCAGCGGCATTGTCTAAGATTTCGGCAATGCGTTTTTGGGTTTCTATTAAGGGTAGTGGGATTTTTAAATCTTTAACCATCCTTGCAGATAAATTTTTTAAAGCTACTCCTTTTGCACTATTTAACAGTTTCTCCTTGTTACTATCCAACCAATACCTAAGATATTTTAAGTTCAGTTTCTCATCATCCTTTGCAGTTATTCCCAATATAGCTTGATTACAGGACATTTTATTTTTAGTTATAGCTGTTTTTCCCACAGAGCCATACATAGCCAGAAATAAAGTCTCAGATTCAAATACTCTATTACGAATATTTTTCAATCCTAGAGTAGTTATTTTTTCTTCGGTATCGTAGATAAATCCATCACCTGCTTTCTCTAAATCTGAAATTTTAGCCCATTTAACCTCGCCTTTATAAAAAGAGCTGTTTTTTCTACTTGGAGTTCCCCCACTACTAATATTACAGATTTCCTTTAATTCTACTAATTCAATCATTTATCGCAGCTTTTGAATTAAAGCATTTCTTTCCTCTCCTAACTTTAAAATTCTTTCAAGAATCACTTCTGGCTTATCATATTCCACTTCCTCATAAACAATTTCCTTATAGCGGTTAATGGAGAGGTCCCAATCATTTTCCGTGATCTCCCTTAGCGGCACTAGGAAACTTTGGGAGGTGCGGTCGCTGTAATTATGGGTATAGGTGTTTTCCATAAATTTATCAAACCCAAGATTATCAGGAGTGTCCTGAACCTGTAAAACATCACCTTCTTTTGTATGCATTTTTCCCCAATAATCACTCTTTAAATAGCGGTAATGATCCAGGATTTGCGGCAGGTTAAAGTTTTCGTGAGCCTGCGCCATTTGCTCCAGCTTTTTTGCGCTAAAGTCTCCTTTGGATTGTGAAAACGCGTCAAAAAGTTCTTCATCTACCAACAAGTTTCTTTTATCGTCCAGCGATTTGCCGTCGGCCTTCATATCGTAAAACCAAACATAATCGGTTCCACCGCTATTGGTTTTGGTAAAGATCATAATGGCGGTACTTACCCCGGCATAGGGTTTAAAAACCCCGCTGGGCATAGAGATCACGGCTTCCAGTTTATGGTTGTCTATAATTTCTTTGCGGATACCTTTATGCGCATTACTACTGCCAAAAAGCACGCCATCGGGAACTATTACTGCGGCACGACCACCGGTCTTTAACTGGCGGAGCATAAGTGCCAGGAAAAGCAACTCGGTTTTGGTTGTATTAGTGATATTCTTTAGACTGGGCGAAATAGTTTCCTTATCGATCTTTCCCTTAAATGGCGGATTGGCCAGAATAAGTGAATAAGCGTCGGCTACGCTATTGTCTTTAGAAAGTGCATCAACATCGTAAATATTGGGCTCCTGTACGCCGTGCAGGTAGAGATTCATAGATGCGATACGCAGCATTGTAGAATCGAATTCCATCCCGTTGAACATCTTTTTATCAAGATATTCGCGGTGATCGTCAATTTCGGTAAAGCTGTAATGCTGGTCTATATATTCCTTTGCCGCCACTAAAAATCCCGCGGTACCGGCAGAAGGATCACAAATGGAATCTTCCAGGGAAGGTTCCATTAAAGCGACCATCAATTTAATGATATGTCGTGGAGTTCGAAACTGCCCCGAGGTGCCACCGCCCTCCATTTTGGAAAGCATATATTCATAGATATCGCCCTTCGCATCCTGGTTATTCATATCTATGGTTTCCAACTGATCCATTACCGAGTCCAAAAGTTGGGGCTTGGTAATTCCAAAACTGGCATTTCGCATGTGGGTGGCAAACATACTTTTTTCGGCCCCAAGATTTCTAATAAAGGGGAAGATACCGTCTTTATTATCGATAAAAAGTTGATGCCTTTCATCTACAGACATTTCTTTAAGGTTCTTCCAGCGAAATTGTTGCTGCTTAGTTCCAAAAATGGATTTTATCTCGAATCCGCGCCGCGCTTTAAGCTCATTTCGGGTTTCAATTTCATCAAGATTTTTAATAAAGATGAGATAGGTAAGTTGTTCTACGATAACTATGGTATTGGAAATCCCATTATTCCAGAAGGTTTCCCATATTTTATCGACTTTAGATTTATGGTCGGTGGTAATCATACTTCGCTGCGGGCTTATTTTTTTGTTAAAGATAAAAATTTATTATAGGATTCTGATGTGGAAAACTCTAAGTTCGTTAGTCGCATTCCAGGGTTACTTTTTCAAATCGATATCGGCTTTTGCCATTTTGGTAGGTGGGTCTTATGTAGTTTTAATTAAGCAGCCTTGAATTTATTATTTGCCTGCGGAAATATTCCTGTAGGGTGGAAACACAACAAATATACGGGAAAAGGAGAATGTTTTTATTGATCAAAATCTAACAAGCTTAATCAATACTCCGCCCAAGTGCGGAGGTATTTAATATTAGTCCTACGAACTCCTAGTTATTAACGACAATTACTTACATGCTTCTTTAAATTGCCTGCCATAATCATTCAAGTAAAATATACTCTTCGTTCCACTGATTTCTAAATTCATATGGGGATGTAATTTTTTGAACTTTTCAAGTACATCTAATAAGAATCGAGAATTCTTAATTTTTTCATAGCCATCTTTTCCTGCGGTTCTATCAAACATTAATTCTATTAAACCAAATTTGCTTAACCTAATAAAGCTTGAAGAAATTTCTGTCTCAGAATAGTTTTTTAAAGTCCAACCTGCATACCATTCGGGAGTTGCGTTTGTGAAGGATTTCCCCTGTCCTTTGACTGTAATAGTTGGATTAAAGATTTTCTGATAGTTTCCGTCAGCTTTTGATATTTTATCAAACATCTTAACGTCTAAAGAATTCATTTGTTTTATTAATTCTACAAATGAGGGGTGAACAATTTTATCTTTTCTACTATCCATAGAGTTTCCTAATAAGTTAAGATACATTTCTCGTAAAGTCTCATTTTGTGCAGTATAGCGTAAAGATTCAATTGCAGGAACAGCAATTTCTGGATCAGGAGTTTTTCTCTTGTTCTCTGGAATGTTTTCTATTCTCTTTTTAACTCCCTCTTCAATTATTTTTTCTATCTGTTCCCAGCCCCATAACATTCCTCTTAAAGGAGCCAATAATGCTTTAACAGTCCTGCCTGTTACATTTCCTACTTCTTGAGCTGCTGGTTTAGCTATATCTTTATATACCTCGGGTACTACAGCTTTAGCTTCCTTAATAATTTCTTTAGAAGATTCAGGATCTATCATATATTTTTGATTTCATTGCTACTCACTTATGATTAAGCATAAATTACAGAGAAAATATAATAAAAATTAGCAACTTAAACATTTTCTTACTTGGTTTCCAAAATTACAATTTTTCAATTAAACCCGTCTTTATTTGCGATGTCATCCTTTAGTCCTAAGTTAGCTAATATTAAACAAGCAGATATTTTTCTTAAGACATCGTATTTAATATTTTTCTGGAATAGAGCCCACAATATCATGTATAAGTTTATCGCTTTTGTTAACCAAAAGCTCTTACTTTCATAATACTTAGCCAAAAGAGCTAAGAACTTACAGATAATGATTTGTTTTTATAGGAATTAAAACTAAGGGAAACATAGACTGAATTCTCCTTATAACTAAATATAATGCAAATTTAGAACTGAAAAAGAAGGACAAAAAGAAGAAAAAATAAGATGGAAAAAATTAACTACACGTACAAACCTTGATCTTTGGAGAAAAGCAATTTTAAACAGAAAATTTTCGCATAGACCAAAATTATCTGGTTTAAAAAATAATTATATCTTGCTATTTTTCAAATGAGATTAAAAAAAGTGAAATCTTAATCTGAAATGAGTACTTTAAACTTTTACTTAGATGGAAAGTCTGCACCTAAAGGGGAATCAAATTTCTTTTATTTGAGCGGTTCTTCATGGGATGATTATACTAGTAGAACGTCCTTTTACTTATATTTTTCTGGCAATAATTCTCGTGTGGATATTCCAATAGGATCATTAAAACTTATGCATTTTGAAGAAGATACCACAAAAGATATTTTACCCAAAAAATTTGAGACTCTTCCATTTAATGAATATTGTTCTCTTGGACAAGATTTAGAATACTATTTGACTCTGAAAAGAAATTTTCCGGAAGACTATTATCAAATCCTAAAAGCACTTAATGACGCAGCTTTTTTTGATAGTATAGCAGATAATTTCAGGCACCATCATAGATTTAAACATTCTTTACTTCGAAATAGTGAAGCAGAGAAGGCTTTTTATGAAGCTAAAAAAGATTTAGAAGGTGAAAGGATTGAAAGAAATTTTGTTTTTACTTATCAGACTTCGGTTAGGAACTCTACCGAACCGCATATCGTTGAATTTAATTTTGATACTAAATCTAAGCTTCCAAACCGAATTGTTGGTATAATAGGAGAAAATGGTACTGGGAAAACTCAGCTGCTAGCAAATCTGGCGATGGATCTCAGTGGTAATGGTGATTTAACCAGTAAAAAAGTTGCATTTTCAAATGAAAGGCCTTTATTCAGCAAAGTTATTGCTATATCTTATAGCATCTTTGATAAATTTGCTAGACCAGAAGCTGATCATTCATTTAGCTATAAATATTGTGGGCTAAAGGATATAGAGGGTAAATTGCTATCTACAGAAAGCATTCACCAGAATTACAATGATTCAATTGGGAGGATAAAAGTATATCGTCGAGAAAAACACTGGTATGAAACTGTCAGTACTATTATTGGCGAACACCAAACAGAAGAATTATATGAAAGTCTATTACATGAAGGAGATTTTGAAGCTTTGGATAGGTTAAGTTCTGGCCAAATTTTCCTTGTGTATGTTTTAACTCAACTGATTGGTAATATTAAACCAAATTCTTTAGTACTGTTTGACGAACCAGAAATGCATCTCCATCCTAACGCAATTTCCAACTTAATCAGGTCCTTGGATAATCTGTTGACAAAATTTGATTCGTACGCCATTATAGCTACACATTCACCTATAATAATTCAAGAAATACCTTCAAAGTTTATAAAGGTATTTAGCAGAGAAGGTGATACACCATATATCTACGATCTGAATGTCGAGAGTTTTGGTGAAAGTATAGAAATACTTTCACAGGAAGTTTTTAAAACTAAAGATGTAGAAGACAATTATAAAAAATTCTTCAAGCGAATTTCTAAGCAAATGTCATATAAACAAGTATTGAAACTCTTTCATAATAGCTTAAGCCTTAATGCTAAATCCTATCTTATAAGCCTATATAAAAACCCAGGAAAAGAATTGGAATGATCAATTTGAGACCCCTCGAAACTTGCTCTCACTATGAATTCGATCAGATACATCGTTCAAAGAATGATCCTACATTTTCAAAATTATCATCGATCCGAAATGAAATTAGGGAGAGATACAACGAATATCATAAATATTTTGATAATAATAATTTAGAAAAGTTATCTGATTCTCCCTTTGTAGGAGGGAAAAAGGATGCTTTGAAACATTGTTATGAATCTCCTGTAAAGGCCTTGAATAATCTGAAAATCAGAATCAAAAAAAATCAACCAGATTTAATTAAGGGAATCTGTCAATTTTGCGGTATGGATAGCGATAATACTTTCGACCATTATCTGCCCAAAGAGGATTTCCCGGAGTTCAATATTAATCATCGAAATTTGATTCCTTGTTGCTATACGTGTAATCAATTAAAAAATGAATATTGGCTAGATAACAAAAATAAACGAGGTATTATTAATTTATATACAGACACAATACCACTGAGTCAGTTCCTGTTCATTGATATTAAAATTATTAATGGGCTACCGATTGGGGTGTATTCCATAAAAAATGGAGAAGGAAAGGTAGACAAAGCACTTTATAAGGTAATAAAAGACCATTTTCATAGGCTGAAATTGATAGAGCGTTACAATGAACGATTTTCTAACACTTTCTTTAAAATTATAAATTCAATTAAATATATAATTAGAGCGGGATTACCTTCATCCCAAATAGAATTTTTTTTAAAGGAGGAGGTGAATAATGATATTCATGATTTTGGAGTTAATCATCACATCACTACAACTAAGAAGCACATTTATGAAAACAAGGAGCTATTTAAAAAAATTATTCAAATTTATAGGTAGAATTGAAATATTAGCTAAAATATAAACTTGATTTATTCAATAACTCCCAGTTACCGCAATTATAATATATTTTTGTAACAAAGTAAGGGGTAATTTTGATAAATATTGTAACGAAATAGGGGTAAATATCAGGCCTTCCATTTCTACAAACATTTACTTTTTTCATCTGGAGCATTTTCCTTTTGCTTTACCTGAAAATGGAAGAATTGTTTAGATCAAAATAAACAAATTGATCCGTTTTTCATTTACTTCTTTCAGCGCCTTCACATTACCTTTTGATGCCATCGTTCCTTCAAGGTTTAAAATTAAAGAGGAGTTATAAATAGGGCACCGGTTTATGCACTCCGGTTAATTTTAAATCTTGTTTATTCAGCATCAAAAGGAAAGGTGATGTTGAATACCTTAATGATATACTGAAATTATGAGCGGACTTTTAAGTTAGTATGCAGCGGACTTGAGGAAAAAAGCTTTACGGATTTTTTCTTTTTGTAAGCTATATTCTAAGCTTTTTCCCTCGTGTCCAAGAATTTTTGTAATGAACCTCTTTTCCTGCAACGAAGCTTTTGCGCAGAGAAAGGAAATGTGGTGAATGGTTTTTTAGGTGAAATCGGTCGTGTTGAGTTTTGAAGAACATATCCAACGAATTAACCTACTACTTCGGGGCTGGATAAATTACTTCAGACCAGCATCGATTCAAGAAAAGCTTAAAAAGCTGGAAGAATGGCTTAGGAATCGTTTACGGTATTGCATTTGGCATCATTGGAGGGTGGAGCGTTAAGAAAATGTCCGGTGGACATTTTTAGCGAACGAGCCAGCATGTCGCGATGGCCTGCGAAAGCGGAAAAACCTGATTCGCTTAAGGATTGACTATGATCACGCCTATGCTTGGAGCCGTACCAGAATGGGCGGTTGGGCAGTAGCTCAAAGTCCTATTTTGCGTACCACCATTACCGTAGAACGCTTAAAAATGAAAGGTTATGTTAGTTTAATCGAATACTATAATCGATAAGTTTCATTATTGAACCTCGATATACGAGACCCGTACTTTGGTTTGAGGGGTGCACTCCGTCATTTAATGGCGGAGCCATCCAATCGATTAGCAGTAGAGCTTTTCTTTTCGGAACGGTTCTAATCTCAAATCTATTGATGCAAATAAACAAATAGACATTATTATAAATGCTAATGAATGAAAATCTTTGTCTGCAAATGGATTCCTGTGTTTGTTCGGTTTTCCCATTGAAAAATGAGATAAATTTCCTCTTAATTCAACTAAGAAATGTATTATACCATTTTCGTCAGCTTTTTTATTATACTTTTCACAAGTAGTAATAAACCATTCATAATGTACATCTTTCATTTCTTTCAGTCTTAAAACTACTGAATTAATAGATTTTTTTAGGATTATTGATTTTTTAAATTCCGATTTAACCTTTTCATTTTTAAATTGATTGTTAGCGAAAAAACCTTCTAGCATTAGATAAAAATTTATAAAAGCTTCTTGATATTGAAAACTATGATAATAATTCACACCAGCTCTATAAAATGAAAAAGGTAAAGATAAATGTTGTAATTGCTTTCTATATAAAACGGTATTTCTAAGCCAATCTTTCGATATAATTTTAGGCTGAATATTGTAATTCAGATTTCTAGAGTATTCTCTAATTGGCAATTCTTTTTCTTCTAACTCATTTTCTGGTGTCCATATTATTTTGCAATTATCCCAATTAATTTTTTTAATTCCTTTGTCAATTGCTCCAAAAGATTCAATATGCTTTAAAATTTCAATTTGTTCATTAATATAATCTTCTTTAGGTAAAATGATTGAACTTATATTATTCTTATTAAGTTCTATTTTTGGAAGAAATTCTAAATAATTAGTAATTTTTTTATTTATTGAAATAATAGGTTTTTCTATTTCCGAATTGGATTCGATATTAATTTCATAAGGATGAAGTTTGAATTTCATATCTTCTTCAAATAATAAATTTCCTAAAATTTCTGTTTCAATTTTTATTTGCATCTAAATTCAGAAGTTTGATTGGTGCTTTACTGCTAACGGCAGTCTGTCTCAAAACTACCAATTAATTCTCTTAAAAATAATATTTTTCTTATTTTGATGAAATTTATCGGTGTGCCAACATTTTTTGAAAATTGCTTTTACGTGCCCAAAAACAGTTTAAAATGAGGGACAGTAGCAGCTCTAATTGATACATAGTGTTTTTGACAGCCGTAAAGCTGAGTTCATTCTTCTTAACTAACTTCAAGATCCTTTTCAAGTTATAAGCCAGTTTTTTACTAAAAAATTCCAGTAAATAAATACCATTTTACTGGTACTTTCGAGCCATTTCCTGGAAATTTTAGTAAATTCTCGACAAGGTGAATTGTCAATACAAATCCTGATTTTTTGTTTCCAACCATTGGCAATAGTCATCTTTAGTTTTAGGATTTTCCGAAAAATATTCCTGATAACGAGATTCCTGGTTTTGCATTATTTGGTACACTTCAAACTGCTCCTGCTTTGCTGTTTTAGTAGCATAACCGAAATAACCCAGAAGCCCCAGGGCAAGTGTTCCCAATATTCCGAAGAGGTAGAAGATATAATTGGGAAGTAGCCTGGCGTGTTTCAGTTTTTTATCGATGCTTTTTAGCACATCCTGCTGTACTTCATTTTTCGCTTCTTGTTTTTCCAGAAAAATGTTCAGCTTATTTTCCAAAGCCTCGGTGCTAATGGGAATACTCAAATGGCCTAACTGTTTGGAAAGCAATTGAAGTTTTAGGATTGCTGTTTTAAAGTCCGCCATCTCATCGGTCATCAGCTCCATAATTTCATCTAGTTTTTTCATAATTTCTATTGTTCGTTTTAAAAGCCTATTCCGGCATCCAGGCTTCTTTTAATTACTTTTTTGATCAGGCTTTTGGCTATTTTAGCGGCCATATTGGTGCTAAGTTGCACGGTGCTATTCATTAGGTTTAAGCTTTTTGGCACCTCTGCTATTTTCGTCAATCCGGCGTTTCTGGTGATTTCCGTAGTTAATTTGCCTCCGGTCATCGACCGGTGTATCTCACTGCCCTTTAGGTTCACTCCTTTATATTCAAACCGGAAGCCTTGCAGCTGGTTGGATTTGTTGATGCAGGGAATCACTTTTACCTGCCGGGCTTTCATTTTGTGCATGTATTCATTTAAAGATTTTGGTCTGGATTCCAATACCCGATCATTGATTTGTTTCATTGCTTGTCGCTGCCACTTTACTTCCTGTATTTTTTCTTGTTGAACTTCCTGAACCCTTTTTAATCCAAGCTGTTTTGCTACTTCTTCGGCCGCCAGCTGACTTCGTTTGCCAATAAAGCTGTCATTGTAGGTCTTGCCATCAAAGCCAATTCTGTTGGTATAGATATGCACGTGGGTATGTGCTTTGTCCCGATGCACAAAGCCAATAGACTGATTGTTTTCTAGTTTCATCTCCTTTAAAAATCGTTTAGCCAGTTCTCCCAGATCTTTTTTGCTTAAATCCTTGCCGTCCTCAATCGTTGGACTAACGATAAAGCTCAAGGTGTTTTTACTACACCGCTCATTTTGCGACTGGATTATCTTAAACTCCTCCGCAATTTCCCGGGGATTATCTCCGGCCAAATATTCCTTAAGCACAACTTCGGCCTCTTTCTCCTGGTTCCAGCCGTAATCTAAAGCTGCTCCGGTGCTCGCTATGGCATGTCCTTTCCCAATCATTTTTTAAAGGTTTTAAGGTGGTTTCTAATTTCGGTTGCCAGGAGTTTTACTTCCCGGGCCAATATGGGATCCCGGTATTTAAACATATTGGCAATCCGGGTAAAATTGTTTTTATATTCCACCAGTAGCTGGTAACATTCCAGCTGCTCTGGGGTGATTCGTTCTACGATGTTCTTCTGAAAAGCAGTATCACGCAGATATTCAGAAAGGGAAATTCCCGCTTTGGCCGCTCTTTTCTTGAGTAGCTTTTTCTCGTAAATCGAGCAGCGTATCTGAATATATTCTCGTTTCATTTTTCTTTTTTTCCTTTGCAACCTCCGGGCGAAAAGCAAGAATGTCATTACAATGACACATCTTGCTTTCCTACTCCAAATGAAATTCTGCCTTTTGGAGCTGCGCCGGTGTTATTATTCCATTTCGTTTCATTTGTTAGGTTTCCATTTCCAGGGTTTTTCCTACTTCAATTTTTCATTGAGATCTTTATACCCACTATAAGCATCACTATAATCGGTGACATTGTCAAATTGGTTTAAAAGCGAAAAGGCTGCTTTTTTACCTGCCTCGTCATTATCCAGATAAAGCAAAACACGGTCATACTCGGGAATTAAAACCTTGATCCGGTCGATAAATGCGATGGAGTTTAAAATGATACAGTCTGAATTTTGTACTAAATCTTCATCGATTGTTGCCAGGGATAGAAAATCAAACATCCCTTCGGTAACAAGAAGTTGCTTAGAATTTCTATTGAAAAAGGTATAGGTCTTCGGGCTACTGGATGTTTTATAGTACTTATTTCTCAGTTCCCAGCCACCCAGGTGATTTTGAAGTCCAATTGCAAAAAACCGTTTTCCTTTAAAGCTATACCAAACCTGCCTGCAGTAGTTCCTACCAATTTCAAAAGGGATATTTCGGGATTTTAAATATTCAACTAATGCTCTCGAATGAATAATTTGTACCTCTAGGATTTGAATTTTGTTTTCTTTTGAATGACGCTCAATAGCTGGCGGGTTAAAAGAAAAAGAATCCATATCGCTCTTTAAAAATTCCAGCGCCTCTCTTACAGACCAGAATTTGATAAGCATAAGAAGATCTATGGTATTTCCGCCTTTTCCGAGTCCAAAATCAAACCACAGGTTTTTAATTAAAGAAACGCTAAAAGAGGCTTGTGTTTCTGACCGCAAGGGACTCAGAAACCAAGCTTCTTTTTCCGTTGTTCTGGTGGAAAAGTGTCCTAATTTTGCAAGTGTTTTTACAATGCAAATATTACGGGCACTTTTACACGATATGTTGTTGTTTAAGTTCATTTTTTTAGTTTTTAATTACCTATTTACCCAAGGCCTGTAAATACAAGGGTTTTGTTCTTTTTTGAGTCTTTTTCCTATCTACCCTAATTACCCGAGGGGTAGATAGGGGTAGATAGTTTTGTTTGTCTATTTACCCCGTGAAACCATCTTTGTTAATGGGCGCTACCAGACTTTTGGGTAATTAGGGTAAATAGATTCTATTAAATTTCTAATGGAGAGTTCCTAAATTTTGGTTTGATTAGGTAGCCATAACTCCCATTTTCGCGGGACTTAACTCTTTCAAAGTTTAAAGCTTTTAGCGCTCTTCCCATATAATACATGTTCAACCGTGGATTGATAACATTAAGTTGCAACACAATATCTGATGCAGTCTTAAAATCATTTGGATCTGAACTTCGCAGGTAATACTTCACCAAGAGTTCTTCTTCCATACTGGCTTCGCGATAGGTTTTGTTCCTTTCTTCGTTTGCTGCAATATCAGCTATGGTCAATTCTGCACAGAAATGTTCATCCACATAGGCCAGGTAATAAGCCTGCGCCCAGACCTTATCAATTTTGACTTCTTTAGAATAAGTGAAGTCAATTTTACCATTAAGCTCAAAGCATAACCAACGCACAGAACCGGTTTCATCATTCAGAAATGTTGCCCTATTTGTAGATCCTATAAAACTGCAGGTTCTTCGCAGGTTTGAGTTTTTACGGTCATAGGGGAGTCTTTCATTGATCATCGTTTTAGAGAAATACGCTTTCAGGGCATTTATTTCTCTTTTAGCCAGCACAGATAATTCATCTAAATTGATAATGAAATTCCTGGTAAGTTGTATCCTGGCATCTTTATCCGTGGTCATATCTTCAGCAAAATACCTGGATAAGCCAGGGGGACATAGAAAACGGCACCAGGTAGATTTCCCCGAGTTTTGCTCTGAATGTACCAGTACCAAACATTGCTTATTGAAATAATTCTCTTCCAGTGCGCCCTTAACCGTTCTTACCAGCCATTTTCTTAAATGATAAAGAAACTGCTCCGGTTCTTTGACTGGGACGTAGGAAGCGAGTTTTCTTATATGATCTCCACCAGTCCATCTAGGTAGCTTTTCGAAATATTCGGTAATAGGATTAAATCTCGGGATTAGGTTTGATCTTAAGTAAATATCCAGTTTTCCCGGGTTAATCTCTATGTTTGATTTTGCTAACTCTATAAGTAGGGAGTTCACTTCAAAATCTTCCCAGGTGTTTGACTCCTTAATGGAAATCTGAAACTCGTGGGATATTTCATTAAACCGAATGTTATATTTTTCAGAAACATATTCCTCTACAGCATCGTAGATTGTTTTCTTCTTCTGTTCAGAAACCTGATAAAGTTTAAGTTCGTTCTTTTTCATTTTTAACTTATTTAAAAGATGACTAAAAGGTGAAAACCTATTTCCGGTTTTTTATCAGGGTCTTATTGAACTGATCTTCCAGGTATGCATCAGATAGGTCTGGCTCTCCCATAAGCCAGGCATCAATAGTATCTTTATTGAAGAATTTCTGCCGAATGTTCGGGTTATTGCTGGTAGGGATCAGTTTTAAATGGGTAAGCTTATAGATCTTACTCTTGGAAAGTCCGGTATATTGTACCAAATCTTCCACGTTCATTACTTTCTTGGTATGGGAAAGCAAGACTTTAATATCTTCCAATAAACCCACAATTTCTTGTTGCTCATTCATAATATTCGTATTTAAAATTAAAATGAGTAAAAGGCCTTTTACGTTTTTGTACAAGACAAACATATGACACCAAGTGCCTGAAAGTCAATAGCGTAAATGAAATAAGAAGATGATTATGCTATAATTATTCTTTACCGAGCATCTGGCGGATAAACTTTCGTTGGTTACGGGAATTAATTTTTTCCTGATCGCCTTTCCAGGCAGAAAAACTCGTTTTTAAGGTATTTTCTTTTAGGGGTTCATTGTTCATTAAAAAGGAATTCATCAGTAATTGGAAGAAGCTACGTTTTCGCTCTCCGGTGAAATCCTGAATTCCGCCAACAAGCAATTCATCGAAGAGTACAAACAGGATACGATGGTTGGCAGAGTCACCACTTTTGTTCCCCATTGTAAAATTGATCTTGCTTTGAACCTGCCTGCCTTTCATCAACCTGATAAACTGACTTTTGGAGGCTTCATCAAGATTAATATAATTAAACCTTAACTGGTGTTTTTTAATAGCTTCTACCTTAAAATTATGATGATCGGTCTCCAGGTGTTTATTGGATTCGTAGACAATAGCTGCCCAAAGCATAACCAGCCCGAGAACCACCAGTAAAATCAGGAAGATTAGATAATTGTCTGTTATAAAACTAAAGCCAAAAAATAAGCTGAAGGCTAGAATAATAAAAATGAAAAGTGCTAAAAGGAATAGAATAAGGTTGGTGGCATTCCCGTCTATTTTTTCTTCAAGGAAATAATTTATTCCAGATCTCCATCTGGCAAGTAACTTTCCAGATTTTAGAATAAATTTCTCCATAGCTTTCAGTTATTCAGAATACTAAATATAACCAAAAGAAAAATAAACAGGTCTTCCCGGGATGGTTCAAATTTAATTTAAAAGAAATTTTGAAGATTTATTGGATAAATCGCGAATGCTTTAAGTTATTTTTTAACTAAAAAATAGATTAAAAAAAAATGTTGTACCTATGTTGTACCCATAAAAAAAGAAAGCCTCCCGATTTCTCGGAAGGCTTGTCTTTAGTGGCTCCTCAGGTTGGGCTCGAACCAACGACCCTCTGATTAACAGTCAGATGCTCTAACCAACTGAGCTACTGAGGAGTGTTTCACGCTTTTGCGGTTGCAAATATAAGCCAATTTTTAGATCACCGCAAAACAAAAATCACTTTTTTTAGAACTTTTTTTAAGCCCTAAAATTACTGTTGCGCTATCATTCAAATAACCAACGATATACGTCATTCCCATTGGCATAAAGCACTAAAGCAATCAGGATAAAAAATCCAACCATTTGTGCTACTTCCATAAATTTATCGTTTGGTTTCCTTCCACTTACAATCTCGTAGAGCAAAAACACCACATGTCCTCCATCTAAAGCCGGGATAGGCAAAATATTCATAAAGGCTAAAATTATAGAAAGCAAAGCTGTTGTATGCCAAAAACCTTTCCAGTTCCAGGTATCTGGAAACATTCCACCAATAGCTCCAAATCCGCCTAATTGCGAAGCTCCTTTTGAAGTAAAAACATACTTAAATTGTGCTACATAATCATGCAAGGTCCAATAACCGTAATCAAAACCTTTTTTAATACTTTCTGCAAAACCGTATTCCTGGTGCTTTATCTCATAATTAGACTTTATACTAAAGCCCAACATTCCTTCTTCATCTGGTGTTATCATCACGCTTTTAATTTCATCCCCGCGCTTAAACACCAGTTCCATTTCCTTATTCTTATTCTCTTTGGTAATTTCACCCAATTCGTGCCAATAGCCAATTTCCTGTTCATTTAAAGATATAATACTATCGCCTTTCTGTAACCCGGCCATCTCGGCTGCCATGTCTTTAGAAACATTGTCTAAAACAGGATTTTGAATAGGAATAAATGGTAACATTACTCCTTGTTCCCACATTTGTTCTCCAATATTTTCGGGAACTTCAATCACTTCCTCTTCCCCCGTTTGGTGTAAAACGGTAATAGAAGAGACGTCGCGCATAAACAAATGCCTGTTTACATCGGTACTGTTTTGCAGATCTTCACCATTTAATTGTAAGACCCGGTCGCCATCTTCAAAGCCATATTGTTTAAATTCTTCGGCAATGGCAAAACCTTTAGGCATTTCATCTGGCCCAATATAGTTTTTCCCCCATACAAACATGATCATCATATAAATAAGGAAACCCAAAACAAGGTTCACGGTAACTCCTCCCAACATGATGATGAGACGTTGCCAGGCCGGTTTACTTCTAAACTCCCAGGGTTCTGGCGGTTTGGCCATTTGCTCCTTGTCCATGCTCTCGTCTATCATCCCGGCTATCTTCACATAACCGCCCAGAGGCAACCAGCCAATTCCGTAAACTGTACCACCAATTTTCTTTTTGAACAGAGCAAATTTTACATCAAAAAACAGAAAGAATTTTTCAACCCTGGTTTTAAACAATTTGGCGGGAATAAAGT
Organism: Salegentibacter echinorum; assembly: GCF_900129445.1. Classification (GTDB taxonomy): domain Bacteria; phylum Bacteroidota; class Bacteroidia; order Flavobacteriales; family Flavobacteriaceae; genus Salegentibacter; species Salegentibacter echinorum. Next base: position 40,244 of record NZ_FQVT01000002.1, read on the forward strand.
GTCCCATTTCGTGCAACACAATAAGTAAAGACAAGCTCAACAATAACTGTAGGGCTTTTACTATAAATGGATCCATGCGTAATGCTTCAAATTTTAAAATCGCACAAAAGTAATCTTTTATAAATCTTCCACAAAAGTTTAAAAGACCTACTATTTATCACAGCTGTAATTTTAAGATTTAAAATGCGACTATTTGATTGTTAGGGCTTAATTTTGCTGAAAACCCCGTGACTACACCGCGGGATATAAATATCTCGATTAACGAGTAAATTTAAAATTATGCGTGATCTTTTTGCCTGGCTTAAGAAATTTGCCATAGTACTTTTTATACTTTCGGTAATTATTGTTTATTTTATTTATACGCTGCTAAAGCCTGAAGAACGCCTTCCCATCTATCAACCAGATATGGTGAATGCCGAGATGGTAGATTCTACTGTAAGATATATTAGAAAATATCACACGATTAAAGATTTTGAGCTTCTTAATCAAAATGGTGATACCATCACTCAAGAAGATTATAAGGATAAAATCTATGTTGCCGATTTTTTCTTTACCACCTGCCTAACCATTTGCCCTGTCATGACAGATCATATGTTGAAAATTCAGGAGAAAATTAAAGATGATCCTGAAGTTCTATTACTTTCACATACTGTTTTTCCAAAAACAGATTCAGTACCGGTATTAAAGGAATATGCCGAAGAAAAAGGGGTGATAGACGCTAAATGGAACCTTGTTACGGGCGATAAAAAACAAATTTATAACCTCGCAAGAAAATCTTACCTGGCTTCAAAAAGCAATGGTGATGGTGGTCCCTATGATATGATCCATACCGAAAACTTTGTACTTGTAGATAAAGAAAAACGAATCCGCGGATTCTACGACGGTACCGATGCTGAAGCAATAGATGATCTTATGCATGATATTAAAGTGCTTCAAAAAGAATAAAAAAAACTCAGCAGGCTAAGAGGGATCGAGTCCCAATTTTCCCAAGGAATCTTTTTTCCTGCTGAAAATTTTACCTTACTTTTGCCTTGTTTAAAATCAATCTAAATAAAAAGTGAAGCATACCCTGGCTAATTTAAAACGTGGTGAACGAGGAATTATCAAAGAATTCTCTGAAGATAACATTCCTTTAAAACTTCTTGAAATGGGTTGTTTACCCGGTAACGAGGTAGAAGTATTACAAATCGCACCATTTAGGGACCCCATGTATTTAAATGTAAATGGCAGCTATCTGGCCATAAGAAAAGAAATAGCTTTACTTATAGAAATCGATCCCCTAGTCTAATTAATATGGCTAAACAAATAAATGTCGCGTTAATAGGAAATCCCAATACCGGTAAAACTTCTGTTTTTAATAAACTTACCGGACTCAACCAAAAGGTAGGCAACTACCCCGGCATTACCGTAGAGAAGAAAGAAGGTGTTTGTAAACTTCCGCGAAATTTAAAAGCCCATATCCTCGACCTCCCGGGAACTTATAGCTTAAATGCGTCTTCACTTGATGAAAACCTGGTGATAGAACTCTTGCTCAACAAAAGTGATAAAGACTATCCAGATGTTGCGGTGGTGATTAGCGATGTAGAAAATCTAAAGCGCAACCTGCTACTGTTTACCCAAATTAAAGACCTGGGAATTCCAACCATTCTGGCTATTAATATGGCAGACCGAATGGAGCGAAAAGGGATTTCCCTGGATGTAGATTTGCTGGAAGAACACCTTAAGACAAAGGTTGTTTTGGTAAGCGCCCGCAAAAATCGGGGCATTGACGATCTAAAAGAAGCGATCATCAATTATCAACACATTTCAAATGAACCTTGTGTAAACGCCTCTGTAGTTGCTCCCGAATATTTTGAACGTTTAAGAAAAGCTTTTCCCAATCAATCTATATACAAGCTATGGCTGGTCATAACCCAGGATGTTAACTTCGGAAATATAAACCGAAATGAAATCACCCACGCTAAAGGCTTTATTACTAAAACCGAAACCGAACTAAAAAGACTTCAGCATAAAGAAACTATTTTAAGGTACCAATTTATTAACGGTGCCTTAAAAGATACGCTAAAGGTAGATGCCAATGCCGCTAAAGACCTACGTTCTCGTTTAGACCGGATATTGACCCATAAAGTTTGGGGATATGTTATTTTCTTCGGAATTCTACTCCTTATTTTTCAAGCAATTTATAGCTGGTCCAGCTACCCTATGGACCTCATCGATGAAACTTTTGCTCATTTAAGTGAGTGGAGCAAAGCAAACTTCCCGCCCGGTGTTTTCACCAACCTAATTTCTGAGGGTATTATCCCGGGCATTGGTGGGATTGTAATTTTTATTCCGCAGATAGCCTTTCTCTTCTTCTTTATCTCCATACTGGAAGAAACCGGTTATATGAGTCGGGTGGTGTTTTTAATGGACAGGGTGATGCGCAAGTTTGGTTTGAGTGGTAAAAGTGTGGTCCCTCTTGTTTCTGGAACGGCTTGTGCTATTCCCGCGGTTATGGCTACCCGAAATATTGAAAATTGGAAAGAACGTTTAATCACCATTCTGGTGGTGCCTTTTACTACCTGTTCTGCCCGTTTACCGGTATATTTAATTATAATCGCGCTGGTGATTCCAGATGAGACCTTTTGGGGTTTTAACTTACAGGGACTTACCCTAATGCTCATGTATTTTATTGGATTTGGCACCGCTATCGGTTCGGCCTGGATTCTTAATAAGTTTCTTAAAATTAAAAATCGCAGCCATTTCGTAATAGAAATGCCCAATTATAAATTGCCTCTGGGTAAAAATATTGCCATTAACGTAGTAGAAAAGACCAAGGCCTTTGTTTTTGGAGCGGGAAAAATAATTCTTGCCATTTCTATTATTCTTTGGGTACTGGCCAGTTATGGCCCCGGCGATGACTTTAACCGTGCCGAAGAGATTGTAACCGTGGAAAACCAGCCCAACACCCAGCTTTCTAAAGAAGAATTAGACGAAAAAATAGCTTCATTTAAACTTAGAAATTCCTATATTGGAATTATGGGTAAGGGCATTGAACCCGCCGTAGCTCCGCTGGGTTACGATTGGAAAATTGGCATTGCGCTTATTAGTTCTTTTGCGGCCCGGGAGGTTTTTGTAGGTACGCTTGCCACTATTTACAGTGTAGGCAGCGACGACGAGCAAACCATTAAAAACAGGATGGCAGCAGAGAAAAACCCTATATTAGGTGGTCCCTTGTTTACCTTTGCAAGCGGAATAAGTTTATTGTTATTCTATGCTTTTGCAATGCAATGTATGAGTACGCTGGCAATTGTTAAAAAAGAAACCAACACCTGGAAGTGGCCTATGGTGCAACTGGTGGGAATGACGGCTTTTGCTTATGTTGTTTCACTAATTGCCTTTCAGGTTTTAAAGTAATTTTAGTGTAAGAACATTAATAAAAAACGACTTATTGAATATGGATTTGTTACAGGAAATATTAGTTTTTATAACTTTCGCACTTGCGTTAGGATACTTATTTACCAAATTTATCTGGAAACCGGCTTTTTTAAAAAAGAAGTCAGAAAAAACCAAATCTTGCGGGGTTTCTGGCTGTGGTTGTGATTAATATTTGTACTTCTTTGAAGTAAAATTTCTACTATAAATTGAAAATAATCCTCATAAAGTTGGGATTACTGCAGTCAATATATTAATGTCTCTTAACAATGAAGTAAATTTACGCAAGCCCAACATCTAAGGTCATCATCACCATAAAACCAAGAATAAACCCAAGCGAAGCAATATCTGTATAATTTCCCCTTTGGGATTCTGGCACTACTTCTTCTACCACCACAAAGATCATAGCACCGGCTGCAAAAGAAAGTGCATAGGGCAAAATAGGTTGAAAAGTTAATACTGCCCAGGCTCCAACAACGGCCGCCATGGGTTCTACGATTGCAGAAAGCTGACCGAAATTAAAACTTTTTAAACGGCTCATCCCCTGCCCTCTTAAAGGCATAGCTACTGCAAAACCCTCGGGGAAATTTTGAAGTCCAATACCAATTGCCAAAGCTACTGCCCCACCAATAGTAGCTCCTTCTAGTCCAGCACCGGCGGCACCAAAAAGCACACCAACTGCAAGACCTTCCGGGATATTGTGTAACGTAATGGCCAGGGTAAGTAAAATGGATTTATGCCAGGGTGTTTTTATACCTTCTTTCTCGCTCATTTTAAAGTTTACGTGCAAATGCGGTAAAACTTTATCGAGGCCAAAAAGAAAAAGTGCACCTGTCCCAAAACCGATTAAAGGAGGAATGGTTTTCTCAAAACCTTCTCCCGGGCTCATCTCAATACCCGGAGCCAGTAAGCTCCAGAAACTTGCAGCTACCATTACCCCGCCGGTAAAACCAAGCATCCCATCAAATATTTTTCTATTCATCTTCTTAAAAAAGAACACCAAAGCGGCGCCAAGAGCAGTTAAGCCCCAGGTAAATAAAGTGGCCAAAAGTGCAGCCAATACCGGATCTATACGTTCAAAATATTCAGTAATTTCTTCCATATTATAGTGTTCTTACGTAAAGGTTGTTTGACACCACCTGCGAGATTCGCAATTCTTTTTTATCGATTAGAATTAGCATGGAACCATCAAAAGCTTCCTTATCCAACACTTCAAGTTCTTTTCCCAGAGAAATTTCATTCTTATCGAGATATTGTAAAAATTCAGCTGAAGAATCTTTTACTCCAACACACACGGCTTTTTCAGATTTATTTACACCCGATAATAATAATTGATTGGAAACACTAAAATTACCCTCGGCATCTGGAATAGGGTCGCCGTGTGGGTCACGCTTGGGATAGTCTAAAAACCGATCTAATTCATTGGTTAATTTCTTAGATTTAATATGCTCCAGTTGTTCGGCTATATCGTGTACCTCATCCCAATTAAAATTGAGTTTATCTACCAAAAAAACCTCCCATAAACGATGCTTTCTTATCACGGCAACCGCTACGGCCTTTCCTTTTTCACTGAGTTTTACTCCCTGGTATTTCTTATAAATAACTAATTTTTTATCCGAAAGCTTCTTAACCATATCAGTTACCGAAGAGGCTTTGGTTTCCATTTCTTCGGCTAGGGCATTGGTGCTAACACCCGCTTTAAAAGTTCGCTGTAAGTGAAATATTGCCTTTAAATAATTCTCTTCTGAAAAACTCATCTTAATTCATTTGATTTCAAAATTACATTTTTAAAATTAAAACCCTAATTTTAGATTTGTCTAAATTATTTAATTAGATTTGTCTAAATTTAAAACACCAAATAATTAAACATTTGTTAGATTATATGAAATATTTATTTTACATACTATTATTAACTACAAGTATTGGCACCGCACAGGATGATAAGGTGACTATTTCGGGTAAGGTAACCTCCAATGGTGAGCCGGTTGCTTTCGCCAGTGTATTTGTAAAAAATGGAACGTCTGGTACAAGTGCCGATGTTCATGGGGAATACAAATTAAAAGTAGCTCCAGGAAAAGTAAAACTTATAGCGCAATTGCAAGGTTACAGGTCCCAGACCAAAAATGTCACTGTAAATGAGAATGTAAGTGTCGTAAATTTTGAGCTGGAAGAACACAATGAAGCCCTGGATGAGATAGTTGTAACGGGAACCCGAACCAAAAAAAGAAAAACCGATTCCCCGGTAATTGTCAACCTTATAAATAGTGAAACCCTGGAACAGGTAACGGCTACCGATTTGGCTGATGGTTTGCGTTTCCAGCCCGGTCTTCGCGTGGAAGCCGATTGTCAAACCTGTAATTATACGCAAATTAGGATGAACGGACTGCAGGGTGGCTATTCCCAGATTTTAGTAAACGGCAGGCCAATATTTAGTCCGCTAACCGGATTATATGGTTTGGAGCAAATTCCGGTGAATATGATAGAACGTATAGAAGTAGTACGCGGTGGGGTTTCGGCGCTTTACGGTTCTAGCGCAATTGGCGGTACGGTAAATGTGATTACTAAAATCCCCAAACAAAACAATTACAGCGTTGGTTATACATACGAAAGCATAGATGGAAATGCCGACCAAAGTCTTATTAGCGGAAATGCGACAGTGGTAAGTGAAGACTACAATGCCGGTGCTAACTTTTTTGTGAGCAATAGAAACCGATCAGCCTACGATTCTAACGGTGATAACTTTTCTGAAATGCCGCAATTAAAGGACAATTCTTTTGGAGTTAATGCATTTTACCTCCCCACAGAAAACTCTAAATTAGAACTGAGTTTAAGCAGTATGCACGAGTATCGCTATGGCGGGGAAATGGTAGATAAGCCGGCTTACCTCGCCCAACAAAGTGAAGAACGCACTCACGATGTACTCATGGGAAGTTTGGATTATCAGATAAATTTTAATGAAGATAAAAGTTCGCTCATCTTTTACTATGGCGGACAAATAACAGACCGTGATCATTACACTGGCATTATCCCGGAAGATGAAGCTGAAAAACAAAAGTTTTTTGCCAACCCTCCTTACGGTACTTCAGAAGTAGTTACCCACCAGGGCGGTGCCCAATACAATCACAAATTTGATAATTTTCTAGGCGGAAAAACCGTATTAACAGGAGGTGCCGAATACGTTTATGACGATGTGTATGACGAAATAGAAGCCTATGAATACTTAACCGATCAAACCACAAAAACCCTGGGTACTTTTGTACAAAATGACTGGGACGTAACTGAAGATCTTAACTTCCTGGCTGGTTTTAGGTTAGACAAACACAATTTGGTAGATGATGCTATTTTTAGTCCCAGGGCATCTTTACTCTATAAACTAGCAGAAACCACACAATTTCGCGTGGGTTGGGGAACTGGTTTTCGCGCTCCCCAGGCCTTTGATACAGATTTACATATTGCTTTTGCCGGTGGTGGTGTGTCACGTATTTCCCTTGCCGAGGATTTAATGGAAGAACGTTCTAATAGTTTTACTGCTTCTATTAATTATGATAGGGCAACAGAGCATTTTATCGCCGGATTCACTTTAGAGGGATTTCATACCCATCTTAACGACGCCTTTTATCTATATCCACTTGGCCAGGATAAATTTGGGGAACGCTTTGAAAAACGAAATGGAAGTGGTGCCACTGTTAAAGGTCTAACCCTGGAAGCTCGTGCCAATTTCGATTATTTAGTGGAACTGGAAGCAGGATTCACCTACCAATCCAGCAAATTTGAAGACGCTGTAGAAAATATTGATGGCCTGTCTGCAAAACGGGAGTTTTTAAGAACACCCAACGATTATGGATATGCAACTATAACTTATACGCCTACAAAAAATTTTAATGTAAGTGCAAACTTGGTTTATACGGGAAAAATGGATATTGCCCATTACGCTGGGGAAGGAACCGGGCAGGATGTAGATGAATATTATGAAACCCCTTCCTTTACCGAGCTTAGTTTGCGCGCAGCGTACACCCTGGATATACCAAAAATAAGTACTGGTTTGCAGTTCTTTGCCGGACTTAAAAATATAACCAACAGCTATCAGGATGATTTCGATATTGGAAAAAACAGGGATAGCGATTACATCTATGGCCCCAGAGCACCAAGAACGGTGTTTGCCGGTTTAAAAATTAAATCTTTATAATGAAAACGCATGTATTAATTCTATTGAGTGCTCTATTCTTAATGCCGTTTAATTCTAGCTTTTCTCAAGAAAAGGAAACGGTAAATTGGATTGATTTTGAGCAATTGTCAGATTCTTTGGCAGAGCATCCAAGGAAAGTTTTTATAGACTTTTATGCAGATTGGTGTGCGCCCTGTTTAAAAATGCAAAAAGAAGTTTTTACAGATCCTAAGATTATAAAGAAATTAAATGAAGAATTTTATGCGGTGAAAATGAATGTAGAAAATACAGATACCATTCATTTTGGAAATCAAAAATTTGTCAATGAAAGAATAAATCGCCGAAATCCCGTGCACCAAATTCCTTTATTGATGGCAAGACAAAAGAACAAACCTTTTTCTCTGCCGGCAATGGTTTTTATGGATAATAATTTTAATGCTAGAGCGCGGTATTTTCAATATTTAAGTGTAGCGCAATTATTAAAGATTCTAGAAGAGAAAAGTTAAATAAGTTCTAAGATTTTTTTCGTGATTAGTTTTAGTTCAAAGCGATCCTAATTTGCAAAATGCAGGTTAGGATTGCTTATTTCTAGTTTACTTCTAATATATGAGTACTTTATTCTAAATGCCCCTCTCCTTTTGTATTTGCTCATAAGCTTCCTGCACCTTGTTGAATTTTTCACGGGCACCTTTGCGATAGGCTTCATCCATATGCCCCAGCTTATCTGGATGGTATTTTTTAACCATACTTCGGTAAGCTTTTTTCACTTCGGCATCAGTAGCAGATTTATCAATCTCCAGGATTTTATAAGCATTATCGGCAGATTTAAAGAACATCGCTTTAATACTTTCAAAATCCATTCGGCTTATACGCAAATACCCGGCAATTTCCTGAATTAACCTGGCTTCGGCATCGCCTACTTTTCCATCGGCCTGAGCAATGCCAAAGAGAAAATGAATAATTTGCAACCGGGCGGGGTACCTGGTTCTGGAAGCTAAATATTGAGAAATCCTGGAAGCCGAAATCTCCCGGTCTTTAACAAGTTCGTTAAATGTTCTAAAGGTTGCATTAGCACGTTCTTTCCCATAAGATTGCACAAAATAGGATCGCACGTAGTCCATCTCTTTTTGAGAAACCTGGCCGTCGGCTTTAATCACAAGTGAGCAAAGCGATAGTAAATTAAGTTCAAAATCCCCCGGAGATACGCTTTGTTCTTCCTGGTTAAACATCTGTTGAAAAGCCCCCCGACTACCCCGAGTCCAGTTGTCGATTAATGTACCTATTATAAATCCCAGAATAGCCCCGGCAAACCGGAAATACATATAGCCTAGCACGGCTCCAATCCATTTAAACATCAAGCAATTTTTAAATAAGCGGCAAAGATACTATTTTACTGAATTTTAACCGAATTCTATAAAATGAGCTTGTTTTTTTTACAAGGTAGCGGTAAGAATTCTGAGTTATGAAAAGTAAAACTAACAACTTGCCGAAAGTTTTAAACTTCTTAATTCCTGTTTTCTAAACCCGCATTTTAAGTATAAAATCAACTTTACATCAATCATAAAGAAAATTCGTGAATTCGTACCTTCCATTATATAACATCGGTATGCTTATTGATTAACTTACTACCAAAGAAAAACCATAATATCAAGTTAACCTATTCACGCATAATTAATTGGAATATGGAGAGCTGAAGTTAATTTGGTATCTTTGCGGGAAATCGAATTTTTAATAGAAAAAACATAATATATGTACCCAGCAGATTTAGTAAAACCAATGCGCGAGGACCTTACCAGCATAGGTTTTGAAGAATTACACAGCGTTGAAGAAGTAGAAAATGCTATGAAAAAAGAAGGAACTACATTGGTAGTAGTGAATTCAGTTTGTGGTTGTGCCGCTGCCAATGCGAGACCAGGCGCTAGAATTTCTTTACAAAACGCCAAAAAACCAGATAATTTATATACTGTATTCGCCGGTGTTGATAAGGAAGCAACCGACAAAGCCCGAGGTTTTATGGTGCCTTTCCCACCTTCTTCCCCTTCTATGGCTTTGTTTAAAGATGGAGAGTTAGTGCATATGTTGGAACGCCACCATATTGAAGGTCGTCCAGCCGAGATGATTGCTGAAAATCTTGTGGGAGCTTATAATGAGTTCTGCTAGGCAGTAAATAAATTCCTGGCAAGTCCACGAACAAAATCTCGAATATCGAGTAAAATTTAATTAGTTAAGTTATGACCGGTCGAAACGTCTTATTTTGGCCGGTCTTTTTTGTTTTAATCCAACTTTCTCATCAAAATTTATGAAGAGTCTTTAGGGTTTATTTCTTTTTGTTTGGAACAAGATGCAAAAAAGAAATAATGAACCAACATCAATAACCCTGAACTAAGGGTACGAAGTATGCTTCCGAAAAAAATATTTTATTTTGAAGAAAGCCCCGGGGAATTAAAACCCTGGCTATCACTTCGAGATTAAAACTCTATTCAAAAGTTAAACTTTGTTTTTAAACAAAGCTGTAAATACTTAATTTAGCCATTTAATTTTTTTTGATGAAAAAGATTCTTTCATACCCATTATCGGTCCTCTTTTACTTCTTCTTTTTTCTAACCTTGTTGGTTTTTCATCCTATACAATGGATATCGCTAAAATTTGGCGGTTACCAGGCCCACAAAAAAAGTGTCGATATATTTAATTTTTTCCTGCTTCGCTGCCTTAATGTATTGGGAACGCGTTTCAGCATAATAAACGATCAAAATATCCCGATAGAAAAACCCTGTATTTTTGTCTCCAATCATCAGGGAATGTACGATATTCCGCCAATTATTTGGCATTTAAGAAAGCACCATCCCAAGTTTGTGAGTAAAAAAGAACTGGGTCACGGTATTCCCAGCATCTCCTATAATCTAAGGCATGGCGGCTCGGTTTTAATAGACCGAAAAAACAAGAGAGAATCTTTAATTAAGATGGCTAAATTTGCGAAATACCTCAACAAAACAAATCGTTCAGCCGTTATTTTTCCTGAAGGAACCCGCAGTAGAACCGGAGCACCAAAAAGGTTTGCTGTAAGCGGAATGCAACTGCTGTTTAAACAAATGCCAGAAGCTTTAATTGTTCCAATTACCATAAATAATTCCTGGCAACTATTTAAACACGGAAATTTCCCAATAGAGCCAGGGATACATATTAGCCTAAAAGTTCACGAACCAATTCCCGTAGCATCAGATGATCCAGAAAGTCTCGTTGCCAGAGTAGAGCGAACGATAACCGCCGATATCAAATAACTAAATTCCTAACCTCACAGGTTTCGACCCTGCATAATTATCGAGACAATGAGGATTATTCCTATGAACAAACCTCAAATTTTAAAAAACACCGCAGAATTTGCAAAAAAGACTTTAAGTGATGCTGAAGGTGGTCACGATTGGTTTCATATTGAGCGGGTGCATAAAAACGCAAAATTAATCGCTAAAACAGAAGAAGTAGATCTCTTTATTGTTGAGTTGGGCGCCCTATTGCACGATATCGCAGATTCAAAATTTCACAATGGCGATGAAAGCATTGGGCCAAAAGTTGCTTCAGAATTTCTTCAAAAACAACAGGTTTCAACTGAAATTATAAACCACGTAGTGAAAATCATTGAATACGTATCTTTTAAAGGCGGAAATATTCAGCAGGATTTTAATTCCATAGAATTGGAAATTGTACAGGACGCCGACCGTCTCGATGCGCTGGGTGCGATAGGAATTGCACGCACTTTTAATTATGGCGGGTTTAAAGGCAGGGCACTTTATGATCCTGCCATTGAACCCAACTTAAAAATGAGCAAAGAAGAATATAAAGCATCTACCGCCCCCACCATTAATCATTTCTACGAAAAGTTGCTCTTACTAAAAGACCGAATGAATACAAAAACGGGAAAAGAAATTGCACAAAAACGCTACGAATTTATGGAACAATACCTGGAGCAATTCTATGCTGAATGGGAAGGGAAAAAATAAATGCAGTGTAAAAAATTCTTAGAAGAAAAACTGTCGTATAGTGTATGTTGTAAATTGTACTTAAAGTTTGCTTCCAAATATTTACGCTCTAAAAATTCCGCAGAGAGATACATAAAAGTGTATAATTTGCACTAATTTTCTGCATAATAAAATGCCACGAATTCCGGGCTTGCAAATAACCGGGAATTCGTGGCAAAACTTTATTATAAGCTTATCCTTTTACAGGCTTCACTTCTTCAGCCTTTAAATGTTCAGCAAAAAAGCCCATCATGGCTTTATACAAGTCTAACCTGCTTTCTTCTTTTGCAAATCCGTGGCCTTCGTCATATTTCACCATATAAGGCACTTTTACTCCTTTTTCACGTAGTGTTTTCACAATCTGGTCGGCTTCATTGATGTTTACCCGAGGATCATTTGCTCCCTGCACCACAAACAACGGATTTTTAATCTTATCCACCTGCAAGGCCGGGGAAATTTCATCCATAATCTTTTTTTCCTCAGGATTATTCGGGTTGTACCAAATTTTATATAAAAGTTCGCGGTATTTCTCCCAATATGGCGGAATGGTTTCCATAAAGGTGTTTAAGTTGCTTACGCCTACGTAATCTACTCCGCAAGCGTACTTATCTGGCGTTTTGGTCATCCCTCGCAATACGGCATATCCGCCGTGACTACCACCATAAATAGCAACCCGATCTTCGTCTATCCAGCCCTGTTCCACAACATAATCAACGCCGTCTTCCACATCGTCCATGGCTTTACGTCCTATTTGACCAAAACCGGCCTTTAGGAATTTTTTTCCGTATCCTCCAGAAATTCTAAAATTAACGTGCAATGTAGCGTATCCCCTACTGGCAAAAAGCTGCGCTTCGGGATTAAAGCCCCAGCGGTCCCGAATACCTTGTGGCCCCCCGTGCGGGTTCACAATTAAAGGTACGCGCTGTCCTTCCTTATAATTATGGGGCAGTGTAATGTAACCGTGCAGATCTAAACCATCCCTACTTTTAAAGCTAATAGGCTTCATACTGGCCATATCTTCAGCTTTTAGTTGGGGCAATAACTTGTATAATAAAGTTACTTCGTTTTTCTCCACATCGTATAGATAGTATTCCCCAACAATTTTATCGCTGGTCACCGCCACCATATATTTAGATTCATCATCGGTTTTTCCTACCGTAAAGAATTGCTTTTCCCCAAATTCCTGCTGTAGTCTGTTATAAATCTTTTTATAGGTATCACTCACCGGAACCACTACGGTTTTTTCACCGGTATAAGAAAAATAGTCAATTTCGTAATTGCGTTTTTTGGAAAGCGAAAGTCCCGAAACATCAAAAGTGTCGTTACTAAAAACAGTCTTTATCTTTTCGTTCCTTTTTAGATCGTAAAGTTGGATCTCTATCTTGTCGTCTTCCAAATTGGAGACTACATAAGCATCATCTGGATTATCGCTATTCGGATTAAAGGAAGAAATGCCAAAAGTATCTCCAAATTCGGTAAGTTTTACGCGCTTAAACTCGCCATCAATATTATAAAGCAATTCGGTGTTTACACCATCTACAATTCGGCTTATGGCGCGTAGGTTTCCTTTGCGGTCAAAGTCATAACCAGCTACCGGCGGGTCGCCTTCCTGTACCGTGTATAATTTAGTAACTTCACCCGTATTAATGTTAAGTCGGTAAGGTTCTTCCTGCTGCAAATTATCCTTGTTCATTTGAACGATAATATGATCTTCATCTTCCTTTAAACGCTCAAGAATATTCACCCGAACGCCTTCAAAAGGAGTAAGTTCATTGTCATTTTCGCCGGTAATATCCACTCCAAATACGTGGTAGTTTTCGTTACCGCCTTTATCCTGAAGATATAAAATTCGGCTATTATTTGCCCAGGAAAAACCTCTTATTAGATCTTCCTCCTGTTTCTTTAAAAGCGTTTCTTTTTGGGTGGCGGTTTCTTTTAAATATAGGTCACGCTCTCCAGAATCCCTGCGCTTCATATAAGCAATATATTTTCCATCTGGAGATAGCTGAAATGCAAATGCTTTTGGGGTTTTAAAATAATCTTCTACCGAATATTTAAAATCGCCGGTTTCTTTTGCCGCGAGTTTATCCAATTCAGCTTCGCTGGATGGTAAATCTGTATTTCCTGGTTTCTTCTTCACTATCTTTCTCAATGTTAGTGGGTACTCCTGTCCCATTTGTTTGTAAGTTCCGTCTATTCCATTTTCAGTTAAGGTACCGGTATAGGTCATTTTTAATTTCGCCGAAGTAATGGTCACGGTTTTCTCTTGCAAAATTACCGAATCCAGTTCGATTCCCGAAGCGCCCTGGGCAGGAACATCCAGTGTTGCTTCGTAGCTATCGCCAGCGGGAGAAATATTAAAGATAAGTTCCATAGTGTTTCCCTGCACCTCTAAATTGCCGCTATAAGAGCCATTTAATTTCTGCGCCTTTACCGAAGCCGTAAGCAAAAGCACCACCAGCACGATTGATGATTGAATTAGTTTTTTCATAATTTGTTTGGTTTATACCAATATTAGTTGAAAAATATATAATTCGTTACAACCAATGCTGTATTAAAGTTTATTTTGTGTAATTATACTCAAGATCAAAATGTGCAATGCTGGCAAACTTTTACAAAAAACAAGCGTTTCAAACTACTTTAATTTCTGACAGTCCGGACAAAAATAAGTAGTTCTGCCAATCACTTTGGTTTGTTGAATCTTTCCATTCTTCCGGGGACATTCGGCATCTTTTTCCCGCACCGGGGTTAAATAGGTTTTTGGTAATTTTTCACCTTCAATTCGCGCTTCCTTTACGGTCTCCAAAACCTTCTCGATCTCTTTATAAATGCAGGATTTCTTCTTTTCAGTTAAGTTATTTACCTTAGTATTAGGATGAACTTTACACTGATACAAAACCTCATCGGCATATAAGTTCCCAATGCCGGCTATGAGTTTTTGATTCATCAGCAAGCCTTTGATGCTGCCCTTTTTACTCTCTAAAATATTCAAAAACTCATCCTCTTTTAGCACAAGAGCATCTGTACCAATTTGATGTTCTTTTTTAAATTGAGTCAGGTTTTCTGCCAGGTACAATTTTGCAAACTTCCGCGGACAGGTAAAAGAAACCCTGGAATGGTCCTGAAATGTCAAGGTAAGTTGGGCATACTTTGGCGTTTCCTCGTGCTGGTAGAATTCTAACTTACCGGTCATTCCAAAATGCAGCACCAAACCGCCATTTTTAGCTAATTTCAGAAATAAATATTTTCCCAATCGCTCCGAGGCTTCAAACTCGTTGTCTAACAAGCTATCTTCAAACTGCGTTTTTGGAGACTGAAATATTTTTTTATCTCCGGTCTCCACCTTTATAATCTTTTTATGCAAGATCGTAGCGTCGGCATATTTCTTTTGATAAGCAACTTCGGGTAGTTCTGGCATGTTTTTTAATTTTTCGGTTTGACTTTTTAGTCTTCTATCATCATCGTGAGGACGAAGGAGATGGCGATTTGTGATTATGGGTTAAAATTATCAATGTTTCAGTTAAAAAACTATGAATAAATAATATATTTCAATTAATATCGGGCTTTTGTTTCTGCTATTACTTCTGAAGAAATCACTAAGGTTCTTCTATAAACCTAATTACCTTGAACTTTGAATCTTGTACTTTGAATTTAGAAAAGTTTCATCTGTCCATTTTTAAATTCTTCGTGCAAATCGCAATTAAGCACTGTGCGTTCCCTTCCTTTTAAATATTTTGCTTTGGCAATTTTAAATTGTTGCGCTACCTGACTTGCAAATTCCCCCTCGCCTTTCATTCGAGTGCCAAATCGGCTGTCGTTTAAACTTCCGCCGTGCAGACTTTCTATTTGATGCAACACCTTATCTGCCCTGTCTGGCATTGTTTTTTTAATCCAATCTCTGAAAATCCCACCTATCGCGCCGTTTAATCGCACTATGGTATAACCCACACCTAAAGCGCCCCGTTCTGAAACTTCTTTAACCAAAGGCATAATTTCGTGGGAATTAATCGATGGGATTATTGGTGCCATCATAACACTTACCGGAATATTTGCTTCAGAAAGCTTTTCTATAGTTTCCAGTCGCTTTTTAATGCTGGCCGTTCTGGGTTCTAAAATCCGTCGGGTTTCTTCTGATAAAGAGGTGACCGAAAGATTTACATGCACTAAATTGTCCTGTGCCAGCTCCCGTAAGATATCAAGGTCGCGCTGCACCAGTGCATTTTTAGTAATGATTCCCACCCGATGCCTGTATTTTAAAAAAGTTTGAAGAAGTTTTCGAGTGATTTTCAACTTTTTCTCTATGGGCTGGTAGCAATCTGTATTTCCGGAAAGCACAATAGGGCTGGCTTCCCATCGCGCACTGCTTAACTTCTTTTCCAGAAGTTCTACCGCATTTCTTTTTACCAGGATTTTCTGTTCAAAATCAAGCCCGGCACCATAGCCCCAATACTCATGGGAATTCCTGGCATAGCAATAAATACAGCCGTGCTCGCATCCCTGGTAGGGGTTTAAAGAATAATTCATTCCCACATCGGGACTATTTACCTTATTTACGATGGTTTTAGGGAAAGTATCTATAAGCGATGTTTTGGAACTTTGTGCTTCCTCTCCTTCCGAAGCACAATAGTTAAGAAAATCGTCCCTAAGCTCGTGACTATGTTCAAAAAAACGATTGTGCACCTTTTTTTGAGCGCCTCGACCTTTTATGTGATTTTTAGCATTGGACATAAAAAAACTTTGAGATGTGTTGCAACCTCAAAGTTAATTTATTTAGTGGATCTTTTCCTAATTTTAGGATTTTATCCTGTTTATTTTTATAGATGTCTGGTTAAAACAAAAATAAATAGCAAACTTTCTTTTATAGCAGGGTTTGAAAGCGATTTCATAATTACTCCCTTGCTATTTGAAACCATTAAAAAAAGAGTTAGTTGAGCGATGTTATTTCTGAAAAATAAAGGTTTTCATTTTGTTATAGTTGAGTCTTGTCTCTTTTTTCTTGCAGCGGAGCGATCTTGGTTCTTTAACCGGACAATAGTGATTTATTTCAAAGCTTTTTCCATTTCTTCCTTTCCACCAACCACAGGAATTTCGATATGAGTTTCATCAAGGTCTATGGTGAGTTCGGTGCCGGGCTCGGGCAACAGCGTAAATTTATTATCACTGGAAAAAATCATCAGTGCAATTTGTTGCCCGGCTGGTATCACCTGGTCGTCCGGATTTAAATCGAAAGATAACTCATAGAATTTA
Organism: Salegentibacter echinorum; assembly: GCF_900129445.1. Classification (GTDB taxonomy): domain Bacteria; phylum Bacteroidota; class Bacteroidia; order Flavobacteriales; family Flavobacteriaceae; genus Salegentibacter; species Salegentibacter echinorum. Next base: position 57,083 of record NZ_FQVT01000002.1, read on the forward strand.
CCCGGCTCTAGGGGTTCACTTTCAGTTAAGGATTTATAATTCTGCGGATCTGCCCAACCTCTTGTGATAATATTATCGGTTATCTTGGCATTTTTATTGGAATTCCAGGGCAGGGAAACCATCCATACCGAAAGGTTTGCCGCCGGTTTACTACTTGCTAGTTTAATTTTTAAAGTTGAAAGCCCCGAAAGATGCAAATCTTCTTTTAATATAGGTGTTGCAAACAACAAACGATGTGGAGAGCTATCCAGCTGGGCCAGGGAATCTGCCGAAAAACTTCGGTCATCTATAAAAGTCTGCTTCCCCTGATTTTTAGGCTTTTTGACGCTAAGTTTTCCTTTTTTCAAGCCGTCTTTTTGTAAGTATAAGGTAACATCCTCTGCATCAGGGTTTGGATAATTTGCATAGGCTGTCGGATTTTGGGGATCGTCATCTTCTCGCACAATATAAGCTTTTGGCCCCTTTTCAATGTCATTATCTATTCCGAAGAGATATTTGGTGAACCACTTATTCATCATGGAAACCGGTGGCGGACCGCCGTGACCGTATTGATGATAATAAATCTTTACGGGCAGGCCTTTTTCTTCCGCAGCTTTATAAATACGGTAACTATGCTCTGGCATTACATTCCAATCGTTAAATCCGTGCGACATAAACAAGGCTGCCTGCATAGGCTCCATATCGTTCAAATAATCCCGACCGGCCCAAAATTCATTATAATCGCCGGTTTGTCTGTCTATACCCTGACTTATCTCGATATCACGGTACAAAGAATCGGCATAAGCGCGTTTGGACTCATCTCCACTATGAATAAAATTGTACAATACATCTACATCTTCCCCTAAATAACCACCCGGCGAACGCACCAACCCGTTGGAGCGATAATAGTGATAATAGGAGGTATTTGGTGCAACAGGAATAATAGCTTCCAGACCTTCAACGCCTGTTGTGGCGGCTGCCAGCGGAAGCGTTCCATTATAGGAAGTTCCTGTCATTCCCACTTTTCCGGTGGTCCAATAAGCCTCTACCTCTTCGTCACCGTAAGGAGTTTTGTAGCCTTTTGCCCGGCCGTTAAGCCAATCTATCACGGCTTTGGGTGCGAGAGACTCGTTATCTCCTCCCACAGTTGGCGAGCCTTGTGAAAGTCCTGTTCCCGGCGATGAAGAATGAACAACAATATACCCGCGTGGCACCCATGTATTTATTTTTGAATTGGAAATAATTGGTCGCTCCCCTACCCTGGTCACCGATGGATGCACAATTCCTTTTCCCTGTTCTCCCAATTCGTGGTGTACATCGTGAAAAGCACCTTCTACATTTGGGGCAACCCCTGCAAAGTACGGACTGGACTCATAAACTACAGGAAGTTTTAAATCTTCGGTTTCGGTTTGTTTGGGCCTGGTTACAGCTACGTGCATCCTGTCTGGCATGCCATCGCCATCGGTATCAAAAGTAGTTTCCACCCATAGATCTTCGCGAATCCAATCGTCGGGGTTATTAAATGCAGGAACAATTTGTGCTTCCCCGTTCTCAAAAACAGGTTTAACCTTTTCCTGGGCACTTACCGTAAAAGTGCAAAGGAATATTAATAATAGATATCTTTTCATAGTATTGGATTAGTTCAATTGATGACAGATTTTTTTCAGAAACAAACTTGATAGGTTTGATTTACTTCCCCGGAAAATCGGCTTTGCGTTTGTTTAAAAATGCTGAAGTTCCTTCTTTGAAATCCTGGGTCGAAAAAGAATTTCCAAATTCATCTTTTTCAACTTCAAAGCCATTAACCCCAGCTTCAAAATTTGCGTTAATCGCCCTAATAGCAGCGGTAACCGCAACCGGGGAGTTTTTCATGATTTTTCCTGCAAAATCTTCAGCAAAATCTATTAATTCTTCCTGTTCACACACGTGATTAACCAGGTTGTACTGTAAAGCCTGGTTGGCGTCTATCATTCCCGCGGTAAGAATCATTTCCATAGCGCGACCTTTTCCTACTAATTCTGGTAAACGCTGTGTACCTCCATATCCAGGGATTAAGCCCAAAGACGTCTCGGGGAGACCCATTTTCGCGTTATCGCTGGCCACTCTAAAATGGGTTGCCATTGCTAATTCAAGACCGCCACCAAGTGCAAATCCATTAATTGCTGCTATCACCGGCTTTGGAAAGTGGGCAACAAAATCGAACAACTTCGCCTGACCTTCAGCAGCCAATTCCCTGCCCTCTTGCGCAGAAAATTCTGAAAATTCACTTATATCTGCACCGGCCACAAAGGCTTTTTCGCCACTTCCCGTAAGAATCACAACCTTTACCGCTTCATCTTCTTTAGCCTCGGCAAATGCCTGGTGCAACTCTTCTATAGTGTCCCGGTTTAAAGCATTTAATTTTTTAGGACGATCTATTGTGATTTGCAATATTCCATCATTATTTTCGGTTAAAATATTTTCAAATTCCATTCTATATTTTTTTTAATTATTGTTCTGTTATTTCGGAAAACGCAGCTTAAAGGTAGTGCCTTTTCCCCGCTTTGACGTAAAGGTAATATTTCCATTATAAGTTTCTACAATATTCTTTACCATTCCCAGCCCAAGCCCCATGCCACTATTTTTTGTTGTAAATTTAGGCTCAAACACCTTAGCTATATTTTCTTCGGAAATCCCCGAACCATTATCTGAAATAATCACGCAAACGTAGGTTTCTTCTTCGTGAATGCTTACCATAATCCTCGGATTATCCTGATTTTCCATAGCCTGAATAGCGTTTTTTACCAAATTGGTAATTACCCTTATAAGCTGGGTGCGATCAAACTTGGCCAGTATTTCTTCTTTTTCGCTACTAAACTGAATGTAATCTTCATTAAAAATATCCAGCGCCAGTTTTACTATTTTGGGTACATTAAGCAGTTCACTTTGTTGCGCGGGCATTTTTGCAAAGTTCGAAAAAGCAGCAGCTATAGAGCTCATGGTATCAATTTGATTAATAAGAATGCTGGCATATTCTGCCACTTTTTGCTCAATTTCGGGATCATTTTTATCAAAATTGCGTTCAAAACTTTGTACGCTTAAACGCATTGGGGTTAATGGGTTTTTAATCTCATGCGCTACCTGTTTTGCCATCTCACGCCAGGCCTGTTCCCGCTCCCCGGCGGCGAGTTGCACGGCACTTTCCTCCAGTTCGTCTATCATACTATTGTAAGCCGCCACCAGGGTGTAAATTTCTTCGGAAGCATTGGTTATCTGGATCTTCTGGTTCCGTTTATCCAACCGGGTTTCGGTAATTTTTTCAGAAATAATTTTAAGGGATTTCGTGATGTACTTAGAGAGAAAATAGGAGAGAAATATAGCGATAACCAGCATAAATAAATACACCTCGCCCATGCGCATCAAAAAATTATTGAGGTCGCGGTTTAACACACTATCATCTTGCAGATAGGGCAAATAAAGGATTGCCAAAGGCTTAAATTTTCCGTCGGTAATATAGGTGTAAGAAGACTGGAACTTTTGATCGTTCACTTCCTTCTTCTCAATGACACGTTTTTTGGAAGAACGTTCCAGCTTTTTGAGAATATTTTTATCTAAAAAAGAATTGGTGGTATCCCTAAAGAATGAGGGATCAGATTTCAATAGCAGGCGACCATCCAGTCCATAAATATTAATTTGCATTTCATGAACCTGGGCCATCTCGTGAATGCGGTTCCTTTCTCTAAAGATTTTATCTATATTTTCGGTATTTACCAGGTAGGTAGTGCTGGCCAAAACAAATTTAATATTCTCTCTAATTGCCTGCTCCTTGCGCTCTAAACGTTCCCGGTGATAATTTTCCGCCTCGTGTTTGTACTGAAAAACAGTAATTCCCACAATTAAGATTGAAGCTCCAAAGACCAAGAGGATCATGGAAATAAAAATACGGGTGCGTAAGGAAAGTTTTGAAAGCTTCATTGCAAACAATTTAAGCAAATATCGCACCAGTTCCCATTAAGCATTAGGATTCCTGGCTCGAATTCGTTTATAGACCTTAACGCCAAGCATAAGCATCCCGGCCAGTAGAAAAATACCAATAACGCCATAAATCCAATTGAAGGAATCTCGTAAAATCACCAAGAAGATTACTGCAAAAAGGATTAGGGTAGAAACCTCGTTCCACAGGCGCATTTTATTGGAACTCCATTTTACAATATCGTTCTGTAAATCTTTAAAAATAAAATGATTTTTTATGTGATAAGCATACAAAAGTAACACAAATCCCAATTTCACGTGCATCCAGCCTTGCGAGAGCCAACCCGGTGATAAATAAAGCATTAAAAACGCAAATAAACTGGCAAGAATAGCCGATGGCCAGGTAATAATAGTCCACAGTCTTTTGGTCATTAGTTTTAACTGGGTGCTTAAAATTTCATTTTCTGGTTCTGGCTTTTTTGTGGCCTCAATATGATAAATAAAAAGTCGTGGGATATAGAAAAGCCCCGCGAACCAGGTGATGACAAAAATTAAATGTAAAGCTTTTATATACTGGTAATATTCTATCACGAATTATGGTTTTTTAATGGGATTTTGATGGGTATTGAAAACACTCTGAATTAAGATATCGTTTCTGAAGATTCTATAGATAATAATATAAGGAAATCTTCTTAACGGAACCTCTCTATATTTTTTTTTAGTTTCTGGAAACAGGAAAGGATTGGAGCTCAAAAGTTTAAATTCAGTATTAATTTCGTCTAAAAGCTCAAGTCCTAAATGCGTTTCTTTAGCGGAATACCAACTAAGGGCTTTATCAATTTCAAAGCTCGCGCGAGGGGAAATTATTATCTCAAAATCCATACTTATCGCGTAATTCACGATTAACCTTATCCCAGGATTGCGTTTCTATATTTCCTTCTTCAATCGCTTTAAATTCCTCCTCTAACTCAGCATAAACATGTTCTGGCACCGCAGCTTCAGAACTTTTTAGCTTATAACTTTCATCCGGTTCCAAGGCTTCTTTTTGCTGTTCTTGCAATAAAACTTCGATTTCTTTTAAAACCGCTTCATCCTTACAAGCAATAATCTTTTTTAAAAGTTCTATTTTCAATCCATTAACATCCATAACTGCAGTTTTTGAAAGTCCTTTTTAACAAAGATAGCGAATTATCAGTTTTACCTGGAAATTAAGGTTTAATGCTGTAAGATTTGCTTCGGAAGGGTTATGCAGTGCCTATCGGTTTAAGTTTCACTAAAATATATTAGAAATTAGGGCTTTTTATTTGGGTTTTGATGGGTGTTGAAAACAGCCAAGATAATAATTTCCTGATCATTTATTTCAAAAATTACCAGGTATGGAAAAATATCGAGAAGAGCATTCCTATACTTATTTTCAAGCCGGAAAATATATGGGTTCGATTGAATTCTATTTAATAATTTTTCAAAATCACTTAGGAAACGCTTTTCGAGACCAAACTGTTTATTTTTGTAATAGTTAATCGCATTATTTAAATCGGTTCGGGCCGAAGGATATATTTTGATACTATAATCCATATTTTTCTTCAATATCCTTTTTTACCTCTTCCCAGGGTATCGCTTTCTCTTCACCACTTTCGTAAGCCTTAGAGCGACGTTCCAATTCTTTGAGTTGTTCTTCTGAAAGTAAACTTTTATGCTTCTCTACTTCATACTCTTCATTCGGCTCATTTACCTCAATCTTTATATTTTGCAATAAATCTTCGATTTTTTTTAAAACCGCTTCATCCTTACAGGCAATTATCTTTTGCAAAAGTTCTATTTTTAATCCATCAACATCCATAACTGCAGTTTTTAAAAATCCTGTCTAACAAAGATAGGGAATTATCAGTTTTACTCGATAATCGAGATTTTAATACGATGAAATTTGCTTCGGAAGGATTATTAACTGCCTGCCGGATTAAATTTCCCTGAGATACAGCTGAAAAATTAGGGTTTTGTAGTGGGATTTTGATGGGTGTTAAAAACACCCAAAAACACCCAATACAATTATTTTACTTCCTCTAATTTCATATATTATTAAGTAAGGAAAGATCTTTAATGGAGCCTCCCGTTTAGATGCATTTAATTTTCTAAACGAGAATGGCACTTTTTGGATATACCGCAAAACAGCTCGAAAATCATTTGTAAATTTTCTTCCCAAATTTGGAACTTGAGCATTATACCAATTTACAGCATCTTGAACATCAAGACGGGCTTTTACACTAATTTCTAGTTTAAAACCCATATTTTTCAAAAATTTTTTGATTAAAGGTTTCTAAGGATTCCGTCTTTAGCTCTCCGTTAGCATATTCCCGGCTCCTTTTTTCGATCTCTTCCAACTGTTCTTTAGAAAGCGCACTCTCTTTTTCAAAATTATAACTTTCGCCCGGCTCCCTGGCTTCTATTTGCTTTTCTTCTAGTAAAGCTTCGATTTTTTTTAAAACCGCCTCATCTTTACAGGCTATAATCTTTTTTAAAAGTTCTATTTTTAATCCATCAACATCCATAACTGCAGTTTTTAAAAATCCCTATTTAACAAAGATAGGGATTTATCAGTTTTGCTTAATAATTAAGATTTTAACACTGTAAGATTTGCTTCGGAAGGATTATTAACTGCCTGCCGGATTAAGTTTTACCTTAATCTCTCTATTCAGAAAAAACGCGGTAACCAGCGTTGAAAGTAAATCTGCGATGGGAAAAGACAGCCAGACCCCGAGAGCGCCAAAATAATTTGGTAAAATGAGGATTAGCGGAATAAAAAAGAAGCCCTGTCTGGAAAGTGTTAGCAATAATGCCGGTGTCGCTTTTCCTACCGCCTGGAAGTAGGCGGCACCAATAAGTTGAATCGCGACTATTGGCGTGGCCGCAAAAACCCAACGCATAGCATCTGGAGTACCCGCAACTATTTGTGGATTCTGCGTGAAAATTTTGACAATTTCTTCAGCAAAAATCATTATTCCACCAAAAACCAGAAGGCCTAATCCGCAAGCATATAAAATAGCGGTTCGCACCGTTTTACGCACCCTATCAAATTTTTGGGCGCCATAGTTAAATCCGGCGATAGGTAGAAACCCTTGTGTAACCCCCAAAACAGGAAATAAGGCAAACATTAACATACGACCAATAATAGCATAGATTGCAACGGCGTCTTCTCCTCCCAAATCGAACAAAATATTGTTCATAAGTAGGTAAATAACACTCACCACCGCCTGTCTTGCCAGGGTAACAAATCCCAGGGAGCTTATCTCCTTTAAAATTGCTTTATCCAGTCCAAAATGTGGCAGACTAATTTTTAATTCTGAATTTTTAGAAAGGAAAAACCAAAAAATGTAGCCAAAGCAACAAAGATAAGAAGCTGTGGTAGCCCAGGCTGCTCCTGCCATTCCAAAATTCATTTGATTAATTAAAATATAATCTAACACCAAATTCCCTACCGAAGGAATAATCATCGCGATCATGGCGAATTTAGGTTTTCCTTCAGCCCTAATCACCGTATTCCCCATCATACACAGCGCCAAAAACGGCACTCCGTAAAGTACAATTTTATAATATACCTTCGCGGGATCAAAAATTTCTCCCTTACCACCAAACGTAGGAATTAAGGAATCTACGAAAAACAGTCCTACAATTACCAGGCTAATGGTAAGTATTAAAGTTAGGGTGATTTGATTGCCAAAGGTTTTTAGGGCTTTTTGTGCGTTATTGGAACCCAATGCCCGGGAAATAATGGAAGACCCTCCAATCCCAATGGCCATTCCCAAAGCAGCAATAAAAAAGGAAACCGGTAAAACCACATTTATTGCGGCAATGGCGGTAGAGCCAATCCAGTTTCCTACAAATATTGTGTCTATAAGAATATTAAGCGACATCACCAGAATCCCTATAGATGCCGGTGCCGCCTGCTGTATTAATAATTTCCCTATAGACTTTTCTCCCAAATTACGGGAGTTTTTGGTGACCATTATGCTTCAACCGGCTTCTGGTGTGCCCATTCATCAATCCACCTGGAAAGCACTTTCACCCAATCTTCCCTATCGTTAAGACAGGGCACTACAGTTAATTCTTCCCCACCAACTTCGTGGAAGATCTCTTCTCCCTCCATAGCAATTTCTTCCAGGGTTTCGAGACAGTCTGATACAAAAGCAGGTGTTACGACCGCAAGTTTTTTCATGCCTTCTTTTCCAAATCTCTCTATCGTCCTATCTGTGTAAGGTTGTAACCACGGATCGAAACCTAATCGTGATTGGAAGGAAACACTATATGAATTTTCTTTTAGCTCTAAATACTCAGCAACAAGCCTGGTGGTTTCATAACATTGGTGGCGGTAGCAATATTGATGCGCTGCCGAGGGCGTTTGGCAACAGCTCCCATCTATTTTACAATGGGAATTGGTAATATCACTTTTCCTAATATGCCTTTTGGGCACGCCGTGATAGGAAAACAATAGATGTTGAAAATCTACTCCTTTCAATTTTTCTGCAATACTTTCAGCCAGTACCCTAATGTAATCTGAATGATTATAAAATGCCGGCACCGTTGTAAATTGCATATTAGGATAGTTTTCTTTCCGAAGTTCTTCAGCTAAAACCAAAATTGTTTCGGTAGTAGCCATGGCAAACTGGGGATACAATGGAAAAAGCAAAACCTCATCTACTCCCTTTTCATGTAATTCCTGAAGCCCCGATTTAATACTGGGTTCCCCATAGCGCATCGCCAGGGCAATAGGAACAGAGGTTTGTTCATCTATTTTATCCTGAAGTCGCTCTGATAATACAATGAGCGGCGAACCTTCCTCCCACCATATTTTTTCGTAAGCAGCAGCAGATTTTTTAGGACGGGTATTTAAAATAATCCCTCTAACCAAAAGCGTTCGAGCCCAATAAGGCACATCAATTACCCGCTCATCCATTAAAAATTCGTCCAGATATTCTTTTACATCTTTAGGATCGGTGCTTTTTGGAGAACCCAAATTGACCATTAAAACTCCTTTACTCATAATTTTCTCTTTTTCTCTCAATAAGTGAGATATATTTTATTACTTCTTTCACAGGAAATGCTGCGTGACTAACCGCAGATTCTAAATACTTTCACAATAAAAATATTGTGATAAACTAATACCAATTTTTTGTTTCAAAAATAACATTATTTAAATATTGAATGTTTTTTTAAGCAGAATCACTACTATAGATTAAATAATTATCAATCTTCCATTAGCTATTGTTGTTTTCACAAGTTAACAAACTTATTCAGACCTATTTAAGCCAAACAAAATACATTGCAAAATATGTTCTTTAAATTTTGGTTCTAAATAAGACTTAATGGTATGTCCGCCACCGGTGTAAATTGACACTCCGCCAAAACCAGTTTCTTTATACCACGCAATGGGATGTTTTGCTCCGTTGGTTCCGCCCTCGTAAGAGTCTTCATCTAATACCAGTAAAACCTCATTCTCTGCATCCAGATTTTTATAATTATACCATTCATCTGTTCTTGTCCAAATTTTTGGTAAAAGTTTTACTGTAGGATGTTGTGGTTTATTCACTTTTATACGCGCCTTCTGAATTTTAGGGTGATCTTTAAAAACCCCACCTACCAAATCTCCATACCACGGCCAGTTCATTTCGGTATCTGCTGCTGCATGAATTCCGAAGAAATTTCCACCTTTCTCAATATAATTTTTAAAAGCTTTCTGTTCCTCTTCATTAAAAACATTTCCCGAGGTATTGAGAAAAACGATTAAGTGATATTTTTCCAGGTCTTCTTCTAAAAAATCGTCTGCTTTGTTCGTTGTGGCCAGTTCAAAATCATAATCTTCGGCAAAGTCTTTAATCAAACCCAGGCCAGTAGGTATCGAGCGATGCCAGTAACCTTCAGTTTTATAAAATAACAAGACCTCATCTTTCTTCTCTTGCTCCTGTTTTTGTGCAAATACATAGGGGTTCCCTGTAAATAAAACAAGTGTAAAAAAGAAGAAAATAATTCGTAACATATATTTAAGCGTTAGATGTTAAAGACATAACGTATTTTTTTGGGGTAGTCCCAAATTTCTTTTTAAAAGCTGCAATAAAATGGCTGGAGGTACTGTAGCCCACCTTTAAACCTACTTCGTTTACATTATACTCATTGCTATCCAGTAACTTTCTGGCATATTCCATTTTATAATCAAATAGAAAGCTATAAACCGAATCTCCATAAATTTGTTTAAAACCTTCTTTCAGTTTTTTAAGACTAAGTCCAATTTCTGTGGAAAGTTCCTGGAGTGAGGGAGGCTCGGCCATACGCGCAATTACAATATCTTTCGCCTTTCTAATTTTATTAATATTTTCTTCATCGATTAAAAAGGGACATTGCTCTACATCTGGATCTTCGGTGCGGTTAAAATACAAGCTTAACAACTCATAAGACTTAGCTTTGAAGTACAGGTTTCTTATACTTTGGGTAAGACTTAGGTTCATTACTTGGTTTAGAACAATCGCCATAGATGGTGAAATAGGCGTATCTTTATAATATTTTTTATCCTTATTTTCTGAACTTAAAAAAGTAATATAGCCGGCCTCTTCTGAAAATAATGAATGAAATTTTTTAATGGAGATTAATAATGAAATTAACCATGAATTTGGTTCTATCACAAGGTTTAAGGGCAGGTCTTGCTGTGGGTTATAAAGTAATAAGGATTTCTCCTCTTCCAGCGGTAACTCATATTTACCATCATTAAAAAGAAACTTGCTTTTCCCTTTCACATTAAAATGAAATTGAATAAAACTACTATCTATATTCCTAACAATATTCTTTACCTCTGAAGTATCATTTTGAAATTTAAAAAGGTAAAAACCTTCTTCAATTTCCACTTTTTCACTAAAACCTACAGCGTTATTTTTATCTTCTAAATGCATCTTTTTAGTTTTGTCTTTATTTAGAACTGTTCTAAACAGTTAGCTCTAAATAGGCTATACTTGCTACAAAAGTACGGATTTGATATTTTAAAAGAGCCAAAAATATCAAAATAACTAAAAACGACATAAATAGTACTTTGAGCGTTACTTTTTCATTTAACAAAATCTTAATTTTGTCTTCTGAATTCCGAATTAGGTACATGAAAGATTATCACATAGCACGCGGTAAACATTTTTATTCAATAGGCCTTAGTTATAAAAAGGCAGATGCAGAGACCAGGGGACGTTTTAGTCTTGAAAATACTGCTAAGGATAAGCTGCTACACCAGGCTAAGGAAGATGGCATAGAAGCAATTCTTGTAACCTCTACCTGTAACCGCACAGAAATTTACGGATTTGCAGACCACCCTTTTCAACTCATAAAACTACTTTGTGAGCATACTCACGGTACAGTAGAAGAGTTCGAAAAAGTGGCTTACGTGCATAAAAACAAAGAAGCAATATCCCATATGTTTAGAGTGGGAACCGGCATGGACAGCCAGATATTAGGTGATTTTGAAATTATAAGCCAGTTAAAATCTGCTTTCACCAGATCGAAAAAACTGGGCCTGGTAAATGCGTTTTTAGAAAGACTGGGCAATGCGGTAATTCAAGCCAGCAAGCGTATTAAAAATGAAACCGAAATTTCTACGGGAGCAACATCGGTTTCTTTCGCATCTGTTCATTATATTCTAAACAATATTCCCAATGTTTCAAATAAGAATATTTTACTCTTCGGAACCGGGAAAATTGGCAGAAACACCTGCGAAAATCTAATTAAACATACAGGTAACGAACATATCACCCTTATAAACCGCACCAAGAATAAAGCAGAAAGAATCGCCGGGAAATTCAACCTTATCGTAAAAGATTATGCGAATCTACAGGCAGAGATTCGCAATGCCGACATTCTTATAGTTGCTACCGGAGCACAAAACCCCACAATTTCCAAGGAGCTTATTTATTCTAATAAAGATTTATTAGTTTTAGATCTTTCTATTCCTAAAAATGTAGCTCCAGATGTTGCCGAACTTCCCAACGTAAAATTGGTACACCTGGATCAATTATCTCAAATTACCGATAAGAATTTAGAACGCCGCAAACAGTTTATTCCAGAAGCTAAAGCTATTATTGATGAGGTAGAAACCGATTTCAATAAATGGTTGGAGACACGCAAATTCGCCCCCACCATAAAGGCTTTAAAAAAGAAACTAAGACGCATGAAAGACGATGAGCTCGATTTTCAGCGTAAAAAGATTTCCGGGTTTAACGATGAGCAGGCAGAGATTGTAAGTGACAGGATTATCCAAAAAATCATGAAGCACTTTGCCAATCATTTAAAGGTTGAATCTGAAGACACTAACGAGAGTTTGGAGCTAATCCAAAAAGTTTTTCACCTCGAGGAACAAACCAAATGAATAAAGTAATTAGAATAGGCACGCGCGATAGTGAATTGGCACTGTGGCAAGCCACGACTGTACAAAACGCTTTAGAAAAAGCAGGACACGAGACTGAATTAATACCGGTAAAATCTACCGGAGATCTTAATCTCAATCAGCCACTCTACGAAATGGGGATTACTGGGATATTCACCAAAACCCTGGATGTTGCCATGATAAACGGTGATATTGATATTGCGGTGCATTCTATGAAAGATGTGCCAACTGCATTGCCCAAAGGAATTGTGGAAGCTGCCGTTTTAAAAAGAGCCGATAACAAAGACATTCTTATTCATAAAGGTCTCGATTTCCTGGAACAGGAAAAAGGAACTATTGCCACCGGCAGCCTTAGAAGAAAAGCCCAATGGTTGAACAAACATCCAAATCATAAGGTTGTAGATCTTAGGGGGAATGTAAACACCAGGATGAAAAAGCTGGAGGAAAATGAGTGGAATGCCGCCATTTTTGCAGCAGCAGGTTTAGAGCGTATTGAATTAAAACCAGAAAACTATATAGATCTTAATTGGATGATTCCCGCTCCCGCGCAAGGTGCGATGCTGGTTGTGGCTATGGAGCATGATGAATTTACCAGGAAAGCATTAAAATTGCTCAACCATCGTGAATCTGAAATAAGCGTTCATATAGAACGTGAATTTTTACAGGTTTTAGAAGGAGGTTGTACCGCTCCTATTGGTGCACTGGCTACAATTAAAGATAATCTGGTTTATTTTAAAGGAGCGCTTTTTAGCTTAGATGGAAAACAAAAAATAGGAGTCGAAAAAACTGCGTCTATTGATAATATTCAAAATTTTGGAAGAAGCTGTGCCGAAAAGGTGCTTGCTGAGGGGGGAAAAGAATTAATGCGTAAAATAAAAACAGAAATTAATTCCAAAGCTTAATTCGGGTAAATGAAAAGTATTCTTTCCACAAAAAAATTGAGTGTTGCGCAGAAGAATTTGCTGCTCAACGCATCACTTAGCTTAATAGAATACAATGCTATTACTACGGAAACCATAGCTTTTAAACTGCCTAAAAAGGATATTAAAAATGTAATTTTCACCAGTAAGAATGCCGTAAATGCTCTTTTAGGTAAAATTAAAGCCGAAAATTGCTTTTGCGTAGGTGAAAAAACAGCCGCATTACTCACAGAAAACGGATTCCACGTGCAGGAAATTGCAGATTATGGTGCCCACCTCGCGCCTATCTTAATTGAAAAGTACAGCGAGGAGGAATTCACTTTTTTCTGCGGAAATAAACGAAAAGATGACATCCCCAATGGCTTGGCAGCAAACGGAATTCCTTTTGAAGAGATCCAGGTGTATAAGACCAGTTTGAATCCAACAAAATTCAAACAGGATTTTGATGCAATTTTATTTTTTAGTCCTAGCGGGGTACAAAGTTATGTTAGCAAAAATTCATTAAGCAATAGCCTTGCTTTTTGTATAGGAACCACAACCGCGGCAGAAGCGAAGAAATATACCAATGATATCGTAATAGCCAACCGGCCGACTATTGAAAATGTAATTGTACAGGTAGCGAATTATTTTAATAAAGATGAATGAGGTAGATTGGGATACCCCCCGACCTGGTAGGTCTGGAGGATGATTATAAAAAATTAAAAAAGCCCTCGTTGTAGGACAAAATATTAAAAAATGATAAAAAACGATTTATTTTTAAAAGCTTTAAGAGGAGAAACGGTATCCCGTCCCCCCGTATGGATGATGCGCCAGGCTGGTAGATATTTACCCGACTTCATGAAGCTTAAAGAAAAGTATGATTTCTTTACCCGCTGCAGAACTCCGGAGCTAGCTACAGAAATCACTGTAATGCCAATTCACCAGGTAGGCACAGATGCAGCCATTCTATTCAGCGATATCCTGGTGATTCCACAGGCTATGAATATTGAAGTAGAAATGAAACCGGGCGTTGGCCCCTGGTTACCCAATCCTATAAGGTCTCAGGAAGATGTTGACAATGTAATCGTTCCAAATATCGAAGAAACCCTGGGTTATGTGATGGACGCCATAAAGATGACCAAACAGGAACTAAATAACGAAGTTCCGTTAATTGGTTTCGCAGGTTCTCCCTGGACTATTATGTGCTATGCCATACAGGGGCAAGGTTCAAAAAATTTCGATAAAGCTAAAAAGTTTTGCTTTACCAATCCTGTGGCGGCACACCAGTTGCTTCAAAAAATCACCGATACTACCATCGCCTATCTAAAAGCTAAAGTGGCGGCGGGAGTAAATGCAGTGCAGGTTTTTGATTCCTGGGGCGGAATGCTTGGTCCCATAGATTATCAAGAATTTTCCTGGAAATACATTCAGCAAATCATAGATGCTTTAAAAGATGAGATTCCGGTAATTGCCTTCGGAAAAGGTTGCTGGTTTGCGCTTGGGGAGATGGCCAATTCGGGAGCAACTGCTTTAGGCGTAGATTGGACCTGCAGCCCAAAAAATGCAAGATATCTAAGCGGTGGAAAAATCACGCTACAGGGTAATTTTGATCCCTCCCGATTGTATTCCCCGCCGGCAGAAATTAAAAAGATGGTAAAACAGATGATCGATGAGTTTGGGAAAGACCGGTATATTGCCAACCTGGGCCACGGCATTCTACCAGATATCCCGGTAGAGAATGCCCAGGCGTTTGTAGATGCGGTAAAAGAATATAAAGTATAAGATTCTTGTTCGGTTAAAGAACAAAGATCGCTTTGCTGCAAGAAAAAAGAGAAAAGACTAAATTGTAACTAGCTGAAAATCTTTGTTTTTTCAGAATTAATATTGTCAACTAACTCTTTTTTCTGCATATCTAAAATGGCAAAAGGGGTAATTATGAAATCACATTGGGGGCTGGTGATTAATCTTGTTTTTATCGGATATCAATGAAATTATAAGCAATAAATGATACTAACACGGCTGCAGTCAATGAGATTCAGGGAACTATTTTCAGTTCTTAGAATCTTCATTAAAAGGCCGCGTTATATCTACCCAACCTACCGGGCTACAAAAAAGACCTTGCAAATTTGTGATGAACTCTATCCCGGGGAGCATCACAAAAACGGCAGGGAGAATGCATTTAGGCACGCCCTGTGGAATTATTTAATTTGTAAGTTTTGTTTTCCAATCTCTGGCAATCTTGAAATTGCCAGAAATTGGAGCGATAAAATCACACAATTCCACGAGAAACTGTCTCCCAATAAAGAATTGGCCAAAGCGATGGATTTGCACAATAACCGGGTAGGTCAGGTTTTGTTTACTAATGAGAAAAGGAGTATTCCAGAGATAATAGATTTGCTTCAGGAAGCAATGTCAAATGCTATTTGCATTGAAGAACCAAATCAAATAACTCAGATTGAAAAAGAATTGGTTTTTATAAAGGAAAAAAGGATAAATTAAGAATTCCGATTAACCGCAAATTCCTGAAACGTAGAAAATATTAAAAAAAGAAAAAATATGAAGATGAGGGAGCAATTTTATGCCTACATAGAAAAGTTACAGGATAAAATTACGAATAAACTGGAAGAAATCGACGGCGAAGCCAAATTTCACGAAGATTTATGGAAACGTGCAGAAGGTGGTGGTGGTCGCACCCGGGTAATTCAAAATGGAAAAGTTTTTGAAAAAGGCGGCGTTAATATTTCGGCCGTTCACGGTCCGCTTGCTCCCGCGATGCAACAGTATTTTAAGGTTGGAGATGTAGATTTTTTTGCTTGCGGACTCAGTTTGGTGATCCATCCTAAAAACCCAATGGTGCCAACCGTTCATGCAAACTGGCGTTATTTTGAAATGTACAATAAAGAAGGTGAAGTGTTGGACCAATGGTTCGGCGGCGGGCAGGACCTTACCCCCTATTATTTATTCGAAGAAGATGCCTCGCACTTTCACAAGGTGTGTAAAGATGCATGTGACAAACATTCTCCAAATTTTTATACAGAATTTAAAGAAAAATGTGATGCCTATTTCTGGAATTCACACCGAAATGAAGCTCGGGGAATCGGCGGATTGTTCTTTGACTATTTGAAAGATTCCAAAGAAAAAAGCATCACCGAATGGTATGATTTTGTCACTGAAGTGGGTGACAGCTTTTTGGATGCTTATGCTCCTATTGCTGAAAAGAGAAAAGGTCTAGAATACACCAAAGCTCACCAAAACTGGCAGGAAATAAGACGTGGTCGCTATGTAGAGTTTAACCTGGTGCACGATAAAGGCACTCTTTTCGGATTAAAGACTAATGGCCGTATTGAGAGTATTCTCATGAGTTTACCCCCACACGTGCAATGGGTTTACGACCATCACCCCACACCCGGTAGCGAAGAAGAGCGATTGCTAAAAATATTAGAAAAACCCGTGGAGTGGGTGTAATATGCCGTTCCGCTGGAGCTCATTTCTCTATCGTCTATTTTTACTATAAATATGTCGTCTCTACGAGACTAAAAAACCATGCAATCCAGGAAAGTTAATTAATATAATGATATAATATAATCAGAAGCCCAGAGATAAACCTACCAGGTAAGAACTAGAAAAAATTAAAAAATTGAGATAAAACTCTGGAAATTAAAACCTCTAAGAATTAAAATATTTAAAAGCTTCAGAGAAGCGATATATTTATAGAAAAAGAGTTTAGATCACAAAAAAGGGCGCCAGAGGAGTGTTAGATTCATAACACGATAAATTACTATAAAACACCTCTATGCCGCTGGAGCTCATTTCTCAATTATCCTTTTTTTACTATAAATATGTCGTCTCTACGAGACTAAAAAACCATGCAATCCAGGAAAGTTAATTAATATAATGATATAATATAATCAGAAATCCAGGGATAAACCTTCCAGGTAAGAACTAGAAAAAATTAAAAAATTGAGATAAAACTCTGGATATTAAAACCTCTACAAGGATTAAAATATTTAAAAGCTTCAGAGAAGCGACATATTTATAGCAGAAGAATTTAGAACACAAAAATGAGCTCCAGAGAGCGCTATACTTTACAATATAATATTCACTATGAGACAAAGCCTAAGAGATATGACATAAAAATTCCACGAAATAATTGTAAATTTCGAGATGGCCAATACCTATTCACAAATATACATTCATTGCGTCTTTGTCGTTAAGGGGCGTCAAAATTTAATTTCCAAAAGATGGAAAGATGAATTGTATAAATATATTACCGGTATTGTCTCTAATGAAGATCAGAAATTAATAGCTATTAACGGAATGGCAGATCATGTGCACATTTTGTTGGGAATAAAGCCCAATAAAAATCTTTCAGAGCTTATTCGAGATATAAAAGCCAATTCTTCCCGTTTTATAAACACTAAGAAGTGGATTTTGGGAAAGTTCGAATGGCAAAAAGGTTTCGGGGCTTTTTCTTGTGGACAAGCACAATTAGATTTGGTCATTAACTATATCCAAAAACAAGAAATTCATCATAAAAAGATGAGCTTTAGAGAGGAATATCAGAAATTTCTAAAACATCATGATATAAAATATAAAACTGACTATTTATTTGAACAAATCGAAAAATTTTAAAAATAGTACTGAAAACTAAAATTATGTATCCACTAAGAAGAAATAGAAGATTAAGAACTAATGAAGCCATACGCAGCCTGGTAAGGGAGATCGCCATTACCCCCAATGATTTTATCGCCCCCTTGTTCGTGGTAGAAGGAAAAAACAAGAAAGAAGAAATCGCTTCTATGCCAAATTATTTTAGGCTTAGTCTCGATTTATTAGAAAAAGAAGTTAAAGAGCTTTGGAATTTAGGCATAAAATCTGTCTTGTTATTTGTAAAAGTTCCGGAAGATTTAAAAGACAATGCAGGCAAAGAAGCTTTAAATGCCAACGGCTTGATGCAACGCGCCATCAAGACTGCAAAAAACGCAGTTCCCGAGATGCTGGTAATGACCGATGTGGCCCTGGACCCTTATTCCGCTTATGGACACGACGGCGTTGTCTCTAACGGGAAAATATTAAACGACGACTCCAGCGCTATCTTAGCAGAAATGGGATTATCACACGCCAAAGCGGGAGCAGATATTTTAGCCCCCAGCGATATGATGGACGGTCGAATTTTTGAAATGCGCACACTTCTGGAAGATGAAGGTTTTCAAGAAACCGGGATTATGAGTTATAGTGCCAAATATGCTTCAGCATTTTATGGACCATTTAGGGATGCCCTGGATTCTGCTCCTGTGGATGCCGAAGATATTCCGAAGGATAAAAAAACCTACCAAATGGATCCTGCAAATCGTGACGAGGCTGTAAAGGAAAGTCTTATGGACATTGAAGAGGGAGCCGATATCGTCATGGTAAAACCTGGCTTATGTTACCTGGATATTGTGCGGGACCTTAAAAATGCCGTGAATATACCGGTCGCCGTTTACCAGGTAAGCGGGGAATATGCCATGATTAAAGCCGCTGCAGAAAAAGGCTGGTTAGACCACGACGCTGTTGTTTTGGAACAACTTACCGCCATAAAAAGGGCCGGAGCTTCTATGATTGCCAGTTACTTTGCCAAAGATGCGGTTAAGCTTATTTCTTAATTGCAAAATTTAGTTGCAATAAACACAATTGAAAGATTAGGTGAAAGCGTCTCGACTGCGCTCGACGTGACACCAAAACTATTATTTGCTTACTTTCGACACGAAATGGATATGCAATTACATAATCATATTTTATAAAAAACCTCTCGCTTTCAATTAACCAAAGAGCGAGGGGTATTTTATTTTAGGAGAATGATTTTATAACAAAACTTTATAGATCCAATAGGTGTTTTTTAGGTAATTTTGTAAAGTGAAAAATCGTGATTTTTATAGGATTTGCCTATTACTTGGAGTGGTGTTATACGCTTCCGGGAATACTGCTTTTGCTTTCTCCAAAGTTCACAATCAGCTGGACTCTGAAGAACAGCAATACCTGCAACCTGACCACCGAAACGGATTTGGTTTAATTGTAGAATACGACTTTTCTGAAAATACTAATGCTGAAGATCCATTTTTTGGTGCTTCAGCGACTTTAGCTTCTTTCTTTTCTGCGGAAGCTGTATTATTTTCTTCTACTAAGCAAATATTAGCTTTTCCGCTTCAGGATCAAAGGAAGCTAATACTCCAACAAATCTATCCATTTCATTTTTTCTGGTAAACCCTGGTTTTAAAAATCAGCATTTAAAGTCTTCAATCTAAAAAGACTTCAGAAAAAACAAAATTTCAACTTAAATTTATTTAAAATGGATACTCCATCTACAATAATAGGGCTTGTCCCATTAGCAATTTTCGTGTTGCCAATCCTCTATCTTATCGTGCAACAAAACAACAAGCAAAAACAAGGTTTAAAAAATTTAAAAAACATAGGCAATAAAAATAATTTACGTTTAGAAAAAACAGAAGTTTCTTCTAATCTATTGCTAGGTTTAGATAGCGAAGCACATAAGTTACTGGTCGTTGAGCCTGTGAATAATATGCAACACCGGGTGGTGGACCTTAGAAAGGTTTCTAGAAGTACTGTGAATGCCGTAGCTTTCCCTAACAATCAAAAACTCATAAAAAGAGTGAGTTTAGACTTACTAAACAGCACCGGCAAAATGGATATTGTTTTTTATGATGACGATGATGATAACGACAATCACAATGCTGCAGAACGGCTGGCGGTTGCAAAAAAATGGAATCAGTTAATTAGACCAAAGTTATCTGCTTAGTTCGACATACCAATGTAAAGCAGTAATGTAACTCAATCCTGTACTTTTTAAATAATACAGGATTGAGTTTACTTCAGGAAATAAAAAAATCTAAACCTTCTAAAAAGGTGTTCACTTCTTTAGTTTTAGCGAATTCCCTTTAGGCCTCAGGGTGAGAAAGCTGAAAAATCATTAAAAAACGAAATTTTCGGACTGAACTCAAGATTTTTTATTCACAAAAAAATGTACTCTTAAAGTAAACAGCTCTTTTCTAAATGATAAGGAGTGTTTTTTATGTTTTAGTATTTTTTTACAGGTAATTTGAGGATATAATCTTTATTTTAGTGGTTTAAACAACTAAAAACTAATATGGGATTACTCATTTTATACGCTGTTCTTTCCATTTTTTTCTCTTTTATGTGTTCTATATTGGAAGCAGCCCTATTGAGTGTAACACCTTCTTACATCAAGATTAAAAATAAAGAGGGCAAGTCTTTTGCCCAAACCCTGGCAAATTTCAAACAGGATATAGACAAACCTTTAATCGCTATCCTTACGGTAAATACAGTGGCGCACACTGTGGGTGCAATTTTAGTTGGTGTACAGGCAGAGAAAACCTTTGGTAGTGGTAATAATTCAGTAGGAATTGTTTCAGCAATAATGACCATCGCTATTTTAATTCTTTCAGAAATAATTCCAAAAACAATTGGGGCGACCTACTGGAAATCCCTTGGGAATTTCACTGCGCAAACCCTTAAAATAATGATCTTCCCATTAAAATACACGGGAATGCTTTGGCTTATGATGCTTACCACCAAACTTATTGGTAAATCGGCACATGTGACTTCCATGAACCGGGAAGAATTTGCCGCAATTACCGATGCAGCTGAAGAAGAAGGCGTTTTTGATGAAAGTGAGACTACGGTGATTAAGAACTTGCTTGTTTTTAAATCGGTAAAAGCTAAAGATGTTATGACCCCATTTTCGGTTGCCATTATTGAAAACGAAGACAAAACTGTGGAAGAGTTTCATCAAAATCACCGAAATTTAAATTTTTCGCGTATTCCGGTTTATAAAAATGAAATAAACAATATTACAGGGTTTATTTTAAAAGACGATGTACTCGAGCAGATGATAGATGATAAAGGAAAAGTGCCCTTAAAAGACTTAAAGCGCGACATCTTTATGAGCGCTGAAGACACCCCTATTCCAGAACTTTTTGAAACTTTTGTACAAAAACGAGCCCATATCTCCATGATTGTAGATGAATATGGCAATACCGTTGGCCTGGTTAGTATGGAAGATATTATTGAAACATTACTGGGGCTGGAGATCATGGATGAAAGTGATAGTATTGAAGACATGCAGGTACTTGCCAGGCAAAATTGGGAGAAAAGAGCGAAACGACTGGGTATTATTCAACGTAAGGAAAATGAAGAAACCAATTATCCCACAGATGCAAACAGATCTAAAAACTCCCCTGGGGACGGCCAGGATTAGTGGAAGTGAGGCGGGAATTTCAGAAATAAAAATTCTTGAAGAAGAACACCCCGAATCCCAAAATGTGCCAGACTTTTTAGAACCGGCAGTAAGGCAATTACAACAATATTTTAAAGGAGATTTAGAGCAATTTAATTTAGAGATTAATTTGCAGGGAAGTGAGTTCCAGAAAAAAGTTTGGCGGGCATTGCAAGCTATTCCTTATGGAAAAACCTGTTCCTATTTAGCATTGGCCAAAGAAATTGGCGATGTAAAAGCGATAAGGGCCGTGGCAGCCGCTAACGGTAGAAATCCGCTGTGGATAGTCATTCCCTGTCACAGGGTAATAGGTAGCGACGGTTCTTTAACCGGTTATGCCGGTGGTTTGCACCGAAAAAAATGGCTGCTGGAACACGAAAACAGGTTTACCCAACTTTCATTATTTTAAAACAACACATTATGAAAAGGTTTTTGAAAATAATTGGTACGATAATCCTGGTGCTTTCCATTGCAATTCTTATCCTTATCATTTTTGACTTCGGCTATATTTTTCGCGGCATGCAGGTCACTTATTTTCAAGGGCACAAAACTGCTTATATTGATGATTATCCCAATTTTAAGAACAGAAAAATTGAATCCAAAGCTACAGCCAAAAAATGGCCGGAACATTCCGAATACAATTCCGAAAACGCTACCCAGGAACTTTCAGCATTAAATGAAGAACTGGAAACTGCCGCTTTTTTAATTATAAAAAATGATAGTATTTGGTTTGAAAAATATTACCAGGAATATAATGCTGCTTCAAAAACAAATTCTTTTTCTATGGCAAAGAGCATTGTATCGGCATTGCTGGGGAAAGCGATTAAAGACGGTCATATCACCAGTTTAGAACAACCGGTTTCAGATTTTTATCCTCAGTATAATTCGGCATTAAAGGTGGGCGATCTTGCCTCGATGTCTTCTGGTTTAAACTGGAACGAAAATTACTACAACCCTTTTGGGATGACTGCAAGGGCTTATTTCGACGAAAATATAAGGGAATTGGTGTTGCGGTTAAAGGTTACTGAAATTCCGGGAGAGAGTTTTAAATACCTTAGTGGCAATACTATCTTACTGGGTATGGTTATAGAAAAAGCAAGCGGGATGAATTTGTCTGAATACTTAAGTGAAAGCTTTTGGAAACCCCTAAATATGCAACACGATGCCCTATGGCAATTAGATAGTGAGAAGAGCGGGATGGAAAAAGCCTACTGCTGCATCGCTTCTAACGCACGGGATTTTGCACGTTTTGGAAAGTTGTTTAAAAATAATGGCAAATGGGAGGGCAAGCAAATTCTAACTAATGATTTTGTAAAAACCGCCACAAGTCCCAGGTTTGAGGAGAGTCCGCAGTATGGGTATGGGTTCTGGCTAAGCGATTATAAGGACAAGGACATTTTTTATATGCGCGGAATAAGGGGACAATACGTAATTGTGATTCCCGAAGATGACCTCATAATTGTAAGATTGGGGGAAAACCTCATCAAAAAAGAAGAGGACGAAAAGCACGCTCCCGATTTCTATAAGTATATTGATGAGACTTATAAAATGCTAAATGATGCTGCATAAAATAAAGCTGGAACATATTTTATTTTTGGACATTGAAACGGTTCCAGAGTATCAAAATTATGAGCAACTTCCAGAAGCGAAACGTTTGCTTTGGGAAGAAAAGTCTTTTTACCAACGCAAGGAAGAGTTTACTGCGCAAGAATTTTATGAAAGAGCGGGAATATGGGCAGAATTTGGAAAGATTGTATGTATTTCGGTTGGATTTTTTAGGTTTAAAGACGGGCAACGACATTTTAGAATTACCACTTTTAAAAATGATGAAAAAACCCTTTTACAAGAATTCACCAATTTATTGAATAAACATTTTAGCAAACCCAAACACTTGCTTTGCGCCCATAATGGCAAAGAATTCGATTTTCCTTTTATCGCCAGGCGTTTATTGATTCACGATTTACCCCTACCTTCAAAATTAAACCTTTTTGGAAAAAAGCCCTGGGAGGTAGCGCATTTAGACCCCCTGGAACTCTGGAAATTTGGGGATTATAAGCATTTCACTTCTTTAAAATTACTCACTAATGTGCTAAATATTCCATCACCAAAAGATGATATTTCAGGAAAAGATGTTTGCGCAGTATATTATGAGGAGCAAGATTTAGATCGAATTGTAACTTATTGCGAAAAAGATGTGCTGGCAATCGCACAGGTAATTCTTAAATTGAGACAGGAAAATCTTTTAGAGGACTCTGAAGTTATCCTGGTTTAAGATCAGTTAGAATTCGAAATAAATAAAAGAACAACAATAACATAACTACAAAAAGCCTCCAAAAAGTTATCTATGTATTGGTTATCAGTCTCTTGATATGAGTTTTATCATATTACTGCTGATTTTAACCTTCTCTAAAGTAATATGAGTTATATAATTACTAACTTTAGTTAACTAATTTATAAAAACCCAATGATATGTATTTATATATTGAAATGTGGAACGTAACCCGTAAATGGCTTAAACTTTCTGTAGAAGAACGCCGACAAATTTTCACAAATATGGAAGACCGTATTAAGGAGATGAAAGACCGTGGTGTAGAAAACATGGGCTGGGCACGTAACGACGAGCACACACCATATAGAAGTGATTACAGGTATATAACGGTATGGAAAATGCCTTCTAAAGACGAGGTTAAAATGCTTGAAGACAACCTGGACAAAGTGGGTTGGTACAAATATTTCTCCCAGGCAAATTCCAGGGGAGAAGTTATTTCCCGCGATTCTGCTATAGACTTTTTGGTAAATCTCAAAGAAACTTCAACTTCCTTTTTAGATGCTTAGATAAACGCGAAAACGATGTAAAAGCATTTTAGCATTAACAACAAAAGCCTTCTACCTATGTGGAAGGCTTTGTTGTTGAAAACCAGCCTGTAAAGAATTGAGCATAAGAATGCCATAATTCATATGGGAATTTTGTGAATATCTATTGTTTATTTTAAGCATCAGCCCTTTTTTAAATCCTATTTTTGGCAGCTCAAAAAAAATAAGATATGAGCGTAACTTGGTATGAATGTAAGGTGAAATACAAAAAAACACACGAAACCGGAGAGCAAAAAATGGCCACAGATACTTACCTGTTGGATGCAGTATCTTATACAGAAGCAGAAGCCAGGATTACTGAAGAGATGAAAACCTATACAGAAGAAGATTTTAGGATTATGAATATTAAGGTCGCTAATTTTTCTGAAGTCCATCCTTTTGAAAACTCCGATCGTTGGTTCAAAGCTAAAGTGTCCCTGGTGGCTATGGATGAAGAAAGCGGAAAAGAGAAAAAGACCAATATTTACCTACTGGTGCAAGCCAATGATGTAAAAGAGGCTTTTGAAAATACCACCACCGCTATGGAAGAAACCATGGGCGATTATACCATCCCGGCAATTACCGAATCTCCAATTTTAGATGTCTTTCCCTATTTTACCGGAGAGGAAGAACAACTGGAGAAATTTAATGTCCTGGAAAAAACGGAAACCGAGGAAGAGGAAGAGTAATTATCTTTCACTAATCTAAAAAGCATCTCCTGTCTAAGAGATGCTTTTTTAGATTATTAGAAGTTTTAAAGAAGATTATTTGTGACCACTATTGGCTGGTTAAAGAATCTGGATCACGTCGCAAAATACAGGACGTGACTGCACAATGCAAAATAGCTCTTTTAAATGAAATTGGATAAATTATAAACGATTAAACGTTATTGCATCAGTACATAAATTTGTCTACGGTTAGAGCATCTATCGGGGCAATTGCGACGAATCCATAATTATTATCATTTTTGCATCCAGAGAAATCCTTTTACCGAAAAATTTATTAGCTACACTTTAGGCTTAATCTGCCTCTGAATACAACAATTTCTGAATATTTTTGAACTTTTAGCCGCTATTTATAAAAAAACCAAATATTTTAGATTAAATTCTATAATTTGTAGGCTGTGTTATTCTAATTCAGCAAAAATGAAAAAAATATTTCTGTTTCTTATCCTCAGCTCGGGCTTACTATGTAGTGGCCAAACCACTCAAAAATTTAATCTGGACTTCGAAAAAAAACAAGAAAATAGCTTTCTGCCAAAAGGCTGGATTAAATGGGGAACATACCTATTAGAAACGGACACCCTAAACGTACATAGCGGTAAAAAGTCTTTAAAGATAACCCAGGGAGATAATGGAAACAGATTTGGTAGTGCTGCTTATAAAATCCCTGCAAATTATACAGGAAGGACCATCACACTAGAAGGCTATATGAAATTAAAGAATGTAGAAAATGGATTTGCCGGATTGTTACTCCGTATTGATGGAAATGAGGGCGCCCTTGCATTTGATAATATGGACAAGAAGAATATTTCGGGAACAAGGGATTGGGAAAAATATAGTATCTCTTTAAATTATCCTGAGGGAGCTGAAACTATTTATGTGGGAGGTATTCTAAGCGGAAATGGAGAAGTCTGGCTTGATAACTTTGAGTTGCGCCTAGACGGGAAAAATATTCAAACGCTTAAAGAAATCGAGAAAGAATTTACAGAAGCTCAATTAGACACCGTGTTTGACCAGGGCTCAAATCTTAAAATCCCTAAATTAACTCCAAAAAAGATTAATGATCTTGAACTGCTCGGTAAAGTTTGGGGATTTCTAAAATATTACCATCCCGCAATTTCACAGGGAGATTATAATTGGGATTATGAACTATTTAGGTTTTTGCCGGATTATATCGCTAATAAAAATAAAAAAGAGAGAAACACACTACTTATAAACTGGATCGATTCTTTGGGTCCATTGCCAGCATGCACAAATTGTAAACCAACCGATGAAAATGCAATCATTAAACCAGATTTTGGCTGGATAAAAAAACTAAACCAACGCCTAAGAAAAAAGCTATTTTCAGTTTATAAAAACAGGTCGCAGGGGAAACACTTTTATATAAGCGCGGCTTCCACAGGAAACCCAAAGTTTAAAAATGAAAACGATTATAAAAACATGCCTTATCCCGATGTTGGATTTCGGCTTTTAGCGCTTTACAGATATTGGAATATGATTAATTATTTCTTTCCGTATAAAGATTTAACAGATAATGATTGGCGTAGGGTTCTTAAAGAATATATTCCAGAATTTATACAGGCGGGGAATGAATTGGAATATGAATTGGCCAGTGTAAAGCTAATTGCAGAAGTTCGTGATACACACGCAAATTTATGGGGTGGGGGCGATGAAATTGCACACTGGAAGGGCAACTGTTTTCCACCGGTTTATACGCAATTTATTGAAAATAAGCTTGTGGTCACAGATTATTATAATGATGAACACAAAGACGAAACAGGACTAAAAATTGGTGATATTATTACGCATATTAACGGAGAAAGCATCCAGGAGATTGTAGAAAGAAAATCCGGGTATTATCCGGCTTCTAATGTACCTACGCGCTTAAGGAACATTTCCAGAGATTTATTGCGTTCCAATGCTACCGAAATTGAAATAAGGATCATTTCCGGAAAAGCTTCCGAAGAAACTAAAAAGCTAAAATTATATCCCAGGGGTGATCTTAATATGAAAGCCTGGTATAAAAAAGATGACGGTAAATCCTTCAAATTATTAGAAAATAACATTGGTTACGTAAGCCTGGGAACGATAAAGGATAAGGATATTCCTCAAATTAAAGAAAAGTTTAAAGACACCAGGGGCATTATCATAGATATAAGAAATTATCCCTCCACTTTCGTTCCTTTTAGTTTGGGCTCTTTTTTTGTTTCCCAAAAAACTCCGTTTGTTAAGTTCACTACAGTAAACCTAAACAATCCGGGAGAGTTTCAATTCATTAACCCAATAGAAATTCCCAGTACCGGGAATACTTACAAGGGTCAATTAATTGTGTTGGTGAACGAAAGAACCCAAAGTCAGGCAGAATATACCGCAATGGCATTTAGAGCCGGGGATAACACAAAAATTATAGGCAGCACCACTGCCGGGGCAGACGGAAATGTCTCAGAAATCCTATTGCCGGGCGGACTTAGAACAATGATATCGGGCATTGGCGTTTTTTATCCCGATGGCGGGGAAACGCAAAGAATAGGTATAGTCCCCGATGTGGAAGTAAAACCGACTATTAAAGGAATTAGGGAGAATAAGGATGAATTGCTGGATAAAGCTATCGAAATTATAATAGAGGAGTGAAATTTGGGGTAAGTTGAATTTAAGTAAATGTCTTTCTAAGCTTTAAATTCCTGGAAAAATAGCGACTGGTTTGGAACTGTTCTAAGCGCGTTTCAGAACTCTACACAGACTTTTATACTACTGAAGAGTTTTTAGAGAATTTTAAGCGCTCAAATGCAATCCTGAAGGAGTTTGAGGTTAAGGACCATATAGATCAGCCTTTTCTTCAAATTAAAATGATTGATCTTAATAGAAAGACCTTACCTCTTTACCGAAGATTAGATGAAAAGAATAGAAATAAACAAACTTAATAAGAATTACAACTCACCTTTTCGTATCGAGGATACTCTTTATTCATTTGATTTTTTAAAAAATAACCGATCTTCAAAGTTCTATTAGGTTTTTTCAAGTAATTCTTTATTCTAAAAGCGTTTAAACCCTTTTGAGGCAAGTATGCTTGATCAAACTCTCTGAAAAATAATGAATCGTTCCTTTTTTCAGTAACCGTTATATATATATAGGCTATCTTATCTACTAATTTATTATCATTTATTTTTAAGACTAAATCTACGTAATCTGAAACTGAATCTGTGGGACAATGAAATTCGAAATTCGAAGTGTTTCCTGAACTTGTATGTCCTTTTATATTTTCTAAATTTTCAAACTCTTCGCTGATCTCATTATATGTTTCAATCTTATCAATACTAAGAGAAGTTGATTTAATGGAGTTTCTAACTTCTGTCTTTATGCCTTCTTTTTCACCAATAATCTTTTCCTGTCTTTCGATTTTCTTTAATAATTGATTTAATCTACTATTTAAACTTGTCAAACTATCTAATGCTTTTTTTCTTTCAAAGTCGGACGAAGGAATTGAATCTAAATCTGCAGTTAAATAAGATCGATACTTTTTTATTTCGCTCTCTAAATTATTTTGATAATAATAATCCATTAAAAAGACTGATACTACAGTAGACACTACAGCAACAAGTGGTACTATTTTAAAGAACAGCTTTTTATCACTTTTTACTTTCACTGTTTTTTTTCCATATGCCAGTATTGTAATAAAAGTCAATACGATTAATGAAATAGAAACAATCAATAAGTAGTCAATATCATTCATTGAGGATCTACAGTTTTTTTATTTTTTAAAATTGCAATTAACGTTCCACTCCAGCTAAGTCCAGAGAATAGGCTTGTTTTCAAATTCATTGGTTCTAAAAGTACAAATGCAAGTAAACTTCCTATTAAAGGCAATAAAATAAAATCTATTCTGAAGTAAAATGCTTCTTTTTTGTCAGGAAACATTTTTCTAAGGAATGGTTTTGTGCCTTTAAAATCATCAGAATATAATGATAGAATATGACCGCAAATCGAGCCGATCCAAGTCAAAAACCAATGAAAATCTATATATGAGAAATAATCAAACATTATTTTCCTGAATTTCTATAGCGTTCCTTAAGTAAAATGTAGTTCTCCTCAAGTAATTGTATCTGCATTTTTGAAGCATTCAAGGATTTCGCATATGAATTATTAATTTTTTCGAGTAAAAAAATAATTGAATCTTTTCTTTCAACCAGAACGGAATCTCTATCACCTCTGTATAAATCTTTTAGAATCCTTTTCCCCATTTCTAAGTCAATTATTAAATGACTTGAATCAGTCACCCGAAAATTACTGTTCAAAATTTCAGATAAGCTATCATTAACTTTTTGGTTTTCTATTAAATCACTTTCAACAATATTTAATTCATCATTATAAAAATTTTTGAGAGAATTAATCCTGTCATAAGCTTTTTCAATCTGAGAATTTTCTAGTTGATCATTTCGTAACTTTAATAATTCAATTGTAGCATCTTTCGATTCAATTTGTTCTTTATGAATTGTATAAGCATATGTTAGCAATACGGGCAGACTACATATCACCAAAATATCTCTGATTAAAGTAACAACTTGCTTAATTTTTTTCATCGATGAGTAAAACTAACAAATATTTATTAATTATAATGAATTTTAATCGTCCCCTCATTCGTCCCCTAAAATAAAAGAAGCCCTACAAACGTACTGTTCATAGGGCTTCATAAGCATTATAAGTGGTCCCACCTGGGCTCGAACCAGGGACTTTTTGATTATGAGTCAAATACTCTAACCAGCTGAGTTATAGGACCGAATTTAAAACCAAATTTGGGAAAGTAGATTACCCAAATTTTAGGAGTGCAATATTATGATATATTTTTAAATCCTGCAAGGTGAAAGCCTAATTTTATGTCCTCCATTTATTCCCTCCCTTTAGGGACGCTAGGAGGGGGCGTGTTGGCAAAGTTCTACCAGTACCCCATTAGCACTTTTAGGGTGCATAAATGCTACCAGTTTATTATCGGCGCCTTTTTTTGGAGCGGTATTTATTAACTTAAAACCTTCCTTTTCCAATCTATGGATTTCCGCCTTAATATCATCTACGGCAAAAGCAAGGTGATGTATGCCCTCCCCCCTCTTTTCAATAAATTTAGCAATGGGGCTTTCGGCGTTTGTTGCAGCCAGTAATTCAATTTTACTCTCCCCAATTTTAAAGAAAGATGTGCTTACGCCTTCACTTTCCACCCGCTCGGTTTTATAATGTTCGCTTCCCAAAACCGCTTTATAAGTAGCATTGGCTGCCTCAAGGTCTTTTACGGCTATTCCTATATGTTCTATTTTCTTCATTGGTTGTATTTTTAGTCTTACCTTTTGAATTCAAACGCTACAAAGTTCAGCAAAATAACTAATTCTGGCATAACTTTTAAAAACCACAGCAGTTTCAATAATAAAAAATATTCGTGAATTTCTGGCAATGCTTTCTAAGCTGGATATTTAATTCTATTGCGTCAATTCCGCCACTTTCAATTTTTTCTGATAAAGATCCCAAAAAGCATATTTTAGGGATATGCCAATTTATTATCCTATTTTTGTGTTATGGAAGAGACAAACAGACAAAAGAAAATAGGCGGGGTTTTACAACGCGACCTGGCCGATATTTTGCAAAAAAACCTAAAGGAAGCGGGGAGAACGGGAGTATTAATTTCAGTCTCTAAAGTGAAAGTGACTACAGATCTTTCTATAGCCAAGGCTTATATTAGTATATTTCCCTCAAAGCACGCACAGAAAGTTTTAGAAGAAATAAACCTTGGGAAGTCCCAAATAAAGCACGAAATGGCGCAACGCACCAAAAACCAGCTGCGTAAAATGCCTGAAATTAATTATTATATAGACGACTCTTTAGAATATATAGAAAACATTGAAGAGTCTATAAAAGGTGAAGAAGATCCTATTGCCGACCCAGATTTGTTAGAACGGCGTAAAAAATCATAACTCTTGAAGTTCCCATTTTATATCGCCAAACGCTATTTGTTTAGCAAAAGCAGCAATAATGCCATTAATATCATTACCATTATTGCAGCCATAGGCGTATTTGCGGGAGCTTTTTCATTGTTTATTGTTCTTTCGGGATTCTCTGGACTAAAAGACTTTAGCCTTTCTTTTTCCAATAAATTTGACCCCGATTTAAAAATACTTCCCGCTAGCGGAAAAACTTTTCTATTGCCCAAGGACAAATCGGAAGCCCTGGAAAATATAGAAGGTATTGCGGTGTTTACGCCCATTATTGAAGAGCGCGTTTTTCTTGATTACCGCAATAAAAACCACACTGCCTGGCTTAAAGGCGTGGGAAATAAATACCAACAGGTTACTCAAATAGATAGCACAATTTCCGGCTCCTGGCTCACCAGTAGTGAAGCACAGGTAGTGGTGGGCAATACTATTTCCCGAAAATTGGGACTTAGTATTTTTAATTACCAACACCTCCTTAAACTTATGGTGCCCAGGCCGGGAAAAGGCCAGATTACCGGCTTAAATCCCGGCCAGGCGTTTAGTCAGGAGAACGTGATCGTAAGCGGAATTTATAGTGTAAACGAGGAATTAGATGACAAATATGTGTTCTCTAACCTGAATTTTGCAAGAAACCTACTGAATTTAAACGAAGACAACTTTTCTGCAGTCGAAATAAAATTAGCTCCCAACGCTAACCCCGATGACGTTACTGCTGCAATAAAGACGATTTTTAACGAGGAAGTAATTATTAAAAACAGGGCGCAACTCAATGAAGTGCTCTATAAAATGCTTAATACCGAAAACCTCGCAGTTTATCTCATCTTCACCCTGGTGCTTATTATTGCACTGTTTAACGTGGTGGGTTCTATCATTATGGTGAT
Organism: Salegentibacter echinorum; assembly: GCF_900129445.1. Taxonomy (GTDB): domain Bacteria; phylum Bacteroidota; class Bacteroidia; order Flavobacteriales; family Flavobacteriaceae; genus Salegentibacter; species Salegentibacter echinorum. The sequence continues at coordinate 89,040 of NZ_FQVT01000002.1, forward strand.
TCTCGACAAGCGCGAAAATATTAGAACCTTGTTTAGTATGGGAGCTTCAGAAAATCAAATCAAGAAAATATTCTTTACCCAGGGTATGCTTATGACGGTTTTTGGCGGTGCTATTGGCTTGCTTTCGGCACTTTTGTTGGTGTATTTACAACAGCAATTTAATCTGGTGATGATCACCCCAAGTCTTCCTTACCCCGTAAGTATCACTTTAGAGAACGTTCTAATTGTAATTTTCACCATAGGCATCTTAGGGCTACTGGCCTCTTTTATCGCCGCAGGAAGTAGTAAAAAAGCTTTAAAAGCGGTTTAAATTCTCAGTGAAGCCCACTTTCCATTAAAAAATTTGTGAACTCGTGGCTATCTCAAATCATGCAAATTGATAACCAGAAAAATCTCTTTCTACCTCATCAAAAGCGGCAAAAACATCTTTAGCATCATCGCTGGTTACCATTTTCATTCGATATTCCTTAAAGTGGGGAATTCCTTTAAAATAATTGGTATAATGGCGCCGGGTTTCAAAAACACCCAGCTTTTCCCCTTTCCAATCTATGGCCATTTGTAAGTGCCTGCGAGCGGCATCTAAACGCTCCAACATTGTGGGCGGTGGTAAATGTTCACCGGTCTTAAAATAATGCTTTACTTCCCGAAAAAACCAGGGATAACCGATACTCGCCCTGCCAATCATTGCACCATCCAGCCCGAATTTATCGCGCATTTCCATTGCTTTTTCGGGAGAATTTACATCCCCGTTACCAAAAATAGGAATATGAATTCTGGAATTGTTCTTTACTTCGGCAATAGGCGCCCAATCTGCGTCGCCCTTATACATTTGCACGCGGGTACGGCCGTGAATGGCAAGCGCCTGGCAGCCTACATCCTGAAGCCTTTCAGCTACTTCCATTATTTTTATGGAATCTTTATCCCAGCCCAAACGCGTTTTTACGGTTACCGGCAATTTGGTATGTTTTACCATCGCCTCGGTTAAGGAAACCATTAGATCGATATCTTTTAGGATACCGGCACCGGCGCCTTTGGAAACCACTTTTTTTACGGGGCAACCAAAGTTGATATCAATAATATCGGGGTTAGACTTTTCCACAATCTCTACAGATTGTAGCATGGATTCTAAATTAGCCCCAAAGATTTGAATACCTACAGGACGTTCTTTTTCGTAAATATCCAACTTCATCGTGCTCTTTGCAGCATCGCGAATAAGCCCTTCAGAAGAAATAAATTCGGTATAAACAACATCGGCTCCCTGCTCTTTGCAAAGTGCACGAAATGGCGGATCGCTCACATCTTCCATTGGTGCCAACAGCAACGGGAAGTCTCCAACATCTATATTTCCTATTTTAGCCACTTGAATTTATTTTTTTGCAAAAGTACAAAAAAACAAAATCTACCCCAACCCGTCCGAAGGAAGCGATTTTTTAAACTTTTTAATTGAGAAGTGCTGAGAGTTCCCCCTTTGGGGGTCAGGGGGCTTTTTAGGTGGTCTGTCTTATTTACAACCTTTCTCGCTCTGCAGCCTCTATACTGCGTTGATTATCTTCCAGTCTAAAGTTTCCGAAGTTATATTTAAAGCCAACTCGTACATATCGCATTTCTTCCCTCGCGAAAAACGAATTGTCCTGGTTTAAATACTGTGAAGTTAAGCGCGTATTGGTTTCATTAAAAATATCGTTGATGTTTAGGCTCAACTCCGCGCGGTTGTTCCACAATGTCTTTCTAAGGCCTATACTTAGGGTTGAAAAAGGGTCGAAATTGTAAGAGCCAGAGATATAATCTGAAACATAAGTAAAACTTAGATTACCGGAAAAAGAACCGTCTTTTGAAAGCGTAAAGGAATTGTATAACTGTGCATAAACGGCGTCAATCTCGTTAGTCACTTTGGCATTGTCGCTTTCTACCGCAAGAAAGGTATTTTCTTCGTGAAAAAAAGATGCATATAACTGTGCATACCACCAACCGGTAAAGGAGCGACCGTGTAAAAAATCGAGTCCGTAGCTTTTGCTATCCAAAAGATTGGATTCTATTCTTCTTATGTTTAAATTCTCATTATCCTGAAAAGCCAGAGTTGCCGGCGACTTACCATTATCGCGGTAATAAAGATCAAAATAATATTGCCCCAGCAAAGTATAATTAAGATTAAAATTATCACTAATGGCGGCCCGCAAATTTGGGTTTCCGGCATTGTAATTATTCTCGTTTAGAAAATATTTAAAAGGATTAAGGCTTTCATATCTCGGCCTGTCAATCCTTCGGCTGTAATCTAAGGTAAAGCTATGATTTTTAGAGGCCCGGTACTGCAAATAAGCCGTGGGAAACAAATCGAAATATTCCTGATTGTTTTGCTCGTTGGTGGTTAAAGATTTTGCTTTTAAATCGGTGTATTCCCCACGCAAACCGGCTTTAAGGCTCCACTTTTCCCAATCCCTGGAAACACTGGCATAAGCAGCATAGATCTCTTCATCATAACGAAACCTGTCCGACAGATCCTCATAGAGGTCGTCAAGACTTTCTATATTAAAATAATCGATCCCACTATCAGAATCAATTCCCGAGAATTTAAGTCCACTTTCAAAAGCAGTCTCACCAAGACTTGTATTTAGATCTATTTGCGCTGAAAAAATATCGATCTTTTGAGTAGCATCGGTATCAAAGGCCACTTTTTTTAAAATTTCTTCATTTCCGGCAAAATAATTAGTGACTAAGCTTTGCGACCTATCCTGATCAAAATTTGTGTAATGAGCTCCTGCTGAAAGACTTCCGCCCTTATCTAAATCATGGGTGTAACCAAGATCTACCGCAACATTACTTTCATCGGTATCCAGATCGCTGTTCGTTTTAAAAAATTTGTATGGAATATTAGAAAACGACCTTATATCTGTAACAACTGAATTATCAAAAGTTTTATTTGGAGATAAAAAAAGGTTAGAAGAAAAATTCAATTTATTTTTTTCGTCAATCTCATAATCTAAAATAATATTGGCATTATGTGCTTTAGACCTGGTGATTCTTTGAAAATTGGTATTCCATTCTTCCCCGTTTTCTTCAGTTGGAGAAAAATTAATATAACTATCATCTCGTTTTATATCTTTTCTGGGGCTAAAGGTGTAATTGGCAAACACGTTAAGTTTATCACTCTTCCAAAAATGCCTGGTTCCCAATTTATATTTAGGCACAATTCCCTGCGTATATGCTCCTTCTATACTCCCTTTATAACCGGGCGTTAACGCAGTACTGGTATTGATATTTAAAATAGCACCACCTTCTGCCTCATATTTGGCCGGCGGATTGGTAATTACCTCTACAGATTTTATATTTTGTGCGGAATAACTTTGCAATAAAGTTTGGAGTTCACTTTGGCTAAGCTGTACTTTCCTGTCGTTAATATATACAGTAACCGAAGAATTCCTAACCTGAAGTTGCCCCTGATTCATAATCACTCCCGGGGTTTGTCTTAAAATATCCCAACTGTTTCCGCTGGAAAGTGTAGAATTTTCTACATTAAAAGTAAGACGATCTATACTACGGGAGATTTTGGGTTTGCGGGCGTTTATGGTCACCTCATCTAAATTTGAAGACGCTTCTTCTAAAACAATTTTTTTTAATTTTTCGTCGGAAGAAATTTCAATATTCTGCAAATGTTCTTTATAACCTATAAAGCTTACCTTCATTAAATAGGTATTGGAAGCGAGCTCTTCAAAAACAAACCGACCGTTTTCTTCTGAAATTGTTCCTTTATAAACAGAGGTTGAATCTTTAGCATTCAATAAAATCACGTTGGCAAAGGCTACCGGAGTATTATTTTCTGAAACTATTTTACCTTTTAAACTATGCTGGCCGTGTACTTGTTTGTTAAATAGGAACAACAGGAATACCAACAGGGGGGTGCAGTTCTTGATCATAAAAAGTTCGAATGGTTATAAATAAGCATTCAAATATAAGTTTACTTGAGGTGGTATAAAATAATTTGGCAAATTATTCTTCAAAAAGAAGAGTTTTAATAAAAGTATGGGACTCATTTTTAGCCCTTTAGTAAGCAGTCGCAATTTTCAGTGACTAATAGGGAATAAGGTAGCAAATACTGCAAACTGGGACTAAATACTGCAAACTCTTACTTCATTGCATCATATAATACCTGTTGAATTTTTGTGCGGGTATTGAGTTGATATAAGCGTGTATTGCTTCGGCTTGGCAAAACACGGTTAGAAAGAAAAAGATAAAGCAGATCTTCTTCCGGGTCCATCCAGGCCATAATCCCCGTAAATCCTGTGTGGCCAAAACTGGCTTTACTGGCATCTTTTGCGGTGTTACTGTTTTCGCCTTTGTATTGCAGGTAAGGCTTATCGAAACCAACTCCGCGGTGATTATCATTATCTGGGAATTGCGTTTTAGTCCAGTCTCGTAGGGTAGTTTCATCAATATACCTATGGCCGGCATAAGTTCCCATATTCAAGTACATTTGCATCAATTTTGCCAAATCATTTGCTGTAGAAAAAAGCCCCGCATTGGCAGAAACTCCTCCCATCATAATTGCTCCTTCATCGTGTACCATCCCGTGAATGGGCTTGTGCCTAAACAAATAATCGTGCTCAGTAGGCACGATTCGGCTTTTCTTATAAGATTTCATAGGATTGTAGCCCAATGTTGTAGCGCCCAGCTTATCGTAGAAATTTTCGTTGATGTATTTTCTAAAATCTTCGCCGCTTATTTCTTCTACAATAGCAGGTAGTAAATAAAAAGCCAGGCCAGAATATTTATATTTTGCTTCGTCCTCCAACTCCGATTTTTTAATGGCTTTAAACATTTTTTTCTGGTAATTGCGGTGCAACCACAAGTTTTCGCTCACTTTAATAGGAAATCTTCTCGAAGAATCTTTCTTAAAAGTGTACCATTTATAACTTCCGTTTTTGCGCAGCGTATTTTTCCAATAAGGAATCCAGGGTTTAAAACGAGCCTGGTGTGCTAAAATTTGCCGAAATGGGATTCCCGCTTTGTTAGAATGTTTAAAATATGGCAGGTAATCGTCTATGGAAGCGTCCAGGCTAAACTTACCCTCATCCTGTAATTTCATTAAGGCCGGTAAAGCCGAAGAGATCTTCGTTACCGAGGCCAAATCATATAAGTCGTTTTTTTTTACTTTTATCGTGTCGCTATATTTGTGGTAGCCATAGGCTTTATGCAGTACCACTTTTCCGTTTTTTGCTACCAGGATTTGACCTCCCGGCGTCGCTTTTTTTTTAATCGCTTCCTGCATCAAAGAATCAACGCCGTGAAAAAGCACTTTAGAGTTCATCCCGGCGTCTTCAGGAACGGTATATTTAAGCCTTAGCTTTCCTTTTACATCTTCTCCGTCTCCAGATTTGAATTTATCCCCAATGCTTACCGGTAATCTTCCATTCGCTCCCACACCTCCAAAAATTAACTGCGCCGCAAGATCCTGGGTGGTTTTTGTGTCCTGATAGGTTAAAATTAACCCGGTTGCATCTTCAATCCCGGCGATTTTATTTAGAGAATACGGATTTTTAAAATAACTAAAAATACTATTTTCCTCTTTGGAAAGCTCCCCAATAAATTGCTGTACTGCTTTAGAAAACTTCATTGTATTTCTTGGGAATCGGCTGTCATCGTGAATACCGCCAATAACAAGATTATAAGCCGAGAGCTTTTGCTTTAAAGCTGCTACTTCAGCCGCAGTTGCATTTGCTTTTACCTGAAAGCTTTTTACTTCAGCATATAAATTTAAAGATTTCTGAAACTGGGTTTGTTTTTGTGCACCAAAAGAAATAGAAGCAATTTTTAAGGTATCTAATTTTCTTAATGGTAAAATGCTATTCTTATTTTTAAGTACGGTAAGCGAGGCTTCTACCAGTTTCCTGTTTAAAAATTTGGCGTGACCGGTATTGATCTCTTTTAGGATGTTTTTAGTGCTTTGCTTCTTATAATTATTTAAACCTACCCATTGTTTTGCCGCTAAAACCTTTCTCACACGTTGGTCTAATTCATTCTGTGAGATTAGTCCCTGTTTAATGGCCTTGCTCACTTCTTCAATCGCCTTTGGCACATCTTCGGTATATTCCAACAGGTCATTACCGGCTAAAATGGCGTCTTTATCTACAACTCCAGGGGCATTCCCTTTGGTAACCCCTTTCATGTTCATGGCATCAGTAATAATAAGGCCTTTAAAACCTAATCTATCTTTTAAAATCCCGGTAATAATAGCTTTTGATAAAGTTGAAGGCACGCCCGTAGAGTCCAGCGCCGGAATATCTAAATGCGCAACCATAACGCCGCTACCTCCAGCATTAATCAATTCTTTGAAAGGGTACATTTCTAAAGAATCCAGTCTATTAAAGGGATGATTTATTTGTGGTAGGGCGTGATGTGAATCTGTATCGGTATCTCCGTGCCCCGGGAAGTGTTTTGCTGAAGTCAATAAATTAGCATCCTGCATCCCGCGCATATAAGCAATGCCTTTTTGAGCTACATTTTCCCTGTTTTCTCCAAAAGAGCGATAATTAATCACCGGATTATTGGGGTTATTGTTTACATCTACCACCGGGGCAAAATTAAGATGAAGCCCCGTTCTTTTAAGTTGGCGTGCAACTTCCTGTCCCAAATCATACACCAAACTATCATCCCGAATAGCACCAAGGGCCATTTGATAGGGATAACTAATAGTATTGTCCAATCGCATGCCAAGCCCCCACTCTGCATCCATGGCTCCCAATAAAGGAACTTTGGAAGCCAACTGATAATCGTTCAACAACTCCAGTTGAGATTTTGGATCCCCCTGAAAGAATACCAGTCCCCCAATTTTTTGCTCATTAATTAACTTTAAAATTTCTTTTTTATGTTGACTTCCCCTGTTTGAGTATGCTGCAACCATAATGAGTTGCGCAATACGTTCTTTGGGGGTAAGCGTTTCCATAATGGAATCTACCCATTTGCTATTTGTGTATTGAAGAAATTCTGGAGAGGTTTTCTCAGTTTTTTGCGCTTGCAAAGGCGAAATAAGAAATACCAGGGCAAGAAGACAGGGAAACAGGTTATTATTTTTCATTAGTTGATGTTAATTTAAATTTTCAGGCAGATTTAAACTTTTATGTAAATTTTTCTTTTGTGCAGCCAGTATCCAAGCAGCCACATAAGCAACATATAACTAATTGCAAAAAGCAAGGAAGCATTATAATTACTTAGCCAGCTAAGATAAAAATTTTCGTAAAGCCAGGGTTTTAAAGCCCGTCCATTTACATAAATAATATTCATTAACATTACCACGAGCCCAGACATCACGAATACAAATAGCGGATTTCTACCAAAAGCCTCAAAGAAACCGGTCCATTTTTTAAATCCGAAAATTTCTATGATTAAAATTAATGCTGAAAGCACCAACAAAGTCCAACCGGTGCTAAATAAAACGTAAGAACTGGTCCATATAGGCTTATTGATGGGTAGCAGCATCCCCCAAACTTGCCCTACTACTAATAGTAAAACTCCAAAAACGCTTAGTTTCACAACGGTTTTCATATTGTTCCCCGATTTCTGAATAAAAACCCCGGTCACATAACCCGCGATTACGTTTACAATAGCCGGCAGGGTGCTCAACAAACCTTCCGGGTCAAACGGAATTCCAAAACCTTTGTAAAGATTAGCATCTCTAAAAATTGCCCCGTCAAACTTTAAAGCAGCGTTATGCTCCAGGCTATAAGGATTGGGACTATCTCCAAAAAACCATAAAATGCCCCAATAGCTTAATAAAATTAAACCGCCAAAAATTACAGATTTCTTCAGTTTTAAATAATGGATAATTAGCGAACCAAAGAGATAGCAAAGGGAGATGCGCTGCAGAACTCCCATAATTCTAAGATTAACCAGGTTTTTAAATACCAGGTCACCGTCTTCCCTATAGACAAATGGAAAGGCGTTAAGGAATAAACCAATTAGGAATATGAGCGCTGCTCTTTTAAAAACTTTTTTTAGAAAGGCTGCCTCAGAAACACTCTCATACTTACGAAGACTAAAACTCATCGCATTACCAATCACAAACAGAAAAGAAGGAAAAACCCAATCTGTAGGAGTAAAACCATGCCAGGCGGCGTGTTTAAATGGAGCATAGATATGAGACCAACTGCCGGGCGTATTCACCAGGATCATTAATGCTACAGTAAGTCCTCTTAAAACATCTAAGGCAAAGTACCGCTTACTTTTCTTCGGTTTAACCCGTGGGGTGAGGGGTATTGTTTTAGTCATATTTTCTCTAATTTTATTTAAAGAGAAGATTTAGCTTTGTAAGAACAAGCTGAAATTACAGCCACAAAAAATATAAATTTAGACTAATTAATTAATCTTTCATAAAAAAATAGAGAAAGTATTTTTAAAAATGATTATTTTGCCTATTTTTAGATTCAAAATAAATTCTTTTTTAAAAGCTCGAATTTTATTTTTTGAACTTTTATTTTTTAAAAATTATGCCAACGCAACCTATGTCAAAATACCTGAATGATTTCTTTATAGATGAAGAAAAAATAGCTCAGATAAATAATGTAGAAAGAAAAAAATTTCTTCAGAAATTAAAGATCATCAAACACTTATTTCTCAATGGAGAAACCTCCAATGCAGAAGTTTGCCAGCGCTTTAATGTAAGCCTGCCTACTTCTATGTCTTTACTAAACCAGCTTTTGGAAGAAGGTATTTTGGTAAAAAAAGGGCGCGGAAAATCTGAAGGTGGTCGCAAACCAGATCTTTATGGGCTGGTAGAAAATTCTTTTTTTGTAGTAAGTATTCATATAGAACGCTTTAGTATTAAACTGGCACTATTAGATAACAATCATACCATTATTGTACAAAACTCCTGGTCTAAAGATATTTCTACAGAAAATAATATTGTGGATCAACTTTATGAGTGGACAGAGATTTTATTAAAAGAGGCAAACGTAAAACTCTCCCAGGTTATGGGAGTGGGAATAAGCATGCCGGGGTTGGTATCTGCTGAAGCCGGTAAAAACTTTTCTTATTACTTAAGTGAACAGGAACCAGAATCTTTACAGGATAAATTTGAAGATAAATTTAAAACTCCGGTAGCACTTTTAAACGATGCAAAGAGCTCCTGCCTTGCCGAGTTTAGGTTTGGCGGTGCCCGCAATAAAAACAATGTGCTTGTAATTAGTATGGATTGGGGCATTGGCTTAGGAATTATTATGGGTGGAAAAATGCATTCGGGTGAATCTGGGTTTGCCGGAGAATTTGGACATATCCCAATGAATGAAGATGGGTTGCTCTGTCACTGCGGAAAACGAGGTTGCCTGGAAACTGAGGCTTCGGGATTGGCGTTAGTAAGGAAGACCAAAGAAGGTTTGGAAGCGGGGCAAACTTCGGTGTTAAACAACCTAAATAAAGAAGAGCTTCAAAAATTAGAACCCGAAACCATTATAGAGGCAGCCAATAAAGGAGATCAATTTGCGATAAACACTTTATCTGAGATTGGGATAAACCTGGGTAAAGGTATTGCCATACTCGTACAGATATTTAATCCTGAATTAATCATTTTAGAAGGCAAAATATCACAGGCCAGGCAGTTTATCACTACACCAATTCAGCAATCAATGAACACTTATTGCATGATGCAACTTAAAGAAAGAACTACCTTAGAATTATCTAAACTTGGTGATAACTCGAGTATTTATGGTGGCACTATTGCAGTAATGGATAATATATTTAAAGACCAGGTAAACCTGGTAAAATCACATATAAGCTAGAGAAAGTCCAAAGCTTTACATCTAAAGTTTCAGCTTTTAAAAAGTAGGGACAATTAATAACAGTACAACTAATAGTCAGATTATGGCAAGATTAAATCTTTTAGAAGAAACTCGCTTTGAGAAACTACCGGTAAAAGTTTATGAAAATAAACATATTGCCTCAAAAAAAGTAGCAAAAAGAATTGCAGATCTTATTAAACGTAAAAACGAGAAACAAGAGAATGCAGTGTTAGGGCTTGCAACAGGAGCCACTCCGGTAGAAGTGTATGAAGAACTAATTCGCCTACATAAGGAAGAAGGCCTTAGTTTTAAAAACGTGATCACTTTTAACCTGGATGAGTATTACCCAATGAAGCCAGATGCCAAGCAAAGCTACGTAAGGTTTATGGACGAAGTTCTTTTTGATCATATTGATATTAAAAAAGAAAACATCCATATTCCAGATGGTACCCTGGCAGAAGATGATATCACCGATTACTGCCTGGCTTATGAGAATAAGATTGGCGAAGTTGGTGGTTTAGACCTTCAGCTTTTAGGTATTGGTAGAACGGGGCATATTGGTTTTAACGAACCAGGCTCTGCACCAAACTCGGGAACCAGGTTAGTAACCTTAGATGACCTAACCCGACGTGATGCTTCCAGGGATTTTGGAGGAAAGGAGAATGTTCCCACCAAAGCCATTACCATGGGTATTGGTACCATTTTTAAAGCGAGACAGATCATTTTAATGGGATGGAACAAGAAAAAAGCTTCCATTCTTAAAAAAGCAATAGAGGGAGAAATGTCTGGTAATGTGCCGGCTACTTACCTTCAGCTTTCAGAAAATGTAGAATTTGTTTTAGATAGAGATGCCGCCTCTGCCCTAACTCGTTTTGACACTCCATGGTTGGTAAAAGACTGTAACTGGACTAAAGAACTTATTAAAAAAGCGGTAATTTGGCTTTCTTCAGAATTAAAGAAACCTATTCTAAAACTTACAGACGAAGATTATAATAATAACGGGATGGCGCAGTTAGCCACCGAGCAGGGTCCTGCTTATAATCTTAATATAGACGTTTTTAACCAATTGCAACACAGTATTACCGGTTGGCCGGGAGGAAAACCAAATGCCGATGATACACAGCGACCAGAGCGAAAAGAACCCGCTAAAAAACGCTCTCTCATTTTCTCTCCACACCCAGATGATGATGTGATCTCTATGGGAGGGACTTTCATTAGGTTGGTGGACCAGGGACACGATGTGCACGTGGCTTATCAAACCTCTGGTAATACCGCAGTTTGGGATACCGATGTACTTCGCTATGTAGAATTTGCCATAGATTTTAAAAAGAGTACCGGCGAAGACACCAAAAACCTGGAAGAGACTTACGAGAAAATGCGTGAGTTTATTGAGCAGAAACAACCCAACGAAATCGACCTCCAGGAAATTAGGGATGTAAAAGGATTTATTCGAAAATCTGAAGCTATTGCAGGTGCTAGATATGCCGGACTTCAGGATGAAAATATTCATTTTATGGCCCTTCCTTTTTATGAATCTGGCAAGAGCAAAAAAGACCCGGTAACCGAAAAGGATATCGAATTAACAATGGAATTATTGCAGGAAGTAAAACCACACCAGGTTTTTGCCGCCGGTGATTTTGCCGACCCACACGGGACGCATATTGTATGCTTTAATATCATTATTGAAGCGATGAAAAGGCTAAGAAAGACCGAAGACTGGACTAAAGATTGCTGGCTGTGGATGTACCGCGGCGCCTGGCAGGAATTCGATGTGCACGAAATTGAAATGGCCGTGCCATTGTCCCCACAAGAAGTACAGCGCAAAAGGGATGCTATTTTCCAACACCAGTCGCAAAAAGACCGCCCTGTATTCCCGGGAGATGACGAAAGGGAATTCTGGGTTCGTGCCGAAGAAAGAAACAGCGAAACCGCAGAAGTTTATCACGAGCTAGGACTGGCCAACTATGAAGCCATGGAGGCTTTTGTAAGATGGAAATTTGACTAATATATACTCCACCCGTTCCTTTTTTGGTGCGGGTGGAAGTATATTCAATTTAATTTTGAGTTTAAATTTGTTATAAATCCAGTATTTGTTAATCAATGCTTCTTAGTAAGACTAACAGAGCACCGGCAACTTAATAAGATAAATTTTGAGAAAATCCAGGAATAAAAAAGGAATTAAAGCTCTTTTATACAGTCTCATTATCGTCTTTGGTTTAGTGTCTTGCGCCGGAAATCCCTATGCAAAAACCAACAGGATTTATAAGAAAAAGACAAAGATTTATAGCAAACAATTAAAGCAGTTACCCGCCCAGGAAAACCAAAACGAATCCGCACTTCATTATGGCGAATACTGGGTGGGAACTACTAATTTTAACTTGCGTAAGCCCAATTACGTGGTTTTGCACCATACAGCACAAGACTCTGTAGGGCAAACTTTATATACTTTTACCCTTCCAAGAACGCAGGTGAGTTCCCATTACGTTATTGGTAAAAAAGGTGAAATTTACCACATGCTCAACGATTTTTATCGTGCCTGGCACGGGGGAATCGGGAAATGGGGCAGTAACACAGATTTAAATTCTTCTTCCCTGGGCATAGAAATAGATAATAACGGAAAAGAGGAATTTACCGATGCGCAAATTAATAGTTTACTTGATCTTTTAGAAATTCTGAAAGAAAAATATAAAATTCCTGCGAAAAATTTTATTGGACATTCCGATATCGCACCTTCGCGAAAGGTAGATCCCAACAAATATTTTCCCTGGGAAAAATTGGCCGAAGAAGGCTACGGCTTATGGTACGATAATGCTGAAGTTGAAAAGCTAAAGCTGGAAACCGAGTTTTTTACTCCCAATCCGCTGGTTATTAATTTACAGAGCACTATAAATACCCGTATTCCCTTTCTTGACAAATTAGTTTTTCCTGAAGTAATTCCAGCCGATTTCAACATTGAAAATGCCCTAAAAATTGTGGGGTATGACACTTCAAATTTAACCGCTGCAAAAAGCGCGTTTAAATTACATTTTATTCAGGAGAATTTAGAGCAAGCTTTTAGTGCTTATGATATAAAAGTACTTTATTTACTGTATAAAAAGTATTTGTAAATTAATCAATACTAATTTTCTGTGTTTTTTTAGCACATTAAAAACCTCTCTATAAATGAGAATATTAGCCTTTATTATAATAGCGCTGTTATCCTTCAATTCTATTTCGCAAGAGCAAGAAACCATAAACTGGATTAATCAAAATGCAATAGAAATTGAAGATGCAGATCCTGACACTAAACTCATAAATTTCAACAATAATATTCCAGAAAAATTTGCTAATGCTAAAATCTTTGGGTTTGGGGAAGCGACTCATCACGGGAAAGAATTTTTTGATATAAAAGCTAAATTTTTTAAATATTTAGTAAAAACGCAGGAGATAAAAGCCTTTATCATGGAGGATTCCTATCCAGCCGAAGCTGGAATCAATGAATGGATAAGCGGTGGGAAAGGAGACATTAAAACAATTGCCGATAATTTTAATATAATACCCTGGTCTAATCAGGAAGTAGTAGAACTTTTAGAATGGATAAGGGATTATAATTCTGACAAATTCCAAAAAGAGCAAATTCGTTTTTATGGAATGGATATTCAACATGTGGAAGGAATTAATGAAGAAATCCGGGATTTTGTAAAGAAATATAAAGTGCCGGTAAGTGAAGAACTTTTAGAAATAGTCGATGATTGTGCTAATAAAAAAGTGGATTATAAAAATGAAAATGATTGGGGAGATAAGGAAATCCCTAAATTAGAAGAGATTGAACAAATTATATTAAACTTTCAAAGTACTAGCAATCAAAAAAATAATCAGGAATTTAAATATACCTTAAGAGCCTTAAATTATTTGATAAAATACACCGAATATTTGCAAAACCCAAAAAGTGAAGTTCGGGATTTAAAAATGTATGAAAATGTTAAGTGGATAATAGAGAACGAAGCAGAAAATGGTAAGGCTTTTATCTGGGCGCATAATGAACATATAAACAATAAAGAAATTTCACCAGCCGGAAGTGGTTGGGTTAGTGTAGGCGGACACTTAAAAGAATTTTACAAAGACGATTATTATAGTGTGTACTTTGACTTTGGCGTAGGTAAAGTGATTGGTCACGTTACCAGGAGGAACAAACCAAATTATTGGGATGTTTACGAAATAGATAAACCCTTTCGCAAAACCTATGCAAAAACGCTCTTTAAGGCAAATAAGGACATCTACTTTATTGATATGGAAGAAGCATTAAAAAACAGCGATGCAAGAAGCTTTTTTAGCGATAAGAAAAAACAATTATTATTGGGTGCATCAGGTTACAGTCCAAAAGGTAAGAATAAGGCAATGGTAAATAAAAAGTTTTCAGAAATATGTGATGGTTTAATTTTCATTAAAAGGATTTCTGTTCCAAATTATGACTTAAACAGCAAATAAAACGTGGGCACATTAGCTTTATTGCATTTTAATCTTTCTGAAAAACGGGGAATTGGGAAAGAACCAGATAGAGAATTGCATTATGATTTCTAGAAAAAGTCATAATATAGACCACTAAATAAGGATATCCGTGTATTGGTGACAATAATATTTTAACTACGGTATTATGAAAATTACGTTCAAGTTCATTTTTTTAGCAATATTTAGCACCATATCTATTTCAGCACAAAACAGTGTTGAAGGTGAGTTAGCCATGACCAAAAGAAAAGATTGGAATGCCAGGGAACCAATTATGGAAATGAAACCGCATAAACCGCAGTTTATTACCATTCATCATACCGGGATGCCGCAAAAACCAGAAATTACTACAATAGAGAAATTACAGGCACTTCAAAATTTTTCTCAAAAGGACTCCCCTCTCGCCAATGGCAGTATAAAAAAAGCCTGGGCAGATGTTCCTTACCATTTTTATATCTCGACCAATGGCGATATTGCAGAAGGAAGGGATATCAATTTTCAGGGAGATTCCAATACCAATTACGATCTAGAAGGTCATGTTCTAATTGTGGTGGAAGGAGATTTTAGTGAAGAAAAAGTATTACCTCAGCAATGGAAAAGCCTGCAAAAACTGGTTTCCTATATTTCTTCAGCATACAACATCTCACGGGAAACCATTTCAGGGCATAAGGATCAAGCCGAAACAAGCTGTCCCGGCACCGATTTATATCAAAAATTGCCACTTCTTAAGCTAGAAAATCGCGTGAAAATAGGAGCAGAACGTCTATTTGAAAAAGAGTTTTTTGATCTTATAAAAAATAAAAAAATAGGTTTGGTAACAAACCATACCGGGATTTTGCCAGGAGGAGAACACCTGGTAGATCTTCTTCACGAAAATTCTAAGACTACATTAAGCGTTTTATTTGGCCCTGAACACGGAATTCGAGGTGAAGAAGATACCCATGTGAGTGATTCAAAAGACAGTAAAACCGGGGTTCCGGTAATTTCTCTCTACGGAAAAGTTAGAAAACCAACTCCGGAGATGCTCAAAAATACGGAAATTCTAATTTTTGATATTCAGGATATTGGAGCTCGTTTTTACACCTATATTAAAACAATGCTTCTAGCCCTGGAAGCCGCTGCTGAAAATGATATCCCTTTCATTGTACTAGATAGGCCAAATCCAATCCTGGGAAATTATATAGATGGTCCTGTAGGCAAGTCTGGGGAGCCTGTAACGAAAATTAAAAACCTACCCATTACTCATGGTATGACCGTTGGTGAACTTGCTAAGATGTTTAATGAGGAAAGAAAAAAACAAAATTTGCCCTTCGCAAATCTAAAGGTAATCCCCTTAACGAATTATTCCCATAAAAAATGGTATGATGAAACCGGTTTGCCATGGATAAAGCCTTCGCCAAATATGCTTAAGCTTACTACTGCAACATTATACCCGGCCACTTGTTTACTAGAAGGCACCAATGTTTCTGAAGGTAGGGGAACCCTTAGCCCTTTTGAATATATTGCAGCTCCCTGGATAAACCCTGAAGAGTTGATAAACCAGCTAAAAACATACCACCTGGAAGGCGTTACCTTTCAAGCTACAAAAATCACCCCGCAACAAATGGTAGATGGTATAGAAATTTATCCGCCAAAATTCATGAATCAAGAAATTCCCGCTGTGGAAATAATCTTAACTCATAGGAATAAATTTAAATCGGTAGAAGCGGGTGTTTATTTTCTTCATGCTTTAAAAACACTATATCCTGAAGAATTGGTATGGCGTGAAAAACGTTTAGATGGATTATTAAAAACTAAAAGCATCCGTGAAGCCCTGGATACGGGAAAACATCCGAAAGAAATTATTCGAAATTGGCAGGAAGACCTTGAGTTTTTCAAAAAGATAAGAGCCAAATACCTATTGTATTAATCGCTTTCAGAAAGCATTCTATTTCTAAAAAATAAAAGAATGAATTACCTAAAAAATTTCGGGTTATTGTTCATTTTAATAACCACCGGCTTAAATGCACAAAATATTTCCTTAAACTGGGAGCCCAGGGAAGACTTGAATATTAATCTTCCGGCTTCCATACGGGTCTTTGATGCCATGGGAGAATTACCAGACGGCAAACCCCTACGCGCAATGTATGCTGAAATAGATTTAAGCGATAAAAACCTTAAGCTACGCTCTCTTGGAAGCAATAGCATTAGGGAAACCACGAAAGAAACTTACGAGCGCGGGGATGGTATTTTAGCCATTAACGGTGGTTATTTCGCTGCAAACTCTTCCGTTAGCACTATTATTCAAGATGGGGAAGTTATTGCCGCGGGACCTTCCGGAGAAAATATTAAGGGAGCTTTTGGTATAAAAAACCGTATTCCAGAAATAACCTGGACCAATGCAAACAAAAAAAGGGGAGTTCCCACGAAATTAGAAAGCCCAAAACTAGCAGCAAATACGCAAATTTGGGATGTAAACCAGGCGGTTGGTGGCGGGCCTGTTTTAATTAAAAATGGGAAAATAAATGTCACCTCAGCAGCAGAAGGCTTTAAAGGAAGTCATCTTATGAGACATCCCAGGAGTGCAATTGGGTTTAAAGACAAAAACACCCTTATTATGATGGTGGTAGATGGACGCCAGGAGGCCAGTGCCGGCGTGACGCTAACAGAACTAGCCACTTTAATGCATAATCTTGGTGCTATAGAAGCCTTAAATTTAGACGGTGGAGGCTCTACAGCAATGGTCGCTGCCAATGAGGTGGTGAATATTCCAACCGATATTACCGGAGGCAACCGCAACAGTTTAAGAAAAAATGCCGGGGCATTGGTTATCTCAGAAGTTAAGGGATCCAAAAACTCCAAACCCATAATTTTCGACACTGAAACTGAAAATTACTCAGAAAATGGAATATGGCAAACCGCCAACCTGGTTAATTATTATGGGGAGAGTCCGTCGCGAACAGCAACTTCTAACGAGCTTAACCACGCCGTTTATAATTTTAAAGATATTGATAGAAAAGAATATCAGCTTGCTGTCTGGATCACCGTAAATACGGCTAAAAATGCGAAAGAGGTTAATTATATTCTCCATTCCGAAGAAAAAAGGGACACGATAAAGCTCAATCATCAAAGCCTAAAGAATTTAGGAAAGTGGAACGTACTTGGAAACTTTAGCATTGGACCTATGGATTCTTTAGAAATTGTCGGAGCAACACAAGGAAAGTTTATCGCCGATGCCATTCGGCTTGTTCCTACAAAATCTTCACCTATCAACCCCAAACGGGGTGATCTTAGAATTGCAGTGATTTCAGATTTGAATTCGGGTTTAGGTGCAGCAAATTATGAGTGGCAGGTAGATAGTATTATTCAAAGAATTCCGAGAATATGGCAACCCGATATGGTTATTTCTGGCGGCGATATGGTAGCCGGAATGGGTATTTCCAAAACTGCCCAATTACAGAAAATGTGGGAAGGATTCGATAAACATATTGCTCAACCTTTAAAAGCAGCGAAAATCCCTTTTGCATTCACGCTTGGAAATCACGATGGGCGGCGCTCCTACCCTATTGAACATAAATTCGCCAAATCGTTCTGGAACAAAAGCAAAAATATCCCAGATTTAGATTTCGTTGATGATACGCATTTCCCCAATTATTACTCCTTTGTACTCAATGAAGATAGCAAAGGTACAGTCGCCCCTAAGGACCGGGACAATGATATTTTCTTTGTATCGTGGGAAGCTTCTTCTTCAAAAATCACCGAAGAAAACCTGGCGTGGATGGAAAAGCAATTTCAAACCCCGGAAGCAAAAAATGCAAAATACAGGTTTGTGATGGGTCATATGCCGCTGTATAGTGTAGCGCAAGAGCGCGACTCTAAGGGGAACGTGTTAGAGCAGCCAGAACGGCTTCAAAAATTGTTGGAAAAGTACGAGGTGCATACCTACGTTAGCGGGCATCAACACGCATTTTATCCAGGCAAGCGGGGCAAACTGGAGTTATTAAATACAGGTGCAGCCGGTTCTGGTGCAAGGTCTTGGTTAACGCAAAATAGGGCACCCGTAAACACAATAACCATCTTAGATATTTTTAAAGAGAAAGACTCTATCGCATATAACACTTATGATATTAAAAAGAAAAAGGCTTCGGAAATGACTTTATTTGTTGAAAAAAGCCTGCCTTCAGCTATGTTTGGCGTCAATGGTTATATGCTTCGAAGGGATATTAGCAAAACCAAAACTGCCGAAGGATTTTTATCCTCACTAAATACAGAAGGTTCTAATATTTCCGGAATAGGTCACGTTAAAGCAATTATTGATAACAATAAACTTCAAATTTCAGGAGGCATTTTTAATTTAGAGGGAGAACTTTCCGAAGAAAAAGCGGTGGGAATTTACCGGGGAAGACATACCGAAAACGGAGCGTTTTTAAAGGAACTTAAATTAAAGGATTTTAACGATGGAAACGGCCAATTTACCGGAAGCCTAAACCTCACCGAAAAAATTAAAAATTACCTATCTATTGGTGGACTTTATCTGGAAATTAAGACTAAAAACGGAAGTATAAGAACGCAGCTTTATCCAGAACACAATAAAGCTCCAAATCCCAGCAAAATCACTTCACATCAGCCTAAAAACACCTATGCAATTAGGGATATTGAGGCTCTTTACAGCTTAGAATGGCAGGAGTCTATAGATGAAGATGGCGATTTTATTAGTTATATATACCAGGTATCAAAAAACAAAGATTTTTCTGAAATTATTCTTCAGGAAAAAACAGGGCGTGAAACTGAACTTAAACTCACCGAAAAACAATGGTTTACATTACTTAAAAACGCAGCAATTGGGGAGCCGGTACGCTTTTATCACCGCATTTTAGTAAGTGATGGCAGCCATATTTCTTCATCAGAAATCGAAGCATTCAACCTGATGAAATCTGATGAACCTTTAGACGATTTTGCTGAAATTCCGGCTCCAAATTATGTTTTTAAAGGAAAAATAGAGGATTCTGGTGCAGGTTATGGTGCCGAATGGGACAAAGAAGGTAAAATCTGGTTGGCCGATTATAACCACGGACTCATCATAAAAACGAAAGATGGTAAAGACGCAGGTTTTTCGCCACTTACCAGCGTAAACCTAAATGGAGAAACCTATAAATTAAATCCCGTGAATGGCATAGGGTTGGCCGCAGATGGAAATATTTTAGCCGGAATTAACCGCCGATTGATAAAGATAGATGCTAAAACCGGAAAAGCCCTCGCAGTTTGGGAAGCTCCCAAAGGTGCCCGTGCAATCACTTCTCCCAGAAGCACTACAACCGGCGAAGTATATGCTATGTCCCTATTTGGTGAAGATCCAAACTATATTTTAAAACAAAAAGAGGACACCTTTAAATTGATTAAAACAATAGATTTAGAAGATCGAATTTTATCGAGAACCTTCGCTATGAGCCCTAACGGCCGCACCCTATATTTTCCTGCTCCCGGGAGTCCGCAAATACAGGTTTACCACAGTGAAGACGGAGAAAACTATATAAAGCAGGAAAGTATTTCCAGTGTTTCGGCCGGTTCCAGTGCTATAGATGTAAAAGAAAAAGCTGTTTTTGCCGCAGTAAGGTCCAGCGGGGTATCACCTTCCAGTTTCCATTATAGAAATGAGGAAAAACAAGTAATGTGGACTTTAGAATTACCAGAGGTAAAAGGCGCAGAACCGCGTGGAATTGGAGTTTCTAAAGACGGCAAACATCTAATTTTTTGTAGCTGGGATAAAGGTGGTGGCTACTACCTGTTTGAAAAACAAGAGGATTAAATAAAATAGGTAAGAAAGATTTCGTTCCGCTGTAGCTTTCTTTAGATTTGAGTCTAAATGTAGAAAGCGATTGCTAGAAACACACTTTTATTAAACAATGATTTCATATATAAAAAGCTGACAGGTATTCTTAAAATTGATACTTAAGCGACAGGATTAAATTCCTGCCGGCTGCGGCAATCCCAGAGGAGTATGTTCTATAGCGTTGATTGGTAATATTCTCTAAGGAAGCCGTAGCCAGCAAATCTTTAGTAACCTCATATTGTCCGGTAAGGTTTAGCGTGTACCAGGAGGGCGAATAGGGATTTCCATTCTTATCGCTTGCAAAGAGATAAGGTTTTCCTTTTTGGGATGGAGCTAAATCTTCATAATCAAATTGTCCATTATATTCGGCAAAAAGATCAAGTTTTAAGCGCTTTTTATGCCAGGTGAGATGTGTATTCCCAAAAGTGGGCGCAGCGTGTCGCACCGGGGCGGTTTCCCCGTTTTGCTGCTCTTCCTCTCCTTTGGTAATTGCAATTTTAGAACTAAAACGCAAAGCAACCGAAAGATCTACCTCAACTCCTGCTTCAAAGCCATATACCTGTGCGTATGCCGCATTTTGAATGGCTTGTACCCTACTTGGTTCCCCCTGGTACTCGATCTCGGTTTTTCCATCTAAACTAAAATCCCGGCGCAGCATCGCATCATCAAGATAGGTGTAAAACGCGGCTCCGGTTATTTTTATATGCTCTGCCGGGTGCCAATCTACTCCCAGCTCGGCATTATAAGCATATTCCGGATCTAAGTTTGGGTTTGGAACGACCACAGCCCCGGGTTCAGAATCGAATACCTTGCCCACATCATCTATATTTGGTGCCCTAAATGCCGTAGATAAATTAAAACGCCATCCCAAAAATCGGTTTTGCTGCCAGTTAAGTCCGGCGCCACCCGTTAAAGCCCCTGTGTTGATATGCGCCTTCTGAAACGGAAAATCATAGAGTGAATCATCAAAGCTTGCATCGACCAAAATATGGTTATATCGCAAGCCCGATTGGAAACTAAGGTTTTCTTTAATTTTCCATTGATAAGTAGCATAAGCAGCGATTGACTGCCAGGAAGAAGCATCAGGGTAGCGGGAAGGCGTTATATCTTCTTCCGAAGTAATTATATTTTCACGATTTCCGGCAGAATGTACTTTGTTGTAAATATATTCTACACCGTAAAACAGCCTGCTCTCTCTAAAAGTTTTTTCAAAATCGAAATTTATCGAGTAAGCATCTACTTGTTCTTTGGTATGATATCGCCAATCTTTTCCAAAATCACGATCGTGCCTGCTTTCTTCAAAAAACTGGTAGGCCGCGGTAAATTGCGCCTTATCGTAAAGCGCAGCGTGGCCTCGTTTATTGATTTTAAAGTTCCCCATAAACCAATTCTGCGGACCATAATACCACTCGGCAACTCTTAGTTGACCTTTCTTCCTTCGGTAAAGCCTGTCATATCGCGGAAAACTGGAAGTGCTGGTATATATCAATCCTAAATTGAGGTCCCAGTCTTTGTGGGGCATATATTTTATCTTCTGCAGCAAATTTAATTGCTCATATCCCGTGGGTTTTTGCACCCGCGAATCTAGGTTTTGCATCACAATATCTTCCCCGTTTTTCCGGGTGGCATATTCAGTTCTCAAGTATTCATTAGGGCCGTGGACTCCCATTTTTAAATCTCCAAAATCAGAATAGGTTACACTACTTAAAAAAGCCCAGTTTTCCCTACCAATATTTACATCGGTGTGTACGGTTTTCTCATTATTCGCACTGCTATACCTGGAATAAGCATTGCCTGAAACAGCTGTGGATTCTTTAAAGGAAAAGCGTGGTTTTAACGTATAGAAATTCATCACCCCACCAATGGCATCACTACCATAAACCATAGAACCGGGACCCAAAATAACCTCGGTATTTTCTACAGCAAGGGGATCTATGGAAATAACATTTTGTAAGTTTCCGCTTCTAAAAATCGCTGTATTCATTCGCACACCATCTACGCTAATTAAAAGCCTGTTAGTAGAAAAACCACGAATCATAGGGCTGCCCCCACCCATTTGGCTCTTTTGCACAAATACCTGCCCACTGCCTTCCAATAAATCTGCTGAAGTTTGCGGACTCTCCAGGTAGATATCACTTTTAGATAAACTGATTATTTTATGCGGAATTTCATCCCGCTCCATCTTAAATTTAGCAACCGAAAGCACAACCTGTTCCAGCTCATTCTCATTACTTCTCAAATAAACTTTAGAACCCTCCTGAAGAATTTCTGCTTTACTCATTCTTCTTTCGGCATAATTCACATGGGTAAAGATGATTATCTCTTCTGGTCCAAATGCCGAAATATCTACTTCCCCGTCTAAATTGGTAATACTTCCTTTTGTTTTTAAAGCATTGTGAAGTGCCACTCCCGGTAAGGGTTCGTGACCGGTTTTAGTAAACACTTTTATTTGCTGGGCGTGCAGCATATTTACTGTAAAAAGCAAGAAAAACACTCCGGAAATAATGCGCATTTAACTGTAAATTTCGTTTAAAACTGCGAGGGATTTAGGCTTTTTAAAACCGTCAGATTGTAATTCATAATACAGAAGTAACATATTTAGAAAGTTAGCACGAGTTTGCTGATTAAGCTTTACTTCACTCAAAGTATCAAAATTTATGCCCAATAACTGCCGTAAAATCTCCACATTGCGGCCTTCTATGCAATAATTATTGATGCTTTTTAGCTCAAAAACCCCCTCTAACAAATTAAAAAAAGGTAAGTCCCTGGAAGCTGCATCTGGATAAAAACCAAGATATCGACTTAAATTCAGGAGAAATAAAAGATGAAAATTGGCGATCTTATCGTTAAGGTCTAACCATAAGAGGGCGCTTTCCAGGTAATTGAACAAAGCTTTATTTGGCTCTTCTTCTTTGATTGCATTTTTTAAAACCTCGGCAAGAAAAATGAGCATCGTCGCCTTTACCATATTGGTATGAAGGTTGGAATAGGGATGCAAAATTTTAGCATCTTTAAGGTATTCCATTTTACCCTGGTTACGGTGATTAGCCACAATTTCTAATTGGGTAAGCAACTGAAATTGGGACGCTTTAAATTTTCCTTTTTTAGATTTCAAAACGCCCTTAAGCATATAGGTTTTGAGTCCGTCGCTATACGTATAAGCTTTTACAATAAGATCTGCCTCCCCATATTTTAAGGCACTAATAACTATGGCGGGAGTAGTAACAAGCATACTTTGGGTTTTGCAAGCCCGAAGATAATTAAAAAAGCTGTCTAAAAACCAAATCCTTACCACATAGCGCTTTCAATGTATTAAAAAGATGCAGTGTGAAATTTATGAGCTTTTAGACAGCTTTAAATAATATGATAAATCGCTTAAACCACGCCCTGGGCGATCATAGCATCGGCTACTTTGACAAAACCGGCAATATTAGCTCCTTTTACATAGTCTATATAACCATCTTCATCGGTTCCATATTGCACACATTTATCGTGAATATCGTCCATTATATCCCTTAGCCTGCCATCTACTTTTTCTTTATCCCAATAAAAACGCAGGGAGTTTTGGCTCATTTCAAGTCCCGAAACAGCCACACCACCGGCATTAGCCGCTTTTCCAATTCCGAAGAGGATCTTTGCGTCAATAAAGAAATCTACAGCTTCTGTGGTACACGGCATATTAGCGCCTTCAGCAATACAAAAGCACCCGTTTTCAACAAGGGCTTTAGCGTCATCCTCGTTCAATTCATTTTGGGTGGCACACGGCATGGCCACATCGCATTTCACCTCCCATGGTTTTTCGCCTTCAAAATATTTTGCTGAAGGATATTTATCAGCATATTCGCTAATTCTGCCTCGTTTTACATTTTTAAGGTCCATAACGAACTCCAGTTTTTCGGTATCAATCCCATCTTCATCATAGATATAGCCGCCAGAATCACTTAACGTAAGCACTTTGGCGCCGAATTCAATAGATTTTTCGGCTGCATATTGGGCCACATTCCCCGAACCCGAAACAACTACGGTTTTTCCTTCAAAAGATTCCCCTCTGGTTTTAAGCATATTTTCGGCAAAATATACATTTCCATATCCGGTCGCTTCCGGTCTAATTAGAGAACCACCATAAGAGCGGCCTTTCCCGGTCAAAATACCGGTAAATTCATTTTGCAATCTTTTGTATTGTCCAAAAAGAAAACCTACTTCCCTGGCTCCCACTCCAATATCTCCGGCAGGAACATCGGTATCTGCTCCAATATGACGAGAAAGCTCGGTCATAAAGCTTTGGCAAAAACGCATAACTTCATTATCAGATTTTCCCTTGGGATCGAAATCTGAACCACCTTTTCCTCCACCCATAGGCAAAGTAGTAAGGCTGTTTTTAAACACCTGCTCGAAAGCGAGAAATTTTAAAATACTAAGGTTTACCGATGGGTGAAAGCGCAAACCGCCTTTGTAGGGACCAATAGCCGAATTCATTTGAATTCTAAAGCCACGGTTTACCTGTATTTCTCCTTCATCATCCTGCCAGGTCACCCTAAACATAACTACACGCTCTGGTTCTACCATGCGTTCCAGAAGCTTTAAGTTCTGGTATTTTTCATTTTCTTCAATAAAAGGAATAATTGCCTCGGCCACTTCATGGACGGCTTGCAAGAATTCCGGTTGGTTTTGATTCCTTTTTGAAACTTCATCAAGGAATTTTTTAATCTTTTGTTTCATAAGTTGTGATACTACAAAAAGTTAATTGAAATTACTCTATTTAACATGACAAATATAGCAGTTCTATAAAAAACCACCTTAAATTATTAGAGTTTCCTGTAATTGTTAGCAAAATAGAAAATAGCCAAAATCAGTAATTCTTGAAATTAATGTATAATTTTAGTTAAAATTGTTTCTATATTTGTGACACCTACAAAATTCGCGCATGTATTTTTGCAAAATGTTTTTTTACATTTTATTTTTTTTTCTTACGCTCCCATTCTATTTAAATGCCCAATTTGGGATTGCTCACGAAATTGGGATAAAAGCAGGCCCCACTTCTTTCTTTACCGATTATGGCGAACGTTGGAATATTAAAAATAACCTGAATAATGCCGGCTATGGGATTGGTATTTCTCATTATATGAACTTCGCTTACAACGATAAATGTAACTATCGGGCTACCTCATCTTTTTTTAGCGAGCATTTTAGATTAAGAAACGAAATTGATTATTTCTATTCTAAATTAGAACATTACGGACCCGTGGCGGGGAAAAAAACAGTTGGCGGACAGCTATTGCGCGCTATGCACGGGGAGAGCGAACTTATAGAAGCCGGGATTCACCTGGAATATCATCCTTTTCGCATTCGGGATTTTACCCATAGCGGATATATGTTTTCTCCTTATATAGGCCTGGGAGGTCATTTTGTCTCTTATAAAGCCGATGCTTATTCAGACTTAGGCCCACTTGAAGAATATTTGTTCCCTACTTTTGTTGGTGGTACCAAGTTTGACCGTGGCAGCACTTTTTCTGTAATAGGAACTTTAGGACTGCGTTATCGCCTGGGATTTAGACACGATATTCTATTGGAATCCCGTTGGCAATATTATGGAAATGATTGGATAGATGGCCTGGACATTCACGCCCCCCAGAATAAATACCACGATTATATTTTTTGGGTTAATGTAGGCTATGTTTACTACATTAATTTTCAATAGCATTAGCGGTAATTACCTCACCCCCCATTTCTTTTAACTCGGCTTTTCGTTTATTAAACTCCTCATTATCTAACGGGCGGGTAGCATCTTCAATAATGCTTACTTTAAAACCTTCCTTTAAGGCATCTTTTGCACTAAAATAAACACAAATTTCGGCTGCCAGGCCGCAGAAGTAAAGATGAGTGGCCTTTTTTTCTTTTAAGTATCCTGTTAGGCCGGTAGATTTTTTGTGGCCATTGTCGTAAAAACCGCTATAACTATCAATTTTCTTATCGGTTCCTTTTCTAAAAATCGCTTCAATTTTTGCCGTTTCCAGGTCTTTATGAAAAGCTGCACCCGATGTGTTTTGCACGCAATGGTCTGGCCACAATACCTGTTCAATACCATCTAGCTCTATAACTTCAAACTCTTTTTTACCGGGATGGGCACTGGCAAAACTCGCATGAGTCCTGGGATGCCAGTCTTGTGCGGCTACTATCAACTCAAATTTATCCTGCAATTTATTTATCACAGGTACAATTTGATCACCTTCTGGCACCGCTAAGGAACCACCAGGCATAAAATCGTTTTGCGGATCTACAATAACTAAAGTCTTCATAAATTTATTTTTTAAATGCGTCAATTAAATTATCGCGTTCTTGCTTTAAAGCTTTACTTATACCAATTTTGTAAATATGCGGATTATTAAAGCGTTTATATTCCAAAGGTATTTCTGCTAGTCTATCTGCACTGTATTTTGCAATTTCCTGCAGCGATTTCTGTTCTATTTTGCTTTTACCGCCTATCATCACCGGTTGTAATAAGGCCTCTTTTTTTAGCCGATCTAATTTCATTTGCTTGTAAGGCTCGAATGGATGAATCATCTCATTCATTTCATTTTCTTCGGAAAGCGCTATAAGGTCCCCACCTACACATTTCCCGGCAGAATCCCTTAACCGATAAACTTGTTTTTTATGCGGAAGGGTAATTTTTACAATATTTTCTGAAATCTTTATCCTGGGTTTTTCATTGGAGTATGCCAGTTTATAAACCCCGTCTAAAGCCCCATTTGGCCTACCAATCACCAGGTTGGTACCCACCCCAAAGATATCGATACGGGCGCCCTGCTCCAACAAGCTTTTAATAACGTCTTCTTCCAATTGATTGGATGCTGCAATTTTCACGTAGTCCAATCCTTCTTTATCCAGCATTTTACGGCTTTCTTTAGAAAGGTAAGCCAAATCCCCACTATCTAAGCGAATGGCCATTAATTTATGACCGCGCTCTTCCATTTCTTTTGCCACCTTAATGGCATTGGGCAACCCGCTTTTTAAGGTATCATACGTATCAACCAGCAACACACAATCTTTGGGTCTGCCTTCAGCAAAATCCCTAAAAGCACTAAGCTCATCATCATAACTTTGTATAAACGAATGCGCCATCGTACCCGACACCGGAATATGAAAATCCCGTCCGGCAATTACGTTACTAGTACCGTTAAACCCACCAATTATCGCCGCGCGGGTAGCATAATATCCGCCAGGCCCCTGGGCGCGCCGCAACCCAAAATCCAATAAAGCCCTATCTCCCGAAACCAGTTTAATTCGGCTGGCTTTAGTAGCGATTAAGGTTTGAAAATTAAGTAAATTAAGCAGCAGGGTTTCTATAATCTGCGCTTCAATGATATTTGCTTCTACCTGCAAAATAGGACGCGTAGGAAAAACCACATCTCCCTCTAACACAGAATAGATATTTCCGCGGAATTTAAAATCTTTAAGATATTCTAAAAAATCTGCATCAAAATCCTGCTCTTTAAGATACTCAATATCTTTTTCACTAAACCTTAGCCCCTCAATAATCTTCAATAAATCCTGAAGCCCCGCAAAAATTGCGTATCCACCATCATAAGGAAGTTTTCTAAAGTAATAATCGAAGACTGCGGTATGGTCTTTCTGGCCTTTTTTAAAATAAACTTCAGACATGGCCAGTTGATACTGGTCTGTATAAGTAGCGGAAAAATCTAACATAGAATAATATTGGTTGGTTTAACTGTATTGAGTTATTCCCGTCTTTCTAAATTGTGATTCCGACTACCTGCAAGGTCTGGGAGACTTTGTAGATATATACTGAATCTTATACCTACAAGGTTTTCTAAACCTTACAGGAACGTTCATTAGACAGTTCTTGTAGGTATAACTCAATAACTGTATTTAATACTTACAAATTTAAACTTTTGCAGCTACCAAACCTTTGAAATTTCAGTAAAATAAAGTGAAACCCGGCTTTGACCCACATATTTATGAGATTCGCCTTTTTATTAAACTTCAATTGAGTTGAACTTACATCATCGAAAGTATAAAGCATATTTTTTTTAGAAAATACCAAATTGCAAAAAACCGCAAAGACTTAATAAATTAAACTTTGCGGTTTATTTGTATAATTGCTTAAAATAATCACTTTTATTTGAGCAAATCACTTAATTAATTTTTGCCAGGACAATAGAGAAGCTTTTCTCCTAACCTATCTGGCTCAAAATAGATTCACTTGCTTTTTCTATTGCTGCGGTTTGTGCCTCAAAACTTTCAATTAATTTTAATTGGTTTTTAGCCCTATCAAGATTATGTTCAGGATAAGTGGTTTTATAATACTTATCACCCGCTAGATAATCTGTAAGAAAGCGTAAGCCCATAATAAAAATGATGGTTTTAGCTCCCAGAGGTAAGTTTTTAATCTCGGTCTCATTTAGGGATCCGTGCAATTCTTTTAAAAATCCTTCCAGGTAAGCCTCATAATAATCTACATTGAAAGTAACTTTATCCAAATCTTTTTCATCCTCTTCGGCAGTGTTGCAAATAGTGCGAATAGCATCACCAAAATCGTAATGTACAATTCCCGGCATTACGGTATCTGTATCGATAACGCACAAGCCTTTGTTGTTTTCATCAAAAAGAGCATTGGAAATTTTTGTATCGTTGTGCGTTACGCGCACCGGGATTTGACCATCTTCTTTCAGGTTTTGTAGAATCACCATTTCTTCCCTTAGCTCTTCTACCCTATCAATACAAGATTTAGCCTTCGCAAGTCTTTCTTCGCTAGCTTGTGACCTGGCTTCTTCAAATTGCCCTAACCTATTTTTCATATCGTGAAAACCGGGAAGCACCTCGGTCAATAGAGCACTGTCAAAATCATCTGTTGCTTTAATAAAGTCACCAAACAACTTCCCTCCTTCGTAAGCTACCTCTCGTTCTGTAACGGTATCAAATACCTTACTATCATCTATAAAATAAGTAAGGTTCCAAAATTTCCCCAAGTCATCTTTAAGGTGGTATTCCCCGGTAGATGCCGGTGCAAAACTAAGAACGCGCCTTTTCTTTTCAGCATCTGGTAGCTCTGGTAATTTTGCGGCAAGATGTTTACTCACCCTCACTTTATTGGCTACTAAAGCCGGTACATCTTTAAACACTTCGTGGTTAACGCGCTGTAGCACAAATTTCTCACCCTCTTCGGTATCAATAAAATAAGTGTCATTAATATGACCGCTGGTAAATTCTTTTAAGTATTTAAATGTAGTACCGTGCTCAAATTGTTCAAAAACCGATTTTACATGTTCTTTATTCATTATTCCCAAAGTTTAATCGGATATACATTTTCTTCTTTCAACCTACTAATTTCAGATTGAACTATAGGCTTATCGTCTCTGTATGTTACCCCAAACCATTTTTCGTTTGAAATAAGAACATCAACCGTCACCTTATCAGATTTCAACATCTCATTTACCAAGTTTGGAATATAAAACTCAGCTTTAAGTTTACCTCTATTTTCTTCCAAAAATTCGCGGAAAAGGTCCCAACCAAATTCAAAACACTTAGGGGTAAAGCCCCAAAAATTCATGGACACAAAAGTATCTGGATCTATATTTTCCAACTCGCCCTGGTCGTTTTCTACCAAAATTTCGTCCCCCTTAGTTTCAATATGGGTACGCTCGGTAACATCTTTTAATAAACCATCCTCAGATAATTTACATTCTCCACGTGAGACATAACCGTGTTCAGAAACGGTATTTTTTAATCGGTAGGCCACCATATTAAATTTATAAGAATCTGGATCGGTATTTTTTAAGCTCTCTGCCATGGTTTCAAACGCCTTTCGTCCATAAAAGTCATCGGCGTTAATCACGGCAAAATTTTCTTTGATTACATCTTTGGTTAGCATTAAAGCATGACCAGTTCCCCAGGGCTTTTTCCTTTCTTCATCAATAAATTCATCTGGCACTTTGTCCAACTCCTGAAAAACATATTCTACCTCAACACGACCTTTTATTTTTGGCTCAAACATGTCTTTAAAATCCTGTAATAACTCTTTCCTTATCACAAAGACAATCTTTTTAAACCCGGCCTGGATGGCATCATAAATTGAAAAATCTATAATGGTGTCCCCTTGTGGTGAGAACGTATCCAGTTGTTTTAATCCGTTATATCTACTCCCCATTCCTGCGGCTAAAATAACGAGGGCTGGTCCTTTTTGTGTATTTTCTGCATTCATATATTTTGCTCTTAAAATGATTGAACTTGTTTTTTCCTTTGTTTTGTTTCTAAAATAGCAATTTAGACATCAAAAAACACGAAAATACGATAATTAATTTCGTTTTCGTAAGTTATAAGAAAAAACTAAGTACAATTTTTTCATTAATTAGAAGCGATTCTGTCAAAATCCTTTATTAGCCTGTAAACATTCATAAAAATTTCTACAATGTTTAACAGAGGAAAAAAGAGATAAGATAACAGATGCCTCCACTATTTAGTTTTGAAAAAGCTAAAGTTTAAGAAGTCGGTTTATTATTACTTTTAAGATCTTTAATAAGCTCGTTTAAGATTACATTTCGGGTTCGCTCTTTAATTTCCCGTCTTTGTGAAGGGCTTTTTCCTTCGGTTTCAATAAATTTATGAACCTTAACCCTAAGTTTTCCAGGGCTACCGGAGATAAACTTATAAGAAAAGCGCTTCTTATTATCATAAAAGGTAATGGGAACTATGGGAATTTGGTGTGCAATCGCCAATCTAAAAGCGCCATCTTTAAAACTATCTAACACCAAAGAGCGATCATCTGGCACGCCGCCCTCGGGGAAAATACAGATACTCGCTCCCCTATCCAACCTTCGTTGCGCTTCGGTGACAACATCTTGCCTACTTTTGGTACATTTTCTATCTACGGTGATATTGGTTTTTTTATAAAAGAAGCCAAAAAGCGGAATTTTCGCTAACTCTTGTTTTCCTACAAAAATAAAAGGTTGTTTTATAAGAATAAGCATCAGCATAATATCTATCATGGAAGTATGGTTAGCCACCAGCATGTAATTACGACTGGGATCGAGCTGCTGCATCCGTTTTATTTCAGGATAAAAACCCATCCCATATAAAATGCATTTTGCCCAAATCCTGGCACACACATAATACTGGGGATAAAACCGTTCTGCAGAAGTCACAATAATCAAAACAGGCAACATCAATAAGATTGGGATTACCAACAATGTGTAAAACCAAATGCGCCAAATTATGATAAGAGCCGATTTTAAAATCCTCATAGTTATCAAAAGTAATAAAATGAGCCGAGGGAATTCGGCAAAAAAAGTACCTTTGCGAAAAACATAAAAAGCAGATGTCCAGAATTCTTACCGGGGTACAGAGCACAGGAACCCCACATTTAGGAAATTTATTAGGTGCAATCCTGCCCGCCATAGAAATGGCCAACAAGCCTAATAATGAATCTTTTATTTTTATTGCAGATATGCATTCACTCACGCAAATAAAAGATGCTGAAACTTTAAAAAACAATACTTATTCTGTCGCTGCCACCTGGCTTGCTTGCGGGATAGATATTGAAAAAACAGTTTTTTACCGGCAAAGCGATATTCCTCAAACGGCCGAGCTGTCCTGGTATTTAAGCTGTTATTTCCCTTATCAACGCCTCACCCTGGCGCATTCTTTTAAAGATAAATCTGATAGATTGGAAGACATTAACGCGGGACTTTTTACCTACCCTATGCTAATGGCGGCCGACATCCTTTTATATGATGCCGAAATCGTGCCCGTGGGAAAAGACCAACTTCAACACCTGGAAATTACCCGCGATGTAGCCAAACGTTTTCACACACAAATGGGGGAGGTTTTTGTAATTCCAGAAGGGAAAGTTCAAGAAAATACGATGTATGTTCCCGGCACCGATGGAGCTAAAATGAGTAAATCTAAAGGGAATACCATTAATTTATTTGTGAGCGATAAAAAACTGCGCAAACAAATCATGGCCATAGCTACCGATAGTACCCCGCTGGAAGAACCAAAAGATCCCGACACCTGTAACGTGTTCGCTCTTTATCAATTGGTAGCATCAAAGAGCGAAACTGAGGCATTACGCGAGAAATATGAAGCCGGTGGTTTTGGTTACGGCCACGCCAAGCAAGCGCTGTATGAACTGCTTTTGGAACGCTTTGAAGAACCGCGAAAAAAGTATGAGTATTATATCAATAATCCACAGGAGATTGATAAAGCCTTAGCAGTAGGTGCCGAAAAGGCAAAAAGTGTAGCCGATTCAGTTTTACAAAAGGTAAGAAAGAAAATTGGGTATTAAGTTTCCTAATCAACAACTTCACCCCAAGGCTGCGAGGTGTACTTACAAAAAAACATTTCGAGGCAAGCCCGGAGAATTAAATCCCTGGCTATCGCCCCGCGATTAAATCAACTCAAATAATTTACCGGGTAATGGGCGAACCACGCCTTTTAATTCCATATTTATTAAAATGCCCGCAGTTTTAAACGAGGGAAAGTTACAGTTTAGTGCAATGCTGTCTAGCTGGGCTTTCCCTTCTTTTGTTAAAAACTCGAAGACTTTTTTCTCCTCGTCTTCCAGCTCTATAAATAATTGTTTCTGAATTGCTTTTGCCTCTTTCTCTGGCTGCCAGTTAAGCATATAAACCAAATCTGCCGCCGAACTCAACAAATGCGCATTTTGGGATTTTATAAGATTATTGCAGCCTTTACTCAGTTTATCGGTTGGCCTCCCGGGAACAGCAAAGACTTCGCGG
Organism: Salegentibacter echinorum; assembly: GCF_900129445.1. Lineage (GTDB taxonomy): Bacteria > Bacteroidota > Bacteroidia > Flavobacteriales > Flavobacteriaceae > Salegentibacter > Salegentibacter echinorum. Next base: position 121,853 of record NZ_FQVT01000002.1, read on the forward strand.
TTGTAGGAGTTGGCAATATCGGCAGTGACCAGGGAACCACCTTTTTCAGCGCTCTCAATAACTACGGTAGCCTCACTGAGACCGGCGATAATACGGTTCCGTTTTAAAAAGTTATTTCTGTCAAAATCATCGCTACTCCAAAAATCGGTGAAAAAACCCCCATTTTCCTCAATAGATGCCACATACTTTTGATGTACTTTTGGATAAATTTGGTTGAGGCCGTGTGCTAAACAGCCAATGGTTTGCAAGTTATTGGCCACCGCGGATTTTTGCGCCGTAATATCTACTCCATAGGCAAAACCCGAAACAATCACGGGATTTAAAACACTTAAATCTTCAATGAATTGTTCACAGAAAGCAATCCCACTTTGGGTAATCTTGCGCGTACCCACCACGCTTATTATTTTCTGATTGTTAAGATCGATATTTCCCCTTTGAAACAGTAAAACAGGGCCATCAATACAGTGCTTTAATTTCTCGGGATAATCTGCATCCCTAAAATAAAGCACTTTTACCTTATTCTCTTCGATAAACCGAAGCTCTTCTTCGGCGGCTTTTAGATGAGAGGCATTATGGAAATCCCGTACGCGGGAAGTACCAATTCCGGTTAATTTAAGTAAATCTGATTTTTTCTGCTGAAAAATATTTTTAGTCGATCCAAAATGACCAATCAATTTTTTGGCTGTTGTATCCCCTAAATTTGAAATATGCTGTAAAGCTAAAACATACTGTAACTCTTCTGAAGACATAAATTCAAATTAGATTTAAGACTATTTAATTTAGTTTTTTATAGGCTGATAGTTTTAGCGCATCTGCCCTGCCTTTCACAGCATCAGCATTTTAATTGTTTTGGGATTTCTTAAAAATACGGAAAAAAAGGTTTGTTAATAAAATTTCTTTAGCTAACTTTAGGAAGAATCAAATAACACCTTATTTTTGCGGTAATGAAGATAGCTAAACACATCCAGGACTTACTTTATCGTTACGAATGCGTAATTCTGCCGGGCTTTGGGGCTTTTCTTTCCCAAAAGGAGCCGGCAACTATAAATGAGGAAACCCATACCTTCTTTCCGCCGAAAAAGGTCGTTTCGTTTAATTCCCAACTAAGGAAAAACGATGGACTTCTAGCGAATTATATCGCCCAGGTGCAACAGGTTTCATATAATGAGGCCATCAAAATTATTAGCAGTTTTGTTAAGAAATTAGACAACTCTTTCCAGAAAGATGGAAAAGTTGAACTGGAGAATATTGGTATTTTTTACTATGCTGAAGAAAAACTTCAGTTTGAGCCTTTTGAACAGGTAAATTACCTTACCGATTCTTTTGGTTTAGATAGCTTCCAGAGCGCTGCGGTGAGTCGTGAAACTTATAAAGAGCAAGTTGAAGAACTGGAAGAAAAGGCACCTATACACTTTACGCCAAATCGAAGAAAGGCCCCGGCTTATTTAAAATATGCTGCTATAGGCTTAGTGGCCCTGGGAATTTCAGGATTTGTTGGATTAAATTTCTACAGCGACCAGGTATCCCAACATAATATTGCCGAGCAAGAGCAGGCACAGGAACAACTTCAGCAGCAAATTCAGCAAGCTACCTTTGTCATAGATAATCCATTGCCCGCGGTTACCTTAAAAGTAGCCAAAGAAACCGGAAATTACCATATTGTTGCCGGTGCCTTTAGGGTAGAAGAAAACGCCAAAAAGAAGGTTTTAGAACTTAAAGACGAAGGCTTTAAAGCCCGTTTAATCGGCGCTAATAAATACGGTTTGCACCAGGTAGTTTACGCCAGTCGAGAAAGCCGAAGAGACGCGATAAATTTACTTAACAAAATAAGAAGAAGTCACGAAGGAGCCTGGCTATTGGTAGAAGAGCTTTAATCATACAGGATTATTTAATAATCTTTAAGGTTCGGTAAAGACAAAATTAAATAGCAAACTTTCTTTTATAGCAGGATTTGAAGGGAATTGCATATTTTTCCTCCTTGTTATTCGAAATCTTCAAGAAATAGAGTTTAGTTGAAGAATATTACTTATAAAAAAGCAGGATTCTTAGTTAGTTAGAGTTAGTCTTTTCTATTTTTTCTTGCAGCGAAACGTCTCGCTTACTATTGTGATTGAATCTTTAAGCGTACAATATTTTTAGTAATATTGCATTTAATCCCATAAAGCATCTTATTTTTGCCAAAAACACATAGAGATGCAGGCAAAAAATCCTAAAGAATCCAGAACTATAGTAACCGATTTGGTTTTACCCAGTGAGACCAATCCGCTCAACAATTTATTTGGAGGAGAGTTATTAGCCCGTATGGATCGTGCCGCGAGTATTGCAGCCAGAAGACATAGCCGCAGGATTGTAGTTACTGCATCGGTTAACCACGTTGCTTTTAATAAAGTGATTCCTTTGGGAAGCGTAGTGACCGTTGAGGCTGCTGTTTCCCGAGCCTTTAAATCTTCTATGGAAATAGTGTTAGACGTTTGGATAGAAGACCGGGAAAGCGGAAAACGCTCTAAAGCCAATGAAGCTATTTATACCTTTGTAGCGGTAGATGAAACCGGAGCTCCCGTGAGAGTACCGGGAATAGATCCAGAAACCGAGAAGGAAAAAGAGCGTTTTGAAGCTGCTCTAAGACGAAAGCAACTTAGCCTTGTGCTTGCGGGTAAAATGCAACCTCAGGATGCTACCGAGCTAAAAGCAATTTTTGATTGATGTGATGATGCGATAATGTGTTGATGGGGTGATCTGCTAATGTGTTAATGCGAAGATGTAGCGATACGGTGATTCGTTAGCTCGTAAATTAAAAAACTATCGACTAAAGTTAGAAATTAGCCAGTTTATATTCCCCTGCAAACTGGGACTGCCCACTGCTTACTAAATAACTGCCTACTGAAACCCTACATTTCCAGAATCCAATCTGCAGGGTTCATTTTCTGCATATTTTTATAAACTAAAAAGTGCAGGGTTGTTTTGCCGGTAGTACGGCTGGTGGCAACTTCTCCCAGTTCCTGGCCGGTGTTCACCACATCACCCCTGCGCACATATACATTGTCCAAATTATCATAAATAGTGATGTAGTCCCCGTGTCTCACCATGACCGCTTTATTAGCTCCTTTTAGTACCTGCACCTCACTTACCGTTCCACTAAAAACAGCACGTGCTTTCCCACCGGGATCGGTATCGATATTTACCCCATTATTATTTATACTAATAGATTTTACCACCGGGTGCGGCTGTCGACCAAAACGAGAAGTCACAACGCCAGATCGTACCGGCCATGGCAACCTACCTTTATTTTTGGCAAAATCGGCAGCAAGGGCTTTGGCTTCGGGGGTGAGCTTATAGACATTACGCTCAGTAGAACCGGTTTTTTCGTTAGACTTGGCAATAGACTCGCGAATCATCTTTTCAATTTGCCGGTTAATCTTGTCTATTTCCTGCTGTTTTTGCCTAATCTGACTGGCAAATTCCCCTTCTTTACTTCTTATATCCTGCATCAACTCCTGTTGTGCCTTTTTATTCCTTCTTAGTTGAGCCCTGGTTTCACGATTTTCGGCAATCAATTTATCCTTTGCTTCCTTTTGGTTAACAAGATCTTTGTTTAACTCCTGCAGTTTTTCGGTATTTTTTTTAATGGTCTCACCCTGTTGTTGCCTGTAGTTGGTATATTGTTTCATGTATTGCAAACGCTTATAAGCTTGTAAAAAGCTTTCAGAAGACATTAAAAACATAATCCGGCTTTGCGAAGACTTACTTTTATAAGATTTTTCTATCATCTGCGCGTAATCTTCTTTTAATTCTTCAAGCTCCTTCCTAAGCCGGGAAATTTTATTGGTGTTTGCACTTATTTGATTGGTCAATAAGTTGGCCTGTTGATTGGTAACCTTTATAAGGTTTTCTGTGCTTCTTATTTGTTGATCTAAATCTTCCACCTGGCTCAACACAGAGCGTTGTTTGTCTTTATTACTACTCCTAAGCTTGTTGATGCGCCTTATCTCGTTCCTAAGTTCTACGCGCTTTCTTTCCAATTTTTCACGGGTAGTTTGTGCTGTCGCCGATAAAGAGCCCAGTGCAAACCCAATTATAAATACTATGCTACAGAGTTTCCTTAACTTCATTCTACGCTTATTTCATCATATCCCGAAGGAATATCAAACGGAAAGTTTATATTATCCCTATCAAATTCCAGCGACCTGTAAGTAAGGTCAATATTGGTGCTGCTACTGCCTTCGTTTGCGATAATTTTTATGCTCTCCGGAAATATTCTTCCGTCCACTTTTTGGTAATCAGAGTAAGTAATCGTCACACTTTTATTCTGGCCGGTTTGCGCTAATTGTTGTGCCGATGCTTTTAAGTTTTCCGGATTCAGCAGAAACATTTTTTTTATAAAGTTTTCTTCGGAAGGGGCGAATTGGAAGCCCCTGGCCGTTTGTGAAAAGTCGTAAGACTCTTCCCTTAAATCGTAAATGGCCTGCCCTATGAGTAAATTTTGAAGTTTTTTAAAATCTAAAGGAGTACCCAAAAGATTACTTAACAGGGTGAAATCTCCATCAAAATAAGTCTTGCTCACCTTCTCGTAATAACTCACACGCGAGGGGGTGATATACGCTTTTGCCACCTGAAACCCCAACACAGAGGCACTCATCCAAATGGCTTTATCTTTTTCCATCCTAAAGCTTAACCCCACCGACTGGGTTCGCTCTTCATTTTGATAAACAGCGCGCAATTTCCCACTTACATTTTTAAAATCAAGCTCGTTGGCATAATGCTTTTTTATGATATTGGCTGCTTCTACATTTGCTGTAGGCAAGCCGGTAGTAGATTTTGGGGTTCCACAAGCCACAACAAAAAGGCTTATAAACACCAATCCTATTATTTTCTTATACATTTATTGTAATTCTTTAATTAACTGCTCAGCCTTAGTCTTGTAGGCTTGCGATTCTTTTACATTTCCCAACTTTTGGTGAGCGAGCTCTAATTGAGTATAAAAATCAATCTCCATTCCAGGATTACCAATTAAATAATCCAGGCCAAATGTAAGTATTTCTATGGCTTCATTAAACTCTTGCAGCTTATTTAAAGCAACTCCTTTAAACAAGTACAAAACCGGTTGTGTAGGGAAAACTTCAAGCATATCTTCGCTAAGGTCCCGGGCATCTTTATATTTTTTCAATTCTAATTGCAGAAATAATGTATTTCTTAGCAGTTCGAAATCATTGGGATTATCTGCCAAACCTTCTTCAAGAAAGTTAAGCGCATCTTCGTTTGCCCCTCGCTTCATATAATAAACGCCAAGCTGTTCATATAATTTGGGAAGATTTTCCTTTTCCCTAAGCGTTTTGCTAACCGACATAAGTTCATCTTCATAATTGGGATTATGATCTACAAATCTTAAAAAATCATTCAGTACTTTATATTTGGATTTTGCGTCTATTTCCTCACTTTTAAACACTGTTTTCATAGACTTTATAGCCTCTTCGGGCTGTTTCATTTCCAAATAAAATTTATACAATGCCAGGTGAACCAAACTTGATCCGGGTACATTTTCCTGCAATTTTAAAGCCGTTCTATAAGCTTCTTGCTCATTACCTCTATCGCTGTAGATATAAATAAGGTTGAGATAGTTTTTTTCATTTTTTGGTTGTTCATTTATCGCTTTTTCCAAATTGCTAATTTGCGCCCCAATGTTTCCCGTTCTGGCATAGATTTGCTGCCTTAGCTTATTACGGTATGAACTTGTCCCCCGTTCTTTATCCACCTCCTCTATAGTTTGCAGCGCTTCATCGTACTGCTGATTCATTAAATAAAGATTTGCCAGTTCCTGCCTATAATCTTTATCGATTTCTATAAGTTTCTTAAGGCTCAAAATAGCTTCTGGATAACGTTTTGCGCGGGTGTAGGTTTTATAAAGCTCATGCAGCACATCTTCCCTCGCTGGAGCTAACTCGTGAGCTTTTTTAAGATTGGTAATCGCTTTATCATAATCTTCTAGAGCATTATAATTGCGCGCTTTTTCAAAATAGATCACCGCACTTTCCGGTTGCAGTTCTTCACATCTTTGTAAAGCCCGTAATGCCTTTTCATAATTTTCAATACCTTTTTGTTTTAGAGCTTCAAAAAAGTATTCCTGAAATTGATCTGTAACATTACCCAAATTATCCTCGTTTACATCCTGAACTGCCAGGTCTTTCTCCTGTGCACAAAGATTCCCAGAGGGCAAAACAGCTCCAAAAACTAAAAGCATAAGAAAAAGCCTCTTTTTCATAAAGAATAATTACTGGGTAAAATTTTATACAAAGACCGATTAAGGTTATTTAAATAGCTATAAAAGAAACCGAATAAACCGGTTTCATTGAAAATTTGAGAAATAATTAATCGGTCTTTGTGCAATTATTTTAAGGTTGAATAATCGCCAATACTTATTTCAGTAAAATCGCCATTAAACTTAGCGAAATTCCCAATCATTGCATTATTTAATTTTGCGTTTTTTACTTCAGCAAAAGTTTGAATAAGGCTATTTTTAATTTCTGCATCTGTAATCTTTGTACCATCGCCAATGGAAACATTAGGACCAATTTTAGCATTGGTTAGCTCAACATTTTCACCAATATAACAAGGCTCGGTAATTTCAGCATTAGCTATTTTTACTGAATCTGCGATTAATTTTTCACCGTCTTGATGTAAAAAATTAAGCATTCTTGCATTGGTATCTACGGTAACTTCTTTATTACCACAGTCCATCCATTCATCGACAGTGCCGGTTTTAAATACTCTGTCTTCGGCCATCATTTTCTTAATTCCGTCGTTGATCTGGTATTCGCCACCGTGCATAAGGTTTTCCTCCAACACTTCCTGCAACTTCCCTTTTAGAACGGAAATATCTTTAAAATAGTAAATGCCAATAACTGCCTGGTCGCTTACAAATTTTTCTGGTTTTTCTACCAGCTCAATAATTTCGTCTTTCTCATTAAGGTTTACCACGCCAAAAGCCTCTGGGTTTTCAACTTTTTTAGTCCAAATTACCGCATCTGCTTCCTCATCCAGTTTAAAGTCGGCTTTAATAAGGGTATCGGCATAGGCCACCACCGCGGGGCCAGAAAGGGATTCTTTTGCACTCATGATCGCGTGACCGGTTCCCAAAGGTTGATCCTGCCTGTAAATTGTAGCTTTGGCATTTAAACTTTTTGCTAGGTCTTCCAGGCTTTTTACCACATCATCTCCAAAGAAAGCAGGGTCGCCCAAAATAAAAGCAATTTCATCGATAGGTTGATCCAGAACTTTGGCAATATCTTCCACCAAACGATGTACAATTGGCTTACCGGCCACCGGAATTAATGGTTTTGGTACTGTTAAAGTATGCGGACGAAGCCGTGAACCACGACCTGCCATAGGCACTATAATTTTCATAAGTTTAATTTGTCATTTTCGTAAACCGAAAATGTTGTTTATAATTAATTTTCTACGGGAAGCTTAAAACAAGCTTAGTATTATTATATCTTAGTTATTTTCCTGTACTGCCAAAGCCGCCTGCACCACGTGTGGTTTCTCCCAAAACTTCAACTTCTTGCCAGGAAATATGCTCGTGTTTGGCAATAACCATTTGGGCTATGCGCTCACCGTTTTCTATAGTATATTCTTCATTTGATAAATTTACCAGAATTATACCAATTTCCCCGCGGTAATCGGCATCTATGGTACCTGGGGAATTCAACACTGTTATTCCTTTTTTTGCTGCCAAACCGCTTCTGGGTCTTACTTGTGCTTCAAAACCCACCGGAAGCTCTATAAAAAGTCCGGTTTTCACAATAGCACGTTCTAAGGGTTTTAACGTTACAGCTTCAGAAATATTGGCTCGTAGATCCATTCCTGCAGAAGCTTCAGTTTCATAATTTGGTAAATTATGGGAGGATTTGTTGATAATCTTTACTTTCATTGCTTTCTAATTTTTATCGGATAAGTGTCTGACTTTTATAATTTTCATTTTATTCATTTCTGAATCTAAAATCGATAGTTTTTTATCCGGAATTAATTAATTGTCTAAGTTGTTTTTGTTCCATAAAATATACAATTAGCAGGAACAAAAGTATAAATCCGGAAGCCACTATATAATTTTCCCTAAAAAACAGGAAGGAAATTATAGATAACCCCGAAGAGAGTATTAAATAAAAACCTATTTTTTTAATATTATAAGGCACTGGATAGTATTTTCTTCCCAAAAAGTAAGAGATCATAACCATACTACCATAGGCAGCCAGGGTTGCCCAGGCCGCAGCCATAAAGCCTATTACCGGGATTAATAACAGGTTTAAGCCAATGGTTATTAATGCTCCAAATACCGAAATATACATACCCATTCGGGTTTTATCGGTTAACTTATACCATACCGAAAGATTGTGATAAATACCTAAAAAAAGATTTGCCAAAAGGACAACAGGTACTATCGCAATGGTAACCCAATAATCATCATTTCTTATAATAAGTTCTTTAAAAAAGTCTAAGAAAGCCACCAAAAACAGTAAAATAAAACTTCCTGCAATCACGAAATAAGTTAGGATTAGCGCATAGGTTTGCCGGGCATTCTTTTTTTCTGCCTGGTTAAAGAAAAAAGGTTCAGCGCCTAGCTTAAAGGCCTGCACAAAAATGGTCATAAATACCGCCAGCTTATAACAGCCTGAATAAGCCCCCATAATCTCATCGGAAAGCATATCTTTTAAAAGCAGTTTGTCTAAATTTTCATTGATCACAAAGGCGAGACCGGCTACCATAATTGGCCAGGAATAACCAATCATTTTTTTAAAGACAGGAACGCTAAAATTAGCTTTCATCCTAAAAAAGTAGGGTAGTAAAATTAAAAATGTTACGGCACTGGCAGCGAGGTTAGCCAGGAAAATATACCCCACCTTATCAGCATCTGAATAATTGTCTAAAATAAATTGTGGGGTGGTTTGCGGGAATTTCGCAACCCACCACAAAAAATAGAAATTGAGTAAAACTACAATTCCTATATTAATAATTTTAACCAGTGCAAATTTCACAGGCCGGTTTGAAGCCCTTAAATAGGCAAAAGGAATCACCACCAGGGCATCTAAAGCCAGGACACCCAAAAGTATATTGAAATAGAAAGGCTTTAAATCCAGCAGATCAAAAATATGTTCACGGAAAATAAATACCAGTAAAAAGAAAATAATCGTACTGGCGGTTAGGGAAATAAAAGCAGTAGAAAACACCTTATTTTTTTCTTTACTCGTAGCAAAGAATCTAAAAAAAGCAGTTTCCATCCCAAAGGAAAGCACCACATTAAAGAACGCCGCCCAAACGTAAAAAGTAGTATTTATGGAATAATTCCCTGTCGTTAAAGCGCTCACGTGCAAAGGCACCAGGATAAAGTTCATTAACCGTGGCAAAACCGTCGCAAAACCATAGATAATCGTATCCTGAAAAAAACGCTTTAGAGTACTCAACTGTTGTTATAATTTAGCAACAAGTTATTAATTCCGTTCTGCTATATTGGTTATTTTGTAGTACTTCGTTTTGCCTCCTTCTTTAAAAACAAGTACGGCTTCGTCTTTATTAAGATCAAAAGGTGACTTTTCCGGCTTTTGCGGTGGGGTATTTTTGTTTTCCCCGGCAGGATCTGAACTCATTATTTTCATCCCGGCTGCTGTATTAAATTTAGCGGTATAAAGATTTTTTTGTTCTTTATCTTTAACCAAAGCAGAGCGCATTCCCCTAAAATAAACGCTATCGAGACTAACGCGTTGCTGCTGGATTACCGCTACGGGAATATTGAGATTTATTCCATTTTCATGCTGGCTAACATAGATTTCCTGGAACTGGGCGGGAGCACGTTCCTGCAATTCTTTATTGCTGCCACAACTCGTAATAAGACTTAATACCAATACAACTCCAGAAAATAAAATAAAGTTTCTCATCACATTAAATTTTTATATTCTAATTATTACAGCAAGAGGATAAAAACCATTTTGCTAAAAGTACAAAACAAAATGCACGCCAAACAAAAAACCCGCAGTATACTTACGGGTTTTATAAAACGGGAAAAATCCCTAAATATTTTAAGTAATAATCTATCCGTTTAAGGCTTCGGCCCCACCAACAATTTCTAAGATCTCATTGGTAATAGAAGCCTGTCTTGCTTTGTTATAAGACAATTTAAGATCGTCTCTTAGCTCTTTAGCATTATCTGTGGCTTTGTGCATTGCCGTCATCCTGGCGCCGTGTTCTGAAGCAAAAGAATCCCTTAAAGCTTTAAATAATTGAGTTTTTAAAGATTTTGGAATAAGATCTTTTACAATTTCTATTTTTGAAGGTTCAAAAATATAATCCAGTTCCTTTTCTTCATCGGTATCTAATTGCTCGATAGGCAGGAATTGCTCGTGTTGTATGATTTGGTTACCGGCATTCTTAAACTGGTTGTAAACCAAAACAATTTTATCATACTTTTCGTCCAAATACAATTCCATAAGCTCTTCGGCAATGGCTGCGGTATTCTCAAAAGAAAGCTCGTCATAAATATGAGTATCATTCTTATAGATACTATACTCCTTTTTCAGCACATCATTAGCCTTTTTTCCAAGCGTATAAAGATCTAAATTGACATTTTTATAATCGTTCTTAGCTTTATATTTCACCGCTTTAACAACGTTTGCATTAAAAGAACCCGCCAAGCCCTTATTGGAAGAAATAGCCACCATTAACACGTTTTTCACTTCGCGTTCCTGGGCATATTTATTATTGGCATCATCATCCAGGCTTGCACTTAGATCCTGTAAAAGCTGGGTAAGCTTTTCAGAATAAGGTCTCATTTGCGTAATTGCATCCTGAGCCTTGTTCAACTTTGCCGCCGACACCATTTTCATAGCGCTGGTAATCTGCATCGTTGACGACACTGAAGTTATCCTGTTGCGTAAATCTTTTAAGTTTGCCATACCTAAGCTCCCAAAAAGAGAGCAATTTTTAAATTATGCTATTCACCCCTCCCCCTCGTAGAGGCTGGGAGGGGCGCCTATTATTTCTTGTACTTTGCTGAAAGTTCTTTTGCTACAGAAACCAGGGTGTCGGTAACTTCATCTGTTAATTTCCCAGATTTCAACGTATCCAAATGGTCTCTATGTTTTGTGTTTAAGAACTCTAAGTAATCCTTTTCAAATTCTTTTACCTTATCTACCGGTACATTTCTAAGTAGATTCTTTGAACCTGCATAGATAATCGCGATTTGATCTTCTACAGCATAAGGATCGTTCTCTGCCTGTTTTAGGATCTCTACGTTACGCTTACCTTTTTCAATTACGCTTAACGTGGTAGGATCCAGATCAGATCCAAACTTAGAGAAGGCTTCTAATTCCCTAAATTGTGCCTGGTCCAGTTTTAAAGTACCGGCAACTTTTTTCATCGATTTAATTTGGGCAGAACCACCAACACGGGATACAGAAATACCCACATCAATAGCGGGACGTACCCCCGAGTTAAATAAATCTGAAGTTAAGAATATTTGCCCATCGGTAATCGAAATCACGTTGGTAGGAATATATGCTGAAACGTCTCCCGCCTGGGTTTCGATAATTGGCAACGCAGTTAATGAACCGCCACCTTTCACTTTTCCCTGAAGCGATTCTGGCAAATCGTTCATTCCTTTTGCAATCTCATCGTCGTTTATCACTTTAGCAGCTCGCTCCAATAATCTTGAATGCAGGAAGAAAACATCCCCAGGGTAAGCTTCACGTCCCGGTGGACGACGCAATAACAAAGATACCTCACGGTAAGCTACCGCTTGTTTAGAAAGATCATCATAAATAATTAAAGCAGGACGACCGGTATCTCTAAAATACTCCCCAATTGCGGCTCCGGCAAAAGGTGCATAAACCTGCGTTGGCGCAGGGTCTGATGCATTTGCAGCTACAATAGTAGTATAAGCCATAGCTCCTTTTTCTTCAAGAGTATTGGCAATTCCAGCTACAGTAGAGGCTTTTTGCCCAATAGCAACATATATACAATGCACAGGTTTCCCGGCGTCATAAAATTCTTTTTGGTTTAGAATAGTATCAATACAAACGGTAGTTTTACCAGTTTGGCGATCACCAATTACAAGCTCACGCTGTCCCCTTCCTACAGGAACCATGGCATCAATAGATTTAATTCCTGTTTGCAACGGCTCGGTTACCGGTTCCCTGTAAATAACCCCGGGAGCTTTTCGTTCTAATGGCATTTGAAAAGTTTCCCCTTCAATCTCACCTTTTCCATCAATAGGATGTCCTAAAGTGTTTACCACACGACCAACAATGCCTTCCCCAACATCGATTGAAGAAATCCTTCCGGTTCGTTTTACTGTAGATCCCTCTTTAATACCTTCAGAAGGACCTAAAAGAACAACCCCAACATTATCTTCTTCCAGGTTGAGTACCATCGCTTCAAGACCGCTCTCAAACTGAACCAACTCTCCGTATTGTGCGTTAGCCAAACCGTAAACGTTGGCGATACCATCCCCAACAGTAAGCACGGTTCCCACCTCATCTAATGAGGCTCCGCTTTCAAAACCTGATAATTGTTTCTTTAATATTGCTGATACTTCAGCAGGATTTACTTCTGCCATAATTATTTAAGGTAAAATGTTGCATTAAATACGCAACGCTGTTTTAATTAAATTTCTTTTTAGCCTTTTAACCCACTTATACTAGCAAGTTATTTTAATAATTTAGACCAACTCAAAGCATTCTAAAACTTAAGGTCTCTGGTCTTTAATATTATATAGATGAAACGTATGTATTGTTTCTTAATTCTCTTTTCAACCTATTTAAATTTCTTGAAACACTGGCATCATATTGCAAATCTCCAATTCGCAATATAAAACCTCCAAGAATATCTTTATCAACTACATTGTTTATTTTCGCACTTCCACCGGTAAGCTCTTTTATTTTCGCCTGTATTTTCATTTCCAAATCGGCAGTTAAAGGTACGGCTGAAGTTACCACAGCTTCCTGGGAACGATTCATATCATTGTAGCGTAATATATAATTCCTGGCTACCAGATCCAAAATATTGATTCGCCCGTTTTCTATAAGAACATCAAAAGCACCAAAACTAACTTCATTGGCATTTTTAAAGATCTCTTTTAAACTCGCATTTTTAACCGAAGATTTCACAACTGGACTGGAGAGCATATCTTTAAGATCCTTGCTTGCGTCAATGGTGTCTGAGATTTGCTGCATATCTGCAAAAACTGCATCTGCAGATTTCTTTTCTTTGGCCAGGTCTAAAATTGCCTTGGCATAGCGCTTTGCTGCCCGGGTTCCTTTCATTATACTTAGTTTAAAGTAGCTTCTTTCAACATCTTGTCTATCATTTGATGTTGTTTCTCCTCGGTAGATAACTCTTTCCCAATTACCTTTTCAGCAATTTCTACAGAAAGTGTAGCTACCTGATTTTTAATATCGGCCATTGCGGCACGCTTTTCTCTTTCAATGCTTTCTTTAGCCTTGCTCACAATAACATCGGCCTTTTGCTGCGCTTCTCCTTCTGCTTCAGCAATCATTTTTTGTTTTAATTCGCGAGCTTCCTTTAGAATCTCATCTCTCTCGGCACGTGCTTCCTGTAAAGCCTTTTCGTTATCTGCTTTAAGGTTTTGCATTTCTTTACGTGCATCTTCAGCAGAATCCAGCGCCTGGTTAATTGAGTCTTCCCGTGTTCTTACCGCACCCAAAATAGGCTTCCAGGCAAACTTGGCAAGGATAATCATCAATATTAGAAAAACTATAGTTTGCCAAAAAATAAGACCAACTTCAGGAGTAATTAAATCCATAATTATTTATTTATAATACTTCTTAACATCATTTTTTTAAAAGCCCATTCGCAACCAACCGTTACGAATGGGTTTTTTGAATTTTATTAGGTAGTTAAAACCCCTAATAATGCAGCTACAACTCCAAAAAGAGCAACCCCTTCTACAAGAGCAGCTGCAATAATCATTGCAGTCTGGATTTTCCCAGAAGCCTCTGGCTGACGTGCAATAGCGTCCATTGCTGAACCACCTATTTTACCAACGCCATAAGCGGCTCCAATAACTGCCAATCCAGCTCCTAAAGCTGCAAGACCTACGTGTAATAATTCCATAGTAAAAAAATTAAAAATTAAAATTAATGATGTTCATGTTCCGCAACCGCAGCCCCAATAAATAAGGCCGACAGCATTGTAAAAATAAACGCTTGCAGGAATGCTACTAACAATTCCAGTACTGTAATGAAAAGGGCAAAAGGAACCGATATCCCGGCAACTCCGTGACTTTCCAGTATAAATATTAATGCTAATAAACTTAAAATAATAATATGACCCGCCGTTATATTGGCGAATAAACGTATCATTAATGCAATGGGCTTTATCATTAGGCCCAGCAATTCCACTACTGCTAAAATAGGTTTAACAAAGGTAGGAATGCCCGGCATCCATAGCGTATGCTTCCAAAAATCTTTATTTCCATTAAGAAGAATAAGAGCGAGGGTAAACAAGCCTAATGAAACGGTAACTGCAATATTCCCTGTTACGTTTGCCGCTCCCGGCAATAAACCTAAAAGGTTGGTAATCCAGATAAAGAAAAACACGGTTAAAAGAAACGGCATAAATTTCATATATTTCTTCTCCCCTATTTGCGGCCTCGCAATTTCATCCCTCACAAAAAGCACTAAGGTTTCCAATATATTATTGAATCCAGCCGGAGCTTTTTCACTTTTTTTATGATGCGTAGCTAAGCCAAAGAAGAAAATAAGCATTAAGATTACCGTTAAAAACATGGCCGCCACGTTTTTGGTAATCGAGAAATCCCAGGGCTTACTAGCGTTTAAAGGAGTGTGTTCTTCATCGAACTCTACTGTTTCTGCTCCGGCGTTAAGCCTGTAAATATCTTCGTGATAGTTTACAAAACGCATCCCGTCCTTTTCCACCACGTGCTTACCTTCGGTATCATGGTGAAAAGCGCTGGACATAAAACTTACCAGCCCATTTTCTGTATAAAGAATAACAGGAAGTGGTAAAGTGAAAGAATCTTCACCTTCTCCAAAAAAATGCCAACCGTGAGAGTCACCAATATGGTGCATGATCATTTCGGTAGGGTTGAACTCGTCTTTTGATTCCTCTACCGTATCTGCTATGGCAAAAGTCTTAAAAGGGAATAAAGCTAAGGTTAGTGTAAGCGTCACTATAATCTTTAAAGATTTATGTGCTGTCATAGTACCTGTTCTACTTAAAATTATGGGCTCTAAATTTGGCTGCAAAGGTAAACTTTTAATTTTTATTTGAAAGCACCCTAACGAAAATTTTAGCAAATGTGTTATTTTTGTTTGTATTACTGATAAACAAGGCTTTATGTTCTGTTTATTAGTTTTACTGCATACAGCGTTTCCAATACTAAAAACAGGAAATAAGGAATAAAAAATATTAAAATATTTGCAAAAATAGCATTTGCCTCACTTAGCACCAGCGGAAGTAAAAACAAAACTGCTGCCAGCATTTTTAACAGGCTTAATCCCATAAAAGCAAATCCCGTTTTATCCTTAAAGTTTCGATACACTAAAACTAAAATTCCATAAATTATAGATGTGGCTACACCATGAAAGATATAGATGCTATAAGCGCTGTAGAAAAAATCTATGTTAAATACATAATGTTGTAGTAAAGATTGAATTAACCAGAGGCTAATACTAAAGGGAAGCAAAATCTTTAAGAAAGCAAGGATATCATTTTTCATTTTCTTCGTCTTCTTGGCTCATTTTAGTTACGGCTCTATAAACCTGGTATAAAGAAATAAAAACTCCCAGCAAAGATAGAGAGATAGTGAATGCCGAGTATTTATTTGGAAATTTCCCATCCAACCAAATCCCCAGCAACACCCCGCCGGCAATAATTATACCCATTTGAAAAGCAATGTTTACAAATCCCAGGTATTTATTTATTTCGTTCTTTTTCATAGTTTCTTTGGGTGCAAAGTGCTATAAGGTTATTTTATAGGTTCCGGAAATTCATCCAGGTTCTTTTTAATTTGTACAATCCTATAATTTTCAGAAGAAATTACAAGCGGTTCTTTCTTTACCAAATAATCTTCATTAATTGCCAATAATTCAGCAAAACCCAGGGCTCGTTTTTTATTTTCCAGTCCGTGAACCATCAAAAACAGCTTCTCGGGATTATAAACATCTACTGAAACCGATAAATGCCCATAGCCTACTTCAAAAATCGCTTCTTTTATTGTTTTCTCTAAATTTAAAGCCGCTTCTTTATCTTCAAGTTTAAAATCATACAGTAATTTATAATTCTTCTGAAGGGAATCTGTATTGAATTTTAAATCTTTTAACTGCGGAATGGTTGTATTTAGCGTGTTTTGAGCTTTTTTTCCTTCAGCAGTTTGTGGATAAGTTAATGCCACGTAATTTAATGCGGTTTTATAAGCTTTTAAACCTAATAACCTACCACTGGCCTGCGCTTTTAGAAGTTCCAGCTTGGGCACAATAGGATCTCCGTTAAATTCTGAAATATATCGATTGGTTTCTGTAATAACCTCATCGAAATTTTGATGTTCAAATTTAAGGTAAAGACTATCGTAAACTACTTCTGGCGAGTTTTTTTGGGTGCTAAACTTCCCCGGGTTTTCTATATAAGCTGCATAACGTGAATCTGGATATTCCTGTAAAATCTCCTGTTTCATCGCTTCGGCTTTACGGTGATCCCCGGTGGTTTCATATAGTTCATAAAGGTTATATTTTGCCGGCAGAATTAAACGTTCTTCCGAAGAATTTGTGACCAAAGTTTCCAATTTATCCTTGGCCATCGCATATTCCCCATAATTCTCCTTATAAATTACCCCCAATTGATAATAAGCAAAATCCCTATCGCGAATAAGAGTATCTAAGACCGATTTCTCAGTTGGGATTTTATTGATATAAGTATTGGGATCTAAGCGCGGGTCATTATCTAAAATTTCTTCAGATAGTCCTACATTATCAGCAACCTCATTATCCTGCTCGAAACTTACCTGGGCCCACCGCCAATTATCGGCAAGAGGACGTTCACCCCACCTGTTTAAAAACTCCTGTTTTCCACGTTGCACCCGTGCTTCGCTATAAAAATAAAATTTACGCGCACTCCCGGCAGCTGGCTGGTTATTGATCTCTGGTAAATTAAACGGAACAGTAGCTGCATCTACCTCCATTTTATTTCGCAAGCCGGTTGTATAATCTTCAAAATAATCCAACTGCTCAGCCGGGGTCATTTGGCTAAGTTGCAGAATACTATCATTTTTATAGGCGATGCCTTCATATTTAATGACATCCTCCAGGTTGTCCCTCTTCTTTTTAATCGTTCGAAATTCCCTTAACCGCGGATCCATTTCGGTGAGCGTACTGTCGTAATATTTGCTGGCCAGGGTGTAATTGCTGCGGTCAAAATTAATATTGGCCAGAATTTCGTAATTAATAGATTTCAAATAAAGATCACTGGCCGGTTGTCGTAATGATTGTTTATAGTAGCTTATCGCAGTGTCTGTAGAATCTATCCTATTGTAATATTCACCAATCTGAAAATAAATTTTATCCAAAAAAGGGCGGTTTTCTCGGTCCTCCTCCAATTCTTCAAGTAATTCTCTTAGCTTATAGTTTTCTCCCTGGGCATAATCGAAATTTCGCGCTTTTTGCACATAAGCATTTATCATATAGACTCGTGGCGATTTCCTGTTTAGGGCTATCACCTCATCAAAAGCCTTATTGGCCGCTTCTGTTTCAGCTAATCTATTGTGTAACTGCCCAAGAATATAAAAATAGCGGCCTTTTTCTGCTTTTTTCCTGGTAAACTCTGCCGCCTGCTGCAAAGGTGTGATCGCACTATCTAAATGTCTAAGGTTAATGTAAGCCTGTGCCATAGTCGCGCTGGCATCTGCAATATCCTGCTCTTCTAAATATTTAAGCTTCAGCACATTTTTTAGGTTATTTACCGCTAACCGATTATTATCTAATCGCATATGGGTTTTTTCCCGCCATACCCGGGCGTGAATAATATTATTGCTGGCCGGATACCTTCTCAAAATATAATTGAAGGCTTCTAAAGCGGGGATAAATCGTTGTTCATAATACCGGGCTTTTCCAAGCAACAAATAGGCTTCATCAATTTGCGGATTGCGCTCTTTTCCCTCTATTAACATGGAGTGCCGTTGAATGGCTTTTACGGCTTTTTCTTCAGCATAACCAAAATTTTGATTTCGCACACTATCTGGCAAAATAATGTTCTCATCAACTTGAAGCCGCTCTATAGGCAAAAGGTCCCAATAATTGTCGGCGTAGTTTTGATGCAGTTCTTCTTTCCCACGCTCCAGGCCAAGATTTCCATTGTAAAGGGTATTGTATTCTGTAGTCACCGCATGCCAGTTGCGGTTAAGAAAAGTATTCTTTTTTCTGGAACAGCCGGTAATGCTTCCAGCCAGGATTAAGAAGAAAATAAGTCTGCTGAATATGTTCAAAATCAACCGGTTCTTAATGAACTCGTTTAAACCTTCTCCATTAGCTCAAAGTTTAAATGAGTTCGACTCTATAACTTAAAAAGTCATTATTTAGTGCGTAAAAATACGCTTCTTTTTACAACTGCAAACAAAATACTAGAGTTCCTGTGGCTCCCCAACATTCACGTCCTGTGAAAAATAACTTTCTAATTCCTTTAAAGTAGCTTCTGAAGTTTTAATGTCTTTCACCAGGTGTCCTTTGTCTAAAACCACAATGCGCTCGCAAACTTCAGTCACGTGAATTAGATCGTGACTGGAAACAAGTACGGTGGTTTCCCGCTTTTCGGTTAATTCTTTAATGATCTTTTTTAACCGAATTTGCGTGGTGGGATCTAAATTAGCAAAAGGTTCATCTAAAATAACCACTTTGGGACTGCCTATAAAAGCAGCTACAATCCCCACCTTTTTTTGATTCCCCTTAGAGAGATCGCGTAAATATTTTCTTCGGCCTAAAATCTCATCGTGAAAAAAATCTTCAAATTGAGCGAGGTAGGTATCGATATCGGCTTTATTCTCACCGCGCAATTCCCCAACAAAATAAAAATATTCCTCGGGCGTGAGATAACCAATTAGAAAACTTTCATCTATAAAAGAAGCGGTAAAAGGTTTCCAGGCTTCACTTTGACTTACGGTGATTTCGTGGTTAAAAATATTACCGGTGGTTGGCTGAATAAGATCCAGCAGAAGACTAAAAAACGTGGTTTTCCCCGCACCGTTATTGCCTACAAGGCCAAAACTTTGTCCCGGGGGAATATCCAAATGTGCTATATTTAGAACTTCTACACCTTTATATGCTTTTGAAAGATTAGTTGCTGTTATCATAATTTGGTTAAGTTTTATTCTCCAGATTGTTTAAATCCATTAATCATCGCGTATTTCCTTTTTTGGTAAGCCCCGGCAATAAAATTAAGTAAGCTAGAGCGTAACAATATTCCAATTATTCCCAGTACTGCCAGGATAATGAGCGCCGCTTCAAAATTTATAAAGGTTTGAAAAAGCCAAAAAAAGAATACCGGTAGAATCATTAAAGGTAAGCCTACCAGCCACTGTGCTGCACCGGCGCCCTGGTAATTCATAAACGGACTTTTATCTAAATCTATTCTTTTCTTATTGAAGGAACCGGCGTAAAGAAGTATAGGGACATTTACACCAATATTATATAAAGCAGCTACCACATTGATCAATAAAATATTCCAGCCAAAATATACATAAGGTGTAGTAAGAATGCCCAATACCACGATGCTAAAGGTGATAAGCCCCGCTTTTGATGCCAGGTACTGTTTAAGCGGAATGTTTTGCGCCATAATCATGGAATAGTAAGAAGCATCCCAGGCAGGCACAAACTGCCCAAAGTTCATCATAAAAATACCTGTCATAAAAATACCTGCAAATACATAAAATGCCTCGAATTCCTGGTAAACATCATTGGTATAAAAAAAGAAGCCATAAGCCAGCAGGATAAAAGACATATAAATTGTGGTTTTGGGTCTTTTATTGCGCCAAATAAGCTTTAGATCCAGTTGAAGGAATGGTGCAATCCCACCAAATTTCTTAGTCCACACAAAATCCCTGGTATCGGCGTCTTTTTGTTTTTGTTTTAAGCCAGCGTCCAGGTAAAATTTACGTTCCAGGTTTATTTGGTTCCATTTAAACAAAGCAAGGAATATGGCAATAGGTACAATAACGAGGTAAGGATGCGCTACAAGGAAATCCATCATCTTTCCAAACCAAAAACTAATTTCAAAAATCTCAAAATACTCTAATGCTGCAAAAGCAAGTACCACCAAAATTGCCGGTATAAGGGCTTTTAAATTTTCGGTGAATTTCTTTTTAATTATAAAATTCAGGAAGTTAACGCACTGGGTTATCGCAAGCATGGCCAACATCCAGCCCAGGATCCCCCAGGTATTGTACTGGCCTTTATAAATGCAGAAAATTCCGAAGGGAATTACTATAAATAACGGTAGAAAATTAAAAAACGAGTACATCGCTTTTACGAGCACATAATTTACCGCTTTACGCCGGCCAACCGGTAGGTTTAAAAGTGGTTTTATATCTAAAACCGGAAGGGTTTGCAGCATAAAACGCATACCCAGTTCAAAAACCAACCACAATAAAACAAAACGATTTACAAGTTGCAGCGGATCTTCTCCCGGGAAAAACTTCTGAATTAGCGGATAAAGTCCTATCCCAAACATTAAAAATGCCGCCGAAAAATAAATGGCTAAAAAGATAAGCAGCACTTTTAAGCCCAGGCTTTTCCCTAAACTGGCCGATCTAAAGAAAGATTTGTACTCCAGCCATAAAAATCGTTTAAACATAATTTTAAGGTGTTTTTCCGCGGGGCGGGATTTTCAAAATTGTCACTTCCTGTATTTAAAAACTAAGCCGATATCGCTTAAAATCTTTTCCTTCTTGGTTTTTATCTAAGCTTTACCATACAAGTATAAAAAATTAGCGCTTTGTTACAGTTTTTAAATTCACGTACTTTGTATTTTTGTACTAAAATATACTTTTGATGAATCAGTTTTTTCCGTTAGAGATAAAAGAAGTGATTAGGGAAACCCCGCAGGCAGTGAGTTTATCATTTAATATCCCCGCTAATCTAAAAGAAACTTTTCAATTTGAAGCGGGTCAATATATTACGATAAAAATTAAGCCGGGTGACGAAGAAATTAGGCGTGCCTATTCGCTTTGCTCTGCTCCAAATTCTGGAGAATTTAAGGTAACGGTAAAAGAGGTAAAAGACGGTAAATTTTCTGTCATTGCGAACAATAAACTTAATGCCGGTGATATTTTGGAAGTACACCCCCCGGAAGGTAAGTTTATTCTAAAACCCGGTGATACCCCTAAAAGTTATGCTGCTTTTGCTGCGGGTAGTGGAATTACCCCGGTACTTTCTATTATTAAAACGGTTTTAAACGAAGAACCAAAAAGCAGATTTGTACTTACCTACGGAAACAAATCTGTCGAAGAAACCATTTTCTTTAAAGAACTGTTGGAATTACAGGCAAAATACCCCGACCGACTTTTTGTTGAATTTGTTTACAGCCGGGCGCGGGAAGACAATTCTCACTTTGGCCGCATTGAAACCAGCACGGTAAATTATGTGCTAAAAAATAAATTTAAAGACCATAATTTTGATGCTTTTTACCTCTGCGGCCCCGAAGAAATGATAGATCACGTGAGTGGGGTGTTGCAAGACAATGGCGTGGAGAAAGAAAAGATCTTTTTTGAACTTTTCACTACGGAAGAAGCGGAAGAAATCGATACAAATATTGAAGGGCAAAGCCAGCTTACAGTATTGGTAGATGATGAAGAAACCACCTTTGCGATGAATACGAAAGATGTTGTTTTAGACGCCATATTAGAAAAAGATATCGATGTACCTTATTCTTGCCAGGGCGGAATTTGCAGTAGCTGTATTGCCAGGATTAAGGAAGGAAAAGCCGAAATGCGCAAAAACCAAATCCTTACCGAAGAAGAGATTGAAGAAGGACTTATTTTAACTTGCCAGGCCCAACCGCTTACACCAACGCTAAAAGTAGATTATGATGATGTGTAAGCTTTTTTAGAAGTTAAAGAAATAAGACTGAACCATAATAATTGAAAATAAGTTATTTTTCGAAAATCATGTCAGTTGGATAGCACTTTTAAAACGGCACAATAAACGTTTCAAAGCAGCGCTTTGGAATCTTTTTGCGCAGTATAAGTTTTGTTTTGCGTTAAAAAATCTTGAATCCCTGGAAAGATTTTAGCAAAACAAAACTGGTTTTCAGCTATGCTGAAAAATACCTCGGAAAAAGCGCCTTTTCTTTTGTTTCGTTTTCTTTGGGCAAGCAAAGAAAATGAAAAATTACTCCAGGTGGCGATCTTTGCGTGAAAACAATAAAATGCTAATCATTCGAATTTGCATAATAATCACTTACAAGATGCTAGCTCCAAAGGAATGGTATCTTCTTTCAGGAGAATAAAACCTCATTAATTTTAGCTACTACCATTGTTGGTGTAATACTGCGAATAGCTTCGTTATAACCTTCCGGAAATTTATTTCCATATACGGAAGTAGGAATTTTAGGGTATTTCTGTAGACTGGGCAACAAACTATTTTCTTTAGGCTGTTGAAAAGGTGAGAATCCCGCATAAGGATGGGTCACGCCCCATATCGTTATAACCGGTACACCATACATCGCCGCCATGTGTCCGTTACCACTATCCATAGAAAGCATGGCGTCCAGGTTGGAGATTAACTCCAATTCTTCAGTAAAATTAAGTTTTCCAACAATGCTTGTTGCATTGGAGAACTTATTAGCCCAGGCTTCCAGCTTTTCTTTTTCAGCTTCCCCCCCTCCAAATAATAGGACTTCAATATTTGAGGTTTTAGCCAATTCAACTAAAACTTTTTCCATAAGATCTTCGGGATAAGCCTTAGCATCGTGCTGGGCAAATGGTGCAATACCCAGGAATTTTTTCGAATCATTTGCTAATAATTGCCCCGCATTTTTAGAAAGTGCTAGTTTTTTAGGAAAACGATGATTTACAAGATCTAATGGGTAACCCAAAGCTTTAAAAACATCGGCATAGCGTTGTACCGTTGGCTTTAGTTGTTTAAACACCTTATTATTTTCCCTGGTAAGCGCCTTTTTCTCGCTTCTGCCCTTATCAATTTGCTTCACCGGAATTCCAAACATATAGAAAACCGATTTTAAAACATTGCTGCGCAATACATTGTGAAGATCGGCAACTTTATCAATGCCAATATCCCTAAGTTCTTTAGCGAGGCTTCCCAGGCCTAAAACGCCACTATGTACTCCGTTAATATCGGCTTTATAAACCGAAACATGTGGGATTTCTTTAAACATAGGTTCAAAAAAACCACGGGTTAACACACTTATTTTAAGATGTGGATAAGTACTGGTTAAAACCCGTAACACAGGAACGCACATCGCCACATCACCCATAGCCGACAAACGAATCACCAAAATATGTGTCGCTTCCCTGGAAGAAGCAGAAGCGTCACTTTTTTTATTTGGGTGATTTTTTGCCATTATTTTTAATGATCAGTCCTCACAGGTCTCTAAGACCTGCGAGGACTTGGATTTTAGCCAAAAACAGGCTTATTTCTTTCTTAAAACCGGGTTTAACTCATCGTCATTATACATCTTCATTTGCTTGTACACCTTCATATATTTGTTTCCAGCAGCAATATCCTCAAGTAATTGATTAATCGCGGTAGAAAGATCTACACGTTGCTCCAGCAGTACATCTAACTTAGCTTTACACTTCATTTGATGTTCTTGTGAGGCATCTTTCCGCTGGGCTTCCTCGTTCATATGATAAATTTTTAACGCCAAAATAGAAAGTCTATCTATTGCCCACGCCGGACTTTCAGAGTTAATAGTTGCTGATTCCTTAACCTCAACGGCCTTAAATTTTTCAAGAAAATAACTGTCAATATATTCTACGGTGTCGGTTCTATCCTGGTTTGAGGCATCAATTTGGCGTTTTAGCGCCAAAGCATCTACCGGGTCTATATGTTTATCGCGAATAATATCTTCATAATGCCACTGCACCGTGTCTATCCAACATTTCCTGTACAACAGGTGGGAAATTAACTCTTCTTCACTGTTATAAGGATTCGTAAACGGCTGTTCTACCGAGTCTTTTTCGTGGTATTTTTCAATTACTTCCTGAAAAATTGCGTTTGCTTTATCTGAAAACATAGTTTATCGTTTTTCTAAAATGTGTAGATATTCTTTTGTTTTATTGGCTTTATGGTTTCTGCTTTCGGTTTTATCGGCTTTAAAACGCTGATAGTCTTTGGTCGCCAGGTCATAATGACCAAATTGGCTCATTATTTTTTTTATGTCTGAAGCCGGCATTAAACCCTCGTTATTATAGCTTAAAAATATGTACTTAAAATTAGCTTTAGCTATCAATTCCAAAAAAGATGCTTTTACGCGCTCCTGGCTGCAATATGATGACCTGTAATACTCCCGCAAACCGGTTTTACCTTTAGGCACAAAGGTATCATATTTTGCAATGGTATTGAGAATATGATAATTCGCGCCGTATTGCCGGCGGTTATACGGCGGATCTAGATATAAAATCTCCCCTTCAATCCTTTTAATTAAGGCATTGGCATCTTCCTGAAATACCTGATGCTCATTTTCTGTTTCCTGAAAAACTGCCGGTTTCAGAAGTAATTCTTTTTGTGCTGAAACTTTTACTTTTTTAAGAAAAGCTCCATAAACCGAAGCCGTATTGGCCACCTTATCGGCACTTTCCAACAAGGAAGCCAAAAGGAAAAAATACTGGTTTTCCCCTATTTGATTATTCACTTTCCAACTTTCTATCTGTTGTCTAATCGCATCTATCTTCCTGCCATTAGCTTCAGAAAAATACAGCCTTCCGGCTTTTCCATTTTCGCTGTAATGCTGAAATATAAATCCGTCTTTGCCTTTTAAATTGTTTAATTCTGAAAATAATACATCGGCTTCCAGTTCTTGATGATTTTCAATATAGTTTTTAAGTAAAACATAACTATAAAACTCAACATCATTGGCAATAATGGATTTTACTGAAGTTTTAAAATTTCTTCCCACACTTCCCGTACCTGCAAAAAGATCACAAAAAACCTGGGAATTTAGCTCTTCTGAAACTACCTCTTCTATTGTAGCCTTTATAAAGCTGCCCAGTTTATGTTTAGAACCTATATAATTCATTTAATTGCCCAAATAATATCAGAAAATGTAGTTGTTCCTTTTTGAAAACGAAATTTTCTTAATTGTGAAGCTTCAAAATTAGCAACATATTCTTCAACTACTCCTTTTAACCACGAAATTTCTGCTTTTAGTTTCCAATGTTCAGCATTACTGGCATAAACTATTAAAAATAGGCGGTTTTTTAAATGAAACCGGCCTTGCTTACTTTGATTTTGATACAACCAATTAATCAAAACAGCGGGGTTGTTTTTCGCAAATTCCAAATCACGTCCAAAACTTGCGGGAAAGACACTGGTTTTAAGATCAAAATCCCTTCCGAAGAAATTAAAATCACTAAGCCGATCCTTAAGATTTTGGTTTGGGATTATCCCATTTATTTCAGTAAAAACCTGTTCTATCGCCCTGGCACTCCAGAAGTTATACCATCGATTACAGCAATAATGGAAAAACTGCTTTTTATCAAGATTTAGGGTAAGTATGCGTAAAGCAATTTGCTCGTTTAATTCTTCCCAATCTAAAGTGGTGTAGATAAAATTGGAATTTTT
Source organism: Salegentibacter echinorum (assembly GCF_900129445.1). Taxonomy (GTDB): domain Bacteria; phylum Bacteroidota; class Bacteroidia; order Flavobacteriales; family Flavobacteriaceae; genus Salegentibacter; species Salegentibacter echinorum. Next base: position 147,661 of record NZ_FQVT01000002.1, read on the forward strand.
ATCCCAGGCATTATTTTGTTTTCTAAACCATACATAGTTGTAGGGCCAGCGCTTTTTTAATTGCCGCTCAACAGTTTGTAAATTCATTTAAAAAATAAAAGGAATGCTTAAGGGCATTAAGATAAGCAAAACCAATAATACCTCCCGAAATATCTTATCCCGTTTTTGATCAAAATAAATAGACGTGATGATACTAAGCGGGACAAAAAAGAAAATAAGCTCGCTCCCATCTTTTGTGGGCGCTAATACCGCCACGGCAATTGCGGTAAGTAAACTTAACAATATTAGGTTTAATGAAGCTTTTAAAGAAACACTTACTTTTCGCACTACCGAAAGAAAATTAGTGAGTGTCCATAAAGTTAGAGCCAGGATAATACTTATAGGAATTAAGATATCGAGGTTTTGATAGCTGGAAAAATCTAAATTACTTTCCTGAAACCATTGAAAAAAAGTGTACCATTCGTCATAAGCCACAATATGAAAACTAAGACATAGAAACATTACACACAAAAAGGCTAGTGGCGGGATAAACCAGTTTTTAAATGCCGGTAAATAATATAGAATCCCCGCATATACCACTACCACAAAAAGGATGGTCCAAAAATAAAACAAAGAGGCAATGCAAATCCAAAATGTAGCATCAAAAATCTTTTTTTGAGTTACTTTTTTTGATTTTAAACTAAGTATTCTTCTAAAGGCAAAGAGTAAACATAAATTGGCAAAAATTGCCTGGTGGTTTCGCAAGAGCGCAAAAAAACTAATGGAGAATAATACAAAGAATAGCATTTTGTAGGCGCTCCTACGGGTAAGCTCATTCTTCTTAGCAATAAAATTAAGGATAAAAACACTTAAAATCAAGCTAAGTAAGACCGCGATCTTCTCCAGGAAAACAAGAATTTTAAAATCTGTAAACCATTCATTAAAATTGGCAATTATAAAAAATATGCTCAGTAATATGCTAATCGCTATACCATTTACCGGTTTAGATTTGCTAAAAAAGCTTGTTAACATTGTGGTTTTTTATAATTTAGTGGTTTTAAAGATAGCAAAGTTATTTAGGGAACGGCTTTAAAGTTAATTTTGTATAACTTTGCAAAACAGATTTTAAAATTCATTAGCATGTTAAGAGATATATTTGAAGGTATTGCCTACCTTTTTGAAGAGATTTTATTTTACCCTTTAGATCTTTTAAGAGAACTCGAATTGGATACCTGGTGGGGCGCCAATGCGATAAACTTTATTTTTGTTTTAGTAGCCATCGCTGCTTTTGCCTACTGGATGAAACAGCTGAAGCACTTTCACGATACTCACGAAGATGAACGCAAAGATGCTCCAGACAGTTATTTAGGTTAGGATAAATCGAATCCTAAATCTTTTCTATAATACATCTTATCAAAATGTAACTTTTTCGCATTTTGATAAGATTTTTTTAATGCTTCTTTGTAATCTTCTCCAAAAGAAGTCACCGCGATTACCCTACCACCACTGGTTAATACTTTTTCATCTTCTGCTTGTGTACCGGCGTGAAAGACCAGGGAATCCTCAATTTTATCCAGCCCGGTAATTTCTTTTCCTTTTTTATAAGCCTCTGGATATCCTCCCGAAACCAACATTACAGTTGTTGCCGCCCTTTCATCAATTTCTAAAGTAGCTTCATTTAAATTCCCTTCAGCAACCTTTTCAAAAAGTTCCACAAGATCAGATTTAATTCTGGGTAGCACCACTTCGGTCTCGGGATCACCCATACGCACATTATACTCTATCACATAAGGCTCCTCCCCTACTTTTATAAGCCCTATGAAAATAAATCCCTTATAGTCAATTTTTTCTTTCAGAAGTCCGTTTACGGTTGGTTTTACCACGCGTTCTTCAATTTTATTCATCAGTTGTTCATCGGCAAATGGTACGGGAGAGATAGCACCCATTCCGCCGGTATTTAAACCGGTATCCCCTTCTCCAATTCGTTTATAATCTTTGGCAGTTGGTAAAATTTTATAATTCTTCCCGTCGGTAAGCACAAAAACGCTAAGTTCAATCCCGTCTAAAAATTCCTCGATCACCACTTTTTCGCTAGCAGCGCCAAATTTTTTATCGGCCAACATTTTATGAAGCTCTGTTTTGGCTTCTTCCAAATCATTTAAGATCAACACACCTTTACCGGCAGCCAAACCATCGGCTTTTAAAACATAAGGTGGTTTAAGGGTTTCCAGAAACTTTTTTCCCGCCTCCAGGCTTTCTTTGGTGAAACTTTCATAGGCAGCGGTAGGAATATTATGCATCGCCATAAATTCTTTAGCTCTTTCCTTACTGCCTTCCAGTAAAGCGCCTCGTTTAGACGGGCCAATTAGTTTTATAGTTTTCAGCTTATCGTCTTCAGCAAAAAAATCGGTAATACCTTCTACCAGTGGATCTTCTGGACCAACCACCAGCATTTCTATATTTTCATTCAGTACAAAATCTTTAATAGCCTCAAAATCGGTCACTTTAAGTGCTATATTCTTTGCAATTTTAGCCGTTCCTGCATTTCCAGGCGCTACAAAAAGTTCGGTACATTTAGCACTTTGGGCTAATTTGTAAGCAAAAGTATGTTCGCGTCCGCCGCCGCCAAGAATTAAGATTTTCATCCTGAAGTGATTTTAGTTATGCACCAAAAATAATTGTTTGTAAATTGAAGCGCCAATTATTTCTTATAAAAATGTGCCTGCCCTTTGAACTGGTTTAAACTTTCGCTACAGCTTAATAGATTTCCCATTTCCCGGGCGCAAAAAACTTTGCAAAAAATACAGGAAATTTCTTCGGAAAAATATGAAAGCTATCTCAACGATCGTAAAGCAGAAATTGTAAACCATCATTTGCAAAATAATGCGTTTTATAAAGATTTCTCCAAAGAAGATAGCTATACAACCTGGACCAAGCTGCCCATCATGACCAAAAAAGACTTGCAACGGGGTTTACAAAAGCGTCTTAGCACGGGCTTTTCAAGAAACAACATCTACCTGGGGAAAACCTCTGGCAGCAGCGGAACGCCTTTTATTTTTGCTAAAGACAGGTTTGCCCACGCTCTTACCTGGGCGGTATTTCAGGAGCGATATTTATGGCACGGGATAGACCTCAACAAGTCTATACAAGCCAGGTTCTATGGTATTCCTATGGATTTCTACGGAAATATACAGGAACGTTTTAAAGATAGGATAAGTCTTCGCAGAAGATTCCCTGTATTTAATCTTAGTGAAAAGACTATGAAGGACTTTTTAAGGCGTTTTCAACATTCAGATTTTGATTATATAAATGGTTATACCAGTGCTATTCTGCTCTTTGCCAAGTTTTTAAATGAAAAAAAACTGAACCTTAAAAAAGTTTGTCCCAGTTTAAAACTATGTATTGTTACTTCTGAAGTTTTATTTGAAACCGACAAAAACCTGATGCAAAAAGCTTTTGGCGTGCCGGTAATAAACGAGTATGGAGCGAGTGAGGTGGGACTTATCGCTTTCGAAAATAAAGAAAACGAGTGGCTGGTAAATGCCGAAGATCTTTTTGTAGAAATTGTAGATAAAAATAATAATCCGCTTCCTTATGGCGAGGAAGGCAGAATTCTTGTCACTTCCCTTTATAATAAAGCCCATCCTGTAATTCGCTATGAAATTGGCGATACGGGAATACTTTCTAAAAAAAGCACCCCAAAACGACCCATTCTTCAAAACCTGACTGGTCGTAACAATGATTTTGCCAAATTAAAAAATGGAAAAATTATACCGGGATTAACCTTTTACTATGTCACCAAAAGTATAATTGAAGATACAGGGAGTATAAAAGAGTTTGTCGTTGTGCAAACGGGGCTTGATACTTTCGAGATCATTTATGTAAGTTCTTCTGAACTTTCTTCAAATCAACAAAAAGAAATTTTAAAAGCTATTTCCAGGTATGTAGATAAGGATCTTGAAATAATTTTTGATAGAAAAGATCAATTACAACGGACTAAAAGCGGGAAATTAAAACAATTTGTTTCGAAGATTTAGGTTAAAAAAAACACAAGATATTCACTATATTTTATTAATTGCAAGTAGTTTCTCTTATTCCCTGCAAATTTAGCAATTTGAACAGGTGAAAAGTAACTTGTCTTCCTGGATGTATTGATAAATTTGTATCTCTTAAAAAATTAAAATGACCTAAGGAAATAACTTATAAATGTCATTTCTTTTAACGAATCTTTGTAGTCGAAGCGATCGAGCTCCCTCAACAAAAAATCCCAATCTATAATTCCCAATTCGCATCCGATAAGCCGTAGGATGGTTTTTTAATTTTTTAATCCCAAGAATTTCTTCAATATTTGAGCAATCCTTAAGGTTTTGAATCTTGTCCAGTAGTGATTTTCTTAGTTTTTCGTCCTTGATTTTTTGGATATCCTTTTTAAACTTGGAATGATAGGTTATGATCATTCCTGCAATATTTTCAGGATATCTTCTTCAGGAACTGTATCCGTTGGTTCGCCTTCCTGCATCAATACTAAAAGTCCTATATCCTCCTTTTCTTCATCAGTGAGCGAAGCATATTTTTCAACTTCTTTGCTTTTAACAAACAATTGCACGGCTTTTTCTATAAGCGCTTTTACACTCATTTTTTCATGTGCAGAAATTAATTTCATTTTTTTTAAAGTCAGTTCGTCAATATCGATATTTTTTCTCATAGCTAAAAAATGTATATAATATATATAGTATACAAATATAATGTATTATTAATTAACGAGTTACTATAGACAAAATTCTCATAGAGATTGTGACGCTTCTTTGAGTTTGAAAAAACAATTAAGATGATTGATTATTAAATCGCTTTACAGCTTTGTGGTAATGATGTCTATTTATACTATTTTATTAGTCACAAGAACTTCAAAACACGAAGAACTTCTTTATGTTTTCCTGTCTTAGCGGCAAAAGTAAGCAAGACGTGCTTTTCAATGAGGACAAGTAAAAAAGAAATCCCGATTACATTAATAGAAAAATATTTGTGACATTTTTTCCACTTTCAATTAAAATCCATTAATTCAATACCACCGATTTTAAACTTGTTGTCAGAAATTTTATAATGGTTTTTTTTGTTTACTTTTTACAAAAAAATGCTCTTTCAAAAAAATAAGTAGCCACCAACTACTTTTTAAAAAACTGAATTTTAAAACCTGGCGATAAATATTAAAATTATACCTAAGCATTTTAAACTTGTTTCGGGAAATAGAACCCTTTCTCACCCGGTATTCGGCCAGGGGCTGTTGCACTCCAATAGCAGCACCATCTTTTTTTAAGGCTTCCAACCAAAGCGCCCAATCCTGGCGTTTTCTAATATTAGGAGCGTATATTTTTCCAATTTTTTCAACATTGTAAATTCCTGTAAGATTCCCCAAATAGTTGGACTTTAAAAGCTTTTTATAAGTCAACACGGGTAGAGCCTCAATAAGTTCGTGGCGTGAAGTGCCCTGTTCATCAATTTGCACATAGCTGGAAAAGCAAACGGCTGCGGACTGCTCTTGCATTATTTTTAACTGAATTTCCAGCTTCTTTGGTTTCCACAAATCGTCGGCATCCAAGAAAGCGATATAATCGCCCCGGGCGGCTTTAATTCCTTTGTTTCGGCTTACGCCCGCACCACAATTTTCGTTGTTCCGAAGAATTTTAATCCTGGCATCCTCTGTAGATAAAGTTTCAATGATTTGAAAGGTTTTATCGTTGGAAGCATCTTCAATGATAAAAAGTTCCCAGTTTGAATAGCTCTGGGAAATCACAGAAGTTACCGCAGCCTCAATAAATCCTGCTGCATTAAATGCAGGCATAATTACTGAAACCAACGGCTTTTTCATAAAATTCCTTTTATTAGAAAAACTTCAAATCTTACGAAGCTTTAGCATTGATAAGGTTCTCGAGGCTTTTTTCCCAATTTTGGATAGTAATATCAAAATTCTTTTTACACCTGGTTTTATCCAATACACTGTAAGCAGGCCTGGCTGCCAGGGTTTTAAAATTATCACTTTTTTGTAGCTTAATTTCTTCGGAATTTCCTGTAAACTCCAAAATTGCTTTGGCAAAATCGTACCAGGTGCCCTGCCCGGCGTTACTATAATGATAAAGCCCATATTTTGTTTCTTCTGAAGCAATTAACCTCAAGACGAAGTCGGCTAAATCATTGGCATTTGTTGGTGTTCCCAGCTGCGAGCTTGTGATATTCAATTCGGCTTTTTCGTCAATTTTCCTTAGGATGGTTTTATAGAAATTATGACCAAATTCTGAATACAACCAGGAAGTCCTAAAAATAAAATAAGCGGTAAGCGTCTCTTCGATATATTTTTCTCCTTTCAATTTTGAAGCGCCGTAAACGTTGATAGGATTGGTTTTATTTGTTTCTGAATAAGGTTTCCTAGCTTGCCCATCAAAAACATAATCTGTCGAAAAATGTATTAATTTTGCTCCTGAAATTCTACAAGTCTCAGCGAGGTTTTTAACAGCTTCAGCATTTATTTTAAAGGCTTTCTCTTGCTCAGCTTCTGCTTTTTCAACATTGGTATAGGCCGCACAATTAATAACCCAATCAAAATTTTCTTCAGCAAAAACCTTTTTTAAAGCAACATTATCACAAATATCCAGCGTTGAAGCCGATTTAAAAGAGCAGTCTAAAGTTTTGTAATTTTGTGCTATCTTTTTAAAACAAGACCCCAATTGTCCATCGCCACCGGTAATAAGAACATTTTTCATCTGTTTATATTTTAAATTACTAGCTTAAAAACTTTTAGCAATATTAATTTCAACTAAAAACCTCCTTGAAACGTGGTTGTCTCCGGTCCTTATCTGAAATAATCATTTCCGCTTCCGGGAATTCCCAATCTATCGCCAAATCTGGGTCGTTGTAAATAATACCGGCTTCATAACCGGGATAATAATATTGGTCACATTTATAGGCAAAAACAGAGGTTTCTGAAAGCGTTACAAACCCATGTCCAAAACCTTTAGGAATATAGAGTTGATAAAGATTTTTGTCGTCCAGAATTATCTTAAAACTCTTTTTAAAAGTAGGGGAATCTGGTCGCAGATCTACGACAACGTCAAGGACTTTTCCATAAATAGCACGCACCAGTTTTGTTTGGCCAAATTCGCCAATTTGATAATGCAATCCACGCAACACACCTCTCTTGGAGATAGATTGGTTATCCTGAACAAATTCCCTTTCTATCCCGGTAAGCTCTATAAACTTTTTTTTGTGGTAGCTCTCCAAAAAAAGACCGCGTTTATCCTTAAAAATATCGGGTTTTATGATAAAACAATCTTTTAATGGCGTCTCTTCAACCTGCATTTATTAAGATTTAAAAATTTGTTCGAGAATTTTTTCGGTAATAAGATAAGTTGGTTTTACACCACTGGTACCCAAACCTCCCGAAGCAAGAGTACTACCCGTTTCCAACGGATTATCTGAGGCGTAATACGCATATCTAACCTTTACATCTTTCTTTATACTACCGCGCAGTTTAGAGGCGGCCTGTATGGCTTTTTGATAATGGGCACCCTCCATTTCAAGCCCGCTCACATTCCAGGTAGAATCGTGGAAAAACTTTAAAATATCCCGGTTTTGCAGGGAAGTTCCCAAAACGGTAATCATAGCACCATCTACCACATTCATCCCGTGTCCTTCAAGATCATCCCTTGTCAATTCATTTTTAAACGGATAATTATCTGCCGTACCTTCAAAAAGGTGGGCTGAAGGAATCATAATATCTCCTTTTCCGCCTTCCAAAATACCGGCTTTTCCCATAATGGAGATCGATTCTACGTTTATTTTAATTTCATCCCCTTCAAAAGTATAAGGTTTTAAAAGCTCATCTAAAGTTTCGTAGGCCTGTTCCCCAAAAGCGTAGTCCATCACAATAATTACAGGTGCTTCTTCTTTGGTTTTAATATCTTTATCTCCATATTTCCCTTCCAGTTTAGCCGTATCAAATATTTGTACGTCAATATTGGTTCCACTTTGATCGCCCAGAAAAGTCATTCCATTATCCAGCGCAGCTTTCATTACCTTAGTCCTTAATTTGCCATTGGCATTATTACTAAGCGCCTCATAAATTTGCAGCGGTTTTTGTTTCTTCAACTCTGTTTCTAAAGCCAAAGGAGTGTAAAGCGTATTCATCACACTATGCATATTGGCACTTATTATGTGTAAAGGCCGGTGCATAAGGTTTTCTTTAATAAGATGCTGCTTGATATTATCTGCCCAAATTTCGCCGTGAATATGATGTCCAAGTCGTTCGCGAAGCACGGGACTAAAGGTAATAATACGTTTTTTGTTCTCTAAGACTTCAGAAATTGCCAGTTTTCCCAACCAGTAAATTATAAGTAAAAAACGTTCGGGACTATCGGCCTGGGCGAACTTTTTATGTATTTCTGAAACTTCAAAGAAAGTCCTACCCAAAATATTTGCCGTGTGGGTTAAGGCAACTTCTCGCTGCGTTTTATCTAAGGGTTCTTCCTGTAAAACTGCTTTTTCCAGTTTTTGCCAATCGCGGGTCACCTGCCCTTCTTCATCTATCACGACGCTACGCATAATTTTATGTGATTCAACAAAGAGAAAAGTGAGGTGCGTAAGGATATCATAAATTTCTGAACGCCCCCTGGTGATCTCAATATTCATTTGCTCCTCGTCTATCCTATAACAATTACGGCGTCTTTTTGGCGGAACGATCGCTTTAAAATGTGAATTTCCGTAGCCTTCGTCACTGGTAAGGTTAATAAACCGGCATTCTTCAATTCCTTTAGGCAACCTGTCTATAACATATAACAAACCACTAAGCTCTGCTTTATCACCCGAAATAGAACCATAAATTTCTGGCCTTAAAATAAGTAAGGATTCTCTAAGCGTTTCGCCAGAGACTCCCATGGGTTTATAAAATCCGCGGTTAAAAAGATGTCTCATGGTAATATACATACGCTCTATGGCGTGAGTGCTTTCTTGCGCACGGGTGCGACCCAGCAGTTTTAAGTTTATCATTTGTTAATTATGAATTAATTATTTTCTCCAGAACTTCGGCTATTTTTCTATCGTTTGCCAGTCTGGGCAGTTTATTTTGTCCGCCTAATTTTCCAATGGATTTCATATACTGTTGAAAACCATTCTGCGGAACCCGGCTTATTTTTAAAGGCTGAAGGATTTTACCTTCAATTAAATCGAAATAATAAGAATTTTGACGTTGTAAATTTTCGTCTAAAATATTACTGAATTTAGACAAGTCTTCGGGAACTTTTTCAAATTCTATAAACCATTCGTGGTATGGTAATTCGTTGTTTGCAGGAGTGATATTTGGTGCCACGGTAAATTCACTAATCTGCGCATTAGTTTTACTCACGGCCAATTGCATGGCTTCTTCCACTTCTTTGGCTATCACATGTTCTCCAAAGGCCGAAATAAAATGTTTAATCCTGCCAGAAACGATCACGCGATAAGGTTTTGTACCGGTAAATTGTACTGTATCGCCAATGTTATAGGCCCAAAGCCCGGCATTGGAGGAAACCAACATCACATAATTAACATCCGTTTCTACCTCTCCAATGGTGAGCCTTTTAGGGTTTTCATCAAAAAACTCATCGGCTTTTATAAATTCATAGAACATGCCGGCATCCAGTTGCAGTAGCATTCCCCTTTCATTTTGTTTATCCTGAAAGGCAAAAAAGCCTTCTGAAGCGGGATATAACTCAATACTATCTACTTTTCTGCCAATAAGGTTTTCAAATTTAGATCTGTAAGGCTCATAATTTACTCCACCATAAATAAACAACTCAAAATCAGGAAACAGGTCTCCTACTTTTTTCCCGGTTTTTTGTTGTAATCTTTCAAAATACATCTGCACCCAGGAAGGAATTCCGCTAATCACACTCATATTTTCCTTAAGTGTTTCTTCTACTATAGCATCTACTTTTGTTTCCCAATCTTCAATGCAATTGGTTTCCCAAGTGGGCATCCTGTTCTTTTGCAAATAGGAAGGCACGTAGTGGGCTACAATCCCAGATAATCTACCGAGTTTTACGCCGTTTTTCTCTTCCATCTCGGGACTGCCCTGTAGAAAAATCATTTTTCCATCTACAAATTTGGCATTTCCTGTTTCGGCGATATAACACAGAATGGCGTTTCTAGCAGCATTGATATGGGAAGGCATGGATTCTTTTGTAAGTGGAATATATTTTGCACCGCTGGTTGTTCCAGATGTTTTGGCATAATATAAAGGTTTCCCCGGCCACAAAACATCGGGTTCACCGGCTACCATTTTATCAACATAAGTGCGAAGCTGCTCATAATCCCGCACGGGAACGTTTTTTGCAAAATCTGAATAGGTTTTTATGTTTTTAAAGTCGTGATCTCTACCAAATTGGGTATTGCTGGCTTTTGCTAAAAGCTCTAAAAAAACCTTTTGCTGGGTTTCTTCCGGTTGAGAAGCCCATTTATCAATTTTATTCCTGATGTGTTTAGCAAAAATTTTTGCTCCAAAAGATTTTAAAGACATAGTGTACTTTAGAAATTTAAAGATGGTTTTTTCTCCCATCCTGCTCTTTGGCAACTTAATTGGAAACCAGCCTAAATAAGGCTTTAAGCGCTTCCGAAGAACATTTTAATGATTCAAAAACCTCATTAAGTTCCAATAGAACTTATTTTCGGGTAAAGGTCGTAATTTTTAATCAAAATCAATATAATCTTCAGGATCTACCGGCACGGCTTCGTTCCAAAGCTCGAAATGCAAATGCGGCCCGGTGGTATATTCCCCCGTAGAACCGGCGGTTGCAATCACCTCGCCCCTTAGCACGCTTTCCCCCTGTTCTTTGGTTAGAGATGCATTGTGTTTATACACTGATAGCAAACCGTATTGATGTTTCACGATAATCACATAACCCGTTTCGGCCGTCCATTCAGAAAAAATAACGCGTCCATCTGCCACAGATTTTACCGGTGTATTTTTGGGTACGACAATATCTATGGCATAATGTTTTTCCCCGGCATCAAAAGTTTCAGAAATACTTCCTTTTACAGGGGGAAAAAGAGAGAAATCTATATTATCTGTCGCGGCAGGCAAAACATTGTATTTGTCTTCCTGCGCCACCTCTTCCCTTAACAGCGAATCGGCCCGGGAAGGTTCTATAGGTTCAATTTCTTCACCCATTATAGGGTTTTGAAATATCGAATCCCTGCTTAGGCCCGTTGTATCTGCCCTGCCGCTCAAAACATCTTTTATAGCACTTAAATATTGATTATTGATCTTAAGTACCTGTTGTAAAGAATCTGACTTATAGGCCAATTCTGTGGCCTGCCGCTTTAAGTGCGCCGAAGAATAACCCGGAATATATTCCCTTAAAGGCGTGAAAGCAATAATAATCGTGGTTGCGGCAATAAGTATAATTGCACTTAAAGTTAAGCTTACAAAGAGGTTGAGCCTGGTGAGCTTAAAGGAAAGTCGTTCTTCAAAAGTATCTTCATTTAAAATAACCAGCCGATATTTATGAAGCAGCTTTCGGGTAAATTTTTTTCTTTTTAGATTATTTTTAGCCATAACTAATACAAAGATAAATTAAAAAATTTCTGAAATGCAGATGCTTTCAATCCAGATTATTCATAAAACTATTAATATGGCCTAAAGCAATTAATCTTGAATATTCACGAGATTGACCTCAACACTTTACTGCAACTAAATAGCACTTCGCTTGCAAGATTAATATAACGTAAAATTAAGCGCTTTTAAACTGAGCAACTATCCAGCCAGATGTTAATTTCCTACAATAAGTTCTAAAACTGATTTTAGTAGTTAAGCTAACCCCAGTTATAAAGAACATTCTCAAAAAATAAACAAAACATCAGAGGGTACTTTATAGCATGATTATTTGGATTTCAAGGCAGAACACAGAGCATCTAAATCTCGATTATCGAGTAATATCTTAAATTTTAGCTATAATAAGGTTCGTTTTCTTTTATTCTTAGTAAATTTGTGTTATTAAACTTGAAATTATGAACGCATTTATTTTACCCTTAGCAATTGGTGCCCCACAAATTATTTTAATTGTGGTAGTAATATTGTTACTATTTGGAGGACGAAAAATTCCGGAATTAATGAGAGGCTTAGGTAGCGGTATCAAAGAATTTAAGGACGCGTCTAACGACGATAGCGATAAAAAAGTCACTACAGATGATGATAAGAATTTCTCTGAAGAGAAAAAATAACATCATTTAAATAAAGTAGAAAACCCCGATTTAATCGGGGTTTTTACTTCTTATTCTTTATTGCTCTTTATCCTGGCAGATTGTAAAATAGCATCTATCTCAAAGACATTGTCCCTTTTGCTTTGCGAAGGTGAAAATACAAAACCTTCAACTATCAGGAATCGATCATTTGCTTCATCTTTTATAGCATAATTTACAAAAGGACCCGCCATAAAAGCATTTTTCACTTCCCAGGTGCCTCGTGTTTCGTAAGCAAATTTCCCGTCTATTTTAGTTTCAAATAAATATGGAGCGTAGGCCTCTTCGGTAATCATATAACTGCCCTCGGTAGGACCGGGAATATGGGCTTTACCAATAGAATCCCGCATTTTAATAATATTTCCAACAATATTTGTATCGGCTTCAATAGTTTTTATAGGAACTTCATAAATAAGAATCTCCATATTTCCCTTCGGAATTTCCTTTCTTATCCACACAAAATCATCTTCAACTTTAGCATACCGATAAGCCGTTGGAAACTTTAGTGAAAGATTGAATTTTTCCTGAAGCTGCTCATCAGATGCTAAAGATTTACGCATTCTACGTTGCTTTTCCTTTAGCTCGGTATTCTTAAATCTCTTTACCAGTTCTTCAGAATTCTCGTTTATTTCTTTAATTAATTCATCCTGGTTTTTCCCGGTAATGATTACCCCCGTCTGTGGCCTTGCATAAAGGTTTTCTACTACTCTTTTGCCGGCTTCCCCTTTTTGGATAGAAATAAAAGAACGATTCTTACGGGCGAATCCGGTAAAGGTTTCCGGTGGAATCTGGCTAAGTGAAAACATTGGCTCTTCCTGCGGTAAACCATTTACGGCAGCGGCAAAATTATCCCTTATTGCCTCCCCTACTTTACCTTCCCATAAACTGTTTTTAATTACCAACGTAATTTGATTGATATTTCCTGAAGAGTCTGAGAGTATTCGCTTTTCTTCTTTGTCCTCATTACTTTTACAAGCTACCAAAAGAGCAAGACTAAAGAAGAGAATAAGTACTTTTTTCATATTTATTAATTTGGTTTAGAGATGATTAACCTTTAGAAAGTTTTAATTTCATACCAGGTCTCAGGCTTTTATTGCCCATATCATTCCAAACCCTCAAATTTTGTACCGTAACCCCAGGAAACTTACGAGAAATACTCCAAAGCGAGTCTCCTTTTCTTACTATATAGGTTTTCTGAGCTGCTTTTTGGCTCTTTTTAGTAGTATTTTGAACCGTTGCACTCGGTTTACGGGGATAAATAGTTAGGTATTGCCCTATGCGTATATTATTACTTCTTAAGTTATTCCAGCGCTTAATACTGCTTACCCGCACTCCATGCTTCTCGGCAACCTTTCCCAAATAATCTCCACTCCTAACCCGGTATCTAATTTTATCTTCGGCTTTTGTATATCTTGGTAGTTCATCTTCTTTTTCAGCCAAATCCTTTTCAGCATAATTATAGATCGCTGCTTCATTAGCTACAAAAGCACCACTGGCTTTATGAGGTAGCCTAATCATATAATCCTCATCTTCTACAAAGGGAATAATATCGAGTTTGTAACTAGGGTTAAGAAACTGAAGCATTTCTTTATCCACACCGGTAACTTTTGAAATTTGATCGAAAGTAATCAAGTCTTTTACCTTAATGGTATCGGTTTCAAAAAAAGCAATTTCCGGTTTTGGAGGCTGAAAATTATGCTCTTCGGCATATTCAAAAATGTATAAAGTAGCCAGGAAAGCTGGTACATAACCCGCTGTTTCACGTGGTAAGTACCTTCTCAATTCCCAATAGTTATTAGATCCACCGCTTCGTCTTATAGCCTTAGAAACATTCCCCGGCCCAGAGTTGTATGAAGCCAAAACCAGGTCCCAATCTTTAAAGGACCTATAAAGATTTGCAAGGTATTTCGCTGCGGCCTCGGTGGACATTTGTGGGTCCATACGCTCATCTACATAACTGCTTATATCCAGCCCGTGAGCCTTTCCCGTTCTGTACATAAATTGCCAAAGTCCTGTTGCCCCCACCCAGGATTTTGCTCTTGGGTTTAGAGCAGATTCTACAATAGCCAGGTATTTAATTTCTAACGGAATATCATACCTGTCTAACTGCTGCTCAAACATTGGAAAATAATATTCACTTAACGCCATAAGCCTTTCCATAGCGCCTTTATTTCTCTTAAGATAAGAGTTAATCACGCTTTCTAAAATAGGATTATACTCCACATTAAAAGGGGTACGGGCATTGAGTTTTGCCAATCTTGCCTTTAGTGTATCGGTGGGAAGTTGTTTTATTACTTCTTTTTCATAATTCTGCTCTCTAATATTTTTATAAATAGAATCATAAAGATTAGAATTTGTAAGCTGTGCTTTCCAAACAGAGTCGATTTCTGCAGCTCTGGGAAGATCTTTAAGGGAGACTTTGGAAGAGTCTCTTATCACGGCAGAAATTGGTAATCTATCCCTAAATTCGGGATCTGGTTGTGTGAGAATAATTTCGGTACTGTCTACTTTTTGAAATACCTGTACTCTAAAATTCGCCTTTTCTTCTTGTTTTTCTTTTGCTTCTTCCTGCCCGTGCATACCAAGGCCCAAAAGAAAAATAAAAGATGAAATTATCTGCTTAACCATAATTTTATAAAATTTAAAAAGAGCTTGTTTAATTAAAAAGTTTAATCTGTATTTAAACAAGCTCTTAAAGAACGTAAAAATAAAGGTTTTCTTGCTTTATTTTTCGATTGCCTGGATTCCCGGTAAAGATTTACCTTCTAACATCTCCAACATCGCACCACCACCGGTTGAAACGTAGCTTACTTTATTTTCAAAACCAAACTTCTTCACAGCGGCAACAGAATCTCCTCCACCTACAAGAGAGAAAGCGCCGTTTTTAGTAGCTTCGGCAATAGAATTTCCTAAGGCAATGGTACCTTTCGAAAAAGTGTCCATTTCAAAAACACCCAGGGGTCCATTCCAAAGGATAATTTTAGATTTCTGGATAACCTCATCAAAGTTTTTAATACTATCTGGCCCGGCATCAAGTCCCATCCAATCATCGGGAATTTGGTCTATTTTTGAAGTTTGAGTCTTAGCCTCTTCAGAAAAACTATCGGCAATTATAGAATCTACCGGTAAATGTACTTCCACATTTTTTTCTTTGGCTTGTTTTAAAATATCAAGCGCCAATTCTTGTTTATCTTTTTCTACCAGGGAATCGCCAATCTTACCACCCCGGGCAAGAATAAAGGTATAGGCCATTCCACCGCCAATAATCAAATGATCAATTTTATCAAGGATGTTTTCGATCACCGTTATTTTTGAAGAAACTTTTGCCCCACCTAATACCGCAGTTACCGGTTTCTCTTTGCTATTTAATACTTTGTCAAGGTTTTTTATTTCTTTCTCTAATAGGAAGCCAAAACATTTATTTTCAAAATATTTAGCTACGATAGTCGTAGAAGCATGGGCGCGGTGCGCGGTACCAAAAGCATCATTTACATAAATATCGCCCATTTGTGATAATTCTTTGGCAAAAGCTTCGTCGCCAGCTTTTTCTTCTTTGTGAAACCTTAGGTTTTCTAAAAGTAAGATTTCCCCGGGTTGGAGCTCATCGGCAGCTTTTCTAGCTTCTTCGCCTACACAGTCATTCACAAATTTTGGCTCTACCCCAATAATTTCTGCTACTTTCTGTACAATATGTTTTAGGGAGTACTTTTCTTCTTTTCCATCTGGTCTTCCCAGGTGCGACATTAAAACCACACTGCCACCGTCCTCCAGTATTTTTAGTATAGTTGGTTTTGCCGCTTCAATTCGGTTAGCATCGGTTACCTTTCCTTCTTTATCTAATGGCACATTAAAATCTACTCTAATTAATGCCTGTTTTTCTTTAAAATTAAAATCGTTTAAAGTCTTCATTATAACTATACATTTTAGTGGCCATCGCTTATCGATATCATTAAAATAGGAAATCCCGGCCGTTTTTACTAATTCCTATATCAATCCTAATTTTTCCTATATTTAAATTGTAAATTATCTAAAGGAAATACTAAGAAAGATTCATAATTCTACTGAAGCACTTCGCTTCAGCCCATGTTAACCACAAATATAATTTTTTCCGAAGAAATTAAAGTCTATAAATTTTATATTTGCCTATGCTTTTTGAAGAAATAATAGGATTACATCATCTAAAGAAACACCTCACCACCACGGCAGATAGAGGTAGAATTCCGCACGCACAACTTTTTGTAGGTAACAGCGGTAGTGGAACCCTGCCATTAGCGATTGCTTATGCGCAATATGTGCTCTGCTCCAATACTAACGGGGAGAATTTAAACGGAAACGATTCCTGCAACCAACGATTTAAAAATCTGGGACATCCAGATTTACATTTTGCTTTTCCCGTAGCAGGAAATCAAAAGGTAAAAAAACACCCGGTTTCTTCTCATTTTTTGGAAGAATGGCGCGAATTTATAAAAACCAATCCTTACGGAAATTTGTACGAATGGTATCAAAAATTGGGGATCGAGAATAAACAGGGACAAATTGGGGTAGATGAGGCACAGGATGTAGTAAAATCGCTTTCTCTAAAATCTTATGAAGGCGGCTTTAAAATTATGATTATTTGGATGGCTGAAAAAATGAATATTTCTGCCGCAAATAAATTACTAAAGCTTATAGAAGAGCCGCCAAAAGACACCTTATTTATTCTTATTACTGAAGATGAAGAACAAATAATTCAAACCATAAGATCGCGATGCCAAACGCTGTATTTTCCTCCTTTACCAATGGAAGAGATCGCAAGGTTTCTAGAAGAAAAAGAAGCTTGTGAAAAAGCGGAAGCATTAAAAATTGCCCATCAGGCTAATGGGAGTTATACCAAAGCTTTGCAATTGTTTAAAAAAGACTCGGGCGATGAACAATTTGAAACCTGGTTTATTACCTGGGTACGTGCCGCTTTTAAAGCTAAAGGCAACAAAGCTACCGTACTGGAGCTCATCTCCTGGAGTGAAGAAATAGCAGGAAAAGGTCGTGAAACGCAAAAGAGCTTTTTACGTTATTGTCTCGATTTTTTTAGACAGGCGTTGGTGCTAAATTATAAAGCTGAAAAATTGGTTTATCTGGAGCCTAAAACTGCGGGATTTAAATTAGAAAAGTTTGCCCCCTTTGTTCATGGCAACAATATTAAGGATATTACCGAAGCTTTAGAAAATTCAATTTACCATATAGAACGAAACGGAAATGCTAAAATTATTCTTACAGACCTTTCCATAAAATTAACCCGATTTTTACATAAAAAAGCCGCCTAAAAATGAATTATTTTACCACTTATATAGCCGAAATTCTTATTCTCATTTTTATTTTAATCACCTTTTTACAGTCTGGAATTGATAAGGCTATGGATTGGAAAGGAAATACAGGTTGGCTTAAGGAACATTTTGCCAACACCTTCCTTGCAAACCAGGTACCTTTAATGGTAGGTATTTTAATGATTATTGAAGTAATCACCGGGATACTGGCGATCTTGGGTATTATTTGGTTTATCGCTTATGGGGAGAGTTCCTTTGGATTATATGCCTGTGTATTAGCCGCTATTACACTTCTCATGTTACTCTTTGGACAAAGGGTCGCTAAAGATTACGCCGGGGCTTTTACCATAACCGGATACTTTGTGGTGGTTATTTTTGGAGTTTATATTATGTCTTAAATTCGTCTTGCCGGTTAAAGAAAATTGTAGAATATCCTAAAAATAAAAAGAGCTGCCTCAAAACATAGTTTAAGACAGCTCCTTTTATTCTAGAAATAGGAATCTAATTAACCCGCATAATTCACGTGATTAATGAAAAGTGCCTCTTGGTGCGGGTTAACCCCGACTTAGTTGTACCCATTTTTGAGTATCAAAAATGTTGGTGAAACTTAGTCGCAGTATAGCTCTGAGATTCTTCTCTTGAATATTTTGGGTTAATTCTTTTTATAATCTTTATTTAATTCCGTAAGAATTTCATCGGTAAGATCGCGTCCATCTTCTGCATACATAATATTGGCCGATTCGTTAGAGCCAAAGATATAGGTATATCCATTTTCCTTTCCATACTCCCCAACATAATCCTTAACTTTTTCTACAATAGAATCTATCACAGCGTCGCTTTCTTTTCTTAATTGATTTCCCTGCATTTGCTGCTGCTGCTGAATTCTTTGTTGTTTCTGCATTAGCTCCTGCTCCTTCTCTTTTCGCTTAGCCTGAGACATTTTATCCATTTCAGATTGGTAAGCTTGAACTTCTTCCTGAAATTCCTTAGCCATAGCATCTAATTGCTTCCTCACAGAATCTGATTTTGTAGAGAACTCGGCTTCTACATCTTTCATCTCTTTGTATTCCTGAATTAATTGGGTAGTGTCAACATAAGCCGTTTTTTCCTGGTTACAGGAAGTTAGAAAAACAGCTAACACTAAAATCATTAAAAATTTCTTCATTGTCTTTTGAATTTGTTTGCGGCAAATGTATGAAAGTTAAGCGGTATTATTCAAACCCGAATAAATCAAATACTAAGCTTTTTTAGTCACAGAAGAATAAGATATTCATGGTCACAGGGCACCTAGTTTTGAATAATCAATATTCTAAATAAATACAAAAACAATTTAGAGCTTTTCTCAAGTTAAAAATAAAGAAGTGTTCAGTTGAGAATTTAACCCGTTTTATTTTGAGAAATAGATCACCATAAGGATTTCTTATAAGAAAACTTCATTCGATAATTAATAAATATAAAAAATGACTTAAATGGCTTTGTTTTTACTTCATAAAAGACAAAAGACAACACTAACCTCTATTATGTATAAGAAAACGTCTTAAACGGCTTTAAAATGGGTTTTCTTAGTCTTTTTGAAAGAAATAAGTCAATGAAGAGTATTCTGAAGTATGTCGGGCTTTTAAATTTGACTTCCCTCCTATTTTAAGTGCTTTTAAAAAATTCGATTTACCAGATCTATTTTTTTCTGAAAGCAAGCTTACATAAAATGCATCAAAAATAAGTGGCCTTGTTTCTACTTTCTTAAAATTATAAGATTCAAATAATTTGGTAATGCCAGCTTGTGAGAAATGCCATAAATGTCTAGGCACATCATAAGCCGCCCAAAATTCCTGGTAATAGGCTGCATCAAAACTTTTAAAATTCGGTACGGCAATTACTGCAATTCCCCCCGGTTTTAATAATCTATTTAATTCTTCTATTTGAATATCTAAATTTGGCACGTGTTCTAATACATGCCACATAGAAATAACATCGAAAGAATTTTCTTTAAAATTAGCGGAATCCTTTTGTAATTCAATTCCTTTTTCCAGTGCCAATTTTCTTGCCTGGGTATTTGGTTCAACTCCTGCAACGATCCAGTTTTGTTTTTTAGCTGAAAATAGAAAATCCCCGGTTCCTGCACCAATGTCTAAAATTTTATTTCCTTCAGCAATTGAATTTATCCACTTCAATTTTTGTTGAAGCATATAATTTTTTACGCCCTGGTATATTTTATCGGTAAGAGATTTTTTAGCATCGGTATGCGAAATATAATTTTCACTTTCGTAATAAATTGCTAAATTTTCAGGTTTGGGGAGCGTTTCTAAAATCTCAAAATCATTAAGCAAACGAAGCTGAAATTCTTCCTTAGAAACTAAATAATCTTTACAAATGATTTGAAAATCTCTACTGGGCATAAAAGAATTTTTGATCTGGATTTTTACTAATAGACGCTTTAAATTTTTAAACGAATATTTAATTTATCAATATTGGTTATTGTAAATGAATTAATATTAGCATTCTCAGGTAATGATTTTTCAGACATATTTGGATGAATTTTTTCCCTCAAACCTATATTATTTCTAAACAAGTTATGTCATTTTTCGAGTTTTGATGTTTATCAAAATCAGACTATATTCTTTAAAATTCGCTTTGAAATTTTAGTTTCGTGATAATCTACACTGCAACATAATTCACGAATTTTACAAAATCTACAAGTCAAGAACTCTAACTCTCTTAAAGAATATTTTAATGATTAATTCAAACTTTTTTTAAACCATAGATTAGGCAAAATACTTCTTCAAAACATTAAAATGGGCTGAATTTTATTTCTAAAATCCAACCCAATATTTACTACTAATATTCAAAAATAATACTTTAAACTTATTGATGTTCCACGTGGAACGTTAGATATTTATCTTCCCAGATAAACCAGTAAAACCGAAATATCATTAGGGCTCACTCCACTAATTCTTGAGGCTTGTGAAATAGAAGTTGGCTGAATTTTATTCAGCTTTTCCCGTGCTTCAAAAGACATTGATTTTATCTTCGAATAATCAAAACCTGAAGGGATTTTTACATCTTCCAATCTATTCAATTTATCGGCATTATTCTTTTCCTTCTGAATATAACCCGAATATTTTACCTGAATTTCGGTTTGCTCCAGCATTTCGGTATTCAAATTATGTTCTGTTATGTACTCCTCTACCCCAGGAAAATTCCGAATATCTTTCATCGTAATATTTGGTCTCGAAAATACTTTAAAAATCTTATCGCATTGTTTCATTAAAGAAGAATTATTGGCTTCTAAAATGGGGTTCGCATCATTATGGGAAACACTTTTATTCCGAAGAAACTCAACAAAAGCCTCTGACTTTTCTTTCTTTTCTTCCATCTTTTTCATTCTCTTTTCAGATGCTAAACCAATTTTATAGGAACGTTCCGTTAACCTAAAGTCGGCATTATCCTGTCGCAATAAAGTACGATACTCGGCACGCGAAGTGAACATCCTGTAAGGCTCTTCGGTACCTTTAGTAATCAAATCATCAATTAAAACACCAATATATGCCTCATTCCGTTTTATAATAAACTCTTCCTTCTCCTGTACTTTCAAGGCCGCATTTACACCTGCCATTAAACCCTGGCAAGCCGCTTCTTCATAACCCGTGGTCCCATTAATTTGCCCAGCGAAATAAAGACCTTCAACCAATTTAGTTTCCAGGGTATGCTTTAATTGTGTTGGTGGAAAATAATCGTATTCAATTGCATAACCGGGTCTAAAGAACTTCACATTTTCAAAACCGGCGACAGAACGCAAAGCTTTAAATTGAACATCTTCGGGTAGTGAGGTAGAAAACCCATTCACATAAACTTCTACCGTATTCCAACCTTCAGGTTCAACAAATAGTTGATGCCTATCTTTATCGGCAAACCGATTAATTTTATCTTCTATACTGGGACAATATCTAGGCCCAATACTTTTAATTCTCCCATTAAACATGGGCGATCTTTCAAAACCTTCTTTCAAGACCTCATGCACCTCTGGTGAGGTGTAGGTCATATAACAAGAGCGTTGTTTTTCTAAAGGTTTGGTTTCATCTAGAAAAGAGAATTTTGCGGGTTCTTCATCCCCGGGCTGCTCAATCATTTTAGAGTAATCTAAAGATCTCCCATCTACCCGCGGTGGTGTACCTGTTTTCATTCTACCAGATTCAAAACCTACATCCTGCAGGTCTTTGGTAATTCCGGTAGCAGCCCTTTCCCCTGCTCTACCACCACCAAAGTTTTTATCGCCAATATGAATCAAACCATTTAAAAAAGTACCATTGGTCAAGACTACGGTTTTAGCTCTTATTTCCAAACCTAAAGAAGTTTTCACTCCTTTAAGTTCGTCCCCTTCTAAAATAAGCCCCGCGACCATCTCCTGATAAAAATCGAGGTTTGGCGTTTGCTCTAATCTAAGTCGCCAATGTTCAGAAAACATCATACGGTCGCTTTGCACCCTGGGGCTCCACATGGCAGGTCCTTTAGATTGATTAAGCATTTTAAATTGTATCGCACTGGTATCACTTACCATTGCGCTATAGCCGCCCAAAGCATCAATTTCACGTAATATTTGTCCTTTCGCAATTCCTCCCATAGCGGGATTACAGCTCATTTGAGCAATATTTTGCAGGTTCATGGTAACCAACAAGGTTTTACAACCCAAATTTGCGGCTGCAGCGGCAGCTTCGCTTCCTGCGTGCCCCGCTCCAACTACAATTACATCATATTCATTCTCGAACATAAATTCTCTCTTTCATATTTATTGTTCCACGTGGAACAATGCAATTTTTTCGTCTTCCTTTTGTCGCATTAAAGTGGCTTCACTTTCAGTTTTATCTTTATAACCACATAAATGTAAAATCCCGTGTATAATCACTCGTTTTAGTTCTTCAGAAAAATCAACATTATATTCCCTGGCATTTTCTGTCACACGATCTGTGCTTATAAAAATATCCCCGTGTAATTCATCTTCCTGCGAATTATCAAAAGAAATAATATCGGTATATGTATCGTGTTTTAAAAAGCGTAAATTAATCTTGTATAAATAATCATCGTCACAAAAAATATAATTGATCTCACCCAGGCTTTTTCCTTCCGATGAGATGACCTTTTTAATCCAGGCGCTTATAGCCTCCTCATGCTCCAACTCAAAATCATTCTCACTGTGAAAATTAATTATCCTTTCGTTCAAAATAAGATTTTACTTTTTGTTTATAAATTTCGCGCAAAGGTAAGCTTTGTCTGTTTAAAATTTCAAGCGAATTGAAATATTCTTTTGCCTTAATACTTTGATCTTTAGTAGTATTCTTAAAGTCCCGTTTATTAGTTTGGGACTCACGTTTCTCATTTTTGCCCTGCTCAATTTGTGCTTCATCATATTCCATAAGATCGTGGGCTAATTTCTGTAATCGTTCCTGGTTTTTAGGATCAAAACCTTTATCTAAAAGCTCCTCTTCAGTTCGCCTCATTTCTTCAGCAAGTTGATCTCCTTTAGCATCCCTTTTATTTTTGTTTAATTCCTGAAGCTTTTGTCGTAATTCCTGTTGTTGCTTATAAATCTCAAATAATTCTCCCATTTCCCCGTCGGTCATGGATTCTCCTTTCGTTCTTCCGCTTTCGTTCTGCTGGTCTTTAGCATTTTTCTCGAATTCCTTATTTAATTCCTGCTGTTTCTTAATAATATCCTGTAACTGAAAATCGGCATTTTCTCCCTGTCCTTTTCCCATTTGTGGATTAGCTTGCCTTTGCATGGAAGAGAGTATTTTACTTAAAAGATAAGCTAAATCATTTGCACCGGTCACTACATATTGCTGACTCGAGGTTCCTCTACTCACTTTATTTTGCGCAAGACGTTCTAAAGATTTTTCAAGATCAAACTCAATATCCGTAAGTTTTTTGGTAATCTCTTCGCTAATCATACTATTACTTAAGGCCAGCGAATAAAGACTATCATCTACGTGTTTAAAGTTTTCTTTTAAGATATTTTGTCTTCGCAATTTCGAAGCATACAAAGCATTATTCACTTCCATCTCATTAAAGTCTTCCAGAAGATCTTCCTGCTCAAAACTAAACGTAACCAAATTATCCAATATTTGTCGTAAACTTTCAATATTTGCTTTAAGTTGCCGGGTACTTTGTTGCGCAGCTTTTTGTTGCATTTTACGACTCATTTCTTTCATTTCCTGAGCTGCGTTTTGTTGTTTCTCCTTTGCACCTTCCGGCTTTTTATTTTGTAAATCTTTCTCGGCATCACGCAAATCTTTTTCTATACGTTCTTCTGAAATTTTATCCCGCTCAAGTTCTTTTGGTTGCTTAAGAGCTTTATTATCTTCTCCCAACTCCTCCATTTGCTCCTGAAAATCCTTAAATTCTTCGGCTATTTTCTTCTGATTTTCCAGCGAATTTCTTGTCTCCTCTTCTGAAACTTGTTCTTGTTTTTCTGAAAGTCTTTTTAAATCCCTGGCTAATTTTTGAAGCTTTTCTTCTACATAATAAGCTTTGGTCAACTCCAATAGCTGCTCTAAATTACGTTCTTCATTTTGATTCTTTTTGGAAAGTTCTTCCAGTTTATTTCCCAGCTCTTCCCGGTTAATCTTATCGGCTACTTTTTTTAATTCCT
Organism: Salegentibacter echinorum; assembly: GCF_900129445.1. Taxonomy (GTDB): domain Bacteria; phylum Bacteroidota; class Bacteroidia; order Flavobacteriales; family Flavobacteriaceae; genus Salegentibacter; species Salegentibacter echinorum. Next base: position 171,847 of record NZ_FQVT01000002.1, read on the forward strand.
CCAGTAAAGCTTCGTTTTCTTTTAAGCGTTCTTCATTGCGCTCCAACCTATTTTTTAATTCTTCTTTTTGTGCTGCATCCTTAGTATTATTTTCTGACTCATCTTCTAAGGTTCTTTTTAATTTATCGGCATAATTGCGCATCATTTTAGATTGCTCTTGTTGACGCTGAATAAAATTATTCAACTTTTTACGCTGATTATAATCCAGGTTCTTTTGCTCCTTCTGCAACCTGTTTAATTCATCCAATTCTTCCTCTGAAGCTTTGATGTTTTCTAAACTTTTATTCAAATCTTTTATGGATTCTCCTTGCTGGTTTAATTTTTCTTCTTCGATTTCCTCAATAGTTTTCCTACGGAAGTTAAAACTTCGGCTTTCTACAGCTTTAACACCATTAACCGCGTCATTATCCCATACCTTGAAATAAAATGTATAATTTACTCCCGGCCTTAATTCTAAATTTCCCGGGAATGTATAATGAAATTGTTCAAAATTTCCTTTAGAAATACTAATTCGTTCACTTTTTACGCTATCAATTTCATTTTCAGGGTAATAAACCAAATTTAAGCGCGATAAACCGTGATCATCAGATATTTTCCCATAGAAATATTGCGTAACCTCATCTATACTATCCAGTTTTTGCTTTACCTCCATTTCCGGTAATTCGTCCTTAATTACCCTTATGTTATAATCTAAAGCTTCAAAATCTTTGATATTCTTATTGGTCGTACTTAAGCGGTAAGCTATATTTTTATAAACGGTTTTAGAAAATTGAAGGTTTTTATCTTCAACTTTCAGTTTATGCAGACTGTCTTCCGTAGAAAAATTAAGGATATCGGTATTTATGGTATTAAAATCCCACATAATTTTGGTGCCCTCAGGTACTCTCACAGATCCCGTTCCAGATAAACTGTCATTTATTTTTCCGAGGTATTTGGGATAATTAAACTTCATCATAAAGTTTAATAATTTAGGAACCTTAATGACATTTAACCGATAGTTCCTGGAAGAAACACCATTGCCGATAAGCATAAAATCCACGTCGGTTTTAAGCTTGCTAAAAGTATATTCAAATTTTCCGGGAGCAATTTTTTTTAAAAAATAACGCTGATTGTTATAATGTATTTCGGGTCTTTCTGGAGTTATTGTTCCTTCCGAAGCAATTAAAATCTTATAGTCGGTATTCTCACGGGCACTTAGGGAATCATTCAAAATTAAAAACCGAAATGGCGCTGGTGCCTCAAAACGCACATCGTGTTTTGCTAAACGATCTAAAGGGGAAGTGATAAGAGTTATATTACCCGTGATTAAAAATCCTAAGATTAAAATAACCGGAAACAGTAGATATTTAAGGTATTTAGTATTGGTTTTGTAGGTAACGGCAGCGGTAAAAGGAACCGCCTTAAGCTTTGCAGATTTTTGGGCTATCCCAGCCAGCAATAATTCAGATTGTTGGGGATCGTTTTTTAATTGAAGTATATTGAGTAAACTGTCGTTTACTTCTGGAAAATGAATTCCTATAATTTTGGCTGCTTCCTCTGCAGTGATCCCGTTAGTTAGTTTAAATAGTTTAGCGAGGGGAATTAAAATAAAAAATATAAACAGCACTCCTCCTACCCCTACCAAAAGCCAAAACAGGAAAGTTCGCCAGGTAGAATTTAGCCAAAGAAAATGTTCTACAAGCAAATTAACGAGCAAATAGATAAGACCGGTGGCACAAAATAAAATGACGCCTTTTAGAAGTTTATTCAGATAAAATTTCCTAATAAAGGCTTCCAGCTTTTTTTTAACCTGTTTGTAACTATCCATCCTACATCATAATTCGAGCTTAAAAATACAATAATTTTAATGGAGTGAAATTACACAGTATTGCACTTACAGCCATTGGGTTTCCTTACAGAAGGTTGTATCTTTGTGCTCAAAACAAGATAATATGTCTGCTAAAGTCCGCGTGCGATTTGCACCTAGTCCAACCGGCCCTTTACATATTGGAGGGGTAAGAACTGCTTTATATAATTATTTATTCGCCAAAAAACACCAGGGCGATTTTGTACTTCGCATAGAAGATACCGATCAAAACCGGTATGTAGAAGGTGCAGAAAAATATATTATTGATGCGCTAAATTGGTGCGGAATTGGTTTTGACGAAGGTCCCGGGAAAGAAGGAAATTATGGTCCCTATCGCCAAAGCGAACGTAAAACCAGTTATAAACAATACGCAGAACAACTTATAAATAGCGGTGATGCCTATTATGCTTTTGATACCGCCGAGGAGTTAGATGCCTATAGGAAAGATCACGAAGCAAAAGGAAAAACCTTTATTTACAATTGGCATAATCGCCAGAAATTGCAGAATTCTCTTTCACTTTCAGAAGAACAAGTAAAGGAAAAACTGGAAAAAGAGGATAATTATGTAATTCGTTTTAAGTCTCCCGCCCAGGAACATTTGTTGATCAAAGACGAAATTAGGGGTGCGATGGAGATTGATACCAGTACTTTAGACGATAAAGTTCTATTTAAAAGCGATGGGATGCCTACCTATCACCTGGCTAATATCGTTGATGATCATTTAATGGAAATTACCCATGTAATTCGTGGCGAAGAATGGTTGCCTTCCCTGGCCTTGCATTTTATGTTATATCGAGCGTTTGGCTGGAATGCCCCAAAATTTGCTCATTTACCACTTATTTTAAAACCACAGGGAAAGGGAAAATTAAGTAAACGTGACGGGGATAAATTAGGATTTCCGGTATTTCCTTTAGAATGGCAAGATCCTGAATCTGGTGAAATATCCAGCGGATATCGCGAAGAAGGTTATTTCCCAGAAGCAGTTACCAATATGCTGGCTTTTCTAGGTTGGAATCCCGGTACCGAAGAAGAATTTTTTAAGCTGCAAGAATTAGTGGAAGCTTTTGAATTGGATCGCGTTCACAAAGGAGGCGCTAAATTTGATCCCGAAAAAACTAAATGGTTCCAACAGCATTATATGCAGGAAGCAAATGATAAAATTATTGCTGAAAAATTAGAAGAAATCCTTCAGCATAAAGAAATAAAAACTTCTTCAGAATATGTTTTAAAAGTGGTTAAGCTTATGAAAGAGCGCGCCATTTTTGTTGACGATATTTGGGAGCAGGGCTATTTCTTTTTCGTTGCTCCTACTTCCTACAACCCTAAAAACGCAAAGAAAGCCTGGAAAGTAAATACCGCCACCTTAATGCAGGAACTTACAGAAGTTTTAGAAAAACAAGAAGAGTTTAAAGCTGAAGTGGTGCAAAACAATGTAAAAGCCTGGATCCAGGCAAAAGAGGTTGGGTTTGGAAAAGTAATGCAACCCTTTAGACTGGCGCTTGTAGGCGCTATGCAGGGTCCAGACCTTTATGAAATAGCTGAAATGATAGGAAAAAAGGAAACTATTTCTCGTTTAAATAAAGCCATAGAGATATTGGGGTAATTTTAGTCTATACCGTATTAAAAAAGCTGTCTTGAATTATTTCGAGACGGCTTTTTTAATTTTCAATAAAATCTTCTGTCTAATAAAAGTTTCAGTATCTTGTTGAACAATTTTCAATAAATATTCAACTATGATTAGCTACGTTTTTCTGCCCATTATTATCATTCTAGGTCTTGTAATTTTATTCAGCGGAATTTTTACCGTAAGACAACAAAAGGCGGCTATTATTGAGCGCTTTGGTAAATTTAGAAGAATAAGTAATTCAGGCTTACATTTAAAAGTGCCAATAATAGACCAAATTGCCGGGCGAATTAATTTAAAAGTGCAGCAATTAGATGTTTTGGTAGAGACTAAAACCAAAGATAATGTTTTTGTAAAACTAAAAATTTCGGTGCAGTTCCAGGTAATTAGGAATAACATTTACGATGCTTTCTATAAGTTAGAAAGCCCATCTGACCAGATTACCTCCTATGTTTTTGATGTTGTTCGAGCCGAAGTTCCTAAAATGATCTTAGATGACGTGTTTGAGCGTAAGGACGACATCGCTATTGCCGTTAATCGAGAACTAAATGAATCTATGCAGGATTATGGTTATGACATCATTAAAACGCTTGTAACAGACATTGATCCCGATGAACAGGTAAAACAGGCTATGAACAGAATAAACTCGGCAGAACGCGAGAAAGTAGCCGCAGAATACGAAGGAGAAGCCGAAAGAATACGCATTGTGGCCAAAGCACGTGCTGAAGCCGAAAGTAAACGCTTACAGGGACAGGGTATTGCCGATCAAAGACGTGAAATTGCCCGTGGTCTTGAGGAAAGTGTAGATGTACTGAACAATGTTGGTATCAATTCACAGGAGGCTTCAGCTTTAATCGTAGTAACGCAGCACTATGATACTTTACAAGCGGTTGGCGAAGAGACCAATAGCAATCTTATTTTACTACCAAACTCACCACAAGCCGGGAGCGAAATGCTGAATAATATGGTAGCTTCGTTTACTGCATCAAATCAAATTGGGGAAGCGATGCGCAAGAAAAATGAAGAAATAGAAAAGAAGAAAAATAAATAAGATATCTTAAGTTATTTACGCAAAATAAGAAAAGGTTTGAAATCTTGATTGTATGCTGTAATAGCAAATACGCTCAGAAGATTTCAAACCTTAACTTAGTTGTTATAAAAAATACGCTATCTCTTAACCATTACCTTTTTAAGCCCGGTAAGCTTGGCCACTGCTTTAAAAATTAAAGCTTTTTGCAGGACTGATCCCACCATATTACCAGCGATAGTCACTGGTGAAACTGCACTCTTTGTCTTAGCCAAACTTAACTTCATTTCTTCTTTATCGATATCTGTTTGAAGTTTAAGAATTTCAAGATCACGATCTATTTCTTCGTAAGAACTATATTGCTTCATGACCTACTTATTAAATATTTTTCTGGATAACTTTACCAATAAAAATTTTTGAAGTGGTTTCTTACCAAATAGCAATACTAAAATGAATAGCAAAACATAGAAACCGCCTACAATAAAATATCCTGCACTTGGTACATCTAATGCATTACTAATGGCAATAGCTACAGCGACAGAAAGAATAATTAGAGCAAATAGCAAAAATAAGCCCATAAGCACACCCAGTATAACGGCTGTAAGACCTTTAGTGGCCTGCTTAAAAATTTTGAGCTTATAATATTCAGCATTACTGTCTGCGTAAGCTTTTAAATGCCTATTTAACTCCTCTATACTGTCCGATAGTTTTTCAAATGCCATAGAAATGCCTTATACTACTGCTTTATTTGGTTTATCACTATCTTTATTATCCTTCACCGCTTTTTTAGCGTCTTTAGTTAATTTTGCGTTTTGCTTTCTTAGCTCTTCCAGCTTAGCTTCCATTGCAGTAAGCACATCATCTGCTTTATGACTGGCAGATGAAAGAGTTTCTTCTAAACGATTTTCAAAATCCTGTCTGGCTTTTTTAGCCTTCTCAGTTAGATTAGATGAAGTTTCATTATATTGCTTATTAAGCTTGTCCTGAGCCTTTTTAGACTCACTTTTAATTTTTTTGCGGGTTTTTTCTCCGCTATCTGGGGCATATAATAGTCCAATTCCTGCACCAATTGCTGCGCCAGTAATTAAAGCTAAAAATGTATTTCCTGAATTTGCCATAATAGTTTTCGTTAGTTTAAGTTATTACAATATCCAAATATACAGTTTGGTACGAATGTTTGTTGTTAATAACCGGTTAATATGTTAAAATGCTTTACTAAAGTATTCTTAAAAAGCAACTTAAGCAAATCTTAGTTCTTTATTTCTTCTTTGCCCAGGAATCTCTTAAGGTTACCGTGCGATTAAAAATAGGTTCCCCGTCTTTAGATTCCTTATCTACACAAAAATACCCAATTCGTTGAAACTGAAATTTATCCTGTACCGCTGCCGATTTTAAACTTGGTTCTACAAAACCTGTAATAGTCTCAAGGGAATTTGGATTTACAAATTGCATAAAATCTTTTTCCTTATCACCATCTGGATTTTCTACGGTAAATAACCTGTCATAAAGCCTAATTTCAGCCTTTAAGGCATGCTTCACAGACACCCAATGCAAGGTTCCTTTTACTTTTCGTAAAGATTCTTCACTACCACTTCCACTCTTACTTTTAGGATCGTAGGTACAGTGAATTTCGGTAATATTTCCTTCAGCATCCTTTACTACATCTTCCCCTTTTATAATATAGGCGCTTTTTAATCGTACCTCCTTGCCTAAGGTAAGCCTAAAGAATTTTCTATTCGCACTTTCTTTAAAGTCTTCCCGTTCTATATATAATTCTCTCGAAAATGGAATATTCCTGGTCCCCGCAGTTTCATCTTCAGGATTATTTTCAGTCTCTAAAAACTCTTCCTTATCTTCATCATAATTAGTAATCACTAATTTAACGGGATTTAAAACACCCATAACCCTGGGAGCCGTTTTATTGAGATCTTCTCTTGCACAAAATTCCAAATGTGATGCGTCTATGATATTTTCACGTTTTCCAACTCCTATAGATTCTGCGAATTTCCTAATGGAATTTGGGGTATAACCGCGTCTTCTAAGTCCCGAGATCGTGGGCATTCTAGGATCATCCCAGGAATTTACCACACCCTGCTCCACCAGCTGCATTAATTTACGTTTGCTTACCACGGTATGGCTTAAATTTCGCCTGGCAAATTCCCGCTGTTTGGGTTTTAACTCACCACGCTGTGCCACTTTTTCCAAGAACCAATTGTACAATTCACGGTGCGGTAAAAATTCTAACGTACAAAATGAATGGGAAATACTTTCTATAAAATCACTCTCCCCGTGCGCCCAATCGTACATAGGGTAAATCTTCCAGTTATCTTTAGTACGATGATGATTTTTATGTAAACAACGATACATCACAGGATCCCGCATCAACATATTTTTGGCAGCCATGTCTATTTTAGCCCTTAATACGTGACCTCTTTCTGGAGTATCCCCGTTTTTCATTTTTTCAAAAAGTTCCAAATTTTCAGCTACAGCACGATTTCTATATGGACTTTCTTTACCGGCTTCGGTTGGAGTTCCTTTTTGTTCGGCTATTTCTTCTGAAGTTTGGCTGTCAACATAGGCATCCCCATTTTTAATGAGTTCTACCGCCCAATCGTATAACTGTTGAAAATAATCTGAAGCATAACATTCCTTCTCCCACTTAAACCCTAACCATAAAACATCGTTTTTTATGGCATCTACGTACTCCTGCTCCTCTTTGATAGGATTTGTGTCATCAAAACGAAGGTTTACCGGTGCACCATAACGTTCTCCCAGGCCAAAATTAAGACAAATGGAAGAGGCGTGACCAATATGTAAATACCCGTTAGGTTCTGGCGGAAATCTAAATTTAAGCGACTCCCGGCTATGGGTTGATTGTAAATCTTCTTCTATGATTTGCTCAATAAAGTTGAGCGATTTTTTTTCTTCAGTCATAATTAAATTCTAAGCTTCAAAGTTATAAAAATTAAAAAGCCTACCACATTAGCTTTTTATAAAGCTTAAGTTTTTTATTGGTTTTTTCTGATTATTGTCCTATTTGGAATATCTTACAGAATATACTCGCTTTAATGCTCAAAAAAACCTTTAGAACCCCTGGAATTATTGCTTAATTTTTAAAAGGATTGAGAGGCATTTCACAAATAAAAATAGGGTGCTCTCAAGAAACTAAGACGCAAATAGATAGGAAAATCTCACAGCCGACTTATATTTGTAAAAAAATTAACTTTGGGAAGCATAAAATTGAAAAACATCAAGGTATTTGCCTATCACGGCTGCCTAGATGAAGAAGGAAAAATAGGGAGTGATTACCGGGTAGATCTTAAAGTGAAGGGAGATTTATCACATTCAGCAAAAACCGATGCCCTTGCAGATACCATAGATTACGTGCATTTAAATAAGATTGTAAAGGAAGAGATGGCTATTCGCTCCAAGCTTCTGGAAACTGTCGCAGAACGAATTTTAAACCGGGTTCTGGAAGAGATAACATTGGTTAAGAAAGTAAAGATTGAAGTTTCTAAGATAAATCCACCAATTGGAGGAAATGTGGCGATGGTTAGCGTAATAAGAACTAAATCACGCTAATTTTTTGTTTTAAAACTTAAAAAATTTGTTACATTTGCCAAGCCTAACAAAAGGCATCGTGGCCGAGTGGCTAGGCAGAGGTCTGCAAAACCTTGTACAGCGGTTCGAATCCGCTCGATGCCTCAAAAAGCTCCTTTTTTAAGGGGCTTTTTTTATGGGCAAAAGTAAGATGGGAAAGTGTATGGAATGGAATGGTGCAGCGGTTCCCCCGAAGCCTCGCGAAACTCGATGCCTCAAAAAGCTTCTTTTTACAAGCTTTTTTTATGCTTAAAATTAAATCTGAAAGGCTTAAATTATTATTTCATATAGTCGTTCATTCATTCCCGGGCGCATACTAATAAAAAAACCAAATCTTTAGGTTCCAATACTTATCTATACTAATTGAATAATTATGAGCAAAATAGACAGAAAAGGAAAATACTTAACTACCTTTTAAGAAGCATAGTCATTTAAATTCACATCTACGTTACTTATAGTTTCAATTTGCTCTTTGATTTCTTTCACCTGGGAAGGAAAAAGCCCCTGAAATATTAATACACCTCCAAAAACAATCAATAGAATACTAATACCTTTTTTCAACAAGTAAATACGCGTTGGGGTAAGCTTACGTTTTAATTTTTTAGCCAATAAAATTTTAAAAATATCCAGGATAAAATAAGTTCCTAAAACCGATGCAAAAAAGACCATAATACGATCCTGTTGCATATCTAATTTTGGACCAAATACAATTATTAATCCCAGCCAAAAGCCTAAAACGCCTATATTTATAAAGTTGAGCAAAAAACCTTTTCCAGCAAGCCCAAAATAACCGCTTTTGCTGAGTTTTTTAACTTCGGGTACTTCTTTATTTTTCTTTTTCTTTATTGTTTTTCTGGTCTTAATAAAACTCATCACCCCATAAGTGGTGAGAATAACACCACCAAAAATAAACAGGGCAGGATCATCCTTAATGCTATTGAGCAGTTTAGTGGTACTTAAGTATGCAATACATAAGAAAACGATATCGGCCAGGATTACACCTGCATCAAATGCAAGTGCAGCCCGAAAACCTTTAATAGCAGCGGTTTCCAGTAATACGAAAAACACCGGACCAAGTAAAAAAGCCAGAAAAAGCCCCAAAGGCAGGGCTGCTAATACATCCTGAAACATTCAGCTCAAGTTTTTACAAAGGTAGGCTTTTAGTTTTTTCTAATAACTTTTCCGCCAAAGAGTGTATTCTCATCAATGGTTTTAGGATTCCCATAGACATTCACAGTTCCTCCGGCCCTTACCCGAGCTTTAACCTGTTCACTGGCAGTAATATCTGCAGCACCACCGGCTTTTATTTTAATATCTACATGCTCAGACCTTAAATTTTTTGCATAAAACTTACCACCGGTATTGATAGCAATTTCCTGGTTTCTAGTTTTACCTTCAGCTTCAACCACTCCCCCGGTATTACTGTCAACATACAAATTATCTAATTTGACATTGGCAAAAACATCGGCTCCTTCTGAAGCATTTAGGTATAAATTATCCTGTTTTAATTTAGATTTTACTTCAATAGAAGCATTTTGCCTGGCATCTATCCTTTCAAGGTTTTTAAACTGAATCCTAATCTTTGTATTGTCGTTATCCAGGATTTCATCAATACTCATCCTCACCTTTAGAATCCCATTTTTAATTTTGAATTTCACATCGGTTCGGTTTCTACCGGTAATATAAGCCTTGTTAGAATTAGCTTGTTCTAAAACCACATCTAAGCCGTTATAGACCTTTATTTCATTAAAATCTTCTAAATCCTGCGTCAATTCCTGAGCGTTGATAAAACCAAAGCCCAAAAAGAATAAAATGAATATATACTTTTTCATGTTTTTACTCGATAATCGATATTTATCCTGATCCCTATTGTAAGCTCCAAGGCTTACCTCGAAATCAAATTAGTACTCCTTTATACTGCCTCGTGAGCTTATCCAGAGGTCATTTATTCGTTATTTTTCTTTTTCCCAATAAGTGTAAAATCCAGATGCCTTTTTACTAAATCGGCATTTTTAACCTTTACCACAACATCGTCTCCCAACTGATAGGTTTTCCCTGTTTTGCGGCCTACAACTGCATAATTATCGGCATCAAAATCATAATGATCACCACTTATATCACGCAAACGAATCATTCCTTCACATTTATTTTCTACTATTTCCACAAAAATGCCAAAATCTGTTACTCCAGATATTACTCCCAAAAACTCCTTGTTTTCGTGGTCTTGCATAAACTTTACCTGCATATATTTTATAGAATCTCTTTCGGCATTAGAAGAAAGGTTTTCCATTTCGCTGGTATGATGGCATTTTTCATCATACTCGTCTTCTTTGACTGATGGTTTATCCTCTAAATAACGCTGCAACAAACGATGCACCATCACATCGGGGTATCGTCTAATTGGTGAAGTAAAATGCGTGTAATAATCGAAAGCAAGGCCATAATGGCCAATATTTTCTGTGCCGTAATAAGCTTTACTCATCGTTCTTATCGCCAGGGTATCTACCAGGTTTTGTTCTTTTTTTCCCTGTACATCCTGTAGTAATTTATTAAGGGAGGAGGTTACCGTTTTACGGTTTTTTAAGTTTAATCCATGACCAAATCGAGATACTAAATTGTTTAAAGAAACCAGTTTTTCCTCATCGGGTTCATCGTGACAACGATAAACAAAAGTTTTCTTTTTCTCTTGTTTTCCAATGAATTCGGCTACCATTCTATTTGCCAAAAGCATAAACTCTTCAATAAGTTTATTGGCTTCTTTGGCCGTTTTAAAATAAACCCCAACCGGATCGTTATCTTTATCCAATTTAAATTTCACCTCTACTTTATCAAATGAAATAGCACCCTGGCGCATCCTTACAGCGCGCATTTTTCTCGCCATTCTATTTAAAGTAAGTACAGCTTCAACAATTTCCGGTTGCACCGTATAAGCTTTCTCCTGAATGGAAATATCTTTTGGAATCTCATCTTTTTCAGTTTCAATTATATGTTGTGCTTCTTCATAAGCAAAGCGGGCATCAGAATAAGTTACCGTTCTACCAAACCATTCTTTAACCACTTTTGCGTTCTTATCTAACTCGAAAACAGCAGAAAAAGTATATTTTTCTTCATTAGGTCGCAAGGAACAGGCATTGTTAGAAAGAACTTCTGGCAACATAGGTACTACCCTATCTACCAGATAAACCGAAGTTGCGCGCTCATAGGCCTCTTCATCTAAAATATTACCCGGCTGTACATAGTGGGAAACATCGGCAATGTGAATGCCTATTTCCACATTTCCGTTCTCCAATTTTTCGAAACTAAGAGCATCGTCAAAATCTTTGGCATCGGCGGGATCTATGGTAAAAGTAAGTGCATCCCGCATATCCCTACGCTTTTTTACCTCTTCGGGTTGAATGGAAGTATCTAATTTATTGGCAAAATCTTCCACTTCTTCCGGAAATTCATAAGGCAAACCATATTGTGCCAGGATTGCGTGGATTTCGGTATGATGTTCTCCCGGAGCTCCCAGTACTTTTTTAATACTACCAAAGGGAGAATCGGCTTTTTCAGGCCAATCTTCCAGGCTCACTACTACTTTCTCTCCGTCTTTCGCATCTTTCATCCTGTTCTTCTGAACAAAAATATCAGTGTACATTTTGGGATTATCGATAACTACAAAACCAAAATCTTTCTGCATTTCTAAAATGCCCACAAATTCTGTGCGCTTCCTATTAAGGATTTTGGTTACCTCACCTTCAGATTTTTTATTCCTGCGGCGTTTATAGATATAAATTTCCACCTCATCACCATCGAATGCGGTATTTAAGTTATTTGGAGATATAAAAATATCGTCGTCAAGATCTTCCACTACTGCATAGGCATAGCCCTTGGTAGTCATATCTATTTTTGCAGTATAATAATCTTTTCCTTTATTAATTTTGAATTTACCACGTTCAACCTGTTCTATCTGCTTTTTTCCCGCTAAATGGGCTAACTTTTTAATAATATTATTGCGACTTGTAGCATCATTTACGCCAAGTTTTGCGGCAATTTGTTTATGGTTAAAGTTTTTTCCCGGCTCTTTTCTCAAGATATCGAGAATACTTTTGGAAAGATCTCCTTTAATGGGAGATTTATTTTTTTTCTTTTTACTCATTTCGATAATTAAAAGATAAAATTACGGCTTCTCAAATATATTAGCCAGATTTCACATTAAAGTTTTGTTAAGTAGCTTAAAATAAGCTTTACCTAAATTTAATTTAACTTCAAAAATGAGCTCAATTTTCTATTTATTACTCTTCTATCCAAGCTTTAAAATTTAAGTTTGAATTATTCTGAAATAAAATAAAACCCCGATTTTATTTTAATATTTTATTAATAAAAAATAATCAAATCACGAATTTATATTTTCTTGTTTTTCCAATTAATTTTTGAAGTTCTTCTGCATCAGAAACATACAAATTTCAATTAAATAATTAGTAGTATATTTTAGTAATCGCCATCTTTTAATTTTAGAAAATTATTATTGAAACTTCCATTCCTAAACTATTTTTATTCCAAGGCTATTTTAAAAATTTCCCTTTTTAAAAATCTTTAAATTTAAGTTTTACAAAAGCTTGATGTTCAATCACTCAGGCTAAATGGGCCTTATTTGAATTCAAAGTAGCGAGGTATTTTAAATTTTAAAACCCCTAATTTTAAGTAAGTTATACTATTTTTTAAGGTAAATCTGTTTTTGAAAAGGGAAATTAGCTCAATAACAAAACTAAGAAGTTTTCTATTTCAAAATCAATTTTTATAAAACATCTCATTCGGTTATTAACAATATATACTATTATTATTATTTCTTCTTTTTTAAAAAATTAAAACTAATGGTTATTATAGGCTGTTAATTTGTAGCACAATTATTTTGAACTTTATTTGGTATTTCAGGAAGCTCTTTTTTATACCGGGTTATCAACATCTATATTGAAACTTAAGCATCTGACATTCTTATACTTTTAATACTTTCTTAACAAAAGTTAATAACTACCATCCCGGAATTATTCTTTAAAATTTTAAAAAATATTCCTGTTCACAACCTGTTTTTATATGCTGATAACTTTTCTAAAAATAGCCGACTTATAATTTGATTTTGAAGAATAAAAAATCCATTTGAAATTTTAATTGAAACCTGCAAATAAGTTTCTCAGTTTCTCATCAAAGCTTATTCACAATTATATGTTTATTGTAAACACCTGATTTCTAAAGAAACCAAAAAAGTAATTAACAATTGATAATAACCCTGTTAGTAAGCGGTTTTTTTACCTTTGTAACTTAAAATATATATAGATGAAAATAGCAATTGGAAACGATCACGCCGGTACTTCTTATAAGAAAACGGTTGTTGAACATTTGAAAAACAAGGGAATAGAAGTTATTAACTATGGTACTAACAGTGAGGAAAGTGTAGATTATCCAGATTTTGTGCATCCGGTGGCAAACGATGTGGAAAACAATACTGTAGATTTTGGTATCATAATTTGCGGAAGTGGAAATGGTGCTAATATGACCGCTAATAAACACCAGGGAGTTCGTTCGGCGCTTTGTTGGACAGGAGAAATCACTAAACTGGCCCGGGAGCATAACAATGCCAATGTATTAAGTATTCCCGCCAGGTTTGTTTCAGAACATCAAGCTGTAGGAATGGTAGATTTGTTTTTGCAAACCGCTTTTGAAGGTGGCAGACATCAAAACAGGATTAATAAAATTCCTGTATGAGAGTAATTGTTTCCAGAAGAGGATTTTTAAAAATTAAAACGATTATATGGTGCTTTTAATCAAAACGTTTAGGGAGCTCAGTTTGGAAGAATTGTATGAATTGCTCCAATTGCGTTCTCAAATATTTGTGGTAGAACAGGATTGCGTTTACCAGGATATTGATGGAAAAGATGCCGATGCGCTGCATATTATTGGAAAAAAGGACGGAAAAATAGTGGGATATGCCCGCTGTTTTCCGCCTAAATATTATTTTGAAGAGGCCGCAATTGGTCGGGTTTTAGTAAAGGAATCCCAGCGCAAATATGGCTATGGGCACCTTATTCTTAAGGCGTCAATTAATGCCATTGCAAAACACTATAAAACACAGGAAATTAAGCTTTCTGCACAACAATATCTAACCGCATTTTATGAAAGCCACGGCTTTATGCAAATAGGCGAAGGTTACCTGGAAGATGGTATTCCCCATATTGCGATGCTGAAATAAAGTTATAAATGGAATAATACCTTTTATTATGAAGTTTAGAGTATGTTTTTATTCAGCTAAAAAATTAATCTATCTAAGTATTTCAGCATAACGTGAATTGTCGTTTAAAATAGACTTTGCTTTTGTGATTTCGGGATTGTGGTTTACGTAGTAATCATACAAACCTTCTTTATAGAAATAGCGCTTAATGATTTCATCGGTCAATAGGCTAACTATTTCGTGTTTTTTATCCTCCAGTGCTTTCTTTTTTTCAGAATTAATTTCCGAAGAAATACTTTTATAATTCGTTAAAATGTCTTTTTCATAACCTTCTTTGGAAGCTGTGGCAAGTAAATCTTCCAATTGCTTTTCTGTTTCGGTTTTATATTCAAAACCAGAAGTTTTTAAATAATCTTTAAAATCTTTAAAATCGGCATCGGTGAATGTAAAAGCATCGGGACTATTCAGGGAATTTTTGTAGTAATACTTCGTAGCGTAGTCAAAAATCGCATCCTGGGCAAGCAAAGCGTTGGTAACACTACTGTACTCTGAAGTTTCCAATTTCACATCGGGAGAAATCCCGCCACCATCAAAAACTTTTCTTCCGTTTTTAGTAGTGAATTCATTGTGTTCTTCTATTCCCGTGGTCAATGCTTTTCCACTCTCGTCCCTTTTGCTGTAATCAAGCGCCTGGATACACCTTCCGCTGGGCGTATAATACCTGGAAATTGTGATCTTTAGTTGGGTGCCATAAGCCAGTTCTTTAGGACGCTGTACCAGGCCTTTGCCATAACTGCGGGCACCTACCACTACTCCCCTATCTAAATCCTGAATGGCTCCTGCCACAATTTCACTCGCAGAGGCGCTACGCCCATTTATCAAAACCACTAAGGGAATTTGCGTATCTATGGGCTCTTTTTTGGTATGATAGCGTTTATTGTACTTCTTAATTACAGATTTTGTGCTGGTAATTAATTCATTTCTAGGCAGGAAAATATTGCTCACATTAATGGCTTCAGTGAGAAGTCCGCCGGGATTGCCACGCAGGTCTAAAATTATCTTTTCTGCTCCTTTATTTTTTAGGTCTTTTAAGGCACTAGTAGTTTCCCGGGAAGCTTTGGCATTAAAACGGGAAAGCACAATATAACCGGTTTTATTATCTAAAAGTTTATAAAAAGGAACAGCTTTTAAATTAATAGATGTTCTTTTGAGCCTGGTTTCTTTTATTTCGCCCTGGCGTTTGTAAATGATATCTATTTTAGAATTTGGAGATCCATTTAAGAGTTCTCCCACCTCTTCTTTAAAATTAGCTACTTCTACCCCATCAATTTTTATAATCCTGTCTCCGGCTTTTAATCCGGCTTTGTCTGCAGGATAACCTTTATAGGGTTCCATAATAATTAAGGCATCTTTGCCTACTTTTACCGTGGCGCCAATCCCACTGTACTCTCCAGAGTTATTGATCCTGGCGGCTTCTACATCCTGCTCGTTCCAATAATTGGTATAGGGATCTAAATCGGCAAGCATGGCCGTGATCGCGGTATCCATAAGGGCGGCAGGATTGGTTTCTTCAACATAATTCATGTTGATTTCCTTAAAAAGCGTGGTGAAAATTTCAATTTGTTTGGCGATTTCAAAAAAATCAGATTTAAAACCAAAACTGCTAAATATGAGCATGCCACCAAGACTTAAAAGGGCAATCTTTTTAATGAATTTATTTTTCATCTATTTATATTTTGCGAGGAATCTTACGTTCTTTTTAAAAGTATTTATTTTTAAAGCTAATCTTGTAATTATCCCTTAAAATCTTCCTGTTTTTTAAATTTCTCCAGCAGTTTAAGCATAGCTTTGGTTAGATGTTCCATGCTAACCTCTTCACGAGAAATATATATAAACATTAAAGCATAGGCCCGGCTGGAATTGTTGATAACAAGATACTTATTTTTTCTGAAAGCTTCGCGCATTAGTCGTTTTATCCTATTGCGCCCCACCGCGGTTTTTACTAATTTCTTCGGAACAGAAACGCCGGTTTTAAACCTTGTAATTTCGGGGTTTGTAATGGGGAAATAAACTAATTTTAGCGGATAGGCTTTTAATGCTTTTCCCTCCTGAAATAAAGTATCGATAAGCTTCTTGCTCTTTAACTTCTCTTCTTTTCCAAAACTTTGATCCATAAGTCAAAAATAGGGATAGTTTTAAATTTGGTTTAAAATAATGCTGAATTTCAAGAAAAAATAATTTTTGGAATTATTAAAATTTAGGCCCGCTTAACCACCTCTTTCTTCAGCAAGCTGAATTCTCCCCTCCTTAAAAAGCTACCGTGTGTACACAAATATTGAAAGAAGCATTACCTGCCTCGGAAGTACTGTTTTTTTAATCTTATAAGATTTTAAATCGCGAATACTCCTATTGGGACTGCCTGATTCTTCTGTAAGAGACTGTGTTTAATTCCAAATATGATCGTGTTTATTATCCATTTGTCACAAACATACCGCTCCGCTGGAGCTATTTGACCGATTCCTAAATGCTTTACTATAAATATAGCGCTTCTCTGAAGCTCGCTGAGTTTCAGTTTATTTTCTGTAATATTTTATCCCGATTTTAAGCCTCGTAGAGGTGGAATATTTGTAGTATAGAACTAGAAGTAAGTTGTAGTGAGCTCCAGCGGTGCGACATAGCTATCCATTGCCTTTTTTCCTCAATTTATTAATGTTTTTTCAAGGTCTATACCTACCTTTACTTTGTTTCCCACAAGTTCTGGGAAATCCGGTAGGTATATTAAAATGTTCAATAATTGTTTGAAAGATACGTACTCACGGTAGCTTTAAAAAGAAGGAGCGCCGGGATTATTTGGTTAAAATTAGAACTAATTTCAAAAAAAAACCTCACAGTCGCGCATAACTCTCGGGACTGTGAGGTTTATATTTTAAAAAAACTGAATCGGTGCTACTCCTGCTCTGCTTCTTGATTTTCTTCAGCAGTATAAAGATTGTTATCTCTATTTACATCGGCCATTAGCTGAGACTCGTCAATTTCAATACTTTCAATTTCGCTTAATGGTTTGTTTATCTCTAAATCGTAAGTAGGATACGCCCAGGCCCAATCGTCTGCCACGGTCCAGTTTTCCCTGGTGGCGGGTTTTTCCCAGCGCATCATTCGCAATGGAATATAAAATACTTCTTCAGCTCCATTGGTATAGCGAACGCTAAGTTCTATAGGCATTGGCATAAGGTTTAAACGTTCTAAAGTCACTTTTGTAGTACCTTCATTGGCCTCGGCTACATTTTTAATTCCGTAGTCTATGGAATTGGTGGTTCGGGTCCAATCATTTAAATACCAGTCCAATTCTGCTCCCGAAACTTTTTCAGCAATTCTAATAAAATCATTGGGAGTTGGATGTTTAAATTGCCATTCATCGTAATAACGTTTCAGGGTTTTATCAAGATTATCTTTCCCAATTACGTAGCCCAGTTGTGCTAAGAATACCGCACCTTTAGAATAGGCGGCAGCGCCATAAGCAGCATTCAATGCATATCTATCTGCCTGGGTGGTTTGTGGTTGTTCCATCCCAGAGTTTGCCAGTCTTATATAGCTTCTGTAAGAACCTGTATGAGGATTTTCTGCATAAGTTTCCATTACCTGGTTCATCGCAGCGCTAGAAATGTAGCTGGTAAAGCCTTCGTCCATCCACTCGTGCGTATTTTCATTGGTAGCCATTAGATGCTGAAACCAGGCGTGCGCCAATTCATGGGCCGTCACTCCAACAAGGCTTCCAAAGTTACGTTCCCCGGTAATTAAGGTAAGCATGGCATATTCCATACCACCGTCACCACCCTGTACTACAGAATATTGATCCCAGGGATATGGTCCTATGTGCTCGTTAAAAAATAGTAATAAGTCTTCGGTTTTTTCCTGTAGCT
Source organism: Salegentibacter echinorum (assembly GCF_900129445.1). GTDB lineage: Bacteria > Bacteroidota > Bacteroidia > Flavobacteriales > Flavobacteriaceae > Salegentibacter > Salegentibacter echinorum. The sequence goes on from NZ_FQVT01000002.1 coordinate 190,069, forward strand.
TTTTCCAGTTCTCCTTTATCTCGTCATTGTCTTTATAGAAAAAGTGAAGTACAGTACCGTCACTGGCAATTCGTTTATCGTGAATATATTCAGGATCTGCGGCCCAGGTAAAATCGTGAACCTTTGGCGCGATAAAATGCCAGGTGATTTTATCATCGTTTACCGTAACTTCTTTATCGGTATAACCGTGGCCAATTTTCTCGGGATTTTGAAGATATCCTGAAGCTGCTACGGTATAATCCTTATCTAAAGTTAGTTTTACATCAAAATCACCCCAAACTCCATGAAATTCCCGGCCTATATAAGGTGCGGCGTGCCAACCTTCAAAATCATATTCGGCCATTTTAGGATACCACTGGCTCATAGAAAGTGCTACCCCTTCGGCACTATTTCTACCAGAACGGCGAATTTGCTTAGGTACCTGACCGTTAAATTTCATATTTAATGTGGTTTTTTCTCCCGGTAAAATAGGTTCGTTCAACTCTACTTCCAACACGGTTCCCACGGTTTCATAGTTTAAGCGTTTTCCATCCTGGTTAAGACTGGAAACCTTTAAATAACCTTCTTCATCTTTAGATAATTTTGAAATTCGGTCACCTACTCTTCTGTCTGGATCTTGAATAGTTAAAGATCTTACATCCATTTCACTTCCCGGTTGGAAAGCATTAAAATACAGGTGATAAAATACACGGTCTAAAGTATCTGGAGAGTTATTGGTATAAACCAGCTCCTGGGTACCTGTGTATTGGAAGTTATTTACATTCATATCTACCTCCATTTCATAATCTACGTGTTGTTGCCAGTAGCCGTTAGTGTTTTGGGCACCGGCCCAGGAGGTTGCTAAAATCGCCAGACTTAATATTATTTTCTTCATTGATTATATTTTTTATTATTTCTGAATTTGTCCTTTAATCATAAACCAGGTTTCTAAGCATTATTTTGTTTTAGAAGCCAGGATTAGGGCGTTATAAAGGTTTACCATTTTTCCTGAAGTGGACAATTCCTTAAAACTTTTAGTATTTGTATTATCGCCACCCACAATTACTTTTGCATTGGTAGTAAGCCCGCTGTTCATGATTACCTGCTTTACCTGGGCTGCCGATAAATTTGGGTAAAAAGAACGAATTACTGCTGCAACCCCAGCAACTGCCGGTGAAGCCATGGAGGTTCCCTGTAGATATTCATATTCATCATTTGGCGTGGTAGACCATATTTTGGTTCCGGGTGCAAACACATCTACATTCGTTTTTCCATAGTTGGAGAAGTTTGCAACCAGGCCAGAACCATAATCGTAATTAAGAGCACCTACCGTAAGGAAATTATCTGCAATTTCCTGAGGAGCTTCAGGATTTTGATCGTTGGGATATACTCTCTTTTCGTCTAAATTAAGACCTTCATTTCCACCAGCATTTACAATTAGAACATCCTTATCTGCAGCATATTTAATAGCATCTGTCACCCATTCAGGATTCGGGGAAAAATATTTTCCAAAACTGGTATTAATTACCTTAGCACCATTATCTACAGCATATCGAATAGCCAGGGCAATATCTTTATCGTACTCATCACCATCTGGCACCGCTCTTATTGCCATAATTTCCACATTATTGGCTACACCGTTAATGCCAATACCGTTATCTCTTTCAGCCGCAATAATTCCTGCTACATGCGTACCGTGTTTAAGATCTTCTTTGTCTTTAGAAGGCCCCATCACATTGGCATTTCCATAATTGATATCGGTAATATCATATGGATCGTCACCGGTTGGGGCACGGCCGTCTAACTCTAAATTTAAATGAGTATCTAACCTCCCAGCAAAATAATCTATACCATCATCCAGCTCATCCAGGGCTTCAGGAATGTTTTCATTTACATTATTCTGAATTTGTTGCAACATCGCTTTATATTGCGCCAACTGTCCAGAGGCTTCCATTTTTTGCAATTCTTCTTTGGTGTAATCTTCTTTACCAAGTTGGGAAGATACCGCCTGATGCGCCGCTAAAAGTTGCTTTTTGATCTGCTGGTATTGATTTCTATTTTGAAGGGTCTCCTGGTATTCTTTATCATACTCTTCTTTAGCCTCCTTATACTTCATAAATTCAGCTCGATCTGCTGTACTTATTGCGCTTGCGGCCTTTCCTTCATATTTAGGTTTTAAACGCTTTAGAATACGGGTATATTCCATATTTTCTTCTACGGCATCTCCAAGAAAGTTCCAGCCGTGCACATCGTCTATATAACCATTGTTATCATCATCTTTTCCGTTATTGGGAATTTCATCGGTATTGGTCCAAAGAACGCCTTGCAGGTCTTCATGTTCAATATCCACCCCACTATCAATAACCGCAACAATGGTTTTTTCTCCTTTTTTGTTTTTAATGATTTCGGTGTAAGCTTTGTCAACACTCATTCCCGGGATAGTATCGGTCATTAGATCGGTAGCTCCCCAGTTTTTTAACTGTGCATCAGAAAGGTCGGTGATTTTAAGAGGAATGGAATCTATATTAGCTATTGGCGTAGCTACAATTTTTGGGGCACTACTTCCACAAGAAGCAAGAATAATCGCGCTTCCTATTGCAAAAGCGGATTTTAAAAAAGGAATTTTCATGTATTTGAAATTTAATTGAATATTTAGGGATTATGAATTAAAAAGTTCATTAAACGTAAAAGTATTATCTAACCTAACACCTTTTTCAGTGTTTTTAAGGGTGATAATTTCATTATGGGCATCGTGTTGCATAAATAAATAATAGCCTTCATCTGCTGCTTTTTTTAAAAATTTATCTTTTTCAGACAAAGTGAGCAAAGGTCTTGTATCAAAGCCCATCACGTACGGTAAAGGAATATGTCCTGCCGTTGGTAGTAAATCTGCCATAAAAACAAGGGTTTTTCCTTTATAATTTAGATGAGGTATCATTTGTTTATCGGTATGACCATCTACAAACAGCACGCCAAAATCAAATTCATTAGCTTTAGTATAGTTTTCATTTTCTTTTCTCTCCAGAAATTTAAGTTTTCCACTTTCTTCTATAGGAAGGATATTTTCCTTTAAAAAAGATGCTTTTTCCCGGGCATTTGGCTTAGTTGCCCATTGCCAATGGTCTTTATTGCTCCAAAAATTGGCATTTTTAAAAGCCGGCTCGTAACCAGTCCTATCTTTGTTCCACTTAATGGCGCCGCCACAATGATCAAAATGTAAATGGGTAAGAAAAACATCGGTAATATCATCGCGATGAAAACCTTGTGTTTTAAGGGATTTATCTAAAGAATGATCCCCCCAGGGATAATAATGGCTAAAAAATTTCTCAGTTTGTTTATTTCCCAGGCCGGTATCTATAAGGCTTAAGCGATCTCCATTTTCAATTAAGAGACAGCGGGCAGCAATATCTATCATATTATTATTATCTGCCGGATTTGTTCTTTGCCATAAACTTTTTGGGACTACGCCAAACATAGCACCACCGTCTAATTTAAAATTTCCTGCTTCTATGGGGTATAAATTCATGCTGCTTATTTTATAGTTGCTGCAAATTACTAAAAGCGAAAAACATGCACTACTAAAATTGTGTTAGCAATGCATGTTTTTTAAAATTTAATCGCACGGCGACAGCCAGGAATCTATTTCTCCCAGTGTTTGCCTCGAAATAAAAGAACTTTTTTGGATGCATATTTCTTACCCTGGGGTAGAGGTGGTTGATTGAAAAAATCTTTGCTGTTCGGTAAATACGAGATTTATAAAATTTCTTTAATAGTAAGCTATTAAAGCAATCTCATAATCATTTCTTTGTATTTTGAACCTTTAAAAAAACAGTGAACTGAGAAATATAATTTCTATAAGACGAAGTTTTTCAGTTAGCTTAACTTTTCTTTTTTTTCTTGCAGTGAGTGACTCTGGTTCTTTAACGAGACAATAGTGGAAAAAACCACTTTCATTCCAGAAAAACCACTTTTTCGTTTTTTCCTATAACATCGTTATAATGAAATACCCTTTTTTTGCCTTCAGCATTAATAATAAAAAATGGTAAAATTGAATTTTGATAGTCTTTAGTGCCCTTTATCCAGTCGCGGGTAGTAATTTCTTCTTCAATAGTGACTGTTTTTTCTTCAAAATCCCCATCACCAATTTTTTTGGCCCAGGGTTTTAATTCTGTTTTATTGGCAAAAAGTGAGGTGGCGTTTATTTTATCTAACATTTCTACATCGGCGCCGTTTTCATTGGTAGAAACTAAAACTATTTTCTTCGGAATATAAAAAAGATCATCTGCTAATTGTGCTGCCAGAAAATTGATTTCACTGTTACCAGTTAGCGCAATAAAAGTACCTTTTTCAATGGCTTTGGCATCTTCCAGGGTTTCTTCTTTTAAAATATTGCCGTAAATACTGTTGAATCCCTGTTTTTTAGCTTCGGCTACCATATCCCGATTGGCATCTACAATAACAACTTGTTCATCTTCTATTTGTTTAGCAATATATAATCCCAGCGGATTTGCTCCTAAAATAATATAACCACTCCTGGCATCCTGGTGCACCAGTTCATTTCTGTTCCTTAACCAGGTAGTGGTCCAGGTTAGAAAAATAGGCACCGTGAGGGTGGTAAAAATGGCCATAAAAACTAAAATTGAAAAGATTTCACTGCTAATAATTCCCATTTGTAAACCTATCCCTGCAATAATAATCTCTACCGCGCCACGACCGTTCATTCCTGTTCCCACAGTAATTCCTTCACGCCAGCCATAACCACTGGGAAGGTAAAACAACGCCGTTCCCACTATTTTACCTATCATTGCGACTAAAATCACCACAATGAGCAAGAGTAAATCTGTTTGAAAAACTTTTAAGGTTACTTCAAATCCCGCCGAAACGAAGAATATAGGTGCTAAAAAACCTATGGAAATATCGTGAAAAATATGGTTTATATCTTTTGATATCTGCCGGTTAAAAACACCATCCCTAATAAATAATCCAGCCATAAAAGCTCCTAAAATACTGTGTAATCCGGCAATTTCTGCTAATTCTGAAAACCCAAATACGATAATTAAAATAAGGGTAAAATGAAGTGTCCTGTTAATATTGGACCTCATTAAATATTTTCCCAACAATGGTAAAAGATAAATACCTGCCAGGGCGGTAAAAATAAAAAACAGAATAGCTTTTCCTGCAACCCAGGCTAAACCAAGAGAATCTATACTGCCGGCATCTACATAACTCGTGATCCCGGCAAAAATTACCAGGGCTAAAGTGTCAGAAATTAGAGCACCAGCCATAAGAACGTAGGCTATTCGGGTATTGAGTAGTTTTAAATCTACCAAAATCCTGCTTTTGGTAGCCAGGGAAGTTACTGCAACGGCAATAGCTACAAAAACAGCGGCAATTTGAGTTCCGCCAAAATAGATTATGGTATAATAACCCAGGGCAAACGGTACAATAAACCCCCCAATAGCGGCCAGGAGACCTGGCCAGGATGCCTTGCCGAGATCACGAAAATTAATTTCCATCCCAATGTAAACCATAAGTAGGATGATTCCTACTTCAGCCAAAACACTAATCATTTCGGTAGCTTCCAGAACGCCAAAAATAGCGGGGCCCAGGATAATTCCTACTACTAATTCCCCGAGAATAGCGGGATAACCAAGTCGCTTTGCAGCCGATCCTCCTAACCAGGCACTAGCTAGAATAATTAATAGATTTAGGATATTAAATTCTTCCATAGCTGTAGAATTAATATTAAAATTGAAAAATATTAAAAATTTTAATATTAGTTTTATTAAATATATATTTTATTTAATTTTTCGTAAATAAATAATTATTTCTCATGAAAAGCTTTATTTTTTTCTATTATTGCAATTAAATCAAGCTATTTTTGTATTGAACAATTATAGTTTAAACCCTAAGCGCATGTTAGAGCTTGCTAGTTTGATAATTTTGGGTATTCTCGCCCAGTGGTTGGCTTGGAAAATAAAGACGCCGGCCATTCTTCCTTTAATTTTAATAGGCCTTCTCGTAGGACCGGTTTCTACCTTAATTTCTGAAGACGGGACCAAATGGGTAGAACCAATATGGAACGGCTCTAAAGGACTTTTTCCCGGGGAAAGCCTCTTTTATTTTGTCTCCCTGGCTGTTTCTGTGATACTTTTTGAAGGCGGATTAACTCTTAGAAAAAGTGAAGTTGGGAATATTGGTCCGGTGATTTTAAAATTAATTAGTGTGGGTACCGTGGTTACCTTTATGGGTGCCGGTTTAGCCGCACATTTTATATTTGACCTCTCCTGGCAAATATCATTTCTCTTTTCAGCATTAATTGTGGTTACAGGGCCTACCGTTATTTCACCTATTCTTCGAAATATCCCTCTAAAAGCTCACGTTTCTTCTGTACTTAAATGGGAAGGAATTCTTATTGATCCTATTGGAGCTTTAATTTCTGTATTGATGTTCGAGTTTATTAGGGTAGAAGGCGGGCAGGATTTTACGCAAACCGCGTTAATTGAATTCGGTAAAATTCTTCTATTTGGTTTTACTTTCGGCTTTACTTTTGCACATTTGTTAGGGTTTTTGATTAAAAAACAGATTATTCCGCATTATTTGCTTAATGTATTTACACTTGCAACTGTTTTAGGTGTATTTGTCCTCGCAGATATTTTTGCACACGAGAGCGGTTTACTGGCTGTAGTAGTAATGGGAATGGTAATGGGGAATAAAGATCTTCCCAACATCAAAGAATTACTTTATTTTAAAGAATCTCTAAGTGTTTTACTGGTTTCAATTCTATTTATTTTACTGGCAGCCAACATAGAAATTGAAGATCTTTTACTGGTTTTTAACTGGAACTCGCTAATTTTATTTGGTATTGTGGCTTTATTAGTAAGGCCTATAGGCGTTATTTTAAGTTCTTTGGGTGCCGGTTTAAAATGGAACGAAATAGCATTTATAAGCTGGGTTGGTCCAAGAGGTATTGTAGCTGCGGGTATCGCTTCTTTATTTGGCTTAAGACTTTCCCGGGAAGGCGTAGAAGGAGCAGAATATATCACTCCGCTGGTTTTTATGATTGTGCTTTGTTCAGTTTTGCTTAACGCTGCTACGGCGAGAATCTTTGCCAAGCTGGTAGGTGTATTTATTAAGAATTCCCAGGGAATTTTAATTATTGGCGCATCTTCAATTTCCCGATTAATTGGTAAATACCTGCACGAACACGAAAGGCGTGTGGTTTTACTGGATAGTAACTCAGATAACGTGAGAAAAGCCAGGAAATTGGGAATTGACGCTATTGAAGGTAGTGTGTTTGCAGATGACCTTATGAATAACATCGAGCTTAATGATATAGGTTTTGTAATGGCATTGACGGCGAATAGCAGCATTAACAAAACGGCCATTAAAAAGTTTAAAAAACAGTTTGGTGAAAACGGTACTTTTAGGGTGATTACTGCCGATGAGATGAATAATCCTGAAAAAAATCCTTCGGAAGGCTTATTTTCTCCTACCGATGATTATATAAAATTGACCGAAGTTTCCAGGAAATATCCTAAAATTCACGAAATAGACCTTAATAGTAAAGAGCACTACAACGGACTCATAGAAATTTCAAAAACCGATCCCGATATTATTCCACTTTTTGTAAAAGACGAGGAAGGAAACCTTACTATCATCCCTTCACATAGCTCTGAGGTTGAGATCGCTGAAGATTACCAATTGGTTTACCTTGGTAAAAAAATTCAGCGGGAAGAAAAGGAAGAAGACTATGATGAAACTATTGATAATGCAGAGGCGGAAGAAGAAATCATAACGGAAAAACAAAAGCAGGAAGAAAATAATTAGATAAGTTAAAGCTCTAGCTTAATTATAAATGGCTGTCATTCCAACGTAAGAGGAATCTTTTCTTTTAAAAGAAAGATTCTTCTTACGCTAGAAACTGTGTTGTGTTAGTCTTCTGCTTCCATTTTCGCTACCAACTCATCGATGATTTCCAGGTTGTGAAATACATTTTGCACATCTTCGTCATCTTCAAATTTTTCAGCCAAATTTAAAATTTCTTCAGCATCTGCTACTGGAAGTTCAATAGTATTCATAGGAATGCGCTGTATTTCAGAAGATTTTACTTCCATGTTTAGCTCTTCGAGTTTGGAAGACATAAGTCCAAAATCGGTGAAATCTGTAAAAACGCTTATAAAACCTTCATCTTTTTCAATTTTTGAAGCACCTCCTTCAATAAGCTCCAGTTCAAACTCTTCCAGATCCATTTCAATTTTTTCTTTTTCAAGTACAAAAACCCCTTTTTTATCGAAGAGAAATTCCAGAGAACCATTGGTTCCTAAATTCCCATTATTTTTAGAAAAAATAGAGCGTACAGAAGCTACCGTTCTATTTGTATTATCTGTGGTACATTCAATAAAGAAAGCGATACCGTGAGGGCCGTAGCCTTCAAAAGTAACAGTCTCATAATTATCGGCATCTGCACCGCTGGCTTTCTTTATAGCACGTTCTATGGTGTCTTTTGGCATATTCACACCTTTGGCGTTAGAAACCGCGTTACGCAGCGTAGGATTGGATTCTATATCTGGACCGCCTCCTTCTTTTACGGCAACGCTAATTTCCTTAATGGCCCGGGTAAACTGTTTCGCCCTCTTTTTGTCCTGTGCTCCTTTACGATGCTTGATATTCGCCCATTTACTATGTCCAGCCATGAGTAGTTTGCTTTTTTAAAGAAAAAATAGTCCTACAAATTTAAGAAAATGTGGAACATCATAAAACTATGAATGACGATACCAAATTTTAAAATGAAAATTCAAAATTAGGTAAGTCTTTCAGAGATTTTATTAATATCCTGGCGTGTATGAAGAATGGCAAAAATGATAATCTCTTCATCTCTAATTTGATAAAAAATACCAAAAGGAAATCTTTTAACTAAAGCCCTCCTCAAATTTTGATATTGAACCTGATAATGTTTCGGGTATTTTCTAAGATATTTTATTTCTGAATTTATTTCTTTTTTGAAATTAGCAGCAATTTGTACTCCCCCTTTTCTTAAATAATAAGCTTTTGCTTTGGAAAGATCATTCTTTACTTCCGGTAGAAATTTAACCGTATAAACCATTACCAGGTTTCTTTAAAACTATCCCAATCTAAAACATCTTCAGGATTCTTCTCAAAGCTTTTTATTCTACTATTCAGCTCTTTTTTTTGAGCAGATGTAATATCATGCACTAAAATTTGTTCAATATCCTCTATAACCTGCTCATCCGTTATTTTAGTGAGTTTTTGGATTAAATCGTATTTTCTGGTTTTAAGGTCCATAATCCTGGATTTTAGCTAAAGATACGAAATTGAAAGATATTTAGTTTTTAATCATTCAACTTCAATACCGCCATAAATGCTTCCTGCGGAATTTCAACATTTCCTACCTGGCGCATACGTTTTTTACCTTTTTTCTGCTTTTCTAAAAGTTTACGTTTTCTGGAAATATCCCCACCGTAACACTTGGCGGTTACATCTTTTCGAAGGGCTTTTACCGTTTCACGAGCTATAATTTTTGCCCCAATTGCCGCCTGTATCGGGATATCAAACTGTTGTCTTGGTATCAATTCTTTAAGCTTTTCGCACATTTTCTTCCCAATATCATAAGCATTATCTACGTGTAAAAGGGCAGAAAGAGCGTCAACTTTATTTGCGTTTAAAAGCACATCTACTTTTACCAATTTAGATTCGCGCAATCCAATTGGTGAATAATCAAAAGAAGCATAACCACGGGAAACAGTTTTTAAGCGATCATAAAAATCGAAAACAATTTCAGCCAGGGGCATATCGAAAGATAGCTCCACACGCTCGGGCGTTAAATAAACCTGGTTGGTAACCTCGCCTCGTTTCTCAATACACAATGTCATGACCGGCCCAACATAATCGGCTTTGGTAATAATGGTTGCCTTAATAAACGGCTCCTCAACCCTGTTTAAGGAAGAAGGCTCTGGCAGGTCTGACGGGTTGTTGACTAAAATAACATCATCAGGGTTTTTATTGGTATAAGCGTGGTAGGAAACGTTGGGCACGGTGGTAATTACCGTCATATCAAATTCCCGCTCCAACCGCTCCTGTATAATCTCCAGGTGCAGCATTCCCAAAAAGCCACAACGAAACCCAAATCCTAATGCTGCAGAACTCTCCGGAAGAAAAACTAAAGAAGCATCATTAAGCTGAAGTTTTTCCATGGAAGACCTTAATTCTTCATAATCTTCGGTATCTACAGGGTAAATTCCGGCAAAAACCATTGGTTTTACATCCTCGAAGCCGGCAACTGCTTCGGTGGTAGGTTTTTCGGCATCGGTTATGGTATCTCCAACTTTTACTTCCCGGGCGTCTTTAATCCCGGTGATTAAGTAGCCTACATCGCCGGTTTTAATCTCCTTCTGCGGAAATTGTTTTAAACGGAGCGTCCCCACTTCATCGGCATTATAGTCTTTTTGGGTCGCCACAAATTTAATATGCTGCCCTTTTTTTATAGAACCATTTATTACCCTAAACAAAGTTTCTACCCCACGAAATGGATTGTAAACCGAATCGAAAATTAAAGCTCTTAAGGGAGCATCTATTTTACCCGATGGTGCCGGTATTTTTGTAATAATGGCTTTAAGAATTTCTTCTATTCCTAAACCTGTTTTAGCACTGGCAGGGATAACTTCCTCCCGGGTACAACCCAAAAGATCTACGATATCGTCTGTAACCTCTTCTGGGTTGGCGCTGGGCAAATCTACTTTGTTCAACACGGGAATAATTTCCAAATCGTGCTCTAATGCAAGATAGAGGTTAGAAATAGTTTGTGCCTGTATGCTTTGCGCGGCATCTACAATTAATAAAGCGCCTTCACAGGCAGCTATAGAACGGGAAACTTCGTAAGAAAAATCTACGTGTCCCGGAGTATCAATAAGGTTTAAAACATATTTTTCCCCTTCATATTCATAATCCATTTGAATGGCGTGACTTTTAATGGTAATACCACGCTCGCGTTCCAAATCCATACTGTCCAGAAGTTGTTCCTGCTTTTCACGGGATGTTACCGAGCCGGTAAAGTCCAGAAGCCTGTCGGCGAGCGTGCTTTTTCCGTGGTCAATATGTGCGATTATACAAAAGTTCCTAATATGTTTCATCTGTTTGTTTTTTAGGTTCAGGATAAATAATGAGAACAGAATCTCACTACCTTCCAGCGCATTGCCTATCTTTTCGATTCAGCATCTTGCTGTTTCACAGGCTAACTATAAAAATTAAATTTTCGGTTTGAAAATTCAATAAATTTAAGTTTACAAATATAGTTTATTTCATAATCTTAAAAAGAAACTTGGAAACTAAGAATCAACGAAATTAGTACGAAAAGTAAAAAAGCTGCCGTATCTTTATATAAAATTTTCAACCATCTTAGTGTTAATTATAAAAAAAGTTACTGAAGTGTACCCTAGATATAAAAAAAGTTTCTTTTTTTTGTATAAAACCTTTTCGTAGAATTACTTTTAGCATAATAAACCTTTCAAACAATAAAATTCTTCGGAAAACTTATAAAATTTTATATGGCAGCTCAATCTGAATCCAAAAAGAATAGTACTAGTAGGTCTATCATTATTATTGGAGTTTTGTTTTTTATCTTCGGGTTTGTGACCTGGCTTAACTCGGTATTAATTCCCTTTTTAAAAACGGCTAGTGAATTAAATAACTTCGAATCTTATTTAGTAGCCTTCGCTTCTTATATTTCATATTTTGTTATGGCCATACCTTCGGCCTGGGTCTTAAAGAAAACTGGTTTTAAGAACGGGATGTCGCTTGGTTTGGTAGTGATGGCGGTTGGGGCGCTTATATTTATTCCGGCCGCAATGTCCAGAACTTATGCTATGTTCCTTTTTGGCTTGTTTGTGCAAGGTACAGGTTTAGCTTTATTACAATCTGCTGCTAACCCTTATATTACAATTCTTGGTCCTATTGAAAGTGCCGCGAAGCGCTTAAGTATTATGGGGATTTGTAATAAAATTGCCGGTGCTCTAGCACCTATTATTTTTGGCGCCCTTCTTCTTAAAAACATGGATGCTGTAGAAGCAAGGTTAGAAACTATGACTGGTATAGCAAGGGCAACCGAATTAGACAAACTTGCTTCCCTGGTTATTACGCCCTACATCACCATGGCCGTGATCCTGGTAGGACTGTCTGTATTAATTTATTATTCAGCATTGCCTGAAATAGAAACCGACGGGGAGGACGAGAAAGTTTTAGCAGCCAATAAAGATAAAACCAGCGTATTTCAATTCCCAAACCTGTTACTGGGTACTTTGGCTATGTTTATGTATGTTGGGGTAGAAGTTATTGCTGGTGATACCGTAATTAGTTATGCAAAGGACGGGCAGAATATTGCGACAGATGTTGCTAAATTCTTTACTACCTATACTTTAATCGCGATGATCGTAGGTTATTTAATAGGTACTGTGACAATTCCAAAATATATAAGTCAGCAAAAAGCTTTACAAATCTCGGGAGTTCTGGGAATTATATTGGGACTCGCTGCTATATTTACAGACGGTTATATTTCCGTTTTATGTATATCTTTACTTGGTTTGGCCAACGCACTTGTATTCCCCGCCATTTGGCCATTAGCTTTAGAAGGATTGGGAAGATTTACCAAAATTGGCTCTTCGTTTTTAATTATGGCATTAGCAGGTGGTGCAATTCTACCACTTGTTTATGGCTCACTGGCCGATGCCTACGATCCTCAAACGGCATATTGGATTGTAATTCCAAGTTACCTTTATATCCTGTTCTTTGCAATAAAAGGTCATAAAATAAGATAATTAATGTTATAAGTCTTATAAATACAGCATACAATGTACAAGATGAAATTTAGATTAGGTTTAGTTTTTTTAGTGTTATTTCAGTTGGGTTTATCCGCACAACAAACTCAAGCTGAAAAACCAGCAATCATTCCGCAGCCGGCAGAGATAGATTGGAAAGATGATTTTTTTATTCTTCCAGAAAGAACAGTGGTTTGTTTTAACTCCGGGGCCGAATTATCGGCTGCCTGGCTGCAGAGATTGTTGCAAAATACCAGTACCCAAAGTTATACGATGAGAGGCGAGGAATGCAATGGTTTTAGCCTGCATTTAGAGCCAAATTTAGAAGATGAATTGGGGGAAGAAGGTTATAAACTGGATATTACTTCATCTGTGGTAACGTTAACCGCGGCAAAAGAAGCGGGTTTATTTTACGCTATCCAAACCTTAAGACAAATGTTTCCTTCTGAAATTGAAAATGAAAAGATTTCAGGAGAAATTAAATTACCACAAGTAAGCATTAAAGATGTACCCCGCTATAAATGGCGCGGTTCTATGATAGATGTAGCGCGTAGTTTCTTTGGTCCAGATTACATAAAGAAACATATAGACCGAATGGCGCTGTACAAACTTAACAAGCTTCACCTGCATTTAAGTGACGACCAGGGTTGGAGAATAGAGATTAAAGCGAAACCAAAACTTGCTGAAAAAGGTGGTAAAAGTTCTGTACGAGGCGGTCGTTCTGGCTATTTAACGCAAGCTGAATATAAAGAAATTCAGGATTATGCAGCGGCCAGAAATATTGTGATTATTCCAGAAATTGATATGCCGGGTCATATTTATGCGGCCTTAATGGCTTATCCAGAACTTAACTGTGATGAGAATTCTAATATTGACCCAAAGTTGGCCACACCGCCAGAAATGTATCACGGTCACCGCGTAGGCTGGAGTAACCTATGTCTCGATAAACCTGAAATTTATGATTTTGTTGCCACCGTTTTAGGCGAGGTTGCTGATATTACTGATGGGGATTACCTGCATATTGGCGGGGATGAAATTGAAGACGAACGCTATACCGAGTTTGTGGTAAAAGCAGATTCTATAGTAAGAGGATTAGGAAAAACCACTATTGGTTGGGAAGAAGTAACCCAGGCAAAAGTAGATAGCAGTTTTATTAGTCAGCGGTGGAATGGAAAGACAAAAAGTGTGGTGAACACAGCAATTATAGAATCTATATGTTCCAGCTTTTATTTTGACCACGCTAACGAAACGGGGCAGAAAATGACCAATAACTGGTGCCAGGAAAGAGGAGTGAATTTAAAGGATGTTTATACCTTTAAAAGTAAAAACCCTCGTACTATTGGGGTGGAAGCCCCGGTATGGACAGAAAAGGTACTTTCTGATACCGAATTGGACAATAGGTTTTGGCCAAGAAGTATAGCTGTTGCCGAGGTAGGCTGGAGTACAGAAGAAACTAAAGATTATTCCAATTTTATTGAACGTTTGGGCGAGCATGGCTCTCGTTTGGAGTTTATGAATGTAGATTACTATAAAAGCCCCGAAGTAAATTGGAATTTAAATACCCAAAACGGAGTTTTTTCAGAATTTATGCCAGAATCAAAATATTAGGCTATTTTAGTAAATTTGTTAGAAATACTATTTCCTGAAGTTTAAAATTCGGGAAATTTTTCAATTGAATTTAAAAATGGAAATAAAAAACCCCGATACCGAAAAAACCTCGAAGTACAACGACCTTGAAAAGATGAGTACTTCTACCTTATTGAGCAATATCAATAAAGAAGATAAAACTATTTCTGAAAGTGTTGAAAAAGAGCTTCCTGCAATCCAAAAGTTAGTAGATCAAATTGTGCCAAAAATGCAGAAAGGTGGGAGACTCTTCTATATTGGCGCAGGAACGAGTGGAAGACTTGGTGTATTAGATGCTTCAGAATGTCCACCAACTTTTGGGGTTTCAGATGACTTGGTGATAGGAATAATTGCCGGTGGGGATATCGCCCTTAGAAACGCAGTAGAAAATGCCGAAGATGATACAACACAGGCCTGGAAAGACCTTCAGGAATATAACATAACAGAGAAAGACGTGCTGGTAGGGATAGCAGCTTCTGGGACTACACCCTATGTTATTGAAGGAATTAACGATGCCCGGGCAAAAGGAATTATTACCGGTTGTGTTACCTGCAGCTCAGGGAGCCCTTTGGCCGCAGCAAGTGAATTCCCTGTAGAAGTTGTAACAGGAGCCGAGTTTGTAACAGGCAGTACCCGCATGAAGGCTGGAACTGCTCAAAAGCTCGTTTTAAACATGATTTCTACCGCAGTTATGATAAAATTAGGAAGAGTTAAAGGCAATAAAATGGTAGATATGCAACTCTCCAATAAAAAATTAGTAAGTCGTGGCACGCGAATGATCATGGATGAGTTGGGGATCCCGGAAGCCGAAGCTGCCAAATTATTGCAAGAGCACGGTAGTGTAAGAAATGTACTTGCTAACAAGGTTTAGTCTAATTAGACCTATAATGGCTAATTCTTTCAATTTGCAAGCTTAGCTAGAAAAAGTATTAGCAGGTTTATATTTATGTATTAGAGTAAATTTAGACCTGCTTCTTGATATTTTTTAAGTTGCTCATCTTCAGGTTCCAGTTCGGTAACTAAAGCATCTACCGCAAAAGCATTGCAGACCTTAAAACGGTTAGCGGTGTTCAGCTTTTTTGAAATGGTAAGAGAAACAAGCTTTTTGGAAGCATTTACCATTGCACGCTTCATTTGTGCAATCTCCCAATCCAGTTCGGTAATACCTTTATCCAAATCTAAATACCCGGTTCCCAAAAAGCAGATATCTGCATTAATTTCAGATAAAATATTTACTGAACTGCCTCCCGTGGCTAATTGTGAATCCCGGGATAGTTTACCTCCTATAAGATGTACCTCATAATTTTTTGAAGCATTATTTAATAATTCTACTGCCATAGGAAGACTTGGAGTAAAGAAAGTAAGGTCCATTTTACCGGGAAGCATTCTTGCAAACTCCAGATTGGTGGAGCCCCCACTTATAAGGATAACGTCACCGTGATTTAAAAGGGAAACAGCTTTTTTAGCAATTTTAGATTTATTTTCATATTCGTAGATTTCCCTGCTATGATCTGCGTGAATATTAAAGCCATTGGAAACAGCGCCACCGTGAACTTTTTTTAATTGCTTCAATTTATCCAATTCTTTGAGATCCCTTCGCACCGTGTCCATAGAAACATTGAGGCTACGTGTTAAATCGCTTAACAGCACTCTATTGTGCAAATGAACTTCGTTAAGGATAATTTGATGACGTTCTGTTTTCTTCATATATGTTTTTTGTTATTTAGAGAATCCCTGCATTATATACTCCAAAATAAAATAAAAAATGCATTTCAAACTTTATTTATTCAAAATCAATGTTTTGTTAATTAATTATATACCAACTTATCCTGAAAAACTCACGTTTTATATTAAAAAATGCGATTAAAAATAGCAAATTAAAAAGAATATAACAAAATAATATGATTATCAGATAATTATGCGATAAATTATTGCGGATAAAAAATTTATACAATAAGTTTGTTTCATAACTAACTGTTAAAGCATTATTATGAGAAAACGATTTCGTAATTCATTATTTTTCTTGCTATGTCTGTTCTCTATGCAGGTTTGGGCTCAGGAGCGAGAAGTTTCGGGGACGGTGATAGATGAAAATGGTTTACCTCTGCCAGGGGTTAATGTGATAGAAAAAAACACCAATAACGGCACCGTTACAGATTTTGATGGAAAATTCAATATTTCTATCCCGATTTCAGAAGAAACTGTTTTGGTTTTCTCTTCTCTTGGTTTCGTAGAACAGGAGGTTAAGGTAGGCAGCAGAGCTACCTTACAAATTTCCATGGAAACAGATACTGAAAGCCTCGATGAAGTAGTAGTTACTGCTTTTGGGATTGAACGAAAGGAGAAGGCCCTGGGATATGCAGTTCAGGAAGTTAAAGCCGAAGAAATTATGGAAGGGAACAAGACCAATGTGGTAAGTGGTTTACAAGGAAAGGTTTCGGGCGTTACGATATCTAACTCGGGGGGTGCACCGGGATCTTCTACAGCAATTTTAATTAGAGGAGGTACTTCTATCACCGGTAACAACCAACCTTTATTTGTGGTAGATGGAATTCCTATTGATAACTCTACAAGCTCCAGTTTAACGGTTGCCAGTGTAAACCGGGCAGCAGACCTTAACCCGGAAGACATTGAGAGTATTTCGGTTCTAAAAGGACCGGCAGCGGCAGCTTTATATGGGATACAGGCTGCTGAAGGTGCTGTAATCATTACCACTAAAAAGGGTAAAGCGGGAAAAAGTACTGTTTCTTATTCCGGTACTTTCTCTGTAGATGAGGTTTTGGGTGCTCCAGATGTTCAACAGGAATATGGGCAGGGAACTCAAATTTTAAGTACAGATGGATTTAGCTATGAAGAAGAATCTTCTTTTAGCTGGGGTCCAAAAGTTAATAATGAAGAAACTTACAATCATATCGAGAACTTTTTTCAAACAGCAATTACACAAAATCACAATGTGAGCTATTCCGGCGGATCAGAAAAGAGTACTATGTATCTTTCTATTGGAGATGTTTCCCAGGAAGGGGTAATTGATGGAACTAATTACGATAAAACCTCATTTAAGATCAATACCACATCTAAGTTAGGAGATAATTTAACCGTGGGCGCTTCTGCCAATTATATCGTTACTGAAGTTGAAAGCACCAAACAGGGTAATGCCTCCGGAAGTAGTTATAGTAGTTTACTTTCTTATCCAATTAATGTGGACATTCAGAATTATTATGATGAAAATGGTGCGCAAAATATGTTTTACCAGGATCAAACATTCGATAACCCTTATTGGAGTTTAGAAAATAGTCCTAACGATAATAAGGTAAACAGGTTGATAGGAATGATTAATATTAGCTACGATTTCCTGGATGACTTTAATTTATCCTATAAACTGGGTACAGATTATTTTAATGAAACCAGCAAAAGAATTATAGGTACAGGTTCTTTAATTGAGAATCGAAAAGACGGTTACATAAGTCAGTTTCAACGGGAAAATAGAAAAACAACTTCAAACCTTATTTTAAGTTACAACAAGGATATTACGGAAGATTTTGCTATAGATGCCCTGGTGGGAAATATGGTAGAAGATTACAGAGTTCACAGTGTCTATACGTATGGCGATGGCTTTTTGGCCCCGGGAATTTACAGTATTGGGAATGTATCTAAAGAAAACCAGTCTGTAACAGAACTAGTAACCAGAAGAAGAGCTGTAGGGGTTTTTGGAGAATTGAAATTTGGTTGGAAAGATGCACTTTTCCTTAATTTCACCGGAAGAAATGACTGGTCTTCTACATTGCCGGAAGATAAACGATCTTTCTTTTACCCTTCCATAGGAACATCGGCGGTGATTACCGATCTTTTAAAGCAGGGAGGAAATGATATCACCAGCGATCGCGGGCTTTCATTCTTAAAATTTAGAGCTACCTGGGCACAGGCAGGGAAAGATGCACCAATAGGTGCGTTAAACAGCTTCTTGGGTACCGATATTAATCCACTGGCCAGTTCGGCATATACTTATAACGGGGTTGATATAGGAAACCCCGAGTTAGAACCCGAGTTTACCGATAGTTATGAAGTAGGTATAGATTCTCGTTTTTTCAAAAACAGGTTAGGCGTAGATTTAAGTTTGTACTACAGTAAATCCAAAAATCAAATTTTGGAAGATATTAGGGTTCCCCCTTCCGCAGGAACTTTTTATGCAACCTTAAACGGCGGTTCTATTATTAATAAAGGAATAGAAGCTTTGGTAACTGCGAAGATATTTGACAGGAGCAAAGCTTTTCAATGGAATATGACTTATAATTTTGGCTTAAACAAGAGTGACGTAGTTGAGCTTCCCGGGCAATTAGACGAGGTTTATCTTTCAGATTCGTGGACATTTAGCAATACCGCGGCGGGAGCTGCGATCTTAGATGGTTCACTATTTGGATTGCGCGGGTATAAATCTGTGAGAAATGACAATGGAGAACTTATTATTGGTGCCGATGGTGTGCCAGAATTAGAAACCGTGATCTTTGAAGATGTAAATAGATTACCAGACTGGACGTTGGGAATCACCAATAACCTTTCTTATAAAAACTTTAATCTTTCTTTCTTAATCGATGTTGTACAGGGGCAGGAGGCATATAACGCTACTAAATCTGCACTTATTTATTACGGTTTAGGAGAAGAAACCTTAAATCGTTCTGAAAGTGGTGTAAGAGTAGTGGAAGGAGTAGATGGAAATGGAAATGCCAATACTACCGAAATTACAGATCAGCAGTATTACCAGCAATATTACTCGCAAAATGCCGAGAATTTTATTGAAGATGCATCTTTTGTGAGAATGCGTTATGCAACCTTGAGCTATAATATTCCTAAAGACCTTTTGGATAAATTGAATATTATGTCTGCCCAAATTTCTTTAACCGGTAGAAACTTATTTACCATCACAGATTATTCTGGGGTAGATCCAGAAGTAAATACCTATGGTGCGGGAATACAGGGCGCCGGTTCTATGGGAATTGATAACCTGGGAACACCTAATACCAAAGGATTTGATTTAGGTTTAAAATTTAAATTTTAAGACAATGAAAAAATATTTTAGATACCTGTTTTTTATAAGTGTTACTTTAACGATAGGTGCTTGTAGTGACGATTATTTTGATGTAAATGATTCTGAAACACAGCCTACTACTACAGATTTGCCCCCACAATACCGTATTGAAGGTGCGATAGAAAACGCTGTTGCCACTGCTCAATATAGAGGAGCCAGGGAAATCTTAGGCGTGGTGCAATACGGTTCCCAAAACGTTCCAGCCTATTATTCTGAATCCTGGAATACGTTTTTAACAACCGGAAGTTATTTTTTATGGCAAAATGTGTACGTATATGCCTTACCAAATACAGCAGATCTTATCTATTTAGGGAAAGAATTTAATTCTCCGCATTATACCGCTGTAGGAAAGATTTTAAGAGCTTATTTATTGGGAATGGCGACAGATCAATATGGCGCAATTGTGTTAGACGATAGTTATAACCCGGAAGAAGCTATTAAACTGGAGCCAGAGTTTGTTTCCCAGGAGGTGGTTTACGAAAGGATTTTTAAAATTCTTGACGAAGCAGTTCAGGAATTAGACCAGGAAAGTGAAATTGACCTTAATGCGGAAGGAGGAGATATCCTTTATAATGGTGATTTGGAACAATGGAAACGTTTTGCCTATTCCATTAAGGCCAGGTATTTAAACCATTTAACCAAAAAATCTTCGGGAGAACACGCTTATAATCCGCAATTGGTTTTAGAAACAGCCCAAAAAGGTTTTACCTCAAATGCAGATAATGCTTTAATCACTTATGGTGGGGGAGAGGCTTCCAATGATAATCAACCTTTTAGTGAAGATGGTTATGGCTCTACCAGGTTTGATTATTTTTCAGAATTTTTTGTAAATCTTTTAAAAGATCCGCTTAATGAAGCAGCCGATGTTAGGGACCCAAGATTACCGGTGATAGTGCCAGAAGCAGTAAATGGTGGTTACCAGGGAGTGAGAACCGGTGGTGGTGTAGATAAAGAAGAAGGCGATAATTATTCTGTGGGCAACGGAGGTTTTTACACCTCTCCAGATTCTCCCACCTATATGATGACTTATAGTGAATTGCAATTTATTATGGCTGAAGCAAGGTTTAGGAGCGGCGATACCGGTGGGGCTTATCAAGCCTATAAGCAAGGAGTTGAAGCCGACTTGAATAAGCTGAATATTTCTTCGGAAGAGATTTCTGCTTATTTAAATACTATAGACTCAAAAATTGGTGAATCTGGGATTGGTCTTTCAGAAATATTTGTTCAGAAATATATTGCAAATATGCTAAACCCTGAAACCTGGGTAGATTTTAGGAGAATGGATTATAGTGCTGCTATTTATCCCGGTCTTCAACGTCCTAAAAACGTAAATGTAAGTCTTTTCCCCGGTGAAGATGACTGGTTGAGAGCGATGATGTATGAGTATAATGAGGAAGACAGGAATTATGAAAATATGCCAGATAATAATCCCGCGGTAAGGCTCACCACAAGACTTTGGTGGGACACCCCGGAATAGTAAGTAATTGAAAAATATAAAAAAGTCCTTTAATTTAAAGGGCTTTTTTGTTTTAAAGAAGTGTCTTAAATCCAATAATTACAATAAATCTATCCCTGCCTTTTGATATTTTTTAAGTTTCTTATTAGCTGGATCCAATTCGGTGACCAGGCTGTGTACCGCTAAAGCATTGCAAACTTTAAAGCGGTTTGCGGTATTTAGTTTCTTAGAAATAGTTAAAGATATTAGCTTTTTAGAAGCATTGACCATGGCACTTTTCATTTGGGCAATCTCCCAATCGAGTTCGGTAATTCCTTTTTCAAGGTCTAAATATCCTGTGCCCAAAAAACAGATATCTGCATTAATTTCAGATAAAAAATTGATAGAACTGCCACCTGTGGATAGCTGGGAACCTCTGGCCAACTTTCCACCAATGAGGTGTACCTCATCACTTTTAGATACGTTGTTTAATAATTCTACTGCCATAGGCAAGCTTGGGGTGAAAAAAGTCAGGTTCATTTTTCGTGGCAGTAGTTTTGCAAATTCCAGATTAGTAGAGCCACCGCTTATAAGCACGACATCCCCATTATTTAAAAGTGAAATAGCTTTTTTGGCAATAATAGCTTTACTAGTGTGTTCATAAACCTCCCTACTGTGATCTGTATGAAGATTGAAGCCATTGGAAACTGCGCCGCCGTGAACCCGTTTTAATTGTTTTAATTTATCTAATTCTTTCAAATCCCGTCTCACAGTATCCCGTGAAACATTAAGACTGCGTGTTAGATCGGTTAAAAGCACCCTATTGTGTAAATGTATTTCGTTAAGGATAATTTGATGACGCTCCTTTTTTTTCATGTCTTAATATTTTATAAACACTTATTTTAAATCCTGTCTCAGTTTGAAAATTCTTTATCCAGGCAAACTTCCTTTAATAAAAACAGATACCACAATGCATCATTTATTGTTTTAGACTCCATTAACATCTAAGCTAAATTTAGGTTAATTAAATAATTTCGCCTTAATAGGTTGGTGCCTTCAAATCGTCATATAATTGCTATTAAAAATAGCAAAATTAAATATTAGCTGCAAAGATAAGGCGTAATAAAAATAATTTTGCTGTTTTTTATTGCTAATATTGGATTTTAATAATAAATTTGTTTCATAACTAATTGTTAAAGCAATATTATGAGAAAACGATTTCGCAAACCGATTTTATTCTTGCTATGCCTGTTTTCGATGCAGGTTTGGGCACAGGAACTAGAAGTTTCGGGAGAAGTGCTTGATACAGATGGGTTGCCGCTACCAGGGGTAAATGTATTTGTAGAAAACACCTCAACGGGAACTGTAACCGATTTTGATGGGAATTTCTCTTTAAAAATTCCGGACGATAACGATATAGTATTGGTGTTCTCCTCACTGGGCTTCCAACAGCAAAAAATAAGGGTAGGAGATAAAACTACTTTTAGTATTACCATGCAAACAGATACCGAAGGTTTAGACGAAGTGGTAGTTGTAGGATATGGTAGCCAAAAGCGTAGCAATGTAACCAGTGCAATCTCTACGGTAGATGCCGAAATTTTAGACTCCCGGCCGGTAACAGATGTTGGTAGAGGATTACAGGGGGCCAGTCCCGGGGTGACGATTACGGCGCCAACCGGACAAATTGGTCAAAATCCTGTTATAAGATTAAGAGGTAATGTTGGGACACTTAGCCCTGGAGGTGGCGGTGCACAACCACTTATTCTGGTTGACAACGTGGAAGTTTCAAGTTTACAAGCTATAAACCCACAGGATATTGAGGATATTTCAGTATTGAAAGATGCAGCCTCAACTTCAATTTATGGTGCCAGGGCTGCCTGGGGTGTAATTTTAATTACTACAAAAGATGGTAGGAAAAACCAGGCTCCAACCGTGAATTACTCGAATAATATTTCCTGGTCAACGCCAACAAACCGGCCTACTGTAGCTCCTGCTGCCGATGGTGCTGAAATGGCTTTTGCAGCGGTTAGAAGAAGAATCCCATCTTTAGAAGCTTTTGGCCTGGTTAACATGTATTTAGATGATTTGGCCATAGAAAAAATGAGGGATTGGGAAGAGCAATATGGCGATCAAGACCTTAGTGATGAAATGGTATTGGGACGTGACTTTGAAATTAGGGATGGAAGATTATTCTTTTACCGTCCCTGGAGTCCGCAAAAAATGTTCGTTCGGGAATGGGCGCCACAGCAAAAACATGACCTTTCGGTATCGGGAGGTAGTGAAAAGACGAACTATTATGTTGGCCTTGGATACTTAGAGCAGGGTGGGGTTTATAAAACCAATCCAGATGAGTTTGAAAGATATAACCTTAACTTAAGTGTAAGTACTTCTATTACCGATTGGATGGAAGTAAGAGCCAAAGTTCTATATTCTAATTCTAAGACTACAGAGCCTTTTGCTTTTGGATCTGCTACTTATGATGCCTGGTATTATACCACTAGATGGCCGGCATATTACCCTTATGGAACTTATGAAGGTAAACCATTTCGTAGTCATATCAACGAGGTTACCCAGGCTAATATGAATGAAGATGACAGATCTTTAACCCGTATTAATTTAGGGACAACCATTACCCCTCTTGAAAACTTAGCTATTAATTTCGATTATACTTATGATGCTGTAGATAGACACGAACATCAGGTTGGAGGTTCTGTTTCGGCTTACAACTTCTGGGCTACAGGACCAGATTTAGCTTATGAGCCTTATACTAGTTCTGCTTATGACAGGGTGGTTTACAATTCATCCTGGAGTAGAAGAAATACAGCAAAAGCTTATGCTACTTATGATTTGAATATAGATGATGATCACGAGTTCGAAGTTACCCTGGGTGGGGATGCAGAAGAGTATGAGCTTTGGGGGCAATATTCCCAAAGAAGGGATCTTTTAAATCCAGACCAGGGAGAATTAGATTTAGCTACCGGGGATCAATTTGTAGGTGGTAATAGAGAACATTGGACTACTCTAGGTGCATTTGCTCGGATTAATTATTCCTATAAAGAAAAATATTTATTAAACCTTAACGCTAGATACGACGGTTCATCAAGATTATCGGCCGATGAAAAGTGGGCGATGTTCCCTTCTATGTCTGCAGGATGGATCGTCTCAAAAGAAGATTTTATGGATCCCTTAGACCCGGTTTTATCTTTCTTTAAACTGAGAGGTTCTTATGGTTCGGTTGGAAATCAAAACACAAGAATATCCAATATTTATAGAACCATGTCTTCCTATAATTCTAGCTGGTTAATAGATGGTGAAAATCAATTGGCGGTAGGAACACCAGGGGCTTTACCCGCAGATCTAACCTGGGAAACGGTGACTACCTTAGACCTTGGTTTTGATGCCCGGTTCTTTAGGGACAAATTGGGCGCAAGTTTTAGCTGGTATGAAAGAACAATTAGTGACATGCACAGTGCCGGGGTAACCTTACCAAGTTCTTTTGGTACTTCTGCACCTATTAGAAACTATGGTGAAATACAAACTAAAGGTTGGGAATTGGAATTAGACTTTAGTCATACTTTCGATAATGGTTTAGGTATTAATTTTAAAGGAAATATAACAGACTTTAAAGAAAGGGTAACCAAATTTGCCAATACTACCCAGGGAATATATTCTAACTATGAAGGTAAAGTGCTTGGTGAAATTTGGGGTTATGAAACCGATAGGTTTTTTGCAGAAGAAGATTTTGATGCAGAAGGAAACCTAAAAGATGGTATTGCCTCTCAGGAAATCTTCGAAACTAACGGCTGGTTTGAATATGGACCCGGTGATATTAAATACAAAGATTTGAATGGTGATGGCGAAGTAAATTATGGTTCCAGAACAGTAGATGATCACGGAGATATGAAGCGAATTGGAAACTCAACCCCAAGATATCAGTACGGTATTCAGCTGGGAGCCAATTGGAAAGGTTTTGACCTTAGTATGTTTATGCAAGGGGTGGGAAAACGTGATTTCTGGGCGAATGGACCGGTATTTATCCCGGGCTATCGTTATGGTGAAGCCTGGTATGATCACCAATTGGATTATTGGACCCCAGAAAACACCAATGCGTATTACCCAAGACCTAACGACCAACAGCAATCTAATGGTGCGATGAACTTTTTGCCACAATCTAAGTACTTGTTGGATATGTCTTATCTAAGAATGAAAAATATCACTCTTGGTTATACTATCCCGGCATCATTTACAGAGAAATTCCAAATTGATAGGTTTAGAATTTATATGAGTGGTGAAAACCTATTTGAATTTACAGGAGCTCAAATCCCTGTAGATCCAGAGGTAGATTATACCAATGCAGGATTAAACGATACCTCTACATTTGGAAGGGTATATCCTTTTAGAAGATCTTTATCTTTTGGTGTACAGATAACTCTTTAACTTTAAAAATTAGGTACTATGAAAATATCAAATAAAATATTTATTCTTTTGCTACTTGCCTTAGGTGTGGCAGGTTGTGAAAAAGATTTTTTAGACACTCCGCCAGACGATGTTCTGGTAGATGAGACCTATTGGACCAGTGAAAGCAACGTAAAAACTTTCGCATATGGATTTTATACGGCTTATTTTTCGGGTTATGGTTCTGGTTATACCTGGGGGAAATATTTCTCAGGCCAATCTTTAAACGATGATTTTTCCCCAACAAACCCTCCCAGGTTCACCTTGCAGGTGCCAACTTCTGGAGGAGGTTGGACTTTTGCGTGGGTTAGAAAAGCAAACATTTTTATAGACCGTGTGCAGGGGGTAGATATGGAAGAAGAAGCTATAAACCATTGGACGGGTATTGGTAGGTTCTTTAGAGGTTTGGAATATCATGATCTTGTGAAAGACTTTGGAGACGTTCCATACTATGACGGTGAGCTTTCTGAAGAAGATAATGAATTGCTATATAAAAAGCGTGATGACAGAAGTTTTGTTATGGATCGCGTGCTGGAAGATTTTCGTTTTGCCGCAGAAAATGTTAGGCAAAGTGTAGAACACAATGGGCAGGAAGTAAACAGGGATGTTGTGCTAGGATATATGTCACGTATTTTCCTCTACGAAGGAACCTGGCAAAAATATCACGAAAACGATAATGAAAAAGCTGCTGAATATTTAGAAGCTGCCAAGTGGGCGGCCAATGAACTAATAGAATCTGGCAACTACTCTTTGGGAGATTATAGAAAAGTGTTTAACTCCCTTGATCTATCTGGAAATCCAGAGGTAATGCTTTACAGGGAATATGAGGAAGGAATGATTACTCACGCTCTAAACAGTTATAATAACAACGAACCTCAAACCGGAGTTTCCAAGGATGCAATGGAAGCTTATTTGACTGAAGATGGATTGCCTATTGGAGTATCAAGCCTGTACAAAGGAGATAAAAGTATAGATAATGTAATGGCAAATCGAGACCCAAGGATGTATGAAACTTATGTTTCAGATGAATTAAGGATAAATGGAGTGGCCTCAAATTATTCAACTACAGGTTATGCCACACATAAATTCTTAAATGAGGATATTAAAGATCAGCCAATAGGTAACTCTAACCAAAACCCCACAGATGCACCAATTATTCGGTTTGGTGAAGTTTTGATAAACTATGCCGAAGCAGCTTATGAGCTTTCAACTGTAGGTGGGGCGAGCTTTACCCAGGCAGATCTAGATAAATCTATCAATACTTTAAGGGATAGGCCGGGAGTTAATCTTCCGCATTTACAAGTATCGGGAGATATGCCTGCTGTTAACGGTCAAACCTATGATGATCCTCAAAGAGATCCGGATGTTCCTTCAATCCTTTGGGAAATAAGAAGAGAACGTAGAGTTGAATTAATGTTTGAAGGATTTAGGTTAGACGATCTTAAACGTTGGAAAAAACTGGAATATACAGATATGGTTGAGTATCCGGAAATTAACAGAGGTGCCTGGATAGAAAAATCAGATTATCCAGATGCAAACCTTGAAAGCCTTAAACTTACGCAAGGAGATAAAGGATATATAATTCCCGCTTCTGCAGATGAGGCTTTAAGAACATTTGACGATCCAAGAGTTTATTTAGATCCTATTCCTTTAGATCAAATTACATTGTATAAAGATCAGGGGGTAGATTTAGAGCAAAACCCAGGTTGGTAATTTTAATTAATCCAGATTATTCATAAAAATTAATGAGTGACCTCAAGCGATTAAGTTCAACTAACATTTTTGATACTCAAAAATGAGTTTCCCTAATTCGGGATTAACCCGCACTAAAAAACGCTTATATCAATAATGTGAATTATGCGGGTTAATTTGTATTTTTTAGCCAGAAAGTCCTTTAGAATTACCTAAAGGACTTTCTCTAATTATTGCGATATTGCAGCTATGAAAAAAAGACTTCTATCCCTATTTAGCATTTTTGTATTGCTTCTATCCTGTAAATCAAGCAAGGAAGCTTCTCAACCCGAAACTACTCCCAAAGCACCGGAAGAAAAAGTGGAAGTTGTAGAAGAAATTCCTGAAGAAGTTGCTCCTTCCGAAGAAAAAGAGAAATCAACAGAAATAATCCCCTGGGATCCTAAAACCCCCAGGAATATTGAAGAATTTAGAGCTGCCTGGGTAGCGACTGTAGCTAATATTAATTGGCCCAGTAAACCGGGACTTTCCACTTCAGAACAGCAAAAGGAAGCTTTAGCGCTGCTGGATTTTCTGGAAGCCCATAACTTTAATGCCGTAGTTTTCCAGGTAAGACCACAAGCCGATGCTTTGTATGATAGTGAACTAGAACCCTGGTCTTACTTTCTTACCGAGGAGCAAGGCAAAGCACCACAACCTTATTACGATCCTCTAAAGTTTTGGGTGAATGCTGCCCACCAAAGAGGTTTGGAACTACACGTATGGTTAAATCCTTACCGCGCACATCACACTACCGGAAAAGAAATTAGTGAAAAATCTGTCATAAAAACCAATCCCGATCTCGTAGTAGAATTGGAAAATGGAATGTGGTGGATGGATCCTTCCCAAAAAGGAACTCAAGACCGTTCTAGTGATGTGGTTATGGACATCGTAAAAAGATACGATATCGACGGGGTTCATTTTGATGATTATTTTTATCCTTACGATTCCTATAATAATGGTAAAGATTTTCCAGATGAGAAGAGTTGGAGGGCATATCAGGCAGCGGGAGGAGAACTTTCCCGTGGGGATTGGCGCCGAGAAAGTGTAAATACTTTTATTAAGCGTATTTATAAAGAAATTAAAGCCAAAAAACCTTATGTGAAATTTGGATTAAGTCCCTTCGGGATTTGGCGCCCCGGCTATCCGGAGTCTGTAAAAGGCTACGATCAATACGATAAATTATATGCCGATGCTAAATTATGGCTTAATGAGGGCTGGATAGATTACTACACCCCGCAATTATATTGGAAAATTAGTCAGTTGGGACAGAGTTTTCCCGAGCTTCTTGGCTGGTGGGAAAGTGAAAACACCAAAAAACGGCACTTATGGCCGGGAATAAATGTTGGTGGAGAAGGTGACGAAATGCACATTACCGAGGTAGTAAATCAAATTATGATCACCCGCGGAATGCTACCGGAAAGCAAAGGAACGGTGCACTGGAGTATTGGGCCATTAGTAAAACACAAAGAATTGGCGACGGCTTTAAGAGAAGGGCCTTACAGCAAAAAAACTTTGGTGCCGCCAAGTCCCTGGCTGGACAATACTCCGCCTGAAATCCCCAATGTTACCGTAAATGAAAACCGCGATAAAATTGAAATAACCTGGGGTGTTACAAAACCGAAAGACGTTTTTCGCTGGGTAGTTTATTTTAAATATGAAACCGGTAACTGGGATTATAAAATTTTAACTTCCGATAAAGGCAGCCAGGATCTACAGAAGGAAGTAGGGGAGAAGAAGATAAAATTGGAGAAGATAGGCGTAACAAGTGTAGATCGTACCGGGAATCAAAGTGAATTTATAGAAATAGAATTAAATTGATCTGCTTATGAGTCCTATTCTGGTTTTTGGCGTTATTGCCGGATACTTTATTTTATTAATGGGAATAAGTTATTTTACCTCAAGGCAGGCAGATAACACTACTTTTTTTACCGCAAATAGGCAATCCCCTTGGTTTTTGGTAGCTTACGGGATGGTAGGGGCAACCTTATCTGGGGTGACTTTCATCTCGGTGCCGGGGGAAGTGGGAAACTCAAACTGGACCTATCTGCAATTTGTGATGGGAAATATGCTGGGTTATGCGGTAATTGCCTTAGTCCTTATTCCGCTGTTTTATAAGCTGAAATTAATTTCTATTTATGAATATTTAAAAGATAGGTTTGGGCAAAGCTCCTATTATGCAGGAGCCTCATTTTTTCTTATCTCTCAAACCGTAGGTGCTTCCTTTAGATTGTTCCTGGCTGCTTTGGTCTTGCAAATCGCTTTTTTTGATGCTTTCGGAATTCCTTTTTGGGTAACCGTGTTAATTACCATTGCGCTAATTTGGCTCTATACCTTTCGCGGAGGGATTAAAACTATTGTATGGACAGATACCCTGCAAACCACCTTTCTACTGCTCGCTGTGTTGATTAGTATTTTTATGATTGTAGATCACATGGACCTGCAATTCACCGAAGTTTTTGCTACGGTAGCAAAAAGTGATATGTCCACCATTTTTGAGTGGGACTGGCGTTCTAATAATGCTTTTTTCAAAAGCTTTTTGGCCGGGATGTTTATTACCATTGCTATGAATGGTTTAGACCAAAATGTGATGCAAAAAAACCTTACCTGCAAAAATAAAGGAGAAGCACAAAAAAACATATTTTGGTTTTCCCTGGTGTTTTTCCTTTCTACAATGCTGTTTTTAGCCCTTGGGGTTTTGCTTTATAAGTATGCGTTCGACCAGGGAATAGCAATACCAGAGCGAACCGATGACCTCTACCCCTTGTTGGCTTTAAACCACTTTGGGATTTTAGCAGGAGTGGTGTTCCTGCTAGGAATTACCGCAGCTGCTTTTTCCAGTGCAGATTCAGCCTTAACCGCGCTCACTACTTCTTTTTGTGTGGATATTTTGGATATTCAAAAGAAAGAAAAAAATCAAAAAAAGACCCGGTTATTGGTGCATATTGGTTTTACCTTTTTAATGTTTTTGGTTATTGTTACCTTTAATGCACTAAACGATAGTAGTGTTGTTAGTGCCGTTTTTAAAGTTGCAGGGTTTACTTATGGTCCCTTGCTTGGTTTGTTTGCTTATGGTTTATTAACGAAAAAAAGAGTGAAAGATAAGTGGGTGCCGCTGGTGTGTGTCTTATCACCAATAATTTCTGTATTATTAGATTTTAATTCTGAAACCTGGTTTAACGGCTATGAATTCGGATTTGAAATTTTACTGGTAAATGCCGCGATTACCATGTTAGGGCTATTTGCACTATATCGAAAAAAATAAATCTTTATATTTAAAAATATGAAATCTTTTATTAGTAAATGTTTGATCTTGTTTCTGGGGCTTACCATTAACCTTATGGGAGCCACTACACCACAAGATGAAATTTTTATCCGTTTAAACCAGGTGGGCTTTTTGGAAGAGGATGCCAAAACTGCCGTGATTTTTTCAAATACTAAGGTTACACCAAGATTCCATATAGAAAATACCCAAAATGGTGAAGAGGTGTATTCCGGAAAACTAAAAAAGGTTAAAAATAAAGGATGGGGTAACTTTAAATATTATTATAAAGCTGATTTTTCAAAACTAAAACAACCCGGGAAATTTAAACTATCATTATCTGGTTCGGGAATAAAATCTACTGAATTTGGTATTGGTAGAACACATTCTTATACCAACTATCATGAAGATTTATTAGGTTTTATGAGGCAACAACGTTGCGGATATAATTCTTTTTTAGATATGGTTTGTCATCAACGCGATGGTCGCAGCATGTTTGGACCTATGCCCGATTCAACTTTCGTAGATGTAAGTGGAGGCTGGCACGATGCGGGGGACCAGTTAAAATATCTTATTACCGGTAGTAATGCTACTGCCAAAATGTTAAAAGCCTATGAATTAATTCCGGAAAAATTTTCAGATAAAGTAAATGCACTTGGACAAGAAGGAAAAAATGGAATTCCAGATGTTTTAGATGAAGCAAAATGGGGGCTGGATTGGATTCATAAATTGCATACAGGGCCGGGAGAGCTATTTCATCAGGTAGCCGATGATCGAGATCATCTGGGCATGAAATGGCCAGATAAAGACTCTTCAGACTATGGTTGGGGACCCAATTCATACCGGGTAGCATACTTCGCAACCGGTAAACCGCAGGGTTTAAGCGAATATAAAAGTAAAGCTACAGGAATAGCAAATTTAGCGGGAAGATCGGCTGCTGCTATGGCCATTGGAGCACGTATTTGGGAAGAAATAGATCCAAAGTATGCCCAAAAGTGTAGAGAGGCAGCTTTTGAACTTTATAGAATGGGCAAGAAACAGGAAGGATTTCAGCAAGGAAATTCATACGGGGCGCCATATCGCTATAATGAAGATACCTGGGCCGATGATATGGAATGGGCTGCCGCTGAACTTTTTATCAATACCAGGGAAGAACAATATCTGGAAGATGCTATGCATTATGCTGAAATGGCAGCCAGCGTTTCCTGGATGGATAAAGAAGATGCTGAGCATTATCGCTTTTATCCGTTTTTTAATATTGGTCATTTTGTGCTCTACGATTTGGTTGATAAAGGTTTTCAGGAGAAATTAGCCGGTTACTATCAGGAAGGAATTGAAGCCACCACCCAAAGAGGTGCCAATAATCCATATCAAATTGGGGTACCCTTTATCTGGTGCTCTAATAATTTAACCGCAAACCTAATTACTCAAATTATATTATATGAAGAAATGACCGGGGATAAACAATACCACGATTTTATGTTAGCACAAAGAGATTGGTTGTTGGGAAATAACCCATGGGGCACTTCAATGTTTATGAATATTCCGGAAAATGGAGAATATCCCGAAGATGTACATACCAGTATTTGGTTTTTAACGGGTAAAGAGGTTCCGGGAGGCCTTGTAGACGGTCCTGTTTACAGGAGTGTGTACGAAAATCTAAGAGGCCTAACCCTTAAAAATGAGGATGAGTTTGCTAAGTTTCAGAATGATTTTGTAGTGTATCACGACGATTTTGGTGATTACTCGACCAATGAACCTACGATGGATGGAACAGCAGATGCTATTTTTCTAATGGCTTGGTTTGCACAAGATGCAGCTAAAGAATAGAATACTTAAACTATGAAACTAAATTTTTATTCCTATAACCTGGAGTTAAAGAATACATTTACCATTAGCCATGCTTCCCGCGATTTTCAACCCACTTTAATTGTGGCGTTAAGCGACGGGGAATACACGGGTTATGGTGAAGCCGCAGCTACTTCATATTATGGCGTTAGCGTAGAAAGAATGCAGGCCGATATTCAAAAAATAGAGCCGCTAATTTTAGAAAATATAGATTTAGAACCGGAAGAGCTATGGGAACTAACCCAGCCGCATTTAAAGGGGAATCCGTTTGCACTTTGCGCATTGGATATTGCTATGCACGATCTTCACGGAAAACGGAATAAGCTGCCACTTTATGAACTCTGGGGCCTGGAATTAAAGGATTATCCATTAACAAACTATACCATTGGGATAGATTCTGTGGAAAAAATGATTCAGAAAATTAAAGAATTTCCCTGGCCTTTGTATAAGATCAAGCTTGGCACTGAAGACGATTTAGGTCTTATAAGAGAATTGCGCAAGCATACCGATGCTGTGTTTAGGGTAGATGCCAATGCTGCCTGGACGGCCACCCAGGCCATAGCCAACGCAAAGGTTTTAAAAGATCTTAACGTAGAATTTCTGGAACAGCCTTTAAAAGCCAATGACTGGGCGGGCATGGAAAAGGTGTATAAAGAATCGGTTTTACCGGTAATTGCAGACGAAAGTTGCATTGAAGAAAGCGATGTAGAAAAATGTGCCGGTTATTTTCACGGCGTAAATATTAAACTCACCAAATGCGGCGGACTTACCCCCGGGAAAAGAATGATTTTAAAAGCAAAATCCCTGGGCTTAAAAACCATGGTAGGTTGTATGACAGAATCTACGGTAGGAATTTCAGCAATTGCCCAGCTTTTACCATTGTTGGATTATGTAGATATGGATGGTGGTTTGTTGATAAAAAATGATATTGCAGATGGTGTTAAAGTTTATGACGAAAAGGTGCATTTCCCAAACCGTAATGGCACCGGGGTGGAACTTTATCAGTAAGCAGTCGCAGTCTCAGTAGGCAGTTTTCAGTCGCAGGCTGCAGTTTATGCCTACTGCCCACTGCGACTGCCAACTGAGATTGAAAATTGCGACTCAAATAAAATAGAATTAATTATTAAAACAGAGGAAATGAAACAAATTAAAAAAATCTACCTACCGGTACTGCTATTGCTTTTTATATTCGCTTCTTGCGAACAAAAATCTAAAAAGCAGGCCGAAGAACCGCTAAAAGATGAAATTGCAGCGGTAAAAGAGGAGTATGCACCAGATGGTCGCGTGGTTTTGTTTGATGTAGAAGCCGAAAAACAAGGAGATACTTATGTGCTAAAAGGAGAATCGAACAACGAAGAAGCGCTTAACTCCTTAAAAGAAAAATTAAAATCAGACAATATTTCTTTTAAAGATAGCATTCGTTTGCTTCCGAATAAAGAAGCTTTAGAAGGCAAAACGCGGGCTGTAGTAAAAATTTCGGTGGCGAATATTCGTGATAAGCCAAAGCATTCTGCGCAACTGGTAACCCAGGCAACTATGGGCATGCCTTTGCACGTGTATAAAAAACAGGGTGGTTGGTACTATATCCAAACCCCCGAAGGTTACCTGGGCTGGGTAGATTATGGCGGTTTGCATAGTATGAATCCGCAGGAATTTAGCAGTTGGAAAGGCTCCGAGAAATTAATCTTTTTAGAGACTTCAGGGAATGCGTACACAAAACCGGACAATAAATCACAACGAATCTCAGACCTGGTTGCCGGTAATATTTTAGAATTAGAGGGTAAAGAAAATAATTTCTATAAGGTTAAGTACCCCAACGGCAAAAAAGCTTTTGTAGAAATCGCTTACGCGAAGCCTTACAAAGAATGGCTGGCTAATTTAGAACAGGACGAGGAAAGCCTTATAAAAACTTCTAAAGAACTTATGGGAGCACCTTATTTATGGGGTGGTACCTCGCCAAAAGGAGTGGATTGCAGCGGCTTCACTAAAACCGTATTCTTCTTAAACGGCATGGTAATTCCGCGGGATGCGTCCCAGCAAATCAACACCGGGAAAGTTGTAGATACCGATAAAAATTTTGAAAATCTGGAAAAAGGGGATTTATTATTCTTCGGAAAACCAGCCACCGATTCTACTTCAGAACGTGTGATTCACGTTGGCATGTGGATAGGCGATAATAAATTTATTCATTCTATGGGAGAAGTGCATATTAGTAACTTCGACAAGGATGCGGAAGATTTCGATGAATACAATTACAATCGTTACTTGCGTAGTAAACGAGTGCTTAACCAAGAAGATGAAGGTTTAATTTACCTAAAAAACGCCGATTTATTTACACAACCCGAAGCGGAAGCAGTGAAGGGGTAGTCTCAAAATAGTTGTAGTTCAATCAATCATGGACGGAATTTGTAAGAAATTGATTTAATGTTCTTTAAGTATTCCCGATTAAAAATAAAAAAAGCCACAAAGACTCCAAAACTCCAAGAAAAACCCTAAGAGCATCTTTGTGTATCTTGGTGTTTCCCTGTCTTAGTGGCAAAAATATGCCTGGAGTTTACCAAACCCCAATATTCAAGAGAAAAAAGCCACGAATTCACTTATAATAAAAAATATTCGGAATTCGTGGCAACTTTTTTTTAAGCTTTGAATGGAACCCATTACGTCAATACCGCCTTTTTTAAAATTTTGTAGTGTCTCTATTTCTGTCGTAATTAGCTGTCATTCCGACGTAGGAGGAATCTTTTCTCTTAGAATAAGGATTCTTCACTCCGCTAACTAAAAACGAAAGGTTCAGAATGACAATTCAAGATATATCAACGCAGTGTTGAACTATAGTCTTTTAAATCTTAATAATCGTATAACCTCATTTAGTTTTCTGAAATTTTATGAGGTTTTTTATTCGGTGCTCGTTTAGTGTTGTGTCGAGGTTCTGTATTTTTAAGAGTATTTTTCCCATTTTTCTTCCTCGCTCTTTTCTCAAATTTGATTAATTTCGCAGCTCATTGGAAAAATGGACAAGATGAGCAATAAGTTCCCTGAGTATAAAGGACTTGACTTACCAAAAGTAGCTGAAGAAATCTTAAGCTACTGGAAGGAAAATGATATTTTTGAAAAGAGTGTTTCCACGCGGGAAGGCCAGGAGCCTTTTGTGTTTTTTGAAGGCCCGCCTTCGGCAAATGGCCTGCCGGGAATTCACCACGTGATGGCCCGTGCTATTAAAGATATTTTTTGCCGGTATAAAACCCAAAAAGGGTTTCAGGTAAAACGTAAAGCAGGTTGGGATACCCACGGGCTACCCGTAGAACTGGGAGTAGAGAAAGAATTGGGAATTACCAAAGAGGATATTGGTACAAAAATTTCCGTAGAAAAATATAATGAAGCCTGTAAAAACGCGGTTATGCGTTACACCGATGTTTGGAACGACCTTACCGAAAAAATAGGCTACTGGGTAGATATGGACGACCCGTATATTACCTATAAATCCAAATATATGGAAACAGTGTGGTGGCTGCTTTCCGAAATTTATAAAAAGGACCTTATTTATAAAGGTTATACCATTCAACCATACTCCCCGAAAGCTGGAACCGGATTAAGTTCCCATGAGCTTAATCAGCCGGGAACCTATCAGGATGTTACAGACACTACGGTTACCGCGATGTTTAGGAGCCCTCTAACCCCCGAAGGGGGAGCCAACGGGAACTCTATTTCAAAAGCTTTTGGGTTATCAAGTACTTCTCCTTCGGAAGATTTAGAGGGTGATTTCTTTTTTATTGCCTGGACCACTACTCCCTGGACATTGCCTTCCAATACTGCCCTAACAGTGGGCAAAAAGATAAACTACGTGTTGGTAAAAACTTTTAACCAATACACTTTTGAGCCTATAAATATTATTGTTGCTGAAGATTTGGCCGATAAACAATTCGATAAAAAATTCATAAAAGTAGATAGCGAAGAAGCACTTGAGCAATACGCAGAAGGCGATAAAAAGATTCCTTATTTTATTACAGAAAAGGTTGTTAAAGGAGTAGACCTGGTAGGAATTAAATATGAGCAATTACTACCTTTTGCACAACCTGCAGAAAATCCTGAAAATGCATTTCGTATTATTTCCGGGGATTTTGTGACCACCGAAGATGGTACCGGGATAGTGCATACCGCGCCAACTTTTGGTGCAGACGATGCCCTGGTAGCTAAACAGGCCTCTCCGCAAATTCCGCCAATGTTGGTAAAAGATGATAACGGAAACTTAGTGCCGCTGGTAGATTTGCAGGGGAGATTTCGTTCTCAAATGGGTGAATTTGCCGGCAAATACGTAAAGAATGAATATTATGATGAAGGCCAGGCGCCAGAGAAATCTGTAGATGTAGAGCTGGCTATTAAGTTGAAAGAAGAAAACAGGGCTTTTAAAGTTGAAAAATACGTGCACAGTTATCCAAATTGCTGGAGAACCGATAAGCCTATTTTATACTATCCATTAGATTCCTGGTTTATTAAAGTGACCGAATTTAAAGAGCGAATGTACGAGCTCAATAAAGGAATTAACTGGAAACCAAAATCTACCGGGGAAGGCCGGTTTGGAAACTGGCTTGCTAATGCTAACGACTGGAACCTTTCCAGAAGTAGGTATTGGGGAGTTCCTTTGCCAATTTGGAGAACCGAAGAAGGTGATGAAGAAAAATTGATAGGTTCTATCGCCGAGTTAAAAGAGGAAATGGCCAAAGCTGTGACCGCCGGACTTATGGAAAAAGACATTTTTGAAGGTTTCGAACCCGGAAACATGAGTGATGAAAATTATGATCTGGTAGATCTGCATAAAGATGTGGTAGATGAGATCACTTTAGTTTCAGACGCAGGAAAACCAATGAAACGCGAAGCCGATCTTATAGATGTATGGTTCGATTCAGGCTCCATGCCCTACGCACAATGGCATTACCCTTTTGAAGAAGCCCCCTCCAGCTCCCCCAAAGGGGGAGAGGCAAAAAGCCCAAAATATCAAACTGCGAGGAAGTCTTCTTATCATCTTTTGAAGGAAAAAGCAGAAGAAAGGAAGAACAATCCTACCGAAGCTGAAAAAATACTTTGGGATGCTTTAAAAGGAAAAAACCTGGGAGGTTTTAAATTTAGAAGGGAACATATAATTGATGAATATATTGCCGATTTTGTTTGCCTGGCAAAAAGTCTGATCATAGAAGTGGACGGTGGTTATCATACCGATCCTGAAATAAAGAAAAATGATGAATTTAGAACGAAGTACCTAAAAGACAACTTTGGATATAACGTAATCCGCTTTACCAATGAGGAAGTAATAGGAAACCTGGAAGGAGTCCTGGACAAAATTGAAGATGCCCTTGCCAAATCCCCCCTTAGGGGCCAGGGGGCTTTCACGGCCGATTTCATAGCCGAAGGCGTTGACCAAACCCGGGGCTGGTTTTATACCCTGCATGCTATTGCAACCATGATCTTTGATGATGTAGCTTATAAAAATGTGGTTTCTAACGGACTTGTTCTGGATAAAAACGGACAAAAAATGTCCAAACGACTGGGGAACGCTGTAGATCCTTTTGAGACTCTGGCTGCTTATGGCCCAGATGCTACCCGCTGGTATATGATCTCTAATGCAAACCCCTGGGATAACTTAAAATTTGATATTGAAGGCATTGCTGAGGTGCGCCGAAAATTCTTCGGAACTTTGTATAATACCTATTCTTTCTTTATCTTATATGCGAATATAGATGGGTTCACCTACAAAGAAAAAGATGTACCTTTAGCAAAAAGGCCGGAAATAGATCGATGGGTGCTTTCAGAATTACATACCCTTATAAAGAAAGTCGATAAATTCTATGCCGATTATGAACCAACCCGGGCAACCCGGGCTATTTCAGATTTTGTACAGGAAAACTTAAGCAACTGGTTTGTAAGGTTAAGCCGAAGAAGATTCTGGAAAGGCGATTATGAGCAGGATAAAATTTCTGCTTATCAAACGCTTTATACCTGTTTGATAGAAGTGGCTAAACTAAGTGCGCCTGTAGCTCCATTTTATATGGATAGGCTTTATAAAGATTTAAATCAAATAAGCCAAAAAGAGGATTTTGAATCTGTACATCTGGCCAATTTTTCAAAATATGAAGAGAAATTTGTTGATAAGTCTTTAGAACGAAAAATGGAGAAAGCGCAGACTATCTCCTCTCTGGCACTATCACTTAGAAAGAAGGAGATGATAAAAGTGCGCCAACCGCTGCAAAGGATCATGATTCCTGTATTAGACGAGCAACAACGTGAAGAGATTAAAGCTGTAGAAGAGCTTATAAAATCTGAAATAAATGTAAAAGAACTACAACTTATAGATGATGCTTCGGGGATTTTGGTAAAACAAATAAAACCTAATTTCAAGGTGCTTGGCCCGCGTTTTGGAAAGGATATGAAGCTGGTTGTAAAAGAGATAAACAGTTTTACTTCTAAAGATATTGCAGAAATTGAGCGGGAAGAAAAGAAAGAAATAGAAGTTAATGGAAAATTGATTACATTGGCACTTTCTGATGTTGAAATAACTTCCCGGGATATTGAAGGCTGGTTAGTTGCAAGCAGTAATAATATTACCGTAGCCCTGGACGTTAGTATTTCAGAAGAATTAAAAAAAGAAGGTATTGCCAGGGAATTGGTAAATAGAATTCAGAATATGAGAAAAGATTCTGGCTTTGAAGTGACCGATACCATAGATGTGACCCTACAAAAGGACGGCGTGGTCGAGGATGCCGCGAGTGAAAATATAAATTATATAAAAAATGAAACATTAACTGCAAATCTCGAATTTGCAGCGGTGGTGGAAGAAGGTATAGAAATTAGCTTCGACGATATTACTACCAAAATGTTTATTAAAAAACACTAGAATTATGGCTACTGAAGTTAAAGAGCGTTACAGCGATGCTGATTTGGCAGAATTTAAGGCCTTGATTAAAGGCAAGATTGCCAAAGCGCAAGAACAATTGGAAATCTATCAAAATGCTTACAAAAATGATGGGAATAACGGTACAGATGATACCGCGCCAACTTTTAAAGCTTTTGAAGAAGGCAGCGAAACAATGAGCAAGGAAGCAAACTCTCAATTGGCAATTAGGCAGGAGAAGTTTATTCGTGACCTTACCAATGCACTAAACCGTATTGAAAACAAAACTTATGGGATTTGTAGGGTAACAGGAAACTTAATCGCAAAAGAACGCCTATTATTGGTCCCTCACGCAACCTTAAGTATTGAAGCAAAGAACATGCAAAAATAGTCTTGTGCACAACAGCTTAAAAAACGCCTTTTTGTACTACAGAAGGGCGTTTTTTCTATTTTTCGAAGTAGTGAAATATTTTGAATAAATTAGCTCGCTTCCTGGAATTGCAAATTTTTAAAACATCTAAGAAGACGGTATTTCACCGCTAACGACTATTTATTAAAAGACTATTGTAGTAAGGCCAGGAACTTTTTTAAAGCTACTTCTTCATTTTAATAGTACAGTTGGATCAGTTTCTTAATGATAAATAAATTTTTAGACCTGATGGTTGAATTATCTCCTGGCTAAACTCAACAATTTGTTGCGAAAAATTTTATTTGTTTGCGTAACGATCTTCAGCCTATACCAAACAATAATAAAATAATATTAGTATTTTAGCGACGTTTTAAATTACATCCAGCTCATGTCCTTAAAAAAAGCGGGTTTTATAATCCTTTTGGTGCTTTTAATAGACCAAATTTCCAAATTCTATATTAAAACTAATTTTGCCCTCGGCGAGGAAGTGGAGGTTTTTGATTGGTTTAGGATCTTATTTGTAGAAAATGAAGGTATGGCCTGGGGAACTAAAATCCCGGGAGAGTATGGAAAACTTTTCCTTACCCTTTTTCGTTTGGTAGCTATTGTAGGGATTGGGTATTGGTTATGGGATTCTGTTAAAAAGAATGGGTCCCGAATACTAATTGCCTCCATCGCCCTTATTTTTGCTGGTGCGTTTGGTAATATTATAGATTCAGTTTTCTATGGAATAATATTTAACGACAGCTATGGTCAGGTAGCAGAATTCATGCCGGCAGATGGCGCCTATGGCACGTTGTTTCACGGGAAAGTGGTAGATATGCTTTACTTCCCATTATGGCAGGGAAATTTACCACAATGGATCCCATTTTGGGGTGGTAATTATTTTACTTTCTTCGAACCGGTTTTTAACATCGCCGATACTTCCATTAGTGTGGGGGTAATCCTGTTGCTGCTTTTTAATAAACGTGCTTTTCCCAAGGAAGAAAGCTAAAATTTCGGTTAAATTCCTAAGCTGCAGTATCATTGCCAAAGATTTTTTCAAACTTCTTTAATTCAAGCGGTTTTATAAGATAATCTTTTATTAGGTTTAAAGATTGTGCTCGTTCTAATTCTTGTGCATCTATAGAAGAACTCATCACATAAAGGCTTATCTTTTGTTCTAACTTATTTTTTAGCTTGGTGAACTCCTGTAAAAACTCCCAGCCATTCATCACCGGCATATTGAGGTCCAGAAAAATAATTTCTGGGAGTATTTGCTGCTTTTTAGGTTTTCTAAGAATCTTTTTAAGATGATTAAGCGCTTCCCTACCATTTTCGAACACCATTAATTCTTCGGCTATGGCTTTTATTTCAATAACTTTTTTAAGAAGATGTACATGTATTCTATCGTCATCTATCACATACGCCATTTTTACCATTTTTCTCATTTCCTTGAATTTTTACTGAATATAGTAAAATAAACTTAAGAAAATCAGGGTATTAGCGGTTGATTTAAATCACGAGAAGTTGGGCTAATATTTTAGCTTTTCCCCGATTTTTATAAAAGAAAATGAAGCTTTTATCTTACTTATTTCAGCCGGGAAAAATTATTTATTGAAATCGTAAATTTTAGTAGGCGTCACACAATAATCCAGAGGAACATCACTGCTAAATATTTCAGTAATTTCTATTTCAGTATTAAAAAAGGACAGGCCAATTTTAACTACATTATCATTGCATTCTTTTAAAAAATTGTCGTAAAAACCTTTTCCGTAGCCAATGCGGTGCCCATTTTCATCAAAAGCAAGTAACGGTACAAAAACTACTTCAATTTGCTGTGGGGTAATGGGAATTCCAGCTTCCGGTTCTGGGATGTTCCAGCGGTTTTTCCTGATTACAGTGCTATCGGTCAATAAAATATGTTCTAATTGGTTATTTTTAATATCGGTTTTAGAAAGCACTATATTCTTATCTTTTCCCTGTAAGATATGAAGCAAAAATTCAGTATTTACCTCTTTTTGCTCGGCTATACTTAAAAAAAGGTGATAGAAGGAGGCTTCCCAAACCGGTAGATTGAGTAAATTATTGGCAATTTTCAAACTCAATTCTTCTATTTTTTCTTCGGAAAGGGCTAACCTTAGTTTCTTGTATTTTTTTCTTAATTCGGCTTTATTCATTTTTTGTTGGCACTGAAATATGAAAAATAGCATCACCCTGGTAAACTATGGGTGACTCATTAATATTAATTACATATCCTGTATGATTGGCTTTTATTTTATGTCTAAACTTACCATAGGGATCGGTAATTGTTCCAATATACTCACCTTTCTCGACATGCTTTCCGCAGGGGATTTTTATGTGGAGTAATCCGCTGTATTTAGCACGCATCCAATTGGTGTTTTCAATGATAATGGTTTCGGTAGCAGCATCGGGATAGTCAAATTTTGGATCTAGCATTTCTAAAAAACTCAGGATCCTAATTGCTCCTTCTACACCGTGTTTGGCGATATCACGATTGCTATCTAAAGATTTGCCACCTTCAAAAAGTAGGACGGGAATTCCTTTTTTAGCACAGGTTTCCCGGTATGACTTAGTGATTGTTTTGGAATGTATGGTGAAAGGAGCGCTAAAAATCTTAGCATATTTCAAGCTCTGTTCATCTCCTTTTTTCACCCTTATCTGCGGTGCATTAAATCGGCTGGCACCACCGGTATGAAAGTCCAGGCAAAAATTGGCAAGCGGTAGAATATTCTTTACAAATTGATATGCAAACCTGCCGGCCAGCGAGCCGTGTTTGGTACCTGGAAACATCCTGTTGAGGTCACGACCGTCTGGAAACTCTCTTCTTAAATTTAGAAACCCGAAAATATTGACCACGGGAATGCAAATAATGGTTCCCTTTTGCGGCTTATTAATGCCTTTAGAAATGATTTGCCTTACAATCTCAACACCGTTAATTTCATCTCCGTGAATTCCTGCAGTAAGTAAAACTACTGGTCCCGGTTTTTTAGAACGTTCTATAATTACCGGTACTTCTACCGAGGTGGTGGTATAGAGTTTGGCCATATTAAAATTAATGGTGGCACTCTTACCGGGGCGTATTTTCTCCCCTAATATCTCCAACACATTATCGCTGGTTATTTTGGCCATAGGCTAAACGCTCTTTTCTATATATCTAATAATGGATTTTGCAATATCTTTTCCTGTGGCTTTTTCTATTCCCTCCAGCCCCGGGGAGGAGTTCACTTCCAGAATTAATGGCCCACGGGAACTTTGCAGTAAATCTACCCCCGCAACACCTAGTCCCATGGCTTTGGTGGCTTTAACCGCGGCAATTTCTTCTTCGTCGCTTAACTCTACAATTTCTGCACTACCACCTCTGTGTAAATTAGACCTAAACTCACCTTCTTTCCCCTGTCTTTTCATAGCGCCAACTACGTGCCCATCTACTACAAAAGCCCTAATATCTGCACCTTTGGCTTCTTTTATATATTCCTGCACAATAACCCGGGCCTGTAAGCCATTAAAAGCCTCGATCACAGATTCAGCAGCATTTTTAGTATCGGCTAGAACAACTCCTACTCCCTGGGTGCCTTCCAAAAGCTTAATAACCAAAGGAGTGCCGCCCGCTTGCTCTATCAAGCCAGAAACATCCCGGGAATAATTGGTGAAAACCGTTTTTGGAAGTCCAATTTTGGCGCGGGACAATACCTGTAAACTCCTTAGTTTATCCCTGCTTCGCACCAATGCTTCAGACTCTGTGGTAGTAAAAGCGCCCATCATTTCAAATTGACGTACAACGGCAGTACCATAAAAAGTAACCGAAGCTCCAATCCTGGGAATAATGGCATCTACTTCTTTTATATAGCCTCCCTTATAATAAATATTGGGATTTCTCTTTTCAATAACGATATCGCATTTTAACGGATCGACAACCTCAACATCGTGTTTGCGTTTTTTAGCCGCTTCCACAAGTCGTTTGGTAGAATAGAGATTAGTGTTTCGGGATAGAATTATTATTTTCATTATTTTTTTTCTTATAAGAGACGTCGGTTAGTTCGGTATCTACTATAAATTTTTTCGTTAGGAACTTTCTGCCTATCAATACAGGAAAACGCATTTCCTGCCTGGAGGACAAAGAAAGTGAAATTTTATAGACCTTATTAAATATTTTAATTTTAGATAATACCTGATATCTCTTTTGAATTATGCCATTACTACTGCGTACAAAAATGATATCATAATCTGTAAAAGTAATTTTTTTTTCATTATATAATGGATGTTCTTCGTCGA
This sequence comes from Salegentibacter echinorum, assembly GCF_900129445.1. Lineage (GTDB taxonomy): Bacteria > Bacteroidota > Bacteroidia > Flavobacteriales > Flavobacteriaceae > Salegentibacter > Salegentibacter echinorum. The sequence goes on from NZ_FQVT01000002.1 coordinate 233,885, forward strand.
GAAAAGTACACTCCAGTATATTATCTTTTTCAACAATATTATTACAGTGAATGGAAGAAGTATATGCACCGGTATCAATTTTAACTGCGATGTCATTTAATTGCAAAGCAGGGAAATCTGCCTTATCAAAACGTCCTATTACTATCTTCTCCATATCGCAATATACTAAAATGAGTAAGCAAGCTTTTGCTATTTTCTATAAAATATACGGTGCTTTCTTCGTTATTTCAAATACTTAGGGAAAAATTTAAATATTAATTGGTGAAGAAGCAAGATCCCCGAATGCCCGGGACTTTATATAAAAAGACAAAATTATAACTAAATAAACGACCTCAAGAACTTGGCCCAAGGTAGTTTATTTCTTTACAGACTTGGAAGAATAAATTTTTATCTTTGGAGTAATGGAAACGCCTGCATTAGAAGTACAATTAAAAACACTCCCCAATAGTCCGGGGGTTTATCAATATTACGATAAAAACGGAAAGATTCTGTATGTTGGGAAAGCCAAGAATCTTAAAAAAAGGGTGACTTCCTATTTTACCAAGCGGCACGATAGTCATCGTATTGGCGTGATGGTAAAGAAGATTAAGGAGATTAAGCATATTGTGGTTGCCTCTGAAACCGATGCGCTATTACTGGAAAATAATCTTATTAAGAAACATCAGCCGCGATTTAATGTGATGCTGAAGGATGATAAGACCTATCCCTGGATCTGTATAAAAAATGAACGTTTTCCCAGGGTTTTTCCTACCCGAAAACTCATTAAAGACGGCAGTGAATATTATGGTCCTTTTACCAGCTTTAAAACGGTAAACACTTTACTGGACCTTATAAAAGGCTTGTATAAATTAAGGACCTGCAATTACGATCTTTCCGAAGAAAAAATAAGGAATGGAAAGTATAAAGTTTGTTTGGAATATCACCTGGGAAACTGCCTGGGTCCTTGTGAAGGGAAACAACCCGAAGCAGAATACAACGATAATATTGAGGCGATTCGCCAAATTGTAAAGGGAAATTTTAAAGAATCCCTGCAGCGGTTTAGAAACCAGATGAAAACGCACGCCGAAAACATGGAATTTGAGGATGCCCAGCGCATAAAGAATAAAATAGAGGTGCTGGAAAATTACCAATCCAAATCTACGGTAGTCAACCCAAAAATCACCAACGTAGATGTCTTTTCTATCGTGGCCGATGAGGGTTATGGGTATGTAAATTTTCTTCAACTATCCCACGGGGCTATTATTAGGTCGCATACCATAGAGATGCGAAAAAAACTGGAAGAAAGCGACGAGCAGCTTTTAGAATTGGCTATTACCGAGATTAGGCAGCGCTTCAGTTCCACTTCTAAAGAAATTTATGTGCCATTTAAAGTTGATGCCGGCGAGGATGTGAAAGTGACGGTCCCGAAACTTGGTGATAAAAAGAAAATTGTAGATCTCTCGTTGCGAAATGCCAAGTATTACCGGCAGGAGCGCTTTAAGCAAATGAAGATTGTAGATCCAGACAGGCATGTAAAACGAGTAATGGCGCAAATGAAAGAAGATCTTAGGCTTAACGAGGAGCCGCGCCATATAGAATGTTTTGATAATTCCAATATACAGGGTACCAATCCTGTTGCGGCATGCGTGGTTTTTAAAAATGGGAAACCAAGTAAAAAAGACTATCGTAAATTTAATATTAAAACCGTAGAAGGCCCAGATGATTTTGCTTCTATGGAAGAAGTGGTTTTTAGGCGCTATCGCAGGTTGCTGAATGAAGGAGAAGACCTGCCGCAGTTAATTATTGTTGACGGTGGGAAAGGCCAGCTTTCATCTGGCGTAAAGGCACTGGAAACTTTAGGTTTACGTGGGAAAATTGCTATAATAGGTATTGCAAAGCGTTTGGAAGAAATATTCTATCCCGAGGACTCTATTCCTTTGTATCTGGATAAAAAATCTGAGTCTCTAAAAATTATTCAACAACTGCGAAATGAAGCGCACCGTTTTGGCATTACTTTCCACCGTAATAAAAGAAGCAAATCTGCGTTAAATACCGAATTGGAAGATATAAAGGGAATAGGAGAAAAAACGGTGGTGGAATTGCTGCAACAATTCCGGTCTGTAAAACGCGTAAAGGAAGCCAAAGAAAAGGATTTGGCTGAAGTAATAGGCGTTTCTAAAGCAGCGCTTATCTACAATCATTATCACGATAAGAAATGAAAAAATCACTACTTTTTATTTTCCTTCTTCTGGCACTCCCCGGCATTGCCCAGGATAAGGATGATATAAAAGTGGGCCTTGTACTTAGCGGGGGTGGTGCGAAAGGCCTGGCGCATATTGGCGCCCTAAAAGTGATTGAAGAAGCAGGAGTGCGCATAGATTATATTGGGGGAAGTAGTATGGGAGCTATTATTGGGGGATTATACGCTTCCGGATACACGGCACACCAATTAGATTCTATTTTTCAGGAAACCAATTTTAATATTTTAATTCAGGATGATATTCCGCGTAGCGCAAAAACTTTTTATGAAAAGGAAGACGATGAGAAATATGCGATAACCCTGCCTTTCGACAATTTTAAAATTGGCTTGCCCACCGGACTTTCCAGGGGGCAGAATATTTATAATTTAATGTCACGACTCACCCGGCATTTGGGAAATTTGGAAGATTTTAGCGAGCTTCCTATTCCTTTCTTTTGTATCGCTGCCAATGTAGAAACCGGGGAAGCGGTAGTTTTAGATAAAGGTTCGCTGGCACAGTCAGTATCTGCGAGTGGAGCTATACCTTCGGTTTTTAGTCCCGTGAAAATAAATGACCAACTGCTTATTGATGGGGGCGTAGCCAATAATTATCCGGTAGAAGAATTGCGTGATAGGGGTGCAGAGGTGATTATTGGGGTAGATGTGCAGGACAGCCTCGTTGATCGTGATAATCTAAATAGTGTTTTTGATATTCTTACTCAAATTACCAATTTTAGGACGATTAGTGATATGAAGGAGAAAATTCCGAAGACAGATATTTATATTAAACCAGATATTAGAAATTTTTCGGTATTGTCTTTTGAAAAGGGACAGTCCATTATAGATTCGGGAACAGTAGCCGCCGATAAAAAACTTAGTAAACTTATAGCACTATCAGACCGCCAAAAAGCACCTAAAAGAACTATTAAAATTCCCCGGGACGATACGCTCCAGGTAAGTTCGGTATCCTTAGAAGGAAATAACAACTATCCCCGCTCTTATATTATGGGGAAGTTAAAGCTGGATTATTTTACAGATTTTACTTACCAGGATTTAAACGAAGGTATTAATAACCTTTCGGCTACGGGAAATTTTAACCGCTTAAACTATAGGTTAACGCCCAATGAAGATGACGATTATTATCGTCTTGCCTTGCAGGTTGAGGAAAGCGATAGTAAAAGCTACTTGCGCCTGGGCCTGCATTATGACGATTTATATAATATAGGTGCGCTAATAAATTTTACAAGAAAAAGTCTGTTATTTCCCAATGATGTAATCTCTTTCGATTTTGTGGTGGGAGAGCAGTTTCGATACAATTTTAATTATTATATCGACAAAGGTTTTTACTGGAGCATTGGCCTAAGGTCTCGCTACAATAATTTTAATAAAAATGTATCTTTCGATTTTGCCAGTGAAAATGCCGAATTGGAAGATATTGGTGTAAATAATATTAGCGTAGATTATAGGGATTTTACCAATCAGTTTTATGTAGAAACACTTTTTAAGCAGGTATTTTCATTTGGGGTGGGAGCAGAACATAAATATTTAAAAATTACTTCGGAAACCTTAAATCCCGATCCTGATGGAAACGATGCGGCCTTCGAAAAGAGCCATTATTTTAGTACTTTTGGCTACCTAAAATACGACTCTTACGATAATAAATACTTTCCTAGCCGGGGAGTTTATTTTAACGGGGATTTTCATTTGTATCTGTTTTCTTCAGATTTCAATGATAATTTTGCTGAATTTTCTATGACAAAAGGAGAGTTTGGTTATGCTTTTTCACCATTAAAGAATTTTGCCATACGCATGGGTGCTGAAGCTGGATTTAAAATTGGAAATGACGGGGTAAACACGCTCGATTTCTTCCTGGGGGGATATGGCAATAACTTTATCAATAATTTTGTGCCATTTTACGGCTATGATTTTATAAGCCTTTCTGGTGATAGTTATATTAAAGGCTTAGTGGAGTTTGATTATGAACTTTTTAGAAAAAATCATGTTATTGCCAGTGTAAATGTGGCTAATGTGGGGAATAAACTTTATTCTACAGGAAATTGGCTTAATTTACCCGACTATTCAGGTTATGCCCTGGGTTATGGTATCGATACTTTTGTAGGGCCACTGGAAGTAAAATACTCCTATTCACCTGAAATTAAAACCAGCAACTGGTTCATTAGCCTGGGCTTCTGGTTTTAATTGCAGGTGCGATAGTCAGGAGTTTAAGTTTTTGGGAGCTTGTGAAATAAAAGAATTCTTTTCAAAGCACTTTAAATTAGTGGGCTAGAAATTAAATCAATGATGACCACTAAGATTAGAATAAAGACTCTTTCCAAGGTTTAATTTCATTTTGAGCCGGGATTAAACAGGTGTTTATTAATAGTCCTGGTTAAATGTATTTATAAATCAAAAACAATTAGCTTTTGAGAAAGAGTATGCTATATTCTTCAGAATAGTCGGAAATATAAATCACAAGGTTTTTACGTATTTATTAGTATTTTTTGCTTAAAAATTCCCGATATTTGTTTTACAGCAAAAATTTATTGATAATAATATTATATTCTCAATAATCTTTTGGAAATTGAATTTAAAATTAAACCTAAGATTATGCCTTTTTATCATAAACTGGGTAAGATCCCACATAAGCGTCATACGGTTTTTAAAAAGCCAGATGGCAGCCTGTATTACGAGCAACTCTTTGGAACTATTGGTTTCGATGGTATGTCTTCCAACCTCTATCACGAACATCGTCCTACCCAGGTAAAAGAAATAAAGGGAAGTTATAATGTTAAACCTAAAGTGGCCAGGGAAAACAATATTAAATCATACCGGTTTAAAGGTTTTCAGGTAAAACCAAACCCAGATTACCTGGAAAGTAGAAAAGTGATGCTCACCAATGCCGATGTTGACATTACGCTGGCTTCCCCACAAGGTTCTACCGAGGATTATTTTTATAAAAATGCAGATTCAGACGAGTTGCTTTTTATCCATAAAGGAAGCGGAAAATTAAGAACACAACTGGGAAACCTGGATTTTAAGTATGGGGACTATCTTTTAATTCCCCGGGGAACAATTTATAAGATTGATTTTGATACCGAAGATAATAGGCTGTTTATTGTAGAATCCAGACACCCAATTTATACGCCCAAAAGATATCGAAACTGGTTTGGGCAGTTGTTGGAGCATTCACCATTTTGTGAACGCGACCTGCGCCAACCTTACGAATTGGAAACTAACGATGAAAAAGGGGATTTCCTTATAAAAGTTAAAAAACAAGGCGAAATTTTCGATATGGTATATGCTACCCATCCTTTTGATGTCGTTGGCTACGACGGTTATAACTATCCATATGCTTTTTCCATTCACGATTTCGAACCTATTACCGGTAGAATCCATCAGCCGCCGCCGGTACACCAAACTTTTGAAACTTCAGCCTTTGTAGTCTGTAGTTTTTGTCCCAGGAAATACGACTATCACCCAGATAGTATTCCTGCACCCTACAGCCATAGCAATATAGACAGCGATGAGGTTTTGTATTATGTAGATGGGGATTTTATGAGTAGAAATGATATTGAAGCCGGGCATATTTCATTGCATCCGGCAGGAATTCCGCATGGACCACATCCGGGGGCGGTAGAGCGTAGTATTGGCCAGGTAGAAACCGAAGAACTGGCGGTAATGGTAGATACCTTTAAGCCGCTAATGTTAACCGAGGACGCCATGAAGATAGCCGATGAGACCTATCACAAATCCTGGTTGGAATAAAAGTTGGCAGTCCCAGTTTTCAGTAGACAAAATTAGAAACACCAAATATGCAACAACAGATTGCCGCGCTCCTTCGTCGCTCGCAGTGACCAGACCAGTTTGCAGTTGCAGTATTCAGTGAGCAGAAATTTCAAACACCAAACCACAAAACAATGAACACAGATAACACTTCTTTAAAATTAGAAAAGGTGATGAAGGATGCCGAAGATTTTCTTCCCATCCTGGGCACCGATTTTGTAGAACTATATGTAGGTAATGCCAAGCAGTCTGCCTATTATTATCAGCACGCCTGGGGTTTTCAACCTATAGCATACTCGGGATTGGAAACCGGTAGAAAGGATAGCGTTTCCTATGTGTTGCAGCAAGGCAAAATTCGTATTGTACTCACTTCCCCCCTGCAACCCGAAGGAAATATTAATGCCCATATCAATAAACATGGGGATGGAGTAAAAGTAATTGCACTTTGGGTTGACGATGCAAAAAAGAGCTATAAAGAAACCACAAAAAGAGGGGCAAAATCCTATGTAGAGCCTTATGAACTTGAAGATGATCATGGGAAAGCGGTGATTTCGGGAATTCATACTTATGGAGAAACTGTGCACCTGTTTGTGGAAAGGAAAAATTATGAAGGACCCTTTTTGCCCGGTTATAAAACCTATGCACCCCTGGTGACCAGTGAAGATAACGGTCTAAAATATATAGATCATATGGTTGGTAACGTAGGCTGGAACGAAATGAATAAATGGGTAAAGTTCTATGCCGAGGTGATGGGGTTTGCACAAATGCTTTCTTTTGATGACAAGGATATTTCAACAGATTATACGGCGCTTATGAGCAAAGTGATGAGCAACGGCAACGGAAGGATAAAGTTTCCCATTAACGAGCCTGCCGAAGGAAAGAAAAAGTCACAGATTGAAGAATATATAGATTTTTACAATGGTGCCGGTGTACAGCATATTGCCCTTGCGACAGATAATATTATAAAAACCGTTACTCAATTGCGGGACCGCGGGGTGGAGTTTTTGTATGTTCCAGACACTTATTACGAAACTTTATTAGACAGGGTAGGAGAAATTGATGAAGATTTAGAACCGCTAAAAGAACTGGGGGTTTTGGTAGATAGGGATGATGAAGGCTATTTATTACAGATTTTCACCAAGCCTGTTTTAGACCGGCCAACCATGTTTTTTGAGATCATCCAGCGAAAAGGAGCTCAATCTTTTGGAAAAGGAAACTTTAAAGCGCTATTTGAAGCTATTGAAAGAGAACAGGATTTGCGAGGAAATCTTTAAAACACATTAAAAATGAACTAAACTAAAATTTATTAGTTAAAAATTTGATTATCTGTAAATTATTGCGTTAAACTGAATTTTTGTATTGCTTTTGCTTACAAAAATGTAGAATTTTGCGCTCGCATTTTTGGAGTGGTTACCTTAAGTGTGATTAAATTTTTTCATAATTTAAGTTTTAGTTGGTTAATAAGACAAAAAACCCCGTCATTAAGGTGACGGGGTTTTTGTTTTTCAACTGTTTGGAATAAAAATTGTAAATATGTAAATCCAAACGGGAATTCCCGTGCTCAATATTCATTAAATTCGAGTTATGACAAAAGGATTTTTTACAATTGCCATTAGTATATTTCTTCTAAGTCTCCCCGGTATAACCCAAGCCCAAAAGCCTGCTTACCAGGCTGGAGAATGGTTTAAATTTCGTATTCATTATGGTCCATTTAATGCCAGTTTTGCAACCTTGCAGGTAGAAGACGCAAGGCTTAAGGGTAATGATGTCTATCACGTAAAAGGAGAAGGTAAATCTACGGGTTTATTGCATTGGTTTTTTAAAGTAGATGATGATTACCAGAGCTATATTGATAAAGAAACCGGCAGACCGCATCGTTTTATTCGTAAAATAAACGAAGGGGGACATACAAAAGATCTGGAAATAGATTTTGATCACGATAGCCACAAGGCTTATGTTTTTGACAGAAAACATAACGAAAGGGATACATATACTACCAAACCCAAAGTTCATGACATGCTTTCTGCATTTTATCATTTTAGGAATAATATTGAAAATGATAAATTAAGAGAAGGTGATGAAATGCACCTTAATATGTTTATGGATGATGAAAACATAGACTTTAAGCTTAAATTTTTGGGTCGGGAAACTATAAGTACCAAATTTGGAAAAGTAGCCACGCTAAAATTTAGACCTTATGTCATGGCCGGTAGGGTTTTTAAAGAAAAAGAAAGCCTTACTTTGTGGGTTAGCGACGATGCCAATAAAATCCCTATAAAAATAAAAGCAAATCTCGCTATAGGTTCCCTGGATGCAGATCTGGATGCTTATAAAGGTTTAAAGCATCCGTTTGAGATAATAATCGATTAGTGCTATTAGAATTTTCGTTTAGCGTAAATAAATATCGGTTTTAGCCGTTAACAAAATGAAGTACGGGTGGGCTTCATTGTAGAAAACAAACCAATTTTATTGCAAACCTTTACAATTATTCATTCTAATAAGATTTATTTAAGAAAATATAAGGTGGTAAAAAATGCATTATGTAATTTTGAAATCCTAAAAACAAAAATTGCTCGTAATTTTTATGCTTTTTTAGAGACTAAAATTGCGTTATTAGGAGTAATCAAAAGTATGCGCAAAACCAAAGTTTAACACCCCAAATAGAAAATTTGCTGAAATTGAAGAGATTAAGTTACCTGTTAGTTTTAATGTTGGCCTTAGTGGCATGTGAAGATGATGTAAAGGACACAGCAGTAAAAGAAAAAGTCGAAAAAGTAGCACCAGAGCCCATAGAGAAAAAGTTTGGTTTTGTGCTGAATGATTTTGAAGTTGTAAAAGGAGTAGTAGAATCGGGCGATAGTTTTGGTTATCTTTTAGATCAACAAGGTGTAGATCGTGGCAAAATCTATGAAATTTCCCAAAAAGTAAAAGATACTTTTAATCCTGCAAGAATTACAGCAGGAAAGAAATACATGATCCTAAAAGCCAAAGACTCTGCTAAAACACCGCAGTATTTTGTTTATCAAAATGATAAAATTAATTATACGGTAGTAGGTATTGGAGATAGTATTAGTGCAGTTAAAAAGAAGCGTCCTGTAAGTGTAAAAAGACGCAAAATTTCGGGTGTTATTGCCTCCTCTCTTTCAGAAGCCGTGCAGGAGCAGGGTTTAAGTAACCTGGTAATGTATCGACTTTCTGATATCTACCAATGGAGTATCGACTTTTTTAAACTTCAGAAGGGAGATCAATTTAAAATGATTTATTCTGAAAAATATATTGACGATACGATTTTTGCTGGAATAGAAAATGTAGAAGCAGCAGTTTTTAAACACGGCGACCGTCCTTTCTATGCTTTTGAATATGAGATTGATTCGATCACCGGAAAGTCCAGTTTCTATGACGAAGAAGCAAAGGCTTTACAGAGTTTCTTTTTAAAAGCACCACTTAATTATAGCAGGATTTCCTCGCGATATACCAAAAGAAGGTTTCACCCGGTTCAAAAACGATGGAAAGCCCACCTGGGAACAGATTATGCCGCTGCGACGGGTACACCAATTGTAAGCACGGCAGATGGTAGGGTAATCGCATCCAGCTATACTTCCGGAAACGGAAACTATGTGAAAGTAAAGCATAACGATAAATACACCACGCAATATTTACATATGAGCAAGCGCAATGTTAAAAACGGGGCGCGCGTGAAACAAGGCGATGTGATAGGTTATGTGGGAAGTACTGGTTTGGCAACCGGCCCCCATGTTTGTTACCGTTTCTGGGTTCATGGTAAACAGGTAGATCCTTATCGCCAAAACCTACCAACGGCAAAAAAGCTGGCAGCAAATGAAAAAGAAAACTATTTTGCAGCTATTAAAGACTTAAGGAAAACACTTGATGATATCCCCTATAAGGAAATGTAAATAACTGTTTAAATCAACCTGGTTTTAACAGGATATGATTGTTTTAAAAACATATTTTTCTAATTAAGCTTTCTTTTTGCAAGCTCAATTAGCGATAAATAATAGATAAATTTTAAGAGCATTACTATGAGAAGTATAAACCCTACGCAGACTTCAGCCTGGACAGCATTAAAAGATCATTTTAACGAGATGCAAAACCAGCAGTTGAAAGATTTGTTTAAAGAAGATCCAGAGAGAGCTTCTAAATTTAGTATTGCCTGGGAAGATTTTTACCTCGATTACAGTAAAAACCGATTAACTACAAAAACCCGTGAGCTTTTATTAAAGTTAGCTGAAGAATGTGATCTTAAAACCGCAATCGACTCCTACTTTAAGGGAGATGCTATTAACCAGACTGAAAACAGGGCTGTACTACATACCGCTTTAAGAGCTCCTGCTAATAAAGAAGTTATGGTAGATGGAGAGAATGTGGTGCCAGAGGTTCAGGAAGTTAAGAAGAAGATAGAAAAATTCTCACAAGCTGTAATTAGCGGTGAGAAAAAAGGCTTTACGGGAAAAGCTTTTACCGATGTGGTGAATATTGGTATTGGTGGGTCAGATCTTGGCCCTGCAATGGTCACCGAGTCTTTAAAATATTACCAAAATCATCTAAATGTACATTTTGTTTCTAATGTGGACGGAGATCACGTACATGAAACCTTAAAAGAATTAAACCCTGAAACGACCTTATTTTTAATTGTTTCTAAGACCTTTACCACGCAAGAGACCTTAACCAATGCTATGACCATAAGAAATTGGTTTAGAAAATCGGCTCCACAAGAGGCAGTATCAGAACATTTTGTAGCAGTTTCTACCAATCTTAAAAACGTAGAGGAGTTTGGGATCGCTGTAGAGAATGTATTTCCCATGTGGGATTGGGTTGGTGGCAGGTTTTCACTTTGGAGTGCCGTGGGACTTTCTATAAGCCTTGCTGTTGGATATGCTAATTTTGAAGCTATGCTAAAAGGTGCCCATAAAATGGATACACATTTTAAAGATGCCGATTTTAAGGAAAATATTCCCGTGCAATTAGCGCTACTAAGCGTTTGGTATAACAATTTTTATAAAGCCGAAAGTGAAGCAGTAATACCTTATACCCAATATCTAAACAGCTTGCCGGCTTATTTACAACAGGCTGTTATGGAAAGTAATGGTAAAAGTGTAGATAGAAACGGGGAGAAGGTGAACTATCAAACCGGTACTATTATATGGGGAGAGCCGGGCACCAATTCCCAGCACGCCTTTTTTCAATTAATTCACCAGGGAACTAAATTGATTCCGGCAGATTTTATTGGTTATAAAAAATCTCTGCACGGCGATACAGATCATCATCAAAAATTAATGGCCAACTTTTTTGCTCAAACCGAAGCCTTGCTTCAGGGGAAAACAGGGCAGGAAGTAAAAAAAGAGTTGGAAGCACAGGGTTTATCTCAGGAAGCTATCGAAAAATTAGTGCCTTTTAAAGAATTTGAAGGGAATAAACCTACCAATACATTGCTTATTGATAAACTAGAGCCGGGGTCTTTGGGGAAATTAATAGCAATGTATGAGCATAAAATCTTTGTACAGGGAGTGATCTGGAACATATTTAGTTATGACCAATGGGGTGTAGAGCTGGGAAAACAACTGGCGAGCAATATTCTTAAGGAAATTGAGGATAAAAATATAAATAATCACGATTCTTCAACAAAAAGCCTCCTAAATGTGTTTTTAGCACAAAAATAAGCGTTTTGTTAACAATGTGTGCAAATCAATAGTTTCCAAAAATCTATTTAGTTAAAAAATTGTTTTAGTTTTGCGGTGAAAAAGGTGGGAAAGTTAAAATTCTTAACATTCTGGTAAACTCAGATTTATAAGATTTTAGTTCTTTTGCACCAAATTTAAAACTCAAACAAACAATTTAAAAAATGAGGAAATTATTACTTCTAGCGTTGTTTTTAACATCAGCTACGATTTTTGCTCAGGGAACGCTTACCGGAACGGTAATCGATTCTGACATGAACGCTCCACTGCCCGGGGCTACGGTAATGGTTGCTGGAACAAACCAAGGAACTACCACAGATTTTGATGGTAATTTTTCTTTGGATGTTGACTCAGCTAAGGGAAAAGTTAGCATTACTTTTGTTGGCTATCAAAAACAAACTATTAATTTTAACGTTACGGGAGGCGCAACTCAAAATTTAGGCACCATAGAACTTGGGCCAGACGCTGATGCTCTTTCTGAAGTTATTGTAATTGGTAAAGGTGTAATTGATGTCGCGATTGGTAGGCAGACACCGGTTGCCGTAAGTACCGTGAAAGCTGGTGAAATTCAAAAGTCATCTGGAAATATGGAATTTCCACAATTATTGCGCTCGGTACCATCTGTTTATGCCAATACATCTGGAGGTGGATATGGAGATTCTGAAATTCGCGTCCGTGGTTTTGATCAAAGTAATACTGCTTTTCTTTTAAACGGACAGCCGATTAATGGAATGGAAGACGGTAATATGTACTGGAGTAATTGGCAAGGTGTAAAAGATATTGCTAATGCCGTTCAGGTCCAAAGGGGGTTAGGTGCTTCAAAACTTGCTATTTCTTCTGTGGGTGGTACGGTGAATATTGTTACTCAAACATATAACAATGTAGAAAAGGGTTATGTTCAACAGGAAATTGCTAATGATAATTATACTAAATCTACGGCCTACTATTCTACGGGAAAAAATGATTTAGGTTGGTCTTCAACATATATGCTTTCTTATTGGCAAGGTGATGGTAATTTTTATGAAGGTACATCTGGAAAGGGGATAACTTACTTTTTCTCTGTTGGTTATAAACCTTCTGATGAACACGCCTTTAACCTTTTAATTACTGGTGCTCCACAAACGCATGGTCAGGCATATCAAGGAAGTATTGCGGAAGCTCTAAAGTATGGAAAGGATTACAATGAAAACTGGGGTTATAAAGATGGTAGTCTATATAATGAGCGAACTAACTTTTATCATAAACCTGTATTGAACCTCAACTGGGACTGGAATATTAGTAGTCAGACAGATCTTTCCACGGTAATTTATGCCTCAACAGGAACTGGTGGAGGAACAGGCCCATTAGGTGGTTACGACAATAAATACAATGAAAACGGTCAAATTAATTTTGATGAAATCATTGCACACAATAGAAATTTACCGACTACAGAAATTGATGGACAGGAGTACAGAGTTGGTAATCATCCCGATTTAGAAGAAGAACTTGGTAATGGGTACATTACCAGAGCTTCTATGAATAATCATTACTGGGTAGGTGGTGTTTCCAATTTTAATTACGAAATTAATGATAATTGGGAATTTAATGTAGGTGCTGATTATAGATATTATCATGGAGATCACTACCGTCAGGTAACGGATTTTTTAGGCCTTGATGGTTGGTATGAAGGCAGAAATGCTAGTATCCCTGGAGGTCAAACAGTATTTGCTAATTATGATGTAAACCTTTTGGATCCGACGTTTAATAGAGCTAGAAATGATCAACAAATTGGATATAGTAATTCTGAAGATATCTCTTATATAGGAGGGTTTGGTCAAATTGAATATAAAACCGATCTTTTTTCTGCATTCCTGCAAGGAGCCCTTTCAAGTCAATCACACACTCGTTATGATTATTTTGTTTACAGTCTTCCAGAGAATCAAGAGTCAGAGAAAATAACCAATACAGGGTATAATATTAAAGGAGGTCTGAATTACAATATCAATGATCAACACAATGTATTTGTAAATGCTGGTTATTATTCCAGACAACCATTCCACGATAACCTCTTTCTTAATTTCACAAATGATATTAATCCTCTAACCGAAAATGAAGAAATAACAGGTGTTGAATTAGGATATGGTTTTCAAAGTGAATTGGTAAGCTTAAATCTAAACGCCTATTATACAAAATGGGGTAATAGAACAGATACCAGTACTAGATTTATTGATTTTGATGAGGACGGTGTAGATGAAGAATATCTTGCAAACTTTAATTTGTTGGAGCAAACACATATGGGTATTGAACTGGATTTTATCTTTAAACCAACTGAAGAATTAACAATAAATGGTTTGGCCTCTATTGGTGACTGGAAATATTCTGATAACCCTGTTCAATCATTATATGATTCTGAAAACCTGGAAGTAGTTCCTGGTTTTGAAAATGCTATTTCTTATATAGACGGTGAAAAGGTTGGTAATGCCCCACAAACCTCTGTAGGATTGGGTGTTGACTATAAAATTTTGGATAATCTTTCTGTAGATGCTGATTGGTATTACTACGGAGATATTTATGCTGGTATAGACCCAATTTCATTTACTGAAGAAGGTGGTGAAGTAGTTGAATTGCCTTCTTATGACCTCGTGAGAATAGGAGCTTCTTACAACTTACCTTTAAGCAACAATACTTCACTTGATTTTAGGGCCAATGTAGATAATCTTTTTAATGAAGTTTATCTAACCAGTCTTAGTTCAAATAGACCGGCTGCTCAAGGAGATGATTTATATAAAGGTATTAATACTTCCAACAGAGGATATTTTGGTTTTGATAGACAATGGAGTTTTAGTGTTAAATATAACTTCTAAAAGCCTTAAAAACGCTTATACTTTAAAAACCACCCAACCCGGGTGGTTTTTTAATTTAAACTGTCTTACGAATTATTTAAAACAGAGGCTTTTTTAATTGCCAGGGTAAGCTGAATATCCAAAGGCAGAGAGCGTAATGGAAACATGAAAATGTTTGTCACCTGTTATTTCAAAAACTACTTCTATAAAAGGATAAAACCTTTCTCTGTTATTTTCCTTAAAATAAGGTTCAGTATAAAATGTAAACCTGCAGATTCCTTTATTTTCTTCGGAAGAAGGTGAAAAATCGTTTACCCTAGCGTTTTCCATAATCTTTTTTCCAGAAATAACCTTCCGGTGACCTGAACCGGGATTCATCGTTTCTAATTTAATTTTCATACCTCCGGCGGGAACTCCTTCAGAAATATTTAAATTATACGTGGATAATTGATATTCTTTTTGTTGTGGAAAACTCACTGTGCCAGGCAAAATGAAAAACACACTTGTTTTGAGGTATAATCTTTAGCTTTTATTGATCTATAAATATTATTTTTTTGTACTCTTTAGATAACAATAAGCAAATTAATCTGCTTTCACTTTGTCTTTTTCGGCTTGCTCTTTTTTTCTTTCGGCTTCTTTTTTTACATATTCTTTATGCTGCATTTCCCCACTTAAATCACGATTTCTGTTATACAGGTTTTTAAAAACCTCTGCTTTTCCATAAACGGTGATCACATCATCGGGGAGGATTTTTGAGGCTCCCGAGGGAGAACCCAGGTAATCTTCACCGTCACGATCTATACCAAGTACCGTTATACCTTCTTTCCTCAGTTCTAATTCAATTAAAGTTTTATTGGCCAGCCAACTGTCTTCTTCTACCCTTAATTCACTAATATGATAATTGTCCTGCAGGTGCAAAACCGCGGCATAATCCTGCACATTTATTTCGGTATAGCGCTTAAGCATTTTATTGATTATTTTTGAAAGTCCGCGATCTACCCAGGCACTTCTTATGGCCCACCACAAAACCGCCAATCCGGCCAGTACAATCAGCAATCCATAAAGTTTTGAGGTAAGGCTGTCTGGCAAAACAAAGGTGAGGATTAGCGAAGACATCGCGGTTACAATCCCGGCATTACCAATAAGCATAAGCGTATAAATAATTTTTCGGCGCACCGGGTGTTGCATAATTTTTTCAGACTCTGAAGTGGTGAATCCTGCGCCCGTATAAGCCGATCTTGCCTGAAACCTGGCACTTTGGGTAGAAAGCCCGGTGTGGGCCAGTGCAATCGCGGCTATTCTTGTAATTAAAGCCGAAAGTGTGATGATAAAAAATAAGGTGACAGCGGCAATCATAACTGGAAAATTTTAGAAACTAATGCTGCTAAAAGATAAACTAAATTCTGAAAATATAATTTATTATCCTGAAGTTTTTATGTTGACAGATTGGTTGTCAAATTGTTAGGAAAGCAGCTATAAGTTTGAAAAATTGCCTTTTTTGACGTAATGAATTTAGGTTGGAAGTCATGATAAAGTTGCCACGACTTCAGCAAACCTAAAATTAACGAAGGCGTGGCTTATTTTTAAGCAAAATAGCCTATTTCTTAATCCTAATTAAGGATAAAGAATAAAGAGGCTATAGAAATAAATATCCACAGGCTAACTCCAAGTAAAAAGGGTTTAAATCCGGTTTTTTTTATGTCTTTAACAGATAGCGTAGTTCCTACCAAAAAGAGCGTTACAATTAGTAAACGTTTTGAAACACTCACAATACTTTCTGTTACTACGTCTGGTAGGTTTAAATAACTGTTTATTAAAATTGCAAGGATAAAAAATAAGATAAACCAGGGAATTTTAATCTTACCATCTTTGGTTTTAAATAAGAACATAGAAAGTAAAGAAACCGGTATAATCCAGAGCGTACGGGCAAGCTTAACGGTGGTGGCCACGCGTAGTGCTTCTTCGCCATATTCTAAAGCTGCCCCAACTACAGAACTTGTATCGTGAATGGCTACGGCTGCCCAAAGGCCAAATTGATGCTGGCTCATTCCAAAGAAATGTCCAATGCCGGGGAAAATAAATAAAGCTATTGAATTAAGAAGAAAAACGACTCCCAAAGAAACCGAAATTGTCTTTGGTTTGGCGTTAATTACAGGAGAAACTGCTGCAATTGCGCTCCCGCCACAAATAGAAGTACCTGATGAAATAAGGTGTCCCAGCCGGGAATCTATTTTTAAAGCCCGGGCCAAAAAATAACCTAAGATTAAGGTGGTAGCAATAGTGAGAATAGTGATGGCTAAGCCTTCTTTTCCGGTTTTTAAGGTTTCCATTAAAAACATTCCAAAACCAAGGCCCACCACAGATATTTTTAATAAGTACTGAATACTCTTTGCGGCCAAAGCCTGGAAAGGCTGCCCTACAAATAAAGTGAATAAAAAGCCTAAAATTAAAGCCACCGGGCTGCTTATGAATCCGCTAAAACAAAAGGCTATTAGCATAATGAATATGGCAGTAATAATTTTCTTTTCTTTCATCTGTTTATACTTTTAATCCAATGAGAGAATTTTGTCCCGGGCGTATAATTATCTTCCTGTGTCCAGCATCATGCTGGTTTCAGCATTTATAATTTTGATACTGCAAAGTTCGTGAGAATTAAAGGTTCTTCAGCAAAGCAAAAAGTAATGGGCTATTCCATTTAATTATAGGCTGAATGAAAAGGGGTAAACTACGAGGAGAGAAGCATTTAATACTTCCGAAGAAAAAGAGGGTTTTTTTGAAAAAAAACTTGAGGAATAAATATAAGCTGCATTATTTGGAATATTCTTCTAAAAAGATATTCTTGAGTTTTTGGTTAAGTTGGGATTGAAAGCCCTGCCTGCTTACAAAATTAAACCACCTGGTTATACTAAGTCCTTTTACCTCGATTACTTTTAAATGCCCGTCTAAAAGCTCCCGCTTTATGGCGTGAATAGAAAGAAAGGCGAAATGCCTGGAATGTCGCAAATAAGATTTTATACTTTCGGTGCTGCCAAGAGTAGCTTTCACATTTAAAGCTGGAATATGATGTTTTTTTAAAGCATTGGCAATCACCTCTCGTGTACCCGAGCCTGGTTCCCGCTCTACAAAATTGAGTCTGGATAGGTGAGCTATAATTATACTTTCATCTACAGCTTGGTTCTTCACACTAGTAACCAATACCAGTTCATCTTTTACAAAAGGTTCATACTGTAGGCGAGTATTTTGATTTTCACCTTCAATGATCCCAAAATCGAGTTGTCCATTTAAAATAAGCTGCTGAATGTCTCCTGTATTGCCCGAAATAAGGTTGAAATTTAGATCACTGTGTATGTTTTGAAGCGAAGCAGCCATCCCGGGAATTACATACTGGGCGATAGTCGTACTGGCGCCAATTTTTATATGGTTTGGGAAATTTGGATTTTCTGTAGAAAATTCCTGCTTCATTTTAGCAAAGATTTCCAGTAAACTATTGGCATATTTTAAAAAAACTTTTCCTTCGGCAGTTAGGGCTATGCTATTTCCTTCCCGCAAAAAAAACGCTTTTCCGTATTCCTGTTCCAGGTTTTTTATAGTTTTAGAAACCGCCGGTTGCGACATATATAAATTCTCGGCAGCTTTGGTAAAACTCCTGGTGAGCACCACCTCTTTAAAAATCCTTAATTTGTGATCCATGCCATAAAGTTAACTACTTCAAATTAAAAATTTCATTTTCTTTTTCTGAATTTTAAAAGTAGGGAGTATCAATTTGAGCCAAAAGATGGAGAATGACATATAGACGAGATTGTGAACTCAACCTTGCCGGGGGTATAAATTGTAGTTCCGGCATAAAACTAATTAGGGAGTAGGTAAATAAAAACCGGGCAAAGCCCGGTTTCGCAAATTTGAGGCAGTTAATTTGCCATTTTTAATTGAGTGAGATTATGATTAATCATCGTATTCATTAATCACTTTTCCGTTCTCATCTACGATAAGGGTTTTTTCTTCGGTCCAACCTTTATCGAGTTCTACTTCGTAGGTTTTCTTACCATCTTTTTCTGTCATTTCAACAGAATCAATTTTGTATGCTGAATACTTACTATCAATCAATTTGGTAATCATATCGGACAGGTTTTTATTATCGAGTTCCTGCTCCATTTTTACGATTTTCCCATCTTTAGAGTACCATATTTCGTGTTCTAAACGGTCAACATCAAACTCTACATTATAGTTCATACCTTCCATCTCCCATTCCACATCGGAAGCATTAGGGTATTCTTTTTGAAAACTATCTGCAAGGTTTGTTGGCACTTCATCCATTCTTAAATCCTGTGCACTTACTGCTGCTGTTGCAAATAAAGCAAGTGCTGCAATTTTTAAATTTTTCATCATCTTCTGTTTTTTAATTTGATACAAACTAAAAGTACAAAACTGGAAGAATTTGGGAATATTAGGACTAAAGTTCTTTAAACCTGTATTTTAAGGAATTTATAACGTTCTTGTTGATGTAATATGTTTTTTCAATTCCGAACTTTCAGTCATATTGTATAGTTGCAGGATAACCTTCAATTTAAATTAGCATAATGCCAGAGGAAAATAGACAAAAAAAAGAACCTAGTTTTGTAAAGAAAGTTTGGATTGTAGGATTAATTTTCTCCTTAATAGCCACTACGCTTTTAATATTTGAAGCGACTTTCGATATGGTTATCCTGGTGCTGGCCGGTGCTCTTATCGCTTGTTACTTTAGAGGGTTGAGTGAACTAATTCAGAAAAAATTAGATTGGAATAGCACAGTTTCCCTGGCTATTTCGGTAATTGGCTCATTTTTAATAATAGGGGGTATCTTTTTTTTAATAGGTGCTACTGTTTCCTCACAGGCTGAGCAAATGCAAGAATCTATACCGGAGCTTTTGGATAAAGCCGAGCAAAAATTACACGCCAGTGCAGTAGGACAGGAGATAATTCAACAGGTTAGGAATATTAAGACTTCCGACGAATTTTCTACATTTATATCAGATTTTTTTGAAACCACTTTAGGGGGAATTACCAATATTTATATTGTTATTTTAATAGGTATATTTTTTACAGTAGCTCCAACAATTTATGTTGATGGGATTATTCAACTTGTTCCGCCCAAAAATCGCGATAAAGCAGGTGCTTTAATGCATCGCTTAGGTTCAGGATTAAAAAGGTGGTTAGCGGGAAAATTTATCGCAATGCTTGCTGTTTTTATTTTAACGGCTGTTGGTCTAGTGATTTTGGATATTCCAATGTGGCTTACGTTAGCAGTTTTGGCCGGATTACTCAATTTTATTCCAAACTTTGGCCCTTTGGCGTCGGCTTTACCGGCTTTATTGGTTGGGCTGGCAGATGGTCTTAATACGGCGTTATTGATTGCGGGCTTATATGTGGTAATTCAGGTTTTCGAGAGCAGCTTTATCACGCCAAAAGCACAACAGCGATTAATTCAAATTCCTCCGGCTTTAATTATTTTAGCCCAGGTTTTTGTTGGGGCTTTAACCGGGATTTGGGGTATTATTTTTGCCACACCGCTAGTACTTATTATCATCATTATTGTAGAAGAGCTCTATGTAAAACCTATGAATAAAGAAAGCGAAGTTGAGGGTTGATGTGATAATGTGCTTATTTGTTGATGTGATGATGTGTTAATTCGTGATTCGGGAATTGTGAATCGTGATGCGCTCGTAGTGGAGAATCGATCTTAAAAAACCTCCTACCAATAACAAATTGCACTTAGCATTCAAGCAATTGAAAAACCCGCAACACTAAACACCAAACGCTAATCAATAACAGATTGCCGCACTCCTTCGTCATTCGCAATGACGCAACAGAACTACAACCCATAACTCGTAACTCGCATCCCGCAACAGAACAACTCTAACCCGCAACCCGCATCCCGCAACTTTTAAATTACAGCTTCTTTAAACCTTTTACTTCAGCTTTATCTGCTTCAATAATACTTATGGCGAAGCCGCCACCGGGTGCCGATTTCTGTTTTAACTTAGACCTGCTGTTTACCCTGTATTTGGTAATTTCATAAGCCTGCGGATTCGTTTTATAGTGCGCATCTTCAGCATCTGCATAAATGGTAGCGATATAGTTTTTTCCTTTTTCCAGAAAATCGAAAGCAATTTTTGCAGTACGCGGCGTTTCACCGTTTACATTGCCTACAAACCAATTATTAGTGTTTTTTTCTTTTCGGGCAATAGTGATATAATCTCCCGGTTCTGCTTCCAGGTAAACGCTTCTTTCCCAATCTATACCCACATCTTTTATAAACTGAAAAGCATCCATAAACTGTTTATAATGCTGCGGCAGGTCGGCTGCCATTTGCAGTGGCGAGTACATCGTAACATATAATGCCAGCTGATTGGCGATAGTGCTATTTACATGGGAATCGTTCTCGGGATTTAATTTGCTCATATCCATTTCAAAAATCCCGGGAGTGTAATCCATAGGCCCTCCAATTAAACGCGTGAAGGGTAAAACAGTTACGTGATTGGGCTTGCTGCCCCCAAAAGATTGGTATTCTGTACCGCGCGCCGATTCGTTGGCGATAAGGTTGGGCCAGGTTCTTGCTACCCCCGGTTGGTCTCACCGCTTCGTGCGCATTTACCATAATTTCATATTCAGCGGCTTTTTCGATCGCATATTGGTAATGGTTTACCAGCCATTGCGAATAGTGATTTTCACCCCTTGGAAGAATATCACCCACATAACCAGATTTCACAGCGTTGTAGCCATAAGCTTTCATAAATTTATATGCAGTATCTAAATGACGCTCATAATTCCTAACAGATGCCGAGGTCTCGTGGTGCATAATCATTTCTATATTCTTGCTTGCTGCATATTCCTGAATTTCCTCTACATCAAAATCGGGGTAAGGCGTCACGAAATCGAATACATAATCTTTAGAGTTTCCAAACCAATCTTCCCATCCAATATTCCAGCCTTCCACCAATAATCCGTCAAAACCGTGTTTTGAAGCGAAATCTATATAGCGCTTTACATTTTCGTTATTTGCAGCGTGGGTATCATTTGGTTTAGCTTTTTCATAATCGGTTTCGCCCAATTTCACTGCGGCAAATTCATCGGTATAATTCCAGGAACTCATTCCGGTGATCATTTCCCACCAAACACCCATATATTTCATAGGTTTGATCCAGGAAGGATCTTCAATTTTATTAGGCTCGTTAAGGTTGTAAGTAATTCTGGAGGCAAGAATGTCTCGGGCGTCATCGCTCACCATTACAGTTCTCCATGGGGTGTGGCCCGGCGCGATCATATAAGCTTTATCGCCGTTGGCTAGCGGAGTTAACCAGGACTCAAAAACCATATTTTCATCATCCAGATTAAGGTGCATAGCAGGATAATCTAGTAGCGCAGCTTCGTGCAGGTTTAGATACAATCCATCGTCAGTTTTTAGCATTAACGAAGTTTGCACCCCGGTATTGGAAAAAGATTTTTGCGATAAGTTTGCGGTAACCGCTTCTTTCATCAATTTGCGTATTTCAGATAACTTGCTCTCTGTATAATCATATTCCTGGGTATCGTAATCACCGGCGATCCAAAAAGCTGTATGGTCTCCTGTCATTGCAAATTCAGATCTTTCTTTGGAAATCACAAAATGCGCTAAATTAGGTTGCTGCGGAAATTCATACCTAAAACCCAGCCCCGTATTGTACAAACGGAACCGCAAAACCAATTTACGCTCGCTTTCCTGCTGATTTAAATGAACGCTTAATTCGTTATAATGATTTCTAATTTCAGCTTCTTCACCCCAAACCGGCTGCCAGGTTTCATCAAAAGAAGATTTTTTGATGTCTTCTACAGTAAAATTAGCGATGAGATCTTCATCCTCTTTTAATTTTATCCCTAAAGCACTGGGTTTTATAACTTCTTTGCTTTTATAATTGAGGCTGTAAACGGGTGTACCATCTTCTTTTAAAGAAAATTTAAGGCTTTTAACCTGTATCATTCAATACTTATATGGGAAGATGGGATTGTGCAAAGTGAATGTAAAGTTAGGAAAGATTAAAAATTCAACCATGCTTTTTGTTCAGCAGCACATAATTATATAAAAAAAGACTGTAACGACTATTATTAATTAATTTTAAAAACTCTTGCCAATAGCGTTACATGTTTGGCATTTGATTCTAAAATTTTATAATCGCTACAGTCCCTGTAATCTAAAACGATTTAAAAATTATTGGGCAGAATGATATTCAAAGCGTTGTCCGCCTACAGATACTCCGGCCATTGCACCGGCTTTTGGCATAGTTACTACACCAACCCCGTTTTGAAAATCAACACTTTTTGAAACTCCTTCTTCCAGCACAACGGCTGAAGCATTCCCGGCTAATTCATAGCCACCTTGTTGAAATTCATCTAAAGCCGATTCGGTTTGGAAGAAAATAATTTCAATAAAAGCTTTTCCACCGGCTTGCAGGCCTACATCAAGTTGTTTAAGGTCTGCATAGCCAACTTTACTTCCGTTTTTATAAACCACGCCGTTTCCGGATGCACCGCCAATTACATAAGCACCTTTTCCTACATTTGGAAAAATTGCATATCCCGCAGAATTCGCGAAATTCTCAGCTATTTGAGGATGTTTGTTCATCACTTCAGTTTGTGCTTGCTGCGCATCGGCAGAAAGTTCTTTCTCTGTGTTTTTAGTTGGTCCGCAACTGGCTAAGAGCGTTAAACTAAATAGGATAAAAATACTTTTAATAGATTTCATAATTTATTGTTTTTGGTTTTAGTTGACTCAAAACTATAGTTTTTGAAATAGTTAAAGTGTTAATCCTCTGTTATTTAATAACTTTTTAGTATTCTCAGTTCTCAGTTTGACTGGTGTAGAGTCCTGAATAGAGTTGACCGTTTTTGGAAGTTGGTTTTCAATTTTTATTTAATTTTAGATCCTCAAATTACCGATTCTTAGATTAACAAATTATCGTATCACCAAATCATCACATTAAAAAAAAGCTCCTCCCTTATGTTACTAAGGAAAGGAGCTTCTACGTAGGGTATTAAAAACTTTGGGATAAAATCTTATAAAATCAAATAAACTGTTACGAGTTTTGGATATTTTAAATATCCAATCCGTTTAAAACTTCTTTTAACCTTGGTTCTGATGGTCTTGGAGCATCATAATCTACAATGTTGCCCTGTGGGTCTAAAATAATAAACCTTGGAATCCCCTGTATGTAATAATCCTGAACAAATTGAGACTGGTATTCCTTATCGGCCAAAAGCTGTGTTCCCGTTAGCTCTTTATCCTTAATCATTTGTCGCCATTTATCCTCATCCTTTCTGGCGTCTATAGAAATACTCACAAATTTGATGTCTTTGTCCTCATATTCTTCTTCCAGCTCTTTTAAGAAAGGAATTTCATACTTACAAGGTCCACACCAGGTAGCCCACATATCTATGTAAATGTGTTTGTTCCCGGTAATATCGCTTAAAGAGGAAGTACCACCATCATAATTTATATAATCCTGAAAATCTGGAGAAGGTGTTCCCGCGGCGAGTTTTGCGTTTATTTCTTCATAACGCTCAAATTCCGAATTCATTTGTTTGTTAAACCCTTCCAGACTTTTCTCCTGACTGTTTACAAAAGCAGAATCCAATTCATCTTTATTCGATTCTAAAAGATTTTTAAAATCCTCATTGTATTCGTCCATATCCTTTCGAAACTCTGCCTCTGGCCTACTGAAAAAAGCTTTATAATCATCAAATAATGATGCCATTAACTTATTTTTCTCCTGAAGCACTTTAAAAGAAGTACTTCCCTCCCCCGTTGCTTCGGGTTTTGACGTAGAATCTTTAAACTTTAAATTTAAATCCATACCGTTGCGAAGATATAAAGGAAAGATACTACGGTAGCTGGCATTGTAAACCGTTGGATTTTCTAATTTTAGGGTGTCGCGAAAATTACCGTCTTTATCTACCTCTATAATTACAGACTTCTGATTTTCATAGTCATATAACCTTATTTTCCTGTTTTCAATAGGTTCTTTTATGCTTCCGGAGATCACGGCATAATCCTTTTGGACTTCCTTCTTGTCTTCATTACAGCTAATTAAAGCCGTGGCTGCTAGGACTAACATTAATATTTTTCTCATAATTTGTGTTTTGATGTTATTCTGAAATTTCTTTGTGAACTTTTTGATTAAAGAGAGGAATAGAATCCCCTCCTCAATCTGCAACTAATTCAAATCTAAATTTTTAATATCCGGGGTTTTGTTCCAGCTGGTTATTTGCAGTTAGCACTTGCAGCGGGATTGGTTTTATAAATTGATCTTTATTGGTTAATGAGGCTTTCAGCTCAAAAGCATTAATATCCCCATATTCGTGAAATCTTATCAGGTCAAACCAACCTTCTCCATTTTCAAAAAACAGTTCCAGCAGTTTTTCTTCTCTTACATCTTCCAATATTTCTGAGGCAGTACCGGTTTCTTTTGGCATTACTCCGGCACGCTCGCGAATAGTGTTTAATGCCATTACAGCAGCATCAAGGTCACCACCTTTACGAACTTCGGCTTCTGCAAAAATCAAATAGATTTCTGCCAAACGCAGGTGATAATTAGTATTTACCTGTCCGTTTATAAAGCTTTCATTAGGATATTTAGCATTTCTGTTATTTCCCTGGGTAGCTTCAGAATAGGCAAATAAAAATCGTGGGTCATAGCCTGTTCCCATTCCGGTAAGGTCGCCCGCGCCTTCAACCTGCTTATTAGCGAGGCTGTCTAATTGTGCGCTGGGATTCGTTTTCTTTATTTGGTACATAGCCACGCCACCTTCTGATCCTGAACCTGCAAAAGGAGCAAAAATTACTTCCGAAGAATTCATCTGATTTGCGAAAATACTGGCATAATCTGCTTCAAGGTTATACCCTTCTTCATTATTTATCACTTCCATCGCCAGGTTTGAAGCTGTTTCAAAGTCGCCGGCATATAATTTTACTTTTGCCAATAGCGCTTTTGCTGCCAGACTACCGCCATAATAATGTGGCACATTCTTAGGCCCGAAGTTGATGGCATATTCTAAATCTTCAAATATCTGGTTATACGTTTCCTGCACGCTATTCCTGGTCTGTGCATCTACTTCCTGGGAAAATGAAGTTTGCAATACAATCCCAATTGGCGAGGATAGATCGTAAAACTGTCCAAAGTTGCGCAAGAGCTTAAAACTTGCAAAGGCGCGATTAAATTTTGCCTGGGCAATAAGTTCTTTTTGTTTTTCTTCGGAAATATTATCGGCTTTACCAGCTTCAACTTCGCGAATTAGGAAGTTTGCCTGATTTATAATTTTATAATGCGCATTGTAAACCGTGGTTAAATTAGGGTTTTGAACGGGAATTTCGTTTTCTCCAAATCCACCACTACCGGAAAGCTGGGAAATAAAATCACCCTCATTACCTTCGGCTCCCAGTAGAATTGGATAATAACCCAGTTTAAATTCCCTCCAGCCAGAATAAACGCCATTTAAAACCTGTTGTGCAGATTTCCCGTCGCGAATTACATTCTCATCTGTAAGTTGGTTTATTGGTTTTACATCGTCTATGCTGCAACTTGCCAGGCTTCCTACGGCGAGTAGGAGTACCATAAATTGTTTTTTATATCTATTAAATATCATCTTGCTATTTTTTAAAATTGTAATTGAACTCCCAGGCTATATGATTTGGCTAATGGGTAAGGATCTTCGTTGTTAGCGCCATCGGTAATGGTTCCCCTTTCAGAAAAACTCTCGGGATCTACGCCCGGCCAATCGGTAACGGTAAATAAATTAGACCCGGAAATAAATACTGAAAGATTTTTAATGTTAAGCGCTTTCAGAAAATCTTCATCAAAATTGTAGGCCAGTTGAAGATATTTCAATCTTAAGTATGAAGAATCATACATATACCGGTCGTTTAATCGTGCATTTCTGGAAGGATCGGTATAAATAGTCCGGGCATACCTGGCATCGGGATTTTCGGGTGTCCAGGTGTTTAATGCGTATTCCTCTAGTTTATTTGGTCCTAAATAATTTGCCGGCTGGCTGGTAATTGCACTCCACACAGATTCTGCGCCTACCGAATATTGGAAATATGAGGAAAGACTAATGTTCTTAAAGCTGAATTTAGTATTAAAACCACCAAAGAAATCGGGTTCAATAGAACCAATCTTTACCCTATCTCGTGTAGTGATCTCGCCATCGCCGTTGGTGTCTTTAAACATAAAATCACCTACGCCCAGAGAAGCTCTATCATATTGACCGGTTGGTGCATTGGCGTTAAGTTCATCTACTTCTTCCTGCGTTTCTAAAATTTTAGCTACTTCATATCCTTTTATGGTACCTACAGGTTCTCCTTCTATGTAATAATCTAAATTATATTGATTAATGTTGGCACCGTTTAAGCTTTCCAATACATTCCGGTTGTAAGCCCAGTTGGCATCCAAACTCCAGGTAAAATCTTGCGTACGTATAATATCGCCACCCAAAGAAATTTCCATTCCTTCATTAGACACGTCCATTAAGTTAGAAACATAGTTAGACGGCCCTAACTCATAAGGAATTGGTGTTGGCGCCAGGGCACCTTCGGTATCTCTTTTATACACATCTATACTTCCGCGTAAGCGATAATCTAAAAGGTTCCAGTCTAAACCAACATTTATTTCTTTGGTGGTTTCCCAGCCTACATCCCTATTTGGTAAAGTATTGGAAGCTACAATAGCAGTACTGCCACCATAAAGATCACTAGAGGTGGTTGAAAAGAATTGCAGGTAAGCAAAGTTTCTAATGTTTGCCGAACCTACTTTCCCGATACTCGCTCTTAATTTCAGGTTATTTACAGACTTATTATTTTTTAAGAAATCTTCGTTGGCAATATTCCAACCGGCAGAAAGGGATGGGAAATAACCTCTTTTATTGCCGGGACCAAACTTTGAAGAAGCATCTGTCCTAAAGTTTAAGGTCGCTGTGTACCTGTCTTTATAGTCATAGCTTAACCTGGAGAAAAAAGAATTGATCCCGTTCTCTGAGTCGCTATTATTATAACCTAAGACCTCTTCGGCAGAGCCGGGATTAATTAAAATATCCTCATCGGGGAAACCAAGATAGAAATAACTTTCTGTATTGATTTCTGTTCTATCCCAGGCATATCCTGCTAAAAGATCGAAATTATGATCTGCCAGGGCAAAAGTATAATTAGCAGTTAGGTTTGTAGTAAGGTTGGTTGAAGTACTTTTTGAAGTCGTTAAATAAGAATTATTTGGTGCTCCAAAATTAGTTAGGGTTGATCCCGGTGTGAAAATTGAACTATTCCTATCAAAAAAGGCTGCATTTATTTCAGCTTTTAAATTTAGGTTTTTTAATGCCTCTACTTCTAAATATCCGTTTCCTATAAAATTATAGTTTTTAGACTTGTTCTTATGTTGCAACCTTGCTACCGGGCTGGGCTCAAAAGTTGGGAAACCAAATTGATAATCTGGTAAAGGAATTAATTCTCCATTATCATCACGGAATGGGAAATCTGGCCGGGCCAAAATATTGGCGGTATTCACATTATATTGTCCATCTTGAGCACCTTCTCCAGATTCAGATTTGTTATAACCAAGGTTTAAGGAAACTCCTGCAGTAACCCTATCGCTAATATCTGTATTCACCGCTGCACGGGTATTATACAATTTAAACTCGTCGTTTATCACCAAACCTTCCTGGTCACTTCCAGAAATTCCAAAGGTGTAATTGGTATTTTCACTTCCACCGCTAATTCCAAAATTTGCCTGATTGGTAATTGCAAAATCTCGATAAACCTCGTCATTAAAGTTAATATCCTCATCTCCAAATCGATCGTCCAGAAGTCCGTTGTAAGAAAATGCTCCGGTGGCGGGGTCAAAAGGGACATCGGCTAAGTTGGCAAGATCAAAACCGGTATAAAACGGCAATCTTCCACTGTTTACAGCAGGAACACTATTGGAAATAAGCCCGTCGTAAAAATTCTTATATTGTTTTGAATTCAGCGGGTCTAAAGTATTAATGGGTTGTGCAATGGTAGTATTATAGCTAAAATTAATACTTGGTTTTTGATTATTCTCCCCGCTTTTTGTCTTTACAATTACTACACCATTAGCTCCTCTGGACCCATAAATGGCCGTGGCCGCTGCATCTTTTAAGATATCTATGCTTTCAATATTATCTGGGCTAATGGCCAACAATGGGTTGCTGGTGCCGCCGCTAAAAGTACCCGGCAAAGCATCTATATTAAAAGGAACCCCGTCTATAACATATAAAGGCTGATTTAAACTTCCGGATAAAGGAGAAGTGTATCCCCTAATATTTAACCGAATTGGCGCCCCGGGACGTCCGGTATTTTGAGAAACCTGTACCCCTTTTGCCAAACCACCCAGCGCACGGTCAAAACCAATAGTACCGGTAGAAGTATTTTCTATGTCACCAGAGCCAATTGATGATACCGCCCCAGAAACCGCGCTTCGTTTTTGCTTTCCATAACCAATGAGGACAACCTGGTCCAATTCTCCTAACTCTGCGATTAGTTGGATATCAACTTTAATCCTTCCGGCCAAGGCAACTTCTTCTTTCTTAAAGCCCAAATATGAAAAGATTAACGTTTGGTCGGTATCCTGAACTTTAAGTCGGTATTCCCCCTCTTCATTCGTGGCGGTTCCCATATTGGTAGATTTCTCAATAACTGCCACACCGTAAAGCGGATTTCCATCTTTATCGGTCACCCTTCCGGTTACTACAATCTCCTGCGCTTTAATTTCGTTTACTACAGGTAAAGCTTTAGATATAATAATTTGATTCTTAAAAACTTCATATTTATTATCGGTACCCTTAAAAAGATATTTAAGCACATTGCTCAACTTCTCTTTCTCTACATCTAAGCTAATCCTTTTGGTAAGTCCCAATTCTTCCTGATTATAAAAAAACCTGAAATTTGTCTGATTTTCTATAGCGTTAAACACTTCTAGCATATTCGCATTACGCACGTGAATATCTACATTCACATCCTGGGCATAACCTCCTGCCTTAATTTGCAGAAAACAACAGATAAATAGAAAATAAGTGAGTTTCATCTTTAAATCGGGCTTTAGCAATACATTTGCAAATCCCCTTAAATTAAATGGTTTTTTCATAATTTTGATAAGATTTAATTAATTAACTTCTAGGTTGGTTAAATCGATTTTGGAAGGGATGTTGGCGCATCCCTTCTTTTGGTTTTTCACACGTTACGGTTTGGTTATCACAATTTTATTATCTTCTTTTTCATACTTAAAATCTTTATATTTCTGAAAGGTTTGTAATACCTCATCTATACTTTTAGTCTCAAAACTCGCACTAATTTTTAGTTCGTTTAGAGCTTTGTAATTATTTTCTATACTAACATTAAACTGTCTTTCCAGCTTATTTTTAATTACTTCGAAAGAATCATTTACAAAGATGATTTTTCCATCTATCCAGGCCAGGTATTTCGCTGGTTTTACTTCGGAAACCTGCATGCCGGTATTGGTGATTTCTGCAAGTTGATTAGGGCTTAAAACCACCGATTCTTCTTTAGATTTATCATTTGATTTTGAAGTGGCTGAAACCTTTCCGGAAACCAATAAAGTCCTGGTTTTATCATCATCTTTATAAGCCGTCATATTAAAGGCGGTACCTAAAACCTCAACCTGCATTTGATTGGAAACCACTTTAAACGGCCTGCTGGTATCGCGGGCTACCTTAAAGTAAGCTTCTCCTTCCAAAAACACTTTTCTGTCTCCTTTTTCTAGAAAAGCCACGGGATATTTTAATTCGGTGCCGGCATTTAGAGTAACCTCAGAACCATCGGTAAGACTTACTTCATAAGTTTTTCCAAAAGGCACTCTTAAAGTGTTGTATTTTAATTCTTTTTTCGAAACTCTGGCGCTTTTCTTATAAACCAACTTATTCTGCTCTTCTTTCAACATAACCGCTTCGCCAGAGAAGAAACTACTTCCGTCTCCATCCATCACTTCCAGGCTGCCGTCTTCCAATTCTAAAGTGATTTGATTGGATTCATTAAAATTATTTTGATTTTCCAAATTAAAATAGGCGAAAATTCCACCAAGGATCACTGCAGCAAACACCGCGGCGTATTTTAGAAAAGCAAAACTTTTACTTCTTCTTTTCTTTTCGGTTTCCCCTATAACAGCCGGGGCTTTAGCTTTTGGAACATAATTACGATCTATTAAATATTGAGTCTTTATAAAAGACTTATATTTTTCCTGATTGGCTTTAACTTTCAACCATTTTTCCAGTTGCTCCATTTCTAATGCAGAAGCCTCGTTGTTCAAATATTTGATGATAATCTTTTCCATATCCATAGGCTATGATGATTTTAATTTTATTTACCCTTAACTTTTTTTTAATTTTTTTTAATATACATATCTTGGCTTAAATTTTTCCCTATAAAAATGACCGATAAAGATTTCTCAAAAGCCCTTAAGGAAGGTAACAGGCAGGCCTATGGAAGACTGTTTGAGAAATATTACCAACCCCTTTGTGCTTTCATAAAACCTTACACCAGGGATTGGGACACCGCCAAAGAAATTGTGCAATCGGCATTTATTACTATTTGGCAAAAAAGGGAAAGTTTAGATATTGATACTTCTTTGAAAAGTTATTTATATAAAACGGCCTATAATTCTTTTCTACAAATGCAGCGTAGAAAAAAAAAGCAGGAAAAACTATCGCATCGGCTCAAGGAAGAGGCTCTACGGGCAGAAATTGAAATAGATGAAGAGTTGCAGGAGCGAAAAATCAAGAAACTTCGAGAAGTTATAGAAGACTTACCAATCAGGTGCAAGCAGGTTTTAAAACTTAAACAACAAGGTTATAAGTATAGGGAAATTGCCGAAAAATTAGAGCTTTCAGTAAAATCTGTAGAATCTCAAATGCGTATCGCCTACCAAAAAATTAGGGAGGAGTTTGAAGATGATCCCAGCTTTTTTATTATTGTACTTCAAACCTTGCCGCTTTTGGATGAGGAATAGAACTTAAAAAATTTTTCTCCCGCTAAAAACGCATTATTTCATTCTAATTTTAAAGATGATTGTAAATTATCATTAAAAAGCATTCTTAAAAATTAACATTATATTAACGTTTGCTTTATAATGGTTTTTCAGTTTTTCATGCTCATAGGGCTGTAATCTGGAATCAGAAATACAAAATTAACCACATCACATTTATTTCTTCCGGAGAAAAAACACCTAATTAATCCTAAAATTTACACTATGAAGCAGCGTTTTTTATTCAGAATTTTTACTTATGTTTTTCTTTTTGGTTTCCTGGCCAGTTATGCACAGGAAGATAATTTTGAACATATAAAGTCAAAAAAAGGAATAGAAGAATATACTTATAAACCTAATGATCTTCAGGTTTTACTAATTCAGGATCAAGCTGCGCCGGTGGTAACAGTACAGGTTACTTATCACGTAGGTTCTAAGCACGAAGTTCCCGGTAATACCGGTTCTACCCATCTGCTGGAGCATTTAATGTTTAAAGGCACCCCAAAATATAATCCCGAAACCACAACCGTGACCAATGTTTTGCAAAATATTGGTGCCAATCTTAATGCGACTACCTGGAACGACAGGACCAATTATTATGAAACTATTCCCAGTGATTATCTTGGCCTCGCCTTAGATGTGGAAGCAGACAGGATGCGAAATGCTTTGCTGTTACCCGAGTATAAGGAAGCTGAAATGACCGTGGTTAGAAACGAATTTGAGCGAGGGGAAAATAATCCAAACAGCATTCTCTCTAAAGAGGTATGGGCTACCGCTTTTATGGCTCATTCCTACCATCACTCTACGATTGGTTGGAAATCTGATATTGAAAATGCGCCCAATGAAAAACTCAGGGAATTTTACGATACCTATTACTGGCCAAATAACGCCACACTTTCTATCATTGGAGACTTTGAAAAAGATGAAGCTTTTAAATTAATCGATAAACATTTTGGGAAAGTAGCTAAGGCGCCGCATGGATTTCCGCAGCCTTATACCGAGGAGACCGAACAAACCGGTCCCCGTCAAATCACGGTGAAAAAACCCGGACAAACCGGCGTTGTAATTACCGCTTTTAAGGCTCCCGGAAGAATGCACGAGGATCACCCGGCTTTGGGAGTTTTAAATATGATTCTTAGTAATGGTGCCTCTTCAATTTTGAATAAAACCTTTACAGACACCGGCAAAGCTTTATATGCTTATAGCCAGCTTAGTAATTTTAAAGATCACAATTTAATGACCCTTGGCTTAGGCTTATCACCAAATTTTGAGCACGAAGAAGCCAAAAAGGAATTACTGGCTCTAGTAGATTCTGTTAAAACACACGGAGTAACAAAAAGCGATTTAGAGCGGGTGGTAGATGCTACTGTGGCACAGAATAAAATGAGCCGGGACGGTTCCTTTGCCATTGCAGGAGCATTAAATGAAGCGATTGCCGTTGGCGACTGGACAGATTATATTACCAGGGTTGACAAACTAAAAGCCGTCACTACCGAAGACGTGCAACGTGTGGCCAAAAAATACCTGGATGTTGACCAAAGCACCAGCGGATTTTTTATTCCGAAGAATAACCAGGGTGGTAATGCAAAGCCGAAAGAATCAGCTGAATCATTTCAGAAGAACTTGAATGATAAGCAATTTTACAGAAATCCTGAAGCAGCCAAAACCGGGCTTAAAACCACAAAACAGAACTTTGATGTCCTTCCGAAGAAAAATTCTTTTGATTACAAAAGACAAAATGTGGGCAGCATAGACCTTGTTACGGTAAAAACTGCGGTAAATGATTTTATTACCGTAAACGGAAGTTTTAATGCCGGGGAATACGCTGCCGAAAAAAGCAATCTTGCTTCTATAACTGCGGCAATGCTTTCTAAAGGAACGTCTAATAAAGATAAATATGAGTTTTCTGAAGCGCTGGAAAAAATGGGAACCAACATTAGTTTCTACGCGGGAGATTTTAAAACAGGATTCTATTTTAAAACGCTAAATGAAAATAGCGATGCGGTAATTAAATTATTAGCCGAAGCACTATTTGAGCCTGCATTTAAAAAAGAGGAACTGGAGCTTATCAAAAAGCAATATGTAGGAAACTTAAAAAACCGATTGGATGATCCTGCAACTCTGGGCCAAATTGAATTGTCGCAAACCCTATATCCTAAGGGCCATCCCAACTACTCCAAAAGTCTGGAAGAACAAATAAAAGATGTAAAAAGTATTAGCCTGGAAGATGTAAAAACTTTTCACAAGTCGCACTATATGAACGTGCCTATGCATACGGTAATTGTAGGGGATGTTGAAGAGGCTAAAATTACAGAGTCACTAAAGCAAAACTTTCCAGATGCAAAAAA
Source organism: Salegentibacter echinorum (assembly GCF_900129445.1). Lineage (GTDB taxonomy): Bacteria > Bacteroidota > Bacteroidia > Flavobacteriales > Flavobacteriaceae > Salegentibacter > Salegentibacter echinorum. The sequence goes on from NZ_FQVT01000002.1 coordinate 267,803, forward strand.
AGAAGCAAGTAAGTTAAGTTTTGATTCTAAAGCAGTTAAATCTAAAAAAGAGGTGACCAAAACCATTCAGGTGCCAGAAAAACCAAGTGCCGATTTAACTATCGCTCAATATACAGGCCTCACAAAAAATGATGCCGATTATTTGGCAATGAAAGTGGGTACTTACGCCCTGGGTGGCGGATTTGCCGGTAGATTAATGCAGGAAGTTCGGGATAAAGAAGGGCTTACTTACGGTATCTATGCCAACCAGTCTGGCAACACTTTTACCGATGGATACTGGAGGGTTAATGCTTCTTTTAACCCAGATTTAATTGAAAAAGGAGAAACCTCCAGCTTTAGGGAAATTAATAAATGGATAGAAGAAGGAATTACAAAAGAAGAGCTAAAAAATAAAAAAACCAATATTATTGGCTCTTTTAAGGTATCTCTTTCCACAACAGGTGGCATGGCACGTACAATTTTACAATATTTGCAAGAGGGAAAAGATCCTTCTTATATCGCAAAATATCCTGAAGAAATAGATAATTTGAATCTAAAGGAAGTGAACACTGCGATAAAAAAGTATATTAAGCCGGGGCAGTTTATTATTATCAAGGCTGGCTCTCTTAAAGAGTAATATGAATTTTTGTAAACAGTAGTGATGTTAAACCTTCAACTGTCAAATTCAATGTTAAAGGTTTCCAAGATAGAGACCTCACAGGCCCGCATAATTATCGGTACTGTGAGGTCTGCCCCTTAGGGCGTTTTCTGTTTTTATAAATAAATACAGATATTCAAAAAGAATACTATAGAATATGAATTATAAACAAGTTACTGGATTTTTAAAGTCGAGGGCAAAGTTTTTCTTCTTGCTATTATTGTTTTTATCGACAAAAGCAGAAGCTCAAATTTTTGATCCCGTAGAATGGTCAACAAGTGTAGAAAAGGTTTCAGAAACCGAATATATTTTGGTTTCCACTGCACAAATAGAACCGGGCTGGCACCTATATTCGCAAGATGTGCCAGAAGATGGTCCCATTCCCACCAGTTTTTCTTACGAGGAAGCCGATGGTTATAGCCTGGAGGGAAATACCGTTGAAGATGAAGGACGTACCATTCACGACCCTGTTTTTGATATGGTGATTACCTTTTTTGATAATCAGGCAGAGTTTAGGCAGAAAATCAAGTTATCGAATAAAGATTTAAAGAGCGTTACAGGAGAAGTTGGCTTTATGGTATGTGACGATGAGCGTTGCCTGCCACCTTCTTATGTAGAATTAAACTTTGATCTTCGCAAAAGCGTAGCTGCCAGCCAGGATGCTATTAATGCAGTTGGCGAGCAGTCACTAAAAGAGACAAAGCAGGTGGAAACCAGCGAAGATTCTTCTAAAGCGGCGGTAGCCGATACTAAAAAGCAAGAAAAGAAAGGATTATGGACTATTTTTATTATCGCTTTCTTTTCTGGTTTTGCGGCTTTGCTTACACCCTGTGTTTTTCCTATGATTCCCATGACCGTAAGTTTTTTTACCAAACAAAGTAAAACCAGAGCTAAAGGAATAAAGAATGCGCTTATTTATGGACTTTCAATCATTATAATTTACTTATTCCTCGGTGGAATTGTAACCTGGGTTTTTGGTGCAAGTGTGCTAAACGCTTTTTCTACCAGTGTTTGGTTTAACCTTATCTTTTTTATCATTTTAGTAATATTCGCAATTTCCTTTTTGGGTGCTTTTGAAATTATGCTGCCTAATTCCTGGGCGAATAAAGTAGATAAACAAGCTGATAAAGGCGGGGTAATTGGGATTTTCTTTATGGGATTGGCACTGGCCATTGTTTCTTTTTCCTGCACTGGGCCTATTGTGGGTACCTTACTGGTAGAAGCAGCCTCAAAAGGTGGTATTGCCCCTTTTATTGGGATGTTTGGCTTTGCCTTGGCACTGGCCTTACCTTTTGCACTTTTCGCTGCGTTCCCCGGCTGGTTAAATTCCCTTCCAAAATCTGGCGGCTGGCTTAACACGGTAAAAGTGGTACTGGGCTTTTTAGAACTGGCCTTAGCCTTTAAATTCCTTTCCAATGCCGATCTTGTATTGCAATTGCATTTGTTGGAGCGGGAAGTTTTCTTAACTATTTGGATTACCATTTTTGGAGCGATGGCGTTTTATCTCTTCGGAAAAATTAGGTTGCCCCACGACTCTCCATTAGAGCATATTTCGGTAGGAAGACTTAGTTTGGGTTTATTGGTCATGGCTTTTACTATTTATATGATTCCCGGGTTATGGGGTGCACCGTTGCAATTAATTAGTGGTTTTCCACCGGCTATGAATTATAGTGAATCGCCCTATGGCGTGGGATACACCAAATTGGGTAGCGGTGGCGCCACAGTTTCCAAAGAGGAATTTCCAGATGGTGCCCACCTGGGACCCCACGATATAGTAGCTTTTACCGATTATGAAGAGGGACTTGCGTATGCCAGAAAAGTCAATAAGCCGGTGATGATAGATTTTACAGGACATGCCTGCGTGAATTGTAGAAAAATGGAAGAACGGGTGTGGAGTGATCCCGCCGTGTTACAAATTCTTAAAAATGACATCGTGCTTATTTCGCTCTACGTAGATGATAAGCGGGAATTACCTGATGATGAAAAGTTTACTTCAGAAATAAGCGGAAAAGAATTAAAATATATAGGCCAGAAATGGAGTGAATTTCAAACCTTGCGATATAAAGCAAATGCACAGCCCTTCTATGTATTAATGGATTTGGAAGAAGAGAATTTGCTCGATCCTGTTGGTTATACGCCAGATATTCAGGAATATAAAGCCTGGTTAGAAAAAGGAGTTAAAGAATTTGGAAAAGAATAGTTCAATATGGAATTACCTACAACCGAACTTAAAAACGATAAACTGGAACAGGAATTTAATGAATTCCGAAAGAATACAGTTGGAACCCAATGTAGCTTTTATACCGATTACGGAAAGCAGGATTTGCTCTATGCCGATTGGATTGCAAGTGGTCGCCTATATCAACCAATTGAAGATATAATTTGTCAAAAAGTAGGCCCTATGATGGCCAATACCCATTCTTTCTCCAGCGAAAGCGGAAAGAACACGACCTATCTATATCGCGAGGCGCGCAAAATCATTAAAGAACACGTAAACGCGCAGAAAAAAGATGTCTTAGTCACCACCGGCACCGGAATGACAGGTGCTTTAAGAAAATTACAACGCATTATCGCTTTAGATAAAGATTTAATTTCTGAAGCAGAAGAAGACCGTCCCGTGGTGTTTATAACCCATATGGAACATCATTCCAATCAGGTGTGTTGGCAGGAAACAAACGCCGATGTTGTAGTTTTACCTCCCGGAAAAAACAACCTCATAGATCCTGAAATTTTGAAAGCAGAGCTTAAAAAATATAGTAATAGAAAGTTAAAAATTGGTTCGTTTACCGCCTGTTCTAACGTAACCGGAATGATCTCTCCCTATCACGAACTGGCCAGGGTTATGCATCAGCATAATGGTTACTGTTTTATGGATTTTGCGGCTTCTGCGCCTTATGTAAATATTGATATGCACCCGGCTGCAAAAGAGGAGAAGTTAGACGCTATTTTCTTTTCGCCTCATAAATTTCTTGGGGGTCCCGGGGCTTGTGGCGTGCTTGTTTATGACGAAAACTTACAAAAGAGCAGCATTCCCGATAATCCCGGTGGAGGAAACGTAAAGTGGACCAATCCCTGGGGAGAACACGCCTATGCTGAAGACCATGAAACCCGTGAAGATGGTGGTACGCCAGGTATTCTTCAGGTGATGCGCGCCGCCCTGGCCATAAGGTTGAAAGAAAAAATGAATCCTGAAAGGATGAAACTTCGGGAAAATGAATTGTTAGAGTTTTTCTATAAAGAAGTAGCTACTATCCCGGAAATAAAGATTTTCGGCGAAAAGGAACGGGAGCAAATTGGCTGTGTGTCTTTTAACCTGGAAGGTTTTCATTATAATTTAGTGGTTCGTTTATTAAACGACCGTTTCGGCATACAGGTTCGCGGGGGTTGGTCTTGCGCGAGCACTTATGCCCATTACTTATTTGAAATTGACAAAGCCTCTTCGGCAGCAATTAGTGAAGGAATCGCCACCAAAAATATGTGTGATAAACCCGGTTGGGTTCGGGTATCTTTGCATCCTATAATGACCAATAAAGAAGTCCTATTAATTACCGATGCTCTAAAGGAAATTGTGAAAAATAAAGCTGAATGGGAAAAGGATTATACCTATAATCCCGCTACCAATGAGTTTGATAGGGTAGAAGCCTCAGCCGTAGAATTGCCAGATTTTAATGCTATGCTGAGTTTATAAGAATACACCTTCCTACAAGGTTTTTTTGACCTTGTAGGTATGGTTTACTGTGCTATTTTGCGGATTTGTGCTCAAACAAAATATTCCGCTCCTCTGGAACTCTGTGTTTGATGCTGAACTTCTTTCTATAAATATTTCGCTTCTCTAAAGCTCTTTCACCCGGTTTTTTTTGACTTTCTAAGCGGGCAACCTAGATTCGATTAAATGATTTGGTTGTAGTTTAATCAAGCTATCACTGTGGTAATAAATTGTCATTCCGACGTAGGAGGAATCTAGTTTATTGAAACAAGGATTTTTTGTTTTACTAGCTTATGCTGGTTTGAGCATTCTAAGTCGAAAGGTTCAGGGATTGACCATGAAGATCGGAAGCACTTTCTGCATGGTCTTTTTTTGTAAATAGCTTTTCTCAATGCTATTTCACGTGATTTATGCTCAAACAAAATATTCCGCTCCTCTGGAGCTCTGTGCTTGACTTTAAACTTTTCTCTATAAATATTTCGCTTATCTGAAGCTCTTTCACCCGGTTTTTTTTGACTTTCTAAACGGGCAACCTAGATTCGATTAAATGATTTGGTTGTAGTTTAATCAAGCTATTACTGTCGTAATAAATTGTCATTCCGACGTAGGAGGAATCTTTTTTATTGGAACAAGGATTTTTTGTTTTACTAGCTTATGCTGGTTTGAGCTAAGTCGAAAGGTTCAGGGATTGACCATGAAGGTCGGAAGCACTTTCTGCATGGTCTTTTTTTGTAGATGGCTTTTCTCAATGCTATTTCGCGTGATTTATGCTCAAATAAAATATTCCGCTCCTCTGGAGCTCTGTGCTTGACTTTAAACTTTTCTCTATAAATATTTCGCTTCTCTAAAGCTCTTTCACCCCGTTTTTTCTGGATTTCTACATTAAGTTCGATTAAAAAATTTCAGTATTTCGTTCTTGATGGCTTTGCTTAACGAGCCTTGTAGAGGCGGTATATTTCTAGAATATTAAATATGATATGCAACCGAGCTCCAGCGGAGCGGCATAAGACCTGTCCTTAAGCTGCTTTTTTAAGATTCCTGGTTCTAACTTCCTGTTTCAGCCTAAATACAGTATCTTTTTCATAAGCCATAAAGTAGTAGATCACAAAGAATAAGAAATACATAATCATTGATTTCTGTCTTAAAATAATTCCCAAATTAGACATTACGAAAGTCATAGCAAAAGATGAGGTAAAGAATAGCACCAGGCTTAGCTTTACGTGCGCGGGAGCGCTCTTAAGAAATCCTAAGAAACTTTTTCTAAATAGTTTTCCGAAGATTAGTAAATAAATAAAATTCTCTACAGAAACCACAATTCCCAGAATTCCTGGTGCATCAAAAAACAACGGCCTAAACCAAAAGGTAAAGAATTTTTCGATTAGGGAATAGTCGTTCATTGGTACTCCAGAGGTTGCGTTATCTAATTTACCAGCCCTGTTTTCTGTAAAAGACAAGAAATCTGCTATGAGGTTTTGAGAGTTTCCAAGGTTTACCACTCCTAAAATTTGTTTGTGAAATAATAGCAAGGTTCCGGCTATAACCCCTCCAAATATTGCTTTTTGCTTTAAACTTACTTGATCTTTATTAAAGAATATGGCAAATAACCCGGCTCCCGCCAATAATAAGAACATATGTGGTCTAATAGCAAAAACCAATAGTGACCCAACACTTAAACTTATCATTCTATTCTTAGGTTTTCTAAGGGCATAAGCGAATAGCATTAAACCCAGAAAGATAGGAGCTCCTTTTCCCAGGGAAGCCGTCCAAAAATGCATATTCGGCAGAAATAGAATTAAAGTTAAAAAATTTATTCTTTTGAATATTTTGATATCCAAAGAAATGCTTTCTTTAAAGAATAAGTAAGCATATACAAACCCCATAAAACCTACCCAGGTAAACAACAGCATCATCATTTCATAGCTAAACCCCAGGAAATTAATAAAAGGGTAAGAAAGAAAATCGATAAAAGAGGTTCCGGTTTTTAAGAAACCACTCCAGGTTACATCTTCTTTCCCGGGTACGCTAAAATACCTTTTAGAGTCTGAAGGATTAAAAAATGCGTAACAATAATAGATTCCTCCGAAAATCAAATGATAGAAAAACAGTTTGTTCATCAGGCTTACTGAGAAAAAATCATGCTTTTCCTTTATTTTTTTAAATATATATTGCGTGATGAGGTATAAAAACGGAATCATCATCGCCGCCTGCAATAGGTTATGAAGTAGGTTAGTATCTGGGAACATTTGTTTTCTTGTTTATTCCCTTTAGTTCAATATCCTTACCTAAATCATCTAATTCTCAAATTGCTAAATTTATTCTTTAAAAATAAGCATATTCTTATGTTTGTAGTCAAGTACTTACGTTTATATTAATCTATGGATTTTTAACAATATTTTTTCCACAGAAAAAATTCCACAGATGTGTGGAAATCACCGTTAATACTGGGTGTTTCTTAAAATTTAAATCCGAAGGTAAAGGTCAATCGGCCGCCATCATCGCCTCTATAGTACCCCAGGTTTCCGGTTACCGCTCGAAATGCATTTATCCAAACCGAACCACCATAATCGTTACGCCACCTTTTAGCATTGGTGTTTTCGGTCCATACCCTTCCGTAGTCAAACCCTGCACTTACCCCAACTTGTATTGGAACAAAGTTGGTTTTAAACCGACTTATCCCCACACGAAGGTCTGTGGTATGATAAAATGAATACTTTCCGTTAAAACGCTCATTTCTATAGGCTCTTAGGTTATCTGTTCCGCCTAAAATGGCACCATCATAATATTCATAATGATCACCAAGAATCGCTTTTCCGCCTACTTTAGTAGCCAAAACAGCTATTCCACTTGGATGTAAAGGATAATTTACAGCTAAAGATGGGTTTACATAAGCGAATTCATTGTCATATTCATCGATATTGGTTTTATAGCCTGCGGTAATTTTAGCTTCAAAGCCTTTACTGGGAAATGCTGGTCTGTTGCGATTTTCGAAAGTATAATTCACTTCTCCACCGGCATAGAGTTGTTGCTTGAAAACATCATTAGACTTTTCGAGGGCCTGGCCTATATACCTATCTTCTTCATAAGAAACTTCCCGGGATTGTAGCATAGGTTTCACATAAAAGCTTCCGCCATATTTTCCGCGCCAAATTAAAGACGGGGCAAAATACCATTGCTCCAACAATGCCCTGTTGTAATCTTTATCCCGATCATCCTTGTTATATTCTGAATCTACACCTTCTCCAAAATAGTTCACCGCAAACTTAGGGCTGGTATATCTGGCCATAATACCAAGATTCCAATTGTGGAAAATATGAGAGAACTCTCCTTTATATCCTATTTCAAATCCGCTGGTCGCAAAATAAAAAGCTGCCCCAAGAGTATGCCGGGTGTTAAATGGATTGTTGGTAAGACCATAGGTGGTATATGTGTTTTTTACCCCCAGGGACAAACCTTCATCACCACTATAATCTGCTTGCGGCAAGAGAATGTTTTCTTGTTTTTTACGTTTATCTGGGTTATAGGTAAGTATATCGTAAGAATCTACTAACCACTTTTTCGAATGCTTGTTAGTGATTGTGTTTTCTTTAGATTTATGATCGTAAATTTTAAGCTTTCGGGTATTTTTAAAATCGTAAATATCGTTTTCTTCCCCACCAATTACCTTAATTTTCACTGGGTGATTTCCCTGGCCGGTCACTGTAAATTTATCCTCTCCATCCAGACCATAAATCCAGATTTCTTTAGTTTCTTCTGAAGAATATGTTCTGCGGAATACTTCTTTCCCGGCCTCATTTTCTATGCTAATATTGGTCTTACCATCTTCTGCTCTGGTAATTTTAAAGGTGTCGTCTTCTTCGGTGCCGGTTAAAACCTGAAACTCCATTAAATATTTATAGTAACGTTCAGTGATATCTACCAGGTTTTCCCTTCTGGCTTTTAGATCACTTTTAATTTTACTTATCGTTTCATCTTGTGCAGCTTTTGGTAAAGCTTCAAAGGCTTTATTAATTTCAGCATCACTAAGTTTTGCCTGAATAAATTTTGCCTGTTCCCGCCAGTCTTCTAAATCAGATTTCTTTAATAATCTTTGATCTAGTGGATAACCGGCCAGGTTAAACCATTTTACGTCATCTACATTCTCATCATAAGTTTCCATCTTTCGCACTAATGGAAATCCAATTTTAAGTAAAGAAGGAAAAAAACCATCATAATTTGGAAAAGCGAAATCCCGATCCCGGGGAATTGGTTTAAAAAGTTTAGTGCTATCGGGTTGGGTGTATTGTCCCCAACGCCATTGGTCAAAATGACGGTCCCAGTCCCCAATAAGCATATCAACCAGTCTATTTTTAATAAATGCTTCTTCATCTGGCGCAACATCTTTGGTTTCTTTCATTTCGGCGAGGAAATCGCGCGTGCTTAAAATATCTTCAGGGGAGCCAAAACGCTCAAAATTTTTATTTTCATCGCCAACGTGCGCTTCAAACATATATAATTCATCCCCGTATTCATCATTATTTAAACCTAATGCTTTTTGTTTTGGGACATAGAAGATTTTTGGTTTGCCGGCATTAATGCCTAAAATCTCATTAATATGCTTTAATGAGTAACGGGCATAAGGGTGAGCAGTGGTAAATAAATCTAAAGCCAGGCGCTGCGCCACGGTATTTTCTAAGATATCTTTTATGTAATGATCTTTTACAGTATAAGATTGTAAAAACCTTTTTGCGCTTTTTCGCAGAGCTCGTATAGTAAATTCATTGTCGTTGTTATCTATAAACCTTAAAGATCTTGATTGCATGCCACCACCTTCTTTTAAAGGTTTTAAATTGCCCGGGATGGTGTCTAAAAATAGTACAGGAGCCTCTATTTTTTTACTGTAAACCTTGCGATAATAATCTCCAAACAGCGCTTTATAAAAACCAGATTTTGTAGTTTCTTCTTTAGTATAGATTGATGCCTTTTTGGTGCGTCCCAATTCTTCTTTTGTTTTAAAAGAGATTTCGTCCCAATTTGGTTCATCACTTTCTATAGTCTTGCTAAAAATAATTTTTGGTTCCTCTTGTTCAATACTAAAAATATCTACAATAGTTTTATTGTTTTTAAAAACTTTAAGCCTGGCAAAACCTTTTTTTGTAGAGCCAAAGTGTTCCTCTTTTCTAATGCTGTATTTTTTAGGTTTTCCTATGTTACCACTTATAATTTGAGGAATTCCATCGTCTTGTAGGTATTGAAGATTGGCTTCATTTCCAGAAATAAATATCACATTATCAAATTGGCTGGCCAGCGTTTCCAACCTTCCGCGTAGGTATCTATTTTTCTCATTTTGATAATCCTGAGAGGAAAATCCGCCAATTTTGCTAAAGAAATTTGTTTTTGAATTGCTCATCACGGGATGTGGGAGAGAAACAAGAATCGTTTTTCCGTGGGCATCTTTAATTGCGTCTTTAAATTCAGCAAAAAACTGTTCCCTGGTTTTAATATCACATTTTCTATTCATATTGGGATGATCGTCCCAATTTTCTAAATACCATTGTGTATCTACTGTTACAAGAACTATCTCGTCTGTAATATCTTCGTCCTCAATAGGGCAACCATCGTCTGGCCAAACTTCAAAATTATTATTGTTATCTTGAAAAAAGGACTCTAAGTTGTCTATATATTCCTGCCCGCCGTTTTTCCATTCGTTCTTACTGGGAGTGAAAATTACTTTTCCATTAAACCCCTTTAAAGGACCAATAAGAAGTTTTTTAAGTTTTTCTTTTTGTGGTTGTTGTAGTGTCATATTGCCAGAGGAGGTAGGGGTGAAATTCCCAGGAATTAGTAGTGTGGCTACTTCATCCTGTTTGGATGCTAATACGATCTTTCTAAGTATTTGTTGGCTCTCTCCTGCTAAATCATTGCCCAAATTACCGATAGCGTAAAAAGTATGTTCGGGCTTTTCATCTTTCAGTTCCAAATTTTGTTGAGCCCGTAAGGAATCTGAAAGTATTAAAATTACAATTAAGCTTAGATAAATTTTATGTTTTCCCATAAATGTGTCACCAGATTTCAGAATAATTTCCCATTAATTTTATAATGAAGAAGCTTAAAATTTGAGAAGGATGCTTTTCAAATAAGAAGCTTTGCAATTTTCCTATAAAATGCGATTTCACAAAACATTTTAACGCATTATAACAAACGCCGTTAGCAGAATTTTAACTTTCTCTCGTGAGCTTAGTTGAGATTTCTTTTCTCTATAAAAAAGCGTTTTAGCAATGCGGATGCTTCTTCAGCAAGAACACCAGAGATTACCTTTGTTTTAGGGTGTAAGTGCACCCCGGTTTTTCTATAACCGCGCTGCTGGTCATTTGCTGCAAATATTAAATTTGAAATTTGGCTCCAGTATAAAGCACCGGCACACATTTGGCAGGGCTCTAAAGTGACATACATTTTACAATTTGTCAAATATTTTCCCCCTAAAAAATCTGAAGCTGCGGTTATTGCCTGCATTTCGGCGTGGGCAGTAACATCGTTAAGGGTCTCGGTGAGATTGTGGCCCCGGGCGATAATGCGGTCTTCTATCACCACTACCACACCAACGGGGATTTCACCGCGGTTAAAGGCTTTTTCTGCTTCATCGAGGGCCTTTCGCATAAAATATTCATCATCGTAAACCTGCATCATCTGTTTTTTCTTCGGAAAGGTAAAAATTAAAAACTTAATCAGGAAAAATGTGTTTTTCGGTTTCGAGGATGAAATAGTTAAGGTTTACTATTGAAGCTCACAAATTCTCGAAAATTAAAAAGAATGAATAACTTGAACTGTTCTTATGCAAAATGAAACTTATTGTGTCTGTAGTACATAATAAACTTTGAGAGTAATGCTTTACAAACTACGCGTCAACTTAGGCAGAGGATCCCGGGAAACAGACAATACCAGCGAATATTACAAAATCTTCAGGGTAAATCGGTTTAAGAAATGGAAAATTGATATTGAGTCTAATGAAACAAATTTATATTTTCTTCTGAAGGAGCATCTTGTTTAGTTTCTTATTACTTTTTCAGATAAGATTAGTTTAACTTTGTGAGTTATGGCCTATAAACATTTAAATAACATTAATAGCCCGGAAGACCTTAGGAAATTGCCGGAAGCCGGGCTCAAGGAAGTAGCTGCTGAACTGAGACAGTTTATCATCAATATTGTGGCTACTAAAGAAGGTCATCTTGGCGCCAGCCTCGGCGTGGTAGAATTAACCGTTGCTTTGCATTATGCATATCATACCCCGCAAGATCTGTTAACCTGGGATGTGGGACACCAGGCTTATGGACATAAAATTTTAACCGGACGTCGGGATATTTTTGAAACCAATCGGCGGCTTAATGGTATTAGCGGATTTCCAAAACGAGAGGAAAGTGAATATGACAGCTTTGGGGTTGGCCATTCTTCTACCGCTATTTCTGCTACTCTGGGTATGGCCATTGCTTCCAGTTTAAACGGGCAAGAGGAAAAACATCATATCGCCGTAGTTGGTGATGCTTCTATCGCAAGTGGCATGGCGTTTGAAGGTCTTAACCACGCCGGGGTAACCAATGCAAATTTATTGGTAATCTTAAATGACAATGCGATTGGAATAGATCCCAGTGTAGGGGCATTAAAAGAATATCTTACCAAAGCCCGGGTTGGTTACAAGCCAAGACAAAGCAATATTATTGAAGCGCTTAATTTTAAATATTTTGGTCCGGTAGATGGACACGATATCCCCGGACTTCTGAAAGTTTTTGAAGAATTAAAGCAAATTAAAGGCCCTAAATTCCTGCACGTAATTACTACCAAGGGAAAAGGTTTGAAAAAAGCCGAGGAAGACCAGGTGAAATATCATGCCCCGGGGAAATTTAAACCCGATACCGGGGAACTTTTATCTTATGATACTACCGGGCTTCCTTTAAAATTTCAGGATGTTTTTGGATTAAGTCTAGTAGAACTGGCTTCTAAGAACAAAAAAATTATTGGCGTAACCCCGGCCATGCCTACCGGCAGTTCTTTAAAATTTATGATGCAGGCGTTTCCAGATAGGGCTTTCGATGTAGGTATTGCAGAACAGCATGCTGTGACCTTTTCTGCGGGAATGGCTACACAAGGTTTTACCGTATTTTGTGCTATTTATTCTACATTTTTGCAACGAGCCTATGATCAAGTGATTCACGACGTGGCACTTCAAAAGTTACCGGTAGTTTTTTGTCTTGACAGGGCGGGTTTGGTTGGTGAAGATGGCGCAACCCATCATGGCGTTTTCGATCTGGCTTATTTGCGCTGCATTCCCAATATGATTATCGCTGCTCCTGCCAATGAAAAAGATCTTCGGGATTTATTATTCACTGCTCAATTAGAATTGCAACTTCCCATTGCAATTAGATATCCCAGGGGTAGGGGAACAACTGTAAATTGGGAAGCCCCGTTTGAAAAAATAGAGATAGGAAAAGGAAAATGTCTTCGAAAAGGTAATAAAATTGCCGTTTTGAGTGTAGGTAATATGACTACCAATGTGAAAAAAGCCATTAAAAAGTTGAATACTGAAAAACCCGCTCATTACGATATGCTTTTTGTCAAACCATTAGACGAAGTTTTACTAGATCAAATATTCAAAGAATATGAAATAATTCTAACGGTGGAAGACGGGGTGATAGCCGGTGGCTTTGGAAGCGCCGTTTTAGAGTTTGCTGCAAAAAACGATTATAAGCAGAAGATCAAGGTGTTGGGTATTCCCGATGAGTTTATTGAGCAGGGAAATGTTGGCGAATTACAAGAAATTGCAAAAATAAGCGTTGAAAATATAAGGGAAGAGATAGCATCCCTATTCTTAAATTTTTAATTTTGCAAATCCGAACAATCTAATATTAACCAATGAGAATCAAAGTCTTATGTTTTTTAGTCTGCTTAATTCATTTTATCTCTTTTGCGAAAAATTTAAATGCCAGGTATTTTGACACTATAAAACCTTCTGACACTATAAAAGTTGTAGAACAGGAGAAGGAAGTAGATTCTATAGTGGTCACCTTCTGGACTCCAAAGAACAAGGTTGGTGTTAATCTTAATGAAGTTGCGTTTATAAACTGGAATGCGGGGGGAAATAATTCTATTTCAGCCTTAATGCATGGAGATTTTGAAAGGAATTTTAAGAAAAGCCTTTTAAGCTGGAAAAACCGGGTTTCTATTAGATATGGTCTAAACTCGCAGGAAGGTCAAAAAGTTCGCAAAACTGAAGATCAATTTAGATTAACTTCTACTTTTGGTTATAGAAAGGATTCAACATCTAATTGGTTTTATTCGGGAAAATTGAATTTTAATACACAATTTACCAATGGTTATAAATATCCCGATACCAATACACCAATCTCTAAATTTATGGCCCCGGGTTATTTGTTTTTAGGGGTTGGTACCGAATATTCAGACCCTGTGGAAGATTTTACTGTTTACATTTCGCCGCTAACAGATAAATCTACCTTTGTTTTAGACCAAAGGCTGGCGAATGATGGGATGTTTGGGGTTAATCCAGCCGAAAAAGATAGTCTTGGGAATGTGATAAAAAAAGGTCAAAGGGTGCGTACGGAATTTGGTTTCCTGGTCACCAGTGAGTTTTCTAAAGAGGTTTTTGAGAATGTAGATTTAGAAAATCAAGTAAGTTTTTATTCAGATTATCTCAATAAATTCGGAAATATCGATGTAGAATGGCGGTTAAATGTGAACTTAAAAGTGAACGACTTTATTAAAGCTAATGTAGGTTCTCATTTAATTTACGATGATGATGTGAAATTTAAAGAAGACACCAATGGGGACGGTAATCTGGAAACCACCGGCCCGCGGGTGCAATTTAAACAGATGCTTGGGGTGGGACTGGTCTATGAATTTTGACCAATTTTATTCAATTGTGTAGGCATTTATTTTCATTGATGTCCGATAAAAATATAACCAAATAGCACGTTCTCTTTTATAATAGAGCCTAAGAATGATTTCATAATTACCTTTCTTGCTAATTGAAATCTTTACGAAAAAGGGTTTGCTGAAGAATAATATATATAAAAGATTAAGATTATCAGCTAGTTACAATTTAGTCTTTTCTCATTTTTCTTGTAGCAAAGCTATCTTACTTCATTACTGGACAATAGTGATTTATTTTATAATTTTTTCCCGCTATATCGTTCAAAAGAAGCTACCGTGAACCCATCTGTTAGCGATGAGGTATGGGAACAAATTTCCAGCAGGCGTTTGTAAACCGATTCTTCGTCTTTTAGAAAATTTAAGCCTGGTGCCGATTTTAATACCAGCTTATTAAAGTGCGAATCTAAGTGTGTTTCATCTGGTAGAAACGCTTCAGTATAGGTGTCTAGTAGGTGTGTGAGCATCTTATGGCCGGCAATTTCTTTATTAATCACCTCTTCACTTTCATAAATATTTTCAACACTAATTTTAATAATATCATCTATTTGTGCACTATACGCACTCTTTTCCAGCAAGGTTTGGTGAAATTCTCCTGCTAAAATAGCTTCTTCATAATGGAGGAATATCTCTACAGCTTCAGTAATTAAGGTGCTAATGGCTAAGGCTCGCAAATAACTTAATCTGTCGGCAGTATTGGTAAGCCGGTTGTATTTTTTAGTATTGATGTTGTTTTTTACCAATTTTATAAGATATTCTAAAGCATATTCTTCCTCGATAAGTCCAAGGTTAATGCCGTCTTCAAAATCTATGATGGTATAACAAATATCATCGGCAGCTTCTACTAAAAAAGCCAGTGGGTGCCTGGAATAACTAATATCACCCTTACTTCCGGTGTTTTTTAAACCTAATTCTGAAGCAATTTCCTGAAAGAAATTACTGTCGGTCTGAAAAAAACCAAATTTCTTGTCGGTTACTTTTTTAGTGGGTTTATAGGGTAAGGATTCTTTGGGATATTTTATAAAAGCTCCCAGTGTAGCATAAGATAGTCTAAGGCCGCCAGAGATGCCCGGTTTGTTTTGAGTTAAAATTTTAAAGCCGTTGGCATTTCCTTCAAATTTTATAAGATCCTGAAATTCTTTTGGAGTTAGCGCTTCTTTAAAACGCCTACCTCGCCCTAAACTAAAATATTCACCAATTGCCTTCTCTCCTGAGTGACCAAAAGGAGGATTCCCAATATCGTGCGCTAAAGCGGCTGCGGCAACAATAGCTCCAAAATCATTCATTTTGTAGCCGTGCGTTTCTTCTAATTGCGGATGTTTCTCCAGTATTTTTTGACCGGCTAACCTTCCCAGGGAACGTCCTACTACTGAAACTTCCAGACTATGGGTAAGCCGGGTATGCACAAAATCTGTTTTGGAAAGTGGGATTACCTGGGTCTTATCCTGCAAACTCCTAAAAGCGGAAGAAAATATGATGCGATCGTAATCTACCTCAAACCCAAGACGGGTTTCATTCTGCTCTTTTCTTAGCCTTTTATTGGTGTCGCCAAAGCGTTTTAGAGATAAAAGCTGTTCCCAGTTCATCATTTTCTGAAATATTTTAGAAGTTATTGGTGCCTAATTATAAACATTTCAAAAGTAGCGAAAACGATAGGATTTGCAACGTAGAATTTTTTAAACCTGGAATATTCAGGAAAGTCGAGATAAACATTTATAGTAGAAAAATTCATATAATTCTATAAATACGAAATTTGAAAAACCAGACCTGGTCATCCCAATAAAATATAGGAAGAGCTTCAATTTCTACAAGAGCTTATAGCAAAGTGAGCAAGTACTAAATACTTGCAAACCAGGTTTCAAATTTATTTCCTAATATAGGAACAGGCTTTTTTTGATGATTTATGGCATTTATAAGTCCCATAATCCATAGGTACAATAGAAAAATTGACCCCAAAAAGCTTAAAATCCAGCCTAGAATGGGAATCATTCCTAAAATAAACAGTCCGAACCCAATTAATACCAGCCCTAAAGATTGCTTTATATGAAAATTAGCATAGGCGTCTTTTTTCTCGTTGTTTAATACAAATGCGACTATCAAACCTATTACGGTAAGGTAAGAAATTATAGCAATGGTTTTGGCGTCAAAACCATTGCTTGTTTTCTCTGTCTTATTTGCTTCTGAGTGCGTATTTTCCATAATAAATTATTTTTTTGTGGCACCAAGCGATGCATAATCATCTTTATTTAAACTAAATGATTTTTTTTCCAGACCGGTACAACGCATAACAACATTATTTTTGGATTTCGATTTATCGATCATTTCCATCTCCATCATAAGTGCATCATCTTCAAACCAGTCTGCATTCCAACCATCTGGAATATTACTTTTTTTATTGTTGTACATATTTGCAAAACTTATGGGAGCATCTCGGGTTACGTAGAATTTAAGTATATGTTCCTCATTTTCGGTCTCATAACCCTGGCAGGAATAGCCCATAATAGTTTTAGAGCCTATTTCTTTTAATTCTGAACCTTCGTAAGGATTTTCTTCAGCCTCATAATCCTCCAGATCTTTAATTTCTGTAGCAGTGATAAAATTATTATCTCCAGAAGAAAAATACATTACACTTAATTTATTTTGATTATCTAAAACCATGTGCATTCCATTTGCCTTGGGTACCCTCATTCCGAAGTAAGGTTGATCTTTATTTAATAGATAGGTCATATCCATGGCGCCATCTTTTGTTTCGATGTTTAATTTATATTCCCAATTAAACTGATAAGTTTGTGGTATTTTACTAATATCTACCCGATTGCTACCCATAGGAATTGGACTGTTCTTTAGATCGGTTTCCCACATTTTATTAAGGGACTTATTGGCTTCATTTGCTGCTTTATTAGAAATATTCTCAGTTACAGCATGTTCAACTTTTTGTTCAACTTTCTTCTTTAATTTCTTAAAAAATTGAGCTTCCGCAGTAGCCACGAAAAACAATAAAGAAAATCCCAGTAAGACTATTTTTTTCATAATTCGATATTTAGGTTAATAATTGGTATTCGTTTAATCATAATTGATTTGATCTAAAAAACACTGTGAATAAGCAATTGTAATTCATTTCAATGCATAAATGCATAGTAAAAATGAGAAAAAAGCTTTACCCGCATATTTCACATCCTTGCTTAGAAATGCTTTCCTCGGCCGGTTTATCCCGAATTAGAAAAACTATTTCTTGAGTATCAAAAATATTAGTTCAACTAACTTTATTTAGATCATTCAGTTATTGTTATGAATAATCTAGATTATAACAGGTTTGATAGACCAGACGCCAACCAGTGCAACGCAAAGGTTTAGTCTTTGGTAGGGAATAAATTGTAATTAATTAACCGGTTGGGGGAGAAAATAACCAGTTAGGGCGCAATAAATTTAAATCTAATATACGAAATAAATGAGAAGTATAAAACAATATTTGAAAAACAAGTGTTTGTGCAGCTAATGTTGGGTATAGTAAAACTTGTACGATTCTAAAAATCACTTGTTTTTATCATTGGAATGTAAAGTTTTCTTTCGTTAGGAATGGATTAAAGAATTATGAAATAAAGAAGGTATTTAAGTTATAGCTCTTTCGCGGCTTCTTCCAATTCTTTATACCAGTCTTCGCCAAATTTGCGAATTAATGCATCTTTAGTGAATTTATAAATAGGAACCTGAAGTTCGGCTCCCAGGGTACAGGCATCATCGCAAATATGCCATTTATGATAATTTACAGCCGAAAATTCTGAATACTCCTGAATCCGCACCGGGTATAAATGACAGGAAACGGGCTTTTTAAAGTCGATATCCCCCTGGTTGTAAGCTTCTTCAATTCCACAGAGTGCGGTGCCCTTATTGTCAAAAGTTACATAGGCACAATCTGCCCCGTCGATAAGTGGGGTTTCAATTTCATTAAAATCGTTCGTGATATAAGTACCCTGCTCTTCTATCGCATCAATTCCTTTTTGTCTTAAATAAGGCTTTACTTTAGGGTAGATATCATCTAAAATTTGTCTTTCCTCTGGAGTGACCGGGGCACCGGCCTCACCATCAACACAGCAAGCTCCTTTGCAAGCTGAAAGGTTGCATACAAAATCTTTGGTAAGAATCTCTTCTGAAACTATGGTTTTTCCTATCTGAAACATAATACAAAGATAGCCTTATCCTTATTTTTTCAGAATAAAACACCAGAAATTTTCAATTAAAATTAAATTGATCTTTCGTGTTCAATTTCTCATAAATAACACATTATTTTTTCAATGCATCCAAAACTTATTTTAGCTGCGAGGCGATAGCCAGACGTTTAATTACCAGGAGTTTGCCTGGGAAAAAAAGAGTTTTTTCGGAAGCATCCCTCACACTCTTAAGTTGAAATTATTGATTTTTATTTTAAAACATTAGTATTCAGGTGATTATTTATGAAATTTCTCATGATTTCAATGCTGAAATTTATATAAAAATTAATAGGGAAAGTCTTGACAGTCAATTTTTAAAAATTACTTTTGCGCAAATTTTTTGAAAAGTAATATTATGTGGAAATTATTGAATGTTCGGGAAATATTTACGGCCGGGATGATTCTATTTGCGGTAATAGATATTATAGGTAATATTCCAATTATTATAGACTTACGAAAAAAAGTAGGTCATATTCAAAGTGAAAAAGCTTCTGTGGTGGCCGGGGTGATCATGATCGTATTTTTATTTTTAGGAAAAGAAATTCTAAATTTAATAGGTATAGATGTAAATTCTTTTGCCGTGGCGGGTGCTTTTATTTTATTTTTCCTGGCTTTAGAAATGATTTTGGGAATAACCCTTTATAAAGATGATGAGCCAGAAACCGCATCTATAGTGCCATTAGCCTTTCCTTTAATTGCTGGAGCGGGGACAATGACCACCCTGGTTTCTCTACAAGCAGAATTTGAAGCCATAAATATTATTGCAGCTATCCTAATCAATCTTATCTTTGTATATATTGTACTTAAATCTTCTGCTAAAATTGAAAGTATTTTAGGAAGCCAGGGGATTAGTGTGATTAGAAAAGTATTTGGTGTAATTTTACTGGCTATTGCAGTAAAATTATTCGCCGCAAACATTCAGAGCTTGTTTTCATGAAGTTTTTAATTTATACCGTAATTATTTTGGCTGGATTTATATCCATTTATAGCGCCAATGTATTAAATTTTAATAATTTAATGGAAGGTGATAGCGGCACCGCTGTTCTGGTAATTCTAGCCTGTCTTTGTGTTATTGTGCTAATGGGTATCTTGTTGGTTTCCAGAAGTATCGCTAAGAAGCATAAAGCTTAATTGCATTCAAAGACTCTTTAGCTTAAGACCAGTTCTTATCAATTTCAATTAGCCCTAATTTACGTGCTTATTTTAGGGAAAAGTTGCTTTGTCCTCATTGGCAGCTTTTGTAACTAAGCTAAACTTAGCTGCGCTTACATTAAATAATAACCAAACATCATTAAAGGCAGGGAGAGGAAAGTGAGTATGAGAAAGCTGCGATGCAATTTTCTGTAAATTAGTGCCAGGCGTAATTTTTTTCTAAAGGTTAAATCTTCGGTAAGTTGTATTTCATTTTTAATACATTTCATCGAAACATTAGAAGAAGTTACCAAAATTTCTTTCTGAAGAAAAAGTAAAGAACTGTTATCTAATAACCGAAAAGCCACCGCTATAATGAAGAAAAACAGGGGGGCAACGAAAAATGCGATAATTAGATTCTCAGAAAAAACACTCACAATCGCAATTTATTGATTTTTTTTAGATAATTCAAGAACTTTCTCAATAGCGGGGTCGTTGGCATTTAGCAATTTTTCAAAAGCATTCATTCCATATAATTGCTGCGCCATCACAGCTTTTAAATATCGTTTCAATAAATCTTCGTGTTCATTTACCTCCAGGGATATGTTCTGCATTCTCGAAAATCTTATAAAATCCTGCACTATTTCTTCGGTAATCTTTACTTCAGTTTTAAAATCTTCACGGGAAATATTGTTATAATATGACCGGTCTTCCTCCAGTACATTAAAAACAAAACGGTTCATAAAGCCGTGTTGCATTAGAAGCTGAATTTTAGCGCGTTCGCTATCGGTATCTTTAGGAATAAAAACATCTGGGATTATTCCACCGCCACCATAAACAGTCTTTCCTTTTGGAGTAGTATATTTTAGAGAGTCATTTACGTGAATACTATCGGCATTGTTTAATTCCCCGTTATTATAACGTCGCATATAATCTTTAAAATAATTGTCATTTCCGTTGTTGTATGGCTTCTGAATGGAACGTCCTGTAGGTGTATAATATCTTGCGATAGTAAGCCTTACCGCACTACCATCACCCAATTCCATTTCCCGCTGCACGAGTCCTTTACCGTAAGAACGTCTTCCTACAATAATGCCACGATCATTATCTTGCAGAGCACCCGCAATAACTTCACTAGCCGAAGCCGAATTTTCATTAATTAATACATAAATATCCCCATCTTCCAACATGCCTTCACGACGGGAATAAGTTTCTTCTACCGCGCCACTCTTGTTTTTGGTGAACAGGATTAATTTTTCATCTTCTAAAACTTCATCTACAATCTTAATAGCTTCTGCCAGATAGCCACCGGGATTATCCCTAAGATCTAACGCAATTTGTGTAGCGCCTTCTTTCTTTAATCTTTTTAATGCTTTTTTAAATTCTTTATAAGTAGTCTCTGCAAAGCGGTTCACTTTTATGTAACCCAGGGTGGGGGAAAGCATGTAAGCAGCATCGACACTTTTTAAGGGAACACGCCCGCGTTTTACTTTAAAAGTAAGCAGATCTTCGGTACCTTTTCGTTTAACTTTTAAGGTAACTGCAGAATTGATTTCCCCTTTTAAATGCCTGGTCAGAGAATCTGTAGGGATGTTCATATTAAAGAGTGGAGTACCATTGGCATATAAAATACGATCGCCCCCGCGAATGCCAATTTTTTCACTTGGCCCGCCTTTTAGTGCCTGTATCACCACCACCGTATCATTCACGTTGTAAAAACTAACCCCAATTCCTACAAAATCCCCCTGCATATTCTCAGAAACGCTGGCATATTCTTCTTTGGGAATGTACACCGAATGTGGATCGAGGTTTTCTAAAATTCGGTTTACAGTAAGATCAACGATACTATCTGTATTGACATCATCTACGTACTCGTAGTCAATATAGTCTATAAGTCGGTTTAGCTTTTGTTTTTTAGGATTGGACGTAAATAAATTTTTAGATGTAGAAAAATTAATTCGGCCTCCAAGTATTACCCCTATGGCGCAAGCGGTGGCCATTAGTATGGGTAATAATATTTTATATCTTCTTTTCAATCTTCTAAATTATCAATCTGTTTTAGATCAACACCGGCCTTTTTTAAAAAATCCAACCCAGAGTTATCTTTATAATCGATATGGTACACCAGCCGTGTGATTCCTGCCTGGTGAATTAATTTACTACACTCTTTACAGGGGGACATCGTGATATAAAGGGTAGCACCGTTACAGGATTGTGTAGAACTTGCAACCTTTAAAATTGCGTTGGCTTCGGCGTGTAACACGTACCATTTGGTATATCCCTCGTCATCTTCACAATAATTTTCAAAACCGGTAGGAGTACCATTAAAACCATCAGAAATTATCATCCTGTCTTTTACAATAACTGCGCCAACCTGCTTTCTTTTGCATTGCGATAATTTGCTCCATTCCCGGGCAATTCTCAAATAGGCCTTGTCGTACTTTAATTGTTTTTTCTTATCCATGTGTGGAATTTCCTCGCTTGTTGGGCTATTTTTTCTGAATTTAAAAATTTCAGTCTTAATCTTAAATGATCCCGAAATTAAGGTTTGTTTTTTCTGAAATTCAAAGATAATAAAAGCTATTTATCAGTCAGTTACAATTTAATCTTTCTTCGCGGTAGAATTTTTAAGAGACTTTCTTAAATATACACGTAGATTAGACCTCACGGACTCAGAGACCTCGTGAGGTCTTTATGCTTAAAATTTTAAATCGCCAGCCAGTTCTCTTGAAGTATTGGTAGTATAATCCCAATAACCACAGACGAACTTACCAGGATCCAGTCGCGTCTTGAAACCTGTAAAATATTTTGCGCTATAAAGGAAAAAATGATCACGGCAATTACTACAATTACCTGGGCTGTTTCTATCCCCAGAGCAAATTCCAGTAAGGGTAAAAGTTTACTTTCGGTATTGGCAGAAACCATTTTAAAATAGGTGGAGAAGCCTAAACCGTGAATCAAACCAAAGAATACCGTGGTAAAATAAAGCCAACTGTGGTTCGTATTCCGCTCCTTCTTGCTGGCGGTAAAAAGATTAAATAAAGCCGTTAAAATAATAGTAATGGGAATAAGCAGTTCTACGTAAGCCGAATCTACTTTTACAATCTCATATACAGAAAGGAATAAAGCCAGGCTGTGACCAATGGTAAATAGCGTTACCAGCCATAATATGCGTTTCCAGCTGCTAAAGGTATAAGCTGCAACCAACACAATCAAAAATAGAATATGGTCGTAAGCTTGCCAGTCCAGAACGTGTTCTAAACCTAATTTAAAATACAGCCAGAATTGGGACATATCAAATGAATTAGAAAAACCCGAAAGTACAACTAATTCATAAAATTGCAAAGACAAGAAATCCCGTTCTTCCAGTCAATTGGCGACTTTTAATCGCGGGGCGAAAGCCAAGGGTTTAATTCCGCCGGGGCTTGCCTCGAAATAAAAGAGTTTTTTTCGGAAGCATACCTCGCACCCTTGGGGCGAGGTTGTTAATTTAAAATTCTGCTTTCTTTTCCATTAGAAGTAGCGGGGAAATTAACATCCTATGAATATAAGCTACGGTGTGCACACGAATATCTTTTGATAAAACAAGTTAGTCAAGCATAAATTTTCGCGCATAGAACTTCAGCTTTTTTGCTTATCTTTGACGTTAGTAACGTGAAACAATCTTATTTGTGATAAAATCATTTACAGACAAAGAAGCTGACAAAATTTGGAATGGAACCCAATCAAGAAAGCTTCCTGCCAATATTCAAAATGTAGCAAGAAGAAAACTGAGAATGATAAATAATGCTCAAAATATAAATGACTTAAGAATTCCTCCAGCTAATCATCTAGAAAAGTTGAGTGGAAATTTAGAAGATTTTCATAGTATTAGAATTAATAAACAATGGAGAATAATGTTCAAATGGAAAAATGGCAATGCTTTTGAAGTTCAAATAGTTGATTATCATTAAACCTAAAAAATAGAGAAATGAAAAAACTTGAAAACATACATCCTGGAGAAATCTTAAAAGAAGAATTTTTAGATCCAATGGAAATTACTGCATACAGACTTTCCAAAGACACATTTATTCCGCAAACAAGAATAAGTGAAATCATTAAAAAGAAAAGAAGAATAACTGCTGATACAGCTCTTCGACTTTCAAAATATTTTGGAACAACAGCTAAATTTTGGTTGGGTTTACAAGATGATTATGATTTAGATGAAGAGAAAACATTAAAAGAGAAAGAATTCAATAACATAAAGCCGTTAGAAAATAACGTGGCCCAATAAAGAATATTCGCAATTGTGATCCCTTTAGCTAGGGGTAATTAATAAAAACTTACGGATATTCGAGATCTTTTCTCACAATTGCTTATTTTAATCCTGCAAGATTCTGCTAGACCTTGCAGGATGCTACTAACTGCTTACTGTCACTGCCAACTGGTCACTGCCTCACTACCAACTGAAATTAATGGCTATGTCCGCCTTCTCCTTTTTGCATTTCGGCCATGAGGTAGTAGGCGTTGTTATAAACAAATCGCGTGCCTGGAGCGACTTCGTCCACTAATTTTATGGCAATCCATTCGCCTTCCTGGATCCCGGGAACAACCTCTATGGGTTTAAAGCTCCAGGCATCACCCTCTTCTTCTGCAGAAAAAGTAAAGAACTGGTCTCCATCTTTAGTGATGGCTGCTTCGGGTAAAGCGATGCTTCGGCTATCTGCCACCGCTATTTTTGCGCGTACAAACATTCCCGGTACTAAATTCTCGGGTAGATTATCAATTTCGGCGTGCACGTGCAACGCTTTTGGATCTTGTTCAAAGTTTTTGCTAATGGAAAGAATTTCTGCAGTAAGCTCCTTGCCGGGCATTGATTCTACTGTAAAATACACTTTTTGCTCCTCTTTTACTTTTGCCACATCTTTTTCAAAAACCATAAGATCTACGTGAACATGTTCAGTATTAATAACTTCAAACATATTCGTTTGCGCCTGTACAAACTGGCCGGTTTTAACGTTTACCGCCTGTATAGCACCATTTATGGGTGATAGGATGGGGATTTGCTGCTGGATATTTCCATTTTTTACACTTTTTGGATTAATGTGTAATTGTCTTAATTGAGCTTCCAATCCCGCGAGACGGCCTTTTATCATATCTAAATCGGCTTCAGCCCGCTGGAAACTTTCTCCCGAGCCTACGCCGCCTTCATATAATTTTTGTTGTCTCGAGAAATCTTTTTCCTGAAATTTTAACTGATTGCTCGCGTTCATATAGTCTGTCTGGATTTTAATTATTTCAGGATGGGAAATATAAGCGAGTACCGCTCCTTTTTTTACCTTCTCGCCTTCTATTACCTTTATATTTTTAACATTCCCACCAATAACGGGGGTGATAGAGGCTTCACTTTGGGGTGGCACTTCCAACTGTCCATTTGCTGCTACAAAGCCGCTCATTAGCTTATGCTGTAGCGTATCAATTTTCATGTCTAAAGCTTCAAACTGCTGCTGTGACAACATGGCTTCTTCGACCTGGGCTGTTTCTGGAGCTTCCTTTTGAGCTTTACTATTTGCTTGCGGCTCCTGTTTATCCTTGCAGGACACAAATGCTATGATTATAGAGAAGAATATAATATTTCTGATTTTCATATTGTTTTGTTTATAGTTTAGAAAACTACCTCCTGTTATTTTCACGAGGTTTTAGATTGAACGAATAGAGATTAAAGTTCGTTTTGTAAATAAAATTGAATTTCTGCCAGGGCAAACTGGTAATTTTTGTAAGCGGTAAGCGCTTTTAATTCGGCCTGTACCGCGTTGTCCAGGTTCTGAATAAAAGCCACGTATTCCATAGCGCCTTCGTTAAAGGCCAACAGCGAACCCTGTCTTTCTTCTTCCAATAATGGCAATACCTTATCGCGATAAAACTCCCAGGAAGCTTTCCATTTTTTGTAATTCTGAAGCCTTGTTTTAAACTTAGAAGCTAAGCGTTTTTCCTCAAATTTGGCGGCTTCCCTGGCTATATCGCGATCTATACGCGCCGCTTTCACTTCGCCGTGCGCTGCACCCGATAAAATAGGAATGGAAATCCCCGCCTGATAGCTGTAAAACCCGGTATTTCCATCTTTTTTCTGAAATCCATACTGCACATTAAAATCGGGAAGAAAATCTGCTTTCTCTGTACTGTATTTTGCTTTTGAGACAGCGAGTTCCTGCTGGGCAACTTGAAGTTGGGGATGTGATGCTATTACCCGGGGGTTTAGTTCGTTTTCTGCGATTAATTTAGTTTCAAAACTTGTGGGAACTTTGTAATTTGCTTCCTCTCCCAACCATAAATTTAATTTCTGAATGGCAATTTGATAGTCGTTTTCTGCCTGGGCTTTCTCAATTTTTATCTCACTAACCCGGTTTTGCGCAGTAAGCATTTCCAAACGGGAAATGGCTTCAACTTCGTGCCTTAGAGAAATTGCCTCTTCCATCTTCGAATAAAGTGAATCCAGCCTGGTAAACAAGTTGGTCTTTCGATTTGCCGCAAAAGCTTTGGTCCACAATTTTTTTACTTCGCGGCTTACTTCAAGTTGAGATAAACGATAAGCATTTTCTGCAAGTTTAATACGCTCCTTATGTAATTTGTTCTTCGGAATTATTCCGAAGAGATCAATTCCCTGTTGTTTAACACCCACAGTGGTATAAGTTCCTCCGGAATCCCCAAGTTCTTCTCCGCCGGTAAAAACACCGGTGGTCCCCAAATCCCAGGCCGATTTCTTTAGCGCTTTTTCTTTTTCAATTTTGCGCTTTTCATTTTTTAGCAAGGGATAATTCTTTAGTGCCAGTTCTACAGCTTCCTGTTGGCTAATTTCAGAAGAATTATTGCTGGTCTCTTGAGCCATAGTCGTTTTTAGCGGAAGAACTAAAAATGCTACAACCGCGATCCCAGCCACGATATTTTGATTCAACATACTTTTATTTTTTCTGTTTTCCACCCATTTGTAAAGGATGGGCAAAATAAATAAGGTTAAAAGGGTAGAGGTAATTAGACCACCAATAACTACCGTAGCTAAAGGTCGTTGCACTTCACCACCGGCTGAGGTCGAAACAGCCATGGGAAGAAAACCTAAAATATCGGTCAACGCAGTTAGTAAAATAGGTCTTATTCTACGCCGTGTACCAAGGGAAATACGTTCGTTGATATTGGTCACGCCTTCTTCTTTTAATTCGTTAAAACCGCTTATTAGTACGAGTCCATTTAAGACGGCAACCCCAAATAATACGATAAATCCAACCCCAGCCGAAATACTAAATGGCATATCCCGAAGCCATAGTGAGTAAATCCCGCCAATTGCCGCCAGGGGAATGGCGATATAGATCATAGTGGTTTGCTTAAAAGATTTTAATGCGAAATAAATTAGAATAAAAATGAGTAAAAGCGCGATTGGAACCACAATTTGCAACCGCTTGCTGGCGCGTTCAAAGTTTTCAAATGCCCCACCGTAACGAATATAATAACCGGCTGGTAATTCAAACTGAGCATCAAGCCTTGTTTGAATATCTTCTACTACAGATTTTACATCGCGATCCCTAATGTTTACTCCAACATAAGTACGTCTATTGGTGTTATCCCGACTAATCTGCATTGGTCCTGGTTGATAACTAATATTCGCAACTTCTTTAAGAGGAATTTGATTTCCCGAGGGTAAACTCACATACAAATCTTTTATATTTTCAATACTGCTGCGATTTTCTTCCTGTAGTCTAACCACCAGGTCAAAGCGTTTCTCACCTTCAAAAATAACCCCGGCCTTTCCACCGGCAAAAGCCGATTGTACCAGGGTGTTAAGGTCGTTAATTTGCAAGCCGTACTGGGCAATCTTATCACGATTGTATTTTACACTTATCTGCGGCAGGCCAGATGTGGCTTCTACTTTCATATCGGCAACACCTTCTACACCACTAATAATATTTCCCATCTCCCGGGCTTTGCTGGCTAAGAGTTCCAGGTCTTCCCCGTATAATTTTACGGCAATATCTTCCCGAACTCCGGTTAAAAGCTCATTGAAGCGCATTTCTACCGGTTGTGTAAATTCATAACTTACACCCGGAAATACGCTAAGCGTTTCTTTGATACTGGCAATAAGCTCATCTTTAGAGGAGGCCGAAGTCCACTCAGATTTATCTTTTAAAATGATAAAACTATCGCCAATATCCATAGGCATGGGATCTGTGGGAACATCTGAAACTCCAAAGCGACTTACCACCTGGTTAATTTCGGGATACTCATCTAAAAGGAGTTTCTCGATTTTTGTTGAGGTAGCAATACCTTCTTCCAGGGAACTTCCGGGTTTTAGAATAATATGAAAAGCAATATCCCCTTCGTCTAATTGAGGAATGAATTCTCCTCCCATCCTGCTGAACATAAAAACTGCCAGGGCAAATAGGCCAATTGCCAGTCCCAGAATCAATTTTCCTTTTCGCAGGGACTTTTTTAGTAGAGGCTCATATTTATCCTGAAGCCAAATTATAAATTTATCTCCGTAAGATTTTTTTGAAGTTTTTGGTTTCTTCAGAAATACCGAGGAAATCATAGGTACGTAGGTAAGGCAAAGGATCATCGCGCCCAGCATGGCAAAAATAAAAGTAAGTGCCATGGGTTTAAACATTTTACCCTCTACGCCTTCTAAAGCGAGAATAGGGAGAAAAACAATTAAAATGATAAGTTGCCCAAAAAATGCAGAATTCATCATCTTTTTTGCTGAAGACGAAGCAATTTTATCTTTTTCTGCAGCACCTAAACTCCTCTTTTTCTTTATTTGCTGATGAATGGTAAATACCGTGCTTTCTACAATAATTACTGCACCGTCAACAATAATTCCAAAATCTATCGCGCCCAGGCTCATTAAATTAGCCCAAACATCAAAGACATTCATAAGGATAAAGGCAAACAATAGCGATAGGGGAATGGTGGAGGCAACTATAAGTCCGCCGCGCCAATTACCCAATAGCAACACCAGGACAAAAATTACAATTAGCCCGCCTTCCAGTAAGTTTTGGGTTACGGTAGAAGTGGTTTCACTTATTAATTCACTACGATCCAGGAAGGGCACTATTGAAATTCCTTCCGGTAGGGATTTTTGTATTTGTACAATGCGCTGTTTTACATTATCGATAACCTCGTTAGAATTGGCACCTTTCAGCATCATCACCATCCCACCAACGGCTTCTCCTTCGCCATTTTTAGTAAGAGCACCATATCTTACAGCACTGCCTAAGCGAACTTCAGCGACATCTTCTACAGTAATAGGAATGCCGTTTTTATTAGTAACCACTATTTTTTTAAGATCATCAACACTTCGCGCTAAACCTTCGCCACGAATAAAATTCGCCTGGTGGTTTTTTTCAATATAAGCACCCCCCGTATTTTGGTTATTGTTTTCAAGAGCTTTAAAAACATCAGAAATACTTAAGTCTATGGCGTGTAGCTCTTCGGGATCTACGGCAACTTCATATTGTTTTATTTTTCCACCAACTCCATTAACCTCCACGACTCCCGGCACCATGGCCATTTGTCGCCTAACAATCCAATCTTGAATACTGCGTAATTCGGTAGCTGAATATTCCTGTTTATATTCATCTTCAACCTCCAAAGTATATTGATAAATCTCTCCCAGGCCGGTAGAAATTGGTCCCATGGAAGGTGCTCCAAAGCCTTTTGGGATTTCATCTTTTACGGCTTCTAGTTTTTCGGCTACCAGTTGCCTGGGAAGATAGGTGCCCATATCATCTTTAAAAACAATGGTCACTACCGAGAGACCGAAACGGGAAACAGAACGAATCTCTGTTACCCCGGGAAGGTTGCTTAAGGCAATTTCTACAGGATAGGTGACAAACTGTTCAATGTCTTCGGTTGCCAGGTTCGGGGCTTGCGTCATTACCTGTACCTGGTTGTTGGTAATGTCTGGTTGGGCATCTACGGGAACCTGCAGCATACTCCAGACTCCTGCGCCAATAAGCACCAGGGTAAGCAAGCCAATAATAAATTTATTATTGATTGAAAAATCAATGATTTTATTAATCATGTATATTGATGTTTAATTCAGTTAAATATTAAAAAAGCCGACAAGAGAAAGCCGGTGACGATGGGATATAATCATCCCTTATACTGAATTAAACCCTGGGCGGTTGAAAGTGAAAGTTAGGAAGTTCTTCACCTAAATTTGCACCTCTATTGATAATTAGTGTAGAAATGGCGAGGTCTAGAGTTTCAAAAGCCTGGCCGTTAAAGTTTGTAACATGTACATGGCAGCAATGACATTGGCAAAAAGGGCTACAGCTGTCTGCTTCCAGAGGTGAATGTTCACCGTGATCACTCACCTGTACTTGCGTATCCTGCTGAATAGTAAGCATATCATCCTCACAGGGAACCAAATTAAGTCCCAAAAAAAATACAGCGAGTATAATAGCTAAATGCTTCACGTTGCAAAGATAGGTGTTTTGTTTGAAGATAAAACTTTGAATTAAAGGAAAATTAAGAATTACTATGGAAGAAATATTTGCCACCAATGCGCGAAACTTTTAGTTTTAAAAACCTAAAAAAAGGTAGATTAAAGATCACTTTGATGAAGCAGATTTTTCCGATAGATTTTTAATTAGGTATTTCAAAAAATTTATCGCCCGTGTTACTCTTTTTTGGAAATGAAGGTGAAAAATTGAGCTACATAGAAAAAAAATTGTTCTACTCATTGGATAAGTACCGGTTTTTTGTCAAACCTTGAACTTTGAAACTTTAAACCTTGAATCATATTTCCTACATTTTTAAATAGAAATCTTTTACCAGGGCTTTATATTCCCGAGTGTAGTTATGTCTTGAAATTTCTATAATTAGTTTGTCTTCTTCGGGTTTAATTTGATGAAAACTAAAACTTAGAAGGCTTCTCTTAATTTTTGAAGTTTCGGTACCTTTTACCCGGGTGATTTTCCTCGGAAAAAGTTTGAATTTTGCAGCCAGTTCTATAAAATTTTCCTCTTCATTATACGGGATTACCGTGCTAAATTCTCCTTCCGGATGAAGTAATTTTGAAACTCCCTCCAATAATTCTGAGAAAGGAAGCGCATCGTAAAAGCGCGCTGTTTTTCTGGATAACGCTATTTTCTCCTCCTTCTGGGTAGATACCGAAGGCAGAGGGAGCCTGGGTTCATAAAAAGGCGGATTGGAAACGATGAGTTCATATTGTTCTTCTTCCTGCATTTCTTCTACAAACTCATCAAATGCTGCGTGATAGCAAAATAAACGATCGCCCCAATCGCTCGCTTCAAAATTTGCTACACTCTGTTCGTAAGCATTTTCATCTATTTCTATGGCATCTATGAGTTGGGCCGGAGAGCGCTGTGCCAACATTAAAGCGATAACCCCGGTTCCTGTGCCAATATCTAAAATACTGTCTGGTTCATGCATTAGGGAAGTCCAGGCTCCCAATAGGACTCCATCGGTGCCAATTTTCATTGCACAACGATCTTGTTCTACCTTAAATTCTTTAAATTGAAATGCTTTGTTTGACATAATGAAAATTAAATATAATTATTCTCTTGAAACCAGGCGATACTTTCTTTAATGGCCGAGTTAATGTTGGTTTTAGGCATATCCAATTCTTTTTGTGCTCTGGCATTGCTAAAATAATTTTCTGAAAATAACATCTTTAAATTTGTTTTTAAAAGACGCATATTTTTAGAAGGAAAAACACTTGCTGCTATAACGATTAAGCTTACCAGGATTTTTGGAATAGGTATTAAAACTTTAGACTGCCCTGAAATAACCATAACTTTTTTAAAATATTCTTTATAAGTTAAGTTAACACCCGAGAGCAGGTAGCTTTCTCCTTGCTTATTACTCTTTAAAGCGCTTACGCAGGTAGTTGCTACCGCACTAACGTCAACATAACTTTTACCTCCTTTGGGATAAAAAACAACTTTGTTTTTTAAAGCATATAAGAGTAATCTGCCGCTGGAAGGTTTACTGTCATAAGGTCCAACCAAAAAAGTAGGGGCTAAAACGATTGCCGGGAAAGCATCATTTTCCACTGCTTGCAGTACTAATTGCTGGGCTTTATACTTACTATGTGCATAGCCGGAATTTTTCAAAAACGGCATAAACCCAGAGTTTTCATC
Organism: Salegentibacter echinorum; assembly: GCF_900129445.1. GTDB lineage: Bacteria > Bacteroidota > Bacteroidia > Flavobacteriales > Flavobacteriaceae > Salegentibacter > Salegentibacter echinorum. The sequence continues at coordinate 299,531 of NZ_FQVT01000002.1, forward strand.
TCCCGGATTTTCTTTGCTACCCATAGTAAAAGCATTCGCACTGCTTATAAAAATAAATTTTTTAATGTTGAATTTCTCACTGGCTTCCATCAAAAGCCTGGTGCTGGTAATATTTGCCTCGCGATAATCTTCAAAATCTGGAGAATCCTGACTTGTTTTTGAAGCCGCATGAATTAAGAAATCACAACTTTTTAAAGCAGTCTCAATATCTTGCTTCCTGCTCAAACTGCCTCTGTAAATACTACAATCTAAGGTTTTTAGCAATGTTGCATCGCTGCTGCTTCTAATAAAAGCTACTACCCGGTAATTTGCTTCCAAAAGCTGTTTGGTAATATGAAAACCAAGGAAACCGCTGGCGCCGGTCACCAATACTTTAGGAGTCATCGCTAAATGTATTTGTTGTTTCAGTTTTTAACTTTCCGTTTAAGATCCTTAGTTGTATGGGGGTGGGTACATAACGTAATAAGAGGGAATTGAACCAATTCAATTTCCCGGGAATAATTACTGCTTTTTTCTTGAGTAATTTTTCCAGGCAAATCTCGGCAGTTTTTTCGGGCGATAGAACTGAAAACTTAACGATCCCGGTTAAAGCGTTTACCCGTTTAGATACATTTTCGTTAGTTGCCATAGGTCCCGGGTGTGCTACAGCAACGTGAATGTTGGTTTCTTTTAATTCAGCTTTTAAACCTCTTGAGAATGAAGAAACAAATGCTTTACTGGCGGGGTAAACTGTTTTAAATGGCATTGGAGCGAAAGCGGCGAGACTGGAAATATTCAGAATAAAAGCTTCTTCCTGCTTTTTTAAAATGGGTAGTAATTGGTGGGTTAGTGTAACCAGAGATTTAATATTTAACAGGATAATATTGTTTAAGTAATCTAGACTCACTTCGTCAAACTTATTGGCACCACCAATTCCTGCGTTATTAATCAATATATTAACGGGAAACTTTTTTACAAAATTAACCAGTTTATATAACTCCTCTTTTTTGGTAAGATTTACTTCATAGCGTATGGCTTCAATATTAAATTTGTCGCTTAATTCCTGTGCTAAGTTGCCATTGTTTTCGTTGGGAAGAGAAATAAGGATTAAATTTCTTTTTTGTTTAGCACAAATTTCGGCAAAGGCTTTGCCCAGTCCCTGGCTGGAACCGGTGATAATTGTATATGGTTGATTGGCTTGCATCACAATTTTAGATTATTCTATAGCTAGAATTTTGCAAGATAAGGCAGGCAAATTTTCGAAACAAGAAAACTAATTTATTCGATAAAAAAACCGCCTCTAAATAGAGACGGTTTGTGAAATTTTATAAGTGGAGCTGGTTATTCGCCTAGCCCCACTCGTTTGAAGCCTACAACTTCTAATTCTGAATCTACAGATTTTACATATTCTGCTACGCTTTGTTTACTGTCTTTGATAAAGATTTGGTTTACCAGAGTGTTGTCCTTAAAATAGCGCTTAATTTTTCCTTTAGCGATTTTATCTAACATTTCTTCTGGCTTTCCTTCCTGGCGAAGGGTGTCTTTAGCGATTTCATTCTCCTTATCTATGGTTTCCTGGTCCACACCTTCTTCGTTAAGTGCAATAGGGTTCATAGCAGCAGCTTGCATAGAAACATTTTTAGCAGCTTCCTCAGCTCCTTCAACATTTTTAGAAAGTCCTGTGATCACGGCAATTTTGTTTCCGGCGTGAATGTATGCACCTACGTAAGGAGCTTCCAGGGTTTCAAAGGAACCAATCTCGATCTTCTCACCAATTACACCGGTTTGCTCGGTTAGTTTTTCTTCAACAGTAATTCCTTTATACTCGGTTTTTAATAGCTCTTCTTTTGAAGAAACTCCAAGAGCAAGTTCAGCAAGATCGTTGCCCAATGTGATGAAATCTTCATTTTTGGCCACAAAATCTGTTTCACAGTTAAGGGAAACAATAGCCCCTTTAGTATTATCTGCGTTTAATTTAGCAATTGCCACACCTTCAGCTGAATCTCTATCGGCTCTTTTAGCAGCAACTTTTTGACCTTTTTTACGAAGTACTTCGATGGCTTTGTCGAAATCTCCATCTGCTTCTACCAATGCCTTTTTACAGTCCATCATTCCGGCTCCAGTAGATTTTCTTAATTTATTTACTTCTGCGGCGGTTATTTTTGCCATAATATTGTCTTTTATTTAAAAAAGTCGCTTAGAAACTAACTATTAAGAAAGAACTAAACGACTTTTAGAATTTGTGAAAAGGTTATGTTATTCTTTTTCGTTAGATGATTTGGCTTTGTCTAAAGTTTCTTCTTTAGACTCCAGTTTTACATCTTTCTTGGCTTCTTTCATAGCCTCTTTATCTTCGGCGTCTTTAGAAGGAACTTCAGCTTCAACTTTTTCAGCTTTCTTTGCAGATGCTTTTGTTTCGGCTTTTGCTTCTTTTTCGGCTTTCTGTGCTTCTGCCTTTTCGGCTTTCTCTTTCTTAGAAGCTTTTCTTTCAGAAAGACCTTCTACGATAGCATCAGAAACATAAGATACTACTTTGTTAACAGATTTTGAAGCATCGTCGTTAGATGGGATCACATACTCTACCTCACGCGGGTCTGAGTTGGTATCTACCATAGCAAAAATTGGAATGTTTAATTTTTGAGCTTCTTTAACAGCAATGTGTTCACGGGTAATGTCAACAACGAAAAGTGCGCCTGGAAGACGGCTCATTTCAGAAATAGAACCAAGGTTCTTTTCTAATTTCGCTCTTAAACGATCTACCTGAAGACGTTCTTTTTTAGAAAGTGTATTAAAAGTACCGTCTTTTTTCATCCTATCAATAGAAGCCATTTTCTTAACAGCTCTACGAATAGTCACGAAATTGGTAAGCATACCACCGGGCCAGCGCTCGGTAATGTATGGCATGTTTGCTTTTTCAGCTTGTTCGGCTACAATTTCTTTAGCCTGTTTTTTGGTAGCTACAAAAAGTATTTTTCTACCGCTAGCTGCTATTTTTGCAAGGGCATCTCCTGCCTCCTGCATTTTTGCAGCACTTTTATATAGGTTGATGATGTGAATCCCGTTACGCTCCATATAGATATATGGGGCCATATTTGGATTCCATCTTCTTGTAAGGTGGCCAAAATGCACACCTGCATCAAGTAATTCTTTTACTTCTACTTTGTTTGCCATTTTTGTAATAGTTTACGTTCTGTTGAAGATAGCAACACGTAAGTGGCTGTTTTAAAAACACGGCCTTACCTGTTTAGATGCTAAACTAACTCCCGCACGCTCAATCGCTAAGTGTCACTTCGACAAGCTTGGTATGAGGGTGGGGTAACAACAAAAATCTTTTTAATATTAAATGAACTTTTAGGGAAAATCCCCAATAAAAATTAACGTTTAGAGAATTGAAATTTCTTACGGGCTTTCTTCTGTCCAAATTTCTTACGCTCTACCATTCTTGGGTCTCTGGTCATTAAACCTTCTGGCTTTAAAACACTTCTGTTTTCTGCGTCCAGTTCTACCATTGCTCTAGAAAGGGCAAGACGAATAGCTTCTGCCTGTCCTGTAATACCACCGCCATAAACATTTGCAGTTATGTCAAAGTTTTGGTCATTTCCGGTAAGTTGCATTGCCTGGTTGGCTTTGTACAATAAGGTTCCGGTGGTAAAATAGTCTTTAAGGTCTTTTTTGTTCACGCTAAATTTCCCGCTTCCTTCAGAAACGTAAACACGTGCAACTGCCGTTTTTCTACGGCCAATTTTGTGAATAACCTCCATTACTTAAGATCGTTTAAGTTAATAGTTTTAGGCTTTTGCGCGCTGTGATCGTGATCAGCCCCGGCATAAACCTTTAAATTTCTAAATAGGTCTGCTCCAAGTTTGTTTTTTGGTAACATCCCTTTTACAGATTTCTCAATAAGTCTTTCAGGAGCCTTTTCAAATAACTCGGCTGCTGTTAAACTTTTTTGTCCCCCTGGGTAACCGGTGTGACGAATGTATTCCTTAGAATCCCATTTCTTTCCGGTTAAGTTGATTTTTTCTGCGTTGGTAACAATTACATTGTCTCCGCAATCAACGTGTGGGGTGAAGTTAGGTTTGTGTTTTCCCCTAAGTAGCTTGGCTACTATAGAAGCAAAACGACCTAATGAGTGTCCTTCAGCATCCAGGTGTACCCAATCTTTGGTCACGGTAGCCTTGTTGGCCGATACTGTTTTGTAGCTTAATGTGTCCACACTAATTAATTTTACTTATTATTAAACATTCCATTCCCCGATCCTTTCAAATTCATGTTAGGAAAACGGGGTGCAAATGTACAATTATAAATTTATATAGCAAGAACCAAATTAATTAATTTATACTGAGGGAGATATGAGGAATTCTCCATTGGTATAACCCCGTGAAGAATCAAATTTTATGGCCTTATGGGGGCGATAATACATTCAGTAACAAAAATCTGATTAATTAATTTATAACTTAATTTTTTGCGATACCCGGTCTATAGCAATTATATAATTTTTCCTGAAATAGCTTTTAAAAATAGTTATTCGAGAATTATTATTAAAAAGCAGGATTTTTATTGGATTATAGTCTAAGCTTTTTTTATTTAACCAGAGTAAAGTGCTTTGAATACAGACTTATAACTTTGTGGGTATTTTAGATTAGGAATATTTTTCCTCATTACCATTTATGTGCCAGGTTTTTCCTTGTAAAAGTTATCTATTACGTTACAAATCTGTTTTTTTTAAGTTAACGTTTCTCCAATATGAAAGAAAAATACCATTTTGTTTTGGTCTTTTGTTTTGGTTGTTAAACGAATTTGCCCATTATCATAGTGGTTTTCATAGCTCGTTAGAGCATAATTAGATGTATTAAATGCCATTTGTTTTTTTAAAATTTTATAGAGTACACAGCTTATGAAAATTCGATTTGCAGGCTATTTGGTTGGCCTAACCGCCTACAGGACTACTTAAAGCTTATCGATGAAAAACATATTTATGCGATAAGCGGCAAAGTTTGTGTTAATAAAGTGCTAATTATTTTTGTTTTTCTGTAGTTTTGTAGTCCCAAATCGATTAAGCTATGAAAAACCTATTTAATTTAAAGGGCTTGTGCGTCTTTATAGGCCTGGCACTGTCCCTAATTTCCTGTGAAGCAGAAGATAGCGAGATAATGGCAAGCAATGTTTCGGGTACCGATGCTACTGCTTCTATAACTCCAGCAGATCTTGAAGGGGAATGGATACTTTCTAAAATGAACGCAGATACGCTGGTAGATCTTAACAATGACAATGTTGGCCATAAGAATATTTTACTGGAAACCGATTGTTTTGATACCATGGGTGTTGTTTTTAATCCTAACGGAGATATGGTTACCACAAATTCTAAACTGGATTTTAAAGCCGGCGCAAATAATGATGAATTTAAATGCCTGTCTGGAAGAACCGATACCGGAACCTGGAGGGTAGAAAATCAAAATAACGAAGAGCGTTTAGTGCTTACCATGACGATTAACGGAAATGAATATACGCATAGCCGGGTGCTGGAAAGAACCGAAAATACCTTTGCTTTTGAAGTTAGCAAAATGGAATCTGAACAATATTATGGTAATCCAGATGGCACCGATGCCGAAGATGTGACTATTTTGTCTTTAGAATATACCAGGGTGAATTAATTGCGAGGTGATAGCCAGAGGTTTAATTCCTCGAAGCTTACCTTGGTTGAAATAAAAAAAAATCGGGTGCGTATCTCGTATCCCTGGATTGAAATTGTTTATTATAAAGAACTTTTTTAGTGTTAGATAAGGAAGCCTCGCAAGTTTAATATTGCGAGGCTTTTTTTAATAAGATTTGTTGGTAAAAATTAATCTTTATTTTCACTGCTCTTTAATGCGCTTCCAGCCAATTTTGTCCCTCGCCCATTTCTATGTCCAATGGTACGTCTAATTTATAAGCGTTTTCCATTTCATACTTAATCATTTTTTTTACCTCCTCAAGCTCTTCTTTGTGAGCATCAAAAACCAACTCATCATGTACCTGGAGTAGCATTTTAGTTTTAAATTTTCCTTCAGTAAGTTTTTGGTGAATATTAATCATTGCCAGTTTAATAATATCGGCTGCACTTCCCTGTATTGGGGCATTTACAGCATTACGCTCTGCTGCGCCGCGCACCACCGCATTTCTGGAGTTTATGTCTTTTAAATAACGCCTTCGGCCTAAAACTGTTTGTACATAACCGTGTTCCCGGGCGTAAGCCACCTGATCGCTTATAAATCCGGTGAGTTTCGGGTATGTTTTATAATAAGTATCTATCAGTTCTTTAGACTCGGCGCGGGATAAATTGGTTTGATTGCTTAATCCAAACGCAGAAACTCCATAAATAATCCCGAAGTTTACCGTCTTGGCATTGCTTCTTTGTTCCCGGGTTACTTTATCAATATCTACCTCAAAGACCCGGGCAGCGGTAGAAGCGTGAATATCTTTTCCATCTTTAAAAGCCTTAATCATATTTTCCTCTTTACTTAAAGCAGCGATAATGCGCAATTCTATCTGGGAATAATCGGCAGCGAGAATAATATGATTTTCATCACGGGGCACAAAAGCTTTTCTTACCTGCCGGCCACGCTCGGTTCTAATTGGGATGTTTTGCAGGTTGGGATTATTGGAACTCAACCTACCGGTAGCGGCAACGGTTTGCATATAATCGGTATGAATCCTGCCGGTAGCTCTTTGTACTTGTTTAGGCAGGGCATCTATATAAGTGTTTTGTAATTTCACCAGGGCGCGGAACATAAGTACATCTTCAACAATTTTATGTTCTTTTACCAGTGCCGAAAGTACATCCTCACTGGTGGAATATTGTCCCGTTTTAGTTTTCTTGGGCTTTTTAACCAGCGCCATTTTTTCAAATAAAATAAGCCCTAATTGTTTTGGCGAACTAATTTTAAATTCTTCTCCCGCTTCTTTATAGATGTTATCTTCCAGGACTTTTATATCGTTTTCTAATGCTTCGGAAAGTGATTTTAAGAAATCTTTGTCTAGTTTAATACCTTCCAGTTCCATTGCTGCCAGAACGCGAACCAGCGGAATTTCAATTTCATCAAACAACTTTCGGGTTTTAGCCTCTTTTAGCTCTTCCTGAAAGAATGTTTTAAGCTGAAGGGTAATATCGGCGTCTTCTACTCCATATTCGGTTTGTTGGTCTAAAGGCACCACGCGCATAGACTTTTGGTTTTTGCCTTTTTTTCCGATTAATGCTGAAATAGGTTGTGGAGTGTAATTCAAATAAGTTTCGGCCAGCACATCCATATTGTGGCGCATATCTGGGTTTATCAAATAATGCGCGATCATGGTATCAAATAGTTTTCCTTTAATCTGTACTTTATATTTGGCTAAAACCTTAATATCATATTTTAAGTTCTGTCCAATTTTTTCGATGTTTTCATCTTCAAAAAACGGTCTTAATTCTTCGATAAGTTCCTGGGCTTTCTGCTGATCTTCCGGAAACGGCAAATAGAAACCTTTCCCGGCTTCCCAGGAAAAAGCGATGCCTACAAGTTTAGCTTCCAGCGCGTTTAAACTGGTGGTTTCGGTATCCAGGCACACGCTGTCCTGCTTCATTAAATTCTGAAGAAATAGTTCTCGAGCCATTTTGGTGTTTAGGCTTTGATAAACGTGCGCGGTATCTTGCAAAGATTTTCTGCTGCCTTCAGTTTCTGTTATTTCACTGCCTTTATCTCCAGAGAATAAAGAAAATTGACCCGCACCAGCCGTTTCTGAAGCTTTTTTAGCGGTTGGCGAATTGGTAACCTGGGTTTGTTGTTCTTCCTCTCCGCTAAACAGTTTTATAAATTGATCTCTCAACCTTCTAAATTCCAGTTCTTCAAAGATTTCCTGTACTTTTTCAGAATCTGGCATGGAGAGTTCGTAATCTTCAGCATTAAAATTTACAGGGATATCGGTGATAATCGTGGCCAGTTCTTTAGAAAGTATGCCTTGCTTGGCATTGGCAATCACTTTTTCTTTCATTTTCCCCTTAAGCTGGTCGGTGTTAGCGAGCAATTCCTCCATGCTTCCAAATTGTTTGAGGAATTTTTTAGCTGTTTTATCGCCAACCCCGGGAAGCCCCGGAATGTTATCTACTGCATCACCCATCATTCCCAAATAATCTATCACCTGTTCGGGGCGTTCTACTTCAAATCTTTTTTGAACTTCTGGAATACCCCAAATCTCTATCCCGTTACCCATTCTTGCCGGCCGGTACATAAAGATATTATCGGTGACCAATTGGGCAAAGTCCTTGTCTGGTGTAACCATAAAAACCTGGTAATCCTCTTTTTCTGCCTGTTGAGCGAGGGTGCCAATGATATCATCGGCCTCACAACCTGCCATCTCTATCACCGGGATGTGCATAGCCTTGAGAATATCCTGAATAATAGGAATTCCCTCTCGAATAGGCTCTGGTGTGGCATCTCGATTGGCCTTGTATTCGGTAAACATTTCTGTTCTTACTTTGCTGCCCTCCTTGTCGAAACACACTGCGAGATGATCTGGTTTTTCCCTTCTAATAACATCAAACAGGGAGTTCATAAACCCCATAATAGCCGAAGTGTCAAATCCCTTGGAATTTATTCGCGGATTTTTAATAAAAGCATAATATCCTCTAAAAATTAAGGCATAGGCATCAACAAGGAACAGGCGTTTTTTAGCAGACATAGTGTTTGAGAATTTATTTTTTCTGAATGTTCCAAAGCTACAAAGATATTAGCATATCATCTTTAAGACCGGTTAAAAAGTTAGTGGAGAATGATGGGAGCGGACAGAATAAATTCGTTTAAAGGCACTAAGTTAATTGGCAGGGCTTCGACGGGCTGTAATTGATGAAACTTGGAATATTTTATTCTTTAGTTTCTTGAAAATCAGAAAAATATCACAATTTTTGAAACTATAAATTGAATTTGAGGAATAAAAAACGCAACCACCCCTTCTTCAGCTAAGCTGAAATCATCCCCTCCTTGCCAAGTAGGGGAGCAGGCTTATCGGGTTACTTAGTCGAATTGAAAGCGCTCCTTCCCTTTGAAGGGAAGGTGACTTCTTTTGCGATAGCGGAAAGAGTCGGAAGGGTTGATATGTGATGTAATTTAGGTGAATTTAATCAGTTAAAAAAAAATCAGTTTTATCCCTAACAATTATTTAAAAAGCCATTTTATTCTTCCGAAGAAAAATATTGCATAAGTATTTTAAACACTGACCTGTCTTCTCTTGTTGCTATAGGCATAATAAAAAATATAGGCGTAACAAGCCATTACCAGGATTAGTGCGATATTAAAGTTATAGGAATCTGTAAGGAAACCATAAGCCGGCGGGATAATAGCGCCACCAACAATCATAGTACATAAAATCCCGGAGCCCTGGGCTTTATCGTCTCCCAGCCCATCTAATGCAAGACTAAAGATAGTTGGAAACATAATAGAATTAAACAAGCCCACCGCAATAATAGTCCACATTGCTGCCAGCCCCACCGAGAAGGTGGAAATTAAGATCATTCCTATGGCGCCAACCGCAAAAATACTAAGCACTTTGGCTGGATTAAATATGGTAGTTAAATAAGACCCTATAAAACGGCCAACCATGGCGCCCAGCCAGTAAAAGGTGACAAATACTCCAACTACCGCCATGTCACTGGAGGCAGAAACCCCGGTTGAAAGAACCCACTCTGCTATGGTGCGCATAAAAGAGGTTTCTCTCACCACATTGGCAAGATCTAAGTTTAAAAAATAATTCACCATATAGCTACCCAGGGAAACTTCGGCTCCCACATAACAGAAAAGTCCGATGGCTCCTAAAACGAGATTTCTATTCTTCAACACCCGGCCATAATCGTTGGAAGCTTTCTTATCACTAACGGTAGGGAGTTTTACAAAGAAAAAAACTAACGCGATTAAGGCAATAAAGACAGCTATGCCTAGAAAAGGTAATTGCACTGCAGAGGCTTCAGCAGCATAATAGCTTTTTTGCGCCGTTGCATCCAGCGCCTCAATTTCAGCAGTGGTCTTTACCTTATCCTGAAGTATAAAAAAAGCGCCAAGAATAGGAGCAATAGAAGTTCCCAACGAGTTAAAAGCCTGTGAAAGGTTTAACCTACTGGAAGCGGTTTTTTCTGGCCCCAATATGGTAACATAGGGATTGGCGGCAACCTGTAATACGGTGATTCCCGCAGCCAGGGTAAAATACCCTAACATGAAAATCCCAAATACCCTATAAGATGCGGCCGGATAGAATAAAAGACAACCCAGCGCCATGGCGCTCAAACCTAAAATGATTCCTTTTTTATAACCGATCTTGGATAAAATATAACCTGCCGGAATGGAAAGTAAAAAAAAAGCTCCAAAGAAAGCAAATTGTACCATTCCTGCCTGGAAGTAGGAAAGTGTAAATACCTCGCGCAATCTTGGAATTAAAGAATCTACTAAGACGGTAATAAATCCCCATAAAAAGAAAAGTATGGTTACGAAAATAAAAGCGGTGCGGTATGATTTCTTCTGTTCCATTTATAAATGAGATTTACTTGGGATATTGGTATTCTGTTTATCCTGATATTTTACGTAGGTAAAACCCTGATGAATGCAGTAGGAACCTACATTTCCATTTTTGTCCAAAGCTAAGAAAGCTACCTGGAAATCTTTGTAATTCTTATGCTGTTTAACAATTCGCTGTACCGCAATTTCACAGGCTTCCTGCGGTGTTTTGCCCTGTCGCATGAGCTCTACGATTAAAAAACTGCCTACACTTTTTACAATAGCCTCGCCCATTCCGGTTGCTACGGCACCACCAATTTCATTGTCTAAATATAAACCAGCGCCAATAATTGGGGAATCCCCCACACGACCATTCATTTTATAGGCCAGGCCAGAGGTGGTACATGCCCCGGCGATATCCCCGGTTTCATCAATACACAGCATACCAATAGTGTCGTGATTTTCAATATTAATAATTGGTTTGTATTCTTTTTTCTTCAACCACTCTTTCCAGGCTTCTTCAGATTCTTTAGTGAGTAAATTTTGGCGTTTAAAGCCCTGCTGAATAGCAAACTGTAAAGCACCTTCCCCGGCCAGCATTACATGCGGAGTTTCCTCCATAACTTTTCGCGCTACAGAAACAGGGTGTTCAATTTCTTTTAAATAAACCACACTACCGCAGTCACCATTGGGTGCCATAATAGAAGCATCTAAAGTTACATTTCCGTCACGGTCTGGTGCTCCGCCGTTTCCCACGGTGGTATTAGACAGGTTTGCTTCTTCAACCTTTACGCCCTGTTCAGCAGCATCTAAGGCAGGAATTCCATTATAAAGTAATTCTCCTGCGGTTTTACTGGCTTCGTGAAAATTCCAGGTGGCCACACATATGGGATTGGGTTTCTGGTAATCTTTTAAATTTGCAGCGCTCACTTTACAGGCTGCGGGAAAAAAACTCACGCCGGCACCGGTAATCGTAGCGGCTTTTATAAAATTTCTACGTTTCATGTGGATGATTTTTAAGGTTAAAAAATCCCTGAAAAGTAGTTTATATCGCAGTGATATTCAAATTTAATAGCTAAACGACCATTTTCGTACTATTTACGGAAGTGATTTAGATTAACTTCACTAGTTTGTAGTAAGCAGTCTTAGTTTCTGGTGGCTATCAATAATCTGTTGTTAAGAATTAGATAGGTGGTTCTATAAGCGTTAAATTATGCCTAAACAAAATCGCTAACCTAATGATTAAAAGTAACTTTGCAGAAAAAATATGCGCTGGATTCTATTCATCGTCCTTTTCTTGCTGTTAGAAATTTACGCTTATCAGGCTTTAAAAACTATTACCCGCAGCTATTGGTGGTTGGGAATTTATTTTTTAATCACTGCTGTAGTGTTGGGAAACTTCCTTTATCAATGGTTGAAACCGGTAGAGGGAGCTGTATTAACTGGGGCGAGAAGTTATGCCTTTGGTTTCTTACTGGCTATAATACTTTTCAAGGTTTTTCTCTTACTAATTATGTTCGGGGAAGATTTAGTGCGTTTAAGTATAGCGTCTTACCGAAAAGTCTTTACCACTCAAAATACCTTTGCGTTACCATCGCGTCGTAAATTTGTAAGTCAGTTGGCGCTGGGTTTGGCGGCCATACCTTTTGCTTCGGTTTTATATGGCATGTACCAGGGGCGCTATAATTTTAGGGTATTACGCTATACTCTTTATTTTGAAGACCTGCCCGCTGCATTTGATGGTTATCGTGTAAGTCAAATAAGTGATGTTCACAGCGGAAGTTTCGATAACAAAAAGAAAATTCAATATGGTGTGGATTTACTGAACGAGCAGGAAAGTGATATGATCGTTTTTACGGGGGATTTGGTGAATAACGAAGCAAAGGAGATGAACAACTGGACAGAGATGTTTAGCGGATTAAAAGCCAAAGACGGGGTTTATTCTATCCTCGGAAACCACGATTATGGTGATTATAAAAAATGGAGTTCTGCGGAAGCAAAAAAAGAAAACCTGAACACCCTGAAGCAAACGCACGCAAATATGGGCTGGGACTTACTGCTCAACGAACATCGGATTATTGAGAAAAACGGAGAAAAAATTGCTTTGGTTGGCGTAGAAAACTGGGGTACTGGCGGATTTAAAAAAGCCGGTGACCTGGATAAAGCCGGAAAAGGTTTAAGCGAAAAAGATTTTAAAATCCTGCTTAGCCACGATCCTTCCTATTGGCAAGAAAAAATTAAAACAGATAAAAACAATTACCACCTAACCTTAAGTGGTCATACTCACGGAATGCAATTTGGAATTGAAATTCCCGGTTGGTTAAAATGGAGCCCGGCGAAATACCGTTATCAAAACTGGGCTGGAATATATGAGGAATTTGGACGTTATATAAATGTAAACCGCGGATTTGGCTATTTGGCTTTTCCCGGTAGAGTGGGGATTTGGCCAGAAATTAGTGTAATAGAACTCAAAAAAGGCTCCAGACCCTCATAAATTTTTGAATTTCTTATATTTGATTAAGAATTGCTCCTAATAAGTTTTAAAAAAACGCTCATCTAAAGAAAAGCTATATGTCAAAATTTGGGGAATTAATAGATTTAAAAATTCCGGTTTTATTGAATTTTCACAGTGAAGGAAATGAAAAATCTAAAGTGATGGACCCGGTGTTGCGGGACGTGGTCACAAAACTTGGTAGCAAGGTTAAAGTGATTAAAATAGATATCGATAAAAACTCACAATTGGCGGAAGCCCTGCACGTAAAGACTGTGCCAACGCTTATTATTTATAAAGCCGGCGAAATGAAATGGCGGCAAAGCGGGGAGCAAGTTTCGGCTACGCTGGTTGGTATTCTTAAGGAATATTTATAACTATAGTATAGAGTTAAATATCAACCCCTCCGACTTCTTCTGTTACCGGGGAGGAAGCGACCCTCTCTTTCAAGGGAAGGAACGGTATGAGTAGTGGCACATGGGCTTGTTTTCTTTCAAACCACTATGCCGTTTGATCGGACTACAAATCATGATATTTATAACCTTCCTTGCCATTACTTATATAAAATGTGTGTACCCTCGTACTTTATATCCGTTCATTCCATATTTCAGGATTTCTACTTGAATGAAAAATCGCAATTACTTGAATTACTGTATTAACAATTAGATAGTAAATCACAAACGGAAACTTTTTTACAACATATTTTCTTACATCTTTGTGAGCAATTGGAAAAGATTTTGGGTTTTGCTGGATATACTCAAAACCAAGTTTAATTTGTTTAAAGAAAGTGTCTGCAACTTTTGGACTGTCCTCAGAATAAAATTTATATGATTTATCAAAGTCAGCTTCTGCCTCATCCGATAATTCAATACTAAACGGCTTTGTCTTCATATTTCTCTTTAATCAAGTCCCAACTCTTAAAAGTCGTTTCGCCGTTTTCTATTCTTTGTAGTCTTTTATCAAGCAAATCCTTATGCTCGGTTGGAAGCTCCTGTGATTCTTCTTTTACACTAACAATCTTAACATAATCAATTTTTTTGATTAGATTAAGAAATGTAGCTATTTTACTCTGCTCCTTTATGTTAACTGTAATTTCCATGTTAAATCATTTTAGACAAAGATACTAATTTATAATGCGATTGTCGATTTTTGAAGCATTGTAGTTCTTATGCCAATTTAACCATATAATGACGCTCCCAACCCTTGCAAGTAGGGGATGAATTAAGCTTTTAAGATTCGAGGACGTTAAGAAGGACTAGAAATTTGAAAAAACTAAAATTTTCAGCTTTGTATGATGGTTTTTATAGTGTCTCAAATTGAAAACCTTTTTTAGTATAAAATTCTAAAACCTCGGGGAGTACTGCTTTAAGGTTTTTCGAGGCTTTTTGGCTATCGTGAAAAACAATAGTGCTTCCTTCTTTAGTATGTTTTATCACATTGTTGAAACATTTTTCCGCAGTAATAGTTTTATCGAAATCGCCGCTTAAAACATCCCACATCACTATAGTGTAATTCAGGTTTACAAGTTTTGCAGCCTGGGAGTTTTTGATTTTTCCGTAAGGCGGACGGAAGAGTTTCGAGTTTTGGGTTGCGGGTTGCGAGTTGCAAGTTGCGAGTTGCGGGTTTGGTTTCTTACTTCTTGAATCCTGGCTCTTCTCTCTTTTTTCTTTTTTCTGAGCTCTATTTTCAATAATTGCTTCTTCAGCTTTTAGCACGTTTTCAACATAGAAATCAGTATTGGTTTTCCAGCCGTTTAAATGATTAAAGGAGTGGTTGCCAATGCGATGTCCCTGTTCAATGACCTGATTAAAAATATCTTTGTGTTTTCTAATATTATCACCTATACAAAAAAACGTGGCTTTAGCCTTATATTCCTTCAGTTGCCTCAAAACCCAGGGAGTGATTTCGGGGATTGGACCATCATCGAATGTGAGGTAGAGTGTTTTTGGGGTATTTAGCCGTGTAATTCTTTCAGGATATAATTTCTTTAGGATAGAAGGATATTTTACAAGAAATGGATTCACGGGAAAAAATAATGTTATTGTCTGGTATTTGGCAAATAGTAGGTTTTAATTTTTGGAGATTTTCTATGTTTTGATGGATAGATAAAAATAAACCTACAAGGTTTTGAAAACCTCGCAGGTTTACTTGCTAACCGCAGCGTTTTTATTCCGAAGAATCTATTCTTAAGGAATTGCCTCCTTGGTTTATTTCCTGGTTTAACCCTTCCGGAATTGCTTCCTGCCTGGGATCTTCCGGAGTGATATCTTCTTCTTCCCCATAAAAATGACGGAAAAGCTCAAGATGCTCGTTAAACTCATCGGCTTTTTCAGAAATGATTTCTTCATCCTGATGAATCACCAAAAGGTCAACCAGGGCACGGTAACGTTCAATGTTTGATATAATTTCATTGGCATTTTTATATTGCCTATCTACATCCCAACTGCTGTAATACTGCAGGTTTTGTTTGTAATGTGTAGCAATCTTTTCCCAGATTTCCCGGGCTTTTTCCGGTTCTCCAACTTCATAATATCCGCTCACATAGGGTTCAAGCAAAGCATAATATTGAAAATGCTCTACCGGCATATTTTCCATAGCTACATCCAATACTTTTTTCGCCCTGGCTGTATCCTGCTCGTTAAGCAAGCTCTCTACCAATCTTGCCAGGTTGCTGCGATAAGTAATGGAGTTTCTACGCGTTTCGGTATCGTGATAAATTTCTGAAGAGCCCATATTTCCCCAGTCCCAATTCATCACAATATCATACATCTTATCGGTGTTAATTCGGCCCATATCATAAGGGCTTTTGGGATCTATTGGCGTTTTGATAGGCACCAGTTTATAGGCAACTCCTTCCAGTTGCAAATACTCTTTCATCCAGAGGAAATCTTCATCTTTAAAGCTTCCACCAGAGAAATATATGGGGCGTTCCCAATTGTTATTGGCGATAATATCCAACATCATTAGGGTATTTTTATAAATCACATCAGAATCTATTTTAATTACAATATCTTCTACGATTTGATCTGCAAAACGCTGTTCTACAATCCCGTGATCCAGTACTGTTTCTTTATCAACCGGAATTCGCACATTTTTTGAAGGAAAAGTATTTACCATTTGTCCGCTCTGTAACTCGGCTTTAGTGCGCTGGTCGTCATTTTGAATAAAATTGAGCCAGGTTTTTATGGGGAGGGTATCCTGGGTGACCACTCTTCCAAAGACGGCATCATTTACCCCGTTATAATCTTTATTTTCAAATTGTGAAGGGATAGGATCACTTTCAAAAGCCTTGCGTTTCATTTGGTCTATATACCAATCTGTCGCAAATAAACTCGTGTTTATTACCCGCACATCGGTACGGTAATGTTCAATTTGTTGCACATACCACAAAGCGAAGGTATCGTTGTCCCCAATGGTAAAGATAATTCCGTTTTCATCTACAGAATCCAGGTACATCTTGGCCATGGTAAGGGTAGTATCCCTGCCGCTACGGTCGTGATCGTCCCAATTTTCTGAAGCTAATAACACCGGGACAGCAAGTAGGGAAGCAGCAATCACAATGGGACCGGCAATTTTTGGAGTCAGGAATTTTTTAACCCAATCGAAAAGGGCATAAACTCCAAAACCAATCCAGATTGCAAAAACATAAAAAGAGCCTACCAGGGCATAATCCCGCTCCCGTGGTTCAAAAGGTCTTTCGTTGAGGTAGATTTTTAGGGCAATCCCGGTAAATAAGAAGAAGACCAGCAGTACCCAAAAATTATTTTTATCGCGTTTAAACTGAAAAACGAGCCCGATTAATCCTAAAATTAGGGGTAGGAAATAATAGGTATTTCTCGCTTTGTTGTTTTTTACATCATCGGGGAGGTTGTCCTGTGGCGCGAGACGCATTTCGTCTATAAATTTTATTCCGCTAAGCCAGTTTCCATCTATATCGGTATATTTCCCCTGAATATCGTTTTGGCGACCAACAAAATTCCACATAAAATAACGCCAATACATGTAACCAATTTGATATTCGAGTAAATAAGCGATATTAGAACCAAATGATGGTTTTTCTATATTAAGGTAATTTCCAAATTGTCTTAAGAAACTATGATAATCGGTATTGTCCAGTTCCCCGGCAGCGTAGCGGTTTTTAAACTCGTTAACAGCACTTACTAGACGTTCTTCTCCCTGGTATTCTGGTTTAATGGTAAATTCTAAGGGACCGGTAAAGTCCATATAATTTGCTGCGTGTTGCGAACTCCATAAACGGGGCAAAAATGCTTTGTGGGAATCGTCCAGGTTCTGTTTGGCATTTTTATAATCGTTTACAATAATATATTTCCCGGCTTCCTCATCTTTTTCATATTTAGGTTTAGCATCGGTGTATGGATTGTTGGGATCCAGGCCGGCGTACATTTCAGAAAACTGAGGACCGTAAAAAAGATGGGTTTCCCCATATTGTTCACGGTTGTAATAAGCCAGCAATTCGCGGGCGTTATCGGGGCTGTTTTCGTTTATCACCGTAGGCGCATTAGAACGTATAGGCAGCATCACCCAACTGGAAAAACCAATTAGAATAAATAAAATACAGAGGAAAAAAGTGTTAAGCTGAAAGTACTCTTTTTTTCGGCTGTAATTTAGGGCATAATAAAAAGCAGCAACGATGACTAATAGTGCTATTACAGTACCCGTATTAAACGGAAGCCCCAGGCTGTTGGTGAAAAATAGTTCTGAAGCCGCAAAGAAAGTCAGCGTATAAGGCAGTAAGAGTTTAAAAATAAACATAAGCACCGCAACCACTACGATATTGGCAACGATAAAATTCTTAACAGTAACTTTTTCGTAATTTTTAAAGAAATACAGGAATCCTATAGCCGGGATGGTGAGAAGTCCCATAAAATGTACGCCAAAGGAAAGTCCAATAACCAGTGAAATTAATATAAGCCAACGGTTACCACGCGGCTTAAACATATCTCGTTCCCATAGTAAACCTAAATAGAACATAAGTGCCATAAGACAGGCTGCCATGGCATAAACCTCCGCTTCTACGGCACTAAACCAAAAACTATCGGTAAAGGTAAAAGCTAAAGAACCCACTAGAGCACTTCCCAAAACAGCTATTTTATTTGCGGGTTTAAGTTTTTCAATGGGGCCGGCAATCTTCAATACCAGCAGGCTAATAGACCAAAACATAAACAAAATGGCGAAAGCACTGGCCAGGCCAGACATAAAATTCACCATAAGTGCAACCTGGGAATCACTGGGAGCAAACATAGAAAAGAAGGCACCCAACATTTGATAAAAAGGAGCTCCCGGGGGGTGACCCACTTCAAGGTTTGCCGAAGTGGCAATATACTCCCCTGCGTCCCAAAAACTTGCAGTAGGTTCTAAAGTGAGGGTGTAGGTAGTAAGTGCAATTAAAAATACCAGCCATCCTAATATTTTGTTCCACTTTTTAAAGTTAAAATCTGTCATTTTCTACTAAAATTGAATCCCTTATTGAAAGTTTAGTTTGCAGGTTTTGGCAAAATCACGATCAATCTGTCTAAAAATAATTACTCGATATTTAAGATTTATAACTACTACTTTAAGTTTGAAGCTTTAAATCTCAAGTGGCGAATTTAATAATAAATATAGGAATGTTTACAGAACGTGCTTTAAAAGGATTTATTTTGTAAGATGCTGAACCTCTGTCATTCGATACAATATGAGGTTGTTCCTATGTATAGGCAGTATAGGAAGGAGAAGTTTTATATTTTCTAAAAAGTACAAAGCTGAAGTTAGGAGAATAAAAAACATTTATTTTTTCAATAAAAAGTTTGCGCAATAGAAAGTTTGTTTTAAATTTGCATCCGCATTACAGCAATGGCCTATGGTGTAACTGGCAACACGTCTGGTTTTGGTCCAGAAGAGTCTAGGTTCGAGCCCTAGTAGGCCAACAAAAAGAAAACCGAATTGTAAGAACAGTTCGGTTTTTTTGTTTTAGATGAAATTTTAGCAAGTTTAAAGGTAGTCCTTGCTCTCTTACTCTAAAACCGCTTCCTCATTCTCAACGGTGAAATTCAAAGATTTATTGACCAATTGATTTAAGTTCATTCCTTTTTTAGCGGCGAGCATAAATAACTTTTGGTGTACTTTTTTATTTACCCGCACATTAAAACTACCCTTAAAAGCTTTGTTGGGCTCTTTTCCTAATTCCTTGCAGGTTTCCAGATAATCGTCTACAGATTCCTTAAAACTATTTTCCAATTCAGAAACAGATTCACCTTCAAAAAGGACTAAATCATTCATTCCCTGTATTTTTCCAAAGAAAACTTTATCATCGGCACTAAACTCAACTGTACCTATATATCCCTTATATTCTAAATAATTCTTCATTACAGACCTAATTTTTCGATTACCTGTTCAATTATATATTTTTTCACGACATTTTGAGGATGGGGTTATGGGCTATTATAATATCATTGTCTTTTTTATTTATAAACTTTCTCCTGGATCCTCCTGTTTTACCTTTTCTCTTAATCTCAACATACCCGTAATGTTTCAATACTTTCGAAAACTCCTCCCAGGTTAAGTCCGTGGGGATCTTTTGGAATTTTTGAACAAGTTTTTCAATTTTAGACATGTACAAATATATGACTTTTATATAAGCAACTAAATTTTAGTTGCAAAAAAATATTATCTGCTTTTGCTTTTGGAAAAGATTCAGGATTTTAGCTTAGAAAATCGGTTGCTTTCAATTAGATTCTATCACCTATCCAACCCTTCCGACTTCATCCGCTATCGCAGAAGTAGCCACCTTCCCTTCAAAGGGAAGGAGCTCCTTTAATTAGCTTAACTAAGGATGAATCGCATCGAGATTCAAACAAATATGAATCTGCAACGAGTGCGCTCTTGATTTAGTTAAATAAGGGAGGTGCTTTCAACTGGCTTTTTTTGTAGGTAGTTTAAAAGACAAGCTAATCCAATAATCTCAAAAAACACAAACGCAAGAAAGAAATAGTTGTATTCCAGGTAATAACCAATATAGTAGCTTAATTTAGATAACACCAGACTTATTACCCCTACTACGAAAAAAAATGAAGCTTTGCTGGCATATCTCATTTGGTAGGAAATTGAAGCCACCACACTTAAAATCACGCTTAAACCGTAGGCGTAAAATATAAACTCAAAAGTATCAAGGCCCGGAGTATTGGGTGTAATATCTATGAGTACATGTAGCAGGTAAAAGTTAACGGAACAGGCAATAACAAGCACAAGTATTCCAGAAAAATCCAGTTTTAGGTTTTGCATGCGTTTAAAAACCATAGCAGCTAAAACTAAAAATGAAATTGCCCTAAAACCAAATGCTATATTCCTAAGGTCTGGATTTTCATAAAAAATAAGCAGAAAATCCCCTATTAGGTAGCTAATAAAAAAAACCAACATTTTTCTAGACCCGACCGGCTGCGATAAAAAATAAATGAAAAACAAGAAAATACTAATAAACCCCGACCATCTGTTAAGCTTCTCACCGAAAAAATAAAGTAAAATTAAATTAAATATAAAAAGAAAAATAGTAAGCAGCACTAAAACTAAAGAAGATTTATTTCTCATTGAAAAAGATAAATTGGCAGGGAAATTAGATTCTTAATGAAATATTAAAATTAGATAGAAAGTTTAATATATATCCAATTTTCATATAAAATTTAAAAAAACCTGGTTGTTTTGTGAGAAAGATATAAGTTTCGCAGTTTTAGAAGGCGATATATTGAAAAGTTCTGGTTTCTTTTTGGACGCAGCCTAAGAAATCTTAGCCCTTGCTCTCCTCTCTAAAATTCCAAAATGAACATTGGAAACCTTCCAGAATCATCAAAATTTTCGAATTAGAAATGCCTTAGCTGTTTGTTATATAGGGGGTTGTGGGTAGTATTTCTTCTGGTGCTATTTCCAGTACTTCTCCGTTCTTTGCTATAATTAACGGACTTTTCTTATAACGTTTATATTCCACTAATTTTTGATATGTTTCCTCAAGTCCTGCAACTATTTTTTTGCGCTTCTCTTTTAATTCGGTTTTTCTATCCATTGTATTTTTTATTTAAATTATTCCAAATTTCTGCATTTCCAATTTCATCCTCATTCTTTGCACCTTCTGCAATAATTTGATAGGGTTCTCCTGAATTATCAATGAACATCCAATCGTCGACTAATTCTTTAAAGATAGTGAAAAAATTCTTTAGTCCATTCTCATATCTTCTACGAATTACATGTTCTGGGATATTATGTCCCCCTTCTTTTACCCTTGTCTCAACACGTTTTATAGCAAGATTCTGAGAACTTAGCCAAAAGAAAAGTAGGGTCACCGAAAAACCTTTTCTTTGTGCTTCTATAACAAAATTTTTATAGCTTCTGGTTGATAAAGTTGTTTCAAATGCAAAATCTTTTTCTGAATTAATTAGGGTTTTAATACTTTGCAGCATTAATCTCCCTGCCTGAATTCCTGCTCTCTCGGGATTAAAGGGCGATAATCCTTTAGCGATTTCGTCAGCGTTAATAAATTCATCACATCCTAAAATTTCAGGAAGAATAGTATAGGAAGCGGTCGTTTTTCCGGCTCCGTTGCATCCTGCTATGATATATAGTTTTTTCATTTACTCGATAATCAAGATTTGAATGCTCCGAGTTTGTTTATTCAAATCCCAGCAAATATAAATTAAATTTATCTTCGTTTACTTTTCTTGAATAATGGCCACTCATCACAATATATGTAGTACCTTTTTTGATGCATAATCACACAATTTCAACCTTATCAATCTCCTTCATCAACCTATCGGTTTCGGTGAGGGCGACTATTATTTTTTGGTAGTGCAGAATGTCCTCAAATTTTAATTCCCGGCCTTTGCGGTCTTTTAGCCATTTTTGCGCGGGTTGGTAACCGCCAATGTAAAATTCCCAGGCAATTTTGGGTACTTTATCAAAATATTGAGTGTCGTTTATCCAAACGCGGCCAAAGCCCCCCAGGCCCCCCTCTAATCCCCCCGAAGGGGGGAAGTTTCTCTCGACTGCGCTCTGGTTCTCGACTGCGCTCGAACTGACATTGGGGTTTAACTCAAAACCGGGGCTGGTTTTTGTGATTTTTCTGGTGATAATATTATCGCCGTCTACGGGATAGGTGGTAATAAAATCTTCGGTTTTTGGGCTTTCCAGTAAATGAATTTTGCGCAGTTCGCCGCCCAATGTTACCAACTGCCAAAACTCCTGCTGGTCTTTTGGAAAAGGCACCCGTGGAAAATCTATTTTTAAAAATTCTTTATAGGTTTCGCGGTAGGTGGGCGAATGTAAAACCGCGTAAATATAATCTAACAAATTAAGCGGCGTAAAATAGCTTTTAAAATCATCTCGAAGTTCGCTGCTTTCTGCAAAACAAACTTCGCCTTCTTGCGGTTCTTCGGGTAAAAACTCCAATCCCAAACTTTTTTCGATTTCCGCCAGGATTTCTTTGTTTAGATTGGGAATGCGTTCGGGTTTTGTTTCGGTGCTTTGTTGGTCGGTGGGTTCGGGGTAGAGGTAAAGTGGGGCTTGTTGTGGAATTCCCTTATAACTAAAATGATAGCGATTATCTATCATATTTTTTGATATTTGAATTGAAGTCCAATTTTCAGCTGTTGCTTGCCTTGAAAAAATTATTCCTACATTTTCCTCTATTAAATGGTGCATTACTTCAAATCTTGGATAACAATGAAAACCTTTTGAATTTCCGGTATAAAATGTCCATTTTGCATCAAATGGACGGTAACTTATTTGAACTAACTTACTTTGATCTGGATAATTTGAAATTAAATCCTCTTTAGCATATTTTATTTTCCAGTCTCTTACGTCTTTACCTAAATTGAATTTAAAACGAGCGACTTCATCATCTAAATTCAGAAATTCTTCAATAGTTTTTTTTAATTCATTTTTGTTATCGTGAATGGTGAATTTATCTCTCGCAGTAACGATGCCAACACTATTATTTACAAATAATTCATTAATCGAAAACCCTTCATTAAACTTTTCTTGTGCCTCAAAATCTTTTTGCACCATAAAATAATTGGGTGCTTTGTTGGGGAGTTCTACAAAAGGTATTTTGGCCAAATTATTTTCATTTAAAAACTGATACTTTTTATCTCTTTTTCCGAAGCAATCATAATGATAAACTTCGCCGAGCTCATTGGGTTTTTTCTTTCCGGTTTTTACCAAAATATTAATGGAAACGCCTTGTTGAATATCAAATACGTTTTCATCTTTCCCGCCATCGGGGGCGGTTTCTTTCTTTTTGGAATTTCCGTGCAGGTCTATGGTATAAATTTTATCGTAGGTTTTTAATAAATTCCACCGCATTCCCCGGAAAGTAGGGTTATCTAAAAATCCGTGCGGGTTAATAAAGGCCAAAATTCCTTCGCCATTCTTTTCGATGTAATGCTGGCCGTAACGCATAAATTTTACGTAATCGTCGTTGATCCATTTAGAATTCCGTTCTTTTAATTTTTCTTTTCCGCCGGGTTCTTTTTTATAATCTTCCATTAAATCCATTACCCATTTCCCTTTATTGGCACTTTCCCCAGAATACGGCGGATTCCCAATTACGCACATCACCGGCGTATCGCGTTTTATATGGTTGGCGTCGTTGGCTTCGGTACTTAACCAGTTAGAAAATAGGGTGCCGGTGTCTTTATGGTGTTCTTCCAAAGAATTGGTGAGGTAAACATTTAAGCGTTGGCCGCTGTTCTCTTTGTACCCGGTTTCGCGCAAAAGCATATCCAGTTTTAGGTGCGCCATCGCATAAGAAGCCATCAACAATTCAAAGCCGTTTAGCCGCGGAATTAAATGTTGCTCTACATAACCGCTCCACGCGCCCTGCATGGCCTTAAACTTTTTGCTGTAAATATAATTCACCACTTCGGCCAAAAATGTGCCCGTACCCGTGGCGGGGTCGAGAATTTGAACTTTATGAACTTCTTTTTCGGTTTGTTTATAGCCGGTGGCCGAACGTTTATCGGCTACATCGGTATTTACCTTTATTTTGGTTTTAGAGGTGTCGGCCAGGCCTTGTGGCAGGTTGAATTCTGTTTTTAACACATCATCTACCGCGCGCACTATAAATTTCACCACAGGCTCTGGCGTGTACCAAACTCCGCGTGCTTTTCTAAGTTTCGGGTCGTATTCTGCCAAAAAGGTTTCATAAAAATGAATAATGGCATCCTGGGTTTGGGTGCTTTTTCCGAAGTTTTTTAGCAGTTGCTCTACATTGGTCGCCCTAAAAACTTCGGCCAGGTTATCTACGGTGGGTTTTATACGTTCGTCAATATCGGGCCCGGCCACATAGCCAAACAATTTCCGTAGAAACGGATTTGATTTTGGGATAAGTTCGGCGGCTTCCTGCCGACTAAAATCTTGCAGCGTGGGGTCGTGTAAGCGGGCGGCGAACATTCCGTAGGCCAAAGTTTGCGCATAGATATCGGCAAAACCTTTGGGCGTTAAATCGTGGATAAGAATTTCTTTAAAGGTCTTGAATTGTCCTTGTAGAGAGGTGTTTTCTTGCGTTTTCTCATCGGAAGTGATAGCATTTTCCAAAATATTTTGCAGCAAGCGGGCTTTAGCGGCCATCATTTCGGCCAATTTTTTAGCCGATTTAATGGTTTGCCCAATAAAGCTGCAAAAGTTCCTGATTAGATTTTCAAACTGCTGAAAATTTTCAGGAAGCGGAATGATTTTTCCGTTTTCAATTTCGGCAATTTCAATTTCGTGGACTAACTCACCATTTTGGAAAAACTGAAACCATAAATAATCGGTAATAATTAAATTATCCAGGGCATTACGGTAACGTGTAAACTGTTCTTTATAAGTTTTGGAATTTAAGTCTTTGCCAACATCTTTTGCTTCAATATAGCCAATGGGGATTTTTCCGTTGGTCAAAACATAATCGGGGTTCCCACAGTCGGTTACATTTGCGGGTTCATTGGTAACATCAATATCAATTAAGATTGAACGTAGTAGATTCTCAAAGTCACCTCTATAAGAGTGTTCGCGGGAAATTCCAGAGGTGTAACGTGAATTTACGATCTCCAGGTAATTATGTATTGTCATTTATGTAAATGTTCAGGCTTTTGAAAAGAAAAGTGAAGATAAATTAAATAGCACACTTACGGAAATGTGCGCCACTTTTTTAACTAGACATTCAATTTTGACTTCAATAGATAGAAAGTATGTAAATTTTACGATACTATTTATTTTGTTTCAAAGATTTAGCGTTAAATCAGAAAATTAAATCTTACAAACTTATCCCAACCCCAATCTCGAGCTCTGAGGTATATTCCCGGGTTTTTAACGGGGTTTTACTGTCAAAATAATAGTCATAAATTACAAAAACCTTAAACCAGTTGGAGAGCGGGATATCTAAACGAAACTGCTCTAAAATCCTATAGTCTCCAAAATCATGATACAATGGCTGATAATAAAAAGTGTTCGCCACTGAAAATTTTTCAGATTCCGGAACGTAGGAAAGAGTTAGGTAAGTGCTGTTCCTATGGTTGTATTCCCTGGTATTTGCTTTATTACTATGTTCTACTTCATAGATGTAACTATTGCCCAGGTAGCCGGTGAAATTTTCTTCATCCATCCATTTAGCGCGCAATCCTGCACCTACTAAATTACGCTGCTCTACTACTAATAATTGATTGTACTGTCCCTGCACAAAAGACTCCAATCGCCATACTTGATTCATTTTATAATTAAACCTTCCATGTAAAAACCAGGAGTTTTGCAGGTTTTTAGCATCAGAATCTATTAATTTATAAGTTCCCAGGAAAAGGTATATTTTTCTCAAATCTTTAGATTTAAACTGGGTAGTTAGTGCTCCATCTATCTGGTTCACTTTAGTGCCATCGTTATTGGTATGGTTAAAAGCGAAATCGGCATTTAAAGCAAAACGAATAGAATCGGTTTGTAGTCGTTTTCCTTCAATGTTAACCAATTGTGCATTTGCTATGGTTGAAATAAGAAATAGAATGAGTATAAAATGTCTAAGCATATAATTGTATTAAGAAAGTAAATATAACCACTAATCTCACTTTTTTAAAATATGCTTTAATTTATGCTGAATTCTTAATTTTGATGAGGTAAAAAGTCGCTGCTTTCCCTTGCTATTTCTCCATTGAAATTAAAACCGTCTTTTCTTAATATTTAGCCAAACACTTTGTAATTTCGTTTTCGTAAATTTTAAAAGTAAAGATGTGTCCCTGGGTTTTCTAAATGAGAATGAAAAAATTTTTGACACCTTGTTTGAAGCTGCTTCAGAAGGTGTGATTGTGGTAAACGATCAACAAATAATAGTTAGTGCAAATCTGGCCACATTAAATATGTTTGGCTATCAAAAAAAAGATTTGCTGGGTAAAGACCTCAACATTCTAATCCCTATGAAGTATAAGCATAAACATCCTAAACATTTCAAGGGGTTTATGAAAGATGGGAAGAAGCGGCAAATGGGGCATGGAAAAGGAGAATTATATGGCGTAAAAAAAGATGGCACTCAGTTTCCTGTAGAAGCGGGGCTTAATCCATTTCAAATTGATGGAGAATCTTATGTAATGTCGCTTATTGTAGATATAAGTGCAAGAAAAGAACATCAAAAGCGCATTAAAGAATTGAATAATGAACTGGAGGGTAAGATTAAAGTTCGCACCCAGGAGCTGCGTCATACGGTAAAAAGTTTAGAAGAGGAGATCACTAAAAGAAGAGAAGCCGAAAAGCGAATTACACTAGCTCTTAAACAAGAAAAAGAGCTTAGCGAATTAAAAACCAGCTTTTTATCTTTAGTTTCTCACGAATTTAAAACCCCTTTAAGTGGGATTTTAACCTCGGCAACTTTGGCCGGTAAATACACAAAGGAGGAACAACAGGAGAAACGGGACAAACATTTAACCACAATAAAAAATAAAGTCCAGTACCTCAATAATATTCTAAATGATTTTCTTTCTTTAGAACGCCTGGAATCTGGCAATGTCAATTATAAATACACCGCCTTTAGCTTAAATAAACTGGTGAATGAAGTTATTTACAATGCGAATGTTACTTTAAAATACGGCCAGGAAATAGTATATAAAAAGGATATGGAAGATGTCATCCTCTATCAGGATGAAAGGATTTTAGAATTGGTACTTTCAAATTTAATAGGCAATTCCATAAAGTATTCACCAGAGGATTCCACTATTTACTTTAGAATATTTCCGAAGAAAAATAGGATTATTTTTGAAGTAGAAGACGAGGGAATTGGGATACCCAAAAAGGATCAAAAGAATATTTTTGAACGTTATTTTAGGGCAAAAAACGCCCTGCTTGACCAGGGTACCGGGATTGGATTAAATATTGTAAAGGTACACGTAGAAAATATGGGCGGTAGCATAGTTTTTGAAAGCGAAGAAAATAAAGGCTCAAAATTTACGGTAGAATTACCTAACCAGGATAGATAATTACCAAACGTAGTTGAAATTGAAAAAAGATTAGAATGAAAAAGATACTTTTAATTGAAGATGATGTGACCGTTCGTGAAAACACGGCAGAGTTGTTAGAATTATCAGATTACGAGGTGGTCGCCGCTGCCAATGGTAAACAAGGCCTGGAAAAAGCAAAAGTTGAATTGCCAGATATCATCGTTTGCGATATTATGATGCCCGAGTTAGACGGTTATGATGTGTTAACAAATCTTTCTAAGGATTCAAAAACCAGTAGTATTCCCTTTATCTTCCTTTCAGCAAAAACCGAACATAAAGATATTAGAAGGGGCATGGATCTTGGTGCAGACGATTATCTCACCAAACCTTTTGAAGAAGCCGAGTTGCTTAGCGCTATAGAAAGTCGTATTGCCAAGGTAGAGATACTTAAATCTCAAACTAAAGAACCCGAAGAGGACAAAGTGCAAAATCTTACGGCATTTAGGGAAATGATGCGTCAAAGGGAACGTGTACAGCATAAAGCAGGGGATGTAATCTATGAAGAAGGAAAATCTTCCCTACATTTTTATATGGTAGAGCGCGGAGTAATTAAAGCGCATAAATTTGATAGCCGCGGTAAAGAGATGATTACTGAAATTTATAAAGAGGGTGATTTCTTCGGAAATTTAAGTTTTAATAAGAGTTCTGTTTATGGCGAATATACCACAGCCATTGAAGATAGTTTGTTGTATGTGGCTTCTAAAGAAGATTTTGCCGAAATTTTAAAGCAAAACAGTAACATTGGGATGGAACTGCTGGAAGAAGTAAGCGATCATTTATTGGGGGTAAAAGAGCAACTTTTAGAAATAGCCTATGCTTCGGTGCGAAGAAAAACTGCCCGTACAATTTTACTTTTTGCCCATAAAATAAAGAAGAATCCACTGCATAGCATTAGGATCTCCCGCTCCGATCTTGCCGGGGTGGCAGGAATAGCTTCAGAAACTTTAATTAGAACCTTATCAGATTTTAAAAAAGAGGGTCTTATAGAAATTGAAGGTAGAAATGTGAAACTTATTGATGCCGAGAAACTTGAAAAAATAAGTTAAACCGCTTTTTTGCCATGAACTGATTTCTATCATATTTGTCTCGGGGCTTTCATCCTATTTTTACCGCAAAAATTAGATGATAGAGCTATGGCTATTAATATTTTGATTTTAACAGATTATTCGGGGCATTCGCTAAATGCGGCGAGATATGCTCTTAATTTATCTAAATCTGCTTCAAATTTTTATATTTTAAATTCAGGTAGTACAGAAACAAAATTGATGGATCGCTTTATCCATAAGCTCTCTCAGGGAAATAATAGGGCTGCTAAACATAAATTTTGTCCTAATTTTAGCAACGATAACCTTATAGATGCTACCAGGAAAATAGTTGCCGAGAAAAATATAGACTTAATAGTTATGGGAGCCTCGGGCAAAAGTTCATCTAGAATAAAAGGTTTGGGCAATAATACTTACAACGTTATAAGGAAGGTGAAATGCCCGGTTTTGACAGTTGCAGAGAACCAGGAGTTTAAGCCCTGGGAAAATTTACTCTTTCCTATAGATTATGGAGTGATGTTACACGGCGAAACCCTTGGTGTTTTTAAAAAACTTCCGCTGTTAAAGCTTTCGGTTTTTAATGTTTGGGAAATTAATGCCGCCGATAAGCAAAAACTAAACTCCTATCGAAATGAGATCAATTCAAAACTGAGTCCGCAGGCTGTTAACTTCAGTGAAATAGAGGTTGCCGATCAATTAGGGGGACAGTTTTGGAAAAAGGCCAAAACCAATGCCAATCTCGTTGTTTTAATGGCGAGGAATTTAAAAGTTTCAGAAGAATTATTGCTACATCCACCGGTTTCAGGAAAAGACGATAATAGCAGGCCACCGGTGCTTATATTACACGGTTAAGAACAGCTTTAGTTTTAGAAATTCCAGGCATTCGTAAGAACTTGCAATATTACGAGGCTACCGTAGCGCTATTTGTCCTATATAGCAAAAAACGTACTAAGAATACGAATTATTTACTGGAGCGCGCTTCGTACATTTTTAAGTATAGATTCGAAGACATTTTACGGGCGTTGGTCTTAGCGCGTTGGGCCTTTTCACCTTCGTAAAGTTCATCTATTGTTTCAAACCACATATTTAACCACACTCCAAAATGATAAGAGCTTATTTGTTCATTATTGCGTTGATCTACTTCTATATGCGCTATTTTAGGATTGCCGTAGTAGATAGCTTTTCCAAATAAATGACTCTCCCAAAAGTCGGTTAATTTATTTAAATGTTCATCCCAATCTTTAATTACCTCATTGAAGAAATAACCAATTTCTGGATTTTTCCTTACTTTTTTGTAGAAACTGGAAACCAGCCTATATACGTCTTCCCTATTTTGTAAATCTTGCTTTTGCATTAAAAAATGTTTAAAAGAATAAATATAGTGGAAACTACCAGGCTTAATATAAGTGTATTGAGTATAATTTTTGGTCTAAGCTGTAATAAAACTACTGCGTTGAATCCCATACACACGCTTACCACCAAAAAAAGTTCGAACATATACAAAAAGCTATGCCCGCTCTCAAGAATAAACATCGCAGCGACAGAGCCAAGACAGCTGGATGCGATAATTCCTATCGTAGAATGCCCCAGACTCATCTTTTCAAAGTCTGACAATATATTTTTATAAAGTTTCATGATGCCTAGTTTTTCATTTAAAAATCTTTGTAAAATTATTGAAAAACTGCAGGCGGTTTTATGACCTCAATCATAAACAAAAAGTGGCTGTCTCAAAAGTAAAATCCTTGCAATGACAAGTCAAAGTGCTTTTTAGATAGTCACTTATTCTTAAAATATTATCGTTTTTACTTAATTAAAACAGTTAAATGCATGCTTCATAAAATCTTGATGGGCTATAGAAATAAGAAGTAGGACTTTATGTAAGGTTTACGAAGATGACATCCTTAGGATTTATATAATGTTAGGTTTGAATATTCAGGTTAAAATTGATTTCAATTTCTTCTTCCAATACAATAAGACCAAATATTTTACTGGGTGCTTCCAGATTAAAATCTTTAATGTTGAGCTGTAGATTGCCTTTAAAGCGAAGTTGATTTTCCCATGAAACTTCTATGGGAAATTTATAATCGTTTTCTATCCCGGCGATGGTAAAACTTAAGGTAACCACGGCATCTTCACCGCGACTCATATCTATTTTTTTTACCGTTAAAAAAATTGCCGGATATTCTTCTGTTTTGAGAAGTTTGTGGAAGTCTTTATTTATTTTCCTGTTTCCGCAGTCAAAATATTTGTTTTCCAAGGGAAGTACACTGTTTTTAAAATGAAGAACACGGTCCTTATCTGTATAATGTACCTCAAAAGCTTGCTTTTTGAAACTCAGTACATTAAAATCACAATCGAAAGTATTGATATTGGTAGTTCCTGAAATACTTAGGCTACTATTGGGTAAAATTGTAACCTCCCGGGTTTGTATATTTTGTGCCTGGACCGAAAGTCCCAGGGTGAAAAACAGCAATATGTTAAAAATGGTCTTCATATATTTCTAATTTTAAATCCTCTACGTAAAGAAGAATAAAAAATAGCTTTACAATCGTAATTTCTAAGCTAAAAAATGAGTTTGATAAGAAAAAAAGCCCCGGCAAATATCTTTTGGATACTAACCGGGGCTCATCACTCACTTAAAAACTAATCGCTGCTTCAAGCATAAGTCCTTCAAAGTTTCCTTCGTGTAGAATTGTTCCTGGGTTAAAGCCGTTGTAGTCCTGTGTTACATACTCTACTTTGGCCAATACATTTTTGGTTAAGAACCAACCTGCACTTACCTGATATCTGGTAATGTCTATATCGTTCCCACCTATCTCAGTTCCTTCAACAGTGTTATATCTACCGCCTATGAAGAAATTTTCATTATTTCCAAACCTGTAAACAAGATCTGCTGCAATTTGGTCAAAATCCCTATCGCTGGCTTCATCGGTGGCTTTTCCACTAGCTCTTTCATAAGTTCCGAAGAATTCTAAACCTTTATACTTTACAAAAGGGTTAATCATAAAAGAAGTAAGTTCGTTTCTAAGGTTGGGGTTGTAACGTCCAGACCTAAAGTTTCCACTTGAAGTTGCTTCTGGGTTTTCCAAAACCATATAATATCTCGATCCTGCTCTATCCCCGGCATAAAGATAAGCGTTGGCAGATTTACCTGTGTGGTAAAGAGATCCTGTTAATCTCACCCTTAAATCTTCAGCCACATAATTGTCATAGCCTATTTTGGCAAGGAATGAGGCTTCAGTAGTTCCCGGGTTATCTACGGCCTGGTTTAATTTTCCATTAGACAATCCAAGCATTCCTAAAAATCCACGGTCACGGTAGTAAACCTCTGCACCAACTTCTGTAGTGAAAGCATCCATTATATAGTTACCAACAAATGGGTTATGCATAGCCTGGGCGTTGTCTGATCTTCTAAAGTGCGCATCACCATAGTTGTTTTCCATATGTCCTATTTTTAAGGTCACTTTTTTCATAAGATCTTCCAGGAAGCCTTCTTTTACAAACTCCAATTTATCTACCTGAATGTACCCGCCTTTTACATAAGGTTCTGGGTGGTGACGAGAAGATAAATAAGTCCTAAGGTGCATTCTTAAACCGTCATATAAAACCACGTCCAGGTCTAAGTTGGCCGTTGCCAGGTTAAAGTTATCGCCAATTTCTTTTAAGGGTTGGCCAGAGTTTTCGTGATCTATGGCCTGAAATTGAATAGTAGATGAACCACCAATTCTCACATGCACGCCATCGAAATCTGTAAGGGTATCTTTTGGCGCTTCAAACACATTAATGCCGCGTTTGTCTGGAAGCCTGTAGTTATCCAGGTCCCTGTCCTGAGCTTGGATTTGTAAACCAAAGAGAACAAATGCAATTAAGCCGAGATATTTGATTGAATTTTTCATAGTTACGATTTTTAAAATTGAATAATTATTTAGTGAATGATGAATTAAATTTTACAGTTACTTCCTCACCGGTTTTAATGGTGCCAAACATAGCTGTTGGAGGATCTACCTTATAGTGGGTCATATTAATTTTTTGTTCCCCATTTATTTTAAGTTTATTTCCCTTTACAGTAGCCGTGAAGCTAACCGGAACCTGTTTGCTTACGCCGGCAATTTTTAGACTAGCCAAACCTTCTACGGTATAGGAGTTATTAGCACCGGCTGAGATGTTTTTGACTTTATCGAGGCTAAATTCAATATTTTTATGCTTTTTAGTATCCAGTGCTTTATAGGCATTTTTATTCATTCCGCCTTTTCCACTATCCAGGCTCTCTGCAAGCACGCTAACTTGAAGCTTGCTAATTTCAGTTAACTTGCCATCTTGCATTTTGAGTATGGCCATCCCCTGCTTGGAGTCTGTTTTCATTTCCCAATCGTGGATATTTGAGGTTCCTTCAACAATTATTTCTGAAGAAGGATCCATTTTGAAATTTTGAGCAAAAAGACTTCCAGTGGTGAAGAGCATAAAAATCACTCCGGTAAACAGTACTTTGTATGATTTAAAAAAGTTCATAATATTAGGTTTTTAAGTTTGGTACAAAGATGGGGAATGAATGCTGAGTTATTTATGAGGAAAATCAGGTTTACTGAAGTTTTTTTAACGATAAATTATGATTGTGTTATTTGTATTCTGCTGTTTATTAGTAGGTTGTGATTAATATAACGTTTTCGTAGAGCCAAATTAAGTCTAAATAAGCTTATTGATTTTTGGGTAAATTAGACCTTATGATTGGTAAGAAACAGGCTTAAAAATTAGAAGCCAATAATTAATATCACTTTAGAAAAAACTAAGGCTATTCTTTTTGGTATATAAAATCATGAAGACAGCTAGAGCCAAAAAATGGAGATTACTTGGCTTTGGAGAATGGTAAAAGCCCATATCCAAGACAGGAGAGGATTAGTATTGATATATCTGTACAAAGTATAGCTTTTTGATTTGCTCCAAGTAAAGATTACCGAAAAGCTCAAAACGATCAGTTAGTAATAAAGCTCGTCTGTTTTTAGGTTTAGAAATCGGGAAGTAGCGAAGTACGTGCTAAGCCAGGTGATGATGATGCCTATAAGAAATACTCCTAGAAAGAGACCTACCAGCAGGTTAACATCAGCCGTTAGCTGAAGTTGGGGAAAACTGTTATCCAGGTAGAAAAGCATCGCTGCCATCCCAATTAAGGCAAGAACAGCGCCAATAATGCCCAGTTTAATGCTTTGCCAAATAAAAGGGCGACGTATAAAGCCTTTTGTGGCGCCCACCATTTGCATGGTTTTGATGATAAATCGCTTAGAATAAACCGAAAGTCTTATGGAGCTGTTAATAAGCAGTACAGCAATAAATGTAAAGACTCCGCTGGCAATAAGTACCCAAAAGCTAATTTTTTGTACGTTTTCGTTTAAAAGTGCAATTAAAGGTTTGTCATACACCACCTCATCTACAAAGCCTTTTTCAGTGAGGTCTGTCGCGATTTTATCTACCTGCTCACCAGAAACAAAATCGGCGTTCATATAAACATCTATGGAGTTTTGCAGCGGATTGTAACCTAAGAAGTCCATAAAATCTTCCCCAATCTCCTCGCTGTGCTTTTTGGCCGCTTCTTCTTTAGAGACATAGTTGGTAGATTTAGTATAATCTGCCATCGCGAGGCTTTTCTTAAGCTGTTCGATCTCTACTTCCTTAGCCGAATCTTCCAAATAAACGGTAAGGGCAATTTGCTCCTTAAAGTGATCGGCTACTTTTTTAGTATTTAAAACCAATAATCCCAACATTCCCAATAAAAAAAGTACTAAAGCAATACTAATCACTACCGAGAAATAGGACGATATCAACCGGCGTTTTTGGTACTTTTCAAAAGATGTGCTCATAGGGCGACCTTAGATTTTTTGTAAAAATAAAAAAGATAATCTTGCAATATGTTTAAAACGTCTAAAGTTTAAAAAAATTAGCGAACTCAGTAATTTTTCAGCACCTAAAACCTTATTTAATTCCCATTATTTTTGAAACAGCGTGGAGTGCTGCTAGTTCAACATGGAAAAACGCCAGTAGCAAAATTGAATTCATTAATTTTATGCTTCAAAATTGGATACTATGGAAATTTTAATCTTCGGAAGTGGGGGTGTGGGTGGTTATTTTGGCGGAAAACTCGCCAATGCAGGTTTTGATGTAACAATGATCGCCCGTGGAAAACACCTGGAAGCAATTAAGGAAAATGGACTCGAAGTAGAGAGCATTAATGGAAATTTTAAAGTGCAGCCAAAGTTAGTGACCAGCGATTTGGCAGAAGTGCCTACGCCAGACCTTATAATCCTGGGCGTGAAATCCTGGCAGCTTAAAAACGTAGCGCTTCAGTTGAAACCCATTATTACTTCAGAAACAATGATTTTACCCTTGCAAAACGGTGCTAATAATGCAGAAGAGCTTTTGGAAATCTTTCCGAAGAAAAATATACTGGCAGGACTTTGCCATCTTATCTCTTTTATGGAAAAACCCGGTAAGATAAAACACGTTGCTTTTGATCCCCGTATAACTTTTGGCGAGGTAGATAATTCTAAAACTAAAAGGATAGAAGCTCTTAAAACTATTTTTGACAAAGCTGAAATCACTAATAATAATCCGGAAAATATCCAGGTGGAAATCTGGAAAAAATTCTTGTTTATTGCCACAATAAGTGGGATTGGTGGTTTAACACGGGTTTCAATCGATAAAATAAGGGAGCGGGAATATTTGTTTGAACTTATGCAAAAAACCGCTAGTGAAATTAAGGCAGTGGCCAATGCAAAGGGAATTCCTATAGAAGAAAAACACCTCAATCAAACCTTTGAAATTATTAAAAATCAAGCTGAAGATACTACTGCTTCTACCCAACGGGACATTATGGCCGGCAAAGCCTCAGAATTAGAGAATTTTAATGGGTTTATTGTAAAAGAAGGCGAAAAACTAAAAGTGCCTACTCCTGTAAATAAAATGCTTTATGAGCTTTTATTGCCTATGGAGCGAGAAGCAAGGAAAAAGTAATAAACTACCACGTGGTATTATAAAAGAGGCTTATTTTGATTTCGAGGCATCACGGTAGCTATCGGGACGGAGCATTTAAATCTCGATTATCGAGTAAAAATGCCGGCATCTGGGGGGAAGCGTTTTAACCCTACTCAATTCGCTACAGTACCCAGATGCGGCATTCTTTTTATTAATGGTAAATCTTTCACAATTTCCATAAATGCGGATTCTTGTGAACATCAAATCTTTCCCGCAACTCTTTAAAGCGTTGTTTAATGCTGTTTTAATTCGTCTTCTAATTTACTTCAAAAGTAAGTCTTCGAAACTGATAAAAAATACGGTTTTCCGTAATCCAAGGTTTTATTTTTCCTGTCATGTCTTCAGAAAGAATAATGTTGCTTCTGCATTTAAATTCATATTTTCCAGTAGAAATTATATTAGAAGTATAAATAGTTAATCAGAAAAATTAAAATTATAGTCGGAATTCTTTTTAGTATGTTAATAAAAGTGATTCATAGATAGGTTTATGTGTGGTGAATTGCATAGGGGTTAGTGTTTTCTTAATAATGAATAAATTTTTGGATTACTTGCTTAAATAGCGTATTATCTTTCGGTTTGAAAATTAAATTATTTTGAAATTAAAGGAGGATCTGTGGGCTTCTTTTATAGACTAGAAGTGGCGCATAGAAAAAACCGGTCGGGAACTAAATTTTTCAAACAATTGCTATAGAAAAATTGAAAATGGAATTAGTTACTTCCCGATAACTATTAATTAAATATTTAAGATTTATGAATAACAAACGTATTGGTATTATTGGATCTGGACCTAGTGGTTTAGCACAACTTCGTGCTTTTGAAGCCCTTAAGGATAAGGGAGTTGATGTGCCAGAGATTGTATGTTTTGAGAAACAGAGTAATTGGGGTGGTATGTGGAACTATACCTGGAGAACAGGGGTAGGAAAATATGGAGAGCCCATTCACGGTAGCATGTATAAATATCTTTGGTCTAACGGGCCTAAGGAGTGTCTGGAATTCTCAGATTATTCTTTCGATGAGCATTTTGAAAAGCCCATTTCATCATACCCGCCGCGACCTGTATTATTCGATTATATTCAGGGGCGTATTAAGAAGAGCAAGGCACGTGATTATATTAGGTTTGACACCACTGCAAGATGGGTAGAATATAACGAGGAGACAAAAAAGTTTACCGTGCATTTAGACGATTTAAAAATTGACAAAACCTATTCTGAAGAATTTGATTACCTGGTAGTGGCTTCGGGGCATTTCTCTACTCCAAATATGCCTTATTTTAAGGGAATAGAGAATTTTCCGGGGAATGTAATTCACGCCCATGATTTTAGAGGAGCAGATCAATTTAAGGATCAAAACCTATTGCTCATAGGAAGTAGTTATTCTGCAGAAGATATTGGAGTGCAATGTTATAAACATGGAGCCAATTCTGTAACCCTTAGTTATCGCAGCAATCCCATTGGTGTGGACTGGCCAGAAGGAATCAAAGAATTGCCATTATTAACGCATTTTGAAGAAGATACCGCCTTTTTTAAAGATGGTACTACAGAGAAATATGATGCAGTAATTATGTGTACCGGGTATCAACATAAATTTCCGTTTCTACCCGATGAGCTGCGGTTAAAAACCAAAAATAATCTTTATCCCGATCAACTTTATAAGGGAATTTTCTACAATGATTTACCGGAGTTGATTTATTTAGGTATGCAAGATCAATATTATACGTTTAATATGTTCGATACCCAGGCCTGGGCTGCGCGTGACTATATTATGGGAAAATTAGACCTGCCTACAAAAGCTGAACGACGTGTAGATATGGACAAGTGGTTGGAGCGTAATGAGGCTTTAGAAACCGGTGCAGACCACGTAGATTTTCAAACAGATTACATTAAAGACCTCTTATCGCTGTCTGATTATCCCGATTTTAACGTGGATAAGGTTTCAGAAATTTTCAAACAGTGGTTGCGGGATAAAGAAGAGAATATTCTTACCTATCGCGATAAAACCTATAAAAGTGTGGTTACCGGAACTATGGCAGCCGATCACCATACCGACTGGATGGATGAACTGGATGATAGTAAGGAACGTTACCTCTTTGAAGAAGAAGTGAAGGAAGAAGAGGAGTTTGTTTCAGACAGATTGTAAAGTTTTAAACTCCAAACAATAAAGCCGCGATATATGCTCCATGTCGCGGTTTTTTTATCGGTAATTCTTGGAAAAGTGCAAAGCAGTTCGAAATAAAAAGAAGATATTTGCAACCTGAAACGCCGAACCTCTTTCGGCATTTTTTATTTTAGAATTATTGATTATGCCTGCTTTTTTAAGAAACAAATGGTTTTTATTATGTATTATGGCCCTTACCTGGGGTAGTTCCTTTATTTTAATTAAAAAGGCCTTGTTGGTATTTTCGCCTTTTGAAATTGGAGCTTTTCGGGTAGGATTATCTGGCTTGCTTTTAGCTTTTATAGGAGTGCCGGCCATTCGAAAAATGAAACCTAAGACCATATTTTGGGTGGCTGCAGCAGGATTTTTCGGTAATTTCCTGCCTATGTTTTTGTTTCCTATAGCGCAAACCAGGGTGGGTAGTTCCCTGGCTGGGATTATTAATAGTTTGGAGCCAATTTTTGTATTGTTTTTAGGCTTTTTGTTCTTCGGAATTACAAGTAGGTACAAGCAGGTAATTGGTGCTATAATTGGTTTTATTGGCGCTGCAACCTTGTTGTATTTTTCTGAAGTAAACTCTGAAGGAAATCAGGTGTGGTATTCGTTGTTAATGGTTTTGGCCTCTGCTTCTTACGCAGTTTCAGCACTTATAATTAAAGATAAGTTGCAACATGTGCGTTCTTTACATATTTCCAGTAGTGTTTTTAGTATCTGGATGATTCCTTCTTTTATAATCCTGATGTTTACCGGTTTCTTCCGGGATTTTGAGTTTAATAATGAAACGCTGCACGCTCTTGGGTTTTTAAGTATTCTTAGCGTAATTGGAACAGCAGCGGCTATCGTTTTATTTTATAAATTGATACAGGATACTTCGGCAGTTTTTGCCAGCACGGTTTCCTATTTATTGCCGGTCGTGGCGGTACTATGGGGGGTTTTAGACGGTGAGGAATTTACCATTTGGTATGTGCTTGGCGGATTATTAATCTTAATAGGAATTTATTTAATTAGGGAGAAAAAGAAAAAGCCGCAGGTAACGCCAAGATAAGCCGACGTCACGTTAAGTTGATTAGTTTATATCCGGGTTAGTGAAAAGGATCTAATTAGGAGAAGTCGGGATGGTAAAACTTAGTCGCAGTATAGCATTGAGGTGATTTTAATGAATATTCCGGGTTAATGCTGAAAATGTAGCTCTGTTTTTTCTCTTTCAGTGAAGCGATCTACACTCTTTAATCGAACAATATTTATTAGTTTATTAAGGAGTAGGCTGTTTTAGCTTGCTGAATGATAAAATATACTTATATTTGCCAGCCTTCTTTATGAAATCAAGATTTTTAGGTCTTAATTTTTATGAAAGTTGAATTGGGCTATAAAAATAAAATACTGGGGTTAATTGCTAATCTCAAAGATTAAGTTGTGTTGTTTGTCCCGTGAAAACGGGATGTATTTAGCCAAGTAAAATCCTGTGTTGTGGGGATTTTGGCTAACCAATGAGAAGCTTTTTTCCGTGAACTCGGGAAGAGGCTTTTTTTTGGAGTAACTGTGACCTAAAATATAAAAGGAAAAAACCTCGTGATAAGTCCACGAGGTAGTTTATTCTTATTGCTTAATGAAAAACAATGGGTGAGACGATATTTCTTAGACTGTGAACTACACTCCAGGCTGCTATTTCTGAAGTCTTGCTATATACATCTATAACCGCTTTTACCTGCTCATTTTCTATCTCAATTCGGTGCTCATCTCCAACATAATCTGGAACAGAGGTAATTGAAACATCCATTTTTTCCGGTCCAACAGAGGCTAGAGAAGCTGCAACAGCTACATTTACTTTAGTGGGAAAAAGTGCAATGGCTTCTTTTGCATTGCCGTCAAAAACTTTGCGTTCTTTTTCTTGCATATCCTCTTGATAAACCGAGGTTTTCTTTAAAGAGTTGGGGCCTTTGGTAGTGTGTATAGAAGCTTTTGAGGAACCCATTAAATTCGCTGTTTTAAGGACATCAAAACCTCCTATGGCACCAGAGGCAATATAGATCTTAGCCCCGGTTCTTAAACAAATAGCTTTCGTTTTTTCTAAAAACTCCTCGTCTGCAAAAGCTCCAATGGATAAAGTGACAACTGAAATGCCTTTTTCTAAAGCCGGAAGGGCTATTTCTTTAAAAGCCTGCGGATTTGCTGCTTCAATAATAATATCGGGTTGAGTATTGAGCATTTCTTCTGGCTCGCTACACACTTTGCAGGAATTTTGTTGGGAGGAAGAGATTTTATCTGCAAAATTTTGAGCACTTTCCTTACTTCTGGAGTAGGCAGCTGTAAATTGATAGTTTGATAAAAGTCCGTCATTATAAGCACCTGCGATAATATTTGCAAGTTTTCCGCAGCCAACAATAGCTAATTTTTTCTTTTCCATATTTTTGAAAATTACGTTATTTAATAGATTAAAAAAAGTGGTCGTATAAAAAGCGCTGTAATTCGATTTTATCCTTAAATTTTATTGCATCGGTATTCATTTCTTTTGGACCTGTCTGGAAATAATAGAACTTTTTTAGGACGCATAGCTCGTACTCTAGGGTTAAGCTTGTTGATTTCCGTTCTAAAAAGAGTAGGATTAAATCGAGCTTAACCTGAACAATTAGTAAAAATTATAGAAAAGCTCGAAATAAGGTTCAATATTTATTCTGCTTTCTGGTAAAAGATTGGTTTTTAAATTATAAAAAACAAATCTTTCGAAATCTTTATTTTACTTTTCGGGAATCATTGAAAAATTATTAAGTTGTGAGTTGTTTTAGGTTGAAAAATGAAATATTAATCAGGATAATTATTGCAAACTGGTTATACAAGTGCTTAGAATATGAATAGTAAAGAATTTTATACAAAAAAAGAAATTGAAGGACAGCCAAAATTATGGCAACAGGTTTTCGAGCTCTTGATTTCCAGGCAAAAAGAAATAAAAGAATTTTTAGTCCCAATTCTGGAAATACCCGATCTCCATATTATCCTTTCCGGTGCCGGTTCTTCGTCTTTCGTTGGAGATGCCGCGCAGGGCCTGGTGCAAAATTATACAGGATGTGCTACAAGTGCTATTGCTACTACGGATATTGTTACTCATCCACAACTTTATTTACCAAAAAACAAGCCTATCTTATTAGTTTCTATTGCACGTTCTGGTAACAGTCCCGAGAGTGTAGAGACAATAGCTTTGGTAAATGGGTTTTGCAAGAATGTTTACCATCTTATAATCACTTGTAACAGCAAAGGGGAGTTGGCACGTTATGGTTGTGAAAACCCAAATGATGCCTGTGCCATCCTGCTTCCAGAAGAAGCCAATGATCAAAGCCTGGCTATGACGGGGAGCTTTACCTCCATGTTATTAAGTTTGTTGCTTGTCTTTAGGAAGGAACATTTCGAAAAAGCCAAAGCTGAAATAGAGAAAATTATGGAGCAAGCTAATTTAATCTTAGATCATTGGGATTCTTTTAAAATGATGGCGACCAGGGAATTTAACAGAGTTGTATTTTTAGGTTCTGGAACGATGTTGGGTATCGCAAAAGAATGTCATTTAAAATTACAGGAATTGTCTGATGGAGCAGTAATTTGCAAATATGATTCTTTTTTAGGATTTCGTCATGGTCCAAGAGCGATAACAAATACTAAAACATTAATGGTCTATTTATTCTCCCCAATGGAACACGTTTATAAGTATGAATTAGATCTTGCAAAAAATATTGCTGAAGATCCCAGAAATATAACTTGTATATCAATAGGAAGAAAAAGGGAAGAAGGCCTGTCACCTTGCTTCAACTTGAATTTAAATTTTGGAAAATGTGAAGAATTGAATATTATACCTGCAGCATTGGTAGGACAAATTTTAGGTTATTATAAATCATTGGCTTTAGGATTAAATCCAGATGAACCTTCCAAATCTGGAACTATAAGTCGTGTCGTTGAAGGAGTGACTATCTATGATCACCCAAAATATTTATCGGTATGATTTTAAACCTTTATCCAAATTCTTACACGTAACATTGCATTGCCCGGTAATGATGACAGATCAAAATTAATTAGAGTGGGGTAGGAGCAAGCGACCTTTGGATGAAAAAAGCTTAAATTACTTAGGAATGAACAATAAAAGACTATTAGTTGTTGGTGAGCTTAACGTAGATCTTATTTTAAATGATATTAGAGGGTTTCCAAAGATTGGGAACGAAACCCTGGCCGGTGAGATGGAATTTACCCTGGGAAGTTCGGCAGCAATTATGGCTTCTAATATCTCGGCAATGGGGACAGATACAACATTCTGCGGTAAAATAGGTCACGATAAATTTGGTGAATTTTTAAAACAGGAACTTCAGAAAAGAAAGGTTTCTACTCGTTATATAAGTACTTCAGACACTTTAAAAACGGGTATAACTGTTGTGATGAATTACGAACAAGACTGTGCAAACCTCACTTTTTGTGGTGCGATGGAAGCCTTGAATATTAAAGATATTCCCTGGGAAGACCTTAAGGAATACGATCATTTCCATTTTTCAAACTACTTTTTACAAAAAGGGATACAAAAAGATATTACAGAAATATTTAAAAGGATGAAAGAAGCGGGACTTACTACTTCTTTAGATTTGCAGGTAGATCCAGATGATAAATGGGAATTTGATTATAAAAATACGCTTCCATTTGTAGATATTTTCCTTCCTAATTATAGCGAATTGTTGAGCCTTTGTAAAAAAAACGATTTGACCGCTGCGATTGCTCATATTAGAGATTATGCAAATGTTTTGGTAATTAAAATGGGTGAGCAAGGGGCAAGACTCATTACAGGTGAACAAGAGTACAGGCAGGGCGCTCTTTTAAATAAAGATTTTAAAGACGCTGTAGGTGCCGGCGATTCTTTTAACGCAGGATTTATCCATAAGTATTTAAATGCGGCTTCCTGGGAAAACTGTTTAAAATATGCCAATCTTATGGGATCCCTCAACACAACCCGCGCCGGTGGTACCGCGGCGTTCACTTCAGCAGAGGAAATTCGCAAAAAAGCAGATGAAATTAAGAAACGGGTACTTTAATAAATTTCTTAGAAGTAAGACTGCAAGT
The DNA here is from genome assembly GCF_900129445.1 of Salegentibacter echinorum. GTDB lineage: Bacteria > Bacteroidota > Bacteroidia > Flavobacteriales > Flavobacteriaceae > Salegentibacter > Salegentibacter echinorum. Next base: position 342,297 of record NZ_FQVT01000002.1, read on the forward strand.
TTGCTTACGTCATTACGTTCGTAACACTAAATTCCAGGCCTAAGGTGTTTATCTTCAAAAATGAGTGCAATTATCGCGGTAGATTTGGGCTTCCAAACGACGAAAAATGATTAAATTAGTGAAAAAAATAAGTGTTAAACACTAAACTGAGAAAGAACCCTTTTTTAACCGAATATTTTCAAGACAGGGTTTGCTAATTACAGCTCTGCTTATTACTGAAAGTAATTTGGTCTGATGATATTGATGAGTAATCAATTGACATTCAGAAAATTTATTTAAAAGAATGATAGATAATTTTATAGACGCACATGTACATTTAAACACTAAATCTACCGCTAAAATTGAGATGGCCAAAGTTTTTGGAGCGCGCTTTTTGTCCATAAACACCACAATTCCTTTTTTTGAAGGTCTCAAGGGACAGGAAGCTGTTATTCAACAATTACAGCAAGAGTATCCAAATAGAATCGCCTATATAACTAGCTTTGACAATAAATACTGGAACACTAAAGAGTGGTTGCCCCGCGCTTTGTCGCAAATTGAGAACGGTGTGGCGAATGGGGCTGTTGGAGTTAAAATATGGAAAAATATTGGGATGGATAAAAACTTTAAGGATGATGATGGAAATTTTGTAATGATTGATGATTCGCGTTTTAATCCAATTTTTGAGTATCTTATTGAGAATGATATTTTGTTGGTAGGGCACCAGGGAGAACCCCGAAACTGTTGGTTAGCCTTAGACGAAATGACAGTAGAAAGTGATAGGGAGTATTTTTTGAATCATCCTGAATATTATATGCATAGTAAGCCCAACTATCCTTCTTATGAGAGGCATATGCAGGCACGTGATAATGTGTTACGAAAATATCCCGATTTGAAATTTGTGGGATTACATCTATTTAGTTTAGAGTATAATTTGGAGGAGGTCGCAAAACGTTTAGAAGAATTTCCCAATTCAAAAACCGATGTGGCCGGAAGAATATGTCATGTACAATTTCAAGCGATGCAAAACCGTGAGAAAGTACGAGATTTTTTTATTGAGTACCAGGACAGGATTATTTACGGAACAGATGTGATAGATGACGGTTCTATGAAGGAAAAAGATCTTGCTGAGCACTTTAGAAATTTATGGTTATACCATTGGGAATTTTTTTCAACTTCAAAAGTTCTCGAGGCGCCGCAGTTTGAAGGAAGTTTTAGAGGGCTCGCTCTTCCCGAGACAATTTTAGAAAAGCTTTTTAGAGTTAATGCGCAAAAAACTTACGGTTTTAAAAATAATTGCAAGTAATTATTTTCAGAACCCTCAATTTTTTGTATTACAATGTTGTTTGTAAGTTATTGAATTTCAATTATATAATTCCTTTGTAAGATATAGCTTTTTTCACTATTTAAAAAAACGAAAGTTTAAATATTGAATACGTAAATTTTTTACATAATTATGATTTTATTAGGTTATGAAGTCTTATTTTAGAAATCTATTAATCACAATTCTTTTTTATGAAAAAAACAGCATATCGTAGATCATTAATTCTGGAAAAATTAGATGAGACAGGACAGGTTAATGTAAGGGATCTTAGTGAACTATTGGGAGTTAGTGAGGTGACTATTCGAAATGACCTGGATAAGCTTGAAAAAAATAAGTTATTAATTCGCGCGCATGGCGGTGCTTTTAAAACCAATAATATAGCTTTAAATGTTTCTGAAAAGAAAAAAATAAATATAGACTTAAAGCGTCTAATAGGAAAAAAAGCCGCAAGCCTTATAAATGAAGAAGATAGCATCATTTTAGATTCTGGAACTACTACTTTCGAATTGTCTAATAATTTGAAAAAATTTGATAGTCTTACGGTAATCAGCAATGCGCTGGATATTGTGAATAACCTTTCCCAGCACAAACAATTAGACGTATTTATGCCGGGAGGTTATTTAAAAGAATTTAGTATGTCGCTGGTAGGGCCTATGGCCGAGCGAAATTTTAAGCAGCTTTACTGTAATAAGTTATTTTTGGGAGTTGATGGGATAAAAGATAATCTTGGAATCTTCACACATTATATGGAAGAAGCTTATTTGAATCAATTGATGATTGAAGTTGCTGAAGAGGTTATTATCGTGGCTGATTCCTCTAAGTTTATGAAATCTGGTTTGGCTTTTATTTGTGGTTTTGAAAAAATTCACAAATTTATCACCGACAGGTATATTGAGCAGTCAATGATCGAAATGCTGCAAAAGAATAATGTTGAGGTGATAATAGCAGAATAGATTATTTTTGCAGTATTTGCTTGATAATCGAGATTTAATTGCTCTATCTCGATAGCTGCGGGAATGCCTGGAAATCTTAATAACTTTCATTTATAATATACCTCGTGGTCTTGTACCGGGGTAATTTACTTCTATAATGCAGTTTTGCTAATAATCTTTTTGGGAATTAATTTCAGGACTGTTCTTAAGAATATTGCTGTGTTCTTTTTTTATATGGTTTGCTATAAAAATCTAGCTTAGAGTCTCTGGTGCCCGACTTTATCGGGTAGAGACTGCAAAAAAATCAATAATAAATCATAACGTAGTTGATCGTTTGAGCCGTCTTAAATATCCTTTAATTTAAACGCTTAAGTAATTAAAGGTAATTAATTTTCAAAATTAACAGGATCTTTCCTCTGCTTAACGCTTTTTTTGTGATTATAGATACTTACCTAACTGAGGAGAAGGCTTCTGCACTTCTTTAATATTTTTATTTCTATTTTTTTCTTCTTTAAAAAATTCAAAATAAAATAATGCTTAATTCAAAAAGTTAAAATTAATATTTATTTAAGAAAGAATTTGGTGAGCTTCATGAAAAACATAATTTAGCAAAGAATACGAAAGTTTAGTGTTTCATTTAATTCAATTTTAACGTTAGGTTTATTAATATTAATCAAACAATTATCTAATTTCATGAAAAATCTAATATTAACCTTCACAATGCTAGTCGCGCCACTTATATTATTGGGGCAGGAGACAATTGAGATTACCGGGTCTGTTGTGGAGAATGAGACCGGTGTTCCTTTACCAAGTGTAAATATTATCGAGAAAGGAACCTCTAACGGTGCCATGACAGATTTTGATGGTAATTTCACTTTAGAAGTGGCCAGTGATGCTGTTTTAGAAGTAAGTTACCTGGGGTATGCTACCAAAACGATAGCGGTGAATGGCCAAACAGAATTCAATATTGTTTTAGAACAAGATGCAGCAGCTTTAGATGAAGTTGTTGTAGTTGGTTATGGCACCCAAAAAAGAGAAAGTCTAACCGGTGCTTTACAAACAGTAGAAGGTGACGAATTGAGAGACGTTACTACACCATCTGTGGAAAATATGTTGAATGGCAAGGCTCCTGGAGTATTTGTTGCACCGGGATCTGGAAAACCGGGTGCCAAAGGTGGAGTCGTTATTAGGGGGCAGGCAACCTTAAGCGGTACTACCAGTCCATTATGGGTTATAGACGGTGTGATAGTAGGATCTGGACCGGGAGAATTAAACCCAGATGATATTGAGTCCATGACAATTTTAAAGGATGCTGCCTCTACAGCCATATACGGATCCCAGGGAGCAAATGGGGTTATTGTAGTTACAACTAAAAGTGCAAAGCCTGGTAAAACTTCCATCAATGTCTCTGCTAAAGTAGGTTTTAATGACCTCAATAACGGAAATATGGAAATGATGAATGGTGCGGAGCTGTATGATTATTACGCTTCTTTTTCCAATGCAGACCAGATATCTTTTCCACGTTGGAATCCCGAATTAAGAAACAGTAACTTTGATTGGTGGGATGTAGCTACAAGAACTGGCTTTACTCAAAATTATAATGTATCTATACAGGGAGGTAGCGAAACTCTTAGATCTTATGCTTCTGTTGGTTTTTATGATGAGGAGGGAGCTGTTAAGGGGTATGATTATTCACGTTATAACTTCCGGTTTAAAACCGAATACAGACCTACAGACTGGTTGAAAATTAAACCTTCCTTGTCTGGTTCTCTTCGTGATGTAGATGACAGGCAGTATTCTACAACAGCGATGTATTCTAATCTTCCGTGGGATAGCCCTTATGATGAGAATGGTGACCTGGTACCACACAGATCTAGTGATTGGGTGAATAGTGCCAGCACCAATTATTTATACGATCTTCAATGGAACCATTCTTCCAATAAAAATTATGAGTTTATGGGGAACCTCGATTTTGATGTTGATCTTACAGATTGGTTGACTTTTTCTTCAGTAAATAATTTTCGCTATACCAGTTACAAATCAAAAGGTTACGAAGATCCTCGTTCTAACGCTGGCGAAAGCGTAGATGGCCGAATAATGGAATACCGCTCTGAAGTTACACGTCGTTATACTAACCAGATCTTAAGATTTGACAAAAGTTGGGGCAAGCATGATGTAAACGGTTTATTAGCGTATGAATTTAACGATTATAAAAATGAAACCTTAGATGTTTACGGTACCGGATTTATTCCTGGCTTCGAGGTTTTAGATGTGGTAAGCAAACCCGAACGTACCAAAGGCGCCATTAGTGATTGGGCTGTACAGTCATTCCTTTTCAATGCAAATTATGATTACGATGGTAAATACCTGGGGCAGGTTTCTTTTCGTAGAGACGGTGCTTCAAATTTTGGTGATAATGCTAAATACGGAAATTTCTTCTCCGTTAGTGGGGGATGGAACATTAATAGAGAAGAGTGGTTTAATGCCGATTGGGTAGATGCGCTAAAGCTGCGAGCATCTTATGGTTCTGTAGGGAACAGACCTAGTTCTTTGTATCCTCAATATGATCTTTATAGTGTTTCTACAGGATCTGGTTACAATGGAAATCCAGGTGCCTTGATTAGTCAAATAGGAAATGAAAACTTAACCTGGGAAAAAACATATACCAGTGGTGTGGGAATTGACGCTGGCTTATTTAATAACCGTGCCAGGCTTACCTTCGATTATTACGAAAAAAACACTGAAAATATTTTGTACCGCGTTCCAATTAGCGGTTTGACGGGGGTTACCAGTATTTGGCAAAATATAGGCGAAATGGAAAACAAGGGAATTGAAATTGCCATTGGCGGTGATATTATTCGTAATGAAAGCTTAACCTGGAGTTTAGATTTAAATGTAGGTCATAATGTGAATAAATTGACCAAACTTTATAAAACAAAAAATGCCAGTGGAGAATATGTGGTAAAACCCATTATTGTAGGCGATAATTTGGGAATCGCAGGTTCTGCACAACGAATATTGGAGCCCGGTAGATCTGTTGATACCTATTATTTAAAAGAATGGGCCGGTGTAGATCCTGAAAATGGATTGCCAATGTGGTATGTAGTAGAAAGAGATGACGATGGAAATGAACTTTCCAGAACTACTACATCCAATTATTCTGAAGCAACATTTGAAAAAACCGGAAAAATGTCTCCTGATCTTTTTGGAGGATTTTCCACTTCGGTATCGTATAAGCAATTTGATCTTAATGCAGTCTTTGGATATTCCCTGGGAGGCGAGATTTACAACTATTCCAGACAGGAATATGATTCTGATGGAACCTATACAGATCGCAACCAAATGAAGCTAAGACCAGGCTGGAGCCGTTGGGAAAAAACCGGCGATATAGCAACACATCCTGTGGCAAGGTATAACAATCAGGATAAAGGCAATGCTACCTCTACGCGTTACCTGGAGAAAAGTGATTTCTTAAAGTTACGTTCGTTAACTTTGGGCTATAACCTTGATTTTAGTCAGTATAATATTGATAATGTAAGAATATCTTTATCTGGTGAAAACCTGTTTGTGATTACAGATTATTCTGGAGTAGATCCCGAAATACCGGTAAATGAAAGTAATGGCGCTATATTAGGATCAACGGGGCCCGGAGTATATCCTGCTACCCGTAAATTTATGTTAGGCCTTAACGTGAAATTTTAAATCGAAAAAGATATGAAACGAATATTTATAGTCATTTTGACCACGGCAGCACTTTTAGGCTGCGATATTGATAGACCGCCACATGGAAGTATGGATTCTGAAACAATTGTAAATGATCCCGATGCTTCCCTGGAAGCTTTACTAAATGGGATGTATGCCCAGTTAAAATCCTGGTCAGATCCTATGCATAGAATGGGAGAATATGCCGGGGATAACATGATGATTCGCGGTTCTTCGACAGACCCTTTCTATGAATTCATTTCCTATGCCCGAACTCCAAATAACTATCGTTTGACTCAGTTTTGGGATTCAGGGTATAAAGCTATTGCACAATCTTCCAATATCATTAATATGATCGCAGAAGGCGAAAGTGAAAAGATAGACAATAACCTGGGTGAAGCTTATTATGTTCGAGGGATGATGTACTTCTACCTTACCCGGGCTTTTGGACGGCCTTATTACCAAAACCCAGAAAGTAATTTAGGAGTACCAATTGTTAATGGAACGCCAGATGATGTGATTAATCTTGAACTGCCAGATCGTGCAACCGTAAAAGAAAGTTATGAGCAGGCTATTAATGATCTGAAGAAAGCAGAGGAAATGCTCACCTTAGATAATCAGTCAATTTATGCGACAAAAGAAGCAGCACAGGCTATGTTGTCACGTATTTACTTATATATGAGCGGTACTTATGAATCTCCTAATATGGAATATGCGCAGCTTGCAGTAGAGTATTCAAACAAGGTAATTAATTCAGGAAAATTCTCACTATTGCCAAGAGAGGAGTTTATGGAATATAACACGTTTGTTCCAGAAGATAATGCAGAAACTATCTTTGCTATAAAGCGTGTAGCTTCAGAGTTTTCTGGTAATGACCACTATTATGGTGTTGGCGGAATGTATGCCAATATAGGAGGTATGGGTTGGGGAGAAATGTATGCCAGCGCCAAATATATTGAATTGCTTAACGAAACTGATCGTAACGATTGGAGACCAGAGAGCTACAATATGGTGGATGCAAGAGCTTCCTTTATTAGACCAACTTATCAAGAAAACGATGCAGGAGAATTTAATGAGGTATTTCGTTTTGTAAAGAAAGAAGATGGTGTTTTAAATTATGTGCAGGCAGACATTACACGTAGCGGTAGTAGTATAACTGCAACCGAAGATGATAATACGTATAGTCTTAAGCCAGTAAATGCTAATGAAGGTGTGTACTCTATTCAGTATGAAGACGGTAATACCTATACTGGGGTTATAGATAATTATATTACTCTTAATCGGGTATATCCGCAATTCTATATTACTAAGGCTTCTTTAGAAGGAGAGGAATCCCATTTGCATTCGCCTGTGATTAGTCGTTTGGGCGAGATTTACCTAAACCGTGCCGAAGCCTATGCCAAATTAGGAAATTACACTGCTGCCCTGGAAGATCTAAATACAATAAGAGAGCGCTCTATTGTAGATGGAGGCTATGCCGCTCTAGATGCGTCTAACGCTAGTGCAAGAATTGACAAAGAACGTCAATTGGAGCTTGCCTACCAGGCAGAACGCAGCTATGATGTGTTTCGTAATGGAAAGGAGTTGAGCCGTGAGTACCCGGGGCCTCACGAACAGTTTGAAGATATCCCAGCCACAGATTTTCGCGTAGTTTATTATATTCCGCAGGATGCCATTAACTCCTACCCCGGTACATTAACGCAAAATCCAACGCAGTAGATAAGAGATGGAAATGTGGTTTTTCCAGACTTGATGCCAATATTACTTACGAAGAAGTTTTTTAAATATTAGAATTAGCCAAACTTCAGCGTTATATAAAGAACCCCGTTTAAAATTTTAATACGGGGTTTCTTTAATAGAATAATGATATTAAACCAGTATTGTTATGATTAATTTTAGCGCAGAATTTATCTTTAAATTTTCTAATGTAATTTTTCCTTTTTTGCATTACCCAAAAAGAAACAAAAAAGTATAGGCTAATACCGTGACTTCGCTAAGGACCGGCTACACTTTCTCTAAATCTATCGTTCGATCCCTTCCGTAGTATGGGATTAGGAAAACTCGTCGGTGACCTTTAGTATAGGTCTAAAAAATCCGTTTGGCTCAATCAGCCTAAATTTTCACTTCAAATTTCACGATAAATTTTCGATAGGTCAGCCATAGAAATCGTATTACAGAAAATCATTCCAATTATTATACAAAGCTCTCCGCACCCAATTATAGTAAGTCCTTACAAAGTACCTCCAAAAAAAGGTTTAAGACGCTATTGATATTAAGCACTTTTGAGATAAATATTAAATTATCAATGTTTTGTTGAAAACAAAACTAAATGTTGAGCTTTCTTATATGGTATGGCATAAAACCGATATAATTATCCTCATTCTGGCTTGTCCTTCTTTTTCGTAAGTTTTAAAGGATGATTGTTGAGCAATATAAGAAATCTGCATTTCAACTTATTAATTGAATTTTCATACTTTCTAAAATATTATGTTTGTTTTTTAAACTTCTTTAAAAAAACGATGATTAAAAAATTCTTAAACTAACGAAAGTTAAAATTAATATTTAATTAAGAAAAAGTTTGCTATCATCTTTGAAAAATATAATTTAGCCAAAGAATACGAAAGTTTAGTGTTTCGTTTAAATTATTACGAATGATTTAATTACTAATATTAACCAGATAATTATGCAATTTTTATGAAAAAATTAGTACTAACCTTCGCAGTCGTGCTTTTGCCCTTTATAATGTTGGGGCAGGAAGCTACAGAAATTACAGGTTCTGTAGTGGATGGCGAAACCGGTATTCCTATACCAAGTGTAAACGTCATTGAAAAAGGAACCTCTAATGGTACAATGACAGATTTTGATGGTAATTTTACTTTAAGTGTTGCACCTAATGCGGTGCTTGAAGTTTCCTTTTTAGGCTATGCCACTAAAGAGGTGCAAGTTGATAATCAAACTCAAATAAGCATACAATTAAGTCCAGAAGCATCTAGTTTGGAGGAAATAGTTGTAGTAGGTTATGGTACCCAAAAGAAAGGGAGTGTTACTGCTGCAGTTTCACAAATAGATGGGGATTTGGTTAAAAAATCTCCTGTGGCAAATATTAGTAATGCCCTGGCTGGAAGATTACCCGGATTAAAAATTACCCAGCGCTCTGGTGAGCCTGGTTATGACGGCGCAGATATTAACCTGCGAGGTTTTGGAAACCCACTGGTTATTGTAGATGGGGTGCCAAGGTCTTTTACTTCAATAGACCCAAATACGATAGAAAGTATTAGTGTGCTTAAAGATGCTTCTGCCGCAGTTTATGGGGTGAGAGCGGCAAATGGTGTTTTACTCGTTACTACGAAACAAGGGAAAATAGGTAAGCCTAAAATCACATTAAATGCCTATACTGGTTTTCAATCGCCTACACGTTATCCAGACCTTCTAAATGCTGCAGAATTCGCCGAACTTACCGATGAATCACAGGTGAATCAAGGGAGAGAACCTGTCTATGGAAGAGAAGAAGTAGAGAACTACAGAAATAATGTTGCGGGTTTTGAGAGTACTAATTGGTATAATACGGTTATTCAGGATCAATCTCCACAGCAATATTATAATTTAAATGTCTCTGGGGCTTCAGAAGACGTGAAGTATTTTATGTCTGCTGGCTATCTTCAACAGGAAGGAATGTGGAAAAGTGGAGATACTAATTATGAACGTTTTAATATTTCTTCAAACCTGGAAGCGAAAATCACCGATAATTTAACGGCTTCGATGAATATTTCAGCGCGTTTGGAAAATCGTGATTATCCAGGAGCCGGAGCTGCTACTTTAATGTCTGGGATTTTGCGAAATTATCCTACTTATAGTCCTTATGCCGATCCAGAAGGAAATTATTATGGACTTACCAATCAGGCGCATCAAAACGTTGCACTTTTGATGAATAAAGATCAATCAGGATATACAGAGGATAGAAGAAAGGTATTTAACGGTAATTTGACCTTGAATTATGAAATACCAGGTATAGAAGGATTGTCCGCTAAATTACGATATGCATACGGGACCAATGTAAAGAGAGTGAAAGGATGGACGCAAAAGTATAATTTATATGCTTACGATGAAGCTTCAGACGAATATGTTGTGGATTACGTAGGTAACGATCCATCAAGTCTAAGTGAAAGTTATAGTTCTGGATATTATGAAAATGATTTGCCAGGAAACTATAACCAAATGCAGGTTTCTTTAAATTATGAAAATACTTTTGCCGAAAAACACAATGTAAAAGGATTGGTGTTGTTTGAGACTCTGGAGAATGAGGGAGATGATTTTTCTGCCTATAGGGAGTTTTTACTGGATCTTGATTATCTGTTTGCCGGTTTGGATGAAAACAAAGATAATGGTGGTGGAGCTTACGAGTTAGCATCTGCTGGATTAGTGGGTAGGTTTAATTACGATTTTGATGAAAAATACCTGCTGGAAGCGGGCTTTAGATATGATGGGTCTTCTAAGTTTCCATCAGAAAGTCGTTGGGGATTCTTTCCATTCGTTTCGGGAGGATGGGTTCTTACTAAAGAAGATTTTTTAGAGGAGCCTTTAAGCTTTTTTGATAATTTAAAACTAAGAGCTTCCTGGGGACAGCTTGGTGATGATAGCGCCAGTGAATTTCAATTTATTACAGGATATAATTACCCCAGCGGAAACTATATTTTTGGTAATAGTGTAGTGCCAGGTTTAACCGATAGAGGTCTGGCTAATCGAAATATTACCTGGTTTGAAGCTGAGACTACAGATATTGGTTTTGATGCCACATTTTTAGACAGGCAAATTGATTTTACCTTCGATTGGTTCTATAGAAAAAGAAGTGGGTTATTGGCCACCAGGGCATCTTCCTTGCCAGGTAGTTTTGGTTCGGCACTACCTCAAGAAAATTTAAATAGCGACGAAACGCAAGGATTTGATTTAAGTGTTTCTTATAGAACAACTATTGCTGAAGATTTTAAATTAAATGTAACAGGTAATTACGGGTATTCCAGATCCAAGGATAATTATGTAGAACGAGCCGATTTTGTGAATTCTTTAAACAGATGGAGAAATGATAAAACCGGTAGATGGAAGAATGTAACCTGGGGTTATGAAGCGCTTGGTCAATTCCAGTCTCAGGAAGAAATTGATAACTGGGCAGTACAGGATGATAAAGGTAATACCACCTTGCTGCCAGGAGATATCAAATATTTAGATTACAATAACGATGGGGTTATTAATGACGATGATATTAAACCAATAGGAAAGGGAACTACTCCAGAGATTACTTATGGTTTAAATTTAGCTATGCAATGGAAAGGTTTTGATTTGAGTGCCCAGCTTCAGGGAGCAGCGAACTTTGTGGCCTATTATGATGGTGAGCTACAAAACCCGTTTTATAACGGCGCCAATTCTTTGGCGGTATTTAAAGATAGATGGCACAGAGAAGACATTTACGATCCAAATAGTGAATGGATTCCCGGGAAATTTCCATCTACAATTGCTTCCGGAAACCCTAACAATAAGAAATATTCCTCTTTCTGGCTTAAAGATGCAAGTTATTTAAGACTAAAGAATATTGAGTTAGGTTATAGTCTTCCCAGAACAATCCTGGATGAAATAAATGTTGATGAGTTTAGGATATATATTTCCGGTTATAATTTGGTAACCTGGGACCAGATAGAATTCTTGGATCCAGAAGCTCCTACAGGTCGAGGAACTTATTACCCACAACAAAAAATAGTTAATTTAGGTGTTAATTTAACCTTATAATAAAAGATAAAGAATATGAATCGATACAAAATATTATTCCTGGTAGCGATCATTGGGATCACTACTAGCTGCGAAGATTATTTGGATCGCAGTCCGTTAAATGTTGTTTCCGATGATGACGTGTGGAGCGATCCTAATGCGATAGATGCTTATATGGTGACCCTCTATGATAATATGCAGGTAGAGGATTTTAACTACTCAGTTATAGCTCAGGCCGGTTTTCTATCCACTGTGACAGATATTGCTGTAAGATCTTATGGCTGGGGAGCACAAAATGACCCTATTGTTCCTTCTAACTCTTATGGTTGGTGGGGATATGGTAATGTTCGAAAAGTCAATGTGTTTTTAAATCAAATTGAAACTGCCAATGTAGATGAAAATTTAAAAAATCGATATCTGGCCGAAGGTCATTTTATTCGTGCTTTCTACTACTTCTCTATGGTAAAGCGTTATGGTGGTGTGCCAATTATTACCGAGCCGCAAGAATTTACAGGAGATAATATATCTGAACTTCAGGTGCCTAGAGCTACAGAAAAAGAAGTTTATGATTTTATTCGTGAAGAGTTGAATCTTGCTATTTCTAATTTACCAGATAGTTATGGCACTGCTGAACAATACAGGGCTACTAAGTATACAGCATTGGCCCTGATGTCCCGATCTATGTTATATGCAGGGTCTATAGGGAAATACAGCGATGTTCAATTAAATGGACTGGTAGGAATACCAAGCCAGGATGCCGATACCTACTTTAAATATGCAATGGAAGCTTCAGAAGAAATTATTAATGCAGGTTTTTCACTATACAATCAATCTGATGATAAGGCAGAAAACTTTCAGAATTTATTTTTAGATGTAGAAAATAATTCAGAAATAATTTTTGCAAAAATATTCTCTTCTCCAGATAAAACTCATTCTTATGACTTTTTTAATGCACCTCAAAGCTTTAGGGTAGATTATGGTAATGCTATTAACCCTACGTTATCATTAGTTGAAGATTATGAATATATAGATGGGAGCTCTGGCGAGTTGAAAATTAAAGATGACGACGGAAATCCTATTCATTTCGATAATCCATACGATCTATTTGAAGGCAAGGATCCGCGCTTTTTTGCAACTATATTACCACCTTTTTCACCCTGGCAGGGTGGTACCGTAGAGGTTCGTGCGGGGATACTTGATAATGGAGAGTATATAACAGCATCTAATCTTACAGATACTTATGGAAGTGGAGCAGAAGCAGTTTCAATTGTGGGAAAAGATGGACCGCTTACCACCTGGGATCCAACTAAAACAGGTTTTTATGTAAAAAAATCGATGAATCCCACAGATAGGGTGAATTATGGACGCTCAGATCAACCATGGATTGTTTTTAGGCTTGGTGAAATTCTTTTGAACCATGCTGAAGCTGCAGAAGAATTAGGGCAAAGTGACAAAGCATTAACCTCTATCAATAAGATAAGAAATCGGGCCGGCATCGCAGAGTTGGAATCTGTTGATATAGCTAAAATTAGACATGAGCGTAAAGTTGAACTAGCTTTTGAAAACCATAGATTTTGGGATATTAGACGATGGAGAACAGCTACCGAAATATTAAATAATACGCAATTTGAAGCTTTGTATCCCTGGTTAAACTGGAATAGTAAAGATTATACCTTTACTATTGTAGATGCTCCAAAAAATACCAGAACCTTTTTAGAGAAAACATATTATGAACCTATTCCAAGTGGAGAAATAGAAAAAAATCCTAATCTAATTCAAAATCCGGGATATTAAAATATAGCAATAATGAGAAAATTATTAATTATAGCATTACTTCTATTTATAGTAGTGGCGTGTAGCGAAAAAGATAATTATTCGGCTCCAAATAAGACCTTGCAAGGTGCGATTATAGATAGGGAAACAGGAGACAGTATCCCTTCTCAAAGCCCAAATGGTTTACGCGTTAGATTATACGACCAAGGTTATCAAGACCCTCAACCCATAGATTTTTGGGGAATGCAAGACGGTAGTTTTAAAAACACAAAATTATTTGGCGGAGATTACAAAGTGGTAGTAGATAATGGTGGATTTTATTCGGAGGATACGCTTGCTGTCTCTTTACCTAAAAATGAACCCCTTAATATAGAGGTTTTGCCAATTCTTCGAATAAGAGCAAATGCAAAAGCTGGGGAAGATAATTCTATTATTGTTGATTATGAATTATCTGAAACAAAGCCCGAAGAAGGTAAAATTATGCGAAGAAGCACATTGGTAAGCAATACTCCGTATGTTGATATCAATAATTTTGTAAATAGCAATCCATTTATTAATACTGAAAGTGTATCAGATTCTTTAATCACAACCACTACTTATAGGGATACTATTAGAGGACTTGAATCGAATACTACCTATTTTGTAAGGATAGGTGCAAGAACTGACAATGTAGGAAATCGCTATAACTATTCAGAAGTGATGGAAATTGAATTACCTTAATAATTGGTTAAAATAGACAATTTTTGGCAAACCCCGTTTACTACAAGTTTACGGGGTTTATTTTATAAGGTTTTTTCGCTAAATCTAAATAACATCAAACAAATATTTAAAAACACTTAAAATGAAATCAAAAGCCCTTTTTGGAACTCTACTATCCTTGTTCTTTTTTGCTTTTAAACCGGCTCCCAAGCATGAATATCAAATTATTCCAGAACCTCAAGATATTACATATGCTAAAGGTTCAGTTTCTTTAGGGAGATCCGTTAAAGTGGTTTTTCCAGAAGAATTAAAAAATGAGTTTCAATTATTAGAAAACTTTTTGGACAGTGATTTTCAGATAAATCTTAAGAAGGTTAATAGTTGGAATAAGGCCGATATTATTTTAGAAATAAATTCGTCTAAGGAAGCGAAAGAAATAGAAAGCTATACCTTAAAGGTTGATGAGGAAAAGATTAAAATTAGTTCTGGCTCCTCCGCAGGAATTTTGAATGGCATACAAACCTTACGGCAAATTATTAAAGAAGAAGGAAATGGATTTTTAATTCAACGAGGAACTATTAAAGATAATCCTGCTTTTTCCTGGCGTGCTTTTATGCTTGACGAAGCCAGGCATTTTAAAGGTAAAGAAGTTGTTAAACAGTTATTGGACGAGATGTCATTTTTAAAAATGAATACATTTCATTGGCATTTAACAGATGACCAGGGCTGGAGGATAGAAATTAAAAAATACCCTAAACTAACCGAAATTGGTGCCAGGAGGGATTCTACAGAAATCAATCATTTTCATAGTAATGTTTTCGATGGTAAACCACATAGCGGTTATTACACTCAAGATGAAATTAGGGAGATTGTGGATTATGCAACTAAGAGGCATATTCAAATTGTACCAGAAATTGAAATGCCAGGTCACTCCAGCGCTGCTATCGCGGCTTATCCCTGGCTAGGGGTTACAGGAGAGAATATTGATGTCCCTACCAAATTTGGGGTTCATTATGATGTTTATGACGTTACCAAACCCAAAGTGTTAGAGTTTTTCAATGATATTTTCGATGAGGTTATAGCGCTTTTTCCGTCACCCGTTATCCATATTGGAGGGGACGAAATAAGATACGATCAGTGGAAAAGTTCAGAAAGCATACAGGAGTATATGGTAGAAAATAACTTAGAAACACCGGCAGAATTGCAGGTTTTCTTTACCAATAATATTTCTTCTATGTTAAAGGAAAAAAATAAAAGAATGATGGGGTGGAATGAGATAAAAGGAGATAAACTGCACGATTATCAGTCTGATAGCGATACGAAACAACTAGGGCAAAGTCTGGCTGAAGAAACTATTATTCAATTTTGGAAGGGCGATCCTCAATTAATGACTAAAAGTTTAAAAGAAGGTTATGAAATAGTGAATTCATACCACGTTTACACATATTTAGATTATAGTTATAAATCTATACCCCTGTCTAAAGCTTATTCTTTTAACCCTATACCTGATGGTTTGAAAAAGGAGGATGAGAAAAAGGTATTAGGTTTAGGCTGTCAAATGTGGGGAGAGTTTATTCCAACAGTAGAAGATATGCAAAGAAAAGTATTTCCTAGAATTGCAGCCTATGCTGAGGTTGGTTGGTCTGGCAGAGATAAAAAAGATTATGAACGTTTTAAAGCAGCTTTACCAAATCTATTGAAACGATGGAAGAATAAAGGTATTATTTATGGTGAAATCGCAGATAAATTATAATGATTTTGGGGAACTCGTACAATAAAAATAACTGAGGAGGAAATTAATCTATAATCCAGGTTTTCACATCTGGAATTATATTTTCCTTTACTCGTTTAAGCCTTTTATATTAGCTAATAAATTGTCTTTTTTACCCAATTTTTGTTGTAATGGATAGTAATCAAAAAGCCTTCCGTTGGGTTGAAAATGTCTAATTTTCGCTACAATCCAGAAAGTTTAAATGAATTCTATTAAAGCGAGAATTTTCCAAATATGACAGTATTAATGGTCTTTCTTTTCAATAAAACGAAAAGCTTTTACTGCCCCCCAATCCTTATTAAAAGAGTTTTATTTACTTTTTTGATAATTCATTTGGGGGCCTGAAGTTAATTCCTTCATTGATAAACCTAATGAAATGTTTGTCCAATTTCTTTTGAAAATTCTCCCAGGAACGGTTTTTATCTGTTGACCATCCCGCTTCAGCAAGAGCTAAAGCCCGTGGGTAGGTCATATAAAAAGCGCGGTCAATATTTGGCACATATTCACCCCAAACACAGCCTTCGACCCCTATGATGAAATTGTTCTCCTCTTCTGGAAGGCCCCTTACCGGGTCAAATGCGTAGGTTTTTTCTAATGATATTATATTCATCCAATTGGTTTTTGGAATATCACCTTCCCACTGGGGATAATCAAAATAAACATTTCCCCCATAAGAATTAATCATCTTTAATCCTCTCGATTGGATTTCGCGTAGTTTTACATCTGGTTCTTCATATCGCCATAGTATAACAGTACTGTTTTTAGGATAGTTCTCAACATTGCTTTCATACCACAATAAGGGTTCTTTATCATAGTTAATCAGGATATTGTTTATACGATCAAAAAAATAGGCCATCAATTCTTCTTCTTTTTCCAAACTATTCTCTTGCATCGTCTTTTGACAATTTGGGCATTTTTCCCATTGGTCTAACGGTGCTTCATCCCCACCTATATGCATTTTAGTGTTGGGGAAAATCGAAGCTACTTCAGAAATTATGTGTTCATAAAATTCGTAAACCTCTTTTTTTCCTGCACATAAAAGTTCTTTCGATACTCCAGGAACAGTGCTTACCTCAAATTTCCTGGGAAAACACGCCAAATTGGGATAGGCAGCAAGTATAGATAATCCATGGCCGGGCATGTCTATTTCCGGGATAATCTCTACATGTTTGGTTCTGGCATAAGCCACCAGGTCTTCTAATTCTTCCTGGGTATAAAAGCCTGAATGCGGCTGGCCATCGCCGTCGGTTTCCTTTCGCTTGGACCCAATTTCAGTCAATAATGGGTATTCTTTAATTTCTATTCTCCAGCCCTGGTCATCAGTGAGATGTAAGTGCAAATGATTATACTTATAGGCTGCCATGACATCTATATATTTTTTAATGTCCTCTATGGGTAAAAAATGTCTTGCGGGATCCAGCATTAATGAACGATACGGAAACCTGGGGCTGTCTGTAATCGATAAAAAAGGCAGTTTTTCTAAAGGAATATTTTCAATAGGCACAGGGAAGATTTGAGCCAATGTTTGAATGCCATAAAACAAACCAGTTCTATGCGCAGCACTTAAATGAATTCCTCTTGCATCAATATCCAGGACATATCCTTCTTTATTTTTAATCTTAGGATCTCGAAACACATGAATTCCTACCTTTTTATTGGAATCTCTGTTAACGATGGGGAGGTCAATTTTGGCTTTGTTAACAATTAATTGCTGTAATTGTTTTACTTCCGGTTGTGCTTCGAGAAAATTAGTATCCAGGTAAATAACATTTTCTTTCTTCAAAGTAAAACTTCCATTATTTACTTGTACTTGTAAAGGTTCCGGAATTATTTTTAAACTATGTTCTTGTGCGCTTAGAGCGAAAGCATTTAGCAGGAATATAGCGAATACTGTAATTTTAAATATATTCATTTTCTTATTTTTTAAAAACCCATCGGAGATGACTTGTGTTTTAGATTTAACCATATCCAAATATTAACCTTTGTCTTATTTAGAATCAAATATAAATAGTATTTTTATAACTTATAATTAAGAATATATAAAGAAAACGAAAATAATTATCAGCTCTTTCCTTATTAAATCTAACAAACAGATAAACCCCATTTCTAAATTCATTAAATCTATTTAAAATGAAGCATACGTTGTTGATTCTAACATTCATTATTTCTATTCCGCTCTGTTCCACCGCCCAGAAATCCAATCTCGCCCCAACTCCGCCTATGGGTTTTATGACCTGGAACTATTTTGGCGATAACATCACCGAGCAGGATGTAAAATCTATAGCCGATGCTATGTTAGAGGAAGGTCTGGTAGAACTGGGATATGACTATATTTTTATAGACGATGGCTGGCAAGGAGGCAGGGATAACAAGAATAATATCATTCCAGATCCCGAGAAATTCCCCTCGGGGATAAAAGCCTTGGCCGACTACCTGCATGAAAGAGGTATGAAACTGGGGATTTATTCAGATGCTGCTCAACTTACCTGTGCCGGCTATACCGCTAGTCTTGGTTTTGAAGAACAGGATGCTAAAACTTTTGCAGAATGGGAAGTAGATTACTTAAAATATGATTATTGTTTTGCCCCTACAGACAGGGAGACTGCCGAAAAAAGATACATTAAAATGGCCGATGCTCTTAAAGCAACCGATAGGGATATTGTTTTCGCAGTGTGCGAATGGGGTCAGCGAGAACCCTGGTTATGGGCTGAAGAAGCGGGCGGACAATTATGGCGAACTACCTATGACATTCGGGATAAATGGAAAGCAGATGCTCCAGAAGGAGCCGATCTTCACGAAGAAAGTATAGGCTACGGTATTTTAGATATCCTTGAAATCAATGCCGAACTCGATGAATATGCCGGCCCAGGCGGTTGGAATGATCCAGATATGCTTGTAGTAGGACTTCACGGGAAAAGCGGCCCCTCGAAAGATCAGGGAGGTACTGGAGCCACTAATACCGAGTATCAAAGTCAAATGAGCCTTTGGAGCCTCATGGCTGCTCCATTAATGATTAGCAACGATGTGAGAAATATGGACGATGCCACTCGCGCTATCCTTACTAATAAGGATATTCTTGCAATCGATCAGGATCCGTTAGGGAAACAAGCTAAAAGAGTAATAAACGAAAATGGATGGCAGGTTTTTGTAAAACCTTTGGCAGATGGAACCTACGCTGTGGGGATATTAAATGCTGATGAAAAGAAACGCAGGTTTAAAAGTAAGCTTTCAGATCTTGGAATAGATGGGAAGTATCAGTTATTCGATGTGTGGAACAAAGAAACTCACAAAAAAACTAATAAGCTAAATTTCAAAGTAAAATCCCACGAAACCCTTGTATTTAAATTAACCAACTAAATGAATTATTAGAATGAGAAGTAGTCTCTTAACAAGTCTTGTCTTAATTTATTTTCTTTCCTGCAATTCCCAATCTAATGTACCAGAAGATTTCACCTATAAGATTTCACTAGGTGAAAATTCCTGGATTTCTAATAACCAGCGTGAAGATGGTGAAATTATTAAAAAAGAAGGAGTTCGAAATTGGGACGGAAGTAAACCGCTCCAAACTTACTTTAGAACTGAGAAACCTGGAGAGATTAAGCTTGGATTTAATCTGAAATCGGCTTCTGGAAATACGAGGCTTAAAGTATCCCTGGCGGGAAATAGCCATGAGGTTACAGTTAATAATAAAGATTTTAAAGAAATTTATTTTGGTGATTTTGAGCTTAAAAAAGCCGGATATCAACAAGTTTCTATTGAAGTTGTAAAGCCACAAACCAATGAAAATATAGAAATAAAGGAGTTGCTATTGGCAGGTCATGTAACCGAAGGGGAAGTGAATTTTGTAAAGGATAATTTTCATTTCGGAAGACGCGGTCCGTCGGTGCATTTGCGCTATCCCATCCCAGAAGAAAGCAAGAAACCAACCTATTTTTACAATGAAATAGTAGTGCCAGAAGGAGAAGATGTAATAGGATCTTATTATATGGCCAATGGTTTTGCCCATGGTTATTTTGGTATTCAGATAAATTCTGAAAAAGAGCGTAGAATATTGTTTTCGGTTTGGAGTCCTTATGATACTCAAGATCCCTCTGAAATTCCAGATGATCAAAAAATAGTCTTACTGAAAAAAGGAGATGAGGTAAATACCGGTGAATTTGGAAACGAGGGTTCTGGTGGACAAAGCTTTAAGCGCTATATGTGGAAAACGGGGAATACCTATCGTTTTTTATTAAAAGGAGAGCCGGCCGGTTCAAATCACACCGATTATACTGCATATTTCTTTGCTCCGGAAAAAGGAAAGTGGGAACTTATCGCCAGTTTTAGAAGACCTAAATCTAGCAATTACCTTGGCAGTCTTTATTCTTTTCTCGAGAACTTCGTTCCTGCCACAGGCGATGTTACTCGTATGGCAAACTATAAAAACCAATGGGTCTATGATAAGGATAAGGGTTGGTTGGCAATTAATGATGCTATTTTTAGTGCCGATGCTACTGCACACCAAAAAGATCGCTTAGATTATGCCGGCGGAGAAACTGAAGATGGTTACTTCCTCAAAAACTGCGGTTTTTTTGATAACTATACAGAGGTAGGTGCAGAATTTAAACGTGACGCTACGCAGGCGCCTAAAATAAAGTTTGAGGACTTGCCCTAATATAATATATTTAGAAATGTAAGCTCCCCTTAAAACTGAACTGCTTAGAAGTATATATTTTATAATTTTAAACAGAAATTCCAGATGAGTTATATTGTTATATAAAACTTGTAAAAATCAATTTTTTGATGACAGAATCATTTTATCCGCTCTTGCAGTTTTATTGTATTTTTATTCTGAAGCTAATTAAATTGCCAGATTTTAGATGATAATTCGCTGGTTTGGTTATTCTGCAAACTA
Source organism: Salegentibacter echinorum (assembly GCF_900129445.1). Taxonomy (GTDB): domain Bacteria; phylum Bacteroidota; class Bacteroidia; order Flavobacteriales; family Flavobacteriaceae; genus Salegentibacter; species Salegentibacter echinorum. The sequence continues at coordinate 363,128 of NZ_FQVT01000002.1, forward strand.
ACTTCTTTTTTGTCCAGGTTTTCTGCTTCATCCTTATCGGGTTTTGCTTCTTATATTGAAGCTGAAGCCTTTAGCTTCAGAAAAACTATTATTTTTTCTTTATTTTTACTCGACAATTGTGATTTATCCCGATAGCTATCGGGAGCTACGAGGCTTGCCTCGAAATCAAAATAATTTTTCTATATAATATCTTGTGGGCTGGCCCCGGGGTATTTTACTAAGTAAATTCAGAAACAATGAAATGCTTATACTCAATACAGTAGTTAAGTATTTGGCCTTAATTTTTTGTTTCAGAAGTAACTATTTATGATAAAAGAATCAATCTAAATTTAACTATATGACGATACCCAAAGAATTTCAAATTACTGAACAACTACACCAGGAAAAGTACCTTTCTAATGGAGAATTACTCTCCTGGAAAGGAAAAACCGATGAGGTTTACTCCACAATTTCTTCTACCGAAGATTACAAACCAACTTTGCTGGGCACTGTGCCGCATATGGATGAAAATGCTGCCTTAGAGGTTTTAAAATCGGCAACAAATGCTTATAACAAAGGCCAGGGGGATTGGCCTACAATGAAAGTAGCCGATAGGATTGCTTGCATGGAGGATTTCGTGGAGCAAATGAAGACGAAAAGAAAAGAAGTTGTTAAGTATTTGATGTGGGAAATTGGTAAATCCCTACCAGATTCCCGAAAAGAATTTGATCGTACGGTAGAATATATCATCGATACGATTGCCGATTATAAACAATTGGATCGCGATAGTTCTAAGTTTCATAAAAAATCTGGCGTATATGCGCATATTCGCCGCGGACCATTAGGTGTAGTACTATGTTTAGGCCCCTATAATTATCCTTTAAATGAAACGTTCGCACTATTAATTCCCGCTATAATGATGGGGAATACAGTAGTGTTTAAACCCGCAAAACACGGGGTGTTGTTATTGTCTCCTTTATTAGAAGCTTTTCAGACTGCGTTTCCTAAAGGTGTGGTAAATGTGATCTACGGAAGAGGAAGAGAGGTTGCAGCGCCAATTATGAAAACCGGTCGCATAGATGTGTTGGCATTAATTGGTAATAGCAAATCGGCTATCGCTTTGCAGGATCAACACCCTTATAAAAACAGGCTTCGACTTGTACTTGGCCTGGAAGCAAAAAATCCGGCGATTATTTTACCCGATGCCGATCTTGATTTGGCAGTAGAGGAATGTATTTCGGGAACACTTTCTTTTAATGGACAGCGTTGTACTGCATTAAAAATACTTTATGTGCACGAAGATATTCGGGAGGAATTTAATAAGCGTTACGCAAAACGGGTGGATGAATTGAAGTTTGGTAATCCATGGGATGAAGATGTAATGCTAACGCCATTACCCGAAGCTGATAAGCCCAAATATATCCAGGAATTAATTGATGATGCTAAAGATAAAGGTGCGAAAATCCTGAACGAACGAGGCGGGGAAACCTCTAATAATTTTATCTATCCTGCGGTTTTATACCCGGTGACGGAAGAGATGCGTGTTTATAAAGAGGAGCAATTTGGTCCTGTAGTTCCAATAAAACCTTTTAATTCTATAGATGACTTACTCGATGAGATTTCTGCCTCTAATTATGGGCAACAGGTAAGTTTATTTGGTACGGGCATAGAGAAAATCGCACCGCTTATCGATACTCTGGTTAACCTGGTATGTCGTGTAAACCTTAACAGTTCCTGTCAGCGTGGTCCAGATGTATTTCCGTTTACCGGAAGAAAAGACTCTGCAGTAAGTACGTTAAGCGTTCATGACGCCTTGCGTTCTTTCTCCATTAGAACTTTTGTGGCGAGTAAGGACAAGAAATATAACAATGAGATTTTAAGAAAATTATTGGATAGCAAAAAATCTAATTTTGTGAGTACAGATTATCTATTATAGAGAGATAGTTTTATAAATACAAAACCCCGAAAATGAATTGATAATCGTTTTCGGGGTTTTGTGTTTAAAACTCTCAAGAGTTTCTTAGAGTAAAATATTATTCTTTTCCTACCATATCCACACTAGCCACCGTTCTAAAACCTAAATGTTCTTGTGCCGAATCTGTAGAATTGGCCATTCTTGCCGATATGCGAAAACTGGCGCAGTAAGATTCGTGACATAAATAAGAGCCTCCTTTAATTACCTTCTCGGGTGTTCTTGGTTGATTGGGATTATAGGCCTTTTCTGGTCCCATAGGATTTTTAATGTTGCCTTTTTTCTCTAAATCTTTATAATAGTCTACATTATACCAATCTTGTGTAAATTCCCATACATTCCCGGCCATTTCATATAGTCCATAAGGATTGGCAGGATAAGATTTTACCGGGGCTTTATTTTCAAAACCATCGGCTTTAGTGTTCTTTTTTGGAAATTCGCCCTCCCAGGAGTTTGCCATTTCAGAAAGTTTATTGAGATCGTTTCCCCAGGTGAAAATAGCATCTTCTTGCCCGCCACGTGCGGCATATTCCCATTCTGCTTCCGTAGGTAAACGTCTTCCGGCCCATTCACAATAGGCTAGAGCATCTTTATAAGCGATGTGCACCACGGGATAGTTGTCTTTGCCTTCTATACTACTGCCGGGGCCTTCGGGATGGCGCCAGTTCGCCCCAATTGTCCAGTCCCACCACTGGGAGTAATCGTATAGGTTTGGAACGCTGTTTTTGGTTTTCTTAAAGGTTAGCGAACCGGGTTGTAGAATAGAATCGTGAGGTTTGGCGGTGCCGGGGGAAAGTTGTTTTTTCATTTCTTCCCATTCAATTTCCCTTTCGGCTATGGTTACATAACCGGTTGCTTCTACAAACTCCCTAAATTCAGCGTTGGTTACTTCGGTTATATCCATAAAAAAGCCATCCACGGTAACCTGGTGTGCCGGTTTTTCGTGCTTCATGGCCATTTCATCCTCAGCTCTTGCACCCTGTATAAAAGTCCCACCGGGAATCCATACCATGCCTTCCGGAGTATTTACTTCAGAAGGTTTTTTTGTAATAACCTTAAAGTTTTTTTCCTTATTCGAGTTTTCCTGAATAGCTATCGCTTCGTCATTTTCCTTATTCTTACAAGAAAAAAGCACTACACCACTCAAGATGAAAACCACTAATCTATAATAAATCATAACCTGCTAGTTTTGCCGTATTCATTTCAACTCTAAACTTTAGCGAGCATTACTGCTTTAAATAATGCACATCAGATAGTTCGTTTAAATTTGCCGCAGCCTGTTCTGCCGTGATATCGCGTTGCGGACCGGCAAACATTTCATAACCTACCATAAATTTCTTAACTGTAGCTGAACGTAACAAAGGTGGATAAAAACTCATATGAAAATGCCATTCTTCATAATTTTCACCATTGGTGGGCATTTGATGAATTCCCGATGAGTAGGGGAATGAAGTCTCAAAGAGATTGTCGTATTTCGTGGTCAATTTTTTAATGATTTCAGCAAATGCTTTTTCTTCTTCGGCATTTAACTGCCCAATATGCTGATAATGGTTTCTAGGAACAATCATGGCTTCATAAGGCCATACCGCCCAATAAGGAATTAACGCAACAAAATGCTCATTTTTGGCTAAAATGCGTTCGTCTAATTCCAATTCCTGCTCTAAATAATCACCTAACAAACTGCGCTTATTTTTTTGCCAGTAGTCTTTAAAGTGTTTTGATTTCTTTAAAACTTCGGTAGGAATAGATTTTTGAGACCAAATTTGACCGTGTGGATGCGGATTACTACATCCCATCATCGCGCCTTTGTTTTCAAATATTTGTACGTAGTTAATACCGGCTGTCGCGCCAAGTTCGTTATATTCTTTTTTCCAAAGCCCTACTACTTTGGTGATGTCCTCAACTTTCATTAGCGGAAGCGTTAAGGAATGATCTGGAGAGAAACATACCACTTTACATATTCCTGTTTCGCTTTCGGCTTTAAGCAAGCCATCCTCTAAATTAGATTGCCCTGGCTCTTCCCTAAGTAAGGCAGGGTAATCATTTTCAAAAGAGTGCACGCCTTTATAATCTGGATTGGTTTCACCTCCGGCCCTGGAATTTCCGGGGCATAAATAACAGGAAGGATCGTAAGTTTCTCTTTTTTCCTGATTGTTTTTCTCGGTTTTTCCCTGCCAGGGTCGTTTGGTTCGGTGTGGGGAAACTAAAATCCATTCGCCGGTTAAAATATTATATCTTCTGTGCGGGCTATTGTTAAATGCTGTATTCATCCTTTTATTGTAATTTAGTAACTATTGTGCCTTCGTCTGGAACTACAATTATTTGGCTGGGCTCGCGATCAAAGGCTTTGGTATAAGCCGACTTTACTTCAGCAAAATAGGCTTCAATTTTATCGGCTTCAATGAGGTTGATGGTACAGCCGCCAAATCCGCCACCCATCATTCTAGAACCGTGAATATATTCTTTATCTTCAGAAAAATCTACCAGAAAATCCAACTCTTTGCAGCTCACCTCATAATCATGTTGCAAACCGCGGTGCGAGGCGTACATTAATTTTCCCGCCGCGGCCAGGTCATCATTTTTAAGTGCTTTTTCTGTGGCTGTTACCCGCTTGTTTTCTTCTAGAACATAGCGACATCTCTTAAAAGGAACAGGTGCTATTTTCCCTTTAAATTCCTGTAGCATTTCAAAACTTACCTGCCTCAATGAAGATACTTCCGGATATTCCTTCTGGATAACCGCTACAGCGTCTTCACATTCCTGGCGGCGCGTATTGTATTCACTGTCGGCAAGGTTATGCGATACATTGGTGTTAATGAGTAGTAATTTATAATTATTAAGTTTTGCCGGAATAAATGTGGATGTTAAAGAATCGCAATCCAGTTTTATAAAATGGTCTTTCTTGCTCATTACTGAAGCAAATTGATCCATAATACCACAATTGGAGCCTACAAAGTTATTTTCGGCACGTTGGGAGAGCTTTACTATATCCATTTTAGATAATCCTAAACCGAATAATTCGTTAAGGCCACCCGCAAATCCGCATTCTAAGGCGGCCGAAGAACTAATCCCGGCACCAATGGGTAATTCACTGTTGATAATGCAGTTTAGGCCAGAAAAAGTTTTTCCTAACTTGTTGATTTCATCAATTACCCCCAGTAAGTAATTTTCCCAGGAATTTTCACTTTTTTTAATATTAGCGAGATCCCACTCCACATAAGTATCGAAAGTTTCGCTGTATATTCTTGCTAAATTATCTGTATCGTTTTTTGCCATTTCAAAGTAGATCTTTTTATCTATGGCAGAGGGCATGACAAAGCCGTTGTTATAGTCGGTATGTTCGCCAATTAAATTAATTCTTCCGGGAGAAGCTACTTTTATTTCAGCAGTAAAATTTTTGAAATCTTCAGGACAATTTTTTTTCATATTTTGAGGTTGCAAGGGCATTCATTTTTGGAATAACTTCAAATATAATAAACCTAAAACTTACACTAAGAATTTTGGGATTAAAGTTTGTTTAATATTTATTGATGTCCGATAAAAATAGAACCTAATAGAACGTTCTCTTTTATAGCAAAGCCTAAGAGCGATTTCATAATTATCCTCCTTGCTATTTGAAATCTTCAATAAAAAGGTTCGTTGATGAATAGAAAGATTAAAATTATCAGTTAGTTACAATTTAGTCTTTGTTCTTGCAGCGAAAGCGATCTTGCTTCTTTACCGGACAATAGTGTTTAATATGGATTATTCTTGAAAACTAAAGTGATTATGTGTTACTGTTTTGTGTGCTCTTGAATTTATGAGTTTCAATTTTTTATACTTTTTTCTTGAATTTAAAAGCTTTAGTTTAAAATCTCTAATATCTTTATAGCTTTGAAATGTAGAAAAGCTATTTTTTGCAATTCGTAATCACCAACCCCAAAGTTTTATAAATGATTGCCCCAAAAAACGAAGCTAACCGAATTCGGGAGGTTCATAAATATGATCTCGAACAAACTTTTCACAAGGACGATCTTGATTTTTTGAGCACCATGGCTGCAGAGATATGCCAAACTGAAGCTGCAATTATTACGCTCATTACCCGGGATACACAGTATATCAAATCTGCAAATGGAGTCGAATTTGAAGAGCGAAAACTGCCGCGGGAGTTTGTATTTTGTAATTTGACATTAGAGCAAGCGCCAGAAATTACAATTGTTGAAAATGCCAAACAAGACGAGCGCTTTAAGAAAAATCCTTTCACAGAAAATGATAATCCGGTGGTTTTTTATGCCGGGGTGCCTTTAATAAATCAAAATGGCTATGCTATTGGAACTATTTGTGCCATAGATAGTAATCCTCATTCACTCACAGCTCAACAAATAAAAAAATTAAAAAAATTGGCAAGCCAGGTTGTCAATCTACTGGAATTAAGAAGAAAGTCGGTTGAACTTGAAACTGCTAATAGGGATTTACAAATAAGTAAAGATAGGTTTGACCATATAACTTCTGGTACCGCTACAGCCACTTTTGAGTGGAATTTATTATCAGACCAATTAATTTTCAATGAACAGTGGCAGGAGCTTACCGGTTATGAAACTTCATTAAAAGAAAAACAACAGATTTATTTTTGGCGAGACCGGGTGCACCCCAAAGATTTAGAGATTTTACTGGCTAAACTAAATGACCACCTTGAGGATAAAAAGCGACCTTTTCAATTTGAGTTTAGGGTATTACATAAAAACGGTCACTATATTTGGATAGACTGCAAGGGAAAAGTTTTCGTAGATGACCAGGGTAAGTTACCGGTTAGGATGTTTGGAATCCTGGAAGATGTTACCGAAATTAAAAAGAAGGAACACGAGCTACTGTACAATAAAAAGTTACTGGATGCTTTATATGAGTTGTCTCCTATAGGGATTGCATTAAATGATTTTGAGGACGGAAGTTTTTTGGCGGCTAACGAAAAGCTCCTGCAATCTTCGAGATACACCAGGGAGGAGTTTCTTAAATTAAGTTATTGGGATGTAACCCCAAGAGCTTACGAAAACGAGGAGCAGTTTTTAATAGAAAAGCTAACGGAAACTGGGGCTTACGGCCCTTATGAAAAAGAATATATTAATAAGAATGGAGAAACATATCCTGTACTATTAAATGGGATTCTGGTTGAAGATATTGATGGTAATAAGAAAATTTGGAGTTTTATTGAAGATATTACAGAACGTAAAAATACCGAAAACCTTAGAGCTGAAAATTTAAAGCGTATTGAAAAGCTTTATGCATTAACCGAAAATCAAAACGACCGACTTAAAAATTTTGCATACATCGTTTCTCATAACTTGCGTTCCCACTCGGGAGGAATTTCAGTATTACTCGATTTTCTAAAGGACGATTGTCCCGAGGTTGAAGATGGCGAGGCTTTTATGCACTTGAAAAATGCTTCCAGAAACCTTGAAAATACTATAGAAGACTTAAACGAGGTAGTAGAAATTAATCTATCTGATGTTAATAAATTTCATAATATTTCGGTTAATAAAGTTATAAGTGCAACCCTGGAAAGTGTAAAAGGGCTGGCTGCAGCCAAAGAAGTGGAGATTATTTTAGATGTTGAACCAAATCTTAGCATTTTAGGTATAAAATCTTATCTTGAAAGTATTGTTCTTAATTTTATAACCAATGGTATAAAATACAGAGCAATAGACAGGCAAAGTTATATTAAACTTACAGCGAAACGGGAAGATGCTTATACCTTACTTTCGTTTAAAGATAATGGTCAGGGAATAGATATGAGAATGCATAAGGACCAACTTTTTAAAATGTATAAAACCTTTCATCAACACGAAGATTCCAGGGGGATAGGACTTTTCATCACTAAGAACCAAATTGATACCATGAATGGTTTTGTAAAAGTGGAAAGCGAAGTAAATAATGGTACCGAATTTAAAGTATTTCTACCTTATGCAAAAGATTAATTTAGCGTGTTTGATTGATGATGATCCCGTTCATGTTTTTCTGTCTAAAAAATACCTAAAACAAACGGGAATGATAGAAAACCTAATGGTCTTTCAAAATGGCAAAATCGCTTTCGATAGTCTGGCGGCTATAGTACAGGAAGGCGGTGAACTGCCAAAGGTTATTTTATTAGACTTAAATATGCCAATTTGGGATGGATGGCAGTTTTTAGATGAGTTTATAAAGATTCCTATCGAAGAGGAAATCACTATTTTTATCCTTTCCAGTAGCATTTCTAATAAGGATATTGAAAAAGCCAAAAAATATAACCAGGTCTCAAACTATATTATTAAACCAATTAAAATTGAAAATTTAATTTCCCTGTTAGAAAAAATCAGGTAATAGGACTTAGCTCTTAGTAATAATCGGTAGGCTTTGTTACAAATTGCCGTCATTGTAATATCGAAATGTAAATTATGTTCAAAGAAGATATTTTAGAAAGTTTTGGAGCACAAAAGGTAAGTTACCCCAAAGGAGAACAAATTTTTTCTGAAGGAGAACACGCTAATAATTACTACCAAATAATTTCTGGAGAGATTAAGATGAACAATTTTAATTACGATGGAAAAGAGTTTGTACAGGGTATTTTTTATGCACCACAAAGCTTTGGTGAGCCACCTCTGCTAGCCGATGTAAAATACCCTGCTAATGCTGAAGCTATTACAGATGCCAGGCTCTTTAAACTTCAAAAGTTAAAATTTCTCGAGTTGCTCACGGCACATCCAAATTTGCATTTAGAATTCACTAAAACTTTGGCGAGTAGGCTTTATTACAAAGCAATTATCGCTTCTGAACTTTCTACCCAGGAACCCGAACATAGAATTTTAAGATTACTGGATTATTTAAAAAAACACGTGCACAACTTAAAAGAACCTTTTGAGTTTAAAGTAGATCTCACAAGACAACAAATTGCAGATCTCACCGGTTTGCGTGTAGAAACTGTAATAAGGGCTACTAAGTCTTTAGAGCGTAAAAAAGAGCTAAAAATTAAGTCCCGAAAGGTTTATCGCTAACCTTCTTTCTGAAATTTGCGATTAATAACCACCCAATCCCAATAGGAAATAAACAACTTGCTGCAAATAAGTAATTGAGCAGCTGTTCTGGTATGGGTAGTGCCTGCCAGATGGCGAGGCCGCGGTAAAAAATAATAGCCTCGGTTAATATAAAAGCGGTAAAGAAAAACCAAAAGCCGCCTTTTGAAAGATAAATTAGCTTGAAATGGCTAAGCAAAGCGAGTAAACTTACGCTAATTAAACCTAAAAATGTGAGGTGTAAATAACCAATGACAAAGTCTTGCGACTGGTAGGCGAGTTTTGCAAAATAGGGCAGGGCAGAAATTAATTGCATTAAAACCTTCAGGATGAGAACAATGACGGCTATTTTTAGTAATAACCCGGTAAATCGATCAAAGCCCAAAGCTTTAAAATTCGGTCTTATTATTCCGAAGAATTTTAGGAAAGCGAACACTTGTACCACGGCTCCTATTCCCGCTAGATAATAAAAAACGGTGGGAGGTTGCGTCCAGAGTACTGAAAGGAAAAGCGTGAGTATAGCCGAAATATTAAAAAGATAGAAGAATCTTTGAAAAACCTTTTTATCGATTTCAATATTCCGACTTTCCAGGATAAAAAATAAAAATCCGCATAAAGCTAAAATAAACCAGGCATTGTATTGAAAATGCAGGTAAAAATAGATCGCCAGCTTATACCAAATAGAGGTTTTGCCCAGGGTAGCCATAACGCCACCAACAGCCCAGGGTCCAATACTGGAAAATACCATATAAATTAATGAGGTTTTTACGCAGGTATAAGAATTCCTGTTTCTAAATTTTTTTGGGGTGTGCTTTAAGACCATCCACGTAAAAAAGTAAGTAGCGATAAGAAAAAGTGTCGAGAAAATTATAGAAAATAAAGCATATCCCTGAAAAGGAAAACTAAATAACATCCCCAGGATGGTAATTTGTGTAAACCAGAAAATTCGCCGGTACAAAGCATCTATAGCTGCCGACTTTAAATAAAGCAGATAAATTATACTGGTAAGGGCTATATAAACCCAACCTAATAATGCAATATGGGAATGGGTGTGCACCAAAAACCTGTAAGTAGCCGGGACATCGACGATAACAAAAAACCTAAGTAAAAGCCCTAGAAGAGCTACCAATAGAAAATATCCTAAAGCCAGGATAGTATGCTTTTTAATCGCAATCATGCTTTGCAAGTTAGAAAAAATATCAGATTTGTAGGGTGAGTGAACGGAGGTTGCGAGACTTGTAAAAAGCAAATAAAAAAACCAACCTCATTTATTGAATAAGAGCGTTTTTTGGATGTTAACTAATATTGAAAATGACTTTTTGAAAAATTCATAAAATAGTCTTTCTAATGTTGCCTGGGTTCTTTACCAGAATAGCGCACTCTTATTATTCGAATAGTATGTGTTAAAATGCGATATGATATCTGGTAAGTCCGAATTTCATAGGACCTATAGCTGCCATCATTTTTAATTTTATTATCATCTAAGGTGTAAATATCAGGTTGAGAAATTAGAATATCGGTACTTTTTATAATATCATCAATGAACCCATCTGCAATCTTTAAAGATTTGCTGAGTTGTAGAATATCCTGGTGGATAATTTCTAGTTGACGCAATGAGCTTGGTGACCATATTATTTTTTTCCCCATTGAGCTGCAATCTGCTTAACCTCTTCTTGTGTATAGAAATTACCTGATTCTATTTCATTTTCAGAAGCATCAATCTCTTTATTATATTGCTCAACACTAATACGCTCTGATGTTACGCTTTTTCTATACTGCAATATGTTCTTGATAGCCTGTACCAGAGTGGGGTCTTGAACCGTTTCCAACTCTTTGTGTATCCAGTCTAAATCTGTTTGTATATTCATGACTTCTACTTTTTATTAAGGTAAATATACAATTTCTGTGATACTGAAAGTTTATAGGACTATTTAAAGATATGGTTTCCAACCTAAAAAAAGGCCATTCTAATAATACTTCTCAAATAAAAATGGGGACGACTTGAAGCAGGTTTTTAAAACAGCTCATTTTAGAGGGATAAAACTAAGTTTTAATTATCCCATTACTTCTTGTTCCAATTTTAAAGCTTTTGGGAATAAGATGTTGTTTTCTAGATGAATATGTAAATGCAGGTCTTGCTCAAACTCATCTAATTTTGCATACATCGCTCTAAAAGTGTTGCAGGCGCCCATAGGTGGCGTGTAATTATTGGTTAGTTGAGCAATTTTACTAAAAATAGCCCCTGCACTTTCGTGCTCGTCTTTCATCATCTCCACAGGGTTTTCTGCCGATCCAAAGGAGGGACGCTCAAGGGCGCTATTTTCTTCCGAGGCAATCACCAGTTTCTTGATGTAAGGAAAGAGAATAAGTTCTTCTTTTTTTAAATGTGCCGCCAGTTCATCTGCTACCTGATGAAATAGATCTTCAACCTCTACTACTTCGGGATGGGTGTTGCCGTGTACTTTGGCAACCCGTGTAGAATATTGTCTTAATAAGGGAATATTTTCCTCTACATACTGGTGGTGAATATTTACAATATGATCTATAAGAAAAGGAAGTTTCCAGTTTTTATAATCGTAATTTCTTTCATTGCTGTCATTAGCAGCTAATAATTCCTGCTCAAGAATATTTAAATCTACGCTTTTGCGATTACAGGCCTTTTCTATACTTTGTCCACCTCCGCAGCAAAAGTCAATCCCGTATTTCTTAAAAATATGGGCAGTTTTAATATTTTCGGTCACCATTTGTGCCACGGTCTTTTCTCTTAATTGTTCCATAATTATGGGCTTTTGGTTATTCGCAAGCTCAATGTTAAGCTAAGTGCTGCGTAAATTTTATTTTTAAAATTTTGTGGTTAACTAAGAATTAGTGTATTACAAAAAGTAAAGTTGAGGTTTTATATAGCTAAAATTTATGAGCCTGCGCATAAAGCTTCTTTTTAGAAATCTTTTTTTCCTGAAAGTTTTACAATGCGCCAAACCGGAAAAATAACCCATAGAATAAGTACTCCAAAGGAGGTAATACTTCCCAAACTGGTGCCAAAGAAATCTTTAAAAACAGCCCCGGTATAGCCTAAAAGTGCAGAAATATCTAGTTTCAATAGAATTAAAATACGGGATAGGTCTATAGGATTAAGCATACTGGCCACCAAAGAAAATTTGTCTAAAGGATAATCCTGAAAATAGACCAGGGACAATAAAAATAGCCCATCGTAAATTACCGCGAGAAAAAGCCAAAGTAAAATAGCCATTCCAAAACCTTTAATTTTATTTTCCTGTGAAAGGGCAATATTAAAGGCGAGGGCAGTGAAAATAAAAGTTAGAAATCCGCCCGATACTAATAAAGAAAAGAAATCCCATATCGCCGCCGATTGGAATATACCATAAGCCACAAACGGGATTCCCAGCCCTAAAATAAGACTGGCAGAGAGTGAAATAGCTACCCCAAGATATTGGCCCAAAAAGATACTGCTGCGTTTTACCGGCTGGGCAAGCAATAGCTCGGTGAATTCCCTGGAATTGTAAAAATACATCACCCCAAAAATAGTCCCAATTAATGGTACCAGGATTATAATCACATTCATAAGCGTGATTACAGCATTGGAGAGGTCGTTGTTTAAAAACAATAAAACAATGCCCAGTAAAAGATAGAAGAAAAAATATACATAACTCCAACGGCTACGGGACAAATCTTTAAAACTATATTTTAAAATTTTAAGCATGATTTTCTGATAAAATGTTAGCAATAGCGTGTTCAAAATCCTGTTGGTTGGTAGCCTTTTTTAACTCGGCTACTGTCCCGTTGAAGTAAATTTTGCCTTCCAGTAAAAAGACGATCCTATCTGAAATTTCTTCCACAAAACTCATAATATGGGAGGTGATAAGAATGGTTTTTCCTTTTTCCTTCTCGTTTTGTATTAACTTTCTAAGCCTAATAAGAGAAACGGGGTCCAGGCCGGTGGTAGGTTCGTCTAAAATAATAAGTGGGCTGTTAAACATAAAGCACAACACCAGGTTTACTTTTTGTTTGCTTCCGCCAGAAAGGTTATTCAGTTTTTTATCTAAAAAAGGTTCCAGTTTAAAAAGTGAAATCAATTCTTTGTCCCTGGCCGGTTTACAGCGTAAGTCTTTGATCATTTTAATAAGCTCGGTCACGCTTAGATTGCCGGGGAAATTAGCAATTTGAGGTAGGTAATCTATGTCTTTACGATAATCCCAGTGCTTTATTATTTTTTTACCGTTAATTTTTATTTCTCCTTTTTGAGGTACTACCATCCCTAAAATGCTTTTAATAAGCGTGGTCTTACCGGAGCCATTTGGGCCTAAAACCGCAATAATCCCGTTTTCTGGAGTTTCTAGGTTGAGGCCGTTAAGTACTTGTAGGGAACCAAATTTTTTATGTAGATTTTGTATGTTTACCATGATACTTTTTTCATTAAAGGTTGGGAATCCATAAGGTTGGCCGGTGTGAAAACGGGAGAAACTTTTTCAGAAAAATCTAATAGATCTATAAATAAGCTTCTAAGTAGTATAATAGCTTCCGGCGTTCGGTTTACCAGGTAAGAAAATAATTTTACCGGTCGATAAGGTACATCTCCAATACCATTTTTATCCAGGTCATAACCCGTATAAGCACTCCAGTAGTTCTCGGTAAATTCATTATTGTTCAATCTGCCGGTATAACCAATATCAAAAGAGTTGTATAGGAAGTTGTTTTCTTTAAAAAAGTTATCATAACAAGCACCGCGTATTCTAACAGCATAACCGTTATTTTTAAAATCATTCTTTAAATACTCTATCCGGTTAGTGTTATCGGCACTTATGGCGATGGTATTTTCCTCAAAAATATTATTTTCTAATTTAGAATCTGTTATTTCTTTAAGCAGGAGACCATAAGAGGCACTTCCCCAATTTTTTCTGAAATGATTCCCCCGCATTTCTATAAATTTTGAATACATCACCGCCACGCCGGCGCCGTTATTTTCAAAAATATTATCGGTATAAATATCTTCATCAGAAAACATAAAATGTAGCCCATAACGCAGGTTATCCTTACAGAAATTCCCCGAAATTTCCGAGTTATTTACAAATTCCAGGTAAATCCCATCCCTTAAGCCAACAATTTTATTGTTTCTAATCTCAACCTTATTGGTGTTCCATAAGTGAATTCCATTGCCACTATTGGACTGGGAACGGGCATTACTGGTAATGTGATTTCCAGAAATCACGCCTTCATTAGATTTCTCCAATAGAATTCCGAAGAAAACATTGTCCAGTTTATTATTCAGAATTTTAAAATTTCTGGATTGTGATACGAGGATGCCAGCGAATTCTTCAGTATGACTTTTTCCTACATTTATAATTTTTAAACCTTCAATAGAAAAATTATTTGCACTTATGCTTAAGGCAGTACCTTGCATTTCTGCATCAATTACCGGGTAATTCTCACCAATTATTTTCAGGGATTTATTTAAAATCTGGATTCCATTTTCTTTATAAATTCCGCTTTTAATTCGAATAAGATCGCCGTCCTCAGCAAAATCTATCGCCTTCTGAATACTACTGATTTCACAGGTTTTACAAACTTCAATTTCTGAAGCATGCCCCGCGAAAACCGCGAGGAACAACACTAATATGATAAAAAGTCGTTCCATGAATTGATACTTGTATGATAGGAAAGGTTTTTTTCTAATGCGAATAACCCCGTTTCATTATTCCTTAAGAAAGGTAAATCGAGTTAATTATCGCTCTTAAAAGGTTAAAATAAAAACTTAAACTGGCTTTGTTTATTCTTTAAATTTAAGCTGTAATTCCTGCCAGGTATAAATTCCTGCTTTTTTAGCTTGAGGATTTTTGGTGCTAAAGGCTGCCAGATGACCTCCCATAGGACTGTTTATAGAATCGTTTTGTACAAACTTTGCATGATCTACCTCTAGCATCTTTCCCGGGTCATGAAAGTTAGCCACCAATTTTACCGCCATTTTTGTATCCTTTTGCAGGTGATCATTCAGCATACATTCTATGGCATCATACTTAAATTGCTTGCCTTTATCACTAACGCTTTGGGCTGCAAATTCTTTATCAACAATAGTCATTTCGCAAAAATCACACGCGTCACTACCATAGACAATTGGTTCTGGTTCTGTACTACAAGCTACCAATAGCAAACTCACAAATAAGAAAATATAATTTTTCATCTTTTATAATTTTAATCTCAACATAATTCTAAACTTGCTTAAAATCATTGCCTGTTTTTTGCTAAATAACATCAAGGCGGGTTTAAAGCGTTTCTCTATATGCAGTCTATGATTTTCTGGCCGCAACCGAATTTCTACCGGTGATCCACGCCACCAAAGTGAGCAGCATTCCTGCAAACATTAAGTAAGCTCCCGTCTCGGGATAGGAGTGAGCAGTAAAATTGAGTATTTTTTGAGAACCAAATAATGGTGGTTTGTAATTGAGCGGATTACCCTCGGCATCGGTTAATTTCATAATAGCTTTGGGATCAAGATCGGTACCGTACTCCAATAACCAGCTATTAAAATCGTACATTCCAAGAATCCCAAGTACGCTCATTAAAATGAGCCAGGCTAAAAACCAATTTGGACTAATTATTTTAAAGAACCCCAGCACACCAAGTAAGATTCCCAACGCAGCCATCCCACCTATTACGAGTGGAAAAGTTTGAAATTCCCACATTTCTACCGGTTTTGGAATTTTTTTCATCCCAATATAATGGTTAATCCCGTCTATATTCTGAATATCAAATTCTTCTTCCCCCTGTATTCCTCCAATGAAAATATTCATTCCCAAAGGATCTGGGTATTGTGGGGCTTCCAGTTCAATATTCCAAAGCGGAAAGATAAAAAGTCCCAACAAAAGTGCTGAACCAATTATCATTAATACTCCTGATTTTTTCATAACGTATTTTATTTTTTAAAAAGAAGGCGGGCAGATACAATCTTACCCGCCTTCAACCATCTAAAAACAACCAGTATTAAAAATAAATCAACTAATTAACCAATTGCTATTCCCCGTCTAATGTCCATTTTAGAGGTACCTTAGCATTTTTACTGGAGACTCTTACATAACCTTGCATCTCCTGGTGAAGTGCGGAGCAGAAATCTGTACAATAGAATGGCCAGATACCTTCTCTTTTAGGTTCCCAGGTAATGGTTTTGGTTTGTCCCGGCATAATCAATAATTCCGAGGTATTTGCACCAATCATCGCAAACCCGTGAGGAACATCAAAGTCCTGTTCTAAGTTGGTAACGTGAAAGTAAACCTTGTCCCCAACTTTAATTCCTTCCAGGTTATCTGGGGAGAAGTGACTTCTTACCGTAGTCATATACACGTGTACTTCATTACCTTCCCGCACCATTTTAGTTTCATCTTCACTGGTAGCGGCATATTTATGTTCGTTTTCATCCAGTCTATAGATTTTCCTTGAATTTGGCTTAACCTTATCTGCTCTAATTGCGGCTGCATAATGAGGCTCTCCGTGTGTTGGGAAGTCTAAAAGTAATTCCATTTTATCACCAGAGATGTCATAAAGCTGCGCAGAGTGCTCCAATTCTGGACCGGTTGGCAGGTAACGGTCTTTGGTAATTTTATTCATAGAAATCATATACTTACCATCGGGTTTTCTGGAGTTTCCGCCGGGAATCATATTGTGTCCCACAGAATAATAAGCTGGTTGACGATCTAATACCTCCCAGGTTCCTAATTTCCATTTTACAACTTCCGAAGAAATAAAGAATGTAGTATAAGCATTTCCTTTACCATCAAACTCGGTGTGCAGTGGTCCCAGGCCTCCTTCTTTTACTGTACCGCCAAGCGTAGATTCGAAGCTAAGAATGGGAATATCGTATGCTTCTCCTTCAAAATCTTCATTTTCGATAGCTTTTATCATCTTGGAGAAAGAGTGTACAGTTAAATCTGTAGATAATTTCCCGTTCCCTATAATATATTCGCCAGATGGATCTACATCACAACCGTGTGGTGATTTTGGGGTTGGCATAAAGAAAACTGCGCCTTCAACTTCTCTTGGATCTACCGTTAACACCTTTTTCTTCATTGTAGAAGTGGCATTATGGGTTTTATGGTCAAACACATTGTGAGCGTACTCTGCATCTATCTCTTTTCCACCACCGTTTTTCACATATTCCTGAATTTTTTTCCAGTTTACTGCTGCGATAAAGTCTTTGTCGTTTTGAGAAGCATTTACTTCTTGCATAGTGTGGGCTTCCTCGGTATTATAGGTAGTAAAGAAGAACCAGCCGTGTGAATCACCACGTCCCGGGTGAGAAAGATCATAGTTAAAACCTGGCATTTTCAATTGAAAATCTATACTCATACCCCCTTTATCATCTACAGCAATAAAAGTAAGAGGGCCTTTAAAATTACCTTTCATTTCTTCAATAGGCATATCTTTTTGTGGATATGGCACAGAAAAACGGGTTCCTGCCACAACATATTCAGTATTTTCGGTCACAAAAGATGAAGAGTGGTTCCCCGCGCTGTGTGGGATCTCAATAATCTCTTCGGTCTCAAAAGTTTCCAGGCTAATACGAGCTATTCGTGGTGTATTATTTTCATTGATAAAAACCCAACGACCATCGGTCTCCCCATTTGTTTGAGAAATATCTGGGTGGTGGGCATCTCCCCAGGGAATGAATCCGTGGGAGGTGTTTAGCATAGGAGTAGTTTCTTCAGAATAACCATACCCGTTGGTAGGAAACTGCGAAAATACTGGGATCTCTTTAAACATCCTTCCAGAGGGAAGACCGTAAACCAGGAGGTTACCGCTATATCCACCAGATAGGAATGCGTAGAACTCATCGTGCTCACCGGGAGCTACATATACACGTTCTGCAACGTTAGAAGCCAGTGCACCCGATTTCTTTCCCTGGGAATTATCGCTGTTGTTGCACGCCTGGGTTAGAATGCCCAGAATGGCTAAACTAAAGATTCTAAAAAAGTTTTTCATTGGATTGAGTTTTGCTAATTGTTGAATGAATTGTTTAAAATTCTAGGGAGAACAAGACAGGTTTAATTCTCTTGGTCATACTGCCTAAAGTATTCTAAAATAGACCTGGTTTCTTCTTCCGAAAGTCCCTGGTTTGCCATTACCGCCATATTAGATTCTATCAATAATTTTTTGGCAATCGGATCTTTTTTAATCATCTCGGTTGGATTAAGGATCATATTCATAATCCATTCTGGAGATCTTCTTTCTGTAACTCCGGCTAATTGGGGGCCAACAAACTTTTTATCCATTTTATGGCAGGCAGAACATAGCTTTTTAAAGACATCGGCCCCGCTGCTAGCCATATCGCTGTTTATACCTTCGGGGAGCTCTAAATTTTTTACCGGCCCAATTCCTTTATTAGAAAGCGCATCTTCTGTACTGGTTTCTTCTTTTTCACTTGAAGGAGCTTTATCGGTATCCTGTTTTTCGGTTTGTTGTGAGGATTCGTTATAATCTTCCAGCCTAATGTTATCTTTTTTTTCTGAATTTCCGCAGGAAGATAAAATGAGCAGTGTAGCAAATAGAACTACCGATTTTATTACATTTTTCATAATTAATAGGTTTGATTGTAAATTCAGGGTAAAATTAAGTTTCAGGCTGAAGCTATTTTATGACCCCAATCATAAAGAAAAAATTAAGAAAACTTCTATGTTGGTGGAAACCGGGAAGAAGTGGTTCTGGCAGGCCTTATAAAGATTTTATGTAGAATTAAATCTTAAAAAATTAAGAATAATTTTAAGCTGAAATCTTTAAATTTAGTATTGCCTGGTTAAAGATCAATTTTCAGCAAAAATCGAGACGTTTCTACAAGAAAAAAGAGAACACACCAGGCTATGATAGATCTGAAAACTTTTCTTTTTCAGAAATAAGATTTTTCAATAAGGCTTAATATGAAAATTTCAAATTATTGATGTCCGATAAAAATATAGCGATTTTGCATGTTCTTTTTTATAGTAAAGCTTAAAAGCGATTTCATAATTATTCTCCTTGCTATGTGAAATCTTCACGAAAAAGAGTTAATTGTAGAATATTACCTATGAAAAAGCAGGATGCTCAGTTAGTTAAGGTTTAGTCTTTTCTCTTTTTTCTTGCAGCGAAGCGATCTTGTTTCTTTACCGTACAATAGTGATTTCAAATAGTAAGAAGTAAACCTAAAAATGCTCTTATCTCTTCTCTAGAGAAAATTTGGTAATAATTATGCTCTTTTCGCACAGTATTTACATAGAAGGGTAATACTTTTGACTCGATTCGTTACTAAATTTTAAAAAACGAGAAAAAGCTTAACTTTAATTTTTTCCGGAGAAACTATGCAACAATTTGCAGATATTTTTATGCCCTTATCCATTGCCCTAATTATGTTTGGGATTGGTTTAGAACTGAGTTTTAAAGATTTCAGAAGAGTTTTTATAGACCCCAGGGCTATAATTACCGGGCTGGCCAGTCAATTATTTATCCTGCCACTTTTCGCTTTTGCTCTTGTTTTTTTCTGGCCAATAGCACCGGTTTATAAAATTGCGATTATGCTTTTAGCTGCCTGTCCGGGAGGTACGACATCTAATCTGGTAACGAAGATGCTTGGCGGCAGGGTGGCGCTTTCTGTTTCTTTAACAGCCTTTAATAGCTTTATTATTTTAATGAGTATTCCTTTAATAATACAATTTAGCTATGCTGTTTTTGGAAATGATAATTTGACAGTAACCTTAAACTTTTTACAGACCGTAAAAAACGTTTCTTATACTGTGCTTTTTCCAGTAATATCTGGGGTTTTGTTAAACCAATATTTTGGACATAAATTTGGAAGAAACCTGCACAAAGCTTTACGGTTTATCTTACCCGGAATTATGATCCTGGCATTTTTAGTGGTGATTTTTATTGATGATTCTCAACAAAACATCAATTATCTATCTCACGTAAACTTATTAATTCCTTTGTTTATTTTAAATATTGGAACGATTATTTGTGGATATGCCCTGGCAAGAAAACTATATTTAAAACATACTTCTTCCTATACTATTGCCATAGAAATGGGCTTGCAAAACAGTGTTTTGGCGCTCTTTATTGCCAATTCTATTTTGGAGGATAGAAATATTAGCCTTGTAGCTATTTTATACAGCGGCTTTTCCCTGGTAAGTACGTTTATCTTAGCCTGGATCTTAAAAAGATATTTTGGAAAAGGAAGGTTTGAAAAATAACGTTTAAACATTATCTTATTTTTTATTAAAACGATTTGAAAAAACGCCCTGATTTTTAGGTTAAAAAAGTAAGTCATATTTTCTTGGAATCTGTTGGTTAAGTTCGCTTTAGTTCTCAACGGCTTCTAAATAGTCTTCTAGAAACTTTTCATCTTTAACTTTAGAGTCTCCATACTTATCCCTTAAATCCTGTAGGCGTGCTTTTAATTCTTTAATTAAGTCGGCATATTGTGGATCGTTGTAAAGGTTTTTCATTTCACGCGGATCTTCTTTTAGATCATAGAGTTCCCACTCGTTTATATCATAATAAAAGTGAATCAATTTATAGCGCGGGGTTCTAATGCCATAATGCCGCTTAACCATATGAATAGAAGGATATTCATAATAGGTATAGTAGATTTCATCCCGCCATTCAGCATTATTGTTTTCAAGTAAAGGCTTCATAGATTTTCCCTGAATATCCCCGGGGATATCAACCCCGGCATAATCTAAAAGCGTAGGAGCATAATCTATATTTTGCACCATTTTATCTACTGTGGTATTTGGCATTATTTCTTTGGGATAACGAATTAGTAGTGGTGTTTTTAAAGAAGGTTCATACATAAAACGCTTGTCGAACCAACCGTGTTCTCCCAGGTAGAACCCCTGGTCTGATGTGTAAACAACTATCGTGTTTTCTTCCAGGTTGTTCTCCTTAAGGAAATTGAGGATATCTCCCACGCCTTCATCTACCCCGGCGATACTCGCTAAATAGTCCTGCATATATCTTTGGTAGCGCCATTGCATCAACTCTTTTTTGTTCATATTTGGGTATTCGGCTATAAAATCTTCAATCATTTTGTCATAGGTTTTATCCCAGGTCGCTCTTTGAGTAGAATCCATACGACCTAAATTACTTTTATAAGCATTTTTACCCCAATCTGTACGTTCTTCAATTCCCAATTGTTCCATCACTTCTGGTGGAATTTTAGAATCTCCTGCCCAGTTCATATCTTCCAGGATGTTCATTTCGGCAGTTTTGGCTGCGGTGCCACGACCTTTATAATCGTCGAACAGAGTTTCCGGTAATGGAAATTCCTTATCGCTATAAGCCTGAAAATGTTTGGGCATGGGTAGCCACTCACGGTGTGGTGCTTTCTGGTGATATAAAAGCAAGAAAGGTTTATCCTGTTCACGATCTTTAAGCCAGTCTAAAGCTAACTGCGTAGTGATTTCTGTGACATGCCCGTGAATTTGCTGTTTTTTATCATCTATAATAAAATTCGGATTATAATAGCGTCCCTGTCCCGGTAAAACAGCCGAATAGTCAAATCCCTGCGGGGTGCCATCCAAATGAATTTTTCCTACCAGTGCGGTTTGGTATCCATTTTCCTGTAAAAGTTTAGGGAACATTTGTTGGTCCCAATTAAAAGGTTGAACATTATCTACTTTCCCGTTTATAAAACTATGTTTTCCTGTGAGCATTACCGCCCTACTTGGCGCACAAATAGAATTGGTGACAAAAGAGTTGTTAAATATGGCACCTTCATCTGCAATTCTATCAATATTTGGAGTTTGAATTAATTCATCGTTGTAAGCGCTAATAGCCTGGTAGCCGTGATCATCGCTCATGATAAAAATAATATTGGGCAGATTTTCTTTAGACGCGTTTTCCTGCGAAAATGAGCCGTGGGGAATTAGGTAAATAAGTAAAACGGGGAGAAACCAAATGATTTTCATAGGATTAGATAGTTTAATGGTCGCTGTTGTTTCAGGATTTTTAATATTCAGTAAAAACCCAGCGCTGAAGCTATGTAAAAGCTTTCCACAAATTACAAAAGAAAATTTAGAAGTTTGTGTAAGAATTACGTGGGATAATATTTTCCCAAAATAGCCATAAAACAAAAAACCCGCTAAAAATAGCGGGTTTCCTGGGTGGTGCCTCCAGTACTATACTTCCATTTTTCTATATATAATATTCTTTATCAAAACACCTCTTAAATCCTTTAGTAATAGGGGTTTTATAGGTATTTCAGTTAGGTTTGATTATCTACAATATATGTATTTAAACGTTTATGTTGCACCCTATGTAGCACCCTTTTTGTATTTTTAGAGAAATAATAAAACAATGAGCAACAGGGTTGAAAGGTCTCGGGGAACCATTCGATTTGGTTTTAAAACTCCACAAAAAGAGCTTGAAAAAGATACAAAAAAAGAACATTTACTTTATATGTTCTTTTCCTATGGTCGCGGTAAAAGATTAAAATATTCTACCGGATTTAAAACTTCCTGGCATAATTGGGATGCCGGTAAAAATAAAATTAGAAAACGAGCAGATATTTTAAATAGTGATGCTGTAAATATTCATTTAAGAGATTTAGAGAATAAATTTTCTGATCGATTCGAGGAGTTGCAGCTTACTGATCCCAATATCACCCCAAAACAATTAAAGCGGGAATTAGATATTATTACCGATAAAATAAAAGTCACAGATCAACCTGAATACCTTTCATTTTTTGAAGTTATTGATAGGTTTTTAGAAGAAAAGAAAGGACGTGTAACCAATGTAACCTTAAGATCCTATAAACAAACAAAGAAACGATTAGAGGAGTTTGAGAAAGCTGAGAATACCACTCTGGATTGGTCTAGCTTTGATATGGGTTTCTATTCCAAATTCACCCGATTTATGGAAAGTGAG
This sequence comes from Salegentibacter echinorum, assembly GCF_900129445.1. GTDB lineage: Bacteria > Bacteroidota > Bacteroidia > Flavobacteriales > Flavobacteriaceae > Salegentibacter > Salegentibacter echinorum. The sequence continues at coordinate 386,000 of NZ_FQVT01000002.1, forward strand.
AATTACTCACTTAATACTATTGGGAAACATATAAAATCGCTAAAGACCTTCCTTAATTATTCAGTAGATGAAGGTTTTAATAATAACCTGAAATTCAGAAATAACTCTTTTAAAGCTACAAAAGAAATTACCACCGAAATTTATCTTACCGAAGATGAAATTGAAGCTTTTAGACAAAAAGATTTAAGCAAGTACCCAAATTTAGAAAAGGCCAGGGATATATTCTTAATAGGTTGCTACACAGGTCAAAGAGTTAGTGATTATAATAGCTTTAAAGAAGAAGATATTGTAAGCATTGATGGGGTAGATTACTTTAAAATTGTACAAAAGAAAAACCGAAAATCTGGCAGAAAGGTTTTATGCCCTATAACAAAGGAAATTCGTGAAATTATGGATAAACGTTATGAAGGGAAGCCGCCAAAACGAATACCCGATAAAGACCTCAACGATTATATTAAACAAGTAGGGCAGATGTTGGAAATGGATTCCCTAAACCAAAAAATAAAATGCGAATACACCAAAGGTGGAGAATTTCAAACAGAATATATCGAGAAATACAACCTTATAAAATCGCATACCGCTCGTAGAAGTTTTTGCACCAATAAATATAAAGCCGGTATGTCAGTGTACGATATTATGCTATTTTCCGGCCATACCACCGAAAAAGAATTCTATAAATACATTAGAATTAAGGAAGAAGAAAGAGCAACGCATATTGCTAAAAACGGCTATTTTAACTTGTAGATAGCTGAAATTCAAATTTGTAATTGTACAATTTAAAATTCTTTATTTATATTTACTCTTACCCTACCCGTAGCTAATTCCAAATAGCTCAGTCAATTTTATAATGATAGTCGGTGTTTTCAGCTGGCGTTTTAATTATTGAATATACTAATCTATGGAGTCTAAAAACCTGGCTAATTCTATAGCTTTTCAACTTTTTAAGGTACGTGAGAATAAAATTAAGGTACACGAAATTATAGGTGTCAAACAATTTACAGATGATGATTCCTGGATCGTTGAAGAGAATAAATTAAATGAAAGCCTTGAGGCTATGAGGCTCATTTTTCAAAAAGATTTATTAGAACTTAAAAGAAAATCTCTCGAAGACGATTATTATTTCTTTGACTGTAGCTTTCAGGTATACACTAATACTTATCAACATCGTTTCCGAGAATTTCAGGATCAAAATTATGATGCAGAACAAGAAGATTTTCTTAAGTATGAGATAGAAAAACATTTTAGGCCTTTTCAAAATAGATTCTTTTGGCATAAAGAGGAAAAAATGGACTATTCTGAATACGCGGAAGATATTAATTGCTTCAATATTACTTTGCGTAAAAAACAACATTACCTGGTTAATCTATTAAAAGATAAAGGCTGGTCTACCAAAGTTGAAATTTTAAAACCTTCCGAAACTGAATTAATTAATAACTCTTTAGATCCTGTAACTATCACTTTTAGTCCTTTAGAATTAGAAAACTTTTCTGCAAAGACTCTAAGTAACGACTCCATTTTAAGTGATAAAATTAAATGGAATGGCGGCCCGGCACAATTAGGTTTTATTTTCAGAAACCTGGTCGAAGAAGGTTATATCGATTCCCCGGTAACTAAAGAGGGGGAAGTGAATTGTAGTGCTTTTGCCAGGCAATTAATAGAACACTTTAATTTAAAAACTACACCGGCTTCTCTTGCCAAATACTTAAACCTGCAAAATTCAAAGTTTGAAGAAGCTTCTCGTAACTTTTTAAGCGAAGATTTTAATCTTCCAGATATTAGAAGGGTTAGTTGATTTAATATAAATAGTATGTCTGTAAATGAAATTTTAAAGAATATTGATAAAGAAATTAAGGAGCTGCAGGAATTAAAGCAGCAAGTAGAAAATAATAAGGTTTTAGTAGACCACGGTATTGAAGATTACGATGAAAATTTACATAATGAGTTTAATCGAGAAACTCAATGGAAGAATTTTACAATCACCACAAATATAGAAAAGCTGCAAAAAGAAGCCATAGAGGCTAATTTCTTATTTTTTGATGCACCTTTTATTATCTATGAAAACACATATTCCAAAAAGTTAGAGTCTTTTATTGAAGAAAATCCAGATGCTATTGAAAGTGATTTTATAAGAGAAGAGCTTGTTGATATTTTCAATCCAAAATTAAATCGGACTCTGGAGTATAATGGGATAACCTTGTTCTACCATCGCTTCATAAATGATGAAAGTAAATTAAAATTTGCTGCAGCTAGAAAAATTGAATTTCTAGCAAATCGCCTTCAGGAATTAGGTAAAGATTACGAATTAATTGTACCGGAACCTGAAGCCAGGGGCGGGAGTGAATTAGCCCAGGTCTATCTTATGCCTTCAAAAAATCCTACGAAAACTAGCCAGGAGATAATATCTGAAAACGAAAAATTAAAATGGACGGGTGGTACAGCCCAATTAGGTTTAATTATTGGCCATTTAGCCGAAAGCGGATTTATAGAAGCTCCTAAAAAACCAAATGGAGAAATCAATTATGCTAAGTTTAGCAAACTTGTTTTGAAAAATTTTGAAAGTAATTCTAAGGCGGATTCTCTTTCAAAATATCTAAATATTCATTCAGATAAAGCCCAGGAAACTCAAGGAAAATTAGATGCTGAGAACTTCTATATACCTCACATTAAGTTAATAAGTTAGAACGCGTTCCAGAACTTAGCGGAACGGATAACCCCACATAACCAGCTTAGTTTAGCCATCATAAATCATTAAAAACGTATATGATGGAACAAACAAAAGTTACTCAGGTTTTCGGTATTACTCCCGAAGAATTAAAAGCAAGCATCGTGAATGATGTTAGAGCTGAATTAAGTCAGTTAGCTTCAAATTTTCAGGCACCAGATCCTGAAGAATACATTACGCGCCAGGAAGCCGCCGAAATTCTTAAGGTTTCTATTATCACTCTTTCCGATTGGAATAAAAAGGGAATTCTTAATCCCTATCGATTAGGTACGCTGGTACGTTATAAAAGAAGTGAGTTAGATAAAGCACTTATTCAAATTAATCAAAATAAAAAATAGAGCTATGGCACCAAAAGATCAATTTAGCATAGCTCAATGGGAGCAAATAAATAAGCGCTTAGACCAAATAATTGAGAAACTGGAAACCAAACCAAGTTTTGGTAGTGTGTTGTCTTTACTTGATAATGCCGATATTCTTCAGCTTTTTAAAATTAGCGCTAAAACCGCCCAACGCTGGCGAGACGAACATCAAATAGCTTATTCCCAAATTGGAAATAAAATCTATTATAAAATCGAAGATATTCAGGCCTTTTTAGACCGAAATTATCATAAGGTTCAAATAAGTAACGGGGACTCAAAACGTAAGTAGGATGGAAGCTGTATCAGTATATAAGAAATTCTCCTATGTGAAAGATTTGTCTTTAGAGGAAATGATTTCAAAAATAAAAACGGGGGAATATAAAGAGCAAATTATTCAAATTAGAGAGTGTATGCAAAAGGGAGAGGAGGATAAAGCAGACCGTTTAAAGGCTGCTTTACCCGCCTTTACCGCCTCGGGTACTTTTGTGGGTAGACGAATTGCAAAAAACTTAAACCAATATTCTGGTTATTTAATACTCGATTTAGACCATATAAATAAATCGGCTTATAAAGAAAAGTGGGATTTAGTATGCCTGGCACCTTATACCTATTTCGCCTTTCGAAGCCCGAGAGGGGAGGGTATTAAAATTCTTGTGCCTGTAAATTCAGGACCAGAAGTTCATAAAAAAGCCTTTGAACAGGTGGTTAAGTATTATGAGCAATGCTTGCAGTTGGAAATTGATACTTCTGGCAGTGATATTAATAGATTGTGTTATGTGTCTTATGATGAAGATTGTTTTTTAAAGGAAAATGGTGAAATTTTTGAAGTAGAAATAACACCCGAAATAACTAAAAATTCCAATAAATCTATTCCGGAAAATATAGTACCTACCGGTAACTTAATAGAGGACTGTGTGGCATTTACTGAAAACTGTATTTCCTATCAGGAAGGTAGTAGAAACAATTTTATTCATCAATTAGCCTGTAATACGAATCGAAGAGGCATTCCTGAACAGGAACTATTAGAATTTTGCTTACAGAGCTATGATTTACCTCAACGCGAAATAAGCAATACAATAAATAGCGCTTATAAAAATAATACTGCAGACTTTGCAAAGTTTGCAAAGCTTGCAAGCCCTGCAGGAAATCAGGAAAAAGAAAACGAAGAAGAAAATCTTCTAAATATGCCTTATTTACCCGATGAGGTTTTTGATGATTTACCTGAAATTTTAAAAGAAGGAGCCAGGGTATTTAAAGATCGCAGGGAAAGAGATGTTTTTCTAACTAGTGCTATCGCTATTTTAAGCGGATGTCTCCCTTGTATCTCGGGCACCTATGATGGTAAAGAACATTCGGCTAATTTGTTCTCTTTTGTAATAGCTCCAGCTGCTAGTGGAAAAGGTTCTATAACCTATGCAAAAGATTTAGCGCAACAGCATCATAAACGTTTGGTGGCAGAAAGTCAGGAAGCTTATCGCAATTATCAGATGGAAGAAAAAGAGTATAAACGAAAGTTAGCCGATAAAAAAATAGACACCGCCAATCTCGAACCACCGGTAGAACCACCATTTAAAGTTTTATACATACCGGCAAATAATAGTAGTGCAAGGGTTATTCAACAACTTCACGAAAGTGAAAATAAGGGTATTTTTTGTGAAACCGAAGCCGATACAATGGGTAATGTCTTAAAACAGGATTGGGGCGGCTATTCCGATTTACTTAGAAAAGCCTTTCATCACGAATCTATTTCCTATAGCCGAAAAACCGATAAAGAATGGGTAGAAATTGAAGGTCCAAAATTATCTATTTGTTTGGCCGGTACTCCAAGCCAGGTAAAAAGCCTTATCGCCACTGCCGAAGATGGTTTATTTAGTCGTTTTCTCTTTTACACGTTTAAAAATGAAATTAAATGGCGGGAAATTGGGCCAACTTCAAATGGCGTTAATCTCACTACTCATTTTTCTGAATTAGGTAAACAGGTATTAGAATTAATAGATTTTCACGAAACCCAGGCCGATGTTACTTTTGAACTTACCGAAGTACAATGGGCTAAACTCAATGTTTTTGGAAGTAAAGGTTTAAATTACCTGGCTACGTTTATTAGTGAAGATCTTAGCAGTACTTCAAAACGTTTAGGTTTAATTCTATACAGAATTGCGATGGTATTTACCGTATTAAGATATTACGAGAATGCAGAAGTAAGTTTAAACTATACCTGTGAAGATCGCGATTTTGATAATGCTTTAAAATTAGTTGAGGTTTACCAGGAACACGCGGTAACTATCTTTAAAAATCTACCCAAAGAAAGTGCTATTACGAATACCGCAATGAAAAATTTCTATCTAAAATTACCGGTGAAATTTAAAAGAAAAGAAGCTATAAAACTTGCTGAGAAAATGGGTATAAAAGAAAGAACTGCAGATTATTACCTTTCTAAATTAACTAAAACCTGTTTCCTTAAGAAGGAAAAAGAAGGGGTATATGAGAAAGAAAGTCATAACATCTAAATTCATTATTTTAAAAGTTTATTAAATTCTTATCTTGGCTTCCTACAGTAATCCCTACAATGCTGTTGATAAACCCCACAAATTTAGTGGTGTTTATGTAAACAAATGTGCTTTTACAATGGTAGAAATACTAATATTGAAATTTATTGGTATCAAATACTCCTAAAATAAAATACGACACGTGAAATCAGCAGAGATAAAAAATAACGTTCAAGACCTCATTGATAACTTCTCAAAAGAAGAGTTTATTTTTGATTTATTAAGAGCCTATGGCATTTCAAAAACCTCTGTAACACGTTTGAAAAAGGGAGATTACAATCTCTCTAAAGTGGATGGCGAAATACTTTACAAAAAGAAAATTTTCTTTAAAGTAGAAGCCACTGATAGACTGTTGAGTAGTATTGATTCGATTTCAAATAACGAGCAAATTTTAAAGCAGAAACCTAGGTTCGCTGTTCTTACCGACTATAAGCAATTAGTAGCCAGGGATCTAAAATTAGGCAAGAATCTGGATATTAAATTAAAAGAATTATCCAATTACTTCGATTTCTTTTTGCCTTTGGCAGGCAGCGAAGTTTATAATGCTACCAACAATAATGAAGCCGATAGAAATGCCTCGTATAAGATGGCAGAATTGTATGATCTATTGGTGGAAGAAAACCCCAATGTTTATAATTCAAAAGAAAGCGTTCACGAACTTAATATTTTTCTGTCCCGTCTCTTATTTTGCTTCTTTGCTGAAGATACCGATATCTTTGAACAAGACAGTATTTTTACGAATACCTTAGCACAACACACCACTGAAAATGGTAAAGACACCCATACGTTTTTAGATGAGTTATTTGACCGCTTAAATAGCGAAAGTGGAAAGGACTATCCTGCGTTTCTGGCAAAATTCCCTTATGTTAATGGTGGTTTATTTGGTCAAAAAATATACTCACCAAAATTTAATACTAAGACTAGAAAAATTTTAATTGATTTAGGTGATCTCAAATGGTCCGAGATCAACCCTGATATTTTTGGGTCTATGATTCAGGCGGTAGTGGATAAAGATTACCGCAGCGATCTAGGGATGCACTACACTTCTGTAGAAAACATCAAAAAATTGATAAAACCACTGTTTTTGGATGAACTCTATGAAGCCTACGAGAATGCCAGAACAGTTAAACAACTCAACGCGCTTATTCAACGAATCTCAAAAATAAAATTCTTTGACCCTGCCTGCGGTAGCGGAAATTTTTTAATTATTACCTACAAGGAAATCCGCTTGTTGGAAATTAAGATTCTACAAAAAATAACCGATTTAGAAACAAACCCAAGTTTTAAATGGACCTCTATACAGCTGTCCCAATTTTACGGCATAGAAATAGACGACTTTGCCCACGAAATGGCAATTCTCTCGCTATGGCTGGCAGAACACCAAATGAATAAAGTGTTTGAAGAAATGCTTTTTGATTATGGGAAAACAAAACCCATTCTACCACTTAAAGAAGCGGGTCAAATACAACAAGGAAATGCCACCAGAAAAGATTGGAGTAAGATATGCCCTATTTCTAAAAAGGATGAAGTTTATATTATTGGAAATCCACCTTATTTAGGTTATAGCCGACAAGATGAAAGTCAAAAAGAAGATATGAAAAATGTCTTCTCTCGCATCAATAATTATAAAAAGCTAGATTATATCGCTTGTTGGTTTTATAAAGCAACGAAGTACATTGAAAATAGGTTTTCAAAATACGCTTACGTTACTACCAATTCAATCACGCAAGGTGAGCAAGTGGCTTTACTTTGGCCACTTATTTTAAACAAAGGACAAGAAATTGAATTTGCTCATCAATCTTTCAAATGGACCAACAACGCCAAAGGAAATGCAGGTGTAGCTGTAGTAATTATTGGTATTAGAAATAATGATACAACAGACAAATTCCTTTATAATCAAAACCTGAAGCAAAGTGTAAAAAATATCAGTCCTTATATAACTAACACTTCCAACGTTTACGTTTCGCCAAGAACAAATCCTCTAAGCAATTTACCTTCAATGATTAAAGGGAGTTCACCAGGCGACAATGGCAATTTACTTTTAGACCAGGACGAGAAAAACGAAATAATTTCTAAGTATCCTGAAGCCGAAAAATTCATTAAAAAATACATTGGTGCATCTGAGTTTATAAAAGGCACAAGCAGGTATTGTATTCACATTACAGATGAGAATGTAAAGGAAGCTTACAAGGTTAAAGCACTTGAAGAACGCTTTGAAAAAGTTGAAATTTTTAGGCTAAACAGTAAAAAAGTAGCCACACAGAAAAAAGCTGAAACACCTCACTTTTTTGATGAAGATAAACATCAAAAAGGCGAATTTATTTTAGTTCCTCAAACAGGTTCAGAAAGGAGAAACTATGTTCCGATTGGATATTTTGATGAATCGTATGTTCCTTCAAACGCAACAAGAGTTATTTACAAAGTTCAACCTTGGCTTTTCGGTGTAATATCTTCAAGAATGCATATTGTTTGGGTAAAAGCTGTTGCAGGGCGATTAAAAATGGATATGCAATATTCAAACACGCTTTGCTACAACACCTTCCCTTTTCCAGACATCACGACCAAGCAAAAGGAGAACTTGAATCAATACGTGTTTGATATTTTGGATGAGCGCGCCAAACACCCCAGCAAAACAATGGCACAATTGTACAATCCAAGTACAATGCCCAAAGGTTTGCTACAAGCCCATCAAGAATTAGATACCGCCATAGAGCAATGTTACCGTTTGCAACCTTTTAAAAACGATACTGAGCGTTTGGAGTATTTATTTAAATTGTATGAAAAGATGGTAAAGGAAGATACGCTATTTTCTAAGCAAAAGAAAACGAGAAAAAAGAAAGTGAAATGATAAAGGTTTTACATTTTTTATGTTTCCAGATGAATATTGAGTTTTTCAAAAATGATGATGTAAAATAATTTTGATAAACTTTACATAAACTTAATTAAGAGTTTTAAAAAAAAATATAATGCCAAATTTAGTAGAAGTAAACTATAAGCAAACCGGTAAAAGTAAAAGTACTAATGCCTTTGGAATGCGGGAAATGCAACAAAAAGCTTACGAAGGCAGAACAGCACAATATTTATTAATCAAAGCCCCACCAGCATCAGGTAAATCAAGGGCTTTAATGTTTATTGCTTTAGATAAACTGAAAAATCAGGGCATTAAAAAAGTGATTGTTGCCGTTCCTGAAAGATCCATTGGTGCTTCTTTTGGAGAAACAGAACTTAAGAAATTTGGCTTTTTTGAAGACTGGATTCCTAATCCCAAATACAATTTGTGTACACCGGGCGAAGAAAAAAGTAAAGTAAAAACATTTCAGAAATTTTTAGAATCTCAAGAACAAATTTTGGTTTGTACGCATTCCACATTACGCTCTGCTTTTGAAGGCCTGGATCCAAAAAAACTGGATGACTCATTAGTTGCTATTGATGAATTTCATCACGTTTCAGCTGAAGGTGACAATATATTAGGTCGGGTACTAAAAAGTATTATGGCAAATTCAAATGCTCATATAGTGGCTATGACAGGCTCTTATTTTAGAGGCGACAGTGTTCCAGTATTAATGCCGGAAGATGAAGCAAAATTTACCAAGGTAACTTATACCTATTACCAGCAATTAAACGGCTATGATTATTTAAAATCTTTGGGTATAGGTTATCACTTTTACACGGGGAAATATTTTAAAAAGAATCCGGAAACCGGTATTTCTGCACTGGCAGAAATATTAAATGAAGACCAAAAGACCATTATTCATATCCCTAGTGTAAACTCTGCTGAATCTTCTAAAGAGAAATACGAAGAAGTAAACCATATCATTGATGTTTTGGGTGAGTTGGAATATCAGGATGAAACCACAGGCGTATTACATATTAAAAGCCATAAGACAGGCAAAATGTTGAAAGTTGCTGATTTGGTAAATGACAATCCAAAGTCAAGAGACAAAATAAGTGCCTTCCTGCGAACTGTAAAATCAGCAAGCGATATAGATATCATTATAGCTCTAGGTATGGCAAAAGAAGGTTTTGATTGGCCCTATTGTCAACACGCCTTAACCATCGGATACAGAGGTTCTTTAACTGAAATTATTCAAATTATTGGTAGAGCTACCCGAGATAGTAATAATAAAAGCCACGCACAGTTTACCAATCTTATTGCTGAACCGGATGCAGAGAGTGATGAGGTTAAATTATCGGTAAATAATATGCTTAAAGCTATTACGGCTTCTTTATTAATGGAGCAGGTTTTGGCACCAAACTTTAAATTTAAGCTCAAAAAAGACGATGATGAAGAGAATGATGAGGAAGATGAAGAAGATGATAACACGATTAAAATAAGAGGTTTTAAGTTGCCTACTTCACAAAGAGCTAAAGATATTATTGATACAGATTTAAATGATTTAAAAGCTAAAATTCTTCAAGATCCTCAAATGCTCAAAGCTATGCCGGGTAATATCGAACCGGAAGTAATAAACACTGTTTTAATTCCGAAAATTATTCGAGAGGTCTATCCAGACCTGGAAGATGAAGATGTTGAAGCAGTAAGACAGCACGTGGTCGTAGATTCAGTTATTAAGAATGGGACCATTGAAGAACAAGGTGATAAAAAATTTATTAGAATGGCTGGAAGCTTTGTGAATATAGATGATATTCATATAGATTTAATAGACCAGGTGAATCCATTTCAAAAAGCATTTGAAATATTGTCCAAATCCGTAACGACACAGGTTTTAAAATTAATTGATGAACATATTCAATCGACTAAGATTGAAATGACCGAAGAAGAAGCCATTTTACTTTGGCCTAAAATAAAAGAATGGGTTAAGAATAATAATGGTGAGCAGCCAAACATCCAGGCATTTGACCATAAAGAAAAAAGAATGGCGGAAGCATTAGTGTTTTTAAGGGAATTGAAACGTAAAAGAGCACTTGAAAATGGGTAAAAAGAAATTGACCATAGACGATATTTTTGATGATGATGATTTTGGATTGTTAGATTCTAATGTCAAAACTTCAACTGTAAAAACAGATGAACAAAGATTAATAGAATCATTTGAAGAAATAAACATTTTTATAGATAAGAATGGTAGGGAGCCGGGCAAATCCAGTATGTCGGAATATGGTTTACAGGCTAAACTAAAAAACTTCAGAGAGAATGAAGTCCAGAAAAAGATACTAAAACCATATGATAAACATAATTTATTAGGGTATGTAGAAATTGAAAAGAAATCAATCGATGATATTTTAAATGATGATGAGTTAGGTTTATTGGATGCAGAAAATGATTTAGATATTTTCAAATTTAATCACACCCCAAAAATAGAAGATAGGCAGGAAACAGATTTCGTGGCTCAAAGAAAACCAATTAAAGAAAAGGACTTTGATAAATATGAAAAAATGTTTTTACAGGTTCATAGGGAAATAAAAGATGGAAAGCGTAAGATTAAACCATTTACCAACATTGAAAAGAATCTACACGTTGGCGATTTTTATCTTATGAATGGAATTATGCTGTATTTAGAATCAGCTAACTTAAAAAAAGAAGAGTGGGAGCAGAAATCAGGTAATAGAATTAGAGTGGAAGGGCGTACTAGAACCGTTTTTGAAAATGGAACTTACAGCAATATGCTTTATCGATCTTTAGGTAAACAAATTCAAAAAGAAGGTAAATTAATTACCAATACTAAAGATAAAATTGAAGAAGATTTGTTTGTGAATTCGGGATTGGTAAAAGAAGAAGATGTGCAGTCTGGTTGGATTTACGTTTTAAAAAGTAAGTCTTCCAGAAAAGAAATAGCCGGAATTCAAAATCTTTACAAGATTGGTTTTGCAAGTGAATCTGTAGATTTAAGAATAAAAAATGCAAAAAAAGAAGCTACCTATTTGTATGCCGATGTTCAAAAATTTGCTACTTACAAAGTATATAATAGAAATGCCGATAAGTTAGAAGCTCTTTTACACCGGTTTTTCGCTAAGGCCTGCTTAGACATCGATTTATTTAATGACAAAGGACAAAGATTAAATCCTAGAGAATGGTTTGTAGTACCTTTTGAAGCCATAGAGCAAGCAATTCAATTAATTTTGAATGAGAATATTATCCACTATGAATATGACCCTTCCCAGGAGAAGGTTATATTAAAAGGTTAAAATAGAAATCGTATAAAAATAAACGTTTTCTAATTTTGCCATCGTGTTGAGGTTGCTTTAATCAAGTACCATTTTTCACTAAAATAGGAAAGAATTATACTCGAAGAAATTATTATATTTGTCTGAAAACGTGGTTACCCTGCCTCTTCGCAATGCACACTGGGTAACCCTTTTTAATTAAAGTCATAATTAGTTAATTCTTTTGAGCTTTCCTTCATCGTTTATAAAATGTAAACTATTCCTTAGCTGGTACCATATATTTGGTATTCTAAAAAAGTTCAGCAATGCGCTACGCACTTAATTTAAATAAAGATGAGGATGAGGTTGAAGTTTCACATTCAGGAGAAATTGGATGGTGTGGGATTTGTAACTCTAAAGTACAGGGGAAAAAAGGTGATGAAAGGGTTGCCCACTGGGCCCATATAAATTCCAAAAATTGTGATAGTTGGTATGAACCAATAACCGAATGGCATTTATGGTGGCAAAATCAATTTCCGAAGATAAATAGAGAAGCTATTGTAGAAAAAGCAGGTAAAAAACACCGTGCTGATATCTTACTTCAAAAGGATAATAAAGAGATTGTCATTGAAGTACAAAATTCATCCATTCCAATTTCACAAATCCAAAAAAGAGAAGCTTTTTACCAAAATTTAATATGGATTTTAAACGGTAAAAGTTTAGCAAATTCATCTCGTTTAGTACGAATAGGGGTAGACCGCTTATATACCTGGAAGATAAAATTTCCGCTGCTATTGCGAAGTAGGTCAGAATACCTTAAAACTGAGTTTATTGAAGACATTGTAGATCTTATCAAAAATAGGTTCTACGATAACAACTATCACGATTATAAATTCCAGGACACCACCTTAGAGATATACTTCTACCATCATAATGATATAGATTTGCAAATGGATATACCTCAATTAAAATATAATATAGTTGGATACTTTGAAATGCATAACGACTACGATAATATTGATAATGATGAATTACATCATAAATTGCAGATTTCCTATACCGAAACTAAGGTTGATTTACAAAGCCATTATTTGACAAAAAGCTACTGGAGAAAGTTTATAGATAAAATGAAATGCAATGTTTTTTTCGATAAATTAAATGGCCTTGAGAGTGATGAATTATATTGGTACACTAAGGATAAAATAGTGAAAAAGGATCGGTTTATTAGTAAATACCAAAAAATGGCAAAGTAAAATTGTAACAAAAAAATTACTTAAGCTATTCCTAAATATTAAATTCATAGATTAAAATGCCATATTACTAATAAATTATTATATTTATTATTCATTCAATTGATAAATATGGATAATCTATACGAATTAATAGCTAATCCCAAGTATAGTCTTAAAATTTTTGCAAAAGCAAGGGGAAAGAATAGGGCAAGAAAAGCTGTAAATGATGTCTACAAGAAAATTTACAACGGCGGTTATGATGTCTTGGATTCAAAAATAGTTTTTCTAAAAATTTCTACTGGTAGTGAGGAAATAACAGTAGATGAAATTAGTGCTATAAATGATTCTATTCTTAATAGTATGAGAGCGGGCGTGAGCGTTCATATGGAAATTGATGAAAAAAATTTAGATGATGAAATTGAATTACAGCTGATTTTTTCAAAATTAAATATAGATACAGACAAACTCGATTTTAAGTTATTATTTAATTCTTTAGCCCCTACAGTAGAAAGTTTACCTATTTATTTTTTAGAAGATGAGTATGACCCGGAAGAAATGAGTGCGATGATCTCTTGCCTGTCTGATCTCTATAAAGAAATTGGTGGCGATGCTTTAAGAATAAAAGGCTTTTCAAAGGTTCAGTTAGAAAAGTATTTTGAACCATCAATTTAGTCCTATGGAAGAGACAAAGCAGAATTTTATAAAGATAGACTTGATAGGTTTAAATGAAACGCTTTTTGAAAATTTACGTGGCCATTTAATAGCAAAAATTAACGATGTATTAGATTGCTCTACCAGGGATGATAAGGGAGTATCTATTAAAAGCCTAATGGAAAAACATATTTCATCGGGCAGTAACAATTCAACTCCATCTCAATATAGTCCTGGGGTTAGTAATTATAAAGTTTTCTCAGAAATAAAAGAGAAATTCTCTAAAATAGAAAGAAGTAAGGCAGAAGCAAGAAAGATAAATGCCGAAGCCAAATCATTAGAATTTGAGCAAAAACTTAAAGAACTAAAATTAACTTTTAAAATGACCAAATCTCTTTTAATCGGTCAGCAAGGAGAAGAAGCAATTGCCTTTACAAAACAATTAGAATCTTTTGTGGAAATAATTGATAGTTTACAGGAATCTCAAAAGCTAAACTAAACAAGCGCCTTCAGCCGTATTGCACTCGGTACTAACCTCGTGCATACCGCTTTCGGCTAAGGAGGCAAATTTACTCATTCGCTCACTTCCGGCTCCGCCTGCTCTTCGCTCATTCCTAAAATTGCCCTGTTTTTACGGCTTTCCACATTTTAATTAATAGAATATTCTTAAATTGCTAAAGCAAGCGGCCTATCCCTACATCGGTTGCTTGTTTTTTCAGCCGATACATTTCAGTTTTATAATTCACAATTAACGACCAGAAATACCAGGCTTAATCCTATTAACTTCAAACATACTCCAATGAACAAATTTTTACTTTTTTTATCACTAATTAGTGTTTCCTTTTTAACAAGTTGCGGTAGTCTTACCACCTCTGATAATACTCCAATTACCAAAGTAGTCCCCGTTGAAAATACATCCAAAAATGAATTGTATGTAAGGGCTAATAACTGGATGGTAGAAGCCTTCAATGATGCTGAATCGGTAGTTCAATTTACCGATAAAGAATCAGGAACTATTACGGGAAAATATTATTTGAGCCCCATTACATCAGCTAACCAATATGGTCCGGGTCAGGATGCCTATGCAATAATTAATATCCAGGTTAAAGATGATGCCAGTAAAATTACTGTTACTCCCGAGGAATTTCAGTATATGAAAGGAAATATGTACACCTTGTACAAAGAAGAAGATGCGAAGAACAAAATCAACAATTTGATTTCCTCATTTGAAGAAAGTATCGTGGAAAAGGATAATTCAGATTGGTAAACTCTATCCGAAATTTATTCTAAAAAAATAATTAAAAATTACATATTAACTGGCGAGACGGCGCTCTCGCTTCGCAACGCCGTCCGCCTTTAATTAATTAAATGAAAATATATAATATTATTAAAAAGACAATACTACTAGTTATCGCAATATTTAGTTTTATTATTACATCGTGTTCAAGTGAGGATGCGAATAATGAGAAAAATTCTAATGAGAGTAAGATAAATGTTACTATCAATGGGACTGAATACAGGTTTAATACTTTTACTTTTGAAAAGCATTTTGAAGATCCAAATGATAAATATTATTACGTTACAGCTAAGATCGACAATAAAGATGATTTAGTTATTGAGTTTGATGTCACACTTGGATTAACTGCGGATCAAGGTGATAATATTATCGGTGAATTTAACCTTCACACCCGTGAGAATAATAATGATTGCTCTTACTATGCTCCTGACACTCCTTACCCTGATATAAATGTAACAGCAAATAATGAAGAGGAATTCATTGCTACACTTGCTTTTTCAAATGGTTATGGAGTATACTGCAATGGTTTGTATTACAGTGAGGATGCTCCAGATGCTCCTTTTGGAAATGAGGTTACTTATACCAATGGTTCGATCTATTTAGATTTATAAATTTTCTCAATATAGTGACCTAATGGATATTGAAACTATAAACCCAATTAGTAATGCACTTATGTTTTTTTAACATAAACCACTCGCAACGTACTCCGGTTTTGCTTGAGATATTCTTTTATATTAGGATACTATAACGAGTTGCAAACATTTTAAAAAATGTTAAACCAAAAATTGAAGGGAGAAATAGTTTACTTTTTTGAAGGTAAGCATCAGTATTCAAAGTTAAATGAGAGCAAATCTTTTTTAAAACAAAGAATTGTAATTGACGCAGACGGGGAGAAATTAACTATCTCATTTTATGACAAGTATATCGATCTTTTGAGATTCTGCAAAATAGGGTCAGAAATTGCAATTGATGTCAAATTAAAAGGCAGTATGTGGAAATACGGTCAAAAGCAATATTCTGCTAATGAACTTATTTGTAAATCCCTTGAGATTGTAAAGAATACAAGAATTGATAATTGGATTAGGTATAAAGAAGGTATTTATAACCTAAGGAAATACTATCGTGACAATAATCTTCTTATAGAATTAGTAAATACCAGTAATCATAAGAGTTTAATTCTTTGCATAAACCATTCATTCCCGAATAAAGAATTAAACAAAGATCACATTTTGCTGTGGGATATAGTGGACGATGAATTAATACGACTTCTAGAAAATAAAGGCATTATAACTAAACAAAGATTTTTAAGAAGCAAAGATGGTTATTCGGGGTATATCTGTAAAGTACTAGTTTTAGACTTGTTCAGCGATAACGAATTTTTATTTGATGGTATTCCTGACGAAAACAATAAAATCCACCATCAACCGGAAAATAGATCCATCAATCACAAATTTACGGATATTACAGACTATACCCATTACAATGAAGATCTAGATAAAGACCAACAAAGCGAAGATTTTTGGAATCAGTTTTGAAATAAAATATTTGCTAAAACAATATAAAAATAATGCTAAATCTGTCTCAAATCTTGAGTCTTTGCTTGCTGCGGCTAGTAGGCCTAGGCTCAACCAAACTCAACAACTCGAATTGTTATTATACGAGACATTAGCTGCAAGCCTAAACAAATTATGAGTGATTTATGTAAATTATGTCAAACAAATAAATTAGAAAATGTAGGATCACACATTTTCACTGAAAGTATTATTCGAACTGCTTTAAATGAAGACGGATTTACAAAAAGAGAAGATAAGGAATTGATTTATGAAATTTCAACTGAAAATATTGGATTAGATTATTTTGGAAATGGAGTTCTTCCTGAAAAACTTCAACAAATATTAGGAAGAGAAGCTAGTGAAGATGAAATTAAGAAAAATAAAAATCCATTCATTAATAGAGATTTAGTATGTAGAGATTGCGAAAAAAAATTTGGCCCCATTGAAACAAGCTTCGCACAAGATATCTATGCCAAAATTATCAAGAAAAAAGATGAAGAGCTAGAGAGTGATAGTTGCAATTATGTTTCATTTGCAAATCAAAAAACCCTGGGCCTTCAATTTTCAATAATTAATATTTGGAGGGCATCAGCTTCGAAATATGATAATTGGTCTTTGAAAGAAGATGATGAGGAGTATTTAAGAAAGTTTATTTTAAAAACTGCTGATTTAGATATTCAATCCATTATTAAGAAAACTCAGGAAAATTTAGAGGAAATAGAAAGATTTGATTTTGCTTTAAATTATTTTATATCATCTGGAAACCAACTTTCTGATAATGGGGTATTAATTGATAATTCTGCAGAGCCATTTTTTATTCTGTTAAATAGGCTATCTATCATTTTTGATTTTAAAATCTTAGATTCTAAAAAAATGCCGGATTTAACTAAGGGCACGATTGAATCAAATATAGGTTGCATAATTTCAAGCAATTTGGATGATGAGTTGAGAATTGGGATTAATACAGATGAAGAAAGAAAAAAATTGTTCAATAAAATCGCTTTAATACAACTTGAGCAGATTAGACAAAAATTCACAGACACATTCTTCCAACTTCATCGTGCTTTTTTCGGATTTTTTCCTTCTCAAGAAGCAATCAACTATTTCAACCAAAAGATGATTGAATATATAAAAAGTAGGGATGGAGAAATCATCATATCTGAGATGTTAAATGTCGTGACAAATGTTATTATGGACTGTGGTAGAAGTTACGTTTAAAAGCCAGTAACAAGCAGCAATTCCTGTAAAAAGTAATAAGTTTTTTTTAGAATATAGTATCGAAGTTAAGAATCTGTAGTGCTAATCAACAACGGGGGCAGGTAAATCGGTGTTCGTCAGTCGTTCCATTTTGTTCCATAAAACATAATTGCAAAATAGGTTTGTCTTCCCCACGAAGGTGGGGAACTCTTTGGAGAAACCCACTTCTTTCTAAACCCCAACTCCTAAGCATTTTGCACTTACCGTTCCCACGGCCTAAAAACCTTCCGCCCTCAGGTTTTTAAACCTGGTCACTTGCTTTATTTCACACATTCCACTCCATCCTCACGCGTTGCTATCTTTTGCCCTTAAAATCCAATAAAGTTTCACGCTACCGCGTGAGTAATCTGAATTAAGGGCAAACCGCAACTTCACTTTGTGCGAGCCTGCGAGGTCACAACGGCGTAGGTGCTGTCATATTTTTTGAGTTAATTTTCCATAAGAAACTTGTAGTTCAATTGAAGCATCTGAACTCAGGGCATAACAGCTTTGCAGTTTAAACACAAATTATAGGTATTTTAAAATAAAAATGGACATAGAGTAAGGCTGAGGTTAAATCAACAGGCAAAGCCCTTATTTGCCCTCACACAGGCATAAGTCGGCACACTACGCCCGACGCTACCGCGCCGTTCTTCGTTGGCCCCTCCTTAAGCCTGTAAATCTCAACTAAAAAGGTCAAAAAATCCGCCAGCCGTGTATGCTACATAGCTGTGGGACGCACTCCGCCGCCGCTACGTGCTTTCCCCACACCACCGTTGTTCCTACTCGCAACGGCACGCGCCTTTTGGTTTACCTGCCCCGATAATTCAACAGATTTTAGTAAATTGATATAAATTTTAAACAATGTGCTACCGAACCAAACTCAATTCCAAACTAAGTGATATAGAACGTACTTTAGAAGCACGATTTATTGACCCAGATGAATATAAGCCACAACTGGAAATTAATGCATTTACATTTTCAAAAACACCGGTAATTGCTGATGAGAACCAGGGTGAAATTCAAATGTTTAATTGGGGGTTAATTCCATTTTGGGCAAAAGATGATAAAATCAAAAAAATGACCCTGAATGCCAAAATTGAAACCATAGCCGAAAAACCTTCCTTTCGAAATTCAGTAAAAAAACGTTGTTTAATTATAGCTGATGGTTATTACGAATGGCAATGGAAAGATCCTAAAGGAAAAGAGAAACAGAAATATTTAATTACTCCAACAGATCAGGAGATTTTTGCCTTCGCCGGTATTTATTCTACCTGGATAAATCCGGAAACCGATGAAACCCTAAACACTTATTCCATCGTAACCACAGAGGCCAATGAATTAATGGCTGAGATCCACAATAACAAAAAGAGAATGCCGGTGGTTTTAAAAGCCCAGGATCATCAAAGCTGGCTTAATGGCACCGATCATTCAAATTTTGCTTTTCCTTATGAAGTGCCTTTAATAGCTTCAGAAGTTGCTTAGTTTAATGATTACTTTTCATTTTAGCCTTTAAGTCCAGGAACTTTTGCTCAAACTTTTCAACCGGTAGGTGTTTTTCTTTTTCTACTTCAAAAAAACGTAATTCGCTGGTAATAAAAGTTGCTCCAACAGAAATATCTGCCATCAATTCGCGCATTTGTTTCTCTACCACCATTTTCCAGGTTTTCCCATCACCATAATAATTACAATAGCGAATAAATAAATTTTCAGCTGCGTCCATAACCCAGGTTACTACGAAGAAATCGATAATATGGGATTTTTTATGTGTTCGTTTTCCAGTAAAAAAATAATCAAATTTAAATTCTACTAGATCATCTGCAATACTTGAAGCATCAAATAAATCGGTTCGGGAGTGTTCTCTCAGTTTAGACATAGTTTTAAGATATGAAATAAAAAATCTAAAAAAGAAAACAAGGATAAAATGCTCCGCGGGCGCAGGCTAAGCTCAAGCCCTACGGGTTTCAACGGAAATCTCCAACCAAAACAAAATACTTCTTATCTCTAATACTTTAGATCGGATGGTATTTCCGCTGAAAAGCTTGCCTGCTGGCTTCGCATTTTGAAACAACGGCTTTCTTTTTTCTCTTTTTTTCTTTTGAAAAATATATTAAAGGGAAAAACGAGGTAATCAGGCGCAAACTATGTCAATCGGTTCCCAGGATTAGAAAAAGTGGCTTTTCAATAGTTATTTTATATGCAAATGGACAGGTGCTTCCTTAATTCAAGTCCGTACCAAGTCCGAATAAACTGAATATTTAACCCCAAAAAACAAACTGCTATGGGAAAGATTTCACAAGGCATATTAGGAGGAATCTCTGGAAAAGTTGGTAACGTAGTTGGAGCCAGCTGGAAGGGAATTGATTATCTAAGGATAATGCCCTCTAAAGTTGCAAACCCCCGAACCGTTGGCCAGGTAAACCAAAGAACAAAGTTTACTGCCGTTTTAGAATTTTTACAACCTAATCTTGATTTTCTAAAAAAAGGTTATAAAAACCTTGCTATTAAAAAGACTGCCTTTAACGCGGCTATGTCTTATGTGCTTAACAATGCCATTACTGGTAGTGCCCCTAACTTTACTGTAGATTACGCTTTAGCTTTAGTTAGTAAAGGCACACTGCTTGGCGTTTCAAATGGAGCAATGGATGATTCCACTTCGGGTCAGGTAGATTTTACCTGGGATGATAACTCGGGTGAAGCTAATGCCAGTACAACCGATAAAGCAATGGTTTTAGTATATAATCCATCCAAGAAAGAATCGGTTTATATCCTGGAAGGAGCCGATAGGAGTACTGGAGCTGAAAGCGTTTCAATTCCGGCATCTTTTGCAGGTGATACGATTGAAACTTATTTAGCTTTTATTTCAGAAGATGGAAGTAAAGTTTCAAACAGTGCATACTTAGGATCTGGTACAGCTTCTTAGTGCCCCGCACCTTTTTTTGCCCTGAAAACCGCCTTCCCCGGGGCGGTTTTTTTATGGCTTTAATTCTCCCTTCAGAAGTTTTTGTTCAAACGACCAATCATCAATAAACCAGTCTTTTAAATGCAATTCTTTTAAAGTGTCCGCTTTATCTCTTCTAAATTTAAAATATGAATTGAATTTCCCATTCTTTAAAGCTATAAATATTTTTTGAGTATCTAATTCCAGAGAGTGGTAAATATGATCTACATAGAATTGCCTACAATCCATTTTACCTTTGGTAAAAGAAATTTCAAAAGATTCTCCAACCCTGGGTATTACGGGTAAATGCTTTACAGAAAACTGGAACCTGCGGTCAAGGTAGGAGAGATGAAATATAACTTTAGTTTTTTTGAAGTTTAATAGTGGTTCTTCGTGATCTAAAATATATTCATACAAATCTTTAATTAGTTTTCGCAGAGTGTGAGATTTAATTCCTAATTTATTTTGAACTTCTAAAAGGCGTGGGTAGGGAATATCTTCATCATAATAAAAGTCCTTTGATAGGATGAACTTTATTAAGGTTTCAAATTCGGGTCTTTCTTGCGGTACGTTTTTAAGTTGGGGAGCAATAGAGAATAGATCGTAAAGCGCATTTTTAGCTGAAAAAGTTTTCATTTTCCTTTAAAGATAAGAAATAAAAGAAAAATTTATGTTGCACCCTATGTAACACCCTGAAATTAAAAAAGCCCGAAAACACTAAGTGTATCGGGCTTCTAAGGTGGTGCCTCCAGGAATCGAACCAGGGACACAAGGATTTTCAGTCCTTTGCTCTACCAACTGAGCTAAGGCACCAGTTGCTTGTGATAAGCGGGTGCAAATATATATTCATTTTTATAATCTCACAAAAGAAATTTTAAAAAAATGCTTTTGTACATTAGCCGGCAGAACGATTTTTATATGAATTTAATTGTTGATGTAGGTAATTCTTTGGTGAAAATCGCTGTATTTCAGCGGTATAAACACCTAAAAACCTTTTGGGCGAGTTTAGAGGAATTTCCGAAGAAATTTCAGGAAATAAAAAAAGAATATCCAGAAATAAGGTTTTCTATCCTGGCTTCGGTAGTAAAAGATACTTTTCACATCGAAAAAGTGCTTAAAAATGAGACCCAGCTTTTTGTCCTCGATGAAAAAATAGATTTGCCTTTTACCAATAAATACGCAACCCCAAACACTTTGGGGAAAGACAGGATTGCTCTGGTTGCGGCAGGAGCAAAACAGTTTAAAGAAAACAATTTGCTGGTAATCGACGCGGGAACCTGTATTACTTTCGATTTTAAGAATGATCAAAATGAGTATTTGGGAGGTGCTATTTCCCCGGGTATTGAGATGCGTTTTAAAGCTTTGCATAATTTTACAGATAATTTACCGTTTGTAGAATTTGTGGGGGAAGCACATTTAATTGGTGATTCTACTCATAGTAGCATCCTCTCTGGAGTAGTAAATGGGGTGGTGGCAGAAATTGATGGGCTGGTAGATCGCTACAAGACTGAGAATAAATATTTAACAGTTATTTTAACAGGTGGAAATGCTCAATTTTTGTTAAAGCGGGTAAAAAATAGCATATTTGCCAACCCTAATTTTCTTTTAGAGGGATTGAACTACATTTTAGAATCTAATAAGACTCAATGATTAAACGATTTACAGTAATCGTCGCTGTTTTCTTTACAGTTGTTGCTACTGCGCAGGAGAACGTGGCATCTCCATATTCTTACTACGGGATTGGACTTACCTCATTTAAAGGAACCGTAGAAAACAGATCTATGGGAGGCTTAAGTGTGTTTTCAGACAGTATTCACGTTAACTTAAGAAACCCCGCAGGATACGGTAGGTTGCGAAGAACAACTTATGCGGTTGGCGGTTCTCATACCCGTACCAATTTAGAATCAAATAGCGGTGAAGATAATGCTAAAACCACTTCCTTAGATTACCTGGCTATTGGGGTTCCCGTGAGTGATAAATTAGCTTTTGGAATTGGGCTTACACCATACACCTCAGTAGGTTATCAAATTCTTGACATTCGGGAAGATGTCGCGAGCCGGCTGGAAGGTCGTGGCGGGATGAATAAAGTATTTGCTTCTGCAGGTTATCAAATTATCCCGGCTTTAAGTATTGGGGTTGACGCGAATTATAACTTCGGAAATCTTCAAAATCGAAGAACCCTGGTGCGGGAAGAGGTGCAATTGGGGACCCGCGATGTAAGTAGGTCTGATCTTAGCGGATTTACCTTTAACTTTGGAGCAGATTTTCAGAAAAAATTAAAGAGTGGATTAAAGCTACATGCTGCCGCAAGTTACACGCCAACAACAAATATAGACGCCGAGAATTCAAGAGAATTGGCAACTATTGCATTTTCTGCCTTAGGTGAGCGCGTTGTAAAGGAACGGGATGTAGATGTGCCCGAGTCTGAATTAACTTTACCCTCCAGGTATTCCCTGGGTGCAGGAGTTGGAAGACCTAATAATTGGTTTTTGGGAGCAGAATATACCAGCACAGACAATAATTCTTATCTTGCCGTAAATACGAGTGGAGGACAGAATTCAGATTTTGCAAAAGCTTCACAGTATAAAATAGGTGGGTATTTTATTCCACAGTACAATTCTTTAACAAATTACTTTAAACGAATAGTTTACCGGGCTGGATTCCGGTATGAGGAGACCGGGCTTAACCTTCGGGATGAAGCAGTTAATGAGTTTGGCATTACTTTTGGAGTTGGATTACCAGTAGGACCTGGGTTCTCAAATATAAATCTGGGATTGGAGTATGGACAGCGCGGTACAACTGCTTCCGGATTAATACAGGAGGACTACTTTAGAGTTTCAGTGGGACTTTCTTTAACTGAAGCAAGAAGATGGTTCGAAAGAAGAAAATTTAATTAACAACAACAATAAACAAACAAATGAAAGCGAGATTTATAGCATTACTTACAGGAGCCGTTTTAGGTTCGAGTGTTTTAAGTGCACAGTCTAATGATTGTGCTACCATGGCAGCGTTAGCTTATGATGATGCCAAGGCAAAAAATTATGACGCAGCTTATGAACCCTTAATGAAGGTTAGAGAGAAATGTCCAGAATATAGTCTTGCTACC
Organism: Salegentibacter echinorum; assembly: GCF_900129445.1. Lineage (GTDB taxonomy): Bacteria > Bacteroidota > Bacteroidia > Flavobacteriales > Flavobacteriaceae > Salegentibacter > Salegentibacter echinorum. The sequence continues at coordinate 409,745 of NZ_FQVT01000002.1, forward strand.
TTTCAATATGGAGAACGCGCACTTGAGTACAAAATTGATAATACTGAAGGTGCCGAAAAAAAGGAGTTTATTAAAGAACTTATAGGGCTTTGGGAAGAGCGTTTAGAATTGTTCCCGGCAAAAACTTCTAAAGGAAAGGTGTATTCTGATATCGCACAGTTAAAATTTGATAATAAGATTGGCACTACCGAAGAGCTTTATAATGCTTTTGATAAAGTTTATAAGGAAGACAAGGAAAACTTTACCAGTCCTAAAGGTCTTTATTCTTATTTCCAATTGATGGTAGATATGCAAGATGCTGGTGACAGGGAATTACAGGATGTTTTTGACAGCTATGATAAAGTGATGGAGAAGATTGAAGAGGAGGAGAACAAAGCTGCCGAGAATTTAGCTCCCTTGTTGAAAAAACAGGAGGCCGGAGAAGATCTTACTAAAAAAGAGGAGAAGAAAATAAAATATGCTGAGATTAATTTGAATAACTATAACAGCGTAAAAAAGGCTTTAAACGCCAAACTTGGTGCCAGGGCAGATTGTGATAATTTGATCCCACTTTATAAGAAAGATTTCGAAGCAAAGAAATCAGATGTGAATTGGTTGCAGAATGCTAACGCGAGGTTGTCTGCTAAAGATTGTACTGAAGATCCATTATTCTTTCAGGTTTCAGAAGCACTTCACCAGTTAGAACCTTCTGCGAAATCTGCGTATTCTTTAGGTCAGTTGGCAGAAGCCGACGGGGATAGAGCTAAAGCTTTAGACTATTATAACGAAGCAGCCGAGTTGGAGCAGGATCCTAACGATAGAGCTAGAATTTATTATAGAATTGCTTCTAACTATAAAGATAGAGGAAGTTTTTCTCAAGCGAGAAATTTCTATAGAAAAGCTTTAAAAGCCAAACCATCCTTAGGTACTGCTTATTTACAAATCGCTAATATGGTTGCTAAAAGTGCTAATAACTGTGGAGAAGATTCTTTTAGTAAAAGAGCTGTATATTGGTTAGCGGCAGAATATGCTGCCAGAGCTGCAAGGGTAGATCCTTCTATTGCTTCAAATGCAAATGAATCTGCTACAGCTTACCGAGGTAGAGCTCCCCAAAAGACTGATGTTTTCCAAAAAGGTAAGAAAGCCGGGGAAGCGATAAAGATTGGATGTTGGATTGGGGAAACCGTTCGTATCCCACAAATGTAATATGAGTTTAACATATAAGGAAATAATAACAAGCATTGTCACGCTAATAGGGGTGACAATGCTTTTTTCATGCCAGGGTAAGCTTAGTGAATTAAGAGCATTAGATATAGAAGGTGATGCGCCCCAGGCAATCGCTAAGGGTGTGAATTTAAAATATACCGATTCGGGAAGGATGGTAGCGAATTTAAAAAGCCCTAAAATGAAAGACTTTACCAATAAGGATTTTCCTTACCGGGAATTTCCCGATGGGCTTGAAGTAGAGTTCTTTGATGAGAATAATGAGAAAAGTACGGTAACCGCAGACTATGGCATCGTTTACGAAGATACAAAGTTGATAGACCTGCAGGGTAATGTCGTGATTTTTACAGCCGATAGTTTGCGGCTTGAAGCTTCGCAACTCTACTGGGACCAAACTTTAAACTGGGTTTTTACCGATAGGCCCAATAAAATTAAATTTCCTAATGGAGCACTCAATGAGGGGAAAGGTTTTGATGCTAATCAAAATTTCGGTAATTTTCGCTCTCGTACCAATATTGGAGTTCAAGTCATAGAAGATAAAAAACCAGATGAGTAAATATTTTAAATACTTCGAATACGCCTATTTATTTTTAGCTGCCTTCTTTCTATTTGAAGCTGTGCGAATATGGAATACAGAGCGTAACCGGGCTTATTTATTTCTATTTTTTGTCTTAATTTCAATATTTATGTTTTTCTTCAAAAGGCGCTTTAGGCGTAAAATTGAAGAGCGCAATAAGCCCAAGTAATGGAAATTAATATTCTTATTATTGTTCTATCCCTCCTGTTTTCTGCCTTTTTTTCCGGGATGGAAATTGCTTATATTTCTTCTAACAAGATTTATATTGAAATAGAGAAACGCCAGGACGATTTTCTGGCTACCATCCTTAAGAAACTTACCAAAAAACCGTCTAAGTTTATTGCTACCATGCTGGTGGGAAATAATATTGCATTGGTAGTTTATGGTTTTTTTATGGGGGATTTACTCATGACCTGGTTGGAAGGTCTTCAACCTGTAGATAGTGCTTTCTTAGAATATTTTATTGTAGATCTTAACCTGTTTACCCAAACCGTAATTTCTACGCTGGTAATTTTACTTACTGCCGAATTTCTTCCAAAGGTGTTCTTTCAAATCTATGCGAATTCTATGCTGAAGTTTTTCGCAATTCCGGCCTATATATTTTATATACTTTTTAGTTTTATTTCCAGTTTTGTGATTTGGGTGTCAGATTTTATTCTGAAGCGATTCTTTAAAACCGAAGGTGATGAAGTGCAACTGGCGTTTAGTAAAGTAGAGCTGGGGAACTTTATAAATGAGCAAATGGAAACGGTTGAAGATGATGAAGAAGTAGATTCTGAAATACAAATCTTTCAAAATGCACTGGAATTTTCCGATATAAAAGCCAGGGAAGTGATGATTCCCAGAACCGAGATTATTGGAGTAAATCAAGATTTAGCGCCCAAAGACCTGGTACAAACTTTTACTGAAACAGGGCTTTCAAAATTGCTTATCTATAATGAAACCATAGACGATATTATTGGCTATGTACATTCTTTTGAGCTTTTTAAAAAGCCTGAATCCATAAAATCTATTTTGTTGCCCGTAGTTTTTGTTCCAGAAACGATGTGGGTAAAAGATGTACTAAACAACCTAACCAAACGGCATAAAAGTATAGCGGTAGTGATAGACGAATATGGCGGCACTAGTGGGATGATTACTATAGAAGATATTGTAGAAGAACTTTTTGGGGAGATAGAAGATGAACACGACCCGGTAGTCCTTACCGAAGAAGAGGTAGAAGACGATCACTATAAATTCTCGGCCCGGCTGGAAATAGATTATTTAAATGAAAACTACAAGCTCAATATCCCAGACGGGGAGAATTACGAAACTTTAGGTGGTTATATTGTAAACCATACCGAAGAAATTCCGCAGCAAAACGAGGAATTGGAAATAGATGATTTTCAATTTAAGATCCTGGAAGTGTCCAATACCAAAATCGAATTAGTTGAATTAAAAATAAAACCTGAAGAATAACGTCGGGTAGTTAATATTTTGCTAATTATAAGTTTTATAATTAGCTTAAAAGCACTATTTTCGCCCACTATATTTTGATAAATAATTAAAAATGGCAGTATTAAATAAAATCAGACAGCGTTCTGTTTTCTTGATCATTATCATCGCTTTGGCCTTGTTTTCTTTCGTTTTGGCCGATGTGATTCGTAACGGTGGCTTCTCTTCGCAAAAAGACCAAAACACCATAGCTACTATAAACGGTGAGGATATAGACCGTGAAGGTTTTGCCCGCCAGGTAGAAGCTTACCAACGTAATATGGGAGCTAACGCGAGCACAACCCAGGCGGTAAGTCAGGTTTGGGAGCAAACACTTAGAGAAACAATCCTTCAGGAAGAACTGGAGAAATTGGGAATTAGAGCAGAAAAAGCTCAAATTAGAGAAGTGATGAAAACTCAAATGGCAAATAATCCAGCTTTTACGAACCAGGCGGGAATGTTTGATGAAAACCGACTTAGGGAATATGTTGCTAATTTAAAAGCCAGCTCACCACAAGCTTACCAACAATGGTTGCAAATGGAAGATAACATGGGGAACATGGCGCGCCAAAACACCTACTTTAATATGGTAACTGCCGGGGTTGGTGCTACACTTACCGAGGCCGAACAAGCTTATAAGTTAGAGAATAATAGTGTAGATTTAAAATATGTTCAAATTCCTTATTCTTCTGTTTCAGATGATGAGGTAGATGTTTCTAAAGATGAAATAAGATCTTACATAAAAGATCACGCTTCAGAATTTGAAACTGAAGCTTCCAGAAATATTAGATATGTTTACTTTGAAGAAACGGCTTCTAAAGAAGACATTAAAGCTACCGAAGACGAGCTTAATTCCATGAAGGATAGCCGTGTAGAATTTAACGCCGTGACCAACGCAAACGATACTTTGCCCGGCTTTAATAATACAGAGGATTATGAGGATTTTGTAGAATCTAATTCAGATTTACCTTATGAAGGTCGGTTTAAGTTCAAAAACGAACTTCCTTCAGAATTTGCCGAAGAATTATTTAGCTTAAATGAAGGAGAGACTTTTGGTCCTTATAAAGACCAGGGGTATTACAAGATTTCTAAACTGGTAGAAACTAAAAAGATCCCAGATTCTATTAAAGCCAGTCATATTTTGGTGGCTTATAAAGGGCAGCAATTTGCTCCAGATGTTACCAGGACTAAGGAAGAAGCAAGAAATTTAGCAGATAGTCTTTTGAACGTGATTAAAGCCGATAAATCTAAATTTGATGAATTAGCTGCTGAATTTTCATCAGACCGTTCCAACAGTGAAGAAGGTGGTGATCTTGGATATTTTGGTCCTGGAATGATGGTTGCTGAAGTAGATAATTTTGTGCTAAATAATAACGAAGGAGATATAGATGTAGTTGAAACCGATTTTGGTTACCACGTAGTAAAAATTAAAGAGCAGAGCGAAAAACAAAAAGCGGTTAAAATAGCAACTATTGCCAGGGAATTAGAAGCTTCTGAAACCTCAAGAAATAACCTGTTCAATAAAACTACTAAATTTGAAATTGCCGCTAAAGATGGGGATTTTAATGAAATTGCCAAGGAGGGGAATTATCAGGTTAGAACGGTAAAAGAAATGAAAGCGCTTGATGAGAATATTCCCGGTGTAGGTGCACAAAGAAGAATTGTGCAGTGGGCTTTTGAAGATGGTGTTAAAACGGGAGATGTAAAGCGTTTTGATATTCCGTCTGGATATGTGGTTGCGCAATTGACCGCAAAAAATAAAGCCGGACTTTCCACTGCGGAAAACGCTTCTTCTAAAGTGATTCCAATTCTTACCAAACAGAAAAAAGCAGAAATTATTAAGAAGAAAATTAATAGTAATGATCTTCAAAAAATAGCTTCTGAAAATAATACTATGGTGCAATCTGCCAACGCCGTAACATTGGCCAGTCCTACTTTACCGGGCGCTGGAAGAGAACCAGAGGTTGTAGGTTCTGTCTTTGCATTGGAAGCGGGAGCTGTAAGTAAGCCAATTGCTGGTGAGAAAGGAGTCTATGTGGTGGAACTGGAAAATAAAAATGAGGTTCCAGAAATGAATTCTTATAAAGGCATAGCTGAGCAGGAAACTGTTAAAAGAAGACAGAATGTATCACAACGCTTATTTTCTGCCCTGCGTGAAAAAGCAGAAATTGAAGATAATAGAGCAAGATTTTACTAAGCTTTAGAAAAACTATACTTACTAAAAAGCCCGGATATTTTCCGGGCTTTTTTGTGTTTTAACTCAGTAATTTCAGTTAAAAAATAAGTTTATTATACTCAAAAATAGTATGGAAGCCTTTTTGGTTGAAATATTGAAAAACTTCCTCTTTATTTCCGGTAACAAGAATAAAATCTCCACCCCAGGCCCCCAGGCTTTTAATTGCTCCCGGGAAATCTGAAAAGCGCACTTGTTTTATCTTTGGTAACTGTAAGGTTTTGGCAATAAGGGTCTCGTGAACATTTATTAACAGCTCAAATTCGGTTAGGGTCTCGCAGGCAATAAATTGTTGGGTTAATGCCGAAGTTTTATCGATTAGCCCATTTTTATTGGATTGGGGTAATTCCCGATAGTGTTTTATGGCATTGCGACTATTCTTTTTTTCATTAAGATATACAAAGAAGATTTCATTAGAAAACCCCGGATTAAAATCGGTTTTTAGTATCGAAGGGCCAGATGAGGTGATTTGGTAAGTTATAGGTTGTTTATGCTGCGCTGCGGCGATATCATAACCACTACCTCCAAAAGTCTTTTTAAGTAATCGATAGGCGTCTATTTTAAACCAGTTTGCAAGATTATTTACCAGGGTAGAAGAAGTGCCCAGTCCCCAATCGCGGTTAAAATCCAGGCGGGTAACAACATCAAAACCTTGCTGCTCATTGAAAATTTCAGGATTTAGTTGGTGGGCTTCCTGTAATAGTTTTTCCAACCGTTTTCCAACCTCATTTCCTTCATTTAAAAGCTTAAAATTTCCCGCTGCAAACTCAAAATTTCCTTCAAACCATAATTCCCCAGCTTCGTCTAAACTTTTCCAATTTAACTTGTTAGAATTATTGTTTTTCACTTCCAGGGACTGGCCTTGTTTTGTGGGTAGAGCCAAGCCTTTTGCACCATCTAAAACTGCATATTCACCCGTGATTAATAGTTTTCCGTTGCTGTGAAATTTCATAGCGACCTAATTTTTTTAAGTTGTGCAACGGCGCTGCTATGAGTGACCGTATTTTTAGTAAAATATTCTATTAAAACTTTCTTTTCCTCTTCTGTGGCCTGGTGTTGATTTAAGATATTCATAAGGTGCATTTTCATGTGTCCTTGCTGAATTCCGGTTGTGGTTAAGGAATTTAGTGCGGCAAAATTTTGTGCAAGCCCAGCGACGGCGACAATTTTCATTAACTCCTGTGCGTTGGGTTTTTGTAGAATATCCATCGCTAATTTCACCAAAGGATGTAAGCTGGTTAATCCGCCAACGGTGCCCAGTGCCAGGGGTATTTCTATCCAAAATTTAAAGATCCCATCTTCCAGGCCGGCATGAGTTAAGCTGGAATATTGACCATTTCTTGCGGCATAAGCATGCACCCCGGCTTCTACGGCCCTAAAATCGTTCCCCGTAGCCAGTACTACGGCATCTATACCGTTCATAATCCCTTTGTTATGTGTGACTGCACGATAAGGCTCCACTTCGGCAATTTTTACAGCTTCTATAAATTTTTTGGCAAACTCTTTACCTTCAATGTCTTTATTTTCGTTTAATTCTTCTACCGGGCATGAAACTTCGGCCCGCACTAAACATTCTGGTACATAGTTGGAAAGAATACTCATAATGATATCCAGTGTTTTTCCTTCCGAAGTAATATGAGGATCTTTATTGGCTTCATTTTCAAAAACTTCTGCGAACTTCTCGAGACAGGAGTTTATAAAATTAGCACCCATGGAATCCCGGGTTTCAAACTCGCAATGCAATTGGTAGTATGCTTCGATTGCTGCGGTTTTATCCTTTAATTGAATATCCAACACCCCGCCACCTCGTTTTTCCATATTTGAGGTGATGGGTTTTACCGCTTGAAGAAGCTTTGGTTTAACGCTGGTAAAAAATCTATTTAATAGTTCTTTGTTGCCATTGTATTTAAAATGGACCTGCCCTATTTTTTTGGTATCAATTACCCGGGCTTTAAATCCGCCTCGTGTACCCCAAAACTTTGCAGCTTTACTGGCTGCCGCGATGACCGAGCTTTCTTCAATAGCCATAGGAATGGCCATAAGATCGCCGTTAATTAAAAAATTTGGTGCCAATCCAAAAGGCAGGTAGAAATTGGAAAGGGTATTTTCTGTAAATTCGTCGTGTAGTCGTTGTAAGTGGGAATCTTCGTTCCAGTATTGCCTTAACACCGCCACGTCTTCCGGCTGATTTTTTAAATATGTTTTAGCCAGCCAATCTATTTTTTCTTTTTTGCTTAGCCGGGAGAAGCCGCTAATGGGTTTTATCATTTTTTATCCTGGTTTTAACCTGTAAAGATACAATTGTTATCGCAAGCAGCCTTAATCGTTAAATAAGATATTCGGCTGTTAGTTCTCGTTAGCGGATTATCGGTTGTCAGTTTTATACTTGACCTTGCCTCCGAAGTTTGAAGTTCCAGGTTCGAGGGTTATCAAGTGTCATCGCGAGGACGCAGGACGTGGCGATCTCTTGTTTGTTTTGGAAACTGTTTGGTGTTTATGGTTTATTGTTAAGACTATGAATAACGCGACTGCCCACTGCCACTGCCACTGATTTACCGCTACTGCCAACTGAACAAAATTATCCTTTAACAAATCCTTAGTTTTTAACACTCAAAACCGGCATTTTTTGCTGAAAATTTAGTAAACTTGGCAATCAAAATTCATGCTATAAATTTTATGAAGTTCTCTAAAATATTTGTTGGCTTGCTAATTACAGCAAGCTCAGTAATTTATGCTCAAGACAAGGAAATAAGCCTGGAAGAAATTTATGATGGCACTTTTAGGCAGGAGCGTTTACAATCGCTTCAGTCTTTAAATAACGGGGAGGAATATGTTGTTCTAAACCGTAATCAGGACACCAACACCAGCAGTATAGATGTATATTCCTACGAAACCGGTAAAAAGTTAAGAAGTCTTCTGGATAGTGAAAATTTAGCAGAAATTTCGGGCTTTCAGGGCTTTCAGTTGAGTGATGATGAAAGTAAGATCCTACTTTCTACCAAAGTAGAGCAAATTTATAGACGCTCTTCCCGGGCGGTTTATTACATCTATAATGTAAAGGATCGAAATCTTACCAAATTGAGCGATAAAAAAGTACAGGAGCCTACCTTTTCTCCCGATGCTTCTAAAATCGCCTATGTGTTTGAAAATAATATTTATACCTACAATCTGACTTCAGGAGAAGAAACCCAAATCACTACAGATGGTGAGAAAAATAAAATTATAAACGGGGTTACCGATTGGGTTTATGAAGAAGAGTTTGCGTTTGTAAGGGCTTTTGCCTGGAATAAAACCGGAACTCACATTGCTTACCTTAAGTTTGATGAATCTGAAGTGCCAGAATTTTCCATGGATATTTTTGGAAAAGACCTGTACCCAACTCAACAGGTTTTTAAATACCCAAAAGCCGGAGAGAAAAACTCTGAAGTAGCTTTGTATATGTATGAACTATCTTCAGAAAAAAATGAGAAAGTTAAACTGGGAGATTACCAGGATTTCTATATTCCGCGAATAAAATGGACCCAGGATCCCGAAATATTAAGTGTACAGGTGCTTAACAGACACCAAAATAATTTAGATCTTATTTTTGTAGATGCCACTAATAACGAAGCTAATGTGGTAATGAACGAAACCGACGATGCCTATATAGATATTACCGACAATCTTACTTTTCTGGAAGATAATAGCTTTATTTGGACCAGTGAAAAAGATGGCTGGAACCATATTTATCTGTACAACAAAAAAGGTAAACTGAAGAATCAGGTGACAAAAGGAAATTGGGAAGTAACCAATTATTATGGTTATGATAAAAATGCCAATCGCATTTTTTATCAAAGTACCGAAAACGGAAGCGTTAACCGCGATGTTTATTCCATTAAACCCAATGGGAAACGCAAAACCAGACTTACCCAAAAAGAAGGGATGAATAGCGCCGATTTTAGTGCAGACTTCACCTACTTTATCAATTCTTACACCAGTACAGAAACACCTTATGAGTTTACATTGCACAATGCTAAAAACGGCAAATTAGTTAGGAAAATTAAGGATAATTCGGCCTTATTAGAAAAGGAAGCTGCCTATAATTTTTCTGCGAAGGTGTTGAGCACAATAGAAGTAAATGGCAATGAATTAAACATGTGGATGATCAAACCAAAAGATTTTGATCCGAAGAAAAAATATCCATTACTTATGTTCCAATATTCAGGACCCGGTTCCCAATCGGTTTCTAATTCATATTTTGGAACAAATGATTACTGGTACCAGCTACTTGCTAACGAAGGTTATATAATCGCGACAGTAGATGGACGTGGCACCGGATTTAAAGGCGCAGCTTTCAAAAAAGTAACTCAAAAAGAATTGGGTAAATATGAAGTTGAAGATCAAATTGATGCTGCGAAAAAATTAGGGGCAAGAGATTATATAGACGAAGATCGCATTGGTATTTGGGGTTGGAGCTACGGTGGTTTTATGTCTTCTAACGCTATTCTTAAAGGAAACGATACCTTTTCTATGGCAATTGCTGTGGCCCCGGTAATTAGCTGGAGGTTTTACGACTCTATTTATACTGAAAGATATATGACTACCCCACAGGAAAACCCTTCCGGTTATGATGAGAATTCACCAATTAATCACGTGGAGAAATTAAAAGGCGATTACCTGTTAATTCACGGGGGTGGAGACGATAATGTGCATCTGCAAAATACGATGCGAATGGTAGAGGCGCTGGTGCAGGCCAATAAACAATTTGATTGGGCCATTTATCCCGATAGAAATCACGGTATTTACGGTGGCAATACAAGATTGCACTTATACACGCTAATGACGAATTTTATTAAAGAAAAATTATAAATAGGAAATGGCAACAGCAAAAAACAGAGTTCCACAAAAAGAACTATTTGGACATCCAATAGGATTATACATTTTATTTATGACCGAAATGTGGGAACGCTTTTCCTATTATGGAATGCGTGCCATTTTGGTGCTATACCTGGTAAGTGCCACTACCGGTGGAAATGCAGGTTTGGGCTGGACAAGAGCTGAAGCTCTTGCACTCTATGGATGGTATACAATGTTGGTGTATGTAGCTTCTATTCCCGGCGGAATGATTGCAGATAAACTCCTGGGGCAGAAAAAAACCGTGTTATGGGGTGGAGTTGTCCTGGTAGCCGGCCACGGAATCCTGGCCGTAGAACAGATGTGGGCTTTTTACTCTGGGCTTGTGTTAATAATTATTGGTGTGGGAATGTTGAAAGCAAATATTTCTACCATGGTTGGCGGACTTTACAAACCGGGTGACATAAGAAGGGACAAAGGTTTTACCATTTTTTATATTGGGATTAACCTGGGGGCGCTATTATCCAGTTTAATTGTTGGTTATGTTGGGGAAAATATTGGTTGGCACTATGGCTTTGGAATTGCCGGAATTGCCATGGCACTTGGTCTTATTATCTATTGGTGGGGGCAAAAATACCTAACAAATGTTGGGAACCTCCTTTCTAAAGCCGAAAGGGACGAAGGTGCTTCGCTTGGAAATATGTTTAGCGATTTGTTAAAATCACCACTGCAGTTAATAATTACTTCTGTTTTAATGCTTGGTTCTATATATTATCTAATATTCGAATCGATCCCTTACGGGCTATTGTTTATTTTCCTAACCCTTGTGACCGCCCTTATGCTTATGGTATATAAAGAAATCACCACCCAGGTGATGAAAGACCGGTATGTGGTTATGGTGCTTTCATTCTTGCTGGTAGTTGTTTTCTGGGGTGCATTCGAGCAGGCGGGAGGATTAATGAATATCTATGCCGCAGATAAAACAGACCGAACCTTATCGTTTAGTCTTCCATTAATAGGCAATGAAGTTCCTGCCACCTGGTTTCAATCGCTAAATGCCCTGTTTATTATCATCTTTGGGGTTATAATAGCCAATTTCTGGGCTCGCCGAAAGTTAAAAAATAAAGAGGCTTCTTCCATCTTTAAAATGGCAACCGGGGTAATTATAATGGGACTTGGTTTTATCTTTATGGCTTTCGCGGCAAGCGAATATGTGCCGTTTGATAGTAAAGGAGCTATGTACTGGTTGTTATTGGCTTATTTACTGCATACCATTGGGGAATTGTGTTCTTCGCCGGTAGCGCTTTCTTTTATTACTAAACTGGCTCCTGTGAAATATGCTTCATTAATGATGGGGGTTTATTTTGCAGCCACGGGTCTTGGAAATAAGATGGCAGGTGTGATTGGTGAGTTTTCACAGGGTGATCCTATTACCGTAGAATTGGCAACTTCAGAAACTCAAATTTCCAATCATTTTTTAATTGACAATAGCATCTTTGAGAATAAAGAAAATTTTTCTATAAACGCTCAAATATATACTGAAAATGGAGATTTAAAAGTGGTAGATATGGAAACAGGGGAGCCTGTTCTAGACTATTTGAATTTTACTAATAAGAAGGGAATCAATGATATGAAAGAAACCCTGGCTGAAGAAGGAGCAACCGCCCAGGATCCTTATCACGTGATGGTGAAATTTAGACAGAATGATGAAAACACCGGTTATGTGGGTGATTTTATTGTAGATGAAGTGCAAACCGATAGGGAGTTTAGTACGTTTATTGGCATTACAATTTTTACAACTGCGTTTGGTCTTATTGTAATATTTATGCTGAAACCTTTAAAACGTCTTACCCACGGTGTAGAAGACGAGGAAGTTGAAATGCGGGAACAAGAGCAATATGAAATTTCCGATACAGAATCTGATAAAATGTAACCACAATATATATAACTCAAAAAACGTTCTTAATTTAGGAACGTTTTTTGTTTATTAGAGTTCCAAAGAAAAAACACAATGATTAGAATAATTACGATTGCATTTTTGTTTATTGGAATAGGTAACCTACAAGCTCAGGAAATAGAGTGGATGACGATGAATGAGGCGCTGGAAGCCCAGGAAAAAGAACCTAAAAAGATTTTTATGGACGCCTACACACATTGGTGCGGCCCCTGCAAGATGTTAGATAAGAATACCTTTAGCCATAAAGATGTGATTGCTTATATCAATAAGCATTATTACCCGGTTAAATTTAATGCAGAGGGTAATGAAAAGATCGACTTTAAAGGACAGGTTTTTGAAAATCCGCAGTATGATTCCAATCGCAAGGGACGTAATTCACCACACCAATTAACCAGGGCGCTAAAGATTAAAGGCTATCCCAGTTTGGTGTTTTTTGATGAAGAAGCGAATTTGCTGGCGCCGGTTTCTGGGTATAGAACCCCCAAGCAATTGGAACTTTATTTAAAATTGTTTGCCAAAGAAGAATATAAAAAAATGACTTCTCAGGAAGCTTTTGCAAATTATGAGAAGAATTTTGAAGGTACATTTGAATAAATTCCTTTTTAAATTGTAAGAATTGAAAATATTAGAACCTCGTTTAATGAGTAAGATTTAAGTGTTAGTTGATCTTGAGCCTAAGGTTCAATTGAGATGCGAAAAGCCCCGTTTTTAGCCGTATGGTGAAAAGGGGTTTTTTGTTGTTTAGCGGTTTGCCTCCAGCGCTCAACATACGAATAATAATTACTCCCATCTGCAATAATTTGTTTTGGAGCTAATTGTTCGATAAGTCGGTTTAAATTAAGCTTGGGCGAATTTCTTAACAGGATATAATCTGGTTTAAGATGTGGGATTTTATAAACTGCAGCGCTGTCTATAATTAGTAATTCTCTACTCCCAAAGCCTAATATATTGGGAACCGAATCTTCATCAATTTCCTTGATATTCGTAGCGACTTTATAATCCTTCAAACTGTTTTTTGTGACTACTGATGTTTCTATATTATGATATAATTTAAATTCCCTATCAGCTTTTACGCCCAGCATCGTTTTTCTGGATTTGTGAAATATAATTAACTCTGAAGAAAACTGTTTTGCTTTGCTAAAGAGCATACCCGTTTGGAAGAGCACTATTCCGAAGAGAAAAAATAAAAGACTTCTGAAGCTTTTGCGGTAGATCAAAATAATAAAAGCCAGGATAACGAGATATGCGCCTAAACTTTGCCAAATTGTAAAATGGATTTCGGTAAAAACAAAATCTTCTTTTGTTGCGATCCAGCTTATAAAGGTGTTTAGTATGCTTATTAGTGAGCCATAGGCTTCTGCCAGAAAATGAGGTAATAGGTTTAATAAAGATAATACAATCACGAGGATACCTGCGCCCAGAATAATTCCCAGTACGGGGAGGATGACTAAATTCGAGATAAAGAATAGCCCTGGAAATTGATGAAAGTAAAACAAGCTTAAGGGCAACACGCCAATTTGGGCGGCGATACTTGCGCTTAAAATCCCCCATAAATATTTAATCGGTTTAAACTTTGGTTGCCATAGTTTAAAAAGCTTAGGTTGCAGGCATACAATAGCGAAAACCGCGACATAGCTTAATTGAAAACCAACCTGGAAAATAAAATAAGGGTTAATGAGTAGTAAGAAGAACAGCGAGGTAAAAAGACTGTTTAAAACGCTTGTTTTTCGTCTCATTTGCATTCCAACGGCAACAAAGGAAAACATCGTTACAGCGCGGGTCACCGAGGGTGATAACCCCGCCAGCAGTGCAAAACCCCACATAAGTAAGATGAGTAATGTGGTCTTTATATATCGTCCATTTTTAAAGTGCTCCAAAGGTTTTAAAACCCAGGACAATAACAATAAAATAATACCCACGTGCAAGCCCGATACCGCTAAAATATGAATCACGCCTGCTGCGGCATAACTGTCTCGTAATTCCTTTGAAATATCCTGCCGCTTTCCAAGAAGTAAAGCCTGGATAATACCAAGTTCTGTTTTTGAAAACGATTCTTGCTTAAGCTTTTCAATAATTTTGTTCCGGTAGGTTTCAGCATAAGTTCTTAAGTTGTACTTAGGCCTGAAAAGGATAGAAATTTCTGCTGGATTTAGGCTAAGTTGACTTTCTACTCGTTGGTTGTGCATATATTCCCGGTAATTAAATCTATAGGGGTTTAGAGGTTCCCGAATTGTCGATAAGCGAAAACGTACCAGCGCCTTCATTCCCGGTTTTAGTTTATCCACGGCAGAATCCCGATCAATATTCAGTAAGATTTTTCCTGAAATTTGCTTTTCTGAATTTTCAAAAATCAATTTTTCGGCTTCTACGAGGTAGGGTAGGGTGTAGGCATTTTCTTTTAGGCTTTCGGTAATGCTTATTTGAAGGAATTTCGCTTCGGTATTTTTAAAATTTAGATAATGCCTGGGAATATTTTGCGGTTTGTTTAGATGAGCAGTCATAATTCCCAAAACGAATACTAAAACCCAGGTATTTATTCCGAAGAATATATCTTCTAAAATTTGCCGCCTGGCTCTAAAAAAAGCGAAAGAAAAACTGATGAATACAAAGCCGGTAAGAATCCATAGATAAGCACCTGGGATTTGAAGGCTGAATCCCGTAAAGATTCCCAATGTGAGAAAAATAGCAAGTTTTACTAAAAAACCGTTTAAAAATTGCATACCCAAAGCTTTACAATTACACTTTTTTGGGGCGTGCAGGGACTGTTAAGTTACTTAAAAATTACAAAACACGTCTTGCCATTACAAAATGTTCATTCCAGTAATTCTCTGAAAGGGAAGAAATTATGACACCACTGGAGGTGGAAGCGTGAATAAAAAAGATTTGTTGGGCATATACATCTACCACCAAGCCCACGTGATTAATCACTTTTTTATTTTTATTGGTCTCAAAAAAAAGTAAATCCCCCGGTTCAACTTCTTTAATATGAAGACGTTCACCTTCTAAAGACATGGCACGTGAAGTTCGGGGCATAGAAATATCTTCTTCTATAAATGCGGTATAAATAAGCCCCGAGCAGTCCATTCCCCGTTTTGTGGTACCACCATATTTATAGCGAGTGCCCTCAAACTGTTTTGCGGTGGTGATAATATTTGCAATTTTAGGACTTGCTAATGGTATTTCGTTGTTATACGTTTCAGTTGCATCCTTTTCTTCTGCATTAGAATAACGCTTCTCTATGGTGCGGCTATCATCTTTCTTTGTGACTACCCGGGAACCGCCACAGGAAGTTAGGGTAAAAGCTGTGATAGAAAATAGGTATATAAACTTACGTATCATTATTCTTGTTTTGCTCAATAATCGAGATTAAATGTCCCCGGGCTTGTCGCGTAATCAACATAATTTTTTCAGTTTAATGCTGATTAGGCGTGAGCCGGGTTATCTTATGGCTGCCACAATAAGATCTGCAGTCTTTTGGCTGGCTCCTTTTCCTCCCAGTTTTTGTTCCAGGGCATAATAATCTTCAAAAATTTGTTTGCGGCGATCTTTATCCAGGATTTTATCAAGTTCGGTTTTAAGCGTTTTCTTATTAAAATCTTCCTGGATTAGTTCTTTTACCACTTCCCGGTCCATAATGAGATTTACCAACGAAATATAACTAAGGTTTATTATACGCTTGGCAATGTGATAGGAGATAAAGCTACCTTTATAACAAACAACTTCAGGCACTTTAAACAATGCAGTTTCTAAAGTAGCAGTACCAGAGGTAACCAGGGCAGCGGTAGAAAGACTCAAAATATTGTAGGTTTGGTTCATTACCAGTTTTATATTCTTCTTTTTTATAAAAGTGGCATAGAATTCTGTCTCCTGGCTTGGAGCGCCGGCAATGATGAATTGATATTCAGGGAAGTCTTGAGTAATGCTTAACATCACTTCCAGCATTTTGGAGATTTCCTGTTTTCGGCTTCCCGGTAAAACCGCAATTATTGGCCTATCGTCTATCTGGTGTTCCTTTTTAAAGGTAGCGATATCTGGCAGGTCTTTTTGCGCAATTGCATCTATTAATGGATGACCTACAAAATGTACCGGGAAATTATGTTTTTCTTCATAAAATTCTTTTTCAAACGGAAGGATGACATACATGTGATCTACATCGCGTTTAATGGCTTTGATTCTATTTTCCTTCCAGGCCCATATTTGGGGAGAAATATAATAATGGGTTTGAAGTTTTTTCTCTTTAGCCCATTTTGCAATACGCAAATTAAAGCCGGGATAATCTATAAAAATAAGCGCATCTGGTTTAAACTTTAGAATATCCTTCTTGCAAAAAGAAATATTTCTTAGAATGGTTTTAAGGTTAAAAAGCACTTCTACAAAACCCATAAATGCCAGTTCCCGATAGTGTTTTACCAAAGTACCACCCTGTTCTTGCATAAGATCACCACCCCAAAACCGAAATTCGGCATTTGGATCGGTTTTTTTTAGGGCACGCATTAAATTGGATGCGTGCAAATCCCCAGAAGCTTCTCCTGCAATAATATAATACTTCATCTCTTTTTATATTTCAAGGTTCAAAGTTCAAATTTTAGAGGTTAGAAGTTTGAGGTTAACACATAATTCAGACTTTAATATTGCATTTTTGAAAATGAGCAATCTATGTGTCCCAACTGATAACCGACAACTCAAAACCGACTAATAGTTTTCAGTCTCGGTATTCAAGATGCAAAAGTACATCAAACTCTAAGTCACAAACCATAAACGTTCTATTACAAAATTTTGGAAACGAAAATAGCAATAGCTGCGATGATTGAAGCGAAAAGTACGCCTCTTGCGCGATAAATTTCTTTCTTCCGAAGAAAAAGAAAAAATGGTAAAAAGTTTAAAATCGCGCCCAAAGCAATAATCTTCCCAATATAGCCATTGGTTATGGCATCGTCTAAAGTCTCGTCTATTCCCATAGTTGAAAATATAAGGATATAGAGAAAAACCCCACCTATATTTGACGCTATCCCGGTTAGAAAACCAATAAAAATATGCTGTTTAATCATCCTGAAACTCCCAATTGTTTAAGCGGTCGAGAAAGTGGTGGGCGGTAAGATCAAATTGCACCGGAACTACAGACACATAACCATTACTAAGCGCCCACTCATCGGTATCCTGCCCGTCGTCTTTATTTACAAATTTCCCAGAAAGCCAATAATAATCGCGCCCCTGCGGATTTGTCCTCTTATCGAAAGCTTCTTCCCAATGGGCATTTGCCTGCCGGCATACTTTAATTCCCTTAATTTTTGAAGCCGGTAATTTAGGTAGGTTTACATTGAGTACCACGCCTTTGGGCAAACCGTTTTTAAGTACGTTCTTTGTTATCGCTTTTACATATTTTTTAGTCGGTTCAAAATCGGCATTTAGGGAGTAGTCCAGTAAAGAAAATCCTATTGCAGGAATTCCTTCTATTCCGGCTTCAACTGCAGCACTCATGGTTCCGGAATAAATCACGTTTATAGAACTGTTAGAACCATGGTTTATTCCGCTCACGCAAAGGTCTGGCTTGCGTCCCAATATCTCTTGTGTTGCGATCTTTACACAATCTGTAGGCGTGCCAGAACAGCTGTATTCTTTATGCTTGTAACTTTCTTTAATGACCACCTGTTCACAGAATAAGGCGTCGCTAATGGTGATCGCGTGCCCCATGCCACTTTGAGGGCTATCTGGCGCTACTACCACAACATCTCCCAGTTCTTTCATTACCTCAATTAAACTGCGTATTCCCGGTGCCGTAATGCCATCATCATTGGTTACCAAAATTAACGGCTTTTTATTTTCCATAACTTTATTTTTTCTTTGAGCTAAAATACTAATTTCCGCAAGAAAGCTTAACTTAGTAGTTTAACAAATTATTAGTGCTAATTAAACTTAATGGCACAATTTTTAATGTACTTTGGTTGCCCTTAATGACGAAATATATGCGATTTATGAAAAGGAATTTTAAACTTTTAGTGGTTTTAGTGCTAATGGCCGCCACTGCCTGTAGTTTTACAACAAAAAATTTTGATGATCCCAATAAAGATAAGCTTTTAATAGACCTAATTACTTATGTACTTAATGAAGGTCACTATGACGCTAAAAATATAGATGATGAGTTTTCTAAAGGTGTTTATGATAAGTACCTTTCCAGCCTGGATGGTTCTAAGCGCTTTTTTTATCAAAAAGATATAGAAGAATTTGATAAATATAAAGAAAAAATAGACGACCAGATTAAAAATAAGGAGATAAGCTTTTTCGATCTTACTTACCAACGCTTGCTAAAACGCTCCAAAGAAGCGCAGGATATTTATAAAAAGATTCTCGCCGAGCCTTTTGATTTTTCAAAAGATGAAACAATTAGGACCGATTATTCGGAGCTGCCCTATGTTTCTTCTAAAAAGGAATTGAAGGAGCGCTGGAAGCAACAGTTAAAATTCTCCACGCTTATTACCTATCACGATAAGAAAGAAGATGAGAAGAAAAAGAAAGAAGAAGATCCCGATTATGAGATGAAATCTGATGAAGAGCTGGAAAAAGATGCGCGTGACGTGACCTTAACTTCGTTAAATGAATACTACGATTTTACAGATGATTTGGAGCGTAAAGATTATTTCGCTTTATACATCAATTCTATTGTAGAACGCTTTGATCCCCATACTTTTTATTTTGCGCCGCAGGATAAAGATCGCTTCGATATCGCGATGTCTGGAAAACTGGAGGGTATTGGTGCGAGGCTTCAAAAGAAGAGTGACAATATTACCGTAATGGAAGTAATTTCTGGCGGTCCCGCCTGGAGAGGAGAAGAACTTGCTGAAGGAGACCAGATATTAAAAGTAAAACAGGAAGATGAAGAAGAGCCGGTAAGTATTGTTGGGATGCGTTTGGCAGATGCAGTAGAGCTTATTAAAGGGCCTAAAGACTCTAAAGTAACTCTTACCGTAAGAAAAAAATTGATGGGTAATATTGAAGAAATTACCATTACGCGGGATGTTGTAGAGATTGAAGAAACTTATGCAAAAACTGCTATGGTAGATCAAGGTGACCAGAGGTTTGGAGTGATAAATCTGCCAAAATTCTATTTTGACATGGAAGATTATGATGCGCGTAACGCGGCTTCAGATATCAAAAAAGACATTATTCGTTTAAAAGAGCAGAATATGGACGGCCTGGTATTAGACCTTAGAAATAACGGGGGTGGTTCGCTTAAAACCGTGGTAGATATCGCAGGACTTTTTATCGAAGAAGGACCTATTGTACAGGTGAAATCGAACGGAAAGCGTCAGGAAGTACTTTCAGACGAAGATCCTTCAATTTTATGGGATGGTCCACTTGTGATTTTGGTAAATGAACTTTCGGCTTCCGCTTCAGAAATACTAGCAGGGGCAATGCAGGATTATAAACGAGCGATCATTATTGGTAGCAAACAAACCTATGGAAAAGGAACCGTTCAAAATGTAATAGACCTAAATAGATGGTTGAGAAGTAATGAGTTTGGAGATGTAGGTGCATTAAAATTAACCACGCAAAAATTTTACCGGGTTAACGGGGGATCCACCCAGTTAGAAGGTGTGAAAAGTGATGTGGTGGTGCCAGATAGGTATAGCTTTGTTGATATTGGGGAGAAAGACCAGGACAACCCTTTGCCCTGGGATAAAATTGAACCTGCAAATTATAATGAATGGGAAGGTTTAACCAATTATGAAGGGGTAATCTCCAGTAGTAAACAACGAATGGAATCTAACAAACAACTGCAATTAATAGAAGATCATGCGCGTTGGATCAAGAAACAAAGTGAGGACGATAGTCATTCTTTAAACTTTGAGGAATATGCCGAGACAGCACTTAGAAATAAGGAACTGGCAAAACGCTTTGATTCTATTAAGAATTATAAAACAAACTTAACTTATAGATCCCTGCCTTATGAAAAAGAGCTTTTTGTAAATGACACTATTTTAGAAGAGAAAAGAGATCGTTGGCATAGTAATTTAAGTAAGGATGTATATATGGAAGAGGCACTACACGTCCTTTCTGATATGATGAACAGTAAAAAAGAGAATGGTAAGTTGGCAAAAGTAGAAGATTAATTTTTCTGCGGAAATAATAAAAAAGCGTTTCAGGAATGAAGCGCTTTTTTATTATTAATATACGACTGTTTATGATCTGTAACTAAGCACGTGATTTTCCTATAGGATTTTTCTGAGTATTTATTTTTATATTGTAAAAAATACACCGACAAATGAACGAGTCTGATTGAGTCCTTACTTGACTTGGTTAATTTGTATAATTATTCAATTCTAAAAAAATATGCGATTTTTGCCTTACCTAAAATATTTATTTTTTGCCATAGGTGTTATTATTACGGCATTGTATATATGGGACAATAATTATATAAATAAATATATTCTTGCTGGTAGTTACTTTTTATTTTTCCTCGTAACTATCTTAGATAAGTATGAAAAGCGACGGATTTCTATATCACGCGAAGAAAAAAGAGAAATTGCAAAAAGCGACCGATTCAGATAAATAATGAGCTTGTAAAAGATAAGATATCTAGCTAGAAGCTTTGATTTCTGCTGCTATCAGATTTAAAAGTTAGAACATTCAGTTTCATTAAAAAAGATTGGTTATACATATAAGAACTTTTGATCTAGGATCTTCAAAAATCCAAACGCCATATTATGCTAAAAAGAAAATACATTTATCCTTTGTTGATTTTAATTGTAGCTGCGATCCTGTTACTGGTAGATCGCTGTAATTAATGGGCCATTCTATCGGCGTCCAGTTTTATAAAAATAAACAAAAGAATGGTAAAGGCCCATAATCCTGAGCCGCCATAACTTAAAAAGGGGAGAGGAATACCTACGGTGGGGAATATACCTATAACCATGCCTATATTTACCATAAAGTGGATAAAGAGAATACCTACCACACTATAACCATAAACACGGTTAAAAGTAGAACGCTGCCTTTCAGAAAGGTAAATGAGCCGTAATAGAAGGACGATAAAGAGTGCCAGGATAAAAACGCTCCCAACAAACCCCCATTCCTCACCTACGGTACTAAAAATATAATCTGTGTGTTGCTCTGGTACAAAATGACCTTTTGTTTGAGTGCCTTCTGTCCAGCCTTTTCCAAACCATCCCCCACTACCAATGGCAATCTCACTCTGGTTGGTATTATAACCAATCCCGCGGGCATCTACTTCTTTTCCCAGTACAATATTAAAGCGGTCTCTGTGATGCTGCTTAAAAACGTTCTCAAAGACATAATTTACCGATAAAGAAAAACCTACCGCTACACCTGCAAAAAACAGGTATTTAATAATATTTGGTCTTCTTTTTAAATTCTTGAGATACACTAAAATAGCAATTAGCACAATCCCTGCAATTACCCATATTGGACCAAAAGCCAGTGTAGCCACAAATAAACTGGCTGCAAAGAAACCGAGTAATAAATAGGCAAAATGTAGACCTTCCCGGTAAAGTGCGAAGGCAAAAGAAAAATAAATAAGGGCGCTACCGGCATCTGGTTGAAGGAGTACCAAAATCATGGGTAGTGCGATAATCACAAATACTCCCATTTGATGCTTAAAATCCCTAATATCGGTTTGTATTCCGCTTAAATATTTAGCTACAGCAAGCGCTGTGGCAGCTTTGGCAAATTCTGCCGGTTGAATACTTACAGGGCCAATTTGATACCAGGCCGTTTGTCCCGCAATAGTACTTCCAAAAATAAATAGTCCTGCCAGGCTTACCAGGCTAATGGCGTAGATCACACTGGAAAAACGCTGATAAAACTTGGCCTCTATAGAAAGTAAAATGACTATAAGAATTACGCTTAAGACAATCCAAAGTCCCTGTTTACTATAAATTTGATTGAATTCAAAGAAATCCTGGGAAGATTGTGCCGAAGAAGCAGAGTATATATTTGCCCAGCCAAAGCCTACCAGTAAAAAATAAATAAAAATAGTTGTCCAGTCGAAACTTGCGTTGCTTCTGCTCATTTATTGATTTATTATAAAAGGTTCCCCACTTAATGGCTTGGCATATTCATCTTCCAGACTGTGACTTAAGATCCAGTCTTCCAAATCTGTTCGGGTTATCTCTCTTTTTATATATTTCTCAATCATTAAGCTGGCTATCTTACCGGCATAGCGGCTTCCCCAATAACCGTTTTCTACAAAAACGGCCAGGGCTATTTTTGGATTTTCCACTGGTGCAAAAGCAACAAAGATAGAATGATCGGTAAGCTGTACACGTTTTCCGTCAATTCTGGTAAAATTCTCAGCAGTTCCTGTTTTTCCGGCAATTTCTATATCGGGAATCTGCATCCTGCTGGCAGTACCGCTTTTATAAACCTTGTGCATTCCTTCTACTACCGGTTTAAAATTTTCTGGATCTATCGTAGTATGATTTTTTACCGTAAAGCGCTCTTCTTTGATGGGGTCACCTTCAATTTTCTTTAAAATATGCGGAGTGTAGTACCAGCCGTGATTGGCAATAGTAGCCGTCATGTTAGCTAATTGAATGGGCGTCATTAAAACTTCGCCCTGGCCAATCGCATTAGAGAGGGTTGCCGTAGAATACCATTTATAAGTGGGATAATTATAAATTTTATTATAATAATCGGCATCGGGGATTTTTCCCGGCCTGCCGGTACTTAAGTCATTCCCTAAATATTGACCAAACCCAAAACTTTCCAAATGGTCGTGCCACGTATTCATTCCTTCTTGTGGGGTGGGGTATTTTTCAATAACCTTTCTATACACATTGGCAAAATAGGCATTACAGGATTGGGCAATCCCATCTACCATCGCTAAAGGACTACGATGGGCATGACAACCCATTCTTCTTCCTCTTCCGTAGGAATAACCGTGGTTGCATTGAAAACTATCAGTAGTATCTACTACGTTTTCCTGTAAGGCTATTAAAGCATTTACGGCTTTAAAAGGTGAACCGGGAGGATATTCAGCTAAAAGTCCGCGATCATAAAGTGGGCGGGCAATAGAGTCGTAATAAAGTTTGGTGTAATTTGGGGATCTTTTCCTTCCCACCAATAAAGAAGGATCATAACTCGGTGCCGTGATCATAGAAAGGATTTCACCGGTTCCCGGTTCTATAGCGACAATTCCACCGCGTTTATTTTCCATTAATTTTTCACCATAAGCCTGTAGCTCTGCATCTATAGTAATATTAATATCTTTTCCTTTGGTTGGAAGCGTGTCATAAATCCCGTCTTTGTAACTACCTATATCCCTGTTAAACCTATCCTTCTGAATATATTTTACCCCTTTTTCTCCGCGTAACAGCTCTTCGTAAGTTTTCTCTACCCCGCTACGGCCAATAAGGTCTCCTGAAATATAATAAGGATTGTCATTTATAATTTGCTGATTTACCTGTGCGATATAGCCTAAAACATTGGCACTGTGGTCCACCTGGTAGTCACGTAGCGATCGTTTTTGTATGTAAAAGCCTTCATATTTACGCATTTTTTCCTGCAAAATTGCATATTCAGCTTTGGTAAGTTGCGGTATAATTACCGAAGGCAATAACGGGGAGTAAATCTTCGCCTTATCTAAGCGTTTTGCCAATTCATTGGGCTCAATACTTAAAATCTCACAAAACTCGGTGGTATCAAAAGGTTTTAAATTTCGCGGAATTGCCATGACATCATAAGAAGGCTGGTTAGAGACCATTAAGCTGTCGTTTCTATCGTAAATATAACCCCGCTGCGGGTAATCGTAAACTATTTCAATAGCATTATCCTGCGATCGCACCGAAAAGGACTCATCCATGATTTGCAGGTAGAATAAACGCGCCAGAAAAGCAATTCCCGTGGTTATGATAATAATGTAAAGCAGTAATTTTCTCATCTATATTTTTTGCTGAAGACCGCCAGGCTTAGAATAATTGTTAGGACACTAAAGATACTTGAAAATAACGTCTTCTTTAGCACTATTATTATATGATTTAAGCTGAACATTTCCAAAGAAAAAAGAATAAAATGATGAATTAAAATGCTTAGAAAAATGTAAGTGAGTCTTGCCCCAAATGGGGTAGTGGACAATCTAAGATTTTGGTGATCATAGCTTATCCCAAAAGAAAAGCGCAATAAGTGCGGTCTAACAAAAGCAATAACCACACAAGCTGCGGCGTGAATCCCCCCGCTATCTTCAAAAAGATCTATGCTGAACCCCAGTAAAAATGCAAGTACTAGAAAAAGGCTATGATTGCTGTTAAAAGGATATAATAACAGAAAGAGCACGTATAAATAGGGGTTTATATATCCTAAAAAATTAATGTTATTTAGAATAAGTACCTGTATGAGGACCAGCCCCACAAACCTAATGATATTTTTAAAGATACTACTGTTCATTCTCGGCTTCTAAAGATCGTATTTCTTCCTTTTCCCGGTTTTCAATCACATATACGTAACCAATATTGGTCATATCATTGAAAAGCTTCACGTTAATTTGATAATAGCTCTCGCTTTGGTCCAGTGTAAAGTCCTGGATGCTTCCAATGGGAATTCCTGCCGGGAAAATGAGTGATCTTCCACCGGTAACGATGGTGTCGCCTTCTTTTACAGGAGCCTGTCTTGGCACGTCTATAAGTTGTACCAGGTTGGGGTTTTTGCCATTCCAAACAAGGCTGCCAAAATGATTCGTTTTATTTAATTGCGCATTAATTCGGGATTCTGAATTAAGAATAGAAATTACCCGGGAAAATTTATTGTTAACCCTATCTACAATGCCTATTACACCTTTACTGGTAATTACACCAAACTCTGATTCTATGCCGTTTGCAGCCCCTTGATTTAAAGTGAGGTAATTATTGGGCTTGGCATAATTGTTATTGATTACCCTGGCGGTCCTAAAATAATATGTGCCTTCAAAACTACTGGTATCACTATGATTTTCTACCGAAATGGTATCACTAAGATTCGTGAGTGTATTGCGCAACTTTTTGTTTTCCTCCAGCAGGCGTTTATTGTATTCATCTAAATGCATATAAGTATCAAAATCATTGGCCCAGGAATAGATGCCCCCGGTAAGGCCATTGGCAGAACTTATAAATTTGCTTTTGTGAAAAGAATGGGTCTGGATGGTAAAAAAAATAGCTAATGCGAGCAGAAACAAGAATAGGATATTATTCTTATTTCGGATAAGAAAATTAAAAATTTGCTGCATAAAACTACCTCTCCTACTTTATCAAAATTCCCTTATAACGGTTTATGGTTTTTAAACATATTCCGGTTCCTCTTACTACTGCTCTCAAAGGATCTTCAGCAATGTAAACGGGCAAATCTGTTTTTTGCGATAATCTCTTGTCAAGACCTCTTAACATAGAACCTCCCCCGGCAAGATATATACCGGTATTATAAATATCGGCAGCGAGTTCTGGTGGAGTTTGTGATAAGGTTTCCATCACGGCATCCTCAATCCTTAAGATAGATTTATCTAAAGCTTTGGCGATTTCCCGATAGGAGATATTTACCTGTTTTGGTTTTCCGGTTAACAGGTCACGTCCCTGAACGCTCATTTCTTCTGGTGGGACTTCTAGATCTTCAGTCGCAGCACCAATCTGTATTTTAATTTTTTCAGCAGTACGCTCTCCTACATATAGGTTATGCTGGGTGCGCATGTAATAAACAATATCGTTGGTAAAGACATCGCCGGCAATTTTAACCGATTTATCGCAAACAATTCCGCCCAGCGCAAGTACTGCAATCTCTGTAGTACCACCACCTATATCTACAATCATATTTCCTTTAGGCTGCATAATATCTACCCCAATACCAATTGCAGCAGCCATAGGTTCGTGAATTAAGTAAACCTCTTTTCCATTTACCCTTTCGGCACTTTCCTTTACCGCACGCATTTCTACCTCGGTAATTCCAGAAGGGATACAAATAACCATTCTAAGGGCCGGAGTGAACATTTTCTTTTTTAGCGCCGGGATTTCCTTAATGAACATAGTGAGCATTTTCTCACTCGCATCAAAATCTGCAATAACGCCATCTTTTAATGGCCTAATAGTCTTGATGTTCTCATGTGTTTTCCCCTGCATCATGGCAGCTTGTTTACCCACGGCGGTAATTTTACCGGTGGTGCGATCGCGCGCTACTATAGACGGACTGTCCACCACGACCTTATCGTTATGGATAATTAGCGTGTTGGCAGTTCCTAAATCTATTGCTATTTCTTCAATGAGAAAATCAAAAAATCCCATGTTTTATTCTGTATTGAGGTTTGGTAAATGTACTAATTTTAATGTTTAAAATGACGCGTTCCCGTCATCACCATTGCAATATTATTTTCATTACAGTAATCTATACTTAGTTGGTCTTTTATAGAACCGCCCGGCTGGATTACTGCTGAAATCCCTGCTTTCCCCGCAATCTCCACACAATCTGGGAACGGGAAAAAAGCATCACTGGCCATTACTGCGCCTTTTAAGTCGAATTTAAAAGCCCTGGCTTTCACAATGCTCTGCTCTAAAGCATCTACACGCGAAGTTTGCCCCGTGCCACTGGCACATAATTGTTTGTTTTTTACCAACACGATGGTATTGGACTTTGTGTGCTTGCAAATTTTTGAAGCGAACAGTAAATCAGATAACTCTGCGTTTGTGGGTTTATTGTTGGTCGCCTGCTTTAAATCTTCTGCTACATCGGTTTTAGTATTGGTGTCCTGCACTAAAACGCCGTTAAGACAGGTTCTTACCTGTTGTTTTGGTAATTCGGTTTCTTTCTGAATTAATAAAATCCTGTTCTTCTTGCCTTTTAGGATTTCTTCAGCTTCCGAAGAAAACGAAGGAGCGATCACCACTTCACAAAAAAGCTTATGAATTTCCTCTGCAGTAGCTTTATCAATTTCCTGGTTGCTAATTAGAACCCCGCCAAATGCCGAAACAGGATCTCCGGCCAAAGCATCTGTATAAGCCTGGTGCAAGGTTTCCCTTTGAGCAAGTCCGCAAGCGTTATTGTGTTTTAGAATAGCGAATGTTGGCGCTTCCTCTTTAAATTCATTAATAAGGTTTACGGCCGCATCTAAGTCTAACAGGTTGTTATATGAAAGTTCCTTACCGTGAAGTTTGCTAAACATGGCATCAAAATCACCATAGAAAGTGCCTTTTTGGTGCGGATTTTCGCCATATCTTAAGGTTTTTCCTGTTTGGATGCTTTGTTTGTAAGCAGCAATATCACCTTCAGCATTAAAATAATTAAAAATTGCAGTATCGTAATGAGAAGAAATATTAAAAGCTTTCCCGGCATATAATTTACGATCTGCTAAGCTGGTTTCTCCATTTTTTTCTTCCAATAATTGCTGAAAATCGCTGTAATCTTCTACGGAAGAAACGCAGAGGACATCTTTAAAGTTCTTGGCTGCAGCGCGAATTAGGGAAATGCCGCCAATATCAATTTTTTCGATAATATCCTCTTCTGAAGCGCCTGAAGCTACGGTTTTTTCAAACGGATAAAGATCAACAATCACAATATCCAACTGTGGGATTTCATATTCGGTGAGCTCTTTAACATCACTTTCATTTTCCTGCCTGTTCAATATTCCGCCAAAAACTTTAGGGTGCAGGGTTTTTACCCTTCCGCCTAAAATAGAAGGATAGGAAGTAATATCTTCAACGGGGACAACATCAATACCTAATTCTTTGATAAAATTTTCGGTACCTCCGGTAGAATAGATGGTGATTCCCAGTTCATTGAGTTTTTTAACAATAGGTTCCAGCCCCTCTTTATTGAATACAGAAATTAAAGCACTTCCTGCTTTTTTTAAATCGCTCATTGTGTTGTGTTTGTTAAGGTTGCAAAAGTAAGTATTTAAGCGAAAAACTTAAAAGGCATTCCTTTTATTTATCCGGAAATTTTACAATCAATTTTATAGCCATAATTTGTGATTTAAGAATCAAGGCGAAACCCGTGTCGCGACTAAGAACCTTTTGCGATATTTAGTTCGAATAGTTGAGTTTTGTTTTTTTGAGTTGTTTATATATGGGAGTAGGGAAGTTTTATCACTCTATTGATTTTTAACGAATTCTTTTTTGGTTTAGGTAAGGGAGTTGAGAAATCAATAATTAATACTTTTCAGAGTGGACTTATATTGACTGCTTACTCTGTGATTTAGGTTTTTAGTAAACAACTCTACACCATTAAAATTGGCTCGATTTCATAAAAATCAGTTTACTATTTATATTCATTTTAAATAAAAATTTTATCTTTGGGAAAACCGATTTTTAGAAATGGAAGATGTTGAACTTATTTACCACAACAATTTAGGAATTGCTTTTAAATGGAAGCAAAATGTTCCCAATACAGATTCCCGCCGAATTCAAATGGTTTTTAAGGATATGGGATTCTATTTGTTGCCCTGTGAAATTCGCAACTTTTCCCATAATATAAAATCGGCCCGATACTACAACTGCGATAATTGTCCAAAAAACAGGAACTGTAGAAATATCCTACTTAGAGCCCCTTTAGATAAAATGAATTTTAAAGTCAGTTTTGCTGAATTAGAGCAAATAAATGACCTGGTTGAAGGCGCTTTGTTTAAATTAAACCTGGAAGATTATATTAATGGGTGTGGGAGGAATTAGGTATTTAAGTTCACACAATTTTTCCAATTTCACAAGTGAAGTAGTTTTACACCAAAAGTTGGTCTCACAAAAAAAGTTCAAATTTCCCATTTTCTTAAAACTTCTTACCAAAATTTTAAAAGTCTGTTTCTCTAATTACCACTAATTTTGAGATAAACCATAAAAAACCAATATTATGAGAAATGAGAAATTGATTAGTGCGTTAGGAAATTGTATTAACCATTGCAATTATTGTGGTGATGCCTGTCTCGATGAAGACAACGTAAAGATGATGAAAGATTGCATTAGGTTGGACAAGGTTTGCGCAGAAGTTTGTTCTTCCCTTAGCCAAATTTTGGCCACGAGTTATAGCGATGTGAATGCCCTGGTTGAATACTGTAAAAAAGTTTGCCAGGAATGTGCAGATGAGTGCGGTAAGCACGATCACCAGCACTGTAAGGATTGCGCACAGGCTTGTAAAGAATGTGTTGAAGCTTGTGAAGCTTATTTGGCATAGAAATTAAATTTTATTAAGGCTGTTTGAATTTTCCCTGTTAGACGTCAACCTGAACTTGTTTCAGGTTCTAATTTTTATCAACTTAGATGCTGAAACAATCCCGAGGCTTCGGAACAGCATGACGTAACTAACAACAGGGGTTCAAACAGTCTTTTCTCTTCAATAATACTTATGAAACATACTTATCAAATTTCAGGAATGACCTGTATGGGTTGCAGGGGCCACGTTGAAAACTCCTTAAATAACGTGGAAGGCGTTACCAATGCTAAGGTAGATCTGGAAAAAGCTTCTGCCAAAATCGAGATGGGGAAACATATTCCGCTCGAGAAATTTCAGAATGCATTGGAAGACAGCAATTATTCGATTTATTCTGATGAAGATATGGTCGAAATTTATCCCGTTAGCGGAATGACCTGTATGGGGTGTAGGTCCCATGTTGAGAAAACCCTCAAGAAAGTTGAAGGCGTTAAGTTTGCTGAAGTCAATTTGGAAAAATCTGAAGCACGAATAGTCTCAAAAGAGAATATCCCCTTAAAAAAACTGCAAAAAGCTTTAAAAGAAGATGACGGAGGTTATGAAATTCACGAACCCGGTAAAAAGGCAGAACCTAAAAAAAAGAAAACTTCCAATAGTGGGGAGGGTTCCGGTGTGTTTTATTGCCCTATGCATTGCGAAGGTGATAAAACCTATGATAAGCCCGGCGATTGCCCTGTTTGCGGAATGGATTTGGTAGAAGAGGCCAACCTAAAGCCGCAAGCCACCAAATATACCTGCCCTATGCACCCCGAAGTGGTACAGGATGGCCCGGGCGACTGCCCAAAATGTGGGATGGACCTGGTGCCAAAAGAACCCGAAGAGTCTTCAGAAAACAAGTCATATAAAAAACTTCTAAAAAAGTTTAAAATCGCGGTTATTTTTACCTTGCCGATTTTCATTATCGCGATGTCTGAAATGATTCCGGGCAATCCTTTGTATGATATTCTGGATATTAAATATTGGAATTGGATTCAATTTGGGCTTTCACTGCCAGTTGTCTTTTACGCTACCTGGATGTTTTTTGAAAGGGCTTACAGGTCTATAAAAACCTGGAACCTCAATATGTTTACGCTTATTGGTATTGGTGCCGGCGTGGCCTGGATTTTTAGTGTTTTTGGTTTATTGTTCCCCGATTTCTTTCCGCCCCAGTTCAAGACCGATGGAGGGGCTGTACACGTTTATTTTGAAGCTGCCACGGTGATCCTAACTCTTGTTTTGCTGGGCCAGGTTTTGGAAGCCCGCGCACATAGCAAAACCAATTCTGCGATAAAGGAATTATTGAAACTTGCACCCAACAAAGCGATTAAAGTAGTTAATGGCGAAGAAAAAGAAGTTTCGATAGATGAAATTCAGAAGGGGGATGTTTTAAGGGTAAAACCCGGTGATAAAATCCCGGTGGACGGAATTATTGAAAACGGAAATTCTAATATAGACGAATCTATGATTACGGGAGAACCCATTCCTGTGGATAAAGCCGAAGGCGATAAAGTAAGTTCAGGAACCATTAACGGGAACCGAAGTTTTACCATGAAAGCTGAAAAAGTTGGAGAGGAAACCCTGCTTTCTCAAATTATAAAAATGGTGAATGATGCCAGTCGCTCCCAGGCACCAATTCAGAAATTGGCCGATAGGATTTCGGCATATTTTGTCCCTGTAGTGGTAATTATTTCGGTAATCACATTTATTGTTTGGGCTGTTTACGGGCCCGAGCCGCAATATGTTTATGCCCTGGTAAATGCTATCGCGGTATTGATTATCGCCTGCCCCTGTGCTCTTGGTCTCGCCACACCAATGTCGGTAATGGTTGGGGTTGGGAAAGGTGCCCAAAACGGGGTGCTCATTAAAAATGCCCGTGTTCTTGAGCAAATGGATGATATAGACACCCTTATTATTGATAAAACGGGAACGATTACTGAAGGAAAACCCAGGGTAGAAAAGGTAGAAGTGATTTCTGATCAAAATAAAGATGAAATTATAAAGTATATCGCTTCGGTAAATTCCCAGAGCGAGCACCCTTTGGCCAGGGCTACCGTTGATTTCGCAAAAGAAAAGAAGCTTGAATTAATGGAAGCTTCAGACTTTAATTCAGTTACCGGTAAGGGAGTTACGGGAATGGTAGAAAATAAAAAAGTAGCTATTGGTAATGATAAACTTATGGAGGCCGAAAGTGTCGCTATTCCTTCAGAAATAACCGAAAAAACAACAGCTGAACAACAAGAGGGTAAAACCGTATCCTTTGTTTCTGTAAAAGGGGAAATTAAAGGTTATTTTACCATTACCGACCCGATTAAAAAAACGAGTAAAGAAGCACTAAGTTCGCTAATGGACGATGGTGTTGAGGTGTATATGTTTACCGGTGATAACGAAAGAACCGCAAAATCGGTGGCTGAAGAACTGGGATTAACCGGATTTAAAGCAGGAATGCTGCCCGAAGACAAGCAAAATGAAGTAAAAAAACTTCAAAATGAAGGAAAGAATGTTGCCATGGCAGGAGACGGAATTAACGATGCCCCTGCACTTGCCCAAGCCGATATAGGAATCGCTATGGGAACCGGGACAGATGTAGCCATAGAAAGCGCTGAGATCACGCTGGTAAAAGGAGATTTAAAAGCGGTAAAAAAGGCCAAAGAACTCAGTAAAAAGGTAATGCGCAATATAAAGGAAAACCTGTTTTTTGCTCTAATCTATAATACTATTGGTGTGCCAATTGCAGCCGGGGTTTTGTATCCGGTTTTCGGATTGTTGTTATCGCCAATGATTGCGGCCCTGGCAATGAGTTTTAGCTCGGTTTCGGTAATTGCAAATGCCCTAAGATTAAGAGCTGCTAAGTTAGATTAATTTAGTTTAAGCGTTCCTTTGTCAATTGTTAATAGGAATGCTTTTGTTATTAACAACTAATTTATAAACGTAGATAAATATTGAAATAAACCAAAATTAAAAGATGCAGGATTTTTTAAGTAAATGGGGAGAAGCGGCCTACACCAGTGCCGGATTTTTCTGGATGGCCTTATGGGCTTTTGTGTTAGGGTATGTGATTAGTAGTTGCATACAAATTTTTGTAACCGAAAAGCGTATGGAAAAAACTATGGGACGGGACGAATCCAAAAGTCTCCTACTCGGTACTTTTTTTGGATTTATTAGTAGTTCCTGCAGTTTTTCTGCCCTGGCTTCTACCAAGAGTTTATTTAAAAAAGGAGCCAGTTTTACGTCTTCCATAGCATTTTTGCTGGCTTCTACAAACCTGGTGATAGAGCTGGGAATTATTATCGCTATTTTTCTTGGATGGCAGTTTGTAGTTGGGGAATATATTGGAGGGCTGCTTTTAATTTTAATAAGCTGGCTCTTAATTAGAATTATAAACCCGAAAAAGCTCATTAAAAATGCAAGAAAAAACCTGAAAGATCAGGATGATGATGCCTCAAATTCAGAAAAATCCTGGAAAAAGAAGGTAAAGTCGGAAACCAGCTGGGCTAAAGTGGCCAAACAGTATGCGATGGAGTGGAAAATGGTTTGGAAAGACGTAACCTTAGGATTTACCATCGCTGGAATTGTGGCAGTTTTTATTCCAGATTCTTTCTTCCAAACCTTGTTCATTAACACCGGAAACGGAAACACCGATTTTGGTTTTTTTACAATTTTAGAGCATATAATCGTTGGTCCCGTGGTTGCTTTTTTAACTTTTATTGGTTCTATGGGAAATATACCTTTAGCGGCACTACTTTTTGGAAAAGGGATAAGTTTTGCCGGGGTTATGGCTTTTATTTTTAGTGATTTGGTAGTGTTTCCTGTGCTTAGAATAAATGCCAAATACTATGGCTGGAAAATGTCTTTTTTTATTTTATTTCTGCTTTTTACCGCGTTGGTAGGTACTTCCTTGCTATTGCATTACGGTTTTAATCTGTTTAATCTCCTGCCAGACCCTTCGGCTGTAAGTGTTACCAAAAGTGAGCACTTTAAAATTGATTATACTTTTTGGTTAAATATGGTATTTCTAATTATCTCTGGAATCTTAATTTATCTGGGCTTTTTTAAAAGAACCGATGTAATGCAAATGAAAGAAATGGCGCCAAAAAGTAAGTTGTTGGAAAGTAGCTTAAAATATATAGCTTTTATTTGTTATGCCTGGTTAGCGGGAGGTCTTTTTATAAAGTTCTTTTTATAGTTTTTTACTGAATAAAAATTACCGATTTATTTTAAAATTTCGGCAAAAAAAAAGAGCAGTGGGAAATATAATTTTATTGGCTCAGTCATAAAACTAGATTTTCGGTTCCCTTGCTGCTCCTTATTCAAAAAACTCAAACAAATTTAACTAACTAAAACTAAATTATTTTTTTTAATCTAAGAATCTTTTTCATAGCAATTCTTCGAGCCGTTGTTTTTTAGACCTTTAATTTTTCTAAAGGTTTAATTGATGAGGTAAAGTTTAGATAATATGTTTTTGGATAAAAGTTTCTACTCTAATTATTCACTTTAAAACCTGCCGGGTTTTTAAAAACCCCGGCAGGTAAAGCTATTTCATTTATTTAATAGGGTTTAAAATTAGATCAATACGCTCTAATGCATCCTGAAGGTGGTATCTTGTTAAGCGATCCCCGCTGCGGGTTAACGACCTCTTTATTTGACGCTCCAAAGTCTTTAATTCTCCGCGCACTACAGGTCTAATATCACTTTGCGCTACATCTACATCGCTTTGTCCTATCCAATCTCTGTATTTTGCTGGGATGGCATCCTGCTCTTCGTTCATTAAATGCTCCATACGCTCTATATAAGCGCGTTGTAAATTACGGCGGTAACGATCTATTTTTTTGCCAGAAGAAAGTTCACTCCAAATTCCCTTTCTTACATCGGTCATCATATCCAGTAACCCGTAAGCTTCTTTTCCATTTATTTCTTCATTTTCCATTAAACGGGCCATTCTTCCAAAGTCCAATAAGTTATTAAGGGAACGAACCTGCATTTTTCTAATCCGTTCTATTTGTCCGTCGAATTCAATTTTATTGAAGATTTCCTGATCTATCATCCATTCCGGCGTTTCAAAAAGCTGTTTTTGTAAGAAATCCATAGCTTTTTGCTGGTGAGCTGCATCTACGTGAGAATAAACTGCACCTTCCTGGTCGTAGGTTTTATAATATTCATAAACCCCGCCAATATTAGCAGTCACGTGTCCCATGTAGCGGTTGAATTGCGCTAATACCTGGCCGTAAAGATCGTCTAGATCATCATAGTTCTTACCATCTTCGGCCGTCCACTCAATTAATTTTGGCAGAATTCGCTTCAGGTTTTTAATTCCGTATTCACTGGCTAAAACTGCATCGTCCCCAAGATCTTCGGTTTGAGAACTGGGGTCTATTACATTGCCCTGTTGCTTTCCGAAGCGATATAAAGGACTTCCGGCTTTCTCGAGGATCCACTCATCTAAAACCGACTTTTCTTCTTTAGCAGATTTATCTAAAATAGGACGATAGCCCCATTCAATAGCGTATTTATCGTAAGGCCCAATATCTGGCATTAAAGCCACATCACCATCTTCGGGCTGTGCGATATAATTGAATCGCGCATAATCCATGATAGATGGTGCGGTGCCGTATTCTGCAGTGAATTCAGGATCTCGCAGGTCTTCTACCGCATAAGCAACACTACTTCCCATATTGTGGGGAAGTCCCAGCGTATGCCCTACTTCGTGGGAAGAAACAAACCTAATTAAGCGGCCCATCACTTCATCTTTAAACTCAACTCCACGTGCATCTTCATTAATAGCTGCGGTTTGTACAAAAAACCAGTTTCTAAGCAACGTCATTACGTTATGGTACCAGTTAATATCTGATTCCAAAATCTCTCCGGAACGTGGATCGCTTACGTGAGGTCCATTGGCATTAGGAATAGGGGAAGCCAAATATCGTACAACAGAGTAGCGAACATCCTCTGGGCTCCAGTCCGGGTCTTCTTCTTTGCTGGGAGGGTCTTTAGCGATAATAGCGTTTTTAAATCCGGCAGCTTCAAAGGCCACCTGCCAGTCTTCTATTCCTTCTTTGATATATGGAACCCACTTTTTTGGCGTGGCACGATCTATATAATAAACTATAGGTTCTTTGGGTTCTACTAATTCCCCATTTTCAAACTTTTCTTTGTCTTCCTCCTTTACTTCCAGCCTCCAGCGATCCAGGTATTTCACCTCTTTACTTTTTTGAGCATCCAGGCCGTAATCTGTTTGGCCACGAGCAAACCAACCAACCCGTTCATCGAAATAACGTCGTTTCATAGGCTCTTTAGGCAATAGGATCATAGAATTACTAAACTCTAAAGAGATAGAACCGGTACTGGCATTAGAAGGTGGTTCTCCCGCACTATAAGTTTTTACGTGTCGCACTTCAATATTTTCTGGATAGCTGCGAATAGTATCGATATATGACCGGCCTTCATCTAAGCGCGATACTTTATATTGCTTTCTTCTGCCATCTCCCAGCCCCAGGGCTTTCACGTCTTTAGTGTAAAGATCCGTTACTTCTATCACCGTGGTTTTATTCACCGAATCTTTTCCTATGGTTTTAATAGGAAAACGTTCTAAAACCGGCTCAAAGTTAGAATTTACCACTGCTTCGTGCACCGGCAGGGAATCTGCTGCATAAATTTCGTGAGATACAACTCTTAGCAAGACATGGCCGTCTTTTTTCTGCCAACGGTGTACCTGGGTATTTTGTTTGCCACCACCAAAACCAATGCCGGTGGCGGTTTTTGCAATTCTGGTTACGGTGAGCATTTCGCGGTTAA
This sequence comes from Salegentibacter echinorum, assembly GCF_900129445.1. Classification (GTDB taxonomy): domain Bacteria; phylum Bacteroidota; class Bacteroidia; order Flavobacteriales; family Flavobacteriaceae; genus Salegentibacter; species Salegentibacter echinorum. Next base: position 445,955 of record NZ_FQVT01000002.1, read on the forward strand.
AAAGGCTATCGGGGATTTCATAAAAATACTTATCATCTACTCTATGCACCGTAAACAGGCCTTTGTCAGATTTTGCATCTTTTGTTATTACCTTGGAGTAAGGCTTGAGATCCCCGTCTTTTTTGGTTTCTTTTTTAGCGCTTTCAGCCGAAGATTTTTTAGGCTGAAATATAGCACAACTGGAAACCGAAATAGATAGTGCTAATAACAATAGTCTATTCGTAATTCTTTTGTTCATAAATTGAATTTTGATTTTTTTGATTATTGAAGTGATGTTTTTCTTTAGCGGTTACTAAAAAACGAAAAAAGACCACCATTTAGTGGTCTTTAGACTTATTTTTCTTAAAAAGGTTTAAAAGAGCGTTAAAAAAAATTGATGTTTTACCATAGGTGGTAAGTTGAGATTTAAATTTTTATCTTTAAATATAATCTTAAAATTATAATAGTAATGGACAAAATAGTAAAATTAGTTTCCGAAAAGGCTGGAATTAGTGAAGAACAAGCACAAACCGCGGTTACTACCGTAGCCTCATTTCTCAAAGACCGCATGCCAGAACCTCTGGCCGGCCAGGTAGATAAATATCTTAGGGGAGAGGAAGGTGATAAAGGTGGTTTAGGAGATACTCTGGGGAACGTAGGAGGAATGTTCGGAAAGAAATAATCTTTAGGAAAATTTGAAAATTAAATAAGGCATTTTAAAGTAATAAAATGCCTTATCAATTTAGAAAGATAATTATTTTTAAACCGCTTTTATCTTCATGTTTTCATCTTCCTTATAAACATCTATCAGCTTATGTTTTCTAAGGGATTTAAGGGTTTTATCCCATTTTTTATTACTTAGCCCAGAGTCTGCTTTTATTGTGTTTAGGTCGTGAATTTCATTATCCTTTAAAAGATTGAATACCGCTTTTTCTTCTTCGCTTAGCTCTACCGCTTTTTTCTCGGGTTTCATTTGCGGGAAGAAAAGTACTTCCTGTATAGACTGGTTATTGGTAAGGAACATAATCAACCGGTCCATTCCAATTCCAAGTCCAGAGGTTGGGGGCATTCCATATTCCAATGCCCTTAAGAAATCCTGATCTATAAATTCTGTCGCTTCATCATCTCCTTTTTGCGCTAACTTTAGTTGTTCTTCAAAACGTTCGCGCTGGTCTATGGGATCATTTAGTTCTGAATAAGCATTAGCGATCTCTTTTCCGCAAACCATAAGTTCAAAACGCTCGGTTAGCTCGGGATTTTCCCGGTGTTCTTTACAAAGCGGACTCATCTCTTTAGGATAATCGGTGATGAATGTAGGTTGTATATAATTTCCTTCACATTTTTCACCAAAGATCTCATCAATTAGCTTTCCTTTTCCCATAGTCTCATCTACCTCAATATTCATATCTTCGGCAGCTTTTCTAATTTCGGCTTCAGATTTTCCGGTAATATCAAATCCGGTGAAATCTTTAATAGCCTGGGTCATGGTCACGCGTTTGTATGGCGCTTTAAAATCTATTTTGTGCTCGCCAAAAACAGCTTCGGTAGTATTATTTACAGCTATGGCGCAGTGCTCCAATAGATTTTCTGTAAATTCCATCATCCAGTTGTAGTCCTTATAGGCCACGTAAATTTCCATTGCGGTAAATTCCGGATTATGGGTCCTGTCCATACCTTCATTCCTAAAGTTTTTAGAAAACTCATAAACCCCGTCAAAACCACCAACGATAAGACGTTTTAAATAAAGCTCGTTGGCAATTCTTAAATACAACGGAATATCTAAAGCGTTGTGGTGTGTTACAAATGGCCTGGCCGCAGCACCTCCCGGAATTGACTGTAAAATAGGGGTTTCAACTTCAAAATACTCCCGTTCGTTAAAGAAATTACGCATGGCCGTAAAAAGCTTGGTACGTTTTACGAAAATCTCTTTAACCTGTGGGTTCACAGCGAGATCGGCATATCGTTGACGATAACGATGCTCTGGGTCGGTAAATCCGTCGTAGATATTTCCATCCTTGTCGGTTTTAGGAAGGGGGAGTGGCCTAATCGACTTACTAAGTAAGGTGAAGTCATGAACCATCACGGTCATTTCACCTACCTGGGTTTTAAAAAGTTCACCCTCAATTCCTATGAAATCGCCAATATCGAGTAACTTTTTATAAACATCATTGTACTTGCTTTTATCTTCCCCGGTGCAAATTTCATCCCGGTTAAAATATACCTGAATTTTACCTTTGGAATCCTGAATTTCGGCAAAAGAAGCTTTTCCCTGTATTCTTCGAGACATAAGTCTCCCTGCAAGCTTTACCTTCTTTCCATCTTCAAAATTCTCCTTAATTTCCTTACTGGTGTTCTCTACCGCATACAAATTGGCGGGATAAGGGTTTATACCTGCTTTTCTCAATGCGGAAAGCTTTTCTCTTCTTACTTTTTCCTGTTCAGATAACTGCATGTTACTAATTTGATGTTTCTTAATTGCTCGGTATGCGGACTTATTTCTGCAATAAAATAGATTATTTGTAACTAATCAATTTAAAACTTTAGGCTCCATTTTCTCTGCTGAAAAAAATGAGCTATAACAGAAACTTTTATTAACCTGATTGTTACAATTATTTATATTCTTTGATTTTGTCCATAAATGCCGTTCTGGTTTTGCTTACTGGCAAAACGAATGCAAATATAGTGACAATCAGACTACCAACCAATGCTTGTTAAATCTGAATTTTCCTATTTATAATCTTACCTTTGTGCGATTAAGAAATCAAAAATTAAGAGTGAAATGAGTGTTTGGCGTGTAATTCTTTCTGTTTTGTTTCCCCCACTGGCGGTTTACGATCGCGGATGTGGTTCTATTTTAATTGTATTGATTCTTACTGTTTTAGGTTGGATTCCGGGAGTTATTGCTGCGCTTATTATTCTAAACAATCCTAAAAAAGGTGTATGAATAAAAAAGTAGAGCTACAGAATTTAGGAGTTAGAAATTATAAAGAGACCTGGGATTATCAGGAGCTTCTTTTTAAGAGAATTCTGGATCTAAAGATTAAGAACCGACGTGAAAAATTAAACGTTGAAACACCAAATTTCCTGCTTATGGTGGAGCATCCCCACGTCTACACCCTTGGAAAAAATGGGGATATAGAAAACCTGCTTATTTCTAAAGAAGAACTGGCGAAAATAAACGCGACTTATTATAAGATAAACCGCGGTGGTGATATTACTTATCACGGTCCCGGTCAGCTAATTGGCTATCCCATTTTGGACCTCGATAATTTTTTTACCGATATTCATAAATACTTACGCTTTCTGGAAGAAGTAATTATACTTACCCTGGCTGAGTATGACCTAAAAGCTGAGAGAAGCGAAGGCGAAACCGGCGTGTGGTTAGACGTGGGCACTCCTTTTGCCAGGAAGATATGCGCTATGGGTGTTAGGGCCAGTAGATGGGTGACTATGCATGGTTTTGCGCTAAATGTAAATACCAATCTTGGTTATTTTGATCATATTATTCCCTGCGGAATTAAAGGTAAAGCGGTAACTTCCTTAAATGTAGAGTTAAATAGAAAAGAAGTTCCTTTGGCTGAAGTTCAGGAGAAGGTTTTAAAACATTTTAATCACTTATTTGAAGCTGAATTTTTTAAGTCTGAAACTAAAAGTCTCAAATTCACTAATAAATTTAAATAGCATCTCATCAAGATTTCAAATAACAAGGAGGATAATTATGAAATCGCTTTAAGTCTTTGTTATAAAAGAGAACATACTAATTAGTTATATTTTTATGGAAGATCAATGACTAAAAATCTCATAAGAAAGGTGATAACAAGCGAACAAATTTCTCCCAGAGATGAATATACTTAGGACGGTTTAACCACTTCTCAGCATTGATTTTTGATGCTACTGTCAAATCGTATTCGAAGGCTTTTTGAAGTTTTTTATTGATGTTTTCACTAAAGAGGACAGCGTTTACTTCAAAATTTAAATCAAAGCTCCGATAGTCCATATTGGCAGAACCTACAACCGCGAGCTTATCATCTACCACCATCGTTTTTGCGTGTACAAAGCCTTTGTTATAGAGATAGATTTGTACTCCGTGTGGCAATAATTCAGAATAATAAGAGCGCGCCGCAGCATTTACCATTTTAGAATCTGAAATTCCCGGTACCAATAATTTCACTTCAACGCCACTTTTTGCAGCGATAATCAAGGCGTCCATCAAGCTTTCTCCCGGAATAAAATAAGGACTGGTGATCCAAATTTTTTCTTTCGCCGATGCGATTGCTTGCATTAAAGAATAGAAAATAACCGGCAGGTTAGAATCCGGGCCCGAGGGCACAATTTGCAGTAGTTCTTTTTCAATAGTTTTATTTTCTGGCTGCTCCGGAAAGTACTTTGGGCCAAACTCCAGTTGTTGTTTGCTACAAAAATTCCAGTCGCATAGAAAAAGATATTGCAGGTAAAGACTGGCCGGACCTTTAAGCATTAAATGCGTATCCCGCCAATATAAACTGTCTTGGTTTTTTGTATCATTTCTGTATTTATCGCTCATATTAATACCGCCTACAAAAGAACGTTCCCCATCTATCACGATTATTTTGCGGTGATTGCGGTAATTTAACCTATTGGCTAGCGCATATAATTTTATCTTATAAAACGGTGCTGTGGCCACCCCGGCGTTTTCTAATTTTTTGATGAATTTCTTCCTTAAATCGTGGCTTCCAAAATCGTCGTATAAAAAACGAACCTCAACACCTTCTTGTGCCTTTTTTATAAGAAGCGCTGCAATTTCATTTCCGGTTTTGTCATCTTCGTAAATATAATATTCCAGGTGGATGTGGGACTTAGCAGCTTCTATGGCAGCCAAAACTTTTGGGAATTTTTCTTCACCGTTTAAAAGTAATTCTACTTCGTTATTCCCGGTCAGGGGGCTTCCGGAGGTGCTATTTATAAAGTTGGATAAATTATGATGCGCTTTAGATAGAAGGCCTAATGTGTCCAATTTTTCTTTATATACCTGAAGCCGGTTTTTTATTTCTTTCCGAAGCGGTTCATCGGCTACAAGTTTTTTGCTGTACAATTTCCGCTTTCTGTAATTTATTCCGAAGGAAAAATAAAAAAGCATTCCCACTACAGGCACTAACACAATAAATAAAATATAGGCCAGGATCTTAGAACCACTTCGGGTATCATACAACACACGCAAAATTGTAAGCACCAGGATAATAATATAGATGATTTCAAAAAGAAGAATCCAGGACATAGGCTCTACCCTTAAAAGCAATTTTGATTACAATTTAAAAGGTACAATTTAACTCCGACTTAGATGAGGTTAAACTCTCGAAAAAGTTTTTACGTAATCTTTATCGCCCTCAGTGACTAGGATTATTCTCGAATAATCTGTGTTAAACCTTTCAGATTAAAAATGAAGAAAATAATTTCTGAAAATTTTAAATAACAGCTGCTATAGTTTAGCTTGTTAACTTTCGTTAAACCAAGTTAAAACTCACTTAATACAAGGGTTTCAAGTCTTAACTCTCCCCTGCTTCCATTTTTTAAACAGCTCATTTTCAGTATATTTGAATTGGAAAAATGATGGGGTGAAAAGAGACTCATTTCGAGTTACTTAAACTTGTAAATAACAGGCTGTGAGTTGCAGGTTTCTAATTTTTACCCATTGTATTTTCTCAACTAAACAACCAATTATTTATCCTAAACTTATTTTAGCAGAGCCTTGAATAAGTTTATGGGTAATTGTAAAAACCAGAAAAAATGCGAAATAAAGAGATAGTAATTATTGGCGGTGGATTTGCCGGGATTAACCTTGCTAAAGAACTTGGTAATAAAGAAGGGCTTCAGGTTACTTTAGTAGATAAAAACAATTATAACTTTTTTACGCCACTTTTATACCAGGTAAGTACGGGGATGTTAGATGTTTCCAGTATTACTATTCCTTTTCGTACCCTTTTTAAAAAGAAGAAAAATTTAAGGTACCGCTTAGGGAAATTAATAGAAGTGCGAGCAGAAGAAAACAAAGTTTTGTTGAGTACCGGCGAGCTTAAATATGATTACCTGGTGATGGCTCTGGGAACAAAGAGTAATTTCTTCGGAATGGAAAATATAGAAAAGAATGCCCTGCCCATGAAATCGATTAACCAGGCTGTAAAACTGCGAAACTATCTCCTGCGTGAGGCTGAAAGATCTATCTATATTAAAGATGATGTTGAAAGACGTAAAATGGGAAATATCGTGATTTCTGGCGCAGGACCTTCTGGAGTTGAGGTTGCCGGGATGCTCGCAGAAATGCGTAATAATATCCTCAATGATATTTATCCTGAATTAAAAGATGAAAAACTGAACATCTACCTTGTAGATGGAGCTCCCAATGTGCTGCCTCCTATGAGTGAAAAAGCCCAGAAATATTCTAAGGAAAGCCTGGAAGGAATGGGGATTATCGTAAAGCTGGACAAAATGGTTTCAGATTATAAGGACGATAAAGTGATTTTTAAAGACGGTGACAGCATAGAAACCAAAACTTTAATCTGGACGGCTGGAGTGACAGGGATGAAATTTGACGGACTTCCCGAAGACAGCTACGAAAAAGGAAACAGGTTGCGGGTTAATGAATATTTTAAGGTTGATCATACCGAGAATATTTATGCGATAGGAGATGCCTGTGTGTTATATTCAGACCCAGATTTCCCCAAAGGACACCCACAATTGGCAAGTGTTGCTACCCAACAAGGAAGTGCACTCGCTAAGAATTTTGAAGCTATGGTTAATAATAAAGAACCAAAAGCTTTTACCTATAACGATAAGGGAACCATGGCGATAATAGGAAGAAGTAAAGCCGTGGCAGACCTTACCACGCCAAAAAAGACCATGACCGGTTGGTTCGCCTGGATGGCGTGGCTTTTTGTACACCTGTTTCTATTAATTAATTACAGAAACAGAATCAGTACGATGTGGAACTGGACGACTGCTTATTTTAGTAAAGGCCAGGCCAATGGATTGCTTATTGGTAAAACTGCAAACGGAAGTATGCCAGAATTAAAGAAACAAACTGAAGTATAATTTTTTTGATAAACAACTATAAATTATTCACTATTGTACGGTAAAGAAGTAAGATCGCTTTGCTGAAAGAAAAAAGAGAAAAGACTAAACTCTAACTAACTGAGAATCCTGCCTTTTTTATAAGTGATATTCTTCAATTAACTCTTTTTCGTGAAGATTTCTAATAGCAAAGAGGATAATTATAAAATCGCTTTCGGGCTTTGCTATAAAGAGAACATGCTAATTAGTTATATTTTTATATTAGATCAATGAAAATTATTATTCGTAAAAAAAGATTTTGCAGGTCACTACTTGCAAAATCTTTTTTAATTTCTGCTGACTGCGGTTTAACAAACTAAATTGCCTCGCCGAGCCTGTCGTTCCAATTCGTAGCCTCTTTAACAAGCTAGGGCTTTGTTAGTCGAAGTCTTAAACCTAACATAGAACCTGGTTTTTTATTAAATTATAAGGTTAGTTCTAGCGCAGTTGAGAAGTTTTTCTACGACGTGTTTAGTGCGATAAATATTTCGAATATAATTGATGCAAGATGTTATAGGTCAGTAATTAACATTATTTTATTTTTTTCTGATATATTTAATGTTTAACTTCAAGCAATGCGAAATAATCATATTTCGCCAATAATTGCTTATGAAGCACATTTACAAACTTAAAATAATAGTATTTTTCTCATTATTTCTGCTTTTTTCTTGCGATAATAAAGAAAGCAGTCCTGCCAATGTTATAATCAAAAATAAAATTGAACGTGACCTACCAGAAATAAAGGAAGATGGCGTTCTTAATGTAATTACCCTATATAATTCTACCAGTTATTTCCTCTACCGCGGCGAAACTATGGGCTTTGAATATGAAATGGCCGAACGTCTTGCCAAAAGCCTGGGTTTAGAATTGGATATTAAAGTAGCCAATAATTTTGATGAAGTTTTTAATATGTTAGAATCTGGTGAGGGTGATATCGTGGCTTTTGGTCTATCGATCACAGAATCCAGAAAGCAAAGGGTAGCATTTACAGATTACCTTTATCTTACCCATCAGGTTTTAGTGCAGCGAATGCCCAAAAATTGGCGAAAGCTTCCCGGTTATAAAATAAAGCGTGAGTTAATTAACGATCCTATTGAATTGATTGATGATACCGTGCACGTAAGAAAAAGTACTTCTTATTATACCCGTTTAAAGAATTTAGAAAAAGAAATTGGAGGTAAAATTCACGTAAAAGAAGTAGGGGGCAACAAGACAACCGATGATATTATTAATATGGTGGTAAACGGGGAAATTGACTATACCGTAGCCGATTATAATCTTGCTTCGGTCAATAAAACCTTTCATCCTATTCTTGATATTAGTACCAATGTGAGTTTTTCGCAACGCATAGCCTGGGCTGTACGCAAAGATTCTCCAAAGTTGCTTAAGGCAGCAAATGCCTGGATAGAAACTTCTAAGAAAAAAAATTTCTACTATGCTCTTTACGATAAATACTTTAAAGATAAAAAGCGTTATCGGCGACGTATTGCCAGTGATTTATTCAGTAAAAATGAAGGAAAAATTAGTTCTTACGATGAGATAATTCGCAGTAATGCAGAAAACTTAGGCTGGGATTGGCGCCTTATTTCCTCTTTGATCTATCAGGAGTCGCGTTTTAACCAACAAGTGAAGTCCTGGGCGGGTGCGGGTGGCTTAATGCAACTTATGCCGGCAACCGCAAAAGAGCTTGGGGTGACAAATATTAATGATCCGGTAGATAATATTCGTGGTGGGACAAATTATTTGAAGAATCTTTATAAGCGTTTTGACAACATAAAAGATAGTATACAGCGAATTAAATTTACAATGGCTTCTTATAACTGTGGCTTTGGTCATGTGCGCGATGCGCAACGACTGGCCGAAGCCCTGGGTGATGACCCAGAGCGCTGGGATGATCACGTAGAAAATTCTATTTTAAAACTGCGACAACGTAAATATTTTAGCAGACCCGAAGTTCACTACGGACTTGTTCGTGGTTCAGAGCCTTTCAATTATGTACGGGATATTTTCCGCCGATACGACCATTATCGTGAATTAGTTCCTTTTAAACCTTTTGAAAAAACCAAAGATGAAAATGAGCAAATTGCCGCAAATTAGCCTGTTTGAAACATTGGAAAATTGTTAAGCTGAATTTGCGTCATTTTTAATCATTATCATCCGAAAGTTTAAATGAGTTCAATTATAAGTTTTTAAAACTTCAAAACCTACCGTACCGGAAGCCCCGGTGAATAAAACTGATTTTTTAGGTATCGTTCTATTAAAAATAAACGGCTTCAAAAACAGCCAGTGAAGCTCTTCTTCCCACATTTAGCGTCAATTCATCTCCATTGATACTGTAATTATTGGCTTGTTCAAATACTTTTAAGAATTCAGCTTCATTTACAGATACATCGGGACAGGATTTCATGGTAGTCGCCACGTAAGAAAAACTAATACGTTGGGCATCTTCCAGTTTGTAACTTCCAGAAAGTGAATTACAGCCGGCAAATCCCTGTAGCCTGTTGTCATTAGCTTTCAGCATAAAGAATATTTCTTTTTCCTGATTGTTGGCCATTGTCACTTCCTTACCTTCCAGTTTTTTAAGTTTCCAGTATTTTTCTACAATTTTATCTTTAGGAGCTACTTTTTTAAAAACAGCTAAAGGTGCACGTTTTCCAATATTCAGCATTAATTTATTACCATTTACCGTGTAATTATCTGTTTTGTTAAAAACGTCTAATACTTCCTGCTCATTTATCTCATTTTCGGGACAGGCCATTCTTGTACTGGCTATTTGAGAAAACTTAATGCGCAGTCCATCTTCCAGATTATAACTTCCGTTGAAATTATTACAGCCAGAATTACCAAAAACACGTTGGTCTGTGCTATTTAAAGTAAACTGAATCTTTTTACCTTCAATGTTGGTTTGATCAATTTTAGATCCGTCCAATTCCACAAGTTCCCAGGTAGTATTGGTAATTTGTGCATTTGCATTTTGACCGCTGGTTTTTTTTGTTGTATTACAACTTACCAGGACTAAAGTTAAAACGGTTAGTATTACAAGTTTAAATTTCATGATTCTTAGTGTTTAGATTACAAAGGTATATTCGGTTCGGAACTTTTTGAACCAATTAAAACTAAAGCTTTGTTAATCTTTAATTATTGATTTTTTTATAATATTCTATAGAACTCATTTAAACTGTTCACTTTGAAGCAAAATTCAGCCATTTTTTGTTCATTTGAAGGGTTTTTTTTTGACTTGCATAGTCCCGAAACTTCGGGGCTATGGAAGGAATAAAAAGACAGGAAATGGGCAAAAAAGGGGAATTTTTCAGCCAATGGAGAAAGTTTAAACGAGTTCATTTCTTCTGAACCAAAATTAAAACTTGGAAAGGATAAATAATATCGAAAACTAAAAAAGTACCTTACACCTACCAAAACGTCACTATTTTGTCCGAGAGAAATATAAATCATATTTAACGTTCAGGCTTTATCGTAGGATAAAGTTCCTCATATGGCAGCACATCGTCCATTACCCGTTTTTCAATTAGGGATCTGTTTAACTGACTTAGATCTGTACAGCCGGCTGCTGCAAAAAGCTCCAAAAATTCATTCACCGTCTGCTCCTGATAGTTTTTAACACGTTTCCACTTTTCTTCTACCGCAAGACCACGCATAAAAGAGGGATCGTTACTGGTAACGCCGGTAGGACATTTATTCGTATCACATTTTAAAGCCTGGATACAGCCCAGGGCAAGCATCATTCCACGGGCAGAATTGCAAATATCTGCTCCTATACACAGCGCTTTAAAAATATCGAAAGCGGTAAAGATTTTAGTAGCAGTAATTATAGTAATCTCTTCTTTTAATCCGTATTGATTTAAAGTATCTACTACAAAAATTAAAGCCTGTTCCCATGGCATTCCTACATAATTTGAGAAATCTATGGGTGCCGCCCCGGTACCACCTTCGGCGCCATCTACAGTGATAAAGTCTGGTTTTATATCGGTTGCCAGCATCTCCTTACAAATTTCAATAAATTCCTCCTTGCTTCCAATACAGAGTTTAAAACCAACGGGTTTTCCATCAGAAAGTTCTCTTAATTCCTTTACAAATTCTAATAAACCTTTGGCATCACTAAATGCACTGTGACCGGGAGGGGATAGTACAGTGGTATGGGGTTCTACTCCCCTAATTTTGGCAATTTCCTCATTATTTTTACTTGCAGGTAAAACGCCGCCATGACCGGGTTTTGCGCCCTGGGAGATTTTAATTTCTATCATTTTTACTTCAGGAAGGGAGGCGTTTTCTTTAAATTTTTCCGCAGAAAAATTCCCGTCTTCAGTGCGACAGCCAAAGTAACCCGTTCCTATTTCCCAAACCAGGTCCCCACCTTTGCGGTGATATTCAGAAATTCCACCTTCCCCGGTATCGTGAAAAAAGTTTCCGGCTTTTGCTCCCATATTCAAAGCCATTATTGCATTTTTACTAAGGGCACCATAACTCATTGCCGAGATATTAAAAATACTTGAGGAATAAGGCTTGGTACAGTCAGGGCCACCAACCACCATCCTTGGTGCTTCTGTATGTACTTTACTGGGATAAATACTGTGCTTCATCCATTTGTAATTATCTTCCTCTACATCGAGCTCTGTACCGTAAGGATGCGTGTTCCGCTCTAGTTTAGATCGCTGGTAAATATAAGAACGGTGATTCCTGTCAATAGGTTTTCCATCGGTGCCATCTTCCACAAAATATTGATGCAGTTCTGGCCCTATCATTTCCAGCAAATACCGCATGTGACCCAATACCGGGAAATTGCGTAAAATGGTATGCTCTTTTTGCGTAATATCATAAATTCCCAGCCCGAAAATTAAAACAGCCAGGGTAGAAAATCCAATAATAGGCCATACGATTGTAATAATAATTACGCCTATTATTAAGAGGATAATAAGTGTAAAATGTATAGCTTTTCTCATAGTTAAATAGTGCTTTTAATCTAATTCAGTTTTATCACTGATAATACTTTCTATGAAGGTTCTTTATTTTCTCAAGCATAGGTCCTTTTGCCGGGCCCTTAATTGCAGAATTCTTAATTATTTCTTCGGAAGGTATAAATTTGATAGGGGCAGGCTCTGCGCCAAACTCATTCAGCCAGGTGTTTAGCTGTTTCCCGGAACTCAAATAAACTAAACTCCCAATACCTACCCAACCGTGGGCAGCGGCACACATAGGACAATGCTCGCCGGTAGTGTACATCGTGATATTTTTTCGCTCCTGTACATTTAAGTTATCGGCTGCCCACTGCGCAAGTTCAATTTCCGGATGTGCAAGGGCAGTTTTCTCGTTTACCCTATTTCTGGCTTCAGCAATAACATTATTATTAGCATCTACCAGGATAGAACCAAAAGGTTCATCACCGGCATTTAGCGCTTCTTTTGCCAGGGAAAGACAATACCTTAAATGTTCGGTGTCTTTTTTAGTGATATTAGTTGATGTTTGCATTATCGATTAAAGTATATTTTTGCTTTTTCGTGAGAAAAAGTTTGTTTTCCATTTTTAAAACTTACCAGGTGTTGTGCAATTATCCTCATGGTCTTAACAGCATTTTTTGCTTCCGGGATTACAAAATTTGCCGGAATATTTCTTTCCCGTTTTGTATATTTAATCGTGCGGCATTTTTGAGTATTAGATCAAGCATAAACTTTAGCCGGGTTATTCAACAAGAAGTCTTTTCGAAGATTAAATTGGTTTTAATTCAGCTTCAAAAAACCTTCTGAACTAATGATTCCTAAAATTATAGAATTTATTAAAGCTTTCCCTTCTGGCGTCTCATAAAAAATATACAAACCTTAATCTTAAATTAACTAGGTATTAAGAGATTAACAAGGTTTAAACTGATTTTTTATCCTGATTTATAACTCCCAAAATATAAAACTACCTACAACGAAAAAGAGTTGTCTATTTTAAAGAAAATCCTATCTTTACTCATTAAAATTTAGATTAGGATTTTGCGCAAAATCGCTGCAAAGTTTTAAGTTTTATAAACATTCGGTTTAGGCCGTAAAAATTGCAAAAAAATGTATCCAACTGTACAATTTATACATTCTTACTGGGCTTATTTAGTAGTGCTCGTTTTATTTGTCGCTTCCATAAATGCTATTATTGGCTATGCTTCCAACAAAGAATATGGCGCTACAAATTTCAGAATTGCTTTATTTACACTAATCATTTCCCATATTCAATTGTTAATTGGAATTGTATTGTACTTTGTAGCTCCTTATTTTCAAGTTTTACTGGAAAAAGGAATGGGCGAGGTTATGGGCGATTCTACTTTGCGATTGTATATTATGGAGCACCCGTTAATGATGATTATAGCCTTGGTTTTAATCACCATAGGATACTCAAAACATAAATCAAAGCTTACCTCTAAGCCTAAATTTAAAACCCTGGCGATTTTTTATACCCTTGGTTTGTTAGTGATGCTTAGTCGTATTCCCTGGAGCGCCTGGTTGTAGATGGTTGTAGCATTGCTATGAAGTGTTTTATTCTTCCTTATAGGAGGAGTTAGAGGGAACTTCTTTTATTAAATAAACATATACCGGAAAGTGATCGCTGTAACCGCCCTGGTAGCCTGAACTACCATAACTTCTAAACGGATAGCCTTTAAACTTCCCGTTTTGGTTAATCAGGTATTTCTTATTGAAAATCCCTGCTTTATAATATTGAAAAGTTTCATAGCTTTTGGTAGTGAAGCCTCCCGAAAGTATAATTTGGTCGAATAAATTCCAGCCATCCCGATAAGCTAAAGTTCCCAGGCCTTTTTTTCGCATTTTCTCCATAGGATTATACAATTGATGTAGATTTAAGTTTTTGGGGCTTTTCTTGGTTTCAAGAATTTTTTTAAAGCTACTATTGGTAGGGTCATCGTTAAAATCGCCCATACTAATAATCCGGGCCAGGGGTTCTTTATTAAAAATAGAGTCTATAATTTTATGGTTTAATGCAGCTGCTTTTTCCCGTTTGTAATTGCTGGCAGCCTGCCCACCGCTGCGAGAAGGCCAATGGTTTACAATAAGGTGAAAGGTTTCCCCATCCAAAATACCGCTTACCACCAATTGATCCCTGGTGTACACTCTTTTATTAGATTTATTGCTGTTAAAAATAAGTAGTTCCCGGGATTGTGAATGCTTCGGAAAAAAGAAGTCTTTCCGATACAATAAAGCTACATCAATTCCCCTCCTATCTGGGGAATCGTAATGAATAATCCCATAATTATATTGCTGTAAATCCGGTTGTTTAATTAGGTCTTCTACTACTTCGCGATTTTCCACCTCGCAAATACCAATAAGCACCGGCGGTTGCTGAATTTCGGCTATTCCAATTTCTGAAATCACTTTTGCCAAATGCTGTAATTTCTCGTGGTATTTAGGTGTTGTCCAAACGTCATCACCTTCTGGCGTGCGATCGTCATCAAAAGTAAATGGGTTGTTCTTAGTATCAAAAAGGTTTTCCAAATTATAAAAAGCGATGCTTACAATTTTGAATTCCCGCTCTTGTGCACAAAGCTTTTCAGAAGCCAATAGCAACAGCAAATTAATTATAAAAAGGGGGAAATTACGAATAAGCATTTTCTGATAGTTCAACTAATTTATGAATTTAAATTACTCATTTTTTGCAAGTTATCTGTTTTTAGTTGAAAATTAACCGGCTATTTTGTGTTAAACCGATGAAAATATTCTTATTTCTACTTTTTGGATGCGTTATGTTTTCAACATTGTTTGCGCAGGAAACTTCGCTACACGGAAGTCTAGCCGATGCACAATCGGCTAAAAAACTAACAGGGGCAAAAATTTGGTTAGAGAATAGTTTTGTTGAAACCCGCTCTAAGGAAAATGGAGAATTTAAGCTTTTGGGTGATTTTCCTGCCGGTGAGTCTTTACTAATTATTGAACTTCCGGATTATAAAACGCTGCGGGTGCCCATAATAATAGTTCCGAATACCACAAAAGACCTTGGTCTTATCCTGATGCAGCCCGTACTTTCTAACCTGGCCGATCAAATTAGTACCATTCAACTTTCTACTGTCCAATTGGATGAAGAAGAAGCTAATATCGATAATTTATCGGGCTTGTTGCAGGCTTCCCGTGACGTGTTTTTAAATGCAGCTGCCTTCGATTTTAGTCAGACCTTTTTTAGGCCCAGAGGTTTGGATAGCGAACATGGAAAAGTGCTTATTAACGGCGTGGAAATGAATAAAATCTATACCGGGCGTCCCCAGTGGAGCAATTGGGGCGGACTTAATGATGTGCAACGCAACCAGATTTTTAGCATGGGCTTGCAGCCTTCCAATGTTAGTTTTGGTGGGCTGGCCGGCACCACAAATATTATAATGCGCGCTTCAAAATATGCTAAAGGAGGTAAAGCTTCCCTGGCGGCTGCCAATAGAAGTTACTCCGGCCGGTTAATGGCAAGTTATGGTTCCGGCGAGTTAAAAAATGGTTGGGCTTATGCGGTTTCGGCCTCCAGACGTTTTGCCAAAGAAGCCTATGTTGATGGTAGCTTGTATGATGCCAATGGCTTTTTTATTTCCGTGGAAAAAACTTTTAATGAGCGGCATAGGTTGAATTTCACCGGTTTTTATACCCCGAATATCCGCGGAAAATCCTCTCCCAATACCGAAGAAGTTTATGAACTAAAAAACAGGAAATACAATGCCTATTGGGGCTATCAGAATGGTGAAATAAGGAATTCCAGGATTAGGGAAATTAAAGAACCTGTCTTTATGCTGAATCATTTCTACACGGTTTCAGAAGAAACAAAAATTAATGCTAATGTTGCGCTGCAGTTGGGTAAAACCGGTAATTCGAGAATAGATTTTGGGGGAACAAGGCTTTCAGCAATAAATGAACAAAATTCTTATGTTGGCGGAGGCACTAACCCAGATCCTACTTATTATCAGAAGTTGCCCGGTTATTTTTTGCGTTTTAAAGACAATCCCAATTATGAGGCAGCCTACTTGGTACAGGAAGATTTTAAACAAAACGGCCAATTAGATTGGGAGAAACTATATGCCGCCAATGCCCGCGCCGGCTATACAGTTTATTCACTTTCTGAAGATAGAAATGATGATATAAAGTTTGATGTTAACACTTTACTTGACACCAGGTTAAATGAACATCTTAAGCTGAATACAAAATTAGCTTACAGCCGTTTAAAGAGTCATAATTTTGCTTCGATTAAGGATATGCTGGGCGGAAAAACTTATCTTGACGTAGATTTTTTTGCTGAAGGTGATGCTGAAAATAGCCTGGAGAAAAGAGCCCAAAGTGATTTGCAAAATCCTAATCGTAGCGTTGGGGTAGGAGAACCTTATAAATACAATTTTAACTTTTACGCTAATCTTTACAAAGCTTTTGGGCAGCTGGAGTTTGAATACGATCGTTTAGATTTTTACATCGGTATAAAAGCATCTCAAACCAGTTATGAAAGGGAAGGTCTTTTTCAAAACGGTAATTACCCTGATAATTCCTTAGGAAAAAGTGAGAAACTTCAGTTTACCGATTTCGGACTTAAATTTGGCGGAAATTATAAATTCACCGCAAAACATTTGCTGGGCGTAAACGCTGCTTACCTTACCAAACCTCCCAATCTTAGAAATTCATTTTCCAATTCGAGACAAAATAATGCAGTAGTTGAAGATTTGAAAAGTGAAAACATCAGCAATTTAGATTTTAGCTATCGGTTTAGATCAGCCTTAATCAAGGCGAGGTTAACCGGTTATTTCTCTCAAATTAAAGATGCCACAGAAATTTCATTTTACTATGCCGATGGTCTTTCGGGTTTGGGAAGAAACAGCACTACGGCCTTTGTGCAGGAGGTTTTAAGTGGAATTGATAAACAATATTTTGGTTTGGAATTTGGGATTGAAGCTCAAATCACACCAGCTATAAAACTAAAAGCAGCGGGAGCAATGGGGCAATTTACCTATAATAATAATCCCAATTTGTACCTAACTTCAGATGATTTTAAGGAAACAGTAGATTATGGCACTGCTTATCTAAAAAATTATCGAATAGCGGGTGGTCCCCAGCAAGCTGCCCAGTTGGGAGTAGAATATCGCGATCCCGATTATTGGTGGTTTGGAACCACAGTGAACTTTTTTAGTCACGCATTTTTAGATATTAGTCCGTTAACCAGAACAGCTAATTTTCTTAATGATACCGATGGTTTGCCTATTCTGGAATACGATGAAAATATTGCTGAGAAACTATTAAAACAAGAACAATTTGGCGACTACATTTTGGTAAATGCCATTGGTGGTAAATCCTGGTTGATAAAAGGCAAGTTTATCGGCTTTTTTGTGAGCCTGAACAATATTTTTGACAAACGCTATAAAACCGGCGGATTTGAACAATCCCGGAATGCTAATTATCGCACACTAAAAGAAGACCGGGAGCGATCAAAACCCATATTTTCCCCTAAATACTGGTTGGGTGCCGGTGCTTCTTATTATGCGATGGTCTATGTGAGATTTTAAAACATTCAGTAATTTTTATAAATAATCTGGATTAAATGATTAAAAATGAAGAGAAAGTTTTACATACCGATACTCGTGTTTTTCACCTGTATTTCCTGTGTAAAAACAGACGATTTTGAGTTACCGAAATCTGAAAGCAAGGAAATTTCCATAACCGGCGATATTACGGGAATTTCTGCGGTGAAAAGCAACTTTAATCCGGAAACCGAAGATATTTATGTTTTTTCTGAAACCAATACCTGGATGGAAGCTTATGTGGTCTCCAGTGATGAAGGTGGCAACTTTTATAAAGAATTGGTGTTGCAGGATAAACCCGAAAATCCCACTGCCGGCATCCTCTTATTAATTGATGACAACTCCCTTTTTGAAACTTATAATTTTGGCCGAAAAATCTATGTGAAATTAGATGGTTTGGCTTTATGGAGTAATAATGGTGTGCATCAATTGGGAATTCAGAATAGGGGAGATGTGCTGGCGATACCCTCCTCCAGGATTGATGATCATATTTTAAGAACCGAAGAAACCGCTGAAATAATTCCGCTGGAATTGGAGATTTCAGAATTCACAGAGGCACATGAGAATTTGTTTATTAAGTTAAAAAAGGTGCAATTTAACCGCAATTTGTTCAGAGCAAATCATCACTTCACTTTTGCAGGAGAAACAACAGATGAATATGATGGGGAACGGCAATTGGAAAGTTGTGAAACCGAGGCGACCACGACCTTGAGTAGCAGCACTTTTTCTGGTTTTAAATCATTGTATCTTCCGAAGAACTCAGGCAGTGTGGAAGGAGTTTTAAGCAGAAACTTCTACGACGATTATTTTGTCATTTCTGTAAACTCCCCCGATGCTTTTAATTTTGATGCTGAACGATGTGACCCGGAATTTTTGGACTGCGGAAACCAAACAAATCAAGGTCTTGAGGTGCTTTTTGAGGAGGATTTTAGTACAATTACAACCCTGGATAAATTGGAAAATAAAGGCTGGAGCAATGTAAATGTAAACGGTGGACAGGGGTTTAAAACCAGTACCTTTAATGGAGATCGTCATATTAGGATTTCAGCATTTAATACTGAAGAAACGCTGTTGGAAGCCTGGTTGGTGAGTCCGCCAATCGATTTGCAAGGGGCAACCGATATAGCCTTATCTTTTGAGGTTATGGCATCTTATGATAACGCCAGTATTTTGGGCCTGTGGGTAACCGAGGATTATTCCGGGAACCCGTTAAGCACAGCATGGAAGCAAATGGACGCAAAAATTCCGGTAGGTCCCACCAATCAATACGGAAAGCATTTTTTAAAAACTGAATTGAATATTTCCTGTTTGCGCGGAGAGATACACTTTGCTTTTAAGTATTTGGGTGGCGCCCCCGATAAAACCACAACTTATGATATTGATAATATTCGAATAACCGGAAATTGAGTATATTTAACAGATAATTTTAAAAATACTCAATGAAGCATATTTTACTATTCCTCTTTTTCTTACTTACTTTTAATGCTTCAAGCCAAAACTCCCAGGAAATGTCTGGCACGTGGTTTTGGGAGTCTACCAATGGTCAAAACACCATGAAATTAGATTTAGAATATGAAAATCAAAAAATAATAAAAGGAAATCATTGTGTAGTTTTTGGACAGGAAAAGAATACCGACTGTAAAAGAACCGAGCAGGGATTTAGCCTTAATTTGGTTCGTATCGCCAATGGTATTTACGATGGAACCATAGAAAGTGCGGTAAGCGCAACTATCGGAAAAATTAGGCTGCAATATTTAAAGAAGGAGAAAGCTATTCGATTTTATCTAAAAAAAGCACCACCCGGCAAATTTTATCTACCTAAAGAAGCCTTCTTGGTGAGGTAGAAACGGTTGTGGGTTATCGGTTCTCAGATTGTTCGATAAGTTGATTTTAAACTTACTATCTATTGATTTTGTTTTGAGTTTGTGGTTAGGTGTTCTGCCCACTGAGAACTGCGACTGCCAACTGATGTTTGTTGCGGGTTGCGTCATTGCGAGCGACGTAAGGAGCGCGGCAATCTCTTGTTGTTTATTATCCTGTCTACTGCCCACTGGTACTGCCAACTGAATTGACCTAAACCGTAGCTTCCTGTTTTTTCCTAGCATCAAGGGGTTCCAAAACTTTTAGCGCACTTTCAATAGAAGTGATCTTCTCGAATGTCAAGAGCAAACGCAATCCATTTCTGGTTTTCTTTTCTTTCATTGTGCATTTATGCGGATGGGATTGCACATACTGTAACACTTTAGTAAAAGCCTGGGTTTGGTAGAACCTGGACTGCTGGTCGGCGATGAAATACCCTATCATCTTATTTTGCTTCAGGATCACTTTTTCTAACCCTATGCTGGCTGCGATCCATTTAATACGTACACTGTTAAGAAGATCTTCACCTTGTGTGGGTACTTCTCCAAACCTGTCTATTAGTTCACCTTCAAACTTTTGCAGTTCTTCTTCCGAAGAAATTTTATTTAACTGGGTGTATAAGTTTAAACGCTCAGTAATATTATTGATATAATCATCTGGGAACAGGATTTCAAAATCGGTGTCGATTTGCGTATCTTTTACGAAGCTCTTTTCCTCAATATTATCGGTTTCTTTATAGAGTTCCTGGAACTCATTTTCTTTTAATTCCTCTATAGCCTCATTTAATATTTTCTGGTACGTATCAAAACCAATTTCATTGATAAACCCGCTTTGTTCCCCGCCCAATAAGTCCCCGGCACCGCGAATTTCGAGATCTTTCATTGCAATATTAATTCCGCTACCAAGTTCAGAAAATTGTTCTAAAGCGCTAATTCGCTTGCGGGCATCTTCGGTCATTACCGAATATGGCGGGGTAATAAAATAGCAAAACGCCTTTTTATTACTTCGGCCTACCCTGCCTCGCATTTGGTGTAGATCTGAAACCCCAAAATTATTCGCGTTATTAATAAAAATAGTATTGGCATTGGTCACATCCAGGCCACTTTCTACAATGGTGGTAGAAACCAGTACATCAAACTCGCCGTTTATAAAACTGAGCATCAATTTTTCGAGTTTTTTTCCTTCCATCTGGCCGTGGCCAATTCCTATTTTGGCATCTGGTACTACCCGCTGAATTAATCCCGCGACTTCCTTGATGTTTTCAATTCGATTATGGATAAAAAATACCTGCCCACCGCGCTGAATTTCATAAGAAATCGCATCGCGAATGGTTTCTTCAGAAAACCGCACCACATTGGTTTCTATGGGATACCTATTTGGAGGCGGAGTGGTAATGGTCGATAAATCCCGGGCGGCCATAAGGCTAAACTGAAGCGTACGCGGAATAGGTGTAGCCGTGAGCGTGAGGGTATCTACATTTTCTTTTATTGTTTTTAATTTATCTTTTACCGAAACACCAAATTTTTGTTCTTCATCTACAATGAGCAAGCCCAGGTCTTTAAACTTCACGGTTTTATTGACTAATTGGTGCGTACCAATAATAATATCTACTTTTCCGCTTTCGAGATCGGCGAGGGTTTCGCGACGTTCTTTTGCGGTTCTAAACCTATTTAAATAATCTACGCTAATGGCAAAATCTTTTAATCGTTCAGAAAAAGTTTGGTGGTGCTGAAAAGCCAAAATCGTAGTAGGCACTAAAACGGCAACTTGTTTT
Source organism: Salegentibacter echinorum (assembly GCF_900129445.1). Classification (GTDB taxonomy): domain Bacteria; phylum Bacteroidota; class Bacteroidia; order Flavobacteriales; family Flavobacteriaceae; genus Salegentibacter; species Salegentibacter echinorum. Next base: position 467,185 of record NZ_FQVT01000002.1, read on the forward strand.
CCATTATCCACTGCTTTGAAAGCAGCTCTTATGGCAACCTCTGTTTTGCCAAAACCAACATCCCCACAAACCAATCGGTCCATTGGTCTTTCGCTTTCCATATCTTCTTTTACGGCTTGGGTCGCAGTACTTTGGTCTGGCGTGTCTTCATACATAAAAGAAGCTTCCAACTCGTGCTGCAAATAAGAATCGGGACCAAAAGCATATCCTTTTTGAAGCCTTCTTTTTGCGTAAAGTTCTATTAAATTATACGCAATGTGTTTTACACGGGCTTTGGTCTTTTTCTTTAGGTTTTTCCAGGCATTGCTGCCCAGTTTGTAAATTTTTGGCTCTTTTCCGTCTTTTCCGTTGTACTTTGAAATTTTATGAAGGGAATGAATGCTAAGGTAAAGGATATCGCGCTCGCCGTAGAACAGCTTAATGGCTTCCTGTTTTTTCCCTTCTACATCTATTTTTTGAAGTCCGCCAAATTTACCAATTCCGTGGTCTATATGGGTGACATAGTCGCCAACCTCTAAATTACTAAGCTCTTTTATGGTAATTGCCTGCTTTTTGGCATAACCATTTTTAAGCTGAAATTTATGATAACGCTCAAAGATTTGATGATCTGTATAACATACATTTTTCCCCGTTTCATCTATAAAGCCTTGAAATAGTGATAATGTAACAGTTTCATACTTAAGCTTCCTTTCCTGGTCTTGAAAAATGTCGTGGAAACGTTTTGCCTGTTGCTCGCTTACGCAAAAAATATAATTTGTATAACCATTTTCCTGATTTTCAATTAAATTATCGGTTAATAACTCAAATTGTTTGTTGAAAGAAGGTTGAGGTTTGGTATTAAATTGAATAGTTTTGTCTATCTCAAGAAAAGCCTGATTGCTTAATTCGGCTATCGTAAAACCCTGTAATTGCTGTTTGATTAATTCGCCATTGCAAAATAATTCTTTAGGCTCACTCTGCTTTAATTCTCCGGAAAGGTTTTGAAAAGCTTCTTCTGCCTTTTCGAATAACTTATCGGCTTGCGCGGTAAACAAGTCCAGGTTTTTTAAAAATATCGCTGTTTCTGTTGATATATACTGAAGAAAACTAACCCTTGTTTTATGCATCGCGGTTGAAGTGTCGTCCAACTGCTTATTTTCCACATTAGGCATCACCGAAATTTTCTTCACTTTTTCTGTAGAAAGCTGCGTTTCAATATCAAAACTTCTAATGCTATCTACTTCATCACCAAAAAATTCAATGCGGTAAGGCTCGTCGTTACTAAAGGAAAAAACGTCTATAATTCCCCCTCTCACCGAAAATTCTCCAGGTTCGGTTACAAAATCGACACGTTTAAACTTGTATTCAAATAGCACTTCATTAATAAAATCTATAGAAAGCTCATCTTCTACAGCTATTTTTAAAATACTTTCTTCCAGTTCCTTTCGGGTGACTACTTTTTCAAATAGAGCATCGGGATAGGTGACGATTATTGCCGGTTTCTTACGCGAATTAATTCTATTTAAAACCTCTGCCCGCAACAGAACATTTGCATTATCGGTTTCTTCTAATTGATAAGGCCGGCGGTAGCTGCCTGGATAAAAAAGAACATTCTTTTCACCAACCAGTTGTTCCAGGTCGTTTAAATGATAAGCAGCTTCTTCTTTATCATTAAAAATTAGTAGGAAAGGTCTATCGGTATCCCTAAATGCATTGGCTGCAACAAAGGAAAATGAAGAGCCAATAAGTCCTTTTAAGTGAATTTTAGAATGTTTTCTTTCTTCTTTGCTACCTTTGATCGTTTCAGATAAAACAAGGGAATCCCTCAATTCCTGCTGTTGCGGGGATTGTGCAAAGCTTTCGGCAATATTATTTTTAGTCATTGACGCAAAGATAATTGCAGAAATTTTGTTCCGCAACCCCTGGGTCTATTTTTAACTTAAAAACCTAAAAATTTGACGGTTCGATACTTATACTTTTTTCTTTATCTTTAAAGGGTAAAAGTCACTAGAAATGCCAAAAGCCTGTTTGGAATGTGGAGATAAGATTGTAGGGCGTGTAGATAAGAAGTTCTGCAGCGATTATTGTCGCAATGCATTTCATAACAATCGCAATAAAGACAGGAAAAACCTGGTTCGTAATGTAAATAACCAGTTGCGGAAGAATTATAGAATTTTGGAAAGTCTTAATCCCCATGAAAAAACCACGGTGAGCAAAAATAAATTACTCGAGCGTGGCTTTAATTTTGAATATCTTACCAATCTTTATACAACAAAAACCGGCAAGGTCTATTATTTTGTTTACGACCAGGGTTACCTACCGTTAGATAACGGAATTTATGCTTTGGTAAAACGTAATTAAGGATGCCAGTCGTTTGCTTTTAGCCTGGAAGCAGCCCTTAAAACATCACTCTGACTAAGTTGACCAACGAGTTTTCCATACTCTACAATAGGAAATCTTCTAAAACGCTTTTCAATAAAAAGTTTGGCGGCATCCATAATATTCATATTTCCGTCTATGGTTTCTACATTGCACGTCATTCTTTTTTTCACCGTAGCATCGTCCATGGGCATGTTGTAATAGCGGCTGTCTGAAATTTGTTTCATACAATCCCCTTCAGAAATAAGCCCAATTAATTTATGATTTTCATCTACCACGCACCCGCCAGATATTTTATTAGCAATTAATTTTTCAGCCACATCCATAATATTTTCGTGCTCCATAAACGTCACTAAATTGGTGCTCATATAATCTTTTACCAACATGGGCACGTGCTGAGGTTTCTCTGGCGCTGCCCTTTTTCCCTGAAAACTTTTAATACCCATATTCTACTTTTTTGATTGTTAAGTAGTTAAATATAGCGAAAATTAAATTATAAATGAAATTTATACTTATGCTGAAAACACTGTTGGGTTTTGAATGAAAGGAGTGTTGAAATTATATTTTTCTTTACTATTCTGTATCTTTAAAGTCTTAAATCCTTTTCTTTTTCCTGAATTATGCTGAAAAACATCCCACGAATTTTTTCACTTTTACTTATCTGTGTCGCAGTTTGGTTTAGCTTTTATAGCAGCCAACCGGTTAGCATTGAAGCTTTAGATGCCCCAGAAACTACATTTTCTACCCAACGAGCCTTTACACACGTTGAAGCTATTGCCCAGAAACCGCATTATGTAGGTACACAAGCCCATAGCCAGGTTCGCAATTATATAGTAGCCCAATTGCAAGAAATGGGATTGCAGCCCCAAACCCACGAAGATTATAGCCTTACAAAAAATGGCACTTTAGTACGACCACAAAATATTTTGGCCAGGCTGGCAGGATCGGGAGATGGAGAAGCGCTGGTAATTATGACGCATTATGACAGTAACCCGCATTCTTCCTATGGTGCAAGTGATGCCGGGAGTGGGGTTGGTGCTATCCTAGAAGGAATTCGTGCTTTTTTAGCAAAGAATGAAACGCATAAAAACGATATTATCATTCTCTTTACCGATGCCGAAGAATTGGGTTTAAATGGTGCTGAATTGTTTATAAAAGATCATCCCTGGGCCGGTGATGTAAAACTCGCTCTTAATTTTGAAGCCCGCGGCAGTGGTGGGGATTCTTTTATGTTTTTGGAAACAAACTCCGGTAATGCTGCGCTTATAGATGGTTTTAAGAAAGCCAATCCCAGGTTTCCGGTAACCAATTCCCTGGTGTATAGTGTTTATAAAATGCTCCCAAATGACACCGATCTAACGGTGTTGCGGGAGCAGGGAGATATTCCCGGGTACAATTTTGCTTTTATTGACGATCATTTTGATTACCACGCTGCCACCGATATTCCTAAAAACCTGGACAAAGAGAGCCTGGCGCACCAGGGTAGTTATTTGATGCCATTGCTTGATTATTTTAAAGATGCCCCGTTATCCAAAGTCAAATCTGATGAGGAGGTGCTATTTTTCAACCTGCCCGGCGGAGAGATTATTAGTTATCCGTTTTCCTGGATATTTCCCTTACTTATTTTAGCTTTTATTGTTTTTATAGGACTTGTTATTTATGGCTTTAACCAAAATAAACTGCAGGGAAGCAGTATTGTGAAAAGTTTAGTTCCATTTTCGCTTAGTCTAATTTTCGCCGGTTTGCTTTCCTTCTTTCTTTGGAAATTAATTTTGTATAGTTATCCGGAATATTCAGAAATGGAGCAGGGCTTTACCTACAATGGTTATTATTATATCGCTGCTTTTGTATTTTTAGCTTTATTTATTTCATTTTTCGCCTATCATAGGTTCAGGCATATAAAGTTGAAGGCCAACCTTTACGTAATTCCGCTATTTTTCTGGCTTTTATTATGCACTTTGCTGGCTTTTGTTCTAAAAGGAGCAGCTTATTTTATTATTCCGGTTTATTTTGGATTGCTCCAATTCTTTGTGATGTTGCGACAAAAAAATCCGGCTTCGCTGCTTATGGCTTTTCTAAGTTTGCCGGCAATTTTTATTTTAACGCCATTCATAAAAATGTTTCCCGTGGCTTTGGGATTAAAAATACTGTTTGTTTCTGTTTTACTAAGCGTTTTGTTGTTTCAGCTTTTATTACCTGTTTTTGTTTACTTAAAAAGCAATAAAACAATAGCGGTGATTTGTTTCTTGATTTTTAATATTCTACTTATTACAGCTCATTTTAAAGCCGATTTCACTTCGGAACATCCTAAACCTAATTCCCTGGTTTATCTCGCCGATGCCGATAAAGAAACCACCAACTGGTATTCTTATGACAAGATGCCCGATGAATGGACTAAAGAGTATTTTGGAGAAGAGCCATTAAATGCCCCGCCAAAAGGTAATACTCTAAGCAGTAAATATGGCACCCGCTTTACCTGGAAAGCAGATGCGCCTAAAATTGATTTACCGGAACCGGGAATTGTTTGGGAAAAAACCGATTCTACTGAATCTACAAATTCCTATTTATTAAAAATAGCCGCAAACAGGGAAGTGGATAGAATAGAACTTTTCGCAGATAGAACTATGGATTTTGATAATTTTAAATTGAATAATAAAACAGCCGACAGCGTTTATTTGGGGCAGAATAAATTCCATATTCATACTCACCGCTGGCAGGAGCGTTTGCTCACTTATCACGTCTCCAGTAATGACACCCTGCGAATAGCATTTAGTTTAAAGAAAGATAAAGTTCCGGAATTTACGCTTTATGAATCCAGCTATAAGCTACTTGAAAATGAGGAATTGAATATTGCGCCACGGCCAAAAAATATGATTCCCAGGCCTTTTGTGCTTAATGATGCTATTATATTTAAGAAGACCATAACAGCCCCCTAGCCCCCAAAGGGGGAACTCATTGAATAAAATATTGGTGCAAATTGCAGAACATAAATAGAAAAACAACAATAAAAATAATTAAATTATAAAATCTAAAAACACCTCCCCTTCGGGGAGCCTGGGAGGAACTTATATTATGAATATATCTATATTGGGAGCCGGCTGGTTGGGATTACCACTGGCAAAAATGTTACAGGAAGAAGAACACGTGGTAAAAGCGTCTGTTACCAGCCGCGAAAAGATGCAGATACTACAAGAAGCTGGCCTTACACCTTATGAATTAAAAGTTCTTGCTGAAGGAGTGCAGGGAGATCTTACGGCGTTTTTAGCAAACTCAGAGCTGTTGATTATCGACATTCCGCCGGGATTGCGGAGTAACCCTGAAGCTGATTTTGTAGGAAAAATAGAACGAATTATTACATACGTGGAAAAATCGGTGGTGGAAAAGGTAATTTTTATAAGCTCTACCTCGGTATATAAAGATGATGAAAACTTTCCTGAATACACCGAAGAAGATAAACCCAATGGCATCACAAATGCAGCGCGACAACTTAGTGAATCTGAAGAGAAGCTCTTGGGCATAAAAGAAGTTCAAACTTCTATAATCCGGTTTGGGGGCTTAATTGGCCCGGGGAGGCATCCCGTAAATTACCTGACGAACAAAACAGGGGTTAAAAATCCTAAAGCTCCGGTAAACCTTATTCACCAAAAGGATTGTATAGCCATTATTCAGCAAATTATTGAAAAAGAAGCCTGGGGTAAAGTTTTTAATGCAGCGTATCCTGAGCATCCTACCAAAGAGGATTATTATACTGAGACAGCCAAAAAGCTAAACTTAAATACACCATCCTTTGATCTAACAGCGGTATCTAAAGGGAAAATAATAGGTTCTGTGAATTTAAAAAAAGAGTTGGAATTCGAATTTACGGCTCCTATATAAAAAATTACCACGAATGCACGACTTTGTAAAATTATGGAATGTAAATAGCGAAGATTTAAGCCGATAACTTTTTAGATAATTGGTGTATCCAGAAAGTAATTATTCTTTATATGCTTCGTTATATGGCGACCATATTTCGTAAATAGGATCACCTTTAGAGCTTTTACCTTTGTGGTGCCATTTGCCATCTTTTACTTCATATTGAAACTCCAAACTTGCTCCTACCCGAGTGGCATCTTTAGAAAAGAATTCAATGTTTTCAGTATATGTGCCATTTTTGGCAGTATAAGTTCCGCCGCCGGTGGCATTAAATTTTTTGGTAGCGGAGTTAAAGGCCACCCATTGAAACCTGCCGCCGCTTAAAATCTTAATCGTTCGCCTGTCGTCTGGGGTCATTGTGTTTATTTCGCCATTTCGTTCCCGGCCGGTAATTACCCAGTTTCTGGTGAGATCATCGCTTTTATCAGAAATTCTTTCCCAGGTTTTTGTAGTTCTTCCATCAGAAACCTCCATTTTATTATCGCCCTCCCACGAAATATTGTAATCCTGCTCGCTGCCAATATTTTTTTCTTCATAAGTATCAAAATCCCTTACTTCTGTGAGTGTTTCGTCTTCCAGGTTAAATTCACCTCCGGCAGCACCTAAAAAAGTATTATCACTAAGATTTTTAGACCCCAGGGCAAAATAGCCATCTTGAATAATTTTAATGACTTCGCGATCATTAACTGGTTTACCGTCTTTTTCGACTAATTTCCAGGCTCCTTTCAGGTCTTGTGCCGATATCATTCCGAAGCAGAAAATAAATGCTAATAGGGTTAATTTTTCCATTATGAAAGTTCTTAATACATTACTAATTTATAAAAAAATTATAAAATAAATTAGTTTTTTAACTAGCGAGTCTTTTCTGAATGTAAGAGGTGTTTTAGACCCGTCTCCAGGATTAATTAGAAAAATTACGTTATAGAATTCCGGAGTAATTCAAAATAAGATCTGAAATCAATTCGGCTTGAGATCATAAAATTCGCAATCCGGGATCTACTTTTCTTCGCCGTATTTATCATATTCAGGGTACAGAAAGTCGTTGTAAGGAAAGCGGGTGACGTGTATTTTTCTCACAGCTTCATAAACCTTCTTTCTAAAATCTTCCATATTCTCGTTGTTTAAAGCCGAAATAAACAATACATTGTCGCCCAATTTGTTCATCCAGGTCTGCTTCCATTCTTTAAGCGTGTAATGCGCCTTGGTTCTTTCGGTCATTAAATCATCTTCCTCAATTTCTTCAGCTTCATATTGGTCAATTTTATTAAAAACCATAATGGTTGGCTTATCTCCACTTTTTATCTCACTCATGATCTGATTTACAGATTCTATATGATCTTCAAAATTTGGATGAGAGATATCGACCACGTGCAACAATAAATCTGACTCCCTAACTTCGTCTAAAGTAGATTTAAACGATTCTACCAGCTGGGTAGGCAACTTTCTTATAAAACCAACGGTATCTGTTAATAAAAAGGGAAGGTTGCGAATTACTACTTTTCTAACCGTGGTATCCAGCGTTGCAAACAATTTATTTTCAGCAAAAACCTCGCTTTTGCTTATGGTGTTCATTAAAGTAGATTTCCCAACGTTGGTGTAACCAACCAGGGCAACCCGCACCAATTGTCCGCGGTTTCCTCGTTGCACTTCCATTTGTTTATCTATGGTTGCCAGTTTTTTCTTTAACAAAGCAATTTTATCCCGAACAATCCTACGGTCGGTTTCAATCTCTGTTTCTCCGGGACCGCGCATCCCAATACCTCCACGTTGACGTTCCAGGTGAGTCCACATTCCGGCAAGCCTGGGTAAAAGGTATTCGTATTGGGCTAATTCTACCTGTGTTCTCGCGTAACTGGTTTGTGCCCTTTGGGCAAAAATATCGAGGATTAAGGTTGTTCTATCAAGAACCTTACATTTAAGGATTTTTTCGATATTTTTTTGTTGACCGGGCGAAAGTTCGTCATCAAAAATAGCGGTACCAATCTCGTTTTCGATAACGAATTCTTTAACCTGGTCCATTTTTCCGCTGCCTATAAATGTCTTAGGATTGGGTTTGTCCATATTCTGGCTAAAGCGTTTTACCACTTCACCTCCCGCGGTATAAGTGAGAAACTCTAACTCGTCCAGGTATTCTTTTAATTTATCCTGTCCCTGTTCTTTGGTGATGATACCAATTAATACAGATTTTTCGTGACTTAGGTCGGTTTTTTCAATCATAGATACAAAGTTACACAATAGATTGCTATTGTGATTTTTGTGGAAATTATTTCAACATTTATTTAACTAAAAATGCTTTAATTTATTATAAAATAAAAGCCAGCTCCGTTTAAATAGGAAGCTGGCTTTGAAAATATAAGTAAGATTTAAGCCTTAAAATGCATAATTAAAGCCGAGTCCAAAAACTTCCCGTATTTGAAAGCCCTGCACTGCATTATCGTCATAAATAGCCTGGATTACCAAATTAGTAGAAAGGTACTCATTAATCTTCATCTTTAGATTCATCGTATAATCAATGTCAACGTTTTTAGCATCTTCCAGGTAGTTGGAATAAAGATTAAGCATATTCTCCATAGTCACGTTTTTAATGACTTCAAATTTAGCATAACCAGATACAGATGCACCCAACTCAAAGCGCATGGCTTTCCCTGCGTCGAGTCCAAAATAATCCCCATCTTCATAATTGGGGCCAGAAGTAAAGTCTTTATCAACAAAGACCATTCTCCCAGTCGCGGGCGCTATATTTACGTAGAAATTCTCATTCTTTTTCCAAAGCATACCGGGTCCAAATTGTAAATAACCGGGAGAAAGGAAATGTGTATATTCTCTTCTAGTGGTTTTTCCAGTTTCTTCATTTTCACCAAATTTATAACCTTTAGTAATTTGGGTCCTAAAATTTAAAAATAAGGAGTAATACCAATTGGATTCCTCAATTTGCTTACCTGCGATAGAGTTAAACTCCAGGCGGTCACTGGTTTTTCTTTTAAAATCATCACCTTTTTGCTTGGTAAGACCGTAGTCTAACATAAGTTTATTGTCCCAGGTAAAATCGTCTTTTAAATAATTGAAATTATAATTTACCAGGATGTTTCCGGCAAGATTCGAAGTCCCGCCTCCGGTCCATTCTGCGTTAAAAGCAGATTGGTTAAAAAGTAGCGAAATATCGCCTTCCCTGCTCCAACCTTGTTTTTGCTCTTCGTCTTCTTCCTGAGCCGATAGACTCATTATTCCGCCAAATAAGGCGAATGCAAGTAAGAATTTCTTCATTTTATTTTCTGGGTTTTTTATAGAGTGGTACAGAGGAGCAAGCCTCTCCATACATTAAAGTTTTTACTACGGGTTGTAATTTTTCAATTAATAATAGATATGCATTGGTGGGTACAGGTTTATTAGCGCAACCTTTTACGATTACCGGTTTATCCTTTAAATCATCTATATTTAGATTTTGAAGTACCTCGGTGTAGATAACGGTTTCCAGGGTTTCCAGGTCGCCAGCGACTACCTTTTTTGCATAAGGCTGTAAATATGTGGTGATTAACATATAAGCCCAGGCAGGAATAATTGCGTCACTAGAACAGGTTAAAGCGACAAATTTGTCTTTATAATTAGCCCAGTTATGAGCTTTTGCCTCTTTTCTAAACTCTTTTTCACGCAATACAAATCCTTCCAGTAACCAATCTTTAACATCAAATACTACACGTTCTCCCGCAGGATAGTGATCCTCCAGGTTAAACGTGATTAATTTACTGTTGGCTACCCGGTTTACAATTTCTTCGGCCATATTTGAAGTTAAAAGTTAGGGGTTAAAAGTTATTAGTTTATACAATTTTTGAAGCAAATGTTTTAATTTCCCCTTGGGGATTAGGAGCTTTTATTTTTACAATAGCCCCAGTTCCAATCTTGCTTCCTCGCTAATAAGATCCTGGCTCCACGGTGGATCGAAAGTGATTTCAACTTCGGCGTCTTTTACCATATCTATAGAAGCTACTTTTTCTTTTACTTCCTGGGGTAAACTCTCAGCAACCGGGCAGTTTGGGGTAGTAAGGGTCATTAAAATTTTCACTTCCCTGTCTGTATTTACCATGACATCATAAATAAGCCCCAGTTCGTATATATCTACAGGGATTTCGGGGTCATAAATGGTTTTTATAACCTTAACGATTTTTTCTCCCAGTTCTTGTGTATCTATTTCTTGTTCCATGTTAATCGAGTTGTGTTTGGTATGCCACAGCATACATTTTAAGTTGTTTAATCATACTAACCAAACCATTTGCCCTTGTTGGGGATAAATGTTCCTTCAGTCCTATTTCGTCAATAAATTTGGTATCGGCTTCAATAATTTCAGAGGGATGATGATTGGAAAATGCCCTTATTAGAATGGCAACTATGCCTTTGGTGATTATCGCATCACTATCTGCCGTGAAGACTAATTTCTCATCTTCTAATTCGGCGTGAACCCAAACTCTACTTTGGCATCCTTTAATTAAGTTTTCTTCTATTTTGTATTGCTCGTCGATAAGGGGAAGTGCTTTTCCCAATTCTATCATATATTCATAGCGCTGCATCCAATCTTCAAACATCGCAAATTCATCTACTATCTCTTCCTGTATTTCCTGTATGGTCTTACTCACTTTGTTCTTGTTTTTCGAGGTTTAAAAGTTGCTCGTTATTTTGCGACAAAAATATTAAATCTTTATCGCTAATGCGAAGGTTTCTAACTTTAGGAAGTATTTTATTGAAGGTATCTTCATACTCCATTTCTCCTTCACAGTACATTTTTGTTCCCAGCGGCGGATTAAACTTTATGATTGAATCCTGAATTTTATAGCTTGCCACAAAATTATTACAACCGGTTTTCCCAGCCAATTGCTGTTTTTTACCGTTGAAATTAAGTATAAAGCCTTCAGAAGAAATATTTTCTCCATCTAACGCAATTAGATTATAATCTCCCTGTAAATTATTGAGATCTGCAGGATCTTCTGAAACCTTTTCTTCGGAATTTCCGCAGGAAAATATCACAAGTGTAATACATAGGATTAAGATTTTCTTCATAACAGTAATTTATGAAAGCATCATTTTTGCTTTCTTCAACGCTTCAATAAAACGGTCTATTTCTTCTTTGGTATTATAGAACGAAAAAGATGCCCGAACCGTACCCGGAATTTTATAAAAATCCATTATGGGTTGCGCACAATGATGCCCGGTTCTAACCGCTATGCCCATCTTATCTACAAGTGTTCCGATATCGTAGGGGTGAAGCCCTTCAATATTAAAAGAAATTACCGCTGTTTTTTCGCGGGATGTGCCGTAGAACTGCATACCTTCAATCTCCTGAAGTTTTAATGTTGCATAGTTCAGCAATTCTTCTTCGTAGCGCGCAATAGGCTCAAAACCTATGGCATTCATATAATCTAAGGCTGCGCCAAATGCGATACCACCACAAATATTTGGCGTTCCCGCTTCAAATTTATGCGGAAGATCGGCATAAGTGGTTTTATCGAAACTTACCGTTGCAATCATTTCGCCACCACCCTGGTAAGGAGGCATTTTATTAAGCCATTCTTCTTTTCCATATAAAATACCAACCCCTGTTGGTCCACACATTTTATGGGCAGAAACCACGTAAAAATCTGCATCTAATGCCTGTACATCGGCTTTAATATGCGGTGCTGCCTGGGCGCCGTCAATCAAAACCGCTGCGTTGTATTCGTGGGCTTTATCAATTATCTTCTTAATAGGATTGATAGTGCCCAAAGCGTTGGAAACGTGATTCACGAAAACCATTTTAGTTTTTTCTGAAAGTAAGGCCTCAAATTCCTCATAAACAAGTTCACCTTCCTGGTTCATGGGAATCACTTTTAGAACGGCCCCGGTTTTCTCACAAAGTATTTGCCAGGGAACAATATTGGAATGGTGTTCCATCGCCGAAACCAGAATTTCATCACCTTTTTTTAGAATAGAGGCGAATCCATTGGCAACGAGATTTATCCCATGGGTGGTGCCGGCAGTGAATATAATTTCATGTAATTTTTCAGCGTTAAAATGTTGTTGAATGGTTTTTCGGGCAGCCTCATATTTATCGGTCGCTTCTTGTGAGAGACTGTGCACGCCCCGGTGAATGTTTGCATTGTAGTTAGAATAATAATCTACAATAGCATCCATCACCTGCTTAGGGGTTTGCGAAGTAGCCGCATTGTCCAGGTAAACCAGTGGATAACCATTCACTTCCCTGTTTAGCACAGGAAAATCCTTTCTTATCTTTTCCAGGTTTAAAGCTATATTATTGGTAGCAATACTCATTTTCTTAAATTTAGTTTGAGGGTTTCTTTTATGCTACGCTCTAATTGATATTAATCCCGACTCGCACCAGGCTCACCGGGATCAATTCACTTAGACGGGTCTGCGACTTTTCTTGAGTAATCTTGGCTCAAATCAAATAATCAGGTTATTTAATTTTAAGACCGTAGCCCGAATTTATAGGTGAAACCCTAATTCGATACCTAATTTTTTAGCGATAAGTTTATTAATTCGCTTTTTGATCTCTGGAATTTTTACACTTTCCAGTACATTATTGGCAAAAGCATACATCAACAGACCTCTGGCTTCTTTCTTCGGAATCCCGCGGGACTCTAGATAAAATAAAGCTTCTTCGTCTAATTGGCCAATGGTACAGCCGTGACTACATTTTACATCGTCTGCAAAAATTTCCAGCTGAGGTTTGGAGTTAATCGTAGCTCTGTCGCTTAATAAAACATTATTGTTAGATTGATAAGCATTAATCTTTTGCGCTATCTTATCTACATAAACCTTTCCATTAAAAACACCCACCGATTTATCATCAAAAATACCTTTGTAATCCTGATGTGATTCACAGTTAGGCTGGGTATGGTGTACCAAAGTATTGTGATCTACATGTTGTTTTCCTTCAATAAGGGTGATTCCTTTCATCGTAGAATCTATACGTTCTCCTTTTTGATAGAAGTTAAGGTTGTTACGCGTTAATTTTCCGCCCAGGGAAAAAGTATGCACAGAGCAAAAACTTTCAGACTGCTGCTCTATAAACGTATTATCTATTAGAGAAGCTGAAAGATTATCATTTTGAATTTTGTAGTAGTCAACAATCGCGCGTTTATCTGCAAATACCTCGGTGACACTGTTGGTCAACACCGGTTGTTCGGTTAAGCTTTGGTGACGCTCAATAATTTGACAATGTGAATTTTCATCTACCACGATTAAATTACGTGGTTGAACAAATAGTGAAGATTCATTGCCGGTAGAGAAATTTATGATCTGGATGGGCTTATCGGCCATCGTGTTTTTGTGAATGTGTATAAATGCCCCTTCTTTAGTAAAAGCGGTGTTTAGGGAATTTAAGCCATTTTTGGGCGCTATTTTGTTAAAATAGTTGTCAATTACCGGTTTGTATTGATCTTTATTTATGGCCGAAGACATTAGACAAGCGTCAATCTTATCATGGGTGGTGCTGGATAAATGGGAGGAATATACCCCATCTATAAACACCAAATCATAAGTATCTATCTCGTGAATAAGATACTTTTGAATATCCCGGTATTCCAAAGAATTCTCTCCTTTAGGAAAGATATTATAGTCTTCCTTTAATACGCTTTTAAGTGAAGTATATTTGTAAGCTTCTTCCTTTTTACCCGGAAAACCTATAGTTTCAAAATCCTTTATGGCCTGGCTTCTTATATTTCTAAGATCATCGTTACTTCCTGTATATTCTTCTTCAAAAGCCAGGAAAGATGATACTAATTTTTCTTTAAAATCCATTTTCAATTCTTTTGTGCTTTCCAATATATACTATTGGTGCAGTTTTATAATATTGCCAATTTCAATTATTTCAGTCTTACAAGTTTCCTGTTTTCAAATAAACCTGAGACTTTTACTGAAATCTTTCTGAATTAAACCGCTTTTTCGGTTTTAATCCATTCGTAACCTCTTTCGTCTAACTCTTTGGCAAGATCTTTTCCACCAGATTTTACAATCTTACCATCTACCATTACGTGCACAAAATCTGGCACGATATAATTTAGCAATCTTTGGTAGTGGGTAATAAGTAATACAGATTTGTCTTTAGATTTAAGACTATTTACACCATCGGCCACAGTTTTAAGAGCATCAATATCCAAACCAGAATCTGTTTCGTCCAGTATGGAAAGTTTTGGGTCTAACATAGCCATTTGAAAAATCTCATTTCTTTTCTTTTCTCCTCCCGAAAAACCTTCGTTTAAAGATCTGGACAAAAATTTACGATCTATGCCCAGCATTTCAGATTTCTCACGAATTTTCTTCAGCATTTCATTGGCAGGCATATTTTCCTGTCCATTGGCATTTCTGTGCGCGTTGATAGCTGTTCTTATAAAGTTGGTTACTGAAACCCCTGGAATCTCTACCGGATATTGAAAGGAAAGAAAGATACCTCTATGCGCTCTTTCATCTGGATCCATTTCTGAAATTTCTGTATCTTCAAAAATGATTTCTCCCTGGGTTTGATCAAACTCCTCTCTCCCGGCAATAATTGAAGAAAGAGTACTTTTTCCAGAACCGTTTGGTCCCATAATGGCGTGAACTTCCCCTGCGTTGATCTCTAAATCAATACCTTTAAGGATTTCTTTATCTTCTATACTTGCGTGTAAATTCTTTATTTTTAGCATAAATTCTCGGTATGCATCCCGAAAAACGGGATTAGTTTATTTATTATCTTTTTTTTCTGAAACATTTTCAGTTTCCAATATTTCTAATATCTCGCGTATTTCTATATTTTCACTCCAGCTATCCCTGTGATCACTGGGAACAATTTTTCCTTTAACCTTAACTGAAACCATATCAAAATCTTCTTTTTTGTAAGGTACAATTTTTTCTGCCAAAACTTTAGACATTGAATCTACGGTTACCCCATATACAAAATCACTTCCTCTAAGTACTGCTGCATCCCCGGCATAAATAAACTTCCCGGTGAGCACTTGAATACTATCGGGTACTTTTTCAGTTTCAGGCTGGTTCATTAGTTCCTCGCGACCTTCATCCTGGCAGGAGAAAGCTGTTATAGCGAGCGTTAATATGAACAAAATCTTCTTCATTATTTCAGGCTTTAATTCCTGTTTTATCCTACAGAACCTTCCAAAGAAATCTCCAATAGTTTTTGGGCTTCTACCGCAAACTCCATTGGTAATTTGTTTAATACCTCTTTACTAAATCCATTTACTATAAGTGCAATGGCTTTTTCGGTATCAATTCCTCTTTGGTTACAATAGAAAATTTGGTCTTCTCCAATTTTACTCGTTGTGGCTTCGTGTTCTACCTGTCCCGTTTTGTTTTTTACTTCAATATAAGGGAAGGTATGCGCGCCACATTTGTTACCCATTAACAGGGAGTCACATTCTGAGAAGTTACGAGCGTTCTTTGCCCGGCTGTTTATCTGTACCAATCCGCGGTAAGAGTTCTGCGACTCACCGGCAGAAATACCTTTAGAGATAATTGTACTTTTTGTGTTTTTGCCAAGGTGGATCATTTTAGTACCGGTATCGGCCTGCTGGAAATTATTGGTTACTGCGATAGAGTAAAATTCTCCAATAGAATTATCCCCTTTTAACACACAGGATGGATATTTCCATGTTACTGCAGAACCGGTTTCCACTTGGGTCCAGGAAATTTTTGCATTTTTTTCGCAAAGTCCGCGTTTGGTTACAAAGTTAAATACGCCGCCTTTTCCATCTTTAGATCCCGGGAACCAGTTTTGAACGGTACTGTATTTAATTTCGGCATCATCCAAAGCAATCAATTCTACCACCGCAGCGTGTAGTTGATTCTCGTCCCGCATTGGCGCGGTGCATCCTTCCAGGTAGCTTACGTAACTTTCGGGTTCTGCGATTACAAGGGTACGCTCAAATTGTCCTGTTCCAGCCTGATTAATTCTAAAATAGGTAGATAGTTCCATTGGGCAACGCACGCCTTTTGGGATATAACAGAAAGAACCATCGCTAAATACGGCCGAGTTTAACGCGGCATAGAAGTTATCTGTTTTTGGAACTACGGTTCCCAAATATTTCTTTACCAACTCGGGATGCTCTCTTATCGCTTCTGATATAGAGCAGAATATAATTCCTTTCTCGGCGAGGTTCTTTTTAAAAGTTGTTGTAACAGATACAGAGTCCATTACCACATCTACTGCTACGCCAGCCAGTTTTTTCTGTTCATCTACAGAAATACCCAGTTTTTTAAAAGTATCCAAAAGCTCTGGATCTACTTCATCTAAACTATCGTATTTTGGTTTCTTATTAGGCGCAGAATAGTAGGAAATATCCTGAAAATCTGGTTTCGGATAATTCACATTAGGCCAATCTGGCTCCTCCAGGGTTTGCCAGTGGCGAAACGCCTCCAGGCGCCACTCTGTCATCCACTCGGGCTCCTCTTTCTTTTTAGAAATCGCCCTCACAATATCTTCATCTAAGCCCACAGGAAAGGTGTCTGACTCAATATCGGTGTAAAACCCATACTCATACTCCTTAGTCTCGAGCTCTTTTTTTAAATCATCTTCAGTATATGCCATCTCTTATTAGTTCAAAGTTTAAAGTTTCGGGTTCAAGGTTCATTCCTGAATTTTGTTCCCTTCATATCACATTTTTGCAAATAGTTCATTAAAGAACTTATTTGCTTACTAAGCGCTATTATTTTTTTTCGATAAATATTAATTTCATCCTGATTTATATAATCGCGATCAAAAGCTCTGTAAAGCTGTGATCTTGTTTCGCCACAAGATGCTTTGGCTATAGACAAAAATTGATTAAATTCTTTATTGCCATTTCTCTCAAAACCCTCGGCTATATTGTCCATAATTGAACCGGAGGATCCATTTAATTGGTCGTACAGTCTAAAATCAGATTTAAGGTTGGATTTTTCTTTTATCTGATAAACAATTTGACAAATCTCCCTGGCACCTTGCCAAATTTCTAAATCCTCAAATTGTTTAATTGTTCCCATAACCTTAAACTTTGAACTTTAAACCTTGAACCAATTTATAAAGAGAAACTCTCTCCACAGCCGCAGGTTCTTTCTGCATTGGGGTTGTTGAAAACAAATCCTTTTCCATTGAGACCTCCCGAATATTCTAAAATAGTGCCCGCGAGGTACAAAACGCTGCGCTTGTTCACTACAATTTTAACTTCATTATCTTCAAAAAGTTTGTCATCGTTGGTTTGGGCTTTATCAAAATTTAATTCATAAGATAAACCAGAACATCCTCCGCTTTTAACGCCTACCCGAACGAAGTCCTGAGTATTGTCAAAACCTCCTTCCAGCATTAAAGCGGCAATCTTTTTCTTAGCGTCTTCGCTTACTTTTATCATAGCTTAAAAAGATTAATTCTAAATTAGGCACAAATATACTATAAAACAAGCGTATTACCATAAAGCATTTATATGTTTTAAGAATAGTTTGATAGGTCTTATCAATTCTGAAATCAATCGAAATTATTTTCTTATTTAACTGAAAATAAGCTGGTTTCTATAAGAAATTAAACGGAAGTGATAATTTCTCCTGGCCGAAGATTATGTTTTGTGGAAGGTTTCTGAAGAAACGGTTTAGGAGATTTTAAAAATAATTGAATTTGATATTTTTTTCCGAAGAAATGGAACCGGAAAACTAACAAAATAAACAGTGTTATTTCTTGTTTCTTTGTTCTCTAATCTTTAACCAGGCGTTACTGAAAAACTATAAACTTCGCTGAATGGAAAGCAGCTACAATAAATCCTTAAAAAAATATATACTTGAGCTTAATCTAACGGAAGCTTTATGTGGAGAGTTTCAGAATATTCGTTTATTTTGCAGAACTAAATTAGCGAGATATGTTTGAGAATAATCAGGAAATGCGTACAAACCTTTCAGAATTAGGAGAGTTTGGATTGATAGATCATTTAACTAAAGGTTTTACGCCAAAACTGCCTTCTACAATAAAAGGGATTGGGGACGATGCCGCCGTGCTGGATTTTAAAGAAAAACAAACCCTGGTTTCAACCGATCTTTTAGTAGAAGGCGTGCATTTTGATCTGGCTTATATGCCTTTAAAACATTTGGGATATAAAGCTGTAATGGTAAATGTATCTGATATTTATGCGATGAACGCCAGGGCTACCCAGATTACGGTTTCTATCGCTGCTTCAAACAGGTTTCCGGTAGAGGCGCTTGAGGAATTGTATGCCGGGATCGAGCTGGCAGCAAAACTTTATAACGTAGATGTGGTTGGCGGGGATACTACTTCTTCTACTTCTGGCTTAATGATTAGTATTACTGCTTTAGGGGAAGCGGAAAAAGAAGATGTGGTGTATCGTAGCGGGGCAAAACCCAATGATTTGCTGGTGGTAACCGGTGATCTTGGCGCTGCTTATATGGGCTTGCAAATCCTGGAACGAGAAAAAGAGGTATTTAAAGCTAATCCCAATGCGCAGCCAGACCTGGATCCTTATACATATCTTATTGAACGCCAGTTAAAACCTGAAGCTAGAAAAGATATTCCGCCTTTGCTAGAAGAATTGGAAGTAAAACCGACTTCCATGATAGACATTAGCGACGGACTCTCTTCTGAAATAATTCATCTTTGTAAAAACTCTCAGGTAGGTGCAAACTTATTTGAAGAGAAAATTCCTTTAGATCCTGCGGTAATTTCCGTTTGTGAGGAATTTGATTTAGATAGCACCACCATCGCCTTAAGTGGGGGGGAAGATTATGAGTTACTATTTAGTATTTCCCAGGATGATTATGATAAGATAAAAGCAAATCCTAATTTATCAATAATTGGTCACATAACCGAAGAAAAAGAAGGCATGCATTTAATCACCCGTGCCAGCCAAAAATTACCACTTATCGCAAAAGGTTGGAATTCTATGGAAGGTAAAGAGTAAAGTTTCCTTTTTCCTAAAATTAAATTTGAAGATTTTGCGCTTAAGAGGCGTGCTTAAGGTGTTTACGCTTTCTTTTTTGATGAATTTGTGCAATATACTCGTTGGTTTCTTTAAACTTAGGAGTTAAACGAGCTAGAAGGCCATTGGCGGTATCGGTCATTTCCATGCCGCACTTTCTGCAAGTATATTCGTGTACATGATCTGTCACATTTTTTGATACCACTAACTTGTGTCCAAAAATGCTGCAAAAAACTTTGGCGAACGAAAATGTTTTGGGGTTTCTTTCCTTCATAAAAGTTTGATTTTATTTTAATTGTGTCTATAAAATATTCTAAAAAGCTAACTTTTAATTAAACGTTTATATTAATCGATAAATTGCAAAATTTCCAGCAGTTCCTTTTTGTTTTCTAAAAAAGATAAATGCCCGTCTGGGAGACTTTTAAACTCACTTCCACAACGTTTTGAAATCAGTTTTATTGTATTGTAATCTACAATGGGATCATTAATCCCCGCCACAATAATTTTTTGATGTTCAAAGTTAGCAAAAAGTTCGAGATGGTCTTTGCGAACTTTCATACCTTTTATTGCTGCATAAATCCCGGTCTTAGGAATGTTGAGCGCGCGCAGCTTTATCACTTCCAGTTGAGGTTTAAAGCGCTTATAATTTTCGCGGGTCATTAAATTGGCAATGGCCATCTTAACAAAAGCATTTTTATTTCGTAAAACAAAATTTGCAGCCCTATCCCGGTTTATTTTGCGTTTGTCATCGTCTGCAAAAGGAGTGGAGTTTACTAGCACCAATGCATTTAATAGCATAGGGAATTTATAACACAATTCCAAACCCACATAACCACCCATGGAATGTCCCGCCAGTGCCACTTTTTTAATGTTTAACTCGTCTAAAACGGTTTTTACAGCTTCTGCCATTTCCCCCATGCTGTGAATACTTCCAAAACTACCCGAGTCTCCATGACCCGGCAAATCAATACAAACGACCTGGCGTTTTAAAGAAAGTTCTTCAGCAAAATCTGTCCAAATTTCTTTGCTTTCCAGGAAGCCGTGAAGGAGCACAAGCGGATTTCCGGTTCCTTTAACGGTATAGTGAATAGCGGCCTTTTTGTAGGTTGTTTTTCTCAATTTTAAATATATAAAAAGCCACGAATCTAAAGGAAATCCGTGGCTCTGATTCTAATAATTTGTTGAATTCGCAATTCTAAAAGTTTCACTTCGAAGACGCTAGTACAGTAGCAGTCTTTCTTTTATGAGTCGAATTAACCAATCACAACAAATTGCTGCGCTGCTAATGCCACTCGCAAAAACTTTCAGGTTTAACGAATTAAGAATTCATGATCTCTTCAATTTCTTCAACTTCAATTGGGATGTTGCCCATTAAATTGAATGGTTCGCCTTCTTTTTGGATCACCACGTCATCTTCCAGACGAATTCCAAAACCTTCATCTGGTAAATAAATACCGGGTTCTACGGTAAAAACCTGATTTGGTTTCATGGGTTCTGTTAGAATACCATAATCATGCGTATCTAAACCTATGTTATGCGCGGTACCGTGCATAAAGTATTTTTTATAAGCCGGCCATTTTGGGTTTTCATTTTGTACATCGGCTTTATCTAAAAGCCCAAGATCCAGTAATTCGGAAGTCATTAGTTTTCCAACTTCTTTATGGTATTCGGCCCAAATTGTTCCAGGTACCAACCATTTGGTAGCTTCTTTTTTCACCTTGTTTACCGTATTGTAAATTTGCTTCTGCCGCTGGCTAAATTTTCCTGAAACCGGGATGGTGCGCGTCATATCGCTGGAATAGTTGGCATATTCTGCTCCGGTGTCCAATAAAATTAAGTCCCCGGCTTTACATTCCTGGTTATTTTCGGTGTAATGTAAAACATTAGCATTGTTTCCGCTGGCAATTATTGGGGTGTAAGCAAATCCCCGGCTGCGGTTTCTAATCATTTCGTGCCAGTATTCAGCTTCAATTTCATGTTCCCAAACTCCGGGTTTAGTGAATTTTAAAGCTCTACGGAAAGCTTTTTCGGTAATGTTGCAAGCCTTTTGCATTAAATCTAATTCAATAGGATCTTTTACCGAACGTAAGCGTTGTAAGATAGGATTACTTTTTGCTACCCGGTGCGCAGGATATTTCTCTTTACACCATTTTATAAACCTATCGTCCCGGGTTTCGGTTTGTACGCTGGCCCTGTAGTGCTCGTTGGTATTAAAATATACGGTTTCGCACTGGGACATCAATTCAAAAAAAACTTTTTCGAAATCCTGAAGCCAGTAAACTGTTTCTATTCCGCTTACTTCCAGTGCTTTTTCTTTGGTTAGTTTTGCTCCTTCCCAAACGGCAATATGCGGGTTGGTCTCGGTGAGAAAAAGAATCTCGCGATGTTCTGGTTTTGGCGCGTCTGGAAATAATACTAAAATAGCCTCTTCCTGATCTACCCCACTAAGATAAAATAGATCGCGGTTTTGTTGAAACGGCAAAGTGCTATCGGCGCCAATGGGATAAATGTCATTAGCATTAAAAACAGCAAGGCTGCTGGATTTCATGCCCGCCATAAAACTTTTGCGGTTTTTTATAAAAAGTTTGCTGTCAATCTGTTCGTATCTCATAAATAGCTATTTTTATACCTTACTGGTTCTAAAAACCATTAAGGCTTTAAATTTTGAATTCGAATTGCAAAGTTATTAATATTCTGGGGAGTTGAAGGTTCAAATGGTCCAATCTAAATAATTGTTTCTTTTATAGTCTAAAGGTTGTATCGAGGGTTATGTCGCATGGAAGTTATGTCAATTTAACTTTGTAAAATCGCATGTAAAAGGCGAAGTCCCTTTTTTTGTTCTGTAATGCTGCGATTGGTTTGCTTGGAAATTAGAAATAAGAAAATAGCACGACCTTGAAGGTTCTATGGTTAAATTGGTATTAAACTACAGCTCCTATGTGCTAAAGCTTGCTTACTCATATAAATTCAACTTATTTTTAAGCGCTACATTTTGGTTTTGTAGCTTCTTTACCTGGCTCAATAAATTCTGAATAGCTTCGAGACCTTCCAGGTTAATATCGAGTTCATAATGTAGCCTTCTTAGTTTTTCAAATTCAGAAATCTCGTCACAATGTACATAGGTTATTTTTTGGACGGTTACTGTATGTAAAAGTCCGCTCTCAGTTAATGCATGAACAAAATTGCGTTCCACTTTGTAGCGGGTGCAAATCTCATCGGTTGGTATTAAATCTTCTAAATTCATGAGCGTAATTTTTGAAGTTCTTTAATTAATTCTTTCTCCCTGTTACTTAGTTTAGTGGGCATTTTGATGTTGTAGGTGATAATTAAATCCCCAAATTCGCCTTTCTTTTTGTATTTAGGGAAGCCTTTACCTTTAAGCCTTACTTTATTGCCGGGTTGGGTTTCGGGTTTAACATTTAACTTTACCGAGCCATCAAAGGTTTTGGTAGTAATTTCTCCACCTAGCAGCGCTGTGTAAAGATCTAACTCCACGTTTTGATATAAATTTTCTTTTTCTCGTTTAAAGCTGGTATCATTAAGGATGTTGAATGTAATATAAAGGTCGCCTTTTGGTCCACCTTGAACGCCTGGGCCGCCGTGTCCCTTAATTTTTATGGTTTGTCCATTTTCTACTCCCGCTGGGATGGTTAACCTAATATTTTTGCCATTTACGGTAATAGTTTGTTTGTGACTGGTGTAAACATCACTAAGCCTAAGCTGAAGTTCTGCATTAAAATCCTGGCCTTTAAAATGACCTCCTCTTCCAGCACCTTGCGATCTTGCGCGGCTACCAAACATATCTCCAAAAAAGTCTGAAAAAGTGTCTTCATCAAAATTGCCAGAATAGGAATAGTCTCCCTGGTTGCCGCCAAAACCTGCATTTTGGTTAAATCCGCCGCCGGCATAATTTCCGCTACTTTGCTGTTGTTTTTTAGCTTCTTCATAAGCATCGGCGTGTTGCCAGTCTTTTCCGTATTGATCGTATTTTTTTCGTTTTTCAGGATCGCTCAATACCTCGTGCGCTTCATTTATTTGTTGAAATTTATGCTGGGCTTCTTTATTGTTGGGATTTAAATCTGGATGATATTTTCGGGCTAACTTGCGATAGGCCTTTTTAATATCGGACTCGCTGGCGCCTTTATCCAAATTAAGCAGCTTATAATAATCTATAAAATCCATAAAATTTGGTTGTTTCGATTGATTAACAAACTATTTTCCTTTCAGGTTAAGTTCTTTTAGGGCGGGACCAGAGCCGGGGATTTAATTGCCCGGAGCTTGCCTCGATATAAAAGAGCTTTCTTCGGAAGCATACCTCGTAGCTTAAGGTCGAGGTTGTTGATTTCCGAAGAATAAATAGAAAGCTATTGCTAAAATAAACCCTGTTTATTGTTAACCTGGCTTTACGTTTAAAATAGTTTGGATGAATTTACTAAAAAACAAGCATAGTCTTCGTTAAGCTTTTGTAAAATCAAAAAAATGCATTAATTGCACCTCGTTTAATGATTTATGTAGGGACAGATTAAATTTTCTTTCTGTATTTGCAGCTTTCTCGTCTTCTTTGTATTGGTTCTAAATAGCGGCTATTTTGGCAGGCAAAAGTTGTACGTAACTAAATTGAGCTGTATTTTTGACGTAAATTTTCTATAAAATAATCATACCAATGAGTGGATTTCTAAATTCAACTATAGCAAGAAAATTTGCTATGGCCTTATCGGGACTTTTTCTGGTCTTATTTTTAGCTCAGCATTTTACAATCAATTTTACTTCGGTTATTAGCAAGGACCTATTCAATGATATCTCTCATTTTATGGGGACTAACTTTGTAGTCCAGGCATTCTTACAGCCTATTTTAATTCTTGGGGTTATTTTTCACTTTGTAATGGGTTTTATTCTGGAAGCTAAAAACAGAAGTGCCAGGAACATTTCTTACGTTAAATTTAACGGTAGTGCAAATTCCAGTTGGATGTCCAGGAATATGATTTATTCTGGTTTAGTGGTTTTGGCTTTCCTGGGCTTGCATTTTTACGATTTCTGGTTTCCCGAGATGGTTCATAAGTATTTTGAATCTAATCCAGAGGATGTCGCCAGATATTATGATGAGTTAGTTGTGAAATTTCAAAGCCCGGTTAGAACCATATTATATGTAATCTCATTTGTGTTTTTAAGTCTTCACCTTATTCACGGTTTTTCTTCTTCATTCCAGTCTGTGGGGTGGAGTAACAAATATGCCAAAGGTCTACGGGGCTTTACTGTAGCTTATGCGATTATTATTCCACTAGGATTTATTTTTATAGCCCTTTTTCACTATATTAATAACCTTTAAAACTTAAGATTTATGTCAGTTTTAGACTCCAAAGAACCAAAAGGGCCTCTAGCAGAAAAGTGGACCAATCATAAGAATAATATTAATCTTGTAAACCCTGCCAATAAGCGTAATATAGATATTATTGTAGTTGGAACCGGGTTAGCCGGTGGTAGTGCCGCCGCAACCCTGGCAGAATTGGGCTATAATGTAAAAACTTTTTGTTACCAGGATTCTCCAAGACGTGCTCACTCTATTGCGGCGCAGGGAGGTATTAACGCTTCTAAGAACTACCAGGGTGATGGCGATTCAGACTATCGCTTATTCTATGATACTGTAAAAGGAGGCGACTACCGCTCCCGCGAATCTAATGTTTATAGATTGGCCGAGGTTTCCGGTAATATTATAGACCAGTGTGTAGCGCAAGGCGTTCCTTTTGCGCGGGAGTATGGAGGTTATTTAGATAACCGTTCATTTGGCGGGGTTTTAGTGTCCCGTACGTTCTATGCTAAAGGACAAACAGGTCAGCAATTATTGTTGGGCGCTTATTCTGCTATGAACCGTCAAATTAATCGTGGTAAGATTCAGCCTTGCAACCGTCATGAAATGATGGATTTGGTTTTGGTAGACGGCAAAGCCCGAGGAATTATCGCCAGGGATATGATTACCGGCGAGATTGAACGTCACTCTGCTCACGCAGTAGTGCTTGCTTCCGGTGGGTACGGTAACGTATTTTTCCTTTCTACAAATGCGATGGGATGTAACGTGATGGCAGCCTGGAGGGCACACCGTAAAGGAGCTTACTTTGCCAATCCTTGCTATACTCAAATTCACCCAACCTGTATTCCGGTTACGGGAGATCATCAGTCTAAGCTAACCCTTATGTCTGAATCTCTTCGGAATGACGGACGAATCTGGGTTCCCAAAAAGAAAGAAGATGCTGAAGCTATTAGGAAAGGAGAGAAGAAGCCAACTGAACTTTCAGAAGAGGAAAGAGATTATTATTTAGAAAGACGATATCCCGCTTTTGGTAACCTCGTGCCTCGTGATGTGGCTTCCAGGGCTGCTAAAGAACGTTGCGATGCCGGGTTTGGTGTAAATAAAACCGGGCAGGCAGTATTTTTGGATTTTAAGAGCGCTATACAACGCTACGGAAAAGAAAAAGCTTTTACCGCGGGACATAAAAATCCATCTAAAGAGGAAATTACACGATTGGGGAAAGAAGTGGTTGCTTCAAAATATGGAAACCTCTTTGACATGTACAATAAAATTGTAGATCAAAATCCTTATGAAACCCCAATGATGATCTACCCGGCTGTACATTACACCATGGGCGGACTTTGGGTAGATTATAACCTGCAAACCACAGTGCCCGGATGTTATGCAACAGGAGAAGCTAATTTCTCAGACCATGGAGCCAATAGATTAGGAGCTTCAGCTTTAATGCAGGGTCTGGCCGATGGTTATTTTGTGCTACCATATACCATAGGTGATTACCTGTCTAATGATATTCGTACCGGGAAAATAGAAAGCGATACTAAAGAATTTGATGAAGCTGAAAAAGCTGTAAAAGATCGTATCGAGAAATTGATGAATGCCGGTGGAAAAAAATCTGTAGATTCTTATCACAAGGAATTAGGGCAAATCATGTGGAATAAATGTGGAATGGCCCGTAATGCTAAAGATCTTGAAGATGCAATTGGCGAAATAGCTGTTTTGCGTGAAGATTTTTGGAAAAACGTAAAAGTACCCGGAAAAGCAAACGGGAAAAATGCCGAGCTTGAAAAAGCCGGTAGGGTAGCAGATTTCTTAGAATTAGGAGAGTTATTTGCTAAGGATGCCCTGCATAGAAATGAATCTTGTGGAGGTCACTTTAGGGAAGAATATCAAACTGAAGAAGGAGAAGCTTTAAGGGACGACGAAAACTTTAAATATGTAGCGGCCTGGGAATATACCGGCAACCCTAGAGAAGCAAAACTTCACAAGGAAGATCTGGTATTTGAAAATATAGAATTGAAAACAAGAAGTTATAAGTAGGTTATTAGTTAGGGGTTATGCGTTAATCATATGGGGAATATTCTATCTTTTGAAGAATTAGAGTGCTGGAAAGCCTCGCGAGAACTTAGAAGATTTGTTTCTGAGATAGTGCTTCCCAGATTCCCTGAATTTGAAAAATATTCCCTAACAAGTCAACTACGTCGTTCTTCGAGATCAATAGGTGACAACATAGCCGAAGGTTTTGGAAGATTTAATTATCAGGAAAACATTCAGGCTTGTAGAATTGCTCGTGGTTCGCTTTGTGAAGCATTAAATCAAGTTATAACCGCGAAAGATGAAAATTATATTGATATAAAAACTTTGGAAGAATTTAGAAATAGATTCAATAGTACCAAAGCAATTTTAAATGGTTATATTAATTATTTAAAGAATGCTAAAAATGGTTAGGAAGAAGAGGGTGCACTTTACCCTTAACTCATAACCCATAACAGATTACAATTATGAAGTTAACACTTAAAATATGGCGTCAGGAAAATGCCACTGCTAAAGGGAAAATGGTTGACTATCCTATAGATGGGATAGAAGGTGATATGTCGTTTTTGGAGATGCTGGACATTCTTAATGAGCAGTTAGTAGAAAAAGGTGAAGATACCGTTGAATTTGATCACGACTGTCGTGAAGGGATTTGCGGTTCCTGTTCTTTGCAAATAAACGGCGAACCTCACGGTCCAGATAAGTTGGTGGCCACCTGCCAGTTGCATATGCGTTCTTTTAACGATGGGGACACAATATATATAGAGCCTTTTAGGGCAAAGGCCTTTCCTGTGATAAAAGACCTTATTGTAGATAGAACTGCTTTTGATAGGATACAGCAGGCATGGGGATATGTTTCGGTAAATACTTCCGGAAACACTGTAGATGCCAATACTATTCCGGTTGAAAAAGCTAATGCCGATGAATCTTTTAATGCAGCGACCTGTATTGGTTGTGGCGCTTGTGTAGCAGCTTGTAAAAATGCGAGTGCAATGCTATTTACTTCGGCAAAAGTTTCACAATACGCTTTACTGCCACAAGGACGTATTGAGGCTACAGAAAGGGTGCAGGCCATGGTTAGACAAATGGATGATGAAGGTTTTGGAAACTGTAGTAATACCGGTGCTTGTGAGTTAGAATGTCCTAAAGGAATTTCTTTAGATAATATCGCTAGAATGAACCGGGAATATCTTTCAGCGAGTACAAAAAGATAAATCTTTTAAATATCGATAAATCAAATCCCAAATTCTTTTAGAGTTTGGGATTTTTTATGCATCTTATTTAAAAATAAGCCGATGCCAAACTTTAACCAATTACCTTCAAAACTCCCAGCAGGAAAAACCAGTATTTTTTCTGTGATGAGCAGCCTGGCCAGAAAGCATAACGCGATAGACCTTTCACAAGGCTTTCCAAATTTTGAAACCGATAGGAAGCTTAAAGAATTGGTTTATAAAGCGATGAAAGAAGGCTATAATCAATATCCGCCAATGAATGGTATCCCGGAGTTAAGAGAGCAGGTGGTTGCTAAGATTGAAAAGCTCTACGGAAAAAAATATAATGAAGCTTCAGAAATTATCTTTACCGCTGGCGCTACCCAGGCTTTGTACTGTGCTATAACCGCTTTTGTGCACCCGGGAGATGAAGTGATTGTATTTAAACCGGCTTATGATTCCTATGAACCCGATATTAAATTAGCCGGCGGAAAAACGGTGTTGATAGAATTAAAAGGAGAAGATTTTAAAATTAACTGGGAGGAACTGGAACAAAAGATCAGTTCGAAAACCAGGATGGTCATTATCAATACGCCACATAATCCTACCGGCACGATTTTGAATAAAGAAGATATGTTGCGTTTGGAAAAATTGCTTAACAATACCAATATCATTTTACTAAGCGATGAGGTTTACGAACACTTGATTTATGATGATGCTCAACACCAGAGCGCTTCAAAGTTTCCCGGCCTGGCAGAAAGAGCGATTGTTTGTGCTTCTTTTGGAAAGACTTTCCATAATACCGGTTGGAAAATGGGCTATTGTGTTGCGCCGGAAGTTCTAATGAACGAAATTATTAAATTTCACCAGGCCACGGTCTTTTGTGTAAACCACCCTATGCAATGGGCTTTCGCGGATTATTTAAAGAACCCTGACCACTATCTTGAACGGGGGGATTTTTATCAGCAGAAACGGGATAAGTTTTTGGAACTAATGCATGGCTCAAAATTTAAAGGAACTCCCTCTAAAGGTACTTATTTTCAGGTAATGGATTATTCAGCAATAACCGATGAGCACGATGTAGATTTTGCAAAACGTTTGATTACTGAAAATGGTTTGGCCAGTATCCCGATTTCAGTATTTAATAAGGATGGGAAAGATGATAAAAAACTACGTTTTTGCTTTGCTAAAACCGAAGAAACCCTGGAGAAAGCAGCCGAAATACTTCATAAATTATAACGTTGAATAATACATTACAAGGGGCCTCATAGTTCTGATAACTATACGGGTTCAAAACGTTGGAACTTCAACAAATAAATGACCATAAACCTTCAAAATCAAAATTTTCAACTACATCCAAGTGGTGCTGCTTTTTGGCAGGAGAAAGAAATCCTGTTAATTAGTGATGTGCACCTTGGGAAAATTTCCCACTTTAGAAAATTTGGAAGTGCCGTACCCCTTAAAGCCATTAATGCTAATTTTTTAAGATTAAACGAAGTGGTTGCTAAATATCAACCGAAGATTATTTGCTTTTTGGGTGACCTTTTTCATAGCAGCATAAATAAGGAATGGGATTTGTTTGAAAATTGGTTGGAAACTTTAGAAGCTAAAGTAATCCTCATAGCCGGTAACCACGATATCATTTCTCCTTTAAAATACCGGGAATTAGGCGTTGCTATACATTCAGAGTGGCAATTGAGTGGATTTCTGCTCACGCATCACCCCGAAGATAGAAGCGACTTCTTTAATATTTGTGGACATATTCACCCTGGTTATCGATTAGTGGGGATGGCGAAACAGCAGCTTAAACTGCCGTGTTTCTTTCAAAAAAAACAACAACTTATACTCCCTGCTTTTGGGGAATTTACCGGGAACTATATAATGCAGCTAAAAGAAGGGGAGAAGGCTTACGCAATTACACAAAAAGAAGTAATTTTAATCCCAGGGTGATAGCCACGGGTTGAATTCTCTGGTGGCTTGGTTCGAAATAAAAGAGTTATTTTTTGGAAGCATACCTCGCACCCCTGGGTCGAGGTTGGTGATTAGTTAAGGATAATGAAACTAAAGTTATTCTTAAAGTATAGATATAAATCGAAATCTTTGTCATTATATTATGGAAAAACGATTAGCAGTATTAAATTTTCTTTCGGTGGTTTTAGCAATTGCTGTGAGTTACATTTCACAAACCGGAATTATAAACGGCAATACCATGGGAAGCCTAAGTGCTGAATATTATAATCTTTTCACACCAGATGGTTATGCTTTTGCTATTTGGGGCATTATATTCTTATCGCTTTTGGTTTTTTCTGGACATCAGTTGTTTCAGGCTTTTTTCGCCCGTAAAGAGTTAAGGTTTTTAGAGGAATCTGGATATTGGTTTTTTATCGCAAACCTGGCGAATGTGGGCTGGGTTGTTACCTGGTTATACGAACTCACAGGCCTTTCGGTTTTGCTTATGCTTTTAATCCTTTTCGCATTAATTAAAGTGATCTTAAATACCAATATGGAGCGATGGGACGCGCCACTTAAGATACTTGCCCTAAGTTGGTGGCCAATTTGTTTGTATTCGGGATGGATAGCGGTAGCAACTATTGCCAATATCTCTGCCTACCTTGTAAAAATTGAATGGAATGCTCCTTTTTTTTCTGAAGAAATCTGGACGGTTATTATGTTAACCGTGGCAAGCGTTTTAAATATCGCAATGATATGGCGCAGGAATATGCGGGAGTTTGCCGCAGTAGGAGTTTGGGCGTTAATAGCTATTTATTTTAGGCATTTTGCGGAAATTCCTTTAATCGCTTATGCTGCTTTAATTGGAGCGGTAGCTATTTTCTCCAATATTATTTATCACGCCTGGATGAATAAAGACACAAACCCCATAACGAGATTATTTAAGAATAAAGTCTAAAGGATATTTATATTTCTATCAGGCTTCCCCTCCTTTAGAGTGGCGGGGGAGGCTTTTTCTAAACCATTCCTTTAATGTCGCTTGCCCAGCTGGGATAGGTGAAGATCATTTTTTTAATGCTTAAAGAATCCAGTTTTCCACACATCGCCATTGCAAACATATTAATTATCTCTCCTGCCTTTGGACCCGCTAAATGCGCGCCAATTATAAATCCTGTCTTATTATCAACGAGGGTTTTATAAGCATAAACCTTTTCGTTAATATGCTTTGCGCTAAACCATTTTGGAATTAATTTATGCTCCAGGGTATAGTCATAACCTTTGGCTTTTGTTTCCTCTTCGGAAAGTCCTACGGAAGCCAAATTTGGCAATGTATAAACCACTGAAGGTTGTGGCGGGAAGTCTGCTTTTTTCTTTTCTTTTTCGTCTGTTAAATTATCTGAAACTATTTTTGCTTCCTGTGAAGATAAGGGAGTTAATGGTAAGCCGTCGCTCGCAGAAACATCTCCGCAGGCATAAACACGTTCATTTCCTGTATTTTGAAGATATTCATTTACCTCAATCCCTTTTTTAGAGAAAGTAACTCCTCCTTTTTCTAAATCCAGCTCTTCCATGGAAGGAACTCTTCCGGCGGTATTAAAGACCATTGCAGCTTTGGCAGAAATTTCTTTTCCATCGCGTGTTCCCTTAACCCTAAAATTCTTTTGAAGTTTCTCAATTTCACTAATTTGCAAGTTGAAAATAAATTCTATCCCCAGGTCTTCTTCAGAAACCTGTTGCAGGTAACTCACCATATCTTCATCAAAAGTAGATAGTGCCCTGGGCGCCATATCTACCATAGTGACTTTTACCCCAAAGCGCGCGGCGATATGTGCAAACTCCATCCCAATATAACCAGAGCCAATAAAAATCATACTTTCGGGCAATTCTTCTAATTTTAGGAAATCATCGCTAATTAGCGCGTGTTCTTCGCCGGGGATTTTTAATTCCATAGGTTTTTGGCCGGTAGCAATCACAAATTTATCGGCGGTCACGGTTTTACCTTCCACCGAAAGCGTGTTTTTATCTAGAAATTTTGGCGACTGATGATACATCTTGATATCTAAAGCCTTAAGGTCTTTTTCGGTAGCTGCCGGGATGGCATCTACAAAAGTTTCTTTAAAGGCCATAAGGTCTTTCCAGTTTATTTCTGGCATTTTTGTGACACCTTTTCCCTGCATTTTCGAGGCGCGATCAATAATTTCAGTAAAACTCATCAACACCTTTTTTGGATCACAACCGCGATTGGGACAGGTGCCTCCATATTCCCTATTATCGGCAATGGCGACTTTTAAGCCTTTTTTGGCACAAGTGGTAGCTACTCCTTTTCCCGCGGTACCGGTTCCTATTACAAATACATCAAAATGTTCAAATCCCATAATTATAATTTTTCAATGGGAAGCTAAAGATTTAAACCCGATTTAGCTGTTATGGAATTGGTAAAAAATTATTAACGCTATGAATATTTATTAAATTAGGGATAGATTTTTCTAGCGATTTCGAATAACATAAAATATAAAGTATTAAATCCACTCTTGTTTCTCAACGCTCATTTTATCCTTTATTGCGCCGGTATGTTTGGTAGATTTCGGTTCAAAAAGTAAAACCCAGGCTTCCTTTGCTGCTATGGGCTTATGCTCTACGCTACGAGGCACAATATACATTTCGCCTTCATTTAAATGAATTTTCTTATCCTTAAATTGAATTTGCATGCTTCCTTTAATAACCAGGAACATTTCGTCCTCTTCTCTATGGTTATGCCACACAAACTCACCTTTCAATTTGGCTAACTTCACCTGTTGTCCGTTAAGTTCACCAACAATTTTGGGTGTCCAATGTTCATTAAAAAGCTCAAACTTTTCATTAAGGTTTATTATTTCTTCAATCATATCTTTTCGATTAAATTGTATCCGTTTTTATTCATAAAATATGGAAACTCCCATTAAGCCAGACCTCACAGGTTTTTTGATCCCGAATAGCTATCGGGACTGTGAGGTCTCTCAGGATATTCAGTTTGATTAATTGAAAATCGTTTCAGTTTTTAATGATTTCAGCTAATTTATTTGCGATAGGGAATCCTTTAATACCTTCTTTCTCTTTTAGGTAAGTCTCTATTTCAGCATTGTTCATCGCATAAGTCTCTTTGAGTCCTTCAATAATGATTTTTAAATAAAACTCGTGTGGGGCGTTTATGTCATCTGCCAAATAATCTTCGTTGGTAAAGGTGTAGATGGGGTAGCTATCTTCATTGCCCAAATAAATAATCTGGCCATACCACGAGTTGTTTTTCATATCTAAAAAGCCCTCCCGAATCACTTTTTTAAGATCTATGTCGAAATGGCCCTCAAATTTTATTTCCTGTTGCACCAAATCAACAAATTGCTGCTCGGTAATAAGGTACATCCTACCCAGGGTTTCTACATTGTCTTCGTAATTAGATTTTATGAATCCGGCACCACCACCGCTCCAGGTTTTGGAGGATTTTGCGAAATAAAGCTCCCTATTTATAATGATTCTCTTAGATTCTTTAGGTAGGGTTTTATTGGTGCAACCGGGGTAAACCCTTTTTGCATTAGCCGGCTGACCACCGCCAATATAACAGCTAAAGCGTTCCTTTAATAAATTGGAGCCATAGCAAGCATACCATACTTTTGGTTCTTCTTGTGACATTTTTTATTACAAGAAATGATTTCTTAGTGAAATTTACAATCTTTAACCCCGAATTTTCATCCAAAGCTCGCTAAGTAGAGCACAGAGAGCGCAAAGCCTTTGATTTTAGCTTTTCCCTATTTAATATTGAATAAATTAGATTTTATTCCTTTAAAAACCGATAGCGAATGCCAAAACCAGATCTAAAAATGTTATCTGTAAAGGCTGACTATTTTTCTCATTTAATTTTATGTTGGTTTAGTTGTTAATTAGATGCTAAATCATAAAAAGGTTGCGTAATTTATTAAAAATAATCATTTACAAACGTTTCCAAACGTCTATAAACGTAAACAAATAATTACCAGACGATTAATAATGCAAGCTGCAGCTATGTTTGTACTGTTGAAATGAACTAACGATTTTCAACTTTATTAAATGATTCTGTTATGAGCACTATTAGAAACAAAGTACAGTTAATTGGACATGTGGGACAGGAGCCCGAGATCGTAAACCTGGAATCTGGTAAAAAACTAGCGAAATTCTCTATAGCGACTAATGAAAGTTATACAAACGGGGGCGGGGAACGAAAAGAGAATACGCATTGGCACAATATTATTGCCTGGGGAAAGACCGCAGAGCTGGTAGAAAAATATGTAAATAAAGGTAAGCAGCTTGGGATAGAAGGGAGACTCACCAATCGCAGTTGGGATGATAAAAATGGCGCAAAACGTTATATTACCGAAGTAGTTTGCAATGAGCTTTTACTTTTGAAGTAATTTTTTCACCATACTTCTCGAAAAAAAGAGCTAAAGTTAGTTCTGAAGTTAACTCCCCTTCCCATTGGGAAGGGGGCAGGGGGATGGGCTTTTAAAAATAAATTTCTTTAGCCAATCTGTAGGTATTCGCGTGGGCATCAATAATAAACCGTATTTCTTTAGAATAGCCACCACCCATACTACATTGCACGGGAATTTCAAGGTCGTGACAGGTTTGTAGCACAAATCTGTCGCGTTCTTTGCATCCATTGATACTGCAGGAAAGTCGGCCAAGCTTGTCGGTTTCCAAAATATCAACTCCGCTTAAGTAAAAGATAAAGTCTGGATTCTCTTGTTCTATTAAACCTGGTAAAGTGTCCTTTAGTAATTTTAAGTAGGTGGCATCACCACTACCATCGGGAACTTCAATGTCTAAGTCAGATTGTTCCTTTTTAAATGGATAATTTCCTTTTCCGTGCATAGAAAAAGTAAAGACCGAAGGATCATCTTGAAATATCTCGGCAGTGCCATTTCCCTGGTGTACATCCAAATCGACGATCAGGATTTTCTGTGCCAATTTATGTTGCTGAAGATAACGGGCAGCTATCGCCTGGTCATGCAGGAGGCAAAACCCTTCGGCTCTATCGGTATAAGCGTGGTGCGTTCCCCCGGCAATGTTAAAGGAAATCCCGTTTTCCAAAGAATAAAGCACACTTTTTATGGTGCCACCGGCAATAATCATCTCCCGATCCACAAGCTCCTTTGAAAGTGGAAAACCACTCTGCCTGATTTCTTTTTTACTTAATTCTAAGTTTTTAAGTCGGTTAAAATAATCTGTATCGTGGACGTTAAGAATATATTCTTCCGAAGCGAAATCGGGTTTAAAAAAGTTCTTTTCGCTACAGGTTCCTTCGTACAACAACTGTTTAGGCAAAAGTTCATATTTCTCCATAGGGAAACGATGTCCCGGCGGTAAGGGGTGATTGTAACGTGGATGGTAGGCGATTTTGAGCATTTTCCTGTCAGTTCGAGTATTTCGGCTTCTCCTTACCGGTTCAGACGAGACCTAATTTATCGTTGCACCTGGTTCCACCCCGTCTTCATCGGGATTTACGAAGACCAATTTTCCCTGGGCATTTTCTGTCATTAGGATCATTCCCTCGCTGGCAACACCCCTTAATTTTCTTGGGGCTAGATTGGCTAAAACAGTTACTTTTTTACCTAGAATGTTTTCCGCTTTATAATGCTCGGCAATTCCGGAAACTACCGTTCTTTTATCGAGACCGGTATCCACTTTAATTACCATTAATTTTTTGGTTTTTGGCATTTTATGAGCTTCTAT
Source organism: Salegentibacter echinorum (assembly GCF_900129445.1). GTDB lineage: Bacteria > Bacteroidota > Bacteroidia > Flavobacteriales > Flavobacteriaceae > Salegentibacter > Salegentibacter echinorum. Next base: position 502,629 of record NZ_FQVT01000002.1, read on the forward strand.
GATGGTACCTACACGAAGGTCCATTTTAGTGAAATCTTCAAAAGAAGCAGTTTCTTTTTGTGGTTCTACTTCTTTGTCTGCCGCGGCGTTAGCTGTTTTTGTAGCTTCCAATTTATCCAATTGTTTTTCAATTTCTTTATCTTCTATCTTGCTAAAAAGTAGTTCTGCTTTTCCAATTTGATGTCCACCGGGGAGCAGGGAGTCCCGGGTAGCTATCTTATCCCATTGCGAATATTCCTCGCCAGAAAGTTTGCTCTCTGCATCGGTGAAGTTGAGCATCTTTTGAAGTTTCGCTGAAGAAAACGGTAAGAAAGGTTCACTTAATGTAGCCAGGGCAGAAGCAATTTGCAAGGCCACATACATCACGGTTTTCACCCGTTCTTCATCTGTTTTAATTAGTTTCCAGGGTTCTTCATCGGCCAGGTATTTATTGCCCAAACGCGCCAGGTTCATAAGTTCTGCCTGGGCTTCCCTAAAGCGGTATTTTTCAATAGAACTGGCAATAACGGCGGGATAAGCCTTTAGCTCGGCAATGGTTTGCTCGTCAACTTCAGAATATTCGTTTGGTTTTGGAACTATTCCCGAGTAATATTTATTGGTAAGTACCACTACGCGGTTTATAAAATTACCAAAAATGGCCACTAATTCATTGTTGTTTCGCGCCTGGAAATCCTTCCAGGTAAAATCGTTGTCTTTAGTTTCAGGTGCATTGGCGGTTAAAGCGTAACGTAAAACGTCCTGTTTATGGGGAAAGTCTTCAAGGTACTCGTGTAACCAAACCGCCCAATTTTTGGAGGTAGATAATTTTTTGCCTTCCAGGTTAAGGAATTCGTTTGCCGGTACATTCTCCGGTAAAATAAACTCGCCATGTGCTTTAAGCATTACCGGGAAAATAATACAGTGAAATACAATATTATCTTTACCAATAAAATGGATAAGCCTGGTGTTTTCGTCTTTCCAATAAGGTTTCCAGTCCTTTCCTTCTCGTTCGGCCCATTCTTTTGTAGAAGAAATATAGCCAATTGGTGCGTCAAACCATACGTAGAGCACCTTTCCGTCGCCACCTTCAACAGGCACGGGAATTCCCCAATCGAGATCGCGGGTTACCGCACGGGCGCGCAAACCGTCATTTAACCAGGACTTTACCTGGCCGTGTACATTGCTTTTCCAGTCGTGAGCGTGGCCTTTTACAATCCATTCATCCAGCCACTCCTGGTATTGGTCTAAAGGTAAAAACCAGTGTCGTGTTTCTTTCAAAGACGGCACCTCTCCGGTAATTGCCGATTTGGGATTGATAAGGTCTGTGGCATTTAGCGAAGTGCCACAACTCTCACATTGGTCACCATAAGCTTCTTCATTGCCACACTTTGGGCATGTACCGGTTACAAACCTATCAGCCAAAAACTGCCCGGCTTTATCATCGTATAACTGCTTGGTCGTTTCTTCAATAAACTTTCCGTTTTCATACATTGTCTTGAAAAATTCTGAAGCAGTATCGTGATGAACTTTTGCTGAGGTTCGGGAATAATTATTGAAAGAAATCCCAAACTCTTTGAAGGATTCCCTTATTATTCCGTCGTATTTATCGACAATATCCTGGGGGGTAACGCCTTCTTTTTTTGCTTTTATGGTAATTGGTACTCCGTGCTCATCGCTTCCGCATACAAAAGCCACATCATTTCCCTGCATTCGCAAATAGCGCGCGTAGATATCGGCGGGGACATAAACCCCGGCGAGGTGCCCAATATGAATAGGTCCGTTGGTGTATGGTAATGCTGCGGTAATCGTGTATCGCTCTGGAGAATTGCTCATTTACTTTAAATTTTATGAAGCTGTAAAGGTAAGCAACTCCATAAAAATAGGCGTTAAATTCTTGTAAAACACGTGGACGGTCTTGTAATAGTTTCTAATTTTAATTTTTCAAAATTCTTAGGAAGTTTTTCTTCTGAAATTGAGAACTAACCAATAAATTTAGTGTAGCGCTAAGTTCAATATAAACTGAATACAGGCTACGCGATTTTATAAAACCAATACACCAATTTATGAAAAAGATCTTTGTACTTATTGCGCTGATAACACTTGCGGCCTGCGGAAATAAAAATGTATCTAAAGATAGGTTTTTCGCAGAAAATATTAAGGATATGAATGCCGAAGAACTTGCCAAAACTTACCCCGAGGCCAATATCTATGAGGACTCGGGAATGTTTGAGGAAGGAAGTGTAGAACGCGCCTTTAGTGTGTTGTATCCCGATACTCCAAATGAGCTTCATGTTACATGGAAGGACAGTGACCGCACCAAAATACACGATATCCGGTTTTCTAAAGACGGTAAATGGAAAACTAAAAAAGGGATTAAAATTGGGACTACTTATGAAGCTTTAAACAAGCTTAATAAAAAAGAAATCTCTTTCTATGGCTTTGGCTGGGATTATGGCGGTGCCGTAATGTGGAATGAAGGTGAGCTGGAAGATTCCGGTATACGTGTCTTTTTAGCTCCGGGAGATCAGGTGGCCAATAAGTATTACGGAGATCGCATTGTAAAAGCAACTTCAGATGAAATAAAAGCGCTTAATCTTAAGGTAACCAGTATTATGTTGGTGGAATAAAAGTTTTCTATAATTACTGAAAATCCCTTAATAGACAATTGCCCAATAAATTCTAAATTTCTAAATGGCACAGCACAATGCTTTGGGAGAATTTGGGGAACGCCTGGCAGAAAACCATCTTGTAAAAAAGGGGTATAAAATTCTTGCTAAAAATTATGTTCATAATAAAGCAGAAATAGATATTTTAGCCAGGATCACCAATACTTTGGTAGTAGTAGAGGTGAAAACACGTAGTACTCCAGATTTTGGAGATCCCCAAAGTTTTGTAAAGCCTAAACAAATCAGGCAGCTTGTAAAGGCTGCCGATTTTTTTCTCAATGATAATAACCTGGACCTGGAAACGCGATTTGATATAGTGGCGATCATTAAAAATAAAGCCGGGATACAGGTGCAGCATTTGGAAGATGCTTTTTATCATTTTGAGTAAAAAAAAGTCCTCACAGGTCTCTGAGACCAGTGAGGACTATATATTCAAGAAATCTTATTACCAGATCTTTACTCTGTCTTCTGGAGCTACATACATCTCATCACCTTCTTTAATATCGAATGCGGTGTAAAATGCGTCTATATTTTGAAGCGGTACATAAGCGCGGTACATTCCCGGGGAATGTGGATCGGTTTTAATTTTGTTTTTTAAAGCCTCATCGCGCATTTTTGTTCTCCAAACGGTGGCCCAGGATAGGAAGAAACGTTGCTCTGGAGTATAACCATCAATCTTACCTGGATTTCCGTGTTCTTTAAGATGAATTTGAAGTCCGTCGTAAGCAGCATTAACACCACCAAGGTCACCAATATTTTCACCCAGGGTAAATTGTCCGTTAATATAAACACTGTCCAGAACTTCAATATTGCTGTATTGATCTGCCAGGTCTTTTCCTAAGGCTTCAAATTTTTCCAGGTCTTTATCTGTCCACCAGTTGTTCAGGTTTCCTTCAGCATCAAATCTAGCACCACTATCATCAAAACCGTGCGAAATTTCGTGACCAATTACAGCGCCAATTCCACCGTAATTAACAGCAGCATCGGCTTTGTAATCATAGAATGGAGGCTGCAAAATAGCGGCCGGGAATACAATTTCGTTATAGCTTGGGTTGTAATAAGCGTTCACAGTTTGTGGGGGCATAAACCATTCGGTTTTATCAACGGGTTGTCCAAGGTCTGCCATATTATCGGCTACGCGCCATTTGCTGGCATTCATCATATTTTGGAAATAAGAACCATCATCTTCAACAGCTACAATTTCAAGATCGCTATAATCTTTCCAATCATCTGGATAGCCCACTTTAATGGTGGTAGTGCTTAATTTCTCTTTGGCTTTTTCTTTGGTTTTTTCATCCATCCAGCTCAAATTGTCTATTCGGCTCTCGTAAGCTTTAATGAGGTTGGATATCATTTCCTGGGCTTTATCTTTTGCTTCGGCCGGGAAATGTTCTTCTACATACAATTTTCCAAGCGCTTCACCTACAGTTCTGTTTACCGTTTTTAAGGCACGTTCTTTTCTAGGACGCTGCTCTTGTGCACCGCGAAGGGTTTTGTTGTAAAATTCCCAATTGGCGGTTTCAATTTCTGTAGAAAGTGTTCCAGCAGCATCGTTGAAAATGCTCCATTTTAAATAATCTTTCCAATCTTCTACATTATTTTTTGCGAAAACCTGTTGCATTGCCTCTATATATTTAGGTTGAGAAACAATGATGGTATCCAGGTCTTTTGCACCTATATCGTTAAAATAGGTACTCCACTCAATAGCCGGAGCCATTTTTTGAAGTTCAGAAACAGTCTTCGGATTGTAGGTTTTACGGGCATCTCGGCGCTCAACTTTATCTAGCCGAGGTTCTGCAAGATTAGTTTCAAAAGCAAGGATTCTTTTTGCCGCATCTGCCGCTTCTTCTTCCGAATAATCTATATACTGAAGCATTCTGGTAATGTGCTCCTTGTATTTTTCTCGTTTTTCTTTAGAATCGGAATCATTGGCAACATAGTAATCCCTGTCTGGCAAGCCTAAACCTGCTGGATAAAGGTAAGCGGCGTTCATATTGCTGTTTTTAGCATCGGCACGAACTCCAAAAGAGAAAAAGCCTGCACCACCATATTCCTGCATTTCGGTAAGGAAATTTTGTAAATCTTCTTTGTTTTCTATGGCATCAACTTTATCCAGGTAAGGCTTTACCGGTTTTACTCCGTGTTTATTTCGGCTTGCGGTATCCATAATCGTGTTGTAAAGCTGTACCGCTTTTGCTTGGTCGCTGGAAAGGTCTAAACTGTCGTTGTTTGATGCACCTTCCAATAATGCAAGGGCGTTTTCATCTGTTCGGTCCCTTAGTTCCATAAAACTTCCCCAGGTAGTTTGATCTGAAGGAATTTCAGTAGAATCTACCCATTTTCCGTTTACATAACGGAAAAAGTCGTCCTGTGGGGAAACGGTAGTATCCATATAGGCCATATTGATGCCGTGGATGGTTTCTTTTTCTTTAGTCTCTTTTTTATCGTTTTGGCAGCTCGTGAGACCGGCAATGCCAAGAGCCGATAGAAAAAATACTTTAGTTGCTTTTTTCATGTGTGGTTTGAATTATTAAAATTTTGATGCTAAAATACTAAAAAACAGTATATGTGGCGATTCTTCTTTTTAATTAAGCTTTATAGGTTTGCCCTGTTTTTAGATATACCGTTTTCGTTAATGACTTGAATTATAATACTAAATTAAGTGTTGTAATTTCTTGCACGATTGCTACAAAAGCACCCAAAAATAAAATTAATAGTGTAGTTTGGTTTTATAATCACTTTTTATACGTATTTATTAAATTTTTGTCGAATTTCTTCTTCATCTTGGTCACAGCCTGTACATCTTCGTTGGGAATCGTAATAGATAATACGTAATGCGCAATTTTCCAGTCATTTCCAGTCTTTTCCAAAACGCCAGAACCACGACAAATTCCCATTTGCGTAATTAATAGCTCATCAAACCAGGCGATTTTGGTATTCTCGCTAGTGTAAATATTTCGTTCTAAAGTCTCAAAACTCCAGGCTTTACCTTTATCAAAATGAGGTTTTGCAAATTTTTTAAAGGCTTCGTTTTGCCAGTTCTCTGTAGCATCGGTGCCAATAAAAACACCATCTTTTGTCATAAGACTAAAGTACTTTTTAAAATTGGCCTCTGCTGCTGCCTGGTGCCACTGGTCTAAAACGCTGTTTATTTCAACATTTTGCTGGGCTGCAATATTTATGCTAAATAAACTGGCGATAAAAAAGAAAACAATTTTTTGCATTAAAATAGGTTTGAATACTCGATAATCGAGATTTGTCTTTATATTTATAGTGCACCTGGAGGTGCATCCAAGGAGTTTAATCTACAAACAGGCTATCGGCAGGAATGCTATCCCTTTCAACTTCAAACCTGTCTAGTTCGGCTTCAAATTCTTCCAGTGTTTTAAGGAATAGTTCATTGAGCTGAATTTTAAAATTGTTGAATTCCGTGGGAATTTCACTCGCGGTTCTTGTAATTTTTTCAGCATCTAATTTTCGTCTATAGGCCAGTTGCTCTAAAGTTTTTGCCTTGGTTAAAATAACACTAAGGCGGGCATGTACAGCTTTAGAGTCTAAAGAATCTGGCACTGTATTGCGCAGGCTTTCCATAATTTGGGCCAATGGCCTGGCACTTTCTATTGTCTCGCCAAGGCTGGCACCTTTTAGTTTGTCTATTTCATTTTGAGCAGCTATATATGCCAACCATTCCAGAGCCTGCTCCCTGGCTTCTGGCAATAAATTCACCTCTTCCCTTGTTGAAGGTATAGGCTGGCTTAATGTGGTAGAATCTAGAGAAGAGTACGACATTTCATCACTAGCAGACTTTTCACCACAGGAGTAGAGAAGCACAACAAAACTAAAAACCAGTTTTTTCATACTAACAAAGTTAATCTAAATTCAAACAGGAGCAATAATTTTCTCAAACCTTCATTTTCTGTCGCTAATTTTTAATCGCGGGGCGATAGCCAAGGGTTTAATTCCCCGGGGCTTGCCTCGAAATAAAAGAGCTTTTTCGGAAGCATACCTCGCACCCTTGGGTCGAGGTTGTTGATTTAGAAGCGTTGTTGATGTCCGGTAAAGACAAATTAATTAGTAACCTTTCTTTTATAGCAAGAGCTCAAAGCGATTTCACAATTATTCCCCGTGCTATTTACAAAACTGCAAAACAATGAATTAATTGAACAATATTATTTCTGAAGAATAAAGGTTTTTAATTAGTTACAATTTAGTCTTTCTCTTTTTTTAAACATCGTCTTGATGGCCATCGGGATTATTTCTTTAAATCGGGCAATATTGAAAATAGAAACGTAGTTTTCGGGGATTTCGTTAGCCTTAGCTCTGTTTAAATAAATATATTTGCGGAAAAAATAATACAATGGCCGGAAAAATTTTAATTATAGGAGCTTGTGGGCAAATTGGAACCGAATTAACCTTAAAATTGCGGGAGAATTATGGTAATGAGCAGGTTGTTGCCAGCGATATTAGAGAAGGCAATGAAGAATTGATGCAGTCTGGTCCTTTTGAAACTATAGATGCAACAGATGGGAGGCTTATTGAAACTGTAATTGATAAATATAAGGTTAGTGAGGTTTATCTCATGGCGGCTATGCTAAGTGCAACTGCAGAAAAAGCGCCTATGAAAGCCTGGAACCTCAATATGGATTCTCTTTTTCATATACTAAACCTTGCTAAAGACAAGAAAATAAAAAAAGTATTCTGGCCTTCCAGTATTGCAGTTTTTGGTCCTACTACCCCAAAGGAACAAACGCCACAAACCACCATTATGGAGCCCAGTACCGTTTATGGGATTAGTAAACAGACCGGGGAAAGATGGTGTAAATATTACCACGATAAATATGGGGTAGATGTAAGAAGTATGAGGTATCCCGGGATTATTAGTTATAAAACCCTACCCGGTGGTGGTACTACAGATTATGCCATAGAAATTTTCCACGAGGCACTTAAAAATAAAACCTATACCTCATTTTTAAGTGAAAACACCTCGTTGCCCATGATGTATATGAATGACGCCATAAAAGCAACCATAGATATTATGGAAGCACCTACTGAAACGATTAGAGTGCGTTCTTCCTATAATCTTTCGGCTTTAAGTTTTACGCCAAAAATTCTTGCTGAAGCTATTAAAAAGGAAATTCCAGATTTTAAGATAGATTACGCGCCAGATTTTAGACAGGAAATCGCCGGTACCTGGCCTTCCAGCATAGATGATTCGCAGGCAAGGGAAGACTGGCGATGGGAGCATGACTTCGATTTGCAAAGTGTTGTAAAAGAAATGCTTGCCGGGGTAAAAGCACAATTTGCTGCTAAAATTTAATCGCAAATATTCTTTTAAACAGAAAATAAAAAAAGCCGCTTTTTAAAAAGCGGCTTTTACAGTTCTTGAATAGGATAATATATATTATTCTATAACGCGTACTTCTGCAGCGTTAACTCCTTTTCTTCCTTCTACTTCAACGTACTCCACTTTGTCACCTTCGTTAAGACTTTCGCCATCTAATCCGGTTACGTGTACGAAGATGTCTCTTCCTGTTTCGTCGTTGGTTATGAATCCGTATCCTTTAGACTCATTAAAAAATTTAACTGTACCTTCCATTGTAATAAAAAAATAAATAATTAATAAGTGGCAAAGTTAGCATAATATAATTGAAGCGACCGCAAGAAAATGGTTTTTATTTTGAAAGTCTTTTAAAACCAACATTTAATCTATACCCCGATCCTTCATTTTGTCCATATTTTCCTTGGTAAGCGTGTAGTCTTTTAGCTTTTTTCCTTTCCATCTCACATAGAGGAAAATAGGCATTAAAACAAAAGCACTGGCAAGTACAGCGATACCAATGATGCGATCCCCCAGTAGTACATCTTCAAAAGTCCGGTAATAAAAACCTGTTCCCAATGCTATAAGGATTAAAATTCCCAAAATCTTTAAAACGGTATTCATAATTTATACGGTTACTTCAATTAATTTTTGTCGGTAAGCGGTAAGCATCTTAGATTTAGAAATAAAACCAATATATTTTCCGTTGTCCACAACCGGCAGGTTCCAGGCATTAGTCTCCTGAAATTTGCTCATTATTGCCTTTGGCCGGTCTTTATTGATGTCAATTATTTCTGGAGCCCGTTGCATGATATCGCTTACTTCAACTTCTTCATACATTTTTTGATCGAACATTATAGGTCTAATGTCGTCTAATAAAAGAATTCCCAAAAAGTTACGATTTTCATCGATAACGGGAAAAATATTACGGGAAGATTTTATCACTCCCTCGTGAATTACATCGCCAAGGTTTTTTGTAATTTCTAAAGGCACAAAGTTTTTCTCTACTAAATTCTTTATATTCAGTAAGGTGAGTACAGTTTGATCTTTGTTATGCGTTAAGAGGTCGCCACGCTTTGCAAGCTCCATGGTATAAACCGAATGTTCCTGAAACTGATTGGTGATGGTGTAAGAGATCGCTGCAGTGATCATAAGCGGAACGAACAATTCATAACCGCCGGTAAGCTCGGCAATTAAGAAAATTGCGGTGAGTGGGGCGTGAAGCACTCCAGCCATTAAACCGGCCATACCAACCATAGTAAAACTGCTTACCGAAATGGGATTTTTAAGAATCCCCAGGTTATTTACAATTAGTGCAAAACAATGTCCCATGGCGCTTCCCATAAAAAGTACAGGGGCAAAAATACCGCCAATTCCGCCTGCACCAAATGTGAGTGCCGTGGCAAAAATTTTGAAGAGCACCAGCCCTGCAAGTAAAACTATTACAATCCAGATATTATCTAAGTAAGCGTTAAAAAAGTTAGTGCCCAGTGCTTCCAGATAATTTTCAGATAAAAGATTATTAATAACTCCATAACCTTCCCCGTAAAGCGGAGGAATAAAATAAATAAGGACACCAAGCCCCAATCCACCAAATAAAAGCCGGTAATATAGAGAGTCTATTCTTTTAAAAGCATCACTAATTTTAAAATAGATATAAGTGAAATACATAGAACAGCCAGACGCAAGTACTCCCAGAAATATATAAAATGGTACTTCAGAAAAGCTAAAGTTATCCTGAAGCTGAAAGGGTAAAATAGTATCGGAGCCAAAAAAGAAGTAGGAGGTAAGTATGGCAGATACAGAAGCTATAAGTAAAGGCACCATGGATATTAAGGTGAGGTCCAAACTAAAAACTTCTATCGCAAAAATAATAGCGGCAATTGGTGCTTTAAAAATAGAGGACATCGCACCGGCCGCCGCACAACCAATTAATAAGGTGCGTGAGCTCTGGTTCATTTTAAAGAACCTCGAAATATTAGAACCAAGCGAAGAACCCGTGGCAACTGTGGGGCCTTCCAGTCCTACCGAACCTCCAAAGCCAACGGTTAAGGGGGCGGTGATTATGGAAGCATACATCTGGAACGAACGCATAATTCCTTTGCGCCGGGAAATAGCGTATAGCGTAGAAGGTATCCCATGCCCAATATCTTTTTTAAAAATATATTTAATGACGAAAAACGTAAGACTTAAACCAATTACCGGAAATATAAAATAAAAAGCGTGATGAAAATTTATAATTAGGTTTCCTTCTAATAAACCCTGAATATAATGGGTGAGGTTTTTAATCACTACAGCGCCCAAACCAGCGGTAAAACCAATAATAGCACTTAAGATCATCAGGAATTGTTGATGACTTAGGTGTCGGTTGCTCCATTCTGAAACCTTAAAGACCAGTTTTGTAGCTTTAGTGCTCACATTTAAAATAATTTAAGTAAAGATGCAGCATCCCAGTGAGTCACCAGGATGCCTTGTTGTTTATAATTTTACCTGAAGATGAAGTTCTTTCAATTGAGCTTCATCTAATTCTGCAGGTGCATCTATCATCACATCACGCCCCGCATTGTTTTTAGGAAATGCAATAAAATCCCTAATGCTTTCCTGGCCACCAAGAATAGCTACCAGCCTGTCAAAACCAAAGGCGATACCACCGTGAGGTGGCGCTCCATATTGAAAAGCATCCATTAAAAAGCCAAATTGCGCTTTAGCTTCCTCTGGAGTAAAACCTAAATAATCGAACATTTTGGCCTGGGTTTCTTTATTGTGAATCCTAATAGAACCACCGCCAATCTCATTTCCGTTTAAAACAAGATCATAGGCATTGGCCCTAACTTTCCCGGGTTCGGTTTCCAGTAAGGCAAAGTCTTCTTCTTTTGGTGAAGTAAACGGATGGTGCATAGCGTGGTAACGCTGTGTCTCTTCATCCCATTCCAAAAGCGGAAAATCTACTACCCAAAGAGGAGCAAATTCATCTGGCTTTCTAAGTCCCAGCTCGTTGCCCAAATGCATACGCAACGCACTTAGTTGAGTTCTGGTTTTATTGACTTCTCCGGCCATCAGAAGAATAAGGTCTCCCGGATTTGCATTTGTGGCTTCTGCCCAGGATTTTAAATCATCTTCTGAATAAAATTTATCTACTGAAGATTTTAAAGTCTCATCGTCATTATACTTTGCCCAAACGAGTCCGTTAGCGCCTACCTGTGGTCTTTTTACCCAGGAAATAAGCTTGTCTATCTGTTTTCTGGTGTAAGAAGCTGCACCGGGAACTGCGATTCCCACAACTAATTCCTGTTGATCAAAAACATTAAAACCTTTGTTTTTGGCCAGTTCATTTAATTCGGCAAATTCCATCCCAAATCTTATGTCTGGTTTGTCATTACCGTATTTCTCTATGGCTTCAGCATAAGTTATTCTGGGGAATTTATCTACTTCAGCATTTTTGATCTCTTTCAGCAAATGCCTGGTTAAACCTTCAAATATATTCAGGATATCTTCCTGCTCTACAAAGGCCATCTCACAGTCAATTTGGGTGAACTCCGGTTGCCTGTCTGCGCGAAGGTCTTCATCCCTAAAGCATTTTACGATTTGAAAGTATTTATCCATTCCGCCCACCATAAGCAATTGCTTAAAAGTTTGTGGCGATTGTGGCAGGGCATAAAATTGCCCCTCGTTCATACGGCTTGGTACCACAAAGTCGCGGGCACCTTCTGGCGTAGATTTTATTAAATATGGAGTTTCTACTTCTATAAAATCCTGATTAGAAAGGTAATTCCTAACTTCCATTCCTACTTTATGTCTAAATTTCAGTTTGTTTTTTACAGGATTTCTCCTAAGATCCAGGTAACGGTACTTCATTCTTAGATCTTCTCCGCCATCGGTATCTTCTTCAATAGTAAAAGGAGGGGTAAGGGAGGTGTTAAGGATATTAACTTCAGCTACTAAAACTTCGATCTCCCCGGTTGGAATATTGGGATTCTTTGATTCGCGTTCTATCACTTCTCCAGAAACCTGTATCACAAACTCCCTGCCCAGTTTCTGGGCTTTTTCCATAAGTACTTTAGAAGAGCGTTCTTCATCGAAAATAAGTTGGGTGATTCCATATCGATCGCGTAGATCTACCCAAACCATAAAACCTTTATCCCTAATTTTTTGAACCCATCCAGAAAGTTGTACTTCCTGTCCTATTGAGGACGCATTTAATTCTCCGCAGGTATGACTTCTATACATAATATCGCTGAAATTTTTAGTAGCGCAAAAGTAAGAAGTTCTTATGGGTTTGCCGCTAAAATAGGCGTGTAAAAATTGGCACAGTAAATATTAGTAATCACTATTGTCCGGTAAAGAACCAAGATCCCCGAAAGTTCGGGGCTGCAAGAAAAAAGAAAAAAGACTAAATTGTAACTAGCTAATAATTGTAATCTTTCATATATATTATTCTTCAACAACCCTTTAAAGATTTCAATTAGCAATGAGGGTAATTATGAGATCGCTGTTAGGCTCTATTATAAAAGAGAACGTGCTATTTGGTAATATTTTTATCTGACATCAATGTATTAGTAATAATGACTTCTGAAATTCTTCAAAGAATCCTGAAAAATTAAAACTAAAAAAACCTGAAGTTTAAACCTCAGGTTTTTTAGCTTTAAGCTCTCGCTTCCAATTTCCGTTGCTTCCTCGCTTTCCGTTTATTTGCGGTTTTTACTTTCGCCCGGTTTACCAGGTAGAACATCACCGGTACCACAATTAGGGTTAAGAAAGTGGCAAATACCAATCCGAAGATCACCGTCCAGGCCAATGGTCCCCAAAAGATTACGTTATCTCCCCCAATAAATACCTGGGGATCATAATCTATAAACAAGCTAAAGAAATCTATATTTAATCCTACCGCAAGCGGAATTAAACCAAGCACGGTAGTAATCGCGGTAAGCAATACCGGGCGCAACCTGGATCTACCGCCTCTCACAATAACATCAAAATATTGAGGTTTGGTTAGAAGGTCATCGTCGTCTAAATTAAGATCGCGTTTTTTACGATCTATGAGTATTTGGGTATAATCTATCAAAACAATGGCGTTGTTTACCACAATACCAGCAAGGGAAATAATTCCCATCATCGTCATAATTATGATAAAGTCCATTTGAAAAATGATCAATCCAAGGAATACGCCTACCAAACTAAGTACTACCGCCATAATAATAATGATAGGTTTGGAGATAGAGTTAAATTGAGCTACCAGGATAAGCAATATTCCACCAAGAGCAATGAGCAGGGCTTTTACCAGGAAGTCCATATTCTCTTCCTGTTCCTCCTGTTCCCCGGTAAATTTTAAATCGATATCCTTCGGAAGTTCATAATTTTTTAAAGCCGATTTTAACTGACCTACAATTTCATTTCCATTATATCCCTGTAGCACATTAGAGTAAAGCGTAATTACCCTTTTTAGGTCTTTTCGTTTAATAGAACTAAACGACGATGAGGATTCTTTAGTAACTAACGACGAAATAGGCACCTGAATTAACTCCCCGGTATTTTGATCTTTAAAAGTAATGGGTTGATTAAACAGGATGTTTTCATTGTAACGATACTCATCTGCAAAACGCACATTTATCTCATAATCATCTTCACCATCTTTATAAGTAGAAATCTCCTCCCCATAGATGGCCCTACGCAGCGTTTGCCCCACCTGGGAGGTAGAGACACCAAGTTGACCTGCTTTCTTTCTATCTACTTTTACACTTAACTCGGGTTTGGATTTGTTAACATCTAACTTAAGCTCTTCAATCCCGGCGATACTAAGTTCGTTGATGTAAGATCGCAAATCTTCCGCTTCAGAAAGTAGATTTTCATAATCCTCTCCCTTTAGTTCAATATTAATGGGATAGCCGGTTGGTGGGCCGGCGGCATCTTTTTCTACTACAATAGAGGCTCCCGGAAAACCTTGCACTGCATCCCTAACTATAGATAACACCTCGCTACTGCTAACGCCGCGTCTTTCATTAAATTCCCGCATAGAAAGGGTTACTTTGGCTTTATGCGGCATTTCATTTTGCTGCCCGCCATCGGTTTGCGGATTTCCTGCACCTTCACCCACCTGGGAGATTGCAGATTCTACCATGAAGTTATAGCCATCTTCATCTTCATATATTTCAATGGCATCCATAATGCGTTGCTCTACTTTTTTTGCTAGCGCGTTGGTTTTATGAATATCGGTACCTTCAGGGTATTCAATATAGGTGATTACCTGGTTGGGTTCATTTTCTGGGAAAAACAACACTTTTGGTTGCACTAAGCCAATGAGTACAAAAGATAACACCAGTAAAATTAAAGTTCCGAAGAAAAATACATAAGCCATTTTTCCGCGTAGCGCATATTTTAGCGTCTTCTCATAAGCGTTCTCCATCTTTTTTAGCGCATTGGTCTGGAAGTATTCTACACCTCTGGAAATAAAATATTTATATGCCCATAGTAACAATGCGATGAGAACTAGAATATTTCCTAATGCTCGAAGTGCCCCGGCATCTACTACGAAACCAAGAACAAGTAAAATTGCGCCAAAAGCTACCAGGCCGCCGCTTACTCTAATGAGTTTCTTCTTAGTGAACTCTTCTTCCTCTGTGCGCATAAACTGCGAGGTAAGCATAGAGTTGATGATAAGCGCCACGAAAAGTGATGAGCCCAGAACAATGGATAGTGTGATGGGGAAAATTACCATAAAACTACCAATTATTCCCGGCCAGAGTCCCAATGGAAAGAATGCCGCAAGAGTAGTTGCCGTAGAAGCGATAATGGGCCAGGCGATTTCCCCAAGTCCCTGTTTGGCAGCTTGCTTTCTGGGCATGCCCTCGTCCATTAGCGTATAAACATTTTCTACAACCACAATACCATTATCTACCAGCATTCCCAGTCCCATTACCAGGGCAAAGAGTACCATGGTATTTAGGGTGTACCCCATACTGGAAAGGATGATGTAAGAGAGGAACATAGAGAGGGGAATGGCAATTCCTACAAATAATGCGTTTCTAAATCCAAGGAAAAACATCAAGACCAAAACCACTAAAATCACCCCAAAGATGATGTTATTCACCAGGTCATCTACCTGACTTTTGGTATTGGTGGAAAGATCATTAGAAAGACTAATATGCAAACTTTCTGGCAGGTATTCTTCCTCTTCTTTCTTTATAATTTCCTTAATTTCATCTACCGCCTCAATCATATTTTTACCGGCACGCTTTTTAATATCAAGCATCACCACCGGTTGGCCATATTCCCGGGCAAAAGTTGTGGCATCTTTTTCTCTAAAATTAATTTGGGCGACATCTTTTAGAAAAATATTCCCGCCTTCTCTTTTTACCACTACGTCTTTTAATTCGCTGGGGTCTTCAATTTCACCAATAATCCTTATATTCTTTTGTACCCCGCTGGTAATGACATTTCCTCCAGAGATCGTTCTGTTTTCGGCACTTATTGCGTTAATAATATTGGAGAAACTCACTTTTGAAGCGGTCATTTTATAAATATCTACCGCAATCTCAACTTCCATCTCTTCGGCTCCCCTAATACTGGCTTCTTTTATTTGTGGAAGCAATTCTATGCGATCCTGAAGATATTCTGCATATTCCTTTAACTGTTGTACTGTGTAGTCACCGGTTAAATTGATATTTAGAATTGGCATTTCTTCTGAAATATTCAGATCGAAAACATTGGGCTCTACCTTGCCGCCGTTATCCAGGGTAGGCCAGGTCGTCTCTGCTTTTACTAAATCTACCTTATCCTTTATCTGGGTTTTGGCACTTTCTACCTGTACATCTTCTTCAAATTCTACAATTACCAAAGAATAATCCTGAAAGGTAGAAGAGGTGATTTCTTTAACCCCGGCAACATCGTTAAATTCTTCTTCTAAAGGTTCGGTGATAAATTTCTCAACATCTTCGGCCGAGTTACCCGGGTTTATGGAGCTTACATAAATTTTAGTCTCTACCACCTCGGGGAAGGTCTCCCGTGGCATACTGTAGTAAGACATAAGACCACCAATCATAATAATGGCAATAATTACATATACCGTCATTTTATTGTTGATCGCCCAGGAGGAAAGCTTAAATTCTCTATCTAAATTCATTATGCCTTAATTTCTTATTTTAACTTTCTGCCCATCCCTTAGGTTTTTGGCACCTTCCAGAATTAGGGTTTGTTGTGGTTCAAGCCCGCTTGTGATCTCTACCATATCTTTGTAGGAGTAACCTGTTTCAACGATCACACGCCGGGCTTTCGCTTCGTTTTCTCCTGTTTCTTCTTCAATCACAAAAACAACGCTCTCGCCTTTTGCATTTTTTAGCAAGGCATTCTCGGGTACTACCATGGCATTCTCTGCGGTATAGTCGTTTAGTTTGAGCGTGGCAATTTGATTGGGTTTTATTTTTCCCTGCTCATTAGGGATGGCTACTTCAATAGTGAAAGAACGGTTATTGGGGTTTATGGTATTTCCAACCCTTCTAATTTTTCCTTCAAAATCTTTATTTAAAGAGCTTATATCCACAAGTACTTCGGTACCTTTACTAATATGGTTGAGGTAACTTTCGGGAACCTCGGCTTTTATGTACATATCGCTAAGGTTTACCAATTGGAACAACCTGTTTTGTCCGGGGGAAACTACTTCTCCTTCTTCGGTAAAAACTTCATCTATAATGCCGCTAAAAGGGGCTCTAACTACCGTTTTTTCCAATTGGGCTTTTAACCGGTTTACCGAGCTTTTCAAACCTTCATAATTAGCTTTGGTCTCTAAATACTGTATTTCTGAACCAATATTTTGATCCCAAAGACGCTTTTGGCGTTCATACGTGGTTTTTGCAAGGTTTGCATTGGTTTCCAATTGTGCCAGCTCGCTGGAGAGTCCGCCGTCGTCAATTTTTGCCAGCACCTGGCCTTTCTTAATGTTTTGTCCCTCTTTAACGCGAACTTCACTTAAAATTCCCGAGTATTCTGGATAAATAATAATATTCTCATTTGTGGTTACATCTCCCTGTACTTCGGCATAATGTTTAAATAAGGTGTCGCCAATTTTATGGGTTGTTACCAAATCTAAACGCTTGCTTTTATCCAGTTTATGTATAGCTTCGTCCAGTCTATCTATTTTTGCGTTTAGCTCACTTTGCTCTTTGCTTAGTTCAGATTTTTTATTTCTTATCTCGCTAAGGTTTCCGTTTTCAATAAGCTTCTCTACAGATTGTTCATTTTTTCCGCAGGAAACTATTAAAATTGGGATGCTTATTAAAAAGGCTAATTTTTTCATTGTTCTTTGTTGCTGAATATTATTCTTCATCGTTGTATTTTCTGGTATCCAAGAGGTTTTCTAATGCTACTTTTGTGGTAATTACATCTAGCATAGCTTGTAAATAATCCTGTTGCGCCTGGTATAATTGGCGTTGTGCTTCGCTAAGCTCAAAGCTGCTGGCGATTCCTTCAAAAAACTTCACCTGGTTTTTATTCTCTATACGCTGGGCAAGCTCGAGGTTTTTCTTCTTTGCCTGGTAGTTTTCTAAACTAAATTCATAATCGCTTTTTGCTGAGTTTATCTCACGTTTCACCTCATTTTCTGTCTCTTCCAGTTCTACCAGCGATTGTTGATAGGCAATCTTCTTTTGCGCTGTCCTGGCGCTTCGCATCCCGCTGCTAAAAATGGGAATGTCTAAACTTAAACCAACGATAGACTGTCCAAAATATTCCTGATCACTGTCAAAAAAGTTGAATTCCTGGCCAAAACCTTGCACGCCGTAATTTACAAACCCACTAAGCCTGGGCAGGGCTTTAGATTTTTCTAATTTAACTTCTATCTTTCTGGATTCTGCGGTATTTTTCGCAATGCGGTAATCTATATTTTCTTCAATGGGAATTTTTTTATTTAATAATGCAAGATCAAAATATTCCATTGTTAAATTGTCCAGTTCTTCTGTAAGCTTTACCGGGGTTTCTATGGGAAGGCCAATAGTGTGGTTAAACATCTCGTAAGCAATGGCTCGCATTCGTTTGCTTCGGCTTAAATTGTTTTTAAGGTTTAACAAAGTTATCTCCAATTGCTCAACATCTTCCTGTTCGGTAAGTCCGTTTTTGTAGATCTCGTTGGTTTCGTTATAATTCTGCTGCACATTATCTACGTTACTTTTAAGGATCGCAACGTTTTCTTCGGACAGCAAAACATTACCGTAGGCGTTGATAATGGCTTCTTTTATTTGAAGATCGGTTTTTGTTTTAGCGTTTTCTGAAATTTGCAGTAATGTTTTGGCAGATTGGATTCCTACAATGTAGGAGCCGTCAAAAATTAACTGGTTCCAGGTGGCTGTGGCGCTTACATTTTGTTTAGTGCCAAAAGTAACCGGAACAAAAGTGCCGGGCTCCCCACCGGCAATTTCTCCCGGTAGTAAGGTTACTGGTTGCTTTAAATAATTTTGGTAATCTGCTTTCCCGCTTATTTGGGGTAAGCCCTGGGCAATGATTTCCCATTTCTGCTTTAGGGCGATTTCAATATCTTTTTGAGCGTTAATGGAAGAGTAATTATTCTCCAGTCCAAATTTCACCGCTTCCTCCAGGGTAAAACTATATTTTTTTTCTCCCTCCTGGGCGAAACCACTTAAGGAGAGCATTAAAATAAAAAGGTATCTAAACTTCATTGTTTTTCTTATTGTCTTTTAAAAATGCTTCTAATGTTGCCAGGCCTTTTGGGGTGCAAATTGCTCGCAAGTGGTATTCCAATAAATAATCCATTAGTTTATTATTGCTGTATTCATCTTCAGAAAAAAGTGCTTTGTCTTTAATGGCAAGCAACCCGGCAAAATGAATTCTGCTCACAAAAGAGATTTGCATATTGGCTCTATAATCCCCAGTGGTTATCCCTCTTTGCAAATTGTCTATACCATATCGCTGGGTAATATTGAATTTTGTATTTCTAATCTTGTTATAAATTTTTGGGTAGTATTTTTTAAGCTGATATTGTGGAGATGTTTTTTCATTTTTTAGCATACGTTGCACATATACTTTCACTTTAAAATTCTCTACCACCGGGTTAAGATTTTCGGCTTTAAGACTGTCAATCCCAAGCTTAATTTCTTCTATTAACAGAGAAACACAGGCTTCTATTAATTTAGACTTTGTGCTATAATGGGCATAAATGGTTTTTTTTGATATCCCAATTTCATCGGCAATATCATCCATAGTAACGCTCTTAAACCCTTGCTGCAGAAACAATTCGGTAGCTTTATTTTGAATTTGCTCTTTCACATTAAACGAATTTTCGGCAAAAGTAAACTACGGAAACTTAAAAAACAAGAGAAGTTTCCATAGTTTAAAATAATTTAATTCAAAGAAAGAATTTGAAGTAGTGGCAATTATGTATTTTAGCCGGAAAAATTTTATAGTATGAAGTCCATTTCTGAGTATAGGGAGGCATTTACTGCTTATTTAGACCTGAAAGTGAAAACGAAGGAGCCAGAAAACCTGTATGAGCCCATGGAGTATATTCTTGGGTTAGGAGGCAAACGCTTAAGACCGGTTTTGGTGCTTATGACTAGCGAAATTTTTGACACTGATTACAAAAAAGCACTTGATGCTGCATTGGCGATAGAGATTTTTCATAATTTTTCCTTGGTGCATGATGATATTATGGACGATGCCCCCTTAAGGCGGGGCAATGAAACCGTGCACGAGCGTTGGGATATTAACACCGGGATTTTATCTGGCGATGCTATGTTGATAAACGCATATCAGCTTTTTGAAAGTTACCATGCTACTACTTTTAAAGAGCTGGCACAGCTTTTTACTAAAACGGCTATTCAGGTTTGTGAAGGGCAGCAGTATGATATTGATTTTGAAACAAGGGACGATGTTTCTATTCCAGATTATATTAGAATGATCGAATATAAGACAGCTGTTTTAGTTGGTGCTTCCTTGCAAATGGGCGCTATAGTTGCCAATACATCGGCAAGCTGTAAAAAAGCTGTTTATGAATTTGGTCGCCTGCTGGGAATTGCTTTTCAGCTTCAGGATGATTATTTAGATGCTTTTGGGAATCCTGAAACCTTTGGTAAACAGGTGGGTGGTGATATCATTGAAAACAAGAAAACCTTTCTATATTTAAAATCCTTGGAAACTTCAGAAAAAAATGAAGCGGCGCAATTAGAACATTTGTATACTATTAGTCCGGCAGATAATTCGGGAAAGATAGAAGCTGTAAAAACACTTTTTGAAAGTAGCGGGGCAGCAGAACTCACCCGAATGGAAATTCAGAAATACACCGAAAAGGCTTTTGAAGTACTCGAGAAAATTGATATAGACGAAGCCAGGAAATTACCGCTTAAACACTTTGGTGAATTACTAATGAACCGGGATGTATAAGTTGTGTGACTTTCCTTAAATTAAGGTTATTCGAAATTTAAGTCTTAACTTTGGGCTTATTGATAAAAAATAATCAATTTTATAGGCGGTATGGAGTTTTCTCAATGTTAAAATTCTTATAATTTCTAAGAGAAAAAGAGAATACTACAGGCTGTTTTTTGTAAAAACTGTAATTTTGTAATATTTTACACTTAAAAAGGAACATTAGTTTCACTTATGGATAAATTTTCATTTTTAAATGCTGCTCACACGGCATATTTCGCTGAACTATATGACCAATATCTTCAATACCCAGATAGTGTAGAGCCCAGTTGGAGGGCTTTTTTTCAGGGCTTTGATTTCGGGATGGAGGAAAGTGGAGTAACCCGGGAAATCATAGAAGAGGCTCCTGTAAAATTTGAGGAAGGTGATATACCAGAGCATGTACTAAAAGAATTTCAGGTAATCCGTTTAATTGATGGATACCGATCGCGTGGCCATTTGTTTACCAAAACAAACCCGGTTAGGGAGCGACGCAAATACCAGCCTACTCTTGCTTTAGAGAATTTTGGATTAGAGCAAAGTGACCTGGATACAAAGTTTAATGCCGGGGAAGTACTTGGCTTAGGCTCCAGTACCCTTAAGGAAATCGTTAACCATTTAGAGAATATCTATTGTGAATCTACCGGGGTAGAGTATATGTTTATACGTAAGCCCGAGGAGGTTGAATGGATACAAAATTGGTTGGGCGAGAATGAGCGCCACGGGGATTTTAGTACTGAAGACAAAAAGAAAATATTAAAAAAACTAAACCAGGCGGTATCTTTTGAAGCTTTTTTACATAGAAAATATGTGGGACAGAAACGTTTCTCCCTTGAAGGTGGTGAGAGCTTAATCCCTGCCCTGGATGTTTTGATTGAAAGAGCTTCAGATTATGGGGTGCGCGATTTTGTGATGGGAATGGCACACCGCGGGCGTTTAAACACGCTTACCAATATCTTTGGGAAAAGTGCTAAAGATATTTTTAGTGAATTTGACGGAAAAGACTATGAGCAGGATATTTTTGACGGGGATGTGAAGTATCACCTGGGCTGGACTTCTTGCCGACTTACCGATAACGGGAAAGGAATAAATATAAATTTAGCTCCAAACCCTTCCCATCTGGAGACCGTTGGTCCTGTAGTACAGGGGATTTCCCGGGCAAAACAAGACAGGCATTACGGTGGTGATAATATGAAAGTGTTACCAATCCTGGTTCATGGGGACGCAGCCATCGCAGGACAGGGAGTGGTTTATGAAGTTGTGCAAATGGCTCAATTGGAAGGCTATGAAACCGGGGGGACTATCCACATTGTGGTAAATAACCAAATAGGTTTTACTACCAATTATTTGGATGCCCGTTCTTCTACCTATTGTACCGATATAGGAAAAGTAACCAAGTCGCCGGTAATGCACGTAAATGCAGATGATGTTGAGGCTGTGGTACACGCGGTGAATTTCGCCCTTGATTTTAGAATGAAATTTAAGCGAGATGTTTTCATAGATTTACTGGGTTATAGAAAATATGGGCATAATGAAGGTGACGAACCTAAATTTACCCAGCCTAAACTTTATAGAGCCATTGCAAAGCATAAAAATGCACGGGATATATATGCTGAAAAGCTTATAGCGGCAAATGTTATAGATGACGACTACCTCAATAAGCTGGAAGAAGAGTATAAAGCCGACCTTGAGGAAAACCTGGAAGATTCCAAGAAAGTAAAAACTACCAGGATTACTCCATTTATGCAAGATGAATGGGAAGGTTTTGAAAATGTGTTCCAGGACGAAATGATGAAGGGGATCGATACTACCTATAATATGGACGATCTGGATCTTGTGGCTAAAGCGATTTCCAAACTTCCCGAGGATAAAACTTTTATGCGTAAGGTTAAGAAAATTATAGAACTGCGTAAAAAGCAATACTTCGAGGATGATAAGTTAGATTGGGCTATGGGAGAGCACCTCGCCTACGGTTCACTTTTAAAAGAAGGCTTTAATGTGCGCATAAGCGGTCAGGATAGTGAGCGGGGTACTTTTTCACACCGTCACGCTCTGGTTAAAGTTGAAGATAGTGAAGAAGAGATTATCCTGCACAATAATATAGAAGGCAGGGATGGAGATTTCTTTGTTTACAATTCCCCGCTTTCAGAATATGGGGTAATGGGCTTTGATTATGGATATGCTATGGCGAGTCCCAAAACTTTAACTATTTGGGAGGCTCAATTTGGAGACTTTGTAAATGGAGCACAAATTTTAATAGATCAATACCTTTCTGCCGCAGAGGATAAATGGAAACTGCAGAATGGATTAGTGTTGTTCTTGCCACATGGTTACGAAGGGCAGGGGGCCGAGCATTCTTCCGGTAGAATGGAGCGTTTTCTCCAGTTATGTGCAAAAGATAATTTGTATGTAGCAGATGTGACTACCCCCGCGAATATGTTTCATTTGTTAAGAAGACAGATGAAATTAGGGTTTAGAAAACCATTGGTGATTTTTACGCCCAAGAGTTTATTGAGAAACTCTAATGTGATTTCTACCAAAGAAGAATTTGCAAACGGAAGTTTCCAAACACTTTTAGATGATCCTGAAGCTAAAGTCAAAAAAGTGAAATCCCTGGTGTTTTGTACCGGTAAGTTCTATTATGATTTGTTGGAATATAAGAAAGAGAACGATCGCGATGATGTGGCACTTGTTCGAATAGAACAGTTGTTCCCCTTACCAAAAGACAGGATTAACGAAATAATTAAAAAGTATAAAAACGCCAAAGATGTAGTGTGGGCACAGGAAGAACCCAGGAATATGGGTGCTTACGGCTACTTACTTCTACATTTAGAACAAGCCAGGGACTTTAGGGTTTGTAGCAGGAAATTTTATGGTTCGCCCGCTGCTGGAAGTACCGTAAGGTTTAAAAAACGACACGAAAAAGTGATCGCAAGCGTTTTTGATCAATCAATAGATAATTAATAAATTCAAATTACGAATATATGTTTTCGCAATGTCGAAAACTTTAAAATAAAAACAGAAATCATGGCCTTAGAAATGAAAGTTCCTTCTCCGGGAGAATCGATAACCGAAGTTGAAATAGCCGAATGGTTAGTTGAAGACGGCGATTACGTAGAAAAAGATCAGGCAGTTGCCGAAGTAGATAGTGATAAAGCTACGCTGGAACTCCCTGCGGAAGCGAGCGGAATTATAACACTAAAAGCTGAAGAAGGAGATGCCGTTGCAGTAGGAGAAGTGGTTTGTCTTATAGATACCGAAGCCGAAAAACCCGGTGGAGGTGACGAGGATAAAAAAGAGGAAAAAGAATCTTCCAAAGAAGAGGAAAAGGAGTCTTCAGAGGAAAATGAAAAAGAATCGAAAGATGAAACTTCTGAAGAAAAAGACAAGAGCGAAAAGGATAAAACCAAGGGAGATGCAAAGACTCAAACGCCTTCTAAATCCAGCACTCCTTCACAAAAACAGGATTCTTATGCAAAGGGGAGTCCTTCTCCTGCAGCCAAAAAGATTTTAGATGAGAAAGGTGCAGATGTTAAGGATGTAAAAGGCAGTGGCAAAGACGGTCGCGTTACAAAAGAAGACGCACTGCAGGCCAAAGCTTCTATGGGAAGTCCCGGGAAAGGGAAACGTGGAGAGTCTCGTAAAAAGATGTCTATGCTACGCAGAAAAGTTGCCTCCCGACTTGTTTCTGTTAAAAATGATACGGCCATGTTAACTACTTTTAATGAAGTAGATATGCAGCCGATATTTAACCTAAGGAAAAAATACAAAGAAGAGTTTAAAGACAAGCACGGGGTAAGTTTAGGCTTTATGTCTTTCTTTACGCTGGCTGCGGTAAGGGCCTTAGAGCAGTATCCAGATGTGAACTCTATGTTAGATGGGGATTATAAAATCAAATATGATTATCAGGATATTAGTATTGCGGTATCTGGTCCTAAAGGTTTAATGGTGCCGGTAATTAGAAATGCAGAAAATCTAAGCTTTAGAGGTGTGGAAGAAGAAGTTAAAAATCTTGCTACCCGCGCCAGGGATGGTAAAATTACTGTAGATGAAATGACCGGTGGTACTTTTACTATTACTAACGGCGGAGTTTTTGGTTCCATGCTTTCTACACCAATTCTTAATCCTCCACAAAGTGCGATTCTTGGAATGCATAATATTGTAGAGCGTCCTGTTGCTATAGATGGCCACGTAGAAATACGTCCCATAATGTATATAGCGCTTTCTTATGACCATAGAGCAATTGATGGTAAAGAGTCAGTTGGGTTCCTTGTGGCGATTAAAGAAGCGATTGAAAATCCGGAGGAATTGTTAATGGATAACGATGTAAAAAGAGCACTGGAGCTCTAATTCTCGTTTCGATAGATTCAGTATTACAAAATAGTGCCACGTATTCATTAGATTTATTGATGAATACGTGGCTTTTTTATTTTGAATATCTAAATTTACCCTACGCCGGGTTTTGCTATGAAGACAATAAACCACAAGAATGTTTTGTTATTATTATCCATAAAAGATATTGCTCGTCCGGATGAAAAAGAGCGATATTGATGCAATAAATTTAGTTTGAAAGTGTAAAAAGAATTGCTGCCTATTTACGAATATTCTTTATCAGGTCATTACGGGATATCGTTTTCCCGGTGTGCTAAAGTCGCCAATTGTCAAAACACAAGTTTCTTTTCTTTAAATAGGTATAAAGCTTAAAATGACAGCATAAAAAGATTGAAGATATTTAAAAGTAAAACGCAGACAACCAGTATGCTTATAAGAATAAACATAAAATTATCTCGGGGGGTACTTTTAGGCATCGCTGACATAAACATTATTTTGAATAAAAATAGATGAATAGCAGATCTGATGCAACGGGGGAAATCCCCCTTTTTAAAAATTATTTTAAATAAAGAGCCGGTGCTTTATAGTCTATAACCGCTTTTCCTCTTTTAAGCAAATCGGCACCAATAATCCCGTGAACCTTCTCGGCTTCGTGATTTACTAAAGCTTCATTTACATGTCTTAGGTCGAAAAGCACTAAATCTACTTTTTTCTTTTTCCAGCCTTTAATTTCAATACGGTTTTTTTGGGCAATTTGGGTAAGCATATTGGTAGCACCTGCCCCGGCTGCTTTTACATCGCTATCCTCAGCCAATAGTTTGAAATGTTCTATAGATTCCAGGCCTACACAGGTGCTGGAAGCTCCTGTATCTAAAATAAAATTTCCTTCAATATTATTAATTTTGGCTACAAGTTCAAGATGTTGGGTTGTGGTATAGCTTAACTCAATGCGCTTAAAACCTTTTTCTTTCAGCAATTTTTTTAAAGATGACATTCTTTGTGTTTTTCACAAAGATAGGTCTTCAAAATAAATTAATTTTGCTTTTATGACGATAACCGATACACATATACATCTTTATAGCGAAGATTACGACCAGGATAGGGAAGAGCTTATAGAAAATGCTTTTCAGCAAAAGGTAAAACGCTTCTTTTTACCGGCCATAGATTCACAAACTACCCGGGCTATGTATAATTTACAGGCTAAATATCCCGAAAATGTCTTTTTAATGATGGGTTTACATCCTACCCATGTAAGGGATAATTCAGAATCGGGAGGTTATGAAGAAGAGTTAGCGCATGTTGCCAGGCAGTTTGAAAAAAAGAAATTTTATGCCGTGGGTGAAATAGGAATAGACCTGTATTGGGATAAATCTACTTTAAAAATTCAACAGGAAGCGTTTAGTTGGCAAATTAAACTTGCAAAAAAACATAAATTGCCAATCGTAATTCATTGTAGAGCCGCTTTTGATGAGGTTTTTGAAGTTTTGGAAGAAGAAAAGGATGAAAATCTCTTCGGAATTTTCCATTGTTTCACCGGGAATTTAGCCCAGGCAAAACAGGCACTTTCCTATAACCTCAAGTTGGGTATTGGCGGAGTAGTTACTTTTAAAAATGGAAAGATTGATAAATTTTTAAATGAAATTCCGCTGGGGCATATAGTATTAGAGACCGACGGACCTTATCTTTCCCCGGCTCCATATCGCGGTAAGCGGAACAAACCCGAGTACGTAGTTAAGGTCGCCGAAAAGCTTGCTGAAATATACGGTAAAACCCTTAGCGAAATTGCTGAAATTACTACTCAGAATTCAAAAGATATATTTAAGATTTAAGGCACATTAGAATAAAAATTTGTTCATTTGCTAAGCTAAGACCATTTTACGTGAAAAAATTTGAAGATATAAGATTCTATAAGGATGAAGAAATTCAACCTGCTGTGCAGGGATGTATTAAGCATCCTATGGTGAGAGCACTGTTAACCTATACTTTTCCAGAGAAAAGTTTTAAGGAAATTGAAGCTATTGTGGGAGAATGCCAATCTATTAGGGATTTTCAAACAAAAGTGATCTATAATTCTGTGCATCGTGTTTTGGAAAAAAGTGCCACGGGGCTCACTTATAGTGGGTTTGAGTCGTTAGAAAAAGATAAACCTTATTTTTATATATCCAATCACCGTGATATCGTTTTAGATACTTCCCTGCTAAATTACAGTCTTTATGAACAGGATTTAGTGATGACGGCTTCGGCAATTGGTGATAATTTAGTGCATAAACCTTTTTTAATGGCCCTGTCTAAATTGAACAGGAATTTCTTGGTTAAAAGAGGTCTTAGTCCGCGGGAAATGTTAAAAAGCTCGATGGTGCTTTCTGAATATATTAAGCACTTGTTGTTTGAAGAGGATAGATCTGTTTGGATGGCGCAACGAGAAGGTAGGACTAAAGACGGCAGCGATTATACACAACAAGGAGTTCTTAAAATGCTTGCAATGGCCCGGGGGAAAAAATCCCTGGCAGAATATTTCGCCGATCTTAAAATCGTTCCCGTGGCGATATCCTATGAATTTGATCCTACAGATATTCTAAAAATGCCGGAAATATTGGCGAAAAGAATGAAAGAAACTTATGTGAAGTCGGCAAATGAAGATTTTAATTCCATTATGCAGGGCGCGGTTGGGAATAAAGGCCGTATTCATATTAATGCGGGCGACGTGCTTAAAAAAGAAGTTTTTGAAAAAATAGAACGGGAAAATGATTCAGTAAATGCTCAGCTAAAGGCAGTGGCCAAAAAAATAGACGAGCACATTTATAAAAATTATAAGCTGTGGCCTGCAAATTATATTGCTTATGATCTTTTGAAAAACACAAAAAATTATTCCAATAAATATTCAGAAAAAGAAAAAAGACAATTCGATCGTCGTTTAAGCCGGCGTATTGATGTAAAAAATCCTTTGGCACTCAATAGTTATTTGTTAATGTATGCAAATCCTGTGATTAACAAAGAAGCGGTGTATGCAGAATAAAGCTAAAATACTTATCGTTTACACCGGGGGTACCATAGGTATGATAAAAGATTATGATACCGGCGTGCTCAAAGCTTTTAATTTTGATGAATTGCTGCAAAACATTCCCGAATTAAAGATACTGGAGCACGAAATAGATACCGTTAGTTTTAAAGAGCCTATAGATTCATCTAATATGAATCCCGAATGCTGGCTAGATATTGCTGAAATTATAAACGATAATTTCGATACATATGATGGGTTTGTAGTCTTGCACGGTAGCGATACTATGTCTTATACGGCTTCTGCCTTAAGTTTTATGTTTGAAAATCTTACCAAGCCTATTATTTTTACAGGTTCACAATTACCTATTGGCGATTTAAGAACAGATGCCAAAGAGAATCTTATTACCAGTATTCAGATTGCCGGTTTGCGAAAGAATGGTAGAGCTGTTATTTCTGAAGTGGGACTTTATTTTGAGTATAAACTATACCGGGGCAATCGCAGCACAAAAATAAATGCAGAGAATTTTCAGGCTTTTGCATCGCTTAATCATCCACCGCTTGCCGAGTCTGGTGTGTATCTTTCGGTAAATCACAATGCGTTATGGAAACCAAACCGAAGACAAAAGACAAAACTCAATAAAGGTTTTGATAACGAAGTATTGGTTTTAAAAATGTTTCCCGGGATAAATGCCAGTACTGTAGAGCATATCCTCTCCAAACCCGGTTTAAAAGGTGTGGTTTTAGAAACCTATGGAAGCGGAAATGCACCTAATGACGATTGGTTTTTAGATATTTTAGAAGAAAAAATAGCTAAAGGGCTATATGTGGTAAATGTGACCCAATGTATAGGGGGCAGTGTGATGATGGGGCTATATGAAACTAGCGTAAGGTTAAAAAAGATAGGTGTAGTTACAGGAAAAGACATAAGTACAGAGGCTGCAGTCGCAAAATTAATGTATCTTTTGGGCAAAAACCTCTCATCTAAAGTATTTAAAACTATCTTCGAAACCTCATTAAGAGGTGAAATGTTATAAAATTAACGCCAAATTCTTTTATGGAGTATATTTTTTTTCGTTATTTGGCGCAATGTTTAAAGTACACTAAGAAGAGAGGTGGCCGAGCGGTCGAAGGCGCACGCCTGGAAAGCGTGTATACGTTTAAGCGTATCGAGGGTTCGAATCCCTTCCTCTCTGCAAAATTTAATGTATTTTTATTAAAAATTTATTTTTATATCTTTAACCCTTTAACTAATTAAAATAAGACAAACAGTAATGAAAAGATTATTTTCTATTTTGGTAATCGCCGCGGGGATGGTACTAGGAGCCGGAAACCTCAATGCGGCCAACAATGTAAACACATTGCCGGGTACAATCGTAACTTTTGTACAAGATGAAGAGGCTGCTGCTGCCGCAGATGAGGTAGAAGAAGAGTCTCTAGGCTTCCACCAGGAGCTTAAAAAACGTTTTATAGAAGGTGGCCCTGCTTTTATGGGGGTTGTTCTTTTATGTTTAATTCTTGGTTTGGCAGTAGCCATTGAGAGAATTATCTTTTTAAACCTTTCTACTACTAATTCTAAGAAATTGGCCAGAGATGTTGAAGATGCACTACAAAGCGGTGGTGTTGAATCTGCAAAAGAAGTTTGTAGAAATACAAAGGGCCCTGTTGCTTCTATCTATTACCAGGGACTTGATCGTGCCGACGAAAGTATTGATGCTGCAGAAAAAGCGGTTGTAGCTTACGGCGGCGTGCAAATGGGACAATTGGAAAAGAACGTTTCCTGGGTGTCTTTATTTATCGCTATTGCGCCTATGCTTGGGTTTATGGGTACGGTGATTGGTATGATTACTGCCTTCGATAAAATTGAAGCAGCCGGTGATATGCAGCCTTCACTTGTGGCAGGTGGTATTAAGGTAGCACTTCTTACAACAGTATTTGGTTTGATTGTGGCTATTATCCTTCAAATTTTTTACAACTACATCATTGCTAAAATTGATAGCATTGTAAATGATATGGAAGATGCATCTATCACACTTATTGATATGTTGGTAGCTTACAAAAACAAAAAAAGAATCTAAGACCAGATTAAATTATGACTTTACATAAAATATTAAAATACGTATCCATCGTTTTAGGGGTATTGGGACTTGTCCTTTTAGGAAGGATCCTTGCCGAAAATGACGATGCGATAGAGGCCTCGGCCAGTTTGCAGAATAGCCTGCTCGATCCGTTTATGTATGTTGCTTATTTTGTACTTCTGGTTGTAATTGTATTGGTGGCTCTTTTTGTTATAAAAGGGCTTTTCCAGGGGAACATTAAAAACACACTTATCTCTCTGGGTGCATTTATAGCAGTAATTTTAATTGCATATCTTGTAACCGATGGATCTCAACAAACACTTAAAGACGGCGATTTGCTTTCTGCAAGTGGTGATCACTGGATAGGTGCAGGATTAGTAACATTCTATATACTTGCAAGTATTGCGATACTCGCAATGGTACTTTCAGGTATTAAAAAACTAATTAAGTAATATTATGGCAAGAAGAGAAGCACCAGAGGTTAATGCCGGTTCTATGGCAGATATTGCTTTCTTGCTACTAATCTTCTTTTTGGTAACAACAACCATTGAGACAGATACCGGGATAAGTAGGAAACTACCCCCGTGGCAGCCAGAAGAGCAAGAGCCTCCTACAATTAAACAGCGAAACATTTTTCAGGTGGTTGTTAACTCAAATAACGACCTACTTGTGGAAGATGAAGAGATGGAAATTGAGGAATTAAGGCAAGCAGCCTTAGAATTTCTCGATAATGGTGCAGGATCAGGTGATGAGGCCTGTGATTTCTGCCAGGGAGCCAAAGATCCAAATTCTTCTGTGAACCCTCAAAAGGCCATTATTTCTTTGGTTAATAACCGGGGAACAGAATATGGAACTTATATAGCTGTGCAAAACGAACTTGTTGCAGCCTATAACGAGTTAAGGGATAGAGAGGCAGAACGTCTATATGGTACCTCGTTTACTAGTATGGAATCGAGATATAACGACGCAAGGACCAGTGAAGGTGACAAAGAGACTTTAAAAGAGCGAATTGAGCTAATTAAGGATATGATTCCTCAAAAACTCTCTGAGGCAGAACCTAAGAGCTAAAAGCTTTTAAACTAAACTAAATTTAAGACTAAATTATGTCTAAATTCAAAAAGAAAAAAAGTGAAGGACAACCGGCGATAAGTACGGCATCGTTACCCGATATTGTATTTATGCTTTTATTCTTCTTTATGGTAGTAACTGTAATGCGGCAAAATACATTAATGGTGAAAAATAAATTGCCATTTGCCAATCAGGTTGAAAAACTGGATAAAAAGGATTTGGTAATGTATATTTATGCCGGTAAGCCCAGTGAACGCTACCAGAAACGTTTTGGTGACGAGGCAAGAATTCAGTTAAATGATAAATTTGCCAGTGTAGAAGAAGTTCAGCAGTTTATATTTTCTGAAAGAGAATCTAAACGAGAAGAATTAATTCCATACTTAACAACTGCACTAAAAGTTGATGAAGAGACAAATATGGGACTGGTTTCCGACATTAAACAGGAACTTAGAAAAGCAGAGGCTTTAAAAATTAATTATACTACCATACAGGGTGACGCTTTACAGAACGTGAAGTAAGAGATTTTTAAACCTGGCTTTTAAAAACATCCTATCAAATTCAAATATTTGGTAGGATGTTTTTTTATATTTGAATTTGGCGTTTTGCAGATACAAAAATAAACTAGCCATAAAATCCGTGGAAAAGGTATGTCGTTTATCACAGCTAAATGGTTTTTTAATCATCTTGTAAGTCTATCGAAATGAAGAAAATTTTCATTCTTTTTTATTTCTTACTGTTGCCAATTACTGAGGTAATGGCACAGGAAGAGCGATTGCAGTCTATCCCAGATACTGTACCCCGGATTATCGATAGCCTTTACCGGGAAGATCAATTTTATCTAGGCCTGTCTTTTAATTTGATCACGAATAAACCAAAGGAGATTTCTCAATCTGGGTTTTCAGGTGGTTTGCAAGCCGGCTTTGTGAGGGATATTCCCCTTAATAAACGAAGGAATATTTCTATCGCTGCGGGATTGGGTTGGGCAATTAATAGTTACAGTCATAATCTTTTTATAGGAGAAGATTCCAATGGAGAAAGCATTTTTAGAGACTTAAATGATGATATTGAGTATGACTATAATAGGTTTAGCACGCAGCTCATAGAAGCCCCAATTGAGTTTAGATGGCGCACTTCTACCGCCGAAACTTATAAGTTTTGGCGTATTTACACTGGATTAAGACTTGGGTATATTTATTATTTTAAATCAAGTTTTTCCCAACCGGGCAATCAGGTGACACAAACCGATGTGCCCGAGTTAGATCGTTTTAGATTGGGAGCTACTTTTACTTTTGGTTACAATACGTTTAACTTTCATGTGTACTACAGTCTTAATTCGCTTTTCCCAGATGCAAGATTAAATGGGGAAGCCGTAGATGTATCTATGCTTCGCCTGGGATTGATGTTTTATATTCTTTAGAAGATTGGCTTAAAGTTAAAGCCAGGTTGGTAGGTACAAATAAATAAACTGAGGTAAAACACCTATTAAAAGACCCACGAACAATTCTCTAAAACTATGAGCTTTATAATAAATCCTGGAGGAAGCTGTAAAACCAAGACCCAGGATAAAAAAGCAAATCGTATAAACGATGTTTATTTGAAAACCAAGGCTTAAGATTATAAGGAAGCTAATTAAGCCTCCCAGGCCCATCATATGTAAACTTGCTTTAAACTTAAACAGGACTAGTATAAATGCTAATAATGTGGAAATAAGAATGCCTACATAGAAGTAATAAAGCGCCGCATAGTCATAGACGTTAATGATTTGGTTAAGGAGCATAATCATTAAAATTCCGAAGAAAAAAAGTGGCCATTTTCGCTCTCCCACATTTTTAAGAAAAACCGATTCCGCTTTTCCCAGGTTTTTCAGTAAAAAATAGAATACAACAGGAATAAAAATACTAAGTATGGCAATGGCCAAGAGCTTTGCCTTTATGATGCCCTCGGGAAAGTAACGTGGGGTAAATATAAAATAGAAGCAACTCCCAGCAATGGGAACCCATAGGGGATGAAAAATAAAGGAGGCGCTTTGTAAAAGAAATCTCATTAAATTTCCTTTCTTAAACGCGCTACCGAAATATCTAGCTGCTCGCGATATTTGGCTACCGTGCGCCTGGCGATGGGATAGCCTTTATCTTTTAGGACTTTGGCCAGTTTTTCATCGGTAAGGGGCTTGCGCTTGTCTTCTTCTTCAATAGACATTTCCAGGATTTTTTTAATCTCCCGTGTCGAAACATCTTCGCCCTGGTCATTCTTCATAGATTCAGAAAAGAATTCCTTAATAAGCTTGGTACCGTAAGGAGTGTCAACATATTTACTATTGGCCACCCGCGAAACTGTAGAGACATCC
The DNA here is from genome assembly GCF_900129445.1 of Salegentibacter echinorum. Lineage (GTDB taxonomy): Bacteria > Bacteroidota > Bacteroidia > Flavobacteriales > Flavobacteriaceae > Salegentibacter > Salegentibacter echinorum. Next base: position 535,815 of record NZ_FQVT01000002.1, read on the forward strand.
ATTTCTATCTCATCGGCGATATCCTTTAAAATCATAGGTCTTAAATTACGCTCGTCGCCTGTAAGGAAATATTCTTTTTGATAGTTCATAATAGAACTCATCGTGAGCATAAGTGTTTGTTGACGCTGTTTAATAGCTTCAATAAACCATTTGGCGGCATCCAGCTTTTGTTTTATAAACATCACCGCATCCTTTTGTTCCCTGGTCTTCTCTTTAGATTCTTTATAGCCTTTTAGCATATCGCTATAATCACGCGAAACGTGCATTTGCGGTGCATTTCTACCGTTAAGACTTAACTCCAAATCACCATCAACAATTTTAATCGTGAAATCTGGGATGACGTGTTCTACCATTCGCGTATTTCCAGAATAGGAACCACCGGGTTTTGGATTTAAATGAGCGATTACATCTATGGCTTCTCTTAGTTCTTCCTCCGAAATATCATGCCTGCTAATAATTTTCGTGTAATGCTTTTTGCTGAACTGATCGAACGAACGTTCCAGGATGTCCTGCGCCATTTCTACCTGTTTTGTGCGTTCTTTACGGTCTAACTGAAGTAGAAGACATTCCTGAAGCGATCTTGCTCCAACCCCCGCAGGATCCAGTTCCTGTACTCTCTGTAAGACCCGTTCTACCGCAGCTTCATCGGTATAAATGTTTTGCGTAAATGCGAGGTCATCTACCACATCCTGCAATTCGCGTCGCAAATACCCGCTTTCATCTACACTTCCTACTAAAAAAGCCGCTATTTGCTCTTCGGTTTCATCAAACCTTAATGTGCTTAATTGGGTTTTTAAATATTGGGTAAAAGAAGTTCCGGCAGCATAAGGAACATTTTTCTCATCGTCATCGGGACTATAATTATTGGCTTGCAGGCGATAATTGGGAATTTCATCATCGCTTAAATATTCATCCACATCAATTTCTGCTTCAATGCTTTCGTTACCTTCCTCTTCCCGCTCGCGATTATCATAGTCTTCTTCATACTCCTCATATTCATCGCGGGTTTCTACCTTACCATCTTCCAAAGCGGGGTTTTCCTCCAATTCCTGCTTTATTCGCTGCTCAAAAGCTTGCGTAGGCAATTGTATTAGCTTCATCAGCTGAATTTGCTGCGGAGAAAGCTTCTGTGATAATTTTAAATTTAATTGCTGTTTAAGCATACGACTCTTTTCTTACTTCAATCTTCGAGATTTGCATATTTGGTCCCAATGCTTACCGGGATGTCTCGAAATCAATTTATTTTATAATCTACTGCAGATTTTCCTGCAAGTTGTTTTTATTCTTAAAACCTTTTTTATTTAAACGAGTGGTTTAATATTTTTATTTCGTCATTAGAAATATACGACTTTTTAATCAAATTGTGCTTACTTAAAAATTAGAGGCTTGCACTTTTCTTTCCCGGTCTCTTTTCTGAATATCGAAATTATTTCCTTCCAAATTTAGGTTTAAAAGCTAAAGGTTTACGCTTACAAAAATAGGAAAAACAAAACTATGCAGCCTTTGGCATAGTAAATGGTTGTGGTAAAATTTTGTTAAGTATTTTCTTCTAAATTGCTTATTGTTCTATACTTCTTCGGAAGTTTTTGCTCTAGCTTTAATCGCTCTTTTGTGATGGGATACTGAAACTCCAGCCCCGTCGCTGTTAAGAAAAGTCCGCGGTTTTTTATTATTTCTGAAGTTTTTCCGTATAATTTATCACCTACTATGGCGTGACCGTATTCTGAAAGATGGATTCTTATTTGATGGGTGCGTCCCGTTTTTGGGAACGCTTTAATTAGGCTAAAATGGGAGCCTTTTATTAAATAATGTGCAATCACTTTAATAGCAGTTTCTGCTTCTTTCTCAGCAATTGGTGTATTTATATGAAAGTCGGTTTCAACTTTTCCAACCACCAGGGCGTGATAGGTTTTCTGAATTTTCCGCTCCTGAAATAATCTATTTAAAGTAACCTGTGCCAATTTACTTTTGGCGATGAGTAGTAAGCCAGAAGTCGGGTTGTCTAAGCGATGCACCGGTAGGGGAGCGGGCAAGGCATCTGCCATCTGTGACTTCTTTAAATTAAAGGGGAGTGCGTTGTGTATGGTTTTAAAATAATTGCCACTAGTGGGAATGCCGGCCGGTTTATGTACAACAGCTAAAACTTCATCTTCAAAAATCACCTCCAGCGGCAAGGAAAATATCTTTTTTACGGTATTTTCAGCTTCCAGAAGTGTGATTTCCTGACCTTCAATTATCCAATCTGATGTTTTTGCGGGTTTCCCGTCTAAAAGGATAATTTCTTTTTTTAAAGCCTTTTTAAGCGAACTTTTGGTAGGGAGCGAAGCAAAAATTGAAACCCCATATTCCTGCAGTCTTATTTGTTTAGTAATAGCGGGAACAATATGGGTTTCTTTAATTTTCAATGACTATATTTTAGTTTTGTCCTAGTTATTTTAAAACAGAATTTATCTTTAATTTTTCTAAGACAATTTATTCTTTTTTGCATTGCCCAAAAAAGAAACAAAAAAGTCTAGGCTTACGAAACTTTATCTAAATTTATCGTTCAATCCCTAAATTTTAGGAACTCGCCAATGACCTTTAGTATAAATTTTAAAAATACGTTTGGCTCAAACAGCCTAAAATTTTACGGAATTTTCACTTCAAATTTTACGATAAATTTTCGATAGGCCGAAGAAATCGTACTACTAATAATCATCCCAATCATTATATAAAGCTGTCGGTATCCAATTATAATAGATCTTTGTAAAGTATTTCCAGACGCTATGGCTATATTTTCAAAAAAAACCTCACAGATACTGTGTTTAAATCTGTGAGGTTTGTGATTTTCTAAAATTCGGCGTGACCGGGGAATCTTGGAAAAGGTATCACGTCTCTAATATTACTCATACCGGTAACGAATTGCACCAACCTTTCAAAGCCTAATCCGAAACCACTATGCACACAGGTCCCAAACTTCCTGGTGTCTAAATACCACCATAACTCTTTTTCATCTATGTTGAGTTCTTTCATTTTGTTTTGTAATACATCTAAACGTTCTTCCCGTTGTGAGCCACCAACTATTTCACCAATACCCGGGAAAAGAATATCCATAGCCCTTACGGTTTTGCCGTCTTCATTAAGTCGCATATAAAATGCTTTAATATCGGCTGGATAATCAAATAATATCACGGGACATTTAAAGTGCTTCTCAACGAGGAAGCGTTCGTGTTCACTTTGTAAATCGGCGCCCCATTCTTCAATGATATAATTAAATTTCTTCTTTTTGTTAGGCTTACAATTTTTTAAGATTTCAATAGCTTCCGTATAGCTTACCCTTTTAAAATTGTTGTCTATCACAAAATGAATTTTTTCCAATAAGCTCATCCCGGTGCGCTGCGCTTTTGGTTTGGCAGCTTCTTCAGTATTAAACCTTTTGTCTAAAAACTCTAAATCATCTTTACAATGTTCTAAAGTATATTTAAGTACATATTTAATAAAGTCTTCAGCAAGGTCCATATTGCCGGCCAGGTCACAAAAAGCAACCTCTGGCTCGATCATCCAAAACTCGGCTAAATGACGTGAGGTGTTGGAATTTTCAGCTCTAAAAGTGGGGCCAAAAGTGTAAACCTGTCCAAGTCCCATGGCATAGGCCTCGGCCTCCAACTGTCCCGAAACTGTGAGATTGGTTTCCTTTCCGAAGAAATCCTGTTTGTAATCTATTTCACCTTCTTCATTCTTAGGCGGTTTATTCATATCTAATGCGCTAACCCTAAACATTTCACCGGCTCCTTCGGCATCACTACCCGTGATAATGGGTGTGTTTACATAGTGAAAATTGTTTTGCTGAAAGTAGCTGTGTACCGCAAAAGAAAGTTTGGAACGCAGCCTCATAATGGCACCAAAAGTATTGGTACGAACACGTAAATGCGCTTGCTCCCTTAATTTTTCCAGGCTGTGACGCTTTGGGGAAAGAATAGTGAGTTTTACTTCCTCGGGATTTGCATCGCCAAGTACTTTAAGCTCTTTTACTTCAATCTCCACCCGCTGTTGCTGGCCCTGGCTTTCTACCAGCACTCCTTTTACGTTAACTGCAGCGCCAACGGTTATTCGTTTTAAAAGCTCCTGATTAAAATTTTCAAAATCTATTACACATTGTAGGTTGTTAATAGTGGAGCCGTCGTTTAAGGCTATAAAACGGTTACTCCGGTAAGAACGAACCCAGCCGTTCACCTCAAATTCCTGTAGAAATTGATTGCTGTTTAAGGCTTCAGCAACTTTTGCTTGTATCATTTATGTAAGATTTTAGAAAAAGCAAAGATAATTTTTCCCACTCAGCCTGCAAAGTAAGGCGGTTTATTTAATTTTCCTTGATATTCGCAAGGCGTAATACCGCCTATACAATTTTATGCTATTTTAAATTCATAAAATCCTTTATAAATCTTAAGGTTTTTGAGATAGAGAGGTTTTCCAGGCTTTATAAAAGAAAAAAAATACACTACTTCTTTTTAGCATTTCTAGTTTCCTCCTTTTCAATTTCGGCTTCGTCCTCTTCGGTATCAATAATACGCATAGCAGGTTCTTTTAAAATCTCCTTATCTGCAATGTTCTTTTCTAACGAAAGTAGAAGCGAGGGCAGCAGCAGGAGGTTGGCCAGCATTGCAAATAGTAAGGTAGCTGAAACAAGGCCGCCCAGGGCAACAGTACCGCCAAAACTACTTATCATAAATACCGAAAAACCAAAGAAGAGCACAATAGAGGTGTAAAACATACTTACCCCCGTTTCTCTAAGCGCACCATAAACCGAGCGTTTTATTTTCCAATTATTCGCTTTTAACTCCTGCCGGTATTTGGCCAGGAAGTGAATAGTATCATCTACAGAAATACCAAAAGCGATACTAAAAACCAGGATGGTAGAAGGTTTTATGGGAACGCCCAAAAAGCCCATCATTCCAGCTGTTACTAATAAGGGAAGCAGGTTAGGTACTAAGGAAACCACAATCATCCTGAAAGACCTAAACATCCAGGCCATAAAAATGGCGATTAATAAAATGGCCAGTGAAAGTGATAAAACTAAGTTCTTTACCAGGTAATTGGTACCTTTTTGAAATAACAGGGCTTTTCCCGTCATAGAAATTTCATAGCGCTCTTCTGGGAAAATCTTATGGACTTCCTTCCAAACATCTTCTTCCAGCTCTTCCATTTTATCGGTGCCAATGTCTTTCATAAAGGTGGTGATGCGGGCATATCTTCCCGTGCTGTCCACATAGGCGGTTAATAAATTTTCTTGTGAAGAGAAACCTTTGGTGTAGGGCATAATAAAGTTTTGCTCCTGGGAACTAGGTAGTTGATAATATTTAGGCTCTCCATTATAAAAGGCCTGTTTTGAGTATTTTACCAGACGGGTGAGCGATACCGGTTGGGAAAATTCTGGAAATTCGGCGATATGCTCTTCCAATTTCTCCATACGTTTCAAAGTAGCCGAATTTAAAACGCCATTTTTCCGTTTGGTATCTACCAGGATTTCTAAAGGCATCACCCCATCAAACTCCTGTTCAAAAAACTTTATATCCTTAAAGAACTGAGCTTCCTGCGGCATATCTTCTAGCAGGCTCCCAGATATTTTAATCGTATAAATCCCAATAATACTCGCGACCAATAAAACCAGGGCAGTAATATAAATACTAATGCGGCGGTGTTTTACCATTTTTTCCATCCAGCCTACAAAAGCGCCAATCCATCTCTTGTTTAAATGTTTTAAATGCTTTTGCTTCGGCAATTTCATGTAGCTGTAGATAATGGGGATTATCAACAGGCTTAACACAAAAATGGCCACGATATTTATTGATGCCACAATACCAAATTCCTTTAATAAAGTACTATCGGTGAGGATAAAGGTGGCAAAACCAGAAGCAGTTGTGATATTGGTCATTAATGTCGCATTCCCTACTTTGGTAATTACCCGTTGCAGGGATTTTGCCTGGTTTCCATGTTTTTTGATTTCTTGCTGGTATTTATTGATAAGGAAAATGCAGTTGGGAATACCAATAACAATAATTAAGGGAGGGATGAGCGCCGTGAGAACAGTGATCTCATAATGCAGTAAACCTATGACCCCAAATGCCCACATCACCCCAATGCACACTGTAACCATGGAAATAATAGTCGCTCTAACCGATCTAAAAAAGAAAAAGAAAATTAGCGAGGTCACTCCTAGCGCAGCCAGGATAAAAATGCCTATTTCATCAATGATATTCTGGGAATTTAAGGTGCGTATATAGGGCATTCCCGAAACTTTTAAATCGATACCCGATTCTTTTTCAAAATTATCGAGCAAAGGTTGTAACTCCTCGAGGACAAAAACTTTTCGTTCTTTAGAATTTACGATCTCTTTATTTAGGTAGATTGCAGATTGCAAGGTGTTGGAATGCGAGCTATATACCAAATTCTCATAAAAGGGCATCTCATTATAAAGTTGTTCCTGATATTCCTGAAGCTGGGTTTCCGTTGGATTTTCTTCAGGAATAAACGGTACCATTTCAAACCGACTGGGGTTTTCAAATTTCTTTAATTGCTGAAGGTTGCTAATAGAAATAGTGTAATCTACCTCTGGGTAAGCTTCCAGTTTTTGGGTGAGTTGTTTCCAGGCTAAAAAATTCTTAGGTTTAAATAAGGTGGAATCATTAACACCAAGTAAAATCACATTCCCCTCATCGCCAAACTTGTCTAAAAATTGATTATAATCAACATTTGCCTGGTGATCATCTGGCAAAAGGTTTGCTTCGGTGAAAGAGAAACGCATATTTTTCCATTGCGTTGCCAAAAAAAGCGTAGCTGCAACAATGAGTAAAATAATGAGGATCCTGTTGCGCAAAATTAAACGCGCTACAGAGTTCCAAAATCCGAAACTAAAAAGCTTTGCCATGGGAATGAATTAATTGAGATAAGCGAGTGCAAAGGTAAAAAAAGGAGGGTTATTTCATACCACTATTATCCGGTTAAAGAAACAAGATTGCATCGTTACACAAAATGAAGGAGTTTAAATGCGTCATTTTAAATTCTACTGTGATGAGCTTTAGAATTGCCCGGGTAGCATTAGCTTATAGGTCAAGATGAAAAGTGAATTTAAACGCAAAATTATCATCAAAATCGGGTAAGCTGTAAGGACCATATCTATAGGCAGCCCCAAGGCCAAAGCCCAGAAGGATTTTTTGTAATTCTACACCTGCTTCATGATAGCCTTTTTTTAGGCTTTTAAAGGGAATGCTGTGTCGCTGGGGGTTTGCAATATCCCCAATGGCGTGCCTGGTGATTAGAACGAGTTCGGGTTGAACAAGAGGATGTAGGTTAAAAGCTCTAAACTGATGTTTAATATGTAACATTAATTGTTTGTCACTAAAAAATTCATTGTAAAACATGGTTTCAAAACTACGCCTTCCGGCTACCGAGTAACGTCTTAAAATCCCTTTGCGCCTGGGGCTGTTAGGCAAGGCGTGATATAGATGCGTTAAAGGAACTTCCCCAATGGCATAATTCCCTTCCAGGATAAATTCGGTGCGGGATTGATTAATTCTTTTAATTTCATGTTCTACCATTAATCCAAACTTGGTATAATTGAAATCGCCATCAAAAATCCCGGAAATTCCTTTGCTAATTTGGCCTGTAAATTTTGGATACCCTTTTTCTATCATCTCAATGGAACCCGGTGTCTCCATATATTTCGCAAAGGGTCGCCAATTAAAAGAAAGCGTTGCTTCTGCTAAAGTATAATTGGAATACTCCCGGTCATTCAATAGAAATTGGTAGTCTTTTATTTGAGAAATCCGGTCGTGGGAAAGCCGTAGCTCGGTTTTTAGGTTTGTTGCAAACCGGTGCGTAATACCTGCACTTAAAGCCCGCCTATTGTAAAAAAAGTTGATATTTACAAAGCGTGGTTCAATGATGGAAAACTCGTTTTCACCGGTGAGGTATTCATAACTGCCCGTTTCTACAATATCACGGGTGTAATTTAATTTTAGATCGGTTTCGGTTTTTTGATCTAGATGAATGGCTGTACCTATATTATATTTAAAAACCTCATCTTTAGTTCCATACACCAAATAGCCGTTTAAACTAAACTTTTTAGAAACCTTCTCATTCGTTTTACCGCCGAACCCTAATCTTATGCCTTCATAATTGTTGAATTTAAAAAATTTTCCCAGCTTAAAATCCCAAAAGCCTACCGGATAGTAACCGGTGGATATTGAATTTTTAAAGGCTATTTTTTCTTCTATATCTTTTTCAGAAATAACTCTTTTAGCGCGCTCCCGGGTGAGTTTATTTTTTATACTTAATGGTTCCGTTCGGTTGTTGTTCCAAAATTTTTCATCTCTATTTAACGCGGCCGGACTAACAAAAATTTTTGCTGAAGTTTGAATCTCATTTTTATTGTGAAGATTTATTTCAAAATTAGTGCTTGTAGAAGTTAGATAGATTTTAGGATTAATTTTCCCTGGTGAAATCACCATATTTAAAAGAGATTTCTTTTTTTGTACGGTACCTGTTGAAATAACTCCCCCAAATACCGAAATTGCTTTTTCCCGGTTTCCGGGACGAATGGTAGTCGTTTGTTTTTTGGGAAACCATAAGTCTTCCGAAGCAAAATATTTGTACTCCTGATCTATCTCTAGTTTTACAGCGCCCAATAACTGTGCTTTGGCCCGTTGTATTGCATAACTTGTGGTGTCTAAATAAAGAACCCCCTCTAAGCCTGCTACAACTTTTTCCCTCTTTGGCTTAAAATAGATCACATAAGCGGGATGGTTACCGGCGGTGGTATCTAAAATTTTAAAGCTGTAATTTTTAAAGGCCGTTTTATCTAAAGGTCCCGCATAATCGGTCTCAAAGATTTCGTAATCTTCTGCGTATAACGAAAAAGGATTTACGGTTAAAGACACCGTTTTGTAAACCGGTTTTTTAAATCCGGCGGTATGCAGGCCTTCCACTTTCTCTTTTAAGCCTTTTTTTTCTGAAAAATAAAATTGGGAATGCTTTTCTGAAAAATAGGTGGCGCCAGAATTAATTACGGTTTTTATACCTAAATTAGTACTGTCACTTTCCAGACTTAAGATCTCAGCTCCATTTTCTACAATAAATTTAGTATAATTTTTAAAACTGAAATGCTTCAATTTTTGTTTGGGATCGTTTTGCGGTTTCCGTTTTATAGCTTCGGCAATGATTTCTTTCGCTTTTCTTTTACGGGAAGAGATGACCACCGGGTCTAAATTTTCAATAGCGGGTCTAAGTTTTACTTCTAAATAACTTAGTCCTTTAGTTATTTGAATTTTTCTAGGGATATAGCCTACGTAAGATATATTTAGACTGTCCTGTTTTTCTTTCAGCTCAATGGAAAAACTACCATCTATGCGCGATAAACTTTGCTGTCCACCAAATTTAATTTTAGCATAAGCCAGCGGTTCACCAGATTTTTCGTCAAGGATTTTTCCATTTATTTGTTGTTGCGAATGGCAAACAAAAAATGAAAGAAGAAGAGACAAAAGAAGTAAACTTCGCTGCATAGGCTATTATTAGAAATTTTAAAGTATAAAATGGTTAAAATAAAAATTGCCGGGAATTTCCCGGCAATTAAAATACTATAAAGAAATCAACTATAATTAAATTGTCATAATTTCTTTTTCTTTATTATCAAGAATTTCATCGATTCGTTTAATATAAGCATCGGTCAATTCCTGCACATCTTTTTCTGCGTCTCTTTGTAAATCTTCAGAAACATCTAGCTTTTTTAGTTCATTATTGGCCGCTTTTCTATCATTTCTTACGCCTATTTTGGCATCTTCGCCTTCGGCTTTGGCTTGTTTAGAAAGTTGTTTACGGCGTTCCTCGGTAAGCGGTGGCACGTTTATAATTACATTTTCACCGTTGTTCATAGGATTAAAGCCCAAATTGGCCTGCATAATTCCTTTTTCAATCTCGGGAATTAATTTCTTTTCAAAAGGTTGTACCGACAAGGTCCTGGCATCTGGCGTATTGATATTGGCTACCTGTGGCAGAGGAGTTTGGGAACCATAATACTCTACCAGAACCCCGTTTAACATACTGGGGTTTGCCTTCCCGGCGCGAATATTTTGCAATTGTTTTTTAAGGTGGGTAATTGCATTTTCCATACCTTCTTTAGCAGTGTCTATAATAAAATCAATTTCGTCTTCCATGGTTTAAATTATTAATTGCTCGTGATAAATCTTTATAAATTAACTTCTGTCCCTATTTTTTCACCGGTTACGACCTTTAGAAGATTTCCGGGGGTATTCATATCAAATACAACAATAGGTAATTTATTTTCCTGGCTTAAGGTAAAAGCGGTGGTGTCCATTACTTTAAGGCCTTTTTTAAGTACATCATCAAAAGTAATGGAATCGAACTTGGTGGCCTCCTTGTTTGTTTCGGGATCGGCATTGTAAATCCCATCTACGCGGGTGCCTTTTAGAATAACATCGGCATGAACTTCAATAGCTCGCAATACCGCCGCCGAATCTGTGGTAAAATAGGGGTTTCCTGTACCTCCTCCAAATATAACCACGCGACCTTTCTCTAAATGACGAATAGCTTTTCGTCTAATAAAAGGCTCGGCTACTTCGTTAATTTTCACAGCCGATTGCAGGCGGGTTTGCACCTGGGCATCTTCTAAAGCACTTTGCAACGCAAGCCCGTTTATAACCGTTGCCAGCATTCCCATATGGTCGCCCTGAACGCGGTCCATACCTTTACTTGCACCGGCAACGCCCCTAAAGATGTTTCCGCCACCAATAACCACGGCTACCTCAATTCCTTTTTCGGTAACCTCTTTAATTTCGGCAGCATACTCTGCCAGGCGCTCGGGATCTATGCCATATTGACGTTTGCCCATTAGCGCTTCCCCAGATAATTTTAAAAGTATTCTTTTGTACTGCATAACCTTCTTTGTAGTGATTAGTGCAAATATAAGTAATGCGCCTGTCTTGACTTTTTCTTTTGCAGCTAATTTTTTCTTTTATCACTTAATTCTTATCCTTTTAAGTAAAAAAAATAATCATTGATTAAATCTTATTGATTCCTTTTTGCGATTCCTGAATGATTTTTTCTGAATATTTATCATTGATGTCCGATAAAAATATAACTAATTAGCATGTTCTTTTTTATAGCAAAGCCCAAAAGCGATTTCATAATTATCCACCTTGCTATTAAAAATCTTTACGAAAAAGAGTTAATTGAAGAATATCACTTATGAAAAAAGCAGGATTTCAGTTAGTTAGAGTTTAGTCTTTTCTCTTTTTTCTTGCAGCGAAGCGATCTTGTTTCTTTACCGGACAATAGTGAATATTTATACATTCTCAAGATCTGGAAAATATTATCGTTTTCTTGTTTCCCGGTTCACCCTTGAAAATATATACAAGATTAGCCTTAAAGTTATACTACGATTTTAAGAAAGGGAATCGGCATTTTGCCTTGTTAGTGCTTTCCTGAAACTTCCAAAGATAGCTTGCTATTAGGTAGCTTATCTTTCAAATGAGAATGGCCGGGTTTTTGCTATCTTTGCATTTTAAAATAAAGAATAGAAATATGTTAGGATATTATATAATTGCCGGACTCATTTTTATAGTGAGTATGTATGTGAGCAATAAGCTTAAAAGCAAATTTAAAACTTATTCCAAGGTGCATTTGCAAAATGGAATGAGCGGAAAAGAACTTGCTGAAAAGATGTTGCGGGACAACGGCATCCAGGATGTAAAGGTGATTTCTACCCCGGGAATGTTGACAGATCATTACAACCCGTCTAAGAAAACTATTAATTTAAGTGAAGGGGTATACAACCAGCGAAATGCTGCTGCAGCTGCGGTTGCTACGCACGAAACCGGTCACGCGGTACAACACGCCAATGCTTATAGCTGGTTGACTATGCGTAGTAAATTAGTACCCATGGTGAGCATTGCTTCACGTTTTTCACAATGGGTGATTTTTGGCGGATTGATTCTTATGGCCACCACAGCTTTGGGAAGTACTATTTTACTTATTGGTATCATCATGTTTGGCATGGGAACTTTATTTAGTTTTATAACCCTGCCGGTTGAGTATGACGCAAGTAATAGGGCGCTGGCCTGGTTGGAGAATGAAAATATGCTAACCGGAAAGGAACACGAAGCTGCGGAGGACTCCCTAAAATGGGCCGCCCGAACTTATGTAGTTGCGGCGATTGGTTCTTTGGCAACGCTGCTTTATTTTCTTAGTATTTATATGGGGAGGGATTAAGTTTGAAAAAAGAGAAGAGAGAAAAATAGAGACAAGAATCAAGAATCAAGAGAAAAAAAGCCTGGAGAAATCCAGGCTTTTTTAAGTCATTTATGGTTGCAAGTTATTCCACGTGCTTTTTACGAATTTGAGGAATACGCTCATCCAATAATTTGAGCCCGAGGCCATCGGTTCCCATAAGGTCAAAGAGCTCTAATGCCCTACGCATCATTTGTTCTTCTTCCATTTGCTCTTCAATAAACCATTGTAAAAAATGATCTGTAGTGAAATCGCTTACTTTTCGGCATTTACCTACAATATTATGAATGGATTTCGTGATCTCAATTTCCTGGTCTAAAGCAGTTTCAAATATTTCTTCAAGAGAATTAAATTCGTGATTTACACTCCCTACTTCAGGAGAAAAAGCATTACCTCCATTGTCGTTAATATATCTAAAAAGCTTCATCATATGCTCTCTTTCTTCTTCAGCCTGATCGTAGAAAAATTCAGCACTATAAGAAAGTGCATTGTGATCACACCAGGAAGCCATTGCTAAATATGCAGATGAGGAAACAGCTTCTTTTTCAATTTGTTTATTTAATAGATCCATGATATCTACATGGATACTTAATTTCTGTCTAACTAAATCTTTCATTGTACCTTTTTTATAAAAATAGCTAATAGGTAGCTAAAAACCTAAATAAGTCTGAAATTTAGAAGTGTTCTAAAATGTGAGGATTTGTTTTCTAGGTTAAAGCATATCGTCTTTAGAATAACTTCTATTATTCGTTGGTGCTCGATAACAATATAACCAAATAACATATTTTCTTATATAGCAAGGCCTAAGACCCTCCTTTTCTATTTGAAATCTTCACGAAAAAGAGTTCGTTGAAGAATATTAAATATGAAAGATTGAGATTATTATCAGTTGGTTACAATTTAGTCTTTTCTCTTTTTTCTTGCAGTAAAGCGATCTTGTTTCTTTACCGGAATAATGATTAATATTAATCAAATAACTTTAAAAAAGAAGCGAAGGCTGTTTGTAAAGAAAATCATACACTTTCTACAAGCATGGAATTAAGCTCTAGCATAGCAAAAGTGCCTTTAATAAACTCTTTAAGATCTATACTTTCTAACGTATTTAGCAGGAAGAAGTGTTTGCGGTTACAGAGCATGAGTGCTTCTATCCCGTGTTTGTTTTCTCCATTGAAATGCTGCTCTAAATCAATTTCTTTTACCTGTTGTCTAAAAGCCAGCAATTGGCAACAACTAAGCTGAATGGTTTTATGCGGAAACGCTATAAAAAAGCATCTTTTCTTATCGCATTGATAAGAAGTAAAGAATTGGGATTGGTGTAATACTTTCATGCTAAGGCAAAAGTAAATCTTATTTAGAATAAATCCAAAGAATTAAATTTTGATTTGTCTTTTTATCTGTTGATCCAAAGAAACAAAGGTCTCGGTTCTCGATACTCCTTTTATAGCCTGAATGTCTTTATTAAGCACATGCATTAAATGTTCGTTGTCCCTACATAGAATTTTTAAAAAAATAGACCAATTTCCCGTGGTGTAGTGACACTCTATCACTTCTGGTATTTCACTAAGTTGTTTTACAGCCTGGGGGTTACTTATAGCTTTATCTAAATAAATACCCACAAATGCCATGGTTTTATAACCAATCACCCTGGGATTTATCATTAATTTAGAGCCTTCAATTAAACCGGCTTTTTCCAGTTTTCTTAGGCGTTGATGCACAGCTGCACCGGTTATTCCAATATTTTTTGCTATTTCTAATATAGACTTTTTGGCATTCTCCATTAAGAAATTCAAAATAGTCTTATCTATCCCGTCTATAACAACAGATTCATTAACAATTTTCATTCGGTTGGTTTGATTAATTAGAAGGGCTAAAGTAAGAAATTTAACATTGTGGAAGTGTCGAAATTCGACTTATATCAATGTATAAAGAGCAATTTTAAACTTAGTCTGGATATTGTAATGAGGTTAATCTCATTAACATTCCGGGTTGGTTAAAAGCAATAATTGCAATTGTCTTATGAAACGCCTTTCTTTAATATTCTTTTATCGCTCTAAAGGGTTGTAGCCTAAATATTCGGTTTCCGTTTCTTTAAAAACAATATCGTGTTTTTCCAGCTCTTTCAAGATAGGCTCATATACTTCTTTATTTATGGGCAGTTGGACCCCAGGAGTTGTAATCTCTCCTTTTAAGATCTTCAAAGTAGCGATAGCTACCGGAAGTCCTACAGTTTTAGCCATTGCGGTTTCTTTTTGGTCTTTACCAATATGCACCATAGTTGCGTCTATTTGTTTTCTTTCCCCATTGAGCTCATAACCAAACTTATGATACATCACGATCATATCTTTATCATCTGGCTGTAGGCTCCATTTTTCAGTAAGGATTTTTTGTAAGGCTTTAGCTGGAGTAGCATTTTTAATCCCTATTTTTTTCTCTTTATTAAAAATATCCAGATCCAGTAATTTTTGCCACATAAGATCGTCCTGGTCAATCTTTAAATTATGTCTTAGTTTAAGTTCTACCGAATCTGTTGGGGAGTAGGGGAGAAAGGAGTTCACAAAATCCCGATAGCTCATATTTTCAGAATTTTCCATGATAAAACTATCATCGGTAAGTCCTAATTGCACAAACATATTCCAGGCACGACTAAAACCTACCCGTCTAATGGTGCCACGGTAAAGTGTAAGCACATCTTCCAGACCATAAATACTCATATAATCCAGGGAATTACGGTTGGCATAACCTTCAAACGTGCCATATCCCTCAATTTCTAAAAATTCAGTTCTGCGGAATAACCTATGGTAAGGAATAAACTTATATTTTCCTTCCTGAATAAACTCGGCTACCCCGCCCTGGCCGGCCACTACCACATTCCTAGGGTTCCAGGTGAATTTGTAATTCCATAGATTGTTATCGCTTTGGGGCGCTACAAGGCCTCCCGTAAAAGATTCAAAAAGTAATAATTTTCCTCCTTTATCTCTTATGCGGTCTATAACTTGCATAGCACTCATATGATCTATCCCGGGATCTACACCAATCTCATTCATAAAAACGAGTCCTTTTTGTTTTACTTCTTCGTCCAGAGCTTTCATTTCTTTGCTAATATAGGAAGCAGTGACCATATTCTTTTTTAACTTTACACAGGTTTTAGCTACTTCAATATGAAACCTGGCCGGTAACATAGAGATTACAATATCAGCGTTTTGTACAGCGCTTTCTCTACTTTCTGCATTAAAAACATCTAAGTGAACAGGTTTACAATGCTTTCTATTATCACAGGCTTTTTTGGCATTTTCAGGATCAATATCTCCAATTTTTAAAATAAATTGCTCGGTTTTAGCTTTTTGTAAGAGGTAATCAATTAAGACGGCAGTAGATTTTCCTGCACCAATGATTAAAATTTCTTTCATCTGTTTGTGTTTTTAAAACGCTAATGCCTGGTGAGAAATATTTCTTCAGAATAAATTCCAGTATTATAAAAATGGTCAATCCCGGTTATTTTATTTCATCTCAAACCTTAGCGAACTTTAGATAAATGATTTAATTTTGTGTAGTGGATAACGAATGTATAAAATATTTATCTGATAAAAAATACCCGTAATGAATAAGAAGTTTTTAATAACCGGAGCGATTTTCGGACTTTTAGCTGTGATAATTGGTGCTTTTGGTACACATGGTTTAAAACCACTGCTAGATGAAGCTGCCCGCGAATCTTTTGAAACCGGGGTAAAATATCAAACCTATCACGCCTTGCTGTTTTTAATTCTTGGCGGTTCTCAAATAGCATTAAAACATTATAAAAAAGCGATTTATTTATTATTGTTGCTGGGCGTGATATTTTTCTCGGGCTCTATTTACTTATTGGCGACCAATGCTTTAACATCCATAGATTTTAAAGTAATCGCACTTATCACTCCGCTCGGCGGTACCTTGTTAATTATAGCCTGGATTTTGTTACTCGTAAATTTCTTAAAGTTTCAGTCTAAAAAACAGTAGTTCTGAAAACAATGCTAAGCATATAAATGGGTTTCTTTATCGCAGCCCATGAGATTGGAGTTTAAATAAATAGACTTTTAGAAGTCGATATAACCTAATCATGAATCATAATTTTACAACAACAGATAGTTTTTTCTGCGGAAATTTATGATTAAAACTCAAGTTTTAAAACATTCTTCTTATTGCTGAACTTTTTATTTTATTGCCTTAAAAGCCGGAAAATGTTAAGCCTGCATATTCATTGGATTGTACTTAATGCACTGCGAATAAGTCTCCTTGCCGTATTTTCGAGACCGAGAATTAAAATGAATGCATCTACCTCTGCAACTTTCTGGCGAACCTGCAGGATTATGGAGTTTCATTGAAAATTATAAATAAAACAGGTTAGGTTATTGTTGTTTTTTATTGTGACTCTAAATAATTTAGGAAAGTTTAGCAGTTTATCTGTATAAGATTTATAATTTTGTAGCCATAAACAAACCACACAATAATTTATGTCTTTACAAACCCAAATTGCGAAAACGATTTCGTTAGAGGATTACGGGATCAAAAATGCGACAGTTCACTATCAACTATCACCAGAGGAGCTTCATTATGAAACCATTGAACATGGCCTTGGCCAGGAAACAAAATCTGGAGCTTTAGCGATTAATACCGGGGAATTTACTGGAAGGTCTCCCAAAGACAGGTTTATAGTGAAAGATGAGGTAACCCGCGAAAAAGTTTGGTGGGGACCGGTTAATATACCGTTCGAGCCAGGTAAATTTGATAAACTGCATAAAAAAATGCTGGATTATCTTTCCCATAAAGAAATTTATGCTCGTGATGCTTATGCCTGTGCTGAGAAAGATTATCAATTAAATATTAGGGTGATTAATGAGTACCCCTGGTCCAATATGTTTGCTTATAACATGTTTTTACGACCAGGCGATGAAGAGTTAAGAAATTTTAAAGAAGATTGGCTTATTTTAAATGCTCCCGGTTTTAAAGCAAATGCAGAAGAAGACGGGACAAGACAGGAGAATTTCGCCATCCTTAATTTTAGTAAAAAAATTGCCTTAATTGGTGGTACCGGTTACACGGGGGAAATTAAAAAAGGTATTTTTTCGGCTTTAAATTTTATCTTACCGGTATATAAAAACACGCTTCCCATGCATTGTTCTGCAAATGTTGGCGAAGAGGGTGATACCGCAATTTTCTTCGGACTGTCGGGAACGGGGAAGACCACACTTTCGGCAGATCCTAAACGAAAATTAATTGGGGACGACGAGCATGGCTGGGCTTCAGAAAATACTATCTTTAATTTTGAAGGTGGTTGTTATGCGAAAGTCATAAACCTAACCGAAGAAAATGAACCAGATATTTACCGCGCCATAAAGCCCGGTGCGATTTTAGAAAATGTTATTCTGAATGATGAAAAAGAGGTAGATTTTTCTGATACCAGTATTACCCAAAATACCAGGGTGAGTTATCCTATTGATCATATTGATAATATCCAGGAACCTTCTGTGGGTGAAAATCCTAAAAATATCTTCTTTCTTACTGCAGATGCTTTTGGAGTATTGCCTCCCATAAGTAAGCTAACACCCGGGCAGGCCGCATATCATTTTATAAGCGGCTATACCGCCAAAGTAGCCGGCACTGAGGCGGGAATTAATGAACCGCTACCAAGTTTTTCGGCCTGTTTTGGAGCGCCATTTATGCCGCTGCATCCTACGGAATACGCCGAAATGCTAAGTGCAAAAATGAAAGAAGCAGGGGTAAATGTTTGGCTTGTAAATACAGGTTGGACCGGCGGACCTTATGGTACTGGAAGCCGAATGAAATTAAAATACACCCGCGCGATGATTAGTGCTGCTTTAGATGGGGAATTGGATGATGCGAAATTTAATACGCATAACGTGTTTGGCTTGCAAATGCCCGTAGAGTGTCCCAATGTCCCTTCTGAAGTGCTGAACCCAAGATCAACCTGGGAGAATAAAGAAGACTACGATAAAAAAGCAGGAGAATTGGCAGATTCTTTTAAAACCAATTTTGAGAAATTTGAAAATTATGCGAACGATGAAATTATGGCTGGTGGCCCTACTTCATCTTAATCTTGTTGTTAATTAGTTAATTGAAGTCGAAAAACCGGTGTTTCCTAAGCATCGGTTTTTTTAATTCCTAAAGCTTATTTATTTAAAGAAAGAAATATCAGTTGTTTCAATTTTAGTCTTTTCTCTTTATTCTTGCGACAATCTTGTTTCTATTTCCCGTATAAAAAATCCGCTGCTTATGTAAGTCAGCGGATTTTTCGTAAATACAAATAGAAGGTAACTTTAAATAATCTCAGGTTTTAAATGTCGTACTACTATTTAGTGTTATTTTTTATTTGCTTCAGCAATATATTTTTGAAGTGCCAGGGTCATAGATGGAGTATCTGGGGTTGGCGCTTTTATATTTACGGTTAGTCCATGTTTCTTTGCAGCTTTAATGGTGGTGTTTCCAAAGACCGCAATACGGGTATTATTTTGTTCAAAATCTGGGAAGTTTTCAAACAGGGATTTAATCCCGCTAGGACTAAAGAAAACCAAAATATCATAAGTAACGTTCCTTAAATCTGATAAATCGCTAACTACAGTTTTATAAAAAGTGGCCTCTTTCCACTCTACCCCAAGCTTGTTCAATTTCTTTGGGATGTCTGGCTTCAGCATATCAGAAGAAGGCAATAAGAATTTTTCATTCTTATATTTCTTTATAATTGGGGTTAGATCTGCAAAAGTACGCTTGCCTACATAAATTTTGCGCTTACGGTACACTACATACTTTTGTAAGTAATAAGCCACGGCTTCGCTCAAACAAAAGTACTTAAGGCTGTCTGGCACTTTGTAACGAAGTTCTTCAGCGATTCTAAAAAAGTGATCTACAGCATTACGGCTGGTAAGAATGATAGCCGAATAATTGGTTAAATCTACTTTTTGCTGGCGCACTTCTTTAGAAGATACACCTTCTACGTGAATAAAGGGGATGAAATCAATTTTTACTTTCTGTTTTTCCTCAAGCTCAAAGTAGGGAGAGTTCTCTACTTTAGGTTCTGGTTGGGAAACTAAAATTGTTTTCACTTTCATATATCAATACTTTTATTTGATCCTTAGATCTTAAATTGTAATTAGCTTATACAAAATAATATAAGGTGCAATTTCGAGAGCGCAAAGGTACAAAATAAAATAAAACCAATTACCTGAAATTAGGTTTTGATTCTTCCTATAAATTAACAATAAACTAAAAACGTTGGTAAGCACTACCAATCCTAATAAAGTATAAAGTGCTGAAGGTGTTGGGGTATAGGTATATATAAATATTAAGCTGGGAATTAGCAGTATAAGAGCTGTAAAATTGCGATAACTTAACTTTTGATAAAGGTAAGAATCCACTACTTCATCTAAATCAAATACATTTCCCACAATTTTTTCAAGACCAAATTTTAAGAGGATAAAACTACCACAAGCTGTGGCAATTCTTATAAAAATAATCCCTGGCTCTATCTCGGGTTCACTCCAAAATAGGTTAAAGAATAAAAACAGCAGTAAGGAAATCGAAATAATATGGATGCAGAATAAGAGGATGTTAAAGGGGTGGAAAGCTTTGTTTTTCTTTCCTCTAAACATCATAAACTTATTGGAGGTAAGTAAAGATCTAAAATCATTAAACCGGTGCGGGTAGTATGTTCTCACAATTGCCAGTAACAAAAAAGCCCCCATCAAAGTAAGGGTGATCCAGTCTAATGAAATAATATGTCTTTCTACAGCTTCCAGAAGAAAATTTTATGCAAATGTATGATTATTGAATTAAAATCCTGGAGAGGAAAGTGTAAAGGATTTTAGAAGAGCTTTTAACAAGCTGGTAAATACCTTTACATTCCGTGGTATTTCTATAGTTAAAAATCTTTATAAGAAGCTAAAATGTAAAATTTGTAGGTAAAAGAAATAGTTTAAATGAGTTCATTGCATACATTTGTGAAAAAAAGTTTAGGATGACAAAGGGGATAATTGTTATACCCACCTTTAATGAGATTGAGAATATTGAACGCATTATTCGAAATGTGTTCGCTCAAAAGAAAAAATTTCATATTTTGGTGGTTGATGATAATTCTCCCGATGGTACTGCGGCTCGTGTAAGAACTTTACAGGCAGAATTTCCGGAGGGTCTTTTTTTAGAAGAAAGGAAAGGGAAATTAGGTTTGGGAACGGCTTATATTCACGGCTTTAAATGGGCGTTGCAACGGGATTACGAATATGTTTTTGAAATGGATGCCGATTTTTCCCACAATCCTAATGACCTAATAAGATTGTATAACACCTGTAAGCGCAGCGGTGCCCAGGTAGCTATAGGCTCACGTTATGTGACCGGGGTAAATGTAATAAACTGGCCAATGAGCCGGGTTTTACTTTCCTGGTTAGCCTCTAAATATGTGCGATTTATCACAGGTATGCATATTCACGATGCGACCGCCGGGTTTATTTGTTATAAAAAAGAGGTTTTAGAAACCATAGACCTAAATAATATTCAGTTTGTGGGCTATGCTTTTCAAATAGAAATGAAGTTTAAAGCCTTTTTACTGAAGTATAAAATAAAGGAAGTTCCGGTGATTTTTACAGATAGGACCAGGGGAACTTCCAAAATGAGCAGCTCCATAATTTCTGAAGCTATTTTTGGGGTAATAATAATGAAGATTAAAAGTCTTTTTAACCAGATTAAGTTGAAATGAAGAAAATTTTAATCAAGAACGCTAAGATTGTTAACGAAGGCAGTATTAAAGAGGCCGATGTTTTTGTTGAAGACGGTATTATCGTTGAAATTGCCGAAAGTATAAGTGCAAAATCCCCCGATGTTCAAATATTTGATGCTGAAGGAACGTACTTATTGCCAGGGGTAATAGATGATCAGGTGCATTTTAGAGAGCCGGGCTTAACTCATAAAGAGACTATAGAAATGGGTTCTAAAGCTGCTGTTGCAGGAGGAATTACCTCTTTTATAGAAATGCCAAACACCCTGCCGCAAACGACTACTATAGAAAAACTGGAAGAAAAGTTCGATCTTGCTAAGGAGAAATCTTACGCCAATTATTCTTTTATGTTTGGTGGAACTAATGATAATCTTGAGGAAATATTAAAAGTAGATCCTAAATCTACCGCTGCCTTAAAATTGTTTTTAGGCTCTTCTACCGGAAATATGCTGGTTGACGATGAAAAAACCCTGGAGCAAATCTTTTCAAAATCTCCCTTGCTTATTGCCGTACACTGTGAAGATGAAGCCACGGTGCAACAAAACCTGGAAGAGGCTATCGCAAAATATGGGGAAGATATTCCCATAGAAATGCATCCTAAAATAAGAAGTGAAGAAGCTTGTTTTAAATCTTCTTCGAAGGCAGTAGCCCTGGCAAAAAAAACGGGAGCAAGATTGCACGTTTTTCACGTTTCTACCGAAAAGGAACTAAGTCTTTTTAGCAACAAAAAACCGCTTAAAGATAAAAAGATCACTGCCGAGGTTTGTATTCACCATCTATGGTTTAACGATCAAGATTACGAGAAAAAAGGCACTTTTATCAAATGGAACCCGGCGGTAAAAACTAAAAAAGACCAGGAGGCTTTAATGAAAGCTTTAAATAAAGATTTGCTGGATGTGGTAGCCACAGATCACGCGCCACATACCCGGGAAGAAAAGAAAAATAGTTATACGAAAGCGCCAAGTGGTGGGCCCTTGGTACAACACGCCCTCCCGGCCATGCTTCAATTTTATCATCAGGATAAGATATCTTTGGAGAAAATTGTGGAAAAAATGTGCCATAATCCGGCGATATTGTTTCAAATTAAGGATCGCGGATTTATACGGGAAGGTTACAAGGCAGATATGGTGCTGGTAGATTTAAATGCACCCTGGTCTGTGCAGGCAGATAACATTCAGTATAAGTGTGGATGGTCTCCATTTGAAGGCACAACTTTTAAGTCACGAATTACCCATACTTTTGTAAACGGAAACCTGGTCTATAAGAATTTTAAGCATTCCGCCTTTAGTCCGGTTGCCGAGCCTTTGGAGTTCGATAGATAAATTTTATTTTTTATCAGGTCTAATATTTTAGCTAAATATCATGTGGAAAAAGGTTTTTTTAGTACTTCTTGCAGCCGGATTAGCTTCGGGTTGCCAGAATGTACGCAAGGTAGAAAAACCAGATAATCTAATTCCCGAAGATAAAATGGTAGATATTATTGCTGAAATTTCCTTAATGCAGTCGGCGCGTAATTTCAATAAAAAACTCTTTGAAGAGTCTGGCACAAAACCACAGAAGTATATCCTGGAAAAATATAACGTAGATAGCCTGCAAATAAAAAAAAGTAGTGATTATTACGCCGATAATGTAAGTGTTTACGAGCGTATATATGATTCGGTAAAAAGTCGTTTTGAAAAGTTAAAAGTAAAACTCGACTCCGTACATGAGCGAGAGGAGGCCATCAAAGATTCTATCGCTCAAATTGAAATAGATTCCCTGGCTGCTTTAGATTCTTTAAACACAGACAACAAATTAAAAGACATCCCTGCCGATTCTTTAGTTGAAGAAGAAAAGCAACCGGAAAAAGACAGCTTGATAGAACCGGTTTCTAATCAATAGTTTTGCGGTTATCGGTTGTGAGTCATGGCGAGGTCGAAGGACGTGGCGATCTTTTGTTGTTTGTTGTTTCTGAAAACTGCGACTGCCAACTGGTTACGAGTTTCGGGTTCCGGGTTGGGGTGAATTGAGAAGTCGTTTTGAAAGTAGCTGAATTTTGGTTTGTTATTGTCATTGCGAGACCCACTACAAAAAATTTGAAAAACGGCAATATTGACGTAAACTTACGGTACAAATCAAAAGCGGCCATTTGTAACCGTCTTAGCTATAGTGTATTGTTACCTGTTCGCGAGTGTG
>NZ_FQVT01000011.1 GCF_900129445.1 Salegentibacter echinorum
TTCGTTTTTGGACAAGAGATGGGCACTCAAAAAAGAATAATTATAGATGTAGGACACGGCGGAAAAGATTCTGGCGCAATTGGTATCAATGGCATCCTGGAAAAGGATGTGGTGCTGGATATTGCCAATGAAATCTTGAAGCTTAATAATGAACTGGAAGAACCGCTTGATATTTATTTGACCAGGTACAGCGATACGCTTATTTCATTATCGGATAGAACGAAGCTGTCGAAATCTCTAAAAGCTGATTTGTTTGTGTCGTTGCATTGTAATCATTCAGATAACCCTAATGCGAGAGGTGTGGAAGTTTATGTGGCAGGGGTAGAATCTAAATTCTCAGACGAATCGGTCTGGTTTGCTTTTCAGTTGCAGGAAGCGCTCAATACGAGGTTGAGTTTTGAGAGTCGAGGTGTAAAATTTGCTAATTTTCAAGTGCTACGGGAAACCACCGATACCGCTGTTGCCCTGCTTTTGGAATTGGGGTTTTTAAGCAATGCAGATGAATCTCATTATTTATCAAATCCTGCTAGCATTAAAAACCTGGCACAAATAATATATCAGTATCTACGCAAACTTTAAAAAAGCTAGTTATGAAAACACTATGGCATAAAATCTTTCAAAATCTTCAAGCTATTCTTAAACGCTATATCTTGGAAATTCTAAAAATCATGCCTTTAAAAAAGAAGTGAAAATTATGCTCTGGTAACCTAGGAAAAAGTTAATTAGATTGGCTTTGAATTTTTATCTACGTTTATCCTGACTGTGCTCTTCAAAAGCAATTAAATTAAATAATTCCCGCATGCGGCTGCGTACCCGACTCCCATAGCGGTTCTCCAGCTCTTCCGCATTGAGGTTAGTAGTGGCATGAGTTTTTAGCTTATGTCTGGTATCCAGATATAGTTCATAACGGGAAAGCAAAACTTCGCCCATAACGTTGAGATCTTTGCCATAAAATCTTCCGGCCGGTTCCACGCCCAGATCATCAAAACAATAGAATCTAGAATCTCCATAATCTTCAATGGTTTTAAAACCAAGATGGTTAAAACTAAAAGTTACATTCCGGCAGGGGATCATTTCATAAGGGCGTTGCCTGGGAACCAGGTGGCGCAGTAATTTCATAATACTCGTTTTTCCACAGCCAATGGGACCGGAAAGCAAAATGCCCTTGCTTAGATCTATCGCGTGTTTTTCACAGCTCCGCTTATCCCTTATAAAATAAGAGCACAACTTTAAGAGCAGGGCTTTATCCTTTTTATAAATTTTAAAATCTTTTCCAAAAAGCAGTTTGCCCTTAGCATCCAGGTAAATTAAAATTTTTGAAAAATCGTAATTCACCTGTTTTCCATCAAATTCCCCCAGGGAATATTCCACGCCACCTTCGATAATTTTAGAGGGGTTGTCCATAATTTTTCGTTTTAGTGGTTTTTAAATGATCCCAATCTTGATGATTCTTTCGATGTGAGGTTACGCTTTTATTCGCTTTTTTCCTTTTTTGGTATAATTTAGAGCGATTTATCCAATTTTTGGCCAACGCCTGCCAATTTTGAATCGCTGCCCCATCTCGGGTTCGCCAATTATTGGCACTATAATATTCAAAGAACTTTTTTCCTTCCTCAGCATTAAAACCATGTTCTTCAAAAAAATTAAAAACAGCCTGCCTGCCATTTGGTTTATTTATGTTTATAGTTTTAATATTGTTTATATTAGATACCAGCGCTTGTCCATTTTTGGGATGGTAGTGATTCAAAGCCTGTTCATTATCGGAACGGTCCTCTGTCACTACTTGTTCATCTTCTGGAGGGTTGCAGTTCATTACCGGTTCATCTTTGGGATAGTAGTGTTCCGCAAGCTGTTCTAATTCGGGACTGTAAGCTTTTGGTTCTTCAGCATCATTTTTGGGTACGACCGGATCAAATTCCGTGGTGTTTTCAAGAATCAACATCTTGATCTTACTTCCTTTAAATGGATTATTCGAAGGAAAATACGTAAGATAGCTCCATTTATGCAGGTCTCTAAGACAGCGATGATAGGTAGAATTAGAGCCAATTTTGGCTTTCTTCATCACTTCCCTGCGCCACACATAGAAATCCTTTGCGAAACGGGTATTGTTCCATTCCTGGAACAGCGCCATATATAAACTGACATGACTAGGGTTTAAACGGTCATCCTCGTAAAAAGTTGCAAAGGCTGCTTGTAGTGTTTTTATATAGTTCATCGCTTAAAAATTTAGTCCGTGTTGCACGCGGTTATCATCCATAACTTTTTGAATTTCTGCGGCATCATAATAAATAATGCCCCCTATTTTGGTGTAAGGCAAGGTGCCGTTGACCCTTAAGTTTTGGAGGGTTCCAGGGCTCACTTGCAAAAGGTCCATAACTGCTGCCGATTTTAGGTATTTCTTGCTACTTATTGGAGCATGTTGTTGGCTTAAAAGATTTTTAATGTCATCGAGCAATTCCATTTTGAATTCCCGAAGATCGTCGGTGGTAATAATACTTACTGGCATAATACATTGATTTTAAAGAAAGGGACTATCAAATTCTTTAACCTTTTAATTGATAGCGCCTGACCTGGTTTGACTTTCGTTCTACAAATTTGATAAAGATTATGCCCATTCTTTCACCAGATCTTTCGTAGTACGAAAAAAATTAACATGTAATAGATTATGCTCGAATATGGTATAGTTTGAAGGGAAGATATAGGTAGAGGGAATAGAATTTCCTATAAAATTAATTGGAAGTTAATTTTTCGTAGTAACGTTCTACTACGAAAAATCACTTTTCATCATCTTTGCGCATTCTTGCTATCAGGATGGTAGCAATCTCATAAAGATATTTAGCCTTTGGATCGGTCCGCCGCTTCATCTCCCCATAAGTTTTATAATAATTTGGAAGCTTAATATTAAGAAAATCTTCAAAAGCGGAAATTATAGTTTTAAGATCTGCGGTGCCGTGGTTAAAATCCCCTTTGAGATATAAGGCGTAGATTATTTCTACCAAGGAGGTTTTAGAACCGGTCCACAAGAGTAGTTTGGGTTGACGCTCCCTAAAATCTCCACTGCTTCCAGGTTGAATGAGTTCTAATTTTTCACGGATATAATGAATAAAACGATAAAGCGCCTGTACTTTAGCCCATAACATATCATGACTGGTGGAGAATTCCGGATTTTGGTAATAATTAATGGTTGGGGTAAATGAAAAATCCCTTCTTCCACCTCGACTGAAGAACTGAAAATCGAGATAATTATGGCTCTGTTCCATATAATTCACAAAACTGTTATTGGCAGAGAAAAACTTATTGATTTTTTTGATCTCCTTTTCCAAGAACCGTACTTTATGGGAATTTCCAGCTTTAGGTAACAACAATTCACAAGAACGCACCTCGGTAAAATAGATGAGATAACTCATGGGGATAGGTTTCATATTCTTGAAAAAATTAATTTCCACCTGACTATCCTCAAAATCATCCCGTTCCACTAACTTTTGCAGCTTGGATAAAGTTTTAACGCATAAGCTTATACCGTCTTCAGCCTTATTCAAATCGGTTTTTCCCGACTGAATTAAGCCTTCGATTTTTTCGATAAATACCGAAATCACTTTCTCGAACATAGGATTCGTATTGAGGGAAAACAAATAATACCGTTGCTGGGCTATTTTCAAGTTTGTTTTGTTTAGAATATTGGCGTAGCCTCATAAAAAGATAAATTAACACAAAGTGTAATACTTTTATTCAATAAGCCCCAATAATTACTAAAAATTCATACAATTCACAACTTTACCTTTAGAACATATAAGTATTTTGTCAAATTAATAGATTATATTTGATAACAATTTATCTGGCTTAGCCAGATATTCCTTCTTTAAAAACCATTCTTAACGAAAATAAGCCCCTCATGTTTGAAGGTAAGTATGGCACATATTGGATCACTGATGATATACTCTTCGTTGTATATAAAGCTGGCCTTGCAGTAACATTAAAGGTTGCAAAAGAGATTGTGAGTGATCGTCTAGAGGTTCAAAAAAATGTAGAATATCCAGTTTTTTGTGATATTACAGGAATAGTTAGTTCTAATTCCGAAGCTCGTTATTTTCTCTCACAGGAAGGAACTCTTCTAATCAAAGCACTGGCCATATATGCAACAGAACCGGTGAGCATTCGTCTTACTGAATTTTATCTTAAAACTCTTAGCCATAAGATACCAACAAAATTATTTGTAAATAAGAACCAATCAATAAGTTTCTTAAAACCTTATAGCAAATGATATAATAACTAAAATTTTAAAATTATGAGACGTGAATTTAATAGGGCAAATTTACGTGGCATCTATCGTATGTTAACAGAATGGGCAAAAGGTAATTTTGCTTATCAGATTAAACGAAGCCATCATCAGGATGAATTAGAAGGTTTGGTTGCATATTTTAACCAAACGGGAGAAGAATTGAATAACAATCGAAATCAATTTCTATGGCTTAATCGCCAAAATGAAATCATGGTTATTCAAACAGCTATCTTTTTACTTAATGATAATCTAGAAGTTATAGATTACAGCTATAAACATCCTGATAATAAAATAATTCCTTCCTATAAAATTCTAGGAAAACCCTTCAGAACTTTATTGGAGAAAAAAACTCAATCTCAATGGCAGGATAGAATAAAAGCTTTTAAAAAAGATAGAGCGCAGTCATTTAATATAATGCTGGAGTACCAATTTGATGAATCTTTAAAGTTAAATTTAAATTCAGTAGTCTCCAGGTTAATGGAAAATGTAAAGTCAAGTTTTATAGTAATATCCTTTCTATTAGATACTTCAATAGATTATTTTCCTGAATTACCTGAAAATGCAGAAATAAAAACCTTTTCAAAATGGGATCAAAAACTCTTTCACGAAATCCATATTTACATTATACATCATCTCGATGAACCATCAAGGTCTTTGGATGAACTAGCAAAACTTTTTAATACTAATGAATATAAAATCAAAACTGGGTTTAAAGAAATTTTTGGCTGTTCGCCATTTCAATACCATGCAGACCAACGTATTAAACACTGTAAAAT
The DNA here is from genome assembly GCF_900129445.1 of Salegentibacter echinorum. Taxonomy (GTDB): domain Bacteria; phylum Bacteroidota; class Bacteroidia; order Flavobacteriales; family Flavobacteriaceae; genus Salegentibacter; species Salegentibacter echinorum. Next base: position 5,056 of record NZ_FQVT01000011.1, read on the forward strand.
CCTAATTGAAAATACAGACCTTAGTTTAACCGAAATCTCCATAAAAATGGGCTTTGCCTCTTATCCTCATTTCTCCAAAAACTTTAAGGAGAAAACTAAAATGTCACCTAGATATTATAAAAAGATTATACGAAACTCATAGATTTTGGATGAATTTATCCTAAATTGACAAGTTTATCTCACCTTTTGCTAAGTATTAATCCTGACATTTACCTTATTCAAATACAGTTAATTACAACTGGTTCGTGAAGCTTAATTCGAATAGTTTTTAAGAAGGTCTATAATTTTAATTTCTCGAAACAGTTTTTAAAAATATTATTGCGCGATGATGCAGGTGAGGCCGAATACCTGCTTTACAACGGCATTTTATTAACGTATAAATTTTACTATTATGAAATATTTAAAAATGATTTTACCGATGATGGCAATGGTATTTGCCATAGGATTAATGTTTGCAAACACACCGACTGAAATGGATCCGGATAATGATTACGTTCTTACTAATAATGGTGTTGTTACCATTGATGAAGTGGATTGCGGAGAAGGTGATATCCCATGTGAGGGACAGTTCTCTGGTGATAATAATCAGTATCCCATTTACGATGACCCAGCCTTAACTATAAGAAAAGAAGGTAGTGGGACAGACCTTGATTTGTAGGAGTGAGTAATAAGTAAGCCGGGCTACCCCGGCTTACTTTATTTCAAATTTCAAGGTTAATCCTAAGTAACTTTATTATTCTTTCTCATTTTTAAATACAAATTCATATAAATTTTCCTTCTTTAGATATTTTTTAGCAGTTTTCAAAATATCCTCAGGGGTTAGTTTTTTCAGATAGTTCTGCATTTCTTTATTATCCACCCATGGACTATTAAATCGAATATGGTTGTAAAGTTTTCTCTGGGTAAGAACTTGGCTATTTTTAAATCCATTGGACTCAAATTCCTGAATTTTACGATTTAAACTTTGCGACAGTAAATCCTCCGAAATTGGTGCTGATTTTAAACCAGTTATGATTATATGATATTCATTTCTAAGCTGATCCAATTCTTTAGCCGGAACATCGAACCTTCCTGCTATCTTAACTTGTCCTGCAGCATAGTTGAATTCCCCTAAAGCAGTTGGTGCATACATCGCATATCCTTTTACAAACCGTAACTCGTATAGCTTGATTTTTAATATGGCACCTAGAACCTCTACCCGTAGTTTCTCTTTCCAATTTTCATTCTTAATTGGCTCAAGAAAGAGTGACAAATACTTACTATTCTTCTTGTTATAAGTTCCTGGATATATAAATTCTTTATAAAAAGGGCCTTCAGGTAAAGATTTACTTATTATTTCAGTTGGCTGAGGAGAGCTTTTTTTATTTCCGGACAGGCTTCCGAGGTACTTATTTAGTTCTGGTAAAATTTCAAGAATCTTAAAATCCCCAGTGATCAAAAAAGTAAAGTCTTCTGTATTATTAAATAACTTGCGGTAAATTTCCAAACCTCTTTTTCTCTCTGTTTTATTCATTCCCAGAAAGCGCGCTGTTCCCCTTAGAACATCTGATCGATCTGTTAATTCATTTTTTATTTTTGTATTAAGATCAGCAAAACTTATATCGCCGCTTTTCGGATTCTCATACAACCTCTCTTCATTCAATTTCCAATCCTGAAACCCCTCCTCAGTAGCTTTAGTCTCCGTATAAAACAAATGGATGAGTTGTAACATGATTTCAAAATCCTCTGAATTAGCATCAATTCTAATTCCCGATTCCAAATTATGAATGTAGGGATATATGCCCAACCAAAAAATACTTTTATCGGAAAGAAAACGCTGAAGGTCAAATTTATTAAAACCACCAACGCCACTATTTTTAATAAATTCAGGAGCATTTGTGGCCGAAAAATAATCCTCTTTAGGAAAACTCAATGCACCTACTGAGCTAAAACCATGTATGAATATCTTATCTTTGCCCGCCCCACTTGGCTTGAACGGCTTCAAAATAAGTTTAATTCCATTTCTCAATTGTACTTCGGTTATTCCAGACAACTTTCTATCACTTTGAGAATACTCCCTGACTGGAAATGAACTTACCTCTGAAGCATTCATTAGGGTTTCGGGTACCTCTGGTGAAACATAAGGGTCTGTTGTTTTATTAAATGCATCTATAATGGTTGAACGTAGTCGTTTTTCTGAAAATATATCAGTCGGAAGTCCGGAAGGTACTATTAACCCTATATCCTCTGGCATTTCCAGGTTAGATTCGTTTATAAATTCATTAAAATCTTCCATGGTATATGTAGTTAACCAACTTTCCAGAGCATCTAATTTATTTTCAGGAAGTACCTCGCCATAAATGAAATGGTCCTTTATTTCATTTAACCAATAACTTGGGGCTTCAACCTTATCATCATTAGAAGATAAATTTGAAAGTTGTTGCTTTAACGCTTCTTGGTACTCATTTTTATTTACCCCATGCTCCTGAATTTGTTTAATAGAACAAATTGCTTTAATCAATGCTTTCAGATTTTTATCTTTACTGGTCTTTATATGAACTTCCAAAGCGGGAGGAATTCCCCCACTTTTATAGGTATGGGAAATTCGAATTTCGCTTTGGTTATTATAGATATTTGTTTTCTCCCTAAACCTTCTATTTAAAATTTCATGCAAAATGGACCATTTAACTAATCTCTTTATACCACTAAGCGCATGTAAGTCCTTGCTCGTTTTTGCGTCTCTATAATATAATCGAAAAACAGTACTGGAATCAGATATAGTGATTGAATCAGATTTCCGATTTATTACGGCAAAATTAGGAGGTTGTTCATAGAAAAGGGAATCAAAGTTTTTGATTTTTCTCGGATTATTTACCGGATTAATTTTAGAAAACCGTTTTTTAATCTCTGCAATTAAACTATCTGGATTTTCAATATTACCTACCACACTTACGGCCATAAGATCAGGCCGATACCAATCCTTATAAAAGCGTTTCAAAACCTCTCGTTGAAATGTTTTGATATGATCAAAAAAGCCATCCAAACTTTCACCTCCAGGAAATAATTCCGATCTTAACTGGCTTTTATTTAGGTTCTTTTGAAAATCATCCCCGCCTCTTACAATATATTCCTGCATATAAACACCTCGTTCCTTATTGATATCCTCTTCATTTAGTTTTAAGCGACCATTAGCTATATCTTCAAACCAAAGTAATCCGGTATTGAATGCCAAATTGTTGTTTATCGGAGCCTTAAACGTATATTCAGTAAGCCTTGCTCCGGAATGTCCATTGAAATCAAATTGGGAAGTGTTGATCTCATTCAATCGTCCAAAGTCATTGTGAATCCCTTGTGGAAAATGCTCACTGGCCTTAAATGCCATATGTTCTAAAAAATGTGCAAGACCTTGCTGATCAGCATCATGATTGTTGCTTCCTGCTTTAACGTATAAGCGTAATTGTAATTTGGGATGCGGCTTGGTAATAGGTTTTATATAGTAAGTCAAACCATTCTTCAACTGACCATAACGAATACTTTTATCAAGCTTATCCGATTCTATTGAGCCGCCTTGCCCAAATATGGATTGCATACTGCAGAGTAGGAACAATAACAAAAATATAATCTGATTTCGAATTTTCATTATAGAATTTTTAAATTTTAATAACCGGGATTTTGATTAAGGTTAGGGTTCTTCATAAGTTCTTCGGCAGGAATGGGAAATAACACATCCATACTATCCCAACCAGAAGTTTTTTCGCTAAGTACAGATAAAGCGCGTTCTGTACGTTTTAAATTCAACCAACGATGTCCCCATTCGGTAAAAAACTCCTTTCTCTTTTCTTCCCAAATAAGCATTGATAATTCATCTTTTCTGATATTAGGATCAGTATTTGAAATGAGTTCAAGACCCGCCCGGGCTCGTATTTTGTCTAGATCACTAATGGCCCCTTCTAAGTTATTTTGCATAAGCCTCGCCTCGGCACGAATTAAGTATTGTTCAGCAAGCCGCAATACCATGGAATATTCGGTTATATTCCCCATACTGCTCCTATCTTTATATTTGAATGGATAATAGTTGTCCGTATCTTCGTGGTAACCCACCCAATTCAATAGACGCTTATCCTGCTCTTCAAAGGTCTCCACAATTTCTGTGGTTAAAGCCACCTTTGTAAGGCTTGCCAAAACCGGATGAAAAATAAAGGTGGTTCCTTCATTGGTATAGGTGAGAATACCACCACTTCCACCTATTGGTGAAATTTGCCAAATTGCTTCTTTACTATTGGCAAGGAAAACTTGATTCAAATCATCTTTAAGCTCATAGGTATCGGTCTGGGCTATAACGTTACTGCTCAAGCGTTCTGCTTCTACCCAATTCCCGAGGAAAAGATGGACACGGGCTAGTAATGCTTCAGCCGCCGATTTATTTATGTGGGTGCGGTCGTCCTCCCGGTAAGTCACTTTAAGTAAATCAATAGCTTTTGTAAGATCTTGAGTTATTTGATCATAAATTTCATCGGTGGAATTTGCTGAAGCAAGACTGTTTTCGTTATAATCCGTTGTTAATATTAAAGGAACTTCCCCATACAAATTAACCAGATAAAAATAGGTGAAGGCTCTTATAAATTTTGCTTCCCCCTCCAGATTGCTCTTCACTTCTTTCGTTAAACTTTCCGAGATGGTAATACCTTCCAGAATCGAATTGGTCATATAAATTATATTATAAGTACTTGACCATATTGATAAGTTACGCGAATTGTTCGGTTGAATAGTGTTCTCTTCAAACTCTAAAAGATTCAAATTGTTTGGGTTTAGGTTTTTCAGCTCATCAGCTGCAAGACCCGCCAATACGTGAATACTAGTTTCTCTTCCCCCACCGGCATAAGAAGCCCGGAACAATTCGTTATAAATTCCGGTCATGGTGCTAATTGCCGTTTCATCATTGTTGAAAACCGTTTCACTTACAATTTTGTGATTAGGCGCTTCCACATCTAAAAACTCTTCGCAAGACCAGAGCGCATAACAGGCCATTATAGCCAGTAAGGTTTTTGTATATATTTTACTTTTCATAATATTTATAATTAAAAATTAAGTTGTATTCCTCCTGTAATAGACCGTAAACCTGCAAAAGCACTTCCCCGTCCGGGCTTTTCAGGATCCATTCCTTGATAGGAAGTTATAGTCAATAAGTTCTGCCCCCCGATAAAAAGTTTACCTGAGGATAATCCAAGGCTTCTCGTAAGAGTATCGGGAATCGCATAAGCCAAATTCAGTGTTTTTAACCGTAAATAGGAAGCATCAACAATAGGAAAGTCGGAGTTCAATACATTGTTATAAGCCCTTGAGGCAGCTATCGAACTTGAAATTTGCTGAAACCTTGATTCCGAACCTAAGGCTTGTACTACTTCAGTTCTTTGATTTTCCAGTGGGCCAGCATCAAAAAGAGCTAGCATTCCCTCTTGCTTCACAAATTGCCATAGGAATTGTAATGAGAAGTTTTTATAACTTATAGAATTATCAATCCCTCCAAAAAACTCAGAGTTTCGATCCCATATTAGAACCCTGTCTTTAAAGTCTAAAGTACCATCTTCATTGATATCTCTCACTTTATAATAATTTGTTTCAGGGTTTAATCCATCATACTCATATAAAAGAGATATGTTGAGAGGCTGTCCCACTCTATAAGTGTTGGCATAAGAAGATTCCTCAATATCTGGATAACTTATTAACTTATTCCTGGGAAAGGTGAGATTAAAAGAGGTTTGCCAACGAAACTCACCCGAACGGATATTAAAACTGGAAAATTCTATTTCCAGACCGGTATTTTCTACCGTAGCAGGTAAATTGGCTTGCACCGAAGAAAAGCCAGTTATGGCTGGAAGTGAAAAACCTACGAGTTGGCTTGAGGATCTATTACTATACCAACTTAAGCCCAGGTTAATCTTTCCCTTAAAAAGACCAAGTTCTAATGCTGCTTCAAGTTTTTTATTTACCTCCCAGGAGTAATTTGGATTGGAAAGTTGGTTGGGGTATAACCCGCCCGGTCCTATGGTAGATTCATAAGCATCAAAATAGCCGTAGTCCCCAATTTGATCGTTACCCGTAGTACCATAACTACCTCTTAACTTCCCAAAGGATATAAAAGGCAAAAAGTTTTCAATAAAAGTCTGCTCAGAAAATATCCAAGCCCCACCAACAGCCCCAAAATTAGCCCATCGTTTTCCTGGACCAAACCGAGAAGAACCATCCCTTCTCCCTGTTAGGTTGATATAGTACTTTTTATCCCAGTTAAAACCCAGACGGGCAAATATGGCATTGTAACGATAATCAAAATTTTGATTTAATGGGGAAAGAATATTCTCGGCTGCACTTAAATTTCCAATTAAGGCTTCCGAAACATAGCCTTCCCCCTGTAATCCCAGTTCATTATTTTCACTTTGTTGAAAAGTCCCACCTAAAAGAGCATCTAAATTTCCTTTTCCTATTTTATTATTATAGATGATTTGTGGCTCAATTATCCAGGAATTCCTTCGGTTTATACGATGATTAGAGCGATTTGTGAGGCTTTGCGAACTAGCGGGGTTGTATGATCTTTTCGGACGTTTCACCAGTTCATCCCCATTTAAATTGGTATAACCAAAATTAGATTTTATGCGAAATCCTTCTGCTAATTCATAGGAAACCACCAAATTGGAATTAAAATTGTTAATGCGTGTTTCACTATGGTTATGGAAACCGGTCAATGGATTGTCCAGACCTACTGCACTCCAATCTTCCCAGTTAAGTAGCCCAGTTTCAGTAAATAAAGAAGGTGCATTGGGAGCAAGTCTAAATGCCGGTTCAGAAAGGTTCATATACCCCACTAACTCATTATGGTCTGCCCCATAGTTGATCGAAAAATTAAGGTTCAGCCTTTTATTTTCAGACGAATGGTTTATGTTCGCTCCGGCCGTTACCTTTTGATAATCGTAATCTCCTAAATAAACAGATCCCTGGGAATGATAGGAGCCACTTAATCGAAAGCTTGTATTTTTGTTTCCACCAGTGGCATTTAGGTTGATATCGGTAACTGCAGAGGTACCTCCAAAAAATTGATCCTGCCAATCAGTATTTTGGTTTTGATCCCAAACCAGTAAATCATAAGCATTACTCTCCATAGGTTCTTCGCCGTCATTTTCAAAGGCACGTTGCCTGATTTGCAAATATTCTTCGGTATCCAATAAATCTAGCCGGTTAGGAACACTGGAAGCTCCGGTATAATAACGTGCTGATAATTCTGTTTTCCCTATCCGACCTTTTTTTGTGGTTATTAAAATAATACCATTAGCACCTCGGGAACCGTAAATAGCGGTGGCATCCGCATCTTTTAAAACCTCTATACTTTCAATATTAGATAGATTGAGAGTATTTAATGGATCTATTCTTCCGGTATCCAAATTGCTATAACTGTCAATGGGTGTAGAGTTCAAAGGCACCCCGTCAATAATATACAAAGGAAAATTTCCTTCTTCCCGAAGGCTGTTGGTTCCACGGATACGAATGGTGGAGGCATTTCCAGGCAAATTTCCATTAGATACAATCTCTACCCCCGCCATTCTACCTTGCAACGCCTGTAGCGGGCTTACCACAGGCTGCAACTCTATCTCTTCCGCAGTTACCCGGGAAATATTTCCTGTACTTTCCCTGCGTGTAGTATTGTAATACCCCGCATTAATTTTCACTTCACCCAGTGCCGAAATATCTTCCTGCAACTGAATATTTATTTCTTTTCGGTTATTTGTTTTTTCCCTGTGGGTTTTAAAGCCTATATAAGAAAAGACTAGAGTAGCATTTGTGGGGGCTACTATGGTATATTCTCCATCTAAATTGGTAACTGTTCCTTTTGAAGTAGCATCTATCGTAATGGTGACTCCCGGAATAGGCAAGCCTTTTTGATCACGCACTATCCCATAAACTTCCTGTTGTTGAAATATTGGATGTGCAGTATTTGCCGCAGTTGCGGTCATTGCCAGGAAAAAGAATGCCCCGACAACAATAATTAGAGCCACCCATTTGAGGCGCGAATAATTATTTTTCATAATTTTGTGTGGTATTTAAATGAAACTTTGTTTTATTTAAGCTTAGGCCTTCCCCACTAGACTCCAATCTTGCGGGAAGGCTTTTTGGCTTAATAGCTTTAACTAAGGCTAATTCACTTTTCTTTTCATTTGCAATTTTTTATAAACCGGCACCCTTTTACCGATTTTTTGAACTAAAATTTAATAATCTTACCCAAGGTCCATTAAGGACCCCGCCCAAAGCTGTTATTGAAAATAGGGCACAAAGACAGCCGCCCACGGGATTGTTTTGATTTTAGACCTGTCCCGCAACAGGTTTACGGTTAGAAGTATCTGTTTGCCCACGATTTGGGCTGCGAGACTTATTAATTGCAGAAGATTACTTTGAAATATAAGAAGAGAAACGGGTCTGTTTTTGCTAAACAAAAAGAGACGTGAAGACTCAACTTATGCTTTGAGGTACTGGTATACCCTGCACACAATAAGTGAGCCCACGTCCCGGGTCGTGAGCACTTCACCTATCCTCTCGTGTGCTAAAAATTACCAGTTTTCAAAGCGAGATTCAAAGCGAATGCTTCTAATATTTTATTTTAAGAAGTTTCGCAAAAATAATTTATTATTTCAAATATACACATTTTTTTAAATCATTCTCTATCGAGAATAGATAATTTTTGAATATTAACTTATTTGTTGGTTAAATAATTCCATTTTGGCCTCGAAGAACACCAAGTCTCAAGTAATTCAGCAACAAAAACTAATTAATAAATTAATCTGTAGATTCATTACGGAAAAATTTTTATCACCAACTCGAGACGAAAATGGTAGAGAGATATCGCAAAATGAATATTCGGAAATCATTGATATCTCGTCTTCTGTTTTGACAAAGATGAAAAATGAAGTAGGTTATAATATACCTTTGTCCACTATATATAGCATTTGTGAAAAGGAACAATTATCCTTATCAGATTTTTTTAGGCAATTCGAGCAAAGATTTCCTGAAGCTATTATAAAGTGATTAATATATTATTTATTGTACTAACCAACACTTATCAGTCCTTAATATCATATTCTCCTACTTGGAAAATTTGAGATCAGGTTATTATAAATAATGACACGCCTCTGGAAAATTTATTAGTTATGTGGAACCCACCAAATACCGAGATCCAAAAATCTAATAAAAAGGATAAACTGGAACAAAACTTCCTATTATCCCGTCAAATATAAAGGATATTAAGTATTTTTATCAGCATATAACAAGTTATGTGCAATTTGAACGAAACGACCAAAATTCAATAAAATAACAGAATATGAATAACGAATTATACGAAAACGAAAAAGTTGATTTATTTCAAGAACCTGCAGGAAATGAAACAAAATTAACCAATGAACAAATTAATGAAAAGTATAAAAAAGGTGAAGTAAGAATCATAACTGAACAAGCTCGTTATCCACTTAATACTATTGTGAATTTGGTAAATAGTGAAGATTATATTCTAAATCCAGAGTTTCAAAGAAGACATAGATGGGATGGAACAAGAAAATCAAAGCTCATAGAATCGTTTATAATGAACGTTCCAATTCCACCTATTTTCCTTTATGAAAGAGAATATTCTGTTTATGAAGTGATGGATGGCCTTCAAAGACTTACCGCAATATCTCAGTTTTACGAAGACAAGTTTGCATTACAAGATTTGGTTGAATGGAAAGAATTAAATGGTTTAAAATATTCTCAATTACCTGAGCAAATAAGAAAAGGAATTGACAGAAGATACATATCGTCAATAATATTACTGCAAGAGACTGCAAAATCTGAATCAGAAGCAAACAGATTAAAACAATTAGTTTTCGAGAGAATTAATAGTGGTGGAGAAAAATTAAAAGCTCAAGAAATAAGGAATGCTTTATTTCCAGGTGGTTTAAATGACTTAACGATAAGTCTTTCTCGAAACGTCTATTTCTGTAAATTATGGAATATTCCAGAACCTGACGAAACAGAATTAACAACAGGACAAGCTAGACAAGAAGTAATTGAAGACAAGTACTTTAAAGATATGTCGGATGCAGAACTAGTTCTTAGATTTTTTGCTTATCGTCAAATTGACCAATGGCAAGGGAACACAATGGAATATTTTTTAGATGAATTCTTAAAAAAGGGTAATGAACAATTTGATGAAAGTGTCTTAAATAATTTAAAAAAATTATTCAATGATACGATAGAGTTTGCATATGAATTATTCGATGAAAAGGCTTTTTGGCTTCATAGAAGTAGAGAGAATAAATGGTTTCATTACGAAAGACCTACTAAAATATTGTATGACCCAATGATGCAAGTATTAGCAAATAATTTGGACAAAAAATCTGAAATTTTAGCTAAAAAAAGTCAAATTATTGATGGACTAGCAGATTTTCATAAATCACAATATGATTCCTTTAAAGGACGTGATACAAATAAAACCAAAGTCTTAGAAAGAATTGAAGTACTAAATAAATATCTAAATAGTTTTATTAATGCGTAATATTTTAAGTGAATTCCAAAAGGAAATGGATTTGCTTAAATTATATATAGATTTTCAGAATGCGAGTTATAAAAATCAATCTAAAATTGAAAAATTAAAAACTGATTCTGTTTTAAAATCGCTTACGATATCTAAAATTAAGCAATTCGATTTTAACTCTCATATTATATCAATTTATGGTGCATATGAACATTTCGTCGAACAACTTTTTGTAAAATACTTAAATGTGATTTGTTCATTTATCACAAGTTATAATTTACTTCCAGAAGAGATTCAAAAAAATAATTTGAATAAAACTTTAGAAATTATTAAGCAATTAGATTATCGGAAAAATAAAAATGTTAAGCCTGAAAAATTAATCGAAATTTTACATAAAAATATAAATGAAAATTCTTCAGTAATTAATATTGACGCCTTTAAAAACCATAGTGCAAACTTTAGAATTTCAGTTATTGATACCTATTTTTCTGAAATAGGAATTAAAAACACATCCAGCTTAATTAGACAATATGAACCGTTAAAAAGTTTTTTAACTATTAATGTTTCTGATTTTGCATCCAAAAAAAACAATATTGTATTTCCAATTCTTGAACATATTTGTGACCTTAGAAATGATATTGCTCACGGAGTAAACAATGTTCAATTGATTAATAAATCAATTCTATTTGAGTATATCGATTTTATGAAAATATTTGCTACATCATTATTCGAATTAATAAACGATAACTATTTATCCAAAAAATTTGAGTCTAATAAAAATGAAATTGAAGTAATTAACATTTTCAATAAAGAAATATTGTGTTTTAATACTAAAGGGAATAAAATTGATAGAAATTCCAAAATATTAGTGAAATCAGAAAATCATTTTCCGAATGTATTTTTAGCAAATATTAAAGACATTCAGCATAATAATGTAAGTATTGACCAAACAGAACCAAATAATAATATTGACATTGGAATCTTAGTTGACAAAAAAATTAAAAACACTATGAACTTCAAACTAATTGCGGAATAAAAACTGCACATAATCGAGTAGACGGGTGACGACCTAATGGCCGCCACTGCGCCTCTCACACCACCGTACGTACGGGTCTCGTATACGGCGGTTCAATAATGAAACTTATCGATTATAGTATTCAATTAAACTAACATAACCTTTCATTTTTAAGCGTTCTACGGTAATGGTGGTACGCAAAATAGGACTTTGAGCTACTGCCCAACCGCCCATTCTGGTACGGCTCCAAGCATAGGCGTGGTCAAAGTCAATCCCCAAGCGAATCAGATTTTTCCGCTTTCGTTCGGGTTTCTTCCAATGATGCCAAATGCAATACCGTAAACGGTTTCTTAGCCATTCTTCAAGCTTTTTAAGCTTTCCTTGAATGGATGCTGGTCTGAAGTAATTTACCCAGCCTCGAAGTAGCAGGTTGATGCGTTGGATACGTTCTTCAAAACTCGCGGGTACCGTCTTTTTGGTCAGGTATTTAAGCTTTGCTTTAAACTCCTTCCATTTCGACAATCCTGCCACCAGTTGATATTTGCCTTTTTCCCCTTTCTTGTAGGTTGGCACAAAACCAAACCCCAATACTTGAAAATCTAAAGGTTTACGTATGCCACTCTTCTCCCTGTTTATGGGAAGCTGGAGCTTGTCCCGCAAGAATTTGTAGATACTGTTGCCTACTCGTTTTGCAGCTTTCTTACTTCTGACGTAGATACTGAAATCATCGGCATATCTTACATAACGATGTCCACGTTTTTCCAGTTCTTTATCCAGCTCGTTGAGCAGAATATTGGAAAGCAGTGGACTTAAAGGAGAGCCTTGTGGTACCCCTTTTCTGCGTTTATGTAGTTTACCGTCAATCAGTATTGGCGCTCTAAGAAATGAACGCAACAGCTTCATCGTTGGCTTGCACTTCACCTTTTTATAAATCAACTCCAAAAGAACATAGTGTTCCACTTCATCAAAGAAACTCTTTAAGTCGATATCCACTATGTACTGATAACCGGAGTTAATATTTTCAAGGCTCTGTCTCACGGCCTGATGAGCGTTGCGCTTTGGTCTGAACCCATAACTATGCTTCTGAAAGCTTGGCTCAAATACAGGTTGCAAAACTTGTTGCAGTGCTTGTTGAAACACCCTGTCCACAACTGTGGGAATACCGAGTAATCGTTTCTTCCCATTGCTTTTTGGTATTTCAACACCCAGTATTGGAGATACCTGATAGGACTCCCTTTCTATCTGATCGGTGTATTGCTTGCCGTGAGTTTGCAGAATGGATTTTAGTTCTATTACTTGAATTTCATCTACTCCTGCTGCTCCTTTATTGCAGTACACCTGCCGATAGGCAGCGTTTAGGTTCTTTTTACTTGTTAATTGTTTAATCATAAATCATTACAATCGATTCGCTGTCCCGCTTAATCAAGGGCTACTATCTTACTGGAACACTATCCGCAAGCGTAAGATTGCTCCCTCGTTTATTAAGGACCATTATCGTTCAGTCCTTCACCAACCTATCAGGTGGCTGGCTACTACGACGTCGGCTGATTTCTCCATATAGTTACACGTAACTTTAGAGACCTCCCCAGGTAAGAACATCTTCTTTCCCTCGATTCCTGCCAGATCTACTGTTTTGGTGTTCACTTTTAAGTGTTTCGGACGTCACAATGATGTGCTTGCTTATCCAACCTCACAGCCTCATATCTGGTTCCTGTTCGTCAGTACCGAGGTTTGTAGTCCTGCTTCCTTCACTTCCTGTCTCACGACAGACAAGCTTGCAGCTTACTAATGGTTCAAGGCGTTACCCCTGCCCACAAGGGACTTGCACCCTCTAGATTAATATCATATCTTCGATATGATAAAGATGCCCATGCTGGGCACACACAATGTGTATAAGTAATAGCGGTTTAAGTGATAAAACGAAAGCAAAAACATAAAATAAAGGTCAGTGCAAAACCAAAAGGTTTGTAAGTAGAAATCCGCTACTACTCATACACGAGACCGTTAGCGGTCAGGCAATAAAACGACCCGAGAAACAAATCGGGTTATTTTTAAAATATTGTATTTTAGCATTTGCTTAAATAAACAAGTTGACTATCTTTGTGTTTATGGAAAACAATTCTTGCATAAGACAACAAGCGGACATTAAACAAATCAACCGTTGTAAAGACCGAGTTGCAGAACTCAACGGCTCGTTTGACTACTTATCGAACGGACTTGAATTGGCGGGTAACAACGTCAGACTGAAAATCCTGTTCCTGCTTTATGAAGAGAAACAACTTTGCGTTTGCGACCTGAGTGATGTTCTTGGAATGACCATTTCGGCAGTTTCTCAACACCTGCGAAAACTCAAAGACCGAAAACTCATTGAAACAGAAAGGCAAGCACAGACCATTTTCTATTCGCTGACAAACGAATACAAAAACTTGCTTGAACCGTTTTTCATAATACTTGACGAAAACAAAATTTTGGAGACAATATGAAAAAGGACAATAAACTAATCGGAGCAGGAATTTTAACGGCATTCGCTGCTTCTCTATGCTGTATTACACCAGTTTTGGCACTAATTGCAGGAACAAGCGGACTTGCTGCCTCTTTTTCGTGGCTTGAACCTTTCCGACCGTATTTAATTGGTTTGACAATTTTGGTTCTTGGTTTTGCTTGGTATCAAAAACTAAAACCGAAAAAGGAAATAGACTGTGATTGTGAAACTGATGAAAAGCCAAAATTCATTCAGAGTAAAAAGTTTTTAGGAATTGTTACAGCATTCGCAATTGTAATGCTTGCCTTTCCTTACTATGCACATATTTTCTACCCTAAGACAGAAAAACAAGTAATAGTAGTTGACAAATCAAATTTACAGACCGTTGAGTTTACTATCAGCGGAATGACTTGTGCAGGATGCGAAGAACACGTAAACCACGAAGTGAACAAACTTTCAGGAATAATCAAATCAACTGCTTCATACGAGAATGGAAACGCAATCGTTGAATTTGACAACTCAAAAACTAACATAGCCGAAATCGAAATAGCAATTAACGGAACAGGATATTCAGTAAGAGACAAAAAGGAAAAATAAAATGGAAATAAAATTGCAATCAACAATCACTTGCCCCAACTGCGGACACAAAAAAGAAGAAACAATGCCGACAGATGCTTGCCAATACTTTTACGAGTGCGAAAACTGCAAAACTGTATTGAAACCACAACAAGGAGACTGCTGTGTTTATTGCAGTTATGGGAGCGAGAAATGTCCACCAATTCAACAAGACGAGAAATGTTGCTGACCGAAGAAAAAAAGCCCGAACCGCTAATCGAGTGGGCGGTTCCGTCATTAAATGACGGAGTGCACCCCTCACACCACTCAGCGTACGGGTCTCGTACTGAGCGGTTCACAATCCATCTTTTCAATCGCTCTTTACACCAATCGAAACTATTCTGTACTTTTTCAACAGGCTACAGATTTTCTTGGGAATCGGTCACCCAATTAATGAAAATCACTGCTCCCATCATAATTTTCAGAAGGATTGCGTTCAGTCCTTCCCCATCCGTGAGACCTATGCAGTTTTTCTGCACCTCGTTTCCAGTGGGTACTATGACGTCGGCTGACTTCTCCACTATGCCAACTCGTGACTGTGGAGACCTCCCCAGGTAAGAACATCTTCTTTCCCTCGATTCCTGCCAGATCTACTGTTTCGGTATTCACTTTAAAGTGTTTAGGACATCACAATGATGTGCTTGCTCATCCAACCTTACAGCCTCTTATCCAGTTCCTGTTCGTCAGTACCAAGGTTTGTAGTCCTGCTTCCTTCACTTCCTGTCTCACGTCAGACAAGCTTGCAGCTTACTAATGGTTCAAGGCGTTACACCTGCCCATAAGGGACTTGCACCCTCTAGATTAATATCATATCTTCGATATGATAAAGATGCCCATGCTGGGCACACACACGGCATATAAGCCATACCCTGTTGAAGATTAGTATTTTAATTCATATTTGTTTCTACGGGTACGGCTCATATACCCATTCCGTTAGGCGTCATTGATCACATAAACTATAATTTTAATGAAGATATATTTAGAGAAAATAATATTTGTTAATAGAGCTCCATTTGAAAACCTTGATTTAAACTTATATGAAAATGACATAAATGTACTAATGGCTGTAAATGGAAGTGGTAAAACAACAATACTATCTCATATTACAGATGCCTTTTATGAAATGGCAAAACCTCATTTTCAAAATGAATTTGAAGAAAATCAAAATAAATATTATAGGGTCTCATCAAATATTTATAATCTAAACTTTAATAATTTTTCCCTTGTCTATTTTAGGTTTATCACACCAGAAGGAAAAATTGACTATATCGATGTAAGAAATCAAATGAGCTCTGCAGACTATGACAGACACGTCCAGCTCGATGATAAAATACCATACAATGAAATAAATGGTGCACTCGTAAATGCCCACAACGTAAAAAAAGTTTCAAAAGAACTTAATAAAGATTCTGCTTTAAAAATTTTCAATAATAATGTTTTAACCTTTTTTCCCTCGTATAGGTATGAAAATCCTGGTTATTTAAATCAACCCTATGAAGTAAAGCTGGAATTCAAAAAAAGTTCAGGATTTGCTGGATATCTAAACAATCCCTTAGAGGTTATAACAGGTTTACCAGAATTGGCTAATTGGATTATGGATATAGTCTTAGATATGAGGATGAATCAGCAACTGCCAGACTTACTAATATTTAATAACCTGAACAATATCATTTCTCAAACTTTAAAATCCAAAGGCTTGCAAAACTGCCGATTTGGCGTTGGACCAAGGGGTTATGGTAATACAAGAATTCAAATAGTTGAAAATCAAGGAAAACAAGTATATCCAAACATCTTTAATTTGTCATCAGGTGAAAGCTCTTTGCTATGTATTTTTGGTGAAATTTTAAGACAAGCCGATAACAATAGAAGCAATACAATCCTTAGTCATATTCACGGAATCGTTCTTATCGATGAAATTGATAAGCATTTACATATAAGTCTACAAAAGGAAGTACTTCCAGAGTTATTAAGATTATTTCCAAATATTCAATTTATTCTAAGTTCTCATTCTCCCTTTTTAAGTATGGGGCTTGCCGAAAAACTCGAAAATAGATCAAAAATAATCGATTTAGATAATTTCGGAATTACCAAAGATCCATCAGAAAATAAAATGTATGAGGAAGTTTATGAAATGATGATTAATGAAAATAAAAGGTTTAAAAACCTTTATCAAAATCTAGAAAGCTCAATTAACAATAATAATAAAACCTTAATAATTACAGAAGGAAAAACAGATATACAGCATATTCAGAAATCTGCAGAAATATTAGGATCGTTTGATTTTGAGGTAGAATATTTTAATGCAGAGTCCGATTCTAAGTTATTAGCAATGTTAGAACAGCTATCCAAGCTTCCAAGGACAAGAAAAATAATTGGAATATTTGATAGAGATGTTCCTAAAACGGTTTCTAAAATTGAAAAAAATGGTAATACAACCTTGGAATATGGGAATAATGTTTATGCTTTTTGCCTGCCTATTCCGGAACACAGAGAGGGTTATACGAATGTGTCGATCGAATTCTATTATCCAGACAAAGATTTAAAGAAACCGCATAACGGAAAATGTCTTTACTTCAGTAATGAGTTAAATTTTAATAGCAATAGAAAACCTATATCTCCTATAAATGAACCAGAAGATGATTTAGACAAAAAAATTTGGTGTGAAAATATCGGAGATTTAGAATGGATTCATTCAAAATCAAGATTTGCAGATTTAGTGGTAAATAATCCAGAATTTATTTCAAATTTCAACTTTGATAGTTTCAAATTGGTTCACAAAAAAATAGAAGAAATCAACGCCGCCTAGTCGAGTAGGTAAAGGGGAATCTCACCCCTAAACCTCTCACAGAACCGTACGTGAACCTCTCAATTCATACGGCTCTTATTATACAGTCGATTTGGTCTATTTATTTAGACCAACTTATATCCCAATTCCCAGTGATAGAACAGATTCGGATACCCTCTCGTAATTTGTCGAAGCCATTTTGCTGCTTTAACTTTACTTCCTTTGAAGCTTTTATACTTGTTGAGTATCCATCTGATCATCCGGTTGTGTAAATAATAAAACACTGGCTGTAAGCTCCGGCGGCTTATCTTTCCATAATATTGAATCCAGCCTTTAGCTAAATCCTGTATGCCGCGTTGGGTTTTGTTATGGAATGCAAGTTCTCGCAGTTCTCTTGTAATGCGAACCTTTGATTTTCGGCTCATTTTACAGTCAAATTGAAGAAAACTACCGCCTCTTTTCAGCTTGAACCGTATAGGCTGAAAGCTGAAACCTAGAAAATCAAATTGCACAGGGTAACCCTTAAGGTTTCTGCCATCTTTCTTACAGTACACTATTTTCGTCTTTTCGGGATGCGCTTTTAAATCGCATTCTTCCAGACGGCTTTTTAATGCTGTAAGTATTTCAACGGCCTTCTTATTACTCCGGCAATGGATAATCAGGTCATCAGCATAACGCACCATTCTTTGCGATGGATGGTATTTCTCCAGCCACTTGTCCACACAATAATGCAAATATAAATTGGCAAGCAATGGACTGATTACCCCTCCTTGAGGAGTCCCTTTTCCATTGGGTGTCTTAACTGTTCCATCTTCAAGTATCACTGGAGCTTCCAGCCATCTTTTAATGTACAATAACACCCATTTCTCTGAAACGTGTCGTTCCAAAGCTTTCAGTAGAAGGCTATGGTTGACGTTTTCAAAGAATTCTTGAATATCCAAATCTATCACCCAGCTCAGGTATCGTACATTGTAACGTACTTTCTCAATAGCCAGATGTGCATTCCTGTTTGGACGGTATCCATAAGAATTATCTGAAAATATGGATTCAAGCCTGGGTTCTAAGTATTCCTTGATCACTTGTTGGGCAATCCTATCACTTACAGTGGGAATACCCAAAGGTCGGGTTTTACCTCCTGCCTTGGGAATATTAACCCGCTTTATCGCAGGCGCGAAGTAACTTCCAGATGCCAGTCTGTTCCACACCTTGTACAGTTCCTCAGAACGTATCCTATCGAAATCTGATAGGCTCTGTTGGTCTATTCCGGCACTTCCTCGGTTCCTTTTCACCTTCTTATAGGACGCCCACACCATTTCCTTGGTAATCGGTATCGACTTTGTTTGTTCTTTAAAAATCATCCTTACATTTTAAGTTGTTCTTAAATCTAAACTGTATAATTGAAGCCCTTCGCTCCGCTCCCATTACAGGAGTTTCATCACTACTACAACTTCATCCGCCACCTATGTGCTCGTCAGTAATCAACTTACAGGTATTTCCTGCTTGTGTTTTCCTTTTAGCATAGCACATAAGCTTCCTGTGGTTCCAC
This sequence comes from Salegentibacter echinorum, assembly GCF_900129445.1. Taxonomy (GTDB): domain Bacteria; phylum Bacteroidota; class Bacteroidia; order Flavobacteriales; family Flavobacteriaceae; genus Salegentibacter; species Salegentibacter echinorum. Next base: position 24,027 of record NZ_FQVT01000011.1, read on the forward strand.
AATAAAGCCTAGATAGAAGTCATGCCTGCTTTATGACGGTTGCCGTATAGACAGTAATTAGGTTGCCTCTACACTTATCCCTGACTCCTCGATATGAATCAGGTTTTGACAACGACTGGTCTTTTCGTCACTTCATCGCAAGGTTCGCTTTCGCTCATCTCTTCTAGCCTTACCTGACTATTTAAAATAGCCTTTTCTTCTATCGCTTCACACATCTTTGTTGCCTTGGATGCATCATAAAAGTGGTTTGATGAGTTTTCCTAAAAACCCTCATCGGAGGACCTACCTCCATCTTTATTATAGCTTACACAGCACACATTGAGTGGATGGCTCCGCCATCAAATGACGGAGTACATCCCTCACACCACCCAGCGCACATGTCTTCCCGAAAAGAAATCGGGACAGGCTGTACTTGGGCGGTTCGTAAACCATTCTTATTTCTAAAAGGAACGCGTTCGGTCTTTCCTAACTTGTGAGTATCCACTCCACCAAGTAGATATTGCTAGATCCCCTACCCTGTATATAGCTTTGCTTAAAAATAATTACAATGAGTAAAAAACAGGAAATGTTTACCTTGAACCAAAAGCTAACTCTATTTTTTATAGATAACTATTTTAAAAAACAATCTTATCTAAATCTTTGAATTTCATTGGTTTTATTAAATAAGAAGATACGATTTTATATTCCTTTGCTCTATTAATATCCGCGGAATCAACCGATGACGATAGGATATTAATTTTCACTTTAAGTTTATTTCTTTTCTCTAAAATTTTGTCTAACAATTCCCACCCATCCATAATAGGAATGTTAAGATCAAGAAATATTAGATATGTATTTTCGGTATAGCGTTCCAGGTAATTTAGGGCTTCATTACTTTTTTCAAAAATTAGGATTTCGGTATTAGGAAACTTTTTCTTTATGGTACATTGATTAATATAGTTCGTTATCGGATCGTCATCGATCAATAAGATCTGCTTCATGTTTAAATTTATTCGTCATTTCTACTATCTTTTTTACAACGGTATCCAACTCTTCCGCTGATTCGCCAATATAGTCCAGAATTTCTTCTAAGGTTTTCTCCCCGCCATTGGCATCTTTATATAAATAAACTAATCCTAAAATTCTCGAGAGTGGGGAGCGTATGGTGTGTGATTGCAACCACGCAATCTCCTGCAATTGTTCATTTTGTTTTCTTATACTTTGTGTTTGCCTTTTTGAATTGCTTATATCAAGGACTGAACCAACTACTTTAATAGGGTTCCTATCCTTATCTCTTAAAATATAACACCTGTCAACAAGGTAAACAATGGAATTATCTCTATTTAGTATTCTATATTCTCCATTCCAAAAATTCCTTTCTTCACACTTCAGTATTTCTTCAAATGAAGTACAGACACGCTCAAAATCTTCACTGTAAATTTTATTTGTCCAGGAATTATTTATGGACAATTTTTCTTTTGTATTATAATCTATATAATTTAAATAGCCTTCCCCTCTCGAAATTGTTTTATTCCGAAAATCCATCTCCCAGATTAATTCGTTGCTTGCTTTTTGAGCCAATACAAATCTTTCATTGCTTAATTTTAATTTTAGTTCTTGATTCTTTTTTTCGGTTATGTCCTGAATAATTCCCTCTATTCTATTTGGGGTATTGTCTTCGTCAGCAATTACCTTTATTTTTTGCTTTACCCACCTCATTTGCTTACTATCCGTTATAATTCGATGTTCAAATTCTGGATTTTGCCCCGGAATAACATATTTATCATATGGATTTTCCAAATAGTGCCTATCGTCTGGATGAAATGCTTTAATTATATTTTCCTTGGTGGGTATGAAGTTATTTTTTTCTTTTCCGTAAATTTTATAGGTTTCTTCACTCCAAACGGAAAGATCAGAATCTAAATCCCTACTCCAATATCCGATTTTTGCAATTTTCTGTGCTGCTTTTAGTTTTGTATAAGCCAAATTTAATTTTTCCTCCGACTTTATTTGTATGGTTATATCTTTAGCTACTAAGATTATATTTTTTGTCTCAGGAATAACTTTACCATTCCATTCCAACCATTTAATTTCTTTGCTCTTTGAGATAAATCTTGTCCGAAGTGACTGAAATACCTTATTTTTAAGAGCAAATTTGATTCTTGTTATTATATTTTTATCTTCATCCGGATGTAAAAAATTAAAAATATTACTACCTAATATTTCGAGAATAGGATATTGAAGAAGTTCTGTAAATGACTGATTACATTTTTTAATTACCCCCTTATAATCAACAATGCAATGAGGGTAAGGAGAAAGGTTGAAAAAATTATTGTAATTTTCTTCTACTACTTTTTGTTTTATAACTGGCCCAATATGCTTTCCAATATCTACTAGAAACTCAGTTTGACCCTTTAGCTCCTCTTTTCTGTATTTTGATAGACAAAGTAAACATCCTAGAACTTCCTCATTGTAGAAGATCGGTATTCCTATTCCTGTCTTAATATTAGCTTTTAAAGCATTGGATCTTCTAATAAATTTTTGGTTTTGCTGTAAATCATCCCAAATAATAGGACTCTGCTCCATCCAAATGTTTCCGGGTAGTCCCACTCCTGGTTTAAAACGATTTACTGCTTTAGTCATATAAAAATCTCCTTTTAATTTAACCTCGTTACTTAGGGAGCAAAATAAATCCATGTCACTTTTATCCTCCGACACTAACCAGATTTCAGCAATATTTATCGTTGAAAATCGCAACACCCTTCTTAACACTTCATTAAGACTTTCTAGCAAGGTTCCAGTTTGACTTGCAGAATTAACCAGAGATTTAATTATCTCTTTATTTAACCTTTCTTCTACTTTATGTGTAATATCATTAGATATAGCAATGATTCCTTGTATAGTAGGATCTGAAAGATCGTTAACAAGTTGAGTTTCTAGCCAACGCCATTTTTTATTTACATCCCTAAAACGGTAAGGTGGAATAAAAACATGTTTTGTATTATTTATTAAATTTAATGACTCTTTAACCTTAGGTAGATCTTCTAAATGAATAAAATTAAGTGCATTATTTCCAATAAACTCATTTACTTCTATACCTAATACCTCTTCTGCGTTCCCACTTACATACTTATAAAAACCTTTTTTATCAATTACGGCAATTAAACCTGATATATCCGCATCGAAGATCTTAGAGCGAACTTTTTTTTCCGTAATTTTTTCGTTTTCTCCGTTTAAACTACAATTCGAGGTACAATTTTCCTTCTCATTCTTATAATCCACTTTGACTACACAATCTCCTAAATCAGAAATAGTAAGCATAATGGCATTTTTTGACTGAAAAATTATCGGTTGATCCTTAACGCGTACAGCAATTTCTTTTTCATCTTTTCTCAGCTTGAGAATCTTCTCAAGCTGCGGTATTTTATTTTCTAATTTGCACGAACTTATGTCTTCCAGACTTAATTCCAGGAATTCATCAACGCTATACCCATATAATTTCTTAGCTTCTTTATTTATAGCTAAAATTTTTTGATTTTGTTTTTCATAAATCAAAATAGGATACGGTATTACTTGAAACAGAAGTTTATATTCTTCCATTTGTTCATCTCGGGATAGGGCACCTAACATAGATTCGGAGAATGTTAAAGACAACTCCAAATATAACTTTTTTTAAATTTTTAACAAAGGTAGTTACTGTTTTAACCAAATAAACAATAAGGCTTCAAATCATTTACGTTAAAAAACGCAATACAAGCTATAATCATGTGTTTTACATAAATTACAGATAAGCATGCGATAACTCACTTATTTTGGGAATAAAAGATTTTTGGAAGAAGAGTTTGGAAATAATAAATCCTTCAGGCTCTTTTAGTGGGGTATGTGCGCAGGATCCGTAATCGGTAATATCATAAATGACCAACTTATCCGAATCTCAACTTTCTGGTCCTTGAAAACTTTCTGGCCATTAGGTTCGTGCTTGGCCCCTTCAAGATTCTTATTTTTCTAAACAAATGCTGATAGGTTATTGCTGATACCATTATTTTTTGGATCTTTATATTTCTTCAACCGAGCTTCCAATTCGACGAACAAAATTTGAAATATAAATTTTCTTCGGGGATCAGCTCAAGTTGTTCTAGTGTTATTTTATTACAAACGGTTAAATTAAAGATTAAAGATAAAAAGGGGTTCTTCAGATATTAGGATAAAAGATGATAGTTTTGGGAATTTATTTTCTTAAGGATTAAGATATTAAAACAAACTCCCCTGCTCTATCATCTTCCACCGGATTTGAAATTTCCGGAGTATTAGAGTTTATTTCACGCTTGTAAATGTTGGCCACCGTATGTGCTTTGAAATCCTCTTTTATAAAACCGTGCTTAACCAGGTCTAGAATACCTTTGTCCGTTAAATCTTCCCGGAGCCACTCCCCTTCAAAAGATGGGTCTAAAACCAGTGGCATTCTTTTTTTCTTGTTGTGTACTTTTTCAAAAAAGTCATTAGCTTCGGTAGTTACCAAGCTTACGCTCCAGTAATCTGATTCGTATTCGTTGTAGATTCCGGCGAAGGTGAACAATTTTGGTTTTCTAAATATCAATATTTCGGAACCGCGCCACCTTTAAAATTATTGGGATAATGGGGTTCAAAATAGCCATCGGTAAAATTAAACAACGCCTTTCTAGTGAGTTTTATAGGTGTTTATTCATCTATTAAAGTGTTTTGAACTTCACAATGATTTAATTGCTTAATCGGAGATAATACAAATTGGCAATTCCTCCAAAATTTTTAATTTGGCTTATTAAAAAGAGATGATAAGAAAGCTAAACTATCATCGTCTCAAACCGTTGGGTTATATTCCGGCTAAAGATGACGTATATTCCAACCTAATTGCGGCAGGTAGATAATAAAGAGCAAAATTCCTCTGGCCACGGTGAGAGGACTTAGAATGGAATAATCATCCCCTTAAAAAACGCTAAAGTCTTCGCCTAAAGACGAGGAATTTTCACCCAGATTGAAATATTAAAAAATTCGGCTTGTGTTAAACCGAAAAGTTATCGATAATTTATACGCTACGAGCCATATACAAACACGGTATGTGCACTAAACCGAAACGACAACGTACCAATGACAACAATAGACAAAATTCTCGACAACATATATTCGCTTCCCGAAACGTCTAAACAAATGCTACAAAAGCACATTAACAAAGTCAGTTTTCCGAAGGGCCATATCTTGTTACGAGCGAACAGAATTGAAAAGAACATTTACTTTATTAAACAAGGGATTGTTCGGGCTTATGCTAAAACAGCCGACAGCGAAGTAACTTTTTGGTTTGGAAAAGAAAACGACACCGTTATTTCTATGAAAAGTTATATTGAAAATTTGAAAGGATATGAAGACATAGAATTGTTGGAAGATTGTGAACTGTATGAACTAAAAGCAGAAGAACTGAAAAGACTTTTTGAAAAAGATATAAGAATTTCAAATTTTGGAAGAAAGTTGGCAGAAAAAGAACTTATAAAAATCGAAGAAAAACTTATAGCACAACAATTCAAAACAGCTACGCAAAAATATAAAGAACTAATTAAACATAATCCCGATTTAGTTCAACGAGTGCAGTTAAGATATATTGCTTCTTATTTAGGTATAACCCAAGTCAGTTTAAGTAGAATTAGAGCACAAATAAAGTAAATAGCTATTATTTATCATTTGTAAAATTTATCCTCAATTTCATTTCCGACCTTTGCCAATAAAATTTTAAAGGAATAAGAACATGAATTGGATTATTTTAGTTGCTGCCGGGATTTTTGAAATAGGGTGGCCCTTAGGTTTAAAAATGGCTCAACAAACAGGAAGTAATAAACTTGGATGGATATTCGTTGCTGCAACATCTATGGCGATTAGTGGTGGATTATTGTTTTCTGCCCAAAAAACAATACCTATAGGTACGGCTTATGCAGTATGGACAGGAATAGGTGCTGTTGGAACACTATTAGTTGGGATATTCTTTTTTGGTGACTCAGCCAGTATTTTAAGATTATTATCAGCAATGCTCATTGTTACAGGAATAATAGGATTAAAGATATTCTAGTTTTTTTGAGGTCTCCCTTTATTACTGCGTTAATAGCGCTATTGTTGAACAAAAAGCAGTTTCCACTAATCTATAACAAGCACATAGTCGAGTAGGCATAGGGGAATCTCCCTCCCTTTACCTCTCACAGAATAGTATCCCGAAGAAATTCGGAACAGGCAGTGAACCTCTCAATTCACACGGCTCTTATTACAAAGACGGTTTGGTCTATTTATTTAAATCAATTTGTAACCCAATTCCCAATGGTAGAACAGATTTGGATCCCTCTAACAATCTCTCTGTATCATTTTATTGCTTTGGCTTTGCTTAAAGCTTTTATACTTGTTGAGCATCCATCTAATTATACGGTTATGTATGTCATAAACTAACCGTAAGCTCTCGAAGGCTTATTCACTAGTAAATTGCATCTGCTAACCAAAGGAATTTTTTCATCGACCTCATAAAACACATCAAGTTTTATGATCTAAATAAGGTTTCATTTTGATTACGAGTAAAGTAAATCATCTGTTACCAAATGAAAGGGCAGAATGGAAAAGAGCAAATTGTTGTACCTATGTTGTACCTGCATTAAAAAAGGCAGAAACGAATAAACGTAACTGCCTCATAATCAAGTAGCGAGACCGAGATTTGAACTCGGGACCTCCGGGTTATGAATCCGACGCTCTAACCAACTGAGCTACCTCGCCTTAGGTGTCGCATCCTGCTATTCACGTGTCTTTACAGCGCCTTACAGCTTTCTAGAATGCGGGTGCAAATATATAAACATTTTGTTTTGACACAAACATTATTTTCTAAAAAAATTTATTTTGTTTTCTTTTTATCTCTCCAATTAATATCTATATTGCCCAAAACTAATTAAAATCTAATATGGAAGATAAGATCAAGTACGAAATGGAATTTCCCATTCAAGCGTCTCCATCATTACTATACCAATATATTTCTACTCCATCTGGATTAAGTGAATGGTATGCAGATAATGTAAATTCACGTGGCGAATTATTCACTTTTATTTGGGAAGGTAGTGAAGAAAAAGCTAAATTAATTAGCAAAAAAAGCGATGAGCGGGTAAAATTTAGATGGGTGGAAGAAGAAGATACCCCATATTTTTTTGAGATAAGAATTCAAGTGGACGATATTACCAAAGATGTCTCTATAATGATTACCGATTTTGCCGATGATGAGGATGAGGTGGATGAAGGAAAAATGCTTTGGGATAATATGATTACAGATTTAAAACAAGTATTAGGATCGGCTTAATATTCATAACTGTTTTTGACTAAAAAATAATTGGAATCCTGGTTTTTAATATCAAATTCTAAATCTAGAAAAGTCTGAAACAGCTTTAAAAGAAAGCCAAAGTAACTTGTAAAAGTTTCTACCGAACAATACTGATTCATAAGATAAATATTAATTTTGCCCTGTTCTTTAAAACAGGGCTTTTTCTATGATAAATTTAAACGGAAAATTAGTAGCAAACGATAAAGCATCCCTTTCTATTACAAATCGAGGCTTCGCTTACGGGGATTCTGTCTTTGAAACCATAAGGGTTATTAACGGGAAAATTGTTTTTTGGGAAGATCATTATTTTAGATTAATGGCTTCTATGCGTATTATGAGGATGGAAATTCCCGCTACGTTCTCACCAGAATTCCTGGAAAAAGAAATTTTAAGCCTGGTTAAAGAAAACGAACTAGATACTACTGCCGCTCGTGTTAAATTCTCGGTTTACCGGGAAGAAGGCGGTTATTATAGGCCTAAGACTAAAAATGTAGGCTACCTGATAAATGCAGAAAAGCTCTCCCAGGCTTTTTACGAATTAAATGAAGAAGATTATATAATAGAACTTTTTAAGGATCATTATATTAACAGTGGCTTACTGGCTACCATAAAATCTAACAATCGAGCTGTAAATGTACTGGGGAGCATTTATGCCGATGAAAATGACTATGAGAACTGTTTGCTTCTCAACGAAAAAAAACACGTGGTAGAAGCACTCAACGGAAATATTTTCCTGGTAAAAGGTAACACCATTAAAACGCCACCACTTAGTGATGGCGCTCTAAATGGCATTACCCGCAAGAAACTTTTGGAGATAATTGAGAAAACAGACGATCTAAATTTAGAAGAAGCCACCATCTCCCCTTTTGAATTACAAAAAGCCGATGAACTTTTTATTACCAATGTGATTACCGGAGTGCAACCTATTACCAAATACCGTAAAAAAAGTTTCGGGAACAATGTGGCTAAAAGTCTATTGTCAAAATTGAACGTAAAAGCAAAATTAGGTTAAGATCTTTAGCAGGTTTTATTCAAAAAAAATACTTAGTTATAGGTAGAAGAGGTATGCTTCCAAAAAAATCCTCTATTTAGAGACAAGTCCCCGGGAAGTAAAGCCCTGGCCATCGTCTCGCGATTAAAATTCTAAATATGGTAAATTCTCCGGCAAGTTTTTCTTTAGACTTTGAGTTGAAATCTATTATGTCAACTTAATTTTTTAAAGTCGCGCAGAAATTCATTTTTTTCTATGATGCTGCAATTGATATGCATGACCTTTGTAATTAGGCCATTAGAAGTATAACTACCGGCCGCAAGAGAAAATAGAACATAATAAAAGAGGTTGAATACGTCATTACATTGTTAAATTGCTATTATTTCAATATCACCGTTTTTCATTTTTTATCCGGAGAGCTTCAGTTAACATTGAACTCATTTATAGCCCAAGATTAAAATTCGTTTTTGTAACAAATGTTACCCTTACTTCAGACTTAATTTCATAATTTTGCTATTAGTGAAAACCAAAGCTTACATATCGATTCTTTTGGTAGCCGTTTTTCTTATGAAATTTGTAGCTATAGAGGCGAACGTATTAAATGTTATCTATAGCGGTGACAACATTGTTTTTGTAGATCTTTATTGCAAAAAAGAAAATGGTCAAAAAGACTCCAAAGAATTTCCAAGATTAGCCCAGGCAGATCAAAAAACCTTACACAGTATTAGTGTAGAAGGATACTGTACCCCACAGTTTCAGTTTGAATTGTCCTCTTGGGAAGCAGGGGATTTAGAACCAATTAGAGTTCATACCGAACATGCAACACAAAAGCTTAGTTATCGCTATTTAGAACATAGCTCCCCTCCTCCCCGCCAGGCGTAATTGTATTCTCATTTAAAGACGTTGCTAACTTCTTCTTTTACCTAAATTATAGGGAAAAGTTGATTCTAGCTTTATGCAGCGCACACAATTAGGTTTTTAACATATTTCAGTATATTATGACGACCAAAATTTTAATAGATCGTCGGTCCATACAGCTATTACGCGTATTAGTAAGCGGTATTTTCCTGGTAGCGGGCACTAACCACTTACTCAATACATCTAAGGTTGCAAAAAGAATAGAACAAGCTAGTTTTAAAGGTATTGCCTATTTTTTTGGCGAACCCCAATGGCTAATTGTCCTTTCTGGCATCGTAATGGTAGTGGCTGGCTTTATATTTCTTATTGGCTATAAAACCAAATGGGCGGCAATTATTCTTATGATGGTACTAATCCCCATCACCTTGACGGTTCAGGTGGGTCAAGTAACCACCCTGGGACCTCTTTTTAAAAACATTGCAATTTTTGGCGGACTTCTTTTTTTTATAATGAATGATACCAATAAACTTTTAAAATAAAATCAGCTTGCTGCTGAAGTCTAAATAGGCAAAAGAAGAAAATTAAAACCTATGTCTTTTTTACTCGGCTTAAAAGCTAAAATATAAATATATGAAATCACTTTTTTTAAGTTCGGTCTTTTTAATGCTTAGTATTTTAAGTACAGCTAATTTACAGGCCCAACAGGAAAACAATTATGTGGTGCTTACCAAAAAAGTGCCCCAGTTACAACCAATTATTCTGGCAGCTAAAGCTCTTAAAGCAGAAGACGGAACCAGTTTTGGAGATTTTCAGGTAATTATCTGCGGAAAAGGAATAAAAGCCATTACGCAGCCCGAAGAAATAAACGGTTTTATTGAAAAGGCCGAAGAAGTAGGAGTTCAAATAGTGGCTTGCGGATTTTCCCTGAATAAATTCCAGGTAGATCAAACAAAAATACCCAAAGAAATAAAAACTGTTGAAAATGGTATTCTTTACAATTTTCAACTTCAGAAAAAAAATTATAAAAGTATAAGTTTATAAAGCTTAAATAAATTTAAAATTAAGAAAATGACTAAAATGAAAAATAATAAAACGAAAAAATCCTTAATCCAATATGGTGTTATTGCAGCCATTGCGCTTATACTTTACACCACAGGAATGCACGCCGAAGTAATTGGATTTGCGCAACGCGGCTTGCTGGCTACGGGTCTTATGAATCCTAACATAGAAAAAGTAGCAACTAAAGAAGCAACCAAGGAAAAGACAGACGTTAAAGACAAGATCAAGGCAGATTTAAGCATGAAATTTCGCGATCCCGAGGGAAACATAAAAACTCTGGAAGATTTTAAAGGAAAGGTTATTTTTATTAATATGTGGGCGACCTGGTGCCCTCCATGTATAGCCGAAATGCCCAGCATAGACAAATTGCACGAAAAAATGGGCGATGAAGTGGCCTTCGTTATGCTCTCCCTGGATAGAAATTTTGATAAGGCCATAGATTTTGATAAACGTAAAGGCTACGATTTACCTATCTATACCAGAGCGGCTCAACTGCCTCAAATGTATCAATCCGCGGCAATTCCTACCACTTACGTGATAGATGCCGAAGGGAATCTTGCGCTTACCCACAAGGGAATGGCAGATTATGGGGATGATGAGTTTGTAGATTTCCTAAAAAGTTTACAATAATTTTTTTCTGAAAAGGAGTCTTTGAATTAAAGCTTCAACTTTCCTTTTCAGCATTTAACTAAGTTAGAAACACTATGAAAAAGCTAAAATTAACCCTACTTTTCCTATTCACGTTAATAAGTCAGGGGGCGTTTTCTCAAATGATGGATGCTCCCCAGTGGAATGTACAGGTTGAAGAAGACAATATAAAGAAAGGAGAAACCCTAAGCGTAATTTTTACTGCCGAAATCCCCGATAACTGGTATATGTACTCCAGTGACTTTGATCCCAATGTTGGACCAATGGTGACAGAATTCAGCTATAACGAAAATGAGCAGTATGAAGTTTTAGGAGAGGTCCAGCCTATTGGACAACAGGAAAAATACGACGAGCTTTTTGAAGGCGATTATACCTATTTCACTAAAAAGGCAAAGTTTAAACAGGAGTTTAAAATTTTAGAAGATAATCCCGAAATTATAGCTACCGTATCCTACCAGATTTGCTCAGATAAAAATGGACAATGTATTCCTTTTGAAAGTGATATTCAGGTTGCTGGAAAATCAGTTGACGAAGCTCCTGCGGTAGCCGCGACAAAAGCAGGTAACAGTACTCCCAAAGCATTACCGTCTTTTCAAAATGATTTTAAAACCAATGAAACCAAAGGGGAAGGATTAAGTTTTCTACTTACCTTCTTCGTGTTATCCTTTGGTGGCGGATTAATTGCTCTACTTACCCCTTGTGTGTTTCCTATGATTCCTATGACGGTGAGTTATTTTACCAAATCTAACACCAGCCGAAAAAAAGGAATTATACAAGCCCTGGTATATGGTATTTCCATAATTGCCATTTATACCCTGGTGGGAACATTGTTTTCGGTACTTTTTGGTGCCGACTTCGCTAATTTCTTAAGTACACATTGGATTCCAAATCTATTTTTCTTCGGAATATTTGTCTTATTTGCCCTCTCATTTTTCGGTTTATTTGAGATACGTATGCCCAATAAATTTGTGAATAAAGTCGATTCACAATCTAATAAAAGTGGGTTGTTAGGAATTTTCTTTATGGCCTTTACCCTGGTTTTGGTAAGCTTTAGCTGTACCGGGCCTATTGCCGGTACTATCCTCTTACAGGCATCGGGTGGAGAAACTATAAAACCTCTCGTAGGTATGTTTGGTTTTTCCCTTGCATTTGCTTTGCCATTTACTTTGTTTGCTATTTTCCCAAACTGGTTAAAATCCTTACCCAGCAGTGGTGGTTGGCTCAACACCGTAAAAGTTGTACTTGGATTTTTGGAACTAGCCCTGGCTTTAAAATTCTTAAGTATTGTAGATCAGGTTTATCACTGGGAGCTTTTAAACAGGGATGTTTATTTAGCATTGTGGATCGTTATTTTTTCATTTCTTGGGTTTTACCTACTTGGGAAAATCACGTTTCCCCATGAACAAAAACAGAATAGCACTTCGGTAGCAAGGGTAATTTCGGCTATTTTGGTATTTAGTTTTGTCGTTTATTTAATCCCCGGTTTAATAGGTGCACCACTTAAAGCTTTAGCCGGTTATATGCCACCTATGAGTTCGCAAAGTTTTGTGATGAATACCTCCTTCACCGTTCCTTCCGGCTCCAATAATGTTTCCCAGGTTGCAGAATGTGGAGCACCAAAATATGGGGAGTTCTTGAAAATACCGCACGGCATTCAGGGGTATTTTGATTATGAGCAAGCACTCGCCTGCGCTAAAAAGCAAGGCAAACCATTATTTATAGACTTTACCGGCCACGGTTGTGTAAACTGCCGTGAGATGGAAGCCGCTGTATGGTCAGACCCTGCAGTCTTGAAACGATTAAAAGAGGATTATGTAGTTGTAGCGCTTTATGTAGATGAAAAAACCGAATTACCAGAAGATGAATGGTATGTTTCTGCAAGGGATAACCGTTTAAAGAAAAGTATTGGTAAGCAAAACCTCGATTTTATGATTCAAAAGTTAGATGCTAATGCACAACCATATTATACGCTGGTTGACACCAATGGCTCCCTACTAAGCGCACCACATGCATATGATCTTGATGTTGGTAATTTTATTGAATTTTTAGATAATGGGCTTCAGGAGTTCAACGAGAGAACAGATCTGGAAATTGCCGATAAAAACAAAATACAATCTTCAGAATCTAACATTATGGTGAATTAAGCAATATCGCGGTAATAATTCTTTATCATTATTTTGAGCTATACCCCGAGTAACTTTCTAGTTGCTTCGGGGTATTTTATTATTGGTATAATAAAGTGATTCTGAATAAAAATAGATTGCCGAGTTCACAGGAATAAGCATAAAATATTTTAAACTTTAGTTCTAAAAAGTTTTAAACTTCTAAAAAAACGTTTTCCAAAGTTTAGTACCAAGCTTAACAATTAATAAAACTACAATTCCTACCACAAGGCCAACTATAAACTCCAAAAGAATGCTGGGAATATTTTCAAATAATCCGTGCATAAAATCGAGGTTATGTACAAAAATACCTCCGGAAACCAACAAAAGAGCGATAGTCCCAATTACCGAAAGGCTTTTAATCACTTTTGGCAGTGCATTAATAAGAAACCTACCAATTTTATCTGAAATACTATTTTCCCGTTTATTAAGGTTTACCAATTTAGCACCAAACTCATCCATTCTTACAATAAGCGCCACAATACCATAAACGCCTACGGTGGCGACCAAAGCAATAAAAGAAACCACCAGGATTTGATTCAACAAAGCTGCAGTAGCCACAGTTCCCAAAGCAATAATCACAATCTCTACCGAAAGAATAAAATCTGTAATCACTGCCGATTTAATTTTATCTTTTTCCCGCTTTAGAGCCTCTTCTTTAGAGAGGTTCTCAAGCTTTGGCGCTTCTTTTTTATGAACGTGCGGAAAAGCGAATTCATAGATTTTTTCAGCTCCTTCATAAGCAAGGTACAATCCGCCAAGAAGTAAGATCACGGTTATGGCCGTCGGAATAAAAGCACTTAACAAAAATGCCAGGGGGAGAATAATTAGCTTGTTAAGAAATGAACCTTTAGTAATTGCCCAGAGCACAGGAATTTCCCTGGAAGACATAAACCCGGAAGCTTTTTCTGCATTTACAGCTAGATCGTCCCCTAAGATTCCCGCAGTCTTTTTGCCGGCAACTTTACTCATTAAAGCTACATCATCCATTAGCGTAGCAATATCATCAAGAAGCGCAAAAAAACCTGAAGCCATAGTTTATTAATTTTGGGAAAGATAAGTGGTTTTCAGAAAATCAAATCATAAAATTATTAAAAATCTTTTCTGGGTTATGCGTAGTTAGTTATCGGTTACCATTTTATGGATTGTGGATTCCTGAATATTGCGACTGTCCACTAAATTTCAAACTTTTTTCTCCACATCTTATTTAAGATAATTTTGTCCGAATAGCAAATTCCTTTACCTTAGCACATTAAATTAATTGAAAATGTTTTCCAAAGCTTGCGAATACGGTATTAAAGCCAGCACCTATATTGCCCTGCAATCCCTGGAAATGAACCGGGTAAGCCTAAAAGAGATTGCTTCAGAAATTAATTCTCCAATTGCCTTTACAGCTAAAATATTGCACAAATTGGCGAAAAATGATATTCTGGAGTCGGTAAAAGGTCCTTATGGCGGATTTCAAATTAAGAAGGAAAGAATAGATTCAATAAAGCTGGCCCATATTGTTGCGGCTATAGATGGTGATGATATTTACAATGGTTGCGCCCTTGGCTTAGATGAGTGTAATGCTTTACAGCCCTGTCCCCTGCACGAAAAGTTTGTTGGTATAAGAAGTGATTTGAAAAAAATGCTCGAAAACACCAGTTTATATGAGGTAGCAACAGGATTGGAAGTGGGGCTAACCTTTTTGAAAAGATAAGATTCTACTGGATATGATGGAGAGGACATCCTGGTAGTATTTTGAAGAAAAACAAAAAAGATTTATATTTTAAGATTGAAGTTAGGTTTTCTTAATAGGATTTCAATAATTAAAAATATTACCTCTTAATAGTAGGTAACTTTTCTGAGGTAAAAACTTGGAAAATATTATATTTTTTTCGTTTCGGCTAAAGTTCTGGAAGTTTTGTATCCCATATAGTTCACTTTATTAATGTGAGCTGTTTTTATAGGACAGGTTACTCCTAGATTTTGGAAATTCATTTTTTGTATCAAGAAATGTTAATTGAACTTAGTCGCTTTAGAAGATTCAGTAATTTTTATAAATAATACAGATTAATCTCGTTGAACGAGTAAAATGATTACAATTTATATGAAAAAGCTTAAAATTTCACTTTCTTTTCTCACCATTCTTCTCCCGGGACTTCTCGCTGCTCAAAGTGAAGGAGCTACAGATAATTGGTTAGCAAGCCCCGGTATTATTGGTACAATTTTTTTGGTGGTTTTAGTACTTGTTATTGCGGTTATTATTTTATTAACCCGCTTTAATGCATACCTTACCTCTTATAAGGATAAGCAGAAGCATAAGGATAGATCAGATTTTACCGATGAAATCTCTGGTCTGGAAGATGACGAAATAGATGCCATTCTAGAGAATAGGAAAAAAGCAAAAAAATATCGCCTTCAGGGTAATGAGTTGGGCAGCGAAAATAAAGCGGTAGATAAGAAAGGGCTAATTCATAACCTTACCCAGCGCCCGAATAATCCTTTGTTCGATGAAAAGAAAAAACATAAGATTAGGCTGGAAACTCCGGAAGAGTTAAAAAAAATAATGATCTATTATCTGGGAGCTGCTATTTTTTGGCTGGTTTTTGGAACTTTAGTGGGGGAATACCTGGGTTTAAAGTTTGTCTGGCCAGAGCTGGATAAAGTTTCCTGGCTCTCATTTGGTCGCTTAAGACCTGTTCATACTAATACTGTCTTTTGGGGCTGGTCCTCCCTGGCAATGATAGGTTTAGGGTATTTTGTCATCGCCAGAACCTCCAATACCAGGATAAACAGTTATAAAATGGCCTGGTGGGCATTTATACTTATTAACCTTACCGTTGTGTTTGGAAATATTGCTCTTATGGCCGGGATCAATAATGGTGGTGCTGAATACAGAGAATATATCTGGCCTATTATGCTTCTATTTGCAATAGGTCTTGTGCTTACCTTTATAAACTTTTATAAAACCGTAGCGCAAAGGAAGATTTCTGAAATTTATATCTCAAACTGGTTTATCCTTGCTTCCTTGTTATGGACCATTACCCTTTCCATAATTGGTTATTTACCATTTTATCAAGATGGTTTAGGAGAAACCGTGGTACAGGGTTATTATATGCACCAGGGTGTAGGTATGTGGTTTATGACGTTTACCCTGGGGCTGGTTTATTATTACCTGCCCGCGGCGTTAAATAAACCAATTTATTCCTATTCTTTGGGAGTTTTGGCATTTTGGACACAAATGCTTTTTTACACACTCATTGGGACACACCATTTTGTGTTTAGCCCGTTGCCATGGTGGCTGCAAACTGTAGCGATTGTATTTAGTGCGGGAATGTTTATTCCTGTAATTGCAGGAACCACCAACTTTTTAATGACCATGAAGGGCAGTTGGAGCCATATTTCAAAAAGTTATGTCCTACCCTTCTTTTTAGTAGGAACCGTCTTTTACTTTGTAGGTTCCTCCCAGGGTAGTTTCCAGGCTTTTAGGTTTACGCAGTATATATGGCACTTTAACGATTTTAATGTGGCTCACTCTCATATGACAATGTATGGAATTGTAGCTTTCTTCCTTTGGGCCGGTGTGTATAGTATTTTTCCAAAGATTACAGGAAAAGAACCACCACAAACCCTGGTAGGAGCACATTTTTGGGTCGCTTTCATCGGTTTATTTGCGTATATGATCTCCCTAATGATTGGCGGAACTTTCCGCGGATTAAGCTGGATTGAAGGAAACGCTTTTATTGAATCGGTAATCCTAATGAAGGAATATTGGGTATGGCGTGCCGTGGGGGGAACTTTAATGTTCTTCTCCCATATAATTTTCGCCTATAACTTTTATTATATGATAAAAAACCGTTCTAAAACAGATGTTGCTGTAGAAGGAAAAGAGAGACCGGTATATACCACTGAATCTAAAGAAATAAATGCATAATTATGTTTAACTTTCATAAAGACCATAAAAAACTGGTAATTGTCGCACTTTCAGTGTTTGTGATACTAAGTATCTTTATTTCTGTTGTGCCGGCTTCGAACTTGCAATATGTACAACCTTTTCCTACAGATGAAGCTCTAACCGAAGCGGAAAGAGCAGGTTTAAATGTATATGTGCAGGAAAACTGCGTGGCTTGCCATACGCAGCAGGTCCGTGGAATAGAAATGGACAAAATGTGGGGAGATCGCCCTTCCCTTCCATCAGATTATTACTATACCAAAAAACGATTGGATGTTTGGAGACAATCGCCATCTTTGTTAGGTAGTGAACGTACCGGTCCAGATCTTACCAATATCGGTAAGCGACAACCGGGGGAGGGATGGCACTTGCTTCACCTTTACAATCCAAGATCTGTGGTAAATGCTTCTATTATGCCTAGCTATCCCTGGATGTTTGAAGAAAAAGATGCTACCAGGATTACAGATGAAGATGTGGTAGTACCAGTACCAGAAGAATATCTTAACGAACCGGGCAAAAAAATTGTAGCTAAGCCCAAAGCTTTAAACCTCGTAGCGTACTTACAGAGTTTAAAGCAACCGGAAATGCCGGGTAATGAAGATGTAGAATTTATCCCCTCTATAAAAGATGATTTAGATGTTGCCCAGGAAGCCAGGAAAAGCGGCGGAGTGGATGGTGAAAAACTATATATGAATACCTGTGCGGCCTGCCACCAGCAATCTGGTAAAGGCCTGGTTGGGGCATTTCCACCCCTGGAAGGAAGCTCTATTGTATTAGATGACGATCCTGAGCTTATGCTTCAAATTATTTTAGCGGGATATGATGCCCGAAGCGATTATGGAGTTATGCCACCATTTGCTGCACAATTGAATGATGAAGAAATTGCTGCTATTGCCAATCACGAACGCACTAGCTGGGGTAACGATGCTTCTGAAGTAACCGCTGAAGATGTGAAAAAAGTTAGGGAATATGTAATGGAAATGAATCAATAATGATTTATTGCTGAATTGAATTACACAGCATATTAAAATTAATTGACTATGAAAATTAAACATTTATGGATTTTTAGCTTCTTCCTTTTGCTTTTAGCCTGTAAGGAAAATAAAAACAATGCCACCCAAAACACTACATCTGAAGAAGTAACAGAATCTTCTGAAAATATGGAAAGATCTAAAACATCAGAAACCGGGGCATTAACTGTTCTTGATGGTACCTGGCTGCTTGAGACTTTTAATAAAGAAACTATAGAAACTACCGATGCCTATAAAATTCCCACCTTAGAAATAAAAGCTGACGAAGGCAAAATTATTGGCAATGCGGGGTGCAATGAATACAAGGGAGAAATTGCAGTAAGAAATGAATCTGAAATTGATATAAAAGCAGAAAAAGTTTCAAAATTAGAATGTCCTGAAAGCAGTTTGGAAGAAGAGTTTCTAAGCGCAATTGAAGCCAATGACCTGGCCTATAAAATGCAGGATAAAGATCAGCTTATATTTTTCACAGACAAGGTGACCATGATGTTTAAAAGATCTATGTAATAATCTTAATTTGAGCTCTAAAGAAGTTAATTATGAAAAGAAATATAATATTATTCGTCGCCCTTTTTATCACAGGCTTTAGAACTTTTGCATGTGAAGTATGTGAAAATAATCAGCCAGAACCCTTAAAGGGAATTACGCACGGGCAAGGTCCCACGGGAACTTTAGATTATATCATTATTGGCATTGCTTCGGTTATTGTGTTGGTAGCCCTCTTTTTGAGTATCAAATTTTTAGTAAAGCCAAGGGAAGGAAACCCAGATCACATTAAAAATATTGTATTGGATGAAAACTAAAATGGAAGAAGATAAGAGAATTGTAAAGGTGTTTTTAGACGATGAAACGCAGCCTTTTGCTGAATTCGCCCCACCTGTTAAGTTTGTGTTGGATTCCACCAAAATACCCGATGGAAAACATAAACTTAAAATTGTAGCCAAATCCTCCAGTGGTGTAGAGGGTATTCGTATTGTTCCTTTTGAAGTTAGAAACGGTCCCGAAATTTCCCTGGTAGGACTAAAGGATAATGAAGTGATAGATACACAGAACACCATTACTATTAACGCCTATGGAAGTGAAACCAATGACTCTTTTGTTATTCGCGGGTCCGAAACTCCCAAAGCCATACCTGCCTGGGTTTGGATGCTGGTAATTGCATTTATCGCCTTTGGCTTATTTTATATAGTGATGTACTGGACCCCGGAATTCTATAAATCTTTCTTTTAAACTTAGAAGAAGATAAATAATCCATAACTCATAACCTTTTCGAAAGAAATTTTAAAAATACCATGTCAAAAGAAATTTTAAGCTTAGATGATGTGAAATTACTTGTAGATAGCTTTTACGGCAAAGTACAGGAAGACAAACTTTTAAAAGATGTTTTCAACAATGTAATTGAAGATCGCTGGCCAGAACATTTAGAAAAAATGTACACTTTTTGGCAAACTGTACTTTTAGGTGAACACACTTACTACGGTGCACCTTTTGTTCCACACGCTAAATTACCGGTAGATAAAAAACATTTTGACCGCTGGTTGGAGTTGTTTTATAAAACTTTAGACGAACATTTTGAAGGTGAAAAAGCCGAAGAAGCCAAATGGAGAGCTACAAAGATGGCACAAATGTTTCAGCTTAAAATTGAGCATTTTCAGCAAACAAATACAAAACCTTTAATTTAATTTTTTAAAATTATTGCTGAAGGTTTTCAACTAAAATCCTGTTGTTACTACAAAAACCTTTTAAGTTAGGTTTTAACAAGCACAGTTTAAAGATTTCCTGATAAGCGCATAGGTTTATGATTGAAAATTCATAGGTTTATAGCAATTTTAAGCGCGGGGCGATAGCCAGGGTTTTATTTCCCCAGGCTTGCCTCGAAATAAAAGTTTTTTTAGGGAAGCATATCTCGCACCCTTGGGTCGAGGTTGTTGATTACAAATTTTTCAGAGTACATTACCTCGGGGAAACTCACGAGGTTTTATTTAGAATAAACATTTGATTTCCAGACAAACTTCGGAACTCCCGATAAATATCTGGATAAATCTCGATTATCGAGTAAATTTCTCGTTACTATGGCAAATATTAATGACCAATTAACCCAAAAATATAAAGACCTGGGTGAAAATCCTGACACATATTTAAAAGGCCTACTATATACCAAACCTGTTAATTATTGGGATTATATTGGCGTAGAAACACTGCTTTCGCTGCAAAATCCAAGGACTAATTATAAAGATGAAAAGATCTTTATTATGTACCATCAGGTTACCGAGCTTTTCTTAAAAATGTTATTGCACGAAATAAAACAATTGGTTGCTTTAGAGAATTTTTCTGAAGAAATATGGTTAGACAAACTCAACCGGATGCATCGTTATGTAAGCATGCTTATTTCTTCTTTCGATATTATGAAAGACGGTATGAACTATGATGATTATAATGAGTTTAGAACTGCTCTGGCACCAGCCAGCGGATTTCAAAGTGCACAATTTAGATATATTGAAATTTACTGCACCCCTTTAGCCAATTTAATAAATGAAGAGGGGCAAAAACGCTTATCCCACTCCCCTTCTACCCGGGAATATTTTAACAATATTTATTGGAAAGATGCCGGCATCAAGAAAGATGGTTCAAAGACTCTTACTATGCTTCAGTTTGAAGAAAAATACCTCGATTCATTTATTGGGCTTGCCGAAAAAGTAAAAGGCGAAACTTTACAGGAAAAATTCCGGAAAATAGAAAATCCTTCCAGGGCTTTAAAAGAAAAACTACTCGAATTTGATAAACTTTATAATGTAGAATGGCCTTTGGTGCATCTAAGAACAGCACAACATTACCTCGATAAAAAAGGCGAAAATAAAAAAGCCACCGGCGGCTCGGAATGGAAAAAATACCTACATCCCAAATTTCAACAGAGAAAATTCTTTCCACAACTCTGGTGAAGATTAGGTGGCGGTGAGCAGTGTCAGTAGGCAGTTAGAAGTTCCATTTGACAGGAAATGCCAATTAATAGTTTTATACCAATAGCGTCCTAAACTGTAAAATCATGTTAACTTAGAATTCTTATAGTTTTTTTGTGGTAAAGAATTTAATTTTCGATTCAACTAAGTTGCCGATTTTTTTAATTATGGAGGTCTCGACTGCGCTCGACCTGACAAAGGCAATATTTTTTAGTAAATAATGTGTCACTTCGAGCTTAGTCGAGAAGTTTTTCTACGAATTGTTTCGTTCTATAATTATTTAGGACGTTATCAAACTAACCTTAACCACAAAGACTCAAAAACACAAAGAAATACCAGAAGTAGACTTCCTTTTTACTTTGTGCATTTTGGTGGCTTCCTGTCTTAATGGCAAAATAACTCAAAACTCACAACCAAGAACCAATCAATAAATCTCTTAAAATTATATTTCTGATAAATTTGTCCGAAATAGAAATTTGCTTAACTTTACTCAGGTGTAAAAGTTACGGGTTGCCGTTAAAATGACAAACCGTAAACAAAAGGCAAATTGCTTTTGCCTTCTTTGCTTAAAATACTTTCGAATTAATAATCCATTTTAATTGAAGCAAAAATTATGAATCATGTCGAACCAGCAAAAGCAAAAGGCCATTTATTGCTCGCAAAAATGGGTGAAAAAGTATTGCGACCCGGCGGAAAAGAACTTACTCAAAACCTTATTGCCGATTTAAAAATTTCTTCAGAAGATAAAATCGTGGAGTTCCCTCCCAGTTTGGGCTATACCGCTTCCTTTATTTTAGCAAGAAAACCAAAAAATGTATCCTGGGTATGCGCAAGTCTTTTTAAAAAAACAACACATTAGCGCTATAAGTATTATTGCTCAAAAAGTTTAAGATCCTATCATCTACCACATAAAATTTACATAAGTCACTAAATTTAGATATCTTAAAAAGGAAAACAAAAGTTCACAAAAATTAATTCCAATTTTATGTCTCATAAGGGTGAAATATTGAATTCAGTTCAAATAGAAGTCGATAAATTAAAAACCAAAGATTATGTCTAAAAATCCATTTAAAATCAAAAAGGAATTACAGGTTCAGGATAAAAAACTCACTTATTACAGTTTACCAGAACTTGAAAAACAAGGGCATAGCATAAGCAAACTCCCTTTTTCGATTCGTATTCTTCTGGAAAACGCTTTGCGTAATTTTGATGACTTTGCAATCACTAAAGATCATATCAACACCTTACTAAACTGGCAACCCGAGGCTTCTGATAAAGATATTCCTTATAAGCCTGCCCGGGTTTTAATGCAAGATTTCACTGGTGTCCCGGCTGTGGTAGATATTGCTGCACTGCGCTCAGAAATAGCCCGTAAAGGAAAAGATCCTAATGCAATAAATCCGCTTATCCCGGTAGATCTCGTGGTAGATCACTCGGTGCAGGTAGATTATTTTGGCACTAATTATTCCTATAAACGCAATATGGACGAGGAATACAAACGTAACCGGGAACGTTATCAATTTTTAAAATGGGCCCAGCAGTCTTTCGATAATTTTAGTGTGGTTCCTCCCGGGATGGGAATTTGTCACCAGGTAAACCTGGAGTACCTGGCAAAAGGCGTTGTAGCCAGGGATGGCGAAGTATTTCCAGATACTTTGGTGGGTACAGATAGCCACACTCCTATGGTTAATGGAATTGGCGTTGTAGGTTGGGGCGTTGGCGGGATTGAAGCCGAAGCTGCAATTCTGGGACAACCTATATATTTTATTATGCCCCAGGTAGTAGGTTTAAAACTTACTGGAAAATTACCTTTAGGTTCTACTGCTACAGATCTGGTATTGAATATTGCGTATTTATTGAGAAAACACGGCGTTGTTGGTAAGTTCGTAGAAGTTTTTGGTCCCGGTTTAAATCATCTTTCGGTACCAGACCGTGCTACTATTGGGAATATGTCGCCAGAATTTGGCTGCACAGTCACTTATTTTCCCATTGATGATAAAACTTTAGACTATATGCGGCAAACCAACCGCGATGAAGAACAGGTAAAATTGGTAGAAAAATATTGCAAAACCAATATGTTATGGCGGGAAAATGAAGAAGAGATCAATTATTCTACAATATTAGAATTAGACGTTTCTAACATAGAACCAACCGTCGCCGGTCCTAAAAGACCACAGGATAAAATCTTGCTTAAAGAGTTTAAAGGAAAGTTCATTGATTTATTAGATGACTCCTTTGGTCGCCAATACATTGATCCCGGCAAGCGGGAATTAGATAAATCTATCGCCAGATGGAAAGCTGAAGGCGGAAATCAACCCATGCCTAAATCAAAAACAGTACATCCTGATACAGAAATTGAAGAAGATAAAAATGATTTAAGAACGGTATGGATCACCCGTGGGCAGGACAAATTTATGTTGTCTGACGGTTCTGTAGCTATCGCCGCAATAACTTCCTGTACCAATACTTCCAATCCTTTTGTGATGATTGGTGCCGGCCTGGTAGCACGAAAAGCCCGCGAGCACGGTATAGATGTTAAACCCTGGGTAAAAACCTCCCTGGCACCCGGTTCTAAAGTAGTGACAGATTATTTGGAAAAAGGCGATCTTATGAAAGACCTGGAAGCACTACAGTTTCACCTGGTTGGATATGGCTGTACTTCCTGTATTGGGAATTCGGGGCCGTTGCCTCCTCAAATTGCCAAAGCGGTAGATGAATATGACCTGGTTGTGGCCTCGGTGCTTTCGGGTAATCGTAATTTTGAAGCAAGGGTACATCCGCAGGTGAAAATGAACTTTTTAATGTCCCCAATGTTGGTAGTGGCTTATGCCCTGGCCGGCAGGGTTGATATAGATTTGGTAAACGATCCCATAAGCTATGATAAGAATGAGCAACCGGTTTACTTAAAAGATATTTGGCCAACTAATGATGAGATTAATGAAATTCTAAGTAAAGTGCTTTCTCCCGGTGATTTCGATAAAAATTACGGAGAAATCTTCGCCGGAAATGAAATTTGGAGAAACCTGGAAGTGCCAAAGGATAAAGTTTATAAATGGGATAAGGATTCAACCTATATTAAAGAAATTCCTTTCTTTCAGGATATTTCAGAAAAACCCGAAGATTTTCAGGATATTAAATCGGCAAAAGCCTTGCTGGTTTTAGGCGATAGTATAACTACAGATCATATATCGCCGGCGGGTGCTTTCAGCAAAAATTCCGCAGCGGGAAAATATTTAATCGAACAGGGAGTAGACGAAAAAGCTTTTAACTCTTACGGTTCCCGCCGTGGCAATGATGAAGTGATGGTGCGGGGTACTTTTGCCAATGTGCGTATTAAGAATAAACTGGCAGAAAAAGAAGGCGGCTACACTACTTATCTTCCGAATGGAGAAGAGATGACGGTTTATGATGCTGCACAAAAATATAAAGAAGGCAGTACACCTTTAATAGTTTTGGCCGGAAAAGAATACGGTAGCGGATCTTCCCGGGACTGGGCTGCAAAAGGAACTTTTTTACTGGGAATAAAATGCGTACTTGCTGAAAGTTATGAACGCATTCACCGTAGCAACCTGGTGGGACTTGGCGTACTTCCGCTGCAATACAAAGAAGGAGAAAACGCAGAAAAATTAGGATTGAGCGGTAAAGAAAGTTTTAGCATCACCGGAATCGCCGAAGGCCTTAAACCACAAAAGGAACTGCAGGTAATTGCTGAAGATAAAGAAGGTGAGAAAATAAGTTTTAAAGTACTTGCAAGATTAGATTCTGAAATTGAAATAGACTATTATCAAAATGGTGGAATATTGCAATATGTATTGCGCCAGTTTTTAGAAAAAGAGTCAAAATAAATGAATTACCATTATTGATGAATTAGCGGGATTATAAAGTCCGCTATAAATATTCTAGATTAATCTAATTAATTATACTGCATACACAACTGAACATTTTAAATAAAAACAATAATTAAACTAAAAATTATGATTACAGCATCTTTAACAGACAATGTTGAATACAACGAAAAACGTCCTGCAATTAAAGTTTTACTGGATACAGAAACCGGGAAAGAGATTAGGATAGCCTTTAAAGAAGGACAGGTAATGAAAGAACATAAAACACCATTCCCCATAGTTGTAGAAATTTTTGAAGGGAGTATAGATTTTGGCGTAAATGGAGAAGTTCATACCGTATATAAAGGAGACCTGTTAAGCTTAGAAGGTAACGTACCACACGACCTTAAGGCTCTAAAAGATAGTATTGTAAGATTAAGCCTAAACAAAGCCGATACCGCCAAGCGTGTGGAGGATGTTGCTAAGTCTTAAAATTGTTCTTCGGAATAGCTTAATTTGAAATCAACAACCTCGACCCAAGGGTGCGAGGTATGCTTCCGAAAAAGCTCTTTTATTTCGAGGCAAGCCCCGGGGAATTTAACCCTTGGCTATCGCCCTGCGATTAAAAGCTATTCCGAAGAAATTATTTATCTAATATGGAATCAAAAAACAATAAAATAATTTGGACTATTGGACATTCCACCCGCAGCTTAGATGAGTTTTTAAACTTGTTAAGCTCTGTCGGTATAACGCAATTGGTAGATGTTAGAAGTTTTCCCGGCTCTCGCAAGTTTCCGCAGTTTAACAAGGATAATTTAGCTACTTCCTTACCCAAACACGATATTAAATACATTCATTTAAAAAGTTTAGGTGGACGCCGAAAGGCGAAGCCAGAATCACAAAATAAGGTGTGGCGGCATCCTTCTTTTAGAGGCTATGCCGATTACATGGAAACTTCGGCTTTTAAAGAAGCCTTAGAAGATCTTAAAAATCTGGCACGGCAAAACAACACTGCAATAATGTGTGCTGAAGCAGTTTGGTGGCGTTGTCATCGCTCTATGGTTTCAGACGTTTTAAAAGCAGAAGGTTGGAAGGTTATGCATATTATGGGAGAGAATAATGTACAGGAGCATCCTTATACAAAACCGGCGAAAATAATTTCTGGTGAACTCTACTATCAGGAAGAAAAGGAATAGCTAAATTTTGAATCCTCTAAAGCCTTTTGCATATTATAGGTTGGAATTAGCCTAGAAAGAAAATAAAATTATTAAAAATTCAGAAAACTCTATGGAGAAAAAAAAACCAATTAAAAGACACGAAGCTTTAAAGCCTTTAAGCCGCCAACATCACTTCGGATTATTATTTTCCTGGAAAGTGCGCAAAGGCTTTTCCAGGGGTATTGCCGTGGAAAGAATAAAAAATTATGCCGACTGGTTTTTTCAAGCGGAAATTAAGCCGCACTTTAAACTGGAAGAAGAGCATATTTTCCCAATTCTGGACGAAGAAGATCCCTTGATAAAACGGGCTTTAAAAGAACATCGGCGTATAGTTAGGTTATTTTCCGATAAGGAAAATCCGGAGAAATCGCTCAATATCCTGGAAGAAGAATTACAGGCCCACATTAGGTTTGAAGAGCGAATATTATTCAATGAAATTCAAAAAGTAGCTACCCAAAAAGAACTGGAGATCATTGAAGAAATCCATCAAGAACCCGAAGAAAAAGAAGAATACGAAGACCAGTTTTGGGAGAAATAGGTCGGTTCTCAGTTATGGGTTATGAGGATAGAGTTCTAATTGAGCTATGAGTTATACTATACTAGAACTGATTAGATACGTTCATTGCGCGTGACAAAGGAGCGAGGCAATCTGGTATTGTTCATTGTTTAACGTTTGTCGTTTGTCGTTTGTTGATGATTTTTTAAACCTTGAAACTCAAACTTTGAACTTTGAACCTAATTTTCTACCATTTTATCAAAAAATCCATAAAGTTCGCCTTTGGTAATATTTGCCCCTTGTTTGATTAATGCAAATATATCTTTATTGCGATCGTCGCTTAAAGCTTTGGAAGACGTGTAGATATTCACAGATTCGTCTAACAAATTAGTTTGCAACCAGGCATATCCTTTACGTGTGGTGAGGTCTATTCCCTGGTGTTCTACTTTAATTGCAATAAGGTGAATAGTTACTGTCGTGATATGAAAAAGATAAATTTGATTAGCAGAAAAATGCTCCAAATATTCTACTTTATTTAAAACCCCTTCCCAAACCAGGTCGCTAAAGACGTCTAATTCCTGTTCGGCAACTTCAGGCTTATTTTTTTTAATATCTTCCCATTCATCTGCAGTAATAGATTGTGAAGCCAGGAAATTAATAAATTCCTGCTTCATTTCTTCAAATTGCTCTTTGGTTAATCTGGAATATTTCATTTTTGAAAAAGATTAAAATAGATACCGACCTTTGTCGGGATAAGTTCAACCAACTAATTGACGGCGAAGCGTCGCTATTTGTAAATTAGGATCTCACTAAAATAAGAAAAGCCCACTACGTTAGCGGGCTTTTAATTCAATAGGTCATTAGATTATGCGTCTGCAACAACATCAAAAGTGAAAGTAGAAACTACTTCACGGTGAAAACGTAAAGTTGCATCATACTGTCCTAATCGCTTGATGTTTCCACCGGCAATACTAATAAATTTCTTTTCGATTTCTACTCCTTCTTTAGCAAGGGCATCTGCAAGATCTCCATTAGTAATAGAGCCAAATAATTTGTCTCCAGCACCAGTTTTAGCCGGCATCTTAATTTCTATATCATTAAGTTTTTCAGCCTGCTTCTTAGCTTCATCTATATGTTTTTGCTCTTTATAAGCTCTTTGTTTCAGGGTTTCAGCCAACATTTTTTTTGCTGAAGGCGTCGCAAGATTTGCATATCCCTGTGGTATAAGATAATTTCTTCCGTAACCGTTTTTCACGTTTACCACATCATCTTTAAAGCCTAAATTATCTACGTCTTGTTTAAGTATCAATTCCATAATTGCCTCTTTTTATTTTAGTAAATCACCAACGTATGGCATTAACGCCAAATGACGTGCTCTCTTTACGGCAACAGCCACTTTTCTTTGGTATTTTAAAGAAGTACCTGTTAAACGACGAGGCAATAATTTTCCCTGTTCGTTTACAAGTCCCATTAAGAAATCTGGATCTTTATAATCGATATACTTAATACCAGATCTTTTAAATCTACAATACTTCCTTCTTTTAGCGGTCTCAATATTTAAAGGCGTTAGATATCTAATCTCACCGTCTTTTTTTCCTTTTGCTTGTTGTTCAATAGATGATGCCATACTTATGCTTTTTCTTGTTTTCTTCTACTTCTTCTTTTTTCAGCCCAGGCAACCGCGTGTTTATCTAGCTTCACAGTTAGATAACGCATCATACGCTCGTCCCTTCTAAAAGCTAATTCCAATGGTTCAATTACCTCACCAGGAGCTTTGTATTCCAATAAGTGATAAAAGCCACTTTTTTTGTGTTGAATTGGGTAAGCCAACTTTCTAAGCCCCCAATTTTCTTTCGATACCATCTCGGCCCCTTTAGAAACAAGAAAATCTTCGTATTTCTGAACTGTCTCCTTTATCTGCTCATCAGATAAAACGGGATTCAAGATGAAAACAGTTTCATAATTGTTCATAAAAAATTCTTTAAATTTATTTGGCTGCAAAAGTAAACTAATTAATTCTATCTACAAAGTAAAAATGTGGGGATAAAATACCCAATTTATACCACGAAGTTGAATTTTCTCTTGCGATTATAAGATATTATACTTAATATTGCTATGACCTAACTTATTACGTGTGGAAGAATTTTTACTCAAATGTATCGTCGTAGATGATTCTAGTTTACAGCGCCTGGCTTTAGTTAAATTAATTAAAGACCACCCCAATCTTAAATTGGTGGCAGAATACAATAATGCCATTGAAACAAAAAATGGGTTATTAGACACAGAAGCCGATTTAATTTTTCTTGATATCGAAATGCCGGTACTTACAGGCTTCGAACTATTAGACGATCTTCCCAACAAACCACAAATTATTTTTGTAACCGGTAAAACACAATATGCTTTTAAAGCTTTTGATTATGATGCCGTAGATTATATTCACAAACCTGTTACCAAAGATCGTTTTAGTAATGCGGTTAATAAAGCGATTAACTTATATAAACTTAAGCATCAAATCTCCAGTATTCCAGAAGATGAAGACTACATTTTCGTAAAAAGCAATCTAAAAAACCGAAAAGTATTCTTAAATAAATTAAAGTACATACAGGCCCTGGGTGATTATGTGAAATTTGTGACCGAAAAGGATAATTTTATAGTCCTTGCGACCATGAAGTCATTCGAGGAACAACTTCCTACCGATAAGTTTTTGAGAACTCATAAATCTTATATTGTAAACCTCGATAAAATTGAACGTTATAATAGTAAGAATATTGAAATAGACAAACAACAACTCCCCCTTAGCCGCCATAAAAAATCTAATTTGGTAGAAGCCTTAAGTGCCATTCAATAGTTCAATAGCTTGATTTCTATTCAAGTAGAATTAAGGTTAGAAACTAAACTGTATGACACAGATAAAAAGCCCACTCTGCATTTTAAAACCTTTTATTTTATTCTGAATTGAGTTTTCCAAGATTAGCTCAATTATATTGCTGGCTCTTAATTTTAAAATACATTAATCAGGCAAATCCTTTGCAATAATATTTATTGCTGAAGATATTCAGATTAGTCCCCTACTATCACTACTCAACGTCTAACCAAAGCCTTCTAATCCTTAGGATACTAAACCTAAAAATTGTCTGGGTTAAGTTAGGCATACTTTAAAAGCACAATTTTCACTTCTCCTACAATTGTAAAGTTTTCCCATGTTTTATGATAGTTTTTGTTCAAAAACTTAATTTTATCAAACTAAACCATCTAAATTAAACAGAACAATGGATTCTAAATTAGAAAAAATGGCTCGTACGGGTTATGTCGCAAAAGCCGCAGTTTATGCAATAACCGGGGTATTAACTTTTATGGCTGCATTTGGAATGGGCGGTCAAAAAACCGGAAAAATGCAGGCTTTGGAATTTCTTGAAAAACAAGCTTATGGGAATGTTCTCTTAGCTCTTATAGGTATAGGGTTGCTATGTTACAGTACATGGCGTTTTATCCAATCTATAAAGGACCCTGAAAATATTGGGGATGATAAAGAAGGAAAGGGAAAACGCGTTGCATATTTTATAAGTGCTGTAATTTATCTAGGTTTAGCGGCACTTACTTTTTTAAAACTTATTAATGCCGGTTCTACGGGAGGCGGCGGTTCATCTTCTGGTGGAAGCGGAATGCTTACAGGTACTTTAGGAGTAGTGGTTTTTGCCATTATTGGCGCAGGATTAATTGTGGCCAGTATTGCACAGTTTAAAAAAGCCTTTTCTAAAGATTTCTTACAGGATTTCGATTATCAATCAATATCAGATGAAAAAAAACGGAAAACTATTAAAAACACCGGTTACCTTGGTTTAATTGCCCGCGGAGTAATCTTTGGTATTCTGGCCTTTATTTTTATAAGAGGTGCAGTAGCTTCAAATACTTCTAACTTAAAAGGCACTACCGATGCTTTTTCGTTTTTACAGGAATCGAATTATGGCTCCTGGCTTATGGGGATAGTTGCCGCAGGTCTTGTATGTTACGCAATTTATGTAGTGATGCTTGCCCGGTATCGCAAATTTAAAGCATGACATCTTGTTAAAACTCTAACAAGCTCAAGTTAAATTTCATTACACAGCAATAGTTTCCATGTAATTTTGTTCATCTAACCAAAAAAACTGATTTTATGTTAACTATTATTTTAAATATTTTATTACCGCCGTTAGCTGTTTTTATGAAACACGGGTTGGGAGTTACTTTCCTAATAAGTCTTTTACTAACAATTTTAGGCTGGCTTCCCGGAGTTATTCACGCGTTTATTGTGAATGGTACTCGCTAAAACCTAATTGGGTTTAGAAAAATAAACCGGACATTTTTGGGCAATAAAAAAAGTCTTCAACACAGGAAAAGTAATTTTTACCGTGTTGAAGACTTTTTATTTATAGGTTGAAATAAACTATTGCGCTGCTTCTTCTTCCTCTTTCACTACTTTCTTTTGCCACTCCCAGGCACTCTTTAACGCTTCGTCTAAATGACGCTTGGTTTTCCAACCCAGCTCTTTATTGGCTTTTTCGGTATCAGCATAAGCAGCTGTGATATCTCCTTCTCTCCTATCTACAATTTTATATGGCAATTTTTGGCCAGTAGATCTTTCAAAAGAATTAATAACCTCTAACACTGAGCTTCCTTTTCCTGTTCCCAGGTTAAAGACTTCATAATTAGATTTTTCTTTTTGCTCTCTTAGTCGCTCCATCGCTATCACGTGAGCCTGTGCAAGGTCCATTACATGTATATAATCCCTTATACAGGTTCCGTCCTCGGTTGGATAGTCATCTCCAAAAACCGACAATTCTTTTCTCTTACCTATAGCAGTTTGTGTGATAAAAGGCACTAAATTTTGTGGTGTTCCTATTGGCAATTCTCCTATTTCGGCACTTGGGTGCGCGCCTATAGGATTGAAATAACGCAAAGAAATAGCTTTGAAATTCTTATTAATTTTTGCAGTATCAGCAATAATTTCCTCACCAATTTGCTTGGTATTTCCATAAGGAGACTCTGCTTTTTTCACAGGAGCATCTTCGGTTATTGGCAATTGGTCTGCCTGCCCGTAAACGGTACAGGAAGAACTAAAAATGAAGTTTGCCTGCTTTTTTTGCTGTAATTCCTGTAATAGGTAGGTAAGTGTAGTTAAATTATTTTCATAATATAATAGCGGATTTTCAACACTCTCCCCTACTGCTTTAGAAGCCGCAAAGTGAATTACGCTATCAATTTCAGGATATTTTTCAAAGAATTCTTTTACCTGCGATTTATCTCTTAATTCAATATTTTCAAATGCAGGTGTTTTTTGGGTGATTTTGGTAATTCCTGCCAAAACATCTAAAGAAGAGTTGGAAAGGTTGTCTATAATTACAACTTCAAAACCTTTTTCTTGCAGGGCAACTACAGTGTGCGAACCGATAAACCCAAGTCCGCCGGTTACCAATATTTTAGAACTCATTATCTTATTTTTTTGTAAGCTGCAAATTAATGAAAATGATTTATTTGACGATATAAATATTATACAATTTACCCTACACCCCCTTTAATTAAAGCTAACTTAAAAAATCAATAACCTGGGAGCAAGCCCAAAAGGTATCCATTGAAAAATACTTACGTAAATTTCACGGGAAAGCCCCGGAGAATTAAACTCACTGTAAGGATTAAAATCTGCCTACTTTACACCTTTTATTTCTTCAGTATAAAAACAAAAACTAACTTTTAGTTCAATTTTGGAAAGTTTAAATGAATTCTCTGTATAAAAACTATCTTTGCAAATTAATTCTATAGATTATGACCTTAGTAAAACAAAAACAGACATTTAAATACATTAGTATATTAGAAGGAATTTCCTTTTTACTTCTATTATTTATAGCAATGCCATTAAAATATATCTGGGATCTACCGCAAATGGTAGAACAGGTAGGAATGGCGCATGGTGTACTTTTTATCGCATATGTAATGGGGGCAATTTGGTTATTTAAGCCCTTAAACTGGAATATAAAACAATTGGCATTAATCCTGGCGTGTTCCCTGGTACCTTTTGGTCCTTTTTATGTTGAAAAAAAATATCTATAGGGCATGGATTTTAGTGCAGGATTTGAAAATCTGATAAAACTTTTTGAGGATTTCCTGGTAGATCAAGGTGTGAACCCCAGCCTGGCGATCTATCTAAATCTCGCAGTAAATCTCATTATTTTAACATTGATTCTAGCTGGAATCAAGTACCTCACTAAAACTTTTGTGATTGAAATTTTTAAAAATTTCAGTAATAAAACAAAAACAACTTTTGATGATTTTCTTATAAGTTCCAGGTTTCCAAAGTATTTAGGACAAATTCTCCCACTATTTATTCTTTATTACACCATCCCAATTATATTTATAGGTTTTCCCTTAATCATAAAGGTCTTTTATTTTCTCATTGAGATATACATTATTATACTGATAGTTTGGATACTAAGAAGTATTCTAAACACTACAAGAAGATACCTTAGAACCCTGGAGGCTTTTCACGATAAACCGGTAAAAAGCTATACTCAGGTCATCCTTATTATTATTTGGATGTTTGCTTTTCTATTTATTTTAGCAAAGGTTACTAATAGAGATGTAGTAGATTTTATAATTTCCCTGGGGGCTGCTTCAGCGGTTTTATTGCTTATTTTTAAGGATACCATTTTAGGTTTTGTTGCCTCTATTCAGGTAAGTGTGAACGATATTGTTAGAATTGGCGACTGGATTACTTTTGCGAAATATGGGGCCGATGGTACTGTGACCGAAATAAGCCTTGCCACTGTACGCGTTCAAAATTTCGATAATACCTTCACTTCTATTCCAACCTATAGTCTTATTTCTGAATCATTTCAAAATTGGCGCGGAATGCAGGAGTCTCCCGGTCGCAGAATTAAAAGATCGGTTTTTATAAAACAAAATTCAGTAAAATTTATTACTCCTGAAGAGTACGAAAAATACGAAAACATTGCTTTGATAGCTACCTATTTTGAGGATCGCCAAAAAGATATAGACAGCTATAATAAAAGCAACCAAATAGATAAAAACTCCCTTATAAACGGAAGAAATCAAACCAACCTGGGACTTTTTAGAAAATACATAGACACTTATTTAAAAAACCATTCGGCTGTACATAAAGAGATGTACAGTATCGTGAGGCATTTACAACCTACCGAACACGGCATTCCTATTGAAATTTTATGCTTTAGTAGGGATAAACGTTGGGCTAATTTCGAATATATTACTGCCGATATTTTTGATCATATCATTGCCGCTATTCCTTATTTTGACCTGCAACTGTTTGAATCCCCATCGGGTGACGATCTTAGGGAGTACCTTAACAAAACTGAAGAAGCCAACCCAGGAAAAGATATAGAAAACTAATTATCTTAATTTCTAGCAGCTTTTATTCAAAAGAATAAGCTTATGTTTCTTCGGAAATCAATAAGCTTGAATCAGGAATACGAGATTTGCTCCCAAAAAATTCTTTTATTTTAAGTCAAGTCCCGAGGTCCAGGTTATCCTCCTGCGATAAAATCAGTTAGGCATCAATCTGCAATGTAGGTTAGGATACTGATATTAAAAATTTTAGAGCATCCTAAACACTCCTTTAACTTTATTGATGTTTTCGAATAATGTAAAATACCTTCCATAAAATCTTAAAGAGTTTTCGAAGTTATAATTTACTATAAGAGGTTTACCGCGCTCTATTCCTCCTGAATTTTGTTTTAAGTAATCTTTTACCAATTCTCTTAAATAAAACCCAAAGTACCTGTAAGGGAATAATATCCTCAATAATCTTTCTAAATTTAACTAATGTTGAATTAGTTTAAAAGAATGGTTTATTCTTTAAATCCAAAAATTTTGAGAAAACAGCATGCTAAAGCTATCTAAATTAAGTCCAAATTCGATTAATCAAATTTTACAAAGCCTGGAAGACGATGGGAAAATTAGTGCTTCCCTACCCGGTGGCGGGTTACTTCATATAGAAGAAGACCTTCCATATCTTCTGGTTTATAGAAAGAGAAAAAATGATGAAGGAACTTCCAGGATTGTTTTAAGCGAAGCTTCCTATCTTTTAATTGGTGACAAAGACTTTGAAGACTATCAAAAATTGGTTTTTTACCTGGCAGAAAAGCTGGCGAGTAGGTTCAAGTCATATATGCTTTTTGAAATTTACACGGGAGAAGACAGGCAGCGCTTTACCATAAAAGCACCGGCCGAAAAACTTCCCACAACGCTTGAAGTGCTTCAAAAAGACTTAAACAATATAAACAATGTGTTTTCTGGAATTTATCTCAATTCAGAAATAAAAGACACCCCTCACCGCCAGAAGGAAGGTGACAAAGATTTACTTACCATTGTTGAAGCAAAGCAATCTGGGGCGGTATTAGTAGGGCTGGAAATTCCGCCAATTTTTAGAGATACAGATGAAAAAGTTTATCCCGTTTTTCTTCGAAAATTTAAGGATTATCTCGTTACCAGTATCCACAAGTCTATTTACGATTATATTAGGGTACAAACCACCTGCGGGGTTGCCAGTTACCAGGCGCTAGGAAGAAAATATTTAAAAGAAAAAGTATTTGAAATAGATAAAGCCCTCTCTAAAATAGAAAACTCATACCAGTTTTTATGGTTAGTATCCCCTTCTAATATCCAGGAGATAAAGAACACATTTTTTGAAAGTGATTATGAAAAGGTATTAGACTATCATTATCGTTTGCTTCCCATAGACCCCGATCTTTTAAAAAGAGAATTATACAACTTAAAAATCGAGGAAATAGACGATCCTGCTATGTCTCATATTTTTAGGGAGAAAAGAGAAGAGTTAGACCAACAAATTACCATGTTGAACGAACGGGGTACTTCAAATTTCTTTTACAACAGTATTAGATTGTATAAAGGACTTAGTCCAGAATTGAGCCAGGAAGCCGGTAAAATATTGCGGGAAATTCCAGAAACCGAAGAAAATAAAGATACAGAATACCTGGATGCCAAAGCCTTTAGCAGTTTAGCGCGCAAGGAGTTTGACTATTTTGCCGAACAAAACCCCGATTTTAAAAGTAAAGTTCATATTCGGGAAGATGTGAATATCATTATGGTAAGTAACGGGGAACTATATGTACCCGCAGATTACCGCACCACTAAAACCGAGGCTAATGCATTGATTCAACACGAGGTTGGCACACATGTACTCACCCATTTTAACGGTTCCCGTCAACCTCTGCAACTTTTAAGCAGCGGTCTGGCAGATTATGATCCCCTACAGGAAGGTCTGGCTGTAATGTCTGAATATATGGTAGATGGCCTTACAGGAAACCGACTTAGAACTCTGGCTGGTCGCGTTATTGCCGGTTCTGCCTTAATGGAAGGGGCCGAATTTCCGCAGTTATTTAGATTATTAAAAATGGAGTATGGCTTTTCAGCAGAAAGAGCCTTTAATATTACTTCCAGAATTATGCAGGGTGGCGGCTTTTTAAAAGATATTATTTACTTAAAAGGCTTGGTGCATCTTAGGACCCACTTGCAAAACGGCGGGGAATACGAACCTCTAATGGCTGGAAAATTCGGATTAAAACATATCGATATCATAAGGGAGTTAACCGAAAGAAAAGTTTTAGAGCCAGCAGCTTTGCGCCCAAGTTTCTTATTAACCAAAAATATTACTAATAAGTTAAATTTAATCAGGGAGGGATTACCCCTTTCACAAATGATCACACAATGAAGATATGCTTTGTAATAAATGATATAGAAACCGAAAGTTGTGGAACTTCGGTTATGCTCATGACAACTGCTCATAACCGTGGGCACGAAGTTTATGTGATGGGCGTTGGTGATTTTAATTTTCACCATGATGCTCCAATTAGCATTTATAGCACCCAGGTGCCAAAAAATACCAAAACAAAATCGCCAAAGAAATATTTGGAAGCGCTGCAAAGTTCTAAAGCCAGGAAACGCAAGATTACTGCAAAAACTTTAGACGTGCTTTTTATAAGAAACAACCCTACGGAAGAAGAATCTGGCCGGGCCTGGGCAGAACAAGCTGGGGTTGCTTTTGGTAGAATGATGCAGCAACAGGGTGCTTTAGTGCTCAATGACGCTTATGCCCTATCGCACGCATTTATCGATAAATTATATTTTGAAGAATTGCCGCAGGAAATTAAACCAAATTCTTTGATCACCCGAAATAAAGAGGATATTATAAAATTTTGGGAAGAAAATAATAAAAAAGTAGTGTTAAAACCACTGGAAGGTTCTGGCGGACAAAATGTTTTTCTAATTGATGAAAATGAGAAAAACATGAATCAGATTATTGAAACCATTAGTCAGCAGGGATATGTAATTGCGCAAGAATTCCTGCCGGCAGTAAAAGATGGAGATGTTCGTATTATATTAATGAATGGCCGCGTAATGGTGAAAGATGGAAAACAAGCCATCATTAGGCGCGTGAGTGGCGAAGGAGAGTTTAGGAGCAATTTTGCACTGGGCGCCACTGCAGATAGCAGTGACCTTACCCCCGCGATGCAACGTATTGTTGATCTTACTGCCCCAAAGTTAATTCGTGATGGTTTGTTTTTTGTTGGTCTCGATGTAGTAAAAGACAAGCTTATTGAAATTAATGTGCTTAGTCCCGGCGGGATGGAACATTTTAAAGATATAGGACTACCAGATTTTACCAACACAGTAATTGAAGCTATAGAAAGGAAAGTAGAATATAAAGAACTATACGGAAACCAGTTTACCAATCGCGAACTGGCCTGTATGCAATAAAATTATTGACATGAATAATAAACCAGATCATCATATACCAAGAATAATTGGAAAATACAGCAGTAATCAAAAAGGTCCGCTGCTTTTTGTCACCGCTGGAATACACGGGAATGAACCCAGTGGAATAAAAGCCCTGGAAGAAGTTTTTAAACAGCTGGAAAAAATAAAGCCGCAGATTAAAGGCTGTATAGTTGGCGTATCTGGCAATCAAAAAGCGCTTAATCGAAATAAACGTTTTATAGACGAAGATCTTAACAGGGTATGGACAGAGGAAAATGTGGAGCAAAAGAAGAGTGAGACCCATGAACAGAAAGAGATGTGGGAAATTATAGATGTTTTAAATCAATTTCCAAAGGAAGATTTTACAAAACGCTATTTTTTAGATTGTCACACCACTTCTTCTTCCAGTTTGCCTTATGTTTCTGTGCAGGTAGTGAACGATAATGATTCCTGGGCTCATAATTTTCCAACCTATATTGTGCGCGGATTTAGTGACATTATCACAGGTGATATAGACCATTATTTAAGCCGAACCGGAATGACAGGCTTTGTTTTTGAAGCCGGCCAACACGAGGATAAAGCTTCTACCGAAAATCACGAAGGAGTGATATGGTTGGCGTTAAAAGAAGCTTGCGGACTAGATCTCGAAAAGATTGAAACTTACCCTGAATGCGTTAATAATTTTGCTGAAAAGAATGCGCCGAAACAAAAGACTTTCGAGTTGAAATATAGACATGGCTTAAAAGATTCAGACACTTTTGAAATGAAACCGGGTTATAAAAACTTTCAGGAAATTAAGAAGGGGGAATTATTGGCCAAACAAAATGGAGAGCCGGTGAAAAGCGAGTGGAACGCTCGTATTTTTATGCCCTTATATCAAGCCCAGGGCAACGACGGATTTTTTATCATTGAAGAAGTAGAAGGAAAATAAAAATAGTAAAAGCAGTTGTCAGTTTTGAGTTGTCAGTTGTACAAAAATCTGAGAACTCAAAACTGCTCTATTCATGTAAAATCCCGAAAAACAAAAGATGGCAAGTTTCGCAACGATTTCTTAACCAACTGAAGACCGAGAACCCACAACCCACAACTGATTCTACGGTACAATTTCAATACAAACAGGTGTCATAACTTCTACAGGAAGTAAATGAGGTTCCAATTCCCCCGTTTGTTCATCAATTTTAAATATTGTCACACTATTGCTGTCCTGATTAGCTGCGTATAGGTATTTTCCATTTGGTGAAATTGCAAAATTTCTTGGAGTTTCTCCTCTGGTAGCGTAATATCCAATTTCATCCAATATACCTGTTTTCTTATTTAGCTTAAAGGCGGCAATGCTGTTATGCCCGCGATTTGAAGCATATATAAAATCCCCGGTAGGATGCAAATGAATATCTGCCGCATAGCTTTCTTTGTTAAAATCTATTGGTAAACTGGAAACAGTTTCGATGATACTCAAATCTCCATCTTTTTCGACTTTAAAAGAGGTAATTGTAGAATTTAATTCATTAATGGAAAAAGCAAAAGCATGATCTTTTGAGAAAACAAAATGTCTTGGTCCTGCGCCTTTTTTCAATTCCACAAAAGCATTTTCTTTCGGAGTCAATCTCCCTGTTTCTGAATCAAAGTTATAAATCCATATCTTATCATTTCCAAGATCTGCGATATAGGCGGTTTTATTATCTTCAGCAATAGTAACAGAATGCGCGTGTGCCTTTTCCGGATTATCGAGTTCTATTTTTTGCTGTTTCTTAAGCACTCCGTTTTCACCTCTTTTATACATCATTACTACTCCCCCAACATAATTAGAAACAAAAACATAATTTCCGCTTTGGTCTGTTTCGATGTGGCAGGGAGCAAAGCCGGCTGTACCAAGCTTCCCAATTTCTTCAAGACTGTTATCTGGATTTCTTTTAAAGGAATAGACGAAACCGGTAGCAGCATCTGAACTTCCCAATTCACTTACGGCATAAAGATTTTTCCCGTCTTCGGTAACTTTTACAAAGCTGGGATTTGTGACTTCGGCCGCAGTCTTTAAAGGTGTTAAACTTCCATTCTTAAGATTTTGCTTTCCAACAAAAATCCCTTTTGCCTGGCCATCTACATGTCCTTCTTTTTTGGTATAGGTGCCAAAATAAACTATATTTTCAGGCTTTTTAGCTCCACAGCCTACTAAGAGTAGTATCATAAAAAATAAAAAAGTAGATCTTAACATCGTTCAGTTTTAATTATTCAAAAAAATATTTCAAAAGTAGCGATAGAAATCTACAGCCATTTCTTACGTTTAAAATAGATTAGCATTAAAATAAAAATAGCGATCATTACACCCCAAAGCACGTAATAGCTGTATTTCCAATGGAGCTCTGGCATAAATTCAAAATTCATCCCATAAATTCCGGCGATGAACGTTAGAGGAATAAATATGGACGCCATAATCGTTAAAACTTTCATCACCTCGTTCATCCTGTTACTAATCGTGGTCATGTACATATCCATTAAACCCCAGGTAATTTCGCGATAGAGATCTATATTCTCGGTAATATGAATAATATGGTCGTGCAGATCGTTTATGTAATTCCTGGTGCGGGATTGTATCATGGTATTTTCCATTTTTTCCAATCTTGAAATAACTTCTCTAAGCGGAAGTACAGATCTTCTAATTTTTAAAATCGCGCGTTTTAGATCCTGTATTTCATGAGTGATATTTTCCCGCGGCTTATTTTTAAAAAGCTCCTCTTCTAATTCTTCTACCTTTTCAGCTATTTCATCTATTACGATAAAGTAGTTATCTACAATAGCATCGAGAAGCGCAAATACCAAATAATCAGACCCATTGGTTCTTATTCTTCCGTTAGAGTTTTCCAATCTGTTCCTAACACCATCAAAAACATCCCCACCTGCTTCCTGAAAAGTAAGTACATAATCTTTCCCCAGTACAAAACTTATGTGCTCATTCTCTAACCTTCCGTTCTTTTTAAAATACAACATCTTGGCTACAATAAATAAATAGTCTTCATATTCATCTATTTTCGGCCGCTGACTTGTATTA
Source organism: Salegentibacter echinorum (assembly GCF_900129445.1). Lineage (GTDB taxonomy): Bacteria > Bacteroidota > Bacteroidia > Flavobacteriales > Flavobacteriaceae > Salegentibacter > Salegentibacter echinorum. The sequence continues at coordinate 64,386 of NZ_FQVT01000011.1, forward strand.
ACAATATCTTCAATAATAAGAGGATGTAATTGATAATACTTCCCAACTTTTTCAATTTCTTTAGTATTGCTCAATCCATCTAAATTCACCCAGGTTATTCTATCGGGATGATCAAAATTAAACGCATCAATTGGTTGTTTAGAGTTAAAGCGCTCAAAGTTATTTTTATTATAATCTATAACCTCAAGTAGGGTTTCCATAGATCTTTTTCTACCTACATAGGTCACCGTACCCGGCGCCTGGTGCACAGATCTCATCTTTGGGCGCCTTAAGCTATTCTTAAGTTTTCTTACCATATAAATTCTTTGTCGAGCTAAAGATAAAAAAGATTTCGGTTTAAAAGATTTAACCTTTTATCAGAAATTCTTAGAGTTGTTAAATAAATTTTGCGTCTCTATAATATTACAATTCTTTGGGCTTTAAATGCATATTACCAAGACTTCTATATTTTATTTTTTACTATCTTTAAATAAGTGACATAATATTTTATATATGAAGCAATATAGGATTTTAATAGTACCGTGTATTCTATTCATTTTTTCCTGCGCCAGCCTTGATTCAGTAAAAAGTACTGGAAAAATCACGCAAAGTTTAAGTAATTCTAAAGAAGTTTATGATAATAAACTTTGTGATATAGATTTTGTCTTTAATGATCAGGATAGTGATTACTGTGAAAAATATACATTAAACGACTCGATAAGAATTAAAACTATTGATCTGCTTACAGTATATGGCAAAACTTTAGAGCAATTTGTGGAACAATCAAGGTTCTCGGCAGGTGATCAAATAAGTTTATTAATGGGAAGTGCCAATGCTGCAAATTGGACGAGATTTTCAGGCGATCAAATTGAAGGCTCTCAAAAAATTTCAAATTCTATTTTCTCAATCATAAATAATAAGGTTAAGCAAAAAACACTGCGAAACTTAATTTTAGATAATAATGAAGCATTTCAAAAAATAATTAATTCCCTAAGCAATGATTTAGTGCTTAGAAAAGAATTTTATACCCGTATTGCCCAAAGCATTGAGACTTATATGAATAGTGACACCCAATTGGATGCAGACCGCCGTGAAGTTCTTGACAATGAAACCAATACTATTGGATTTGCAAAAAGAAACAGGCTGGATAATATAAATATTAGGATTATTCAAAATAATATTGAAGCTGAACTTATTAAAATTGAAAGTGCTTTAAAACGGTTCAAGGCAGTAGGTCACGCCCACGATATATTGGCGAAAAATTATACTGATATTGGAACTAAGGAAGATTTTAAAGTTTTGGAGTTAATTATAAACGATCTTAAAAATATTTACGAGGGAATGGAAAAACTAAAACCATCTGAAAATAATTAAAATACACATGGCAAAAGAAGATATCATAACAAAAACTATTGAAATTTCTGAAGCTTATGACAATATGGCCTCAAAGATTTTCGAAAACGCTAAGTTATTGCTTAAAAAAGGTGTTATAAGCTATAAAGAGTACAAGCAAATGATGGATAATTACTATTTGCCATTAATGAATTATTCTTCAAAAATCCTCATTGACCATAGTAATTTGATTATTGATGGAATGGAAGAGTATATTAATAAAATTAAAAATGCTACAGAAGAACTTAGAACGGTATCCAAAAAGTTAAAAAAATCGGAAGAAATTTTTAGCGGAATTATCTATTTACTGGCTTCTGCAGCTTCGGTTGCAACTTTCACCTTAGCACCTTCCCGCATAAGTTTTTCGGCGGCGTTTAATACTTTATCCACTTCAATAGAAAAACTTAAAGCTTTAACTAAAAAAGAAAATACGTAAGATTTTTTCAAAATTAAAATAAGAATGAGCGTTGTGGCCAGATTCAAATTATTGTATTCCCCCGGAAGGAGGCGGGATATTTATATTTTTATCTTCTTTTAAAAGTAAAACTTCATCTAGAGCCCTAATTTTTGAGAAATTTTCCTCTTCCAAAACTCCAGAAATTACGCCAAACTCATAAACATTTTTTATGATCATTCCTTCTTTCCGAAGATTACTAAGCGTGTTATCTATCTCCTCAAGATAGTGGTCATTTAGTGTTATAACAATATTCTTTTTCAAAATATATTTTTTAAGGTGCGATTGCTAAGCCAACGCCAACATCTATGCCGGGCAACGGTAGTCTTCGCGCCATATTTCTCAATTCTTCTTTTATTTCATAGATAGTCCCTTCTGGATATTTCTCACATAAAAGTCCCAATATGCCCGCAATGTGGGGAGTAGCCATGCTTGTACCAGAAATAGTTCTATTTCTTGTTGGCATAATCCAGGATGAGTAAATAGATACCCCTGGTGCTGCAATATCAATTTGACTTTCTGGGTTTATAGACCTATTCGAAAAATCGGCAACATTTAAATTGGAATCTAGGGCGCCCACGGCAAGTACAGATGGACAATTAGCGGGACTACTTACAGGAATATATTGTTTAAAAGACCTACGGCTATCATTGCCAGCTGCGGCTACGGTTATTGCTCCATTTGATAAGGCAAATTTTGCCGCTTTTTCATACGCTAAATCATAACCTTCTCCCGGATATATTTTAGACCCCAGTGACATAGAAATTACTTTACAATTGTTCTTTACAGCCCAGGTTATACCATTTAGAATCCAGGATTGTGCGCCGCTACCTTCATTACTCAACACTTTACCAGCATATATGTTCGCACTTTTAGCAACACCATATCTAAAACCCTGGCTATCCTTGTTACCACAAGCCGTACCAATACAATGCGTGCCGTGCCCATGCATATCCTTACTTGTTTCATTGGGCACAAATGACTCTGCAACCACTTCTCTATCACAAAAATCTGGATGGTTTGCATCAAACCCAGTATCTAAAACAGCTATTTTCACATCTCTTCCAGTAAAATTTGAGTCAACAACCCGGGTCACATTTAATCCCCAGGTAGCTGGGATGTTTATACTTACCGGCAAATCATCGGGAACATATACTACTCGTTCGGGTTGGATAATAAAATCACTTGATTCAGCTTCTAACATTCTAATTTGTTCTTCATTCCCATCAATTAGTGCTATTCCCAATTCGTCGTAAATTAAGGCATCTGCATCAGTAAAAGAGGTCTCATTTAAATTTTCAGAAATAAAATCCCTTGAGTTTGCTATTTTGAAGTTCAATTTATCCTTAAATAGTTTTTGAGGACTTTTAAAATCATTTCCTTTAGTGTTCACCATAAGATGCCGACCGGTAAAAAGTGGTACGCTAGATGCTACCCGCTCATAACACTCATTCATATACTTTTCAAAAGCTTTGCTATGGTCTGTGTTTTCTTTTAAAAACGTTCGTTTACCTAAGATTGGTTGTCTCATAGTTTTTGATATATCTGTAATTAAATATAGCAACTATTTTAATAAATTAAAAGTATTACAACCAAACACTTATATAATTTAAAGTTATTGTTTCGCTTTTAAATATTTGGTAATAGTACATTTTTGATTAAAGATATTCGCCCGAAACTACTATTCCCAATTATTACTCGTCTCGAGGTTAAGCCATATATAATTATTTTAAAAATTTAAAATAATTATAAAATCTCTCCTAAGCGTTATTGAGAAAAGAGTTTTCTAATTCATTTTGTTTTTTAATCTAACGCAGACTTTTCTAGTAAGACCGAAGAGAAACATGCAAATCATTTCATAGTTTTGTACGTTATTCAACAATCTTAAAATTATGTTAATTATTTTATCTGGCAAATTCGCTTTAATTCCAGATTGTATGATTTCTATCATATTTTAAAAGCGATTTTTCAATAAAATTTGCGAACAAATTTAGACGATATATGAAAAGCTGTTTTCATTGTGGGGAAGCGTGCAAAGATGATCACCTTATTTTTGAGGAGAAAGATTTTTGTTGCAATGGATGTAAAACTGTTTTTGAAATCCTGCACGAAAGTGATCTTACTTATTATTACGATCTCGAAGAAAGACCTGGCATCTCGCCAGAACATGCTGAAGGAAAATATGATTTTCTTGATAATCCTGAAATTGCTGAAAAATTACTGGAATTTAACGAGAATAACACCCAAATTGTATCTTTTCTAATTCCCTCCATGCATTGTAGCTCCTGTATTTGGGTGTTAGAGAATCTTGGGAAGTTACACAGTGGTGTAAAATCGGCACAAGTAGATTTTCCCAAGAAAACAGCGCGCATAAGTTTTTCTTCGGAAAAAATAAATCTTAAGAGCCTGGTTTATCTTTTAAGCCGCATTGGTTATGAGCCATATATCTCGCTGAAAGATTACGATGAGAAGGATCATAGAGTTAACCGTAGTCTCATTTACAAGCTTGGCGTGGCAGGTTTCGCCTTTGGAAATGTGATGTTCCTCTCTTTCCCCGAATATTTTGAAGTCAAAGAATTTTGGTTAGAGCAGTTTAAATATCTTTTTAGGTGGCTTATGTTTGCATTCTCCTTACCAGTTGTATTCTACTCGGGGTCAGATTATTTTATTTCTGCATTTAAAGGATTGCGGGCCAAAATATTAAATATTGATGTGCCTATTGCTCTGGGAATCGCGGTGTTGTTCATTAGAAGCGCTTCAGAAATTATTTTGGACCTGGGCAGCGGATTTTTTGATAGCCTCACAGGTCTCGTATTTTTCCTGCTTTTAGGAAAATTCTTTCAACAGAAAACTTATAATTACCTCTCTTTTGAGCGGGATTACAAGTCGTATTTTCCAATGGCAGTAACACGCTTAAACAATAAAAATTCCGGAGAAAAAATAGAAGAACAGGTGCAGGTATATGCCATAAAGCCGGGAGATCGCATTTTAATTAGAAATGGCGAGTTAATTCCTATTGATGCTGTGTTGATAAAAGGCGATGCACATATTGATTACAGTTTTGTAACCGGGGAAGCCGAAGCTGTTAAAAAAGAATCGGGAGAAACGCTCTATGCCGGCGGAAGACAACAGGGTGCTATCCTGGAGATCGAAGCCGTTAAAGCTATAGACCAAAGCTACCTTACCAAACTTTGGGGCAATGATGTATTTAAGAAAGATAAACGAAGCGAATTTCAAACTTTAATCAATCAAATTAGTAAACGCTTTACCGCCGCGGTGCTAAGCATTGCTTTTCTGGCTACCTTATTTTGGCTTTTTTACGATCCCTCTAAAGCTTTAAATGTGTTTACCGCAGTGCTTATTATTGCCTGTCCCTGTGCAATTGCCCTTGCCACACCTTTTACTTTAGGAAATTTGCTCCGCATTTTTGGAAGGCATAAATTCTATCTTAAAGAAGCTGGCGTGATTGAACAAATGGCTAAAATTGATTGTCTGGTTTTTGATAAAACCGGCACCATCACCAGCAATAAAAAAACCGAAGTTTATTATGAAGGTTTAAATCTTAATGCTGAAGAACAAGAATTATTGAGCAATAGTCTAAGAGCTTCGGGGCATCCTTTAAGCAGACAATTATATGATATTCTCGATAAAAACAATATTGATGTGCCGGAAGAGTTTGAAGAACTTACCGGTCATGGAATTAGCTCTGGCAACCGGGGCAATCGCATGAAAATAGGCTCTGCTGCTTTTGTAAAAGACTCTACTAAAAATATTCGGGATAAAAATAATGAGCTCATATCCAGTGGTGAGGGTTTGCCAAATAATGATAAACAGCCGAAACAGGTAGAAAATAAAACGGCGGTACACATAAGTAGCAATGAAGAATACAAAGGTCGTTATGTGTTTAAAAATGCGTACCGGGAAGGATTATCAGAATTATTTTCTGCATTGGGCAGGGACAAAAAGCTGTATATCCTTTCTGGTGATAATGCCGGGGAAAAAGAAAGATTACAGGAAATGCTCCCTGCAGAAACCAGGTATTACTTTAATCAAAAACCGGGACATAAATTAGAGTTTATTAAAAAGCTTCAGCAGGAAAGGAAATCGGTAATGATGATAGGCGACGGACTTAATGATGCGGGAGCACTTGCTCAAAGTGATGTGGGTGTTGCCGTTTCGGAAAATATAAATGTTTTCTCCCCGGCCTGTGATGGGATCTTAGAAGCTTCAAATTTAACCAGATTGGCAGCATATTTTAAGCTTTCAGCAAAAGGAATGCGCATTATAAAATGGAGTTTTGTGCTAAGCCTTTGTTACAATCTCATAGGTTTAAGTTTTGCCGTAACCGGAAATTTAATGCCGGTAATCGCAGCTATTTTAATGCCACTTAGCTCCATAACTATTGTAGCCTATACTAGTATTGCGACTAATTTGGCGGGGAGAAAGATCATGAAGAACCGAAAATAAATAATCATTAAAACAACCCAGGATTTAAATATTGATTGAGAATTATTAAAAATCCCGGCTTATAATTAATAAAACTGTAGCAGTTCAATTTTACAAAAACTGATCTACGTCATATTTTAAATTTTAACATGATTTTAAATTTGTCAAAAATATTTATCTCGCTATGAATATCATTTACCTACTACTGGCCTTAAGTGTACTGGTAGCTATCATTTTTTTTATCGCTTTTATTGTTTCTGTAAAAAAAGGACAATATGACGATGTTTACACGCCATCGGTAAGGATGCTCTTTGACGATGAATTAGTAAAATCGAAATCAAAACAATCTAAAACCTCCAAAAACGAGAAATCTAACTAACTATGGAAGTAGAACAGTTTCACTACGACAATAAGATCGTAAAAAAGTTTACAATGGCCACCCTGTTTTGGGGTATTGTAGGTATGAGCGTTGGTCTTCTTTTGGCCTTTATGTTTATGTTTCCCAACCTTACCGACGGTATTTCCTGGTTAAGTTTTGGGCGATTAAGGCCGTTGCATACCAACGCCGTCATTTTTGCCTTTGTAGGGAATGCCATTTTTGCCGGGGTTTATTACTCTACCCAGCGGTTGCTCAAAGCAAGGATGTATAGTGATTTCTTGAGTAATTTCAACTTTTGGGGATGGCAGGCCATTATTGTCGCCGCTGCTATTACCCTACCTATGGGTTTTACCAGTTCTAAGGAATATGCCGAACTGGAATGGCCTATAGATATTGCGATTGCATTGGTATGGGTTGCTTTTGGTGCCAACCTTATTGGTACTATGATCAAAAGAAGGCAACGTCACCTTTATGTGGCTATTTGGTTTTACCTGGCCACTTTTGTAACCGTTGCCGTGTTGCATATTGTAAATAACATTGAAATTCCTGTTTCTGCTTTTAAGAGTTACTCGGTGTATTCTGGTGTTCAGGATGCTTTGGTACAGTGGTGGTACGGGCACAATGCGGTTGCCTTTTTCTTAACCACACCCTTCCTGGGCTTAATGTATTATTTTGTTCCAAAAGCAGCTAATCGTCCGGTTTATTCTTATAGATTATCTATTGTACACTTTTGGTCTTTGATCTTTATCTACATTTGGGCGGGACCACACCACTTATTATACTCTTCGCTACCAGATTGGGCTCAAAACCTTGGGGTTGCTTTCTCAGTAATGCTATTGTTCCCATCCTGGGGTGGTATGATCAACGGTTTATTAACCTTGCGTGGCGCCTGGGATAAAGTACGAACCGATCCAGTATTAAAATTTATGGTAGTTGCAATTACCGGATATGGGATGGCAACTTTTGAAGGTCCCATGCTTTCTCTTAAGAACGTAAATGCTATTGCCCACTTTAGTGACTGGATTATTGCTCACGTACACGTTGGCGCTTTAGCCTGGAATGGTTTCCTAACCTTTGGTATGGTCTATTGGCTCGTACCAAGATTATTTAAAACGAAACTATTTAGTACAAAGTTGGCCAATGCACATTTCTGGATAGGAACATTGGGTATTATTATTTATACCATGCCCTTATATGTTGCAGGATTTGTACAGGCTTCTATGTGGAAACAATTTAATCCAGATGGAACACTTACTTATGGTAACTTCCTGGAAACAGTAACTTCTATTATGCCAATGTACTGGATGCGTGCTATTGGTGGTAGTTTGTACATTATAGGTGCTTTTATCCTGCTTTATAATATTGTACAAACTGTTAGACAAGGTAAACCTGTGGAAGATGAGTTGGCAGAAGCTGCTCCATTAGAGAAAGTGACTCGCAAAAGAACGGGTGGAGAAGCTTACCATAGCTGGTTAGAAAGACGTCCTGTTAAACTTACTATTTTTGCTACTATCGCTATTCTTATAGGTGGAATGGTGCAAATTATCCCCTCTTTAATGGTAGATGAATATGTGCCTAAAATTTCCAGCGTAAAACCTTATACGCCTTTAGAGATGGAAGGCCGGGATATATATATTAGAGAAGGTTGTGTTTCCTGTCACTCGCAAATGGTACGACCATTTAGAAGTGAGGTAGAACGTTATGGGGAGTATTCTAAAGCAGGAGAATATGTTTATGATTATCCATTCTTATGGGGAAGTAAACGTACCGGCCCAGATTTGATGCGGGTTGGAGGAAAATACTCAGATAACTGGCACTTTAACCATATGTATGATCCACAAAGTACCTCTTCTGGTTCTATAATGCCGTCATACAAATGGATTATTACAGATGAATTAGATAAATCTGACACTGAAACTAAGATGAGAGCGCTTAGTAATCTGGGCGTACCTTATTCTGAAGAAGAAATAGCCGCAGCGCAAGAGCAGATGTTGGAGCAGGGAACTCAAATTGAGAAAAATCTGTATGCCGATCCAGATTTTGAAAAGAGCTATGAAGCCGATAAAAAATTCGCTAAAGAAAACGGTACCGAGTTTATAGAAATGAGAAACCGTGAAATTGTAGCCTTAATTGCTTATTTACAGCGACTGGGAACAGATATAAAAGCGAAAGACGTTAATATTTCAGATAACAAAACAGAATAATCATGCTAAAATTCGTAAAAGGAAATTTAGAAAATATAGATGGGGTGCAAATCTACCCTATGATTTCACTTCTTATATTTTTCATCTTTTTTGTTGGTCTTTTTATATGGGTTATTACCGCAAAAAAGAAGCACATTGAAGAGGTAAGCAATTTACCATTGGAAGATAATATTAAAAACGAAGAATTATGAAGACCTCATCATATTTAAGAATTGCAGGATTTTTAATTCTCGCGATAGTTTTAATTGAAATGACCGTGGAAACTGAAGCTTCCTGGGCCATTGTAGAATATCCAATTACCTGGGTAATCCTGGGAATAATCCTGGTTATCGCCATAGCAATAGAGGTTTCAATATCGGCTTTAGACAGCATGGTGTTTAGAAGCCTAAAGCCAGAGGCGCAGGAACGTTATACGCAAATTCAGGTTAAAAATAATGATAAGCAGTTAAGATGGCTTAAGGATTTTTATCAAAAAATGCTTAGCCGAAAATCTGTAGAAAAAGAAGAGGAGATTTTGTTAGATCATTCCTACGATGGCATCAAAGAATTGGACAACGACCTTCCCTCCTGGTGGCTTTATGGCTTTTATGTAAGTATTTTCTTTGCCTTTGCGTATATGTTGTATTACCACGTTTTTGATGGAACAGATCAAAAAGAAGAATACCTGGCCGAAGTCGCCCAGGCTAAAGAAGAAATAGAGGCCTATAAAGCAGCTAATCCCGATCTAATTGATGCATCTACCGTAGAATTATTAACAGATGCTTCAGATCTTAAAGCAGGAGAAGAAATCTTTGCCCAAAACTGCGTAGCCTGTCACCGTGCTGATGGTGGTGGTTCAATTGGACCCAACCTTACCGACGAATACTGGATCTTAGGAGGCGGTATTAGTAATGTTTTTCACACTATTTCTGAAGGAGGTCGTGATGGTAAAGGAATGGTTGCCTGGAAATCTGAACTACAGGGTGATGAAATGGCGCAGGTTGCAAGTTATGTAATTAGCCTGCAAGGCACAGATCCCGCCGATGCGAAAGCACCCGAAGGAGATATTTGGGAAGGGGAATCTGAATAATCTAGTTTAAAAATAAAGCTCAACCGCTGCCCGTCTTTATGGCGGGCCGGGCTTTAAAAGCGGAAGATTGCCAGGAGGTTTAATATGAGAAGATTATTTTGATTTTGAGGCAAGTCTCAGATCATTTAAATCTCGATTTTCGAGTAAAAAGAAAAAGTTTGCATTTTGGGAGAGAAAGAGAAATTCAGGGACAGTATTGCTACTGTAGATGATGAAGGAAAAAGAGCGTGGGTTTTTCCAAAGAAACCATCCGGAAGGTTCTATGAGTACCGGAAATACGTTAGTTATGTATTACTCGTAATTCTATTTGTATCGCCATTTATAAAAGTAAATGGCAATCAATTCTTAATGTTCAACATCCTGGAAAGAAGGTTCAATATTTTTGGCTTTCCTTTCTGGCCACAGGATTTCCACATTTTTGTAATTATGATGGTGCTGGGAGTAGTGTTTATCATTCTCTTCACTGTAGCATTTGGTAGGATTTTCTGCGGCTGGCTATGCCCACAAACCATTTTTATGGAAATGGTTTTCCGTAGGATTGAATATTGGATAGATGGAGATCGCGGGAAGCAAATGCGTTTGGATCGCCAAAAATGGGATGCTGAAAAAATTAGGAAAAGGGCATTAAAATGGTTTATCTTTTTTATAATATCATTTTTAATTGCGAATGTTTTTCTGGCTTATTTAATTGGTAGTGACCGTTTGATCCAGTATATCGTAGATGGGCCAACGGCGCACTTAAGCACGCTCACTTCACTACTAATCTTTACTGCAGTTTTTTACTTTGTTTTTGCCTGGTTTAGAGAACAGGTTTGCACATTAGCCTGTCCCTATGGAAGACTTCAGGGAGTATTACTGGACAATAAATCTATAGTTGTGGCTTATGACCACAAACGGGGCGAAAAAGAAAAAGGACGCGCTAAATTTAAAAAGAACGAAGACCGTGTTGTCAGCGGGAAAGGAGATTGTATAGATTGTTTTCAATGTGTACAGGTATGTCCTACCGGTATCGATATTAGAAACGGCACCCAGCTGGAGTGCATTAATTGCACGGCTTGTATTGACGCTTGTGATAGTATGATGGAAGCTGTAGATCTTCCCAAGGGATTAATTAGATATGCCAGCGAAGAAAACATAGAAAAGAAAGCCAAATTTAAATTTACACCTCGTTTAAAGGGATACTCTGTTATTCTGGGTATTCTTACCGCCGTTTTGGTAGGAATGTTATTTGTGAGGAGTGAGGTTGAAGCTAAAATTTTACGATTGCCAGGCCAGTTGTACGAACGAAAAGAGAATAATATAATCAGCAATGTTTTTACCTATAAATTGGTAAATAAAACAACTGCCGATTTTCACGATATAGAGTTTAAGTTATTATCGCACGAGGGAAAAGTGATCCCGGTAAAAAAACAATCGGAAATTATGGTTCCCGGACAGGATTTTAGTGAAGGTACATTTTTTATACAAATCAATGCTGCAGCCCTCGATGATGAAAAACAAAAGCTTGAAATTGGAGTTTATAGTGGTGATAAGCTAATAGAAACCACAAAAACGATGTTTATGGGGCCACGAAGTTTTAATTAAGGGCCCCCTACACCCTGTGGAGAATAAAATTTTGAATTTTCAGGAATTATTGTTTTGGGAGATTTGTAGTATAAAATCATAAAAGTACGGACTGGAAAAATAACTGGATACGAATTCAAACCGATAATTATCGGAACTAATTTAAAATACCGCACGCGGTGAGTATGTGTAATGAATTAAAAACACCCTTTAATGGGCATGAGATATGAAAATAAACTGGGGAACAGGAATAGTAATAGGAATGGTTATATTTATCAGCTTTATTCTGTTTTTAGTAGTAAATATGCTTACTGATGATAAGTTTAACCACGATTTGGTAACCGAAGAATACTACCAGAAAGAATTGCATTATCAGGAAGAGATAGATGCAGAAACCAACGCTTTTGCCTTAGAGGAGAATATAAAAGATTATCGGGTAAAAAATGGATGGGTGGTAGAGTTTCCAGAAAACCTGGAGCTTTCTAAAATATCTGGAGACCTAAATTTCTATAGACCTTCTAATAAAAAACTGGATTTCAGTATTCCATTAGATTTAAAAAAGCGAAAAATTCATATTTCTGAAGATCAATTGATAGGTGGACGTTGGAATATTAATATTTATTGGAAATACGAGAACACAGAATTATTATACAAAAAAGAAATAACTTATTAAATGTGGGTTTCAGCATTCATATTTGGTTTATTGGGTAGTTTTCACTGCGTGGGAATGTGCGGTCCAATCGCATTTCTCCTTCCCGTAGATCGTGAAAATAAGCTAAAAAAATTCTTTCAGATTTTTCTCTATCATTTTGGAAGAATTAGCTCCTATGCCATTATTGGTTTGCTGTTTGGATTGCTGGGAAAAAGCTTCAGTTTATTTGGCTTGCAACAACAGCTTTCTATCCTGGTGGGTGTACTTATGATCCTGGCGATGATTATTCCCTATAATAAACTGAGCAAATACAATGGTTCAAAACCTATGTTTAAGTTGGTTTCAAGGGTAAAATCGAGCATGGGTAAACAACTTAAAAAGAAAACCGCAGATACTTTTTTCACTATTGGCTTTTTAAATGGATTTCTACCCTGCGGACTGGTTTATATGGCTGTTTTTGCTGCAATAGCTTCCGCTAATGCTTTACAAGGTAGTCTTTATATGGCACTTTTTGGCGCCGGAACGATACCTTTAATGACAACAGCTATTTATTTAGGAAATTTTATAAGTGTAAATGTTCGTTCTAAAATTAGGAAAACGGTACCCGCCTTTGTAATTATTATCGGTTTACTGTTTATCCTACGGGGAATGGGATTGGGAATTCCCTACCTTTCTCCTAGCGAACTTGAACCAGAAATTACCGCTTCACATTCATGCCACTAACTAAATTTAATATTATGACACTATTTGATTCTTTAGCACTCGTAAACTGGGGAATGGGCACTTTCCTAATTGGTATTTTTGCTGTGGTTTGTATTGCCCTTGTTCTCATCGTATTGAACATGATGAACAACGACAAGAAAAAAGAAGATATAGAAGAAAAATAGGGTAGTCCTAATCAGTTGTGAGTTGTCGGTTCTCAGTTTAGGTTTTGTAGCTCTCATCATTTATGGGCTATTAGACCTACTGAATCTGCGACTGGTAACTTTGTTACGGGTTGCGGGTTGCGGGTTGCGGGTTGCGAGTTGGAACGTTAATCTCAAACCTTAAACTTTATATTTTTGCAAGCTTTGCGAAAAACTTTGCGCTTTCTTTGCGTGAAATTCGCGGTTCTTGTTTTACTGAAAACTGCGACTGCCTACTGAATAAGACTAGTTGCGGGTTGCGGGGGTTCCGATCTTGGAACGTTCACCTTAAACTTTATATTTTTGCGGGCTTTGCGAAAGACTTTCCGCTTCCTTTGCATGAAATTCACGGTTCTTGTTTTACTACAAACTGCGACTGCCTACTGAACACTGAGTCTGGTAACCAATTGCGGGTTGGATCGTTTCTGTCAATGCTATTTAGGCATGCCCAGTTTGAAAACCTTGAACCTTGAACCTGAAACCTTGAACTTTATTTACACCGTCATAGAAAACAGCTGTGTATCTGGTTTATTAGCTTTCATTTTTAGATCGAATGCCATACAAATATTACGTACAAATGGTCTTCCGGCTTCTAAAACCTTTAAACCGTGATCTAAAAATGTAAGTAAGCCATCCTCTTCCATTTCTTTAAGACTCATAAGCACTTCGGGCAATTCCTTAAAGTAGTTTTCTGGTGTTTCCCAGCTTGTCTCCAGGTTGCACATAATATTAAGAATGTGTTTTCTAATAGTTAAGTCTTCCTCGTTTAAAATATGTCCTTTTACCACCGGGATAACGCCTTCAGCAATTTTTGCTTCATAGGCTTCTACTGTCTTTTCATTTTGTGCGAAACCAAACCAGCTATCACTAATTGCAGATACGCCCAGGCCAATCATCGAGGTTTTTGAAGATGTAGTATAACCCATAAAGTTTCTATGCAATTCTTTTTGCTCCATGGCTTTGTATAAAGAATCAGATTTTAAGGCAAAATGATCCATGCCTATTTCTACATAACCGGCTTCCTCCAGCATTTGCTTTCCGGTTTCATACATGTCCCGCTTTTCACTGGCCGTTGGCAAATCGGCTTCTTTAAATCCTCGTTGCCCATTTCCTTTTATCCACGGCACGTGCGCATAACTGTAGAAAGCAATCCTATCTGGCATTAACTGCTTGGTTTTCTCTATAGATTCAACAATATGATCTTTATTCTGAAATGGCAACCCAAAGATGATGTCGTGTCCCACAGAGTCAAATCCCGTTTGCCTCGCCTCGTCTGTCGCTCTTTTTACATTGGCAAAAGGCTGAATTCTATGAATTGCTTTTTGAACTTTCTCATTGTAATCCTGCACGCCATAACTCACCCGGTTAAAACCTAAGTTAGCCAGGCTTGTTAAGTGTTCTTTAGTAGTATTGTTGGGATGACCTTCAAAACTCAATTCGGCATTAGGATGCTTTTCAGCTTTACTAAATAGTGTTTCCAGCAAAAGTTGAAGGTTTTGTGGAGCGAAAAAAGTTGGGGTACCACCACCCAGATGTACTTCCCTAATAATTGGTTTTTCGCCCAAAAGCTCCAAATACATATCCCATTCTTTGATGAGGTTATTTATATAAGGAGATTCCACCGAATGCTTCTTGGTGATACGTTTGTTACATCCGCAAAAGGTGCAAAGGCTTTCACAAAAAGGTAAGTGAATATAAAGACTTATATTTTTATTGTCTTTAAAGCTACGTAGTAAACTTTTGTTCCAGGCTGCCGGTGAAAAGCTTTCCTGATCCCAGTAAGGCACCGTTGGATAACTGGTATATCTTGGTCCCGGCACATTATATTTTCGAATTAAATTATTGGTCATAACAATTTTTTTACAAATTTAAAAAGATTGTATTCTTTAGAATATGAGCAAGATCATGTTTAAAAACAAGAAAGTTTGTGACAGATCCTTCAAAGTTATTTTATTACCTACAAACTTACCTGTACATTTGATTAATGTGGATAGAAAAAATACGCTTAAACCACTTCTTAATGCATCATCGTATAAAACAACAATTTCAGGGGTTTTTAGCCACGCCCCCACTTTGGCAGGATTCCTTTATGGGCCTACAGCAATTTGAACTTCCAAAAAACAATATAAGCCTGGAAAATCCTGAAATTGAAATTCCTTCCCTTGCCAATAATTTTGTACTGGGAAAACGTATGGAAAGTTTTTTTCAATTCTGCGTACAAAAAAATGAACAGTTCAAATTGTTGGCTGCGAATATCCAAATAAGTAAGGAGCAAATTACGATAGGAGAACTTGATTTTTTGCTGAAAGATTTATTCACCAATAAAATCTTTCACATAGAAATGATATATAAATTCTATGTTTACGATCCTGGTTTTTCTTCGGAAATGCAAGCTTGGATTGGTCCAAATAGAAAAGACAGCCTTTTGCAAAAAGTAGATAAATTAAAAGAAAAACAGTTCCCTCTGTTGTTTAGATCTGAAACGGAAGAACTTCTACAATCATTGGAAGTAAATAGTGATGAAGTAATTCAAAAAACATATTTTAAGGCCAATTTATTTATACCCAAAAGTCTTAGACAAAAAGTATTTTCTAAAATAAACCCTGCTTGTATTGCCGGTACCTGGGTACATTTTAATGAATTTAATTCAGCAACTTACAGCAATTTTGAGTTCTTTTCACCAAAGAAACAAGACTGGCCTATCGCTCCAAAATTTGGGGAAACCTGGGTATCTCATTCAGAAATACTAGAAGAAATCCGGCTACATTTTCAGAAGAAAAAATCACCACTTATATGGATTAAGAAACCCGGGAGTGAATTTGAGCGCCTATTTGTCGTCTGGTGGTAAAGATTTATAATATAATCCCTTTAAATTTGTATTCCACACCTCAAATTATACTATGCAAGAAAAAACCGATAAAGCTATTAAAGCCTCCTGGCTTAGTATTTTAGGAAATGCTTTGTTGGCAATTGCTAAATTCCTAACCGGGATCTTCGGAAATTCTTATGCCCTTATTGCCGACGGGATAGAATCTACCACCGATGTTTTTTCCTCTTTTTTGGTATTACTGGGTCTCAAGTATTCCAGCAAGCCACCAGATGAGAACCATCCTTATGGGCACGGGAAAGCCGAACCCTTAATTACTTTTGCCGTAGTAGGTTTTTTGGTTCTTTCTGCGATTCTTATCGCTTACGAAAGCATTCAACACATTCAAACGCCACATAAAGTACCAGAACCATACACCCTGGTAGTACTTGGAATTATTGTGATTATCAAAGAAATTTTTTACCGAAAGATTTCTAAAAAAAGTGAGGAGACCAATAGTACTTCCCTAAAAGCCGATGCCTGGCATCACCGTAGTGATGCGATTACTTCCCTTATGGCCTTTATTGGAATTTCCATCGCGCTTTTTATGGGCAAAGGATATGAAGCCGCCGATGATTGGGCGGCGCTTTTTGCATCGGGTTTTATACTTTACAACGCTTACCTAATTCTTAGACCGGCCCTGGCAGAGGTTATGGACGAGCACGTATATGATGATTTTATTGCCAATATTCGCAAGGTAACGATAAAAGTACCTGGGGTTTTAGAAACCGAAAAATGTAATGTACGCAAAACAGGAATGGCCTATCACGTAGATTTGCATATCATTGTTAATTCTGAAATAAGTGTTAGAAAAGGACACGATATCGCGCACCAGGTAAAAAACGAACTACTCGCCCATTACCCGGAAATACTGGATGTACTTATTCACGTAGAACCAAACTGAAATTCTTAAAATTTGAAGCATGAAAACCTGTGCTTGCATAGTAATTTAACACTGTTGTAATTTTTAAAAAATACTTAAGCCTCCGGTTTTACCATTGTTGTCCGCTTAACCGTCACTAAAATAAATTAGAGTAGATGTAGTGTCTCGGTGCTCAATCCCCACTTAGTTGAACTTCATTTTTGATACTCAAAAATGTTAGGGAAACTTTGTCGCTACAAAGATTTATTTCTAATTTCATGACTCTTCTGAGTTAACATTAGCGTTAAAGCCCTGCTAAAGCCTTTTGAATTAAAGCGAAATCAACTTATATTTCAGGAACAGTTAACCAAAAAAGATAAATTATGAGTTTGATACGTGAAAAAGATTTGGAAAAACTAATGAATGTTCAGGGAAAACCCTGTGTTTCTATTTTTATTCCTACTGAAAGAGCGGGGAAAGATGTGTTAGAAGAAAAAAACAGGACACACTTGAAGTCACTCTGGAAAGAAGTGGCAGAAAAACTGGAAGAACAGGGGGTTTCAGAAGAAAAAATCGAAACAATTGGAGCACCAATTCTTAAATTAATGGAAGATAAATCTTTTTGGCGTCATCAAAGTGACGGACTCGCAATTTTTGCGGCTGAAGACCTTTTTCAAAAATTCACCCTTCCGGTAAATTTCGAAACACATACTTATGTATCTAAAGAATTCTATATAAAACCACTGGTACCAATGTTCTCGGGAGATGAACGTTTTTATCTATTGGCACTTCAATTAGAAGATGTAGCGCTTTATGAAGCTACAACATACAGTATTGGAAAAGTAGAGGTAGACGACCTTACCCCTTCCAGATTAGAAGAACGTGTAGGATTTGATTATAAACAAAAACATTTAGAATTCAGGACGCAAAATGCCGGGGGCGACAAAGCTGTTTTTCACGGTCATGGTAGTGGCAATGAAGAAGAACGAAAAGAAGAAATTTTAAAGTATTTTAGAGCTGTAGACAAAGGTTTGGATACTGTGTTGCACAATGATAACGCACCATTGGTAGTAGCTACACAAGATTATCTATTCCCTATTTATGAGCAGGCAAACAGTTATAATCATTTATTTGATAAAGTGATTTCCGGAAATCCATCAGATACCGATATGTTGGGACTTCACGAAAAAGCGGTAAAAACCCTGGAACCATTATTGGAAAAAACCAGGAGAGAGAAAAAAGAAAAGTTTGCTGAATTAAATAATACTGAAAAAACCGGCTCTTCGGTAACAGATATTCTTCCTGCGATACAACAAGGAAAAGTTGACACCCTATTTTTAGAAAATCAAACTGAGATTTGGGGTACCTACAACAGCGATAATATGAATACCAGTATTCAGGATGAGCAAGACACCAATAATTACTCCCTTATGAACTGGGCAGTAAAAGAAGTGCTAAAACAGGGCGGAAATGTATTTTTAATACCCAGAGCCCAAATGCCCAGTAAAGAGTCTAAAATGAATGCATTATATAGGTTTAATTAGATTCATATATTCCCTAATTATCCATAAATCCAACGAAGCCTCAATCCCTCACAGGTGTAAAAAATCTGTGAGGTCTTTAATATCGAGAACTTTTGTAAGGGTTTAGTTGAAATAAAATTTGATATGACTGTTTACAGATATGCAGTTAGATTTTAGTAAAAATATTGAAAGGACGGCTCAAAGCCGTCTTTTCTATGCAAAAGAATTACCTTTATCCCCAAATTGAAAAAACCATGGAAACGAATCTCGCAGTACTTATAGATGGTGATAATATCCCTTCGGCTTATATTAAAGAAATGATGGAAGAAATAGCTAAATATGGTAACCCCACCGTAAAAAGAATTTACGGAGATTGGACAAAACCTCATTTGGCGAAATGGAAAGCTGTATTGTTGGAAAACGCGATTAATCCCATTCAGCAATATGGATATACCCAGGGCAAAAATGCAACAGATTCTGCGATGATTATAGACGCGATGGATATTCTGTATTCCGATAAAGTTGACGGATTCTGCCTGGTTTCCAGTGATAGTGATTTTACGCGATTAGCCACCCGACTAAGGGAAGCCGGAAAAAATGTGATTGGTATTGGCGAAAAGAAAACCCCAGATCCTTTTATCGTTGCCTGCGATAGGTTTATTTACCTGGAGATTTTAAAAGATAATGAAGAACAGGAAACAGGAACGAATAAAAAAGGTAAAACGGGGAAAAAGAAAAGTGTTGATAAAATCACCCCAAAAGTGATTAAACTAATAAAACAAACCATCTCTGATGTTGCCGATGAAGATGGCTGGGCTTTTCTTGGGGATGTGGGCAGTTTACTGCAGAAAAAACAGCCTAATTTTGATGCACGTAACTACGGGTTCCAAAAACTCACCCCGTTAATTCATTCCATAGATAAATTTGAAATTGAATCCCGTACCAACCAAAACAGTAAATTTAAATTAATCTACGTTCGCAATAAAGATTAAGCTTACGTTATAATTGGGTTAAATAGTTTGTAAGTACTTTTAAGTTACTTAGTTTGGGTAAAATCGAAAAAACAACGTTATGAATATTAGCTTAGAGCAAGCGCAAAAAATTGTTGCCGCAGGAGAGAAAAAGTCTAAAGAATTAGACGTGAAAATGAATATAGCAGTTGTAGATGCCGGTGCTAACCTTACTGCTTTTGCGAGAATGAATGGCGCCTGGTTAGGTTCAGTTGATATCGCTATTAAAAAGGCTGAAACTGCCAGATATTTCGACATGAATTCTGGAGAAATAGGGAAACTCGCCCAACCAGGAGGTTCATTGTATAATATAGAGCATTCCAACAATGGTTTAATTACTTTCCCGGGCGGAATTCCTTTAAAAAATAAAGACGGCGATATTATTGGTGCCGTAGGAGTTTCAGGGAGCACAGTTGATAACGATCACGCCGTAGCCAGTTTTGCCGCTGAAAATTTCTAATGCTCAGATAGAGTAAATAATTAAAAAGCCCATTTAAGTTTTAGATGGGCTTTTTTTATTTTTCGGTTGTGGGTTTTCAGTTTATGGATTGTGAGTCAGTTTGTCATTGCGAGACCCACTACAAAAAATTTGAAAAACGGCAATATTGACGTAAACTTACGGTACAAATCAAAAGCGGCCATTTGTAACCGTCTT
>NZ_FQVT01000038.1 GCF_900129445.1 Salegentibacter echinorum
CCTTTAGGTTTGTAAAGTACAATTTCACTTATTTAAGAAAGGATGGTAATGATGATGAAAATTTCTTTTTTTGCTTCTTTTTTTCTTTGTTAATAAGTTTGGATTTGTTGATAACTAGAAAAAAGAACGGGGTGAACTTTCGAGCTCTCTAGGCTTTTGGCCTTTGTCCCGTATTAGTCCCCGTTCTTTATTAACCCGGTTGCAAGGACCAAATAGAATTATAGCATTTCTACCTATTAAAGGTGTTAGTCAAAGCAACCTTTTAAAACACAAAATTATGGAAATAAGGGAGACCATCGGTATCGATGTTAGTAAAAAAACAATTGACGTCCATATCCACAAAAAAAACCTATACCAGCGTTTCGACAATAACGCTGCGGAGATCAAGAAAATGGTCGAATGGACATTGAAGAACACCGACTTTGATCAACAAGAAATATTGTTCACATTCGAACATACCGGGCTTTACTCGCAGCAGTTATCGGCCACCCTATCAGAACTGGGAATGTTGTACACGGCTATACCCGGGCTGGAAATAAAAAGATCATTGGGGCTTTCGCGAGGAAAAGATGACAAGGTTGATTCCAAGAAAATAGCGCTGTACGCCTATCGCCTCAGGGAGGAGCTTGAGCCTTGCCAAATGCCTTCCAAAGAACTACAATCCCTCAAACGCATGCTTAAGCTCAGGGATCGTTTTGTCAAGCAAAGGGCCGGGTTTAAAGCTTCTTTGAAAGAGGAAAAACTTGTTTTGAAAAAGAAAGACAACAAAGTGCTTTTTGATTCCCAGGAACAAATTATAAAAGACCTTTCCAAAAAAATAAAGAAAATTGAAAAAGCCATGGATGAGTTGATCAGAGAAGACCAAAAGCTGGATGAAATATACAAACTGATCAACAGTATCAAAGGGGTCGGGCCGCAGACCGCCCTATATATGATCGCTTATACCCAGGGCTTTACAAAGTTTAAAAGCTGGAGGAAATTTGCTTCCTATTGCGGTATTGCCCCTTTTCCAAATTCATCGGGGAAAAGCATCATGGGAAAGACAAAGGTAAGTCACTTGGCAAACAAAAAGATCAAGAGCCTTTTTGATATGTGTGCTAAAACCGCCTTGCAGCACAACCCCGAGATCAAGCAGTATTATAATCGTAGGATTGAAGAACAGAATAAAGAAAAAATGAGTACCATCAATGTTATCAGAAATAAGTTGTTGGCACGGATTTTCGCCGTTGTAAAACGCGGTACACCTTATG
>NZ_FQVT01000013.1 GCF_900129445.1 Salegentibacter echinorum
GTGAATCCATATGAGTGGCTTAAATATACCCTGGAGAATATTATGTCCATCAACCATAAAAATATCCGGAATCTCTATCCTCAGAATTATAAAAAATTACAGCTAGACTGAACATGATTTTATTATAAAAAAATAGATAATAAAATTACGCTAAATTAAAAGATGTAGTTGGTGGGGCGCATACTTAGTTTTCATCATTATATTGCTTAAAGATTGATATCGTTTCCCTGGTAAAATTGTAGTAATTGGTGGTATAAAATATTTAGGTATTTAGCTTGTAAATAATTTTGCTGCGCATTGGTATAAATATTTTGACTAATCACTAAATCGGTCGTACTCAACCCGCCCAATTCGTATTTTTTTTGTGCTAATCTATACGATTCTTCCGCAGCTACTCTCGAAGCCTCTGCAGCTATAACCTGCTCCTGGGCAGATAAAGCGTTTTGATAAGCCGTTTCTACCTTTCTATAAACTTCCTTTTCTATATTTTGGTTTTCTATTTCAGCTTTTTCGATATTTAATGCCGCCGTTTTTACAGCGGCTTTGGTCTGGTTCCTATTGAAAATCGGGATACTTAATGATAAGCCAATCCTTTGGTTGAAATTAACATCAAACTGGTCTGAATACGTAAGGTCCCGAATGCTGGAATAGCCTGTACCTAAACTTCCTATTAAAGCTAATGTTGGCAAATAATTGCCTTTTGCCAGGTCAAGTTCTTTTTTATTTGCAGCAATATTTATCTCACTGGCTTTTATCTCTGGTAAGTAGTCCAGGGCCCTGTAGTATATTTCGATCTTCTCCCTTTCCAGGTTGATTAAATCCATATCCTCATCAATGGTTTTAATCCTTAATTCCAGTGTGGGTGGCAACTCCAATAATTGTTTTAGATCAATGATGTTCTGTTGGTAATTATTTTTTGCGGTGATAACATTATACTTATTGGTGGCCGCCTGGCTTTGAGCTTCGGTGAAATCGGTTAAAGCAATTTCCCCGGCATCGAGGCGAGCTTTTGCCCGTAAAACTTCCTTTTCTGAAGCAGCTAAATTATTTTCGGCAATAGTGATATTTTCTTTATTGTAAAGAATTTGTAAATAGGTCTCTAAAATGTTTAAAACGATGTTGTTTTTTTCGACCTCCTCCTGAAAAATACTTTGCTCCAGGAATAATTTGTTTTGTTCAATCTGGTTATTGATCTGGTTCCCCTGGAATAATGTTATCGCGCTATTCAGCCCCACATTGGTACTATGAATTTGCTCGGTAACATAGGCGCTGGTAATTGGATCTATAGAGTTTCCGTTGGTAAAACTTTGTGATGCACTACCAAATAAATCGGGTAACCTGGAAGATTTAACTCTGTCATACGCTACTTCAGCAAGCTTTGTATTTATTTCTGCATCTTTTACGGTGATGTTGTTTTCGATGGCATAGGTGATGCAATCTTCCAACGACCATATTTCAGCAGTGTTTTGATTTCCAGATTCTTGTCCCAAAGAAAGCTGCACAATCAATAAACTCGCTATGATAAAAAACAATTTCATTTTTGAGTGTTTTTAATGAACACTTCAAAGGTGAAACTATGTACCAGTTTATAAAATTGAAATAGATGTATGGAGTAATTGTCTATACGGAAGGGGGTATTTTATCGATGGAGATTTTTGATTCAATAATTTACCGAAGTTGCCTACTGGAGGATATTATTTTTATAAAAAGTGATAGCGAATATGTGCACTACCAACTTGAAGATGACCAAAAAATAATGGCCTTACAATCATTGAATAAACTAAGCACAAAACTTCCGGATTATTTCCTGCAGGTACATCGCTCCTATATTGTGAACGCCAGAAAAGTTACCGGCCTAAAAGGAAGGGACCTTTTACTTTCAGAAAACATTATTCCTGTAAGTGATAGTTATTATGAAAAGGTTAAAAAGGAATTGTTTGGCTCATGAAAACCTGAAGTTTAAACCTATAAATTCCTTGTAGGGGTATCTAAACTTATGTCTTATTTTTTGAACTGTTCATTATGGTTTTTATATCGTTTAAATCAATTTCTGGAATTGCACCCATAGAACCGGTAACGTAACAGCCAATAGCACTTGCGAAATCCAGTGCTTTTTGAGGTTCCTTATCGCTCAACAAGCTGCAAAGCAAAGCTCCCAAAAACGAATCACCCGCACCCACGGTATCTACCACTTCTATTTGATAACCGGGATTAGAATACAAACGATCTTTATAGAAAAGCATTGCTCCAGCACCTCCCATGGTCACGCAAATGGTCTGAATTCCCGTTTTTTCCTTGATGAACCGGATATTTTGCTCTATACCATCTGATACTGAACCAAGGACCTGGGATATTTCCAGAAGCTCTTCTTCATTAAATTTAACCATGTTTGAAAATTGCAATAGCTTTTGGATGGTTTCCATCGTATAGTGAGGCGGCCTAAGATTTACATCGAAAACCTTAAATGCATTAGATTGTGCCAACATACTTAGCAGGGAGGCTTTAGAAACCTCATTTCTGCTAGCAAGACTACCGTAAATTATCACATCTGAAGCAACAGCCAAAGAAACAGCTGTTTTATTCAGGGAAATAAAGTCCCAGGCGACCGGTTGGGCTATGGTATAATCTGCA
Source organism: Salegentibacter echinorum (assembly GCF_900129445.1). GTDB lineage: Bacteria > Bacteroidota > Bacteroidia > Flavobacteriales > Flavobacteriaceae > Salegentibacter > Salegentibacter echinorum. Next base: position 2,632 of record NZ_FQVT01000013.1, read on the forward strand.
ACTCCGTTATCGTCCAGGCTTACTATCACTTTTCCCGTGGGATAATTCTGAAGCACCTTTATTGCAGACGTGTTAACCTTTTTTTGCCTTAAATGATCAAGAATTAGGTTCCCGTTATTATCATCACCTACGGCACTAATCACAGCAACCGGAAAACCTAGTGAATTTATTCTAAGTGCTATATTTAGCGGAGCACCGCCAATTCTTTTTTCGTTTTCGAAAACATCAAATAATACTTCCCCAAAACTTAAGAACCTAATATTTTTATTTTTAAACATAATGATGAAAATTTAAAATTGCTTCTTTCTCTACGGAATTTAATAATTACGATAAATTAGTTTCCGTAGCATTTATATCCTGCACACAATTTTTTACACCTTTTTCTCTTAACTTTTCCAAAGCGATGGTAAAACTTTCAACAAAGTCTTTATTTTCAATAAGATCACCAAATATAGGTTCAATTTTTAGAAATTCAACCGGATCTTTATGTGATAAAGCAGCTGCTCTTATCAACCTGTCGCTCATCGCATCCTTGATCTCGTAATCTTTATTGTTTTCATCTACACCATCGTTGTATCTACACCATGCAGCAACCACAAAGTTAGCTCTGCTAATATTTCCTTTCCCGGTTATTTGATCTTTGATTGTTGGAAGCAGGAATATGGGCACTTTGGCTGAACTTTCTGAACATATTCGCGAAATAAGGTCTTTGATATAAATGTTCTGGAACCTATCCACCAAACTTTTCTTATAATCTTTTAGATTAATTTCGCCCAAATCCCCAAGGGTTGGGGTAACTTCTATATCCATAAAATCTACCAGAAATTTTTCAAAATCAGGATCGTTCGCGGCTTCATCGATGGTATCGTACCCATATAAAGCTCCTAGCATTCCCAACAATGTGTGCCCGGCATTTAGTAAACGAAGTTTCATATTTTCAAATGGAATAACATTCTCCACAAACTGCGCACCTACTTTCTCCCAGACAGGTCGTCCTGCTTTAAAATCATCTTCTATTACCCATTGTATAAAAGGTTCACTTACCACCGGCCATTGGTCGTCAATTAAAAATTCTTCTTTTAAAATTTCTTTATCCTCTAAAACGGTTACTGGGGTGATACGGTCTACCATCGCATTTGGAAAACTTACATTTTCTTCGAACCAGGGTAGCAGATCAGGTTCGGTTTCTTTTATATAATCAGTTAGTGCTTTTTTTGCGACATCTCCATTTCCCTGGATGTTATCGCAAGATTGTATGGTAATCCCTCCCAATTCACGCTCCATTCGCAGTTTTAATGCCTGGGTAAGGTAACCAAATACCGTTTTTGGCGATCTGGGGTTTTTCATATCTTCAATGATCACAGGGTTGCTGAAATCGAACTTACCGGTAGCCTCGTTTAGGTTATAACCACCTTCAGTAATGGTAAGGGACACAATTTTTATATCTGGATGGGCAATTTTTTCAATCACTGCCAATGGGTTCTCCGGTGCGAAAATAAATTCAACGATAGACCCAATAACCCTTGCGGAATACGTTCCGTCAAGTTCCTTTACCATAAGGGTATAGAGACCGTCCTGATCTTTTAAAATATTATAGATCTTCCTGTCATAATCCAGAAGACCTATTCCGCAGATCCCGCAATCCGTAACCCCGAACTGTTCCATAAGCATATCGGTATAATATGCCTGGTGAGACCTGTGAAAATTTCCAACTCCAATATGCACGATACTGGTAATAATTTCGTCCCGGTTATAATTAGGTACTTTTACATTTGAAAGTACTGAACTTAAATTTTCCTGATTTAGTACGACTGATGTTTTCATAATATTTATTTTTTTATTTTTTGTAGAGACTGTGTTCTTTTAAGCCCCCAGTATGCAGTTATAAAATATCCCAGAGTCGCGATAAACGCGTATGTATCAAAGAGACTTTTGTTTTCCTGATAACTACTCATCCCCTCACTATTTAAAAACGTATTGAATGCCAATACCAGAATAGTGATTAGGAATGCAATAGATAAAATTTTCAGGATCTTAGAAAGTACCGTAGAATCTTTAACCGGTTCCCGGTAGGTGGCCGATTGATTTTCCTGATAGTTCTTAATATCTTTTTGTAACTTCTTCTCTTTTTCTATTTCTTCTGAAAAATCTTCAGAAGCACCACCACGGCTCGCCAGAATCGTATAAATTATCATGGTAAATATCCAGGTGGGAATAAACAGGTAGTAGAAAGACATAATATCCATCGCATTTAAGGCAAAACCGAATATTAATCCTATTAACCATGAAAATATAGCTGGTTTACTGGTCGTCAACTGTTTGTAATACGCCCAGTACCTGTTTAGTCCTATTTTTGGAAAGATAAAATGTTCAGCAAAAACAATTGCCCCCACCGGTACTACCAGTAAACCGGCATAAGTTAATAGCGGTAGTAATTTAGAGAAAACAAACGGAAAACAGGCAATTACAACCGTAAATATGCCTACAACAACGGTTGCCTTTCTACGGGAATAATTTTTAAAAATAGCCTGTGCTGCCAATCCAGCCCTATAAAGATTGGCATTTGCCGTAGTCCAGCCCGCCACGATCACAATTATAAAACCAGACGCTCCAAGTGCTTTAACCGCGACATCCCCCGGATCTAAGGCAATAACATTCTGATCTAAAAGAATAGCGGCCCCTGCCCCCATAATACCTGCCGCGATCCAGGCTAAATAGTGGCCAAACAACATTCCAAAACTGGTATATAAACCATAAGATTTTCTCTTGGCAAACCTTAGAAGTGCCATATCTATCAACCCTATATGGGTTATACTATTTGCGGCCCAGGCGAATCCGATAACTTCTAAAAGTCCGATACCTGGCTCACCTGTACGGGTAACTCCCCGCCAAATCGATTCATTACCTATTCGAAAAAAATCTCCCCAACTGTTTAGGGAAGTTTCACCCAACACGGCATTGGACAAAGCAGGCAGAAGCACCAGGGCGCCGGCAACAAATAACACAAATAACCACGGAGCACAGATTCCTGAAAAATTTGCGACGGTATGAAATCCATAAATAGCGACGAACACCACCACGACCCCCACTAAAACAACAATAGATAAAAAGCCCAGGTTAGTAGAATACCAATGTAATTGAGCCGGAATATCAAATAACAAACGTACCGCTGAGGCTGAAACCGTGATCATTGCAGCCGAAATTACCGTAAAAATGATCGCGTTCGCCCAATTGTAAAGTTTAGTCATTGAATCCCCGGCTATCTTATTCAAATAGGTATAAAGGCTCAGCCGGGTTTGTACGGCGATAGGTGCGGTAATAAGGGTCCAACTGAGTACAGCCAGGATATTACCAATAAGTAATCCCAAGACAATATCTTTAGTACTTGCACCCAGGGCAACAAAGGTCGCGCCTATAACAAATTCTGTTGCGGCTACATGTTCTCCCGCATATAATCCCGCAAAATATTTACCTCCATGCAGTTTGTGTTTTGGAACCGGCAATTGTTCCTCATCAAGATGATCAAAATTAGCTTGTGTTGTATTATTCATATTTCAAGTATTTCTTGGTGATTTATAAAAGTGAAAAATCTAATTCTAGAACAGCTCTCTTACTTTCGGGATTCCAAAAGGCCTTTGCTTTTAAAGTTCGGGAATAATTTAATATTGAAAGTATCCTTTCTGCCTGAAAGCCTAAACTAACCATGTTTGCCTGTTCACTATAAAAGGTTTTTTCGGTAAAAAAAGAAAATGCCCCACCGGCAAACAGGCTTGGTCTTAGCTTATTATTATCGAAAACCGGATATCTTACCTCCAGATAATTAGAATAGGAATCTTCTATCCGTCCTTCGACATCGATTTCGTAATCACCCCCCTGACCTAATAGAATGGTAGAAAAATAAATATTTAATGGAAAATATTGGGAAACTGAAGTTTCTACAACGATATCGAGAAAATTCGTAGAATGGTATTTATTCCAGCTAAAAATATTTGGATTTTCCAGTCCGCTATAGTTGTTGTGGCTTACAAGAGACAGTATACTCTTTGGCCCGAGCCTATAATTTAAATAATAAGAAAGTTCTGTGTATTCCCCGTTGAAACTGGAACCGCCCCAAATACCAAGTCTGAATTTTTCCCGGAACAAGCCTACATCCATACTCCCGGCCACCATCGCCCCAGGGGTTACCACAAACCCGTGCCAGGTATGCATATTTTTCACATTAACATTAATAGCAAATTTTTCTAAAAAGCTATCCTCATCTTCCTGGGCCATGACCGGGGCACTATTAAAAACTATAAAAAGCACTATTAGAAATTGTCTCGAACGACCACAGGCGTGGAGATTTATAACTGATATCATTTTACTTTTCATAGCTGAATTTAACCTATATCATATTCAAATATAAAACGTAGTTTTGACGTTTTATTTTTTCAAATATATTAATATCTTATAATTAAACATTATAAAATTTAAATATTTACTATTTTTAACGTTTCAAATAATATTAACCATTAAATTAAACATGTTATTTATGCGGATATCAAAACCATAAATAAGATCATATTAAACGTTATAAGTACGTTTAATTTACTAATATTTTTGGATTAATGTTTAGTTTTATTATTATTTTCGTAAGCTGTGAAGTGGATGAAACAGCCTCTTTTCAAATAATTGAAGTATGGATTTTAGAAAAATTTCAAATGTCACTGTAGAATGTGTAATATTTAGCCTGGAAAACGCTGAGCTTAAAATTCTATTATCCCAAAGAGAACTACAAATAAACACCTCAGGCAATACCAAACTTAATGATTGGATTGTTACGGGTGATTTTATTTATAAGACAGAGACACTTCAACAAGCGGCAAGTAGAATTCTCAAGTATAATATAGAATATAACCAGGTTCACCAGGAACAATTTGACACTTTCGGAGATCCGAATCGTATCTGGAAGGAAAAAGATATAGTATGGCTCAAAAAATTAGACGCCGGCACCAGACTTGTTTCAGTAGGTTATATTTCTCTGTTAGCTGCGGATATGTTTAAGAATAAAAAAAGTAGTTCTCAATGGTTCTCAATTAAAGAATTACCGGAACTGGGTTTTGACCACACTGAAATATTAAAATCTGCCCATGAATATTTGCAAAAGAAAATCCTTATGGAACCGCTTATTTTTGAACTTCTTCCTAATAAATTCACATTAAATGAACTTCAAATAGCTTTCGAAGCGATCCTAGACATTCAACTGGATAACCGTAATTTCAGAAAGAAAGTACTTCGGAAGAAATATATAGTTCTTCTCGACGAAAAAAGGACAGGCTTCTCAAAAAAACCTGCCAACCTCTATATATTCAGCAAGGATATCTATAATAAAATTGTAGAAAAAAACCAGTTGTTTATTTTTTAGGAGAGAGGTTTCCAGCAACCTCCAACTATTTATTTCTTAAAAAACCGATCTTGTTTTATATTCAATCAGTAGCGCCGGAATTATATACATTCAAAATATTATGTTGAAACCATAGTGCAAGATCAATCTAAGCCCCACATATCAAACTTCTTAGAGCTTAGTTTAGAGGAGTGAAAAATGTAAAATTCTTTCTGTTCAGATTGACTACAATTTTTGTTTAAACACAATATTTGGGAATGATTAATCAATCCTACTACTATATAACTGTATTTACACATAAATAAAATCGTAATCTGAAAAACGCTTTATTCTGTACTTATTCTGTACTAAAAGAAATTAAAAAAGGCCCCACATTTCTGTGAAGCCTTGATTTTCTTTGTAGCGAGACCGAGATTTGAACTCGGGACCTCCGGGTTATGAATCCGAGCAAGAAAACCGCAAAAAAACGTAATACCACTGAAAATCAATTATTTGGGCGTGAAATCATTTTCAATTATATCAAATAATATCATCTAATATGGCCAAATGTTGTACCTATGTTGTACCTGAATTTTGTATCTTTAAAGAAAGAAAGAGCCCATGGCTACTATAAAAGTACTTTTAAGAAAAAAATCTAATGCTCAAATGTTGTACCCAATTGTCATTAGAGTCACAAAAAACAGAAAAAGTAGTTACATCTACACTGGGCAGTATGTAGATAAAAAATATTGGGACGATGTTAATCAAAAAATTAAGCGATCTCATCCCAATGCTTCTCGATTGAATCATTTGCTTTTAGTTAAAATGACTGAAGTAAATGAAAAGCTTTTAGAAATGCAGTATTCAAAAAAGAAAAAATCTATATCTAAATTTAAAAAAGAATTATTAAACAATAATACAGCAAATTTCCGGACTGTATCAAATCTATACTTGAACAACATAAATAATAGAAAAAAGATTAATCAATATCTTACGGAGAAAAATAGAATAGATCAATTCATTAAATTTTCTCGTAATTCAGAATTAGAATTCCAGGACATTGATACCTCTTTGCTACGAAAATTCGAATCTTTTTTATTATATAATAAAAAGCTTAAAAGCCGTACTGTTGCTAATTATATGATAACTATTCGAACCGTATATAATTTGGCTATAAGAGAAGATTATGCTGAAAGAAATAATTATCCCTTTGGAAGAGGAAGATATCAGATAAGAATTCCGGACACCAAAAAAATAGGCTTAACAATTGAAGAGGTTAGATGTCTCGAAGAAGCCACAGGATTATCGGATGCTCAACAACATGCATTAAACGTATGGCTACTAAGTTTTTATTTTGCAGGAATGCGAATTACAGATGTAATTCAGCTTAAATGGAGAGACTTAAAGGACAATAGGCTTTATTATAGGATGAATAAAAACAGCAAATTAGTATCTTTAAAAATTCCCAATAAGGCACAGAAAATCATTGACCAATATTCCTTTTTAAAAACTACAACAAGTAATCTAGTATTTCCAGATCTTTGGGATACTAATTTAGATGATCCCGTTAAACTAAGAATCAGAATAAAGACTATTACCAGGAATTTTAACAGACATTTGAAAATCATAGCGAATTCGGTAGGTATAGAAAAAAATCTTAGTATGCATACTTCTAGACATACTTTTGGACATATTTCAGGTGATAAGATCCCTATTCAAATGTTACAAAAATTATATCGACATTCTTCCATAACAACAACAATGCAATACCAAGCTAATTTTATAAATAAAGATGCAGACGAAGCTCTGGATAAAGTGATTGACTTTTAATATTTTATTGTCTTTAATTTTTAATAGTTTCAAAACCGAAATTGGATTTAAGAGAGAATAATGTTGCTGAATGTGGAAAACTTTCAGCAATACATCGATGAATATTTAATTCTTAATGCCCTAATGTTTTAGAGTAAGCGGCCACTAGATATTCCGCAAATTGCTTTATGTTTTCTTTGTCCATTTCGTTGGGTGAAAGATTGATTTTTAGTGCTTCTGCCCCACGTGTGGTATGGGTTTTTTCAAATTGTTTATCAAAATCGTCAACAGCTGGACAGAATTTCTCGTAAATCCGATCTCCCGATCCCAAAACACCAAATATTTTTCCTGTTAAATATATTTTTTCTAAATCAAAGTAGAAGTCTTCAGCTTCTTCTGGCAAAGCGCCATTGGAACCATAGGTATAAGTAGCCATTACACAAATGTCATAATCTATGAATTTCCTGGGATGAACTTGCATACATTCTTCTACGAGCACGTCAATTTTAAGAGCCCGAAGATCTTACGCCAAAAGTTCGGCTATACCTTCAGTAGTTCCCGTCATACTGGCGTAAATAATCAAGGCTTTGGTCATTATTTTTACTTTTAAATTTTTCCTCTACCCAAAAGGCATTTCTCTAATTAACCGTTGCCTGTCAAAGGAATTTATTAGTATCTTCTAATCTAGCCGACCCTAAATAAAATTAGCAAAATTGAAAAGCTTTTGGGAAATTATAGGATATTAAAATCACTAGTGTCCAATAAAAAAAGTCCCAATTTCTGGGACTTTTTTTATATAATTGAATTTACCTACCAAAACAAATTTCAACTATGGGCAAAAGTATCACTTTTTTGGGAAAGCCGATTTTCAGTAAGCTGATAAACTTATTGGATAAGGATAAAATCGATAAACAGGCAGAAGAGTCGGGCACAGATCACTATTGCAAAAAATTCAGCACTTTTCAACATCTCATCACTATGCATGATCTATGGGTTACTTCAGGTTGCAACTCCTTACGTAAATTATCTTGTGGTATAGTGAGTTAAGGCTAGAAAATAACGCTTTGTTAATTTGATTATTTCCCAAGACGGAGTACTATTTGAGATGCCAACAAACGGCGGGATTATAGTGTTTTTGAGAAGGTTTATGATGATTTTGTAAAAAAATACCGTCCAGATTTATTGGACAGCCAAAAGCAGATCGTGATCGACAAAAAGGCCTATGCGATAGATTCTACCACGATCAGTCTTTTCCAGCCTATTTTTGAATGTGTGGGGCGAAACCCCTCCAACGGAAAACGAAAGGGCGGGGTGAAAAGCCATCAAAAATTAGATTTGCAAGCGGGCATTCCGGTAAAAGTCTATCACAGTCACGCCAAGGAACACGGTTCTTTGTTTATACAAAACGAGAATGTGGTTCACAAAAATGAAATAGCGGTTTTTGACAAAGCCTACAACAACTGCGCACTGTTTGATAAATGGTGTGAGCAAGATATTTTCTTTGTTACCCGTTTGAAGGACTATGCCAAAAAACGATTTATAGAAGAGAAGGACTTATTGGAGAACACGCCAGATTAAGTACTCCGCGATGCTAAAATCGCCCTGCCCTACAAAGACGAAAAGGGAAATGAAAAGGAAGCTGAATTGCGCCTGGTCTCTTATTACGATCCCGAAATGAACAAAGCATTCTATTTTTTGACCAACCTCTTTGAGGAAGAAGCCAGTCAGATAGCTTTGCTCTACAAAAAACGCTGGCAAGTGGAACTTCTTTTCAAAAAAATAAAACAGAATTTTCCTTTACAATATTTCTACGGAGAAAATAAAAATGCCATACAAATTCAGTTGTGGTGCACGCTTATTGCACTTCTACTAACCTTTATGAAAAAACAATTCACAAAACGATGGGGTTTTTCCAGTCTAATAAGTTTACTGCAAAAACAATTGTTCACTTTTGCAAAATTCATCGACTTCTTCAACAACGTAAATGCCTATGCCTTAGAATTCACCAAAAATAGCAGCGTACAAGAAGAATCTCAAGAAAAATTAAACTTCTCCAGCGGCTGAATCCAAAGGGGCTTACTTCTTGAAATTGGAAAATAAGAGCCTATTTATAGGGGCGCGCAAATGGTTTTTAGCTAAATTCGGATTTTAACAACAGTGAAAAAAAATCATTATAAGGTAGATATAGAATGGTGTCAAGACCGAAAAGGCACGATGGATGTGCTCGCCAGAATTAGCAGCGGGAAATATACACTGTGTTTAAGTGACTATTCCGCAGGAATTGCCTAATGGAATGCCCAATATCTGGTCCTATGACATTTTAAAAGTATCTGGTAAGCAACAATTTGAAGCCTGTGGAACTTCTGACAGACATTATACTGTTGCTTCCAAAGATTTCAATTTCAATGCACTTCGCGATTTATCAAGATCTTCAGGAATAGTGTTTAGAGTAAGTTTATTTCTTCTGGTGATAGTTTTAAGTCATGATACCTGTTCACATCCCCTTTCATAAAATAGTTGTCTTTCCTGCTGCGGAACAAGAAGACCACCCGTGGCCCAGGCCACATGCGTTGCATTTTTCATGTTGAGATGATGGGTTGTCGCATATCCTGTTCTTTTCATCAATTGAGGTCCAATTAAACCTGCCGTTGCTGAAGGTTCGACAAAAATATTTTCGGTATCTTTTAACTGTGCTAAAAGCCTAAAAAGATATCCATCTTCAATAGTAAAAATACCACTGATTAATTGTTTGCTAATTTTTGTTGCAAAATGTGAAGGTCGTCCAACGGCTAAACCATCAGCTTCTGTTTTACTGTCAAGTCCAATATCTTGTACACTGATATGACTCATTTCACCGGTCACCAATCCGGTTAAAACAGCAGGACAATGGGTAGGCTCTACAAAAAAACAGTGCACATTATCACCGTATATCTGTTTTAAACCGAAAGCTGTACCACCTGGTGAACCACCAACCCCACAAGGAGAATAGACAAATAACGGATGATCTTCAGCAACCTTAATATTTTGTGCTTTCAATTGTTGGGCTATCCGAAGTGCACCAACGGTATAGCCCAGGAATAAATCCTGAGAATCTTCATCATCAACAAAATAGGCATTTGGGTCTGTCTTAGTTTTTTCTCGTCCGGCGAATATGGCTTTGCTAAAATCACCTTCGAATTCGATGACTGTCACACCTTTTTCACGCAATAAATCTTTTTTCCATTTTTTAGCATCATCTGAAACGTAAACCGTGACTTGAAAACCTAATTTTGAACTGATGATACCAATGCTTAACCCGAGGTTCCCGGTTGATCCTACACCAATTTTATATTTACTAAAAAATTTTTGAAATCTTGTAGACGTCAAAATACTGTAATCGTCCTCTTTTTCCAACATTCCTGATTCGAGAGCCAATTTTTCCGCATATTTCATGATTTCAAAAAATCCTCCACGGGCTTTAATAGAACCGGTAACAGGAAGCTCATTATCGCATTTTAAGAATAATCGCCCTTCAATTTCTCCGTTATTTTTATTTAAAAGAGATTGCATATTTGGAATTTCTCGAAGAGGTGATTCCAGGATTCCGTGACTTTCATTTAATTCTGGAAATGCTTTTACAAAAAATGGAGCAAAACGTTTCCATAATTGTTCTGCTTCTTTCATATCTTCCTTGTCTATGGAGAATTCAGGAATATTTCGCATCGATTGTAGCTCCGGATTTAACCAGGCAACAGGTTTTGCTCTTATAACGTCTTTAAGAATAGGAGAAGTACGTACGAAAGAATCTATTTTACTTTTTGAATACATATAATTGATATTATCAATAAATAAATTCGTTATTTAGAATGAGTAAAATTAATTAAACATTTTCGATTAACTCTCCGCTTAAAGTAAATTTTTGCAGCCTATGAGAATGTTTAAAATAAATAGATTACTACCGTTCCATGCTAAAATTTTTAGCAAAGGTTTTCTATTTTCTGTGAACATACCCTCGTAAAGAGAGTAGTATGTGGAAAGTCTTCCAGGAGTTTACAAGTATAAGTCTCGTAGGTCGTTTATCTTTAAATATAAACACAGCATTCTTTTAGATATCTTAAAAATGTTTCGGTTTGTTTTTTTTATTTATTGGAAGAAATGTTGTTCTACTTTTTACAGATAATCAAGTAGAATGGAATTTAATTCCAGGTTTAATTTCTTATGTCCTTTTTACTCTTTTCCAAATCCTATCTAAAATCGCTTTATATAGGGGAAGAAAAAACAAAGCATTGATCATTATTTTAAAGATATAATCCACGGCGGCAATTTCAACCAGATTCTCAGCAAGATAAGGGTCTGAAGTTTTGTAAAATGCAATAGTGAAAAAGCTTAGTGTATCCATAAAATTCCCGAAAATAGCCGAAGCCAAGGGAGCATGCCACCACTGTGGGTGTTGTCGAAGTTTATTAAACACGAAAATATCTAAAATCTGTCCTATCACATAGGCTGAAAAACTGGCCATGGCAATGCGTGCTACAAAAAGATCGAAGCTGAAGAGTGCGTCAAATCCTAACCAAAGACCGTAACGAAAGCCAATGGTGACCAGATAAGAGACTACCAGGGCAGGAAACATGGCGTAAAAAATAATTCGTCGTCCCAATCGTGCGCCTAAAAGTCGCACTGTAAGGTCTGTAGCCAAAAAAATAAACGGAAATGTAAAAGCGCCCCAGGTAGTCTTAAACCCGAAAACACTTATAGGAAACTGTACTAAATAATTGCTTGAGGCAATAATAAAGATATGAAACGCGACTAGCAATAATACCAGCCTTTTTTTAGAGGACATATGCTTTTCTTAGTTTTTTAATGTGGGAGAGTTTCGAACCACGTGTCCCATTTTTAATGGTAAATTGATAGGTGCAAGATAGCTGACTTTTAGACGTTTTGGGCATAATTAAAATTGAATTTAAAGAATAAAAACGCTCCAATGTGCGGAATAATACCCGAAAAACGCTAATAATTATTTGAAATAAACTTCTTAATATTTTTCCTTTTTTGTTCATTGTATTGTTCCTCTGCAGATTTGGTATGAAATGAATGTGATTCCAAGAAATTAACATTCAATGCTGTCCATTGCTCATCGGTAAATAATTGACCATTATACCTTTCCCATTCTTGGCGAAGGTTTGAGTTATTTAATGAAAAAGTGCTTTTCCCTAAATGTGCTAGATCTGCATCGCAAATCACTTTTTGGGATAATGTCTCAGGTTGTTGAGGCATTTCGGTAGCCTTGATATTAGAAATAACGTTTATAATGTGCCGGTCTGGATACCCTTCCTCTGTCAAGAATTCCTGGGCATATTTACAGCTCAGTTTTTCGTGACCAACTGTTCCTTTAATATTTCCTATGTCGTGAAAGTAGGATGCTATAATTAGTTCCTCCACAGTTTTTTCCGGTAGGTTTTCGTGTTTGGCTAAAAATTTTGAATTTTCAACGACATCCTTAGTATGTTGCCAATTATGAAAGGGCAGATTCCTGCACCTGCTGGATTCAATAACCTTCTTGCAAAAATCCTTTACTTTTTCTATTACTACTTTATTCATCTCTGTCATACTTCTAAAAATTTAACATTTCAAAAAACAAAACCATCTTTAGCTATTGGTTTCAGGTAACAGCTTACGTTTTTTCATCACCTTTAAAATAAAATAAGTAATTGAGCTTCCTATTGCCGCATAAAACCAAAAATTAAATTCAAAATTTATATTTCGTTGTTGAGCAATGGAACCCGTCCAATCAAACAACCAGAACAAGAGGAATATTGCTGCAAAACCATTCTTTTCTTTTTTTAGCACTTTTTTAATACAAAATGAATATTTAGGTTTTTTATAGCTCTTAAAGAATGGTAAAAAAGCCGGGGTTACCTCTGCCCAATCTAAATAGATATCTCCAAATTTTGTAATTAGAAAAGTTTCCTCTGCATACATAATCCGCTCGTAATACAGCCAATAAAGCAAGATAAATGCTACCGTAAACCAAAGATTTTCTGTAAGGAGCGCGAGACCCAACCACATAAAAAAATTACCCAGATAAAGTGGGTGCCTCAATAAAGAATACATTCCCGTGGTGTTGATTTCAGCCGCCACCTGTCCAGCATTGGTGTTTCTACCAGAAGTGTCTTTAGGGGTATATCCTACGGTAAGTCCCCTAATTAAAAGGCCGAAAAGACTAATAGAAAGACAGAATAATTTGTAGTAGTTCAAAAACATTTCTCTCATCATCTCTCCAGTATCCATATATTCGTCATATAGAAAAGCCCCCAATCCCATTACAAGAAAAAATAATGGTAAGTAACTGCGGTTTTTAAATAGAAAATCTCCCTGTGTCTTAAGTTCATCTTGTAAAGCCATTATTTTAATAATTTATAGTTGATAACGTTTAAATAATCTTTATTGCCACTTCTAAATCCAATTTGTAATCCCCTTGGCTAACCGATAAAAGCTAAAATCAAGAAGATATCTCTTGAACAATAATCATCATACCTTCAAAATTTATAATTAAAGCCTAACATATAGTCTCCATTCCCACTACTAAAAGTGAGTTCCATATGCTCTTGTTGATATGCTGTTGTGAAGAGTAAGTTACTGCCCAAACCTATAAGCGCACCGGCAGCAACATCAAGAATATCGTGTTTATTAGAGTCTATTCTACTGGCAGCGGTAAAGCCTGCGAGTGCATAAGCAGGAATACTATATTTAAAGCCGTATCTGCGATGAATATAACCTGCACTGTGAAAAACAGTAGAGGTATGTCCCGAGGGAAATGAATTATCATTACTCCTATCTGGCCGGGGTTTATTGATACCCAATTTTAAGCCGTAGGTAACCGCTTCGGTAAGTAATAAGCCTTTGGTAAACTGCCAGGCTCCTTCCCTATCGCCTTTAATTAAACTGGTTCCAAGCGTCGCTGCCGGAAGTGCAAACAAGATAACATCCCCTATTTTTTGAACAGTTCCTACATCTATCTTGGTTTCCGCCGTGTCCTGAGCAAATGTATATTGTGAAAATAATAGGCAGAGAACAATGATTACTTCACAGACAGAAGATCTGAAATTTTGAAAATAGATTAACATTAATTAGTTAAGTTTAGATTTAAGTAAATGTTTTCTATCGGCTTCTTATTTTTGATGAATACAAAGATGAGTGGAAAGTCTTTTTGAAATTTAAAGAGAATCTAAAGGAAATCTAAAGCCTTATTTATTATAAAAAATTGTCCATTTGGGATATGTTTTCTTATAATTAAAATTGTTGGTCAGCACCTGAAGGCTATCATTTAAATCGGTTCTGTTTCGAAGTAGCAGAAAAGTATTTGGTACTTTTGAAACCCTCTTTAGTTTAGAAAATCCCGCCTCCTCTTTTATATCCCATAACTGTTGTTTCCATTCTTCATTATTCTGAAACTGAACTTCACGATTTGTGGTGCGATGATTGGACTTGAGTGTTATAAACCTGGCGTCTGAATAAAAAGGGATAGATCTCAATAAATAGTCGTGAACCAGGATCGTTTTATCCTTTTTCTCCGATATATTATTGATAAAATGCACCATATTCCTGGTAGAATTTATCATCGCATCATTAGTTTTTAAAACCATAGAGCCTATTAAGATAATGGCTGCCCCAAAAGTGGCAGCTATTACTGCAGGTTTATAACTTTTTTCCGCATCAATGTAATAGGATATAACAAAAGCACTAACGTTTACCAAGAAAGCTACAATTACTGCGGAAGTAGAGATATTTATAAATTCAAAATCACCATACCAGCAAATTAAAAGGCCTGTAAAAAGCAGACTTAAAATTACCAGAAATGAAAAAATGATAAATCTTATACCGGTAGCACTAAAATGGTTAAGGTTTGCGGCGATAAAAATTGCAATCATCCAAAATACAGGAAGGATGTAAAGGCTTAATTTTGTACTAAATATCGAAAACATCAGGATTAACAATACACTCGATGCAAAAAGAAGTCGGGAGGCATTCCTTAATTTCGGAATGGATTTTAATCTATTTTTTAGGTTGGGAACAAGTCCTATTAACCAGGGCAGCAAGAGTGCAGTAACAATTGGAATAAAATACCAAAAAGGTTTGGATCTTTCGCTAAAGGAACTACCGGTCATTCTTCCGGCGATCTGCTTTTCAATAAAATAGGTCCATAACTTAGGGTTTTCAATCATCACCAGTATATACCAACTTGCCCCTATCGCCAGGCATAATATAATTCCCAGTATATGGTGGATATTTATCCTGAATTTATCTTTAAAAATCACTTTACAACTAATGATATAAACCAGGATAAATAAGATCGCTACCGGGCCCTTGGTTAATAAAGCTACCCCTAATAGTGCATAAAAAAGATATAGAAAAAACACTTTTTTAGTATTGGTATAATATTGCCAACTGTAAATAGCGGCCATTATAAAGGTGGTCAAATAAGCATCGGTGGTTAGGTTTCGGCTGGAGATAAGTACTATTGGCATAGAAAAATAAATCAAGCCGGAAAGGAAAGCTATCTTTTTGTTCTTAAATAACAAATTACCCAAGCCATAGATGAGTAATAGTTGCACCGCAACAGCAATTTGTAGAAAAAACCGGGCGCCAAATTCGTTTACACCAAAAATGCGGTAGCCTAAAGTGGTGATATAATAAGTAATAGGGGGTTTGTGAAAATGAAAAATTCCTAAAAGTTGCGGATTTAGGTAGTCGCCAGATAGAAACATTTCCCGGCTTATTTCGGCATATCTGGCTTCACTACTTTCTGCTAAGCCATAAGAACCTAATCCAATAAAGAGAATAAGAAGAGCCAGGCAAACAAAAATAAAGTAGTAACGGTCTATAGGATTTTTTATACTCACAGAAAGATATTTAAAACACAAAGATTCAAATAGAATCTAAAGCAATTCTAAAGGATTTTAGTATTCGTTTTAAGAATCAAAATATTTCTGATGTACAAGAAAGCACCTAAAGAATGGCCCAGAAGTAAAACAGGGTCCCTTCGGAAAATCGCATACGTGAGGATCATAAAAGAACCAATTAGACTCAGTAGCCAAAAACCCAGGGGCAGGGAAGATTCTTTCCGCTTTTCAGAATAAAACCATTGATATAAAAATCGCAAGGTAAATACCACTTGTGCCACAATCCCCAAAAGTAAAAGCCAAAATGGGATGTTATCATTCTGAAATAATTTTGCACGGTCATAAATATGGTTGTTATAGCCTACATAAAGTATCACAAATGGAAATAGGTACAAAAACCAGCGTAAAAACTTTGGAAATTTAAACCATTGCTTTTGTAGGTGCATATTGCGTATATAGATAAAATAAGTCAGCATTTGTCCCAGCATAATGGCAAAGTCGTTACGCAAATAGCCATACACAAACAACAAAAAAGAGGCTATTAAACTTAACTTCCAAAACAGCACGGGGGTAAGTACTTTTTTTTGCTTTTCAGAAATCACCCATTGCAGCAGGGAACGAGCAGAAAATAAAATTTGGGCGGTAAAGCCTATGGTGTATATTAGCCAATCGTTCATTCCGACTTCAGTACCTTATAATTAATATATTTCTTCTTCATCCATACGTACGCAATACAATCGGCCATTGGCCCCAATAATCGGTTCCAAACGCCAAATTTACCATTCCCGGCGATCCTGGGAAAATGTTGGATAGGAACCTGCTTAATTTTGCCGTTTTGAAGTAAGATCATGGCCGGCAGAAAACGGTGTAAGCCCTGAAACATGGGAATACGCTTTGCATAATCGGTTTTTATAATTTTAAGGGGGCATCCGGTATCGTCCATTCCATCTTGGGTAAAACTCCTGCGGATAATATTGGCTATTCTGGATGACATGTTCTTTACCAAACTGTCTTTCCTATTGGAACGAACGCCGGTCACCAAATCATATTCCCCTATATATTCCAGCAATAAATCAAAATCTTTCGGACTTGTTTGTAAATCAGAATCTATATAACCAATAAGGGAACTTTCTGCATAATCGAATCCCGCTTTAATGGCTGTGCTCAAGCCATAGTTTTTATCAAAATTTAAATATTGAAAGCCTGGGTCTTCCGCACATATCTTTTTTATAATCTGCAAACTTGAATCACGGGAACCATCATTTACAAATAAAACAGTAGTTGGAATTTTACAATGCTCAAGATAGGATTTCAATTCTTTTTCTACTCTTTCCAAGTTTTTTTCTTCGTTGAAAACAGGAATTATTATCGTTAACGTATGGGTCATTTTCTTATGGAAATAATTAGCATAATTTGCAATATTACAACCGAAATCTAAAGCAATTTTTAAGTTTTGACATTTTCGAAATTATAGTTGTAAAGCCTTGTAAAATAAGGTTTTTATCTCTTCCTTTGAATGAAATTCAACTTAAATTAATGGAAATATTAGTGACTGGAGCGGCCGGATTTATCGGATCCCATCTTGCAGAAAAATTGCGAAAAATGGGTCATACAGTAATTGGCCTGGATAGCTTTTCAGCTTACTATGATGTAAAGCTGAAAAGAAAAAATGCCGAAAGATTACGGAGTTTTGGTATTCCTGTAATTGAGCAGGATCTATGTGTAGATTTTCTGGCTACTATTTTGCCAGATACATTTGACTATATTTTTCATTGTGCCGCGCAACCCGGTATAGCGAGTAAATCTACTTTTAAAGGATATCTTGATAATAATATTATCGCGACCCATCATCTATGCCACTTTGCGCAGCAACATTTGAATTTAAAACTTTTTATAAATATAGGGACTTCATCCATTTACGGTTCAGATGTATTTTGCGATGAAGAACAAATGGCAAAACCCATCTCAAACTACGGGGTTACCAAATTGGCGGCTGAACAAATTGCGCTGTCACATTCCCGGCTGGAAGATTTTCCAGCCTGTTCCTTAAGGTTATACTCTGTCTATGGATCCCGGGAACGCCCCGATAAAATGTTTAGCCAATTGATAGATTGTGCCTTAAACGATAAGAAATTTCCTTTATTTAAAGGCAGTCTTGCCCATAAACGAAGCTTTACCCATATTAATGATATTATAGGCGGTATTGTAAGCGTGATGGGCAAAGAAGAAAAATGCGATGGCCAGATCATTAATTTAGGTTCCAACAAAGAATACACCACAGCGCAGGGAGTCCATACAGTTGAAAAACTTCTGAATAAAAAAATTGAATTCAATGAACAGTCCGCAAGAAGTGGAGACCAGTTACGTACCAAAGCGGTTATTGATAAAGCGATAAGATTATTGCACTATAAACCTGCAATAAGCCTTGAGGAAGGATTACGGGAGCAGATTAAATGGTTTAAGGAAACACAAAACCGCTCAATCCCCAAAAAGGTATTGAGCGGCTTCCAAACTAACCAATCAATTATGAAAAACTAACCTTAATCATTATCTTCATCTTCTTCTGAAGTTTCTTTTTTAACCACTTTGCCGCTGGAAGAAATGGCTACTTCCAAAGTTTCCTCTCCTTTTTCGATTTCAAATTCATAGACCATTCCGTCTTTTGTTTCAGAAATTTCAGACTCTTCAACGTCATAGCGGGAAAAAGACTTTTTCAACGTATTACTAACGGCTTGCGGAATATCTTTTTTATCAATTTCGTGTTCGGTTTCCTGCCAGGTGCCATCGGTTAAAAAATTGGCAGAATATTTCATCTTTTTCATCCTGAACTCAGCTTCCCATTCTTTGTCGGATTCCTTGTCCCAGTGTACCTTTTTTGCCGTTGGGAATTTATTTGCAAAGGCTTTCTTAACGGCTTTTGGCACCTTGTCTTGAGCCATATTTACGCAGGCAAATGTGGTTGTTGCCATAAATACCATTCCTAATATTAAAATTACCTTTTTCATACTCTTCTTTTTTAAGATTATAGTATAAATGTAACACCACATTCTAAAGTTAGCTTTAAGGGAATCTAAAGGAAAAATATTGTTTTATTATTCTTTTATAATCTTTAAAATTGTAGGCAGCACTACAAGTAATAGGGGCAATGCGAAGATCAACCCACCAATAACAGCAATAGCAAGCGGTTGGTGCAACTCTGCCCCGGCACCTATTCCCAGCGCAAGGGGCATAAGGGCCGTTATCGCGGCAAAAGCGGTCATCAACTTAGGACGTAAACGCGCGGCAATGGCATATTCTATTTTTTGTAAGTGTGTAAGCGACTCATCGGTATCCTGATATTGCCTATAGGTGAAAATCGCGTTTTCGCCTATAATTCCCACAATCATAATAATGCCCATATAACTGCCCACATTAAGTGGTGTACCCGTAATAAATAAGCTTAATAAGCTTCCGGAAACCCCCAGGATGGCAATCACTATAATGGCAAAGGCGATTTTTATTTTTCTGAATAAAAATAAAATGACTATAAATACCAGAAGAATGGCAGCTACCAAAATCGTCATCAATTCCTTAAAGGCCTGTTGCTGTTCCTGATAAGCTCCGCCATATTTTATGGTATAACCCGTGGGAAGGCTTAGGTTTTTTTGTAAAGTTTGTTGTATTTCATTTAAAGTAGAACCTAAATCCCTATTGTCCAATCGTGCCGTAATCACGCCCATGGATTTTTGATTTTCCCTGTTTATTTCGGCCACGCCTTTTTTTGTGGATATCCTGGCCACCGTATTTATAGGAATAGAATTCCCAGTGGGCAACAGGATGGCAGCGTTTTTAATATTCTCGATCGAGGTTTGGTAGGCGCCGGGATAAATTAACCTAATATTTATAATTTGCTCTTTATCGATCACGGTGCTCAATACTGTTCCTTGAATTTGGGTCTGCAACTGTAATTGAAAATCGGAAACTGTTAATCCAAACTGCGACAATTTTGCAGCATCTGGCTGAATATTCAAAACAGGTCCCGCCACGATGATACCGTCATTTACATCGGCTGTGCCGGTAACATTTTCAATTTGTGAGGCTATTTCTTTTGAAAGAGTTTCCAGTTTGTTTACTTCATCGCCAAAAACCTTCACTTCAATTGGTTGGACAGAACTCATTAAATCGCCCAGCATATCGCCTATAACCTGCCCGAAATCGATGGTTAATTGCGGTAGTTTTTCTTCGATTTTACTTCGTATTTCATCAGAAACCTCGGTCGTGGTCTTATTGCGCTTATCTTTCAGTTTTATCAAATAATCCCCGCGGTTGGGTTCTGTGATAAAAAAGCCTAACTGCGTTCCCAAACGTGCGGAATAAGCTTCTACCTCAGGTTGATTGTCCAAAACCTTGTTCACAAGCTGCAACATCCTGTCGGTTTCTTTCAGCGTAGTTCCCGCCGGACTATTATAGTCCAGAATGATACTGCCTTCGTCCATTTCGGGTAAAAACCCCGATGGCAGCCTGGAGGGGATCAGCAGGATAATTACCACGCAAATGGCAAGAAAAACAAGTCCTATAATCGGCTTTTTCAGGATATGGTGAATCCATTTCGTTTTAGGTTCCTTTTTTGTATGTTTTGAGCGAGAACTTTTTCGGGTAAATAATATGGAGAGCACAGGCACCACCAGCCAGGTTACCACAAAGGAAGCAGCCAGGGCAATAATCATTGTATAGGCCATTACCTGAAAGTAGGCTCCCGCCACGCCTGTCATCAACACAAAGGGGATAAATATAACCAGCGTGCTTAGGGAAGATCCTACCATAGCGGGAAATAAATGCTGAATCGCCTTGTGGGCAACCCAGCTCATAGGTTTTTCGGGATCTTCTTCCTTTATTTTATGAATTTGTTCTATGGTGATAACCACATCATCTATCATAAGACCAATAGCGGCGGCCACCGCACCAAGGGTCATAATATTAAAAGTGTAATTGAATGCTTCCAGAAGAATAAGCGTAAAGGAAAGCGAGACCGGAATGGTAAAAAGCACCACCATACTCGCCGTGAACGATCTTAAAAATAAAATAACCACCCCCAATGCCAGCGCCAATCCTATCCACAATACATCTTTAATGCTGGAAATGCTGGTGTTTACAAAATTGGCTTGTTTGTAATAGGGTTTTAAAACAACATTTTTGGGCAAAATATCCGACAGTTCCTTTACCTTTTTCTCAATATGGGTATTGATCTCCACCAGGTTAGCGTTGGGCTGCTTGATTATCGCAATAGTGGGTACATTTTTACCATTGGCCAGTATTTTTACATATTCTTTTACTTCGGAAACTTTTATTGTAGCGACATCTTTTAACCGAATTAAACGCTTAGGGCTGTTTACAATGACCAGGTCTTGCAAATCTGAAATATCTTCTACGGCATTGTCGGTAAGGCTTAGGTACATCCGGTCATAATCTGTGATGTAGCCATTGGATTGCAATAAATTGGCATTGCGTACCGCGTTTTGAATGCTTGAAATAGAAATCCCAGGGGATTTTATGGCGGCAGGATTGAGTTCTATACGATATTCCTTGTCTTTCCCGCCAATTACCACAATATCTGCCACCCCCGGCGTAGCGGCCAAATAGGGTTTAATGGTATATTTGGCGATTTTTTTCAATTCCACCTGCGACAAGCCATCGCCTTCTACCGAGTAGCCCATTACCGGAAGTATGGACGGGTTCATCTTTTCTACCGAAAATACCGTGTTGGGAAGAATGTTACTTTTTGATTGGTTGATAAAGGATTCAATTTGTGATTTGGCCGTATTGATATCCATATCCCAGTCCAGGAATACAGATATCTCGCAACTGCCGCGCGAGGTGGTACTGCGTATGTATTGCAGGCCTTCCGTACGGCGGATGATATTTTCCAGGGGAATGGTTACCGAGGTCATCATCTTGTCCACGGGTTGCTGACCGGCATCGGCAATTACCTTTATTTTTGGAAAAGTAATATCGGGAAAAAGCCCCGTTTTTAGGTTTTGGTATGAAAAAAATCCGCCCCCCAACAGGAGTATGGCTATGGCCAAAATGGGATATTTGTATTTGGAGTGCAGGTGTTTCATCGCTTTATTATTTTTACCAGGGTAGAATCCTGCATTTGGTAAGCTCCTTCAGTTATTACCCAATCATTTAACTGTACCCGCTCCGACTGAATTTGCACCAGGGAATCATTTTTCAGCAGGGGATGTACTTCAGTTTTTATCGCGAGCGAATCATCAACCACCTTCATCACCCAATATTTGGTTAAAAGTTCATTGGTCTGCAAAGCGGTTTTTGGGATACTCATCGCATTGCTACTTTCCTTTTGCAAGAGTTTCACCTGAATGTTTAGGTTTTCCGGAAGGTCGGCTTCTGGTAAATCAACAAGGAAAGTTTGCGCCTGCGACTGCACATCTATTGTAGGTAAGGTTTCGGTAATAGTAGCGTTTATGGTCTTGCCATTGGGCAATAACAACTCACACGGGGCAGCTATCTGTACACTTTCTTTATACTCAAATGGAACATTTACCTTGACTACCAGTGATTTTGGTTGTACTACCGAGGCAATGATATCGCCTTCTGCAACGTAGTCGTTTTTGTTTACGTTTAGAACGCTAATAATACCTGTGGCATTGCTTTTTATGCTTATGGGATTTATAAATTTTGCCAGCGAACTGTCAATCTTTACTGCGTCGCGCAAGGCGTCCTGTTCTTTGGTGCGCACATAGGCAAATACCTGGCCGGCCCGAATGTTATCGCCTATTTCATGGCGCATCGAGGAGATGTAGCCAGTGACGTTAGACCGTATATCTTCTTTGCGCTGGTAAACGCTTACCCCATTAAAAGTGAGGTATTCCCTGATTTCCTGCTGAGTGACAGGCACCGCCCATACTTCTATGGCCGCTTTTTTGGCGGATACCGTTGCGGTTTTCTTTTTGCAACCCCACAGCGTGGCCAGGCTAATTATAGAAACAAGTAAATAAATAGATAGTGCTTTCATAAAATTACCAGTTTATAAAGTTATACTGGCTCTGTAAAAGCCACATATTGGTTTGCATTTGCAATTGGGTATATACATTTTGTTTGTAGTTTTGGATGACATTTAGATAATCTACAATGGAGACCTGCCCCTGTACAAGCTTTCCCTTATAAATTTCCAGAATATTCTTTTGTTTCTTGATCTGTTTCCCGAGCAGGATTTTGTTTTCCTTTAAGGCCGAAATTTGAATTTTGATACTTTCCAGCTTATTCTCCAGCTGAATTTTGGCATTGTTCTTATAAAATTTCAGGTTTTCTTTTTTGAATTCGCTCTGCCGGGCATTGTATTTCCGCTGCCTTCCATCATAGATGGGAATCGTGAGCCTTAGCCCGGCACTTAGCCCTATTTTATGTGCTATATTCGGGATTTTAACCGCATTGAGACCCGTGTTGCTATAAGCGATTAGTTGTGGTTTATAGGCGTTTTCGAATACCTGTTGATCGGCAGCTACCTGCAGACTGTCATTTTTAAATTTCCTTTCATAAAAATGCTTTATTTTATTCAATTCAGCATTTTTAACCAGGACCGGTTCTGGCAAAGTATCGGTTTTATCAAGCTTCATCCCACTAAAAGTGTAGAGTTGGTTAATAGCAACTTCCAAATTATTTTGAATTTGCCTGAGCTCTAAATTTTTACTTTCAATATTGAGTTGTAGCAACAAATAATCACTTTCCTGAAGGATTCCCCGCTTTACCAGAAGTTCCAGTACCTGTAAGCGTTTTTTAAGATCTTTCAGTATTTCTCTGGTAAAGTTTTCCTGTAATTGAAGTTGATAGGCCTTCACGTAAGCGTCGGTAATATTCTTTACCAGATTATGCGCTGTTTCTTCCGAAGAAAGGCCTATGGCATTATTCTTTATTTTATTCTGAAATAAAAGATTGTCTGTTACAGCCTGATTGAAAAGGTTTTTGGTAACATTCACCTGTGCCGAATATAGCCCTCCATTGGTAATGCCAACATCGTACCCATACGCGTTAGGAGAGGGTATTGTGGTAATATCAATAGCATTTCCGTTGTTGTTGAAGTAGGGCGCAAAAAGCACTTCAGAAGTAGCATTTACCTGAAAGGCATTATTTTGTGCACGTATAATATCACTTTGGATTTTACCAATTTTTTCCAGGTTGTTATTTTCCAATAATACGGGTGCGTTCTGTCTTGCATTTTCAAGAAAAGAGTCCAGACCTGGATTTTTCTGTGAATATAAAAGTTGGCTAAAACAGAAAAAACCAAAAAGAAATGTGAGCTTCTTAAACATTGGGGTTTTCAAATTTGTTGTAAAAGTAGCCTTAAAATCTAAAGAAGTTTTAAAGCCGAACGAGTTGAATGAATATTTTTTGAATTGATTTAATGAAGCAAAAAATGGTGCCTGATACGGGAAAAACGTTAATCATTCTTCCCATTCAGGGCTTTTATTTAGGCTATATCACAGCACTAAAGTCTAACCCGCCGAACGGGCAGGTTCAAATAAACCATGAAACAGATTTAAAATTCTTAATCTTAAAGTAATGTTTTGCCTATTTTTTTGTTTTAATTGAGGAACTAAAGTACTAAGTGATTCTTTGTAAATTCTAAAGTTTATAAAGAGCTACTTCCTTTTTGGACTTTTAATGGAGAGTGTATTCTAAAAAAAATATTCTTAGTGATTTAAACAACGAAATGTACCTGAAAAATATGTTTGTTATTTTCAAAACGATACGAGGGTGTAAACCCATAATAATCACATATCTTTTTAACGATGGAAAGTCCCAGGCCGGTGGAATCCCGTTTTTTACTTTCTTTATAGAAACGTTCAAAAACCTGGTCCGGGCGCTCCAATACTTCGGTTCCCGAATTTATAACCAGCACGCTCCCATCTTTAATAACAACGAGTACCGGCTGATTGTTGGAATTGTGTTTTACCGCGTTAGACACCAAATTATTGCAAAGAACCCTGGCCAGAGAACCATCCATGGGAACCTCTATAGTATTTTCTTCCTTTAATTTAATATTGATTGCCGCAAGCTCCTGTATATTTTGAATAGTTTCTTTAAATGTGGTATTAATTGAAGTCGTTTCGGTGCCTGTAAATTGATTGTTCTCAATTTTAGCCAGTAAGATCAATTTTTTATTCAGTTTTTTTAATCGGCCAATATCGGTTTGCAGGGACGAAAATTCATTGAACTGCGCTTCATTAATATCAATATCATTAATTATGGTTTCTATTTTGGCCTGCATTATCGCCAGTGGGGTTTGCATTTCGTGGGAGATGTCTTCGGTAAATTGCTTTAAGTTTCGGTAATCAATTTGAATTTTAGCAGTTAAATCTTCCATCTCACGATTGAGTTCGTGAAACTCCAAAATTTCAGAATCTTCAAGGCTTAAAGGTTGGTTAGATCTTAGGGAAAAGCTTTTAAGTCGGTCCAGGTTTACAAAAAACGGTTTCCATAATTTCTCATTTCGGGATTTATTCAGATAAAATAAAAAGATGAAAGCCAGTAAAATAACGACTAAAAATGTGAAAAGAATGGCAAAAAGGATATTTTCAGACTCAATAGTCATGGCGCGTACGGTTATCATATAATTTTGACCGTTGATGTTTTTGGTTCCCGAAAGTTGTCTAAAAAGTTCTATTTCATCCTGAAGGGGATCGTAAATAAGAGTATCTACAAGAATATTTGGCTGCGCAATTTCTGTCTTCTCAGCCGTAATTATGGGCGGAATGCCCACAAGTTCTGGATTCTGTTCCAATAAATGTTCCACACGGTTCTTCTCAGAGTAGAGTTCCTCTTCAATTTCATTCTGCAGGAGCCATTTGGTGTAAATATAAAGGGCGGCGCCAGAGAGTATCATAATGATAATACTGGTAATCAAAAAGGTTTTGGAAGCCTTTCTTAAAAGCGGTGTTCTATTGTTTTCTTTATTATTAATCTGCTATAAATTTATAACCACTGCCGTAAGCGGTTTGTATATATTTTGCGCCTTCAGAAGTGAGCTTTTTCCGGAGATTATTGATATGTACATAAATAAAATCAAAATTATCGAGCAAATCACTATCGTCACCCCATAAATGTTCTGCTATAATCGCTTTGGAAAGTACGCGACCCTGATTGGTTATAAAAAACAGCAATAAGTCGTATTCCTTCCGCGTAAGCGTGATGGGTTTTTCATTTACATAAGCGCTGCGAGCCAGGGTGTCCAGACGAATTTCATTAAAAACGATGGAATCCTCACCGCCAAATTGCCCACGGCGTAAAACCGCTTTTATACGGGAATTGAGTTCTGCAAGATGAAAGGGTTTTGTTATATAATCGTCTGCGCCCAAATCTAGGCCTTCCAGTTTATTTTCGAGGGAATTGTTTGCTGAAATAATAATGACCCCACATTTTTTATGTTGCTGCTTGAGTTTTCTGAGCAGGTCGAGTCCGCTGCCGGTTACCAGGTTTATGTCCAGAATCACAATATCATACTCGTACAATTCTAATTTTTCTGAGGCTTCCTGATAATCTGAAGCAGTCTCACACACATTGGCATCATTTCCCAGGTATTTAGCAATAGATTGTTGTAACTCATTTTCGTCCTCGGCAATTAAATACTTCATATAACCAAATTTAACAAAATAAAAGTAATGCAAGATTCTAAAGGGATTTTAAAGTTTCTCGATATTGAAAACTTGCATTTTGTCAATCAGCTGCAAATCCAATTTTTATACGCTGTGTGTTTTTTTATTTCGCAACAAAAATATTGTAGATTTTTCATCCACTTTTACCACCACCGGTAACGACTATTTTATATTCCCTATGTAATTGTACCCTCCCTACTTCTTAATAGAATCATCAGAAAAGACTTAATTCCACATTCAGAAAAAAGAATATTGTCTACCTAAATAAATTGCAGCAACCAATCCTGAAGGTTTCAATAAGCTGAAATGGCTTTAAATGTCAACTAATAAAAAACTAAAAAAATGTAGCAAAAAGTAGATAGGTTCCAAAAGCTATTAGAATAGAATAATTTGGTATTAACCCGTATGATCTGGTTAAAAAGCAGCAAGCTTAAATTTAATAGAAATGAGAAGTTTAAAAATTAAATGACAAACGTGGTGATAAAGGACGAAACAATCACGAACGAGCAATCATTAGATTACACCCTCCTTTAAGATGCAAAATATATTTTCTCCCATTTCCTGATTTTTTAAGCTTCCATGTCACCTGCTTAAACGATAATTTATACTATTACGTTTTCGCTTTTTGATTTTTCAAATTTCACACACACCAGTGTTAAAAGTTGTGTTAAATAAGAATAAAATAAAATTCACTTTCTCTGGTTTTCTTTAATTTTGTACTCACAATTTCTGGAATCTTCCGCATGAAATTTTAAAAAATTAGATGAAAAATTCATTTAAAATATTATTATCAATACTTTCATTTTTCTTCTTCGGCATCACCGAAGGATTAGCTTTTGTAGAGATTAGCGAAAATAAAAATGAAGCTCTTGATGAAGCGGAAGCAGATCCTTCTTCAAACTTTATTGGAGATACTGGAGTAAAAAGAATCTTTACCCAGAATCAGGAAAGCAATTCTTTAAAATCAGCGCCGGAATCATTTTCAGCTAACACCATGACAGATGACTTTAGTTTATCATCTGTAGCTGTAAAAAAATCTTTCCCTTCTGCTATAAATAGCACAGCATTTTCAAACGAATAAACAAAATTATATCTGCTCTTCCATCGTTTGATATATTATATTTAAGTACTCCAATACAGGATCTAAGCAACAGCTTTTACAGTTTTTTGATTGTCTGATATTGGTTAATCAGCTTTTGTAATGAATTAATTCGACCTAAACCTGCACCGAAAATAGTAGTGCAATCTCCGGTTAAAAAAAGCGTTCAAAGCAATCTTCAAGCTTCTTTTTTAGATAATTAGAGCTTTTCTTACAAGCTGGGCTAAATCCTTTCTAGTTTATAGGTAAAAACCTTTGTCTCTTATGGAAGTTAGAGAATTTATAATTCCTATTTCAATCAATTCTTTCAGAAACAAAAAACTTAGAAGCAAGAAATGTTTGATTTTCTTTAGCAATTATCATTTCTATCAGCTTCGCGGTTTTCACCTAAAAGCACTTCAACCACAGTCTTCAAAAGACTCAAAATAAAGTTTTTATAAACCTAAAAAGTTATAACTGTATACTATCTAAAATTAGGTATAGCGCAGTTACACTCCTAAACCAAAAATCAAAAAAAGTTACAAGCGTAATTCCGTTTCAAACGTAATTATCAAGACCGGTATTTTACTATCTCAGAAATAGTAGCAAAGAATTTATTCAATTAAAATCAAATCATATGAAGTTAACAGAAAGAGAAAAGGACAAGTTATTTATTGTCGTAGTAGCCGATGTGGCCAGGCGAAGAAAAGAAAGAGGTGTGAAATTAAATCATCCAGAGGCCGTAGCATTTATCACTAATGAGTTGTTAGAAGCTGCTCGGGATGGTAAATCTGTCGCAGAGCTTATGCAGCTGGGAACACAAATTTTAACCCGGGATGACGTGATGGAAGGAATTCCAGAAATGATACCCGATGTACAGGTAGAGCCCACATTCCCAGATGGAACGAAGCTGGTAACCGTACACAATCCCATCACATAAAACTTAAACACTAATAAAATAAACCATTATGAAAATAGGTGAAGTTATTTTAAAAGATGAAGATATTATTTGTAATGCTGATAAGGAGGCAATTACAATTGAGGTAACCAATATTGGCGACCGTCCTATTCAGGTAGGCTCTCATTACCATTTTTATGAAGTAAATAATGGTCTTGACTTCGATAGGGATAAAGCTTATGGAAAACGATTGGATATCCCTGCTGGTGCAGCAGTCCGTTTTGAACCGAACGATAGAAAAGAAATCAACCTGATTGATTTTGGAGGTAAAAGAGAAGTATATGGTTTTCGCAATGATGTTGACGGACCATTAAAATAAAAAAAAGAAATTATGAGTTATAAAATGACAAGGGAGCAATACTCCCAAATGTTTGGTCCAACTACAGGTGATGCTGTACGTTTGGCAGACACAGATTTGTATATTAAAGTAGAAAAGGATTATACCAAATATGGCGAAGAAGTTGTATTTGGCGGAGGAAAAGTAATTCGCGATGGTATGGGACAAAACTCTAGGATAAGTCGTGAAAACAATCCGGATGTACCAGATACAATTATTACAAACGCTTTAGTTTTAGACCACACTGGTGTTTTTAAAGCCGATATTGGTATTCGTGATGGTAAAATTTCCAGCATAGGAAAAGCTGGAAATGACAATATCCAGGATGGTGTGACTATTCCCATTGGCGCTTCAACAGATGTTATTTCTGGGGAAGGAAAAATCCTTACTGCCGGCGGATTGGATACTCACGTTCACGTAATTAATCCAGAGCAGGTTAATGTTGCTTTAAACAATGGAATCACTACCATAATTGGTGGTGGTGCAGGTCCTACTGATGGTTCAAGAGCTACAACAGCAACTCCTGGTCCATGGCACATTAAAACCATGCTTAAAGCTGCCGAAGGTCTTCCTGTTAATATTGGTCTTACAGGTAAAGGACAGGCTACTGCTGCAGAACCTTTAGATGAACAAGTTAAAGCTGGTGCGCTAGGTTTAAAAGTTCACGAAGACTGGGGTTCAACACCGTCAGCGATAGATCACGCTTTACAATGTGCTGATAAATACGATGTACAAATTACCCTTCACGCCGATACCTTAAACGAAGGTGGATTTTTTGAAGATACTATGAAAGCTATTGGTGATCGTGTTATCCATATGTATCACACCGAAGGCGCTGGTGGTGGTCACGCACCAGACCTTATTAGAGCAGCAGGATATAACAACATTATCCCATCTTCTACCAACCCTACCCTACCTTATACGGTAAATACTGTAGATGAGCATTTAGATATGGTTATGGTTTGTCACCACCTTAATCCTTCTGTTCCTGAAGATTTGGCTTTTGCCGATTCCAGAATTAGACCAGAAACCATTGCTGCAGAAGATGTATTGCAGGATATGGGCGTATTTAGTATAGTAAGCTCCGATGCGCAAGCTATGGGACGAATTGGGGAAGTTACTACAAGAACATGGCAGGTTGCCGACAAAATGAAGAAACAACGTGGTCCACTGGCCGGTGATAGCGAATATGACGATAATAATCGTGCAAAACGTTATATATCCAAATATACCATTAACCCGGCGATTGCTCACGGAGTTTCAGATTATGTAGGCTCTGTAGAAGTAGGAAAAATGGCAGATTTAGTGCTTTGGGATCCTAAATTTTTTGGTGCCAAGCCAGAATTAATTGTAAAAGGTGGAGAAATTGTAATGGCCCAAATGGGAGATGCCAATGCTTCAATTCCAACTCCACAACCGGTTATGCTTAGATCTATGTTTGCAGACTTTGGTAAAGCCAGGGCGCAAAGCTGTGCCACTTTTGTTTCTAAAGTTGCTTTTGATAATGATATTAAAGGCGAGCTTGGATTAGAGAAAGAAGTATTACCGGTACACGGTATTCGAAATCTTACAAAACAAGACTTAAAACACAATTGTGAGACACCAGATATTGATGTGGACCCACAAACGTACCAGGTAAAAATTGATGGGGAAGTAATAACCTGTGAACCTTCAGAAGAACTATCCCTGGCACAACGTTATTTCTTGTTTTAATATAATTGAAAAAGATAGTATGATTATAGAAAAAATTGTAGGTAACCTTATTGATATGGACGCTTCTGAAATTGAGAAGCGCCATATCGAAAAGGTAAGAATAGACAGTGACGATCTGGTAAAAAGAATCCAACGCCTTACAACCGATCACGATCGCGAAATAGGCGTTCGTTTAAAAGATCCTAAAGATTTATTGGACGGTGATATTCTTTTTATGGATGATA
The DNA here is from genome assembly GCF_900129445.1 of Salegentibacter echinorum. Lineage (GTDB taxonomy): Bacteria > Bacteroidota > Bacteroidia > Flavobacteriales > Flavobacteriaceae > Salegentibacter > Salegentibacter echinorum. The sequence continues at coordinate 33,644 of NZ_FQVT01000013.1, forward strand.
AAAATATGATTGTGATAGATGTTCTTTCAGACGATGTGATTGCCATCCAACCTAAAGATATCCACCAGATGGGCGTAATTGCCCATCAACTGGGTAACAGGCACCTGCCCGCAAAATTTGAAGGCAATGAGATGCTAGTTCAATACGATTATCTTGTAGAAGATTTATTGAAAAAGCAAGACATTTCTTTTAAACGTAAAAATAGGAAAGTTAGGGAAGCTTTTCGCCATATTGGACATAGTCATTAGTTATGGATAAGAGTTTATTATCCCTATTTCAGCTTTGTGATTCCAATTTCCCGAGCGGTGGGTTTAGCCACTCTTTTGGATTGGAAACTTTCGTGCAATTCGATAAAGTACACGATCCCGATACTTTCTCACAGTGGTTAGAATTGTTCTTAAATGAACAGATGGTGAGCGCCGATGGCCTGGCCATTCAAATTGCTTATGAAGCCTTAGAAAACGATAATCTTGACAAGTTATGGGAAATGGATCACTTGCTGACTATCCAAAATATGTCGCGAGAAACACGTGAAGGAACCAAATATATGGGAAGGTCTATGGTAAAGATTGCAGATGCGATTTACGACATTGAGAATATTTCCCTTTATAAAGATCGTGTAAAAGAAAAAAAATCTTTTGCACATACAGCCATTGTTTTTGCCATAATTGGCCATCATTTAAAGATTTCAAAAGAAGAAACAATCCTGTATTACTTATATACCACAGTAATAAATTTAGTTCAAAATGCAGTACGTGCAATTCCTATTGGCCAAACTGCCGGGCAAAAAATCATTTCAGATTTTCAACCCAAATTAATAAAAGCCGTTGAAGCTATTGGCCAATTAGAACAGCAGGATTTTGGCACTATCGCCCCTGGTTTGGAATTAGCACAAATGCAGCACGAACGCGTTAACGTTAGGATTTTTATGTCTTAATGATCCTAACAAAATAAATATTTAAAAAAAATTACAATGAAACCAGTTAGAATAGGAATAGGTGGCCCAGTTGGTGCCGGTAAAACCCAACTTATAGAGAAATTAACCCGTGCTTTAGACGGTAAGGTAGAAACTTGTGTAATCACCAACGATATTTATACAAAAGAAGATGCTAAAATCCTTCTTAAAAATGGTGTTTTAGGTGAAGATCGTATCATTGGAGTAGAAACAGGCGGTTGCCCCCATACGGCAATTCGGGAAGATATTTCTATGAATGCCGAAGCAGTTGATATGTTGATAGAACGCCATCCAAACGTTGAAATAGTTTTTATCGAAAGCGGCGGAGATAATCTTGCAGCAACTTTTAGTCCCGAATTGGTAGATTTCTCGATCTATATCATCGATGTGGCACAAGGGGAAAAAATACCTAGAAAAGGTGGCCAGGGCATGATTAAGTCCGATTTGTTCATTATCAATAAAATGGATCTAGCTCCTTATGTAGGCGCCGATCTTGATATTATGGAATCGGATACCAAAAGATTTAGAGGAGATAAGACGTTCTTTTTCACCAATCTTAAAGACGACACCAATTTGGAAAATGTGGTTAACTGGATTAATGAAAATGCCTTACTAAAAGATATCAAAGAAAATGTCTGATTCTAAGTGGACCGGTGTTCTAAATATAGATATAGAAGACCGAGGGGGTAGATCTGTACCTAAAAATGTCTATTTCCACGATGGCTTAAAGGTACAACGCCCTATCTATCACGGAAACACAGGGATTCCCTGTTATTATATCCTCAATGTAGGTGGCGGTTATTTAGATGGAGATTCCTATAAAATTGATGTTCGCGTTAGAGAAAACGCAAAGTTAACGCTAACTACACTGGGCGCAACTTTAATTTATAAAACTCCTACCAAACCGGTAACCCAAAAAACCGATATTTTCTTGGAGGAAGATAGTTACCTGGAGTATTTACCAGACCCGGTTATTGGTTATGAAAATGCTAGCTATAGACAGTTTGACAATATCTATATGAAGAAAGGAGCTACGCTTCTGTATTCCGATATTGTCACCCCAGGCTGGTCGTCAACTAAAGGACAGTCTTTTAGTTATGATATGTTGCAACTTAAAACCAATATTTATTTAGAAGGTAAGCAAGTTGTTTACGACCATGTAAAATTGGAACCGGCTGTTCAAAAAATGAATGTGTTAGGCTTTATGGAAGACTTTACGCACCTGGGTACCTTTATCGTGCTTGATGAAAAAATTGACGATGCCTTAATCAATCGCCTGTATGAAGTAATTGATGAGTTACCCGGAGATTTTAAAGCCGGAATATCGAAATTAACAACATCCGGATTTACTGTGCGCGTTTTAGCTAACAAAACACAGGAGATTCAAAGTGTTATCTCCGCCTGTCATAACTTAATAACTAAAGAGTGGTATGACAGGATACCAAATTTTTTGAGAAAATATTGACAAATACGCCCGGTGTATTTATTAAAAATATTACCGGGTTTTTACTTAAAAAAGGAATGACACTATTGAAATAGACAATCCTAATTGACTAATTTTTAATACTAAAACATTCTCCCACAGAGAGAAAGCTCCTTATCCACAAACAAGTATAAATGAAAATACATTTTAAAAATATATTAATTGCTTTTACAATAGGTTTACTCTCCACAAGCTGTGCTCAGGATAAAAAAACTCATAAGTCCAAAAGCGACGAATTGGTTTTAGCCATTGGTGGTGAGCCCGACAATGGTTTCGATCCTACTACAGGATGGGGACAATACGGTTCTCCCCTTTTTCAAAGTACACTTTTAAAATATGACAAAGACCTGAAAATTGACAAAGACCTGGCCACAAATTATTCGCTTAGTGATAATGGTTTAGAGTGGGAAATTGAAATTAGGGATAGCATAAAATTTTCTGATGGTAAACCCCTAACTGCCAACGATGTGATTTTCACTTTTAGAACTGCCAAAGAAAGCAATTCTGTAGTTGACCTAACCAATTTAAAAAAAATAGAAAAGATAAATAATCACAAGATTAAATTTTATCTCAAAAAACGAAATTCCACCTTTGTTTATTATTTGGCTACGCTGGGAATTGTGCCCAGGCACGCTTACAACAGTGATTATAACGAAAATCCAATAGGCTCGGGTCCATACCAAATGGTAGAATGGAACAAGGGACAACAACTCATCGTAAAGAGAAATCCTTATTATTATGGGGATAAATCATATTTTAAAAAATTAAGCTTTTTATTCCTGTCTGAAGATGCGGCAATTGCTGCTGCAAAATCTGGGGATGTAGATGTTGTTTCTGTGTCTTCAACATTTGCCAATAACAAAGTTGACGGTATGAAGCTCGTTAATATTGAAAGCGTAGATAATCGCGGGGTGGTGCTTCCTTATGTGAAAAACGAAGGAGAAAATATTGAAGGGGCTCCTATTGGTAACGATGTAACATCAGATATTGCAATTAGAAAAGCGATGAACATAGCTGTAGATCGTAAAAAACTTGTTGAAGGCGTATTAAATGGCTACGGAACACCCGCCTACACCATTGCCGACCATTTGCCCTGGTGGAACCCAGATACACATTTTAAAGATGGAAGGCTAAACGAGGCCAAATCTATACTTAATGAAGCAGGCTGGATAGAAAATAAAAACGGGATTCGGGAAAAAAATGGTTTGAAAGCTAAATTTGATTTATACTATCCCTCCAACGACCAAACCCGGCAATCGCTTTCCATTGCTTTTGCAGATATGATGCAAGCTCTAGGTATAGAAATTAAAACAAAAGGAAAAAGCTGGAACGTCCTGGACCAGGCATTGCACGCTAACGCTATTATGTTCGGTCTAGGAAGTTATACACCTTTAGAGTTATACAATGCTTTTAGTACCAACACCCAAGGGCAAGGCCTTAAAAACATTAATTACTATGCTAACCCAACAGTTGACGCCTATTTTAAAAAGGCATTAGAAGCTTCTTCACAGGAAGAAGCGATGGAGTATTGGAAAAAAGCACAATGGGATGGGAAAACAGGTTTTACTTATAAAGGGGACGCGCCAATAGTATGGCTTGTCAATATTGATCACCTCTATTTTGTAGCTAATAAACTGAATATAGGAAAACAAAAAATACATCCGCACGGCCATGGCTGGCCAATAACCGACCAAATTGAAACCTGGCATTGGGAAGACTAGTTCGTCTTTTAAACCAATAGTAATTCCAAAAGTTAATGAACTTTATTTTAAAAAAATCGATAAAATTGGTAAGCCTTCTCATAGCAGTTAGTATTCTCTCTTTTATCCTTGTTAGTAGTTCGCCGGTAGATCCTGTTAGGGCCTATATTGGAAGCGAGTCTATTAATGTAAGTCAATCCCAGCGAGAAAAGATAGAGACATACTGGGGACTGCACGAGTCTAAAACCACACAGTTCTTTAACTGGTCAAAATCATTGGTGCAAGGTAATTTAGGACAATCCTTAATTTACAGAAGACCGGTTGGTGAAATCATAGCTACCCGGTTTAGAGCTTCTTTAGCATTAATGAGCCTGGCGTGGGTTTTATCGGGAGTTTTTGGATTTACTCTTGGAGTTTTGGCCGGTGCAAGGGAAGGCTCTTTTCTGGATCGACTTATTAAAGGCTATTGTTTTGCTTTGGCCTCAGTCCCTGCTTTCTGTTTAGGTTTAATCCTGTTAATGGTTTTTGCAGTATGGTTGGGCTGGTTTCCGGTAGGCCTGGCAAGTCCTTTTGGAGGGCTGGCAAAGAATGTTACCATTCTGGAAAAAATTCAGCATTTGCTCTTACCGGCCTTAACACTAAGTGTAGTAGGCGTAGCAAGTATCGCTTTGCACACCCGTGAAAAGCTCATTGATGTGATGAATAGCGAATTTGTTCGTTTTGCGAAAGCTAAAGGTGAAAGCGGAGTGACATTATTATGGCGCCACGGACTTAGAAATATCACTTTACCGGCTATCTCCTTGCATTTCGCTTCATTTGGTGAACTTTTTGGCGGCGCTATTTTGGTAGAAGAAGTTTTTTCCTATCCAGGGCTGGGACAATCTGTAGTAAAAGCTGGATTGAATGGCGATATCCCATTACTTTTAGGTATCACCATTTTTAGTGCCATTTTTATTTTTATAGGCAACCTCATCGCAGATCTTCTCTATTTCCTCATCGATCCACGAACAAAAAGAAAATGGTCTCATGGCTAAACACATTAGGTTAAAATATAAACTATCGCAAAGGTTTGAGGGGAGAAACCCGCGAAAACATGCCTTGATTGTATCTATTGCGGCAATAGTTTGCTTATTCACCCTTGTTATAGTGGGAGCTTTTGTAAACGTAGAAGGTTTAGATGTAAACTTTATGGCAAAAAACAATCCACCTTCTTTCACCCATATATTTGGCACCGATTGGCTGGGACGGGATATGCTAATACGAACGCTTAAAGGACTTAACTTAAGTTTTTGGATTGGAGTTTTAGCCGCTACTCTAAGCGTGATTATTGCCGTATCATTCAGCATTTTATCCTCGGTCAACAAAACTCTGGATGCTGTGGTTACCTGGTTAATCGATTTGTTTATGGGGATTCCGCATATCATAACACTCATCTTAATTTCTTTCGCATTAGGAGGCGGTTTAAAAGGGGTTGTTATAGGTGTGGCCTTAACACATTGGCCTATGCTTACCCGGTTGCTTCGCGCAGAAGTCATGCAAATTAAAAGCATGGAATATATTGGTGTTTCTCAAAATATGGGGAAATCCTGGTGGTGGATAGGTACGCATCATATTTTACCGCACCTCCTCCCCCAGTTAATTGTTGGTTTTATCCTTTTATTTCCGCACGCCATTTTACATGAAGCAGCAATTACTTTTCTGGGTTTTGGTTTGTCTTCAGAGCAACCCGCCATTGGTATTATCCTTTCTGAAGCTATGCGTTATTTGTCATCTGGTATGTGGTGGCTGGCCTTTTTCCCAGGATTTTCCCTATTAATTATGGTGTTCCTTTTTGATGTTTTAGGCCGTAATCTTCGGAAGTTAATAGATCCCTTAAACGGACAAAAATTATAGTATAAACTGCCATGAAAACTGAAAACAATAAACATATCAACCGCCAAAAAGACCGCTTGCTTCTCGAAGTAAAACATCTCAGTATAGCATTTCCCCAGTTTCTTAAAGGTTTTCAGCAAACCCAAATTCAGGTGATATCAGATTTTGAAATGACCATAAAACCGGGAGAGGTAGTCGCTGTAATTGGAGCTAGCGGAGCGGGAAAAAGCCTACTGGCCGATGCTATATTAGGTATCCTGCCTAAAACCGCAACAGTAGGTGGAAAAATAAACTACCGTGGGAAACTTTTGTCTTCCCCAAGACAAAAAAGTTTACGCGGAAAAGAGATCGCCCTCATTCCGCAATCAGTTAAAGCCCTCAACCCTTTAATAAAAGTCGGGAAACAGGTAAGGGATGTTATTCCCGCGTATCAAAACAAAAAGGAGCTTCAGGAAGAAGCTTTTTATAAGCTCGGGTTAAGCCCGGAAATTAGTGGTCGTTTTCCGCACCAATTATCTGGTGGCATGGCAAGACGGGTTTTAATTGCAACGGCCATGTTAAGTAAAGCCCGATTAGTCATTGCAGATGAGCCCACTCCCGGCCTGGATGAATGCCTAAGAAATGAAGTGATAAGTGATTTAAGTAAATTGGTTAATGACGGCGAGAGAAGTGTTATGCTTATTACACACGATATAAATGCAGCCCTAAAAATCGCCGACAGGATTGTGGTGGTAAAGAATGGTAAAACCATAGAAACAGCCCCCAACGAGGCCTTTAGAAAAGATGGTAAAGAATTACAACATGCTTACACCAGGGCATTATGGCAAGCTTTACCTGAAAATTGGTCTAATGTTAGGCAGGATTTAAAAGGTTTTAAAAGTTCAATTATTTAGTACTTATAATTTATGCTTAAGATACAAGAGACTAGTTATAGATATCAGCGCGAGCGACAATTATTTGAAGGTTTGAACCTTACGGTAAAACCGGGAGAAATAGTAGGACTCTATGGTAATAGTGGTATGGGAAAAACCACTATGGCCAAAATTATTGCCGGCTATCTAAATCCCGATTCAGGAAAAATTACCGTAGATGATCAAAATCACCATAAAAAATCACCCAACCCGGTTCAACTTATTTGGCAGCACCCCGAACAGGCGGTAAATCCGCGCTGGAAAATGAAACAGGTTTTGGCAGAAGGTGGAGTTATTCAGAAGGAATTATACGAACAATTTGATATTAAGGAAAGCTGGATGCAGCGTTATCCCAGCGAACTTTCTGGCGGGGAACTACAAAGGTTCTGTTTGGCAAGAGCACTTATGCCCACCACAAAATACATTATTGCAGATGAAATTACCACGATGTTAGACGCCCTAACACAAGCCCAAATTTGGCGGGTTATGTTAAGTTTAAAAACACAACGACAACTTGGCATCCTCGCTATAAGCCACGATAAGATTTTGTTGGATCGGATAAGTGACAGGGTAATAAATTTTGAAGATTTAATAAAATCACCTAGTTAAATTACTAAAATGAAGCTCAAATTACTCAATGTTATTTCTTTTTTGATTATAAGCATAAGTACCGGTTATGCTCAAAATACAGGAACGCTTAAAGGACAAATCACAACTAATGATTATCAAGCGATAAGCCTGGTAGATATTTCTATTAAAGGAACAAATAAAGGTGCGAGTACCAATAAAAAAGGGGAGTTTGTGATTTCTAATGTACCCGCCGGCAAGCATATTATTGAGGTTTCCACCCTGGGCTACGAGCCCATTACGCAATCTATAGATTTAAAAGCGAGAGAGAAAAAGACCCTGAATTTTATACTGAAAGAAGCCGTTACCCAGTTAAGCGGTATAACCATTAAAGGTGGTGGTTTAAATAAGCAAAACAGTGCTACCACGGTTAATACTATAAATGCCAAAAAAATAAGAAAATTAGGCATTTATAAGCCAAATGATATTGTAGAAGAAATTCCCGGGGTTACAGTTTCCAACTATAGCCAGGGAGGTACTGCCAGTACGTTTTCGATGCGCGGTTTTGGCAGCGGCGGTCACGGGGGCGATGTGGCAGTGAATATAGATGGCATTTCATTAAACGAATCGGAAGGCCACGCAGATGGCTATGCAGATATGAACGTTTTGATCCCCCTAAACATAGCCAGGGTAAATGTTTATAAAGGCCCATCTTCTGTCTTGTTCGGGAATTTTGCACGGGGTGGTGCCCTATCTTTTGAAACCCGAAAAGGTGGGCAATACCAGGATATTTCCCTAAAAGCGGGTTCTTATGAAACTTTTGATTTTCAGGCTGCTCTAGGTCAACCTTTGCGGTTACAGAATGACAAGGATATTAAAAGCAATTTTGCCGTGCAGTTATTCCGCAGCAAAGGATTTACGGAAAATAATGAAAACCTTAGAGGAAATATCAATGGACGTTTAGCTTATGATATCTCTGAAAAAACTGATGTTGCTTTAACTTTAAAAGGCCATGCGAGTAATTGGGATGCACCGGGTTTTATTCCAGGAAACTCAGACGTACCGGACGGAGATCAATTTTATAGTGGAGACCGCTTTAAGCAGGCTTTAAATGCTGAAAATGATGGTGGTAAAAAAACTTTTATTTCCGAGCGTTTGGATGTTAACCATACTCTTAATGAAAACCTGCGTTTACTGGTTTATGGCTATTCTGTACAGCAAAATTTTACACGTTTTCAAAAGTTTGGTATTGATGAAGGCGGGCAGCAGGAAAACAAAAATGGACGGGACGTTTATTCCTTTGGAACCAGCTTAAATGGTAAAAACGCTGTAGGTGCAATTGATTTCGACTGGACTGCCGGGGCAGAGTATTACAATGAATTCACCAATAAAAAAAGCTGGAACACTGCTAATCGCGTTAGAACCGAAACAAATCCTTCGCAAAAACGTCGTTTTCGGGTGCAAAGTATTTCATTTTTTGCCCAGGGAGAGTTTGATATAGTTAATTATTTTAGGCCAACCATTGGTCTGCGATATGACAGGTACACGGGTTCATTAAAGTTGAGGGAACCCGGGGAGACACCTGGTGAATTATCCCTTAACGAACAATCACATTTAAGCCCTAAACTCGGTTTTATTTCCACCTGGTTTAACGGACTTGATTTTAGATTTAGTGCCACCAATGGCTTTACAATTCCTTCCGGGATTATTCGGTATGATAAAGACACCAATATTGATCCTTCTGAAATATGGCAGTATGAAGTTGGTTTGAATTATGACGCGCTAGCCTGGCTCGATTTAGATATAGCCGGTTATATCCTTAATACCTCTTCAGAGCTTAATGAAGTCACGCCCGGCTCCGGCCAGTTTATTAATGCCGGAAAAACGCAACGCCGGGGTATTGAATTGAGCGCTAAGGCAAATCCTTTTTCCCGCTTCTATTTCGACGGATCTTTTTCTTATGTAGATACCGAAATTAAAGAGAATCCAAATAAAAATTTAGAAGGAAATGAATTAAGTGGTATTCCTAATTCTGTGACAAACCTAAACCTGGATTATACGTTTAAACCTGGTATAGGATTGCGGTATAAGTTTAAGAACATAGGAAAATATGCCACTTCGGTATTTGATTCTTTTGGTCCGGAAGGCGGGCAATCTTTTGCACCAGCTCCCGGAAGGAACTTTATGGTAGGTATGAATTTCAATTTATAATTATTTGCAATACATAAACGAAAGAATAGGAATCTATTTTAAAAATTAAATAACATGCTAAAAAAAACATCTCATTTCATCAGGATTAACCTAAAAGGAATAGCGCAAATAATGTTGCAAAATAATGCAATAACCGGATTTTTGTTTTTACTGGGAGTACTTTACAGTTCCTGGCTTATGGCCGTTGGCATGATTATAGCCACTGTAACCGGAACACTTGTAGGCCATACTTTTAAAGAACACAAAGAAGAATTAAACATGGGCTTATATGGTTTTAATGCCGCTTTAATGGGTATTATCCTGGTGTACCAGTTTGGATTGAATTTCATCTCTATCCTGGCTATTATTGCCAGCTCGGTACTGGCCACCTATCTCTTTCATCTTTCTTTACTTAAAAAATTAAAAATTTTCACCTTTCCATTTGTTTTGTTTAGTTGGATTTTCGTGTCCTTAATTTCTTCTGGACATTTTGTAGAAAAACCTGTGCATCCTACTTCGGCCGAGAATTTTCTTCAGGAACCCACTGCAGAGTTTTTTGAGGAATCACTGGAAAGCGTGGGAATAGAATATGACGATGATAAAATAGACGATGATCTTATTTTTTCCACCCATGGCTTTGGACAAGTAATGTTCCAGGGAAGTGTGGTGGCCGGAATTTTATTCCTCCTCGGCGTTTATATCAATAAACCGGTAGCAGCTTTATATGGAATTTTCGCTTCTATTTTAGCCATTACTATTTCCCACCTACTCAACCGCCCGGAATCTACGGTAGATACGGGGATGTTTAGCTTTAACGCTGTTTTATGTGCTATTGCCTTTGCCGGAAGTTTAAAACGCGATGGCTTCTGGGTAGTGATAAGTACTATGGTTACCGTTACTATAGATGATTATATGATAAAGGCAGGAATACCGCCCTATACTTTTCCATTTGTTGCGACCATGTGGATCATCCTATTCTCCCGTAAAGGAGTGACGTATATAGGCGAACTTATTCCGAATAAAAAGACATAAGAACAATTACGAGAAACAGACTAAGTTTTTTAATTAAGAAACAATTACTTCGAATAAATTAGTAAAAAACGACTTATGAAACTATTAAAATTATATAGTATGTGCATTATCTGTACTTTATCTATAGGTAGTCACATCTACGCCCAAAATGATTCCGATGAAACAAAAACTGGTTTCCCTAACGTAAAATTAGGTGTTCAAAATATGTTTTATTGGCGGGGAGCGCCATTGTCTGTATTTTCAACCGAAGAGCATACTCCTACCCCATTAATTACCGGCGAGTTTAATTATACAAAAGGGGCCTTTACGGCCGGATTTTGGACAGGACAATCTTTTTCAAGTGAGGGATATAAAAATGCGAGTTATTACGTAAATTTTAAACATAAAAATTTTCAATTAAGTATTTGGGATATCTACACCTATTCAGGAGTGGCGGAAACTAAAAGTAAAAACTTTTTTAATTTTAAAAATGAAAAAACACAGCATTTTATCGATTTAAATGCGAGTTATGAATTTAAAAAGGTTCCAATTTCAATCTATTTAGCAAGTATTATTTATGGAAGGGATGGGGCATTAATCAATAATGATTATGAAAATAGGTATTCCACTTACCTCAAACTAAATTATAACTTAAAAGTCGCTAATGGCTACTCATTTGATTTTTATATCTCGGGAGCTGGTGCCCTAAACAATATAGATGACACAAATTTTTATGAGACGGCTGAAGCCAGTCATCCTTACGGCATTTCTGAAATAGGAATAACAGCACATAAATCCTTAAAGTTGTCAAAAAATTATTCAACTCCTATTTCAGTAGGGGCCATATTCAGTCCTATGAACAAGAGATTAGATGGCCTAATAACTATTGAATTTTTATAAAGCTTCTTGAGCAATAGATGTATGGTCTGTTTCATTTAAAAAACGTAACATTGAAAATGAAGTCAGTTATTTATACAGTGAAATGAAATTGTAGGTGATAGTTTAAATAACGCGAGATCGTTTAGGTCTGCAAAGACTGATGAAAATTTGTTACTCGCCAGGATTAATGAAGCCCTAGTGGTTCGGCGCACGGAGTACTAATTTAAAATCGATATCTTGATAATAAAAACGCTTCTGTTGATTAAAACTAATCGATGATTGTACGGCTGTAAAGTAGTCTCCAATAAAATTAAATAAGCCTACAGATCCTCCGAATAATATGAGCTTCGTTAACATAAATTGTTTTTTACTCTTCGGCTAAGATAAAAAAGGTTTGAATTTCATAAAAAATCAAACCTCTCTAAAACAATTCATAAAGCTAGAATCTAGCGAATTCGATATTTATTAAAGTTCGTAAATTAGTCTAAAAAACGAACTGAATTTTTCTTTCTCGTTATCGATTGGAAACCCGGCTACTAGTCCTACTGCAAAAGCTTCATTTAACTGTAATTTTAACTGTGGGCGCATAGTCATTTCAAATTCACTATCTACAACTTCTTTATTAAATTCAACCCCTATAAAGTGATGGGTATTCGGGATGTTATAGTGTAACGAGGTATTTATTTGCCAATCTACCGAAGTGTAGGTTTCATCGAAATTATGGGACATCATAGGGCCTGTGAAAATTAAGGTATGAAAACTTTCTCCCCATTTTTTTGCTGCGACAAAGAAAGGTTTATACACCATCCCAGTAACAAATTTGGCAGAATCGTAACTATTAAAATCTGTAAGCTCAAACTCGTGGGCATATCCTATCGCCATAGTGGTTTGATATTTTGGTGAAACAAAGAAGGAGTATTGAGCAGATAAGATCAATTTATCCAATTTATTCTCTGGAATTTGACTTTCAGAATTGGTCTTATCATAGAAAGAAAAATCGGTTTCTATTTCCAATCCTAACCTATCAATAGGTGCAAATTCATATTCAGCCAAAACCGCATATTCCCTATAGTTGTTGGTATTGAGAAAATCTGACCCCAGGTTAAATTCTTTCTCTCCTTTTCTGGCGCCAAGATCCCTAACTAAATCTATGTAGAGTGGCTCCATGTGTTTAACTTTAGGTGACAAGCTAATACTATCTGAGTTCTGGGCATATCCAGTACTCCCTATTAATACCAAAAATGTATAAATTAATGTGTTTTTTAAATTTTTTCTCTCCATCTTACTTATTGTTGTTTAGACTGCAAATAAAGGTTGGAAATATGAAAAAAAACTGGAAAGAATAATGTTGCTATTCTTAAACCTAAAGTTTACTTGAATGGTAGGTTTTAACATATTGAAATCCCAATTTTTACATTATGTGTATTCGATCTTTCTTTACGAATAAATACTTTTCTCTTCAAGTCAGTTTTAATTCTTTCTAAATGAGAATAATTCATTTTAATAATCCACTCAGCACATTGCCCTTATTTACATCAAAATTGACTTTTCCTGAATATTTCCTATACCACTTCAGAAGTTCCATTCAAAGTAAAAATCAGGCAAAGAGCTTCCCTCCCAAAATCTTGAACACAATCCCCAATTTTAGTTGTCCATTACATTACTCCTTCCGCTCCTGGCGGAAGATTTCATTCCACTCCCAACTTAAAATCGGGAATAGCGTTCGCTTCAATAGGATATCATTTTTTCATGTAGTCCCGCTTCCCGTGTTTTTATAATTCATCATAGTTATTTAGACCTTCCCCCAAGCCACCGCTGCCCCTACCCTTTTTTTGTAAGCAAAATACCAATATTTAGAAGTTAGTCCAGACTGCATAAGCCAGTCGCTTACTCCTTTTTATAAGTCCTCCCTAATTCTAAATATTGAAAATGTATCAGCAACAAAAAAAGGTAACAGCGGACGGCTCTATAGGAAGTAAATCTAAAAAGATCATTATGAAATCATTTAAAAACATCAAAAAAGAAGCGAGACTAAAAAAACAAAAAAAGGAAAACGCTCTGGATATAATAAGTAAATCAGTCTAAAAAAAATATAAACCAAAACTATCTGAATAGTTCAGATGGTATTTTAATTAATCTTTAAAACTTTTATTATGAGCACTTTAAGAAATCATGTACAGTTAATCGGAAACCTGGGCGAAGCCCCACAAATCACCAACCTGGATAGCGGTAAAAAAGTAGTCCGCTTTTCACTGGCCACCAATGAGTTTTATAAAAACGCCAATGGGGAGAAAGTTCAAAAAACCGAATGGCATACTATTGTAGCCTGGAACAAAACTGCCGAAATTATTGAGAAATATACCGGTAAGGGTAAAGAAATCGGGTTAAGCGGTAAACTAAAATCCCGCAGCTATGAGAAAGACGGGATTACCCGCTACGTTACCGAAATAGAAGCAAGCGAAATCCTGCTTTTAGGGACTAAAAACGGTAATCAATAAGCCGGAAATTAAACAAGAGGGCGCTTTCGTCGAAGATTACGCCCTCTTTTTATAAATCACTCATAAAACTAAAAAATTATGAAAGCACAAATTAATGAAATTAAAGAAGGACTGCAACATTTCCACGGTTCTGAAACCTTGTTTCAAATCCCATTATTAGGCACCCGGTACACTAACGGACTGAAATATTTGGCGGAAGCTGCGCAATGCTTTTGGCTAATTACGGATGCTTCGGTCATTGCAAAAAGTTTAATAAAACGTAGTGAATTTATTACGGTGGATTTTAAAAGATTGTCCGAAATGGAGCAAAATGCTAAAGGTTATGAAGCCGAAATAATCTACAGCGACGGCAACGATAACATATTGGGGCAACACCGCTACCGGGTAACGGATTTTCCGCTTGATAAGCTGCGATTATTTTTTGTAAACAATACGCTGATGTTACCCAGCGAATATTAAAAATTAAAGAGGGCGTTCCCTGGAAAGTTACGCCCTCTATTATTAACCCTTTAATCAAGCTAATAATGAAAACCAAAGTTAATGAAATAGCCATAAGTTACAACGGAAGTACTCAAGTGAATTTGCTCCCTAAAATAACCTGTTCCCAAAGTGCGGCAGAGCTAGCCTTTGGGCAGTGGGATAAAAACAATATTGAACTGCACGAGACTTTTAAAGTTATGTTGCTCAATAATGCCAACCGGGTAAAAGGTATTTATGAATTATCAACCGGCGGGATTACCGGCACTTTAGTCGATGTACGTATCTTATTTGCAGTGGTGTTGAAGTCTGTCACGACCGCTTTAATATTACTGCATAATCATCCGAGTGGGACCCTTCGACCTAGTGAAGCCGATAAACGCCTCACCCAAAAAATTAAGCATGCCGGGGAGCTTTTTGATATTAAAGTTTTAGATCATCTGATCATTTCCCCGGGTGGGCGATATTATAGTTTTGCCGATGAAGGCATACTTTAAAAGTAATATTTTTTTGATCCAAAAGACCTTTGATTTTTCAGAGGTCTTTTATTTTGTTGAAATATTTCAATTCAAATAAAATTTACTATCTTTAGTAAGCTGATATTCAGCATACATAATTTTATATAGCTATCCTATTTTTGACTTTCGCTGGTAGCTGTATCCATCTATATTTTACATTCAGGAATTGTTGAAATTCCGAAATGGGCAATTGGCCTTTCGACTGTCGCTAAAGACAGACGATAAGCCAAATTGTATGAAATTTTTGTCCCGCCCGGCGGGACGAAAAGGAATAGCAAGAGGGTAACGGGCAGCGCCGCGTTACACATTCCTTTTCGATTGCAAACTATTGATTTTCAATGTGTTGAAATTTAATTAGTTTTTCCAATTTCGTCAATTTGCGTCAAATGCCCTGAAACAGCCTGTAAATAGGGATGGATTTGCGTCAAATGCACAAAAAAGCGAAGTAAAATGGACTCCTTCATCACCATCAGGTTTAAGAGACAAACGGCAAAACGTTTTCAGCAATTCTCAAAAAAGCACTTCAAATCGCACACCGAGGCCATGGCCACCATGCTCGATTTTTTCTTCTATAACGAAATCTCGCCACGGGAAAGATTGGGCCCTACCGGACGAACCATTGAAGCCAATTTAAAGAAACGGATCAATGCGGTGATTGCCATAATGAAGGATATGGAAAAGACCCAAACCAAACCTACCGTGGCCATGATCGAATCCCTTTTCCAAATCGATACACCTCAAAAGAAGCCGCTAATCCTGGAGAAGAAATTCACGGAAGAAAAAAAGGAAGTACGCTTCCAGGAAAAACGAAATTCCAATAACAAACTCTAAATTTTCCAGCTATGTATATCACGATCACACCACAAAAATTGGGCGCTAGTTATTCCAAAAGTTCAGCAGATTTTGTGGATTATTTGGAAAAAGAAAACCAAGCTTTAGAAGGAGAATTGCCATCTGGAGGTGCAGAAAATATAGAACACTTTTTCAATCAATACGAAGATGAAATTTCGGCGGAAGAAGTGGTCAGGAAAATTGATGGCAATACCGCCAAATTAGAAAAGACAGAACCTCGCTTCTACTCCATTACCGTCAACCCTTCAAAATATGAACTGAAGCGTTTCCAGAACCATAGTGAAGACTTAAAAAAATATACCAGGGAATTGATGAAGGATTACGTAAAATCTTTTAATCGTGAAATCAACGGGCGACCGGTAAGCATCGATGATATTAAATACTATGCAAAAATTGAACACCGGCGAGCATTTAAGGGTACCGATAAACAGGTAAAGGAAAATCAGCCTTTTGCCACAAAAATCCTTCAGCTAAAGACCAATATCCGAAAAGTGCAACGCGGCGAAATAACAGGAAGCATCGAAAATATACAACGGGAAATTAATCAGTTGGAACGTCAAGCGCCACACCAGCAAAATGGTCAGCGGATCGTGCAGGGAATGCAAAAAGACGGCAACCAAAGCCACATCCATATCATTGTAAGTCGTAAAGACGCCTCCAATAGGTTTAGTTTATCTCCCGGAAGCAAATACCGAGCTTCTCAGGTCGAATTAAACGGTAAAACAATAAAACGCGGTTTTGACCGGGATCAATTTTTTAAAAACGCTGAAAAAACCTTCGACAAAACATTCGGTTATCATCGAAACTTCGTAGAAACCTATAAAGCAAGGAAGCAGTTTATCAAGAACCCAAAAACCTACTTTGCTTCTTTAACCGGGTTACCTGCCAGTGAAAAAGCTATTGCGTTTAAAATACTCAAAGAAACCGGGATTCCACTGGTGCCCAGCATTCCTGTCAGTCAGACGCAGCTCGCACTCAAGCTATTTCATAAACTACGTAAGGGAATTGATATCGCTGTAAAATCAAGTTCAATCGGAATCTAAATTTAGCTACTATGGAAACAGACAGTCTTTTTACAATCATCATGATCCTTGCTATAAGCAGCCTGGTATTTTATGTGGTATTCCGATTGACACGCTATGCGTTTATGATTAACCTCCTATTGATCGGTATCCTTATATTTGGTCTTTACACTGCCAATACCATCTTTGTATTGCTTCTATATTTGGGCTGTCCACTTTTGCTCATCAACACCGGGATGTACGTTTTTCTGCATACCTCAACTCATCCTGAAAACAGCGACCTAAAATACCGGGTAAGCTTTGCCACTAAGCAGGGTAATTTTAAACTCGATAACATCAAACGCGGTGCTTCTATAATTGGTTCTGCAGGAAGTGGGAAGACCGAAAGTGTGGTATATGGGTTTTTAAAGCATTTTCAAAAGGAAAGCTTTTGCGGCATCATCCACGATTACAAGGATTTTGAATTGACCGAGATGGCTTACCCCTTGTTTAAAGATCATGATGTTCCGTTTAAAATTATTTCTTTTGATCACATTATTCACAGGGTGAATCCCATCGCTCCGCGCTATTTGGAAAACGAGGAGAGCGTTAACGAGGTCTCCCGGGTGCTTATCGAAAACCTGTTGGAGCAAAGGGATTCCTATGCGTCCGGAACCACCAGGTTTTTTAATGATGCTGCGGAAGGATTGATCGGCGGCCTCATCTGGAAACTCAAAACCGCCTACCCAGATCTGTGCACCCTCCCCCATTTGATTGCTATCTACCAATATTTAGATACCGATAGCCTGGTGCAATTTTTAGAAACCAATACCACCTCCAGGGCCATGGCCGATGCATTTATCAGTGGGAAAGATTCCGAACGGCAAACTGCCGGGGTGAAAAGTACACTGGCCAATGCCTTAAAGCGTATCAGCACCCAACGGATTTTTATGGTACTTTCCGCGGATGAAGTACCACTTAATATCAACAGTGAAGAAAATCCGGCAGTAATTTCAATAGTGAATAATCCTAAATTCGAAAGCTCCTATTCCCCGGTTATTGCAACGATAATCCACACCATTACCAAACAAATGAGTGAACGCGGGCAAAGACCATCTTTTTTAATGATGGAAGAAGCACCGACCATCCGCTTGCTCAATATGCACCGGATTCCGGCTACCCTGCGAAGTTATGATATTGCCACCATCTACGTGATGCAGGATAAAATCCAAAATGATATGATGTATGGTGATAAAGCCAGTAAGGCGATTTTGAGTAATCTTTCTTACCAGTTTTTCGGAAAAGTAAACGATCCCGATACCGCCAAATACTACGAACGATTCTTTGAGATTGTAAAAAAACAGACCACCAGTATAAACCGAGGCCACAACCTTAATTTTGATACCCGTGTGACCACCGGCGAAAAAGAAATCCCGAAAATTAGGGCCGATGAGTTCTTTCGTTTGCACCAAGGGGAGTTTATAACGTATGCCGATGGGAAAGACAAAAAGGTGCAGTTTAAATTGGCAAATATTCAGAGAGGGTTACCGGAAGAATCAGGGCAGTTTACTCAGCCAGATTTAGCGGCTAATTTTGAACGGGTTTATGAGGAGGTGATATCCATTTTTAATCAATAAATATGGCCATCTTCAACAATTTTATTTTTGAATTTGATGGTATTATGAACCCTTTTCACTCTTACAATTTAAAGTGATTGAGTTATACATATAAGAGCCGTATATTAGCCCTTGTAAACATTGATTATGGATAAATTTAAAGGTAAAAATATCCTAGACTTTATGAAAGTCTTTCCGGATGATGGGTCATGTAGGGAATATTTGGCTAACTTGAAATGGCACGATGGATTTACTTGTCCAAAATGCGGTCATACTAAAGGATGCTTAAAAAAAGACCATAAGTATCATTGCTATGGTTGTGGAAAGGTAGAATCTTCAACGGCCGGAACACTTTTTCATAAGGTCAAGTTCGGGCTACGAAAAGCCTTTTGTATCGTTTTTGAGATGAGTACAACTAGCAAAAGCCTCTCCAGTATCCAAATGGGCGAACGTTATGGTATCCGCCAGGGCACAGCCTGGTATTTTATGCACAAAGTACGCTCGGCAATGGAAAGCAGCAAAAAACATCCTTTGAAAGGTTTGGTTCATGTCGATGAATTTATCATTGGCGGACAAGAAGAAAATGCTCCTGGCAGAAGCTACAACACCCGTAAAACCAAGGTTATAATAGCGGTGGAGCTTAATGAAGAACGCAAAGTTAAACGTGCCTACGCCAAGGTAATTGACGATTATTCCGCCAAGTCATTTACCCCATTGTTCGAACAGCATATATCTGAAGAAGCAAAGGTGGTTACCGACAAATGGCGAGGTTACAGCCCATTAAAGAAAAAGTATAATATCGAGCAGGTACCTAGTAATAAAGGAAAAAATTTCAAGGAACTTCATATTATAATCCACAAGATAAAGTCTTGGTTGAGGACAGTTCATGCGCCTATTTCAAAACAACATGTCAGAAGGTACCTGGATGAATATTCATACAGGTTGAATCGATCACAGTCAAAACAAACCATTTTTCACAATAATATAAAGAGAATGATACAAGGAAAACCACGGCTACATTCCCAAATTATTAATGGTAGCTAAATGTATAGCTCAATAAAGTGATATTAGTACTTTTGCTACAAATTTTGGAGATAGGAAAAGTAAAAAACACCCTAGATAGGTTGACTTCCCGAAAATCAACATTCCACCTTGAAATAAATGGATTTAGTGACTTTTTACATCTTAATTATTATTTTCCTTGCTACCTTGGTTCGTTCAACTTTTGGTTTTGGGGAATCCTTGGTAGCCGTTCCCCTCCTTATACTTTTCATCCCAATAGAAATTGCTGTTCCTCTTTCCGTGCTTCTATCGATTACTATTGCGGCAATTGTGGTTGTACAAGACAATAAACAAATACATTTTAATAGTGCAAAATGGTTAATTCTTTTTGCGGCCATTGGTATTCCTGTAGGATTATTGTTACTTGTTTATGGAAATGAAAACCTTATAAAATCAGGATTGGGAATACTGATTATTTTATACGCTATCTATTCCTTACTTTCAAAAAACAATTTTAAATTAGAAACTGATAATAAAGCTTGGCTTTTCATTTGCGGCTTTTTATCAGGTATTTTTGGTGGTGCTTATGGCCTTAATGGCCCTCCACTTGTGATCTATGGCAATATGCGCAATTGGACGGCCAAACATTTTAGGGCGACCTTACAAGCCTATTTTTTACCGGCCAGTATGATTGGTATGTTTGGTTATTGGTACAAAGGTCTCTGGACCCCAACAGTAACCTATTATTTTTTGATATCCTTACCGGTTGCAATCCCTACTATTTTTCTTGGAAGGTTTTTAAATCACAGGTTAAAAGATGGAACATTTTTAAATTACGTTTATATAGGATTAATTTGTATTGGGGCATTGTTATTATGCCAATCCTTGGTCGAACTATAATGAAATACAGTAATCAACCAAACCAAAGGCAACCTTTATTTTAATTATTTTTCACATTCCTGAGATGAAACAAAACAAATATGACGATAACGATTTTTTTTGAAAGTTATGGTAAAATGCCACGTTCTGTTGAAGGCTTAAATGTCGTAGGGAAATGATATGTTTTGCGTAAAATATAGAACGATATATTGCGCGGATATAAGGCAAGAAAAGCAATCTTGAGTAATCTTTCTTACCAGTTCTTCGGAAAGGTCAACAATCCCGATACCGCGAAATACTACGAACGATTTTTGAAATTATAAAAAATCCGAACAAAAGCGTAAACCGTGGCCATAACCTTGATTTTGATATGCACACTACCACCGGGGAAAAGGAAATCCCAAAAATTAGGGCCGATGAGTTCTTTCGTTTGCATCAGGGGGAGTTCATTACTTATGCCGATGGGAAGGACAAAAAGGTACAGTTTAAATTGGCAGATATTCAGAGAGTATTACCGGAAGAATCAAGACAGTTTTCTCAAGAAGATTTAGCGGTTAATTTTGAACAGGTTTATGAGGAAGTGAGGGCGATATTTGAAAATTAAATAAAAGTATTTGGGAGACATTAATTATTAATCGTAATATTGCAATTAAACAATTAAGGGGTAATCAACAAACAGCATATGTATACCAGTGAGCAAGAAGAAATTGCCTTATTTGCAAAAGTCTTTGGTCATCCGGCAAGAGTGGCCATTTTACAACAACTTTTTAAAATAGACGCTTGTTATTGTGGGGATTTATCAGAGGAAATCGGACTTGCTCAGCCAACAATCTCTCAACATCTCAAGGAATTAAAACATTTAGGCTTAATCAAAGGAAACGTTGAGGGAACAAGGGTTTGTTATTGCATTGAACCTAAAAATTGGACTAAAATGAAAAAAGTATTGTACCAATTTTTAGATCAAGACATTCCTAAGGCAGATTGTTGCTAAAAAAATTTAATTTTATCAATCGTTAAATTGCAATAAACAAATATAGTATGAAGCTATCAGAAATTAAAAATAAATTGAATCAATTAGAAAAGATTTCTTTTCAATTGCCAAACGGAGATTTAGTCCCAGGACACTTTCACGTGACAGAAGTGGGGAAAATAACTAAAAACTTCATCGACTGTGGCGGAACTGTTCGCAAGGAAGAAGTTGTAAACTTTCAGCTATGGAACGCAAACGATTATGACCATAGATTACATCCAGAGAAATTATTGAACATTATTGAACTCTCAGAGAGGGTTTTGGGTATTGAAGATTTGGAAATAGAAGTGGAATATCAAGCCGATACGATTGGGAAATTCGGACTTGATTTTGACGGAAAAAATTTTCTTTTGACTACAAAGCAAACCGACTGTTTGGCAAAGGATAATTGTGGAATCCCAACTGAGAAGCCAAAACCCCAGTCTTCTGAATTGCCAGCAGGAAGCTCTTGTATCCTGGGAAGTGGGTGCTGCTAATAAAAAAACTTCAATTAAATGAAAAAAATAATAGAATCAAGCTTATTTCTGGGAATAGAAGAATTAATTAAAGATTTAGATCCTGAAATAATTTCAGAAGGACGTAAAGGTGTTTTACAGCCATTAACTAAGTTTATTCAGTCAAAAGTTTCAAATCATCAAGAAATACGTCTCAATTTTATTTGTACCCACAATTCACGAAGAAGTCATTTAGCACAAGTTTGGACACAAACAATGGCGTACCATTTCAATATTAAAAATGTGCATTGTTATTCTGGTGGTACCGAAACCACGGCGCTTTTCCCTATGGTTGCTGAAACTCTCAAAAACTCAGGTTTCAAAATCAAAAAGCTTTCAGAAAATAGGAATCCTGTTTACAGCATTAAATATGCAGGTAATGAGCATCCTATCATCGGGTTTTCAAAAAAAAATGATGATGATTTCAATCCGAAATCTGAGTTTGCAGCAATTATGACCTGTTCCCAAGCTGATGAAGCTTGTCCCTTTGTTCCGGGGGCTGAAAAACGCTTCCCCATAACTTTTGAAGACCCAAAAGTATTTGACAATACCCCACAACAAACTGAAAAATACAGCGAAAGAAGTATGCAGATCGCAACCGAATTATTCTACGTTTTTTCTCAAATTAATCCTCAATAATGGCATCAAAAAAATTAAGTTTTCTCGATAGTTACCTCACCTTATGGATTTTTATAGCTATGGTCTTGGGTGTTGGATTTGGTTATTTCATTCCTTCCTTTCCCGAGATAGTCAATTCGTTCAGTAGTGGAAGTACAAACATTCCCATTGCCATCGGACTGATATTAATGATGTATCCGCCTTTGGCAAAAGTGAATTTCGCCTTGTTGCCAAAAGTCTTTAGAAATACCAAAATCCTTTCTATTTCGCTTATTCTCAATTGGATAATCGGACCGGTTTTGATGTTTATTTTAGCTATTACCTTTCTACGTGATTACCCCGAATATATGGTTGGGCTTATTTTAATCGGGTTGGCACGTTGTATTGCAATGGTACTTGTTTGGAACGATCTAGCCGAAGGCAGTAGCGAATATGGTGCAGGTTTGGTAGCCTTGAACAGCATCTTTCAGGTATTTGCCTATAGCTTTTACGCGTGGATCTTTATAACGGTACTTCCACCTTACTTTGGGTTTGAGGGAGCGATCGTTGATATTTCCATAGGAACCATTGCAGAGAGTGTTGCCATTTATTTAGGAATCCCGTTTGCTATGGGGATTTTAAGTCGACTAATTTTAGTAAAGCTGAAAGGAGAAGAATGGTACACCCAAAAATTCATTCCCACGATCTCGCCATTGACATTGATTGCCCTTTTGTTTACAATCGTCATAATGTTCTCGTTAAAAGGCGAATTGATTGTTGAAATTCCAATGGATGTAGTGATTATTGCTGTGCCGCTACTCATATACTTTACCTTAATGTTCATCATAGGCTTTTTCTTTAGCAAAGCTACGGGTGCAGCATACGACAAAACCACAGCTGTTGCATTTACTGCAGCAGGGAATAACTTCGAATTAGCGATTGCAGTGGCCATTGCCGTTTTTGGCCTAAATTCGGGACAGGCATTTGCTGGAGTTATAGGCCCATTGGTGGAAGTTCCGGCTTTAATTTTATTGGTGCGGGTTTCTTTCTGGTTACGAAAGAAATATTATAAAGAAGTCTAGAGGTAAAAAATGAAGTGAAGTCTGGTCGAAAATAGTTTTTATGATAAAAATTACTAAGCTGATTTTGATTTTTGTTCCATGGTATATGAGCTCGTTCTGACTTTCAACTTTTATATACTTGAAAATACTCTTTATTTTCATACGAGGTATAGCGTTGCGAAAAAAGATGCAATTCGGCACTCAGTGCTTCCCGAATTGGATCTATCACAGAGGAGGACAAACGAAAGAGTAAGCACTAATTCTAAATATAATTGCGTACTAAGTTTTAGCTGAAAAAATAAAAGTTTGACAGAAAATGTATTTATTGTCGAAACTTAAAACTTGAATATTTACCGAGTTGTTCTTTTGTGTTTTCATATAATGTAAAATACTATTTACTATTTTATATATAATTGTAAAATATATTTAACGTTATGTCTCGAAATAAGATTGTTTTACTTCCTAAAAATAAAAGGATTTTAGAAACTGTGGGAGAAAGTATTAAGTTGGCGCACTTACGCCCAAAACTTACCATGGCGCAAGTTTCTGAGCGTGCTGGTATATCCAGACCAACTTTGCCTTCCATAGAAGATGGAAGTTCGGCAGTTTCTTTAGGGATAGTACTTCAGGTTCTGTTAGTTTTAGGTTTGGAAAAAGATTTTCTTCTGTTGGCAGCGAATAATGTATTAGGTAGGAAAATACAAGATCCCAGGTTAACGATAATGTTTCGAGGTCATAAAAGATGACAATGTGTTGAAACTCCACCCCGCACGGAAATTAGCACCCTATTTTCGTCTCAAAGAGACCGAATCAAAAAGAACTATAAATTCAGTTCAAAATCAGGTAGCAACATGGGAGCAGCTTGCTGGTGAACTCGGAATTCCAAAAAATGAAATAGCATTGATGCAGGATGCTTTTGAATTTTAAAGACAAGGCTTAGATTTAAATTATTCATAACCGAATAGCCCTTATTTTAGAACTTGTTTACCATCAATCTTAGCGTAAGTAACTCCAGCACACTTAAAAATATAATGCCGAGACCGTCGTCAAAATATTGATTTGCTATTTCCAATAAATCCTTCTACTCATTCAATGAGATATTTAAGAAAGTTTTATAATTTAGAGGATTCGTAAACTTCTGAGACAATGAACCGGATTAAAACCGTTTTGCAAGAAAAAGGCCACAGCCAAAAATGGTTGGCCGAAAAGTTGGGAAAAAGCTATAATATGGTAAATTCCTACGCGCAAAACCGACGGCAACCCAGTGTGGAAGATTTATTCCGAATAGCAAAAATACTCAATGTAGAAGCAAAGGATCTTCTATTGAAACATAAAGACTTAAAATCATAAATGGCTAAAAAGACAATCAAAAAAGAAAAATCTATTGAAGAGAACCTCTGGGATGCAGCTAATAAACTGCGGGGGTCCATCGAATCTTCCGAATACAAACATGTGGTGCTGGGGCTTATCTTCCTAAAGTTTGCCAGCGATAAATTTGAAAAACGAAAAGAAGAGTTGATTGCCGAGGGCAAAGAGAAATACCTCGAAATGAAAGACTTCTATAATATGAAGAACGTCTTTTTTCTGAATGAAACTTCGCGTTGGTCCTATTTGATTAAAAATGCTAAACAGGACGATATTGCTTTAAAAATTGACACAGCGCTTAACCAAATTGAAAAGAACAATCCTTCTTTAAGAGGTGCTTTGCCCGATAATTATTTTTCCAGACTTGGTTTGGAGAAAAGCAAATTGGGATCGCTTTTAGATACGATCAATAAGATTGATACCCAAAAAGACAAATCCCAGGATGTGGTGGGTCGCGTGTATGAATATTTCTTGTCCAAATTCGCTTTGGCGGAAGGAAAAGGGAAAGGAGAATTTTATACGCCCAAGAGTATTGTAAACCTGATTGCCGAAATGATTGAACCTTATAAAGGGATTATCTATGACCCGGCTTGTGGTTCGGGCGGTATGTTTGTGCAATCCATTAAATTTATTGAAAGTCACCACGGTAGCAAGCAAGAGATTTCCATTTACGGCCAGGAATATACCAACACCACTTATAAACTGGCAAAAATGAACCTGGCTATTCGTGGGATTTCTGCCAATTTGGGCGAGAAAGCAGCCAATACGTTTAGCGACGACCAGCATAAAGATTTAAAGGCCGATTATATTATGGCCAATCCGCCGTTTAATCAAAAAGCATGGCGGGCCGAAAATGAATTGGTCGATGACCCACGGTGGCGAGGTTATGATATTCCACCAAAAAGTAATGCCAATTACGCCTGGATTTTGAATATGGTGTCCAAATTGTCTGATGATGGCGTTGCCGGGTTTATTTTGGCAAACGGTGCTTTATCAGGTGGTGGCGAAGAATATAAAATTAGGAGAAAGCTGGTAGAAAACAATCTGGTGGAAGCGATTGTGATTTTACCGCAGAATATGTTTTATACCACTAACATAAGCGTAACCGTATGGATACTTAATAAAAACAAAACTGCGCATACCCGTTCTATTGGCGATAAAGAACGCCACTACCGTGATCGGGAAGAAGAGGTTTTGTTTATGGACTTGCGCCAGATAGGCGAGCCTTTTGAAAAGAAATTTACCCAGTTTAGTTCTAAGCATATTCAGGATATTGCTAAAACCTATCACAATTGGCAGTCTCCGGTAGGCTCAGACTCCCCACAATATAAAGACATTCCGGAATATTGTTACAGCGCCACCAAAGCAGAGATTGAAAAGAAAGATTTTTCTTTGGTGCCCAGCAAGTATATTGAGTTTGTAAACCGGGATGAAAATATCGATTTTGATACCAAGATGGCAAGTTTACAAAGCGAGTTGAGTAATTTGTTGCAGCAAGAAGAACAATCAAAAAGTGAATTGTTGGATGTTTTTAAAGAGCTCGGTTATGCGATCAAATTATAGGCCTATTGGCGATTACATACGTCTGGTGGATGAACGGAACAAGGAGTTGAAAATAACCACGCTTTTAGGCTTGAGCATTACGAAAGAGTTTATTCCTTCCGTGGCCAATACGGTGGGAACCAATATGCGCAATTATAAAATTGTTCGAAAAAACCAGTTTGCCTGTAGTATCATGCAGGTTCGTAGAGACAAGAAAATGCCTGTTGCTATTTTAAAGGATTTTAAGGAAGCAATCATCTCGCAGGCTTATCCGGTCTTTGAAGTTATCGATGAAGATTTACTCCATCCAGATTATTTAATGATGTGGTTTTCGCGTGAAGAATTTGATAGGCAAGCCACGTTTCACGCAGTAGGAGGTGTAAGAGGAAGTTTGGAATGGGAAGATTTTTTAAGTTTTGAACTACCAGTTCCTTCCATTGAAAAACAGCGCGAAATTGTTGCGGAATACAATGTGGTCAAAAACCGAATAAAACTCAATGAGCAGCTTAACCAAAAACTGGAAGAAACTGCGCAGGCGTTATATAAACATTGGTTTGTGGATTTCGAGTTTCCCTGCCTTCCTTCGGACTATCGTCCTCACGGGCAGGTAAACCTCAAAATATCTGATAATGAACTGAAATCTGAAATTGCTCAAGTATGTAATTATAAAAGAACGGGAGGTTTGCCAATATCAGATGGAAGAACTTGGTTTGTGTATCTCATACTTTGTGACGATGACAGTATTTATAAAGGTATAACAAATGATTTGTATCGCCGATTTTATGAACATTATACCGCCCAAGGCGCTAAACATACCAAACAGCACAAACCTGTAAAGGTTATACATTGGGAACAATTTGATACTAAAGAAGCAGCCGCAAAACGAGAAAAAGAATTAAAAACGGGTTATGGTAGAACTTGGATTGATAGACAAATTAAAAAAGCTGGCGGCCTTGAAATTATAAAAGCAGGTTTACCTGCCCCGAAAACACAGTTGAGGACGGCAGGGAAAATGGTGTATAATGAGGAGTTGGATAAGGAGATTCCGGAGGGGTGGAAAGATGGGAGTTTTTTGGAGGCTTTAGAGATTAGTGGAGGTGGCACTCCAAGAACGCAAAACCCAGATTATTGGAACGGTAATATTCCCTTTTTCACCCCTAAAGATGTTAATGATAGTTACTATGTGATTGAATCTGAAAAGACTTTAACCGAAGAAGGATTAAATAATTGTAGTAGTAAGTTATATAGTAAAAACACAATTTTTATTACAGCGCGGGGCACTGTTGGTGAAATAAGTATAGCTGGAACAGAAATGTCCATGAATCAAAGTTGTTATGCTTTCACTGAACCAGATTGTCTTCAGTTTTATGGGCATCAATTAGCTATACTTACAATCAAAGAACTTATTGGAGAAGCTGTAGGTGCCGTTTTTAGTGCATTGGTAACAAAGGATTTTCAGGGTAAATCAGTAATTATACCTCCTAAATATTTGAAAAAACTATTTAATAGGAAAATAGAACAATTCTATTTTAGTATTAGAAGTAAAGAGTTTCAAAACATCCAACTTTATAAATTGAAAAATCTTCTTCTTTCAAGAATGGCAAATGTGAAAAAAGAAAAAGAAATGGTATGATTACGAAATTTAAACGTATAAAGAATCTTGGAGTTTTTAAAGATTTTGATTGGGATAAAACTGTTAGAGACAAAAACGAAGATAATATCATTATTTTCAAAAAGCTCAATATTCTCTATGGTCGCAATTATTCGGGAAAAACAACACTTTCCAGAATTGTTAGAGCATTAGAAACAGGTCAGATTTCTGATAAATATGAAGATCCTGAATGCTGTATTAGTTTAGAGGATAGTACCGATGTAACGCAAGTGAACTTTACAACACATAGTAAAACTGTTCGAGTTTTTAACGAAGATTTTATAGAAGATAATTTAAAGTTTATTTTTGATCCTAATGAAAGTGTAGAAGCTTTTGCCATTTTAGGCGAAGGGAACAATGAAATAGAAAAAGAAATTGAAGACCTTAAAAAGGATTTAGGCTCTAATAAAGAAGACAGCGAAACAGGTTTCTATAAAGATTTAAAGACTTTGAAGACTTTACATGAAACTGCTAAAAATTCTTATTCCGATGCAGAGGAAAGCCTCAATAAACATCTGAAAAATAAAGCTACCGGACAGCCAAACGGCATTAAATATCAGTCCAAATACGAAGAAGTCAATTACAATATTAACAAGCTTAAATTAGATATAGAATCGGTTAAAACGGATTCTTATCAACCATTGAATGAACAAGAGGAATCTCAAGCCGAGAATGTTTTAAAAGAAGAGACTAAGGATGAAATTCCCAAATTGGAAAGTTTAAATCTTAGGTTTTCAGAATTTCAAACAAAAGCAAGTGAGTTAGTAAATCGTAAAATTGGTCAATCTGACAAAATCCAAGAACTTGCAAAAGATGCCGTGCTTAACAGGTGGGTTAAAGAAGGTAAAGAGTTGCATCAGGATAATCGAAATATTTGTTCGTTTTGCAATAACCCGATAAGTGAAGAACGATGGGGTGAGTTAGATAAACATTTTGATGAGGAATCAGATAAGCTGGAAAAAGATATTAATGATTTAGTTTCTCAAATTGATGATGAAAAAGAATTATTAGATGAGTATGTGATTTTTACAAAAGACCAAATTTATTCAAAATTTAGAGGTGATTTTTACAGTACGAAGGATTCTTATATAACTGATGTTGAAAATTATATTAGCTCACTGGAATTAATTAAAAAACAACTGATAAGTAAAAAAAAGAATATTCTCAATCATCAAGTATTTACTGATGTCGATGATTTTTCAGCCGATGTAGAAAACACAAAAGATAAACTGGAGGAAATCAGAACGAATTCTAACGAGTACTCATCAAAATTAGACTCTGATCAAAATGAAGCCAAAAAAAAATTAAGACTCAAAGAAGTTCACGATTTCATTAATGATATTAGATATGATGATTTAATTACTGAACTTGATTCCCTTGCTGAAAAAGAAAAAAATGAGAGGAATAAAAAGGATGCCAAGCAAGATAAGATTGATAAATTACTGAAGAACATTTCTGAGAAACAAAAGGAACTGAAAGATGAAAGCAAAGGAGCAGATAAAGTTAACGAATATTTGAATGATCATTTTGGCCACGAATTTTTGACAATGAAAGCAATTGAGTTTGAAGATGAAGAAACAGGCAACGATATCTACAGATTTGAAATTCGAAGAGAAGGAAAAAAAGCTTATCATCTCAGTGAAGGTGAAAAAAGTTTAATCGCTTTCTGTTATTTTGTCGCAAAACTTCAAGATATCGCAACAAAAGAAAAAAATCCGATTATTTGGATTGATGATCCAATATCAAGTTTAGACGGGAATCATATTTTCTTTATTTACTCATTATTAAAAATTAAAATCTACAACAGTAAAGATTTTGAGCAAATATTTATTTCAACCCATAATCTTAATTTTTTTAAGTATTTACAACGACTTCCAAGCCATAATGACAAAAAGAAGGATAGAGTAAGACACTTTATTATCGAGAGAAAAGATAAAATATCAATTATCTCCGAAATGCCTGATTATATTAAAAGAAATGTCACTGAGTTTAATCATTTATTCAAACAAATAGTTGACTGTTCTAACTTAGGACAACTCACGGATCAGAACTATACACTACTTTATAATTTTGGAAACAATGCAAGGAAGTTTTTTGAAATTTATCTTTTTTATAAATATCCTGATGCTTCAAATCAAACTGAAAAAATGAGAAAATTTTTTGGTGAGGACGAAATACCTACTGTATTGACTGATAGGATAAATAATGAATATTCACATTTGGCAGGAACTTTTGAAAGAGGACAGCAGCCAATTGAAGTTCCTGAAATGAAAAAAGCAGCTGAATTAATTGTTAAGAAGCTAGAAAATTGGGATAAAGATCAATTTGATGCCTTAATGAGTAGTGTTCAATAAAAAACGTTCAATGCCTGAAACCAACCGCATAGAATACAAACGTGAACTTTCCGAAGGCTTGGAAAAAGAAGTGGTGGCTTTTCTCAATTACCGGGAAGGTGGTATTATTTATATCGGGATTGATAAAGAAGGCAAAACGCTTGGGGTTCGAATTGTGGATGGCAATCAATTTAAACCTTTAAAAGAAATGCCTAAAACCAACCGCATAACATACAATACAGCAACACTTTAACGAATATTATCTATGGGGAAAGACAAAAACATAAAACCGAGTGATGAACTAAGTGATTTTATTCTCTATACCGCCCCAAGTGGCGAGGTGAAAATAGAAATTTATGTGCAAAATGAAACGGTTTGGTTGACGCAGCAAAAAATAGCAGCCTTATTTGGTGTGGATCGGTCGGTAGTTACCAAGCATTTAAAGAATATTTTTTCTGAGGGAGAGTTGGTAAAGGAAGCAACTAGTGCAAAATATGCACAAGTTCAAAAAGAGGGAGACAGAGCGGTAAAACGAAACATTGAGTTTTATAACTTAGACGCCATTATCTCAGTAGGATATCGTGTCAATTCCAACAAAGCAACGCAATTCCGAATTTGGGCTACCAAAACTTTAAAAGAATATATTATAAAAGGTTTTGCTCTAGACGATAAACGTCTTAAACAAGGAAAAACAGTTTTTGGCAAGGATTATTTTAGGGAGTTATTGGAGCGTGTACGTTCCATACGTACAAGCGAACGACGAATTTATCAACAAATTACCGATATTTTTGCCGAGTGTAGTATTGATTATGATTCTCAATCTCCAGTGACGAGAAAGTTTTACGCAACGGTACAGAATAAATTCCATTATGCGATTACCGGAAAAACGGCAGCAGAAATTATTTTTGAAAAAGTAGACAGTAAAAAAGAAAATTTGGGATTGACCACTTGGAAAAACGCACCAGATGGTAGAATTCTAAAATCAGACGCGGGTATTGGTAAAAATTATTTGGAAGAAAAACAAATCAAACAGTTAGAACGCACTGTTACTGGTTACTTTGATTATATAGAAGGCTTAATAGAAAGGGAGAATACTTTTACGATGAAGGAATTGGCATTAAGCGTCAATAAGTTTTTAGCGTTCAATGAATACAAAGTTTTAAAGGGATTGGGAAACAAATCTAAAAAACAGGCAACTACTAAAGCTTTTTCAGAATATGACAAGTTTAATAAAACTCAGAACATCGATTCTGATTTTGATAAGGTGATAAAGAATTTAAAGAACAGGAAATGAAGCTACAGTTCATAAGAAATAAAGAATTGATGTGGGTATATAAAGTTTTGGACTTGGAACAACTAGGATCAGGAATCCCCATAATATTGGAACATTACGATAAAGATTGTTTTCATTTTTCCGAAAACTTTTTAAGAATGGTGTTGCCTTCCGCAGAAGAAGTTTACCCAACCGAGCAAGTTACCCCGCAAGTACCCCGCAAGTCACCCCGCAAGTACGAGAACTTTTAAATGTTTTTATAGGAGATCATAGCAGGACCGAGTTGCAAGCCAACTTAAGGCTCTCTGATAGAGAGAATTTTAGAATTAATTATTTGGTGCCGGCCATAGAAAATGATGTGGTGGAACTTACCATCCCCGATAAACCAAAGAGTAGTAAGCAGCGGTATAGACTTACCGAAAAAGAAAAAAAAGCAAGACAGGAATGAAATTTACCGAAGCACATTTGGAAAGCGTTTTTGCTGAACAATTAGCACAAGAAGGCTATACGCATCAATTAGGAAACAGCATTAACCGAAAGGAAGAGGAAGTGCTTATTGAGGAAGATCTGCGCGATTTTTTAATGAAAAAGTATCGTAAAGAAGGTATAACCGATAATGAAATAGCATCTATTCTTCTTCAACTAAAAACCCTTCCTGCTTCCGATCTTTATGAAAGCAATAAAACTTTTATGCAGATGCTTTCTGATGGTTTTGCTTTAAAGCGGGAAGATCGTTCCCAAAAAGATATCTGGATATATTTGATTGATTATTCCGAAGAAAATAAGAACAGGTATAAATTCGTCAATCAGCTGGAAATAACCGGTACCCACAAACGTATTCCAGACGGGATTCTTTATATAAATGGAATTCCGGTCGTGGTGTTCGAGTTTAAAACCGCTATTCAAGAAAACACTACTATACACGATGCTTATAACCAGTTAACCGTGCGTTACCAAAGGGATATCCCGGAACTTTTTAAATATAACGCCTTTTGCGTAATTAGCGATGGCGCAAATACCAAAGCGGGATCGTTTTTTGCTCCTTACGAATTTTATTATGCCTGGCGCAGAATAGCCGGCTTAGCAAAGGATGTCGATGGCATTGATAGTATGTTTACGCTTATTCAAGGAATGCTGCAACAAGATCGTTTGCGGGATATTATCAGGAATTTTATTTACGTGCCAGATAGTTCTAAGAAAGATGAAAAGATTGTTTGTCGGTATCCGCAATATTATGCCGCCAGAGCTTTATTTGCCAATATCAAAAAAGCACAAAAACCGACTGGGGATGGAAAAGGAGGAACTTATTTTGGAGCCACCGGTTCAGGAAAAAGCTATACGATGCTTTTCTTATCCCGAATCCTAATGAAAAGTGATCATTTTGAAAGTCCGACTATTGTGCTTATTACCGATAGGACCGATTTAGACGATCAGCTTGCGGGACAGTTTACCAATGCCAAAAGCTTTATCGGTGATGATACCATTGCCAGCGTAGAAAGTCGCGCAGATTTAAGAGAGCGCATTCGAGGTAGGGAAAGTGGCGGTGTATTTCTTACCACCATTCATAAATTTACCGAAGACACCGAATTACTGACCAACCGAAGTAATGTTATTTGTATTTCTGATGAAGCTCACCGGAGCCAAACCAATCTTGACCAGAAAATTAAAATCACCGAAAAAGGCGTTCAGAAAACCTATGGTTTTGCAAAATATCTGCATGATTCTTTACCCAATGCTACCTTTGTAGGTTTTACCGGTACGCCTATAGATGCTACTTTAGATGTATTTGGCGAAGTAGTCGATGAATATACAATGACGGAATCCGTAAGGGATGAAATTACGGTACGTATTGTCTATGAAGGCAGGGCGGCAAAAGTAGCTCTTGAAAATAGGGAGTTAAAGAAAATTGAAGAATATTACCAGGCTGCAGAAGAAGATGGCGCTAACGAGTACCAGGTAGAAGAAAGCAAAAAGCAATCGGCCAATATGAATGCTATTTTGGGAGATCCCGATCGCTTACAAGCCATTGCAGAGGACTTTGTAAAACATTATGAAAACCGGGTTTCAGAAGGTGCCACGGTAAAAGGAAAAGCGATGTTTGTGTGCAGTAGTCGAGAAATAGCTTTTGAACTTTATAAGAATATTATAGAGATAAAACCGGAATGGGCCGAAATTAGAAAAGCCGAAGAAGGCGCGGAACTATCAGAAAAAGACAAGCGAGAACTAAAACCGATGGAAAGGCTTAAAATGATAATGACCCGCGGGAAAGATGATCCCAAAGAAATGTATGATTTACTCGGCACTAAAGAATACAGAAAGGAATTAGACCGACAATTTAAAAATGAAAAATCTAATTTTAAGATTGCGATTGTGGTGGATATGTGGCTTACCGGTTTTGATGTTCCTTTTTTAGATAGCATCTATATTGATAAACCTATTCAGCAACATAACTTAATACAGACAATTTCTCGAGTAAATAGAAAATTTAAGGATAAGAATAAAGGCCTGGTAGTTGACTATATCGGTATTAAAAAACAAATGAACTTAGCACTCGCCAAGTACAATAAAGGAGAACGGCAAAATTTTGAGGATATCAAAGAGTCGTTAAACATAGTGCGAAACCATTTGGATTTATTAGGGAAGGTTTTTCATAAGTTCGATAGTACAAATTATTTTGAAGGAACTCCCTTGAGTCAGTTAAACACGCTTAATTTGGCGGTGGAGTTTGTACAAAAAACCAAAGAGCTAGAAACCCGCTTTATGGATTTGGTCAAACGCTTAAAGGCAGCCTATGATATATGTGCAGGAAGTGAAAAATTAAATCAAACGGAAAGAGATTATATTCATTTTTATCTGGCTATACGCTCTATTGTGTTTAAGCTTACTAAAGGAAATGCTCCCGATACCGCCCAAATGAATGCTAAAGTAAGAGAGATGATCAAAAATGCGTTAGCCAGCGAAGGCGTTGAAGAAATTTATAAGATGGGCGATGAAACCAATAGCCAGCAAGATATCTTTGATGAAGATTATTTGGCGAAAATCGATAAGATTAAATTGCCCAACACCAAAATTAAACTCTTACAGCAATTATTGGCCAAGGCCATTGGGGAAATCAAAAAAGTGAACAAGGTAAAAGGGATTGATTTCTCACAAAAAATGGAAGGTTTGGTGTCCCGATATAATGAACGAAAAGGAGATGTATTGCGCGGCGAGGTTTATGAAGAGATGGCAGAACAGCTCACCGACCTTATTTGGCAGGTACAACAAGAATTCTCGGCAGGAGAAAAGTTGGGGATCGATTTTGAGGAAAAAGCTTTTTATGATATTTTAAAAGAGCTCTGCATAAAATACGATTTTCAGTACCCGGAAGATAAGCTTATAGATCTTTCAAAATCGGTAAAAAATTTAGTGGACGAACAAGCGCAATTCCCCGATTGGAGCAAACGCAATGACATAAAAGCAGCCTTAAAGGTTGGATTAATTTTATTACTGGATGAACACGGTTATCCACCGGTAAAACGTGATGAAGTTTATGATGAAATTTTTGACCAAGCCGAGAACTTTAAGAAAAATAGGGCTGTTTAAAAAGGCATTTTCTCCCTAGGCCGGCGTGCAGTAACTTTCCACTGATTATCAACCTTTACAAGTTTAAAAATTCCTGGTTTTTTATCGTATGAAGTCTCGTATTTTATCCAAGCCACATCGTTTTCCGTTTTTTGATCGATAATTCGAAAATTAGCTTCAGAATCCTTGGGTTGAGAAAACATATGCTGAATACTTGAAAAATTTGCAAAACCTTCTTCGGTAGTGTACTTTTTTAAAGTAGTTTTATCACCCTGATAGAAACTTTCCGCTACAATTTTAGCGGTCTCAGATGGCGAATTATTTTTTTCTTCTGCGCAGGAGACAAAAAATAAAATCACGGAATAAATAACGAACTTTTTCATAATACTTTTAATTTGGGTTATTGATAAACCGATGGGAAATCTTTAATTTCACGTTTCTTACCCCATTCTTTTCATTGAGCTCCAAAACTCCCCGGCGGTCATTGCTTAAGGAAAATTTTGGCATCACATACACTAACTTTACAGTCTGTTTCGCCGGAATTTTAGTAGGCATGTTATATTTAAATATCGGGTTCATCCCTATTTCTTGCAACGATTTCCTTTTTCCTTTTTG
>NZ_FQVT01000014.1 GCF_900129445.1 Salegentibacter echinorum
GACGCCAAAGGAAAATATATCCATAATGTTAAATCTAAATATTTAATCAAATATAGGATATTTTCCGGTATTTAGGAATGTTTACGGATATACAGAAAAAATATTATTCGATTAAACTTAAATCTGCTATTCCTACAATTTCTGTAGATAATTCTCCCAGCCAGCCCATATTGGCTTGTATTCCAGTTTGAATTTTCACGAAATCAATTCCGCTTAAATTTACTGGATTGCCTTCGGCATCAATAGCATCTGCAAGGTCTATATAATCTCCACCGCTGGTATTATCGGCATAACCGTATTCAAAAGGTAAGCTGGTGATATAGGAAGGATTGCTCATGTCTATATTTTCATAAGACAATATCGTTCCTGAAATGGAGTAGGAGTCTTCTTTAATCCATTCCGGATAATAAGCTTGTTTATGAAATGCGTTTTTTGCAACCACCCCGGTATTCCCGTTACTATCTTCCCAGGCGACATCATCTGCCGCTGTTTCTGGTTTAAAATATGTTATTTTATAACCTCTATCTGTTTCTTCCAAACCATGTGCAGATCCTTTAATTTCATACCAGATGTCATCTGCTAATCCATTGGCATTATCATCTTGCATCACATAAATAACACCGGGTTCGGCGAAACCTGGCAAGGGATTTCCATAGATAATTAGGTCATTTTTATCTTCGTGATTCATCACCGTATGGTCAAAAGCATAACTTACAGTGCCTCCCCAGGCGCCCAGGCTTAAAAGTCCACGACCTCCAATTAATCCCTGGGCACTTTCTAAATTCCCCGGACTTTTATTAATAAATTGCCCGGGAGCCGGGTTGTATGCTAAAAGTTTAGAGACATAGGCATTACTGTTTTCGATTATGGGCCTTATTTTAGGTTCTACATTTATTTCGTATTCATAATTAAATGATCCACTTTCATTAGAAGCTTCATAAGAAAGCATATAGTTCCCTGAATTTTTTGGTGTAAAAACATAGGTATCAGTATCAGTCACAGTACTGTCGCCAAGTGACCATTTTTCAGTATAAACCGCATTATTTTCATTTATTGCTGCAAATTCCAAACTATCGCCAACAGTAACCTGATGCTCTTTTTCTTGTTTAGACATAGCAATTTGAGGTTCTAAAATTTCAACTTCGTCATCTTTAGAACAGGACGTAATTAGAAAGGAAAGACCAAAAAAAGCCGCGATTGGTTTTTTGTAACTCTTTTTCATTTTTTGTTATTTAAGATTTAAGTAATTAATATTTAAAAGCAATATGGGCGGGAATATCGCCGGTCTCCACAGACCATTTGAGTTCTCCCTGGGGAGTGAAACAATAAAGATTACCCGGCGTCACGTAATCTTTAGCATCGGTAATAAACACGTCATCGGTTTCTGGATGCACTGCTATCCCATAAGGCATTTCAATAAGTTTTCGGTAGTTTTCAGCAATAAAAGTTTTATCCAGAAAAGTTTCTGTTTGGGTATCTAACATGCTGTATGTTATTGTATAATCGCCAGATATATAACTAAACTCTGTACTGTACATATAGGCAATATCCTTATGTATCGTGAAATCGCTAACTCCAATATCAAAGCTTTTCTTTACTTTTTCTTTTTCGGTATCTATTACAAATAACTTTGAAGGAATTTCATAGTAATCCCCTCTCGAGGTCACGTATAGATCTCCTTCGCTATCAATATTTAAGCGATGAAGGTTTTTGGCCACTTCTATTTGTTTGGTTTCGGTAAAATTATTGATGTCAATTACCGAAATAGTAGTTTCATAATCTGGAGGACTATAGCCTCCCGAGTTAGCTACATAAATTTTATCATTGTAAGCCAACAGTTCTTCCGGTTGCCGGCCTACTTCTACCCGACGGGTAATTTCCAGGCTGGTAGTGTCAATTTCGGCCACGATTCCGTTTGGAGCGCTGGGATCGCCAATTGCTCCTAAATACGTACTTAAATAAGCCTTTCCTTTATAAAAAGTCAAATACCTGGGGTTATCTATGTCTATTTGTTTAAGACGCTCTCCGGTTTCTGCTTGAAGCACTTCAACTTTATTGGAGGCATTCACTACCACATATAATTTTGAACCGTATATTCCCAAATCGTTCCCCACGTCTCCCAACCCACCTACTAAATTGGGGTTAGCCTCACTAAATACATTTCTATTGTATTCCCCCGTTTCATAATCCATGAAATCTAACGAGGCCTTGTTCATAGACATATTGCCTTCATTGAGCAGGTAAAAACCTTTTACAGAGGCTGAGGTGTCCGGCTCGCCTTCACCTGGTGTTTCCGGGTTTTGGGATTCGTCTTTTGTGTTGAGATCATCGGTTTGACAGGAAAACATTCCGCATAAAATAATCAATAATAAACAGCATTTTTTCATACTTTTTTATTTAAAATTCATAATTAAGGTTTACCCGAAATGACCGGCCGGGCATCGGGAAATTCTTTATTACCGCATATTGCTGGTCTAAAACATTATTCAGTTCTACCCCAACTTTTAATGGATTTTTTAAAAATCGAAGGGAGTAGTTGGTAGAAATATCGTGCGTGTACCAGGGCTGTAAATAGTTGGATGGAATATTGGTTTTTTGGCTATATCGCTCCCCGGTGTAAATAAAACTATAATTGAGGTTCAGGTTTTTATAGTTGGTCATAAGACTTAAACTACCGCTATGTTTAGGGATATAAGGGATTTGTTGGCCATAGCTGTTTCCCCTGGGAGTAACATCTAGAGATTCCTGAAACGTATAGGTAAGGATTGCCGTATAATTAAAGCTTGTTCCTATTTTTCCCGAATTAGTGATATTGGTTTCTACCCCATTTGTTTCTACTTCTCCCAGGTTAAGCATAGTCCACCTAAACAGGTTAGTACCGGGAACTGCCACTATTTTATCTGTAATCCATATTTTATAGATATCGCTGGTTATGTTGAAAAATGTATTGCCCTGGTCTTTTTGCCAGGAAAAACCCAGGTTAATTTGATCG
Organism: Salegentibacter echinorum; assembly: GCF_900129445.1. GTDB lineage: Bacteria > Bacteroidota > Bacteroidia > Flavobacteriales > Flavobacteriaceae > Salegentibacter > Salegentibacter echinorum. Next base: position 2,993 of record NZ_FQVT01000014.1, read on the forward strand.
GAATATTCGGGAGCTAAAAAAGTGTTGCCAACAAAGGTGTAGTACAAATCATTGAAAGTTGGCATTCTGAAAATATTTTTATAAAATCCCCGTATCCTGAAATTGGGCGAAGCAAAAGGCTGAACATTAAAAAGGAGGGACGGTGAATATTCCTGAAAATCATCGGCAGCCTCATAATACTTTACAGATTCATAAATACCGGTGCTTAATAGGCTTACCTGGAGATTGAACCAATCAAAATCCAAATTGGAAGCCAGAACGTTTAGCAGGGAATTCCTTTTTGGGTAGGCAAAACGATACAAATTGGCCTGCATGGCATTATGCTGAAAATCTGTGGCAAAACTTAAAGTCCAATATGGTTTAATTTTGTAAGAATGAACCAGAGATAAATAATATTCCTGTTGGTCGTATTTATTGTCAAGCAGTCCTTTTGTGGTTACGATTTCAGGATCTAAATACCTGGAAAAATTTTCGCCATATTTACCACGGATTTTAATAGTGTATTTATCCCCGAATTCATGCTTATAATCTGCCTGAATAAAATCCCCCCGGTCCCAAAGTCTTTGCGGCCGATTAAACCTGTTGGCCACGATAGCTCCGGGCAAGCCTCGTTCAGAATCATAATGATAATATTTCACCTTCCAGGTGTCCCTGTTTTTATGCTTCCCATGAACGGAAGCTTCCAGGCGATAAGAAATTATATCTGCATTGTTTCTAGTTGCAGTAGTATCGTAAACTCCATTGGAATACTGAAATTTATACTTCCCATCTGCTTTCACCATTTCTGTACTTACACGAGCAGAAATAGCATCGTTTATTTTATAATTAATGCTTAATGAAGGATTAAAAAGCCCAAAGGAACTGGTGCGTATGCCAGCTGAAATTTTATAGTTTTTAGCAACTGAAAATTCCGGGGTTTTCGTTTTTAAATAAATCGTATTGGCTGAAGCATAGGATTTTGCAGACTGGAGCATTGCGGTGCGCTGCCCCTGGTAAAGGCTCACCTTTTCCATATTTTCCAAAGAAAATTTCCCCAGATCAACCTGCCCATTTTGGGCATTTCCCAGTTGAATTCCGTCGTAAAAAATACCAGTATGCTGCGACCCCATACTGCGTACATTCACCGTTTTTATGCCCCCAACGCCACCATAATCTTTTAATTGAATTCCGCTGAAATATCGCAATGCATCAGCTACATTTAAAGTATTCAGTTTTTCTAACTTTTCTCCCGAAATAGCTTGCACGGGAGATGGAGAATTGTGAGATTCATAGTCGTTTTTGTGATGACTTAACAGCACCTCCTGTAATTCAATAGGAGATATGGTATCCCGTTCCTGGCCTACAAGCAAGGTAGAACAAAGTAGTAGCCCCGAAAAAGATAAAATGGTAATATATTTTAGATACTTCCTCATAACGATACAGGCATACGAGGAAGAATAAGAGCGACAAACCGCTCCTTTACAATAGAAGAGTTTATATAACTAATCCAAGCTTCAATCCCCGAAAGCTTTACATGAATTAAAAAGAAATGGCAGGTATTCTGACTTGCTTTATCCACCCGGCCTTCCCATCTAAAAAAGAAAGTGACCAATTATTGGGCTTCATCAAAAAGCTTACAGCTGCGGGACAGTTCTGGAATTTCACCAGATTCCCTTTTTAATGCCTACGCAGGTAGGCAACCATTGCTAAAAAATAAAATGCAAATCTAGATATAGTTTTTAGAATATATTAAGGTTTTTGAATAAAAGTTTTTCAAAGGTATTTTTAAGACTCAAAATCGAGAATTTTGGGAGATCAACACGAGCGAAAAGAATTTTATAACAACAATGCAGGCCATGTAGGATAAGAAACTCTGAAAGAGTAAAAAAAGTCCCCTACTCTATTTTCTGCAAAAGATAAAACGCTAAGCCACCTAGAAAATAACAAAATACATCCCACACATCACCGGTATAGCGATAAGACTGTTGTGGTAAAAAATATTCAAAGTATATTGAAAAAAGAAGAACCAGGCTAGCAATTGAAAAAAGATCTAATCTTATACTTCTATCCTTTTTTATAAACCACACGCCATGCAGGCACAAAGTCGCCACAATAGGAGTTACCAAAAAATCATTGAGATGATTAAAAATCCAATTAGGGCTATTTATAGCGTAATATTTACAAATTTGTACGCCAGTAAATACTAGAATAAAAAAGAAAACGGAGAAATGTAAGCATCTTAATGGAAGATTTCGCATCATATAAATAGGAGCGCTATTAACCAGGCGATAAGACCCCCAATGGCCATGACAACTATCCAAACTGAATAAAAAATATGATAGGTTGCGCGAATTACCCAAAAGCGATTGGTTTTCCAGCGTTCTGAAAAAGACTGCTCTTGTGCAACATCTTCTTCTAAAACATGCTTGGTATCTTTCTCCTGTTCTTTCGCTTTTTTAAAGGAATTTGTAGAACTCCGCGCTTCTAAATCAGATTGATTGGGGTTATTATTTTGGTTATTAATTTGCTGGGACATAACAGACTAAAATCTGCCGTAAAGATACAACTTATTTATGATGAAAAAGAACCGAACTAAAACGAGAACAGACCTGGTTTTTAAGAATATAAATTTTAGTAAATCTTTTTAAAATTATTAAAATTATCCCAAACATTTTATTATAACTAACCAATCGTTTAGATTGGATGAGTGAGATAATAATTATGGCTAGACAGAAAGAATATAAAGAAGAGGAAGTTCTTGAAAAAGCTATGAATTTATTCTGGCGCAATGGTTTTGAGACTACTTCGATGCAAATGCTTTTGCATGAAATTGCGCTATCGGTTGCCCAAAGCCGTGGCAATATAACACGCAAGGAATTAGAACCTTTCTTTGCAGCCGGTTATAATCAAAGACATTTATTGGAAATTATTCTTGGTTTATCCCAAAAGGTAATAAGTAATTACACCAACTATATTGCGGAAATGCCTTTAGATAAAGGTTTTGAGAAATATGCCTGGAGAAAACATTGAACTATTGCAATTAAATGTCAAGTCAAAAAGTCACACAACAACCAGTGCTTTATCAAACCATAGGAATCATAAGAGTTTGAGTGTGGTTATGACTAATCTTATTTTTAGAAATATTCAAAAAAAATAAAATATATGTTAGAAAAAAAACGTCCAAAAGCTCTATTTTTTGATGTGAATGAAACACTTTTAGATCTTACTAAGATGAAAGCTTCGGTAAGCAAAGCTTTAAATGGGAGAGAAGATTTGCTGTCATTATGGTTTACTACAATGTTACAATATTCTTTAGTCACCACTGCGAGCGAACAATATGAACATTTTGAAGATATTGGAGCCGCTACACTACAAATGGTAGCAGCAAATAATGGGATTTCAATATTAGAAAAAGACGCCCATAAAATAATCATGAAATCTCTAAGAGCTTTGCCGGCACATCCAGACGTTAAACCGGCATTATCCGCCTTAAAAAAAGCAGGTTATAAACTGGCTGCTTTTACAAACTCCTCTAACAAAAGTGTAAAAAATCAATTTGAACATGCAGATTTAACAGCCTATTTTGATGAAGTACTAAGTGTTGAAGATATTGGTAAGTTCAAACCTTTTTCCGAGACTTATGAGTGGGCCGCTCAAAAAATGAATATAAAACCTGAAGACTGCATGCTTATAGCAGCTCATGGTTGGGATGTTGCTGGCGCAGTTTGGGCTGGTTGGCGAGCTGCTTTCATTAGCAGACCAGGACAGCAAAAATTCCCCCTGGCGCCAAAAACAGAGCTAACAGAACCCGACTTAAAAAAGTTAGCAGATATTCTTGTAACATACAAATAGAGCATTTACTCACTTAAGCCAGAACTTCGAAGCAAGCCTGCCTGGATTCATCCTACTAACTATTGGGAAGATCGAACTATGAGAATTAAACAGGGTTTGCTCCTATAACGTCTTTAAGAATAACACAAGTACATAGGAAAGAATCTATTTTACTTTTTGAATACATATAATTGATATTATCAATAAATAAATTCATTTTTTAGAACGAGTAAAAATAATCAAACATATTCGACTGACTCTCCATTTAAAGTAGATTTTTGCAGCCAATGAGAATGGTTAAATTACTATCATTCAGAAAAGCAGCACTAAAACTTTTAGCATAGGTTTTCTATTTTCTGTAGATATATCCTCATAAAGAGAGTAGTATGTGGAAAGTCTTCCAGGAGTTCACAAGTATGAGTCTCGTAACTCGCTTATCTTTAAATATGAACCTAGCAATCTTTAGAGATCTTAAAAATGTTCCGGTTTTTTATGTTCTTTTTATTCTTTTCAAAATCCTATCTAAAATCGCTTTATATAGTGGAAGAAAAAACAAAGCATTGATCATTATTTTAAAGATATAATCCACGGTGGCAATTTCAACCAGATTTTCAGCGAGATAAGTGTCTGAAGTTTTGTAAAATGCGATAGTGAAAAAGCTTAGTGTATCCATAAAATTCCCGAAAATAGCTGAAGCCAGAGGAGCATGCCACCACTGTGGGTGTTGCCGAAGTTTATTAAACACGAAAATATCTAAAATCTGTCCTATCACATAGGCTGAAAAACTGGCAATAGCAATGCGAGCTACAAAAAGATTGAAGCTGAAGAGCGCGTCAAACCCTAACCAAAGACCGGAACGAAAGCCAATCGTGACTAGATAAGAAACTACCAGGGCAGGAAACATGGCGTAAAAAATAATTTGTCGTCCTAATCTTGCGCCCAAAAGTCGCACTGTAAGGTCCGTAGCCAAAAAAATAAACGGAAATGTAAAAGCACCCCAGGTAGTCTTAAACCCGAAAACATTGATAGGAAACTGTACTAAATAATTGCTTGAGGCAATAATAAAGATATGAAACACGACTAGTAATAATACCAGCTTTTGTTTAGAGGACATATGCCTTTTTTAGTTTTTTAATGTGGGAGAATTTCGAACCACTGGTCTCATTAATGGTAAATTGAAGGTGCAAAATAACTGTCTTTTGAACGTTTTGGGTATCATTAAAGTTGAATTTAAAAAACTGGAACTCTCCAATGGCAAATCATGCCTTAAAAGCGAGAAGATCATTTTATTCCAATTTTTATCTGAGAAGTCAAATTCGATTTAATTTCTGTCTTAATGAGGATATTTCAATTTTATAACCCATCAACCCATTATCCTGCATTTAACTAAATAACCTTTCCTGAGTTTTTCGACTTAACTGAGGAAAAGCTTTTAATCGTAAGACTAAATCCCAGGCAAGAGGCTTTCTTCCCAAAGTCTTGAACACAATCCCAAATTTTAGTTGTCCATCGCATTACACCTTCCGCCCCGCGGAAGAATTCATTCCATTCCAAACTTAAGATTGGGAATAGCGTTCGCTTTAATAGAATTTCATTTTTTCAAGTAATACCACTTTCCGTGTTTTTATAATTCATTGTAGTTATTTAGACCTACTTCCCGAGCCACCGCTGCCCCTACCCTTTTTATGTAAGCAAAATACCAATACCCGGAAGTTTAAATAGGTTTCCAAAATCCAGTCAGTAATTGTCGTTTTTGACGCTGAACTGAATTTCTCTAATAATTTAATTATTAAAAAATTCTCTACGAAAGATATATTTTAGTATCTAAAAATCTTTCTTTATAAATTTAATCAGCTGAATAATAACACTTGGCAATAAACTGGCAATGCCAATAAGTATCCAAACGCGCGTTTCCAGATCCTGAAAGTTAAAAACTTCGGCCAGACCGGGAATAAAGTACGCTACAATTACGGTTACAAAACACAAAGCCACGGCCATCCAAACATATTTATTGCGCGTTACCTGATTGTTAAAAAAAGATTCGGTGCCATCTCGCATATTAAAAACGTGCAAGAATTGTGAAAATGCCAAACTAAAAAAGGCAATGTTGTTGGTAATATCTTCGGGACTTTCCCATACAAAATGCGCATAGAAATAAGTACCGCTCACACTTGCCGCAATTATAAGTCCGTAAACGGCAATTTGGGTCCAGTTCTTTTTAGTAACAATAGGTTCTTCCGGGTCTTTGGGCGGCAGGTCCATCACTCCCGGGTTACCGCGACCAATTCCCAGAGCCAGCGCGGGAAAAACATCGGAAAGTAAATTGAGAAACAATAATTGCAAAGGCAAAATTGGCAACACAAACAGCGTAAAACTCATTAATGCGATGATGATAATTTCGCTTAAATGATACGAAAGTTGATACACCACAAATTTACGGATGTTGCCAAAAATAATGCGGCCTTGCTCAATGGCGAGCTCAATAGATTGAAAGGCGTCATCTTTTAGCACTACATCGGCAACCTCTTGGGCTACCTGTGTACCACGTTTTCCCATCGCAATGCCAATATCAGCTTTTTTTAAGGCGGGCGCATCATTTACGCCATCGCCGGTCATTCCCACAATTTCTCCCTGGTTTTGGTAAAATTCGATTAATTTTAGTTTCTGTTCTGGCGTTACACGTGAGAAAACTTTGGTAGCGAGTACTTTTTCAGCGTCTTTATTCAATTCTTCGCCCATATCTTTTCCGTGGACAACACTTTCCTGCTCCTCGTCTTCCTCTTCCGCAAGGTGTACTTCTTTGGCGACATTTTGTGCCGTGCCCGGATGATCGCCGGTAACCATTACAACTTTTATTCCGGCGTTTTTGGTCATATCCATACTATTGGCTACCTCGGTTCGCGGCGGATCTATAAAGCCTACCAAACCGGCAAAAACAAGTTCATACAGAAAATCTTCTTCGGCTTCGCCTTCCGGAAGTTCTTTTGGTTCTTTATAGCCGAAGCCCAATACGCGCAAGCCATCTTTAGAAAGTTGATCGTTTTTTTCGAGCCAGTGTTTTTTATCTTCTTCTTTAAGCTCTTTTACTTTGCCATCAATCAAAATCTTTTTGGAGCGTTCTAAAATTTTATCGGCAGAGCCTTTTCCGGCCATATAATATCCGTCTTCTACTTTATAAACTGCTCCCATCACCATTGAATCGGAATCAAAAGGATCGTGTAATTTTCGTTCTAATTGTTGATGTTGCTGAAATTTCTCTTTATTGAAAGCGTTGGTAAAATTCAGTAAAGCAATTTCCAACGGATCGCCCTTGGCACCATTGTCATCTTCTTGCAAGGAAGCATCGTTGGCGAGAACGCTTATTTTGAATAAAGCTTGAAAATTATCCTGATTTTCTGCATCCTCGGCATCGGGAAGTTTTGGTTGGTCGTCTTCCCAATTTACTTTCCAGTATGTATCTCCCGGAATGGCAAACCCTTTAACGGTAAGTTCGTTTTGAGTAAGCGTGCCGGTTTTATCGGTAAAAATAACGGTGGTTTCGCCCAGGGTTTCCACGGCACTCAAGCGTTTTATAAGTACATTTTGTTTGGAAAGCCGAAGCATTCCGCGTGCCAGCGCAATACTGGCAACAATGGGTAAACCTTCGGGAATGGCAGCAATTGCCCAGGCAATAGCGGTTTGTACCAATAAATACACATCTTTTCCCGCCAAATAACCAAAAGCAAAAAACGCTGCTGCCAGCCCAAGAATTACGTAAATAAGTACTTTGGTGAGTTTGTTCAGTTTTTTATCTAAAGGCGTTTGGCTGGCTTTCTGATCTTGCACCATAGCCGAAATACTGCCCATTTCAGTATTCATGCCCGTAGCAACGGCAATGGCTTTTCCTTTTCCGCCGGTAACCGGTGTCCCTTTGTAGACCATATTTTTGCGGTCGGCTACTTGTTTTTCTTCTTGTATAGTTTCAGGTTTTTTATCTACCGGAACCGATTCGCCTGTTAGCGCGGCTTCATCTACTTTAAATTCGGTGGCTTCGATCACACGAGCATCGGCGGCGATTAAATCGCCTGCATTAACAATTAAAATATCGCCGGGAACTACTTCTTCGGCATCAATTTTTTCTTCTTTCCCGTCCCGAAGTACATTAGCTTTTACTTTGTCTATTTCTTTAATGGCCTGCATAGATTGCTGCGCTTGATACTCCATCCAGAAACCAATAATGGTGTTGACTAAAAGCACGACGGTAATGGCAATCCCTTCGGCCAAATCTCCCATTACAAAAGCTAAAACCGTAGCTACAATCAACAGGTAAACTACGGGATTATTGATTTGCGCCAAAATGATTTCCCAAATGCTTTTACCTTCGTGTTCCTCTAATTTGTTGCGACCGTGTTCTTCCAGCGCTTTTTTAGCCTCATTCTTGCTCCAGCCTTTTTCAGGATTTACCCCGAATTTTTCGGTTACTTCATCAGGTTCTTTTTGGTAAAAATTTTCCACAAGTAGTTGGTTTTTAAATGTTTTAAAAATTATAAAAATTCATTTTATCATACCGTTTGATTAACGTACTTTAACAGGTTAATACACTTTATTTAAACTACCTTGCGACTTAACTTTTCCAATAGAACAGTACTCATATTTTCAGCTATCTCATTAAACCACAGCACAAGCAAGATTTATTAAAATATTGAGAGAAACTAGACTAAAAATTTTTAATTACTCCGCAAAATCTTAATTCCCTCTAATAATCGATTAGTTAATTATAGTGTAGAAAAACTTAAGAACAATCTGAATTCCAGGTTTACCGTACTTTATATGGTTAACTACTTTTTTAAACTTCAGCTTTATTTATTGTTTTCTAACAGCTTTTTGAAATTAATAAATCAAAAGGTCTATAACTTAACATTTACGAGCTCTTTAAGTTAATTTTCAAACTTAGTAGTTAAGTTGAAATTTACTCCTGTCCCGTAATGAAGCAAGATCCTTGCGGCTGCAGAAAAAAAGAGAATGGACTAAATTGTAATTAACGGATAATCATAGTTTCTACAACGAACTCTTTTGCCTGAAGATTCAAATAGCAAAGAAGGTAGTTATGAAATCGTTCAATGACTTTGTTATAAAAAGAAACGTGCTATTCGGTTATATTTTGTATCGATCATCAATGCTTGAAATTTTAAATAGCCATCATTATTTTTTGTTTAAGGCAAGAAAAAAGTCGTTAACCCCACAAATTTTAATAGAATCACTTTCAAAAAGCCATAAGACACTGGCTTCCTCTTAAAATAAATTAATTTCGATTCTTTAAAAATTAAACAAGTGTGAAATCCATAAAAATAAATTCTCTCCCCTACATAAAGTGGTTAGAGAACTCGCAATAGCCTTTGGAACATATTGCATTGAGCATTGTGAAGAATATAGTATCAACATACCACCTAATTTTGGCAAGGGTATAATTAAAGGGATTAATTTTAATAATGGATTAAGCATTTTACAATACGATTGTATTTTTAGGGAAGATTTGGAAATTGAATTTAGTAAGAATACAATTCACCTTCTCAAATTTTTATACTGTACAGAAGGTTCTTTGAACATAGCTTTCAGAATCATCGCAAAAAACATAAAATACAACAATATCAACGTGCAATTGTAGCAAGTGCTAACCATAATGGCCATATTTTATGGTTCAAAGCCAATAGAAGGGTTTGTATATTCAGTTTGGAAATTATACGAAAAAAAATTAGAGAAAACCTCGGTTGTGAATTGGAAAGCCTTCATAACGGCCTGGAAAAACTGTTTTTAGATGTGGATGCAAAACATCAATTTTATCATGAGGGTCAATATAGTCTGCAATTGGCAGATTCCTTTGTAGAGATGACCACTTTTGTTGAGGAATGTTTTTTAAGAAAAATCTTCTTTGAAAGTATAGCATATCAAATATTGTCACAGCAAATTATAGAATATCAGGACGATATTAAGAAACAAGATGAAAAGTCTCTTCTGAGAAAATCTGAAGTTGAATTGATTAAAAAGGCTATTCAAATTATTAATAACGGAATTGCTGACCTCGGAACTATTAATGAATTGGCGAAAACAGTTGGTTTAAATGTAAATAAGCTGCAAGACGGTTTTCAGCATTTATATGGTCTTTCTGTAAATCAATACGTCAAAAAAACAAGACTGGATATAGCTAAAAACCTCTTAATGAGTACCGACTATAGTATTTCTGAAATTGTTTATAAAATTGGGCTTAACAGTAAGAGCTATTTTTCCAAGATTTTTAAAGAGGAATATCACACAACACCCTCCAAACTTAGAAAGTCCATAAAAAAAATAACCCAAATATCCTTATAACGATCTATTAATATTCAATTAATTAAAAATAAGTATGGTTATTTAGCCTAATAGCAATTTTAGCTCTTAGAATAAGACATTAAAAATCAAGTTTTTGTCCATAAAAACCTGTACCTTATAAAAAACCTGCCAAAAAACATAATAATGAACATTATACAAAGTAATTCTATTCCGTTAGACAAAGTCATCATGGATATCTCTGATTCTCTTAACACTAAGTTGATACAGGAATGCAGCGAATTCACCCTTGAAATTCCCCCAGAATGGGGCGAAGGGACTATTAAAGCTATAGATTTTCAAAATGGCTTGGGACTTATACGTTATGACTGTACTTTTAAAGAGGATCTCGAAATACGATTTATTGTAAATGACGTGCATCCTTTAAAATTTTTATACGGTTTAGAAGGGGAATTTCATCATCGCTTCGAAAATGAAGAAGAATTACATAAAATAAAGCAGTACCAAAATGCTATTGTGGCCAGTTCGGGAAATAACGGGCACATACTTTATTTTAAAGGAAATAATAAGACGGCCATTAATAGTTTAGAGGTCACTAGATTTGATTTTAGGGAACAATTAAAATGTGAATTAAAAACTTTAGAAAAAACGCTATCCGATCTTTTTAACGATGTAAAAGCGGTGAAGAGTTTTTATTTTAAAGGATATTACAGCCTGGTAATTGCTCATCTATTTAATAAGATTTTAGATCTGGGAGATGGTGATTTTGCAAGAAGGATATTTTTGGAAGGAATCGCCTACAATATGTTGGGCGAAGAAATTTTACACTACCAGGATAGTTTAAAAAAAGATGGTGATGGCACCAAGGGTTTGTTATCCCGTATAGAAGTAAAACTTATCGACGAAGCGACTTTGGTAATTAAAAATAATCTTGGTGATTTAGGAACTATAGAAGATATTTCAAAACAAGTTGGTCTAAACGCCAATAAGTTGCAAGATGGTTTTCAAAAAGTTTATGGCAAAAGCGTTAATGGCTATGTAAAACAGGAACGTTTAGACCTTGCCTCCTATTTACTGCTTAATACTGACAAGCAAATGGGAGAAATCGTTGAAATTATAGGCTTAAATAGTAAAAGTTATTTTTCTAAAATTTTTAGGGAAGCTTATGGCGTGTCCCCCTTACAGTTTCGAAAGACCAACTTTACAGAAAAGCAACAACGAATTCAGAAAAAATATGAAAAATAACATTATAAAACACTAAAAGCGTTAAAGGTACTGCGGATAAAGCCGCTTTTAAACCTGAAAAATTGCTTACTTTATCCAGACTTATTTATAATACTATTCGGTCTTAAAAAATAACTTAAAGCAGAAGTTATTTTCTTCCAGGGCATTAACTTCTGACGATAAAAGGTATTTGTCCAGACCGAATAGTTCCTCTTGCGTTATTATTTTTCTTTAAGAATGTTCTTTCAAGCAAAAACTAAATTAGGTTTTTCTCCAAATTTTGAAATAAACGGTGACTTTAATTTCGAATTCAAAAATAATAGGATTTGATCAAGCTGTATAATTAAGCCCGACAATTAAAACGGCAAAAAACTTACTTTATAGTTAACGCCTATGCCATCGCTTAGAAAACCACCAGATAGCGGCGTGCACGAAAGCTGTCATTCCGCAGATTAAAAGAATGTTTTTAAGTATGACAAAGAATAGCTTTTTGTCATATACATTAGGAATATCCCAAAGGTTTCTTTCTACACCTAAATTCAAGTAATATCCGAAGAAAAGAAAAGCGATAAAAGCACTAGTGTAAGTGATAATGAATAAGGTGTGTATACCTTTTGTCCACCTAAGATAAGTACTTGCACCTGTTAATAAAAGCCAACCACACCATATGCTAATTTGATAATGTTTAAGGGCCTGCAGGGTTTGCTCAGAATCTCCATTCCCCGAAAATGAGGAGTGTAAAATTATTAGAAAAAATAAAATTATGCCCAACCCTAGACCAGCAAAAATCCAACTAAATAAATTTTTTCCAGACATCTTCAAATATTTAAACGATGATTGTTATTCCCGTGTTTGTATAAAATAGTCCTGTATTCTAATTATAAAAATTCTTAATCTTATAAAATTTTAAAAGTTGGATCGCAGAAAAATAGGGGGGAAAACACCCGAATCGCTAAGATTTAAATCCTAAATCCAAGTACCGCATATTATAATAAAAAAGAAGCGAAATAGCTTCAAAAATTAACATAATTAAGATTTAGGAAATAATAAACTCACCAAGATTAAAATTTAAACAAATAACAAATTTGCTACTTTTTCTAACACAATTGCTTAGTTTTTTAAAATTTCAATTGCTTCTATGTTTTTAATAAGGTAGCTTAGAAATATAGTGACAATTAAGATATTTAGCTAAATTAAAGATCTTAAGTGGGTTTATTTTTTTGGTATAAAACTTACCAATAATATGTCATAATTAAGAATTTTGCTATTCCTAAAATTAAATAGTAAATTAAATTTGATATAATTTGTATAGGCTATTTGAATGAGAAAAGCATCCCAGATAAACTTTAGAAAATAAAAAAATAAATATGGAAAAATATTTTCATCCGCTTCAATCTTCCGAAGATCTGGATCCTTTAATAGATCGTATTGGAGACTCCAACTATGTACTTTTAGGAGAAGCTAGCCATGGAACTCATGAATATTACACCTGGAGAGCAAAAATATCCAAACGTCTTATTGAAGAAAAAGGTTTTTCTTTTATTGCCGTAGAAGGAGATTGGCCAGATTGTTACCATATCAATAGATGGGTCAAAAATATTGATAATTCTAACGATAGTATTCAAAAGGTACTAAGCAAATTTAAACGCTGGCCGACCTGGATGTGGGCCAATTGGGAGACAGCCGCTTTTACCCAATGGCTAAAAAAGCACAATGAACGTTTAACTGATGATCAAAAAATAGGTTTTTACGGCCTGGATGTCTATAGTCTATGGGATTCTTTAGATATCATGGTGAAGTATCTACAGAAAGAAGATCCTGAAACTGCAAAGCTTGCCAGGGAGGCTTTTCATTGTTTTGAGCCCTATATAGAAAATGAAGCTTACCACAGAATTTTTCGAAACTCTCCCGAAGGCTGTAAAAAAGAGGTGATTAATTTATTAAAGAAGGTACGTAAAAAAGCTCACACTTACGATACTGAACAGGAAGCAGATTTAAATGCTGAAATAAACGCTCTGGTGATGGTAAATGCTGAGAAGTATTATAAAGCCATGGTAGGTTTTGGTGAAGATTCCTGGAATGTACGGGACCGTCATATGGTACAAACACTTAATACCCTTATGGATTATCATCGTCCAAATGCAAAAGTGATTGTATGGGAGCATAACACCCACATTGGTGACGCACGTGCCACAGATATGACAGCCTCTGGTCTGGTAAACGTAGGACAACTTGTGCGGGAACAACATAAAAGTGAAGATGTAGTATTAGTAGGTTTTGGTTCTTATGAAGGTTCGGTAATAGCAGGATCCAGTTGGGAAGCCCCTATGCAAAAAATGAAAGTACCTAAAGGAGTTGAAGGTAGTTTGGAGCATAAGCTACATAAAATTTCTCCCCGCGATAAACTTATTGTTTTTAACGAGGATAAAGAATTGAAAAAAGCTTTTTCTTATAGGCAGGGACATCGTGCCATTGGTGTTGTTTATCATCCCCAGCGGGAGAAAGGAAACTATGTTCCGTCGGAGGTTTCCAGTCGGTATGATGCTTTTTTGTACATAGACAAAACCAAAGCATTACATCCACTTAACATCCAGCCCAATGGAAAGCTTACTCCGGAAACTTATCCTTTTGGAATTTGAAAGATTTAACTAAAAGAAAATATTATTCTTGTTGAACTTTACCATCTTCCTTTTAGTTCCAGATAAAAGACTGTTTTTTAAAAATTTAGTAAACCTTGTAATAACTATTATGACAAATTAAACGATCTAAAATTCGCAAATTCTTTAAAACCCAATGCTTATAAAGCTCTTAAACTAAGAAACGATTCACTCCCATAACTTTCATCTCTCTAATTATCCGCTGTATTTGTGTTTGGTGAAGTTCTAACAAATAGCTAATTTCCTCATCTTCAAACTGTTTTAAAGCTCTATTATATCTTTCTAACGCCTTAGATTCCTTCTTAAAACACTCTTTAATTATCTTATTTTTATTCCATTTAAAATCATAGTAATGAAAGCAATTCAATGAATCGCAGTTTTTACTCGATTTTTGAGAACGATTAAAAAAATCACGTGATTCATCTTCAGTTTTTTCGTCTAATATCAAAATTTCCAGGGCAGTACAAAACGATTGTTTTTGCCGGCTTAATCTTTTAAAAAAACTCTGAAATAGGATGCGTTTTGCAAAACTTGAAGCATTTTTATAAAAAGCCTGGTCGCCACAATTTAAGGAATAGAGTTCCTTTAATAGTTCAAGTTTTAAATTTGGTGCTGTGGTTCTCATAGTAAATGAATTTTCGAAATTTTTACAAAAAATATTAGTATGAAACGTTTTTCTGATAATTCTTTACTCCAATTAAACAAAGCATCTTCACTTCCCCACTGGGAAAACTCTTGTACCTAATTCTTACCTTATAACAGGTATCTCTTTCTTCAGGATGAAACTCTCCGGTATCTAAATCAAAACCACCATCTACCGTATAAGAAATACTATGCACTTCACAATCTTTAATTTTCCCAAGAAGCTCTTTTTCACTGGTACGAAAACGATATTTCTTTTTAAACCTTTTTAAGCAATTTGCTACGTCTGATGCTTTCATAATAACGAACTTTAATTATTAAACATTTAAAAGATACAACTACCTCAATAGTGCTTATCGTTACCCTTAATTACAGGCGAAAACAATAAGCCTCTTTCTTATGAAGAATTTATTTTATGGAGAGTGTAAGACATAACGCTTAGGACTGCATAAATGTTTTTTACCTTATACTAATACTAGAGTTAAACAGTATTGTTTGCCTAAGCAGAGAGATATATCTTGATATTTTTAATTCCACTCAATAACATGTAGAAATTATCTCTGGAAATTTTTAGAATTCATAAGTTTCTTTTTTTGGTTGGTTGTATGTTTTACTAAATTATTGGAAATGTTCGTTTTAGTTTTGCTTTTTTCAACTTAAAAATAACGCTATAAATTTATTTAATACTTTTTTAATATTTTGATTAATAATCAGTTAATGGATTTCCACCTAAAGTGTAGGATAAGAAAAAACCGACAGCAATTGTGTCGGTTTAGAAAGTTAAAAAAGGCTTGATTGGTTAGTTAGAATCTTGCTCCTTTTGCCCAACCTTTTAGAAAACTATCCCATCCACAAGAAAACTTTAAATTTTAAGTCCCCAAAAATTTCAACCCTACAAGGAAAAATTTCTTAAAATTGTCATTTTCATTAATGAATCAGGATAGTTATGGTTTAAATTTTTCAAGACAAATATAGATACACCTTTTGTTGAATAATGACTTTAAACAACTAAATTTTAATAATTCTGATATTTTTTAAAACATTCAATATAAACTTTTCTTCTCCCTTAAGTAAAATTGCACAAATAAGAATTTAGGAATTATGCTACAGTTATTCGGCCATCCAGAAAGACATTCTGCACCGTATTTAAAATTTCTATCCCTTCCTTTAAAGGTTTTTGAAAGGCTTTTCTACCCATAATCAAACCTGAACCACCTGCTCGCTTGTTAATAACAGCTGCTTTAACTGCCTCCTTAATGTCAGAATCTCCCTGGGAAGCTCCTCCGGAATTGATTAAACCTATTTTCCCCATATAACAGTTTGCCACCTGCCACCTGCATAAATCTATAGGATGATCTGTACCTAATTTCTGGTACATCTCCTCATCATATTTTCCTAAATCGAGATCTCGAAAACCATAATTTAGCGTAGGTAATTTTTGTTTTATGATGTCAGCTTTTATCGTTACTCCAATATGGTTGGCCTGGCCGGTAAGATCTGCAGCTGTATGATAATCTGTACCGTTTTGGTTAAACTTATTATTTCGAGTATAACACCATAAAATAGTAGCCATTCCTAACTCGTGTGCCTTTTCAAAAGCCAAAGCTATTTCTTGTATTTGACGATCACTCTCTTCCGATCCAAAATAAATCGTAGCCCCAACAGCAGTTGCTCCCATATTCCAGGCTTCGATAACAGAACTAAATTTAATTTGATCGTAGGTATTGGGATAAGTGAGTAACTCATTATGATTTAGTTTTACTACAAAAGGAATTTTATGAGCATACTTCCTGGAATGCATTGCCAACACTCCTTTAGTACTGGCCACAGCATTACACCCAGCCTCTATAGCAAGTTTAATTATGTTTTCAGGATCAAAATAATCGATGTTTTTATAAAAGGAAAAAGCCGCCGAATGTTCAATGCCCTGATCAATTGGTAGAATATTCAAATAGCCGGTATTTTTTAATCTACCGTGATTATATAATTCAGAAATACTCTTAAGAACGCGAGTACTCCTATCTGAATTTGTAAAATTATCAATAACACAAGAACTGGGAGCAGCAAGTTTACCTTTTGGGATTTTCTTTGATTCATGACCCAGAAAATATTCTGCTTGATCTCCTAATACTTGTTGTACTTTTTCAAATGTATCCATAATTAAAATTTAAATCAATATAAAACAATCATTTATTATCAAAAACCACTAAAGTTAAGCTATTTGTTATCAAGAATGATATAAAAAACTCCATTCTTCTGATAGTTATTAATTTACGCAATTTCTAAAGTTATGATAAACATAGATAGAATCTTAAAGCAGACTTATAATTTTTGCAATAAATAATAACAAATTCCATCTAGTGCTCTAATTTGAATATACTATAGCAGAAGTCCGAGAGAATGCAATAACTTGCTTAGTCTAATATTTCAAAAGCCCTTATAAAATAAGTGACTTTTGTTCAAATGTTTCAAAAAGCATATTAGGCTTGGGCTGAGAAAACCTATCCTTGAAAAGCAAACGAGGTTTGCTTACCACCAATTTAATTTACCTTAAGCTGTTTAGCTGTTATTTGAAAACATCGCTCGTTTTTTAATAATTCCTTAATAGATCTACTCAACCTGTTATAATAAGTTAAATATTAGCTCTTTATATTGTTCTTTGTTAGTTTTAAGAATTAACCAATAAAATTTAATATTATGAGTATTGTAAAAATTATTGAAGTAATCGCTACTTCTAATGAAAGTTTTGATGATGCAGTACGTAATGCATTGAAAGAAGCTTCAAAAAGTGTAAAAAACATTGAGTCTGTGTATGTTAAAGAGATGCATGCGAATGTGGAAGGAAGTGAAATTAAAAACTTTGCTGTAAATGCTAAAATTTCTTTTAGAAAAGAAAGCTAAATTTTTCTAAATAGGGAAGTAAATGGAGCTTCCCTATTTTCTTTTCTTAAAAAACTACTAATGGCCATATACTGTATTTACATTCTTTTAGTCTCTGTAGCAGCCACTACAGCGATGACTGCGTTTAGCTATTTAGCAGGTACGGCAAGGAAAGAAAAGTTCCACGAACCAGAATTACTTAATGAGCTTATCTATGGAGCTAAAAGCTTGGATTTTGATCCCTCAAAAAACAACGTATTAGGATGGATCTTTCATTTTCTTATTGGGTTATTTTTCACCGCTATTTTTCTTCTTTTATATGTAGTAGAAATTATTAATATAAATATTTTATCGGCGCTGATTTTTGGTATTGCAGCAGGCGTTGTAGGGAGTATTGGATGGCGTATTATGTTCAGTATCACAGAAAACCCGCCAAAAGTTCATTTAAAAGAATTTTATCTTCAATTAATTATAGCTCATATAATATTCTCAATTTTTATAATGCTTGGTTTTCACTGGATCGAAATTTATATTTTAATTGATAATATCAAATCGAGATAATATCTAAAAATGCTACTACCACCGCGAAAACAGCCATTATTACACAAAACCCTTTAATCTTTATCTAATGTCACTTCAAGATTATAACAAGAAACGAGATTTTAAGGTTACCGGGGAACCAAAAGGGAGTCAATCCAAAAACAAATCCCGGAAACCGTTGTTTGTTATTCAAAAACACGATGCTACTAATTTACATTATGATTTTAGATTAGAAATTGATAATACATTAAAATCCTGGTCTATTCCAAAAGGCCCAAGCACCAATCCAGAAATTAAAAGGATGGCTATACCAACAGAAGATCATCCAAAGGAATATGCCAATTTTGAAGGCGTTATCCCAAAAAAACAATACGGTGGCGGAACCGTCATGATATGGGATAAAGGAACTTTTAGAAGCATGAATAAAAATAAAGATAACGAAGCTGTAGATTTAAAAGCGGCTTATGAAAAAGGTGCTATAGATATTTATTTGGAGGGTGAAAAAATCTATGGAGGTTATAGTCTTATAAAAATGAAATCTGGACAAATGAAAGGAAACTGGTTATTGATTAAAAAAGATGATGATAAGGCTGATGCCCGTAGAAATCCTGTAAGCACAGAGAATAAAAGTGTCGTTTCTGGACGAAGTATGGAGGAAATTGCAGCTGAAGAACAATAGTCTAATAAAAAACCTTTAAAATAAATTGACACAAAGGGCAACTTTTAATGAACCTGATGCGGTTAAAACCAGCCTTACACTTGGGTTTCGATAAAATTTCCGATTATTTAAGAGAGTGTAATTTACAGACCCCTAAAATCATTTTTTTTCACTTACACACTGTCCCTCTATCTTTTAAATAATTGTTTAGATAGAATGATAGCAACATTAATCACTACACAGTATTTAGGAGCTTTTAAAATGATTTTTCAGTAGTAAACTCGTCAATATAAGTATGACACTTTAATCTGAGTTCTTCATTGTTGTAAGCGTAGAAATCAATTTGATTTTCTTTTGCTGCATCATAATCGTTTATGGAGTCACCTATCAAACACGTTTCATCACTAGCATAATTATATTGAGTTATAAGTTCTGAAACTAATTTGGTTTTAGGCGTAGGTGAACCTTCAATGGATTTAAAATATTCCCTTATTTCAAGTTTCTTACATAAAAAACGTAGTTCCTTTCCATCGGAGCCAGAAACAATGTGCATCTTAAACTTTTTCTGGTTCGATTTTATGAAATCTAATACGTTAACGTTAAGAAGTCGTTTTGAGGTTAGTTTCGTTCTCATTATTTTGGAATAGGATGCTGCGAAATCCTGAATCATCTCTTCATTCACACTTTCACCTAAAATTTCTTTTATAAAATATCGGAATTTAACATATCGAGAAAGTCCGCCATTTTTATTATGGTATTCTAATAATTCTTCTACAGTCGAGTTTGGATAATGAGACAATACTTCTTTAAAACCTTCACCTCTAATACTCATAGAGTCTATTATCACACCGTCAAAATCCCATAGGATATTCGCCTTGTTTTTAAATATTTCCATATAAAATATTTTTAGAATCGACCTGTAATAAGGTAAAATGCTATTAATGTATCCTTATTTACATACTATATTATAATGTAATTAAAAGTTTTATTTTTCTAATCTGTTGAGCTTTTTGATCAAATATAGACTAATCAAAATTCAGGAGCCAATCTGCTCTCCTCCATTTACGTGGATGAATTGTCCAGTAATATAACTACTGTCTTCACTGGCCAGAAAAACATATGCGGGAGCTACTTCACTAGGTTGGCCTGCACGTCCCATAGGTGTATCTTTACCAAAATTCTTTACATCATTAAAAGTAGAAGGAATTAAAGGAGTCCATATAGGCCCAGGGGCAACACCGTTCACCCTAATCTTTTTATCAATTAGCATTTTAGATAGAGATCGAGTGAAGCTAACTATAGCGCCCTTGGTACTAGAGTAATCTAACAAGTGTTCGCTCCCACGGTAAGCTGTTACCGAGGCGGTATTAATTATAGTACTTCCTGGTTTTAAATAATGTAAAACCTCTTTTGTCAAATAGAAATAGGGAAAAATATTATTTTTAAAAGTTTCTTCGATTTGATCGAAATCTACATTATCTACCTCATCTTTCGGAAATTGAACAGCGGCGTTATTTACTAAAATGTCAAGCTTTTTATAAACTGATATGCATTTTTTTATTAAAGCGCTGCAAAAACTTTTCTTCTTGAGATCCCCCCTTAAAATAAGGCAATTGCTTCCCTCCTTCTCAACCATTTTTTTGGTAACCTCTGCATCTTCATTTTCTTCTAAATAGACAATGGCTATTTGCGCACCTTCTCGTGCAAAATGTACTGCAACACTTCGTCCTATGCCACTATCTCCCCCAGTAATTAAGGCTATTTTCCCCTCCAATTTGCTACTACCCTTATACCCTTTCTTAATAATCTCGGGTTCAGGATGCATTTTAGATTGTTTTCCGGGTTGCGATTGATCTTGTTCAGGAAATTTATTTGGTTGGATCATCTCAAAAATGTGGTTTTATTTTTTAAACAATTTAAAATAACACGGTTACTTCACTATTAGGTACTAAGCATTTATCTAAATACATAGATTTAAGAAAATTCCTGGTTCGTTAACAACTCACTATTTGTTTAGAACATCTATAGTAACTATCTGGATCACCAAAATTAAAAATAATCTCCATAATCTCTTTGGTCCTACACCCATGAATATCTCCTTAAATTTATACATTTTTTAACCAATCAAACAATTTAGATAAATAATCCTTAGCAGAATAAAAATTAATTTTACTATTCTTCAAATGAGTTAAAAGGTTAGTTGATACAATCAATAAAGAAACTTCTTATCTCGCATATTTGCTAATTACTAAAATTAATCTGAATGATGGAAAATTGGTTTGATGCTTCTGCAAGTTCACTTTTAGCAATCTTATTGTCTAGTATTGGAATTTATATTTCGATAATTCTCTTTACACGTTTATTTGGAAAACGTAGTTTTTCAAAGATGTCCAGTTTTGATTTTGCCATGACCGTTGCGGTAGGATCGATTATCGCAAGTACCATTTTGTCTAAATCTGTAAGCTTAATTCAAGGGGTAACTGGATTATTCTTTATTTATGCCTTACAATTAATTGCTGCCTACTTTAGAAAATACAAAGCTTTTCAAAATCTTATAGACAATACCCCATTATTACTTATGGACGGTAAGGAAGTTCTATATGAAAATTTAAAAAAGGCCAGGGTTACCGAATCTGATTTAAAAGGGAAATTAAGAGAAGCAAACGTAATAGAACTAAAAGAGATTCGAGCTGTGATATTTGAAACTACCGGTGATATATCCGTGTTGCATACTGCCTATGATGACAAAAAAGTAGATAGCTATATATTAGAGGATGTAGCTTCCCGGTAAATCAGTCTTTTTCAATAAACACTTAAAAGCTTTTTATAAACTTTATATATGTCCCAAATCCAAACATTATATCAGTTATTAAGCCTTTTAGAACTTTACGAACAAACTTTGTTGGGGAGTATTTTATTTGTTTTATTGGCTATTATAGGCTTGGGATTGATGCGTTTGTATTTTTTAAGACATTCCCGCAATACTGCGTTCACTACCACTGTAAATGGTAAACCTAAAGTGAGTATTCATTTACCTATTTGCAATGAACCTCCTGGACTAGTTCTTCAAACCATACAAAGTGTCGTTGAATTGAACTATGAAAATTTTGAATTACTGGTAATTTCCAATAATACTGAAGATCCCAAATTATGGAAACCAATAGAGAGTAAACTTCGTGAATTAGGCGAGAAATTTAAGTTTATACATCTTAAAAAATTAAAAGGGTATAAAGCAGGAGCTTTAAATTATGCTCTAGACCTAACCTGTCCCAACGCTGAATATATTTTCACACTTGATTCTGATTATACTTTAGACCCTGAAGCACTTGAAATTGCACTTGGCACCATTCAGAAGTTAAATTTGGATATCCTCCAATTTCCACAAGCTTATAGAAATATCTCTCCTGAAACCAGCGGACTTGAGATTAATTATAAGCATTATTTTGATTGTTATCTTTCAAGCAGCAAAAGTTCTTTATTGGCACTACCCACCGGAACTTTGACGCTAATCAAAAGAAAGGTGTTTAAAGGTGGCTTAAAATGGCCTACAGATTCTATCACGGAAGATGCGAGTTTGGGAGTAGATTTGATTAAACGTAAGCTAAAAACAGGATTTTGTAATTGCAATATTGGTAAAGGAACAATGCCTACAGAAACCATAGACTATGAAACGCAATTCAAAAGATGGGTTTTTGGTAATTTTCAGGTTTTAATAAAGGTTTGGAAGTCGAATGGCATCTCTTTAAAAAATAAATTTCACCTAAGTACTCTTTTAACGGCCTGGCTCAATTTGCTCGGTTTAATTTTTATCATTTTAATTTTAGCATTACCCTTACTTTTCACTAATCAAAAAAATGTAGTTCTTATTTATTATCTGGGTTTTGGCGGAATTTTCATGCATTGTTTTTTTCAGCTTTGCATACTAAGAAAAATTGCCGCCAGGAACTTCTCAAAAATTTGGAGTGGTTTTCTTATTCATCTCAGCTCAATAGAAATCGGGGCCTTTTATTGGATGAGCTACGTCATATCCAGTAAGAAACCATTTTTGCGAACTAATAAATTTCTATCTAAGATTACAAAAAACGAACATAGATTAAATGTTTTTCCAATTTCACTTTTTTTGGTTGGAATCCTTAGTTTCCTATTGAGCTACTATATCATCGCTCTACTGCTATTTCTATTAGGGTTTCAAATCACTTATTCAAAATTCCATATAACCCGGGAGATCTTCTGGTCTAAAATTAATCTCTCTAAAATTCAAACAAAATGAAAATCGGTTTTATATGTCACGATGCTTTTCCCATTAAAGAACCTTTTCAGGGCGGTCTTGAAATGATAACGGCATTGATTGTGCAAGAACTCGTAGAAAGAGGACACGATGTAGTATCTCTATGTTTGCAAGGCTCAGAACTACCCGGAAAAATGGTTTATTACGAAAAAGATCTTTCTTCAGGAAGTTCAAATTCAGAACTTGAGAATATAATTTCAGTATCGAAGTCTTTAAACGAATTTCTATTAAGGGATTTTGATGTAGTGCAAAACCATTCCATGCATTTTCAAGCTATCCTTATGGGGAACATCTGTCCCCAGCCTTTTGTAACCACCTTTCATACGCCGGTTTTTTCTTTTATAAATGTAGGGCTTGAAGCCATTTCCAAAAAAATTAATCAAACTTTCATTGGCGTTAGTGATTTTACAAGCAAATTGTATGAAAAATCCTTACCAGAGGTAACTACCATTTATAACGGTATCGATTTGTCAAATTGGCAGTATAATTTTAGTAACACTAAAAATTATTATTCCTGGAGCGGTAGGATTTGCAAAGAAAAAGGCCTGGATAAATTATTGCAGCTTTGCGTACAGGAAAAAATTAATCTAAAAATAGCCGGGCCAATTTCAGAACCATCCTACTTTAAAGAGAAAATTGAACCATTGCTTTCACTTGAAATTTTTGAATATGTAGGCCACTTAAAACAAAAGGAATTAAATAAATTAATAGGAACCTCAAAAGCATTCATTTTTTCCAGTGTTTGGGATGAACCTTTTGGATTGGTAATAGCCGAAGCATTAGCCTCGGGAGTACCCGTTATTGCCAATAATTTAGGGGCGGCGCCAGAAATTATTAATGAAAAATCCGGATGCCTGTTCAATTTAGATGATCCTGAAACTTTTAAGCACGCGCTGAAAAAAGTAAATTCTGTAAACCGAAGGAATTGTAGAAAAAGAGCAGAAGAGTTTTGTGACCACAAAATTATGGTAGATAAATACGAAGCGCTATATAAAAGTTTCAACAAAAATTATTTAAAGAAAGTTATTTAATGGTAGCCTATTATGCACATTCGCACGGTAGCGGCCATCTAAATACGGCTAAACTGTTCTGTGAAAACATTTACGGAGATTCCATCATAATTACCTCAAAAGAGACTGATGCTGAAAACATTCCGATAATTAAAATTAATGATGAAGATACTACGGTTGAAGAATATAAACCGGCATTACAAAACCTGCCCTTTTATGCCCATTATCTTCCTAAAGGGAATAATAAAATTACGCTTAGAACAAAGCAAATTCTAGATATTATAGTTGAACACAATATCAACCTGGCGTTTATTGACGTTAGTGTAGAAACCGCAATAGTTTTCAGGATCTCTTCAATACCATATGCATACCATCTTTTACCCGGAAACAGAAGCGATTTGCCCCACCAAATTGCTTTTCAAGCGGCTGAATTCTTATATGTGTTTCTTCCTTCGGAAATGACTATGGCAGTACCACAGGAATTAAAGACTAAAACCTTTTTTCTAGGCTTCCACTCTAAATATAAATATACCGGCAACTATTGCCTTGTAGAAGAAAAACCAACTTTAAAAGATAAAAAAATCCTAATCTTAACTGGAACCGGTGGCACTAAGATTAATCGGCATCTAATTGATGAAATAGTAAAAAAAGTTCCCGATTGTCGAATTACTATAGCAGGTGAGATTAACGGCAACGTGGAGAATTCATCCTCAGTTGAATTTCTGGGTTTTGTAAAAAATATAGAAGTGCATCTTAAAGCCAATGATATTATTCTAAGCAGTTGCGGACTCAACCTAACATCAGAAATATTAGCCGTTAAAAATAAATTCATTGCCGTACCGGAAGACCGCCCTTATAATGAGCAGGAAGAACTATGTAAAGCTTTGGTTGCCAACAATCTTGGCGTTCGCTTTGATGAAGGAAACATTGTAAATTGCTTTACGCATTTCCTTGAACTTGAGCCTCCTAAAAATTTAGAGAAATGGTTTTTTAAAAAATCTAATGTTGCAAATTTTATTGAAAAGATAAAAAGTTATGAGAACTGAAGGTATTTCCTTAATAATAATCTTCCATAAAAGGATGAAACACCTCATCAATACCTTAAACGGTCTTGCCAGGGGAAGTATGTTACCAGATGAGATTATTTTAATTGAAATGGATTCCAGAAAATCGCAATTGGAGGAAACTGGACTTGAGATAAAGCATAAACTGCTGGAAGTTAAGAACAAAAACTATTTACCTATCGCTGAAGCCAGAAATTTTGGGGTTTACAATTCCAAATTTAATAAATTGGCTTTTTTAGACGTAGATTGTATTCCGTCCGAGTCATATATAGAATCATTATTCAAGTTTAACTTTCATGATGATGAACTTTATATGGGGCTTCCAAAGTATCTTTTTTCTGAAGTTGAAAATTTTAATCAGGAAGAATTGGATGCTAAAAGTATTATCCATCCTCACAGACCAGAACATAACAAAGTAAAGATTATTGAAGATTACGGTATGTTTTGGTCGCTTACTTTCTTTTTAACGTATGATACTTTTAAAAAAATAGGTGGTTTTGATAATTATTATAAAGGCTACGGTGCAGAGGATACCGATTTTGCTTTTAAAGCAAGAGAATTAAATATCGGGTTTATTCTAACTCCTTTTACGGTTTACCACCAACAGCACTCATTTTGCCGACCTCCACTAAACAGTATGAAGTCTATTGTAAGAAATTGCAATTATTTTTATAAAAAATGGCAAATCTGGCCAATGGCTAATCATTTAGAAGAGTTCGCTAAACGTAGTTTAATTCTTTGGGATGAGAATTATACGAAACCAATTAAAATTTTACGCCAGCCAACTATTAAAAGTATTGAGCAGGTTACTGTTTTAGATGAACCATTTTCCTGAAATTCAGGAGGATTGATTATCTAATTGTAACTAATTTCAGAAAATTGAAAGTTCAGATCTAATTAAAATATTTATCAGAATCAGCTTTGATTCTGATAAATATTTAATCCTGAAGTTTTTATAAAATCAAAAATTATACAGGAATCTTAGCTGCTTCTTTCTCTCTATCCCAATTTCTATGTTGGGCGATAGCGTCTATAAAAGCTTTAGGTTCCTCATTGATTAAAATAGCTTTATCGTCCTTAAAATCTTTTACATAAGTTGCATCCAGCAACTCTTCCCCTTCTTTATAGGCTGCAATGGCTTTACAGTGTTTAAAAGCTTCATTGATAAATTTTAGCGCTTTGGCTTCTTTGCTTAAAGCATCGATGCTTTTCCTGCCGCCGGGAATATAAATGGCATCGAAAACCACACTTTCAGTAGTCAGTAAGGCCGCATCTACTTCAAGTTCGTTATCGTTGCCACACTTTACCGTTCCGCCGTGGTTTGCTACAATCTTTACCATGGCGTCCTCCGCTTCCAGCTTCTTTTTCATGGTTTCCAGTTGCTCGCCGTTAAAACCATCGGCAACCAAAACGGCAATTTGCCTACTGCGAATACCTTCTGATTTAAGATGGGTTTGACTTAATGCCGGGGATTTTTCCAAATACATTTTTTTAGGACCGGGTTGGTGTTTTTCCACATCGGCGTCTGCGCCAATTGCCTGGTTAATTGGCCGCTCAATATCATCTGGAACTTTCATTCCCAAAGATTTAGCTACTTTTTCAGCCAAATCCTCATCTATTTGAGCGATAAGCCATAACATCCTTTCCTTGATGTGCTTATAGGTACATTTTCCAATCTCGAAAGCATAACCGCCTGCTACGTGTTCTTTCTCCCATTCTTCCAAACTTCGGTAGAAAAGCGCCGGTTGGGAAAAGTGATCGCTAAAGCTCTCGCTGCGTCCCCTTACTTTTTTAGCATCTATCCGTTCTTCGTGAGAATCGAAACCACCTTGGGCAATTTTCGCCAAATGCGGACACCCGCCACTAATGGAATTAGGAAAATAAGCTGTTTTTCCTTTATTAACCGTCATTCGCATATGGGCATCACGCTGATTGTTATGCGTTTCATTTACAGGTCGGTTAATCGGGATTTCGTGGAAGTTCGGACTTCCCAATCTGGACAGTTGCGTATCGGTATAAGAAAATAAACGGCCCTGTAACAATGGGTCGTTAGTAAAATCTATACCCGGTACCAAATGCCCGGGATGGAAAGCTACCTGTTCGGTTTCGGCAAAGAAATTATCTGGGTTTCGGTTTAGCGTCATTTTCCCAATAATTTTAACCGGCACCATTTCTTCAGGTATTAGTTTTGTTGCGTCCAGTAAATCGAAATCAAATTTATGCTCATCTTCTTCAGGAATTACCTGCAAGCCCAGTTCCCATTCAGGATAAATTCCTGCATCTATAGCGTTCCATAAATCCCTACGGTGAAAATCTGAATCTGCTCCGTGTATTTTTACGGCCTCATCCCAGGTAATAGATTTAACGCCTAACATAGGTTTCCAATGAAACCTTACAAAATGAGATTTCCCCTCCTTATTAATCATTCTAAAAGTATGAATCCCGAAGCCTTCCATCATTCTAAAACTTCTGGGAATAGCGCGATCACTCATTAACCAGATATGGTTGTGCAAGGTTTCGGTGGCGTGGGATACAAAATCGTAAAAAGTATCGTGTGCCGAAGCGGCTTGCGGAATTTCCCTATGTGGTTCAGGTTTAACCGAATGGATTAAATCTGGGAATTTCATGGCATCCTGAATAAAGAAAATGGGCATATTGTTACCTACTAAATCAAAAATTCCTTCTTCGGTGTAAAATTTAGTAGCAAAACCACGTACATCCCGGGCCAGATCTGCCGATCCTTTGGAACCCGCCACGGTAGAAAACCTAACAAAAACTGGTGTTTTCCGGGATGTATCGGTGAAAATTTCCGCTTTGGTGATATCTTCCTGACTTTCGTATAACTCAAAATAACCGTGGGCTCCACTTCCCCGGGCGTGCACAATTCTTTCCGGGATTCTCTCGTGGTCAAAATGTGTTATTTTCTCCCGTAAAATAAAATCTTCAAGCAGGCTGGCCCCTCTTTCTCCCGCTTTTAAAGAATTGTTGGTGTCGTTTACTTTCAAACCCTGGTTAGTAGTCATAGCGCCTTCTAACTTCGTGGTGTTTTTACTCATATCATCTTTCTTCTGATTACCAGAGTTTTTTGGTTGGTCTTTTTTCATGGTTAACTTATTTGTAGTGAATTTCATTAAATTTAGTAGATTTTAAATTTTTAGATGCTAATCTTTAGTTAAATTGAAAAATTCTATAGTCTTGGAATAGATAAAAGTAACGTTGACTTTTGTGGGAATTCTAACTAAATTTCTTATCAATGAAAAACGACTATCTATTCTTGAAAAAGGAATAAATACTAGAAGACATTACTATAAAACAATTTGCCTTATGGAGTTACAAAGAATGTGCATCAAGATATTAAAATACATTTTTCAGGCTTTATTTTGTTTCTCTAAAGACTTGTATTATGAATTATCTGCTTTTTAGTTCCATTCCAGCGCCTTTCAATTATATATTTTTTATAATCGGAATTTTTATTTTGATTGGGGTGGTAATCGATATTTTTAAAACCGTAATTTATATAAATGGCGGGGGCCGGCTTTCTACCTTTGTCGCCGATCTTATTTGGAAAATTTTCTATCGTCTAGCGGGACGCAATGGAAAATCTTCCATATTGAATATTGCCGGCGGTATAATTTTGCTCTCCCTGGTTTTTATGTGGATTTTTTTAATTTGGTTGGGGTATAGTCTTATCTACCTGGCAGACACTAATTCTGTTATAAACAATGATACTGGAGAACCTGCAGACATCATTGGAAATATCTATTTTGTAGGCTATACGCTAACTTCCCTTGGAAATGGTGATTTTAGTCCCGGTACCGATGGCTGGAAAATGGTTTCTAACATCATGGGGTTAAACACCACTATATTTATCAGTTTGGGAATTTCTTATCTCCTACCGGTGCTACAGGCAGTCATTGATAAACGTACTTTGGCAATTCACATCAACAAAATGGGTACTACACCCGATGAAATGATAAAAAATGGGTACAACGGTACTAATTTTGAACCTCTTTATCGGCGTTTTAGCAACCTTGAAACCCTTTTATTAAAACACGGCGAAAGACACCTGGCTTACCCCATTTTGCACTATTTTCACAGTAATAATAAGAAGCATTCCCTTTCCCTAAGCCTTGCGGTATTAGACGAAGCTATGACCATTCAGGAAATTTATAAAATAGATGAATCGGAAAAAGCCTATCATTGGGAGGTGCTTCGCGGTGCTTTAAACAACTTTTATTACCGTCTTGACGACAAGTTTATCATATCGGCAGAGACCCCACCTCCTTTCGATTATAAAACTAAACTCCCAGAGGAATTTTCTAAAGATCATATTGGTAAGCAAGATATCGATTTAGAAAAATTCCAGAATAGACGTTGCAAACTATTAGGGTATATACATAAAAATGGATGGACCTGGGAGGATGTTGTAATTCCTGAGGAAGAAATTGAGGAAAATTAATTCATATAATTACGTGCAATTAAATTCAATAATTACCTCTTTCTCAAAATTAAATATTTCCGAATTCATACTAATAACGCAATATTTCCATTCAGCATTAGATAATCTACTTAATCTAAATCTTTAAATTCGTATAGTAATCGCTGCAAAAAAGTTTATCTTTTTTAGTTTGGATTTAATTCAGCTTTAAAGTGAAAAGGAAATTAAACATAAAATTTGCTCCTAAAAGGTTACTATTAATTTTCTGAAATATTCTCATCATTTATAAATTCTTCAGAAGAAAAATCTTCTGAAGCATCAAAACTTAAATTCTTAGAGAGTTCAAATAAGTGTGCTTCGGTTTCAAAAAAATGCATCATATAACCTGCGGTATTAACAAAAGCTACATAATCTCCAGGCTGCGGTAATTGTGGTAAACTAATTTTTCTTTTAAGCAACAAGTCCCGCTCCAAACAATAAGCACCGGTAAAAAACACATCAACCGGCAAACCAGCTCCTGCTTTTTTTCTATAAATAATAAAAGGGTCCAATAAGAAATCTGAACTGGAACTCATCATTTGGCTCATATTCATTTCTAGTCCCACAAGCCATTGTCCCTTATAATCCTGTTTTCGGTGTGCCACCCGTGCAACGGTCATGCCAACTTGATTGAGTAAAGAACGTCCCGGCTCAATACGAATTTCAAGTTGATGTTTCTTTAAACGCTCTGCATTTGATCTTCCAGATTTTAAATCCTTATAGTCTAGAATGGCTTTTAAGAAATCGGTACCGTTTAAGGAATTATAATAAGGATATGTTTTGAGTGTTCGCACCACCTTTCCCTCAATTTTTTCATATCCCAGCCCATTATTATTAAATGTAAGATTTCCCTTACCCGAACTAACTTGTTCGCGCAATTGTGCATCAAAATCTTTCCATTGCTGCTCATCTTGAAGATAATTCATTAGAATTCCGCCGCCAATATCAATAAATTTTATTTGAAAACCTTTGTCGTTTAGCTGCTCAGTTAAACTTATAGAATCACTCAAAGCTTTACCACGCTGCAGCGTAGAATAACCATCTAAATGAAAATGAATACCATCTACACACAGATGTTCAAAACGTTTTCCCTCACCCACATTTTCTAAAATAAACGTACTAACTTGGGTTATATCAAAACCAAAGCGGCTATATAATTTTTCGTCTTCTACGGTAAAACCACTTACCCGAAACCCTACGATGGCTTTTTTACCCAATTTCCTGGCAAAAACGTTGGCCTGTTCACATTCATCTAAATTATCTAAAATTATAGGGACTTGATTTTTAATGGCAAGTTCATATTGGTCCTGTGTTTTAATTGCTGCAGTTAACACGAGATTTCTGCCAGGGGCACCTAAATTCAAAGATTGTTCCAACTCCCTGAAACTTGCGGTGTCAACTCCAATACCCGATGCAAAAGCTTGCTTTACCAAAGACTTACATTTATTAGCTTTGCGCGCATAAAAAATTTGATGACGCAATCCATAATCATTAAAAAGATATTGATACTTCTTGATATTAGTGGAAAATGTAGGTAGATGGTGAATGTTAATGGGAGAACCGTATTTGCCAAACAGATCATTGAGCAAAGCTTCATCATTAAATATAGAATGCATCCATTTTGAAGTTATGGGGCTAAGCCCTCCTTGCGGATTTCCTTTAGTATATGTTGTATTTTTATTCAATTGCTTTTTCTTTAGTTGCTTTGTTCTGTATATTCAGGATAACATCTTTCGCCCATTGTGATGCAAAATTGTTTCGCCTTCTGGAAAGTGTATCATTATCATAAGTTACTCCTTCGGTAGGAGTGCCGTAAAGGGAAAGTCCAGCTTGTGCATTCCCGTTAATATCCCGGCCCCGTCCTTTAAAATCTATATCTATGCCTTTCGATATGTAATTTCCCCCATTTGTATTGCAAAAAATTCGCAACAAACCATCTTTTATAAGATTATGATATAAAGTATTGTTAGATGGAATACTGCTCCTCGGAATTCTCGCATTAATAAGAGTATGAATATGTACTTTCTTTAAAGTCTTTTTTGAATGCTTTTGAAGGTAGAATAATTGATATTCTCCTGTTTCTTTCAATTCAATTAATTGCGGATTTCGAATCATATCAAAGCAGATTATTCCTGCTTTTGCAAGCGCTAATATTTTTTGCATATTCTCAATAGGTGGTCCGTAAGCGATTCGGTTGAATAAACCAAAGTATTGCTCATCAAACAATTTATGTGATTCAGCATCCAAACGACCAAAACTATAAATTTTATTAAACACGGGACTAATTGTACGCCAGGTTCCTACAGCTGCCATTAAAGCACTTTCTTTAGGACCTTTTTTAGCTTCAGAAATTAAATAGGTTATATAATTTACCATCTCCGTATGGGAAATATATTGCTGATTTAAAAATGGATCTATAATTTTACACCAATCAAACTTTTCTTCAGAAGTAAAGTCGATGTGGAATTGCCTTACCTGAGCCACAATATTTTGAAAATCATGATGATATTTAAGCTTGCGGTTTCGATTTTTGAAAAGTACACTGTAATACCTAAAATAACATTCTTTTTTTATGAGAGGCAGCAAGGTTTTTAAAAATGATACTCCTGTTGGAGACTTTGTTGCTGCTATATTTTCGTTAGTAAAGAAAAATAATGAGTTTATGTCATCTCCAGCTCCACTTCTGGGAAACATGGGCAAACCTGTTCGCGAAAAAGGATAAATACACGTTGGTTCTTTTGCAGAACGTTCATAAGCATAGTTATTTTCCGAAGTTACTTTAAAAACACCTCCCCTGCCTTCAGTCACTTCAAGGATGGCGTCTATACAAGTCAATCCGAATCCCTGTATGGCGATCGAGGATAATTTTGAAATAGATAGCAATTTTGACCTGGTGGGATAAATAAAATCAATGTAATGGGACTTTGTAACCTTCTCGTCAAATTTAGCTCCGGCTCCCAAATGACCTGTAGTCAATAATACAACGTCAAAATTAGAAATTTTAGAACTTGTGTCTATATCAGTTTCAATTGTAAATTGCTTTCCTACTTTGATAATATTAGTAACCGTAGCAATATGGGTATGCCAAAAGATATTTTTGGGTGAACTTTCACGCAGGCGTAAAAAAGCTTTCTCTAAATAGGTTCCCACCAATGCCCTCGATGAAAATTTATCGGTATTAATACTAACAGGAGCTCCTGTTCGCTGTGCTATCCAATCTGAAAAATTTAAAGCACCATCTACTACTGCATCTGGTTTTTCTCTACACCAAATGTCAATATTTTTATTGGCGTAATTCATTATCAAATAATTAGGTTGGTCGCTTCGATATACATTTCCCGAACCAAAAAATGGATTCTGATTATAAATATGTAGTTCAATAAAAGAAGTGATTTCCCTGTCCTTTATTTCAGCTAAAAATCGCTCTAAAGCAAAAAGACCTTTGGGTCCCAGTCCTACAATGCCCAGCTTGTAACAATTCCCAACAGAAGATTGATTATTTGGAGAGCTTACCATCCAATTGCCGAATTTTTAATTTGATGACTTTCAGGAAATTGTTTGGCTACCCATTCTGGATTGAAAATTGTATCCAAATAACGTTCTCCGCGATCACTCAATAAGAAAACACAATTTGTTGAATTGTCCATTTTACTCTTATAGCGCTCTATTGCTGAAATCACACCACCGGTGGAGCCACCACAAAGAATACCTTCTTTTTTTAGAAGAGACCAACAGCCTTCAATGCAATCCAGATCACTTACCGCAATGTGATCCCAAATTTTATTTACATCTAAAAATTGCGATGGAACACCGGCACCGTGGCCTGGTATAATTCTATTTTTTGAAGGTCCCCCAAAAAGCACGCTTCCCACGGCATCTACCGCGACGATCTTAATATTTAAGTTATTTTCCAAAATATAATCTGCATACCCCATTAGTGTTCCGCAAGTACTCGTCGCAACAAATATATAATCAACATCGCCATTCATTTTCTTAATAATTTCATCAATAGTTTGATGATGCGCCAAAGGATTATTAGGATTACCGTATTGGTCTGTCCAATAACTGTTAGGTATCTCTTGCAATAATTCTTGTACTCTGTTTAAACGAGCAGCAAGAAAACCTTTATTTTTAACTGCAGTATGAACGTAAGATAATTTAGCCCCATATGCTTTTAATAATCTTTCAGTATGTGGATTCAAGTTTGGATCTACAACTACCACCAACTGCAAATTAAAATGGATGCAAGCCTGGGCAAGTCCCAGTGCCATATTTCCAGAACTCGATTCTATAATAGTGTCCCCCTCTTTGATACTGCCATTTTCCATGGCTTTTTTTAATATAAAGACAGAGGTTCTATCTTTAAGACTTCCACCAGGATTTGAAGCCTCCATTTTTCCGAAGAAATTTATGTTATTCGTAGAAAATAATTTCTTTAATTGTATTAAAGGAGTATGACCTATAGCATCAGCAATATTTCCGGCAGGTTTACAGATATCTAAGATCATAATATACTTTTAAAAATTGAGACAGGGTATTGTTGTATAACTTTAGTTTACTTTAAAAAGATTAAAAACGACTTTCTAACATAATAATTCTTTGCTACAAAGATCACACGAATAAGAGTAAATCTACAACATATTCAACATTATAATTAACAGTTTAAGACGAATTTATAGCTTATTATTTCTATGTTATCATTCTCCAAAAGCGACCACATCCAAAATTATTCAGGTATTACTTTTGAACCAGGGTTAGATAATTTAATCTTAAGCATTCATACAAAATGGCCATTTGTAGAAGAAAATTTATTTTTATAACCTGGTTAGTATCTTGCTGTTATTTACACCGAAATTGACTTTTCTTAATGAATTACAATTTCTGCCCCCGGCGGTAACCTTCATTTCATCACTGGATCATTATCCTTCCGTCAACCTAAAATTGTTAATACTCCTTTCTCCCAGCATCTTTTGCCACTTCTCCAACAAAGGTTTTTCCAAAGACTCTTCCCTGAATTCGTCTGGATTCATAATGGGAATGCCACTAATGATAGGATAAATACGACGGCAATTGTCGCAGGTTAAAATGCCTTCAATCACATTTTGAGTTTTTTCCTCCATGGTTATTGGATCTAAAGTCAAATCGGATTTATCAAACGGACAGCACAACTTATCCTTAATCGTTTGGTATTTCATTGTTCAATTTCTTTTAATAGGTTATTGTATTTTCTCAATATTTTTTGAGGATTTTTGGCATTCATTATAGATGAGACCATAGCAATGCCATCAAAAGGTAATGATTTTAGCAATTCAATTTTTTCCAGATTTATTCCACCGGCCAGATAAATGGGCAACTGGGTGAGACTTCTGCATTTTTCAATGCTTTTCCACCGCACTATCTCGCAATTATCTACGGTAGAAGAGGGAAACAGAGAGCAAAATGAAAAGTAATCAAAGCCTAGATGTTCAGCGTTTTTTACATACGACAAATCATTTTCTAAGGTTAATCCTTTTAAAAGTAAACGGTCTAAATTTTGCTCCACCCGGGAAATGTTTTCAGGAAGCATATCAAAATGGATTCCGTCAAAATTCATTTCCTGGCATAATTCCCATTGGTTGTTAATTAAAACCGGTGTTTTCGTAGAAGAAAACAAGTCGATAATGGCTTGCAACAAGGCTTTGTCCCAGGTTTTAATTTTGGGATTATCCCAAATCTGCAGTGCAGCTATTTCTTCCTCTTTTATTTGAGTGAGCTGAGATAAAATCTGGTCGGCTTCCATCGCCGGATCAATCACTAAGTATATTCCTTTTGACAATTTTTTCATACTAATCTAATCTATTTTCCAGGGCGTTAAAAAAAGCTTTCCAATAAGGATCTTCTTTATAAATCAATTTTTCTTCATCTTTGGCAGTTATTATCTTTCGATTCGTTTTTTCAGATAGTGTCTCTCCAATTTTTCCAGCTCTTATTCCATTTTCCTGTAATAAATTGACCACATTTTTCGTTATTTCCTTTGGGCAGGCTATCAATAAACTTCCCGCCGCAATACAGCGGTAAGGATCTATGTCGAAGAGTTGACAGAGCTGGTTTTGCGCTTCTCCCAATGGAATTTTATTTCGGTGAATTTCAACACCTGTTTCGCTGGCTTCACAAAGTTCATATATCCCGCCCAGTACACCACCTTCTGTGCAGTCGTGCATTCCCGAGATTTGACTAAATAATTCTTTATCACTCCTTAAAATTTGTAATTCTGGTAGTACACTAATTTGGTACAGGCTATCTGCCAAATCCTTTTGCATTTCCTGTCCCAAATGAAGAGAAGTATGTTTTGGAAAGCTTTTAGCCAAAATCGCCGCACTGGATAAAGCCGCTGTCTTTGTTAAAATAAGATCCTGATTGGGCTTGATAAATACTGTTGACTTTGCGAGAGAGAGTTTTACTTCTGAAAACATTGTAACCGCCCCTGAAATGGTCGTTGGACCTTTATTGCTAAAACCGGTATGCCCGCCCGTAATGGAAATTTTCATTCCTTTACAAAACAGATGAATTTGGTGCCAATATTCATTTAGCTCTTCATCCCTTAAATCTTCGGAAAAATTAAATACAAACTGTGCGTATTGAGGTAAGAAACCGCTGGTAGCAATATCATTAGCCGTTAAAACGACCGATAACCAGGCAGAATCTTTCATTCCCAATGAAGGCACTAAGCTCGTAGGATCACTGGCGGTAACTAGTCCTGTGTTTTCTCCCGTTCTAATGAGTGCGGTATCTACTCCAAATTGTGGTCCTTGAAGAACTTTTGAATTTTTAAACCCTGTTTGTTGAGTGAACAACTCTTCCAATAAATCACGCTCAATTTTGCCTGTCTTAGCCATTATACTACATCTTTAAATTGAATATACATCCCAAAAAAATCGCCTAAGGGGTAATCCCATTGCTGTACAGGAAACCATTTTGGCAAGCCTGTACAATGCCATCTTATGGTATAATCCCGACCGTGCAAAGCTTGTTCTATCAGCTTTTTTAGCTTGTTGGGCGTATAGAATGTAGCGGTGTTGTAGAATTGATTTTTTCCAAAAGCTTGCTGCGTGCGGCGTCGAATCAATTTAGGAGTGTTACGATTCATCATCCCCATAATGATTCCGTATTTCCCTACCCGGGCTGCTTCGCGTAAAACCTGAATTGGATCTTTATAATATTCAAAAGTGGTGATAAATGCCACGGCATTAAAAGTATGATCTTTAAATGGAAGGTAGTGCGAATCGGCCATCACCAATTCACCATCAAAACGATGTAAAGCCTGTGACAACATAAACGGCGAAATATCTCCACCCGTTGCCTGGATGCCAATTTCTTGCCACCACCGGGTAAACCTTGTAGTGCCGCAGCCAAATTCCAGCAAGTTTTCTACCCGCGTATCTGCTTTAATTAGTTGTTCTAGCAGTCGTTTTTGATATACTTCTGCCCTTTTGTAGGGTCCCTCGTAATACTCTTCATATGTATCGGTATATTTCCTGTTAAAAAACCATTCTGATCGTCCTTGCCAGGTTTCGGTTTTTTCGGGTACGAGTTGTTGATTTATTTTTTTTATATCCATTGTTTAAATTCTTTTAAAAATAAAAAAACCATTCCCTGGGAATCCAACGGAATGGTGCAATGGAATATATAATATTCATAAATCTGCATCCCTACGTTGGCATTATCCAAATCAGGTTTCGGGTTTTATCTCAGCCTTCCGGCACCCCGTGCATCTATATTTCAAGGTTTAATTTTAGTAATTACACTAAAACTTTACAGCTTAATTGGTAAAGGTACAAAATAAGAAAGAACATGAAGAATTTTCTAGTCAGACTTTTGTAAGTAAAATCTCACCCTCATTGCTTCAAAAATTTTTCTGAATATTTGAAAAAATTAATACGACATCTTTGTTGGTATTAAATTCTCAATGCGATTTATTATCATTCCGCCTAACATTTAAACACCTATTAGCCAGTTTTTTAAGAAAAATTAATTCTAAAAAATAAAAGCTTTAATTAAGTGATGTTAAATTTCACTCCTTATTCTGTAACGAGAACATTAGCTATTTTCGAAATGAGCAATTTAGCTGAAGAAAATTACAAAAAAAATATTTAGGTGCTATTCATCGGATTTTTTGTACCTTTCGTCTGACTTACTGTTTTAGTAATACAAATGTATTATCCTATAAAGTCATTTTACAGAGACAAAAACACTTGTAATTGTCGTTTTACCCTACAAGGAGAAATAAAAATTTTATTAATCCTTTTACCGCATTTTCAGTGCTAGACTGTAAATAATTCTTGATTAAATAAAAGTCTTGTTATTGTAAACTTTCTTCTTTTAGAAAGAGAATCTTATGCTATGAAGTTTTTATATTATCTTATATTTCTATTCATTTTTTTTAAAAAAAATGATTTAGCTGCAGGAAATATTACTTTAAATGAAAGGAAACCGTTTCCCGTTTCTTTAACAGATGAAAGCGTGTCTAATCTTTTAGAAAAAGCTCAGGTTTTTATAGACAAGGGGGAATATGATAAAAGTACTATTTATTTAAATACTATTGCTAAGCGTTATAAAGGAAATAATATAGAGATAGAAACTAGGGTACTGGGAGCGTTAGCACGTAATTATTTACATATTGGACTTGAAAGGAAAGCTTTAATTTATTGGAATGACGCTTTAGGACTGATAAAAGGCCTTCCTAACGAAAAATACTTTGCAGCCATTTTTCAAAATGATATGGCAAAAGCTTTTCTCAAAATAAAGAAACCAGAAAAAGCGCGAGAATGTTTAGAGAAAGCTCTTACTGCATATCCTTTACCTCAAACCTATCAAAAACTTTCTAAACTTGCTATAGATACGAAAAGTAATTATGAATTGGCTAAATACTATTTAGATTCGGGTTTAAAACTCATCCAAAACAAATACAGGTCTGATTCTTATACAATGAAAGTAAATAATAATCCTGAAGGGAATTTAGCTTATGCTATGATTTTGGAAGGTTATGCCTATTATTACTTAAAGAATGGCGATCTTAAAACTTCCTTAAGAAAATACACAGAAGCACTACATCTTACCAGAATTTTAGAGAGAAAAAACTTAAGAACAAGGATAATTAAGAAGATAGGGTATCTTCATCTAACTCTGGGCAAGGTAAAGGAATCCAACAATTTTATGGCTGATTCGGTGGCTCTTAACGATAGTTTAAATGTAAAAAAAAGTAAAATTCTAGATATTGAGTTTGAAGATGTAAATAAAACAGATTATGGTAAAAAAGATAATAACGGTGTTTATCTAACAATAATAAGTTTTGTACTTATAATTGTAATTCTTACAACTTATATAGTATTTAAATATTACAAATGGCAACGGAGAAGAAAATCTTTAAAAAAGAAAAATGCAGCTTTAAGAGCACGCTTAAATAAAAATTTTGATTCTCTTATAAAACTTGCTAAAACTGGGGATTCTTCTTTTTTAGCAAAATTTAAGCAAGTATATCCCATTCTATATGCTAAGTTAGATTCCAGGGAAAAAGCTTTAACAGACTCCGAAATAATTTTATGCGCCATGATATGGCTAAAATTCTCTACCAAGGAAATTGCTCAATATACATTTGTGCAACACAAGACTGTACAAATTAAAAAATACAGATTACGAAAAAAGCTTTCACTTTCAAAAAATACAGATTTGTATAAATGGATTTGTGAATTATAATTAGTAAAAAAAAATAGTACGGTTTTTCCAATCAATTTATTTTGGCAGAATTTAAAACTTTAAAATTTATATATCCGTACAAGATCAATTGACTTTAATGCTTGCTATTATAAGTTATATAATTATTCTATCTTCCAAATATTCCAGTTCCTTTTTTTGCCTTTACTAATAATAATCTCCGTCTTACTGCAGGGATGGACCTTTAAAATTCGGAAGATGAGATTTGGTTTCGATGCTAAACTTCACTCTGCTCAATTACTATTTTAAAGGTGTAATAGCCTCCTTATTTTCAATCTGTATTATTTGGATTGTATCCCATATCCCAAACCGTTTCGTAAGGTTTTAACTCCGGTTTGCGTAGAATTTCGTAATAAAAAATCCTTAGAAACTTCGAAAAGACTTATTCAAAAGTATAACAATGCTATTCGTTCAAGATAGAATTAAAGTATATAATTATATATAATTTTTCGCCCTCACTTTTCTCAAACTAAAAAACATTTTAAGACTGAAGATGAACTTAAAACTACGATTACTACCATTCTAATGCGCTTGTAGTACATATGTAATATATATGTAGTAGATCTGTAATAGGCTAAAATTGAGGGATTACCCCTATTGTTTTGCAGTTTTATAAAGTATTAACACCTACTCTATTAATACTTCAGTGTAAATCATATTAAAAACCGTCTTTATGAAGAAACTATTACTTATCCTGTTTATTTTTATTGGTTTTTATGGAAATGCCCAAGTGGGTATAGGAACCGATATGCCCAATCCTTCAAGTCAACTTGAAATTGTCGCAAATGATCGCGGGGTTTTAATACCCCAGGTACCTCTTTCCGGATTGACCGACAAAACAACCATAACTAACGGAAATGTAGAGAGCTTGCTTGTATTTAACACCTCTACTACCAATAATATTGTACCAGGGTACTATTATTGGTATAACGGTAGCTGGAAAAGAATTGCTTCCTCCGATAATACAAACACTAATATCCCAGATAATATTGTAATATGGAACAGTGAAAATGAAGAGTTCGTTTATTTGAATAAAGACGGTGATCGTGTAAATATAAGTTTAAATGAAATTGCAAATGAAAGTATCACTACTCTTATTGATAACTTAGACGGAACTTATACTTATACAAGTGAAGACAATACAGTTACCACGATAAATGTTCCTGCCGATGTTATAGGTAATATTAATAATAATGGAATCATTTATGAAAAGATAATTAATCTTATAACCAGCAATAATTTTAATTCGAGTATAACTGATAATGGAGATGGAACTTTTACCTATACAAATACACAAGGAAATTCGACAAATTTCGACGCTAACACTACAACCCTTGTAGACAATGGGGATGGAACTTATGATTTGACCAATGCTGATGGCAGCACGATCAATATTAATACCAATGCTGCTAGCAATACATACGACAACACCAACTCCGGCCTTGCCTCTGGTAATGTACAGGACGCTTTGGATGAGATCCAACAAAACCTGGAGGATACCAGCAGTGATTTTGGCAATATCGATCTAACCGATAATGGAGATGGCACTTTCACTTTTACCGATGGAGATGGAAACCCTACAAACTTTGATGCCAATACCACGACCTATACCAACAATAACGATGGCAGTTATACCTTTACCAATGCCAACGGGGAGACTATGACCATATCAGTGGTTTCAGACGTGGTGACCAATATCCAAAATCAAGGTGATATTTATAATGAAATCATCAATATTGTAGGTGATACTTCAGATGCTTTGGTCGATAATGACGATGGTACTTTTACCCATACCGCAATGGATGGCACCGAAGTAACCTTTAATGCCAATACCACTTCTGTAACCGAAACCGATGGGGTTTATACTTTTACCAACCCTGCCGGCAATACCATCACAACCATAGATACCAATGCCAGTGCTTTGGGATATGACAACACCAACTCCGGCCTTGCCTCCGGTAATGTACAAGATGCTTTAGATGAAATTGCAGGAACAACTGGTATTGTTTCTCCTTTATCTGATAATGGAGATGGTAGCTTTACTTATACCGATGAATCGGGAGCTTCAACTAC
The DNA here is from genome assembly GCF_900129445.1 of Salegentibacter echinorum. GTDB lineage: Bacteria > Bacteroidota > Bacteroidia > Flavobacteriales > Flavobacteriaceae > Salegentibacter > Salegentibacter echinorum. The sequence continues at coordinate 44,369 of NZ_FQVT01000014.1, forward strand.
GTTTGATACCAATAACGTAAATGTTTCTTTAGCTTCTGGTATTTACACTTTTAACGATGCTGATGGAAACACTATCACAACCATAGATACCAATGCCAGTGCTTTAGGATATGACAACACCAACTCCGGGCTTGCCTCTGGTAATGTACAGGACGCTTTGGATGAGATCCAACAAAACCTGGAGGATACCAGCAGTGATTTTGGCAATATCGATCTCACCGATAATGGAGATGGCACTTTCACTTTTACCGATGGAGATGGAAACCCTACAAACTTTGATGCCAATACCACGACTTATACCAACAATAACGATGGCAGTTATACCTTTACCAATGCCAACGGGGATAGTATGACGGTAACACTGGTTTCAGACGTGGTGACCAACATCCAAAATCAAGGGGATATTTATAATGAAATCATCAATATTGTAGGTGATACTTCAGATGCTTTGGTCGATAACGGAGATGGGACTTTTACCCATACCGCAATGGATGGCACCGAAGTAACCTTTAATGCCAATACCACTTCAGTAACCGAAACCGATGGGGTGTATACCTTTACCGACCCTGCCGGCAATACTATCACAACCATAGATACCAATGCCAGTGCTTTAGGATATGACAACACCAACTCCGGCCTTGCCTCTGGTAATGTACAAGATGCTTTAGATGAGATTGCGGGAACAACTGGTATTATTTCTCCTTTATTAGATAATGGAGATGGTAGTTTTACTTATACCGATGAATCCGGAGCTTCAACTACTTTTGATACCAATAACGTAAGTGTTTCTTTAGCTTCTGGTATTTACACTTTTAACGATGCTGATGGAAACACTATCACAACCATAGACACCAATGCCAGTGCAATTGCTTTTGATAATTCCACTAATCAATTCACTGCAAATAATGTTCAAGATGCTCTTGAAGAATTAGCTACTTTAGTTGATACTAATAAAGGAGATTTAACTGTGGACGGTGGTATTGAGTTTACAGGTGGCACCGATGGGGTTAATAAGTTATTAGACGATATGGGGATTCAAATTGCAGACGGTGGAATCAACACAATTAAACTTGCAGATGGTGCAGTAACTGCTCCAAAACTGTCATCTGGGGTAGGTGCTCCCAATCAGGTCCTAACAACAGATGGTAATGGGAATGATGCGCAACTCGCCTGGAAAAATATAGAAGATTTTGCGCCTGCACCGAATTTTTTCTATATGCCCGCAGTAATATTTGAAACTATTCAAACAGGTACAGGTTTACAGCGAAACCTTTACGAGGATTATAAAAATCAATTTTCCGGGCAGCAGTTTGATGTAGCTCATGGTGCAAGTGGTTCTTCAAGAACATATACAGGTGGATTAGTGGGTAGTACTGGAGCTCCTTCAGCTATCCACGTATTCGAATCTAACGAATTATACTATTACATCACATATTATGATCAAGACGTTTTTGCAAACCTAACTATAGACGAAAACGGGGTACTAACATATGATATCATTAATGATGCCTCCCCTACTTCCTATATGAACATCGTATTTGTAATTAAGAATGAATAATATCTCCCGGACACTTGAGCAATGGAGTGTCCGGTTAATTTAATTATTAAGCTTAAATCTTAATTACAACTTGAAGAGTAGCAATTACTAAACTGTAGAAAATATGTTGAAGCTTAAAATTAATCAAAATATAAAGCTATAAACCTACTCATATTTTGCAATGCATTTTAAAACCTTCAACTAGAAATCATCAGACAATGAAGAGATCTTTACAAAATTTATTTTTCCAATATATAAGAACCTGGAGCCTGGGCACGCTATTCTTAGTCATGGCTTGCTTACCAACGCAAAGTTTTGCTCAAAATAAAGAATATGCGAGCCAACAAGACAATGGAAAGAATAGGGCTACGATTGTATTAGGCCTTATAAGTGGAGGCTACAACCCCACAAGTGGTACAGCAGTTGCTAATGTAGAAAATCCTAATAATGCGGTAGATGGAAATGAGGCCACCCATGCCACGATGATTGCCAAAAATGTGAGTATACTACTAGTTGATTACTCTGGTGAAGCCTGGTTGCAAATGAACTATTCTAACCAAGTATCCTCTAATACTACAACCTATATAAAAATAGATCAACCAACAAGTACGGGATTTAATTTGGACCTTTTAGAAACAGTGGGGGGATTATTGGGCCTACTTGACGAGGATATTTTAATTACAGAAGTATATAATGGTAATAATTTAGTTTCATCCTCTGAAGTGCATAGTACAATTGCTCGGGATGCCGATGGCAATGTATATTTAGCTGTAACTTCGAGTGAAGCATATTCAGGTGTACGAATTAAGCTTCGTTCTCAAAGTAATCTTTTAGGACTTTCTTTAGGAGGAGGTCTAAATTTAAAAGTTTATGATGCATTTTATTATTCAGATGCTGCTGATTGTGGCAAGCCTGCATATACTTACTATGAAGATTCTGGACTTAATATTGGTTTATTAGAATTTCAGAATAGAAATTTAGAAAATGCCGTTGACACAGATTTAAATACTTATTCCACATTAAAACAAGGTGCTTTGCTTTCAGCTTCTGTTGCTGGATCAAAATCACAGATATTCAATTTTCTTGCTCCATCTTCCGAAACATCTACACTAAATATAAAATTTTCTTTAGGTTCACAAGGTCTTGTCAATACAGATTTGCTGGGCTCGGCCGAAGTGATTATGTATAATGGTAGTGAAGAAATATATCGTCGTTCCTTACAAAGTAGTCTTTTAAATAATACAGACATATTAAATTTATTACAATCAGGCAATCCAGTTACACTCACTTTTGCACCGGGAAAAAGCTTTGACCGTGTAACAATACGTTTGAGTTCTCCTGTTGGTTTAAGCGTAGCTGGTTCTGCTTTACAAATCTACGATGTTGAACGTTACGATGACAGCGCCGGTTGTACCAATCCAGAAATTGCTGCTTTACCGACATCTACAGAAAATCCTTTTCAATCTCCATCTTGTGCAAATGGTTTAATAGATTTTGATAATGTAGATTTTGCAAATCGTGCGGTAGATGGTAATAATGAATCATTTACAACTCTATATGCCGATTCCGGAAATTTATTGGTGAGTAATCCTACTGCTGGATTCGTGGAGATGGATTTGGGGCAAAACCTTCCCGCCAATAAAACAACTTATGTTCGCATTAATTATGATAAAGATGTACTGGATAGATTGCTAGGTGGTAGCCTGGGAAAATTAGTAGGAGATCTAGCTAATAGTTTACTATTAGGAAATCAGTTTATCGAAGTTGAGGCAAAAAAGGGAAACATAAGCGTACTTAATGGAACCAGCTCAATTGCGTTTGAAGGTATCTCAAACGGGGATATCTCCCTGGTACAGGATAACATAGGTCGTTATTATATTGCTATCACACCTAATGCAGATTACGATCGTATTCGTATTACTAATCATGTGTATGCTGTTTTATCGACAGGTAAAAAGGCCTCTTTAGATGTTTATAATGCATGTTTTGAAATAGGAACAGACTCTTGCTTTGCAGCAAATTTCACTTCTTATCGAGGTGGTGGTGTAGGTTTAAATGTTGGTAATATTTCTAATGTAGGAGTTAAAGATGCTTATAAAGCGATTAACGAAAATTCTTCAGATTATTCTGAAATTAATTTAGGGGTTGCAGGTATTGCTGCAAATGTTTACCAATCAATTTACTTTAACCAGCCATCGCAACCAAATGATAAGGTTAAAATTAGGTTAGCCATAGAACCTTCTTCTGCATTAAGTTTGGATGTATTAGGAAGATATAAGATCAAATTTTATAAAGGTGAAACGCAAGTTGGAAATGATGAAACTTTACAATCTGGTATTTTAAATAATATTGATTTGTTAACATTGTTCAATTCTGGTGGTATTGTCGAACTAGAATTCGAACCAGATGACACTTTTAATAGAGTGGATATAGGCGCAGAATCTATAGCAAGTGTTAATGTAGATACAGAACCTTTACGTTTGTATGGTGTAGAACGTTATGGAGATAATTGTCCTTTAACTATAACAGAATCTCCCTTCGAAAACCCGGCTTGCGCAACTGAATTAATAGACGCGAATAACGTTGACAACCTTCAGAATTTATTCGATGCCGATTTTGATAGTTTTGCCACGCTAAAATCTGGAGCGGGCTCCCTTCTCGGTATTAATAATTATGAAGGATATGTTGAACTTGGTTATGACCAGGTTGTACCTGCAGGAACCACTTCTTATATCCGTATTGATTTTGAAGAAACCATTCTGGAAGCTTTGGTAAGCGGAAGTCTTGGAAATATTGTTACTGGCCTATTAGATGGTTTAGTGCTTGGAGATCATTTCTTTCAGGTAGAAATAAAAGATGAAAATAGCAACATTATCAATTCTGCTAGCAGCAATCAGGCTTCTGCAGGTGGTAACGAGGCTATACGTGTAGTACAGGATAAGCAAGGTCGTTATTATATAGCTGTAACGCCCGCGGCAGATTACAAATCTGTTCGTATCACAGATGCTACAAATAGTGCTTTAGGCCTGCTTGCCCAACCAAACACTATGAATGTCTATGGCATGTGTCACGAAACCAATTTAGACGCTTGTTCTGCAGCATTTGCTACTTCTTATGAGTACAATGGTGTAAACCTTTCTGTGAATGATTTATCAGGTGCAGGTGTTACCAATAAAGAACAGGCTATTGACGATAATACACAGAATTTTTCAGAAATAAGTAATGGTACTTTGGGCGTGGGATCTTCTACTAAACAATGGATATTTTTCAATTCCCCTTCTAACAAAATGGATATCGCAGTAATCAAGTTTAAAACTCAAGGCGGAGGTGTAGATGCAGATGTACTGGGGGGATTAGAAATAAAAGCATATTTAGGAAATACAGAAGTCGCACAATTCGATTTCCAAAATGGAATAATCAATGGGGTAAACATCATAAATCTCCTGAATAACAATCAAATGGTAGAATTAAGTTTTAGGCCTGGTGTTAGTTATGATAGGATAAGCGTAGGAATTAAAACTTTGGTTGGCACCTCTATTTTGTCTCCAATTAACCTCTTTGAAGTGGAACGATTATGTGGAGGTTCTGCTTTGATTACAAATCCAATGATTTATCCAAAAGTCGATTAATTGAATCAAAACATTCATTATGAAAAAAAAGATATTGTATATAGCGATACTTCTACTAAGTACGGGTTTGCACGCGCAGACTAGTAACGAAGGAACATTATACGTAAGTGAAGATACCGAATTTTCAACATTGGAGCGTTTTAACAACTTAGAAACTGGGAATTTTTTTAACGATGGTAATACCTTTATTTACAATCATTTCAACAATGATGGTGTAATAGATTTTTATAACGAAACTGGATTAACCCAATTTATTGGCAGTAATCCGCAGCGAATTTCAGGCGGGAACGCAAGTTATTTTTACAACGTGCTTTTTGAGAATAATAGTGAAAATGCGCCTTTTCAATTATCTGGTGAGATAAATATTGCAGGTGAATCAAACTTTTCCCAGGGTATTGTGGATAATGATAATTACGGCGGAAATATAATTTTTGAAGAAAAGGCACACCATATAAATACTTCTAATGCCAGCCATGTGGATGGTTATGTTATTCATTATGGCACCGAAGATTTTATATTCCCTGTTGGAGACCAGAGTTTTTATCGATTTGCGGGTACGGCCGAAATACAAAACACGAGCAGTATCGTAGAAGCAAAATATTACCTTGAAAATAGTAATGAAATGTACTCCCAAGAATCACGCTCAGATATAATTCAAGTTATTAATAAAAATGAATATTGGACCATTGAAAATATTGGAGAAACAGAAGAAGCATTTATCACACTTTCCTGGAGCGACGAAACTACTCCGCCAGAAATCCTTGCTACCCCCCGGGAAGAGACAATTCATATTGTAAGGTGGGATGAAACAGAAAACAGATGGATAGATGAAGGCGGAATAGTGAATAGTGACAACCAAACGGTTTCAACTATGGTAAATAATTTCGGCATTTTTACCCTGGCCAGGGTTGATGAAGGAGAATCCCTTCCCTGTCAAATTTCAGTTTACAACGCGGTTACGCCAAACGGAGATGGTGTAAATGATTACTTCTCTATAAACTCTGAATCCTGTATTGAAAATATTTCGGTTGAAATCTATAATAGATGGGGAGTAAAGGTTTTTGAAACTAACAATTATGGTAAACAAGGAGACTTATTTGATGGGTATTCCCGTGGCAGGCTTACTGTTAATAAAGATGAACAACTTCCCACCGGCACTTATTTCTACATTTTAAAATTTGACTATGAATCAAGTACAAATAAGCTGGAAACCTATAAAAAGGCCGGATACTTATATCTTAATGGAAACTAAAGAATTAGTAATATCTCACCTGGTGAGTAAAAAACTTAAGAATGACAATACAATCTAAAATTACGTTATTTCTCTCGTGTTTGAGTACTATGTTGTTTTTTCAAGATTCGCAGGCGCAACAGGATTCACAATATAGTCAATACATGTACAATACAAGTGTTATCAATCCCGGTTATGCCGGTAGTAGGGAAATGTTATCTATGTATGGAATGTATAGAAACCAGTGGGTTGGTCTTGATGGTGCGCCAGAAACCCTAAATTTTTCTATTAATTCTCCAAGTGGATTTAAAAGATTAGGAGTAGGTATCAACTTTATTAGTGATCGTATTGGTCCCTCCTCAGAAGATATTTTAACGGTAGATTTCTCTTACACTATACCGGTTTTTAATCCTGAAACTAAACTGGCTTTCGGCTTAAAAACTGGTATTAATATGTTTAATCTCGATGTAAATAAATTGGATGCAGAAAACCCAAATGACGTGAATCTTATAGACCGAAATCTTACCTCCCCGGTTATAGGTTTAGGTTTCTATTTTTATGCTGAAAAATGGTATTTTGGAATTTCTACACCAAATATGTTAGAAACCGAACATTATGATGAAATTGCAGTTTCAACAGCTACAGAAAAATTGCATTTATATACTATAGGTGGATACGTTTTCGATATTAATAGAGATTTAAAATTAAAACCTGCTTTTCTGGTTAAAGCGGTTTCGGGAGCACCATTGGCTGTAGATATTTCTGCTAATTTTCAATTTTACGATCGTTTTAGCCTGGGAGCATCATACCGCTGGGATGCTTCAGTAGGAGCACTTGCAGGGTTTAAAATTTCTGATAATATTATGATTGGCTACGCTTACGATTATGACACTACACCTTTACAAAAGTATAATTCTGGATCTCATGAGGTTTTTCTAAGATTTGAATTAGGAACACGAGTTCGCAGTAGTGTTAGTCCGAGATTCTTTTAGATAATGTAGAATTTAAGTTAGATGTAAAGAAAAAAAAGGAAAACGCTCTGGATAGAATAAATAATAAATCAGTTTTAAAAAATATAAACCAAAACTGATCAAAAGGCCTGGGGAGCATTTGTAACCAAACTACTTGTATTAGCAGGCAGATTTAAATATTTTATTATGAGCACTTTATAAAATCATATATAGTTAATCGGAAACGTGCACGAAGTACACAAATTGTTGTATCCAAAAAAAGGCCTCACATTTCTGTGAAGCCTTGATTTTCTTTGTAGCGAGACCGAGATTTGAACTCGGGACCTCCGGGTTATGAAAATTCAAAATCGTAAATCAAACTAATATTAAAACGCTTAAATTCAATTAGTTGTATAAAATTTGTCGTCAGATGATATCATATAATATCAAGGAAAATGGCCATTTGTTTTACCTATGTTTTACCTAAAATTTAGTACCTTAAATATCTAAAAATCAAATTATGGCATCTATTCAGACGGTACTAATGAACAAACCAAATAGACGAATGTTTTACCCAATCGCTATTAGAATTACTAAAGACCGTAAATCTTCTTATATTTTTACTGGTCAGTATATTGATAAATTACAGTGGAATGATGCTAAAGGTCAAGTAAGAAAATCCCATCCTGATGCACTTTCTATTAATCAACTCATATATAAAAAGCTTAGTGATGTTGAGCCAGGTTAGAGACAAATGAAAAGTTCCAGGGGCTTCAATAAACCAGCAAACACAATAAACCGGTCATTTGTAATTATATTTTAAGCCTTATGAAATAATTTCAAGATTTTCCGAACGTCATCTCTTCACCTTCGCACATTGAAAACAAACTGCACAAGTGCTTTGTTATTCGTATCGTAAAGAAGTCACAAATGGTTTAACGTACATTAAAGATTCCTTCCAGATACATTTAAGATCGAAGACTATGTTTTTGTCTGACAAACTTTAAGATTGTTGTAATTAAAATTTAAAATCCTATGTTTATAGGAAAATTCTCACACTATGATCCATGTGATTACTACAGGAGGAACCATTGGGGGACTGGATTCGGATTTAAACAAAGATGCGTCAATAAACATTAGGCGTTTTCTCGAAGCAGCTAATCTTTCAACATCTTTTACCATTGAAAAGTTTTTACACAAAGACAGTCGAGATATAACTGAGGAAGATCAGTGCGAACTTAGTAGTAAGAATCAAAGCTTCTCAATTAGAACAAATCTTAATCACTCCCGGCACCTATACGATGGAAAAGACAGCAAGCTATCTTGGACAAGCCAATTTGAAGAAAACCATTGTCCTGGTAGGATCTTTTATTTTAGGTTCCTCCCATCATTCGGATGCACCTCTTAATTTAGGTTATGGCTTTGGCGCATTACAGTTTCTAAAGCCTGATGTTTACATTGCTATGAATGGAACATTTTTCCATTGGAAAAATGTGACAAAAAAATTTAGAGACCAACCAATTTGAGATTAAGAGAAAGTAATAGAAATGTTCAAAAAGCTGAAAGTTTATGTATTCACATGAGGAAGAAAGTTTTCAAATAATAGCACAACAAAACAACTAATAATTGAAGTCGTTCTGGTTCTGATATATAATTTAAAGATTTCCCTTAACAATTTTAAACGCTTTTATGAAGAGCAGCTAAATGACTTTTATCGAGGAAGTTTTTGTTTGGAAAGCTGAATAATTTCTTCCAGTTTTTCTACGATTTCCATAGGTTTTTCTTCCTGTAAAAAGTGACGAGAACTAAGTTCGTGAATCTTTGATAAGCCTGCAATCTTTTTTATCTCCTCTCCTTTTTCTTTAAGTGTTAAAAATGGATCGTCTGCTCCCCAAACCGCTTGCACCGGATAGGGCACATCCTGCACCGCCTTATAACACAAGCTTCTAAATTCTTCTGAATCGTCAAAGTTTTTCATCATTTTCAGGTAGGCATCCCCGCCATCATTTTGTTTTAAAATATCAATATGTGCGTTGATTTCATTTTTTGGAATTCCAGAGCTATCATTCACGCCCATTTTATTGAACATTACCTGCCAGGTAGGATGTTGAAGGCTTGCTAATTCTATTTCTCCTAAAACAGGTTTTTCAAATGGACGCATTGGCCATGGTTTCTTAAAGTTTACCACATCTATCCAGGTATTAAGTATAGTAATTGATAAGATTTTCTCCTGATTTTCTGCGGCGAGGGCAAAACCAATAGGGCCTCCAATATCATGGATCAAAAGATGATATTCATCCAGTCCTAATTTCTCAGCAGTTTTGGCGCTAAACCTGGCTAAGGAAGAAAATGAATAGTCAAAATCCTCTGGCCTGTAAGAAAATCCTAAACCGGGAAAATCTATAGCTACACCTCTATACCCTTTTTCGGACAATGCAGGAACTATTTTTCGGTATAAAAAAGAAGAGGTTGGCACCCCGTGCAGACAAAGTACAGCTTCCCCACTCCCCTTATCTAGCGCAAAACATCGAACGCCATCAACATCTACATATTTTCCGGAAGCTTCGTGCTTCTCCATTATCGTTTCAACAGAAGCTTTATCACTCATAATTCGGGATTTATTTTGTTATAGAGGTCAATAGATAATTACGTATTCAAATTTGATATTCTCCTCTTTTGTACCATTTAGCCTTTCGGCAATGCTCAAGATAAACTAAAGTCGAAACGTAATTTATAAGTTCCAATAGTTCTCGACTGCGCTCGAACTGACAATAAAAATGCTTTTTATTGTATTGATAGTCAAATAGTCTTCATTATTCAATCTCTGCTGCAGAATTTGCTAACATTTCCAGAGCAGTGGAAATTTTCTCTATTTCTTCATTATTGCCATCCAGCTGATGCTTTTGCTTTAAAAAGCCAGGATCGTTATAAGAAATTTGTACGCTTCCCTCTGCATCTTCCCAAACCAGCATTTTTTGTGGTAAATCGAGGCCTAGGCTCCTCTCAGATTGCATTAAAGGCGTTCCCAAATTAGGGTTCCCAAACATTATTATCCTGGTGGGGCGAAGTTCCATTTCAACACTCGCTGCATTTTGCTTATGGTCCAACTCGGCAACTACATTTAAATTTTCATTAGCTTCTATGGAAGACTTTAAATTATTGTAAGTAGTTTCAAAATCTGTGGTGCTTTCGACACTTACTATACCTTCTTCCAAATCCACATCTTGATCACTTGTTTGCTTCCCTTGCGCATCAACTGCTGTGCCTACCAGATTCTTTAATGCATCGGAAATTTGTGGCAGACTCTCTACTTCATGTACCCCATACCGGGAAGCGAAATATTGCGTACTGTTATACATCGAAAAAACTTCATTTTCATCTTCATAAAACAGCACTTTTTGCGGAAGGTCCAAACCGGCCAATTGATTTTCCTGCATTAATGGAGTTCCAAGATTGGGATTTCCGAAGAAAACAATTTGAGTCGGTGGTAGTTCCAGTTCTACCGAAGCCGCATTCTTGGAATGATCAAGCTCCTCGACGATGCTTATATTTTCATTGTTTTTAAGTGCAGTGGTAAAATTAGAGTAAGCCTTAGCTAAATTGAGATTACTCTGAAGATAGACTACACCTGTGGCATTCGGCGGGTTTAAGGGTACCTGCGGCGGGGGAGTTTTATTATTCTCATCGTCTGAACAAGAACCCATTAAAAAGACAATAGCAAAAATTAAATTTAGTCTCAACATAATTTTACATTTTGATTAATAGTAATAATAATTTTAAAATCTGTTATTAGACTTAACAAGATTTAACTTTGGATTATTACATTTTAGCAAAGTATTCGGCTTTTCAACTATTTTAATTAAATTTTAATGCAGTACTTGGTTGTTAAACTCACGCCAAAAAACATTCTACTTAGAATGTTTTATATAATTTCGCACTATGCAACAAGATTTAAAAACAGAAGCCACCCGAAAATTGATAACAGAAAAAGCTTTTCAGCAATTTTATAAATACGGTTATAAAGCCACCAGTATAAATGAAATTATGAAAGAGACTGGTTTATCTAAAGGAGCCTTCTACCATAATTTTAAAAATAAGGATGAACTGGGAGTACAAGTAGTAAAAGCAAAATTACATAGCAGGATTTACAAAGCGATGATTTCTCCTTTATATACTAAAGGCGAAGCTAAAACGATTCTAAAGACTACCTTTTTAAATAAATTTCAAGCTTTTACCAGTACCGAAAAATTACTGGGTTGTCCACTAAACAACTTAATAAACGAAGTTGGCGGCTCTCTAAATTTGCTTAATGAAGCTTTAAAAGGCCTCATAGATACCTGGATAAAAGCAGTAGTTCAAATTATTGAAAGAGGTCAAATAGATGGCTCCATAAAACCCGAAACCAACGCACAGCAAGTGGCTATTTATTTGGTAAGTTCTTTTGAAGGAATGCGAGGTATTCAAAAATTATATCAAGATGATTCGCAATGGGATGCTTACCACGCGGCTTTAGAAGAATATATAGACCAAATTTAAATATATGCGTAATTCAAGAAGAAAATTTATTAAAAAAACCGGATTAGTAGGCGTCGCAGGGTTATCATTTCCTGCTACCGGATTGGCAAACCTCAAAACAAACTCAATGGAAAACCTAGAAAACAAACGTCCAAAGGTTTTATTTTTCGATGTAAATGAAACATTACTCGACCTTACAAAAATGAAAGATAGCGTAAGGAAAGCTCTAAATGGGAAAGAAGATTTGCTTCCACTATGGTTTACTACAATGCTGCATTATTCGTTAGTAGAAACTGCTGCAAATCAATATAGAGATTTTGGTGAAATTGGTGCCGCCAGCTTAATTATGGTAGCGGCCAATAATAATATACAGTTGAGTATGGAGAAAGCTAAAGAGGCCATTGCTCCAATCACTTCTCTTCCGCCCCACCCCGAGGTTAAGAATGCTTTACAGAGATTAAAAGACGACGGTTACCGGCTTGTATCGCTTACAAATTCATCTAATGCAGGTGTTAAAAAACAGTTTACTAACGCCGGATTATTAGATTTCTTTGAAGAGCGTCTAAGCATTGAAGATATAGGTAAATACAAACCACACTTTGACTCCTACAATTGGGCAGCGAGAAAAATGGGAATAAAGCCTGAAGAAGCTATGCTAATCGCTGCACACGGTTGGGATGTTGCAGGAGCAATTTGGGCTGGCTGGCGCGCAGCTTTTATTAGTAGGCCGGGGCAACAAAAATACCCAATGGCACCCGAAACTGAAATTAGCGCTCCAAATTTAAAATTAATTTCAGAAAAACTTATCGCGCTGGGAAAATAAGACCGGCAAATTATTCAATTTTTAAAACAATTATTATGATCAAGAATATTAAAATCTTCACTTTCTCATTAGTAACTTTAGTTCTCTTTGCAGCCTGTAATTCTGGAAATTCGAAGTCTTCGGAAGAAGAAAAAGAAACAACAGAGAACCAAGCAATAGAAGAAAATAACAGCAACAAGAAAAAAGCTCCTCAATTTGAAGTTATTACCATAAACAACAAAAAAATAAGCCTGGAGCAATCGTTGGAAAATAATAAACCAATGGTAATTTATTTCACGGCTTCCTGGTGCCCAATGTGTGCGAAAAACTGGCCAGCAATTTCAGAAGTTTATCCTGATTATGAAGACAAAATTAATTTTGTAGCCATAAGTATAGACCCAACAGATGATCATGAGGTAATGACAAAACTGGCAGAAGAAAAGAACCTGAACTTCCCTTTAGTTAAAGGCACTCCTCAGGTTATGATAGATTTTGATGTAGACAGCCAAGCTACAACTGTTGGTGTTAATGCAAAAGGATATGTAGAATTTCAGAAAGACAAAGCAGTACTTACAACAGAAGAATACCGTGCTCTTTTTGAACAACTAATAAACTAAATGGAATTTATAGGATTTTCATTTTTACAAGGCGTATTGGCGTTCTTAGCGCCATGCGCCGTGGCATTACTACCCGGTTATATTCTCGCTTTTATATCCAGAAACCCAGAAAGTGGATCAAAAGTTTCTACCCGCTTAGCGCGCGGATTTAAACTGGCCTCGTTAAGTATTTTAGGAATACTATTAATATACAGCATTGCAGGCGCAATGATTGTTATGGCGGGACAGTTTCTTAAAGATTATATGAAATGGATTACTGTGGTAATGGGAGCCATTTTAATTCTTTTAGGAATTCTAATGCTATTAGGTAAAAGCATTTCTTTTTCTTTCAACATCCAGAATTCCAATCCAAAAACAGAAGCTATAGAGGCCTTTATTTTTGGCATTGGTTATGCTATTGGAGCATTGGGTTGCCTTTTTCCTTTATTTCTAATAGTGGCTACTCAAGCAATGGCTGCTGAGACCATTTGGGAAGGCAGTTCGTATATTTTGGCTTATTTTTCTGGTATAAGTATCATGATGATTCTCACTATACTGCTGGCCATTTTCGCCAAAAATTTACTATTACAAAATCTAAGAAAAATACTTCCATATATGGAAAAGATTACTGCAGTACTGCTAGTTTTTGCAGGTGTTTATGTAATCTATTACCAAATGTCGCTTTTTTAATTTTATAGTCTATGACCAATAATCAAGCGCATTTTTTTAAACAATGTTTAATTTTAAAAACTAAAATTATGTCAAATCAAACGTACAAAATCGGACTTGATCCGGTACAACTTGAAGACGCAAACAAGCAACAAAAAGATATACTTGAAAAAGCCAAAAAGGCGAATGGAATGATTCCTAATATGTATAAAAACATCGTGAATCTTCCTGCTTTGCAAAACACCTATGACACGGGTTATCATCAATTTAGAAAAGATAGCGGCTTTACAGCTGCCGAGCAAGAAGTTGTGTTGCTAACCATAAGCATAGAAAATTCTTGTGGTTATTGTACTGCAGCCCATAGCTATATAGCAGAGAATGTTTCAAAAACACCAAAAGAGGTAATTGAAGCTATTCGAGAAGGAAAAGAAATTCAGGATAAGAAATTAAAAGCTCTTTACGAATTTACTAAGGTAATGAATGAAAGTCGTGGTAATCCAACCCCTGAAGAAGCCAAAAAGTTTCTTGACGCTGGATATTCTGAAAAACAAATCCTGGCTATTATTTTAGCTCAGGCAGTAAAAACAATTAGTAATTATTCTAACCATGTTTTTCACACAGAAGTTGATGAGGCTTTCACCGATTACAAGTTGTAATTACATAAATTATTGATGTACAAAAAGGGAGGCTGATTTTGCTTCCCTTTTTTTATAAAAAAAGTAAACCTAAAACTTACTTTAAACTCCCCCCTTCTGTTTTATAATCTAAATGCTACTAGTAGGTCGTAAATTTTATTTTTAAAAACTTATTGAACAATACTGTATTCTTAAGAAGCACACTATAATATGTTTTGATACGAAACCTAATAGAGGAAAAGCCTCTCTACCTATAACAAATTTACATTTCTAGCACTCTTCAAGTAATTTGACACTAATACTACGCCACAAAAAAAGATTGTATTTTTGAAAAGTATTCCATTCATAGAAGCCAAAAATCTTTGCAGCAGCGTCTTTTTTAATGGCTTTTATGATAATAACTATATTTAAATTACTCCTAAAAAGCGTGTATAAAGATATTTTTATGAATATCGAAAAGGATGGGCTTATTGTAACAGCTGAAAAGGCGGGGGATGTTGTTTTTAGTGGAGCTTCAAAAGTAGAAATAAATGCCGATAAAATTGAGCTATCTGGATTTCAATTTACAGGGGGAGACATTGGCAAAGATGATATAATCAGTATAACAGGAAGTGATGTACTTATTACTCAAATAAATATTAAGGACTATACCAGCTATAAATATCTGATCGTTGATAAAGAATCCCGAAGGACCACTATTAGTTATTGTAATTTTGAGAACCGGATCAACCGCGCAGATCAAAATATTCTATCCATTCTGGTAGATGACGAACCTGGTTATCATAAAATACAATATTGTTCCTTCAAAAACTTTTCGGGCACAGGTGGCGATATGGGTGTAGAGCCCATTCGTATTGGAGTGAGTACACAAGCACATTTGGATAGCCGCACGATTGTGGAATATTGTTATTTTGAAAACTGTGATGGAGATAGTGAAATTATTTCAAATAAGGCAGCACAGAATGTAATTCGATACAACACTTTTATCGACAATAAAAAAGGCGAACTGGTGCTGCGCCACGGTGACGAAGCAATAGTATATGGCAACTTTTTTCTGAACAATAAGGGAGGAATCCGGATACGCGAGGGGCAAAATCATTTTATCTATAATAACTACTTTTCAGGACTGACCGGCCGCGCCATCAATTTACAAAATGATCCATCAGATCCTTTAGATTCCATTCATTTCTACTTTAATACTGTTGTTGATTCTAAAGAAATATTATTGGGGGGAAATGGCGATCACCCACCTCAGCATGTAGTCTTTGCCAATAACATTTTTGCCAAGCCAAAAGATGTGTTATTTGATGATCCCACCGGAAATGAAAAATGGATGGGTAATATTTACTGGGGCAAACCTGGTATAGACACGGTTTACGGTCTAAAAAACCTGGATCCCTGCCTTATGGAAAATAGCCACGGATATTTTCAGCTGAACAAAAAGAGTCCCGCTATTGATGCGGCTATTTCAGGCTTTCCGGCCATTCCGCAGATTGAGGGTCTGGATTTTGATGACCTGGAGCTCGATATAATGAAGCAAACAAGACCAGATGCGATTCCGCAGCAAGACATAGGAGCGTCTGAATTTCCAAATACTGTGAATGTACAGCCACATGCTACTCAATTCAATACTGGTCCGGCTTATATAGATCACGAAACCAAATAATCGAAAGAATTTTAAACCTTAAATATCTACTAAATGAAAATCTTTAAATTATCCTTACAAGCTTTTTTAATACTCGGTTTAGTCCTATCACTCAATAGTTGTGCAGATAATGCCAAAAAGTCCGATGAGGAAAAAGAAAATACCAAAGCAAGAGCCGAGGTATATCCAAGCGATGTAATTCCTTTTATGGATGAATGGAGTATCCTTTTAGGTAATGGTACTCGTACGGAAGAATTGGAAGATTTTAAGCATGAGGATTTTTTCTATGTCGAAAATGAAGACAATACAGATTGGGTCGTTTATAAAACACCTAATTCGGGTGTTACCTCGAAAACTTCCAGTAATACAAGGACAGAATTAGGACAATTAGAACACTGGACTCCTGAGGAAGGTGGGAAATTAACCGGTACACTAAAAGTAATGCATGTTTCCACTTCCGGAGATGCAAGGGTTGCTGCTTCCTATGCGGTAGTAGTGGGGCAAATTCATAGCGATGAAGGCCATGAGAACGAACCTTTAAAGATCTTTTATAAGAAATTTCCGGGGCACACCAAAGGTTCTGTTTTTTGGAACTATGAAATTAACACAAAAGGGGATAATTCTGAAAGATGGGATTACTCCACCCCGGTTTGGGGACATGCTATGTCTGTTATTGGTTCAGAACCTGATGTCTATCCTGAAGAACCTGAAAACGGTATTGAACTGGGGGAAGAATTCAGCTATGAAATAAATGTTTTTGACGGCATTATGTATCTCACTTTTAAAAGTGAAGGCCATGAGACCAAAACTTTCAGCAAAAACCTACTAAAATCAGAATTTGCGAAAACTGAAGATACTCCACAGCAAATATTAACCTTATATGAATCAATTGGTCGGGACGGTGTTGAACGTGAAGAAGCATATTCGGGCGAATTGCAATACTTCAAACAAGGAGCTTATAATCAGACAAACGGAAAATCCCCGGAAGAAAACCTGGTTTGGAGCACGGGAGCAGATGTTTATGAAGGTGATATCGCCAAGCAATATGCCAATGGTGACTATGCAGAAGTCTGGTTTAAAGATGCCACGGTAGGAGCAGGCACCGCACCAGAGGAAAATTAACTTCCGTAGAATAGACACGTAGCCCAATTGCCTTAATAAATAAGATGATGTTATCGATATCTATTAATGTCTAAGGATTCAGGGAGTTATTACTGATGAAATCCAAAAATTTCGACTTATATTGTCCAGAAACCGTAATACGTTTGTTATTGATAATAATTTGGCTGCGCTCAATCACCTCAACATTTTTCAGTGAAATAATGAAAGAACGGTGCACGCGCATAAACTGGGTTTCCGGAAGCTCTTCTTCTAAGGATTTCAAACTCGTAAGCGTCAAAACAGGTTTCGGATTATCATTTAACCAAATTTTGACGTAATCTTTTAAGCCTTCAAAATATAGCACATCTGCTAATTTGATACGCAGTTGTTTGTATTCAGATTTTACAAAAAGAAATTCCTTTTCTTGGGAAAGAAAGCTTTTCTGTTTTCTTTTTACCAACTCAAACCACGTATTGGCTTTGTTGGCTGCTGCCAAAAATTCGGCATAATCAAAAGGTTTCAACAAATAATCTAAAGCCTCAACTTTGAAGCCTTCCAATGCATATTGATCAAAAGCTGTAGTAAAAATAATTCGGGTTTCCTTTGGAAGCATTTTCGAAAATTCAATCCCTGATAAATCTGGCATTTGGATATCTAAAAACAATAAATCAACAGGATTTCTCTTTAAAAATTCCATGGCTTCAATGGCGCTACTGCATTTATTTTTAAGCGCTAAGAAAGGTGTTTTTTTAACATAACCTTCTACTAAATTCAACGCCATTGGCTCATCATCAACAACAACACAGATGATTAGTTGAGTACTCATATTTTAAGCTGTTTCTATTTCTAAATGTACTAAAAAACGATTATCCTTTACAACTGTATTAATAATGTGTTTATTGGGATATAGTAATTCCAAGCGTTTCATTAAATTTTGCAGTCCAATTCCTGAACCACTTTTATCTTCTGTTTTTTTAGGATAGTTATCGTTTTGAATTGTAAATGAAACTGTTTTTTCATCACAAACCATAGAAATGCTAATATGACTTTCTTTACTTGCAGAAACTCCGTGTTTAAATGCGTTTTCAATTAATGAAATAAATAACAATGGGGCAATTTGAATGCCTGTTTCTTCCATTGGAAAATTATAACTGACTTTTGTTTTTTCCGATACCCGTAATTTCATTAGGTCGATATATTTTTTTATAAATTCGATTTCTTTTGAAAGTGGCAATACATCCATATTGGTTTCATAAAGCATATAACGCATCAATTTGCTTAAACTATAAATGGAAGATTTGGCTTGGTCTGGCGATATATCAACTAAAGAATAAATGTTGTTTAAGGAGTTAAAAAAGAAATGTGGTTGTAACTGGTAATGTAAATGTTGTAACTCAGACCGCAACTTAAAATTGGCTGCTTCCTTACGTTCTGCCTCTGTTTTTACCCAGCGTTTGGTGGTTTTTATTGCTATTGAAAAAAGTAGAGGTACTACATAGGAAAGCATTTGTACATAAACAAGCATTTTTAAAGGTGGTCCTGTCCCATTACTATCATTCCCTCGTTTTCTAACAATATCTTGAAAAAAATTGTCCTCTATTTGTAATTTTATGAATAAGAAAAATGAAATAATCAATACATTTATAATTATAAATTGTAGCGTGTTATTTGCAAATAAAAATCGGTCTATAAGTATCACATAATTGAGATAAAATATAATGGTATAAAACGCTATCGGAATCCAAAAACGGAAAATAATCCTATCAATATCTTGCTCTTGACCATAGGACAGCACATAAGGAATGCTGAAAAGGGTAATCCAAACAAGCAAATGTGAAAAGATGGTTATTTTTTTATTTTTATCTATCATTACTTTATTCATAACGCAACGCTGTAATAGGATCCAAAGCCGATGCTTTCCTTGCAGGATACCATCCGAAAAATATACCTGTTATAGCACACACAGCAAAGGAAATTATTATTGAGTATAAAGCCACACTTGTTGGCCAATTTATAAATTTCTCAATGAATACCGTAGAACCAAGTCCTAAAAGCACGCCTAAAGCCCCACCTGTTACACTTATTAAAATAGCTTCTATTAAAAACTGCATCAAAATATCCGAACCTTTGCCACCTACAGCCATTCGCAGACCAATTTCTTTTGTACGTTCTTTTACAGAGACATACATAATATTCATAATTCCAATACCACCAATTAATAGCGAAATACTGGCAACTGCCACTAAAAGGATAGTCAACATTTCGCTGGTAGAACTAAAAGTTGAAATTAGTTCTTCCATAGAGCGCACACTAAAATCATCTTCATCAGAAGCAGATATTTTATGTTGTGCTCTCATTATTTCCGAGACTTCTGTTACAGCATTTGGCGCATCGTTTTCACTTACTGCCGATGCCATAATTTGATTTATATAATCTATAGCCAAAATACGTTTTTGTACCGTGGTATAAGGTGCAATAACGACATCATCCTGGTCTTGTCCAAAAGTGTTTTCACCTTTTACTTCTAACACACCAATCACTTTAAATGGAATATTATTGAATCGAATCATTTGTCCCACAGGATCCTGGCCATCGGGAAATACATTATCAACAACAGTTTGCCCAATAAGAGCCACTTTAGAAGCCGATTTTACTTCGGCATCCGTAAACATACTGCCGCTTTGTAAATCAATCACTTTAATATTTAAATAGTCGGGATTTACACCGTAAATACTGGATGGCCAGTTGTTAGAGCCATTTATAATTTGTCCTTTCCCATTGACCAATGGTGTAGCATAGCTTAACAAGGTGGCTTGCGCATTAATGGCTTCATAGTCTTTAAGTGTAAGCGTTTGCATCTCATCTGCACTTGCACGTACCCCTCCAGAACTGGTGGATTCAGGTCTGATGGTAATGATATTTGAACCCATACTTGAAATGTTAGCGCGAATACTTTCTTTTGAACCTTCTCCAATGGCCAGCATTGCGATAACCGAAGCGACGCCAATGATAATACCCAGCATAGTTAGTAAAGTCCTCAATTTGTTGAGAACAATGGCTTTATATGCAATTTTTAAAAGATTTAATAGTCTCATAGTGAATGTTCTTCTTGCGGTAATCCTGCCAATTGTTCGGTAGCCGATAATACTGTGTGGTTTTTGTAATCTTTTATAATACTCCCATCTTTTAATACAATCGTCCTCTTGCTAAAGGCTGCTATATCAGGCTCGTGGGTTACAAAGGTTATGGTAATTCCCTGTTTGTTTAAGTCCTGGAACAAAGCCATAATTTCATAAGATGTCCTTGTATCCAGGTTTCCCGTAGCTTCATCGGCAAGTATCATAACCGGATTATTTACCAGTGACCTTGCAATGGCAACCCGCTGTTGTTGCCCTCCCGAAAGTTGGGATGGTGTATGATGCAACCTGTCGCCCAATCCAACCATTTCCAGCGCGTTAATGGCTCTTTTTCTGCGTTCTTCTGTAGAAATCTTACTGTTGTATAATAGCGGTAGTTCCACATTTTCTATGGCAGATGTTCTTGGCAGTAAATTATAGGATTGAAAAATGAAACCTATCTTCTCGTTTCTAATTGTTGCCAGTTCATTTCGGCTTAAATCCTTCATATTAACACCATCAATTTCATAGGTTCCCGAAGTGGGTTTATCCAGGCACCCTAAAATATTTAATAAAGTACTTTTTCCAGAGCCTGAAGAACCCATAATTGTTACAAACTCGCCTTCTTTTATATTAAACGAAATACCTTTTAAAGCGTGAACCGTTTCATTGCCCATCGTGAATTCACGTTTTAAGTCTTCTATTTTAATGATTTCTTTGTTCATCTTTTTATCTATTTCTTCCACCACCTCGTTGTGGCATAAATGGACTTTCGCCTTTATCTGCTGTTTTTACTTCAGATTTATTAACGCCTTCCAAACTGTACACTAATTTTTCTCCTTCAGAAAGGCCACTTAAAATTTGTACGTTTACACCATCGCTTGCTCCCAAAGTAACTTTTTGAGCTTTTATTTCGCCATTGCTACCGTACACCCAAACAACGCTACCGTTACCTCTGTTTGTTGTTCTATCTTTAGCTGGTTCAACCGTGAGATTTTGTTGTTGGTTATAGGCTGTTAATTCTGGGCGTGTTGGTTTAAAATTAATGGCTTTGGCTTCGGCAGTTAATACATCTTTTAATTCCAGGGTGTAAATTGAAATGGTCGCTGTCAAGCCTGGTTTTAATTTTAAATCTGGGTTATCTGCTTTAATCACTACCGTATAGGTTACCACGTTTGACGTTACCATTGGGTTTAATCGTACTTGTGTGACGACACCTTCAAATTCTTCCCCTAAATAAGCATCAACTGTAAAACTAACACGTTGTCCTTCTTTTACCTGCCCTATATCCGCTTCGTCAACATCAGCTTCTACCTGCATTTCATTCAAATCTTTTGCAATAGTAAAAAGTGTTGGTGTGCTAAAACTTGCCGCAACGGTTTGGCCTTCGTCAATGGCCCTTGACAATACCACACCATCAATTGGTGAATAAATATCGGCATAACTTAAATTGGTTTTTGCCTTTTGTAAATCGGATAAGCGTTGGGTTACCGTACCTTTTGCCGTTTCGTAATTGTAGCTTGCATCATCAAAATCGGACTTGCTAATCACTTGACTATCGTACAAGGTTTTTTGACGGTCGTAAATGGTTTTTGTGTGATTTCTTTGATTTAATGCATTGTCATAAGTAGCTTGAGCCTGTGTTAACGTTGCCTTTAGATTGGTTTTGTCCAATTCGGCAATCAATTGCCCTTCTTTGACTTCGCTGTTGTAGTCCACAAATATTTTTTCTACAACACCGGAAACCTGGGTTCCGACATCTACCTGATTTATGGGCTCGATGGTCCCGGTTGCGGTAACCATTGTGGTTACATCTGCTATTTTGGCGGGAACTGTTTTGGCTTCAATTATAACGGCATCGTTGCCTTTAATAAACACGAAAGCTACAACAGCGAGTATCCCTACCACTATGCTTCCTATTATAATTTTCTTTTTAGTTTTGTATCCACCCCACCAAGCACGTATTGCTAGAGTGCAATCCTGGATATAGCTTTGCTCAAAAATAACTACAATGAGTAAAGAACAAGAAATGTTT
>NZ_FQVT01000018.1 GCF_900129445.1 Salegentibacter echinorum
AGAAGGTTACCGGTTCCCATTCCGATACCCTGGATCAGATGATGGACTTTTTTGAAGTGGTAAACATTTCTCCCCGGAATAGGTTGATGATGCACAGGCTAAAATTGTACAATTTTATACTGCGTAGAATTGATTACATCGCAGAACTGCTTCGGGAACAGGAAAAGTTATACCACAAGCCGACCCACGATATGCTAAAAAGTTTATTTGACGGAACTGCGATGAATAAAAAACAACAGCCAGCCATAGAAGAGCCTAGGTACAAAGAGCGGAAACAAGAGGAATTAGAAAATATTGAGCCTAAAGTTTCTCTGGAAAAATATAACTTGCTCCATCAGGACTTACAACGCGAACGACGAGAGTTTTTGAAAGTTTTAAACAGCATAAGCCAAGTGAAACCACACTTTGGAAAATCCTATTTTAAAATTGAAATGGACACAACGAAGCTTAGTATCCTTAAAAGAAGGTTGGAGAATTGAATTTTTCTTTCATCAGCAATATTTGAGGATTGGTTTTGGACGCATTTTCAAACCTACCAAATTGAGGATTAGTTGGTTTAGCGTTATTATTAGGAAATAAAACAGCTTTAAGTTGTATATTCGAAAATTATCGAAACGCAAAATATACAATATACAAGATGAGTTTTATGATCAGAATAAACATGCTAATATGAAAAATATTGGCTTACTTATTATTTTGCTATCGGTAATAATCTCCTGTGCAAAAAATAATAAGAGCGAAGGATATACTATCAATGGGGCACTTAGGAACTTGCCGGATAGTACTTCCGTAGTAATGTACCTTGATATGGATACCGTTTTGGATTCAACTATAGTAATGAACGAGAAATTTCGATTTAAAGGAAAGATTGAAAGACCACGAAGGGTGATGTTACGGATAGAAAGCACCAAAGAAGGTAGGTTGTTTTGGTTGGAGAATAAAATGATTGACATTACCGGGGAAAAAGGCAATATACAGAACAGTCAAATCGAAGGCTCAACAACCCAAGACGAGGCAGAATTACTTTTATCCCGAAAGGATTCCATTTATGAAAAAATGGAGAGCCTTCGAGATATGATTACCGATGCCAATCGGGATTCACTCTTTCTTGTTCATGAGAAAATGATAGATCAAGAAGTTGAAATTAATAAAGAGTTCATCAAGGATTATCCCAATTCATACGAGAGTATTACTGTTCTAAACGATGGTACCATGCAAAGGTTGGGGCCTCTGGAAACCGGCAAACTTTTTTCCTTAATGAATGATAGCTTGCGTTCCACAAAGGAGGGTAAAACTATAGCGGATTTTATAAAATTACCTGCTAGTCCAAAAGTTGGAGAACAATATGTTGATTTTAAACAAAAGAATATGGAAGGCCAATCGGTTAAATTTTCTGAAGTTATAGGGAAATATACATTACTTGAATTCTGGGCCTCCTGGTGCGGCCCTTGCAGATCATCCAATCCCGAATTGATCCAGCTATATGAACGGTATAAAGACAATGGTTTTACCATTGTGGGAGTTTCATTGGACACCAACAAAGAGAAATGGATAAAAGCCGTTCAACAAGATGGGCTAAACTGGCAAAACCTCAGTGATTTAAAAGGCTTTCACAGTAAACCAGCGGAAGTTTATGGAGTGACCGCCATTCCGGAAAATTTTCTAATAGATGAAAATGGAATTATAATAGCTAGGTATCTTAGAGGGAATAATTTAGAGAAGAAGCTTAAAGAGTTATTGGAGAAATGAGTCATATAAAAGTTAGCACCCCGCTATTGTGATTAAATAATTTCACTTTTCTAATGACAAGGCGTTATAATGATAGGGTTTTTTATCCAGACAATACGGCCGCCCTTAAAGCCATAGAAGACTTGCACCATTAAGAGAAATATTATATCTTAGGATACATAAAAAATGTCCGTTCCGGACTCATATATGATTCTAATGTGTGTCCTGCGGTGCACGCACCATAGCCAAATTATTGTTAGCCATTCTTATATAAATCCAATCCTAAAAATGAAAGCACCACTTCAATCAATTCTAATAGCCTGTTTTGTAGTTTTCATAACTGCTTGTAGTGAAAAAGAAGAAAAAGCGGAAAAATTTACAATCTCTGGGCAAGTAAGTGGATTTCAAGATGGAACTAAATTCTATTTGCGAAATTTGGCCACTGATGCAGTTTTCGACAGCACAACGGTCGAAAAGAACAAGTTTCGATTTGAAGGACATTTATCTAACCCACCAGAACAAATTTGGTTAAATGCAATGGTTGACCAAAAATTTATCTACACAAATTTACTCATTGGCAATGAAGATATTAAGGTCAAGGGAGATATTTCAGATTTTCCTTGGAACGTTGATATTACAGGTTCAAAAATTCAAGAAAATTTTAATTATTTACGGGATATAACGAAAAACTACGATATTAAAAGAGACTCCCTGGTTCAATCATTTATGAAACTTCCGCAGAATAAGAAACAGGAAATAGGTACAGAAATTTGGAGGGAAATTGGAAAGATTGATAGCGTTACTACTGCTCTCAGAATTGATTATGTAAAATCTCATCCCAATACTTATACAAGCGTAATAGAGCTCGGTTATATGAAAAATCAGTTGCCTAAAGATACTATTCAGAAAATATATGATAAATATTCTTCGGAAATTAAAGAAAGTAAATATGCCAAAGTTGTTGAGGTTTTTCTAAGGGAGAATATTTCAGAGGTTGGAGATGAATACCACGATTTTCAAGGTCTAAACCAAAGAGGAGAAAATATAAAATTTTCAGATATCAAAGGAGAATTTACTTTACTAGACTTTACAGCTGCTTATTGCGGACCCTGTATTCAGGCAGCAGATGAATTAGTAGAGATTGATAAAAAATACTCCGATTCATTGACCATTGTCAGTTTTTCCCTGGATCCTAAAAAAGATGTATGGCTAAAATCACTGGAAAGAGACAAAGTAGCTTGGAATAGCATTTGGGATGGAGCAGGCAGATATAGCGAGACATCGATAAAATATGGAGTTCAAGGTATCCCGACTTTTGTACTAATCAATCCAAAGGGAATAATAATTGACAAATGGTCTGGTTATGGAAAGGGTAGTCTTTTAAATCATTTGGAAAAAAACTTATCAAGTAAATAGCAATCCAACGAAAACTAAGCGTTTCCTCGAAAAACATGTCAAGTTTTTTTTGGGCGATCTAATGTCCTCCACTCCCTGAATAACGGAACAAGAATTACTTGTATGCTGTAGATTCCCAGTTCATGATTTCGTCTATCCTGTCATAAAACTCATGATTCCCCCCTTTAAACCTGCCTATTATTCTCTTCTGTTTATCAATAATAAATTTGGTGGAACTAATTAAAAGAGCGCTAAAACTAACATTAATTTCTGAATTTTATTTCGCAATTAGTTTGTCATAAAGAGTCTAAATTTACTATTAATATAGATCTAAGGCTAATTTAAAAGTGAAATTGACCGCAGGTAGCTTTAAATTTATGGAGCATCAGGTTTGATCAAAACATTAGTATTTAGTCAATTAAAGTTAAAAGTTCAGTTGCTTTATGAAAATCGAAATTTACCCGCTTTTTGTTTTTATCAAATATCATCTTAGTAGGAAAAAAAACAATGTTGTAATCAGCTTCAATTTTTGAATTTGCTCCTGCATAAAGGTTTATCCAATCAATTTCATCTTTTTCAGTTGCCCTTTGCCATTTCTTCATTCCGTCATCTACATTAATTGCTATTATTTCAATACCGTGCTCTTTTAACTTTTTGTAATGTGCTTTACTTTCTCTGTTAAATGTTCTGCAAGGCCCACAACCCGACCACCAAAAATCTAAAACCGTGTATTCATTAGCGGAAACTACATCAGATAATCGAATTTCTTCTCCTTCGATATTAGGTAATGCAAAGTCCATAAATTTCTTTCCAAATTTAGCGTCGTTCATTCTTTTTATATGTGAACTTACTACGGTGTAATCTGGTGAACTGGTATAAGACGTATCAATGTTATTAAAATAATTAGTTATAGATTCCTTTTCTTCATCGGCCATATCTTCAAGAATAAAAACAAAATTATTGTCGAACATATTTCTTAGATTATTTAAGCCGATAATTGTATTAGTTTTATCGTTGAACAATTTTTCGTTTACGCGGATTACATTTTTACGAATTGTAGGAAAAGCATATTCTTTCAAACTATCCATAAGCACTTTGTCGCTAGGATTAAAGCTTAATCCATCATAAGCCTTCCAAAACTCGTCTATATTTTGATGATAGTAGCTATTTACCCCACCGTCTTCAAATGAATTGTCTGAAAAATAAAAATTTCCGTCTTTTTCATTTACTGTAGCATTTATTTTTAGGGTGTCATTCGTTAAAAAAACAATGTAGGAGGCATACATCCCATCAAACTCTTCTAACTCCTCATCAAATGCAACTTCCGCTCTTTCCGGATTTGGTAAAGTACCTTTAAATTCAAATTTACCATCCACAATTTCAGAAGTCAGTCTTTTATCCATTCCTAAACTGGGGATGTAGAGACCTAGTTTCTTTCCGTTCCCATTTTTAGCTGTACCCTGAATAACGAACTCAACTTCAGAATTTTCTTTTTGCTCCTCTTTATTTTCTTTTTTACAAGAATTTATAAATACAGAAAAAATTATTAATGTTATGGTAAAAATTTTTCTCATAATCACTGTTGATCAGTTATTAAAACATTAAAATTAACATTAATTTCTGAATAGCTGTTGAGGTACAGGTTTAATCTTTTAAGGATTTGGCTCTAATTTTTTAATCAGAATTTTATTTTAAAGTTAATTTGCTGTAACTTACCAGCAAATTGATTATTATGGCAGTTGAAGATAAAAAAATAGTCAGCAAATCTTTTAATCCAAAAAAAAGTATTCAACGAGCTAGGGCGCGTGGAAAAATAAAAAGACAAAGCTGGACTATAAAAACTCCCGAAGACTCCTATACCTGGAGTAGTAAGATGGATAGAGTATCACTTATAAGAGAAGGCCTACCCTATGAATCCATAGAATTTATTAGTAATAAGTCAAATTTATCTATTAAACAGGTATTGCATTTATTGGATTTACCGCAAACTACTTATAATAAAAGAAAAAAAGATCAACAGCTTTTAAGCGGTAGGGATAGTGAAATTGTTTTGGTGTTAACAGAATTACTTGAATTTGGTCTTACAGTTTTTAATTCTGAAAAAGAAAAATTCCAACGTTGGTTACAAAAGCCTAATATTTCCCTGGGTGGAGCAACGCCTATAAGCTTGTTCGATTCATTGACTGGAATCCAGGAAGTTAAAAATAGTTTGAATAGGCTTGAATATGGAAATTTAGCTTGATGAAGGTATATAGAATAGAAAGAAAAAAATATCTTGACACCACATTAAAAGGAATTGGAGCTGCCCGCACCGAAGGCTACAGGTGGAACAGTCTTAATACATATTTAGTATACTCGGCGGCATCAAGGGCTTTGGCCACTCTGGAAGTCTCTGTGCATCTCGATCTCAACGAAGATTTACCAACAGATAGGTATTACGTGGAAATTGATATACCAGATGATATAGAAATACTTGAATTAAAATATAAGGATTTACCTGAAAATTGGGATGCAAAACCTCCGATTCTCGAAACACAGTTTATAGGCGATGATTTTGTGGCAGACGGCGAAGCTGCGGTTCTAAAAGTACCCAGTAGTATTGTAACGCCTGAATTTAATTATTTAATCAACCCAAATCACCCAGAGTCTAAAAGGATTACGGTAATTTCGAAAAATCCTTTAAAATTTGACGAACGTTTTAAACAAACTAAAGAGAATTAATAAGGGGAAGCTGGTGTCATCTACACTCGATTATATAGAGTGTTTATTTTTCAGATAGCTTATTCCTTACTAACTCTTGAAAATCATTAAAGGAAGAAGAAACAGAAATAATATTTCCTTTACCGTCAATTGCAATATAATTCGGTAAAGATTTTATATCAAAACTCTTTGCAAATTCACTATCAAATTCTTTTGAACCAACATGTAATTTTAAACCTTTTAAATTAAATTTTTCTATTGAACTAATCCATTTATTCTTGTCTTTATCCATTGATACTGATAAAAACACAAATTCATTACTGTTTGAATAGTCTTCTATTAACTTATTCCATTTTGGAAAAGATGAAATACAGGGCCCACACCAACTTGCCCAAACGTCAATGAACATTAATTTATTTTCAAAATCGGATGACTTATAAAGTTTTCCTTTCAAACTTTCTAATTCAAAATCAGGAGCTTTTTTCCCTGCTGAAAATTTCGAAATTAAACTTTCTAATTGCCGTAATTTCTGTTCTAAAATTGGAAGATTTTCATTCGCGTATCTACTATTTTTCAACTTTTCTATTTTTTTCTGAAATTCAGAAAATTTTAAAGGATTTCTAAAAGCTTTTGCATTAGAAATTAAATGATTTATAAAAATTATCTTTTGTATTTTCCTTAAATCTGGATTTTTAAACCAATTATCAATTATAATCATTCCCTTATTTAAATAGAGCTCATAGGATGAAAGATTTTCATCAGGGTTTTCAAATCTAACTACATCCATTATTACGTTGTTTATAAACTCTCGGTAATATTGATTAGAGAATAAACTCTTATCTGAAAAACTCACTTTATCTGAATATGTTAAAGTTTCACTTGAATTCCTATCTGATTTTTGATAAAATTTTAATCGTTTTACAATATCACTTTTTTGGCCGCTCATCCGATAATATAAGTTCGAGTAGATTAAGGAATTTTTCTCTGAAATTATAAAATCTTCTTGATTTATAATTTTTGAATTTTTAAAATACTTTTCCAAATACTTTATTCTCAAATTAGTTATCGTGTCCTGAATTTTATGAAAATTAATGGTCTGATTATTTCCAGCAGCCAATTCGGGATGCTTGTCAGACATTTCTTCATAAAGAGTTACCCAAAAATTTTGTTGATCCAGATAAAATTTAATTAATGAAGCTTGTTCCCCTTTAATTTTTATTAAATCAGGTTCTGAAAAATCCAAAACAATTTTTATTGAACTATCGAGTGTGGTTGGAATAGTTAATCTTACCGGCCTTTCCTCATTAAAAATCAGTGATGAATTAGCTTTTAGAGGTTTATTTTTAATGCTAAAATTTCCATTAATATCTATATTTACAGTGTCAATAATATTTGATATTCCAATTCCGGTAGTGTCTTGAACAAAAAGAGCATAGTCTTTTGAATTGTTCGAAACTTTTCCTTCTATTACAAATTGTTTTTTTTCATTTTGACAAGCCGTTAATAAACAAGAAAAAATTAAGAAGATAATTATGTTTTTCATACGTTGATTTCCATTATACATAATTTAAATAAAAATAACGTTTATTTCTTATATTTATAGAGATGACAGTAATTTTTTCGATGATATCGTTTAATCAATATCATCCATCTTTATAGCGATGCTAAGATGCTAAGATGCTAACCGTAAACTGGAAAAGTTATAAGGCCGCAACTGCAAATCCTGTAGAAAGTTTGAGGTCGGAATAGCTTAAAAGAATTGTAACTTTATACCAATACCAATTTAATATGAAAAAAATATTGCTCATTTTGTTCTTGTTTTTCAGCTTGGCAATGCTTGCGCAGGAAAAAAATAAAAATGTTTCAGTTGAATTGAAAACCAAATATCCAGAATTGCTAAAGAAGTTTTTTAACCTCTATGGAAAATTCAAACCATCTGAAGTGGAAACTGCGCAGTTGTTTACCGGGGTGGACAGCTTGCAAGCTTATTTTGGCACTACATACAGCGACAATAAGGATCGGTTTTACTGGAC
Source organism: Salegentibacter echinorum (assembly GCF_900129445.1). Classification (GTDB taxonomy): domain Bacteria; phylum Bacteroidota; class Bacteroidia; order Flavobacteriales; family Flavobacteriaceae; genus Salegentibacter; species Salegentibacter echinorum. The sequence goes on from NZ_FQVT01000018.1 coordinate 7,857, forward strand.
GGCCATAGCAAATAATGATTCACTTTTGGTTCTCAGGGCTGGGTTTATTTTAGAGAAAACCAGTGAAAACGTTTTTGAAAAGGAAGAGGAAATAGGTTTATATTCCGATCATACCAAAAAGTAAAATATTTCCTGACGTACTATGCAAGTGCCAATTCCGTGAATAGCAAGTGGATTGATGGAAACAAAAAGCCAGTCGATAAATTAACGACTTTTGGCACCGACAAATATAAAATAGGAAACGAGCTTCCCGATATTTCCTTTTTGACCCTGGACGGAGAAGAAAAAAAGATTCAGGATAAAGGTAAAGCCGTGTTCATAAACTGGTGCAACACCGGGTGCGCACACTGTATCACGGAAATGCCGGGGCTTAATTCACTTGTTGAGGATTATGTGTCCCATCCCGGGGTGTTATTGCTGGTCATTGCGCGCAACACATCAGAAGAAACATCAAAATTTTTACAGAGGCGGGATTTTGATTATATGCAGTTTGTAAACGAAATGTCCACGGTAGGATTTTTTGAGCCTTCTTACCCAAAACATTTTATCATCGGCAAGGAGGGTGAAATCCAGTTCTTTGCACAGGGCGGAAGCACCGAAATCTATAAAGAACTCAACTATTAAAACCATATTATGAAAACCAAAAAAGTAAAAACTCTATTGATCTTATTGCTTTTGGCTACCACATTCGGCCAGGCACAAATCATCGATCCTGTAAAGTGGAGCACCCAGACAAAAAAAGTATCGGAAACCGAATACGACCTTATCCTTATCGCCCAGATTGAAGAGTCCTATCATCTCTACTCCCAACACGTACCAGATGGCGGCCCGAGGCCCACCACTTTTATATTTGAAAAAAGCGAGGACTTCAAGTTGGTTGGCAAAATGAAAGAAGAAAAAGGCAAAACGGTTCATGATCCCGTTTTTGAAATGAGAATAAAGTCTTTTGAAACAGAAGCTAAGTTCGTACAGCGCATTAAGATAAAAAACAAGGACAACTTTAAAATTGTCGGCGAAATCGAATTTATGACCTGTAATGACTCCCAATGCATTTTTAATTATGATGATTTTGAGTTTGAGATTTAGAATTTAAAATCTGCTATAAGTGTGATCCCGGCCTTACATAGATGTCTTTTAACCTTTACCACAAATAATGATAAAAATAAACATAAAAGCAATCCTTCTATTATTTCTGGCATTTGGCCTCATTGGTTGTTCAAAAAAGGAAAAAGGAATAATCATAAACGGTAAGATTAATAGAAAGCAGCCAGAAAATATGGAATACACAACACCGATTGAAGGAATGCACAAACCAGTTATCCGTCAAAATTAAAGCAACTGGAAAAAGAAATAAATGAAGCTTATGTGTGGTAATAAATAAGCTTATGGAATAGAACTAGAGATGCCGTTGGGTTAATTTGATTGCAGCCTAGTATCTTTTTGGATAATATGTTGGAAGTGGTTTATCAGGTGCCGCTGTTACGGCCTACTCCTTTCTTTGCAATACCATTCCAGGAGAAGTTTGGCGTGAAATTCTCCTTTATTTATCCAACTATAAATTTGACAGATTACTATTAAAAACAAACTATGAGAAATTCATTTTACTTTTTGCTATGCTTAATATTACTGATTTCTTGTGATAAAATGGAATCGGAAAGCACAATAAAGAACCTTACGGAAATTCATCTGAACTTTAAAGATTACAATCCAAATGAACATAAGGGTTTTATCGATTTAAAAATCGAGAATGCTATCAACCCAATAGAGCAGCAATTAAAAATATCTGATAGTGGAACAGTAACCTATAGCTTTATTAATGATAAAAAAAGAGAGGTGATTTTTAACTATGAAAATCGGGAATTCAGTCTTATTATTTCACCAAGTGAGAAAGTCAAAGCAGAATTAACAATAGAACAATTAGTTGATTGGAAATCAAAATTTACAGGTTTTAATGTGGTTTCAGGAACAAATAGGGGAACAAACAATTTAATTCTTGCCAACACATCTTATTTGGATAGCCTTATCAAACAAGCACCAGATGGGTTTAGCAGGGATGATGGATTAATAGACATTGAATATAAAAACAAGCGGATTTCAGACATGCAAAAGCAGTTAGAATCACTTGACTCATTTCTTTTAAGAAAGAATATCTCCGACCAAACTTTCATCGACTGGAGCAAAGCGCAAATAAGATATAAAGCCGGATATGATTTGAGTATTTATCCTTTTTTTGGTACACCTAACCCAAAAATTGATTTTGAAAACCCATATTTCAGGTTTATTAATGAGGTAAGCTCAAAAGATAGTGACCAATTGAATTACCAGGCTTATTTCAAGTACTTGGAAATGCTTGCTACTTCGATTGTGATTATGAGTAATATTTCCGATAAATATTCAAATCAAAGAGAAATATTAAAAAAAGATTCACCAACTAATTTCCCAATAACCTTTAACCTGATTAAAAAGCGTCAAAAAAAGCATGAAGATGAATTGCTTATGGCCTATGCCTATCGCAGGAACAAAGAAGTGTCTAAGAAATATCAAGACAGTCTTAAAAAATTTGTTAACGATAAATTATGGTCTCAAATAAAACCAAAAGAAACAAGCGGAACATCTGGTATAATCTCACTCATTGAGAATTATGACATCCCAAGAAGCGAAAAAACCGAACTCTTAAAACTTTATGATGATACCAAAGGAAAAGTGGTTTTTCACAATTTTTGGTTTACGAATTGTGCACCTTGTATGGAAGAATTGCCTCATTATAATGACTTGATTTCAAAAACTGATGATAAAGATGTTGAGTTTATTTTTTATGGGGCTTATATGGAAAAAGAGGAATGGATGAGAACCAGAGATAAATTTAAACTAAAAGGAAAACATCATTTACTTACAAAATATCAATTAGCTTTTTTTGAAAGGTACTTCGGTGTCCACGGTTTCCCGCATCATCAACTTCTAAAATCGAATGGTAAAATTGGAGAAAAACTCCCTCTGGGAGTTTACCCAAAACATTTTGATGACATAATCAAATTGATTAAAAAACATCAAGTAGAGAAAAATAACGGCGCCTAATATCCAAAATTTTACAATCTGAATGGAGCAAAAAAATCTAATAAGATAGTGATGTGCAGAAAAAATACCCTGGAAAATCTATATTTTATTGCATTATTTACAGCAAATTTTAAAAAGGAGACAAACTTAGTCATTCTCATATTGAGATTGTCACGATTTGCTCTTCAAGCAAGTTAGCAAAAATGAATTGACCTTCTCACCGAACTGGTACTCAAAAATACTGTAGCTATTCCAGTAACATTTAATCATTATTATTTATAGTTATTTACTTTTATAAATAGTAATAAATTGATTTTTGATGCTATTTGTCACTGTAAACGGTAAAGAAGAAACTTTGATATTATAAACAGTTATTTACAAGTTAAATTTATATTGTAACAGCTAAACTCATAGAATCTACCTAATTATAATTGAAAATATCAAGTGTTCAAGGGTACTGTACTATATTCCTACATATACAATATACAGATAATAATGATAAAATATTGGACTAAATGTGGACTAAAAAACAAAAACAAAAAACCTAACTCACTAATTTTAAGCAAGTTAGGTTTTGTTAAAGTGACCTTGCCAGGATTCAAACCTGGAACCTCCTGAGCCGTAATCAGGTGCGCTATTCAGTTGCGCCACAAGGCCATTATGTTTCGCTTGCACCAATTGGCTTAGCGGCTGCAAATATATTCTTTATTTTAAAAGCTCAAAAATAAAATACAGAAAAAATTAAAAATTTACCAGGATTACGAGTTTCAGGACCAAATATGGGATATTTTAAAATTAGCCGATAATAGTACTGCTGCTTTCTAAAGACACAGGCGAATACATTGAACTCATTTAATTTTATAAAACAACACAAAAGAGCCAGGCTACTCTTTCGTTATACAACGCTGACGCTACCATTGGATTGTCTAAAGCCGTGAAAATTGTAATCCAGAAAATATAACAAAAAATCAATGAGTTTAAATGTGTTGGTAAATTAGCTTAAATCAATTTCAAAAAAAATCAGGGAGTAAAAAAGAGAAAGTATTACCAATCTAAAAACACTAAAAAAGCCGTTCTTTTTAGAACGGCCAATAGCCCAGTTTAGTTATTTTTAGTTTTAGTAAAGATATTCCAGTGCTTTGATATCATTTGAACCAAATTCACCAGACTCTCCAAGTCCGAAGCAAGACAACATCACAGATTCAGGATCTAATCGCATAGGAGTTCCAGGAATATGCACGGCGCCGCTAGGATTTGCAAGTTCCCCAAAACTTGGTCTTCCACAGCTTTCGCGAGTAAACCAATCGGTGTGTCTTAAGCCTAAAGTATGTCCTATTTCGTGAGTAATTACGTGCGTGTTTGTACCAAGGCTAAATTGCTCCATTCCCGAAAAAATTTGTACAAACCCATAAGGGTCGCCATTGCTTGGAAATCCCGCTACCCCACCGGCAGAACCATTAGGATTTTGAAAAATCAAAATATCGGCTGCACTTTGATTAGTACTAAACTCTAAAGTAAAGCTAAGTCCTATTTCTAAATCATTATAATTATCTACTGCCGCCTGTAAAGCATCTTTCTGTTTTTGGGTAAGATTTTGATCATATCCAGTACCCGTCCATCCAACAATATTAATATTTCGCGGTGAACTTACTAAATTATATGTCCTATACTGTTTTGTCGTTATATTACCCGGTTGCATAACATCCAATTGTTCAGCGCTAATGGCAATGTCACCTTCTACGATATAAGATTGTTGTTTGGTACCGTCTGGTAATCTAAATTCAGAAAGCTCAACATCTTCAATATTTAGATTGAGCGCTTTCAACTTAGCCAATACTTCTTTGGATATTTTATCCTGATTTTCTGTAGCTACCGGCTCTGTATTAGAAGTAGTATTATCAATTTCCTCTTGTTGGCACGATACGCTAATAAGACCTGCAGTTACTACCAGGAATAATAGTTTTTTTAATTTCATATTATTTAAAGTTTAAAGGTATAATAAAACTAAACTGAAATATTCCTTTAAACTTAATGAAATTAACAACACAATAATTAATTTATTGAATAAAAACTAATTTTTTAATAATTCTGTAAGAATTTTCCCTATTTGAACTAAACTATTTCTGCACTTAATCCCTCTTCTAATAATTTTGAACACCGGGGTTTAAGATCATCAAAAGTTCCGGTTTTCACTACACATTTACCCTTGTAATGAACCAGGATTGAACATTGTTCTGCTTGTTCTGGTGTATGCTCACAAGCGTATATTAATGATTCAATAACATGATCAAAAGTATTGTAATCATCATTATAAAGTACAATCTCGTTCTCTTTCTGCTCCCTGGTTGTTGTTTTAACCTCTTCTAATACTTCTTCTTTTGTGCTCATTTTATTCAAATAATATGCTTGCTGTAAAATAACAAGATTTTCGTTTTATACTCAACAGAACTTGGTAATAACCTCTTCCTTAATGTCGAAAATTTTCGACACACATTTTAATCAAAATCCATCTAATAAGGGATTTAGGCATGCAAAGATAAAAAAAAGTCTAAAACAACTAAAATGAGAATTTTACCGCTACCCAGTTCTCTCGCTCAAAATGTTCAATATATTCTAAATCTAAGGTCTCACAGGCCTTCTTAATTACCGGAATATCTTCTTCATAAAACCCGCTTAGAAAAAGATTTCCATTAGCATTTAAACATTTTACATAAGTAGGTATATCTCTTAAGAGTATATTTCGATTAATATTTGCGAGAATCATATCATATTTCCTATCCTGCAGCAGTTCCGCACCACCCTCTTCAACGTTTATAGTGTCACACTCATTTCTTGCAATATTTTCCATTGTATTTTGATAACACCAATTATCAATATCTATAGCATCTACAGTTTTGGCTCCTTTTAAATTAGCCAAAATAGCCAACACCCCGGTACCACAACCCATATCTAAAACCGATTTATCTTCCCAATCGTTTTTTAATATATGCTGAATCATCATATGTGTTGTGGCGTGATGCCCAGTACCAAAAGACATTTTAGGTTCAATAACTATATCGAATTCTGTATTGGGTTCTTCATGAAAGGGCGCCCGAACACTACATACTTCATCTACCAAAATGGGAGTAAAATTCTTTTCCCACTCTTCATTCCAATTTACTTTTTCAATGTCGGCTTTAGCATAGGTAATTTTAAATTCTTCAGATTGTAAAATATGAACCCCTGCCAGGAGATCATCTTCAAACTCTTCGGCAGGGATATATGCTATTAGACCATCGTCTTCTTCCACGAAACTTTCAAAGCCTAAATACCCAAGCTCTGCAACAAGTATTTCTGAAGCTGGCTGAAGCGGCTCTATTCTAAACCTAAATTCGAGATAGTTTGAAGACATTCTTAAAACGCATTTACAATTTCAATGAAATCTACTGCTTTTAAACTGGCTCCACCAATAAGCCCGCCATCTACATCTTCTTTAGCAAAAATTTCTTTAGCATTGGCCGGTTTTACACTTCCGCCATATAATATAGAAACATTTTGAGCGATTTTATCATCAAATTTCTCTGCAATATCTTTTCTTACAAAAGCGTGCATTTCCTGCGCTTGCTCTGGGCTGGCAGTTTCTCCCGTACCAATGGCCCAAACAGGCTCATAAGCGAGTACGATATTCTCCCAATTTTCTTTTGAAACCTGGTATAGGCTTTCTTTTAACTGCTTCGCTACCAGGTCAAAATGCTTTTCATTCTTTCTATCTTCCAGCTCTTCGCCAAAACAAAATATAATGCGCATTTCATTTTCTAAAGCAGCATTTACTTTTTCTGCCAGGATTTCATTGGTTTCCCCAAAATGAGCACGACGTTCACTATGACCAAGAATTACGGTATTAATACCAATGCTTTTTAGCATTTTTGCCGAAACTTCTCCTGTAAAAGCCCCATTCTCTGCCTGATGCATGTTTTGCGCTGCTACTTTAATAGGAGTATCCTTAAGCGCTCTAAAGGTTTCATAAAGATTGGTGAAGGCTGGCGCCACCATTACTTCCGCTTCTGGTTCTTTTACCAATTGTGCTTTTAGGTCTGAAAGTAACTCCTGGGTTTCTGCCAGGTCATTGTTCATTTTCCAGTTACCGGCTACAATATTTTTTCTCATAACTTCTTGATTAATTTTACTATAATTAGTGACTTAAATTGGTTGTGTTACTTTTCTTCGGAAATAAATATCCGCTACCTACAAATATATCGATTAGAATAAACATAGCTAAGCTAAAGCTCTTAGAAGATTGGCTTTTTACCAAAAGTTTATAAAATTGAAGTTGTTTGGGTAATAGTTTGTTGTTTGGGGTTTGTTGTTTAATCAATTTAGAAGACTACTCACTGCAACTGCCTACTAAATACTGCAACTACCCAACCGGTTGCCGGGTATCAGTTTGAATTGAGTTAAACCCTGAACCTTGAACCTTGAACCTTGAACTAAATTTACAATTCTATTTCACCTGCGTCAAACCAATGCTTTTTCTGGGTAATGGTGGCATTTTTTAACACCAGGAGTCCGGGGTTTGCTCTAACTATTGTTTGCAGCGCTTTTTTATCGACTTGATAGAATTCAAAGCTCAGCTTGAATTTATCTTTAATCATCTCCTGGTCTGCCTCGTTAGAAGCAGTTAAGCCTACAACTTTATAACCCTTTTCTTCCGCTTCACGAGCGAGCTTTTGCACTTCTATAAAGCCTTCTTCTTCGGTATGGTTTAAATCATAAGCGACTATAAGAAACAGCTTCTCGTTATTTAAAATTTCAGAAGTAATATTTTCTCCTCCAGATTCTATTTGAAAATCCTGAATTGGCGGTATATAACCTTCTTCAATGACTTCGGTTTCCACTCCAATAAATTCCCCGGCTTCATTAGGGTAATTTCCATTGGTAGTTACCGTCACTTCTTCCCCATTTTTTTTAAAGGTCCATTTATACTCGGTAACGCCCTTTGGCGCATCGGCCGGCACCTGCATAAGTTCTTCTATATTATTTCCCACTTTATACGCTCTAAAATCTAAAACCGGTAAATGCATAAGCACGTGGTAAGCGAACCAAAAGCACAGCATAAAAGATAGAAAAATGATCCAGCGATGGCTAATGGGATTCAACACCGGGGTAATCATTTTTCGGTTTACAAAAAGTACCAGGATAAGCAACAATAAAATAACGTCTTTAATAAAGGATTGCCAGGGTGTGAGTGGGATCGCATCTCCAAAACAGCCGCAGTCTGTCACTTTATTAAAATAGGCCGAATAAAACGTGAGGAAAGTGAAGAAAACAATCATAAGCAGTAAGCTCCACACAGTAAATTTGGGGAGATAGCCTATTAAAAGCATGATCCCCAACACAAGTTCAAAAATCACCAGCACTATAGCGATTACTAACGAGAACGGCACGAGAAATTCCAGCCCTAAAACCTCCGGACTAAAATATTCCTGCAGTTTGTATGAAAAACCCAGTGGATCGTTGAGTTTTATAAAGCCCGAAAATATAAACAACACTCCTACCAGTATCCTGGAAATTCTCACTAATAATTTCATCAATCTTTTATTTTAATTCTGAAACCTTAATTTACGTTACTTTTTCTTTAAAAAGAATCATTGCAAAAACCGAGTAATTTATCATATCCTGATAATTCGCTGCTATCCCTTCACTCACCAGGGTTTTGCCCTTGTTATCTTCAATTTGCTTTACGCGCAATAATTTTTGAATAATTAGGTCTGTTAGCGAACTAATGCGCATATCGCGCCAGGCCTCGCCATAATCGTGATTCTTATTCAACATTAGTTCTTTCGTTTCAGTAATTTTCTCATCATAAAGCTGGGCGGCTTCTTCAGCATTTAGATCGGGTTGCGCTACTACCCCTCTATCTAATTGAATGAGTGCCATAACCGAATAATTAATAATCCCAATAAATTCAGATTGTTCATCCTCATCTACTTTTCTCACCTCACTTTCCTGAAGTTGTCTTATTCGTTGCGCTTTTATAAAAATTTGGTCGGTAAGGGAAGGTAACCTAAGGATTCTCCAGGCGCACCCGTAATCTTTCATCTTATTATGAAACAAGCTGCGACAGGTTTCCACTACCAGGTCATACTGTTTTGAGGTATTCTGCATAAAAAAGATCTAATTTGCGTAAATTTCGTGCAAATAATCCAGATACTAAAAATTTCTGAAGAGAAAGGGAGGTGATTTTGGTAGGCAATCGCCAAATGCAGTATTATTTTTATTATCAACTAGAGCTTCTTAATATCAACATACAAGTAGGTTACATCGCACGATAAACCTGCGAAATATTATAAATAAATTGATTTCTACCTAGGCTTCAGAATATTTAAAAACTAGATTAACGAATAAAACACACTATTCATGACTATAAATTGCAAAGGCAAACTCATAAATCTTAATACTCCTAAAGTTATGGGCGTGATAAATACAACGCCAAACTCCTTTTATGCTAAAAGCCGAAAAACTTCAGCAGAAGATATTTTAAAACAAGCTGAAAGCATGTTAGCCGCCGGCGCTACTTTTCTTGATCTTGGTGGTTACAGCACACAACCCGGCGCTCCAACGATTAGCGAAACAGAAGAGATAAACCGGGTGCTCCCAGCCATTGAACTCATTTTAAAGAATTTCCCGGAAGCTTTAATCTCCATAGATACTTTTAGAGCTCAAGTGGCAGACAAAAGTGTAGCAAGCGGTGCGGCGATAATCAATGATATTTCAGCTGGAAGTTTAGATCCTAAATTGATGCAAACTGTAGCAGAGCACCAGGTGCCTTATATCATGATGCATATGCGCGGCACACCCCAAAACATGAAAGAACTAGACACTTACGAAAACCTATTGCAGGAAATTCTATTTTATTTTTCAGGAAAAATCAAGACCGCAAGAAACCTGGGCATAAATGATGTTATTATAGATCCCGGCTTCGGATTTGCTAAAAACCTAAAACAAAATTTTGAATTGCTAAATCACCTGGAGCTTTTTAAAAACCTGGAACTTCCGATTTTGGCAGGACTTTCCAGAAAATCCATGATCTATAAAACTTTGGAAACAACAGCGGCAGAAGCCTTAAATGGTACTACGATTCTAAATACCATTGCTTTAACCAAAGGCGCTTCCATTCTTAGGGTTCACGATGTAAAAGAAGCTGTGGAGTGTGTAAAACTCTTTAACCAACTTCAATCGAATAATTAATTCTTCTGTAAATATAAAATTCAAAGGGTACTATTTGAAAAAGTGTACAATCTACTGTCAAAACTCTATATGCGGGTAAACGGCTTAATCCGGAATTTTCAAAAGATTGAGCTCACACTGCTATACTGCGATTAAGTTTTACCAACATTTTTAAAACTCAAAAATGGCTACAACTAAGTTGATGGCTAACCTGAACGATTAGGGAGATTCATTAAAAATCATCGGTAATGCAGGTTAGAATAATTTCATATTTTCTATTTTTACATAAAACTACGCTAATTTGGATATCATAAATCTTCGCATACTAGATGTTCTGGACATTGTTTTTGTCGCTCTTTTGCTATATTATTTATATAAACTGGTAAAAGGTACTGTCGCAGTTAATATTTTTATTGGTATTGTAATTATCTACCTTATGTGGAGCCTCACGCAATTGCTTCAAATGGAGCTTTTGAGTAGCGTTTTAGGAGAATTTATAGGCGTGGGGATGTTTGCTTTAATTGTTGTTTTTCAGCAAGAGATCAGGAAATTTTTATTAATGATTGGCTCTACTAATTTCACAAAAAAAGGAAGGTTTTTTAGTCAAATAAGATTTATGCAAAAAGACAGTGAAACCAATACTGTTGTAGATATTATCGTAGAAGCTTGTTCGGCAATGGGCGATGTTTATACGGGAGCTCTAATTGTAATTCAAAAAAACACCAATTTAGATTTTGTAAAAAACTCTGGGGATAAGCAGAACATAGAAATTAACCAACCAATCGTTGAATCTATTTTTTATAAAAATTCACCGCTGCACGATGGTGCCATGGTGATAGAAGACAACAAAATCACGGCCACCCGGGTAATCTTACCGGTTTCTAACGATAGGGCAATCCCCTTGAGGTTTGGACTTAGACATCGTGCTGCCGTAGGTATTACCGAAAAAACCGATGCCCTGGCCCTGGTAGTAAGTGAAGAAACCGGGCAAATTTCTTACGTAAAAGATGGGGAATTCGTAATGTTTGAGAGCGACGATGAACTGATTTCAAAAATTAAAAACGACTTATCTTAGCTTGATTATTTCGGTTTAAAGATTACTAAACCTACAAAGCTTCTTCAGCCTTAAATTGCACCTCATACAAATTCTTGTAATAACCATCTGTCTTTTTCAAAAGTTCCTTATGGGTTCCAATTTCCACGATTTCACCGGCATCCATCACCATAATTTTATCGGCTTTTTTAATGGTTGCCAGTCGGTGGGCGATAACAATAGACGTTCTTCCCTCGGTAATTTTATCGGTGGCTTTTTGAATTAGCAACTCGCTGTAAGTATCTACGGAAGAAGTAGCTTCATCTAAAATTAAAACACTTGGATTACTCATATAAGCCCGCAAAAAGGATATAAGTTGACGTTGCCCGGATGACAACATCGCCCCACGCTCTTTTACATTGTATTGATAGCCATTGGGCAGTGTATCTATAAATTCGTGAATCCCAATTTGTTCAGCTGCTTTTTTCACCTCTTCTTCGGTAATATTGGGGTCGCTTAAATTAATATTACTTAAAATGGTATCGGCAAAAAGGAAAACATCCTGTAAAACCACCGCAATTTGATTGCGCAGCGATTCCAGACTAATATCTTTAATATCAATACCGTCAATTAGGATTTTACCCTCGTTTATTTCATAAAATCGGTTTAATAGATTGATCACCGTAGATTTTCCGGCACCGGTCGCACCAACAATTGCCACGGTTTCCCCGGCATTGGCTTTAAAAGAGATTCCTTTTAGTACTTCCTCGTCCCCGGTGTAGCTAAAACGCACATTCTTGAATTCAATATCACCTTTAAGGCTATCTACTTTAGTGGTGCCTAAATTACTAATAGAGGATTCGGTATCTAGAATCCCAAAAACCCTGTTTGCCGCTACCATTCCCATTTGAAGGGTATTAAATTTATCGGCAATTTGCCTAAGAGGTCTAAATAATAGTTGTGATAATTCAATAAAAGCAATAATAACCCCAAGGGTAATGCCGTCGTCGGCTACAGCTCTTAATCCGCCAAACCACACAATCAAACCAATGGTTATTGAGGTAGCCATTTCAGCAATAGGAAAGAAAATTGAATTATACCAAACGGTTCTTACCCAGGCTTTACGGTGTTTTTCATTTATATCTTTAAATTTTTTATACTCCTCTTTCTCACGTGTAAAAAGTTGAACGATCTTCATCCCTGTAATACGTTCTTGCACAAACGTGTTTAAATCGGCAACCTGGTTACGAACATCTTCAAAAGCGACTTTCATTTTCTTTTGAAAAACCCTGGTAGCATACATAATAAACGGAAGTACCGTTAAAACTAACAAGGTAAGCCTCCAGCTTTGGTAAAACATAAATCCTACCACTACCAGCATTTTTAGGATATCACTAATAATCATAAATAAGCCCTGACTAAAAATACTGGCAATTGTTTGAATATCGCTTACCGCCCGGGTCACCAAACGCCCCACTGCCGACTTATCGAAATAAGTCATTTTAAAGTTGAGCATGTGTTTAAAAAGGTTCACCCTAAGGTCGCGCACCACCTCCTGCCCCAACCAATTTGCAAAATATACAAAGAGGAATTGAAAAATAACTTCCAGTATAAGTGCTCCGCCCATTAAGCCCACAAAAAACACCAAATCCTCATAATTCTTTGGGGTAATAGCCTCATCTACGGTCATTTTTAAGAGGTAAGGTCTTAAAACCGCAAAAAATGAAAGTAGGATTGCAGCTAGCGCTACAAAATAAAAAGTTAACTTGTAGGGGTTTGTGTATTTAAGTAAGCGCTTAAATAAATTAAAATCGAATGCGTTACCGGTTTTAGATGCCATTTATTTTTTTACTGTTTCTGGATAAACAACCCGGGTTAGGTAAAGTGCCTTAGCGGGTACCGAAGTACCGGCCCGGCTCCTATCTTTACTATTTATTATTTGGTGCATATTTACTACGGGCTGTTTGTTTAAACCAATTTCCAATAGCGTCCCCACAACTGCCCGCACCATATTCCTTAGAAATCTGTCGGCAGAAATATGGAAAACCAACAAATCATTTTCTCTTTTCCAAATCGCTTTGGTAATCTTGCAATTATAGGTTTTTACATCGGTTTTAGACTTTGAAAAACACTTAAAGTTAGTATAATCCTTTAAAATAGAAGCCGCTTCATTCATTTTATCAACATCCAGTTCATTCTTTAAATAATAACTGCGATCTTCCAAAAATGGATTTTTAGACTGGATTACGTGATATTCATAACTTCTACTTTGCGCATTAAAACGAGCGTGTACGTCACTTTTCACTTCAAAAACATCATTTACCGCGATATCTGCAGGTAAGAGGGAATTCAGTTTAAATAGAAATGCATCTTTTCTCAGGTTTTCTTCGGAATTAAAATGGGCGAAAATCTGACGGGCGTGAACTCCCGCGTCTGTCCTACCGGCACCTACAATAGGTGTTTGCCGCTGAAAAACTATTGCCAGCGCTTTCTCAATTTTTTCCTGGACTGTAACTGCGTTGGGTTGGTTTTGCCAGCCGTGATAAGCCTTACCAAAATATGCCAGTTCTAAAAAATACCTCAACCGAAATCTATATTACTATATTTGCGAACTGCAAAGATAAGGCATTTATTAGAAGCTAAAACTCTTTAACCAGGATAGCTGCTATAGAATTAAATACACTACAAAAGTGATATTTAGGTCTTAGCGACAAAACAAGAATTAATTTTGAAGAAAATATTATTACTAAGCGACACGCATAGCCATATTGACGACCGCATCTTGCATTATGCCGGTGAAGCAGATGAAGTTTGGCACGCCGGGGACATAGGAAACCCTAAAGTCACAGATGCCTTAAAAGCTATAAAACCGCTAAAAGCCGTTTTTGGAAATATAGACGGAACAGAAATTAGAAAGGAATTTCCGTTACACCAGCGGTTTATTTGTGAAGAAGTAGATGTTTGGATTACTCACATTGGAGGCTATCCCGGCAAATATTCGCCGGCGATTAGAGAGCAAATAAGACAGCATCCACCCAAATTATTTATTTGCGGGCACTCCCATATATTAAAGGTAATGAACGATAAAAAATTGGGATTACTACATATGAATCCCGGTGCTGCCGGCAAACAGGGTTTTCATAAAAAACGCACAATGCTTAGGTTTAAGATTGAAAAGAAGAACATTTTTGACCTGGAAGTGATAGAATTGGAGTAATAATTCAGTGGGCAGTGGGTAGTCTCAGTTGGCAGTCCCAGTAAGCAATGTGCAGTTTCAGTGGGCAGTTTCAGTGGGCAGTGAGCAGTCTCAGTAAGCAGTATAGATTCAGAAAATTCGCATCATTGCGATGGAGGTACGACTGAAGCAATCTTTTTATCAAATCACGAACTATCAAAAGATTACCACGCTCCTTCGTCGCTTGTAATGACAGGAGAATTAAGAACAAAGAATAAGTATTGGTGAATTCGCGGCTAACTTTTTAGGCTACTACACTCATTATTTCAACCAATCATACTTATAAAAACTAAAAAACCCGAAGTTTTCACTTCGGGTTTTCACGCACTAATACTACTAAGATGATAGGCTTATCGCAATCGGTCTACAGATTTTACGAGATCTTCGTCCTTTTTAATGGCCTTATTGGCCAAAACAATAAAAACGATAGAAATGATTGGAAGAAACATCCCAATACCCTTCTCTGAAATATCCATTTCTCCGGGTAAACTTAGCGACCAATACACAAACACTCCTAGTAAAAAAAAGTTTAATAAGATATTTAGACGCCCCAGTACAAACTGAAGCTTTCTATTTTTGAACATAAAAATACTCACCAAAGATAACAAAGCTGATGCGAGAAAAGCAATAAAAATTGAAAGATAATCTTCGGCATATACAGGAACCCCTTCAGCATTATTCCAAAGTGGAAATACAAAAATGAGTGCAGCACTAATAATTACAGCTATAAATAAATAAACGCTCTGAATTCGTTGTATCATAACCCCTGATAAAGTTTGCGGACAAAAATAAAGATTCTTTTTAAAATTGTTATTTAAAAAATAAAAATAAAGTCGTATTATTGCAGGAACATTTCGTAACCATTTCAAAACAGGTTACTTAAGTCTCCAAATTTTTTTCGTTTCTTCCTCGAGAAGTTAATAAAAAACCCAAACAAAAATTTATTCATAATTATTCATGTTTGAAATTTCAGAATTAAAAGCAAAAAAGCTTCCTGAGCTTCAGGATATTGCTAAATCTTTAAATGTACCTAAATTTAGGTCGTTAAAAAAATTAGATTTAGTATATCAAATCCTCGATTATCAGGCTGCCAACCCTAAAAAGGCAAAAGAAGCACTTACCAACGACGCTAAAGAGGACACTCAAAAGGTTGAGGAAAGCAAAACTTCAGAAAAACCTAAAACTACTCAAAAAACGGGTAAAGTAGGAAGCAGTAAAAAGCCTTCCAAGCCGGCTGCTATAGCCGAAGACAAGGATAAACATCCTACTAAAAAAGAAAAAACTGCTCACAAAAAAGATGATAACTCATCTAAAACTAAAGAGAGCAAAAAACCAGATCATAAAAGCAAAGACGATAAAAGGTCAGCTTCTTCCAATGGGTCTAAAAGCAACCCCAGGGATGCTAAAAAAGACAATAGAAGCAAAGGCCACCGCGACAATGGTAATCGTGATAACCGCAATCGCTATAAGGATCCAGATTATGAGTTTGATGCTATTATAGAAAGTGAAGGCGTTCTCGATATTATGCAGGACAACTACGGTTTCTTAAGATCCTCAGATTACAATTACCTTACTTCTCCAGACGATATCTATGTATCTCAATCGCAAATTCGTTTATTCGGACTAAAGACAGGAGATACAGTTTTAGGGCAGATAAGACCACCTAAAGAAGGTGAAAAATACTTCCCATTAATCAAGATCAATAAGATTAATGGTTTAGACCCAAAGGTAGTGAGGGACAGGGTTTCTTTTGAACACCTTACCCCGCTTTTCCCAAGCGAAAAATTTAATATTGCCGATAAGCAAAGTAGTCTTTCTACCCGTATTATGGACCTGTTCTCCCCTATTGGGAAAGGACAACGGGGAATGATCGTTTCCCAACCTAAAACGGGAAAAACGATGTTGCTTAAGGATATTGCCAACGCTATTGCAGCAAATCATCCCGAGGTTTATCAAATAGTACTACTCATTGATGAGCGCCCCGAAGAGGTAACCGATATGCAAAGAAATGTGCGTGGTGAAGTTGTCGCTTCTACCTTTGATAAGGAAGCTCATGAACACGTGCGCGTTGCAAATATTGTTTTAGAAAAAGCCAAACGTTTGGTAGAATCTGGGCACGATGTGGTGATCCTTTTAGACTCTATTACCCGTTTAGCGCGAGCTTACAACACGGTGCAGCCCGCTAGTGGTAAAGTATTGAGTGGTGGTGTTGATGCCAATGCATTGCACAAACCAAAACGTTTCTTTGGTGCCGCCCGTAATATTGAAAATGGAGGCTCGCTATCTATTATAGCAACTGCGCTTACCGATACCGGTTCTAAAATGGACGAGGTGATTTTTGAAGAATTTAAAGGTACAGGAAACATGGAACTGCAATTAGATAGAAAGATTGCAAACCGTAGGATTTTCCCGGCCATAGACCTTACTTCTTCCAGTACGCGTCGTGATGACTTACTTTTAGATGATAATGTGCTACAAAGAATGTGGGTGATGCGTAAATATCTTGCCGATATGAACCCGATTGAAGCCATGGAATTCACCAAGGACAGGATTAAACAAACAAAAAATAATGAAGAGTTTTTGATATCCATGAACGGATAAAAATTCCTCTATTTTTTTTAAAAAACCCGTTTAGAAAGTTTTAAAGCTTTTTAAACGGGTTTTTTGTTTCTTCGGAATTTGATTGATAGTTGAGGTTAAGCCCTTCAGTTACGCTTCTCACCCGGTGGTTTGTTTTCTGAGTTTTTTTCACAAAAAAACCCCAACACTTTTTGCCGAGGTTTTTTCTTAGAGCGGGAGACCGGGTTCACTTCGGCTGCGCTCAGCACAGGCTTCTCACCCGGTAATCCGTTTTCCTGACTTTTTTTTCCACAAAAAAACCCCAGCACTTTTGCCGAGGTTTTTTCGTAGAGCGGGAGACCGGGTTCACTTCGGCTACGCTCAGCACAGGCTTCTCACCCGGTGGTTTCTTTTTGTGACCTTTTTCCGCAAAAAAACCCCAACACTTTTGCCGAGGTTTTTTCGTAGAGCGGGAGACCGGGTTCGAACCGGCGACATTCAGCTTGGAAGGCTGACGCTCTACCAACTGAGCTACTCCCGCCTGTGCTGCAAATATAAAGTTTATAGGTTTCAAATTCCAAACGAAATGAACTTTTTTATTATTTCAGCATAATTGTGTTCTGCAAAAGATTTTCGAATTCTTATAGTTATAGAAACTGAAGTCTAAAATCAATAAATTCTTGTTAAATGACTATCTGAAAACATAGTCTTCCAACAAATAAATCTTACTTTTAAATTATAAATAAAATTTCTTAAAATTAGACTTATGAAAGATAAACCCGGCAAAATCCAGGACTTAATAGACGCTAAATTTCTTGAAGAACGAAAAATATTCTTATGGGGTGCTGTGAATGATAAAACAGCTAAACACGTGATAGATCGCTTGCTGTATTTAGATATGCAGGGAGATGAGGATATTCAATTCTTTATAAATAGTCCCGGTGGTTATGTGACAGATGGTTTTGCTATTTACGATACCATGCAGAGTCTAAACAGCCCAATTTCTACTATTTGTACCGGCCTGGCCGCATCTATGGGCTCTATTTTACTTTCTGGCGGGACAAAAGGAAAAAGATTCATTCAGACCCATGGAAAGGTAATGATTCATCAACCTATGGGCGGCGCCCGGGGGCAGGCTTCAAATATTGAAATTCAAGCGAATGAAATTTTAAAAACACGGGAG
Source organism: Salegentibacter echinorum (assembly GCF_900129445.1). Taxonomy (GTDB): domain Bacteria; phylum Bacteroidota; class Bacteroidia; order Flavobacteriales; family Flavobacteriaceae; genus Salegentibacter; species Salegentibacter echinorum. The sequence continues at coordinate 26,127 of NZ_FQVT01000018.1, forward strand.
ATTAGTGCCAAAATTCTTGCTGAGAATTGTGACCAAACCGTAGATAAAGTGCTAAAGGATTTTAATAGGGACTATTGGATGGATGCCAAAGAGTCTAAAGAATATGGAATTGTGGACGGACTTTTTAAGAAATAACCATGGAAATACAACATAGGCAAAATGATAAACGGGGAATGTTCTTTGCCCGGGATGAGAAAGGTATTTTTGCCGAACTCACCTACACTAAAAAAGAAAATAATATCCTAACTATAGATCATACCGAAGTGCGCCCGGAATTGGAAGGCCAGGGAATTGCCAGTAAACTACTAGCCCATAGCGTAGAATTTGCAAGGGAAAATAATTATAAAATAGACCCGCTATGTCCCTTTGCCGAAGTTCAATTTGATCGCAATGAATCTTACCAGGATGTAAAGGCTTAAGGTCTTATAATCAGGGATAATTTTATCTTCGTATGAATTTTCAAAAATACCTTCTGTGTATTTGTTTCTTGTGTTTATTTTCCTGTAAAGAAAACAGGAAACCGGGTATTGAAACCTCTAAAAAAGAAGAAGCAGTTGCAATAGAAGAACTAACCTCGGCAACTGCCATTAAGGCTAAAATCCCCCAACTTTCAGAAGCGGTGGGAACTATAAATTTATTACAGCCAGAACTTATAGATTCTGTTTACTCCAACTGCGAATACAAACCTGTCTGGACCCAACGAGCATTTAGAGAGGATCTCTACCGAAGCATTGAAAACGCAAAAGAAGATGGTCTTGAACCAAAGGACTATCATCTTGAGTATTTGAAAAAATCTTTATCCCATCTTTCAGAATTAAGCGAAGAAGAACGCAGTTTACTCGAAATCATTCTTACAGATGCTTTTCTAGGCCTGGCTTCAGATTATAGTTCGGGGAAATTAGATCCTTCTAAAATGTACGAGATTTGGGGAGTAGACAGGAATAAACCAAATCTTCCAGGTTTACTACAATACGGTTTAGACGAACAGGATATTATCGCGGCCGTAGATTCGGTTATTCCGAAGCATCCTGTTTACCTGGGTTTAAAAAAATCACTAAAAGAATACCGTGAACTAGCGGAGAAAGAAAATGAAGTAATCCAAATTTCTGAAAAGGGTGAAAGCATAAAGCCCGGTGAAAAAGATCCCCGGGTCCCGAATATAAAAAAACGTTTAAAAGCATTAGGATTTTGGGACGCCGAAACCACAGACAGCCTTATTATTTATGATGAAAATATAGCTGATGCTGTTATTAAATTTCAGGAACGAAATGGTATTGAAACCGATGGCGTAATTGGCGGCGGCACCATTAAAACCCTTAACAAAACCTATAACGACAGAAAGAAGCAAATCATAGCAAATTTGGAGCGCTGGAGATGGTATCCTCGTGATCTGGGAGACCAATATATTATCGTAAATATTGCCAACTATCGTTTAAGCCTGGTAAAAGATGGAGATACTATTGCCACCCATCGCACCATGGTTGGTACTGAAGCGCGAAAAACACCCGTTTTTTCTGATGAAGTGGAGCATATTGTTTACAACCCCACCTGGACCATCCCTCCTACTATAAAAAGAAAAGATGTAATTCCTTCTGCCGCCAAAGACCCCGGGTATATTAATCGAAAAAACTTTAGCATATTTAATAGACAGGGAGAACGGCTAGATCCACATGAGATAGATTGGACTTCTGCCAAAGTAAAATCCTATACATTTAGACAGGAAGCCGGAAGCTCAAATCCTTTGGGTCTGGTTAAAATTATTTATCCTAATCCTCATTTAATTTACCTTCACGATACCCCTTCAAAAAGTTTATTCAATAAGAATCTTAGAGCGCAAAGTTCGGGATGTGTGAGGGTTGAAGGTGTACTGGATCTAGCAAAGCAATTATTGAGCGACCAGGAGAAATATTCTGAAGAAAAGATTCAGGAGATTCTTGCTTCAGGGAAAACGACGACCATTAAAGTAACCCAAAAGGTACTGGTGCATCATTTCTATTGGACAGCCTGGCGCGAGGCGAATCACACTTATTTCGCGGAAGATATTTATAAACGGGATGCAACTATTTATAAGCTTTTAACCAAAGAGTAATTTAGATACAAGATCGCTTTCGCTGCAAGAAAAAAGAGAAAAGACTAAAATATAACTAACTGATAATCATTATTTTTAATAAGTAATTTTCTTCAACTAACTCTTTTTCATAGAGATTTCGAATAGTATAGGGTTAATTATGAAGTTGCTTTTGGACTTCGCTATTATTAGAGAGCAAGCTCATTAATATTATTTCTACCGAACATCAAGGATTTAGAAAAATAGTTTTTATTTCGAGGCATCCAGATGGCAATCACGATAAATCTATACTATCGAGTAAGGAAGAATTTTGCAAATAATTCTTATCGTTTTTGTGAATATAAACCACCGATTTTTGCTTTATGGTACCAATCACTTCTTTTGCAATAGTATTTGGCACGGCTGGACAACCATAACTTCTTCCTAACCTACCAATGCGATCTATAAAAGAAGCTTCAGCATAATCGGCGCCGTGAATCACTACGTAACGTTTCCGGGCGTTGTTATTAATTCCTTCTTCCATTCCATCAATGAATAAGGAAAGTCCGTTTTTCCCGTAATAGGTTTCAGCAGTTATATAGAATCCTAAAGAACTTTGCAATGAGTTAACGGTGTTGGAAAATTTGGTTGCAAACTCTCCTCCGGTATTTTTTCCGTGGGACACATAGGTGTTAAAAAGCACTTTTTTGGATTCCATATCCAGGATCCACATCCTTTTCTTCTTAGAAGAAAGTTCAAAATCTATTACTGTTAGTATCTTCTTACCTACTTTTCCGCTCTCTTCCAATTGCGTGTAACCTTTTACAGCTTTTTCAAAAACAGGCATTGCAGGAATACTGGTATTGGTACTTGAGAAATCATTGTAAAGGCTGGCCACTTTCAGCTTAAAAGAATTAGCTGCAGGCATTTCCTTTGCAGTAGAAGCGATCGCCTCTACGTTGGAATTAATATTAGTATTTAAATTTTCTGTGGTGGTAAATGCGAAAGAAAAAGTTAAGCCCGCAAAAACCGTCAGAAGTCTATATATCATATAATTTTATTTAAATTAATTTGTTAATTAAGTCCAAATGTAATGCCAACTTACAAAATAAACTTTTTAATTAAAATAATTGAGTTGCAGGAACCAAATTTTAACATTTTAAGCTTTATGAATCTTAAAATCAAACCTTTATATGGTTCCGAGGCTATTCAATTAAACGTCTAAAATTCAAAAAAATTATTCCAAACCAGGCTTTTAAATGTTAAAATTTTAAATAGTGTAATTTTAGAAAAGAATTTAAACAATCGACTTTATTACTGAAATAAATTTAGGATTTCTTCCAGCTACTTATTTATTGTTCTTTGAATTTCACAAAACGACAATTCTTGTTAGCTCAGAAATATATTAAAACGTGCTTTTAGTTAATAACGAAAAGGTTTTCTTAGATTTAATAAAAGATTAGCGACTACCGGCTTAGCTTCCTGTAATTTGTTTTTATCTTTATAGCAAATTCTAATAACTATGAACAAGAAAGTCCTACTCATGATTTTAGACGGCTGGGGAATCACGCAAAACCCAGACGTATCGGCAATTGCTAAAGCCAAAACTCCATTTATGGATGATATCTTAGAGAAATATCCTCACGCTCAACTTCGCACCGACGGAATGAATGTTGGTTTGCCAGAAGGACAAATGGGGAATAGTGAAGTAGGACATATGAATTTAGGCGCCGGTCGGGTGGTTTATCAAGATTTGGTAAAAATAAATATGGCCGTAGAAAAAAATACGCTAAAAGATGAGCCTGTTTTGGAAGAAGCTTTTAGTTATGCGATAAAAAACAATAAACCTATTCATTTTATGGGTTTATTGAGTGATGGTGGCGTTCATTCTCATATAAACCACCTAAAAGGTCTCCTTTCGGCTGCGGAAGACTTTGGGGTTAAAGAAAAATATGTACACGCTTTTACAGATGGTCGTGATGTAGATCCCCACTCTGGGAAAGGTTTTGTAAAGGAAATAGAAGATCACCTTAAAAAAACCAACGGCAAACTGGCCTCGATTATTGGTCGTTATTTTGCGATGGATCGTGATAAACGCTGGGAACGCGTAAAGAAAGCTTACGATCTTATTGTAAATGGAGAAGGCACAAAATCTACCAATCCAGTGGAAGCTATTGAAAAAAGCTATGAAAATGATGTAAGCGATGAGTTCGTAGAACCAATTGTAATGACCAATGATGCGGGGGAACCTATCGCTAAATTGAGCGAAAAAGACGTTGTGATCTTTTTTAACTTTAGAACCGATCGCGGAAGACAACTTACCCAGGCATTAACCCAGGAAGATTTCCCGGAACAGAACATGAAGAAGTTACCACTATACTATGTAACCATTACCAAGTATGATGACAGTTTTAAAGGAGTAAACGTAGTCTTTAAAAAAGATAATATTAAATCTACCCTTGGGGAAGTTCTTGAGTATGTAGGAAAAAAGCAAATTAGGATCGCTGAAACCGAGAAATATCCGCACGTAACTTTCTTCTTTAGCGGGGGCCGCGAAAAGCCATTTAAAGGAGAAAGGCGTCTTATGTGCAATTCTCCCAAAGTTGCAACCTACGATATGCAACCAGAGATGAGTGCTTATGAGATTAGGGATAAAATTGTACCTGAGTTAAAAAACAAATCGGCAGACTTTATTTGTTTGAATTTTGCAAATCCCGATATGGTTGGCCATACCGGTGATTTTGACGCTGCAGTTAAAGCTTGTGAAACAGTAGATGCTTGTGCCAAAGATGTAGCTGAAGCTGCCATGGAACAGGATTATTCAGTTTTGGTTATCGCAGATCATGGAAATAGCGAAACCATGATAAACGAAGACGGAAGCCCAAACACGGCTCATACAACCAATCCTGTACCGCTTATTTTACTGGATAAAGAACTAAAATCCATTAAAAGTGGTAAGCTTGGAAATATAGCCCCGACTATTTTAAAACTAATGGGAATTGAGCAGCCGGAATTAATGACTCAAGATCCACTAATTTAAAAACACCCAATGATCAATAAAGCTTTAATTATTTTCCTTAGCGTTTTTATGAGCGCGGGCAATTCATCACAGAAAGAGACAATTATTAATCAGGAAGGAGACTTAATTGGCGAGTTCTCTCAGGAAAATCTGGAAAAGCAACCTTACTCCTCCTGGTTCACGCCCGGATATGAACAGTACAAACCCAATAAAGAAGCTTTTAAAACAATTAAAAGGCATATTTCAGATTATGAAATTCTTCTTTTTATGGGTACCTGGTGTGGCGATAGCCAATATGAGGTGCCAAAGTTCTATAAGTTGTTGGACCAAGTTGACTATAACAAAGACCATCTAACCAGCATTGGAGTGAATTATTCTAAAAAAGCACCTGGCGACTTAGATGAAAAATATAATGTTCATAGAGTTCCAACCATAATTTTTTTAAAGGATGGAGAGGAAGTTAATAGATACGTAGAATTTTCGGTCGAAAACCTTGAGAAAGATATTGCAAAAATTGTTAGTGAGGAAAGGTATAAAAACCCTTATGCTGAATAAATAAGGAAAAACGAGTATAGCTAAGAAGTAGAAACTTGTTAATTTTGTAAAATGCCTCAATCTTTAACCATAGCCGTAGATTTTGACGGCACTATCGTAGAAAACCGGTATCCTGAAATAGGAAAGCCAATGCTTTTTGCTTTGGAAACTTTAAAGAATTTACAAGAAGAGGGTCATCGTTTAATTCTATGGACTTATCGTGCTGGTGAAGAATTAGAGGATGCTGTTCAATTTTGCGAGAAAAATGGGTTAAAATTTTATGCAGTAAATAAAAGCTACCCAGAAGAAGAATTTGACGAAAATATGAGCCGTAAAATTTTGGCCGATATTTTTATAGACGATCGCAATATTGGAGGGTTGGTAGGTTGGGGTGAAATTTACCAACAACTAAAAAGCAATCCGGAAAATATTCGGCAAAAGCAGAAAAAGAAATTTGGTTTTTTTAACCGATTTTAAAGTAAATATATGATTATTACCAAAACTTCAGAAGAAATTGAAATAATGCGTGAAAGCGCTCAAATTGTTTCAAAAACATTAGGAATGCTTGCGCCACACATTAAACCAGGCATAAGCACCCTGGAATTAGATAAAATGGCCGAAGAATTTATTCGTGATCACGGTGCAGAACCGGGTTTTTTAGGCTTATATGACTTTCCAAATTCTTTATGCATGAGCCCTAATGCACAGGTGGTACACGGTATTCCAAACGACAAACCTATGGAAGAAGGAGATATTATTTCTATAGATTGTGGTGCGCTTAAGAATGGTTTTTATGGAGATCACGCCTATACTTTTGGCGTTGGAGAATTAAAACCTGAAGTAGAAGAACTTTTAAAAGTAACCAAAGAATCTTTATACGTAGGAATTAGGGAATTTAAAGCAGGAAACCGTGTTGGAGATGTTGGTTATGCGATACAAAAATACACTGAAGACAGAGGTTATGGCGTAGTTAGGGAATTGGTAGGCCACGGCCTGGGTGCTACAATGCATGAGGATCCCGAAATGCCAAACTACGGTAAACGTGGCCGGGGTAAAAAATTTATTGAGGGAATGGTAGTTGCCATAGAGCCTATGATAAACCTTGGCACAAAAAGAATTAAACAGTTGAGTGATGGCTGGACCATCCTTACCGCCGATAATAAACCAAGTGCGCATTTTGAACACAATCTAGCGCTTATTGACGGCAAACCACAGTTACTTTCAACCTTCGATTATATTTATGAAGCGCTGGGAATTGAAAGTGACGAAGAAGATGAGTTTAAAACCCAGGTATATGACAAAGAATTTTAGAGGCGAGGTCTGGAAAAGGCTGCATAAGAAGGAATGGAAGGATCATTTTATCTATGATGTTTCTAATTATGGCAGGCTAATAAGCTATGTTCAAAAAGAAAACGGAGAACTAATTAAAGGTGGTAGAACTGGTGGATACACCAGTTTTTCACCCCGCTTGCAAAGCGGGAAACATAAAACTTATTATGTGCACCGTATTGTAGCCGAGCTGTTTTTGGATAAAAAAGAAGATGACAAGTACGTTATTCACAAGAATTTTAAGAAAGACGATAACCGCGTAGAAAACCTGGCCTGGACAACTAAAGAAGAATGGGTAGAGCATCAGCATAAAAGTCCGGGAGTACAGGAGAATAAGCGTAAGAGAAAATTGCGAAAAGTAGTCACCTATTCTAAATTAACCTATGCCCAGGCTGTTATCCTGAAGAAAAAGTTATTAGACCCAAACAGAAAAACCAGGATTAAAGTTTTAGCCAAACAATTTGGCGTTTCAGAAATGCAATTGTACCGCATTAAATCTGGAGAAAACTGGGGAGATATAAAGGTTTAAAAGTTTTATAGTCGAAATCAAGATAACCAAGGACTTTTTGATATATTCATACAACTCCAATTCTGCCTAACGAAGAGCGCTTAATGAAGAAACTCTTTAAACTTGTTTTAAACACGATTCCACGACCTTTGCTCATACGGCTGAGCTATCTTGCCAAACCCTTCTTTAAATTTGCGTTGCGAGGTAATAAATATACCGATCCTATAGACGGGAAAAGCTTTTCTTCTTTTTTACCTTATGGTTATATTAATCAACGAGAAAATGTACTTTCCCCCTCCAGCCTGTCCTTAGAAAGACATCGTTTGCTTTGGCTTTATCTTCAAAACGAAACCGGTTTTTTTCAGGAAAACCTCAAAGTTTTACACTTCGCACCAGAACAGGCTTTTTATAAACGCTTTAGAAAACTTAAAAATATAACATACACAACTACCGATTTAAACTCGCCCCTTGCCGATGTGCATGCCGATATTTGCGACCTGCCATTTCAGGAAAATGAATTTGATTTTGTTTTATGCAATCACGTTTTAGAACATATCCCAAACGATTCCAAAGCGATGCAGGAGCTTTACCGAATTTTAAAACCGGGTGGAACTGCCATACTTCAAATTCCGCAGGATTTAAACAGGGCACAAACTTTTGAAGATGACTCGATCACCGATAGAAAGGAAAGGGAGCGTATTTTCGGGCAATACGACCACGTGAGAGTTTATGGACGTGATTATTTTGATAAATTAAGAAATATAGGTTTCCAGGTGGAAGCCGTGGATTACACTTCAAATTTTTCTTCTCAAGAAATCGATAAATACCGGCTGGCAAAAGGAGAGTTAATTCCCGTTTGTTATAAGTGATTCAAAGCATTATTAACTTTCATCCAGAGCTTCTTCGAAACCTTTGGAAGCATAAACCCTAATACTTTCCTGCGCATCAAGATAGATAAAATAAACATCTACATTTTCTAGTTTTTCCAGCATTTGTAATGATTTCTCATAGCCCAGGGCCATAAATGCTGTTGCATAGGCATCGGCAAGCATACAATTTTCTGCCAGGACAGAAGTGCTCAACAAATCACTGCGTTCTGCCTGTCCGGTTAACGGGTTCACGGTGTGTACAAAACGTTTTCCACTTACACTATCCTGTCTATATTTTCTGTAATTCCCGGAAGTAGCCATAGCCCGGTCCTTCAAACCTAATACGGTCTGGAAAGTTCTTTCTTCTTCAGTTTGTTGAGGGTTATCTATGGCTACATACCATTTAGAGTCTCGCTCTAAGTTCTTACCTTTGGCTACCAGTTCACCACCCAGTTCAATTAGATAATTTTCTATGTTTTTACTATCTAAATACTCTGCCATAATATCTAAGGTATAGCCTTTTGCAATCGCATTGAAATCCAGGAAAATATTGGAGTTTTCTTTCTTAATAGTTTGATTGCTGGTCAATCTCAATTTCTGAAGACCTACAATATTCCGTAAAGAATCTAATTCTTTTTCCTGTAGCTTATTTAGAGGTTTATTGGGGCCGAATCCATAAGCATTGACCAACGTGCCTACAGTGGGATCAAAATAGCCATTACTCTCTTTAAATATCTTTTTAGAAGCTTTAAAAACCGTTCTAAAGTGTTTATCTACTTGTACATCTTCAGCTCCCTTATTTATCCTGGAAATATCAGAATCCTGTTGGTAGGTACTCATGGAAGAATTTATTACTTCAAAGATAGAGTCGAAGGCCTTTTCAGTGTTTATTTCTTCCGAAGAAAAATACTTCACGTGGTATGTAGTCCCTAAAGCAGCACCCTCCTGGGTATATAACCCGGGCTGCTTTTGTTTATCACAGGAAACAAAAAAAAGTATCATAAGGACACTTATAGAAAATAGAATTCTTTTCATGATTTAATCTGAATGATTCTTAGAATTATTGAATAATTTAAAGCGACTAAGTTTAACTAATCCCCGTGACAAAAAACATTAAAAATAAAGTCCGGGGATAATTTGAGGTTAACCCAAACGTTATATCGGTAGTTAAATTTCCTGCCAGCCTTCATAATTCACCACATAATCTTCCCCGTGGCTAACGGGTTTCTCATAATCTTCAGAGTTTGCCAAACCAACTCCGGCATAAAAAGTCCTGGCTTTAAATTTTTCAGCATGATCTTTTATGGATTGAAGAAAGGCAATATCATATTCGCGGGGATTATGCGGGTATTCTATGGCCCTTACAATCACAAAATGCAGTTTTTTATCTTTTAAAGCTACAAACTGGGGATCTTTTTGAAATTCACTATTTACACCCAGAAACTCATAGCCGGAATCTTCCAGCTCCTTCCCAACAATATTCATTGCCAGGTTATGTAATTCCTGATCGTTTAATTTTGACATAATACAAAAATAAAAAATCCCGCTCTATAAAGCGGGATTCTGTTTATTATCCTCCAAAATCATCAAATCTAATATTCTCTGGAGGCATTCCGAAGTCTTCGCCCATTTTTTGAACTGCTTTGTTCATTAAGGGTGGACCACAGAAGTACAATTCTATATCTTCTGGCTCTTCGTGATGATTTAAATAGTTATCTATCACTACCTGGTGAATGAAGCCTACGAAGCCATCCCCATCATCATCTAAACTTTCTTTTACCTTCCAATTATCCTCTTCCATAGGCTCAGAAAGTGCCAGGTAAAATTTAAAATTAGGGAAGTCTCTTTCTAAAGCCCTAAAGTGTTCTGTATAAAATAATTCTCTTTTTGAACGTCCGCCATACCAATAAGTTACCTTTCTACCGGTTTTTAGGGTACGGAATAAGTGATATAAGTGAGAACGCATAGGCGCCATTCCAGCTCCACCACCTACATAAAGCATTTCTGCTTCACTGTGGTTAATAAAGAATTCACCAAATGGACCAGAGATAGTCACCTTATCACCTTTTTTTCTAGAGAAAATATAAGAAGAAGCGATCCCAGGATTCACATCCATCCAATCATCTTTTCCTCTATCCCACGGTGGAGTAGCTACACGAACGTTAAGCATAATCTCACGTCCTTCTGCTGGATAGGAAGCCATTGAATATGCACGTTCAACAGTTTCTGGGTTTTTCATCACTAAAGGACGAAGTTTAAACTTATCCCATTCTGATTCAAACATATCGGGTTTATCATGTTCCTCTGGGTGCGCTGTGATATCCATATCTTTAAAGCTAATCTCACACTTAGGAATTTCAATTTGAATATATCCACCCGCTTTGTAATCCATATCTTCAGGAATCTCAACAACGAATTCCTTAATAAATGAGGCTACGTTGTAATTTCTCACTACAGTAGCTTCCCATTTTTTAATTCCGAAGACTTCTTCAGGAATGGTAATTTTCATATCCTGCTTCACCTTTACCTGGCATCCTAAGCGCCAACCCTGGGCAATCTCTTTACGCGTAAAATGTGGCTCTTCGGTAGGAAGAATAGCACCACCGCCTTCTTCTACGATACATTTACATTGCACACAGGTTCCACCACCACCACAGGCAGAAGGTAAAAATAATTTATTGTCGCCAAGGGTAGAAAGTAAAGTTCCGCCAGAACCTACTTCCATATCCTTTTCACCATTTACATTGATGTTAACCGGACCAGAAGGCGCCAGTTTAGCCTTTGCTCCCAATAACACAGAAACCAATAAAAGGATTAAGGCTAAAAATACAACTATACTTGCTATAATAACTGTCATAATCTTTCTTTTTCGATTATAATTTAATTCCCATAAAACTCATAAAGCCCAAGGCCATAAGTCCTGTAATAATAAAAGTAATTCCCAATCCTTTTAATGGCCCGGGCACGTTAGAGTAGGCAATTTTCTCCCGAATCGCTGCAATAGCGATAATCGCAAGAAACCAGCCAATCCCACTACCAAAACCATAAGTTACGGCCTCGGTAATATTACCAAAGTTCTTTTGCTGCATAAAGAGCGATCCTCCAAGAATTGCACAGTTTACCGCAATAAGTGGTAAGAAAATACCTAATGCACCATATAAGGCCGGGGCAAATTTCTCTACAATCATCTCTACCAGTTGCACCATAGAGGCAATTACCGCAATAAACATAATAAAGCTAAGAAAGCTTAAATCTACATTTGCGTAACTTTCTCCTAACCATTGTAAGGCACCGGGGCGCAATAAATAATTATCCAGCAAATAGTTAATAGGTACAGTAATCGCCAATACAAAGATTACCGCAGCACCCAAACCAACAGCTGTTTTTACAGTTTTTGATACCGCCAGGTAGGAACACATCCCCAGGAAGTATGCAAAAATCATATTTTCTATGAAAATACTTCTAACAAATAAATTTACTAAATCCATAATTAAATTTTATTTAAGCTGTTGTGCTTTTAATTCTCTTCTATCAGTTTACGGTTTCTGGATCTTTGTACCCAAATAAGTAAGCCTACTACTATAAGCGCCATTGGCGAGAGTAACATAAGGCCGTTATTTTCATATCCAAAGGCATATAAACCTGTAGAATCTGCGAGGCTAGCTCCTTTATGTCCTAGAACCTCAAATCCAAAAAGTTTTCCAGATCCCAACAGTTCCCTAAAAAAGGCCACAATAACAAGGATTAATCCATACCCTGCGGCGTTACCAATCCCATCAAGTAAAGATTTGTAAACCCCGTTCCCTAAAGCAAAAGCTTCTAAACGTCCCATCACGATACAGTTGGTAATTATCAAACCAATAAATACCGAGAGTTGCTTACTTACATCGTAGGCGTAGGCCTTTAAAATTTGATCTACTAAAACCACTAAGGATGCCACAACTACCAGCTGCACAATAATTCTAATTCGGCTGGGGATTAGGTTACGCAACATAGATACAATCACGTTACTAAATGCCATTACAAAAACTACTGCAATCGCCATTACCACTGCCGGTTCTAACTGTACGGTAATTGCCAGTGCCGAACAAATCCCCAAAACCTGAACGGTAATTGGGTTATCGTCATCTAATGGATCTGTCAATAACTTTCTATTAGCTTTAGAAAGAAAGTGTTCTTTTTCTTCTGAATTAGATAAGAAAAGAATCATATCTTTCTTCTTAACTTCTTTCTCTTCCTGAGTCTTATTTTTATCTGTAGCCATAATTACTGAATTGCGACTTTAATATCCGTTTGCTTTTTAAAATAAGGTAAATAGCGTTTTAATCTTTCAGAAATCATATCGGAAACCCCGTCTCCGGTAATTGTTGCTCCTGAAATTGCATCTACTTTATTATCATCTTTATCTGAAGGGTCAATATCGCCTTTTACCACAGAAACACCAACTAAATTACCACTGCCATCAAAGATTTTTTCCTCTTCAAAACTTTCTCTAAACCATTCTTTGGTGATCTCGGCACCCAGCCCCGGGGTTTCCCCAAGGTGATCAAAAGTTGCTCCCTTTATTGTATTTACATCATCCTTTAAAGAGATATAACCAAAGATAGCATTCCATAAACCGTTACCTCTTAAGGGAACAATATAATATTTCTTGCCTTCATAATCTGCAACGTATAAAGGAAAAACCTGATCTGAGACTGGCTTTTTAAGCTCTTTAGCCATATCTACCTGGAAAGCATCTGTACCTTCTATAGCTTCCCCATTCTCATCTAAAGTAAGTTCTTCAACGATATACTTATCGTAAAGTTCCTGCGCTCCTGCCCTATCGGTTTCTACGCCAATGGTGGCCAGGATACTTTGCATCTTTTCCTGGCGTACGTTCTCCTTTTGTATAGGCTGTAATGAAGTAGCGGTAAAAGCCAATACAGAGGCCACCACCAAAACCATTATAACAGCAAAAAGAAACGTATAGCCGTTAGTGTTTGTTTTATTTACTGATTTCTCTTCCATAACTATACTGCTGTTTTCACTTGAGCTTTCGCACTATTAATTCTTTTCTTTCTACGTTTTATATTCGCCTGGATAACATAGTGGTCTATAATTGGCGCAAAGACGTTCATCAATAATATAGCAAGCATGATCCCCTCTGGATAAGCAGGGTTAAAGACCCTAATCATAACTGCCAGAAAACCAATTAGGAAACCATAGATCCATTTTCCTTTAAGTGTTTGCGAAGCAGAAACGGGATCTGTAGCCATAAAAACAATTCCAAAGGCCAATCCTCCAATAATTAAATGTTGAAACCAAGGGAAATTAGTAAGGTTATTTCCTTCTACTCCCATTACCGGCAAGGCATTAAAAATTAAGGCCATTGCAGCTGCACCTATAAATCCACTTAAGATAATTCTCCAGCTACCTACTTTAGTTAACACTAAAATTAAAGCTCCTACCAATACACATAGTGTAGAAGTTTCTGCTACCGACCCCGGGATAACCCCAGAGAACATATTCATTGCAGAATAACTTACATCTTCCCCGGAAGCTAATGTTCCAAGAATAGTTTCTCCCGATACACCATCTATTTTACTCGCTTCACTAACCCACACCTGGTTTCCAGACATGTAAGTAGGATAAGCAAAAAACGCAAAGGCCCTGGCCGTAAGCGCCGGGTTTAAAATATTCATTCCTGTACCACCAAAGGCTTCTTTCCCTACCAATACTGCGAAAACCACAGATAAAGCCAACATCCAAAGCGGGAGGTCTATTGGCATAATCATAGGGATAAGTAATCCTGTTACCAGGTAACCTTCGTTTACCTCGTGTCCTCTAAAAACTGCAAAAGCAAATTCTATACCCAGCCCCACAGCATAAGAAACCACAATCATTGGAACAATTTTTAAAGCTCCATGACCAATGGCATCCCAAAAGGTAAAATCACCTCCTAATTGGATAAAGTGTTGGTACCCCTGGTTCCACATTCCAAAGATCAAAGCCGGGATAAGGGCAAGCACTACGGTAATCATAGTTCTCTTTAAATCTACACCATCACGAATATGCGCACCTTTTTGGGTGGTGTGATTGGGGGTAAATAAAAAGGTATCAATCGCATTTACAGCAGGAGCATACTTCTCATACTTTTTTCCCGGTGCAAATGGTTCTTTTATTTTATCTAATTTCTGTCTAATCCATTCCATAATTCTACTGCTTTTTAACCTACTTCAGTAATCATTAAATCTAAACCGAGACGAATCACATCCTGAATCTCCATTTTGGAAGTATTCACATACTCAACCAAAGCAAAATCCTCTGGAGCTACTTCATATATTCCCAGGTTTTCCATTTTTTCAATATCTCCGGCTAAACAGGCTTTTATTAACTGCATAGGATAAACATCCATAGGCAAAACCTCTTCCATCTCACCGGTAACTACCAGTGATCTTTCCTCACCATTCAAATTTGTGGTAGGTTTAAATTTCCTGTTGGGAAATAACCACGATAGCGAAGTTTTGGAATTAGAATGGATGTTGTTATAGGTAAACGGCAACCATCCAAAAGCACGGTATTGATTCCCTTCTGGAATTAAGGAAACTTCATTTGAGAAGAAGCCTATATGTTGATCGTAAGCAATTTTATCTCCAGTGAGCACGCTTCCAGAGATTATGCGAACATCATCTTCTACCTTTTCTATAATATCTGCAACTTCAGCTCCTATAGTAGTAGAAAAATATTTACGATTCTTAGATTCGCTTCCGGTTACAGCCACAGTTCTATCGGCAATAAATTTACCAGTAAGGAACAAATTACCAATAATAGTAACATCTTCAGGACGCACCGTCCAAACTCTTTCGCCCTGATTTATAGGGTCAATTTTATGAATTTGAATCCCAACATTTCCGGCGGGATGTGGTCCTTTTACGTGATGTAACTCCACTCCTTTAATATCCTTTAAATATTGAGCAGAAGAATCATCTACACCGAGATGAACTTTTCCCGGAGTAAGTTTTTGAAGTGCGTTTATCCCTTCCTGAAAAGCAGCTATTTTATCCTTGAGTATAAAACCCATATCTGGAGCCAACGGCCCCGTTGATACTGCCGAGATAAAAATCGCTTTTGGGGTATCTTTAGGATCTGCTACAATATCATAAGGACGCTGGTTAATAAAAGCACCGCATCCGCTTTCCAGAATACGTTCTTTTACCGCTTCTGCATCTGTAGCAGCTGCATCCATTTTACCAAAATCCTTGTAAGTATCGGTTGGATCGGCGTCTATGATCACTTCCATGATCTTACGTTTCTCCCCTCGCTTAATCGTTTTAAGCGTTCCACTCACCGGACTGGTAAAACGCAGTTCTTTGGTGTATTTGGAAAAGAAAATTTCGTCGCCGGCAAGGATCTTAGCGCCCTCTTTTACAACCATTTTGGGCACTAAAGCGTGAAAATCTGGCGGTTTTACCGCATAGGTTTTAGACCTTGGGGCTTTCACCAGGTCTTTTTCCGCTTCCCCTTCTAATCGTAGAGATAAACCTCTTTTAATTCGAATGTCTTTTGACATAGGATGGAGTGTATGTTAAAGTTTTGTTTTTTAAGTGCTGCAAATTTATGAATTTAAAGTGCATTTATCCCAACAAAAGAGACAATTTTAAATATCTACTACTGTTAAATCAAAATGTTAAAAATACCACGCTTATATTTGCAATTATCTTTGTGTACATTTAATTACCTATGAGACATCTAGCAAACCTTTTTTTTATTTGTATTTCCCTCGCTCAACTCCAGGCACAACCCCAGGAAGAACAGGCTTCACCCAATTATATAAGAAGCATTAAACTATCGGGTAGTGAGCAGGAAATCTATGGAAACCCGGCTATTAGACTAGGCGAAACCCTCCAGCTAAGTTTCGATGATATTATTGGCGACGAAGCAAATTATTACTATGTTCTGCAGCACTATAATTACGATTGGAGCCCCTCTAAATTGGTTAAATCTGAATACCTGGAAGGTTTTGATGAAATTAGGATCTCCAATTACAGTAATTCTTTAAATACTCTTCAGCCATATTCCCATTATGAACTAAGCATCCCAAATGAAGACACTCGTGGTTTTAAGGTAAGCGGCAACTATATGATAAAGATTTTTAATACCGAAGATCAACTCGTGTTCTCAAGAAAATTTATGGTTTACAAAACCCTGGTTCAGGTTGGTGTTACTTTAAGACGCTCCCGCGATCTTAATTACATTAACGAAAAACAGGTAGTAAATTTTAGTATAAAATCCCCCGATCTTGTTTTAAAAAACCCCGACCAAAATGTAAAAGTACTGCTTACCCAAAATCACAATCTAAAGTCAGCTATCACAAATATTAAACCGCAGTATAGTCTTGGCAACGAATTGATCTACCGGTATGATCAGGAAACAGCTTTTTGGGGCGGAAATGAATATATTCAGTTTGACAATAAGGAGCTGCGGGCAACCACTATGGACATAGGCAAAATTGGCCTGGAAGAACTCTATCATTATTATTTATTCACAGATAGGACCAGGGCAAATGAAACTTACACCTACAATCCAGATATCAATGGTCAGTTTCTAATTAGAAGTTTGGGAGTAAAAGATGAAAATATTGAAGCCGAATACGCCTGGGTACATTTTAAGCTAGAAAATTATTCAAATCTTAAAGATGGCGAAGTACATATTTATGGTGCTTTTAATAATTTTGAATTAGACGAAAGTACAAAACTCACCTACAACTCCAGGAGTGACTTATACGAAGGTGCAAGACTTTTTAAACAAGGGTTTTATAATTACAAATATGTACTCAAAAAACCAGATGGCAGGATTGACGAAGGTTTTTTTAGTGGAAATTTTGATAAAACCGAAAACACCTACCAGGTTTTGGTATATTACCGTCCTCCCGGCGCAAGATATGACCGCATAATAGGACTGGGAACTTCAAGCTCGAGGAATATCACCAATTAAAATTTCATAGCTATTATTAGTAATATTCCCGGTTAGCAAAAATTTAATATTATTTCCGTCGCTTTTAAAGCCACAATTCTCAAAGGTCTTCCTTTCTTTATTCACACCAAGTTTAAAAGCTTGTTAAAACCTTTGTTAATTAGAAGCTTTTAAACTTAATATTTTATATTTTAGCTTACAGCGCAAGAGAAAGAACAATCGCGCTAAGATTATAAATATGGTACAACAAGTTACTAAGGGGATTAAAATTACGGTTAAAACCAATTTTGAAGGAACTTTTCGTAAAGATACAGGATCCCGCTTTGCCTTTTCCTACCATATAAATATAGAAAATCAAAGTAAAGATTCTGTGCAGCTCACTTCACGCTTTTGGACTATAAAAGATTCTCTTAGCCCCACTGAGATTGTGCAAGGGGAAGGTGTAATAGGTAAAAAACCGGTTTTAAAGCCAGGGGAATCACATAATTACCAAAGTGGCTGTTTACTCAACTCCCCATTTGGTGCCATGAGCGGTCATTATAATATGATAAGTTTTAATTCTACCCGAAAATTTAAAGTACGCATTCCTGTATTTAAACTCAGTGCGCCTTTTGCTTTAAATTAAGCTTCCATTTTACAAAACAAATACAAGTTTTTAAAAGCGCCATTCTTTACGCGTGATTTTATCTTTTTGAAGATCTTCGTAAATAAATTTCAGCACTCCATCCTGGTAAATTATTTGGGAAATACTTTTTGTTTTCAGAAAACCGCGGTCTATAATTAGATCGACCTCCTTATCTCCTTTTCCTGCGGAATGATGAAATTCCCATAAGTTTTCTGCTGAAACATCTTTTTTCTGCTGAAAATCATCAAACCAATTTTCCCTTAGCTTTTTCATTTCTGAAGAATAAAGTGGCGAAGAAGACCAGATTTGCGGTTGTTGCTCAAGTTTTTTAAAATGCTTTTTACTTCCGTCCCAAACAAATTCAGCAAAAAACATTTCCTTAGACCAATCGACGATAATTACGGTAAACTCTTCAATATCTTTCAACTCATAATCCTGAATTTCCTTTTCAATATCTTCAGTAATCAACCAATCCTTTAAAACCAGGCCACGACTTTTTCTATATTTCGGCTTACGTTTATGCGGTTCAAAACCTCCATTCATAAGGCACAATACTCGTTTTTTGCTACTGGCACCAATCCAACTTCCACCGCCAACCGAATCTTTGGGAAAAAGTAAGCGGGTATTCCCTTCAGTATAAAAACTGGGAACATAAGTTTCCCTTTCGGTAGCTTCATCCCTATTAGAGGTTAATATAAATCCGCCTTCCCGGCCTGAACTAGTTATTAGACTTATAATGCACATAAAATTTTCTTAAACCGATCGCTTAATTTACAAAAATAGTTAAGCTTTAGTGAATGCAGTACAAGAAGCATTCAAAATCGTCTAATTTTTTTACCTTTATACCTAAGATAATTGAAAACCAAAAAAAATATATAAATAACTATGGGAAAAGGATTTTTTCACGTTCCAAAAGCAGTTAACGAACCTGTAAAAACTTATGCTCCTGGGAGTCCAGAGCGCGAAGAAGTTTTACTCACTTACAAAGATCTTTACAACTCCAATATGGAGGTTCCACTTTATATTGGATCTAAAGAAATAAAAACCGGCGATACGAAAGATATTCGTCCCCCACACGACCACAAGCACCAGGTTGGCACCTACCACATTGCCGAAAAAAAACATATTGAAGAGGCTATTGATGAAGCTATAAAAGCCAGAAAAAAATGGGCTAAATTAGAATGGGAACAAAGAGCTGCCATCTTTTTAAAAGCAGCAGATCTTATTGCAGGACCATATAGAGCGCGAATTAACGCGGCTACTATGATTGGTCAATCTAAGAACATTTTTCAGGCAGAGATAGATTCAGCTTGTGAGCTATGTGACTTTTTACGTTTTAACGTAGAGTATATGGCAGAAATGTACGATGAACAACCCAACTCCTCCGACGGGAATTGGAATCGTATAGAGTACAGACCTCTCGAAGGATTTGTTTACGCAATTACCCCATTTAACTTTACTGCTATTTCCGGAAACCTTCCATCAAGCGCAGCCCTTATGGGGAATGTGGCACTTTGGAAACCTAGTGCCAGCCAGATGCTTTCTGCGCAGGTAATTATGGAAGTATTCAAAGAAGCCGGTTTGCCAGATGGAGTTATAAATATGGTAATGGGAGACCCAGAAATGATTACCAATACCGTATTGGATAGTCCAGATTTCGCTGGAGTTCACTTTACAGGTAGTACCAACGTATTTAAAGGTATATGGGGTAAAATTGGAAACAACATCAATAAATATAAAACCTACCCAAGAATTGTTGGAGAAACAGGTGGTAAAGACTTTATTGTAGCCCACCCTACTTCCAATCCTAAACAAGTTGCTACAGCAATTTCACGTGGTGCTTTTGAGTACCAGGGACAGAAATGTAGTGCGGCTTCCAGGGTATATCTACCGGAAAGTCTTTGGCCAGAGATTCAGGATCTCTTAAAAGAAGACCTGGAGTCTTTTAAAATGGGATCGCCAGAAGATATGAGCAACTTTATAAATGCCGTAATTCACGAAGGAGCTTTCGATAAGCTTGCAGGCTATATAGACCAGGCAAAAAAGGATAAGGATGCTGAAGTAGTTATTGGTGGAAATTATGATAAATCTGAAGGTTACTTTATCGAGCCAACAGTTATTGTTGCCAAAGATGCACACTACACCACAATGGAAACCGAATTATTTGGCCCTGTGGTTACAATTCATGTGTATGACGATAAAAATTATACCGAAGAAAAATGGCGCGACCTACTTGAGACAGTAGATAACACCAGTATCTACGGATTAACCGGAGGTGTATTCTCTGGAGATCGTTATATGACAGCAATCGCAACCGATATGCTACAAAATGCAGCCGGAAACTTCTATATTAATGATAAACCTACCGGAGCAGTAGTTGGCCAACAACCATTTGGCGGCGCGAGAGGTAGTGGTACTAATGACAAAGCCGGTTCTAAAATGAACTTATTGAGATGGACCTCGGTAAGACTAATTAAAGAAACTTTTGTTCCCGCTACAGATTACAGATACCCATTTTTAGGTGAATAATCACTTTAGAGTTTAAAATTTTAAAGCCGCGTGATGTTTCACGCGGCTTTTTTATTGGTTAATAACTCTCGTTAATAAAGCTATTATAATTTTGTAATATTTATCTTACATTATTCTACATTAAAAGACCCTATTAGTCTTTTATCTGATTTTTAGCGCATTAAATCCTGAATAAAAATTAATTTTTTGTTAAAAAGTAATATTTTTATGTAATTTTACGGCATCAACATCTAGTTGCC
Organism: Salegentibacter echinorum; assembly: GCF_900129445.1. Lineage (GTDB taxonomy): Bacteria > Bacteroidota > Bacteroidia > Flavobacteriales > Flavobacteriaceae > Salegentibacter > Salegentibacter echinorum. The sequence goes on from NZ_FQVT01000018.1 coordinate 46,781, forward strand.
TATGGGTAAAATTACTCCCCGGATTATCTTTTTTTTACTTTTCAGTTGGTTTTTAACAACCACAGGCTTTACGCTGCCTAATAACAACTATGGTCCGCAACTAAATTTTCCCAAACAAGAATATAAAAAACAATCTTATTTCATTGGGTTCTCTTTAAACGAGGCCCCTTCAATTAGTGCTCCGGCAGATATCAATTCGGTTAATGAGCCCGGTAATTGTTACGCTTTAAAATCTAAGATCAACCTGGGAAGTGCAACTGTTGAAGGCACCGCTAACAGTGCGACCAATGATGCGCCCTCCCAATTTTCTGTAGGAGCTACAACAGTAACCTGGAGCGTTACCGACGATTCGGGAAATACCGCTACCGATACCCAAATCGTAACTATTGCCGATAATGAAGACCCAAACATTTCGGCCCCGGCTGCTAAAACATTTTATACAGATTCGGGGAAATGCTCCGCTTCAGGAATAAACCTGGGTACTCCTTCTTCTACTGATAACTGCGGAATAAACAACATTAGCAATAACGCTCCAGGTGTTTTTCCTGTTGGGAATACAACTGTCCAATGGACTGCGACCGATAATTCAGGAAACACTAAGACAGTTTCTCAAACTATTACTGTATCTGACAACGAAAAACCGGTCATTACCCACAACGGAAATAAAAACTCAACTACCGATGCAGGGGAATGCGGAGCAAGCATTTCAGTAAATGCAACAGCTAACGATAATTGCAGCGTAGGAAATCCCAGTGGAAAACGCAGCGATGGAAAACCGCTTACTGCTCTTTATCCGGTAGGAACCACCACGATTACCTGGGCGGTTACCGATGCCAATGGGAACACCGCAAATTTCGTTTCACAAACTATTACTGTAACCGACGATGAAAAACCGACTATCACGCACAATGGAGATCAGTCGGTTAATAACGATGCGGGAGAATGCGGAGCAAGCCTTTCAGTAAGTGCAACAGCTAACGATAATTGCAGCGTAGGAAATCCCAGCGGAACGCGCAGCGATGGAAAACCGCTTACCGCCCTTTATCCGGTTGGAACCACAATTGTTACCTGGACGGCTACCGATGCAAACGGAAACACCGCAAATCAAGTTTCACAAACTATTACTGTTACCGACGATGAAAAACCGACTATCACGCATAATGGGGATCAGTCTGTTAATAACGAGGCGGGAGAATGCGGAGCAAGACTTTCAGTAAGTGCAACAGCTGACGATAATTGCAGCGTAGGAAATCCCAGCGGAACACGCAGCGATGGAAAACCGCTTACTGCTCTTTATCCGGTAGGTACCACCACTATTACCTGGACGGTAACTGACAATGCAAACAACACAAATACGGCAACTCAAACGATTAATGTAATAGACAACCAAAAACCCGTGCCACCTATCCTAGAAGATATAACCTGGGGCTGTGAATACACCGTGGAAGCTCCGGTAGCCGTGGATAATTGTGATGGGGAAATAATTGGAACACCAAACCGCACTACCAGGTTTACTGAGTCTGGGACAATTATCTGGACTTTCACCGATACCGCCGGCAATTCTTCCACCGTGGAACAAACTATTACCATTAATCAAATAGAGCTCGAAGTAAAAACCACAGATATCCTCTGTAATGGTTTTGCAACAGGAGAAGCTGAAGCTATTGTGACCGGTGGGGTTGGCCCTTTTACCTACGATTGGGGAGCATTGGGGAATGGCACTAACAAGGACGGGTTAAGTCCTGGGACTTACCAGGTAAGCGCAACCGACGTTAATGGCTGCAAAGCTTCTACTAACTTCAGCATAAAGGAGCCGGAAACTTTTATTGAAATAAATAATATCATTATTAATGAAGGCTGTTATAACCAGGATGATGCCCAATTAACAGTAGATGCATCTGGAGGAACGGGCTCTCTTACCTATCTTTTAAACGCTAGTGATATCACCTCCAACGGGAAGGGTGTTGCCAATAATTTAGCTTCAGGGAATTATAGTCTTGAAGTTGTTGATGAAAACAATTGTAGTACAACAGATACTATTAACATCAATAATCCCGAGCAACTTATAATTACCGATATCGTCACTACGGAAACCAATACCTTTGGTTCTGCTACCGGCACGGCTACAGTAATTATAGAAGGAGGAACCCCCAACTTTACTTTTCAATGGTCTAACGGACAAACCGCACAGACGGCGAAAAACTTAAAAGCCGGGGATTATTCGGTAACAGTTACAGATGCTAATGGATGTCAAGATACCCAGACTGTTACGGTAATAGATCCCTTGAAAGCGGTTATGCTCCCCACTTCGAGATGCTTAAATGATGACGGCGGATTAAGGACATCAACTTTCGAAGTAGATACCGTGCAGGGAGGAATTCCGCCATATACCTATAAATGGGATTTTGGTGGTGAAACAAATGGAGGCACTACTGTGGCCGATGATAATACCGCCACGGGAGAAGGAGTACATGTAGTAAACTATGTAAGTTCTGGCACCTACGAGGTGAGTTTAACAGTCACAGACGATGTAGGGAACCAGTTTACCGAAATTTACAACCACTACGTGGGAGAGTGTTTTGAAGCTTGTGGAAAAACCAACAATATAGACTTTGTACTGGACAGTTTCTTTATAGGCAAAGAAGATGGAACCGCACTACAGGGTTCGGAGTGTGCAAGTTATTCGGGAAAAAAATATATTTATCTTAAGATCGAAAAAAATTCCAATGCCTACAATCCCTCGGTCGAATTTATTTATACCATCTCACAATCGGGGGAATTTATTTCTGAAGAAAGGATAACCGGTTGCATCGATATAGGTAACAACAAAATTCCTTCTTTATTCAGGATTGGGGAAGTACAGACCTGGGATTGTGGAAATGCGATTAACCTGGAAAGTTTTTATATGGACTGGACCAATAACCCTAAAAAGAAATGTGGGGATGTAAGGAACAGGATGTGTGTTTCCACCAATGAAAACAGCGAAATATATTTTCCTTTATCTGCCATTGCCGAAACAACCAATATTTTTTGCAACGGAAGTGACAATGGTATTATAAAACTCATTCCTTCCGGTGGCGTGGGTGCCTATCAATTTACATTAACCCATACCAGCACGGGGGCAAATTATGGTCCCCAGACCAGTGGTCTTTTTGAAAACCTGCCTGCGGGAATTTATACCGCCACAGTGAGTGATGATAAGGAAACTTACACTTTAAATAATATCGAAATTACCCAACCCGAAAACCCTCTGACTCTGGTTGAGACAAGCCAGACCAAGCTGGTATGTTTTGGCGGAAGCAATGCTACGGCTACCGTAGAAGCTTCTGGAGGAACGGCACCTTATACTATTGTTTGGGACCACATAAGCCAAACTTCTACCGAGACTACCGGTACCGCCACCAAACTTTCTGCCGGTATCTATTCAGTAAACGTTGTGGATGACAATGGTTGTGAAGAGACCATCGAAATTACCGTAGCGGAACCAGAACAACTAATAGCAGATGCAGGAGCGGACCAAACCCTGGAATGCGGAGTAAACCAGGTCCAGCTATTTGCTGTTTTTGATGATTATTTTAACCCCAGAACCGGCGAGCAGGAATTTGGGGAATGGAAAGTTGTTAACGGGCCTTCGGGAGCTGTCTTTGCCGACCCTGAAAACCCAAACACAATTTTTACCATAATAACCACCGGGAAATATACTCTAGAATGGATCCTCCCCTGTGGTAGTACAGACCGGGTAGAAATCACTTTTAGCAATTGCAGCACCATAGATTTTGATGGGATAAATGACTATATAGATTTTGGTGCCAATTTTAACCTTTCCGGCGATTTTACCCTGGAAGCCTGGATAAAACAGGACCCGAATGCCTCTACCGGGGTACAAACTATTTTATCTAAGCGGGACAATGCCAACCTGGGAAGCGGTGGCTACGATTTGATTATTGAAAATAATATCCCAAAATTTAGATGGAATACTTCTGAAATTAGTTCAGCTTACCCCATCGGTTCAAATCGCTGGTACCATATCGCAGTAGTAAATGGAGGTTCCAATGCCGGTTTGTATGTGGATGGATTAGCGGTTTCTCCTGAAAACCAATCCCCAGGTACGCCTACCGCCATTGAATCCCGCTTTTTAATTGGTGCCATGAACGATAGCACTTCTGCTCCCCTTCCCACTAACTTTTTTCATGGCTGGATAGAAGAAGTGAGGATATGGGATACATCTTTAAATTTAGATCAAATTAAATTTATGATGAACCAAAGGATTAAAGATAACGGCAACGTACGCGGGGAAGTTATCCCCTTAGATGTTCCCAATAATTTAACCTGGGCTAATTTAAAAGGTTATTATCGGTTAATTACCTCGAAAGCTACCAATGGTATTACTAAAAACATTATTAATAATGCTATTGATGGACGTTTAAAAAATATTCAATCTACCCAACAGAATACCGCCCCGTTACCTTATATAGCTATTAACGATGGGGAATGGAGCACTATAGCCAACTGGGAACAACCACAGGTTTGGGATATTCCCAATAGCCCCGGAATCAACGGGGAAAATATCAATTGGAATATTGTAAAACTAAATAAAAAAAACCTCACCAATGCTCCTACTTCAGATAATTCCAACAGCATTACCCTATTAGGATTATTGGACGATGGCGGTTCGTTAAAAATGAAAGGAGAGAACAACTCTTCCGGAAACGAACTGCGCATTACCCATTATTTGGAGCTAAACGGAAATCTTGACCTTAACGGGGAATCCCAGTTGATTCAACCTGAAGGCAGTATCCTTACGGGTTCAGGTTATCTTACCCGTGACCAGCAAGGTACGGCGAGTAGTTATAATTACAATTATTGGAGTTCTCCGGTAGTTTCCAATACAGGAAACCAAACCTATAGCATTGCATCTGTAATGCACGACGGAACAGATAAAGGTGTTCCAAAAAAACTGGATATAGGACCTGCCGGTAATGTAACTTATGCAGACGGTACCGCTACTAACCCAAGAAAAATTAGTGGACGTTGGTTGTACAGTTTCCTCGGAAATTCAAATGATTATAGCGATTGGAGTTACATTGGAAAAGACGGGAAATTAGCTGCGGGTGAAGGTTATACCATGAAAGGGACTTCAGGAAAAGCAGAAATAAAAGACCTTCAAAACTATACTTTTAAAGGCTTCCCAAATAATGGAAATATTAAAGTTGATGAAATTAAACCCGGGCAAAACTATCTGTTAGGAAACCCCTACCCTTCTTCCATAAGCGTAAATGAATTTATCTTAGACAATATAAAAGACAGCGGTGGCCGAAACACTAAAAATCTTTTAAATGGTGCTGTTTACTTTTGGGATCATTTTGGAGGACAAACACATACTTTACGCGAATATGTAGGCGGTTATGCCGTGCGTAATTTAATAGATGGAGTACCGGCAATATCTACAGATTCCCGAATAGATGCTAACGGAAAGAAAAGCAACAAGCGGCCTGGAGCCTATATTCCCGTAGCCCAGGGATTCTTTGTTAACACCACGCCCGATCCTCAAATGGGGGAAGTGAATAGTTTCGATACCGGGGAAATCATCTTTAAAAACAGTCAGCGGCGCTTTAAAACCGAGCGTGCGGGAGAAGGTCTCTCCTTCTTTATGCAAACCAGGAGTGCTGTAAATTTAGCAGAAAAAGCCAGTGAAGAAAAGAAGGACGAACGTGCTAAAATTAGACTTGAATTCATTTCACCTACCGGTTATCACCGCGAGATTTCTGTAGGGGTAGATGTGAACACCACTGCGGGATTTGACCTTGGCTATGACGCGCCTCTAATTGATGAAGGTCCCGAAGATATGTATTGGGTCATTGGCGAGAGCAAATATATTATCCAGGGAGTACCGCATTTTAATTTAGACCAGGTGCTGCCAGTGGGACTTACTATTGCTGAAGAAAAAGAGTTTACCATAGCACTGGGCGAGTTAGAAAATTTACCCGATGATGTGGAGATTTTCGTAAAAGACAATATCGACACCACCTATTATAACCTTAGAAAAGACGCTTTTAGAGCCAGTCTCTCTACCGGGAAACACAGTGACCGATATAGCATTGTTTTCCAGGATAAAACCGAAATAGAGGAAGAAGAAGAAATTGATCCCGAATCACCTGAAATAGATGACGCCACTTTAAACTTCCATTATCAAATTGACAACCGAAAATTAATCATTAATAACCCTGAATTACTGGATATAGAAAATGTGATTATCTACAGCCTTACCGGCCAGCAAGTTTTGCACTATGACGCAATCCCTCCTGTTAAAACCACAGCATTAAAAATAGAAAGACCCTTAAGTTCCGCTGTTTATATCGTAAAAATTATTACTGCGGACAGCGAACTGTCCAAGAAGGTGATTATCAGGAATGATTAATCAGTAGGCAGGGTTCAGTAGGCAGTCGCAGTTGGCAGTATTCGGTGACAGTATTCGATAGGCAGGCAGAACAACACGATAATGTGGTGATTAGGGATTCGAGAATGGTTAATTAGGGAATTATTAAGGAGTTGATTTAGTACAATCTACATTATACAATTCACAATAATCCTGGTTCAAGGTAAACACTAAACAACAACCAGGAGATTGCCGCGCTCCTTCGTCACTATCATTGACGTATTTATGTAACCAACTGTTTTTCAGAAAGTTCATATCCGAGTTTTCTTGCTATTTTCAAGATATTTCGTTGTTTTTGTTCGA
>NZ_FQVT01000015.1 GCF_900129445.1 Salegentibacter echinorum
CATCAGAGAAGGGGTTTTTGTGGTGCACCTCAAAGGTAAACTTTGAGGAACAAAAATTCCCTTCTCTTTTTCAATCGTTTAGGACGCTATTGGTTGAAGAATAATATATATTAAAGATTACAATTATTAGCTAGTTACAATTTAGTCTTTTCTCTTTTTTCTTGCAGCAAAGCGATCTTGGTTCTTTACCGGACACTAGTGATAATTTACATCTCATCTCCAAAGAAAATCGCATTCATCAATAACTTATTGGTGCCAAACCAAAATGCCCTAAAGTTGGTGTTATCTACAAACAAAATAACATTTCCTTTACCCAGGCTACTGTGCTTAAAAGGTACGGTTTCAGCAATATCCTCTAATCTGGGTTTGCTAACATAGCCACTTAATAAAGGCTTTTTGGTGTATTGAATAGGATTATTGTAACTCTGTTTATCGGCTTCTATAAAGATTGTTGTGTTTCTAAAAACCGGTAGTTTATCTTTAGTATAGCCAAAGTTTACAGGATGCGAAAGATCTAGTTTGGTTTCGAAAATAGTTCCGCCAATGCCCTGGGCTCCCCTAAAATCCCTTTTTTCTTCAAAACTGATATTCTTAGCCACCAGGCTATCTTTTTTGACCTCCAAATCCATAAAATCTTTCTGCTTAAAAAAACGGGCTGCATTTCTATATCCAATTAAGGTTCCTCCATTGCTCACCCATTTTTTCAACTTTTTTATATCTTTTTCTTTTAAAGCGTTGCCCCAGGAGTTTGGCAAGATAATATCTGTATATCTACTTAAATTAGATCGCGAGAAATTTCGAGTATCCAGTTTTGTGATTTTCATATCGTATCGCTGGTCAAACAAATGCCAAACTTCACCCGCATCATAAGATGTAATACCTTCCCCAACAAGCAATGCAACTTTTGCAGGCTCTAAAGCTCTAAATTGATTACTTCCTAAATTAATGCCACTGGTGAGTCCTGTGTTGATGGCGTCTATTTGTACGTTTGATTTTTGGGCTACTTCCTGAAGAAATTCGTGCATTTCTTCGGAATTTAAAAGTTGATTTTGAACCGGGATCAAGATTGTTCCATAATCATAGGAGCGCTCGTTTAAGGAAAATTGCTGCATGCCTACTTTGGCGCGCAAGCCTTTTTCCAGGATCATGTTTAGGGTTTTTGGCGCATAGTAGTCTTCCCACGGAAGCAAATAGGCGTAATCGCTCTTTTTGGTAGCTTCAATAGTCGGTTTTTTGAGTTCTTGAATTTCTTCGCCAAGCTCCCTTGTTTTAATATCTTCTGAAAAATCCAGGTTAAAGGCCAATGGAAGGGTCCAGGCAGAAACATCGTAAAACAAACTATCCTGAAACTCGGTTCTACGTTCAAACATGGCTTTTACCAGCCGGTGTTGCCGCTGATCTTTAGGAACCGCATAGGCGGTGTTCTTAAAAAAGCTTTTACCGTTACTCTTTACATCTTCCTTTAATTTATAAAGTTTTATTTTATGTTTCTTCAGGATTTTTGCCAACTCATAAGCAGTGGATGCATCCTTTTCACTACCAAAAACATAGGCTCCTTTTTCAGCTGAATTTCTAGCATTTTTATAGAATTCCCGCTGATAATTTAGAATTTTTTCTCGCATATTTTTAGCTGCTTCCAGAGTAGAAAGGGCTGCCGTAAATTGGTTGCGAATGGTATAAGGAAAAGTAAGTATGCCGTTATCGGTTTCCTGGGCGTGACCGCGTGAGCTGGCTTGCTCGAATAGAATTCCAATTCCGCCATTAATATCGGGGAAAGTAGAGCCTTTTCCGTAGTAAAAATCATCAAAACTTTCTTCAGTATAATATAGAGAACCAAGTTCATCGAAAGCAGAAGCGTGATAATTGCCAATTTCTTTGGTAAGATCCTGATTAAGTTGCGGGGTGAGGGGATGCGTTCTGGAAGGAATACCCGGTTGGAAGAAAAAACTGGCATTCGATCCCATTTCGTGATGATCTGTAAGGATATTGGGGTGCCATTTATGAAAAGTACCAATCCTGGCCTGCGATTCTGGTAGTTGTACCGGCAACCAATCGCGGTTCATATCAAACCAATAATGATTGGTTCTGCCGCCAGGCCAAACTTCGTCGTATTCCCGGTCTTGAGGATCTGCGTTAATGTGTTCACTTTTATTGCTGTTTGCCCAATAAGCAAAGCGTTGCAGACCGTCTGGGTTAAATGAAGGATCAAATAAAATTATTGTATTTTCTAATAAATCTTCAATTTCTGCACCTTCTGCTGCAGCTAGATAATAGGCTGCAAGAAGCGCAGCATTAGAGCCACTGGGTTCGTTCCCGTGAATAGAGAACCCCTGGTTTACCACAATGGGCATTTTTGAAGTATTTAGCGAAGAAGCGTTTTCCTGGGTTAAAGCCAAATGGTTTTTACGAATTTCTTCCAGGTTTTCATGGTTTTCTTCTGAAGTAATCGTTAACAGCACCAATGGCCTACCTTCGTAAGTCTTGCCACGGTTTTCCAGGCTAATGCGCGGGGAGGCGTTGGCGAGTTTACGCATATAGCTTAAAAGTAGGTCGTGGGTCACGTGCCATTCCCCGGGAATATAACCAATAACCTCCTGGGGTTTGGGGATTTCGGGATTGTAATTAACGTCTTGAGGAAGGTAATAAGCTAAACTTAAATCCTCTTCTTGCGCAGCAGCATTAAAGCAGAGACAAAAAACTAAAAAACGTAGAATATTCTTCATAATTAGTGGTTTTTAAAACTTAAACGTTGAAAATACTAAGTAATAAGTTGAAAGTTATAGTAACGTGTGAACTTCCCCTGCTTTTTATAAACTACAAAAAAACCGTCCGGAAAAATTCGGGACGGTTGTCTTATAAAATGAATACTAAAAAGCGAGTCTAAGAAAAATCAAATTTTTAAAATATAGATTTTAGATTTGTGAGTTTACATCACCTCACTTTTTGGTTGTGTTTTTTAAATATCGTCAAAACTTACATCAGTAAATTTTTCAGCAGAAGCTTCTTTAACCGAACTGGTTTCTGAAGTTTCATATTCTTTTTTAAAGTCTTTTCTATGGCGTTCGCTAATTACTTCCTCTCCTTTTTCTTCGAGAATAAAATCTGTCATTTCCTGTAAAATCTCGTTAAAGCCTATAAAATCTTCCTTATAAAGATAGATTTTGTGCTTTTTGTAGAAAAAAGAACCATCATCGTTAGTAAACTTTTTACTTTCTGTGATTGTTAGATAATAATCGTTGGCTCTGGTCGCCCTCACATCAAAAAAGTAAGTTCTTCTTCCGGCTCTTAGCACTTTAGAGAATATTTCTTCTTTCTCCATCATTCCCTTTTCACTCATAAAATAAATTCTTTAAATAGTTTGTGTTAGTACTGCTCAAAAATCTAAAAATTTTTAACATCTAGCAAAAAATTTTCACATTTCTTTTTCATTTAATTGTTCAGTATAAAGTTCTTTATAATAGCCTGTTTGGTTTATTAATTGGGAATGAGAACCTTGCTGCACAATTTCCCCATTTTCAAGAATAATAATTTTATCGGCATTTTTTATAGAAGAAATTCTGTGGCTCACAATTACAGTAGTCTTATTTCTGGAAATCTTAAAGAGATTATGTAATATTTCTTCCTCGGTTTCGGTATCTACTGCAGAGAGACAATCATCAAACAATAAGATCTTTGGATTGTGTATAATGGCTCGTGCGATAGACACCCGTTGCTTTTGTCCTCCCGAAAGCGTGATGCCACGTTCTCCCAGCACGGTATCGTAGCCTTTACTAAAACCTTTAATATTTTTATGCACAGAAGCATTTTTTGCAGCTTCATAAATTTCTTCGTCTGTAGCGCTGGCTTTCCCAAATTTAATATTGCTCTTTATAGAATCACTAAATAAGAAAGCGTCTTGTGGCACATATCCAATATTATTCCTAAGGCTATCTAAGTTGAGCTGTTCTATATTTTTATCATCAATCAAAATCTCACCTTTTTCCACATCATATAATCTGCCAATAAGTTCCAGGATAGTAGATTTACCGGCGCCAGTTTTACCGATAATCGCCAGAGTTTCACCACTTTTTACTTCAAAAGAAATGTTTTTTAAAGCCGTAATATTTGTATCATCATAGGTAAAGCTCACATTTTTAAAAGCGATTTTACCCCTTATTTCATCTGGTGTTTCTTTTTTATTGGTAATTTCTGGATTTTCCTGAAGAAACTCATTTATACGCTCCTGGGAGGCATCTGCCTGTTGCACTAAAGAAGTTACCCAGCCAATAGAAGCAATGGGCCAGGTGAGCATATTTACATAAAGAAGAAATTCTACAATTACCCCAATATTTGCTATTTCCCCGTTTATATATTTATTTCCACCAATATAAATAACCAGGACATTGCTTATCCCAATGATTAACACCATTAAAGGGTAAAAGAACGCCTGCACTTTTACCAGGTCTATGTTTTTATCGCGGCTGCCGTTGGAAAGATCTACAAAACTACTGTTTATTCCTTTTTCCATCCCATAAGATTTAATTACGGCAATTCCACTAAAGCTTTCCTGGGTAAAGGTATTTAGCTTAGATAGGTATTGTTGCACCACAGTACTTCTTTTATGAATGGCTACACTAATTTTATAAATAGAGAAGGCCAAAAGCGGTAGGGGGGCAACGGTATAAAGTGTAAGCTCTGGTGCGGCCTGCACCATAAAAATAAGCACTACCACGCTAGACGTAAAGGTGGTTACCGTGTACATAATTGCCGGCCCCAGGTATAAACGCACCTTGGTTACATCTTCGCTAATGCGGTTCATGAGATCCCCTGTTCGGTTCTTTTTATAAAAATTAAGGGAAAGTTCCTGGTAATGTTTGTAGATTTCATTTTTTAAATCGTATTCTATATTCCTGGAAACCACGATAAAGGTTTGGCGCATTAAAAAAGTTAGGAAAGCGGCGATTAAAGTGGCACCTATAATTAGACCAATATTTATGGCAAGCTCAGTTCTTAAAACTTCCAGGCTTTCAATTTTGCCATTTATATATTGTTCAATGGCATCTGTAGAATCGCCAATAAGTGGAATGTAATACAATGCAAAAATCCTGGCTGCGATAGTTATCACAAGGCCAATAAGTAATTTCCACTTATATTTTAAAAAGTATTTATTGAGGTGTTTTAGATGCTTCATCTATTTTTTAAAGACAGTTTTTTTGAGGATATGTTATTTTAACACGTTTCAGAATCCTCTTTGTTAAAATATTCGTTAATTTTGTATCGTGTTTTTCAGAAAAATGAAAACGCTAATTTTAAAAAGTAACAAAATATGCAAGTTGATGTTTTAAATGCAGATGAACTTAAAAAATCTGCACCGGTATTTGGGCAAATTTCTTTTGATGATCACGAACAAATCGTTTTTTGCAACGACAAAGATACAGGTTTAAAGGCAATTATTGGTATTCACAACACGGTTTTAGGACCAGCTTTAGGTGGAACCAGGATGTGGGATTATGCCAGTGAATGGGAGGCTTTAAACGACGTACTTCGTCTATCTCGTGGGATGACTTACAAAAGTGCCATTACAGGATTAAACCTTGGTGGAGGAAAAGCCGTGATTATTGGAGATGCAAAAACTCAAAAAACACCAGAGCTTATGAGGAGGTTTGGTCGCTTTGTAGATTCCCTTAGCGGTAAATATATTACTGCCGAAGACGTAGGAATGGAAACCGCCGATATGGATACTGTATATGAAGTTACAAAACATGTAAGTGGTATTTCTGAAGAAAAAGGTGGCTCGGGAAATCCTTCCCCAATTACCGCTTATGGAGTGTTTATGGGGCTAAAAGCTGCTGCAAAACATAAATTTGGAACCGATAATTTAGAAGGAAAAACAGTATTGGTACAAGGGATTGGTCACGTTGGGGAAACTCTTGTAAAACACCTAACTGAAAATGGCGCCAAAGTTTATATAAGTGATATTAACCAGGAACGCCTAGAGGAGGTTAAGAAAAAATATGATGCCAATATCTTTGAAGGTAAAGATGTTTATGATGCCGAAGTAGATATTTATGCACCTTGCGCCCTTGGTGCAACTATTAATGACGATACGGTAAAACGTATAAAAGCGAAGGTTATCGCCGGGGCTGCAAATAACCAATTGGCAGATGAAGCCACACACGGAAAGATCCTTAAAGAAAGAGGTATTGTTTACGCTCCCGATTTTCTAATTAATGCCGGCGGAATTATAAATGTTTATGCTGAATTAGAGAAATATGATAAAAAGGAGATCATAAGAAAGACCGAAAATATTTACAATACAACCTTAGAGATTTTAGCCAAAGCAGATAAAGAGGAGATGACCTCGCATTATGCAGCCTTGAAAATCGCGCAACAAAGAATTGACGACAGAAAAAATCGTGATTTGAAGTAGTCAATTTCAAAAGTTTGGTATTTTTGCAGGGCGAAAGAATCTTCTTTCGCCTTTTCTAATGCTAAAAAGTTCTTTAAAACTAATGTTGACAAGAAGACATATTCGGGTTAAAGTTATGCAATCCCTTTACGCCTTTAACCAAAGCCAAAATAATAATTTAGGTGCCGAAGAACGGTTCCTGTTAAAAAGTATGGAAGAGATGTACGATCTTTTCCTGTTGCAATTAAGCCTAATTGCAGAAATAAAAACAAAGGCCGAAACCTTTTTAGAAAGGTCACAACATAAGCACCTCGCGACAACCGAGGATAAAGATCCCAATAAAAAATTTGTTGAAAATCCTGTTTTTAGTATTCTGGAAAACAATGAAAGTTTACAGGATGCTTTGGAGAGCCGCAAGATTACTCATTGGAAAAGAGACGATGAATACGCGCAAATCATTTGGGACGATTTAAGACAAAGCGAGCTGTATCAAAACTACATGGCTTCGCGGGAATCTAATTTTAAAGAGGACAAAGCCTTTATTATTAGTGTTTTTAAAGAAATAATAGCACCCAATGATAAGTTATACGATTACCTGGAAGACAGCAAACTTACCTGGATAGATGATTTGCCCCTGGTGAATACAGCAGTGCTTAAGTTTCTTCAGAAGTTAAAACCAGGCTCGGCCGAAACACTTAAACTGGGGAAATTATATAAGAGTGAAGATGATAAAGACTTTGCTAAAGAGTTATTCAGAAAAACTTACATAAACGACGAGATGCTTGCTGAAGAAATGTTAGGCAAAACTCCAAATTGGGATAGGGACCGTATAGCAGAGATCGATATGATCCTTATTAAAATGGCTATTTGTGAGTTTTTAAAATTTAGTTCTATCCCGGTAAAAGTTACCATTAATGAATACCTGGAATTAGCGAAAGAGTACAGTACGCCAAAAAGCAGCATTTTTATCAATGGAGTGCTGGATAAACTTTCTAAGGAGTATAAAGAGGAGAAGAAATTAAATAAAGTAGGGCGTGGCCTTATGTAGTGAATATTTTTTCTTATTTTTAAAGATTAAATTATAAATTTATTATATGATGAAAAATGGAATTTTAATGTTAGCCGCAGTGGGGGCGCTGCTATTTACTTCCTGTAAAGACAACAACAATAACGCCTCAGAGAAAGTGAAAGCCGAAAATGTAGAAAGCGCTGCAGAGCGTGATGCAAAGGCTACCGTTTATCCAACTATGGAATTTGAAAAATCTGAGCATGATTTTGGTTCTATTCCTAAAGGTAAAAATGTGGAGCATACTTTTACTTTCAAAAATACAGGCCAGGCGCCATTAGTGATTACAAATGCTAAAAGTACTTGTGGTTGTACCGTGCCTTCTTATACCAAAGAACCTATCCAACCTGGAGAATCTGGGGAAATGTTGGTGAAGTTTAACGGTTCTGGAAAAGGTAAGGTAACAAAAACAGTTACTGTAACTGCCAATACCGAAAATGGATCTGAGCGTCTTAGGATTAAAGCTTTTGTTGAAACTGAAGAAAATGCCAGTTAGTAAATGGAACAATTAACTAATTTTGCCCCAATAATATTAATGTTTGTGGTTGTATATTTTTTTATGATACGTCCACAAATGAAAAAAGCTAAACAAGAACGTAATTTTGCTGCCGAATTAGAGCGTGGTAACCGGGTGGTGACCAAGAGTGGTATGCATGGCAAAATTGTTGATTTTAGCGAAAAAAACAATGCAGTAATTATTGAAACCGGAGCAGGAAAAATAACTTTCGACCGTTCTTCTATCTCTATGGAAATGAGTAAAAAACTCAATGAACCGGCAAAGTCTGAAAAAGATAATAAGACCAAAGCCGTTAAAGGGAAAAAATAAATTTCTGCTTTATAATACCTAAAGAAAAGCCTTTCAATTAACGAAAGGCTTTTTTATTTCCTGATTTTAAAGCTATAAAAAAGATAAAAACACGCTGTTAATAATTGTAACCTGTCACAATTTCTCTTCTTCTTGTAAGCTTCCACTATTGGTAAAGTTTATTTAAAATAGTATTAAAGTATGTGAAATAGCCAGTGCGCGCGGCAATAGCTGACTATCTTTGAATTTAATTAATCAAAAAAATAACTAGGTAGTGGTCTTAAAAGGACGACTCCATTAAAATTGTGAATTATGAAAAAACTATTATTTTTTAGTACAGTTTTATTTCTTGGATTTACCGGAATATCTAATGCGCAAATTCAGGAAGGAAATTTAATGTTGGGAAGTGATATTGGGAGCGGAATTGTAAATACCGGTAGCAATGGTCTCTTCGGATTTAATTTTGGACTTAACGATGGTGCAGGCTTTAATGTAGGTATCAGTCCAAAAATAGGTTATTTTGTAAGTGATAACTTTTTACTTGGTGGTGTGGTAAATTTAGGATTTACAAAATCTCCAGAGAATAATGGAGTTTCAACAAAAACTACAACTTATGGAGTACAGGCACTTTCAAGATATTATTTAAGCCCGGGAGAACGTGGTGTGGATAACTTATTGAAACACGGTCGCTTTTTTATGGAAGCCAATGCGGGTATTGCCGGAGTTAATATTAAGGATGGACCAACTACAAATGGTTTCGCATTTGGCGTAGGTCCCGGTTATTCTTATTTTTTAACCGAAAGTGTTGCTTTAGAAGCTTCAGCTAAGTACAACGGCTTAGTAGGTGGTGGTAACACGACCTACCAACATTCTTTAGGTTTAAATTTTGGGGTACAAATATTTTTACCTGCGTCTAAAACAGACAACATGAGAGATGAGAATATGTAGAAATACAATTTGAATTCTAATAAGAAACCCGCTCTAAAAGCGGGTTTCTTATTTTATAAATCCTGGATTAGCTATTTAAATGTTAGATGAATTATAGATCGTTCTCTTTGAATTCTTCTGAAGTCAATTCGGCGAGTTTTACAATTACTTCTGTGGCCTTTTGCATACTTTCAACCGGTACATACTCATATTTACCGTGAAAATTATGGCCGCCGGCAAATATATTGGGACAGGGAAGTCCCATATAACTCAATTGTGCCCCGTCTGTACCACCACGAATGGGTTTTAAAAGCGGTTTAACATTAACCGCTTCCATTGCTTTTTCAGCCAGATTTACAATATGCATTACCGGTTCAATTTTCTCCCGCATATTAAAATATTGATCTGTGATTTCTACAGCTATACAATCGCTGTTGTATTGTGAACAAATTTCTGAAGCTAAATCCTGCATCATTTGTTTTCGCGCTTCAAATTGATTTAAATCGTGATCTCTTATGATGTATTCTAGAATAGTTTCTTCCACAGCACCTTTCATATCGCTTAAATGGAAAAATCCCTGCCTGTCTTCAGTGTGTTCCGGGGTTTCTAATCTAGGTAAGGAGTTAATAAAATCTACGGCAATATATTGGCTATTTATCATTTTATCTTTGGCATAGCCGGGGTGAACTCCTTTTCCCCGAACGCTAATCACCGCTTTGGCAGCATTAAAATTTTCAAACTCCAATTCACCAATTTGGCTGCCATCCATCGTGTAAGCCCATTCAGCCCCAAATTTTTTCACATCAAATTTATGAGCACCACGTCCTATTTCCTCATCGGGCGTAAAGCCTACCCTGATTTTCCCATGCGGAATTTCTGGATGCTCCAATAAATATTGCATAGCCGTCATTATTTCGGTGATTCCGGCTTTGTCATCGGCACTTAAGAGGCTGGTGCCATCGGTAGTAATTAAAGTTTGTCCTTTATATTGTTTTAGGTCGTCAAAATATTCCGAAGAAAGCACAATATCGTGCTCTTTATTTAAAACAATATCTTTCCCATCATAATCTTCAATAATCTGTGGATTAATATTAGTGGCATTAAAATCTGGCGAAGTATCAAAATGAGAAATAAATCCAATCACCGGTACCTGGTGTGAAACATTGGCGGGTAAGCTGGCCATTACATAAGCATTTTCATCAATACTTACTTCTTCCATGCCCATCTCTGCTAGTTCTTCTGCGAGTTTGCGGGCTAAATCCCATTGTTTCTCTGTACTTGGAGTAGTTTTACTTTCAGGATCGCTTTGGGTATCAATTTTTATATAGCTAATAAAGCGATCTATAATCTTTTTTTTATCAATCATCTGGGTTGGACTTTATTTTTCGAAATTTAAGAAGTATTTTGTCGAAATAATATAGGCAAATATAATTAACCCAAATAGCTATTCCTTATCCTTATGAAAAAACTATTACTGCTTTTCGTAATCTTAATCTTCGCTTCCTGCAAGAATGCTGAAACCTTAAATAATTCTTCAACCACTAAGTTAGGAGTTACCGCCGATAGCGCTATGGTGGTGTCGGCTCGAGAAGAAGCTTCTAAAATTGGCCTGGAAATACTTAAAAACGGTGGTAACGCTTTTGATGCCATGGTGGCTACCGAAATGGCCCTGGCAGTATCGTATCCCTTTGCCGGCAATTTAGGTGGTGGCGGATTTATGGTTTATCGAAAAGCAAATGGCGAAACCGGTTCCTTAGACTACAGAGAAAAAGCACCACTGGCGGCAACTAAAACCATGTATCAGGATAAAGACGGTAATGTTATTTCTGAAAAAAGTAGGCTGGGCGCGCTGGCCGTGGGTGTGCCGGGCACCGTTGCCGGGATTTTTGCCACTCATAAAAAAATGGGTTCAATGCCTATGAAAGAAATTTTAAAACCAGTAATCGCTTTAGCAAAAAAAGGTTTTGTGGTGACCGGTAAACAAAGTAAAACCCTGGCTAATTACCGGGATTTATTTCTTCAGGAGAATAAAGATACTATCTTATTTGCGAAACCTTATAAAGCAGGAGATACCATTAAAAATATGCAGCTTGCCAAAACGCTGGAAAGAATAGCAACCCATGGTAAAGAAGAATTTTATGGGGGTAAAACCGGTAAAATAATGCTTGAATTTCTGCAGGAGAATGATGGGATTATGACTCTGGAAGACTTACAGCAATATGAAACCCATTGGCGAGATCCTATTAAGGTAAAATATAACAATCTTACCATATATTCTATGCCGCCACCCTCTAGCGGTGGTATTGTGCTGGGGCAAATTTTAAAATCATTAGAACCGTTTAATCTTAGGCAATATGGACATAACTCTATTGAAACGGTTCAGTTGTTAACTGAAGCTGAAAGAAGAGCTTATGCCGATAGAAGTTTCTATTTGGGAGATCCAGATTTTGTTGATATTCCTGTAGATACACTTTTAAGTGATGCTTATCTTTCTGGAAGGATGGGTAATTTTAGTTTTGATAATGCAACCCCTTCTTCCAGCATTAGCTATGGTGAAATTCCTGGCTACGAAAGCGATGAGACCACTCACTATTCGATAGTTGATAAGTTTGGAAATGCGGTTGCAGTAACTACCACTTTAAATGGAGCCTATGGTTCTAAGCTGTATATAGAAGAATTGGGCTTTTTTCTGAATAATGAAATGAACGATTTTAGCTCTAAACCCGGTGTGCCAAATATGTTTGGTTTGGTGGGTGCTGAAGCAAATTCTATTGCGCCGGGTAAAAAGATGTTAAGTTCTATGACGCCTACAATTGTAGAAAATAACGGCAAACTATGGATGACCCTTGGCTCTCCCGGTGGCTCTACTATAATTACCTCGGTTCTACAAACCATTCTCAATGTAGAAGCATTTGATATGAGCATGCAGGAAGCGGTAGATGCGCCCCGTTTTCATCATCAATGGCTACCAGATGAGATTCTTTTTGAACCCAATTCTTTTGATGCGAGCCTACTGGATGCTTTAAAAAATAAAGGTTATCATATAGATGAGGGGGAATCCAGGATTATTGGTAAAGTAGATGCAATTCTGGTCTTACCAGACGGCCGCCTGGAAGGTGGAGCCGATAAAAGAGGTGATGATGCTGCTAAAGGATATTAATTCTCCTGAAGTTTACTCAATAATCGAGAATTAAATGCTTCGTGCCGGTAGCTATCAGCTATCGGGTTGTTTCGAAATTAGAATATTCCTTCTCTATATTATATAGTGAGTTTGCTTCGAGCTAATTATCTTTTAAGAGCGTAAAAAGAGGAAGGAATAGGTGAAAACGGAAAATTTCAGAAAAATAATTGTCTCAAGTTGTTAAATTTTAAAATTTTTCAAAAAAAGAATAAATTATCAAATAGCAAAGTTTAGACTTTTGAAGTAGGTCTACAATATAAGAAGTATATAAATCTTCCTTCGTTATTATTAATCTATCAAGTAAAAAATATTTTCCCAGATAAAATACCTTAAAAATAATCGAAACGGTTGTGAAATAATTTTCTTAATTCATTGTTAAGTGCTTGAAATGGCTAACTTTAAGGTGTTGTTAACCAAAAAATGATGGATTATGATGAGAAATTACCTGATGATTAGCATTCTTTTTTTAGGAAACCTGGTTTTTTCCCAGGAACAAAAAATTACGGGAACCGTAACCGATGATCAATCCCAACCACTGCCCGGGGTGTCGGTAGCTATTAAAGACACAAATAAGGGTACTGTGACCGATTTTGATGGAAATTATGCTATCAATGCTACGATAGGACAAACCCTGGTTTTTACTTTTGTTGGTTTCGATTCTCGAGAAGTTGAAATCGATAACACCACAATTAATGTACAGATGGTGGCTGGAACTTCGTTAAGTGAAGTGGTTTTGGTAGGTTCCAGAAGTCGAAGTCGAACCGTTGTAGAGTCGGCTGTGCCCGTAGATGTGCTCGATATCCAGGACATTTCTACAGCGGTACCACAGGTTAACCTAAACCAGATGCTAAATTATGTGGCGCCTTCGTTCTCTTCTAACACTCAAACCATTGCAGATGGAACAGACCATATTGATCCTGCATCCCTAAGAGGTTTGGGGCCAGACCAGGTGCTGGTACTTATAAATGGTAAAAGAAGACATAACTCTTCTCTAATAAATGTAAACGGCTCTTTTGGTCGAGGAAGTGTAGGGACAGATTTAAATGCTATCCCGGCCGCCGCTATACAAAGAGTTGAGGTTTTAAGAGACGGTGCAGCTGCCCAATATGGATCTGATGCCATTGCCGGTGTTATAAACATTGTACTCAATGAAGAAGTGGGAGAATTAAACCTCAATGTAACTTCGGGAGCAAATTTTTCTAAAAATGCTAACAAACAAACGGGGGGTGTAGATGGCGAAACGGTAAATGTGGCTGCAAGTTATGGTATTGCCCTGGGAGAAAAAGGAGGTTTTGTTAATTTTTCGGGTGATTTCGATTATCGCGAACCTTACAACCGTATGGGAGAATGGGAAGGTTCCATTTTTAATGCATACAATGCAATAGAGCGTATAGGGCTAGACAATGGAGCCGATATTAGTAATTTAAGCGATAGCCAAATTAAGCAGTTTGGGCAGCAGGTTTCTTATTTTGATGCCAATTTTAAGAATGAAATTTCTTCCGCAGCAAATAGAACAGAGCTTCAGGATTTACTTGGTATGGATGTCACCGAATCTGAATTAGATGCCCGGGGACAACAGAGAAGTGATTATAATATGAGAGTAGGGCAATCTGCCTTGCGTGGAGGCCGGTTCTTTGCAAACCTTTCTTTACCAGTAGATGATGGGGGAACAGAACTTTATTCCTTTGCAGGAATTAGCTCGAGAAAAGGGGAAGCTGCGGGATTCTATCGCTTACCAAATCAAAGTAGAACCTACACACCTATTTATCCCAACGGATTTTTACCAAAAATAAATTCAAAAATAAAAGACCAGTCCCTGGCTGTAGGTATAAGAGGTATGGTTGGCGACTGGGATGTGGATTTTAGCAATACCTACGGTAAGAATAAATTTGATTATGTAATCTCAAATACTTCCAATGCCTCCTTAGAAGGTGCCACTGCAACAACCTTTGATGCCGGGGGATTTTCTTTCGCACAAAACACTACAAACCTTGATATTTCCCAATATTACGATGATGTTTTACAGGGGCTCAATTTAGCTTTTGGTGCAGAACATCGTTGGGAGAAGTATGAAATTACGGCGGGCGAAAGAGCTTCTTACGAGCAATATACAGAAGATGGACAGGTGATCACAAGTGCCGATCAAATTCCCGCACAAGATTTCTTCGGAAATTCCAGAGCGGGGGGTTCTCAGGTTTTTCCGGGATTTAGTCCTCAAAATGAAGTTGCCCGGGAACGAACCAGCGTGGCCGGTTATTTTGATGTAGAAGCAGATTTTACAGATAAATTCCTGCTAACTTTCGCCTCAAGGTTTGAAAATTATTCAGATTTCGGTTCTACCGTGAATTTTAAGTTGTCTTCTCGTTATAAACTAAGTGAAAATGTGAATATTAGGGCTGCAGCTAATACTGGTTTTAGGGCACCTTCTTTACATCAATTGAATTTTAATTCTACCTCAACTATTTTTAATGATGAAGGGGTACCGGTAGAAGTAGGAACCTTTTCTAACGATAGCCGCGCCGCCAAATTACTGGGTATTCCAGAGTTAAAAGAAGAAACTTCCCAAAGTGTAAGTGTAGGGGTAACGGCAGAAATTCCAGATGCAAATCTTTCTTTTACAGTAGATGGGTATTTTGTCGCCATTGATGATCGCGTGGTTTATACCGGCCAATTTAGGGGTCCGGGAACAGGCACAGAGTTAGATCAACTTTTATCGCAGGCCAATGCTACTGCAGCTGCATTTTTTGCAAACGCTATTGATACCGAATCTAAAGGAATAGATGCTGTAATCACCCACAATGCTTATTTTGGAAAGGATACCCAGTTAAAATCAGACCTGGCTGCTACTTTCTCCAAGACGAAGCAGGTTGGGGATATTCAAGCCTCTCCAGAATTAGAGCGTGCAGGATTGGTAGATACTTATTTTCCTGAAGATAGCCGTATTTATTTAGAGGAAGCAGTGCCAAGGACAAAACTCAACTTAAGCAATAATCTTATGACCGGGAAATTTAACTTCTTTCTTAGAAATGTTTATTTTGGAGAAGTTACTGAAGCAATTTCAGACCCCGCACGTCAACAGGTTTTCGATGGTAAAGTTATTACCGATCTTTCTGTAGGTTTTAAAGCAACCCAATCTTTAACCTTAACACTGGGCGCCAATAATATTTTTGATATTTATCCCGAAGCTGCAGGCCCTGCTTTTGGAAATCGGAGCAGCGGAAGATTTGATTGGTCTCGAAGCGCCCAGCAGTTTGGCTTTTCTGGAAGATTCTTATTTGCCAGGTTAAGTATAAATCTAAAGTAATATAGCCTACCTAAAGATTTAATGTAGCTGTTTAAAACGGAATATCTCTAGTTAACTGAAGTTAATTTAACTTCAAAAACAATTAGAAATTCTTGTTTTAGACAGCTACTTTTTTATTTGAGTATAAGCTGAAAGAACAATGAAACTAATAAATAAAATAATAGGGTAGTAATTTTAAGACTTTCCAAATTAGGTTATTTTTGCAAAAACCAAGCGTCCATGTACAAAACTATTATTCGCCCCATCCTTTTTAAATTCGATCCCGAGTGGGTACACCATTTTACATTTAAATTCCTTAAAAATTTTGGTCAAACTAAAATTTTTCAAAAGTATATAGAAAAGAATTTTAAGCTGGAAGATTCACACCTGGAGCGGGAAGTCTTCGGACTTAAATTTAAAAATCCGGTAGGTTTGGCAGCCGGTTTCGATAAGGATGCAAAACTCTACAAGGAACTTTCCAATCTTGGTTTTGGATTTATAGAAATTGGTACACTTACGCCAAAACCCCAGCCGGGAAATGATAAAAAACGACTTTTTAGATTGAAGGAAGACCAGGCGATCATAAACCGGATGGGCTTTAATAACGAAGGAGTGGAAGCCGCGGTAGCCCGCTTAAAAGAAAATAAAAATGTACTTATTGGTGGAAATATTGGGAAAAATAAAGTAACACCCAATGAAAATGCCGTAGATGATTACATAACCTGTTTTCACGCCCTTTATGAATACGTAGATTATTTTGTGGTAAACGTAAGTTCTCCAAATACCCCAAACCTTAGGGAACTTCAGGATAAAGAGCCGCTTACCAATTTGTTAAATACTTTGCAGGCTTTAAATGCTGAAAAACCCAAACCAAAACCGATTTTATTAAAAATAGCTCCAGATTTAACCGACTCTCAACTCATAGATATTATAGCCATTGTAAAAGAGACTAATATTGCCGGAGTGATTGCTACAAACACCACAATCTCCAGAGATGGTTTGCAGGCTAAAGATAAAAATGAGACCGGCGGACTTAGCGGAAAACCCTTAAAAGACCGGGCCACCGAAGTAATTCGGTTTCTTTCTGAAAAAAGTGAAAAGGCTTTTCCAATTATCGGAGTGGGAGGCATTCATAGTGCCGAAGATGCTATGGAAAAATTGCAGGCAGGGGCTAGTTTAGTGCAGCTTTATACCGGTTTTATTTATGAAGGTCCGGGATTGATCAAGGAAATAAATAAGACAATTTTAAATCAACAGAAAAAAGAACACTAAAGAAATCGTGTGTAAAATAATTTAATCGAAGTTCTCTATGTTAGAATTGGAAAGAAAATAAAATTTGTTAGAACAATTAATTCCATTTTTAACGGCCTCCATGGCGCTTACCATATTCCCGGGACCGGATATTATTTATGTAATGGTACAGGGAATGGCCAATGGTAAAAAAGCCGGAATAGTTACTGCTCTTGGTTTGGCTACCGGTACCATAATTCATACCAGTCTGGTTGCTTTTGGAGTTTCTGCTATTATTAGAAACTCTGTAACCCTTCTTCTAATTATTGAACTTTTTGGAGCTGCCTACCTTTTATATCTCGCCTGGCAGGTTTATAGAAGTGAAGCCGAAATAGCCTATTCAGCAAAAGGAATAAAACATAGAACTTACTTTTCTCTATATAAAAAGGGGTTTATAATGAATGTTTTAAACCCTAAAGTTACAATCTTTTTTCTGGCTTTTTTTCCCGGATTTCTTTGGAGTGAAGAGATGAGTACGGTAATTCAGTTTTATATTTTGGGTGCAGCATTTTTGTTGCAAACAGTTTTAATATTTGGCACTGTGGCTCTTATGGCCGGTAAAATTTCTACTTATTTAAAAAGACATAAACACTCGGCTGTGGTTCTAAAATGGTTGCAAATAGTGGTTTTTATAGGAATTGCTGTTCTAATATTACTATAAAGGCCCCCAAACCCCCAAAGGGGGAATCAAGTAATCGATATTTTTGATAGTGAGAGTATTTTTCTCCCCCTTCGGGGGCAGGGGGCTCGTAAGGGGGATTTTTCTCCTCCCCTTTGGGGAGGCCGGGTGGGGCTTTGGTTTTTTTCTTTTTCCTATCTTTGAGCCCATGGATAAAATAAAACTTATCGAATGTCCGCGGGACGCGATGCAGGGAATTAAAACATTTATTCCTACCGATAAAAAAGTACAGTATATTCAATCTTTGTTACGCTGCGGATTTGACACCATAGATTTTGGAAGCTTTGTGTCGCCAAAAGCGATTCCTCAAATGGTAGATACTGCCGAGGTTTTATCTAATTTAGATCTTTCTAACACAAGCAGTAAATTGCTTGCTATTGTAGCCAATACCCGTGGCGCAAATGATGCATCGGTACACGAGGAAATCGATTATCTAGGATATCCTTTTTCTATTTCTGAAAACTTCCAGATGCGAAATACCCATAAAACCATAGCAGAATCTGTGGTTACCTTAAGTGAGATCCTGGAAATTGCTAATCGCACAAATAAAGAAGTTGTGGCTTATCTTTCTATGGGATTCGGTAATCCCTATGGCGACCCGTGGGATGTGGAAATTGTGGGGGAGTGGACTGAAAAGCTTTCTAAAATGGGCGTAAAAATTCTCTCCTTATCTGATACTGTGGGTACCTCAACTCCAAAAATTATCGATTATCTTTTCGCTAATTTGATACCTGAATATCCCGAAATCGAATTTGGCGCACATTTGCATACTACCCCGGCAAAATGGCACGAAAAAATAGACGCTGCCTACAAAGCCGGCTGCCGCAGGTTTGATGGGGCTATCCAGGGATTTGGCGGTTGCCCCATGGCTAAAGATGAACTTACCGGGAATATGCCGTCAGAAAAAATGCTTTCTTACTTTAATTCGAAGAAGTGCGATTCTAATATTAAAATGACCAGTTTTGAATCTGCCTACAACGAAGCCTCCAAAATTTTTCAAGCTTATCATTAGTTGTGTTTATCAATCCGATTTTAGAGATTTATAAATGTTATTTTAAATTAATCTAAATAAGTTTGTTCTACTTAAACAGTGTTTTTATATTTGCTGAAATTAGTTTTAATCAATCTAAATAAATTAATATGAAAAAGCTGTTTTTCTCAGCAATCCTGGGCGGGCTTACACTTGCCTCGTGTTCATCTGATGATGACAACATTCCAAACAATCCCCAATTAGAAGTTCCTGCAACTTATAGTTTTGAAAGGGATGGTAGTACCACAATTAGTTATCCCGGCCAGACTACAAGGCTTGAAATGACTTCAGAAATTCTTGCTAATTTCAACGATTTTGAGAATGGAAGTGAAGAGCTCCTGCTCAATATGTTTTCAAACGAGAACTCGCCTTTTGAAAAAGCAAGCCTTAACGAGTCTTCGAAGAGCGTAAAATCTAAAGTAGCGGCTTCAAAATTATATTTTTCATCAAATACAGTTGAAAGCGCAGAGATTAAAAGCGATTTCGACTCTTATATTTCTGAGCAGTTTAATACAGTAGCGGCTAATAAAGATGAATTGGCCGAAGCCGGAAAGGCAGGGCAAATCGCGCAGGGAGAAAGGGTAAGATATGTGAATGAAAAAGGTTTGGAGTTAAACCAGGCATTCGCAAAAGGTTTAATTGGAGGTTTATTGGCCGATCAAATCTTAAATAACTACCTATCTCAGGAAGTTTTGGATGAAGCCGATAACAGGGCAAACAATGATGCCGAAATCACAGAAGAGGAAAAAGTTTACACCACGATGGAGCATAAGTGGGACGAAGCTTATGGTTACCTATACGGAAATCCTTCTATTCTTACTGCTAACCCTAACTCTGTTTTAAACGAAAGTGATGATCACTTGTTATTTAATTACCTGGGACGTGTTGATGCAGATGAGGATTTCGCAGGAATTGCAGAAGAAACTTTTGAAGCTTTTAAAACCGGTAGAGCAGCTATTGTTGCCGGAGATTATAATGTTCGCGATGAGCAGGTTGCCATTATTCGTGAGAATATTTCAAAAACAATGGCGGTAAGAGGAGTACATTATCTTCAGGCTGGGAAATCTTCTTTAGCCGAAAATAATTATGGAGCAGCTTTTCATGCGCTTTCCGAAGCTTATGGATTTATCTATAGCCTTAGGTTTACTAATAATCCTGAAACGGGATCGCCTTATATTTCAGCTGATAACGTAAATAATTACCTGGATCAATTAATGCAAGACAATGGTTTTTGGGATGTAACTCCTGAGACTCTTGACACTATTTCTGAAGAAATTTCAAATGCCTTCGGTTTTTCTGTTGAGCAAGCATAATTTAAAATTGGCCGAAGTTGACTTAGGTTAACTTCGGCTTTTAATTTAAGAGTATAACTATGAAAACGATTTCAAAATTCTTATTAATTGCTACTTTAATATTAGCTGCCTGTCAGGGAGACGATGACGCCGGGGATGGCGATTCTACCGGGAAGGATAATTTTGACAGGGGGGAAATGCTGGCAAATTGGGCCGATAATATTATTGTTCCA
Organism: Salegentibacter echinorum; assembly: GCF_900129445.1. Classification (GTDB taxonomy): domain Bacteria; phylum Bacteroidota; class Bacteroidia; order Flavobacteriales; family Flavobacteriaceae; genus Salegentibacter; species Salegentibacter echinorum. The sequence continues at coordinate 20,175 of NZ_FQVT01000015.1, forward strand.
TCATTCGAAAATTTTCAGGAACAAACTGAAAAGTTGGAAGAAATCGCAAATGCTTTTGCTGAAACCCCGGGTAATACCGAACTGATGCTGCTGCGTACCCAGTATAAAGTAGCTTACCAGGTATTTCAAACCGTTGAAATGTTTCAAATTGGAAAAGCGGAAGAAATAAATTATCGCAGTTTCCTTAATACTTATCCGCTTAATGAGGAAGGGCTTGAGTCTAAAATAGCTTCTGGGAGTTATAATCTTGAATTGCCTTCCAGCTTCGCACAACAAGGTTTTCCGGCTTTAGACTATTTATTATATTCTAAAGGTAGCGCAGAAGAAACCCTGGAATTCCTTACCGCAAATCCCGAACACCTTAATTATTTAGTTTCGGTTGCCGAACGCATAAATACACTAACGGCTGAAGTTACAAACTCCTGGCAGGGTGGCTACCGCGATACTTTTGTAAGTAATACCAGTTCTTCCAGTACAGGTTCTGTAGATAGGTTTACCAATGATTATGTAATGTATTATGAAAAAATACTCAGGTCTGGGAAAATTGGTTATCCTGCCGGTGCTTTTACCGGTTCTCCAGCTCCCGGAAATGTAGAGGCACTTTACGCCGGCAACCTTTCAAAAACCCTTTACCTACAGGCTTTTAGTAGCTTCGAAGATTTTTATTATGGCGTTAAACTGAATGAAGAAGGTAATGGGCCCAGTTATTTTCAATATTTGGAATATATGGAAGAGCGTTCAGATTTAGATTTAACTACTTCTATAGCAAATCAATTTTCAGCAATTAGGGACCAAAGTTCAGAATTGGATGAAAATCTAAAAAACCAGGTGGAAACCGATAACACTAAAATGTTGTCTGCTTTTGATGAATTGCAAAAACAAGTGGTGCTCTTAAAGGTAGATATGATGCAGGCACTATCCATAAGCGTGGATTATGTAGATTCTGACGGAGATTAGGTGTCTGATGCAATTTTCTCCCCGCAAATATCTAAAAACAACAACGGAAGCCGCCCCTTTGGCGGTTTTTCGTTTGTTTTTTGGGCTTATGATGTTTGCGAGCATAGTGCGTTTTTGGCTAAACGGCTGGATTGAAAAATTATATATCACGCCAAAATTCTCTTTTTCTTATTACGGATTTGAATGGGTAAAACCCCTGGGCGATTATACCTATCTTATTTTTATTCTTTGTGGTATTGCCGCGTTGTTGGTGGCCGCCGGCTATAAATACCACCTGGCCATTATCCTGTTTTTTCTCAGTTTTACCTATATCGAGCTGATGGATAAAACCACCTACCTAAACCATTATTATTTTATTAGCATCCTGAGTTTTCTAATGATTTTCTTACCGGCCAACGTTTATTTTTCAGTAGATGCCTGGAAAAATCCTGCAAAAGCTTTTCAAAAAATACCTAAATGGTGTATTGATGCCATAAAATTATTGTTGGGAATTGTGTATTTCTATGCCGGACTGGCAAAAATAAATTCCGATTGGCTGTTTAGGGCAATGCCGTTAAAAATCTGGTTGCCGTCAAAATACGACCTGCCTTTTCTGGGCGATCTTTTGCAACAGGAATGGCTGCATTATGCTTTTAGTTGGAGCGGAATGTTCTACGATCTTGCGATACCTTTTTTATTGCTGTGGAAAAAAACCCGTTTTGTTGCTTTTTTACTGGTCATAATTTTTCACGTGCTTACCCGGGTACTTTTTCCCATCGGCATGTTCCCCTTTATTATGATCGTTAGCGCCTTGATATTTTTTAGTCCGCAGGTTCACCACGGGATATTGAATTTTATCTCGAAATGGTTCAGTATATCGAAACAAAGATTTGATAATTTGAAAACCTACCAATTTACCGCAATTCAGAAAAAACTGAGCTTGGGGATAATTGCTGTTTTTTTTATCGTTCAAATTTTATTTCCGTGGCGGTATTTATTGTATCCGGGGGAACTATTCTGGACTGAGGAAGGTTTTAGGTTCTCCTGGCGGGTAATGCTTATGGAAAAAGCCGGTTATGCTGAATTTAAAGTAGTTAATGCTGAAACCGGAAGCCGTTTTTATGTGAATAACTCAGATTTTCTTACTCCTTTTCAGGAAAAACAAATGTCTTTTCAGCCCGATTTTATTATTGAATATGCTCATTTTTTAGCCGATCATTTTGAAAAAGATGGTCACGAAAATATTGAAATCTACGTAGAAAACTATGTGGCCCTCAACGGCAGAAAGAGTGCTCCATACATCGACCCGGAAGTTAATTTGCTTAATTTCGCGGACTCTTTTAAACACAAAACATTCATTTTACCCTTCAAAGATGAAATTAAAGGTCTTTAGTATATTATTTTTTTTGGTTTCGTTAGTACAAGCGCAACATACGCTTAGCGGAAAAATAACTTCAGCAGCAACCGGTAAACCGATTCCTAATGCTGAAGTCTGGAATAAAACAGCATCGGAAGTCGTGAAGACCGATAAAAATGGGAATTTTAAAGTTGAAGACCTTGATCAAGGTGTTTATGAGTTCGCTGTTTTTAGCTATGAATATGCGATTTTAAACAAAAAAATTAGCATAAATGGAGATTTAAACCTGGATTTTAGCCTTTCGCCCCTGGCCGAAAGTTTAAGCGAAGTGATGATCACCAACAGAAGGGAACAGCTTTTTGCTTTAAGAAAACTCAGAAAAGTAGAGGGCACTGCGATCTACGCCGGTAAAAAAAGCGAGGTGGTATTATTGGATAAAGTTTCGGGAAACCTGGCGGCAAATAATGCCCGGGAGATTTATAATCAGGTGGTAGGTTTAAATATTTATGATAATGGTGATGCGGGGCTTCAATTAAATATTGGTGGGCGCGGCCTCGATCCCAACCGCACCCAAAATTTTAATACCCGGCAAAACGGTTACGATATTTCTGCCGATGTGCTTGGATATCCTGAAAGCTATTATACACCACCGCCGGAAGCTTTAAGGGAAATTCAGGTGGTTCGCGGCGCAGCCTCCTTGCAATATGGAACGCAATTTGGCGGACTTATAAATTTTAAATTCAAACAGGCCCCGCCCAATAAAAAACTGGAAATTGTCTCCCGTCAATCTGTGGGTTCTTATAATCTTTTTACCAGTTTTAATAGTTTGTCGGGAACCATAGGGAAGTTTAATTATTATACCTATTACAATTATAAAACCGGAGAGGGTTTTAGGCCGAATTCTGAATATGATTCACATAATTTCTTTGCGCATTTAGGCTGGAAATTTAACGAAAATACCGAGCTTGCTTTTGAATATACCTATTTAGATTACCTGGCCCAGCAACCCGGCGGACTTACCGATGCGCAGTTTTATAAAAATCCCGATTATAGCAACCGGGAGCGAAACTGGTTTGATGTAAATTGGAATTTATATGCCTTAAAATTTAAGCATCGGTTTTCTAATAGAATAGATTTCAGTTTAAATGTTTTCGGACTTGATGCTTCGCGGAAAGCGGTTGGTTTTAGGGAAAATCGTGTGTCCCAACCCGACGATCTTACTGCGCCACGGGAATTATTGGTTGACGATTTCTCTAACTGGGGTGCAGAAGCAAGGTTGCTTACCAGGTACAAGCTATTTAATGATGAGTCAATTTTACTGGTGGGTAGCAAATATTATGATGCCAATAACTTTCAAAAACAAGGGCCTGGAACCACTTCGGCCAAACCTGAATTTAACTTTACTAACGACGAATTTCCAAATTACCCAAGACAATCCGATTATAATTTCCCCAATAAAAACCTGGCATTCTTTGGAGAAAATATCTTTAACCTTACCAATAAACTTTCCATCACTCCCGGTTTCAGGATTGAATATATAAATACAAAGGCGAACGGGGCTTATAAAGAAATTATCCTCGATTTGGCCGGTAATCCTTTAATCAACGAAACCCGGGAAGAGGAAAAAGACCTGGAAAGAAGCTTTGCATTATTGGGAGTTGGCGCAACCTATAACCTGAATACCTACAACGAATTATATGGAAATTTCTCACAAAATTACCGCTCGGTTACTTTTAGTGATATTCGCGTAGTTAACCCCAGTTTTGTTGTAGATCCAAATATATCTGAAGAAAAAGGATTTACTTCAGACTTTGGGATTAGAGGAAGGATCGAGAAATATGTTTCCTATGATGCCAGTATTTTTGGTTTATGGTACCAGGATAGAATTGGAGAGGTATTGGGGGTGGAAGATGGTTTTATAATTAGAAAACGTGGGAATATCGGTGATGCTTTTATTTACGGTTTAGAAACTTTTGCCGATTGGGACCTAAAAAATACATTTTTTAAACAGGCTAAGAATTATCGTTTAAACCTTTTTGTGAATACCGCTTTTACAAATTCAGAATATACGGCTTCCGAAGAAAATAATGTAGAAGGTAACCAGGTAGAATTTATTCCTTCTGTAAACCTTAAAACCGGACTTAATTTTGGGTATGCCAATTTCCTGGCTGGGTTCCAATATACTTATTTATCTAAACAATATACCGATGCTACCAATGCGCCGCAAGATGTAAATGATAATCAGCGCGGAATTGAGGGAAGTATTCCTGCCTATGGGATATTGGATTTTTCGACTTCCTATAGTCTCGGAAAGTTTAAGCTCGAAGCGGGTATCAACAATCTTTTAGATAATTCTTATTTTACAAGAAGGGCAACCGGCTACCCGGGACCCGGGATTATTCCCGCGCAACCCATTAGTTGGTACACAAGCCTTCAGTTTAAATTCTAATCAATTTTTATAGTAATTGTCAAGTCAATCAAAGCACATATTTCTTCGGAATTTTTATTTAAACCTATTCTAAATAATTATATTTGCATAAATCTAAAAACACAATAATGAAAAAATTAATTTTAACGGTTTTCAGTATTAGCGTACTGTTTTCCTGCAAAAATTCTGATAAGAAAGATGAGGCTGAAACAGGAGCTTCAACTGAACAAGAAGTAAATGTTTATACCCATAGGCATTACGAATCTGATCAGGAATTGTTTAAGAAGTTTGAAGAAAAAACCGGGATTAATGTTAATATAATCAACGCTAGCGCCGATGAACTTATTCAGAAAATGACTATGGAAGGCGAACAATCTCCGGCAGATGTTTTGATTACCGTAGACGCGGGACGGTTAGAAAGGGCTAAAAGTAATGATCTTTTGCAAGCCGTATCATCAGACATCCTTGAAGAAAAAGTTCCATCACACCTTAAAGATGCCAACGATTATTGGTTTGGTCTTACAAAAAGGGCACGGATTATTGCCTATGCTAAAGATAGGGTAGAAGAAAGTGAATTATCAACCTATGAAGATTTAGCTTCAGATAAATGGAAAGATAAAATATTGATTCGTTCTTCCAGTAATATTTACAACCAGTCTTTGATGGCTTCTATCATAGTTCATGATGGTGAGGAAGAAGCCAAAAAATGGGCCGCCGGCGTAGTAGAAAATATGGCTCGTTCTCCAAAAGGGGGCGATCGGGACCAAATAAAAGCGGTGGTTGCCGGAGAAGGTGATCTCGCTGTTGTTAATTCTTATTATGTAGGGAAAATGCTCAATTCAAATGATACGGAAGAGGTTGAAACTGCAGAAAAGGTTGGTTTATTCTTCCCTAATCAGGATGGGCGCGGTACCCATATAAATGTTAGTGGAGCTGGGGTTGCGAAATATGCACCTAACAAGGAAAATGCGATTAAGTTTATTGAATTCCTAATTTCTGAAGATGCTCAAAAGGTATTTGCTCATTCCAATTACGAATACCCGGTAAACGAAAAAGTTTCGTCCGCACCACAATTGCAGGAATGGGGAGAATTTAAGGAAGATACGCTCAACTTATCTAAACTTGGAGAAAACAATAAAAAAGCAGTAATATTATTTGATGAAGCCGGCTGGAAGTAATGAGGTGTTTTCAATAAAATCCAGGTTAAGACGACTTAAAAGGGATACTAATCGATGGTCAATACTTACGTTGGCCATCGTTCTTTTTATTGCGTTACCTGTAATTGCCATTGCAGTGAAACTTCTGGAAGGTCCCGGGGAAACCTGGTGGCACCTGGTGGATAATTTGCTGGCAGATTATATTGGAAACTCTGTCTTTTTAATTTTTGGTTGTAGTATCCTGGTCCTCATCATGGGCGTAGGATGTGCCTGGTTGGTTGCCCGGTTTGAATTTCCATTTAGAAAACAATTGGAATGGCTGCTTATCCTGCCTCTTGCTATTCCCTCTTATATTGTTGCTTATGCTTATGCGGGAGTTTTTGATTACGGCGGAAGTCTTAACTTAATACTACGTTTTTTAGATTTCGAATTTATTCGAATAGATATCATGAATAAGTTTGGGCTGGCTTTTGTCCTTAGTATTTCTCTTTTCCCGTATGTGTATGTAAGTTCGCGAGCTTTTTTTTTAAACCAGGCTGGTAATTTACTTGAAGCTTCAACAATGCTGGGAGTAGGGGAGTTTAAGTCCTTTTTTAAACTGATGTTACCTTTGGCCAGGCCCGCTATTGTTGCAGGTCTTGTTTTGGTACTTATGGAGGTGTTAAATGATTATGGTGCTGCACAGTATTTTGGAGTAAATACTTTTACCACCGGGATTTTTAGAGCCTGGTTTTCATTAGAAGAGCCAGAAACTGCAGTGTACCTTTCTGCGTTATTAATTTCCATGGTTTTTGCACTTATTTTATTTGAAAAATGGCAGCGAAGGAATATGCAGGTTACCGGAAATAAAGCTTCAAGGCACATTCATAGAAAAGTAGGTGCGCCATTAATGCAATGGTTTAGATTTTTCCTGGTTTTAATTCCTGTGCTATTAGGTTTTTTAATTCCCGTAGCGCAATTGATTTACTGGGCATTTCTAACGGCTCATAAGGTATTTGACTTAAACTTTATTTTGCTTTCACTGCAAAGTTTTGGGATTGCGTTAATAACCGCAATAGTGACGGTTCTTTTTGCTACTTTACTTATTTATTTCGCAAAGTGGAGTAGTGTAAAGGGAATAAAAAGCATCTCAAAACTGGGTATCCTGGGCTATGCGATCCCGGGGGCGGTGGTAGCTATTGGTATTATGATACCTACCTTAACTTTTGATAAATGGTTTATTAATATTATGGATACTGTTTTTGGCATAGAAACCGGCTTTTTGATTAATGGCACCCTGGTGGCGCTTGTTTATGCATATAGCGTTAGATTTTTAGCAGTAGCTTATAATCCTATAGAATCTACGGCTTTAAAAGTAAGTGACAGTATTCCAGATTCCTCAAAAATGTTGGGGGTGGGTAACTTCAAAACCTTTTTTAAAATAGAGTTTCCACTAATAAAAACAGGAATTTTAAGCGCAATAATCTTAGTGTTTATAGATGTTTTAAAAGAATTGCCGTTAACCTTAATCTTAAAACCTTTTCATATTAATACCCTTGCGGTGAAAGCTTTTGAGTATGCAAGTGACGAAATGGTTATGGAGGCTGCAATTCCTTCATTATTTATTATCTTCACGGCTACAATTCCTGTGATATTTTTAAATAGATTATTGATAAAAGAGTAATATGCTTAGCATAAATTCCATTTCTAAAAGCTTCGATAAGGGCAAAAATTTTGCTTTAAAAGATGTTTCTTTCCAGGTAAAAGAAGGAGCCGTTTGCGCGATTGTGGGTGAAAGTGGAAGCGGAAAAACCACTCTTATTCGGCTAATTGCCGGTTTGGAGCGTCCCGATGCCGGCAGTATAGTGCTTCGTGGAAAAGAACTTTCTTCGGTTAAGAAGCTCGTCGCGCCAGAGAAGCGCAAGATAGGCCTTGTATTCCAGGAGTATGCTTTATTTCCGCATTTCGATTTATTGAAAAATGTGAGTTATGGAATTTCTAATTTAAAAAACAAAAAACAACGGGCTTTAGAAATGCTAGACCTGGTGGGCTTAAGTGGTTTAGAAAAACGCTATCCTCATCAACTTTCTGGAGGACAGCAACAGCGTGTAGCTTTGGCAAGAGCGTTAGCGCCAAATCCTTCTTTACTTATTTTAGATGAGCCGTTTAGCAACTTAGATGCTATGCTTAGAATGCAATTGCGTAACCAGGTCTTTGAAATCATTAAAAAAACCGGTGTTACAGCAATTTTTGTAACACACGATACCCAGGACGCCCTTTCTGTGGCCGATGAAATTCTTATTCTTCAAAATGGAAAAGTAATCCAAAAAGACCAGGCATCAAATTTATATACCAAGCCAAATTCGGTTTATGTAGCCTCCCTTTTTGGAAACACTATTCAGCTAAACCAGGAGTTGCAAACTGCTTTCGATTGTCCTTTAAATGCAGATTGCTGCCACGCAATTCGCAATGAAAGCCTTAGTATTAACAAGGAGTGTGAATATGTAACACACGCCAGGGTACTTAAGAAAACCTTTATGGGCAACACTACTCATCTATTGCTAAAATTGGATAACGGACATCAAATTTCTGTAGTAACCCAGGATGATAATGTAGCAGATCATATAAAAATAGGGTTTAACTCTACCGATGTTCTGGAGTTTGCCACCTAAGCTTCTAAACTAATTTTCTGAATAGAAATTATTTTAAACTAATTTCTGTGATAAAAAATGTATATTTGCACGCAATTAATCTTTAATTGCTATGATCGCACACAATTCCAAAATACTGGGGGAAGGTCTTACTTATGACGATGTACTCCTAGTTCCGGCCTATTCTGAAGTATTACCTAGAAAGGTAAGTATAAAGACAAAATTCACTAAAAATATACCTTTAAACGTGCCCATAGTTTCTGCGGCCATGGATACGGTAACAGAATCCCGTATGGCTATTGCGATGGCAAGGGAAGGTGGTATTGGTGTTTTGCACAAAAATATGACTGTAGAACAGCAGGCTTTAAAAGTGCGTAAAGTAAAACGGGCAGAAAGTGGAATGATTATAGATCCTGTCACTTTACCTATCTCAGCAAAAGTATTTGATGCCAAAGAAAGTATGCGTGAACATAGCATTGGCGGGATTCCCATTGTTGATGATGAAGGCAAGCTATTGGGGATAGTAACCAACCGTGACCTTCGTTTTGAAAAAAACAACCACCGGCCAATTGCAGAAGTGATGACTACCGAAAACCTCGTTACTGTGGCCGAAGGAACATCTTTAGATGAAGCCGAAGATATTTTGCAGGAAAATAAAATTGAAAAATTACCGGTAATAAATGACCAAAATGTATTGGTTGGCCTTATTACTTTTAGAGATATTACCAAGCTAACTTTAAAACCAAATGCCAATAAAGATAGCTTCGGAAGATTGCGTGTTGCAGCGGCGATTGGTGTTACAGATGATGCCGTAGAACGAGCCGAAGCCCTGGTAAATGCAGGGATAGATGCAATTATTATAGATACCGCTCATGGGCATACCCGCGGCGTGGTAACTGTACTTAAAGACGTAAAGACTAAGTTTCCAGATCTGGAAGTGGTGGTGGGAAATATTGCTACTGCTGAAGCTGCCAAATATTTAGCAGATGCCGGTGCCGATGCGGTAAAAGTAGGTATTGGTCCGGGGTCTATTTGTACAACACGGGTAGTAGCCGGCGTTGGATTTCCGCAATTTTCGGCAGTGCTGGAAGTAGTCGAAGCCTTAAAAGGTACTGGTGTACCTGTTATTGCCGATGGCGGAATTAGATATACCGGGGATATTCCAAAAGCACTAGCTGCGGGTGCCGATTGTGTGATGCTGGGCTCTTTACTCGCCGGCACCAAAGAATCTCCCGGGGAAACGATTATTTATGAAGGTAGAAAATTTAAATCCTACCGCGGTATGGGCTCTGTAGAAGCCATGCAAAAAGGTTCCAAAGATCGTTACTTTCAGGATGTGGAAGATGATATTAAGAAATTGGTGCCAGAAGGTATTGTGGGGCGTGTGCCTTATAAAGGGGAATTGGAAGAAAGCATCCATCAATTTGTTGGCGGCTTAAAAGCCGGGATGGGGTATTGCGGTGCAAAAGATGTAGCCACTTTAAAAGAGAAAGCTAAGTTTATAAAAATTACTTCCTCTGGAATTCACGAAAGTCATCCGCACGATGTAACAATTACCAATGAATCTCCCAACTATAGTAGATAAAACAAAAAACCTCACAGTCTCGATGTTTTTCGAGACCGTGAGGTTTAATAGCTAATCTATTTACAGTTTATTCTTCGCTCGGTATTTCTTCTGGAATTTTGAGTCCTAATTTTCTCATCACCTTTTTAGTAATATCATATTTCTCGGCAGAAAATGCTAAACTATTGCCGCCCGCGTGAAAAATTTGAGTGAAGTTTTCCTCGTGAATCACTTCTTTCATCGCTGCGTCAATCTTTTGATATAGCGGTTTGGTAAGCTCATTTCTACGCATTTGCATCATTACCTGGGCTCTTTGACGAAAGCCTTTTATTTGATTTTCCAGCTCAATAATTTCACCTTCTTTACTTTGGCGCTCTTCCTCGTTAAAGTCTTTGTTTTTTAACTGATAATCTTTTACCAAAGTATCATACTGTTTTATGGTTTGATCTAAATTCCCCTGTAATTCTTTATTATAATCTTCCAGACCACCTTTTACCTGGTTCATTTCGGGCATTTGGTTTAAGATATAATCGGCATCAATAGTGCCTACTTTTGTTTGCGAGCTCGCAAAAAGGCTAAAGCATAAAAAGAAAATTAAGAAGCTGTTACGTATCATAATAAGAGTTTTGTTTTTAGCAAATATAAAAGCCGGTTTCGATTAATCATATTTTTTTAAGAAAAACTATTTCAATCTGATGTATTAATCAGATTTTGTCTAAACCTTAAGCCTGGAACTTTAAACCTTGAACCAATTATTCCAATAATTTGTGTGTAGATAAGCTTGTAGGGCTTTAAGCTTTTCTTATTTTTGTGCTAGTGAATTATGTGCTTTCCTATTTTAAAATGGTACATAAATTGCTATAAGCAAACTGATGAATTTTAGAATATTACGCGGTTATTTTTATTGCCTGTTGGGACTTTGCTTACTAACAGGCTGCTCGTATTTTCAAAATTCTGAAGAAAAGAAAGTGGTTGTACGGGTGAATGAATCTTATTTATACGAAGAAGATATCAACGCGTTGATTAATGAAAACACTTCAGAAGAAGACAGCGCGCTTATCGTGTCTAATTATATAAATCGTTGGGCCACCCAAAAATTATTAATAGATCGTGCCAGGTTAAATCTTCCGCAAAGCAAACTAAAGGAGTTTAATGACCTGGTTGAAAATTATAGAAATGAATTATATACTTCGGCTTATACCTCGGCGGTAGTTACCCCAAAATTAGATACGAATATTACAGAGGAAAAACTGGAAAGTTATTTTAAAGATCACAAGGATAATTTTAAGTTGGGGGAGAATTTAGTGAAATTGAGGTATATAAGCCTGGAAAAAGATAATTCTAATTTAGATGAAATAAAAGAGCGAATTAAGCGCTTTAACGAAGAGGATAGAGCTGCTTTAAATAAACTTTCTTTACAGTTTAAAAATTACTCTTTAAACGATTCGGTTTGGGTAAAGCTGCAGACGGTTTACGATAAAATAAAACCTTTAACAGCGGAAGATAGGAGTAATCTTTTAAAGAAATCTAATTTTCTTGAGGTGAAAGATTCATTAAGCGTATATTTGATTTTTATTAATGATGTTTTAGAACGTGGGCAGGAATCTCCATTAGAGTATGCTAAACCTACCATTAAGAAGATTTTGCTCAATAAACAAAAGCTGAATTTAATAAAAGAATTAGAAAAAGATATTACAAAAGATGCAATTAAAAAAGAACAATTTGAAATCTATAATTAAAACTTCCGGCTTTTTGATGGCTATGATTTTTGGTTTTTCTGGCATGGCGCAGGAAGTAATTGTAACCGATAGTACTTCGATACAACCGGAGGACGAAATCGCCCGGGCCACTAAAGCTACAGAAAACTCATCAGATAGAAAGAAGGTAGATGGGATCGCCGCTGTGATTGGCGATTTTATTATTCTGGATAGCGATGTAGATATGATGTATAAAGATATGCAAAGCCAGGGCATGTCCACCGCCGATGTTACCGATTGCCAGCTTGCCGGCTCATTAATGGAAAATAAATTATATGCCCATCACGCCATTCAGGATAGTATCATTGTTATGGATGCTGAAGTAAACAATTACATAGATCAGCAAATATCTGAGATGGTAAGACAGGTAGGCTCTATGGAAAAGGTTTTAGATTTCTATAATAAAGAAGATGAAGCTGAATTTAGAAGTGAGCTTTTTGAGTTGAACAAACAACGGCAATTAGCCAGTAGAATGCAGCAAAAAATTGTAGAAGAGGTAGAAATTACCCCGGAAGAAGTAAGAGCTTATTATGAAGCCATTGATGAAGACGAACTTCCCGTTTTTGGCGAGGAAGTTGAACTTTCTCAAATAATTGTTGAACCTGAAGTTCCGCAAAGTGAAAAGCAAAAAGTAATAGATCGCTTAAATGATTTTAGGGCAGATGTATTGGATAACGACGCAAGTTTTGCTACCAAAGCAGTATTGTTTTCACAAGATCCCGGGAGCGCCAGGGACGGTGGTCGTATAAGCTTATCCAGAAAAGACAATTATATTAAAGAATTTAAAGATGTTGCGTTTAGCTTGCAAGCGGGAGAAGTAAGTGAGCCTTTTGAAACAGATTTTGGTTTCCATATTATCCAGGTAGATCGCATTAGGGGTCAAACCGTAGATTTGAGACATATTTTGCTCATTCCAGATGTAACCAACGCTTCGGTGGAAGAAGCAAAAGCGAAAATAGATAGTATTAAAAAGAGAGTTAGTGAAGGGGTTTTGGATTTTGCTGAAGCTGCCAGGGAATTTTCAGACGAAAAGGAAACCAGTAGCGATGGGGGGAAATTAATTAACCCCAGGACCGGCGATACAAGATTCGAATTAACCAAAATTGACCCTGAGCTTTACGACCAGGTAGGTGATTTAAAAGAAGGGGAAGTTTCCTTAAGAATAAGGGAGCAGGATAGAACGGGAAGACCTAAATTTAAATTGCTGAAAGTGGTAAAAAGAATCCCGGAGCACGAAGCAAATTATGCCACAGATTTCACTAAAATTAAAGAGTTGGCATTGCGTGATAAACAGCTGGAGGCGATAGAAGAATGGCAAAAGGAAAAAATTGGTGATACTTATATTAAAGTAAACGGTAAATTTAAAAACTGTGAATATACCAGTAACTGGTTAAAAAAATAGCGGTTTAAAAATGTCTGATGTTGCTCTTGTAGAAAAACTGGTAGAAAAGCACCAGGATTTAAAAAAGGAAATTGCCAAAGTTATTGTAGGGCAGGATGTGGTAATAGACCAGATCCTGCTCTCCGTTTTTTCGGGAGGACATGCTTTGTTGGTTGGTGTTCCCGGCCTGGCCAAAACTTTAATGGTAAATACCATTTCTAAAGCTTTGGGCCTGGATTTTAAAAGAATCCAATTCACGCCAGATTTAATGCCAAGCGATATTCTTGGCGCAGAAATCCTGGACGAAAACCGAAGTTTTAAATTTATAAAAGGTCCTGTGTTTTCCAATATCGTGCTCGCCGATGAGATTAATAGAACGCCACCAAAAACCCAGGCAGCTTTGCTTGAGGCGATGCAGGAACGCTCGGTAACGGTCTCTGGACACCATCACGCACTTGCCACCCCATATTTTGTACTGGCCACGCAAAACCCTATAGAGCAGGAAGGAACCTACCCTTTACCCGAGGCACAATTAGACCGGTTTATGTTCTCTATTCTGCTTCAATATCCCAGTTTTGAAGAAGAAGTGAACGTGGTAAAAAATACAACTTCAGATAAAAAACAGAAAATAAGAGCGCTGTTTTCTGCGGAAGAAATCGTAGAAATTCAGCAGCTCATTAGAAGAATCCCGGTGGCCGATAATGTGGTGGAGTATGCGGTAAGATTGGTGGGGAAAACCAGGCCAAATAGTCCTGAAGCTCCTCAATTTGTAAAGAATTACCTGGATTGGGGTGCGGGGCCCAGAGCCTCTCAAAATCTTATCCTGGCCGCAAAATCACACGCCGCCGTTAACGGAAAATTCTCACCAGATATCGAAGATGTGCAAGCCGTAGCCGTAGGAATCTTAAGACATAGGATCATAAAAAACTACAAAGCCGAAGCAGAAGGTATTTCCGAAGAAAAAATAATTGAGGATTTATTTTGAAATAAGTTCAAGGTTCAAAGTTCAAAAACAATCCCCCAAGCCCTAAACAACTAGCCCACAAACACCCACTAACCTTATCAAGAATCGGTTTAAATTCTAATTCTAGAGGTTAAACGCATTTCTTTTTTCCGTTTTTAAAAACTAATTTTTACGAAATTCATAATTTTCAAAACGCTAATTCGTATTTGTTGATTTTAAGTCATTAAATTTTATGAATCATAAAATTATTTTCACTTATTTCTGACAATCGCTTCTTATTTTTAAATCCCAGTCTAAATTCTTAAATTTGCGGGACTTTTTGAGAACTAAATACACAAAAACATGGCATACGATATTGATATGATTAAGAAGGTGTACAGCCAAATGGCCGAACGTGTAAATACAGCACGTGAGGTGGTTGGAAAACCTTTAAGCCTTTCAGAAAAAATTCTTTATTCACATTTGTGGGATGGAGCTGCAAAGGAAGCTTATACAAGAGGAAAAGATTATGTGAATTTTTCACCCGATAGGATTGCCTGCCAGGATGCAACCGCACAAATGGCGCTATTGCAGTTTATGCAAGCGGGGAAAAAGAACGTTGCAGTACCAACAACTGTTCACTGTGATCACCTTATCCAGGCCAAAATGGGAGCTGCAATAGATTTGCAGGCGGCCAATAAAACCAGTAGTGAGGTTTTTGATTTTCTTGAATCTGTTTCTAATAAATACGGAATTGGTTTTTGGAAACCCGGTGCAGGTATTATTCACCAGGTGGTACTTGAAAATTATGCATTCCCGGGTGGAATGATGATTGGTACCGATTCTCATACTGTAAATGCCGGAGGACTTGGGATGGTAGCCATTGGTGTTGGTGGTGCCGATGCTGTAGATGTAATGGCCGGAATGCCCTGGGAATTAAAATTCCCAAAACTTATTGGTGTTAAATTAACCGGAAAGCTCTCAGGATGGACTGCGGCTAAAGACGTAATTTTAAAAGTGGCCGGAATCCTTACTGTAAAGGGAGGTACCGGTTCAATAATAGAATATTTTGGAGAAGGCGCCCGTTCAATGTCGGCTACCGGAAAAGGAACTATTTGTAATATGGGGGCCGAAGTTGGTGCAACAACGTCAACTTTTGGTTATGACGATTCTATGGATCGCTACCTGCGTGCAACCAGTCGTGCCGATGTTGCCGATGCTGCAAAAGAAATTGCAGAGCATCTAACCGGTGATGATGAGGTTTATGCAAACCCTGAACAACATTTTGATGAGGTAATTGAAATTAACCTTTCAGAATTAAAACCACATTTAAACGGACCGTTTACACCAGATTTGGCTACACCTATTTCAGAAATGGCAACGAAAGCCAAAGAAGGCGACTGGCCAATTAATGTAGATTGGGGCTTGATAGGCTCCTGTACCAACTCGTCTTACGAAGATCTTACGCGAGCAGCCTCTATTGCAAAACAGGCCGTAGATAAAAAGGTTAAAGCAAAATCAGATTTTGGTATCAACCCGGGCTCTGAGCAAATTAGATACACTGCAGAACGTGATGGCTTGCTAAAGATATTTGAGGATCTTGATGCGACAATTTTTACTAATGCCTGTGGACCATGTATTGGCCAATGGGATAGAAGTGATAGAAAAGGGGATGAAAAGAATACGATTGTACACTCATTTAACCGTAACTTTTCAAAACGTGCCGATGGTAACCCAAATACGCACGCTTTTGTAGGTTCGCCCGAAATGGTGGCAGCAATTGCAATTTCAGGACGTTTAGATTTTGATCCTACCCGTGATAAATTAATGAATGAAGATGGGGAAGAGGTAATGCTCGATGAGCCAAGCGGAATCGAATTGCCAAGTGATGGTTTTGCTGTAGAAGAAGACGGATATGTGCCGCCAAATGAGGACGGAAGTTCTGTTGAAATTAAAGTAGCCGAAGATAGTGATAGGTTACAATTATTGACGCCGTTTGAACCATGGGATGGTAAAAACCTAACCGGTGCAAAACTGTTAATAAAAGCTTTTGGAAAATGTACTACAGACCATATTTCTATGGCCGGGCCGTGGTTGCGTTACAGAGGTCACTTAGACAATATTTCTAATAACTGTCTTATTGGAGCTATTAATGCTTATAATAAGAAGACCAATTTTGTGAAAAATCAGCTTACCGGTGAGTATGATGGTGTACCGGCGGTACAAAGGGAATACAAAAAAGAAGGAATTCCAACAGTAGTTGTGGGAGATCACAACTATGGAGAAGGTTCTTCCAGAGAGCACGCGGCTATGGAGCCACGTCACCTGGGAGTAAAAGTAGTACTGGTAAAATCTTTTGCCCGTATTCACGAAACAAACCTGAAAAAACAGGGAATGTTAGGTATTACTTTCGATAATGAAGCAGATTATGACCTAATTCAGGAAGATGATACCTTCAACTTTATTGACCTGGAAGACTTTGCGCCAGACAAGCAGATTACTGTAGAAATAGTCCATGCTGATGGCAGCAAAGACACTATTAAGACAAACCACACCTATAATGATACACAAATTAGATGGTATAAAGAAGGTTCTGCCTTAAACTTGATTAAGAAGGAAAACGCTGCTTAGTATAAATAAAGTGGCTTAGAATTATTGAGGCCGATTAAAACAAGATTTTCACTAGAAGGAAACGTGATTTCTTAAGTTTTAATCGGTCTCTTTTTTTATGCACATAGTTTGCTCGATAACCGAAAACTAAATGCCGAGTCTCGATAGCTATAGGGATGCCTCGAAATCAAAATAATTTTTCTATATAATACCTTGTGGCCTTGCCCCGGGGAAGTTTATTCTTAAGTATCTTTGTGTTTTAAAACGATGTTATGAAAAAACTCTTTAGTAACCAGTGGGCCAATATCATTTTTATCGTAATTATTTTGGTAATGCTCATTCCACAAACCAGAAAACCTATTGCCATTGTTTTTAATAAGCTTATCGCTTTTAGCCCTTCGGTAACTGCGGAAGAAGAAAGGGAAATGTTAGAAAGCTATGATTGGACTTTGGAAACAAAAGATGGTAAAAAAGTGAATTTTTCTGAAGCTAAGGGAGAAGTAATTATTGTAAATTATTGGGCGACCTGGTGTCCGCCGTGTATTGCCGAAATGCCCAGCTTTCAGGAACTATACTCCGATTATGGGGATAGGGTTAAATTTTATTTTATTTCTGGTGAGGATCACGAAACCACCAATAATTTTTTAAAGCGAAAAGGTTACCGATTTAACAGCTACAGAATGCTTTCGGCAGATCCTAAACCCCTTAACGGTTACACGCTACCCACAACTTTCGTGATAGATAAAAAAGGTGCAATTGTAATAAATAAAGTAGGCGCCGCCGATTGGAATAGTCAAAATTTTAGAAATACTTTAGAACAGCTTTTAGCAAAGGAGTAATTGTAAGCTAATCTAATATCTAAAATTGAAAAATAAAATGAGAAGAAAAAAAGTTGACGATAAAGTACCAACCCATGACGAGATGATGATTCCTACTTTGGAGGCATTGAAACTCTTAGGAGGTTCTGGTTCCATCGATGAAATAAATGAAAAAGTATATGAAGTGGCCGGGTATGATGAGGAAATTATGGAAATACCACACGACGAAAACGGAGTTCAAACTAAAGTGGAGTACAGATTAGCTTGGGCTAGAACTTATCTGAAAAAATATGGGCTAATAGATAATTCCTCTCGTGGAGTCTGGGCATTAGTTGATAACGAAATAGACACCTCAAAATTGGATTCTGCCCATATTTTAAAAACTGTCAGAGAATTAACACGAAAGCCAAAAGTAGAGAAGAAAAAATCAAAAAAACAAGTAGAATCTGAAGTCGAAGAAGAGGTTGAAGACCAAATTGACTGGAAAGAAGATTTAATTTCTGTTATTTTAAAAATAGAGCCTTCGGCATTTGAAAGGTTATGTCAAAGAATTTTAAGAGAAAGTGGATTTGTTCAGGTGGAAGTAACTGGGAAATCTGGCGATGGTGGAATTGATGGTAAGGGAATTGTGAGAATAAATGGTTTTTTAAGTTTTCACGTATTTTTTCAATCAAAAAGATATAAAGGTGCGGTTGGATCGGGAGATGTAAGAGACTTCAGAGGAGCGATGCAAGGAAGAGCGGATAAAGGACTTTTTATAACAACAGGTAATTTCACAAGAGAAGCAATTAAAGAAGCATCTAGGGACGGAGCTCCTCCAATTGATTTAATTGATGGAGAAATGCTGTGTGATAAACTGAAAGAATTTAATCTTGGAGTAAAAACAGAACTCATCGAAGAAGTTGCAATAATTCCCGAGTGGTTCTCGAAAATATGATACTAACTCGGTATTATATACCTTTTCTAAAAAAGGATTTTATAAAATCGAAGCTGTAGAGCGAAAACATAATCTTTAGATCTTCAGGAATAGAGGTTTCTTCATCTAAATACCTAAATATATCCTGAGGTGAGTTTTTGCTATAAAACTTACTAAAAATTTCTTCTCCTTTGTGATTATTTTGGGCGAGCACATCCAGAAAAATAGCATCGTATTTCCTGAATCTTTTATTAATTAGGTTTTCACCAGGCAAATTGCCACTTTTAATATTCTCTATAATCCTGGTGATACGCTTTTCTGTATTTTTAAAGGAATATCCCGTTGAGGCTTTTACCCATCCGCCGCCGGTGCCTATTTTTGTAATCTGCAGGGTGTTTTCCTCTTCAAAAGGGAAATCGGTCATGGGAATGACGCCCGTTTCGGTACTTTCAATGTTGTAATCATCGGTTTTTAGAATCTTCTGAAAGTACTTTTCCAGTAAATCGTCATACACCTTGTCTTCAGTTAAAAATGGTGTAAAAAATGTATGTTCTACTAAAGCTTTATTTTTGGAAACCGGAAGTATATAAGTAAAGCTAGTAGCATTCTCATATTTTATTCGGTAATCCATCATGGTGAAAACTTCAGGATTAAAAATGGGATCTTTGGTAGTGACCTCCAAACCTTTAAAATGTTGAAAGATTGTAGTGTGTTTTTTGCTTTCTAAATAGGCAGGATCTACCCGGCTGTCAAAAAAATGCGTGGCACCGTAGTTTCCATTTCTGCCTTTAGCTTTAAGGGTAACCTGGTCTATTTCTGTAATTTCATCGGTTATAAATACGATATCACCAGATTCTTCCAATTCTTTTTTTAGCTGTTGGTGATAGTCTGCAGCTTTGATCATTTTATAGGAATAAGGTGATAAATTTAGATCTACTTTTTCTTCAGCAGCATAAAAATCCCCATTTTTCCAGGATTTGGAAACAAGTTTATCCCACTTTCCCGTGCCTTTTTCCCAAAAACACCAGGTTTTTATAGGCACTGAAAAATCTGAATCTATAATTGCAATTTTTTTTCCTTTAAAAAAAACATCCCGGCTAAGTTGCCGGGCGAGTTGTAGGCCAGCTAGCCCTCCGCCTATGATTACGTAAAAATATGTGGGTCCTAACATAATTTGCTGCAGGTAGCTTTTTAAGATTATTAGTTATTTTCACCGAGTTAAAACGAAAACTTATCAAACGCTATAAATGTGAATTTTGTTTTTATCGATAGCAGATCACCAATTCATTTCTTTATTTTTTCGTGGGCTTAGATTCTTTAAAATATTTAAAAGGTACGAAGAGCATTCCAAAACATTCTCCATCATCTTTCCCTAAATGTTTATGGTGCATTTTGTGTGCCCTTCTTATACCTTTCGCATACCGGTTATTGGCATTTCTAAATAATTTAAAGCGTTGATGTATAAAAATATCGTGCACACTAAAATATGCAATTCCATAAGCTAAAATACCTAAACCAATGGGTAATCCTATCCATAAGATATCATAGCGCCATAGCAGGAAAAAACCAATACTTACAAAGGCATAAAAGATAAAGAAAAAATCATTTCTTTCCCACCAATGGCTGTGATCTTTGTGGTGATGGTCTTTGTGTAAGCTCCACAAAAAACCATGCATAATATATTTATGCGTAAACCAGGCCATACCTTCCATAGCGGCAAAAGTACCCAGAAAAACCAGAATCCATATTAATATGTTCATTTCAAATAAATTTTAGTCTATAAGAAATATAAGATTTTGCAAGCAAGCCTGCTTTTTGATAATCGGAAACCCTAATTCTACTATTCCTAATTTCTAAAGAAGGTACTTTTTTTAACTTGTGCAATAATTTCCTGTAATAAATATATGCTGTATAAACTCCAAATTTGGCTTCAACAGGTAAATGTGCAATTCCGCTTAAACCCTCTTTAAAATCTTCTTCAATCTCGGCTATAATTTTTTGCTTACTTACTTCATCTAATCGTTCCAGGTTTGTACCTGGAAAATAGCTTCGACTAAGTTCTTCAAAATCGGCCTTTAAATCTCTTAGAAAGTTAACTTTTTGGAAAGCAGAACCCAGGCGCATCGCCGATGCTTTTAAAGCTTCGTATTTGTCACGATTCCCGTTTACAAAAACCTTTAAACACATTAAGCCCACCACGTCTGCGCTTCCATAAATGTATTCCTTATATTCGGCCACACTAAGATAATCAGATTTATGCAAATCTAATCGCATACTCTTCATAAAAGAACGGTAAAGTGCTTCATCAATATTATACTTATGTACCGTTTCCTGAAAAGCATTTAGAATTGGGTTTAAACTTATCTTATTTTCAACAGCCTTGTAAAGATCGGTTTCAAAATCGTTAAAAAGTTGCTCTTTATTATAATGATGAAAGGTATCTACAATCTCATCGGCCAGGCGCACAAAACCATAAATATTATAAATATCCTTGCGAATAGACGGGGCAAGCATTCTAGTCGCTGTAGAAAACGAAGTGCTGTAATGGTGGGTTACCACTTTGCTGCAACTTCTCGAGACCTGATCGAAAATAGATTTCATAGCTTAATTTCTTTTTGAATTAACCCCGCAGCGAGCTTTCCCGAGATTAGGGAAGGAGGGACTCCGGGACCGGGGACACTTAGCTGCCCGGTAAAAAATAACTTGTGTACTTTCTTACTTTTTAGCTTAGGCCGTAAAAAGGCAGTTTGTAAAAGCGTGTTTGCTAAACCATAAGCATTACCCTTGTAGGAATTGTACGCTTCTTTAAAATCTTTTACACAAAAAGATTCTTTAAACAGTATCCTATCGCTAACTGTTTGATTGGTAAGATTTTCAAAACGCGTGATGATCTTCTGAAAATACTTTTCCCTCAATGCTGGCGTATCTTCTAAATTTGGTGCAAGTGGAATTAGAAATATCCCAGCTTCTTTACCTTTGGGGGCAACTGAAGCATCTGTTACTGAAGGAAAGCTTGCGTAAAAAAGCGGATCATCTGGCCAGCTTGCATCATCGTAAATTGCCCTGGCGTGTGCTTCAAAATTAGAATCGAAGAAAAGTGTGTGATGCGATACATCTTGAATTTTTCTATCGAAACCTACAAAAAACAATAAGGCCGATGGGGCAAAGGTCTTTTGCTCCCAGTAAGATTCTTTATACTGTTTTTTATAAGCCGGTAAAAGTGTTTCGGTATGGTGATAATCGGCACCGCTAAGAATATAATCGGCAGTTATTTTATCATCGTTAACCATCATACCCGTGACAGCGTCATTTTCAACGAAGATTTTAGAAACCGCTGCATTAGTTTGAAATGCTACACCTAAAGATCTTGCTAAGGTTTCCATAGCTTCAATAACTTTGTACATTCCGCCATTGGGGTGCCAGGTGCCCAAACCAAAATCGGCATAATTCATAAAACTATAGAAAGCGGGTGTATTGCTTGCTTTTGCACCAAGAAACAAAACCGGAAATTCCAGGATTTGCGCCAGCTTGGGATTGTCGAACTCTTTTCTAACTTCTTTAGAAATAGTGCTAAAAAATTGTCCTATTTTTTTGGCAGTAGTGGGCGTGATCAATTCCATGGGGGATACGCCGGGCCTGTACACTAAATCTTTAATAGCGATGTTGTAATTATCTTTAGCTTCAGCTATAAAGCGTTTTAATTTTAAAGAACTTCCCGGTTCTTCCGCTTCAAACGCAGCACAAATTTTCTCTAAGCTGTCACCTATGGTAATACTATCTCCTTTTCCGAAGAAAACTTTATAGGCAGGATCTAATTTCTCCAACTCATAATAATCTGAAGGTTTTTTACCAAAATCTGCAAAAAACCGTTCAAAAACATCTGGCATCCAATACCAGGTAGGACCTATATCAAAACAAAATCCGTCTTTCTTTAATTGTCGCGCACGACCACCAATCTCTGAATTTTTTTCATAAATCTTTACGCCATGACCATCTTTAGCCAGGTAACAGGCAGCTGCAAGTGAAGCAAAACCAGATCCAATAATAGCAATATTTTTTTTCATAAATTTTTATAGCTGACTTACAAATTGATTTAGATTAGTATGTGTAGTGACGAAATCTGGTAACCTTTTATGCTCCAGGCTCCTCAATTTATGACCAAATAGCAAAAGCTTGTAATCGTTGTTATCACCAATCTGTCTTTTAAAATCATTTATATAATCTTCAACATTCTCTGGTCTGGTAGTAAAGTAACTAACAAAATTTATCTTTTCACGCCTCTCCAGGAGGTAGCTAAGATCTGTTACAGGTAAATTGCCCCCCAGGTAAATAGTTTGATTCCCGTTTAAAATTAATTCATAATATAGATAAATTATCCCAAGGTCATGAATCTCATTTTCCGGTAGGAATAATACGTAAAGATTTTTAGTGGTTGCCGGTAGCTTTTCTTTAGCTTCAGCAATATTCAAATACATTTTTTGTTTAATAAGATCTACAATGTAATGCTCATGAATAGGCTTAATGGTATCGGTTTGCCATAGAAATCCCACTTTTTCGAGTAGAGGCATAAAAACCTGGGAAAAGATTTCACGAAAGCTTTTGTCCTTAATCAAGTCGTTGTAAGTCTTGTTAAATAATTCTTCATCAAAATTTAACATCGCTAATTGAAAGGCGTTTTGCGCCCTGTTTTCCCGACTGGAACTGGCAGAGATATTTTGCACCATATCACAAATTTCCTCATCGCTTAATTTGGAAATCCTTGAGATTTTATAACCATTTTCGTTGAGAAAGGCCACATTTAGAATCTTCTGAAGATTGGAATTATCATAAGTCCTAATATTCGTAGAGGTTCGGTTAGGAGTTAAAATTTTGTATCTTTTCTCCCAAATCCTTATGGTATGTGCCTTGATTCCGCTTAAATTTTCAAGGTCTTTTATACTGAAATTTTGTTTTATTTGTTCCATAGGTTGGTTATGATAGTCAAATCTAATTAAAGTTAAACATTTTATAATCTATTTAAATGTTAAAATGTTTAATGGACTAGTTAAAAAGTTAAACAACATAAATTATGACTAAAATCTCATCTAAACTTGTGCTTATTACCGGGGGAGCTTCTGGCATAGGAAAGCTACTGAGCAAGAAAGTACTGGAGCTCGGCGGGAAATTGGTGATATGGGATATTGATAAAGCGGGCCTGGAACAAACTATTAATGAATTTGAGTCGTGGGGGGAGGTGCAGGGTTATGTTGTGGATATTGGCGATACCGGGCGCGTAAAAGAAATGGCCAGGAAAGTGGAAAATGAGGTTGGAAGTATAGATGTTCTTATTAATAATGCGGGCATAGTTTACGGAGGATATTTCCACGAGTTTTCTTCAGAAGAAATTAATAAAACTATGATGGTAAACAGCGTAGCTCCCATGCAACTCACACTTGCTTTTTTACCTGAAATGATAAAAAGAAAGTCTGGTCATATTTGTAACATAACCTCTTTGGCGGGTTTGGTTTCCAATCCCAAATTGGCAGTGTATGCCGGTAGCAAATGGGCTACCACCGGTTGGTCTGATAGTTTACGACTGGAAATGGAGCAGCTTAAAACAGGGGTTAAGGTGAGTACTATAACCCCTTATTACATCAATACCGGGATGTTTCGCGGGGTGAAATCCAGAATACCTATTTTAGATCAACATAAAGTGGTAGAGAAAATCATAAAAGCTATAGAAAAGAACCAAATTCATTTGAGTTTACCTTTTAGTATGCGTTTTATAAGATTTGCACAGGGGCTTTTCCCAATTTGGTTTTATGATTGGTTTGTAGGTCAAATTATAGGGGTTTATAAGACTATGGATAATTTTAAAGGAAGAAATAATTAGCGATGGAAGAGACATCAATTACTCAAATTTCAGGTTATTTTAAGGCGCAACGAGATTTTTTTGCCAGCCATAAAACTAAAGAACTGGATTTTAGAAAGGAGCAACTTAAAAAGTTGAAAAATGCTATTCTTAAGTACGAAAACGAAATCAATGAGGCTTTATGGAAGGATTTGCATAAATCTAAGGAAGAAGCTTTTCTTACAGAAACAAGTTTGCTTATAGAAGAAATTTCCTACCACTTAAAAAATTTAAAAACCTGGACAAAACCAGAAAAAGTGGGAACACCTTTGCAATTAAAGCCTTCCCGTTCTAAAATATTAAAAGAACCACTGGGGGTAGCCCTAATTATTTCACCGTGGAACTATCCCTTCCAATTAGCAATAAACCCACTAATTGGAGCGATTTCTGCAGGTTGTTGCGCGATAGTAAAACCTTCTCCAGATACTCCCAATGTAGCTTTGGTGATAGAAAAAATGATTACTGAAATTTTTGATTCTTCCTATGTTAAAGTGATGCAGGGAGACAAAGAGGTGAATCAGGAATTGTTTAAACATCCTTTTGATATCATGTTCTTTACGGGCAGCCCGCGGGTTGGTAAAATTGTGATGAAGGCCGCCGCAGAACATCTAAGTCGGGTTGTTTTAGAACTAGGGGGAAAGAGTCCATGCGTGGTAGATAAATCGGCCAACCTAAAAATTGCCGGGAAACGCATTGCCTGGGGAAAGATTATTAATGCGGGACAAACTTGTATTGCACCAGATTATTTGTTGGTACACCGGGAAGTTAAAGCTGAATTACTAAAGGAAATCAAGAACTCTTTTGAGCAGTTCCTGGGAGAGGATATACAAGACAGTAAATATTACGGTCGTATTGTGAATGCAGAAGCCATGGAGCGACTAAAAACTTATCTTGATACCGAAGCTTATTACGGCGGAAAAACGGATGCTAAAAACAAATATATAGCGCCTGCAATTTTAGATAAAGTAAAAGCGGAAGATAAAATAATGCAAGATGAAATCTTTGGGCCAATTTTACCGGTGATGGAATTTACCGAATTAGAGGAAGCAATTAGCTACATTAATAATAATGAAAAACCGCTGGCTTTATATTACTTCGGAAATAACAAAACGGCAAACAAAGTCTTAAACCAAACCAGTTCTGGCGGAGCTTGTATTAACGATACTTTGCTACACGTGGCTAACCATAAATTACCCTTTGGTGGCGTTGGCAATAGCGGAATGGGGAAATACCACGGTAAAGAAAGTTTTTTGGCCTTTACACATGAAAGAGGGGTAATGAGTTCTTCGACAAAGTTGGACATCCCTGTAAAATATCCGCCTTATAAATTTTTTAGCCTGATAAAGAAAATTATTGGAAAATAAAGAGGTTTAGAAAACTTAAAAATTGAATAAGGAAAATTCTATAAAGAGATAATAAGTTTATGTAAATTAATTATAAAGTAAGAAAGTGCCCGGAGCGGGAGTCGAACCCGCACGCCCTAATGGACACATGGCCCTCAACCATGCCTGTCTACCAGTTCCAGCACCCGGGCTTAAAACAAGTCTGGAATAAATTCCAAAGGGCTGTAGTAAATAAAATTGATCTCTAGCGATCGTGAACTTTTTACAGAGCTGTAATCTTATAAATTTCGTAAAGTTTACGAGTTTTAAAGTACAGTAGGAATTTTAAAGCTGTGAACTGGCTGGTCCCGAGTACTCGGGATTCTCGCCTAACACAATCAGAACTTAACTTTGTGATCTGGCTGGGGCTTCCTTCGACTTCGCCTATCGGCTTCGCTCAGGATAAACATCTCGCCCAACAAAATCTGAATTTAACTTTGTGATCTGGCTGGGGCTTACTTCGACTGCGCTCAGCACATGCTTCTCGCCCATCCATCTCTGTGATCTGGCTGGGGCTCGAACCCAGGACCCTCTCCTTAAAAGGGAGATGCTCTACCAACTGAGCTACCAGATCTTTAAAAACTTTCAATATGTAACTTAGAACTTAATTTTGTGATCTGGCTGGTCCCGAGCACTCGGGATTCTCGCCCATCCATCTCTGTGATCTGGCTGGGGCTTCCTTCGACTTCGCCTATCGGCTTCGCTCAGGATCAACTTCTCGCCTAACACAATAAGAACTTAATTTTGTGATCTGGCTGGGGCTCGAACCCAGGACCCTCTCCTTAAAAGGGAGATGCTCTACCAACTGAGCTACCAGATCTTTTTGTCACAATCTTTTTTGCGATTGCGGGTGCAAATATACACGCATTAATTTATTTATCAAGGCGAAATTGAGATAAATTTATATTAGTTTTGAATCTTCCTAATTATAAGTACTTTAACGATGAAAATATTTTTAACGGGCTATATGGGTTCCGGTAAGTCTGTAGTGGGTAGGGAACTCGCTAAAATACTGAAATACAAATATGTAGATTTAGATGATCAAATAGAATTGATGCAAGGCAAAAAGATCAATACTATTTTTGAAGAACGGGGTGAATTATATTTTAGAAAACTGGAAAGACAAATTCTGGAAGATATTTTAGCCCAAAAAGATAAAATGGTCATTTCCCTGGGAGGGGGAACTCCCTGCTACGGTGATAATTTTGAGATCATCAATAAACAGGAAAATACAAAAACAATCTATTTGAGTGCTTCGGTAGCGGTGTTGACCGAAAGACTTTTCCATGAAAAATTGCAAAGACCGGTAATTAGCCATTTGGAAACCCGCGAAGCACTAGAAGAATTTATAAGAAAACACCTCTTTGAACGCGCGTTTTACTACAATCAATCGGAAATTATTATTAAAGTAGATGAACTACGCGTTGCGGAAGTGGTAACAAAGATTACCGAAAAATTAAAGTAATTCGGCTTTAAAATTTCCTTTGGTGAGATCTACTTTTACGGTTTCATTTAAGGAAGTGGAAAGTGAAATTCCTTTAAAATCGGCCTTAACGGGATATTTTTTATGGTTTCTATCTACCAGCACGGCAGTTTTAAATTGTTTAAGGGGCACTGCTAAAAAGTGCCTCACACCATAAATTAAGGTGGTGCCAGAGTTGAGCACATCATCTACCAAAATCACCGATTTGTCTTTGTAAGCATCGCTCGCCAAAGAAGTGGTGATCTTGTCTAATGGGTTTTTCTTATTGATCTTAACCTCGCATAAATCTATTTCTAAAGGTGAAATAATTTCTAAAGCCGATTTTAATTCCAAAGCGAGTTGATAGCCTTTTTTCGAAATCCCGGCGAGAATAATCTTATTTTCAGCAATATTGCTTTCGTAAACTTGATAGGCAATTCGCTTTATTTTATGCTGAATTTGTTGATGATCTAAAATAAGTATATGCTCTTTCATAAATTTTAATTTTTAAATGGAATAGCTGTCTAATAGAAATTTACCGGTTTTTAAATTTAAAGAACAATTCATTACCTTTTCTGGGTTTAATTGAGTTATAACAGGGCTCCAGGATTTCAATCTCAAAATATGGACTAAAATAGGACAAATATTCTTCTTTATTTCCTCCAAAGGGAGGGCCGTTTTCAGTGAGCGGAAAATTAAAAAATAATCCAGCTACAACGCCTTCTTTGGTTAATAATTCGTGCATCTTTTTAGCATAATTTGGTCTCGAATTTACCGGGAGAGCACAAAAAAACGTTTGCTCCAGGATAAGGTCAAATTTATCTTCAAGATCAAAAAAGTTGCAATTTAACAATTGGGCTTCCGGAAAACCGGGAACTCGGTTTTTAAGGTTTTGCAAAGGTTTTTGACTTAAATCGGCGACAAAAACATTTTCAAATCCATTCAGAAATAAATATTCTGCTTCATAAGAATTTCCGGCACCAGGGATTAAAATTTTTAATTCCTTATTTTCTAATTGATCAATATATGCTTTTAACGGCCGTGAAATTTCACCCACGTCCCAACCGGTTTTGTCGCTGTCGTATTTTTTAGACCAGAATTCAGGAGAAAAACTAAGATTTGAGGTCATCGGGATTGGGATCTGTGTTTTCAAACCATTCATCTATATCGCGCCGGTCTTTCTTGGTAGGCCTGCCTGTACCTTTTTTACGATAATAATCTTTAGAATATTTAAGAAGCTCCTGTTTTTCGAAGGCCTCTTTTGGGGTCCTATCTACCAGGTAAAGATTTACCAGTTTTGCACCAACCCGGCTGGGAGGGAGGTCTAAAACTTCAATTTGATAATTTATTTGATTTTTTCGAACCGTAATCTTATCGGCCGGAAAAACCTCTTTAGAAGGTTTAACGCTGCTGCCGTCAATTTTCACGTGTCCTTTCTTGCAGGCATTGGTGGCAATACTCCTTGTTTTAAAATATCTTACGCACCATAGAAATTTATCCACTCTCATAAAATCTTCTTCTTTAAATCTGCGTTAATCATGGAACAAAAATACAAGATTATTGTATCTTGCGCGCCAAAATTAGAGACAATGCAATTAAACAGAATTTTTATCCTTAGCTTTATTTTAGGCTTTACTTTTATTTCCTGCAACAACGATGATGACGGCGGAAGTAATACCATTGAAGAACGCGACAGGGAAGAACAGGAAATGGCAGATGCCGACTCTATTAACAATTTCCTCGACACTCATTTCTATAACTATGAGGAGTTTGAAAATCCTTCGGAAGATTTCGATTATATGGTGCGTTTTGATAGTATCGCCGGGGATAATGCCGATAAAACTCCACTTTCTGAAGAAGAGAATTTAATAAAGAAGACCATTACCTACGAAGAGGTAGAGTATGAAATGTATGTGCTTAAAGTTAGAGAGGGAGAGGGAGAGCAACCAAAATTCTCAGACTCTACCCTGGTGAGTTACCGCGGTGACCTTTTAGACCTTAGTTCTTTTGATAATACTTCTACCCCCATTTGGTTTGATCTTACCACTTTGGTAAAAGGTTTTTCTGAAGGTGTTGTGGAATTTAAAGGAGCTACAGGTTATACCGTAAATCCAGATAACACCGTGACATTTTCTGATGACTACGGAATTGGTGCTTTTATTTTTCCGTCAGGATTAGGTTATTTTTCTTCGAGCCAACCCGGTATTCCGGCCTATAGTCCTTTAATTTTTAATGTCAATTTATATCGCGTTAATGAAGCCGATCACGATGGAGATGGAATTCCAAGTTGGATGGAAGATCTAAATGAAAACAGAAATCTTAGAGACGATGATACCGATGGGGACGGTATACCAAATTATGCAGATGCAGATGATGATGGTGATGGTACGCGAACCCGCGACGAAATAATTATTGACCAAGATGGAAGTTTAGAGTTCCCGGATGCTAATGAAAATGGTACACCAGATTACCTGGACGCAGATACTTTTCAATAGAAAGGCATCTGAATTGAATCGTTTATCTAAAAGTAAAGTGATTTGTTTTCGGTAAGTAAGAAGAACACGAATAGCCTTTTGAGGTTTCTTTATTTAGCTGAAAGCAGAGCACCAGATACTCATTATAAAGTAGCCACTAATTCTCGAATTAGTGGCTACTTTTTTTGCATCCAATCTTATTCTTTAAATATTTTATGAAGGGCTTATTTTTTTAAGATACAGAGAATCACAAAGACTCCAAAATCCTAAGAAAAAACTGCAAGAGCATCTTTGTATGTCTGGGTGGTTTCCTGTCCTGGTGGTGAAATTAAAGATCTGTTATTCTGGATAATTAAATAAAAAAGCCACAATTTCAAGATAAAAATTACCGGTGAAATTGTGGCGAAGTATCGCTAAGCTTTAAGCCTAATTATTTAAGTCTATATTACTTATTTAAAAAGCATAGGACAAACTCAAGATCCATTGTGAAGGTCTGGAGTCAATTTGGAAATTTTCACTGGCTTGTTCGCTAAAAGCAGTGTTATCGCTAAAGGCTCCTTCATAGCGCAAATCGAGTCCCAAGCTACCCAGCGTTGCACCTACACCTAATTGATATCCTACTGTGATATCATTTTCTACCTCTCCAATTTTAAGCTCTGTGTTTTCTAAATCATTGCTTAAAATATACTGAAAAGAAGGTCCGGCTTTAATATTTAACGGGCCAAAAACATTTACACCCACCAACACCGGAAGATCTAATTTATCAATTTTATAATCAAAGTCTTTA
Organism: Salegentibacter echinorum; assembly: GCF_900129445.1. Classification (GTDB taxonomy): domain Bacteria; phylum Bacteroidota; class Bacteroidia; order Flavobacteriales; family Flavobacteriaceae; genus Salegentibacter; species Salegentibacter echinorum. Next base: position 50,667 of record NZ_FQVT01000015.1, read on the forward strand.
TACTCGGTATTCAGCCGGGTGTACATTAATTCTGGCTGTAAAAATATACCTAAAATTTCAAGACGGCTAAAAAAACCAAGATGATAACCAGACTTTTCTTTTCCGTCAATAATGTCTCCCAGGTCATTCGAAGCGTTTTCCATTTTTAGGTCACCGGTTGCACCATAGTTAAAACCACCTTTAATCCCAAAGTCCACTTCCTGGGCGGTTGCGCTAAGTGTAGAAACCACGAGTACAGCGATAAACATTAATTTTTTCATTGTAGATTGTTTTTGTATTAGTTTATAATAACGCAAAATATGACGCGATATTCTTACGAGTTGCAAAAAAAAGACTGTTTCAAAACTACATTTTGCTAAAAAGCGTTATGTAGTTTTAAAACAGCCAAATAAATTTTTTTTTAAAAATATTATTTTCTCTTGAGGACCTTTTCTGTAGCTTTAATGATAGCATTAGCATTTAGCCCATACTTTTCCATAAGCTGATCTGGGGTACCGCTTTCGCCAAAAGTGTCCTGTGTAGCTACAAACTCTTGTGGAGCGGGAAGATTTTCGCTTAAGGTGCGAGCTACACTTTCCCCAAGTCCACCAAGGTAGTTATGTTCTTCAGCAGTAACAACACATCCGGTTTTCTTTACTGAATTAATAATAGCTTCTTCATCTAAAGGTTTAATGGTGTGAATATTTATCACATCGGCACTAATGCCTTTTTCTGAAAGCTGCTGCGCCGCTTGTATGGCTTCCCATACCAAATGGCCGGTTGCGATGATTGTCACATCGTTTCCTTCATAAAGTTGTACTGCTTTTCCTATTTCGAATTTTTGATCTTCAGGAGTAAAGTTGGCAACTTTTGGCCTACCAAAACGAAGGTAAACTGGGCCATCGTGTTCTGCTACGGCAATGGTAGCTGCTTTTGTCTGGTTAAAATCACAGGTATTGATAACCGTCATTCCCGGTAACATCTTCATTAATCCAAGATCTTCCAGTATTTGGTGGGTAGCACCATCTTCCCCAAGGGTAACCCCGGAATGGGATGCACAAATTTTCACGTTTTTTCCTGAGTATGCAATAGATTGGCGAATCTGGTCATAAACTCTTCCGGTGGCAAAGTTGGCAAAAGTCCCTGCAAACGGAATTTTCCCACCAATGGTGAGACCGGCTGCCATGCCCATCATATTTGCTTCGGCAATTCCCACCTGGAAAAAGCGTTCGGGATTTTCATCAATAAAATCCTGCATTTTTAAAGAGCCAATAAGATCTGCACAAAGGGCTACCACGTTAGGATTGGTTTTGCCTAACTCTGTAAGCCCCGCGCCAAACCCAGATCGTGTATCTTTCTTTCCTGTATCTGTATATATTTTCATAAAAAAGCCTCCCCCAGCCCCTCCAAAGGAGGGGAGCTGAGTTTATTTTTAAATATTAATAATTTGTATTTTCATAGTAATTTTCTCGAATCCTGAATTCCTCCCCTTGGGGGAGGTTAGGAGGGGCTATTTCTTTAATAGTCTCCTAAAGTTTCAGGGTTTTGCGCTAAGGCAGTTTCCAGTTGTTCATCGTTAGGCGCTTTTCCATGCCAGGCGTGGGTATGCATCATAAAATCTACGCCATTCCCCATCACGGTAGTCATAAGCACGCAAACCGGTTTTCCTTTTCCGGTGCGGGTTTTAGCTTCGTTTAAGCCGTCTATTACCGCTTGCATATTATTGCCATCTTCAATTTCCATTACATCCCAGCCAAAAGCTTCAAATTTAGCTTTCATATTGCCCATAGGTAATACAGTTTCTGTACTGCCGTCAATTTGTTGGCCATTAAGATCTACCGTAGCGATAAGGTTATCTACATTGTTACCAGCGGCATACATAATAGCTTCCCAGTTTTGACCTTCCTGTAATTCCCCATCACCGTGCAATGAGAAAACCAAATGATCATCCTGGTTTAATTTCTTGGCCTGAGCTGCACCAAGTGCAACAGACATTCCCTGGCCCAGTGATCCTGAAGCTACCCGAATACCAGGTAAACCTTCATGAGTCGTTGGGTGTCCCTGCAACCTGGAATCGATATGACGAAAAGTTTTTAATTCTTCAACCGGGAAATAACCACTACGGGCTAAAACGCTATAAAATACAGGAGAAATATGACCGTTGGAGAGAAAAAACAGGTCTTCTTCGTTCCCGTCCATATTAAATTCTGGCTTATGCTCCATAACCCCGCCCTGGTACAAAGCTGTAAAAAACTCTGTACAGCCAAGAGAACCTCCCGGGTGACCTGAATTCACCGCGTGTACCTGCCTTAAGATATCCCGGCGTACCTGGGTGGCAAAATCTTCTAATTCTTTGATTTTTGACATTAATGTAAAATTGTGTTGTTAAATTAATTACGACAAAAATAGGGTATTAAATAGCTTTCTCAAAGTGGGCGCCTGGCAGTTATTAAGAAATCTTAAAAAGTAACTAACAATTTTTTAAATCCTGCTGTGATAATTGGCTTAGAATGAGTTTATAAATTAATATCCCTGGCTAGTGTAATCACTTTAAGTTTTTGATTGTTTTATTCCGAAGAAATTTATCGTATTTGAAGGAATTCAGCACGTTTCCGTTTTAATTTTTTGACCTGGGAACTTTAAAAACCGATGAAAATAAACTGAATTATAAATTCCGGTTATGTTTAAGTGGGTTCATTTTTACACGATAATGGAGATTTATGTTGGACGAGGTAATGCCTTAAATCAAAATAATCCTTCTATATAATACCTCGTGGATTTGCCCCTTGGTGGTTTATTTAAGTATCTTTGCGCTCACTTAAATAGCAATATGAAGTTTGATTTATTAGGTGCCGATGCCGGTAGTAAGGCACGCGCAGGTACTATTACAACAGATCACGGTAAGATTGAAACCCCCATATTTATGCCTGTTGGCACTGTAGCTTCTGTAAAAGGAGTACACCAACGGGAATTAAAGAAAGACATAAACCCAGATGTCATTTTAGGGAATACTTATCACCTCTATTTAAGGCCAAAAATCGAAATTTTAAAAAAAGCCGGCGGGTTGCATAAATTTATGAACTGGGACCGTAATATTCTAACCGATAGCGGTGGCTACCAGGTATATTCCCTTTCAGCAAGAAGAAAAATAAAGGAAGAAGGGGTGAGGTTTAAATCCCATATCGATGGTTCTATGCATACCTTTACGCCAGAGAATGTAATGGAAATTCAGCGTGCCATAGGTGCCGATATCATTATGGCCTTTGATGAGTGTACTCCCTATCCCTGTGATTATAAATATGCCCAACGCTCTATGCATATGACGCATAGATGGCTGGATAGATGTGTAAACCACCTACAAAAAGTAGATCCTTTTTATGGTTATGACCAAACCTTGTTCCCCATAGTGCAGGGAAGTACTTATAAAGATTTAAGAAAACAATCTGCGGAATATATTGCTTCGGTAGGTGCGGAGGGAAATGCAATAGGCGGACTTTCGGTAGGAGAACCGGCCGAAGAGATGTATGAAATGACCGAGGTGGTGACCAATATTCTTCCAGAAGATAAACCTCGTTACTTAATGGGGGTTGGCACGCCAATAAATATTTTGGAAAATATTGCCCTGGGGGTAGATATGTTCGATTGTGTTATGCCCACCCGAAATGCCCGTAATGGGATGCTGTTTACCGCACACGGGACCATAAATCTTAAAAATAAAAAATGGGAAGATGATTTCTCACCCATAGACGAAATGGGAATTACTTTTGTAGATACCGATTATAGTAAAGCTTATGTGAGACATTTATTTAGTGTAAATGAGCTTCTTGGCAAGCAAATTGCCACTATTCATAATCTTGGCTTTTATATGTGGTTGGTTAGAGAAGCCAGAAAACATATTTTAGCAGGAGATTTTACAAGTTGGAAGAATATGATGGTAAAACAAATGGATAAACGCCTCTAAGAATTTGAAAATATTAGATTGGTACATATTAAAGCGCTATTTAGGAACTTTCTTCCTTATGCTCCTGCTTTTTGTTCCTATTGGAATTATAGTAAATTTAGCAGAAAAAATTGGAAAAATTCTCGATAACGAAGTTCCTTTTATTGAAGTTGCACTTTACTATGTAGATTTCACAATCTATTTCGCTAACTTATTATTTCCACTTTTTCTTTTTTTATCGGTTATTTGGTTTACTTCAAAACTCGCTAATAATACCGAGATTATTGCTTTTTTGAGTAGCGGGGTTTCTTTTTGGAGATTCCTTAGACCTTACCTGGTTGGGGCTATGCTCGTTTGTATTTTTGCTTTATTTTTAGCGATGTTCCTGGCCCCCAAAGCGAGTAAAGGTTTCAATGAATTTAAATATGAATATTTAAAAAAGAATGCACAAACCCAGGAAACCAGTGATGTTTACCGACAAATAAATGATGATGAGGTAATATATGCAAGTCACTTTCAGCCTCGGGCTAAGTCTGCCAGGAACTTTACATTAGAACATTTTAAAGATAATGAGCTTGAGTTTAAAATAAGCGCTTCTCGTTTAGAGTTTAATGAAGAAGATACCACTTATACCTTAACTAATGTCGATAAACGTATAATTGGGGAAGACGAAGATATTATTCTTCATCAGAGTAAATTAGATACAATTCTTCCATTTGAATTTAGCGAGCTTACGCCACAAACTTATGTTGCTGAAACTTTAAATTATAGTGAATTGCACGAGTTTATTGCCCAGGAACGTAGGCGGGGGTCTGGAAATATAAACCGCTATGAAGTAGTGGCTTATAAAAGATGGAGTACCCCAGTATCTGCCTTTATTCTTACTATTATTGCCGTTGCAGTCTCTTCTAAAAAACGCCGTGGTGGGATGGGAGTAAACCTGGCTGTAGGAATTACCCTGGCTTTTATTTTTATTTTTTTCGATAAAGTTTTTGGAACTATGGCCGAGCAATCTACCTTTTCTCCCTTAATTGCGGTGTGGTTTCCAAATATTAGTTTTGGGATTTTGGCTGTGTTTTTGCTATTTAAAGCGAAGCGATAGTTTCTTAAATGGGATTTTTAAATTGTCTATAGATATTAGATAAATAATGTTCATAGGAACAAGTCTGTAAGCATTTGTTTTGTCGATTCCAATTTCAAGGCGGTTTAAGACTGGAAATAATTACTTCAAAAATTTCCGAAAAATTAATACTCCTTCAGCCTAATTCTTCGTTTTAAAGTTTGTTATATTTGTGGGCTAATAAAAACAAACGAGAACAACTTATGGAATATTTAGACTTTGAATTACCCATTAAAGAGTTGGAAGAACAGTACAATAAAGCCTGTAACATAGGGGAAGAAAGTGATGTAGATGTTACGGCTACTTGCAAACAGATCGAAAAGAAATTACAGGAAATACGAAAGGAAATATATAAGAACCTAACGCCGTGGCAGCGGGTTCAGCTTTCCAGGCATCCTAACCGTCCTTATACTTTAGAATATATTAAAGCTATTTGCGGAGATACATTTTTAGAACTTCACGGGGATAGAAATGTAAAAGATGATAAAGCGATGATTGGTGGTTTGGGAAAAATAGATGATCAAAGTTTTATGATCATAGGTCAACAAAAGGGCTATAACACCAAGACCAGGCAGTACAGAAATTTTGGGATGGCCAATCCCGAAGGTTATAGAAAAGCTTTGCGTTTAATGAAATCTGCTGAAAAGTTTGGGCTACCGGTAGTCACTTTTATCGATACTCCAGGAGCATATCCAGGTCTGGAAGCCGAGGAACGCGGGCAGGGAGAAGCTATCGCTAAAAATATCATGGAAATGACCCGGCTTAAAGTACCAATTATTGTAGTTATTATTGGCGAAGGTGCCAGTGGTGGTGCCCTGGGAATTGGCGTTGGCGATAAGGTGATGATGTTGGAAAATACCTGGTACTCTGTAATCTCGCCAGAGTCCTGTTCATCTATCCTGTGGCGTAGCTGGGAATATAAGGAACAAGCCGCCGAAGCTTTAAAACTTACGGCAAAAGATATGAAAAAGCAAAAGCTTATAGATGGTATAATAAAAGAACCCATTGGTGGTGCACATAGTAATAAGGAAGAAAATTACGACAATGTTAAAAAAGCCATTTCAAAAGCCTATGCTGAATTTAAAAACTTATCACCAAACGAATTGGTAAATAAAAGAATGGATAAGTATTTGGAAATGGGCGTTTTTAAAAGCTAAAGGCTTCGCTCACATAAGTTCTAAAATTTCCGAAACCCTGGTTTCGGTTTTTTTTGCGCTTATCAACACTAAAAATAAGTTATCAACAGCTAGAATGTTGATTACCGGTTAATTAAGTTAACCCAATTTTATTAAGATGCTCTTAACTAATTTTATACTTTAGTAGTATGGAAAAAATGACCGCCCCGCAACAATTCTCTGCTAAAAAAAGCAACGTTATAAGTCTTGAGAAGGGAAAACTCCCTCCTCAAGCTGTTGATTTAGAGGAAGTTGTGCTGGGGGCAATGATGATAGATAAAAAAGGCGTAGATGAGATTATAGATATTCTCACGGCCGATGCTTTCTATAAAAACTCCCATAAACTAATTTTTGAAGCCATTCATAAACTCTTCGAAAACACAGAAGCGATAGACTTATTAACCGTTTCTAACCAATTGAAGAAGGATGGCAATTTTGAAAAATCTGGAGGGGATTATTACCTTATTCAATTAACGCAAAAAGTATCTTCCTCAGCGCATATTGAGTTTCATGCGCGCATTATTCTTCAGAAATACATTCAACGAAGCTTAATTAAAATTTCCAATGAAATAATTGAAGAAGCTTATGATGAATCTACAGATGTTTTTGATCTTTTAGATAGTGCAGAGGCTAAACTTTATGAAGTTACCCAGGGTAATATTCAAAAGTCAACAGAAACTGCACAGAGTTTAGTGATCCAGGCTAAAAATAGAATTGAGGAAATTTCTAATAAAGAAGGTTTAAGTGGAGTGCCTTCCGGGTTCGATAAATTAGATAAATTAACCTCTGGTTGGCAACCCAGTGACCTTATTATTGTAGCCGCTCGTCCTGGTATGGGTAAAACGGCCTTAACACTTTCCATGGCCAGGAATATCGCGGTAGGGCAAAACATGCCGGTAGCCTTTTTCTCGTTAGAGATGTCTGCGGTGCAGTTAATTACCCGTTTAATTTCTTCGGAAACAGGACTTTCTTCAGAAAAATTAAGAACCGGAAACCTGGAAAAGCATGAATGGGAACAGCTCAATGTTAAGGTGAAAGACCTGGAAAATGCACCGCTTTTTATTGATGACACACCATCCCTATCTATTTTTGATCTCAGGGCAAAAGCCAGGAGATTGGCCTCACAACATGGTATAAAACTAATTGTGATAGATTATTTGCAATTGATGACAGCCGGCGGAAGCCAAAAAGGAGGAAACAGGGAGCAGGAAATTTCTACTATTTCAAGAAACTTAAAAGCGCTCGCAAAAGAATTAAATGTGCCAGTAATTGCGCTTTCACAGTTATCACGTGCGGTGGAAACCAGAGGAGGCAGTAAGCGTCCATTGCTATCAGACCTTAGGGAATCTGGTGCGATAGAGCAGGATGCCGATATTGTTTCCTTTATTTATCGCCCCGAATATTATAAAATTGAAGAATGGGATGATGATGACCGTTCACCAACCGATGGACAAGGTGAATTTATTGTGGCTAAACACCGTAATGGTGGTCTGGAAAATATACGTCTTAAATTTATTGGACATCTTGGTAAATTTGATAACTTAGAAGAGTTTGATTCTCCTTTTGAATATCATTCTAAAATGAACGATGGGGAAAATGAAGGAAATGAGTTCAATTCGCCAAATTTGCCAAATCCAAGTGCAAATGAAGCTTTTGGAAGCTCCATAAATAGTGGATTTAACAATGAAGACGATGACGAAGTGCCGTTTTAATATTTTAAACAAACACAGAAATACACAACATTATTTAATAAACGAAAATCAGGAGTTCCGGAAAAACACTTTCGGTCTTCTGATTTTTTTGTCTTTACTCTTCTTTGGGCAGACTGGTTTTGCCGCCCAATTGTTGATTCCAATGGATGAAAAGGGACAGGAAAATCATCTTAAAGCTTACGGCATTACCTATTTTGCGCTGGAAGAAAAAATGGATGTAAAATGGTTGCTCAATTACAGGGGGGGGGCTTTTTTAATTTCAGATTCTGAAGAACTTAGAAGGGAATGTAAAATTAGAGGGGTTTCTTTTGAAATACTTAGCGACACAAAAACCAAAGCCATTCTTAATGAAATTAGTAGTCCCGCGAAAAATATGGAAAGCGTCGCTTTAGAAAAAGCACCAAAAATTGCAGTGTATTCACCCCAGGGTAATAAACCATGGGACGATGCGGTAACTATGGCACTCACTTTTGCCGAAATTCCTTATGAAACAATTTATGATCGGTCAGTGCTAAATGACGCTCTGGTACTCTACGACTGGTTGCATTTACATCACGAAGATTTTACCGGACAATATGGAAAATTTTACCGAACATTTAGAACTACGCCCTGGTATATCAAGGAAAAAAAGGAGGCAGAAGCTTTGGCAAAAGAACTTGGTTACGATAAGGTTTCCGAAGAAAAACTGGCTGTAGCCCTAAAGATTAAAGATTATGTTGTAGGCGGCGGCTTTATGTTTGCCATGTGCAGCGCCACCGATAGCTTTGATATTGCACTTTCGGCTGAAGGTGTGGATATTGCTGAAGCCATGTTTGATGGCGATCCCAGTGAACCAAATTATCAAGCTAAAATAGATTATGATAAAACTATTGCCTTTACCGATTATACGCTGGAGCGAAGTCCTATGGTGTATGAGTTTTCTTCAATAGATATGACTTCTAAAAGAAGAATACCTAAAGAATCAGATTATTTTACGTTAATGGACTTCTCTGCCAAATGGGATGTGGTTCCTACTATGTTAACGCAAAATCATACGCGTTTGGTGAAAGGTTTTATGGGACAAACCACCGCCTATAATCCCAAAAATATTAAAGCTAATGTTTTGGTGATGGGGGAGAGTAAGCTAAACGGAGAAGCCAGATATCTCCATGGAATTAAAGGAAAAGGCTTTTTTACATTTTATGGAGGTCACGATCCAGAAGATTATCAACACAGGGTAGGGGATCCAAAAACTGAACTGGAGTTACATCCTAATTCTCCCGGTTACCGACTTATTTTAAATAATGTACTTTTTCCTGCTGCCAAGAAAAAACCACAAAAAACTTAAAAAATCGATTAATAGTCGTTGGGTTTTATTGGGTAAATCCATAAATTTTAAAAAACGAACTATGAAATTTTTTCAGAAGGAAATACAATTAAAAGCAAGATCGAGAGGTTTTCACGTAATAACTAAAGAGGTTGTAGATCAATTTCCGGAATTGAAAGAAATAAATTCAGGAATGTTGCAGGTGTTTATAAAGCATACTTCAGCCGGAATAAGCATAAACGAGAGCGCCGATCCTACCGTGCTGGAAGATTTTGAAAGTCATTTTAATGAAATGGTACCAGAAAATATGTCATATTATAAACACACTTTAGAAGGCCCAGATGATATGCCCGCGCATATTAAGGCTTCTTTATTGGGAAGTTCTTTGCAAATCCCCGTTACCAATGGTAAACTTAATTTAGGAACCTGGCAGGGGATATATTTGGGAGAGCACCGAGATCAAGGCGGCTCTAGGAAATTGGTGCTTAGTTTGTTTGGAGTTTAAATTAAAGTGTTATTTTCTGCTTATAATTGGTTGTAGCTTAATAAGCTATTAAAATTGCAATCCGCTGTCATTTCGACGTAGGAGGGATCTTTCTTTTAGAACTTTCGTGTTTCCGCAAAATTAAACCATAAATAAATCCGGTTCAAAAAAAGAACCGGATTTTTAAATAAGAGAGTATAATTAATTTGTAATTACTTTACTTTATCTACAATTGCTTTAAAAGCTTCTGGGTGGTTCATCGCCAAATCGGCTAGAACTTTTCGGTTTAAACCGATCTCATTGGCTCTTGCAGCTCCCATAAATTGAGAGTAAGACATACCGTGTTCACGGGCTGCTGCGTTAATACGCATTATCCAAAGTGAACGGAAATTACGCTTTTTAGCTTTGCGGTCTCTGTATGAATAAAGCATAGCTTTTTCAACCGCATTTTTTGCTACTGTCCAAACGTTTTTACGACGTCCGAAGTAACCTTTTGCTTGCTTAAGAACCTTTTTTCTTCTGGCTCTCTTCGCAACTGAATTTACTGATCTTGGCATATTATTATGTGTTTTGTAGCAGGCGGCCGGTAAAATGGCACTTTTAACTAAAATTTCAAATTTTTACTTTAAATGTAAATTTGAAGTGTTGCCCAACTCCAGGGTTTATAAATTATTTAAACCGTTAAAGGCTTCAACTTATTTTAAACGAAGTTGAAGTTTAACATTGTTCTTATCTGCATCGTGTACTAATGTACTATGCGTAAGGGCAAGCTTACGTTTTTTAGACTTCTTTGTTAAGATGTGGCTTTTAAACGCGTGCTTTCTTTTAATCTTTCCGGTACCGGTAAGCTTAAAACGCTTCTTGGCACTGGATTTGGTTTTCATTTTAGGCATGTTGTCCTCTTTTTATATTAACTCTCTTATTATTCTATTTAGTTTTTAGGGGAGACATGAACATCGTCATTCTTTTACCTTCTAACTTTGGCATTTGCTCTACCTTTCCTAATTCCTCAAGATCTGTCGCTAATCTAAGCAATAAGATTTCTCCTTTATCCTTAAATACAATTGAGCGACCTTTAAAGAATACAAAAGCTTTTAATTTGGCTCCTTCCTTTAAAAACTTTTCTGCGTTACGCTTTTTAAATTCGTAATCGTGATCATCGGTATTGGGGCCAAAACGAATTTCTTTTACTACAACTTTGCTCGCTTTAGCTTTCATGGCTTTTTCGCGCTTCTTTTGTTCGTAAAGAAACTTCTTATAATCCATCGCTTTTACAACCGGCGGTTTTGCGTTTGGAGAAATTTCAACCAGGTCCAAACCTAAATCTTCAGCAATAGCTAAAGCTTTCTTGGTAGGATAGACATCCATTTCAACATTATCTCCCACAAGTCGAACTTCCTCAGCTCTAATTTTGTGGTTAATCCGGTGTTGATCTTCTTTAACTGCTCTAAGCGGTCTCTTCGATTTTTTTCTACGTATTGCTATGGCTTATATATTTTTGGTTAAACTTTAAACGCTTTCAGCGTTTTTTTAATTTCATTATTAATAATTTCAGCAAAGTCTTCAACAGGCATGGTACCTATATCGCCTTCGCCTCTCTTTCGTACAGAAACCGTACCATCTTGCTCCTCTTGTTCCCCTATAATTAACATATATGGGAATTTGTTCATTTCAGCTTCACGAATCTTTTTACCAATGGTTTCGTTTCGATTATCTGCTACGGCGCGAATTTCGTTATTTTCCAGCAAAGTTAAAACTTTTTGAGCGTATTTTTCATATTTCTCACTGATTGATAGTATCATAGCCTGCTCTGGCATTAACCATAGTGGGAAATTTCCTGCGGTATGTTCTAATAAAATAGCGATGAACCGTTCCATGCTTCCAAAAGGTGCACGGTGTATCATAACCGGGCGATGTGTTTCGTTGTCACTGCCTTTATAGGTAAGGTCAAAACGTTCTGGCAGGTTATAGTCCACCTGAATGGTGCCAAGTTGCCAGCTTCTGCCAAGCGCGTCTCTTACCATAAAATCTAACTTTGGTCCATAAAATGCAGCTTCCCCTGTTTCTACAACATAGTTTAAACCTTTTTCTTTGGCCGCGTTGATAATGGCAGTTTCTGCTTTGTCCCAAACTTCATCGCCACCAATGTATTTATCTTTATCTTCAGGATCCCGCAGTGAGACCTGGGCTGTAAAGTTATCGAAACCTAAAGAATCGAATACATATAAGGTAAGGTCTATCACTTTTTTGAACTCTTCGTCTAATTGATCTGGAGTACAAAAAATATGGGCGTCATCTTGTGTAAAGCCCCTTACTCGGGTTAAACCGTGTAATTCTCCACTTTGTTCGTATCTATAAACAGTACCAAATTCTGCAAAACGTTTGGGTAAATCCCGGTAACTCCAAGATTGGGAATTATAAATTTCACAGTGATGCGGGCAGTTCATAGGCTTTAGCAAAAACTCTTCACCTTCATTGGGCGTATGTATAGGTTGAAAACTGTCTTCTCCATATTTTGCGTAATGTCCAGAAGTTACATAAAGCTCTTTTTGCCCAATATGCGGACTTACCACCATCTCGTAACCTGCTTTCTGTTGGGCTTTCTTTAAAAAGTTTTCCAGACGCTCCCTTAAAGCGGCACCTTTTGGTAGCCATAATGGCAGTCCCTGGCCAACTTTTTGTGAGAAAGTGAAAAGTTGTAATTCTTTCCCAAGTTTACGGTGGTCTCTTTTTTTGGCTTCCTCCAACAATGCCAGGTATTCTTTTAATTCTTTTTGCTTCGGAAATGAAATGCCATAAATACGGGTTAATTGCGGATTATTTTCATCACCGCGCCAGTAAGCACCGGCCGCACTCATTAACTTTACCGCTTTTATAAAACCGGTATTGGGAATATGTCCCCCGCGACATAAATCTGTAAAACTATCGTGGTCACAAAAAGTAATGTCCCCATCCTGAAGATTCTCAATTAACTCAACCTTAAATTGATTATCCCGCTCCTTATAATAGGAGAGGGCATCGGCTTTGGAAACCTCCCTTAATTTAAATTCATGTTTTTCCCGGGCTATTTGCAGCATCCGGTCTTCAATCTTCTTAAAATCATTTTCAGAGATTTTGTGTTCTCCAAAATCTACATCATAATAGAAACCATTTTCAATGGCAGGACCAATGGTTAATTTTGCCCCGGGGTACATTTCTTCTATCGCCTGCGCCATCACGTGGGCAGAAGAGTGCCAAAATGCCTTTTTTCCCTCATCGTCTTTCCAGGTAAATAAAGTTAAGCTTCCATCTGTAGTTAATGGGGTAGAAACCTCTACCGTTTCTTTGTTGAATTTTGCTGAAATAACATTTCTGGCCAATCCGGCGCTAATACTATTAGCAACATCTAAAGGAGTGGTTCCTTTCTCAAATTCTTTTATACTGCCATCTGGCAAGCTTACCTTAATCATGATTCTGGTTTTTTTAATGACGGCAAAGATAATAGGTTGATTTCGCCTGCGCAATATACTTATATATAAAGGACAATAATTTCTTCTGAAATAAAGTTTTTCCATTGTTTTTCAACTGAAGCTATTATCGATATAAACCAATGGCAGTGGTTATAATTTCCTGAATATCTTTTGGAAGCTCAATTTGATGGCTGGAGATAATTACATCTGATTTATAAAGTGGAAGCCGGGTTTCAATTTTAGCTTTCATGGTTTGTAACGATTGCAATAAAGAAGTCATGGCATGTTCTCCTCTCGGTTCTTTTGGTGTAAAGGTGATGGGCAGGACTGCTTTTTCGGAGAACTCCCCTGATGCCGTACACCATTCTAATACATTTTTGAGGACTGCCGGAATGTTATGCGTATATTCTGGAGTAGAAATGATAATAAGATCTGCCTTGAGAATTTGCTGCTTAAGATTCTTTATATTCTTCGGAATTCCTTTCTCTAATTGTGCCGGACTAAACAATGCGAACTCTTGCAGTCCTTCAAAAACCTGCATTTCATCTTTTTCAGCATATAAATCCTGAATAGATTTTAAAAGATAAAAGTTGCTGCTGGATTTACTGGCAGAAGCTGAGATACCTAGGATTTTCATAAGTTAGAACTAATTATTGGATTAATTGATGCTGAGGATGGGCATTTAAAAGCCAATCAGTTTTCAGGTTAATTAGAAAAATTAAATAAAAATAATAGAAGAAAGAAAGTTCTCAAAAAACATGGTATAGAAAGAAGAAGTATAGGCTAAATTGACTAATTCTAAAATTTAGCTAATTTCATTCCTTTTCAACTCCTTAATTTAAAGCTTTTTAAGTTTGCTGTTTAAGATTTTTTTAAATTATTTTCATAGAACGCTTGCCCACTCAAAAAACGGGTGTATATTTGCCCCCGCTTAGCAGGATAGCGAATAGCTTAGCTTGGCAAAGTTCATTGCATATTGGGGATTGTTTTAAGGCTTTTGATAACTTGTGTATTTAAAGATGCCGCGTAATTTTTATCAAATAACGCTCAGTAAAAAATAATTTTATTTTTTGCTTGCCATATTAAAAAAGAGTTGTATATTTGCACCCGCAAAAATAACAATTGCGACGTTCTTTTAAGGTTTGGTTTTAGCGAAAATAAAATTTTAAAAAAACCTTAAAAAAGTTTGGCTGGTAAAAATAAAGCGACGTATATTTGCAGCCGCTTTCACAGCAAAACAAGTTCCCAAAAAATATTAAAAAAGAAACCGCCAGACGGGGCGTTATATAAGAAAGGTTCGACTCCTTTGTTTTTTGCAAGATAGGAAGCCCCCTTCCTGTTCCCCCGAAGGGGGAATGATTAAGGAGTTGGTTCCTCCCCTTTGGGGAGGCTAGGTGGGGCTTTTAAAGTTCATTGATTTATTGAATTGACAGCGCGTACGTTTTTCGAGAGAAAAGCGATACAAATAATTTAGAATTAAGACTAGAGAAGTCATCTTTGA
>NZ_FQVT01000005.1 GCF_900129445.1 Salegentibacter echinorum
ATACCGGAAGGCTTTTCCGATTGGACTCTTGGGAAGGATTAGCTGATGCTTCATCTGAGCAAACATCCATTTCCCAAATTCATTGATAACGGGTAAGGCTTTTTCCAGTCGCAGGGATTTACGCTGTTCCGGATTTAAGTTATCCTCTCGTGCCTGGGCCTCCACCGCATAGAGTTTCTGGATGAAGGTCAAAGCTGTTTCAGCTCGTTCTTTGTCATTGTCTTTTGCTTTGTCAAATTCCCTTCGGGCATGAGCCCAGCAGTTTAGGTGGGTAACCCCTTCAAGTTTTCCGATTTTATCATACACGGCATAGCCATCACTTTGAAGGTAGCCCTTAAAATTAGACAATACATGATCGGCAGCCTCTCGGCTACGCCCGGGCTGGTAATCAAAGAGTACGCTGCCATCCATTGGGCAATGATGTACCCAATAATAGCCTTGATGTGTTTTTCCTTTTTTAGCAGGATCCATTACCTTTATGGGAGTTTCATCGCTTTGCAGATAGCCTTTGGAGCGAATATCCTCCAGCAAGTGCTGATAAAGAATATCGATGATTTTAAGGCTCTGCCGCGTCCAACCTTCTAAAGTGGAAGATGCTATGGGAATGTCTGCTCTTTTGAAGCGTTGGAGTTGCCGGTACAGCGGAAGGTGATCCTGGTATTTATCGACCAAAATAGAAGCCAATATCCCGGCTCCAGGAACGCCCTTTTCGATTACCCGCTCGGGAAGTTCCCCGATGATCACCCCTTCTTTACTTTTGGGAGCATACTTATAGCGGATGTAGCGTTTGATATAGTATTTGGCAGGCTCGTATTCCAGCTCATCGGTCACTTCTTTGCCAATACACACCATATCGGTAATATCCTCTTGGGGATAGATCTCGATCTCTTCTACCTCAAGATGTTCTGGAAGAGGCATTCTTCCTTTGTGGGTCGAGGTTTTCTTGCGGCGCTGGTAAGTGAGCTTTTCCTTTAGCTCGGCTTCTTGTTGTTCCGCCTTTTCTGGTTCCATTTCAAAAGGAAGGCTCATCTGGTTCTTATCTCCCTCGAAGCGTTCTCTCTTTTGACCAAATGCCAGGCGTTTGTAGTATGCTATCTGAAATTTCAGATCAGCAATTTTATGCTGTGCTTTTTTAACTTCTTGTTCCTTTTTAGAAACACTTTTTTCAGCTTTTCCCCTCTTTTTTGTCTCCTTCTTCAGGAGTGCCAAAAGCTGGTCTTTAGTAAGGTTTTCTAAGGGTTCTTGCATAGGGTAAAGATACAAAAACCCTTGTTTTAAACCTACTGTAAACCCTTGTTTTTACCGGGGTTTTCATCACTTTTTTACCTTGGATACCTCAGTTTCTGATGGGCCTTTTTTACCTGTAGTCCTTCTACCATAAGCACCAGTTGTGACCAGGTTATATCTGGATTATTTTCTTTAAAAACCGGCGGGGTGAAACTGCCTTGTTCCAGGCGTTTGTAATACAATACAAAACCCCCGGCTTCCCAGTGCAAGAGCTTAAGATGAGTACGGTTACGGTTCAAAAATATAAAAACATCCCCACTAGTGGGTTCCCTGCCCATCTCGTTGTTTACCAGTCCGCTCAAGCCATTAAAGGATTTTCGCATATCACAGGCCTTTCGATAAAAGTAATAGGTATGGAACGAGCTTAATGCAAACATTAATAAAGCCTGATAAGTTTACTAATTAATTCAAGCTGGGAGTCCTCCAGTCTTAACCTGATCCCATTGGGATAAATGAGTTCCAGACTTCCAGTTTCGACTTTAGGACTGATGCTTATAAAGCCACTAGTTTCTGGTAATTCTTTCAAGGCTTTCTTTTTCTTCCAGTAATAGAAAGTTGAGGGAACAACACCATTCGTTTCACAGAAGGCCTTTGCGTTTAAGGCACTATTTTTAAATTCATCGATCAAGGTAAACATTTCTTGTTCTTTACTCATTGTAGTTATTTTTGAGCAAAGCTATATCCAGGATTGCACTCTAGCAATACGTGCTTGGTGGGGTGGATACACTAAAAGCCCCATGGGTTTTTCGAATTTTTAAAAGGACTTTCGAATGATATCCATTCGGTAGTTGCTAATTTTTCCCATCGATATTCATGGGAGTAAACCGAACTTTATAATCTCCATCTTTACTAAAAGTAAAACCACCTGAACACATGCCGTGTCCTACTTGTAATTTTTCTTTCCAAGTTTTAATAATATATATTGTGGAAGTTTTAGTTTTTTCATCGTAAACTTCTGTTCTGTACCAAATTTCTAAATCGGATGAATTTTGAGGTTGGAATACGGCGTATGCTGCTGGTCCACAACCATAATATTGAACATCAGTCTTTTCAAATTTTAAACTCAAATCATCACTTAATTCTTCTGTATTGTTATCTGTTACTTTCCAAGCTACAGGTTCATGTTCTTTTGTTTCACGATTATATCTTGTCAGTTCATTATAATTTTCCTTGTTCGTTAGATGAGTGAATTTTAAAAAATACTTTTTATTAAGTTCTAATTTTTCTGCAGGTTTAAAAGTAGCTTGAGTTAAACTCATTTGTCCGATTAATATTTCTTTTAATATCAAATCTATTTTCTCTCCATCTTCACTTTGTAAATAAGCTTCTCTATCATTTTTAAAAGAGTTAATCACTTTTTGACTAAATGAATATCCCTCTATTATAAAAATAGAATTCTGGCTAATAGCACTATGTTCTGGATAATAAGTAAATCCACTCATAGCACATTCAGCACTTGATTGATGTATAGTAAATAATAGGAATAAAAGTAGAATTGTATTTTTCATAGTTCTAAACTTTTTGCAATTGAATTTCTCTCTAGCAATATTATAGCTAACGGTTACGATTATCGCCAATTGGCGGAGTAAGGGACGCGGATTTGTCGGCTTAGTATTTTGTTGTTGGTCAAGATAATTATTTTCTTTCTAACGCTGCGGCTTATTGGCGATGAACCGTTGCTGTCAGCTGGTTTTTTTTAGAACTATCCAATATTCTCCTATTTCATCTACCTCAAAAACACCTCGATCAATATAAAATCTTTCTTTTAGCTTTTCAATTCCTTTGACTTCATTAATTTCTAAAGTTTCTAACCAATTTTGATCATAAACTTTTACGCCTTCTAAGTCTGCAAAGCTCATATCTGCACAATTGAAATCCGTTGCGCAAATTTTTGCTTTATTTAATTTAACTCGTCTTAGATTAGCAAAACTAAAATCGGATTTTGTTATTGTGGTTTCAGATAAATTTGCATTTTCAAATCTAGCATTATAAGCAATTGTATCTACAAAAAATGCTTCCCTCAATCTGCAATCATAAAATTTACAATTTTCAAGATTACTTCTGGAAAAACTTGCATTTTCTAAATTAGAAAATGAAAAATTACTATTTCTAAAGTTGTATTCATTTAGTTTAGCATCCTGCAAGAAACATTGATGTAGGCTGAATTCGTTTACCCCTAAATCGTAAAGTCTTCTTATAAATGATACAATTTTAAAGGATGAATTAATTGTATTGAGTCCTCGATAATCTTCTATCGATTCTTTCAAATTTTCAATTCTTTCCTTTTTGTTACTGAAATTTTCATAAACACCATATATGATACCTAAGACTAATAAATCAAACAAAAGGCCATGAAATTCAACTAGAATATCGTGATAACTAAATTGTGAGTCGTAAAAATCAAGTACAATTGTAATGATTAAGATTATTATAAATATTACAATTATGACTTTAATGTTTTTCATACGAATTTTGGATAAAACTTGCACACAACGGCTCGGCTATGGCAAGTAGGGCAAGTGGTAAGCGATTACCTTTCCCCCAAGCACTTAGCAAACACGCCCAAGCCGGTGAATTCAGCACTTACCGCCCTATTTGCTGTAGCCATTGTTATGTGCTGGCTTTTCTGTCGGGTTGAACTCCATAATCGTCTAATGCAATATGCGGTAAATTCCCCAGCTTATACTTTTTAGATTTTATTTGCTCAATTACATCCTCTTTTTTAATTCCGAAATAGTTGGAAATGTAGTGAAAATGAGGTTTTCCATTTTGCCAATTTTCTTTTCCTCCAATACTGTTGTAAGTGATGAAGAAACAATGCCATCCTCCGTCTTTTTCTAAGATTTTTGCAACCTTAGCGCTCCGCTGTTCTAACGCTTGTTTAAGTTGTCCATCAGTCAATTCCGTTTTTCCAAACTTTTCAATTTCTCCATCTTCGTTCAGCATATAGGCAAAGGGTAATTTCTCTTTGTCTATGGCACTTGTTTGGAAATTTGATGAGTATTGACTCAACAAAAATCCATTGTCCCCAGCCTTTAATAGAAAACCCATTAAAATATCAGGATTAAAGACCAAACCTTTTAATAGTTTTTGCTGTTTCCTTTTCCTTTAGGCTTTTAGTAAATCCAATAATTGTTGTGGAATTTCAATTTTTCGGAAGTCATTGATAAATTCTCGACAATCTTTTGCTGTAGCAAATAAAATTCGTTTTCCTTTTTCCGTTGGTTTTTTCTTGCCCTTTGCCTCTTCTGGGACTTGAAGCATCATTCTTTGCACAAAACACGCATCATAATAATGTTGGTCAGGAATAACATTTTCAAAATCTTCTCCTCCAAAAGATATTATTTTTTCTCCTGTCTTTTTATTGATGATTTCCCTTATTCGCATATTATTTTCAGCTTGCACATAACGTGTTTGTATATGGTTTGTTGCGTGGTTAAGCAACTAAGTTAACAAATAAAAACCGAATAGAAAATCCGCGAGGAATTTCGTAAGTAGGCTAGAACCAATTAAAAACAAAGTAGGCAATCTCTTCCTAAAAACACTAAAGGCAAACAGATCAATCCCCATAGTCGCTAATCGCCGGACAATCGGTTTAGTCAATCCCGCACGTGCGGGACATTCATGTTAGGCTCCCGAAAAATCGGGACAGGTAGTACTGGCCACACGAATTAGTTATTGGTAACTGGCTTTTTTCAATTAATAATCCTGAATTAAAACTTCTGTAGGAATATGTAGAGTAGTGTTGAGTTTTCTAATCATATCTAGAGTCAGTTTTCTTTTTTTATTCAAAATTTCGCTAACTCTACTTTTAAATCCAACAACTTCTGCTAAATCCTTTTGTTTCATTCCCATTTGTTCCATTCGGAATTTAATTGCTTCGATTGGGTCAGGCATTCCGATTGGGAATTGTTCTTCTTCATATCTATCAATCAAAATTGACAGGATTTCCAATTCGTCTCCATCTTCCGTTCCTTTTTTTGCATCAAAAATTTCCTCAAGTCTGTTGAGTGCGTTTTGATAGTCTTTTTCATTTCTAATTGGTAATATTTTCATAATTAGATATTATTTGCGTCAATTTTATCATATTCAGCGTGAGTTCCGATAAACCTTATCCAGCATATTCCGTATTCAAAATTAAATTTTACAATCAAACGATAATTATTACCTTTTATATTGTAAACAATTCGATTATTTTTTAAAATACTAGCACTCGGATATTCACTTTTTAATTCGTTAATATTTTTCCATTCAGATTTTTCAGTTTCTTTATACCACGATTTTAATTGTTCTTCACAATCAGCGTGTTTTTCCCAAAAATCTCGTAAAGTTCGTTTTGCGATTACTCTCACATTATAATTGTTTGACGCAAATATAATAAAAAAAGTTACCAATTTGGTAATTGCTTGGGTTTTTTAGCTTGTTGCCAACGTGTTATACGAGGATAAAATCACCCTATTTCTCACAATATTTCCGGGGTAACGCGAAGTTTTCTACCTTTTTATCGGCATCAATAATCAATTCTATTTTCTTTACGATCCCATTTTTCAAAAACCGGCAGTCCCTCTTCCCGCATCATATTTACGAAGGGAATTTTACGTTCATCCATGTCTAAAGCAATTTCATCGTACACAAATTGATCGTCGAAGCCTATTTTTGCCGCATCCCGTCGGTTAAGGGCATAAAAGACCTGTTTAGGCCGTGCCCAGTAGATGGCGCCCAAACACATGGGACAGGGCTCGCAAGAGGTATATAAAATACAGTCCTTTAATTGAAAATCCTGCAGTTTTTCACAGGCTTTACGAATAGCCACGACCTCGGCGTGTGCGGTAGGATCTTTATGAGAAGTTACCTTGTTGTTGGCTTCAGCAATAATTTCCCCATCTTTAACGACTACCGCTCCAAAAGGACCGCCCTCGCCTTTGTCCATTCCTTCTTCGGCCAGTTCTATGGCTCTTTTCAGAAAATAATTATGATCTTTTTTCATAGTTGTTTTAATAATATTATAGTTAAAAAACCCGGTTAAGGACTTCGTCTAAATCAATAAGTAAAATGCTAAATACCCCTGCTACAATGATGAGCTTTAAAATATTGTGCAACACCAAATACTGCCATTTCGCCTTACTAAAATAAAGGAACAACACAAAAAACAGCAGCAAAACCAGGGAGGCATAGAAGTAATAATCCATCGCGCCTATATCAAAACGCGTAATTAAAAGCACTGTGGGTACTATGGCCAGCAGGCTTAAGACGCTTAAAAAGAACTTACTTAGTCTTTCGCCGTAAACAATAGGTATGGTTTGGTAGTTCTGCGCCAAATCGCCCTGCATATTTTCCAGGTCTTTTACCAGTTCGCGCATGACGATCATTAAATAAAGAAAAGTAGCGTGGGTAAAAATCACGGTTTCAAAGTTCTTGTAATACACAAAAACCACGAAAAAAGGCGTAATGGTAAGGATGGAAGCCACCAGGTTGCCCAAAAATAAGATGCGTTTTAAGCGATGGGAATACAGCCATATAGCAAATATATACACCGAAAAGAATAAAACCGCTCTAAAGGAAACATAACTGGCAAAGAAGATCGCCAGTAAATTAAGTATAAAATACACCGAAAGCTTAGTCCGCTGACTCACAAAACGGTCCAGCATTGTTTTTTTGGGCCTGTTGATAAGGTCTTTCTCACTGTCGTAAAAGTTATTAATAATATACCCGGAAGCAATCACCGTGGCCGAAGAAAGGATAAGGAAAAACAAATTATCATCAAACAGTACTTCTCTTAAAGGTAAGTCTCGCGCCATGATAAAAGCCGCTGTAAGATACTGCGCGATGATAAGCACCAAAATGTTATAGCCCCTTACTGCCGAAAATAAACTAAGCATTTTAAGCAATAAGCGCTTATTAGCAGTAGATGCCATTGTAGCAGGATTTAGAAGTTGTAAACCACTTCTAAGTTATAATCTTTAAGCGATTTTCTGGCCTTTTGAATATCTTCCGTAAAGCCTAAAATATAGCCACCACCACCGGAACCACAAAGTTTTAGGTAATAATCGTTGGTTTCTATGCCCTGTTTCCAAAGTTGGTGGAATTTCGCAGGAATCATTGGTTTAAAATTATCGAAGACAACGTGTGAAAGTCGTTTTACGTTAGAAAACAAAGACTTTACATCTCCCTTTAGAAAATCATCTACACAGGCATCGGTATGTTTTACGAATTGATCTTTCATGATTTTCCTAAAACCTTCCTGCTTCATACTTTCCATAAAGATATTCACCATGGGACCGGTTTCGCCGGTGCTTCCGCTGTCCAGTAAAAATACAGCGCCCTGACCGTTTTCGGTTTGGGAAGGAATCCCGGCCGGTTCAATATTATCTTTAGAATTTATCAAAATAGGAATACTCAGATAACTGTTAAGCGGATCTAAACCGGAAGATTTTCCGTGGAAAAAGGATTCCATTTCCCCAAAAATCTTTTTCAGCTTTAGCAGTTTATCGCGGGTGAGGTTCTCTAAAACCGTTATTTTATCTGTAGCGTATTTATCGTAAATGGCCGCTACCAATGCGCCACTACTCCCCACGCCGTAACCCTGCGGAATAGTAGAATCGAAATACATGCCTTTAGCGACATCTTTCTTTAAAGAAGCCAGGTCGAATTGCACCAATTGGGGATTATTTTGCTGAAGTTCATTCAAATAATCGGCAAACCTGCCTAAACTTTGGTTCGAAGCTATAGCCGCAGCAGAAGGATCTTCATCTACTTTTAGCGCGCCATTGTAGAAATTATAAGGTATGGATAAACCTTTGGAATCTTTAATGATTCCATATTCCCCGAATAGCAGGATTTTTGAGTAAAATAAAGGTCCTTTCATATTGTTTTCGTGTTTTTTATGGGGCTACCCGGCATCTAAAAGACTAGAAAAGTCAGTCTATTTATTTCCAAACAAGTAGCAGCTTTTATTTAAAGTTACAAGCAATATTCTAGCCAAACCCACAATCTATAAAACTTCACCCATTTTATTAAGAAAAAGATTCCATTAATTTAAACAATACATTTGATTTTCTCAAAAAAATCTTTTTCCTTAAAAAACTATTCGGCAAAGTTAAGAAATCTAATCCACTTTTCACTTCCCCGTGTTATTTCTCGATTAAATATGTTTGGAAAGATATGCTATACGCAAAGAGCCTTAGGAATTAGTATTCATTGAGACTTTTTATTTCTTTTGAATAATTATTTAAAATAGTAGTCACTAAATAATGATTATGTCTTTTCTCAAAAAAACACATACCAAGTAGTGCGCTGGCTGGTCTTATAAAACATATAATAATTACCTAAATTCTTTATTTCCTTAGGTGTAATTTTATGTGGAAAGCTATTTATTTCTGTAATTATGTAATCAACAAGCTTAGCTACATAATTTTGAGCATTTCGTAAGTAAAATAACCTTCCGAAAAAAGGGTGTACACCAAATCGTCGAAATACGCTAAGGTTCCTCTCGTAAAGATTACTTTTTCCACGGATAAGAATTTATTCTTTTTCGCATCTCTGCTTTAAACTCCTTACCGGTATATCCATTCTCCCATTCTTTGTCAAAATCGAACCCACTTTCTTTTTCTACATCTTCATTTATAGCTTCCACCTGGGCTAAAACCTCGCGATCTTCAACATCGCTTAACCATCTTAAAAGTTCGAGCTTTTTTATTTCCATCTCCATAGCTAACAATTTTAAAACATAGAAAAATACGAATAAAATCTTATTTAAGTTTATTTTGAAAGGTTTAATTCTACGGCACCTGTACCTACACGGTCACAGATGTACTGCTCTTTTTCGCAATATATAATCAGTTTATTTTTAATAAAATCTAAAACTTTTTTAGCGTCTTTTTTGGGATAAAGCACGTGCACGTTAGCTCCTGCATCTAAAGTAAAACAAACCGGGGTTTTGGTAAGCTCCCTATATGCCCATATTTTATTGATAATCTCAAGCGTATTTGGTTTCATTAAAATAAAATAAGGCTTACTGCTCATCATCATCGTATGCAAACTAAGCGCCTCACTTTCTACAATCTCCATAAAATCCTGAAGGTTCCCTGAAGCAAGAACTGTTTTCAACTGGTCTAAATTCTCGTGAGCCTGGGCAAACCTGGCTTGAGCATAAGGATGACCGTGCATTAAATTATGGCCTACGCTACTACTCACCTGCTTTTGCCCCTTGTCCACCAGCAAAATAGTATCCTGAAAAGATTTAAAAACCTCGGCTACCTCTTCCTCATATTTTATTCCGTAGCAATCATTACTTCCAGACAAACTCTTATGTTTTCCCCATTCAATAAGCGGCCCTTCAATACTGCGGCAGGCGCTTCCCGAGCCTAAACGTGCCAAAAAGGATGCTTTTCTATTAAAAAATTCAGGATTCATTTCTGGATTTAATTTTTGTTCCAGGCTCATTACGCATAAAGCCAGGGCGCTCATCCCGCTGGCAGAAGAGGCGATTCCACTGCTGTGTGGAAAAGAGTTTTCCGTGGAAATTTTAAAAGTGTAATCTTTTAAAAACGGTGAATACTTCGCAATGCGCTCAAAAAACTGCTGAATTTTAGGTTTAAAACTGTCCTTTTGTTTTCCTTCAAAATAAAGATCGAACTCAAAATTATCGCTTTTGGTGGTTTTCTTCTGAAACTCTAAAAGAGTAGTTGTTTTACAATTATTAAGGGTATAACTCAAGGACGGATTTGCCGGAATTTGATTTTCTTTCTTTCCCCAATATTTTATAAGTGCGATATTACTGGGCGATTCCCAGCCTACCCGGCCGCTATCGATTTTTGTTGAATATTCTCCCGGGATAAAATCCTGTTCCTGCATTTGGTAGCTATTAAAAACGTTCAAAGTTAGAAGACACTCGTTCGCGAATCTTCCCTTTAACGTGTATTTATTTAATAATTTTCACCTACAAAGATAAGTGTTACCCGCAAACCTGATCATTTCAAACTTCTATATTTTGAATTCTGAAATTCGATAATAGACAAAAAACACTAAGATTATATTCTAACCTAATACTTTTCTGTCTTTGCGGCAAAAATGGCCTAAGCTTTTTCAAAACCCAAATTTTAAAAAAACTCATTGATGTCCGATAAAAATGTAACTAACTAGCGTATTCTCTTTTATAGCCAAGTCTAAAAACGACCTCATAATTGCCCTCTTTGCTATTTGAAACCCTCGAAAAAAAGAGTTAACTGAAGAATATTAATTATGAAAAAACAGGATGTTCAGTTAGTTAGAATTGAGTCTTTTCTCTTTTTTCCTGCAGCAAAGCGATCTTGTTTCTTTACCGGACAATAGTGAAAAAAATATAAATTAACCGATAAAAACCTAATGGCAGAACCAAAATAAATTTTTACTTTAGTGTTCAAACCAACCAAAATGACCAGAAAACTGCTATTTCAAAGCTCGGCAGCCATTGGCATTTGTCTGTTTTTCGGATTTTTAGGCGCCATTGCGACCCAAACCGGAATTGATGGCTGGTACCCGCAATTAAACAAACCCTGGTTTCATCCGCCAACCTGGATCTTTGGTCCGGTTTGGATAGGGATGTATATTTTAATGGGCGTAGCGGCGGGAATCGTTTGGAATAAGGGTTTTTATCATAAATGGGTAAAAACCGCGCTCTATCACTTCGGGTTTCAGCTTTTATTAAACGGCTCCTGGTCCTTGCTATTCTTCGGGATGCAACAACCTCTTTTGGCCTTATTGAATATCATTGCCCTTTTTATATTGGTCTTGTTAACCATAAAATGGTTTAAAGTGGTAAGCTTAACAGCCACCTACCTTCTAATCCCCTATGCCGTTTGGGTTCTTTTTGCCCTGGTACTTAATTTTGAAATTTGGCGATTAAATTAGTCGGTAGCGCACTTTCCAAACAACTTTTAATCCTTCGCAATATGTTGTGCCGCTAAATATGCGCCGGTCCAGGCATTTTGAAAATTAAAGCCTCCGGTAATTGCATCTATATTTAAAACCTCTCCCGCCAAAAACAGGTTTTTATAAAGTTTGCTTTCAAAAGTTTTAAAATCAATTTCCTTTAGATCTACTCCCCCCGCGGTCACAAACTCTTCTTTAAATGTACTTTTTCCGTTTACCTGAAAAATGCCGGCGGTAAGTTCTTTAGCCAAAGCTTGCAACTGCTTTTTATTTAAATTAGCCCAGGTTGTATCGCGTTCAATTCCTACTGACTGTGCCAGGTTTCTCCACAACCTTTTCGGTAAACCGAATTGCGCATTTTTTAAAACCTGCTGTTTCGCAAGTGCTATTTTCAATTCCTTTAAACGCTCTAAAATTTCTTCGGAAGTAGTTTCCGGAAGCCAATTTACCAGTAATTCAAATTTATAATCCAAAGTTTCCAGGGCTCTGGCACCCCAGGCAGAAAGTTTTAAAATTCCGGGACCACTCATTCCCCAATGTGTGATTAACAAAGGTCCTGTACTTGCCAGGTTTATATTTTTTGCTGAAATTTTAACAGCAGCTTCTGTAGCAATACCGGGAATATCTTTAATACGTTCGTCTGTAATATTGAAGGTGAAAAGTGAGGGTACAGGTTCAATAATACTATGACCTAATTTTTTAAGTAATTTCCATATTTTAGGATTACTACCGGCAGCAAGCATAATTTTTTCCGCAGAAAAATCGGTGTTCTTCGTTTTTATATGCCAAATATTATCTTGCTGCTGAAAGCTTTGTACCGCTTCTCCTTTAAAAACTTTAATTTTTAAACGTTCTACTTCCTGAAGAAAACAATTGATAATACTTTGAGAGTCATCTGAAACCGGGAAAATACGCCCATCATCCTCAATTTTAAGCTCCACACCTCTTTTTTGAAACCACTCCATCGTATCTCCCGTCATAAAACTGTGAAAAGGTCCCAGCAGTTCTTTTTCACCCCGCGGATAATTCAAGCTAAGTTCTTTCGGGATAAATTGGGCGTGGGTCACATTACACCTTCCGCCTCCCGAAATCTTCACTTTGGTAAGCACCTCTTTCCCACGTTCTAAAATGGCAATTTTTAAGTGAGGATTAATTTCCGCAGCATTAATTGCAGTGAAAAATCCGGCGGCGCCTCCGCCAATTATAATGATATCGAAATTCATGCGGTTTTCTGTTGTGAGTTCTCAGTTATCGGTTGTGAGGTTGTGGGTTGTGGGTTGTGGTTCGCTGCGATGTCCAGTTCTTTAACTTGTCTTATTTCTTGTTTCTTTTTTCTTTTTTCTCGTCTCTTGTTTCCTGTCTCCTCTAAAATAGTCTATCGGGGAAATCGGAAATTATTCCATCCACGCCAAACTCCAGCATTCTTTGAATATCTCTGGGTTCGTTTACTGTCCAAACATTTACCTTAAATCCTGCGGCCTGTGATTTCTTTACATTTTCCCTTGTAATAATTCCCAAAGAAGGATGTATGGCCGAGGCATTTAGCAGTTTGCCAAGTTCAATAGCTTCAGGGACACTGGCTTTACTCAGCACCCCTAACGGCACTTTATCTTCTAGCTTTCGCATTTGAAACAATTCGTTTTTCTGAAAACTGGAAATGATAAATTCGTCATATTTCCAATCATTTTCTATAATATGATTTTTAATAATTTCAGCCGTAGCTTTTGCGGTATTTAAACCTTTCAGCTCAATATTCACGCTACATTTACCGACGATTAACCCCAGGACCTCGGTAAGTAATGGGATCTTATAAGCATTTTCTACTTTTAGTGCCTTTAATTCAGCAAAAGTTTTATTCGCAACTTCTCCGCTGCCATTTGTGGTACGATCTAAGGTAAAATCGTGGAACACAACAATTTCTCCCGTTTTACAGCGATGCACATCAATTTCTATCGCATCCACACCAAATTCTAAAGCCTTCTGAATACTCTCCAGGGTATTTTCGGCCAAATATCCTTTTGCACCGCGATGTCCTATCTTTAAAATACTGCCCATTGCGCAAATGTATAGAAATTGAATGAAAACCAACATTGGCCGTAACGCCTGGAAATACCTTTCGAATTTTAAATAAGATTTATCCAGACTTTAACACCTACTTATTAAACTAAGTCTTTATTTTTAGAAAACTAAGCAAATATTGGAATATTATGGAAAAATGGTTTGAAGCATCTGCAACTTCCCTTATCGCTATCGCGGTTTCGGCAATAGGAATTTATATAGCAATTATTCTTTTTACCCGGCTGGCTGGGAAACGAAGTTTTTCTAAAATGTCAAGTTTCGACTTTGCCATGACCATAGCAATAGGTTCTATAATTGCCTCCAGCATTTTATCATCATCGGTAAGTTTGTTGCAAGGGGTTTTCGGTTTGGCGGTAGTCTATCTTTTGCAAAGCTGTGTTGCTTTTTTAAGGCGTTATAATTGGTTTCAGGAAGGGGTAGATAATTCTCCTTTACTTTTAATGGATGGACAAAATATACTTTATGAAAATCTAAGGAAAGCGCGCGTCACAGAAAGTGATTTACGCTCTAAACTAAGAGAAGCCAATGTTATTGAACTATCTGAAGTTAGAGCGGTGATCTTTGAAGCTACCGGGGATATTTCTGTGTTACACAGCGCAAATGATGATAAAAACTTAGAGTCCTGGCTACTTAAAGATGTGCAAGATTAATTTACATTAAAAAGAGCAGAAGTCTGGTAACCGATAAATCCTAACTTCCTCAATTAAAGGCTGTGTTAATCTTTTTCCATTTTAAACTAATTTATTCTTAATCTCTATTGGTAAAAAGTCTTAAGCGCTTAGCTTTAGGCTAAAGTGAAAAGTTATAATACTGGAGATACTTCGACAAGTCCAGTATAGACGCTTCGAGAGGCTTAGCATTAACACGTTAACGAGCGCAAGATATGATTGTCGAATTTTTTGTGATTAAGTACAACAAGAGCTTCGACAGGCTAGCTTGACGTGTATCAGGCTCAGCCTGACTTAAAAAATTAGAACATGTATCAACCTGAAAAATACAAAAAAGAAGATAGGGAGTTTATTTATAATTTTATACAGGAGCATCCTTTTGCGACTTTTGTAACTAAAGGAGCGCAACTTCTGGCGACTCATATTCCTGTTTTAGTAGAAGGTACACCAGAGGATTTCATCCTCTACTCCCATATTGCCAATCATAATGAACAATTTGATTTTTTAAAAGATGATTCTGAAGCTTTACTTATTTTTCAGGGGCCTCATGATTATATTTCCTCCTCCTGGTATGAACATAAAGATATTAGCACCTGGGATTATTCAGCGGTTCATGTGAATGCAAAAATAAGCCTTCAATCACGGGAAGAGTTAGAAACTTCACTTCAAAAATTGGTAAAACATTTTGAAAAGCAACAGGAAAACCCTTTGTATTATAAGGATATTCCAAAACAAATGAGGAAAGACCACCTACCTTTAATCACGGGTTTTTGGGCAGCACCAACCCGCATTCAGGCTATTGCAAAATTGCATCAGGGGTATAGCGAAAAGGATATAAATTCGATTACCAAACATTTGGAAAATCAAGAAAATAATATAAATTCCGCGTTAAGCGAAAACATTAAAAAAGAGCATAATGCACGAAATAAATAAACAATCTGGAACGGCTTTTAAAATAAAAAAAGGTCAGAAATTAAAGGTAGTAGACCCCGAAGGAGAACAGGTTAGCGATATGGTTTTATTTAATGCAAAAGACCGCCGGGAGAAATTATCTTCAGGAAAAACAATGGATTTTGAAGAATCTATTTTACTCACAACCAAGAACTTTTTATGGAGTAACCGCAGTCAAAAAATGCTGGAAATCCTGGAAGATACTAATGGGCGTAATGATTTTTTACTGGCACCCTGCAGTCCTGAAACTTTTGAAATCATGTATAATTATGACGGCTACCACCCCAGCTGCTTCGAAAACCTATACACGAGTTTAGAGCCTTTCAACATTCAACCCGATGATATTCCCAATGCGTTCAATATTTTTATGAACGTGCAATTTGATGAAAAAGGGAAATTAAGTGTAGATCCGCCTCTTAGTAAAGCCGGAGATTATGTACTTTTTGAAGCTAAAATGGATTTGATTATTGGCTTAACTGCCTGCTCTGCCGAAGACAGTAATAATGGTACTTTTAAGCCTATTCATTATGAGGTTTTAGACTAATAATTTAAGTAGTAAAGGCCTTCGACGGGCTCAGGCTGACGCATAGGTTTACCAGGAAAAATTTAGCTTTAAATTCGAGTAATTCTTTTCCGAATATTTTAACCCGCATAATTCATGTGATTAATGAAAAGTACTTCTTTCTGCGGGTTAACCCCGACTTAGTTGCACCCATTTTTGAGTATCAAAAATGTTGGTAAAACTTAGTCGCAGTATAGCATAGAGGTTCTTCTTGTGCATATTTCGGGTTAATTTGCAGAAATTTGGGTTATTAGTGTTATATTAATCAACAACCTCAACCCAGGGATACGAGGTATGCTTCCGAAAAAAATCTTTTATTTCGAGGCGAAAAATTTCAGCAATAAAAAAGCCCTTCTTTTTCAAAAAGGGCTTTTTTGTGTTATCTAAAACCAGCTTTTTTATGAAACTGCTTTTAGTTTATTCATAGTAGATTTATTCAATTTTTCTTCCGCATATTCGCGGTTTACGCTTAGCTTGCTCTTACCGCTTTCGGGCAATTCAAACATCGCATCGGTTAGCATGGCTTCACATAAAGATCTAAGTCCGCGGGCTCCTAACTTGTATTCTACCGCTTTTTCCACGATATAATCTAAGGCACCATCGCTCATCTCAAACTCAATATCGTCCATCTCAAACAACTTTTTATATTGTTTTACAATGGCATTTTTTGGTTCTGTAAGAATAGAACGAAGTGTTTTTTGATCCAGCGGATTCATATAAGTAAGCGCCGGTAACCTCCCTATAATTTCAGGAATAAGTCCGTAGTCTTTTAAATCCTTCGGAATAATATATTTTAAAAGATTAGTTCTTTCAATATTATCCTCACTTTTAGAAGCGCTAAATCCAACAGCCTGCATATTTAGACGCTTGCTAATATTGCGCTCAATACCATCAAAAGCCCCGCCGGCAATAAACAGAATGTTTTCGGTATCTACCTCAACAAACTTTTGGTCTGGGTGCTTACGTCCTCCTTTTGGCGGAACGTTTACTGTTGTGCCTTCTAAAAGTTTCAATAAAGCCTGCTGCACACCCTCTCCAGATACATCACGGGTAATGGATGGATTATCGCTCTTACGGGCAATTTTATCAATTTCATCAATAAAAACGATCCCACGTTGTGCTTTCTCCACATTATAATCTGCCGCCTGTAATAAACGGGTTAAAATACCTTCTACATCTTCCCCCACATAACCGGCTTCTGTTAGCACCGTAGCATCTACAATAGCCAGTGGTACATTAAGCATTTTCGCAATAGTCTTTGCAATAAGGGTTTTCCCGGTTCCGGTTTCCCCTACCATCACAATATTGGATTTCTGAATTTCTACATCATCGTCGCTCGCCGGTTGTAATAATCTTTTGTAGTGGTTATAAACCGCTACAGACATTACTTTTTTGGTGTTTTCCTGCCCAATAACATATTGATCTAAAAACTCCTTGATCACTTTGGGCTTGCTCAACATAAGATCTGCCGATAATTCTTTGGCGTCCCCCTGTTTAAGTTCTTCCAAAACAATCCCATGAGCCT
The DNA here is from genome assembly GCF_900129445.1 of Salegentibacter echinorum. Taxonomy (GTDB): domain Bacteria; phylum Bacteroidota; class Bacteroidia; order Flavobacteriales; family Flavobacteriaceae; genus Salegentibacter; species Salegentibacter echinorum. The sequence goes on from NZ_FQVT01000005.1 coordinate 16,982, forward strand.
GCTCTATACATTTGTCACATATATGCGCATCCAATCCGGCAATAAGTAAACTGGTTTCGGGTTTCTTCCTTCCACAAAACGAACATTCTAATTCTTCTTTCGCCATTTCATCATTTTTCTATTTTCGGTTTAAATATAGAAGCCGAAAAATATTTTATCCTTCTCGGGTTAAAATTTCATCAATCATTCCATACTTTTTGGCCTTATCTGCCTTCATCCAGTAATCGCGATCACTATCCTCTTCAATCTTAGCATAGGTTTGGCCAGAATGCTTAGCGATAATCTCATACAGTTCCTTTTTAAGGGTTAAGATTTCCCGAGCCGTAATTTCTATATCACTGGCCTGTCCTTGCGCGCCACCAAGTGGCTGGTGGATCATCACCCTGGAGTGAGGTAAACCACTTCGTTTTCCTTTTTCACCGGCGCAAAGCAGTACTGCTCCCATAGAAGCGGCCATGCCGGTACAAATTGTAGCCACATCTGGCTTTATAAACTGCATAGTGTCATAAATTCCCAATCCTGCATAAACACTACCACCGGGGGAATTGATATAAATTTGAATATCTTTTGAGGCATCTGTACTTTCTAAAAACAGCATCTGCGCCTGGATAATATTGGCAACCTGATCGTTTATCGCCGTACCCATAAAAATGATCCTATCCATCATTAACCTGGAAAAAACATCCATGGCAACAGCATTCATTTGTCGCTCTTCAATAATATTTGGGGTCATCCCCGTTGGTGTCATACTGCTCACTATTTTCTGGTAATAATTACTATTTATCCCGTGGTGTTTAGTGGCGTATTTTTCAAATTCTTTTCCGTAGTCCATCAAATTTTTGTTTTTGCGCTATAATTTTATAGCCGTCTTACAAGTAAGTTAAACCTATGGGTGAGCCCAGAGATAATTCCAAATACTTTTTGGATTAAACCAGAAAATACTTCGGGCCATTCCGAAGATTTTCGGAAGACGAAGTATTTTCTCTCACAGTACTTTTATAAGGCATTGCTCCAATAGGTTTCAATACCCTAAATATAAGTATAAATTATAGAAAGAGTTTACTCGTAAATTTCTTTTACAAACTCATCATAAGTCACTTCTTTTTCTTCAAAGCTCATTTTCTCTTTGTAGAAATCGAGTAACTTCTCGTTCATTAATTGTTCTGAAAGGCGCTTAACCTCATCCTGGTTAGACAATATTCTTGCAGCGATATCGTCTAATTCTTTATCCTGAGGATTCATTTGGCCAAACTGTGCCATTTGTTCCTTGATCTTTTCTTTAGCAAAAGCTTTAAGGTCTTCAAATTCTACCGAAAGGTTATTTTCGTTTACAATCTTACCTTCAATTAGCTGGTAACGTAAACCTTCTTCACTCTTTTCATATTCTTCCTTTGCTTCTTCCTCGGTCATTGGTTTTTCACCAACGGTTTGAATCCATTTTTGAAGAAATTCTTTTGGAAGATCAAATTTAGTTTGCTCAATAAGCTGCTTGGTCACATCATTCATTAACTGTTGATCGCTCTGCTGCTTAAATTGCTTTGCGGCATCTTCCTTTATTTTGTCTTTAAGCCCATCTTCACTGGTTACTTCTCCTTCGCCGAAAAGCTTATCGAACAATTCCTGGTTCAAATCGGCAAGCTCGGTATGATTTACTTCCTTAACTTTAAATTCAACTTCTATATCAAGATCGTGAGCCTTATCGTGTTCAATACCAAGATGCTGAATTAGGTCATGATCATCTTCAAAAAGATTTTTGGTTTTTAAAGTAAGCACATCGCCAACTTTAGCACCTACAAATTTATTAAGGTTTCTCTTCCCTTTAATTTTTTCTAATTCTATGGAAGTTTCTTTTTCTATACCTTCTTCTTCATTTTTAAAAGTTCCGGCTACAGTATCTCCTTCTTCAGCTTCTTCCTTAGAAACCAATTTTCCATATTGTTTTCTAATAGATTCAATTTGGTTATTCACCATTTTCTCGTCTGCAACGATGCTATAGTGGGTTACCGGCTTTTCAAGTTCAAGGTTTACCTCAAATTGTGGCGCAAGGCCCAATTCAAATTCAAAAGTATAGGCTTCTTTTTCCCAGTCGAAATCTTCTTGATCCTTCGGAATAGGATTTCCAAGAACATCAAGTTTTTCTTCGGTTAGGTAATTATTAAGCGAATCCTGTAAAAGTTTATTCACCTCATCTACCAATACAGCCTGCCCGTATTGTTTTTTTACCATTCCCATAGGTACGTGTCCTTTCCTAAATCCCGGGATATTGGCATTTTTACGGTAATCTTTTAAGATCTTCTCAACTTTACCGGCGTAGTCTTCTTTGGCGATATCTACTTTTACCACCGCGTTCAATTCGTCTATATTTTCTCTGGTAATATCCATCTTGACTTGTTATAAAAATTGGAGTGCAAAATTACACTTTTTTCCGAAGCGCACAAAGTTTCAATTTATTGAATTTCAGCAGGCTGTTAATCTTTTCCCAACAAAGAAAACAAGAGCGATTGAAACAGCGATAAAAGCAAACTAAAAAGTAAAGCGACAAAAAAGCCGTTTACCGCAAAGCCAGAAACAAAAGCATCTGCCATTAAAATTATGATCGCATTAATGACCAAAAGAAACAATCCAAGGGTGAGAATGGTCACCGGGAGTGTAAAAAGAATTAGAAGTGGTTTTACAAGCAGATTTAATATCGCCAAAACCAGGGCTACAATAACAGCGGTTAGATAACCTGTTACGGCAACGCCCGGCAGAAGCTTAGCAAGTAGAACCACAGCCAGGGCGGTTAGCAATATCCTTAAAATAAAATTCATTTTTCTATATTTTAGAAACGGAAAAGTACAAAAAAACGCCGGAACTATCCGGCGTTTTAAATTTTAGTAAGTCACCTATTTAAAAGCATATATTTTACAAGTAAGTGTAAATGCATTCTAAATTCAGTTGGGTGTAATCCTGAATATTGCTTATAGGAATTTTTATTTGTCATCCTAAAGCGCAGGCATGCAGCAAAGAATCTTCAAATTAAGAAAAAAGATTCCTCCTTCGTCGGAATGACAGTCCTGCAATATTCAATTATATGATTTATTGCACATCATTACTTGGGGTAACCGTATTATAGGCACCTACGTTCACTTTGGGAACCTCGGCATTATAGGTTTTATTAATTTCTTCGATCATTTTATTGGCAACTATAGCATAACCGCGCGGAGTTAAATGCACTCCGTCTAATGAAAAAGCGCCCCCCGTCACAAAAGTAGAAGTCACCGAACCACCATCGTAGGTTATTCCGCCGTTTGCCAATTGCTTGAGCATGGCATTGGCATCTACCAAAGCCAGATCATTTGTTTGTGCAAGCCCTGCGATCGTATTATTATATTTTTCAGTAGCACTTTTTACTAACTCCTGTTCGGCGGTAGTTAGCACATGTTCATCTCCCAAAGGAACCGATACTCCATTCACCATATTAGGATCATCATTTACCGTTGTTCCCAGAAAACCAGAACTGGTTAACGGGATAAGATCGCCTGGCGTTGCCTGCCTAAGCTGACTTAACAACCCGGCCGTTTGAGGATCTAAATTAAAAGGTGGTCCCTGGATTGCCTGACTAATATCGGTAAGTGACTCATCTTGTAGGGTTACGTAGTTTTGACCTTCAGCAAAATTAATTTGCCTGGCCTGGGCTTCTTCCGCAGAAATAAATCCTGCCTGAACCAGTCCCGGCAGCACCTGGGTATTATAAGCAGAAAACTGCTGATTTAAAGCTCCGGCAGTTTGCGCGTCTAATGGAATAGGATTAGCTGGAACGGTGGTAAAAAATGGAACTGTCGCTACATCTGGAATATTAACAAGTACACCCCCACTCGCTTTAGCTGCTAAATCCTGAACCATTTTACCGTATAAATTAGCAAAAACATTGGCATCTGTAATATCATTACTGCCATAAGTAGAAGGGTCTAAATTCCCGGTTTGATCTATGCCGGTTCCTCCCGAAGTAGCATAACCCAACACATCGTTATTTCCTATCCATAAAGAAAAGAAAGTAGGCTCCTGTACCAGCGCATCTGCTAAAACCGTGGTTTGTGGAGAAGAAGCAAAACGCGCGAAATAAGGATTTGCTTTGCCTGCAGCTACCCCTTCAACATTGCCATAACCGGGAGCCACGAGATGATAGGATTTTGCACCGGGCGCACCGAGATTACCAAATGGACCTTCTAAAACTTTACCCACCTCTGTTGTAGGTTGCATTCCCGAATAAACCTTTGGCGCGGGACCACTTTCCAAAAATGCCAGAACAAGCCTATTGGAAGTAATTTGATTTCCTCCCAGTAAAAGTCCGCCGGCATTATCGCTCATATAAGGCACCCGAAATTCTTCGGTTGCCTGGGTTTTTTCAAATTGTTGCGCGAGAATATTTGGATAAGAACTTTCCTGCCCCGTGATATAGAGGGCATTATCGGCATAACCAGCGGTAAGGGAATTACCCAGGGCCACGTAACGCGAAAAATCTGCTTCGCCATTACTATAAGCTCCCACTTCATCTACAGGATTATCAAAATCTGGTTCACAAGAAACGATCCCCAGGGCAAGTATTGCTATATATTTAAAATAATATTTCATGTGTTTATAATTTATAAGTTACACCAAGTCCCGGCACAAAAGCCGATGTTTTATAGGTTCCTTCAAACGGCACTCCGTCATAATTCGGAAATTCCGAAGGATCTGGAGCATAAGACTCATCCACCTCTTTAAACCTGTTGTAAAGAAAAGCCGCATCTATGGCCAGGTGGTCATTTATATTTACTGAAAGTCCGCCGGTAAATCCATGCGCATCGTTTCTAGGGGTTTCGGGAGCGAAATAACCAGATTCAACGGGAGATTCATCGAAGTAGTAGCCTACTCTTAGCGTGATCATATCGTTGGCTAAATATTGCAACCCAAACCTATAGGTAGAAGAATTGCTATAATTACGCGGATTCTTGGAATCTGGAATATTACTATTAGCAAAGTCGATATCCAGGGATTTATAAGCATCCCAATAGGTCATATTATAATCGAAAGCCAGCAGCCATTTATCTAAAAGTGCATAAGAAACGCCTACGCTAAGTTCTGCGGGCAAAGGCAGGGCGGCGTCAAATTTGGTATCCTCAAACGGGGTTTGAGGGGAGTTTGGGATATTTTGAAAAGTAGCATCCCCTTCCTCGGCCTCCACATTAATCTCACTGCGGTAATTCACACCAAACGTAAGATCTTCGGTCGCTCTAAACATAGCACCGGCAGACCATCCAAAAGCGTGCACTCCACTGGCATCTATGGTAACATTAGACCGTTCTCCATTAATGTCGGTAAGGGTGCGATTAAGGTTACGGTTAAAATTCACAGACCCGCTCACATAAATTGGACCTCCGCCAACACTTAGTTGATCTGTAATTCTTACTGAAGCCAGCGCCTGTATATAAATTGCCTGCAGCTCTATATTGTTGTTCAAATGTGATCCTGCCCAATCTGTTGGCCACTCCACCGTACTGCCATAAGGCGTATAAGCTGCCAACCCAAGGGTCAACCAATCGTTTACACGATAGGAACCATAAGCATAAAAAGGCGTGCCCACGGGACTATCGGTTTCGGCACTAATACCATAGTCTGAGTTTTGATATTTTACCTTTGAAAATACGGCGCTTACACCGGCAGAAACATTAATCTTGTTTTCAAGATATGCCAGCCCGGCAGGATTAAAAAAAGCAAGTTCTGCGTTACTCACAACGGCAACCCCGGTATGGCCCATCGCCAGGGAGCGCTGTCCCTGGAGGCTTACCCTATACCCACCGGCATAAGTTACCGCAGCCATTAGCCCAAAAAGGCCAAGGAATAGAAATTTTCTCATAATAAGTTAGGTTTGTTTTAATTCTAATGTTTTGTTAAGTTCAAAATTAACATTAATTATAAATTACCCAACAATATCGAAAAATTTATTATGTATGCATAATAAAAATAGAAAGATTTTAAATAAATTCAACTACAAGCTTATAGAACTCTTCCATTTTCTCAGCGTGAACCCAGTGTCCTGCCCCTTCTATTTCCTTAAATTCAGTTAAAGAAAATTGTTTTTTAATCTCTTCTTTATCTTTTTCCTTAATATAATTAGAGTTACCTCCTTTTATAAACAAGGTAGGACCTTCAAAAGATTTTTTCTGCGAAAGACCCTTCCCTATTTCTTCAATATGTTCTTTTAAAGTTTCCAGGTTTACCTTTAGGCAATAAGTACCTTCAACCTTACGCTTTAAATTTTTTAATAAGAAAAGTCGAACGGGTTTTTCTGAAATAAATTCAGAAAGGAGCTCATCGGCTTCCTGCCGGGAAGCTAAATCGGCTTCTTCCAGCGCCGTTAAGCCTTTTAAAATTTGTTGATGATGTGGCTTGTAATATTTTGGCGCGATATCTACCACAATAAGCTTTTTAATAAGCTCTGGATAATTGGCTGCAGCAAGCATAGCCGTTTTTCCACCCATAGAATGCCCCATCAAAACAACATCTTTTAAAGCGTGTTCTTCGCAATAGGCTTTTACATCTTTTGCCATAAGCTCGTAAGAATGTTCGTCACTATGCGGACTTTTACCATGGTTGCGTTGATCTACCAAATGCACCTGAAATGACTTTTCTTTAGCTATTTTATTTCCCAGGGTTTTCCAATTATCGCTCATTCCCAAAAAACCATGTAGAATCAATAAAGGGGTTCCCTCTCCCAATATTATAGAATGTAATTTCATTTTTTTTAGCTTACAATTAGTTCAACAAGTCGCGGTATTTCTTAATGGTATCTTCAAGCCCAAGGTATAAAGCCTCGGCAATTAAGGCATGACCAATAGAAACCTCGTCCAGATGTGGTACTTTTTTCTGAAAATAATGAATATTATCTAAAGAGAGATCGTGCCCGGCGTTAATACCAAGACCTAAAGTATGCGCTAACTCTGCACACCTGTTATAAGGTTCCACTCCTTTTTTATCACTATTAGCATAAGCTACCGCATAGGATTCGGTATATAACTCTATTCGATCTGTTCCGGTTTCCAAAGCAGCTTTCACCATTTCTTCATCGGGATCTACAAAAATAGAGGTTCTAATTCCATGTTGCTTAAATTCCTTAATTACATCCTGTAAGAATTCTTTGTTTTTAACCGTGTCCCAACCCGCATTGGAAGTTATCGCATCTTCAGCATCTGGCACCAGGGTTACCTGCGCCGGTTTAACTTCTAACACTAGATTAATGAATTTTGCAATAGGGTTCCCTTCAATGTTAAATTCGGTTTTTAGCAAAGGAGCCAAATCCCGCACATCTTTATAAGTAATATGTCTTTCATCTGGCCTTGGATGCACGGTTATGCCCTGCCCGCCAAAAGATTCAATTTTCTGCGCTGCTTCCACCACATTGGGGATATCACCGCCACGCGCATTCCTTAGGGTGGCGATTTTATTGATATTCACACTTAATTTAGTCATTATAAAAGTTTTTATTAAGAACTTATCTCATTTTTTATGTTCCCCGGCCTAAAGCTTTAGCGATACCGGCTTCAAACGTATAACCTAAAGGTATTCTCACAAAAATACAAACTTGTAAATGGTCTAAGAATTTTATTTTAATTAATTTGCACCAAAGAAGGTACGAGTATGAATATGGAGAATTTTATAATTAACGATGTTGCAATTCGGGAATTTTCAGAACAAATAGAGGAAATTCAGAATTTATTCAATCAATTGACTTATTCGCATCTTCCGGTAGCGAACAACGGGATGTATTTAGGTTGTATTTCTGAAAATGATATTCGCTGCTTCGATGCTCATAAAACCCTGGCAGATTATCAATATGCTTTGGAAGGCTTTTTTGTGAGAGACACCGATTACTGGCTGGATATTTTGGAGAAATTTGCGCAAAACAATACTAATATTTTACCGGTTTTAGATGAAGAAAACGATTATTTGGGCTATGTAGAATTAACCGAAATCATCTCACTTTTTAATGAAACACCATTTTTAAGTGAAGCGGGGAATATTATTGTGATTCAAAAAGGTATCCAGGATTATTCTTTTGGAGAAATTGTTCAAATTGTAGAATCAAACAACGCCAATTTACTTGGAATTTTCATCTCTAAAATTGAAAATGATGTAGCGCAAATCACTCTAAAGTTGAGTCCGTCTGGTATTAACGAGATCATTCAATCCTTTAGAAGGTATTCTTATAAGATTGTTTCTGAACACCAGGAAGATAATTTTAAAAAGAACCTTAAAGACAGGTCAAAATACTTAGACAAATATTTAAATATATAACATTTAATCGATCGAAGTCACCCGAAGATTTAGCCCATTAAAATATTTAATAACAAGGTAAAAGGTTCCCGGTTAGGGAGCACAAAAAAAGACCTGTAAAAAAGACATATATGAAAGTAGGCATTTACGGCCAGTTTTATCATCCCAATGCCGGAAAATATATCGCACAACTTCTAAGTTTGCTTCAACAAAATAACATTGAAGTAGTAATAGAAGAAAACTTTCTAAGACTCATTGAGCTTAACAAATGCATTGATAAGAAGTATGCTAAATTTAAAACCTTTAGCAATTTAGATGAAAGTTTTGAGCTTTTTTTCTGCATTGGAGGAGATGGCACTATTCTTAAATCCATTAATTATGTAAGGGATTTAGACATCCCCATTATTGGCATCAACACAGGGCGCCTTGGCTTTTTGGCAACCTTGCAAAAGGAAGAAATTGAAGAAACCCTGGATCATATTCTTCAGAAGAAATTTAGCACCTCTCCAAGAACGGTACTGGATGTAAGCACCAATCCCCCAAGTAAGGACCCGGTTTTTGAACAGGTAACTTTAAATGAAATTGCTGTGAGCCGTAAAAACAGCACTTCCATGATCACCATAGATACCTGGCTAGACGATAAATATTTGAATTCTTACTGGGCAGATGGATTAATAGTTTCCACCCCTACCGGCTCCACGGGATATTCCCTAAGTTGCGGGGGACCGGTAATCACGCCAGACGCCGGCGTACTTATTATTACTCCAATAGCACCACATAATTTAAACGCGCGACCGCTCATTATAAAAGACAGCACAAAAATCACCTTACGGGTTTCCAGCCGGGAAGACACCCACCTTATTTCTATGGACTCCCGCATCGCCACCCTGGAAGATAATACTGAGATAATTATAAAAAAAGCACCGCACGACATCAATCTCGTTGAACTCACAGACGGAAGCTTTCTTCACACCTTGCGTAAAAAGCTTATGTGGGGAGAAGACAAACGAAATTAAACAATATTCTTTTTAAAAAACTGTTTATGCATATATACATTATGGCTCAAATTATTGTGGAGCAAACATAATTGTTATATTTGCAAACTTTTGAAAACCTATGAGGTACTTATTAGTTTTTGTTATTACGCTGGTTTTTGCGCAAAAATCATATTCTCAAACATTTGAAATAGGGCCATATATTGGCGGCGCAAACTATATAGGCGATGTAGGCCGAACAAATTTTATACTCCCCAACAATCTTGTAGGAGGTGCACTTATTAAATGGAATCGCAGCGCTCGCCACGCCTTTAGGTTTTCGCTTATGTATGCAGAAATTAGCGCAGATGACGCAAATGCTAATGACGCCAGAAGAAAAAACAGGGGTTATTCCTTTAACAATACCATAGGCGAAGCTTCTTTGGGAATAGAATATAACTTTTGGAGTTTCGATTTACACGAAGGCCACCCGCAAAGCACTCCTTATCTATATTCTGGCATAAGCTATTTTAAGTCAGATCACTTAAAATTAAGTGCTCCATATCCAAACGGTGAATTGGTAAACGAAACTGCCAACTGGAGTTTTGCCATTCCAATAGTATTTGGTTATAAAGAAAGTATCACCAGGCATATTATAGGTGCTTTAGAAATAGGTGCCAGATATACTTTTACAGATAATTTAGACGGCAGCTGGCCAGAAGAACTCACAGGAGACCGCAGCAGCGTTACTGGACTGGAATTTGGAAACGAAAACACCAATGACTGGTATGTTTTTACCGGGGTAAGTTTCACCTTTTCCTGGGGTAGAAAACCTTGTTATAGTAATTTTTAGGATGAAAAATAAGGAAGACATCAATCTCAAAAAGCTACCACAACACATTGCCATAATCATGGATGGTAACGGTCGTTGGGCTAGAAAAAAAGGCTTTTTAAGAGCTGCCGGGCACGAAGAAGGGACTACGGCTGTAAAAGATGTGGTAGAAGCTTCAGCAGAGATAGGTATTGAGTATTTAAGCCTTTATGCTTTTTCTACCGAGAATTGGAAGCGCCCCAAGCTGGAAGTGGATACCCTCATGAAACTCCTTGTTTCTTCCCTAAAAAAAGAGATCAAAACACTTCAGGATAATAATATTAAACTTAATGCGATTGGTAATTTAAAGACCCTCCCAAAGAAGGTTTATCGTGAGTTACAGGAAGTTATAGAAAAAACAAAGGATAACGACCGTATGGTGCTCAACCTCGCGCTAAGCTACGGCTCCCGGGAGGAATTAACTTCTGTAGTAAAAGAAATAAGCGAAAAAGTTAAAAATAACGAATTATCTACCAATGCTATTGATGAATCGGTTATAAATAAGCATCTTTACACCCGAAATTTTCCGGAGGTAGATTTGTTAATAAGAACCAGCGGAGAGCAACGTATTAGCAATTTTCTTCTATGGCAAATTGCTTATGCTGAATTATATTTCACAAAAATATTATGGCCAGATTTTAGAAAAGAAAATCTTTTTAACGCCATTTACAACTATCAAAATAGAGAAAGACGATTTGGAAAAACCAGCGAGCAACTTAGTTAGCCCTTGCACAGCAACGCGAATATTTACATTCCTGGCATTGGCCTTAGGTTTATTTTTTAGTATTTCTTCACAAGCGCAGGGCTTACCATTATCTGATGGAAAAAAATATACAATTGGCGATATTAAAGTTACAGGAACCATTAGTTTTAATGAACAAACGGTTATCGCTTATACGGGGCTTAAGAAAGGAGAGGAAGTTTTTATTCCTGGGGATAAGATAAGTGGCGTAATTAAAAAGCTTTGGGATTTAGACCAGTTTAGTGATATTAACTTTTACATCACCAATGTAAGCGATGATAATGTTGCCGATCTTGAAATTGAAATCCAGGAAGTTCCAAAACTTAATGAAGTTAAAGTTACGGGGCTTAAAAAACGGGAGAAAGAGGAAATCATTAAGGAAAATAAGCTAAGGAAAGGCGCAAAAGTTTCTGAAAACCTCATCACTACCACCAAAAATTATATTGAAAGTAAATATCGGAAAGATGGTTATTTTAATACAAAAGTTGCCATAAGAACTTCTGAAGTAAAAGATACTACCGCCTCCAACCTGGTAAACATGGTAGTTGACATTAACCAGGGCGACCGGGTTAAAATTAAGGATATAGATTTTATAGGAAACGAGAAATTCTCTGATGCTAAGCTGCGGCGCCAAATGAAAAACACCAAGCAGAAAAATTTTATTCGTTTTTGGAAAAGATCTAAATATGTAAAAGCCGATTATAAAGCAGATAAAGAGGCTATTATCGATAAATATAAAGAAAGCGGCTATCGCGATGCAAGAATTGTTACCGACTCATTGATTGATATAGATAAGAAAACCATTAGTCTTAAACTCAATGTAGAAGAAGGAGATCAATACTATATTGGTGATATCAATTATTTAGGGAACACTGTTTATTCTGATGAACAACTGCAAAGCGTTTTAAGAATTAATAAAGGAGATGTTTACAACGGTGTGCTGTTGGACAAACGAATTGCAGACCAAACAAAACCAGACGGGGAGGATTTGTCTAACCTGTATAAAAACAACGGTTACCTTTTCTCTAACATCAACCTTGTTGAAACCAATGTATATAACGACACTATTGATTTTGAAATTAGGATTGTAGAAGGAAAAGAAGCCTATTTTGACCATATTACAGTAACCGGAAATGACAAAACAAAGGATCACGTGATTTACCGGGAATTGCGAACCAAACCCGGGCAAAAATACAGCCAGGAAGATGTAGTATCTACCGTTCGGGAATTGGGGCAACTCGGGTTCTTTGATGCCGAGCAATTAGAACCAAAATTTGTAAACCCAGATCCTCAAGCGGGGACTTTAGATTTAGAATATTCGGTAGTTGAATCTGGGGCCAGCCAAATAGAACTACAAGGTGGTTACGGTGGCGGTGGTTTTATTGGTACCCTGGGATTATCTTTTAATAACTTCTCCTTATCGGGTATTTTTGATAAAGATGCTTACAAGCCAGTTCCTATGGGAGACGGGCAAACCTTATCACTTAGAGCACAAGCCAGTACCTTCTACCAAACCTACAGCCTTTCTTTTATGGAGCCCTGGTTAGGTGGAAAAAAGCCGGTAAGTTTACAAACCTCTTTTTCCTATACAAGACAATTTTTATTTGACTACAGAAGCCGAAAAGCAGATCGTAGTAGAAGTTTTGATATATTGGGTGTAAATGTTGGTTTAGCGAAGCGTTTAACTGTTCCAGATCCTTACATTACGGTTTCTCATTCTTTAGGTTTTCAGCGTTATAACCTCAACAATTACAATACCGGATTGTTTACTTTTGGAGACGGACACTCCAACAACTTTACTTATACTTTGGGACTTACCCGGGACAACACTTACGTGAACCCAATTTTCCCAATGGGAGGTTCAAAATTTAAAATTACAGCTAAATTTACTCCACCATATTCATTATGGAACGGGATAGACTATGCAAACCTGGCAGATCAAAGGGAATTCCAGCTAGAAGATGAAAACGGAAACCTTATAAACACCCAGGGAGACCGTGTTACCCCAGAAAATGCGGTTGGTGATCAACGTAAAATAGACCAAAAGAAATTTAACTGGTTGGAATTTTACAAAGTTAAATTTAGCGGGGATTGGTACACCAACCTTTTCAAAAAACTGGTATTAAAAACCAGTGTAGAATATGGTTTTCTGGGAGCGTATAACAACGATCGTGGTATCCCACCTTTTGAGCGTTTCTTTCTTGGTGGAGATGGTCTTGGTGCCTTTAGTTTAGATGGACGGGAAACTATACAGTTAAGAGGTTACCCAAACCAATCTGTAGTACCTATGGATAGACCTTCTGGCGTTAGTGATGACGGGGCTACCATTTACAACAAGTACTCTTTAGAACTTAGGTACCCAATTACACTTAAACCATCGGCATCAATCTATGCCCTAACTTTTATTGAAGGCGGTGCATCTTATGATAATTTTAAAGATTTTAATCCTTTTCAATTAAGTAGATCAGCGGGTGCAGGATTGCGAATCTTTATGCCAGCTTTTGGTCTACTGGGAATTGATTTTGGATATGGTTTCGATCCTATTGGCACAGATAGCGGGGCACACGGTTGGGAAACGCATTTCATTATTGGACAACAATTTTAATTTGGCACGATATTTTCTATAACCCATATATATGATTAAAAGAAGGTTTTTATTCATAGTATTTATCCTGGCAGGATTGGGACTACAAGCCCAAAAATCCATACAGGTAGGATATGTAGATATGGAATATATCCTTCAAAATGTTCCCGAATACCAACAAGCGAGTAAGCAGTTGGAAGAGCGGGTGAAAGAATGGCAAAAAGAGATTCAGCAGAAACAGCAGGAAATTAATGAGATGAAAGCTACTTTACAAAACGAAAGAGCTTTACTAACACCCCAGCTAATTGAAGAACGCGAAGATGAAATTGCTTATCAACAGGAACAAGCCACAGATTATGAACAAAAACGCTTCGGTCCAGAAGGAGATTACATTCTTCAGAAAAAGCAATTGGTAAGGCCAATTCAGGACCAGGTATTTACGGCGGTACAGGAAATAGCCGAAAACAGAAACCTTGATTTTATATTTGATAGAAATTCTGAATCTGGAATGTTATTTGCCAATAAGCGTTATGATGTAAGCGACCAGGTTTTGAGAAGTATAAACAGGACTTCCAACCGCAAACAAATTGAAACCAGGCAGGAAAAAAGGGAGCTTGAAAGAGCCGAAGCTCGTACTGCAGAGGAAGATAAAGAAATTACAGATCGCGAGAAGGCGATTGAAGAAAGAAAAGCTGAACGAAGAGCGTTGATAGAAGAACAAAAAAGACAGCGGGATTCTATTAAAGAAGCCAGAAAGAGAGAATTTCAGGAGCGGCGAGAAAGAATATTAAAAGAAAGACAACAAAGAAGAGATTCTGTACAGGCTGCAAGGGAAGCCGAAAGAAACAAAAAAGATACAATTCAATAAAATAACAATTTTAAACTTTAATAATTAACAATTAATATCAATTAACAATGAAACAATTCAGAACACTTTTTATAGCTCTTGCCTTAACTTTAGGAGCTACTGCATTTACTAACGCACAAAGCAAAGTTGCCCACATTGCTACCCAGGAACTGGTAGAAACCATGCCAGCTTATAAAGATGCAATGTCACAATTGCAAAAGTTAGAAAAAACTTATGATGCTGAAATTAAAGATATGTTGACGGAAGCTCAGAATACCATGCAGCGTTACCAATCTGAAGCAGAAACTGTAACAGAGGAAGAAAACTCAAAAAGAGCCAGTGAACTTCAGGCTACCGAAAGAAGAATCCAGGAGCATAGCCAGAGAGCAAGACAGGAGCTTCAAAAGAAGGAGAATGACCTTATTAGACCTGTGATTGAAAAGGCGCGTGAAGCTATTCAAAAAGTAGCCAGAGCACAAGGCTATGACTATGTACTGGACTCAAGTACAGGAACAGGAGTTATCCTTGCCGATGGTAAAGATCTTATGAGCGAAGTAAAATCTGAGCTGGGAATGTAATAACTTTCCATCATAGAAAATAAAAGTTAAAACTGCGCCCTTTTGGAGCGCAGTTTTTATTTTTGTGTAAATGAGTTCAATGAGTAAGAGCAGTCCCATAGGTATATTTGATTCTGGAGTTGGCGGAACTTCCATTTGGCGGGAGATTCACGAATTAATGCCTTCAGAAAAAACCATTTATCTTGCCGATAGCAAATATGCACCTTATGGAGAGAAGCCTATTGAGGAGATAAAACAGCTTAGCAAAAAGAATACTGAAAAACTGCTAAAAATGGGTGCCAAAATTATTGTCGTAGCCTGTAATACTGCTACTACCAATGCCATTGAAGACCTACGTGCCTCCTACACTATTCCATTTATTGGTATTGAACCGGCAATTAAACCGGCGGCAACAAATTCAAAAACCAAAACTATAGGGATTCTCGCCACTCGCGGAACCCTAACCAGCAGTCTTTTTTCAAAAACTTCAGATTTTTACCGAAAGAATATTAACGTGGTTGAAGTTGAAGGCCGCGGACTCGTGGAATTGATAGAGGCAGGAGAGAAAGACTCACCCCAAATGCATATTTTATTGCTGAAGTTACTGGAGCCGTTTTTAATCAATAAAATTGATTACCTGGTTTTAGGCTGCAGCCACTACCCTTACCTAATTCCAAAATTAAGAGAATTACTACCTAAAAATGTACAAATAATAGATTCTGGAGAAGCCGTAGCCCGGCAAACCCAAAGTATTTTACAGCAACATAATTTACTGGCGCCCAAAAAAGATGCTTTAAATCCAAACCCGGAGTTCTTTAGTAATACCAATCCCACGGTGCTTTCTAAACTTATAAATGCATCTAAAAACGGATATAAAGTTTCTTACCTCGATTTTTAATTATTAGTCGAACACGTACAACCTCAGCGCTTTCTATTTTTGCTAAAATCAAAACCAATACCTAATTGATGAACGGTGGTTGCAAAAACCAATGGATGGAGATAATCCACATAATAGAAAAAGAGGCAGCAACCAAAAAAATCATTGCGTTCAATACAATTCGGCCCTGCTCAAAAGCTCAAAACCCTACTTAGTGAGTAAAGATATAGTTTACCTAAGTTTTCTTTACTAAGTTTGCAAAAAACTAGAAATGAACAACTTCACAGTCCATATACAACCCACAAACCAGCCTGCAATCGTAAAATTCGAAACTAACAATTTTCTCACCAGGCATGATAATTTTGAGTTCCATAATATAGATGAGGCCTCAAAATCGCCAATTGCACAGCAATTATTTTATTTACCTTTTGTAAAGACAGTTTATATTGCCCAAAATTTTATTGCGATAGAAAAGTATGATATTGTTTCCTGGGAAGATGTACAGGAAGAAGTAGCGACCCAAATTGAAAACTTTTTAAACGAAGGTGGGGTGGTTATAAAGGAAGAAAAAGAAGAACAAACGAAAAACGTGCCGGTAACGGTTTATGCAGAATCCACTCCAAATCCAGGAGTGATGAAGTTTGCAACCAACAGGAAATTAGTTTTAAAAACCGTGGAATTTAAAAATATAGATGAAGCTAAAAATTCCCCATTAGCACAGCAGCTCTTTCATTTTCCTTTTGTAAAAGCAGTATTTATTGATACCAATTATATATCTATTCACAAATATGATATGGCCGGTTGGGAAGAGATCACCATGGAATTGCGGGAATTTATCACCAATTACCTTAAAGAGGGAAAAGAAGTCCTAAAAGAAGAGGCTGCGGCCCCTCAACCAACACAAACCGATAATCACCCGGCCAGTCCAAAAGTAAGCCAGGAGATTAAAGATCTCGATGACACCTCAAAACAGGTGATAGCTATTTTAGACGAATATATTAAGCCGGCTGTAGCCAGCGATGGCGGCAATATTCTATTTGACTCTTATAACCCAGACAACAAAACGGTTAAAGTAATCTTACAGGGAGCCTGTAGCGGTTGCCCATCCTCAACACTAACCTTAAAAAACGGTATTGAAACAATGTTAAGGGATATGCTAAGCGGTAAGGTAGATTATGTAGAAGCCGTAAACGGATAAGCTGTTATAATGCTTATCGCATAAACTTCTCTAAACTTCTAATTATTATCTTCGGAAAATAATAATTTTGAATAAGCGAGAATCAAAGTATCTAGCTAGAAAGTATTAATTGCCACGAATACACGAATAATAGAAAATATTCGAGTGTTAGTGGCTTTTCTATTTTAATCAATAGGCTCTGGGTATTAAATACATTACAAATCGCAAATTACTTCACTTCTCACGGGAAACTATGTCGCTATCTTTTCAAAATTTGGATTAGAATAATTCTAAAACTCACCAGTGTAAACCATTAATTTTCAATAGATAACATTTTATTAAATTTATTATGCTATCTTTAGAAACACCTTTCTGAATTGAAAGCAAAAAAAATAGCGGTGACAGAACCAGTCTAAAAGCTGCGTTGTTCTTATATGGGTTTTTATCTCATTGTTTAAATTCAGAATAGAAACCATTATTAATCTTAATTAAACCAAGAATTATGTCTATTATTAAAGTGATTGAAGTTTTAGCCAGTTCTACCGAGAGTTGGGAAGATGCTACTAAAAAAGCGGTAAAACACGCAGCTAAAACTGTGAAAAATATAAAATCTGTTTATGTTAAAGAACAAAGTGCCCTTGTAAATGGTGAAAATATTACCGAGTTTAGGGTTAACGTAAAAATCTCTTTTGAAATAAGTTAAGAAAGAGATTACCATACTATTAATAAGAGGTTCTCGAAAAGTTTTGAAACTATAGGCTAACTGGATTTGGGGGTATGTTAGGTAAATAGGTCAAAGGTTTTAGAAAACCTCTTTTCTATTCATTAAAAACCAAATATGCCAGAACACAAATATACCAATCAACTTATTCACGAAAGCAGTCCCTATCTTCTACAACATGCTCATAACCCTGTAAATTGGCAGGCCTGGAGCACAGAAAGTCTTGACAACGCCCGGAAAAACAACAAGCTATTGCTTATTAGCATAGGTTATTCTGCCTGCCATTGGTGCCATGTGATGGAGCACGAAAGCTTTGAAGACGAAGGGGTTGCTGAAATGATGAATACCAACTTTATAAACATTAAAGTTGATAGAGAAGAACGCCCAGATATAGACCAGGTATATATGAACGCTGTGCAGGCCATGACCGGGTCTGGCGGTTGGCCAATGAATATTGTAGCTTTACCAGATGGCCGACCTGTTTGGGGCGGACTGTATTTTAGAAAAGAACAATGGTTGGATGCCCTTAAACAGCTTTCAGAATTATATAAAAATGAGCCGGAAAAAATGCAAGAATACGCTTCCCACCTGGAAGAAGGTTTGCAACAATTACAGCTTATTGATTTACCAAAAGAAGAGACAGATTTCTCTTCTGCATTTACTACAAATATTATTGAAAAGTGGAAAAAAAGTTTAGATCATAAAAACGGGGGCTCTAGAGGAGCTCCAAAATTTATGCTTCCGGTGAACCAGGAGTTTTTATTAAGAGCTGCAGTACAGCTAAATGACCGTGATTTAAAAGAACATACTTTACACAGCTTAGACAAAATTTCTTATGGAGGCGTCTTTGATCACATTGGCGGTGGGTTTTCACGATACTCTGTAGATGAACGCTGGCATGTCCCTCATTTTGAAAAAATGCTCTATGATAACGCCCAACTGGTAAGCTTATATTCCAAAGCATACAATTTGACCAAAAAAGAATGGTACAAAGAAGTTGTGTATAAAACATTACAATTTATAAAGGAGGAACTCACCGATACTTCCGGAGCCTTTTATTCTGCTTTAGATGCCGATAGTAAAGATGAGCAAGGTAACAAAGTTGAAGGCGCTTTTTATACCTGGACCAAAAAGCAGCTTCAGCAAATATTAAAAGACGATTTCACCATATTTTCGGCATATTATAATATTAATTCCTTCGGAAAATGGGAAGATGATAAGTATGTACTTATTAGGACAAAACCCGATGAAGCAATAGCTTCCGAATTTGATTTAAGCGAGAAAGAATTACTTCTGAAGAAAAAAAAATGGACAACTCAACTTAAAAAAATTCGTGAAAAGCGAGAAAAGCCAGGACTTGACGATAAAAGCCTTACTTCCTGGAATGCACTTATGTTGAACGCTTATGCCGAAGCCTATAAGAGTTTTAAAGAACCAGAATTTTTGGAAATGGCACTAAATAATGCCGGGTTTCTCTTAGAAAAACAAACCAAAGAAGATTTGAGGCTTTACCACAACTATAAGAATGGCAAAAGCAGTATTAATGCATACCTGGAAGATTATGTATTTTGCAGTGAGGCTTTCTTAAACCTTTATGAAACTACTTTTGAGGAAAAATGGCTGGAACGCAGTGAGCAATACATTAAAGTTTGCCTGGAAGATTTTCAGGATAAGGAAACGGGCTTGTTCTATTTTACATCCTCGCAAGATGAAGCTTTAATTACCAGAAATTTTGAATTGACCGATAATGTAACCCCGGCCTCCAACTCGGTAATGGCCAAAAACTTATTTAAAATTTCAAAAATCACCGGTAATACAGTCTATCGAGATATTGCAGAAAATATGTTAAAAGCTGTAAGCTCAAAAATAAAAACGCAACCACAAGCTTATTCCAACTGGCTTAATTTACTTCTTGATTTTACTGAAAATACCTACGAAGTCGCTATAACCGGAAAAAATGCCTTAGTTATAAAATCTGAGATTCAACAGGAATATTTGCCTAACATCCTTTTAGCCGGAAGTGAAAAAGCTTCAGCAATAAGTATTCTAAAAAACCGATTTCAGGAAAACAAAAATCTAATTTATATTTGTCACAATGGCACTTGCGAACTTCCTTTAACTTCAGTACCAGCAACTATTGAAACTCTAAAGCAGTTTTAACAATAATTAAACAGGATATTTTATTATAACTAAAAATAAAGTAGTCAATTTGTTGAATTAAATTTAAAAAGTAATATGGATAAATTAAATGACTTCGGCAGTATTGCCAAAGAATACGTAAGTAAATTTATAGATTACCTACCCACACTTATAGGTGCCATTGCCCTACTTTTTATAGGTTTATGGGTCATTAAAATTATTGTAAAATACATAGGAAAGTTATTTGAGAGAAAGGACTATGATGAAACCCTGGAGGTTTTTACATTAAATGCTACAAGATGGGGACTGCGTATTTTACTTTTTGTTTTAGTAATTACCCAATTGGGCGTAGAAAGTGCCTCTTTGGTGGCCGCCATTGGTGCCGCCGGTTTAGCCATTGGTTTGGCAATGCAGGGCTCACTTTCCAACCTGGCCGGGGGAGTACTAATTATTATTCTTAAACCTTTTAAAATAGGAGACTGGATAGAGGCTCTGGGAATTTCTGGAAGTGTAGTAGAAATAAGTTTGTTTTACACAAAGATAAATACTTTCGGAAACCAGCGTGCGGTAATTCCCAATGGAGATTTAAGCAACGATAAGATTATTAATTACAGCTTTAACGGCACTAGAAAAGAAAACTTAAGCTTTGGTATTTCTTATGATGACGACCTTAAGAAAGCAAAAGAAGTACTTAGAAAGCTGGTAGATGAACAGGAAGATATTCTTCGTGACACCCCACCACAAATTATTGTTTCTGAACTTGGTGCCGACTCGGTTAACTTCTCTGTACGATATTTTGCCGAGAACAGTAAATTCTGGGACCTACACTGGTATATGATTGAGGAAGGAAAAATTAGACTTGAGGAAGCCGGAATGACTATTCCTTACCCACAACGTGATGTTTATCTTTATGACCAAACCAAAATGAATGGTACGGTAGAAAAAAAGAAAAACAATAAAACAGATAAAGCAGACTAACCTGTAATATTCAGGAGATTGACCTCAAAGTTATATTGCGAAAAAGTTGGGGTTAACCGGCAATAAAATCTTTTAAATAATAAGGTTCAAAATAGGCGACATCTTCGGTGTCGCTTTTTTTGTACCTGGATTCTGCCAGTTCACACATCTCCCTGGCCGATGGTAATCTTCCCTCAATAAATACTGCATTTGGATGTTCACAAATACCTTTAAATTTTTCTACGCCGCTTCCAATAAAAACAAGTTTTTCTTTGTCGAGATATTCCCTAAAAGCATTTTCATCCAATATCTGCGCTTTAGTTTCTCTAACCTGGTTTAAATTGAGATCATAAATAGCCGAATACACTTCCATGCGACGGGCATCAAGCATAGCAACTATTTTTCCGGTCTCTATTTTCACCTGTGATGCAAGGGAAGTGAGTGTAGGAATGGCAATAAGGGGAAGCGCTAAAGAAAAGCAAAGTCCTTTTGCCGTAGAAACACCAATTCTAAGTCCCGTATAAGATCCCGGTCCTTTGCTTACCGCAATAGCATCAAGTTCTGAAATGTTAAGCTTATTCTCCTCTAACAGCTCTTCAATAAACACGTGCAGTTTCTCTGCGTGGGAATATTTAGCGCTGTTATCTTCTTTTAAAGCCAGTAAGGCTCCATCTTTAGCAAGTGCGACAGAACAATTTGTAGTAGCTGTTTCCAAACAAAGTATAAGTGCCAAATTCTATTTTTTTATATTAAATACTTTGCTAAAATACTTAATATCCACAAACAGTAATATCGTTTTAGCATCTTATTGAGTTATATAAAAAGGTTGATGTAGCGTGGCAATATAATAAAGGTAGGGCCTGCAAATAACAATCGCAGTTAAGAGTATAAATAAAAAACACTGAATATAAAAGCCCTCGCAGGTTTTGAAAACCTGCGAGGGCTGATATTATTCTGCTAATGTAAGACTTAAGAAATCTAGAGAGGAATAATTTTTGAAAAATGCAGAAAACTCATACTGCAATCACACTGTCCTTCTACGAGTTATTCCCGTTTTTCACTTCTACCTTATCGCCATCTTTAAGACTCTTGGTAACCGTGTTGTAAGGTCCCGTAATCACAGTTTCCCCGGTTTCCAAACCTTCGGTAATTTCAATATTACTATCATCCTGAATACCGGTGCTCACCTTTCGCAATTTTGCTTCTTCACCATTTTTTATAAATAAGGCTTCATATTTTTCATTGCCTCCAGCACTCGCAGTAGTATCATTTTTAATTACAATAGCGCTAATTGGCACTCCAATTACATCCTTTTTATTATTGGTAATAATATCTACAGTGGCTGTCATCCCGGGACGAAAAGGCGAATAGTTTTCAGCTTTATCTTCCAGTAGATCTTCATAAGATTTTTTCACAATACGAACTTTCACTTTAAAGTTTGTTACCTGGTCTGTAGTAAGTGCCTGATCTGCAGAGTTGGAAATTTCAGTAACAATTCCTTTAAATTCTTTTCCTAGATAAGCATCTACCTCCACGATGGTAGAATCGCCCACTTCAACTTTAACAATATCATTTTCATTTACATCTACTTCCACTTCCATATTGGAAAGGTTGGCTACCCTTAAAATTTCTGTACCTGCCATTTGCTGGGTTCCAACTACTCGTTCCCCAAGCTCTGCCGTAAGTTTGGAAATTGTACCGCTCATAGGAGCGTAAATATTGGTTCGACCTAAGTTCCTTTGTGCTTCAGAAACGGTAGCCGCAGTACTTTGCATATTGTAATAAGCAGATTCTTTATTCGCCTGCGCCACTTCATAGTCTGATACTATTCTATCCCACTCTGCTTTGGAAATCACACCTTTCTCAAACAAAGTTTTATTACGATTGTAATTAGATTCTGCTTGCTTTAAGGAAGCCTTTGCCTGGGAATAATTGGCATTTGCGTTTTGCAAACCTGCTTTTACCCGTTGTAAATTTGCTTCATAAATATCGGGGTTTACTTTTACCAGCAGATCTCCTTTTTCTACGGCCTGCCCTTCTTTTACCGGCAGTTCTATAATTTCTCCTGAAACTTCTGAAGAAAGCATTACCTCTACCTCTGGCTGGATTTTACCCGTAGCCGATACCGTTTCCCTAATATCTAAAGCTTCAATCTTAGTTATTTCTACTTCTTTAAAATTCCCCGACTTACCAAACCAGCCGGCTTTCTTACCAACCACCAACAGGATAATAAAAACAACGGCAATTCCTATAATAATAAAAAGGGTCTTCTTCTTCATAATCTAAAATTTAAGGTCGGTCACCGGTACTCCAAAATAAAGTTCAAGTACTTTCAGTTTAAAAATATAATCATATTTGGTACGTAATACTTCGCTTTGGGAATTCTCGTACCGTAGCTTTGCCTGGCTAAATTCAAAGGCATTAGAAAGTCCCACATCAAAACGCTGGGTAGCATATTCGAAAGATTGTTCCTGCGCATTTGCCGCTACCAGTGCTGCTTCATAAGCTTCAAAAGCACCTTCAGCATCCACGTAAGCTTGATATACATTGGCCTCTAAATCTAACTTTGCCTGCTCCAGTTCATACTCAGCACGCTTTACATTAACCTGGTTTCGTCTTACCTGGTTACGGGTAGATAAACCATTAAAAATAGGAATATTTAATTGCACCCCATAACTTATCCCGTCGTTGCGTTGCAGTTGTTCAAAAAATGGCAAAGGACTTCCAATGGTACTCACCGTATTTGGCGCAACAACCACAGCCCCCGTTTCTTCTACAAAACCTATTTGGCGGGTGGGGTTATCTTCATCTGGTCTTACATCTACAATACGCCCCATTCCAGACTCCCGGGTGTTATAGTTAAAAAACGCTCCAAGGGTAGGATAATAAGCACCTCGTGCAAGCTCTACATCTTTTTGGGCGAGTTCCCTGTTTGTTTCGGCAATTTTAATTTCAGCGCGTTCTTCTTTGGCTGTTTCTACCACCTGGTTAACCGGGGTATTTAATAGCTCACTACCAAAAACATTATAGTCCCGCTCTACAATATCAAAATTCTCATAATCTTTAATGAGAAGCGTTTGCGCCAGGCTAATTAGCGAAATCCTTATGTTATTTTTTGCGACAATAATACGCTGTCTTTCATCGGCAAAAGTCGCTTCAATTTCCAATAAATCACCTTTTGGCAAAGAACCGGCATCCACCAGTTGTTCTGTGCGCTCTAATTGTTCTTTGGTAACCTCATTCTGTGACTTTAAAACTTCCAGGTTCTGTTTATTAAAAAGCACCTGCAGGTAAGCATCTGCAACAAACAAGGTGATATCATCCTGCATTTTCTCAAGCCTGTATTGGCTGGACAACTGCGATATTTTTGCACGTTGTAATTCTTTGAAATTCCGCAAACCGTCAAAAAGGTTTAAACTCGCGGTAACTCCTGCCGAGAAGTTTCGGGTAGTTTGCGTTTGTAAAATCCCCGTGGTTACATTTTGGGTTAAACCGGTGTTCCAGGAATTTGATGCTGAAGCATTAATATTAGGCAAAAAGTTCCCAATAGCATCTCTTTTGTTTAATTCTGAAAGCTCTATATCCAGTTCACTTTGCTTAATAGAGATATTATTTTCTAAAGCATAGTTCACACACTCCTGCAGCGTCCATTTTTTATTTTCCTGCGCCGTGGCGAGAAAAGTAGCAAATAGCAATAAAGTTAGTAAGCTAATTTTTTTCATAATCTGTCTTGTAGTTGATGAGTCTTTGAAATTATAAACTTGTTACATTTTTAAGTAAAATTAGCTTCCGGCAAACTCCGGAGATGGTTTTACCTGGTTCCAAACCTTTATTTTATCATTTTTAGAAATACCATCTTTTACTTCCACCTGGATACCGTCGCTAATTCCTAATTCCAAATCTCTGCGTTCAAATTCCTGGTCTCCCGTATCAACTTCTACAAATGGTTCCTGGGTTTTTGCATCAAACTGCACCAGGGCTTCTTTAATGGCCAACACCTCATCTGCCCGGTCTAAAATTATGGAAGCATTCGCACTTAATCCCGCACGAATAAAAGTCGTATCGGCCTTATCTAAAGTTCCTTTTATTTCAAACTGAATGGCTCCGTTCTCATCTACTCCCTTGGGTGCGATATAATCCAATACCGCATTAAAAGTTTTATTTTCTATGGCGCCCACGGTCACTTCCAACGGCAGGTTTTCTTTTATTTTCCCCACTTCACTCTCATCAACCTTGCCCTCAAAAATCATTTGATTAACATCGGCAAGGGTGGCCAGGGTAGTACCATCGTTAAAATTATTACTTTCAATCACCTGGTTTCCCATTTTCACCGGCACATCTAAAACCATCCCATCTACCGTAGATCTAATTAAAGTGTTCGCCGCGCTACCAATCCCGCTGGTAGTACCGGTTTGCACAATTTCAAAATTTTGCTGGGCCGATTTATAATTTTGTTTCATTCGTTTATAACTGGTCTCTACATTATCAAAATCGTTTTGAGAAATCACGCCCTTTTCGAATAAAGTTTTTTGTCTTTCGTAATTTTTCTTTTCGTTATCTAGATTGATTTTAGCGGTAGCCACGGCATCTTTCGCACTTTGTAAAGAATTCACGTTTGGAATTACCCTGATTTTTGCAATTAAATCCCCCGCTTTTACTTTGTCTCCTGCTTCAATATAAATCTCATCTATTATTCCTGAAATATTGGGTTTAATGAGCACCTCTTCTTTTGGGACGATATTTCCCGTAGCCACTGTTTTCTTTACAATAGTTTCTACTGAAGCTTGCTGGGTTTCATAAACCCTGGGATCTTCCTGGTTTTTTTGATACAGGTAGTATAAAGCGCCGGCAAAGACTACCACGATTAATACTAAAATAGAGACGGTAACTGTTTTTTTCATTTTTTGATGGTATTTATCTTTTTTTTGTTATTCTGTTCTTAAAGCATCAACTGGCTTTATTTTTATCGCATTTTGAGCGGGAATAAGTCCGGCTAATAGACCTGAACCTATCAAAATAAGGAGTGCGGTAATCACCACACGAAGATCTACGCTGGGATTGGCAAACATCATCTCTGAAGTATCCATTCCGCTTAATGCATAATTTATCGCGATAATTACACCGGTGGCAAAAATAATCCCGGTCATTCCCGAAACAATAGTCAGGAAAATTGATTCCATAAGGATTTGTCCGCGTATGGACCAGGGAGTAGCGCCAAGGGCCCTTCGCACGCCAATCTCATTAGTCCTTTCTTTTACCACTATTAGCATAATATTACTAATTCCTATTATGCCTGAAAGCAATACTAGAATTCCCACAAAATAAGCCACGGCTTTTAATGCTACAAAAAGTCCGTTTATTTTGCTAAATTCTTCATACAAATCAAAATTACCTACAGCCCTATCGTCATCGGGGTGAATAGAGTGCCTGGTCTTAATCACATCTATCACGCTACCTTTTAAATTCGTAATAGAATTACCATCTTTTGCGGTAATCGCCATCCAACCTACATCATCTCCCATATTAAAAGCCTGGGAAAAAGCGGTAAACGGTACATAGATTTCTTTTTGGGCTTCTTCGGCATTTCCACCGCCGCCACTTTTCTTTTTGTAGGTACCAATTACCATAAAATTCACACCGTTTATTTTTAGGTAACTTCCTAAAACAGCTTCATTCTTTTCATAGAGTTCTCGCTGCACGCCTTCCCCAATAATGGCCACCTTTCGTTTTTGTTCGATATCCAAATAATTCAAAAATCGCCCGGCAGTAATATCCATAGGCTCCTGCTGAATTATTTCGGGATAATCACCATAAACATTATAGGCTCCCGTTTCCAGACCTCTTACCACATTATTGTTTCCACCAAAACCACCTAATTGATTTCGGGGGGAAATTATTCTTAAGCCGGGTACATTTTCTTTTATAGCCGCCACATCACCGGTTTTAAAACTATAGCGACGACCCTTGGGAAGCCCTTTATAAGCTTTAGAAGGTGTTTGGGTCCACATAAACATCGTGTTGGTAGCAATCCCACCAAAACCCTGTTTTACGCCGTTTTCCAATCCTTTACCTGCTGCAAGCAAAATAACCAGGATAAATATTCCCCACATTACACCAAAAGCAGTAAGAATAGTCCTAAACCAATTAGAACTTAAAGCTTCAATTATTTCACTCCATTTATCCCTGCTAAACATATTATTCGTCTCTAAGTGCTACAATTGGTTTAATTCTCGCGGCTCTCCAGGCAGGAAAAAAACCTGCCAGGGCTCCCGCAATTACAAGAATAAATACCGTGGTAAGAGCCACGTTAAAATTAACCTCGGGGTTTGTGATGTATTCTGTTTCTATTAAAGGCCCTACAAATTCCAGCAGGAGTAAACTAAAAATAAGTCCTACAAAACCGGCAATAGTTGTTACAAAAATAGATTCGTGAAGCACCATTCCAATAATAGAAAGCGGTTCTGCTCCCAGGGCTTTTCTTATCCCAATTTCCCGGGTTCTTTCTTTTACAATAATGAGCATAATATTACTCACGCCCACAACACCGGCGATAATGGTACATATTCCCACTCCCCAAAAGAAGAACTTAACCATATCCATTAAATCATAAAACCGCTTGGCTTGCTCTAAAGAGTTGTTAATATTTATCGCCCTGTCATCATTAGGCGCAATAGTATGGGTCTCCTTTAAATAGGTTTCTAATTCTTCTGAAAATTTATTGGAGGCAGCCAGTGCTTTTTCAAAATTCTCTTCCGGCTGCAAGGTAAAAGCCATATTATTGATGTTGTTTGCCCCGCCAAATACTCTTTGTGCAGTAGAAATTGGTATAAAAACCCTGCTTTCTTCCCGTTCCCCACCAGGATCGGTAAACACGCCTATCACTTTAAAATTGATACCGGATACTTGTATATATTCTCCAATGGGATCGGCTTCTTTTTTAAAAAGGTCATTTCTCACCTTGTTTCCAAGCACCACAACCTTTTCAAAATTTTCATCGTCTTTATAGTTTACAAACCTGCCCAGGATCATCCCACTGTTTTCTAAAAACTGATAATCTGGATATACGCCTTCTACGCGGTAAGAACCAGATTCTTTTTTATAATTCACAATTCCGCCCCAAATTCTAAACAAAGCAGATTTATACTCTAACTCGTCCTCATTTTTACGGGCAGTATAATTAAAGTCTTCATTTTTCATTTGTATTCTGCGGCCGGGATTTAGACCTTTATATTGTTTTGATGTAGTGCCCGTCCAGATATACATTATATTGGCAGCGTCCTGTTGAAATTGGTTAGAAATACCATTACGCATGCCCTGGCCAATTCCCAAAAGTATAACCAGGATAAAAATCCCGGAAGCGACAGATAATCCCGTTAGAAAAGTTCGTAATTTATTTTTACGAATTGTATCAAAAATTTCTTCCCAACGTTCCAGTTCAAACATTTTGTAGTGCTCTTACCTGTTTTACTTCTGTATCCTGAATAATCTGACCATCTTTTAAATTCACAATCCTTTTGGTCATTTCGGCGATATCTGGCTCGTGGGTTACTACAAGAATAGTACGGCCTTCATCGTTAATTTCCTGAATTAAATTCATTACCTCATAAGAAGTTTTGGAATCTAAGGCTCCCGTAGGTTCATCGGCTAACAGCACTTTAGGATCACTGGCTAAAGCTCTAGCGATAGCCACCCTTTGTTTTTGCCCCCCAGAGAGTTCATTAGGCAAATGACCAGACCAGTTTGCCAAACCTACTTTTTCTAAATAGCTCATCGCCTTATCTATACGCTCTCCTCTTTTCACACCCTGGTAATATAAAGGAAGCGCTACATTATCTAAAGCACTTTTATAAGAAATAAGGTTAAAAGACTGGAAAATAAAACCGAGGAATTTATTGCGGTAACGGGCCGCAATCTTTTCATTGAGATTTTTAATAACAACACCATCTAAAGTATAAGATCCGGCATCAGCTTCATCTAACATCCCTAAAATATTAAGTAGGGTAGATTTTCCAGAGCCAGAAGAACCCATAATAGAAACCAGTTCCCCTTCAGCAACATTAAAATTAATTCCTTTTAAAACGTGCAGTGAATTACTACCCATTTTATAAGATTTGTGAAGATCTTTAATCGTTATCATTCTTAGTGAAATTACAGGTTCCTGATTTTACTCTATAATCGAGTTTTAAATACTGTACCAATAAGACTACGAAAAAATAAAAACGTTACATTTTACTTCAGCAATATCAAAAAAAGGATAAAAACCCTTCTTTATTCCGTAATTTTCTAATGACATAGATGCTGAAGAATTTCGCTGAAAAAATTTTTCTCCAGCTCTAGGAAATATAATTTAGATATGAGCGATGTAAGATTTACACTAATGAGTGATTGGTTATGAGTTGCCTGGAATCAATACGTTATTAGAAATTACACAGTACCGCAGAAGTACTTTGAACCTTGAACCTCGCACCTAAAATAGTTATTCCTCTTCAGATTTCGAGGCATTTTTTCTACTTCGATAAACAAAAAAGCCAATTCCGGCTACGAGAAGATAGGGAAATGCCATTAGGTAAACGATCCCGTTATTGATACCTTTTGCTTTGCTTTGGTCTGTATCTGTTTCCAGAACAGCACGACACATAGAGCATTGCGCATCGGCAAATTGCGGAAGTAATAGCAACAGGGCTAAAATAAGAAGTATCCTGATTTTCATAACTGCAAATTTACAAAAACAATAATATAAAAGTAAGACTCTATGGATTAAAGTACGAACATTTTGATCTTCAAATGAAATTTTGAAAAATTACAATATTGTATCGTGTATCTTCTAGGTTTTGAACGAATTTTGAAACCGGAAGATCAATTAGGCTCCAAAAACATCAATAATAAGGAAACATAAAGACATATACCAAAACTCCTGTTATTGCCACATACAACCAAATAGGAAAGGTCCAACGTGCAATTTTAGCGTGTTTTTCATATTCTCCTGTTAAGCCCCTATACATTGTAAAAAGGACTAAAGGAACTATTATGGCAGATAGAATAATATGCGTTATAAGAATAAAAAAATAAATATAACGTAAAGCTCCATCCCCACCATAAGGCACAGGTTCGTTACTCACCTTAGAGAGCACATAACTAACTAAAAATACAGAAGAAAGCACAAAAGCAGTAATCATCACATTACGGTGCAATTTATATTGCTGAATACGCATAAAAAAATATCCTATGATGAGTAAAACTGCCGTAGAGCCATTTAACACAGCGTGAAAAAGTGGAAAACTACCATTCTCAATTCCCAAAAAATTGTATCGTGCAGGCAAATACATAAGTGCCAGCACAATTAATGGAACCAACACAGAAAGCGCTATAATAACAGGTACTGCTATTTTATCTGATCTTGATAAAGCTCTTTTCACAGTAGTTTTTTTATATCTTCAATTAAAATATTTATTTGTGGCTCTTCCTCCCCCGGTTTCACAATTTTATCGCGCGGTACAGAACCACGGTAATAAATAATGGGATTCCCCTGCTTATCTTTTCGGGAACGAATATACCCCTCCTTATCAACTAAAGCAAATAATCCCTGGTGAGCAAATCCGCCGGGAGCTGCTTCATTTTCCCCGGCATAAATATTAAAGCCGCCATTAGCCAATCCATAAATATCATCTTTCTCCCCGGTTAACAAGTTCCAATTTTCATGGGTTATTCCTTTGTCTTCTGCATAAGTTTTTAAAACCTCCACAGAATCGTGGCTGGGATCTATACTGAATGAAGCTATTCCAAAGTTTTCAACTTTTTCAAATTCCTCCTGAACCTGTACCAGGTTTTTATTCATAATGGGACAGATACTGGGACAGGTAGTGAAGAAAAATTCGGCCACATAAACCTTACCTAGGTAATCCTTATTGGTAATAGTGTCCCCCTCCTGATTAATCAATTTAAACGCAGGTGCTTTTTTCCTTTCCCCATTTACTTTTATATAGGTAAGAGCGGCCTTGTTCCCCACTTTTTCTGAACCTT
Organism: Salegentibacter echinorum; assembly: GCF_900129445.1. Classification (GTDB taxonomy): domain Bacteria; phylum Bacteroidota; class Bacteroidia; order Flavobacteriales; family Flavobacteriaceae; genus Salegentibacter; species Salegentibacter echinorum. The sequence continues at coordinate 47,743 of NZ_FQVT01000005.1, forward strand.
CTACATTAAGCCTATCTGATGTGACCACTTCTTCATTGTTTAAGCGATCTACAATTTTTGGAATAAAGAAAATCCCAAACAATAATATGATAAGTGAAAGTCCAATATAAGAATGACTTTTTTTCATAGCTATAATACTTTTTCAGAAATTACATTTAAAGAATGAGAGCTATACTATTGCTTTTTTAAAATACTCTTGCTCTCGTTATTGTTCTTTTTTAAAGCTAATCTATACTCGGCTAAGATCACTTTAACATCATCGTCCATTTTATTGTTTAACTCTGCCACAGAGCGTGAATCATAGGCATAAAGCTCTCCATGATCTTCATCATTATCCCTGCCCCTAAGGTTTAAATCTTTATCAATAATAAACACATAGGGCGTGTAGGCGTCATCAAGTTTATGCGGAGATTCAAAACTTTTAAAAACCTTCTGAATTTCCTCCCTGCTTCCAAACGCAAATTTCCACTTTTCAGTTTTAGAAATTCCGCTAAATTCTTTTCTAAAAGCTTCTGCTTCTTCACGCGCCTCTTCCGGTAAAATAACTACAAATTGAAAATCATTGAATTCGTAATACTTTTCAAGTATTTTTTGATCAAGATTAAACGTATTGCCCTTTAAGCCTTCGAGATTAGTTCCAAAAAATGCTACTATACTTATCTTATCTTTAAAGCTTAAAGACTGTTCTGAATCTAACGCAGAAATATCGGAAACCTGCTCTGTAAGCACCGGTAATTTCGCAAAATTATTTTTACCCGATGCAAAAAACAGGTAAGCAATAATGGGCAATGCAAATAGCACCGCAAGTACCACAAATTTTTTAATAATTCCTTTTTTCATAGTGGTTACAAAAGTAAAAAGACGGTTTATATAAACCGCCTTTCTCTATGCTTTTAACTTTTAAAGCCTTTTAAAAATCCCAGGCTACGGCACTCCTATTCATTACATCATAAACATAACCACCTTCGGTAAGTAAAATGAAAATAAGGTAACTAATTAGAAAAACAGCAGTCCATACCACTGCCCTTCTTAAGCCTTTTGTTTCCATCTCCAGATGCATAAATGACCAGGCAATATAATATGCTTTATAAAGAGTAAGAATAATAAAAATCCAATTAAGTAAATGCATTCCCAGGAAGATAGTCTCTGCAAGGAACGCCGGTCTAATAATTCCAAGAACCACTTCTACAATAGTTACCACGGAAAGTATTCCAAATACAAACCAGATTCTTTTTGCGTTAGATTCGTGTTGATGTGTTGTATCGTGTGCCATTTTTATTTATTTCTTAATTATACCAGGTAGAAGAATGTAAATACAAATACCCATACTAAATCTACAAAGTGCCAGTAGAGTGCCACTTTTTCGACCATTTCATAACTCTTTCTTTTCTCATAAGTACCTAACAGGACATTAAAAAAGATGATAATATTTATCATCACTCCGGTAAATACGTGAAAACCGTGGAAACCGGTAATAAAGAAAAAGTAATCTGCAAATAACGGTGGGCCATACTCATTACGAGTAAGGTTTGCACCTTCTACAACGCCCGCTGCGTCACTTTTTAATTTTGCTATAGATTTATCCCTGGAAAGAATTGTTTTCTCTCCTTCTTCATTGAAAAAGCCGGTTCTTATAAGTAAATTATCCTTAGCCTCAAATCCTGCAATCACTTCTTCTAAAGTGAAAGAAGATTGGGTTGAAGCTTCAGTTTCAAACCAAAGCCCGGTGTTTGATGTATGCTCTACCCTTTCTGAAGCTATAGGAGTAGCAACATCAGCAAGGCCTACCCTGTTGCCATCACCATCTACAAATTGAAGAATATTCTCATTGTTAGTATAAACAGCGCCATAAGTACCATTAATAAAGTTAGACCATTCCCAGGCTTGAGAACCAAGGAAAATTGCTCCTCCAATAATGGTTAAAAACATATATAAGGTAACTTTTGCCCTTTTCATTTGGTGCCCCGCATCAACGGCCAAAACCATAGTCACGGATGAAAAAATAAGGATAAAAGTCATTAAGGCCACATAGTACATGGGCGCATCTACACCGTGTAGAAATGGAAAGTGGTTAAAAACCTCATCGGCAATTGGCCAGGAATCCATAAACTTGAAACGGGAAAATCCATAAGCTGCAAGAAAACCAGAAAAGGTAAGAGAATCTGACAAGAGAAAAAACCACATCATGATTTTACCATAACTGGCTTTTAAAGGTTCATTCCCTCCACCCCAGGTTCTACCCTCGGTGCCTGTTCTAACAACAGTAGCTTCCATAAAAAATATTTAAGATTTTGAACATTGGCAAAAATACGCAAATTTATTATTTAAAGAAATATAAAAATACAAACAGGTAAATCCACATAATATCCACAAAGTGCCAAAAAGTTGCACCAAGCTCAATACCAAGCATTTGACCTTTTTTATATCGCTGTTTAAAATGGTTATAAATTACCACTAAAAGCGTGATTATACCTGCAAAAAGATGCGCCAGGTGAACTAAAATAATTATATAAATAAATGAAGTTGTGATATTACTTTCACTACCTGTAAAGTAATAGCCACGTGAGATAATTTCTGAAAAAGCATTAAACTGAAACACCACAAAGAGTATAGCCAGTACCAATGTCCCAACTAAAAACGCCGAAGCATTTCGGCGATTACCTGAAATAATGCTTTTCTTTGCCGCCATAATGGTTAAACTACTAAGAATAATCACAATTGTACTCCAGTAAAACGCGCTAGGTAATTCGAACTCACTAAGCCAATCTGGCCTGGTTTTACTCACTACATAAGCACTGGTAAGCCCGGCAAAGGTCATTACCATTCCTACAATTCCAAACCAAAGCATCATCTTCTTTGCTCGTTCTATTTTTTTTCTTTCAGCACCTTCTGTTAAATCCATTCGCGTATAAATTTATCTAAAACATATATTATTTGAAGCAGCGTAATATAAGATACACTGGCAAACATTAATTTTTTTGCAGCTCCGGCGGTCTTTTCTTTATATAGTCGCAGCGCATAATAAAGCATTCCCAGGCCAATAATAAAAATAAATACTCCGGCAACTGGCGTTAAATAAAGCCTGCCGGTGACACCAAAAACAGGAATTAAAGAAACCAGCACCGTCCAAACGGTATAAAGTATTACTTGTATAGCGGTACCTTTATCCCTTTTCCCTGTGGGTAACATAAAAAATCCGCCTTTTTTATAATCATCATACAACCACCAGCCAATGGCCCAAAAGTGTGGGAATTGCCAAAAAAACTGGATCATAAATAAAGTCCCCGGTTCAATACTAAAATCACCGGTTGCGGCTACCCAGCCTAACATAAAGGGAATAGCGCCGGGAAACGCCCCCACAAATACAGAAAGCGGGGTTTTGGTCTTTAAAGGAGTATAGACGCTTACATAAAGAAAGATGCTTATAGCACCAAACATGGCTGTTTTGGGATTGATAATATATAAAACAATCAACCCGAGAATAGTAAACGCACTGGCAATAACAAAAGCGGTACTTACCGACATACGCCCTGCGGGTATAGGTCGGTTTTTAGTGCGATCCATCAAAACATCCAGATCGCGTTCTATAATTTGATTGTAAGCATTGGAAGCACCTACCATTAGATAACCACCTATAGCCAACAGGAAAACAGTAACAAAATCTATACTTTCGGCACCCAGAAAATAACCCGCTACAGAAGAGAATACCACACTCACGGCAAGCCGCACTTTGGTTATTTCTTTAAAATCTGTTAGGATTGAAGCGGTGGAAGTATGTAAGCCGGTACTGCTCAAGAATAGTTCTTTAAAATTGGTGCAAAGATACTCCTTAATTAGATTCTAGCAAGGGTCTGAAAATGTTAATTTTCGAAGCTACATAGTTCAAAGTTTAAGGTTCACGGTTCAAGATTTTAATGGCTTCATTAGTCATCAGCGTTTCATCATTATTATGTTCTATTAAAAATTATTAACCTTGAGGTATGCTTGCGAAGAAAAATCTTTTAATTCAAGACATACCTCTAGGAATTTCCTCCCAGATCTATCACTCCAAGATGAAAACGATTAATAATCAAAATACCAATTAAAAACATCTGTTTTTAGACCAAAATTCACCCAGCTAGTATTATTTTTAAAAGTAGTATTGGTTTCTATTTCAGGACTAAAAGAGCGGAAAATAAAACTTCCGTAGAGCTTTAAATTAGTCGCGGGATTTATAATATAACCTGCCTTAATATTCGCAAACAAAGATTTGGTAGTATTTCCCTGGCCAATTTTCACACCGGTATCGAAAGGACGTGAACGTTCACTACTATAAATATCACCTCCGTAAGCCTGGGTATTCATATCATTAAAGTCGAAGCCTCTTTTTCCATAAATCAAACTAAGATCCCCATACCAGCGTTGCTTTTTATAGCGGGCAATAGCTATAAACTCTCTAAAATTAGCTCCCCAGGGATGCGCCATAGATTGGTTGTTGTGCCCATAATTCAAAACGCCTGTATTATGGGAATATGTGTAGGGCCTCACCTGGTTGTATTCTGCCCTAAGAAAAAGACCTGACACATTAAAAGCATTAAAATATTTCACCCCTATTTGATAGCCTAACTTATTCTTCCAACTTTGTTTACCGCCAAAAACGTCTCCACTAGAAAACTCATCAATCACCAATTGACCATAAACATTTAGTTTATTCGAGACTTTGTATTTGGAAGCAAATCCTAAAATAGCATTCCCACCCCGGGCACCGGTTGAGAATTCTATAGCGCGATAAAAAATGATCGGGTTTAGATAATTAAGATCAAAGCCGCGATTATTATCATTCTCCCAAACAACAGATTCAAAGAGACCAATATTAAGTCGGCTGGTTACATTATAGCTTAAATAATGGTTTGCCATATATTTTGTTCTAAAAGAACCACTCTCGGTTACTGCAGGTCTCACATCCCGCAAAGACATCCAGGTATTGGTATATTTTAGTTTCCAAAATGTAGTATTTAATTTAAAATAAGGATAAGAAGAACCAATATCACTTATAAACAGAGAGCGATAGCCTTCACCTATAAAATTTTTGCCGTGCCCAAATTGAATATTAAAAAATTTACCGGGCGAATAAGACAGATAGCCTTCTGCCACGGGATAATCAAAGCCACCATCCATAAATGGTTTTGCAATTCCACGACCAGGAACAATAGCGGGATCGCCCCCATCTGGTTTTATAGATTGCGCATAGCGATTAAAATATTCTGCAAAGCGGCCCTGATTTTCGTAAGCAACCGTATAAAAATTAAAGCCTTTTCCTAATCCACCCTGAAAAATCAAGGCTCGGGTATTATTATAAGTAAAATCAAACTTTTCCTGCTCAAAATCTTTACCTAACTGTAAATCCAGCCCGAAATCTAAAGTAAACCAATAATCTTCAGCCTGGTATTGCACCAGGTGTTCGTTCCAAATCTTTCTACCAAACCAGCTTGTCTTTGGTTTAAGCATTTTATCTTCTTCCGCTTTAAAATTATAATACTTCGCTACTTCGGCAAACAAAAAAGGTTTTGTGGCAGCGTGAGTATTCACCCCAATCTTATTAAAGTCCGCCTCAAACCGGGTATAGAATTCGTGGGAAAGCGGAATATTGATTTGACTTTCGTAGCGCGGACTTGCAAAATCCCCGGACTTTATTTTCTCATATTCATCTGTATAAAGCGCTGAAGCTTGCTTTAAAACTAACCCTGTACTTTCCTGATTTACTTTAGTAGGCTGAACCTGTATCGTCTTCTCCATATCTAAAGGAACTTGCAGTTCCATTCTAAATTGAAGAAAAACAGGCCCGGAGTTTATAGTCGCCGGCTTTATCGCTGGAAGAAGTTGAAAAATCCTTTCTATCTCGCGTTTTAACTGGGGATAATCTGCGTCGAGATAAATAATTCTAAAATTACCGGTTTTTGTTACTTCAAAAATAAGATTTATCGCACCTCTATAATTTTCTTCAGCTACAATTTCAGGAAGCTTAAAGTTTTCAAATATAAATTGCCGAACGTTTCTATTAAAACAAGCTTCTTTTTTCTGAAAAGCTACATTTTCACATTCCGGAAATTGAGGGTAAACTTCCTGGCTACTTCTATTTTGTGCGTGAGTATTTGCAAAAAATAGTAGGGTTAAAAGAAACAGGGTGTTTCTCATAAAGATTTGGAAACAAGATTAATTATAAGCTGGAAATATACATTTTTTTAAATAAAAAATGTTTTAAAACTAAAAAATCCCGGGCAGCACCCGGGATTCCTTTAAAACAAATATTATACTGTACTTAATCCTGAACCTGAAAAACGATAGGCAGTGAGTACATTACCCCAACTGCTTTCCCGCGTTGTTTACCAGGTTTCATTTTTGGAAGTTTGTTAATCACCCTCGCGGCTTCTTTCTCCAATCTTGGGTGCGGCGCACGCGATCTTACATCAACAATATTACCTTTTTCATTAATCTTAAACTGAACGATTACCCTGTTCACACCGCTTAGACCAAGTTCTGCACCGAGATCTGTATCGAACTCACGGTTTACAAACTTATTAATCTTTTGGCTCATACATTGCTTACGCTCTTCGTTGTTGCTAAGGTTTTCACAACCCGGGAAGATTGGCACATCCTCAATTACAGCAAAAGGAACGTCTTCAACTTCTTCTTCAACAGGAGCTTCTACCACTTCTTCTACTTCTACAACCTCTTCAAGATTGGTTTCGGTAGATTCAATCTCATCTTCTTCTACTTCCTCTTCGTCTTCAACAACCTCAATAACCTCTGGTGCCGGAGGCGGTGGTGGCGGTGGTGGTGGCGTATTCTGCATTTCGGTAATTGGGATTTCCTCATCGTCTAAGTCGTCCATGTCTAACTGCCCAACATCAATGGCTTCCTTATCATAAGTCTTCCATTCTATAGCTCGCCAGGTAATAAGCAGGACCAGGATAAGCCCTATTTGCAGAAAGAATACACTCTTTCTTTTTAAATCTGCTTTTGGATTTTTCTTCGGTTCCATAATTGGTTATTGATTAATAAGGATTGCTAAAATAAATATTTTTTCTAAAAAATTAAATTAATCTTGCTATTTAACCTTTTAAAAAACTTCTCCAGTATGAGAAAAAGAAATACAGCAAGTAATACACCAGCAGAATTGGCTAGGGCATCAAGCCAATCGGGTTCCCTGTAACTGGTGAGAACACCTTGTAATACTTCAATTAACATACCAAAAACGATGGCTGCGCCTGCTAATTTAAACAAATTGCTCTTATAACCGCGGTTAGCCGGAGTTTTTAGTATAAAAAATATCTTCCATAAAAACACAAAGCCAAAGTATGCAGCAAGATGCAAAAGCTTATCTGTTGGTTCAAAAGTGCCAACACTAACTTTTCCCAATTGCACTAATGAAGATAAAACAAGTACAATAGTATAAATACTCGCTACACCTAAAGCGGTTTTAGCTATCCAGGAATTTTTGATAATCTTCTGCACTTAAAAGGTCTTCTACCTGAGATTTATTTGAAAACTTCATCTTGATCATCCAGCCTTCACCATAAGGATCTTCATTTACTTTCTCTGGCTCATCTTCCAGACTTTCATTAAATTCTACAATCTCACCATCTAAAGGTAAAAGCAGATCTGAAACGGTTTTTACGGCTTCTACCGTACCAAAAACCTCTTCCTGCTCCAGGGTTTCGTCTATAGTCTCTACCTCAACATATACGATATCCCCTAACTCACTCTGAGCAAAATCTGTTATACCAATTGTGGCCGTATCGCCTTCAATTTTGATCCATTCGTGATCCTTACTGTACTTTAAATCTTCTGGAATTTTCATTAGTTCATTTTTATATTAGCACAAAGTTAATTTTTTAAATCAATACTTCAAACAAGCCCTCACTAATTTCCAAAATTATAACGCAAGGTTATTCCAGACCTAATAGTTGTTTGTGGAAATGCCGTAGAAACAGCATATTCAGAGAAGTTGTGTTCGTAGTAAAAAATAGCGGTAAGATTATTGGAAATCGCATAATCTGTTTTAAAATTAATGCGCCAAATATCCTGTCCCGATACCACCTGGCTTGTTTCCAAATCTAAATATCTAATGATACTTTTATTTCTTCGGAAGGAAACATCGGCCTTAAAATTAAGATCACTGCTTAAAATGCGATTGGTCCCTCCCAGCCCGGTAGCAATTCTTAAATCTTTAATTCGGTAGCCGGCTCCAAAAATATATTCATTCCCTGTAGTTTCGGTTAACAGGTTATTATCAAAACTCAAAGAAAGCATTCTGTCTTTTCTCACTTCGGCTAAAAGCTGAATGGCATTTTTTGTTTCTAAATCTACCCGAAATAAGGGCGTAAACAATTCGGTGAGCACTACATTAGAATAGAGCATTGGATTTTTAAAATCCCCGGCCTGGTTGGTTTCAAATTTATTTTCAGGGTCATAATCTAAATTAGTTTGAAATTGGTTGATGGTATAATTAGACTGATACCCGTGATTTATGGAAATCCTTCTAAACTTATCCCTAAACCAACCAATGCGCATCAAACCGGTATATTTCACATCCCAATTAGGAAGCGGCGCATCTCTAAAAGCCCCAAGCTTAATCTTTCCTGGATCTTTCCCTGCATAAGCCGAATAAAATGCCGGCAATAATACTGCCTGGCTTGTTTTGCCAAGTCCTTTTGGATAACCATCCTCATCGGTATCGCCAGGATCTAAACCGTGTTTTCTTGCTAGACGGCGGGCAATCTCTAACCTATTTGCTCTAAAAGTTTCAAAAGTTTTGGAAGATTCCTCAGTAGACTGGTTAAATGCGGTTTTAATTAAAATGGTAGAAATATTAAAATTACCATAATTGTAAGGCGTTAACGCCTCGTATTGCATGGAGCTTTGATCTACCCGATAATTTTCAGAATAATTTTCAGAATAATTTCTATTGGCGTTAAGTTCTATAGTTAGATCTGGTAAGGTAGCCAAAGAAGCTTTAAAATCGAGTTGTTCATTTTTCAAGGTAGAATACTGCTGATTAAAATTTTGGTAGGTAGTTAACCATCCACGTCTTGCGGCCATATAACGCACCTCATCCTGCAATCCAAAAATAAATGCAGTACTTGGTTTTAAGGTTCCCATAAACCCAATACCACGCGTATATCCCGGTAGGAAGGTGCCTTCATTCTGCCGATAATTTACCTGAACCCTACTCACAATTGTCGCAATATCTACCAGCGTATTATGGCCCTTGCTCGTTTTCTTTACAGGGGCTTTGGTAGTTTCTTCCACCTCTGGATCCTTATTAGCATCTAAAGTTGGCACTCCCACACTTCTTTGCTTAATAGTTTGCCCGGTTTTATTGGTTTTCTTCTCCAAACCAAGGTAGGAATACAGCCGCTCCATATCTAAGTTGGCATTAATTTGATGAGAGCTGGAGTTTTGCACGCTGTTTCCAATATCTGGGACGTCTTCCAAATTATCGTAAATTTTAGAACCTCTGCGCCACTGGAAATCCCCGGTATAGGAATAGGTAGCTTTAATAAAGTCTAAGACAGGAATTTTATTAAATGGCAGCTCATAATTTACCTGTAGGTTTTGAAAGTGAACATCTGGCTCCCCTATGCTAAAAAAGTTATCCCAAATCCCAATGTTATTATCGGCAAAACCACGTTCGTCAATATAATTCCTTACAATTCTATTATTGGAAGCATTAAAATTAAAGCTAAGAGAATTGGTAAGGTTGTAATTTATCCCGTATTCCCAATTGAAAAGATAATTACGCTGATACAGTATTGGCAAGCTTATATCTTCTTCGCTAAGCTCTGTAGATCTAAACTTCTGCTGAGTGTACTGCCGTAAAATATTAGAACTTGCATTGATATTAGAGGGTAACAAATTAATATTAAAATCACGCACCAAAGAATAATAATCACTACTATCTAAAGCCGAAATATTCTTAAATGGCTCTACTTTTTTAGGCTCAAAATTAAATTCATAGGTAGCGCCCACCCGCACATTCTGGTCTAAAGCCTCTTCAATTTCAAAATCCCGATGATCTACCTGGTTATAGGAGGTGGTGAACACAAAATTCTCAATATCATAAGGCATGGGCTTTGCCTTACCGGTACGCTCTTTTCTAAGACCAATTAAGTTAAAGCTCTGCCGCTTGGTATAAGATTGGGATTGCCTTTTCACCCGCTCCTTTTCTGCAGGATCTACAATGTCTGCCAGCCTGGTATCCAATTCTAAATCTAAATATTCCTGGTCGTATTTTGGCGTAATTAGCTCCTCTCCCCTACTGTAATTAAATGGAATTTTTACACCCCATTTCTTCGGAAGTAATTGCCCGGCGTTAATATTGGTAACGACATCATACTGTTGGGAATTCTCCCTGCTTCTTTGATTTGGCCCCTGTTCTATGGTACCAAAACCAACCGTACTTTTTCTTCCGGTGGCTGCAACGGTAGCGAAATCGGCTAAATTGGTATCCATATTAATAATTGTAGCCCAACCACCTTCATTATCGAGGTCTGAAAGCCTTAACTCGTTAAACCAAACCTCTCCACAAATATCCTGAACCCCGTTAGTAGGCGTTCCATTTTTCACTCCTAACATTAGCATGCGCACGTTCCCGAAGCTTGGATTCCCTTTTATTCCAAGCCGCAATTGTCCCATTTCATAAGACTCCTCTTCATCTATGACCTCTAAATTCTCGGTAAAGAAGTTAAGATTTCCGGCATTAAGGGAAGGATCACCCAGCACGCTGGTTTTAACCCTTTGTAATAGTTCTAAAGGCAATTCCATTTTATTGACTTCCGGCCATATTTCTTCAGCCGTTTGCGCTCCAAAACTGGTTGGCGTCAACGGAATTTCCACCTGATAATAATTATCTGAAAAATCTGTTCCTATTCTTAGAAAAGCAACTAACTGCTCATCTTTTAGCGGCGATTTCCCCTGAAGTCCTTCAGCGTGAAGAAACATTTCCAAATTTTTGTATTGCCTCATATCAATTTGGAAATTCTTATAAACGGCCCTGGCATCTTGCGGCACTAAATCACAAACGCGCAATGACAGAGATTGTTCGTTCTGTCTTACATTGGTGTTATTTTCATAAAGCTCTTCTCTAAACACACCGGGAGGCAAAACATAAGGAATTGGCTCCCTGTTTTCATTTTCCTCAATATTTACGGCAGAAACTTCAAATAAAGTATTTTGGTTTTCAGGAATATTACCTTTATCCCGAAGGTTACGGGTATAACGACGATAATCGCCACGCACCAACTCCATAGTACCAAATCGCAGCAACGTCTCATCTTTAAAATCTGATAGAAACATTCGCATAAATCTAATAGACCTATAATCTGCAATACCGCCTTTAGCATCTGTAGGCTCGTAGATTGGCACTTTAAATTGCACCCATCGCACCGGGATCTCCTGCCCGTTTCGCATAGTTACCTGCGACTTTTTCTCATCGGTAATATATTGGTTATTGTTCACATCCATCCCGGGATAGAAAGGAATTTCATATTCAAAATAACTATCTATTGTGTTCATGGTATTGTCCCGGTTCACATCTTCAGCCGTAGGCAGGGTGGTGTTTCCTCTATTAGTATCTCCAACTTCGGTGGGAGAGTTGCCATCAATACCATTATAATTCCTATAACGACTAACAATGTCTCCTTCAGCGTCTAAAAAATATTGATAATTATCTGCGGCAGGATCAGGAAGACCAGCGAAATTTGGGAATTTCACAGCTTCTTCAGCATCAGAAAGTCCATCGTAACCAACATCTTGATTTATACGTTGCTGCCCTTCAGAATCAAAAGCATACACCAGGGATTGATCTGCCGGCACCTTTGCTAATTCGGTAGCAATAGTATTTTGAGCACCACCATCTTTAGGCAGGCCGTTTTCATATTGCTTGCGGCCGTCTTTTACCACATCTTCAGAAATATTCCCTAAATTAAAATTGATACTTCCTCCAGATTTTCCCGCATTTTCCTCATAAATATAAGGATCCATCACCCAAAACTCTATAAACTCCACATTACTTTGTTCGAAATTTGTAGTGTTTACTCCCCGCATCATTCCGCCAAAACTTTCCCCGGGATTAGGTAAAGAATTATTGCTCGCGGCAGGATTAAAATTATAAGGCCCACGTTCTTCGGGATAATAAGAAACATCCATCGTATAAATCACCTGAGCCTGACCTTGAGCAACGTCGGTATTTGGAAAAATTTCATTTAAGGAAACCCTCCTGGTGGCATAACTGGAAATATCATTTTCTGAAATTCCCGAAGGTCTATTTCTACTGTAAAAAATAGGATCTATAGTGTACCAGGACATTTTCGCCCGCTTATTTCCTACATTGATATTACCATTGGCCAACTCCCCACCGTAACCAAGTGGCACACTACTCAACTCCCAGCTAAGCGGAGAATTGATATCTATGGAAGTTTGCGCAGCTTCAAAATCGTCTATATACGTGGTTGCTTTTCCTTCAAAATCATTTACTGCCGGAGAACCGGGCTGCAAATAGGCAAATTCCCCGGTAACCGAGAAATTTGAAGGAACATCGGTATCTATATTGGGGAGTTTATTGACCAATCTTGTAAAAAACGGGACCTCGGTAGAATAATTAAGGTTAAAACCAAAGATGGAATTGTTAATGGGCTCGTAGCTATAATTGGCTTTTTGGGTGAGTGGTTTTTCCCTAAGATTTAAATAAGTAGCGCCTACTAAAAAGTTTTCATTAAATTGATGTTCTACATTTAAGCCTGTAAAACGCTTGGTTTGCTGCCCAAATAAAGCATTGTTTTCTGTATTTACCTGGATAGGAATATCAGATGCCAGCAAAGCTTCGTCTATAATTTGCACCCGCCCCAATTCATAGTTTACTACATAATCCACACCTTCCTGCAGGACTCTCCCCCCCGCCGTCACGGTAACCGAACCCGGCGGCAGGTTAAAACCAATGCGGATACCATCTACTTCCCCAGAAGTATATCTTCCTTTTAGCTGAAACTTATTTTTATCGGCATCTTCCTGTTCCGCTTGTGTTTTTGTAGTACGGTAAAGTGACCTAAACACATATTTTTCCTGATTGGCATTCCATGTTTCAGGATTATCATAATCTTCTACCCCGGCATTGGGATTATTATCCAACTCGTCGAACAAATGTTTTCCAAAAGGTTCTACGGAAGTAAAAATTATATTCCCATTTTCGGGATCAATGGTCAAACCGGGTACAAAATCGAAAAAACCGTCCCCACCGTTTATAGGATCGTTATTGGTATTTAAATTATCCAGGTTAAAAACACGAAGCAACGGAGTTTCGGCTACGTCTTCCGGAAGCGGCACAGCACCATCGTTAGTCGGTTTAATGTAATTTAAGGGCTGCGGATCTGTATATAGAATATTCATTCTAAAATCTTCCCGCTCTAATTGATAAGCGCCAAGATTATAGATGTTTTTCATCATAAGGTCCCACACCGGTTCCTCTACATTGGTGATGGTACTTTTTAGCATTTTCACCACCAGGTTTTTGTTTACCCTTAGATTGGTGTTGGGATCCTGTCCTGGATTGGGAGTTGGATTAGCATCCCCGGTGGCATTTACACCGTCATTCGCAAACTCTCCTACCTGGTAAACTTTTCCGTTTACGGTATATTGAAAGGCAACCGCCAAAATCTCGTCATTACTTAATCGCTGGTTTAATGAAATATAACCCAATTCTGAATTTAGGTTATATTCGTTGGGTTGCAGTTGCCGCGCATTTTCCAACTTCACATAATCCAGCCCTTCAGAAACCTGCACTCCGCCAAAACCATTTTCTACGGTGGCTACATCCCTAATCGCCGGGGTTAGTACAGATTGCGCACTACCGGTAATTCCAAAAGGGTTAAAATCGTTATTCGCATTATCTGGAAAAGCACCGGCAGGTTCATTAAAAAATCCGGCAGGAACATTTTTTAGCCCTATATTTCCTTCGGCATTTGCTTCCCCCAAATCCTGAATCCCCACAATATTCCTGGTATCGGTAAGGTTTTGCACATTATTCGTGCGATTAGTTACCCATACCTGCACCCGTTTTATTTGAATATTGGAGTTTATAAAAGGATAATCTTTTAGCGCTTCATCATAATGATCCCTAAAATAATGTGCCAGAAAGAAGTGACGGTCCTGATCGTAATCTAAAGCAAAACGTTCAAAATCTTCAACCGTAGAACCACCTTCCACATTCACCGTTCTTCGTTCTGATTTTTGTTCAGAAAAAACTCCGGTGATGCGGGTTTTCCCAAATTGCAATTCGGTTTTAAAACCAAACAAACTTTGAGCCCCCTGCATTAAGGCATTATTTAGCGGCATATTTACGTTCCCTACTTCAATTTTTCTAATTATATCATCTTCGGTGGGCGTGTATTCCAGTTTTAATTGATTCTGAAAATCGAAAGTAGATTCGGTATCATAGTTTGCGGTAATCTGAAGTCGTTTTCCAACCCTTCCCAGCAAACTCAAACTGATACGCTGATCGAAATCGAAAGTAAGGTTACTCCTGTTTTTTGGAGAATAAGCGGGATTATCCTGTTTGGTATAAAGTAAACCAAGGTCCATTTCTACAGATCCCTGCGGAACAATATTAATTTCTGTCCCTCCAAAAATGCTTTGAAAGAAGTCATTATTTACATAAAAATCTGGTAATAAATCCCGTTGAATTTCATCTGCGCCTTCTTTTCTACCTTCCAGCGCATCGGTTTTTAACTTAAAATAATCCCGCATAGATTCTTCCATGACGAGATCTTCATATTGTTTTGGCGTTAAAATTAGTGGAATAGTTAGATCTAAATCCCCAAGTTTCTCGCGATATATATAGCGGTTTAGAACAGGGTCGTATTCGTACTTAGAGGAAATTAATTGTGAATCTGGCAAAGAAATTTCTCCCAACTCATAGCCGGTTTGTGTAGTATCTTGCGGAGTCTCCTGTGCTGTAGAACTCAATGAAAGCATCAAAGAAAACAACAAGGTGAGCCTAACCGAAGTTGACAATTTCAGGTAATTTTGCCTCAAAGTCTTACAAGTTTTTAAGCGCCTGTTTTATAATAGATTCTACGGAAGGATTTACCGAATCTTTAACAATCTTATCTACCACCCGGGTCGCTTGCTTGCTGGCAAAACCCAAAGTCTCTAATGCAGATAACGCTTCTTCTTTAATTGTATTGTCTTGAGGAACAAAAATCTCATCTTCCCCATATACTTTTAAAATCTTATCCTTTAGATCTAAAATTACCCGCTGGGCTGTTTTGGCACCAATTCCTTTTACACTTTTTATCGTAGCAACATCTTCGTGTGCAATAGCTTCCTTTACCTGGTTGGGTTCTAAGGAAGAAAGCATGGTTCTCGCAGTGCTGGTTCCCACCCCTGAAACAGAAATTAATAATCTGAAAATTTCCCTCTCAGATTTCTGGAAAAAACCATACAAGGTATGCGCATCCTCCTTAATCTGTAAATGGGTATAAAGCGTAATATCCTCTGCATCTGGAAGTAATGAAAAAGTGTGAAGGGAAATATTTACCATATACCCAACTCCACCGCAAGAAATGACTACATAGGTAGGGTTTTTCTCAACTAATTGACCCTTTAGATGATGAATCATAAAATTGTAACTTAAGACTTCAAATGTAATGAAATATACTAAGCTAAGTCGTTAATATATCGGTTTGTAGCGTTCTCGTATATTTTTTTATAGAATTGAGGCAATTTAAGCGAATGTTTAAGCCCAAAATTAGTTTTGGGCTTAATACCAATTTAACGCTATAATGACGCATTAAAGCTCGTTCATTTTCTGCTCTATTTCCTTGCTCATAATTTCCATAGCTATGGCTATGCAAACCAATCGCAGCGTCATAGAACAAAAAAGCAACTTCGCTTTATTTGCGACTTTACAAAGTTAAATTGGTATAAACAAGCTCAAATCTTATTTAGCCCGCTTCTGCTTTTCCTGAGCATCTACTACCGTTACCGCGGTCATATTTACAATTTCTTCAACGCTCGCACCAAGTTGAAGAATATGTGCCGGTTTACGCATACCCATTAGAATAGGCCCGATAGAATCTACATCATTCAACTCTTTTATAAGCTTATACGTACTGTTTGCTGAATCCAGGTTTGGATAGATTAATGTATTTACTTTTCTCCCGGCTAGCTTAGAGAAAGGAAATTTACTTTGCAACATTTCTTTATTTAATGCAAAGTCACTTTGCAATTCTCCATCAACATTTAAATCTGGGCACATACGATGTAAATAAGAAACGGCATCTTTTACTTTGGTCGCGCGTGGATCGTCTGAAGAACCAAAATTGGCATAAGAAATCATTGCCACTACTGGTTCTATTCCAAATAATTTAACCGTTTTGGCTGTCATTTGAGCAATTTTAGCAAGATCTTTTGCAGGTGGATCTATATTTATTGAAGTATCGCTAATAAATAGCGGTCCCCGCGAAGTGTTCATAATATTAGTAGCTGCAACCCTATTAATTCCCCTTGCCATTCCAATAAGTTCTAACATAGGTTTTATTACAGTAGGATATGCACGGGAATAACCGGAAAGCAATCCGTCGGCATCCCCTTCATTTACCATCATGGCGGCAAAATAGTTGCGCTCCCGCATTAATTTTTCGGCATCATAAAGCGTTACTCCACTACGATTCCTGGTTTTCCAATATACCTGGGCATAAGCTTTTCTATGCTTTTCTTCTTCATCAGATTTGGGATCTATAATTTTCACATCTTCAGTGAAATCTATTTCGGCCATCAATTCTTTAATTACCTCGCGACGACCAAGTAAGATAGGGACAGCAATCCCCTCATCTGATGCTATTTGCGCCGCTTTGAGTACATCTAAATGATCTGCTTCGGCAAACACGATTCGCTTGGGATTAAGTTTTGCCCGGTTTAACAACAAACGGGTAATCTTATTATCACTACCCATACGCTCTAAGAGTTCATCCTCATATTTCTCCCAATCTGTGATTGGTTGTCTCGCTACGCCACTATCCATAGCAGCCTGCGCTACAGCCGGTGGCACTTTCGCAATTAACCGGGGATCAAAAGGCTTTGGAATTATATAATCTGCACCAAAATTAAGCCTGGTTTCCCCATAGGCAACATTTACCTGCTCTGGTACTGCTTCTTTTGCCAATGCAGCAAGCGCTTTTACCGCTGCCATTTTCATCTCTTCGTTAATTTTGGTAGCCCTAACATCTAAAGCACCACGAAAAATAAATGGGAACCCCAGTACATTATTCACCTGGTTAGGGTAATCACTTCTCCCGGTGGCCATAATAATATCTTTGCGGGTATCCATGGCGAGTTGATAATCGATCTCTGGGTTAGGATTGGCCATGGCAAATACTATTGGTCGTTTTGCCATACTCTTTAGCATTTTTGGCGAAACAATATCGGCAATAGAAAGCCCCACAAAAACATCGGCGTTTTTCATGGCTTCTTCAAGGGTGTCTATTTTTCGGGAAGTTGCAAATTCACTTTTCTGTTCAGAAAGATTAGGACGGTCTTTTCTAATCACACCCTTGCTATCTAGCATCACAATATTCTCTTCTTTTGCTCCAAAAGCTTTATACAGTTTTGTACAGGAAACTGCAGCTGCACCTGCCCCGCTTATCACAATTTTTGCTTTTTCAATCTTCTTTTTGGCAATTTCCAAAGCATTTAATAAAGCTGCTGCAGAAATTATGGCTGTGCCGTGTTGATCGTCATGCATCACCGGAATATCCAACTCTTCTTTAAGGCGTTGTTCAATTTCAAAAGCTTCCGGAGCTTTAATATCCTCAAGATTAATGCCTCCAAAAGTTGGAGCAATATTTTTTACCGTGTCTATAAACTTCTCGACATCTTTAGTATCTACTTCAATATCAAAAACATCTATATCGGCGAAAATTTTAAAGAGTAAACCTTTTCCTTCCATTACCGGTTTGGAAGCTTCTGGACCAATATCGCCCAGTCCCAGCACAGCAGTTCCGTTAGAAATTACCGCCACAAGGTTTCCCTTAGTGGTATATTTATAAGCATTTTCTTTATCCTTTTCAATCTCCAGGCAGGGATCTGCAACACCTGGGGAATAAGCCAGGGAAAGATCCCTTTGGGTGGCATATTTTTTTGTTGGTTTCACCTCAATTTTTCCCGGTTTTGGCTTTGCGTGGTAAACCAAGGCTTCTCTTCTCTTTCTCGGATTATTGCTCATATTCTATTTTTTTCGGCTTCTTTACAAAGGTAGGAAGCTTTACTTTTTTCCTGTATATAATTTCAAATTACTTTATAACCAATATACACAGCAAAAATTCAATTCCAATTATTTTCCAAAGCTATTTTTCATCAATTCTTCCATATCTTCAATAGTACTTTCCAATCTTTCAAGGAGTCTCGCATACATCATACGTGTACTAAGACGATAACTTAGAACACCAAGCAGCAACAAAACCAGGGTCATTCCCACAACAATAAGGATTTCTATCCCCAAAGCAAGTTCTTTAAAATTGGTCATGACTTTAGTTCCATCAAAAAATATCCAGTAAGCAGGAATGATAGCTATGGGCAGACCTATTCCCAAAAGCCAGGTAGTTTTGGTAGTGATATTTTTAATTTGATTCCGGTAGGTTATCAAATACTCGTAAGTATTGGTCTTAATATCGATAGCTTCCAGGTTTTTTAGTGTTTTTTTATTCAGAAAAAATAAAGCGGAAATTAGAACCACCACATATAACCCTAACAAAGCCTTTCCTATAAAAGCAAGAACTCCAAACATAATGAGCGCAACAGGAATCAAACTAAGATTATCCTTTTTTGACCTGTTTTTGATTTGCTGAATTACCAATTTAGATTTTCTTTTATACAGATTGGATATTACCGGCGCTGACAACTTTTCTTCAGCTTGAAATCCCTCTTTCCAAATATTTTCAATAGATCTTTCCATCAAGTAGTTCTTTTAGTTTTTTCTTAATTCGCGTAATTTTCACTCCAATATTATTTGCTGAAAGTCCCATTATTTCAGCAATTTCCCGATAAGAATTTTCTTCCAGATAAAGCAGGATTATTGCTCTATCCAGATCGGGTAATTGCTTTATGGCTTGATACAGCAATTGTAAAGATTCATTGGTAAAAGGATTTGCATCTGGCTGCAAGCTTCCTTCAACCTCGGGCAGTTCTACACTATTTTTTGAAACTTTTTTATCCGTTCTAAGCAGCGAAAGGCATACGTTTAGCGAAACACGGTAAACCCAGGTGGACCATTTGGAATTGCCTTTAAAATTATCCCTACCTTTCCATAATTGAAGGCAAATCTCCTGATAATAATCTTGAAAATCTTCTTCGGTGTCGGTATAGGCGCGGCAAATTTTAATGATGATGCCTGCATAGGGTAAAATAAACTGCGTATAGAAATCTTTACTCAAAGCTCCTTTTATCTGTTTAGTGACAGAAAAGTAAATTTATTACAGCTAATCTTTTAAAAAGTCGATATTTCGCCTTAAGCCCTGGAATTTAGTACGCTTTACGGCTGATTTTCTAAAGATTTCATTAAAAGTTTCGCGGGTAAGTTCCTCCCATCCCTTTCGGTCTTTCTCCAGTAATTCGGGATGTGGGTTAAATAAAGGTTCGTTATGTGGTTTGGAGAAGCGGTTCCAAGGACATACATCCTGGCAAATATCACAACCAAACATCCAGTCTTCAAACTGATTTTTATAAGAATTAGGCAATTCGTCTTTTAATTCTATGGTAAAGTAAGAAATACACCTGCTACCATCTACTTTATAAGGCTCTACAATGGCATCTGTAGGACAGGCATCGATGCAGGCGGTACAGCTTCCGCAGTGATCGGTCACCGGGGTGTCATATTCCAAATCTAGATCTACAATGAGTTCGGCAATAAAATAAAAGGAACCGGTTTGTTTAGAAAGCAGGTTAGAATGCTTCCCTATCCAGCCGAGCCCGCTTCTTGCTGCCCAGGCTTTATCCAAAACCGGAGCCGAATCTACAAAAGCGCGACCTTCTATATCCCCAATTTCATCTCGCATGGTATTAAGCAAGTCTTTCAGCTTGTCTTTTATCACAAAATGGTAGTCGCGACCGTAAGCATATTTACTTACTTGATAAGTATCTTCCCGTTGTTTTTCTTGCGGATAATAATTGAGCAACAATGATATTACACTCTTAGAACCGGGCACCAATTTGGTGGGATCTAAACGCTTATCGAAGTAATTCTCGAGATAATGCATTTCGCCCTGCCAGTTTTTATTTAAATAAGCTTCCAGCCTGGGTGCTTCCTCTTCCAAAAATTCTGCTTTAGAAATTCCACAAGACAAAAACCCGAGACGTTTCGCTTCGGTTTTAATAAGGTTGGTGTATTTGGCCTTGTTTTCGTACAAAATTAACGTGGTATAAACTTTAAAAAAGCGTTTTTAGGCTTCAGGGTAATGAGTGGTTTTAACTGAATAGCATCAGATTTTATTTCAATTTGAAACCTGCTAATCACTTCTGCAATAGTGAGGATCATTTCAAACATAGCAAAATTATTTCCTATACATTTCCTGGGACCGGCACCAAAAGGAAAATAATTGGACGAGTGATTTTCTTTTCCGGAGAACCTATTTGGATCAAATTTTTCTGGATCTTTCCAATAATCTTTATGACGATGAATTTCAAAGCAGGACATCAAGATACTCGAATTCTTCGGAAAACTAATGCCTTTAAATTCATCGGGTTCAACATTTACCCGGTCTATAAAATAGGCCGGCGGGTACAACCTCATAGATTCCTCAATCACTTGTTGGGAGAAGCTACAGGACATCACAAACTCCATAGGCTCCAAATCTTGTTTTTTGGCAGCATTAACTTCTTCCAAAATTCTTATTTGATATTCGGGATGTTGCGCCAATAACTGGCAGGTAAAAGTAAGTGCATTAGAAGTAGTTTCGTGGCCGGCAGTAAAGAGAATAAGAATTTCATCTATAAGCTGCTTTTGTTCCATAGGCTTGCCATCTTCATAGCGCGCTTCCAGGAGCATATCGAGCAAATCGTCGTGCTTTTTTCCGGTTTGTTTTCGCTCTGCTACCATATTTGCTAAAATATCCCTGGCCTCGCGGGTAAGTTTGAGATGCGTTTTTATGCTTCCGCCTAAATAAAACCACCAACGCTTAAAAGGCTGGCGCAATTCTTTAACCAACATCTTTTGTGCGGCTTCGGTTATATATTGCAGTCGGTTTATTTCCTTCTTGTTTGCCGCACTGCTAAACAAGGATTTAACCACCGTTTGAAATGCCAAGTCGTTAAATATTGGAAAAACATCTATTTTCTGGTTTGGCTGAATTCGATCTATCTCAATGTCTATGGCTTTTTGAATGGTATCCATTAAACCGGAAAGGTATGATTTATGAAAAGCCGGCTGAATAAGTTTTCGCTGTTTAGCCCAATGTGCCCCTTGCGCAGTTAACAGCCCGTGACCTACATATTTAGCCAAATGCCGGGTTTGAATTTCGGATTTCTGATAATTTTTTTGATTTTTCTGAAGTACATATTCGGCAAGTTCTGCATCCCGGGTAAAGATGATCTTTTTGCCAAAGCCAAGGTGCACTTGAAAAATATCACCGTATTTCATAAAATTCTCGTGATGAAACGGCAACGGATTTTTAAGGATCCTATTGGCATTTTTAAGAAAACCGAAGGTGGAAACTGTGGGGATGCTCATAATTCAAAATATTTTATTCCTTCCCATACTGGAGGTTAAGAGGAGCTTTTTAAAATAATCCCCCCTGGGTATTTCCTTTTACCCGCCCCAAATGCTTATAAGCCGCTTCCGTAACTTCACGACCACGCGGAGTTCTGTAAATAAAACCCTGCTGAATTAAAAAAGGCTCATACACTTCTTCAATAGTTTCAGCACTTTCACTTACCGCGGTAGATAGCGTGGTAATTCCTACGGGACCACCTTTAAATTTATCAATTATGGTTTCTAAAATTTTATTATCCATTTCATCTAAGCCGTGCGCATCTACATTGAGGGCTTTTAAACCATATTTAGCAATTTCGAGGTCTATTTTTCCATTTCCTTTTATTTGGGCAAAATCCCGAACCCGCCGTAATAACGCATTGGCAATCCTTGGCGTACCACGACTTCTACCCGCAATTTCTATGGCGGCATCTAAACCAATTGGCACCCTAAGAATATCTGAACTTCGCTGTACAATGTCTGAAAGTAATTCGGTAGTGTAATATTGCAACCTACTGGAAATACCAAAACGCGCTCGCATAGGAGCAGTTAGCAAACCTGAACGGGTTGTAGCACCGATAAGAGTAAATGGATTTAGATTAATTTGAACCGTTCTTGCATTAGGACCACTTTCTATCATAATGTCGATACGATAATCTTCCATAGCCGAATAAAGGTATTCTTCTACCACCGGGCTAAGCCTGTGAATTTCGTCTATAAACAAAATATCCCTTTCTTCCAGGTTGGTAAGTAAACCGGCAAGATCGCCGGGTTTATCTAACACCGGCCCGGAGGTTATCTTTATCCCAACCCCAAGTTCATTAGCTAGAATATGCGCCAGGGTAGTTTTCCCAAGCCCGGGAGGGCCGTGAAAAAGGGTATGGTCTAAGGCTTCTTCCCGTTGGTTGGCAGCTTGTACAAAAACCTTTAGATTTTCCAACACTTGATCCTGTCCCGCAAAATCATCAAAACTTAAGGGGCGTAATGCCCTTTCGATATCTACTTCTTCTGGCGTAAAATTCTCGCCGGTGGGATCGAGGTTTTCATTCATAAGTTTTGTTTTTTATATAACTAAAACACCTGTAAAGATAGGCAAAAGAAGGAAAATTAATGATGGATCATTAATAACGATAAAATATACACAAAATTACAAACAAAAAACCTCTTCGTGTTGGAAGAGGTTTTAGTTGTTCACTAGTATTTTAGTGATTCAATTCTTCTTCGTGTTCCTGGAGCGGTACGTTTTGCGGTACAAAATCCTGCCCTGGGACTACGTAATCGGTTCCTTTTTCATTCATCTTACTGTAATCGTAAGACCAACGATAAACAACCGGTACCGGACCAGGCCAGTTGCCGTGTATATGTGCTACCGGGGTAGTCCACTCTAAAGTCGTAGCCTTCCAGGGGTTTTGTGTTGCTTTTTTTCCGTAGAAAATAGACACAAAGAAATTATATAAAAATACAACCTGGATAGCCGCTGTAATTATTGCTGAAACTGTAATAATTACGTTAACGTCAGCTAAATCGTCAAAATAGGGAAATGCCGTGTTGGTGTAATAACGTCTTGGCAGACCGGCCAGTCCAACAAAGTGCATAGGGAAGAAAACCCCATAAGCACCTACCGCTGTTACCCAGAAGTGTATGTAACCCATATTTTTATTCATCATTCTACCAAACATCTTCGGGAACCAGTGGTAAACTCCCGCTATAGCCCCATAAAGCGCCGAAATTCCCATCACCAGGTGGAAGTGGGCGATAACGAAATAGGTATCGTGAACGTTAATATCTAAAGTGGAATCCCCAAGGATAATACCTGTTAAACCTCCAGTAATAAAAGTAGATACAAAACCTATGGAAAACAGCATCGCAGGGTTCATTTGCAGGTTTCCTTTCCATAAAGTTGTAATCCAGTTAAAAGCTTTTACCGCAGATGGAATCGCAATCAATAAAGTGGTAAAGGTAAATACGGAACCAAGGAAAGGATTCATCCCAGAAACGAACATATGGTGACCCCAAACAATGGTTGAAAGAAAAGCAATTGCTAAAAGAGAAGCAACCATCGCTCTATAACCAAAAATTGGCTTACGAGAGTTGGTAGCCATTATTTCTGAAACCAAGCCCATCGCAGGTAAAATCACAATATAAACTTCGGGGTGTCCCAGGAACCAGAACAGGTGTTCAAAAAGTACCGGTGAACCACCCTGATGATTTAATACTTCGCCCTGAAGATAAATATCACTTAAAAAGAAAGAAGTTCCAAAACTCCTATCCATAATTAGCAGTAGAGCTGCAGATAATAATACTGGGAAAGAAACCAAACCTACAATAGCAGTAACAAACAGCGCCCATACGGTGAGTGGTAATCTCATCATGGACATTCCTTTTGTTCTTAAGTTAATTACGGTAACGATATAATTTATTCCAGCTAATAACTGCGAAGCAATAAAGATTGCCATAGAAATCAACCAAAGCGTCATTCCCATGCCAGAGCCTCCAATTGCTTGTGGCAAGGCACTAAGCGGCGGGTAAATTGTCCATCCGGCATTGGCAGGCCCAGATTCTATAAAAA
Organism: Salegentibacter echinorum; assembly: GCF_900129445.1. Lineage (GTDB taxonomy): Bacteria > Bacteroidota > Bacteroidia > Flavobacteriales > Flavobacteriaceae > Salegentibacter > Salegentibacter echinorum. Next base: position 72,090 of record NZ_FQVT01000005.1, read on the forward strand.
GAGAACTAAGCATTATTATTGTAGAAATAAAGAACAGCCAATAAGAAAGCATGTTCATAAAGCCCGAAGCCATATCCCTGGCCCCAATTTGCAACGGTATAAGCAGGTTACTAAAGGTACCACTTAAACCTGCGGTAAGTACAAAGAATACCATTATAGTACCGTGAATGGTTACTAAAGAGAGGTACATCGCAGGAGTCATAACTCCATCTGGTGCCCATTTATCTCCTAAGAGCAAATTAAAAATCGCGAAAGACTCTTCTGGCCAGGCGATTTGCATTCTAAATAAAACCGACATCATAATACCCACAATACCCATTAATATACCGGTAATGAGGTACTGCTTTGAGATCATTTTATGATCTGTACTAAAAATATATTTAGTAATAAACGTTTGCTTATGATGATGTCCATGATCTTCGTGATGATCTTGAGCTGCTGCTGTTGCTAATGCTGACATATCTTAAAAGTATATTCTTTATTGTTGTTAAATTATTTCTCCATAGTTTCAGCAAACGTCTCCTGTTCGCTTAACCATGCATTATACTCCTCTTCGGTCTCTACTACAATCTTCATTTGCATATTATAGTGAGCTTCTCCACAAATCTTATTACAAAGTAGGAAATAATCGAATTCATACGAATCTAATGGCGCTTCGCCCTTTGCCATAAGTGCTTCACTGTTCTCTTTACGTATATCGTTAATGGTACTAACCTTATCAACCATATAATCGCTATTTCGCATTTCTTCGGTAGTAATATCTGGGGTAAAGGCAAACTGAGTTACCATTCCCGGTACTACGTTCATCTGTGCCCTAAAGTGTGGAAAGTAAGCCGAGTGCAATACATCCTGTGATCTAAATTTAAACAAAACTTTTTGACCTACAGGCAAATGTAGTTCTGATGTAATTTTATCATCAGATGCATAAGGATCATTTTCGTTTACACCCACGGTATTAATACCCTCTATAAACCGAACATTCGCTTCCCCTAGTGTATTATCTCCTCCAGCATATCTCGCCTCCCAGCTAAATTGTTTGGCATACACTTCAATAATAATAGGATCATCTTCTTCACTAATGTTCATTATATCGCTCCAGGTAAACAGACCATAGATAATTAAACCCGCTAAAGTAATTACCGGAATAATTGTCCAGATAAACTCCAGTTTATCATTATCTGCAAAAAACAAAGCTTTTTTACCTTTTCTCCCTTGATATTTATAAACGAACCAGTGCAATAAGGCCTGGGTAATTACCTGAACCGTCATTATAATTCCAATGGAAATAAACATTAAAGTATCTATCTCGTTCCCGTGCTCTGAAGCCGCTTCTGGAAGATACAGTTTACTCCAGTGCCAAAAACTATAAGCCATCCCCAGGTAAAGGAAAACCATAAAAGCTAAGGTTATTTGAGCTTGTTGTCTATTGTCCTTATCATTCGCAATAGGCGAAGAATCTGCACCCGGACCCCTGGAAAGGTCAAAAATCTTAGACATTTGCCATCCAGTAACGGCAAGAAGGGCTAATATTATTATTACTAAAAATACAGTCATTTTATACTTTCTTCTTTAATAATCTAAATTAAAATTAATAATGATAGTTCTCACTTTCTTTAAGAAATGGATTTCCTTTTGGATAAAGCGACTCTTTACCAAGGCCGGCACCCACAACAAAAATAAATAATCCCAGGAAGAATAATAAACTTCCAATTTCTGGAATGCCAAAAAACCAATTTGGTCCTATCGTTGAAGGCATAACCAATAGATAGACATCGATATAATGACCTATTAGGATTATTATTCCTACGCCTACTACAAAATGTGGGATTCTCTTAAAGTCACTATTCATTAAAAGTAAAATAGGGAATACAAAATTAAGAACTAACATCCCAAAGAACAACAAATTGTATTCTTCAATTCTCATAATAAAATAAGTCACCTCTTCTGGAATATTGGCATACCAAATTAACATAAATTGGCTAAACCAAAGATAGGCCCAAAATATACTAAAAGCGAACATATATTTCGCAAGATCGTGTATATGACTATCGTTAATAAAAGTAACATATCCTGCCCTCTTCAAAAATACAGTAACTATAGCGATAACGGTAATTGCTGAAACAAACATAGTAGAGAAAACATACCATGGGAAAAGCGTACTATACCAATGAGGGTTCATACTCATAAACCAGTCCCAGGCCATCGTCATTTCAGTAAGAATAAAGAATATCAAAAAGAATACTGCTGCTTTAAAGCTTTTCTTGTAAGGTCTATAATCATTAACTGCTGCATTAGATTGTTCTACAGAATATTTTCTCGCAAAATATCTGTAAACATTCCAACCTATTAAATAAATAATTGCGCGAATTATAAAAAATGGTAAGTTTAAATATCCCGCTTTTAACTGCAAAATCTTATCTTTAGCTACCAATTCTTCATTTTGCCAGGGGAAAAAGTGAGTTCCGGCAAAAACCACAATTAATACCACGATTATAGAACCCGGTAATAAATATGCGGTTATACCTTCCATAACCCTAAACAACACCGGGGACCACCCCGCCTGGGCTGCAATTTGAATTGCGTAGAAGACTAAGGTACCCAACGCAATCATAAAAAAGAAAAACGCAGAAACATAAATCGCAGACCAGGGTTTGCTTTGCAATTGATGCAATAAATGCTCATAATGCGAATCTCCATGATCACCTTCTCCTGCTCCCGTGGCTTCAGCATTAGCCGTATTATGTGAAGCATCTTCGGTTGCCTGCATTTGCGCAGTTGATTCGTTAGAAACTGCTGCATGGGAACCATCGTGATGCTCTTCAGCAGCCATCATTTCTTTTACTTCCTCCACATTGTCTGGTGCAGCTAAAAAACCATACACAAGGCCAATAAGACCTACAACCATAAGAATGATTGCAGTTAATTTTATTTTACTAGATAACATATACATATTAACGCTTAGTTATTAATGCTTATTCTTCAACTTAATTATTAGTAGTACTCGTTTCGGGTTGAGTAGCCTGGTTTGATTCCATGTGCTGCTGTGCTCTCATCACTCCTGCCGAAGTTTTATTTGGCATCGCATCTTCATCAACTTCTTCAAAAGCCATTTCTTCTCCACCTTCCAGCTCGTTTTTCAATTTCATTACATAATGAGCTATTTGCCAACGTTCCTTCTCATCGGTTTGCACTGCATAAGATCCCATAGTGTTTAAACCATAGTACATAGCGTGGTAAACACTGCCCTGGGTTATAGCACGGCCAGCATCATCATAGGAAGGCACCCCCAATATCTTTTCACGTTCTACTAAAATTCCTTTACCTTCTCCATTATCACCGTGACAAACCGCACAATAAATAGTATAAAGCGCTTTACCTTCAATCAAGTTCTCTTCGGTGCGTGGTAAAGGGTTTTCTAAATTTGCTTTAGCATCTGCCCTTCCCTCTGGTGTATCTGGATAATCATAAGGCATCCATCCTCGTGGCACTGTACCTTCTACGGGAAGCTTGGCCTCCTGTTGGTTTACAAATATGTCATATTCCCCATAGGTTTCATACCCCACTGGCTTGTACATATCTGGAAAGTACTGATAGTTAGGTTTATCTTTACCCGCACAGGATACTAAAAAGCCTGCCAGAAGAATAACAACTAGTGATTTATAAAATAAACTTCTCATTAGGTCCATTAATTTTCAATTAATTTAATTTCGGTAGCACCGGTATCATATAGAAACTTTGTAAGATCTTCTACATTATGATTTGTAGCATCCAATTCTACTAAAAAACGATCGTCGGTAGTCCTTAAATCGGGATTTTCTGCTTTTCTAAAAGGCCATAATTTACTTCTCATATAAAAAGTAATTACCATTAAGTGAGCCGCAAAAAATACGGTTAATTCAAACATAATTGGTATAAATGCCGGCATATTTTGAATAAAACTGAAACTTGGTTTACCTCCAATATCCTGGGGCCAGTCTTCAATCATCATAAAGTTCATCATCCACGTTGCTACGGCAAGCCCTGCTAATCCATATAAGAAAGAACAAATTGCCAACCTTGTAGGCTCCAGTCCCATTAATTTGTCCAGGCCGTGTACTGGAAAAGGTGTATAGACCTCTCCAATATGGTAACGCTTATCACGAATTTGCTTTACTGCTTGCATTAGCAAATCGTCATCTGAGTAAATAGCATGTATAAATTTTGAAGCCATCTTAATTACTTTTTTTAAGTTTTGTTGCCTGCGATACCCAATCTTCCCTCTTATCGGCATCCGGGAAACGCTCTATCACTTCACTCAATAACTCGAAGTCGGTTTTAGTAAGTTTACTTACCTGGTTAAATCTATAAATCCCTACCTGGTGTAAACGTTGCTGTAATAATGGACCTACGCTCGTTAGTTTTGTAAGCTCATCTGCGGTCTCCGTCTCCGGATTATAAGTTCCTACTCTTTGCAGCATATCATCTAACCTATCTTTTTGAATTTCGGTTAAATTTAATGCATCGGCATTTACAGTATCTTCGTGTTCATTTTCTTCATCAAATTGTTCTGTAGTACTTTCATTGATGTTTGAAGCAGGCTCGGCTCCAGATACTTCTGGGTCTACGTGACTTACATCATCCCCGTGCTTAGCTCTTAATTTTTTATATTTCTCACCCGAGGATTTCAAAATTGTTTTCACCTCTGCCTGTGCAATTACCGGGAAGGTACGTGCATAAAGCAAGAACAATACAAAGAAAAATCCTATAGTTCCAATAAAAACACCAATGTCAACATAGGTTGGAGAGAACATAGCCCATCCAGATGGTGTTCTACCTTTACTAAGATCTACCACAATAATATTAAAACGCTCAAACCACATCCCAACATTAATAATTGCCGCTACCACAAAGGTCCACATAATATTTCTTCTAAGGGATTTCACCCAAAGAGTGAGCGGCACCACAAAGTTACAAATGATTAACGCCCAGAATGCCCACCAATAAGGTCCGGTTGCAGCTCCAAACGATAAATAAACATAATTCTCATAAGAGGTACCTGAATACCAGGCTATGAAATACTCTGTAATATATGCCACTGTTACAATTCCCCCTGTAAGCAGAATCACCTTATTCATATATTCAATATGAAGTACGGTAATATAATTTTCCAGGTGAACAACTTTTCTCATAATAATAAGAAGCGTTTGCACCATAGCAAAACCAGAGAAAATAGCACCTGCCACGAAGTAAGGAGGAAAAATGGTACTGTGCCATCCCGGCACTACCGATGTCGCAAAGTCAAAAGATACAATAGTGTGTACAGAAAGTACCAAAGGAGTTGCTAAACCAGCAAGCACCAAAGACACTTCTTCGAAACGCTGCCAGTCCTTTACTCTACCACTCCATCCAAAACTTAAAATTCCGTATATTTTCTTCTGAAAAGGGGTCTTCGCCCTATCTCTAATCATTGCGAAATCTGGCAACAATCCTGTCCACCAGAAAACAAGAGAAACAGAAAGGTAAGTAGAAATTGCGAAAACGTCCCAAAGCAAAGGCGAGTTAAAGTTCACCCATAAGGAGCCAAACTGGTTTGGAATAGGCAGTACCCAGTAAGCTAACCAGGGACGTCCCATGTGAATAATAGGGAATAATCCTGCTTGAAAAACTGCAAAAATCGTCATGGCTTCTGCCGAACGGTTAATAGCCATTCTCCATTTTTGACGGAACAATAACAATACAGCAGAAATAAGTGTACCGGCGTGACCAATACCTACCCACCAAACAAAGTTGGTAATGTCCCAGGCCCAGCCAATGGTTTTATTTAATCCCCAAACCCCAATTCCGGTAGAAACCGTGTATATAATACAACCTAAACCCCATAAAAATGCTACCAGGGCGATAGAAAAAACGATCCACCAGGATTTGTTGGCCCTTCCTTCTACTGGAGCAGCAACGTCATTGCTTACATCGTGATACGATTTATCCCCGATAACAAGAGGCTCTCTAATAGGCGCTTCGTAATGTGACGACATATTATTTATTTACTAATTAATTTTTAATTCTAATTTTTATGCTTCTGAAGTATTCTTTATCAAAACCTGATACACCACGTTAGGCTGCGTACCCAAGCTTTCCAGGAGATGGTAACTCCTATCATCTTCCTTCAGTTTTACTATTTCAGCATCTTTATTATTGATATCCCCAAATTTGATAGCTCCTTTATCACAAGCTGCAGAACAAGCTGTTTGGAATTCACCATCTTCCACTTCCCTGCCTTCACGTTTAGCATCGAGAATAGTTTTTTGAGTCATTTGAATACACATAGAACATTTCTCCATTACCCCTCTGGAACGCACAGTAACATCTGGGTTAATCACCATTCTACCAAGATCGTTGTTCATATTGTAATCGAACTCCTCGTTTTCAGCATAGTTAAACCAGTTGAAACGACGTACTTTATAAGGACAGTTGTTTGCACAATATCTTGTACCTACACAACGGTTATAAATCATTTGATTTTGTCCCTGGCGTCCGTGAGAAGTAGCAGCAACAGGACACACCGTCTCACAAGGTGCGTGATTACAGTGCTGGCACATTACCGGTTGGAAAGCTACCTCTGGATTTTCATCCTGCGGGTTCTCTATCACATCATAAGTATCGAAAGCAGGTAGTTCTTCCAGGGTTTTGGGATCTTCTTTAAAAGTATCACCAGACGAATAATATCTATCAATACGCAACCAGTGCATATCTCTAAACTTCCTTACTTCATCTTTCCCAACTACGGGTACATTATTTTCAGAATGACAGGCTATAACACAAGCACCACAAGCGGTACAAGCATTTAAGTCTATAGAAAGATTAAAGTGATGTCCAATATCCCTATCAAAAGCATTCCAAATATCTGCTTTATCGCTACTCACAGGAACTTCCTCATGGTTATATTCAACCTCTGGCATATGGTTCCAGTGCTCTTTAGGCTCATTGCGATATTCTTCTAAAGTAGTTTCTTTAATAATATCGTCACGTGCAGCCATTGTGCTTTGTAATTGCACACAAGCAAACTCGTGAGAACCTGAAGCTTTTTCAATACTTACATTTTGAAAGGTCTTAAAATCCTTGTACAGAGGGAAGGCGTTTACACCAACTCTCATTTCTTCCTGCACAGCCTCTTTCTTACCGTAACCAAGAGCCAATCCTATAGAACCGGCAGCCTGACCCGGCTGAATAATCACAGGTACATTATTAACGCTAACATCCCCAAGTTTTATATTCACATAACCTCCGTTAAGCGCTCCATTTGAGACCGTGTAGTTCTCAATATCTAATTTTTCAGCATCCACCCTACTCATGGTCACATAGTTGTCCCAGGTAGTACGGGTGATAGGGTCTGGCATTTCCTGCAACCACGGGTTATTGAACTGCTGCCCGTCACCCATGGAAACTTTAGTATATAAAGACAATTCTATATTTCCGCCTTCTGTCTCTTTAGAAAGATTCCTTCTGGCAGAACCTGAATCTAAAGAAACGGCACTTGCACCAGTAGTTTCTTCTGAAACAGGGCTGGTAGATTCAAACACACCATCGTGTAAAGCCTTAGACCAACCTTTCCCTAGTTGCCCAGACCAGGTTTCTTTTAAATAATCTTTATAAGAAGTATTATTTCCAGACCATCTCAACAAACAGTCCTGTAATTGCCTGGTATCAAATAATGGACGAATAGTTGGTTGGGTTAAACTGAATTTACTAGGTGTAAATTGAACATCGCCCCAACTCTCTAAATAATGCGGAATTGCTGCTACATACTTACAAAGCTTGGCAGTTTCATCATGCTTTAAGGCAAATGACAAACTTAAGTCCACATTCTTTAAACCTTCTACAAACTCTGAAGCATTTGGCAAGCTGTATGCGGGATTCACCCCTGCGATTAAAACAGCACCAACACTACCGGAGTTCATATCTTTAACCAACTGCTGTACCTCCCTGGCATTTCCTTTTCTAATCAACCTGGGATTATCGCTGTTAAGAATTTTACTCCCAATAGCCTCATTAATCTCTAAAGCCAACAATTGCGCATCGGCTTCCGGGATTCCTGTTACGAAAATACCATTGCTACCCGCTTTTCTCAACTGGCTTGCGGCTTTTACAACAGCGTCATCAATTTTCCCAGACAGATCACTTGTAGAATTACGACCAACAAGATAGCCGTGTAACGCGACTAATATTTTCTTTTGGTCTGAAGGCTTAGCAAGCACTCGCTTGTCTGCCTTTGCACCGGTAATTGTTAGGTTCGATTCAAATTGAACGTGTCTTGATATCTTCCCGTCTTTTGGAATCCTGCTCTCTGCATAACCGATATCGTGACCACCTCCCTGCCAATCGGCAAGAAAATCTGCACCAACACTCACTATAGTTTCAGCCTTAGCGAAATCATAATCGGGCAAAGCACGCTTTCCATACTTAGACTCAAAAGCATCTAAAGCAGGATCTTCAGAAATAGTATCATAAACTACGTGGCGAACATTACCTAATTTTCCTGAAAATTCATTGATTAATTTGGAAGTTGAGGGACTAGCAAATGTTTGTGTTAGCAAAACCACATCGCCGTTTACGTTTTCCAGCTCACTTCCCACTTCTTTATCAAACTCTTCCCAGGCAACATTCCTACCATCAATCATTGGGCGTTTCACCCTATTCACATCATACATAGACAGCACCGAAGCATGAACTCTCGCTCCTCCGGCAGCTCTCACATCGCCTAGTTTATTATTTTCGATTTTAATTGGCCTACCTTCCCGGGTTTTCACCAATACACTGGCAAAATCAAAACCATCGGCAATGGTAGAAGCATAATAATTAGCTACCCCAGGCACAATACGCTCCGGTTGCACCACATAAGGAATAGAATTGATTACGGGACCCTCACAGGCCGCCAAAGAAGCTGCTGCTGTACTAAACCCAACATACTTCAAGAAATCCCTACGTGAGGTTTTTGAACTTTTTAAGGAACTTTTATCTCCTAAAAACTCATTCACCGGAATTTCTTCTGTAAATTCTTTCTGCTTGAGCGTCTCAACAACAGAGCTTTCTTCATTTAGCTCTTCAACACTTTTCCAGTATTTTTTGTTTGATGACATATATATCTAAATATTAACTTCTTAATTAACCCCGATCATCCGGGAACAAAATTTTAATAATGACATTTAGCACATTCAAGGCCTCCCATTTGAGCTACTGTAAGCTCTTCTACGCCATACTTCTTAGATAATTCTTCGTGTATTTTCTCGTAGTATTCATTACCCTGCATTTTAACATTGGTTTCACGGTGACAGTTAATACACCACCCCATAGTTAAAGGAGCATCCTGGTAAACAACTTCCATTTCCTGGATAGGACCATGACAATGTTGACACGACACTCCTGCAACAGATACGTGCTGCGAGTGGTTGAAATAAGCAAAATCTGGAAGGTTATGGATACGAACCCATTTCACCGGTTTTTCTTCCCCGGAATAAGTTCTTTCTGAAGGCTCCCAACCCACAGCATCATATAGTTTGGCAATCTCACCGTCGTAAAATTCTTTTGAATATTCTTCTGTAGCAGTTTCCGGAGAAACCTCAGATATAGTTTCGTGACAGTTCATACACACATTAAGGGATGGAATTCCAGAATGTTTTGAAGTCCTGGCAGAAGAGTGACAGTATTTACAGTCTATCTCATTATCACCAGCGTGAATTCTATGTGAATAATGTATAGGCTGGATTGGCTGATAACCTTGATCTACCCCAACTTGCATTAGGAAGCCGTAAGCAAAATAACCAACACCCAACAAGATAACTACAGAAGTTACCAGCAATAAGAATTGATTTTCCACAAAAGCTTTCCAAATAGGTTTCCCTTTTGTTTTCTCTGGAACAGTCACCCCGCTGGCTTCTGCGAAATTTCTTAAGGTTTTGTTCACCAGGAACAACACAGCAAGCAACATCACCAAAACAAAAACCAGGATTCCCAGAATTACATTTACAGAGACTCCACCACCAGATCCAGAAGCACCTGCTTCTCCACCACCGGCAGTTTCAACAGTCTTAGGCTCTGGTTTTGGTTGCTCCACATAAGCCAGGATGTCATTGATATCTGAATCTGACAAACCTGGAAATGGAGGCATAGCCGTTTTATTGTACTCCTCATAAATCGCAACCGCATCGGGATCTCCTTCTGCAATTAATGCTGAACTATTTTTTATCCAGGCATGGATCCACTCCATATTATGCCTAACGGTCACCCCGTTAAGTGCCGGCCCAATTCCATCAGAATAAGGCTTATGGCAAGCGGCACACTGGGAGTTAAATATCGATTTACCATTATCGGGATCACCAAGATCTGATGCTCCCGCATCATCACTGGGTTCGCCAGAATCTTCAGCCTGTTCCTGTTGATCACCACTAGCATCTGCCGAAGCTTCATCCTGAGCAAAAATCGACAGGCTAAAAGAAATAAAAAATGCCACACTTAAGAGCATAAATCGAGAAGTTAAATGGCGGTATTTCACCTTTTTCATATTACAAGTTGAATTAACGTCTTTAATTTGATGTGAAGCCTTTAATTGTAGGTGTCAAATTTAACATTTCACATCTTTAAATTCGGCAACAAAAGTAACACTTAAAGTCGATTTTCGGAATGTTACAGAAGTGTTAATCGGTAATTTATATCGGTTCTAAATAATAATATACCCAATTTGAAAGTTATTAAATTATACTTTTGCTTAAAATAAAAACCCATGCAAAAAATGAAAATTTCTAAGTTGCACATCGCCTGCTTTTTGGCAGGATTTTCCTTTGTAAATTTATTCGCACAAGATGCTTCTGTAAGTATTAGCGAAAACGACAAAATTTCAAAACTTCTTTCGGTTAATGATGAAATGACCAAAAATAACGAGATCCACAATAGGTTTAAAATCCAGTTGTTCTACGGGAATAACGGGGAAGCGAATAAAGTAATCCAGGAATATCGCGATCTTTTTGACTACGCTTCAGAGATCGTTTATGAGTCTCCAAATTATAAAGTTTGGGTAGGTAATTTTAGAAATAGACTGGAAGCTGATAGAGCTTTATTAAAGATTAAAGAAAGTTTTCCATCTGCATTTATACCAAAACCGGAACGTAAATAATTTTAAAAAATAACATTAACAAGTCGAATTTGGTCAGTTTTCAAATTTAGAGCATAGCTTATAAATAGCAGTTTATCTAAATAAAAAAATGATTTTCATCAGATTTAATAAAATTTCACTTTCCAGGAGTCGCGCTTCAATTCCGTAGAAATCTAACTTATTTTACGGAACGAATTCCCCCTAGATTAACAAACAAACTTTAACAAAATTCCTACAATTTTCAGTTTAAAATTCGCGTGAATTTAAAAGAGGTTTTATAAAAATAATCACTGTTGTCCGGTAAAGAAACAAGAGCGCTTCGCTGCAAGAAAAAAGAGAAAAGACTAAACTCTAACTAACTGAGAATCCAGCTTTTTTCATAAGTGATATTCTTCAATTAACTCTTTTTCGTAAAGATTTCAAATAGCAAGGAGGATAATTATGAAATCGTTTTGAGGCATTGCTATAAAAGAGAATAAGCTAATTAGTTATATTTTTACCGGACATCAATGTTTTTAAACAAAAAATGCGACCCATATTGAGTCGCATTTTCTATTTATGATTATATTTATCTAATTATTTAAGCTTCTTCTTCACCTCTACTTCGTGGAAAGATTCAATTACATCGCCTTCTTTAATATCGTTGTAATTTTTAACCTGCATACCACAATCGTAGCCTTTAGCAACCTCCTTAACGTCGTCTTTAAAGCGTTTAAGCGATGCTAATTCCCCGGTGAATATAACAACCCCATCACGAATTAAACGTATGCCAGAGCTTCTATATATCTTACCAGAAGTAACCATACAACCGGCAATGGTTCCAACCTTAGAAATCTTAAAGGTTTCTCTAATTTCAGCAGTACCATTAATTTCTTCTTTAAGTTCTGGTGAAAGCATCCCTTCCATCGCGTCCTTAAGATCGTTAATAGCATCGTAAATAATAGAGTAAGTCCTAATATCAATTTCTTCCTTATCGGCAAGTTGTCTTGCATTACCGGCAGGACGAACATTAAAGCCTATAATTACCGCATCTGAAGCCGATGCAAGCAACACATCACTTTCTGTTATCGCTCCTACTCCTTTGTGAATAATATTCACCTGGATTTCTTCGGTAGATAATTTAAGGAAACTATCGGTAAGCGCTTCCACAGAACCATCTACATCACCTTTTAGAATAATATTAAGCTCTTTAAAGTCACCTAAAGCGATTCTACGGCCAATTTCATCTAAGGTAATATGACGTTGTGTTCTAACAGTTTGCTCACGTTGCAACTGGGTTCGCTTAGCTGCAATTTCTTTTGCCTCACGCTCATCTGTCATTACTTTAAACTTATCCCCTGCTTGTGGAGCACCATCAAGACCTAAAATAGAAACCGGCGTTGAAGGTCCTGCTTCTTTAATTTCCTGTCCGCGCTCATCGTGCATAGCCTTTATTTTACCACTATGACGACCGGCAAGCACATAATCCCCAACTTTAAGGGTACCAGCCTGAACAAGGATTGTAGCTACATAACCACGCCCTTTATCCAGGTAAGCTTCTACGATAGTACCACTAGCTAATTTATCTGGATTAGCTTTTAATTCCAGAATTTCAGATTCCAGTAATACTTTCTCCAGGAGTTCATCTACACCAGCTCCTGTTTTTGCAGAAATATCGTGAGATTGAACTTTACCACCCCAATCTTCTACCAATAAATTCATGGCAGCAAGCTTCTCTTTAATTTTTTCTGGGTTGGCCGTAGGTAAATCAGATTTGTTGATAGCAAACACAATTGGTACTCCCGCCGCCTGAGCGTGAGAGATAGCCTCTTTGGTTTGCGGCATCACATCATCATCTGCAGCGATCACAATAATCGCGATATCTGTTACCTGGGCACCACGTGCACGCATCGCGGTAAAGGCCTCGTGCCCCGGAGTATCCAGGAAGGATATTTTTTGTCCGTTTTTAAGTTTTACCGCATAAGCACCAATATGCTGAGTAATTCCACCGCTTTCCCCAGCAATTACATTTTCCTGCCTAATATGGTCAAGCAAAGAAGTTTTACCGTGATCTACGTGACCCATTACAGTTACGATAGGCGCTCTCTCTTCTAGATCATCTGGGTTTTCTTCTACTTCTTCTACAGTTTCTTCAAGATCTGCAGTTACAAATTCAACATCATAACCAAATTCCTCAGCAACAATAGTTAAGGTTTCAGCATCGAGCCGCTGATTCATCGTCACCATCATTCCAAGCGACATACACGCAGAGATAACTTTCGTTACAGGTACATCCATCATCGTAGCAACCTCACTCACTGTTACAAATTCTGTAACCTTAAGTGTTTTACTGTCTGTTTCCTGTTGTGCTAAATCATCTTCTGAACGTTGACGGTGTTGATCTCTTTTATCTCTTCTATATTTAGCTCCTTTTCTTCCTTTACCAGATTTACCCTGAAGTTTTTCCAGAGTTTCCCGCACCTGCTTTTGCACCTCTTCTTCCGTAGGCTCTTCTTTAGCAATTGGTTTAGCTCTTTTCCTGGTCTTCTTACTTCCTCCACGGTTAGGAGTCCCTCCGCCTTTTACATCTTTATTAATTCGACGGCGACGTTTTTTACGCTTGTCCTTTTTATCGTCTTTTTTGTCCTCTTTTTTCTTCTCAGGTTTTTTGAACTGAGAAAGGTCAATTTTCTTTCCGGTAAAATTAGGACCATCTAATTTGGTGTAATTGGTCTTGTGGGTACTGGACTCTTCCTTGCTTTCTTCAACGTTCTTGGAATCCGCATCTTTAGAATCAGCGTTCCTGGAATTTACTTCTTTAGAAGAAGGTTTTTCCTCTTTCTTAGAAGTATCTTGCTTTGGCTTCTCTTCCTTTTTAGAGGCTACTTTTTCTTCTTCAGGTTTTTTAGCAGGACTTTCTTTCTCGGCTTTAGGCTTTTCAGTCTCCTGGGGCTGTTCAGGTTTGGCTGTTGCTCTCTCTTCCTTCTTCGTTTCTGTAGATTTTTTTCCAGGTTTTTCACCAAGATCTATTTTACCAACTTTCTTGGGACCGGCCAATTTAGTTTTAGAAGAAGTCACCTCATTTTCCTTACGGCGCTCTGTTTCTTTCTTCTCCTCGGCTTTGCGTTTTTCTTCCTGCTCGCGCTCTCTTTCCAAACGCAGCTTTTCCTTCTCCTTTCTCTTTTCTTCACCAACCTCTTTAGACTCGACTTTTTTAGACTTGTCGGTCTCAAACTCATCATATAATACCTGATAAGTCTCAGATGAGATTTTGGTCGTAGGACGCGCTTCTATTTCGTGACCCTTAGAATTTAAAAATTCTACAGCCCGGTCTAACGAAATATTAAACTCGCGTAATACTTTGTTTAGTCGCATTGTTTTTGCTTCAGCCATAAATTGCCCTCTAAATTAACCTCTTTTATTAAATATTTATTCAATCGAGTACTTCTACTCTTCAAATTCTTCTCTTAACACCTGCACTACCTCTCGAATGGTTACTTCTTCCAAATCTGTAAGTCTTAGCAAATCTTCAAGGTCTTGTTCTAACACACTTTTTGCAGTATCTAGACCTACCCTGGCAAATTCTTCTATAACCCAATCCTCTATCTCATCAGAGAATTCTTTGAGCTCTACATCTTCTTCCACACCTTCTCTAAACACATCTATTTCAAACCCTGTTAATTGTCCGGCCAATCTAATGTTATGGCCTCCACGTCCAATAGCTTTAGAAACTTCTTCTGGCTTCAGCATTACTTCTGCCGTATTGTTTTCTTCATCTATTTTGATAGACGTTATTTTTGCAGGACTTAATGCCCGTGTTATATATAATTGATCGTTTGCGGTGAAATTGATCACATCTATATTCTCATTCCCCAATTCTCTTACGATACTGTGAATACGTGACCCCTTCATCCCTACGCAAGCTCCTACCGGATCAATTCTATCATCATAAGTATCTACTGCCACCTTTGCTTTTTCACCGGGAACACGCACCACATTTTTAATGGTTATTAAACCGTCAAATACTTCTGGGATTTCCTGTTCAAAAAGTTTTTCAAGAAATACAGGAGCAGTTCGGGATAGGATAATAGTGGGTTTATTTCCTTTAAGCTCTACGCTTTCAATAATACCTCTTACATTATCTCCTTTTCTAAAAAAGTCTGAAGGGATTTGCCTGTCTTTTGGCAATACGATTTCGTTTCCTTCGTCATCTAATAGAATAATTGCTCTATGTCTAATATGATGAACCTCAGCCGTATAAATTTCGCCTTCCAATTCTTTAAAATGCTTAAAGATATTGGTGTTATCGTGCTCGTGTATTTTAGAGATAAGGTTTTGTCTTAATGCTAAAATAGCACGGCGTCCCAAATCTACCAATTTCACTTCTTCCGAAACATCTTCACCAACCTCAAAATCTGGCTCAATTTTTCGTGCTTCGCTAAGCGAGATTTCCTGGTTTGGATCTTCAACCTCCCCATCTGCCACAACAATCCTATTTCTCCAAATCTCAAGGTCCCCTTTATCGGGGTTTACAATAATATCAAAATTATCGTCTTCCCCATATTTTTTC
Organism: Salegentibacter echinorum; assembly: GCF_900129445.1. Classification (GTDB taxonomy): domain Bacteria; phylum Bacteroidota; class Bacteroidia; order Flavobacteriales; family Flavobacteriaceae; genus Salegentibacter; species Salegentibacter echinorum. Next base: position 87,761 of record NZ_FQVT01000005.1, read on the forward strand.
TTTAAAGCATTCCTAAAAACTTCCTCCAGGATTGCCATTAGGGTTACACGATCTATGAGCTTGTCATCCTTAAATTCTGAAAATGATTCTATTAAGGCGATATTTTCCATATCTATTTGAGGTTAAAATGTTATCATAACTTTAGCATCCACAATTTCATCGTAGGTTAAAACAGCTTCTTTCTTTACCGTTCTTTTCCCTTTCCCAACCGGCTTAGGCTCTCTGGCTTTCCAATTAAGCGTTATCCCGTTTTGATTTGCTTCTGTTAAAGTCGCTTCAATTTTTTCGTTATTGGTAGTCACCTGTAGCTTTCTACCCAGGTTCTTCCTGTATTGTCGTTCTAATTGCAATGGTTGTGAAACTCCTGCAGAACTCACCTCCAGGGAAAAATCCTCTTCATCCCTGTCTAAATTGTGCTCTATCTTGCGACTTACCGCAATACAATCTTCAACAGAAACACCTTTATCACCATCTATTACTACCAAAATCTTATTGTCTTTAGTAATATCTAGGTCTATTAAAAATAATGAATTATTTTCCTGGAAAGCTTCCTTCAGCAAATTTTCTACTTTATCCTGCAACATAGCTTATAAAAAGAGGGGACTTTTTGTCCCCTCGCTGTACCTTTTTAAGTTTCAACGCTGCAAATATAATAATAATTTCAGAGAAAGAAAACCAGAGTTCAAATGAAATTTTATACTTAACTTTAACAATCATATCATTACTAAACCCTTACAGGCTATTATGAAAAAAATACTGGTCCCCACAGATTTCTCCAGCACCGCCGAACATGCCCTTAAAGTAGCCGCTAAATTGGCTAAGAAATACGATAGTGAAATTTATCTTTTACACATGCTGGAGCTACCTTTACAACTAATAGATCCCGTAAGTGGTAATAGAAATCAAAACCTGCCAGAATCTATCTTTTTTATGAAACTTGCCCACCAGCGCTTTGGAGCTCTTATGAAAAAGTCTTTTTTAAAGGGTATAAAGATTCATGAGACCGTTCTATTTCATCAGGCTTTTGAAGGCATTATGGAAGTAAGCCAGCAGTATGATTGCGATATAATTATAATGGGATCACACGGGGCCAGCGGGTTTAAAAAAATGTTCATTGGCAGTAATACCGAAAAAGTAGTAAGATCTTCAAATGTGCCTGTTTTGGTGATAAAAGAAGAACAGGAAGATTTCGATATTGATAATTTTATTTTTGCTACAGACGGAGAAGAAGTATATAAGAACACCTTGGAGGCGGCTTATAATTTTTCTGAAATGATTTCGGCTAAATTCCACCTCCTCTTTATAAACACTCCTAATAAATTTCTAACCAGTGACGAAGTAAAAGTGCGAATGGGAAATTTTATTGCAAACACAAAAGTAGAGAACTATGAACTCCATATTTTTAATGACACCAATGTTGAACGCGGAATTTTAAATTTTGCCAGCAAGAAAGAGAAAAGTTTAATTGGTATGAGTACGCACGGCCGTAAAGGTTTAGCACATTTCTTTAACGGAAGCATTAGCGAAGACCTGGTTCATCACGCTCAAATGCCCCTGGTAACTTTTAAAATTTAGAGAAAAGATTTTAGTGCACCATTTCTCACCATTTTCCAAAGATAATTCCAAAAGGATTTGTTGATTGTTCTGGTAGCAGTTATATTTTTCTGGGTCTTTTCTTCAGAAGTAGCCTCATTTCTAATAATAAGGTTTGCGAGAGCAGAGAGAAAACCGCTTTTACTTTCTCCATCATTTTTAAGCACTTCAACTTTAAAATCTTTATAAATTAATTTCATTTCGCCAGAAGCTTTGTTCTTGTTGCCGCTGTAATCAAACTGCATATCCCTAATACCACCCTGGGCTGCAACATTTAAAGCCGGTTTTAGAAATTGATTGATTCCCTGGCTCGAAATATTATTTAGATGACCAGAAATTCTAAATTCATCCATTTTATTAGAAATATCAAAACTCCAGTTTACTTTTAGATCTGCCTCTCCCATAAAATAAGTGGAAACCTCAATGCTGGTAGTGGGAAAATTGGTTTTTCGCATTCCCATATTTGTTAAATTATAGATACTGGCATTAAGCTCTGTAAACTTTACCAGGCCCGGTCTTCTATCGGTTTTTACTTTTTCCTGATATTGAAGTTTGGCATTTTTAACTTTTAAGGTATCCAGATTCAATTTTATAGGCAACTCCCTAATCATTTTACTATACATCTTCTTATGGCGAGGATCATCATTTACTCGTTTATCTCTGTACAGTGCTAAATCCATTTGATTTAGTTGCGCTAACGGACTTTCAATTTTTAAGGAGTCATTTTCAAGACCCCACTTCCAGGAATTGAGTTTTAATTCAGGTATTACCAGTTCCACTCGATCTTTTTCATAGGGAATATGTTTTTGAAACTCCTGCTTATCATATAAGGGCACCATGCTAATATCGTTTACCTGTAAAAATGAACTGTTTATAGCAAGTTTTTTAGCCATCATATCATGCTCGTCATTAATATTAAAAAAGATGGAATCTGCTTCTACTTGAAAATCCCCATATTTAAATGGCAGGTTAGAGGCTAAGCTGTTCTCATTTGCTGTGATTTCATTTAATTCTACTGTAGGTAGGCGTAGAAAAAGTGTGTTTTTCACAGTATCATTTTTAGCTAACTTTAAAGTAGCATGGGAAATTTCAAAAGATGATATTGCAAGGTCAAAATCATTTTTTTCTTTCTTTTTCCCTTTGGTTTTCTCTTTATCTTCTTCAGAATAAATAACCACGTTTGGTGCAGTAAGTTGCACAGCAGAAATAGCTATCTTATCCTGAAATAGATATTTAAAAACACTTACTCCTTTTACAGCAAGTTTTTCTGCCGAAACTTTTTTATCTCCCGTATGAAAACTGAAGGCGGTGATTGAAGCGTCTCCGCCCAATAAATTAACATCTATATCTTTATAAACGAATTCTTGAATAGCTTCACTTTCTTCCAGGGCCGTTTTTAACTTATGTGCCACCCATTTATTGAGACCAATAAAGACTCCAACCAGTAACAGTAGCACCACTCCTACACCGAGGGAAATTTTAGATTTTTTAGTCAATTTGCTTTTTTTGAAAAATAAATTTACAATTCTAAAACATGAGATATCTTTATTTAAGAGTTTTTAACGTAAAAATTGAAAAAGAATAGAATTAGCACGTTAAAGTTTAGTCAAACTCTATAAGTCTCGCGTTTTCAATGCATTTAGAACGTATATTTGTCACAACTAACCAATCACTAATAAATGTTTTTAAAGTTAAGTATAATAGTATTTTTTATAGCGATAGAGCTATCGCTTGCAGTTTATAGTTTTATACTTGGAGACAGCTTGTTAGTGAAGTTTCTTTTCTTTGTCACCACGGCAATAATTATTGCTTTTGGCATTACCAAACTCATTAACAAGGTTCTGCCAATAGACAAAGATTATATCTCTTCGGAAGAAAACATCGAAGAATAAATCACCTCAAGGCAAACCCACGAGATAGTTTTAATTTCAAGACAAGGCATAAAGCAATTAAATTCTTATAATTGATTAATTTTTAATCTTTCACTCCATATTCCTCAATTAGGTAAAATTATAAATGAAAATTATCTGCATCTCAGATACCCACAATAAACATCGTCAATTAAACATACCGAAAGGTGATGTATTAATTCACGCTGGAGATATTTCTGAGGGAGGGACTAAACGCGAAATAATTGACTTTTTAGACTGGTTTTCTATCCAACCGCACGAACATAAAATCTTTATAGCCGGTAATCACGATTTTTATCTGGAAAAATTAGATAAAGATGAACTAAAAAAACTTATACCTAAGAACCTGCATTATTTAGAAAATTCTGGAGTTACCATTCAGGGAATCAATTTCTGGGGCATCCCTCATACACATAATAATGGGCAATGGGCTTTTAACCTGGATAACCGATTAAAAACTTCCAACCCCTGGAACCAAATTCCGGGTAATACCAATGTGCTAATTACTCACTCTCCACCCTATAAAATTAACGATCTACTCACAAATGGCGAGCATATAGGAAATGCTTCACTTTACACAGCTCTAAATAAAAAAAACATCAATTTTCACATATTTGGCCACGTGCACGATGCTTATGGGACAACCCAATTTAACAATACTCAATTTATTAATGCCTCCAGTATAGATAATAAGCACCTACATTTTAATGAGCCGCTAAGTATCAATATTAAAACATTAAAATAAAATAACAACTTGTGGCTTTTTTCTTAATACTAAGGTTTAAAACACCTCAAAAACTCGACAAACAGGCCGTTTATCGTTAAATATTTACTAATCAAAGACTTATTGCGATTTTTTTAACAATAAAAAGAAAAAGTAAGTGTATTTTAGCCATCACTAACACCTAACTCTAATATGATGAACCACACAAACTCTTGCCCCCCATCATTAATAAACGAGATTAAGAACTTAATCTCTTATAGTATTACCCATCTTGACAGCGATCAAAAATCTGATTTCCTCATTTTTCACCGTGCAATTATTAAAAAATATTTCGAAGCTAAAAATGTACAAATTGACTATAGAAAGCAAGTGGTAGAATTGAGCATTCCGGTAGGGAAAAGAAAATATACCGGACTTACTTTCGAGTGTCAGGATTTAGAACGATTTTTAAAATCTTGCTTAAAAAAAGACAATAAAAGTGTAGAGTTTTATCACAATGTACTGTCACATTATAATATCACGCACGCTGCTTAAGCGAATTATCTTACCTATATAAGATACAGATATCATTATTATTAGAAAATGCCATACGACCTTTCGTGTGGTATTTTTATTTTCCGCATTTTACAATGTCAAATTATGTTTTAAGCTTAAATTGGTTAATTTTGGGATTTTAATTCCAATTTGAAGCAATGCCAATTGTTTCTTCGCGTTAAGTACAGGTATGAGTAATAAAAAACAAAAGACACAGAATAAGACTTATTTCATATTTGAAAAAAAGAATTATAAATTTATGTTTATAGGTCTGGCAGTAATCGCCCTGGGATTCATTCTTATGGCAGGCGGGGGCAGTGATGACCCCAATACTTTTAATCCTGCAATCTACAATTTTCAGCGTATTCGCCTGGCTCCAACCCTGGTTCTACTGGGATTTGCCATAGAAGTTTACGCTATTTTATTAAACCCCAAAAAATAGACTATCTTGAACGAATTTGATGCCGCAGTTCTTGGAATTATCCAGGGATTAACCGAGTTTTTACCTGTTTCTTCCAGTGGTCATCTTGAGCTTGGTAAAGCAATTCTTGGTGACAGTAGTTTACCCAAAGAATCCTTACTTTTTACCGTTATTCTTCATTTCGCAACTGCCTTAAGCACTTTAGTAGTCTTTAGAAAAGAGGTAGCTGAAATTTTTAAAGGTCTGTTTCAATTTAAATGGAACGATGAGTTTATATTTTCCATTAAGATTGTAATTTCTATGATTCCAGCCGCATTTATTGGGGTGTTTTTTGAAGAACAACTGGAAAGCCTCTTTGGGGGCAATATTATTTTTGTTGGCTTTATGCTCATAATTACCGCCTTATTACTGTGGCTGGCAGATAAAGCAAAGAATACAGAAAAGCCGGTAACCTACAGGAATGCTTTTGTAATTGGTATCGCCCAGGCCATCGCTATTTTACCAGGGATTTCCCGTAGTGGTGCCACTATTTCTACTTCTGTCTTATTGGGGAATGATAAGGAAAAGGCGGCGCGATTCTCCTTTCTTATGGTAGTCCCTCTTATTTTTGGAAAAATAGCCAAAGATCTTTTAGATGGAAATTTAATGGAAAGTACCAGCTCTTTCCCTGTACTACTCATAGGTTTTGTTACCGCTTTTGTGGCAGGATTGGCTGCCTGTACCTGGATGATCTCATTAGTGAAACAAAGTAAATTATCCTATTTTGCTATTTATTGTTTACTGGCAGGACTACTCTCAATTGGAATATCCTATTTCAATTAACCTTTAGAATATGGCAACAAAAATTTTTAATGCTGAAGAATTTAAAGCCGGACAAATCCTGGTTTTTGATAAACCGTTGGATTGGACTTCCTTTCAGGTAGTAAACAAAGTACGTTGGTTAATAAGGAAGAGTTGTAATATAAAGAAGATTAAGGTAGGGCACGCCGGTACCTTAGACCCACTTGCTACCGGGGTTTTGGTTCTTTGCACGGGGAAATTCACAAAAAAAATTCCGCAGTTACAGGGTACCGAAAAGGAATATACGGGGACCTTTACCCTTGGCGCCACCACGCCATCTTATGATATGGAAACCGAAGTAAATCAAACCTTTGAAACCAATCATATTTCAGAAGAAAACCTGGAAGAAGCAGCAGAACAACTTACGGGGGAAATAACACAAACCCCACCGGTTTTTTCTGCCTTAAAAAAAGATGGTAAACGCCTTTATGAATACGCCCGAAAAGGAGAAGAAGTTAAGGTTCAAAGTAGGAAGGTTACTATTGAAGCCTTTGAAATCACCGCGGTTAGGTTTCCCGAAGTAGATTTTAAAATAATTTGTAGCAAAGGCACCTACATTAGAAGTATCGCTAATGATTTTGGCATTGCCCTTGACTCTGGAGCTTATCTTTCTTCACTTAAAAGAACCCGCGTGGGAGATTTTTCTATCGAAGAAGCGCTAAGCATTTCATCTTTTGAAAAATCCTTACCTTCATCCTAAAATTTGCTTTTCAGAATTCGTGGGTTTCCTTTACCCGGTTTCCTCATAAATTTCTGAAAGAAAAAATAATTTGCCTGGTCAACAAGCATTGCCTATGGATTTCTTCGAGAAACATAAAGCACTTATTATTAGTCTCCTATTTTGTTCGGTGGTGATTTTAGCCCTGTACAATTTTAAGCTTTCTCAAAAACGCGAACAACAGGAAATGCTGGTAGATCTAGATAGTTTTAAAAAAGAAAAAATGGCAGAAAAGCCTGAACAGGATAAAACCGAAGAAGAACAAAAAGAGTCTAAAAGCAGCCGGCAAACCCACCGCGCATTCAATGAAAACCAGGAAGCACGGGAAGAGAATTTTAACAAGCAATTAGATAAAGTACTGGAACGCAAAAGCGCTAAACAGGAAACAGCGACAGCAAACGAAACTGATGATTTAAAAACCGGGAATTATGCCTTAAATAAACAAAGTGAACAATCCCGGGAAGAATCCCAGGGCGACAATACTGGAAACACACTAACCAACCAGTCTGGCAGTTTACAAAACAGCTCCATTTCTTTCTCCTTAAGAGGCCGAAAGGCCCTCACAATCCCAAACCCCATTTACACCTGCGATACACCCGGAAAAATTGTAGTGAACATTACGGTAAATTCGCAGGGAAGGGTTAAAAGTACCGCGATCAACAAAGCGAGTTCTACCTCAAATAATGAATGTCTTACTCAAAAAGCCCTGGAATATGCTGCCAATGCGGTTTTCTCGTCTTTAGCAGGCAGAAATAATCAATTGGGAACTATAACTTATCATTTTAAACCTTAAATTATGGATAAAAAAGAACGTTGTGACTGGTGCAAAGGTGATGCCCTTTATGAAGCTTATCACGACCAGGAATGGGGTGTGCCTGTTTACGATGATACTACTATTTTTGAATTTCTTATTCTAGAAACCTTTCAGGCGGGTTTAAGCTGGATCACCATTTTGAGAAAACGGGAAAACTTCCGGAAGGCATTTGATGATTTTGACTTTAAAAAGATCGCTAATTATTCCGAAGAAAAGATTCAGGAATTATTGGAAGATCCGGGGATAATTCGAAATAAATTAAAAGTAAGGGCTACAATATCCAATGCTAAGGCATTTATGGAAGTTCAGAAGGAGTTTGGAAGTTTTAGCGATTACATTTGGGGTTTCGTAGATCACAAACCTATTCAACACGAGGTAAGAGATTACACGAAGCAACCTGCAACTACCAAAATTAGCGAGCAGCTTAGCAAGGACCTTAAAAAACGAGGATTCAAATTCGTAGGTCCCACCGTAGTCTATGCGCATATGCAAGCTACGGGAATGGTGAACGATCACGAGATCTCTTGTTTTCGCCATAAAGAAGTTAAAGGAATGGCAAGATAGCCGGTTAAAAGCTCATAGAATTTAGATAAATCGGGATAATTTTTATTTCAATTATTTTAGGCTTCCTAAATCTTTTCAGTTTTTTGTTGCATATTTGAATTCTTGCTGAAAACAAACCGGAAAAGCAGTAGTTATTCCTTATCATAAATTTTTTCAGTAATAAAAAACTGCATTTTTATTTTATAATTATGAAGCATCTATTTTCAAAAAACCATCTCTTAATTTTTCTAATAGCCATCCTTTTTTTTAATCAGGACTTAAAAGCACAAGACAATGTGGAGCTTTTAATTGAACCCGAGTTCTCTATAGATCTGGATACCAAAACACAATGGACGCATAGCTTTGGCATTGCTAGCAGGGATATTATTTTTGAAGAAAAGCAGTTCCATTTTAATGCCCAGCATATTGAGCTTTCCCATTTTACCGGTTATAAGTTAGACGATGCTAATAAGGTGAGTTTGGGGGTAAGATATAGGTTTAAAGAGATATTTCATGATGCTAAAACCGACGAACTAAGAATTGTAGAACAATTTAGCCATGGAATAAAAAAGGAAAATCTAAAAATTGGGCACCGTTTAAGAATTGAACAACGCATTACCGATATTACAAGAAATAGGACCAGGTATCGGTTTTCTTTAGAATTCCCATTAAATAATGCAATAGAACCACGAAAAGTTTTCTCGCTAAAAACTTCGGCTGAAGCGCTCTGGATGATAGGAAAAAAAATTCCTACCACTTATGAGCAAAGACTTTCAATTTCTGTGGGAAAAGAAATAGGTGTCAAGACAGATTTAGATTTTGGCATTCAATATAGGCTTTCAGACTACACCCACCATCCTGAGCATAGATTCTTTCTTACCACTGGCCTCAATGTAACGATATAATTTTATCGCGTAAAGATCAGGAAACTAGATATTCTAAAAATTTATTCCGAGAAATCTCTTCTGCCCCAAGGCTTTCCAGGTGTTTAGTATAAACCTGACAGTCAATAAGTTTCACCCCCTGTGCTCTCAACTTTTCCACCAGCTTTATAAAACCAACTTTGGAAGCATTGCTCACCCGGGCAAACATACTTTCGCCACAAAAAACCTGTTTGTCTTTCAGGTAAATTCCATAAAGTCCACCTACCAATTCTTTATTTTGCCATACCTCTACAGAATGTGCATAGTCTAAATCATGTAGCTTCGTGTATTGTTTAATCATCCCGGGAGTGATCCAGGTATCGTCCTGCCCTTCCCTCTTTATTTGAGCACAAGCTTCAATAACTGCCGGGAAATCTTTATTAAAAGTAACTTCAAACTCATCCTTTCTCAACACCTGTTTCATGCTTTTTGAAACCTTAAGATTCTCGGGAAAAAGCACCATTCGGGGATCGGGAGACCACCAAAGTACCGGTTGGGAAGCATCATACCAGGGAAAAATTCCGTGCTTATATGCATAGATCAATCTTTCCACACTTAAATCCCCACCAATGGCGAGAAGTCCGTCTTCATTGGCAACGGTGATTGCCGGGAACTTTTCGTTGTTTTTTAAAAGATGCAATACTCTTATTTTTGTTTTTAATAGGCAAAATACAATTGGGAACGTTTCCCATCACTTTACCTTTATATAATTTACGAAAAGAAAAAGCTTAGCGTTCTTAATAGATTGCTAAGCTTTTTACAATTTTTCCTGAAAATGAAATTTCAGAAATAATATTTTTAAACCAGAAAAATTTAGGAATCAACAACCTCGACCCAAAGGTATGAGGTATGCTTCCAAAAAAACCCTTTATTTCAAGTTAAGTCCCGGGGAAACTAAACCCCTGGCCACCGTCCCGTGATTAAAAAGGAAGATCGTCATGATCTTCTTCATTAAAATCGCTGGCCGGTTCAAAATTATCTGGCGGTGGCACATCTTGTCCGCTAGGTTGTGCCGCTTGTAAATTCTCAATGCGCCAACCCTGTATGGAGTTAAAATACTTTGTTTCTCCCTGTGGGCTTACCCACTCCCTACCTCTTAGGTTGATACCGATTTTTACCGGTTGTCCAACCTGGTAATTATTCAATAAATCGGTTTTATCCTGAACAAATTCCACCAATAAATGTTGCGGATATTGCTCTTCAGTGGTCACAACCACTTCTCTTTTTCTAAATCCGTTATTACCATAGGTTTTCGTTTCTCCTATGAGTTTAATTTTACCTTGTACTTCCATTTTTTCGTATTTATGCTAATAATAATTTCCAGGCCGCATCAATCTTATTTTCTTCCAAAAATAGCTGTGCCCGGTGATGAATTTCATTTCTATTGTTTGACTTGAGCAGTGTTGCCAAATCAGTATTTTCTGCTATAAATGCTGAAATTTCAGCTTCTTTTGGCAATTTCTCAACATTCCCAAGTTTCCCCAGGTCGTTACCGGTTAATATTGTACTTTCTTTTATTTCTGAAGGGATTGCATCTATGCCTATTCCGAGGTTTGAAAGTGGTTTCTCTACCTCAAACATCCCTAAATTTGCCCGCGTATACCAGTTACCTCCCATCCTGGCCACCTGGTCTATTTTATGCTGATCTATTTTCCCCGCATCATCCAAAATATTTTCCTGAATGTGTACTTTAAGCACTTCACAAATAACCAGGTTTCCGGCTCCACCTTCCTGGCCCGTTTCTACTACTTCTTTTACTTTGCATTCAAATTGCACCGGGGATTCAGCTACGCGAAAAGGTTTAATAAGTGCCGACTTTAGCATGGTAAAACCTGCTTTCTCAAACTCATTTACCCCTTCGGCATATTCGGTACTGGCCAGCGACATTTGCTGTACCATAGCATAATTTACAATATTAATTACTACCTCGGCTACCGCTTTCACATTCTTATAAGTATGTTTTACCGTGTTATCCCTTCCCCTTCTCGCAGGCGAAAAAATTAAAGTTGGCGGATTGGCCCCAAAAACATTAAAAAAACTAAATGGGGATAAATTTGGCCTACCTTCATCATCTATTGTACTGGCAAAAGCTATAGGTCTTGGTCCTATGGCACCCAGTAAATACTGGTGAAGTTGGCCGGTTCCCACCTCTTTGGGGTCTATTGTTAACATAGGTTATTTTTCGCAAAGATAACGAAACATGCAGGGAATGAAAAGCCCTGCCATGCAATAAAATTCGTTTAAAAACGCTTATCTTTAAATCTTAGAATATCAATTTAATTTTTAAGTGTCGTGTTATAAATTTGAAGGTTTAATTGGTATAAAGCTCTTTTCGTCTCTATGAACTTCACAGACAAACGTAATTTTATTCGCTGGTTTATCATTTTTTCATGCCTGCTGGTAGTTGGCCTGGTGCTTTGGAATACCAGTATTTTCTTTCAACGCTTAAAACAAAACGAAAGAAACAAGATGAATATTTGGGCAAAAGCGCAGGAAGCTTTAGACCGGGCACCAGATGATGCCGATTTAGACCTCATCCTGGAAATTTTAAATAACAATACAACTATTCCTATAATCCACACCAATGCCCACGGTGAGATAGATTATACTACAAATATTGACCCCGATATTCTTGACAATCCAAAAAAAGCCCAAAACCTCCTTACCGATTTAAAAACGGAAAATGCCCCTATTATTATTAACCTGGGAAATGGCCATAAACAATATATTTACTACGGAAACTCCCCTGTACTAAACAGCCTTAAATATTATCCGCTAGGTTTGGTTTTTATAGGCTTTCTATTTATTGGCGTGATTTATTTCTTCTATACAACTACAAAAAACAGTGAGCAAAACAAACTTTGGGCCGGGATGGCGAAAGAAACCGCTCACCAAATAGGCACTCCCCTATCATCTTTAATAGGTTGGACCGAAATACTAAAGCAGGAAAATGTAAATAGATCTTATGTCTTAGAAATTGAAAAAGATATAGACCGTCTGCAAACCATCACAGAACGATTTTCTAAAATTGGCTCTGCACCTATTTTAATTAAAACCGATATTGTAGAAGCCACACAACAAAGTTTTGATTATTTAAAATCCAGAAGTTCTAAGTTAATTCAATTTTCCCTGGAAGTTCCAGATAAAGTGATTCCGGTTTCCCTAAACAAACAACTTTATAGCTGGACTATTGAAAATTTAGTAAAAAATGCTATAGACGCCATGCGCGGAAAGGGAGAACTTCACATTCGCCTGGAAGAAGATGAAAAGTGGGCCTATATTTTACTTAAAGACAGTGGCAAAGGAATAGACAAAAGCAAATTCAAGCTAATTTTTGAACCCGGTCATACCACGAAAAAAAGAGGCTGGGGCCTTGGTTTGTCTTTAGCCAAAAGAATTATTGAACAATACCATCACGGTCGTATCAAAGTAGCGCAAAGTGAACTTAACAAAGGCACCACATTTCAAATCGCACTGCGCAAAGTTTAAAATTCTGAAAGTTTGGCCCTTAAATCATCAGGGATATGAAAAGTTTTATTTTTCTCAAAATCAAAACATACTACCACATCTTTTCCTTCGGCACAAACTTCATTTTCTTCGTTAAGAATAAGATGTTTTAAGCCAAAACTGGAGTTTTTCATAAAATCCAGTTTAGTTTTAACTATTGCAGTCCCTGGATAATATAGGGATTTTTTAAAATCGCAGTTAGTAGAAACTAACATTGTGCCTTTATTTGTATTTTCATACAGGTTATAAATCCCGGTAGCTTCCCAAAAATTCACTCGCCCCGATTGTAAGAATCGCATAAAAGCGATATTGTTTACATGTTTATACATATCGAGATCGCTCCAATCTATTCTAAGCTGGAGACTTAATTTATATGATTTCATCTTAAAGATTCACATTTATCGATTCTGCAATTTCTTTAAATTCCTCCTCATTTAGATCAATACTCTTTGAAAAATCCATATCACTCATTTCATTCAACGGGATAAGGTGTACATGCACGTGTGGAACTTCCAGTCCTACCACCGCCATACCCACTCTTTTACAGGGTATAGCTTTTTCCATAGCGATAGCGACTTTTCGGGAAAACCGCATAAGCTCCTGATACCATTCTTCTTCTAAATCAAAGATTTTATCTACTTCTTTTTTGGGAATGCATAACGTATGCCCTTTAGCATTAGGACTTATATCTAAAAAAGCTAAAAACATACTATCTTCTGCAACTTTATAAGCGGGTACTTCCCCTCTTATAATTTTGGTGAATAAACTGGCCATAATATTTTGAATTGGTTAGTGCCTATAAATGTAAAATCCTTTTCACATAAACTTAGTTAAAGCAATGGGAAAAGGATTTTTAAATTTGTTAAAACCTGGTACTTAGTCGCGCCAAATTTCTTTAACTTCAAACTTCATAATTCCGCTGGGCACATTAATTTCGGCAATATCGCCTACTTTTTTTCCAAGAAGGCCCTGGCCAATAGGAGAATCTACAGAGATTTTCCCCGCTTTAAGATCAGCTTCACTTTGTGCAACCAGTTTATATTTCATCTCGGCACCATTGGTTTGGTTTTTTATCCTAACATTAGAATGTACCAGAATCTTATCGGTATCTAATTGAGATTCGTCTATAACACGGGCGTTGGCGACTAATTCCTCCATTTTAGAGATTTTAAGCTCCAACAAGCCCTGTGCTTCTTTCGCAGCATCATATTCGGCGTTTTCACTTAAATCGCCTTTATCCCGTGCTTCTCCTATCGCTTCAGAAGCTCGCGGTCTTTCTACATCCCTAAGTTGATTTAATTCAGCTTTCAACTTTTTTAACCCATCTGCAGTATAATAAGATACTTTACTCATAACTTCTTCGTTTATATAAATACAAAAAATCCCATAGCGCGACGGGATTTGTTTAACAAATGTAATAAATTTAAACCTTGAAAACAATAATATTATTTAGCCCTAAATTTATCAATCTCATGAAAAAAACCGCAGTATCCTTCTTATTATTATTGATTTTTAGCGCTTGCTCCTCCAATGATGATAATTACATTAATAACCCTAATCTTGTTAATTTAAATTTTCAGCTACAGCTAAATTTAAATTTTCCAGAGTATAACGATTTGCAATATCCCGGGAACAATTATGTAACATATAACGAAGGAATAAAGGGAGTTGTTGTTTACAATGTAAATAACTCACATTACACTGCTTTTGAACTTAGCGACCCCAACCACCCGCCAAAGGATTGCTCGGCAATGACTGTGAAAGGCATCATCGCTACCTGCAACTGTGAAGATGGTAATTCTTATAATATTATCTCGGGGGAATTAGTAGAAGGAGAAGGAGAATATACGATGAAAGAATATCGGGTAGAAAAGCGCGGAAATACGATTGAAGTGTATAATTAAAACTTCAAAAGCCCCCTAACCCTCAAAAGGGGGCTTAAAAAAATTCACTATATTTACTTTGTAAAATTATTAATTATGAGCACTTTAGAACTTAAAAATCAGGTAATAGATAAATTGGAAAATGCCGATGAGAATTTATTAAAAAAAGTTCAGGCTACTATTAATGATCATGAAGAAAATAAAATTGTAGCTCATACTGTTTCAGGAAAACCGCTGACTATTAAGGAATATAGAGCAGAGGTCTTTAAGGCTGAAAGAGATATTGAGCAGGGACGATACTATACGACCAGCGAATTGAAAACGGAAATGGAAAAATGGAAAAGGTAGTATGGTCTGAGCAGGCCAAACTTGACTTATTTCATATTTGGGAATTTTACTCGATAATCGAGATTTAAATGCTCCGAAGCTTGCCTCGAATTCAAATTATTACTCCTTTATAATACCTCCTGGGCTTGCCCTAAGGTATTTTATTTCTTTGAAAAATTTAAAAGCAGCCGATTCAATTTTTTATGAAATAATTAAAACGGCTGAAACGATTAGTTTTCCATCGCAATATCAAAAAGAAGATTTTTTAGAAAGTCGTCACAGACGTGCTATTTATAAACATTTCAAAATTATTTATTCAATAATTAACAAGGAATTACACGTTTTAAAAGTTTTTGACACCCGCCAGGATCCTTCCAAAATCAAAACCTCGAACCAAGGGTGCGAGATATGCTTCCGAAAAAAACTCTTTTCTTTCGAGGCAAGCCCGGGGAGTTAAACCCCTGGCTATCGCCCCGCGATTAAAAGTTTAAACCTCCCACTTCTTGGTTAGAAAAAGAAGTGGGAGAATAACAAACAGTTTAAAATTTAAGGGTGATTCCCGTTAAAAAGTTTGTAGTGGCTTGCGGATAATAACCGGCACCATCTAAAGTCTCCACTCCGTTTGGAGCATCCGGGTTCTCTACGTTAAAAGTGTAATAGAACCCATTGGAAACATACTTCTCTCCAAAAATATTGTTTACCAATCCTGTAAAAACAATCTCTTTAAATAAAGGTGCATTTTTCCAGGTGTATTGCACATTAAAATCGTTTACAAAATAAGCGTCTAGCTTAGAACTTTCTACTTCAATATTGCTCATATATTGCTCGCCTACATATTTTGAAAGCAAGCCTAACTCCAGTCCTTCTATTGGTAAATAGCTAATTTTATTACCGCCCACTATAGAAGGAGAAAACGAAATATCTGTATCGCCAAAATCTACTAACTCGCCGTCCCAGGTCGATACAAAATCCACGTTTTTATTTCGGCTTAGCGCAATATTAGGGCTTAGAAATACTTTTTCTGAAAGCCTTATCACCGCATCAATTTCCAATCCGAGACGATAGCTGTTTCCGCTGTTTTCCCGAATAAAAGCACCAACATCATCAATCCCTCCAGTAAGTACCAATTGATTTTGATAATCCATAAAGTATAAATTGGTATTTAATTGTACCGAAGGTGAATTGTAACGCCAACCAAGTTCAAAATCGTTGAGTTCTTCATGCTCTGGTTCGCCATTTTCATAGTCACTTCTCTTTGGTTCCCGGTTTGCGCGGGCATAGGAAAAATAAACCTGGTTTGATTTATTGATCTCGTAAGTGAGTCCAGCTTTGGGATTAAAGAAAGTAAAGTTTTTATCTACCAGGAATTCGTCACCTTCAGACAAAATTCCTTCTGTTTCATAATCTATCGTTCTTATTTGCAAATCTAAATATCCGGCCAATTTATCTGAAATCGCATAAGTAGCCTTTCCGAAGAGATTAAAATCTATTTTTGTCCCCGTATTTTCGTAATATGGCTCATAAGGATTATTATTACGAGCAAAACGTGTGTAAAGCACTTCACCAAAGTGGTCGCCTTTATAATGATTCCACCCCCCACCAAGGTTTACGTCCCAATTAGCATCCTGATAATTTAGGCCAAAAGTAGCACCATAAAAATGATTGTCCAGCCATTTCGTACCCACAAGATCTGAAGTACTTATTTCCTCGCCGTTAGAATTAAAATTTTCCAGGCCAAATTCGGTTAAAACAGCATCCTCTTCATATTCTTCGTAATAACCACGCCCATACGTATAGTGAAATGCCAGGTTTGAGGACCAATTTTTATCATATTCCTGATTCCATAAAAGTTGGTAATGATCTTGCTTATAATTATCGGTTTGATTGTCGTAAAATTTGGTATTTCCATCTTCATCTGTGTATTCCCCGGCAGGATTATAAGTCCTATCGTTTGCCAGCCTATCGGCATCTATACCATTCCAGGCCTGGTAAGTCACTTCACTTCCTCCAAAAGTAAGCGCTTTTATTAGTGTGTTTTCATCTACAAAAGTACCCTGCAAAAAGTAAGATTTAAGCTCGCTACTGGCGCGGTCTATATAGCCATCACTTTTAATTTGAGAAGCGCGACCGGCAAATTCCCAATGATCATCTATTAATCCCGTACTAAACTTTACGGTATGTTTATGGGTGTTGTAAGATCCAAAACTATTGGCTATTTCGGCATTAGCTTCTTCGCTATATCCATCTGTAAGGATATTTAGGCTGGCACCAAAAGCACCTGCACCGTTGGTTGAGCTTCCCACCCCACGTTGCAGTTGCAAATTTTCTACGGAAGAGGCAAAATCCCCCAGGTTTACCCAAAAACTTCCCAGGCTTTCGCCATCGTTATAAGGGATACCGTTTATGGTAACATTAGTACTGGAAGCGCCACTACCTCTCACCCTAATACCCGTATAACCTACGCCGGCACCGGCATCACTGGTGGTTACCACGTTTGGCAAATAGTTCATTAAAACCGGAATATCCTGTCCCAGGTTGCGATTTTCTATCTCCTCGTTACTAAGATTGCTATAAGTAATTGGGGATTGCGCGTTAACCCTTACTGAAGATAGAAAAACCTCATCCAAAACTTCTTCGGCATCACTTAGATCTACATCTAAAGTTTTATCCTGAAATAAATCTACCCGAAGACTTTTTTGATTGCCGTAAGAAAAAACAAGTCGGTATTGTCCTTCTTCCAGCTTCAAGGTATAATTACCGTCGCTATTGGTAGTAGTACCATCGCCGGTTTCTACAGCATAAATAGAAACACCTTCTACCGGGTTTTCTCCCTGAGTTACTGTTCCGCTTAATACGTGTGTTTGTGAAAAGGCCTGTAAGGAAACTAAGCAAAGGCCTGTAAAAAATAATAAAGATTTCATTCGTAATTAATTATTTACGAATAAAAGGGGTATTATTCTCTGGTTTAAAATTAGACAAAAAAAATCCTGAAAGTGCCCACCGGTGTTTTGACATTTTCAGGGTTACATACATTAAACGCATTTTGCGTTTGTCCCTTGGCAGCATTACCTGCCCAGGTTCTTTGGGTATGATCTCAGCCCTTTACAATGGGCACCCCTTTGAGATTCGCGGCAAAGATATAAGGCTTTATTGGATTTGCATAACTTTTTTCGGCTATAATTTAACTTGAAGGAATTGAAGGTATTTGTTCTTTGTTATAATTGAAAAATATTGTTTCTGAAAAAAGATTTTCAGTTGGCTACAGTTTAGTCTTTTCTTTTTTTTGCAGCAAAGCGGTCTTGAATCTTTTATTAGATATTATTGACTCTAAAGTCCAAAGCCGTGGCATTATAATGTCTCATTTATTTTAATTGGTGTAATTTTGGCAACAAATAAACTACCTCGGGGCAAGCCCACGAAGTATTATAGAAGAGAATTAATTTGATTTCGAGGCAAGCCTCGGAGCTCCCGATAGGTGTTTCGGGATAAACCTCGAGTATCGAGTAAACTATGCAAAACACAAAGCGATCTATAACTTTTAAAGTGATTGCCGGCTATCTTTTGGTAGCCGCATTGGCTGCTGTTGCCGTTTGGTTTGTATGGAACCAGGTAGTGGCTTTTACACAACTTACCGAGAATAACAGCAATAACAACAAGCAGTTGTTTATGGTAAGTAATATTACTACCAGCCTTTACGAAACAGAAAATCTAAGTAGGCAGCTCGTACAGAGCGGAAATAAAGAAAAATTAGCTTTATATCAAAATCAGATAGATAGCATAAAAGCAAATATTGAAAGCCTTAAAGAATCTTATGCTGAAGGTGCTATGAAAAACGGACTGGATAGTATTTCTGAATTGCTTTCTGAAAAAACATCTAATCTAAAAGAGCTTTTTCAACTCAGGGAAAAAGAACGCAACCAAAATTACTATTCCAATGTGTTGCAGGAGTTAAAAAGGGTTGATCCTTCTTTTGAAGAAAGCTATAACTACGAAAAACGATTCTCAAATTTAGAGCCGCACCAAAGGAAACTTTTAATACAATGGCTGGAATACTCTAAAGAAGATAATGCTAAGAGATTAACCAATAAAACCGCCGATTCTATTATTGGAGCGGTACGAAGCGTACTTACTGAGCTGGAAGTCGCCAATGCCAGATTTCAAAATACTGTAAATGAAAAAGAACGCGAATTACTGGCGAACGATATGACTATGAACCAGCAGCTTAGGGAGCTACTGGCCGAAATAGAGCAGGAAGAAAGAGAGGCTTCCATCCAACGGGCAGAGACTTCTCAAGAAATGATTGAGAACAGCTCTCTTATTATCTTAATTGCGGGAGCTGTTAGCTTTTTAATCATTCTATTCTCCCTGTTTCTAATTATTAAAGATATTACCCGCAGCCAGAAGTACCGGATGCAATTAGAGGAAGCCAAAAATTTTGCCGAGCGTCTTTTAAAACGCCGGGAACAGTTTATGGCGGCCATTACGCATGATTTACGTTCTCCTTTAAATACAGTGATTGGTTATGCAGATCTTATTCAAAAAACAACTTTAGACAGCAAACAAACCCGTTATGTAGAACAGGTTAAAAAATCTTCTAATTTTATTCTGCACCTGGTTAATGACCTTTTAGATCTTTCTAAACTGGAAGCCGGCAAGATGACTATTGAAAAATTACCGTTTAATCCTGCTAAGTTGATTAGTGACACAGTGTATAACTCGTTACCTCCCAGTAAAAACAAAGATGTAAATGTAGTTGTTGAAACCGCTCCTAATACCGATGTACAGGTATTAAGCGACCCCTTTAGGATTAAACAAATTATTGCAAACCTTATCACCAATGCTTCCAAATTCACTCACGAGGGCGAAATTAAAGTTAAGGTGAATTTGGTGAAAGAAATTGAAGATAGCCATAGCCTTATTATCTCAGTTAAAGATAGTGGAATTGGTATTTCGAAAGAAAAACAGGAAGAGATTTTTAAAGAATTTTCCCAGGAAAACAGTAAAATAGAAAAGACTTATGGTGGCACAGGTCTGGGACTTACTATTACTAAAAGCCTTACCAAGCTCTTAAAAGGAGAGCTTAGCCTACAAAGCGAGCCCGGAGAAGGCAGTGAGTTTACCATAATTTTACCGGTAGTAAAATTGGGAAAAGAAGCTATAAAAGAAAAGAAAGAGGAGGTTGTCGAGAAACTACCCGATTTAACGGGAAAAACTGCGCTTATTGTAGATGACGAGCCATCACAATTGTCTCTTAGTAAAGAGCTTTTAAAATCTTTGGGGCTAGGGTGTGACACAGCTTTAAACGGTACCGATGCCCTAAACAAACTAAAACAAAAAAAATATTCTTTAGTCCTTACCGATATCCAAATGCCAGAAATGGATGGTTTTGACCTAATTAAAAACATCAGGAAATTATACAATCCAACAGCACTGCCTGTCATTGCTTTATCTGGACGAACAGATGTAGATGCAGAAACCTATAAATTGGCCGGCTTCAATAAAAGTTTACCAAAACCTTATAAACCGGCAAAATTACAGGAAACTATTGCTGAAATATTTAAACTTGAATTAAAGAAAAAGGAGAAGAAAAATAATAATTCCAGGCCTAATAATACCAAATATTATGATCTTCAGGATATTTATGATTTTTCGGCAGGGGATGAAGAAGCTGTGCAAACTATTCTAGAAGCGTTTATAGAAAGTGCCAGGTCGCAAATGAAATTGGTAGCCGTTGCCCGTTCTAACAAAGATTATAGAGAGGTTGCACGTTTAGCCCATAAAATGGTGCCTATGCTCAAACAATTAAATGCCAGCGCAATCGCCACCCAGATGGAACGCTTAGAAAAGAACGAAAAGTTCTCTAACGAGGATTTTAATGCTTTACAAAACTCCCTTTCGCAATTGTTACACGAACTTGAGAGTGAAATTAAAGTTTGAAAATATTAATGGTTAAAGAACCAAGATCGCTCTCGCTACAAGAAAAAAGAGATAAGACTCAACTATAACTAACTGAAAACCTTTATTTTTCAGAAATAATATTTCTCAACTAACTCTTTTTTTAAGATTTCAAATAACACGGGTATAATTATGAAATCGCTTTCCAACCCTGCGATAAAAGAAAGTTGTTTTTGCCGGACACCACTAATTTGAAAAAGGAAATATAACGTAGATTAGAGCAGATTATCACTGATGAAAATTTATGGAATTATGCTGACTGGCTTGGGTCGGCCGACTTAACACACGTCTTTTTTCTTTTCTCTATTTTCTATTTTCTATTTTCTTACCCCATCTTACCATCTACAATTTTATCCCGTATTGCTTCAGTTTATTATAAAGTGTTTTTCTATCTATAGAAAGTAACCTGGCAGCTTTACTTTTGTTTCCGCCGGCCTTTTCTAAGGCATCTATAATAAGTTGTTCTTCATTTTTGTTTTTGAAGAGGCCGTACTCGGTTTCAGGATTTGAAGTTATATCTACCGAAGCTATTTCGTGCGGCAGTACTTTAACCGGAATAAGATTCTCCTGGGTTAACAATACCGCTCGCTTTACCATGTTTTTAAGCTCTCTAAGGTTTCCGGGCCAGTTATAGTTTTTAAATGCGGTGATAGCTTCTTCAGAAAAACCAATCACATTTTTTTCTAATTCAGCATTAGCTTCTTCCAGAAAATATTCAGCAAAAAGCAATAGATCCTCTTTTCGCTCTTTTAAAGACGGCACCTGTACCGAAAATTCATTTAACCTGTGATAAAGATCCTCCCTAAATTCCCCGTCCCTAACAGCCTGGGCAAGATCTTCGTTAGTCGCAGTGATCACGCGAATATCTACCTGAATTTCGGTATTGCTTCCCACCGGCTTGATTTTTCGTTCTTGCAAAGCCCTAAGTAATTGCACTTGCAGCTCGTAGCTAAGATTCCCAATTTCGTCAAGAAAAAGGGTACCTCCATTTGCGGCTTCAAAATGACCGGTTTTATCATTAATGGCACCGGTAAAAGAACCTTTTAAATGTCCAAAGAACTCACTGGAAGCCAATTCTTTGGGAATAGCGCCACAATCTACCGCCACAAAGGGCGCAGCTGCACGTTTACTTTTCTCATGAATACTTTTTGCCACCTGTTCCTTTCCCGTACCGCTTTCGCCCATAATAAGCACAGACATATTGGTAGGGGCCACCAAATCTATATAATCACTTAGTTTGATGGCTGCTTCGCTAACTCCTTTCACATAACCGGCACTTTCATTACTGGATTTTATTTCTTTTTTGGGTTTAGGAGCTGCAGTTTCAGGAGTTTTGGCAGGCTTTATTTCGTTATGGGTAAGCGCATTCTCTATGGTTTGTAAAATTGCTTCCGGTCTAAAGGGCTTGGAAACATAATCGAAAGCGCCAATCTTCATCGCCTGCACGGCCATACTAATTTCGGCATAACCGGTCATGATGATTACCTGGGTTTCGGCATTATCAGTTTTCACCTCTTTTAGGATGTCTAAACCACTGGTATCTGGAAGTCTTACATCGGTAAGAATGAGATTAAAAGTATGCTGCTTAAGCTTCTTAAAAGCCTCCTCTCCCGAGAAAACCAGTTGAGCCTCATAGTCTCGTTTATTCAAAAATGTCTTCAGCATTGTCCCAAAAGGAACATCATCTTCAACTATAAGGATATTTATCATAAAGCTTTAATTTAATCCAGGTTATTGATCGGTCTAATGCAACAAAACTCAACTATCACTTTTATTTTTCTCAAAAATGATCCCGAGAAACCGGGATAAGAGATTAACCCACAGAAAAAACACTTCTCGTTAGTTATGTGGCTTAATTTGCTTTACAAATTTAACAATCTAATCTGGATTATTCATTAAAATTACTGAATGCTCTAAACCAATTAACGCACGCTAAAAAACAATTAATCTCATCGACGCCAAGTTTACGACTAAACCGCATGTGCTTTAAAAATTTAAATAAAAAAAGAGACCTCGTTAAAGGTCTCTTACAATGACATTATCTAAAAAATCTATTATGATGTCATTGGGTGGTATCCATTTTCAAATGAGTTTATAGGTGAGGTTCCTCACAAAATCTATCTACACAAAAAAGAATAGTTCTTCGTAGTGTTAGTTGAATAAAAGCCTGAGCTTTAAACTATTCTTTTCTAAATATACAATATTAAATTGTAAAACACCTATTTTCACTTGTTGCCGAAGGAGTTGGTTTCTCTTAAATTCCGACTAAATAGAAAAATTTCCGCCAGGTTTTTTTGATAGGGCAAAGAAAGGATGGCGGAAATTTATTGGTTAGTTAGCGGTAAACAAATTATTTTTCTTCTTCAATCCAATTGCCTTCTTCATCGATAAAGGCTTCTTTCTTCTCACCTTCTACAACGAGGCTTAGCTTATAGGTTGTGGTTCCTTCTTCTTCTTTCACCCAGGCTTTCTCGGTAGTAGCACCAGTCATATCGGTCATTACTGCGTCTTTAACTGCTTGCGGCAGGGCCAACACATCTACTTCTTTATATTCCTGCTCCTGGCTGATTTCTTCAGTTGATTCCATTTCCTCAATTTCCTCAACCTGCGCCTGTACATTTTGACTAAACAAAAACATTCCGGCTGCAGCTACTAAAGTTATTCCTAATCGTTTCATAATATATAATTTAAGTTAGTATTACTTGGTTTCTCTTGTATATGGAATAATTGTACCAAAGCAAAAATTAAAACCTAACCCCTTCTTTATTAGCAGATTAATAATTTCAATATTTCTTTTTATGAAATAATTATGTAGAAATAGGTTTTTTTTAAGAAACGCTTATGTGGAATTAAGCTGCATATTTAAATTTAAGAACAAAAAAAGAGGCCCTAAAGCCTCTTTCTCTCCGAAAATCTAAATTATACAACAGAACCTTGAGCTGCTGTCTTAAACCTAATTTAGTTACTACTGCCAAAGAGAAAATTATACCATATAATATTTAATTTTACAAAAATCTGAAAATAAGAGCACTACTAATTTCAAGTTAAATATTTAAGCTTATAAATCTTCAGGATTAGAGGCGTATTTCCACAGAAGTGTAGAAATATGCCCCGCTTATTTTAAAGGATTATTTCTCCTCGCCTTTTTTTCGGCTTGTTGTTTTTTAGCTTTTAACCTTTTTAATTTTGCAGCTTTAGAAGGTTTGGTTTTTTTACGTCGCTTTGGTTTTCGCAAATTATCTTTAAGAAGCTGAAAAAATTTAGCAACTACCAGCTCTTTATTTTTATGCTGACTCCTACTTTCTTCAGTTTGTAGAATCAATTCCTGTTCTTTGGTTAAGCGACTCTTTAGTTTTTCCTGAAGCCGATTTTTCTCTTCTTCTGAAAGTCCTTCGGAAGCATCTATTTTAAAATGCAGTTCTACTTTTGAAGCCGTTTTATTCACGTGCTGCCCACCGGCACCCGAACTACGAACGGCCTTAAAACTCAATTCCCGTCTTATCTGTGCTTCATTCAAATGTCATGCTGTTTTTAAGTTCGGGCACAAAGAAAATGCAAACCTGCAAACCGTCAAATTTTTAAATTAGTAAGCAGGCGGGGAACCGCAAAGCATTAAACCTCACATTTTTAGCTCTTTGCTTTCTTCGCAAGTGGCTTAGCGATCACTGCGTAGATTTTTTTTAAATCTCGTTATCGGTCAATTATAGACAAAATTTAATTTCGCATTCAAACTTATTAGTGGCTAAAATTCAGGTAGTAGTCAGTCAAAATAGCATTGTTCATCATTTGATTCCTATCCAACCGTGTTTCATTTTACTTCTTTCCTAATTACTTCCCAAAAAACATATTCCCTATTTATCCACCTGGTGGGATGGTTTTAAAAGATCGGCTACTGTTTTTACGGGATTAAAGGTCTCTACCGGCACTTCTATAAATACTGTATTCCAGTAAGCCATTCCTCCATTCCATAACCCGGGTCGCTCCAAAGCTTTTAAAGCTTTACCATCTTTAGTTTTATTGGCTATAAAGCTCATTTTTTCGTTTACAAAATCATCTAATTGAAAGTGATCTCCTTTATAGTCTTTGGTACCACAAACGATATCTACCGGGTTAAAATGTGTAGAATTATTTAACAGCTGCAATTGCTTCTCGTTTTCTTTATCTATTTGAGCGCCTTCAATAATTTGCAGTGATATTTCTCCCTTATCATCTTTTACTAAAAATGGCCCGCCACCAGCTTCACCTTCGTTTTTCACCATCCCACACACTCTTAAAGGACGGTTTAATTTTTCATGCAGCAGCTTAATTTTATCGGTTTTATTAAAATTAGTAAATTCAGAAAGTCCGCTTACAAAAAGTTCTTCTTCCAGATATTTAGCTATCTCGTCTAATTCAGGTTCAGAAACAGTATTGGAGTCCAGTTTTTCTAAATAATTAAAAATTTGCGACTGAAGCGCTAACAGCTTCCCTCCCAACATCTTTTTCATCTCTACCATTTTGGACCTTACATCTGATACTACAACATTATCGATGTTTTTAACAAAAATAAGATCGGCCTTTTGTTGGTTCAGATTCTCGATAAGTGCGCCGTGACCACCGGGCCTAAAAAACAATTTGTTTTCTTCATCCCTAAAAGCGTTATTTTCTTTGGTAGCAGCAATGGTATCTGTCTTTGGGTCCTGAAAAGAATAGGTAATCTCAAAACGGGTCTCGGTATCTTTCTCTACTCTTTTTTTTATAGCTTGAAATTCTGCTTCAAACTTTTCTTTATCTTTTTCTGCAACCGTAAAATGCAGTTTAGCAAGTCCTTTTATAGCAATAAACTTCGCGGCACTATGCAAATGCTCTTCAAAAGCTGTAGCTGTATAATTTGGGTAAGCGTGAAATGGTACCAGGCCTTTTGGCAGGTTACTTAAGTTTAAACCATCTTCATAGAGCATAGTTTTTACCAGCTGAAGTTTTTGCTCATTTGTTGATTTATTAGAAAAATCTGCGTCGTTTATTTCGACTTGCTGTTTTGCTTTTTTATAGAAAGGAAGATTCTCCATTTTTTCAAAAAAAAGCTGTAAACTCTTATCGTTTACCTTATCTAAATAATCCCGAAGGCTTTCTTTCTCCGGATTAAAATCTGTAGCAAAATTATGTAAAGCTTTAAACATCCTGGTTGCCGCCCCGGAAGCCGGTACAAATTTAAGCACTTCCAACTTATCTTTTTCAGCCTCAAACTTTTCAATAAAAGCATGTTTTGTTTTCTCATCATAAGCAAATATTCCATTGCCTACGGTGGCTGCTTCCTGAATATCTACTTTTATATTTCCCCTTTTAAAAATTTGCAGTTGTCTTTCCACCTCTTTTGTGGTTAAACCTTTTTCTTCAATTTGTAAGATATCTACTTCACTAAATTCCACGTCTATTTTCTTTTTAAAAGTTCATCAATTTTCTTTACCGCTGTTCTAAAACGCTCTTCCAACCCTCCTTTTAATATTACATAAGGTTTTTGGTGGATTTCTAAAGCGGCTTCAAACTTTTGGAACATCCCAATGCGGTCATTGGGTTTATCCCTAAGATCATCTGGCGTCCAGGGCACGTCAATATACGTTAAAAAGTACAAATCATACCGGTTGTTTAACGCATGTTTAAGAAGCCGGGGGTCACAATAATTGTCGTAATAAGCTTCTGAATAAACTTTTAACTCTAAAAGATCGGTATCGTTAATGAGCAGACGGTTGGCAGATTGCGAGAGCCGGTTTTCCCTTTCCATTTGCCCCAGGGCGATGGGGATTATATCTTTTGGCTCACATATTTTCTGTTCATTATCCCATTTCTCCTGCAGGTAGTCCCGCATATATTCCGGCACCCAGTGGGTATCATAATGCTTAGCCAGCATCTTTGCCAGGCTCGTTTTTCCGGTAGATTCGGGACCAAAAAGTACTACTTTAAGGAGGGACGAAGGTCGTTGCGTAAGTTTCTTTGCCATGCTCGGTAGCCGTAAATAGCGATTATAGTAAATGCAAAATATTGAATGGAAGTTAAGGTTAGGCCTTTATAAAAATAGAGTGGCACTGAAATAACATCACCCACAATCCAGAAAATCCAGTTTTCTACCTTTTTAAGTGCCATTTGCCACATTCCCACAAAGAATACCGCAGTGGTGACAGCATCCACATAAGCCGTCCAGTTGTCCCATTTTTCAAAATATTCGTACACCAAATAAACAAAAACCAGGGTCGCAATAAAAATAAACAAACTCTGCCAGTTCTCTTTTTTTGTGGTGTTGGTAATTGGGGTATAATGGTCTTCATCTACTTTTCGAGTCCACACATACCAACCGTAAATACTCATGGAGAAATAATAAGCATTTATCATCATATCTCCCAACAGCTCCCACTGCCAAAGCAAATAGACAAAGATAGCAGTGCTTATAATCCCGGTGGGATACACCAGGATATTATTTTGCTTAGAGTAAATTACAGAGAGAAAACCAAAAACAACCGCGATAATCTCCAGTATAATAAATAATGTAGGATACCCGTAATATTGATCGAAGAAAAAATCAAAAATCGGCTGCATAATTACTTCGGTCAGATTTTACAATTTTTAAATGGATGAGTCCGGTATCTATCGCTTCAAAGGCATCCTTAATTTCGGTATTTAGCACCTCCATAACTTTATCATACTCGCCGTAAACCTGTGTACTTAAAGCGTTTTCCTTCACCGTCAATCCAGAAGACCTCAATTTTTTAATAAAATCTATGATTTTTGGCTCATAATCATCCTGCAACGGACTCAAAGTTAGTTCTACTGAAATTCTCATATCATTATTGGTTAATTGCGTTTTTTTATAAATCATCTTCTGCCCGGGTTTTAATTTCTGAAGAAAAGAACCAGCAATTGCCAAATTTAAAGATTTGCGCTTATTAAATAGAAAATATGGCAGCAATTATTCGGGGCTAAAAATTTAGAATTGAACGAAGATCACGTTAATCAACTTTACAGCAGTTAGCGTTAAGTCTTTTCTCTTGATTCTTTGTTCTTTATTCTTTGTTCAAAATTCGTGGCGAGAACTTAAAAAAACTGCTTATAAATCTTCAAAAACATTCCCCATCACTACAAGGTCAGCACCGGCATTATAAGCCTTTTTTTGTTGCTCTAAACCTCGAATTCCTCCTCCCACGATTAACGGAATATCAATTGCTTTTTTTACTTCGGAAATAATCTCTTTAGAAACCGGAAATTCGGCTCCACTTCCCGCTTCCAGATAAATAAGTTTTTTCCCTGAAAACTGACCAGCAAGCGCGGTATTTACAATGGTATTAATTGCTGTTTGCGAAATAGGCTTTGTGCCACTTACCCGCTGTACCGCACATTCTTTTCCGCCGTCAATTAAAATATAAGCAGTAGGAATTATCTCCAGGTTGCTGTTTTTTAACTTCTCCACTGCTTTCACTTGCTGTCCGATTAAATATTCCGGATTTCTTCCTGAGATTAAGCTTAAGAACAAAAGCGCATCGGCTGTTTCGGTGATTTGCGAATAATCTCCCGGAAACAAGATAATTGGCAAATCGGTTTCGGCTTTTATCGCTTTTACCGTTTTTTCGGTTTTAGATTTTTCAACAGTGCTGCCACCTACAAAAATATGCGTGGTTTCTTCGGGTAATTTTTGAATATAAACTGCTGCTTCAGCTTCAATAAATTTATCGGGGTCTATTAAAATGGCAAGCAGTTTTTCTTCATTTTCGGCTGCCAGCAGCATTTCAGGATAAAACTTCCGCATTAATTCTTAGATTTTTCAGCATCTGCGCAGGCATACACGCAGGTAAAATCTTCAAATTCCAAAAACCTGATTTTATAAAAAGAATCTTTATTCTTAAAATTGACTTTTGCCGTGGTTTTGGCATCTTCAAAATTAAAATCGGTCACATTTATATGCTGCAAAAAACCCAGCCCGGGTTCGGCATACATTTTATAAATAGACTCTTTGGCGCCCCAAACAATAGTGAGTTTTCTAATAATCGCATCTTCATTGGCCAGGGTATGATATTCCCTCAACGGGGTGAATTTATTGGCGATCCTTAAGATTTTATCACGGCGTTTTTCTATGTCTATCCCCACTTTTTCATCGCTCACTATAATAGCGGTAAACTGATAAGAATGGGTGATCGAGATTTTTTTCCCATCTTTTAAATGTGGTTTTCCCAACTCGTCATAGTAAAGATCTTCATCTACGTATCCCGCTTCGGCCATTAAGTGCCGAATACTCATAAAACCGCGGCGATGAATTTCAGATTTCATTCCGCTAACCCGTTTTTCACAATGATCGCTTAACTTAATTCCTTCACTTAAATCTTCAAAGGACTCTTCTACCTTCCAAATGAAGACTTTAGTATTGGGTTTTACTGTTATTGTTTTGTAAAGTGGCATAAAGATTTGTTATAGATTCCTTATTTTTGCTGGACAAAAAATTGCTAATATTCAAATATAATAATATGTCAACTAAAACAGTGCCGTATACCGCTTATAAAGTTAAGGATATTTCCCTGGCTGACTGGGGAAGAAAGGAAATTGATCTTGCCGAGCCCGAAATGCCGGGGCTAATGGCACTTCGCGAAGAATATAAAAACGAACAACCTTTAAAAGGCGCCAGGATTGCCGGTTGCCTGCATATGACCGTGCAAACTGCTGTACTTATTGAAACTTTAGTAGCCCTGGGGGCCGAGGTTACCTGGAGCTCCTGTAATATTTTCTCTACTCAAGATCACGCTGCCGCTGCAATTGCCGCTGCCGGAATTCCCGTTTACGCCTGGAAAGGAATGACCGAAGAGGAATTTAACTGGTGTATTGAACAAACCTTGTTTTTTGGAGAAGAACGCAAGCCGCTGAATATGATTCTAGATGATGGTGGCGATCTTACCAATATGGTGTTTGATGAATTTCCCGAGTTGGCAGAAGGAATCCGCGGACTTTCAGAAGAGACCACGACCGGGGTTCACAGGCTTTACGAAAGGATGAAGAACGGCACTTTGGTAATGCCGGCGATTAATGTAAACGACTCGGTGACCAAGTCTAAATTCGATAATAAATACGGCTGTCGCGAAAGTGCGGTAGATGCCATTCGCCGCGCCACCGATGTGATGCTGGCCGGAAAACGCGTTGTTGTTTGTGGTTATGGTGATGTTGGTAAAGGGACCGCACAATCTTTTAAAGGAACAGGAGCGATTGTAACTGTAACTGAAATTGACCCAATTTGTGCGCTGCAAGCTGCAATGGACGGGTTTGAAGTAAAGAAACTGGAAACAGTTCTTCCAAAAGCCGATATTGTGATCACCACCACCGGAAACAAAGACATTGTTCGAGGTGAGCATTTTGAGGCGATGAAAGACAAAACTATTGTGTGTAATATTGGTCATTTCGATAATGAAATTGATGTAGCCTGGCTGAACGAAAATCATGGCGACACAAAAGACGAGATCAAACCTCAGGTAGATAAATATACCATAAACGGAAAAGATATTATCCTTTTAGCTGAAGGGCGCCTGGTAAACCTTGGTTGCGCCACCGGCCACCCAAGCTTTGTGATGAGTAACTCATTTACCAACCAAACTTTGGCACAAATTGAACTTTGGAAAAATACAGACCAATACAAGAATGAAGTTTATATGCTACCAAAACACTTAGATGAGAAAGTGGCAAAACTACATTTAGAAAGAATTGGTGTAGAGTTAACCGAACTTAAGGATTATCAAGCCAAATATATTGGCGTGGAAGTAGAAGGACCTTACAAACCGGAATATTATAGGTATTAATATTAAGACTTCTATATAAACAGAAATCCCTTTTATATAGCAGACCTCACAGGTTTCCAAATCTGTGAGGTCTTTTTATTTATAATACGTCATACTCTCCCAAAAGTTTTAACAAACTGATTTTTGTAGCTGTGATTTATTTTTGAATATTTGAACTAATCGATTTTAATAAATTAAATCAACTCAATTTTGTTAAAAAAAATAAAATCTTTAAATGCTTTAGAAATCATAGGTCTTGTTTTCTCAATATATGTTATTGGAAAAGCTATATATCATACTATAATGATGGCTTATCAAGGCTGGACGCACCCAATGTAAATTCAGCTTACTTACCAATTAATCTATTACTGTAAAATCAATCGTATAGAGGGATTCTATTAATCTTTTTAAAAGCTTCGACTAAAATTAAAATACGCCACAAAGACTCCAGGACACAAAGAAACACGAAAAATAGTCTGGTGTATCTTTGTGATTTCGTGTCTTAGTGGCCAATGATAGACCGGGCGCTTGAATAAGGGATATTTAAAATAAAAAACCGCAAACTCAATACACATAAAGAATATTCGTGCATTTGTGGCATCCATTATTTAGACTTCCAAGCTAATTTCTGTCACGTAACATTCCCATTTTTCAGAAACTAATCTATATAATCAAATCCTGTATAAGGCACCAATACATCGGGGATTTTTATGCCTTTTTCGGTTTGATAGTTTTCTAAAATTCCTGCTAAAACCCTTGGTAAAGCCAGGGCACTTCCGTTTAAGGTATGCACCAATTCTTTCTTACCTTCTTTATTTTTATAACGAAGTTTAAGCCTATTGGCCTGGAAAGTTTCAAAATTGGAAACCGAACTTATTTCCAACCAGCGATCCTGCGCGGTAGAGAAAACCTCAAAATCGAAAGTTAAGGCAGCGGTAAAACCAAGATCTCCGCCACAAAGCCTTAAAATCCTATAAGGTAATTTTAGATCTGAAAGAATATCCTTTATATGAGCAACCATCCCGTCTAGCGCATCATAAGAGTTTTCGGGTTTTTCAATACGCACCAACTCCACTTTATCAAATTGGTGCAAACGGTTTAACCCACGTACGTGTGCGCCATAAGAGCCCGCTTCCCTTCTAAAACAAGGTGTATAACCGGTACAGGCGATAGGAAAATTCTTATCGGTGAGAAGTCGGTCGCGATACATATTGGTCATTGGCACCTCGGCCGTTGGGATCATATAAAGATCGTCTGCAGTGATGTGGTACATTTGTCCTTCCTTATCTGGCAACTGTCCCGTACCCAACCCGGAAGCCTCATTAACCATTAGCGGTAATTGATATTCGGTATAACCGGCCTCAACCGCTTTATCTAAAAAATAGGTAATTAAAGCGCGTTGCAACCTTGCCCCTTTTCCTTTGTAAACCGGAAAACCGGCACCGGTTACTTTATTTCCAAGTTCAAAATCTATAATATCATATTTTTTAGCCAGTTCCCAGTGCGGCAAAGCACCTTCTACCAGGCTTGGCACATCCCCGGCCTTAAATATTTCTTCATTATCATCTTCGGAAGCTCCGGCAGGCACCGATGGGTGTGGTACATTGGGGATAGTATAAAGCAATTCCTCAAGTTTGGCCACGATACCACCAAGTTTCTCTGAAAGTTCTTTAGAGTCTTCTTTCAAAGTTCCCGTTTTCTCTTTGATCAAATTAGCTTTTTGATGTTCCCCATTTTTAAACATCATCCCAATTTGTTTGGAAAGCCTGTTCGATTCAGCTAAAACCTCATCTAATTTCACTTGGGTAGCACGGCGATCATCATCTAATTGCAATACCTCATCCAGTATATCTTTAGCCTCAAAATTCCGCTTTTTTAATTGGTCAATGTAGGCTTCTTTATTTTCTCTTATGTGGTTTACCTGTAACATAGCTTTCTTTTACTCGATAATCGAGGGTTATTCCGATAATTATTTTAACCGGCAAAGGTACTAAAACTAAAGAAATTTACTACTCCAATTTAGAAGGCAAAATCCAGTCGTGGTGTTTAAAATGATTCCATTTTTCGGCTGCGAGATCAACTTTAGGATCAATAAAAGGTTGATAAGGTTGCCCATTGATGCTTATTTTAGAATCTACAAATACCTGCACCTCTTTTCCTTCTTTTGCATATTCTTTCTTTAGAATTTGGGCAAATTGCCACATCATATCGGGTTTAGCGCCAACAGATCTAATTTGTTTTTTACTCAGGTATCTGTTTTTATCAACATTTATGGTGTCGGTTGTTCCTTTTTCCACCACCTTAAAAGTAGTGCTTCCAGAACGGGAACGCAGCATCATACGCCAGCTTAGGCGATGGCCTTCTTCCGTCCACAACACGTTATCTTTAAAAAACCAATGTCTAAGCGGCAAAGCGATTTGAATTACAAACCAAACTGAAAGTATTGCAATTAAGGCTTTACTATAAGAAGGCACCATCACCTCTGCCCCATTGTAATGCGGTTTTTTCTTCCGAAGAAAAAGATGGTTTATTTTTTCTGAAGAAAAAAAGAACAGACAAAAAGCCAGGGACAAATAAGGAAAAATCCCTATTTGAAAAACTATACTATTAAAAATATGGAAGAAAATAGCGATTAAAAAAGCGGGTAATCTTGTTCTTTTCCAAAGCAAAGCAGGAATAATAAACAAATCAAAAAGGATGCCCGTGTAGGTGATTGCATATCTTATCCAATCTTTCTGAAGAAATTCTCCAATAAGCCAATAGTCTGCTTTGCCGCGCATAAGCATTGCCGGCAGCGTACCATCTAACCAACCGGGATAAAGTTTGGCTACTGCAGCATAAGTGTAAACAATCCACATTTGTCCTACAATCAAGATCCAGACCCAGCGCGGCATAGCAATTCTTTGAAAATCTGGTTTCTTATAACTATCTAAAGATAAGTAACGATGCGCCGGCAGAAAGAACATAATGCCACATAGCAACATCAATAAATAGTAATGATTGTTATAGGAAGATTTTTGCATCAGGTAAACCGATGCCCACATAATCGTGTAGCAAAATATGCTGAAGCGATATTTAAAACCCAGCATTACAAAGATTCCAAACAAGCCCATTATTCCGTAGTAATAGAGCATCCCATTACCCGGCAAGGGTTGTAAAAAATCTAAACCAATAAAATGAAAATTAAATTGCGGCTCGATAAACACCCTTCGTATCCAACCGGTAAAAATCGCTCCTACTGCTTCCAGAAAAATAAGCAGCCCAAAAATAATACGAAAAACGATTAAGGCCGAGTTATCTACCTGTTTAAAAAGCCATTTATTGAGCATAATTATCTTTAATGTATTGCCTGGAGAAGGCTTCATCCTGGCGCATGGCAGTTTTTAAAGCTTCTATGGAATCAAATTTCTTTTCGTTCCTTATGCGTATCAACATTTCTATTCTAAGGTCTTTGCCGTAAAGATCTTTATCGAGATTAAAGAAATACGTTTCTATAGTTTGTGATTCCCCGCCCACCGTGGGATTTGTACCTATACTCATCATCCCAAAATAATTTTCTCCCTTAATTTGAGATCGCACCACATAAACCCCATTTTTTGGAACGAGTTTATAATCCTCATCTATACTTAAATTGGCGGTAGGATAGTTAAACTCTTTCCCAAGTCCGCGACCTTTTACCACTTTGCCTTTAAGGCTAAACGGCGTTTTAAGATAAGCGTTGGCTTTTTCTACCTCTCCGGCTAATAAAGCGTTCCTTATTTTTGTAGAACTTACAGCCACCTCATCTATTTCTTCTTTGGTAATTTCTTCTACCTCAAAACCATATTCTTCGCCAAACTCTTTTAAAGTATCGATATTGGCAGTGCGGTTTCGGCCAAAGCGATGGTCATAACCTATAATTACTTTTTTTGCTTTAAGTTGTTGCACCAAAATATCACGCACAAACTCCCGTGCGGTCAATCTTGAAAACTGGCGGGTAAAAGGATGCACAACCAGATGGTCTATCCCCGTTTGTTCCAGGATCGCGGTGCGTTCTTCTATGGTGTTTATCAATCTTAAGCCACTTTCCTTTTGTAGTACCATCCTGGGATGCGGAAAAAACGTAAAAAGCACTGAATCGAGTTTTTCTACCCTGGCTGCATCTACCAAACGCTGTAAAATTTTTTGATGCCCGGCGTGGACCCCATCGAAAGTACCAATGGTAACCGCGGTTTGTTTTTCTACGTTAAAAGCATTTGCTCCTTTATGTATCTTCAAAGCCAGTTATTTTCCGTTAAATGAATTCATTGTATTGGAGACCCCGGCAGTTCCAAAAGATTTTATCAATTCTGCCGATTTCCCTAAACGCTCTGTCATTTCCTTTTTCTCTTCTTCCCCCCATTCTCCCAGCACATAATCTATTTGTTGGCCTTTGGAAAATTCATTACTAATCCCAAACCTAAACCGATTGTATTTAGAAGTATTTAACGTATGCTGAATATCTTTCAAACCATTATGCCCTCCATCGCTGCCCTTGGTTTTAAGACGAATGGTGCCAAAAGCCAAATTTAGATCATCGGTTACGATCAATAAATTTTCTAAGGCTATTTTTTCTTTCTGAAGCCAATAATTTACCGCTTTTCCACTTAAATTCATATATGTGGAAGGTTTTAGCAGGATAAAGGTCCTGCCCTTAAATTTAAATTGAGCAACATCTCCTAATTTTTGAGTTGTAAAACTTACCTCCTCTTTTTGGGCCAGATAATCGAGAATTCTAAAACCAATATTATGGCGGGTATTTTCATATTTAGGCCCAGGATTTCCCAGCCCTACAATTAAAAATTTCTTCATAGGATCTTGTTCTTCTTTCTGAGGCTTTTTCTTACTTAGTATTCTTCCGAAGAAAGATAGCATAGCATTTGTTTTGGTAAAGATAAAATTATTAAAATATCCATCAATTTTGTCCGACAAAAGAATTATTCCTGTTCCTTTAGCAATATAGTTACACCATTAAGGAAAAATACCATACGCAGCTTATTGAAAATAGATGTTTTTGAAATCTAATTTCTAACTATAAAAGCTCAAATTTAGTTCTAAGCTGATAAAACCTTGGTTCCTCATTTAAAAACCTTTATACTTTAGCCTTTTCTTAGCGACGTCGAAAGGCTCAAGATAGTTGTAGCTTACAGAAAAGAGATTCCTCCTACGTCGGGATGACAGCTTATTACAACTATCGTAACCTTATTGTATTTCGGCCAAAATAAACAACAGCAAAATTAGCCTATACCACTCAATTCCCTTCTATTCAGAAAAAGCTTTTTACAGCCGTATTTTTAAAATCTTTCGGTTATGCTAAAATAAATTACAAATTCAATTAGATTCCGCTCTAAATAAAAAAGCACCCCAAAAATGAGATGCTTTTTATATTATAAAAAGTGAAAATATCTAGTTATCCTCTCCTTCTTTTACTGCTGCTACATCATCTGTTTCAGTAGATGGTACTTCATCTGCCGGTACTTCGTCTTCATCTTCTTCAAGTTCAACAATATTACGTGAAGTAATCACCTGGCAAATTACTGTATTCTCTGGATGTTGAATTTCGTAACTATCATCTGCTACGGCAGTCACATAAAGTTTCTGGCCAATTTTAAGGTTAGTTACTTCAGCAGTGATATAATCTGGCAATTCCTTAGGCAATCCTCTTACGCGCAGACGTCGCAAGTTATAACGTAAAACCCCACCATTTTTAACTCCTTTAGGAACTCCTTCGGTATGAATTGGAATTTCCATAGTGATTGGTTTCTTATCGCCAATTTCATAGAAATCTACGTGCAAAATAGCATCGGTCACCGGGTGAAATTGAATGTCCTGAAGAATAGCGCTAAATTTATCGCCGTCTTCAAATTCAAGATTTACGGTGTGCACATCTGGGGTGTAAACCAGGTTATTAAACGAAATTTCGTCTGTTGCAAAGTGCATTGGCTTGGCATCTCCCCCGTATAATACGCAAGGAACCTGTCCAGCATTACGCAGGGCCTTTGTGGCTTTCTTTCCTACGCTTTCTCTTTTAGATCCGTTGATCGTAAGTGATTTCATTGTTTAAAAATTTTAGGCTGCAAAAGTAGTGCTTTTTTCCTTGCTATAAAACACTCATTCAAAATAATTTACAAGACCAGTTAAGTTTTCGGTTAGAAAAACCTCCACCATTACATAATAAATTTAGAACTAATAGATTTATTATTATGAACCCTGGTCATAACATCGGCAAAAAGCTCGGCGCATCCTACAACTTTTATTTTTCGGCTCTCTTGTTTTAAAGGAATGGAATCTGTAACAATTAACTCCTGAAGTTTAGATTTTTCAACCCGCTCATAAGCTTCTCCAGATAGTACAGGGTGAGTACAAATAGCACGTACGCTTTTTGCGCCCCGCTCCATCATAAGGTCTGCTGCTTTGGTTAAAGTTCCAGCGGTATCTACCATATCATCTACCAGCACCACGTTTTTACCTTCTACATTTCCTATCAATGCCATATGGGAAATTACGTTGGCTTTAGCACGTTGTTTATAGCAAATCACCACATCACTTTCCAGGGCTTTAGAGTAGGCATAAGCTCTTTTAGAGCCACCCATATCTGGTGAAGCTATAGTAAGGTTATCCAAGCCTAATTTTCTTAGATGCGGA
This sequence comes from Salegentibacter echinorum, assembly GCF_900129445.1. Taxonomy (GTDB): domain Bacteria; phylum Bacteroidota; class Bacteroidia; order Flavobacteriales; family Flavobacteriaceae; genus Salegentibacter; species Salegentibacter echinorum. Next base: position 124,898 of record NZ_FQVT01000005.1, read on the forward strand.
AGAAAAATTGTAGAAGCGAAAAGGTGATCCACCGGTTTTTCAAAGAATCCCTGAATTTGATCGGCGTGCAGATCCATGGTAATTATTCGGGTTGCCCCGGCAGTTTCCAGGATACTGGCTACCATTTTTGCAGCGATTGGTACCCGGGGTTTATCTTTTCTATCCTGTCTTGCCCATCCAAAATAAGGCAATACCGCTGTAATATGTCTCGCTGAAGCTCTTTTGGCTGCATCTAGCATAAGTAGCATTTCCATTAAGTGGTCTGAACCGGGATGCGTAGAACCAATGATAAAAACGCGGGAACCACGAACCGATTCTTCAAAAGAAGGCTGAAACTCGCCATCACTGTAAGTTGAAGTAATTACTTTTCCTAGTTTTGTGCCGTAAGCGGCGGCAATCTTTTCTGCTAATTGAGTACTCTGGGTACAGGAAAAAATCTTGGCCTCGGGCATTACGTTGGGCATGTTGTGCTGTTTTAGTGAATGATGTTGTTTGTTGTGCTGCAAATTTAAAAATTAATTTATTTATAGTGTTATGTTAAGCCTACTTTAGCCACCCCAAACCTTGTTCTTTTTTTCAGTTTTGCGTTAAAAAATGATTCCGTAGCTAAGGCAATTCAATAACTTATAGCCTTAACCTGAAAAAAAATAACGGCAGCTTAAGCGTCATAATAGACCTAACATAACACTAGCCTGCTTATCTAAGGTTCGTTTCTAAGCCAACCGCTTATTTTATTTCGCTGAAAAATAAACTTAACAAACATAAAAATTGATAAGATCACATATAATACCCACTTCGCACCAATTCTTAAGCTGTTTCGACTTTTAAAGGTTTTACCATAAGACTCCTTAGACAAACAACACTTTCTTAATTTTTAAAAAACACGAAAAAACATTTGGAGGTGCATTTTTTTTTATACTTTTGCCATCCACTTGCTCGAGTGGCGGAATTGGTAGACGCGCTGGATTCAAAATCCAGTGACTTAGGTCGTGTGGGTTCGATTCCCACCTCGAGTACTTTTAACATACCAAATTATAGCAAAACCCCGTAAACTTCACTGTTTACGGGGTTTTTCATTTCTTACCATATCATATAATATCAAATAATCTGGGATAAAAAGTGTCTAATTCGGTGACACTTGAGAAATTAAAAAAGGTGCACCCGAATCCACGTAAATCACTGTTAAATAAGTTTTTACAAATATTTTCTTTCAACTTTTTGTGCTATATTTAATTAAATTTAAAAGCTAAAAGGATGCAGAATCTACTATCAATTTTATTTTATGTAAGAAAAAGTAAGAATAAAAACCTTACTCACGCCACGGTTTATCTAAGAATAACCTATAAAGGAAAACGTGCAGAGGCTAGTACAATGAGAAAAGTGCCACTCTCGAAATGGAATGCTAAGGCTAACAAAATGAATGGTGCTTCAGCGGAAGCCAGACAATTAAATAGACAACTTGAAATTATAAAAAATCGTTTATACGAGATCTATCAAAAACTTCAGAATTCTGGAGAAGCGATTTCAGCTTCTCTATTAAAAGATATTTTTATAGGTAATGACGATTCTAAAAAAGGGATTCTGGAAATGTTTGAAGAGCATAACCTAAGGATGAAAAAACTGGTAGGCAAAGATTATTCTTTTAGAACACTTCAACGTTATAAAACTTCCAAGAAACACTTAACCAATTTTATTTTAAAAAATTATAAAACTGAGGACTACCACGTTAAAGACATTGACACCAGGCTTATCAATAGTTTTATATATTACCTCAAAACCGAAGTAAATCTCTCCCACAATTCAGCCTTAAAATATCTAGCTTATCTTAAAAAAATTGTTCGGGTAGCTGTTGCTAATGGTTGGTTGGAAAAAGACCCCTTTTATAATTTCAAGCTTAAACGTCAGGTAATTGATCGTGAGTTTCTGACTAAAGAAGAAATTATTAAAATTATGGAAAAGCAATTCTCAATCTCCAGGGTGGAACAGGTAAGAGATATTTTTCTTTTCTCCTGCTACACCGGTTTGTCTTATTCAGATGTTTCCAAGCTCACTTCCAATGATATCACAATTGGTATTGATGGCCGACAATGGATAAAGGTTAAGAGAACCAAAACAAAAACGCTTAGCAGCATTCCGCTTTTAAAAATTCCGGAAGAGATCATCCAGAAGTATAAAGATTTTGAAAATCCAAAAGGCACCTTGCTGCCTATAGTTTCAAATCAAAGAACCAATAGTTACTTAAAGGAAATCGCCGATGTTTGTAAGATTAAAAAGAATCTAACCTTTCATATGGCACGACATACCTTTGCCACCACTGTTACCCTTTCCAACGGAGTACCCATTGAAAGCGTTAGTAAGATGCTAGGACACCGATCATTAAGAACAACCCAACACTATGCAAAAATATTAGACGATAAGTTGAGTGAAGATATGAATACTTTAAGAACTAGGATGGCAGCCAATGAGAAAGAATAAAGTTTAGAGAATTGATATCCTTTCACATTCTTTAATTGGTAGCTATAAATAATAAACTGTAAAGACTTAGGTTTATCATATTCAAATTCTTTGAATTGCAATCCACTATTGTCCGGTAAAGAAACAAGATCGCTTCGCTGCAAGAAAAAAGAGAAAAGACTAAACTCTAACTAACTGAGAATCCAGCTTTTTTCATAAGTGATATTCTTCAATTAACTCTTTTTCGTAAAGATTTCTAATAGCAAGGTGGATAATTATGAAATCGCTTTTGGGCTTTGCAATAAAAGAGAACATGCTAATTAGTTATATTTTTATCGGACATCAATGATTGCAATAGTAACATCACCTAATCTTTCATCTACGAATCACATTTTTATTTAAGAAAAGAAAGCTGCATTAGAGAGTTTAAATAAGTCCAGTTGTTCTTTGTCATTTTGATTTTTTTGATATTCGGTTAAAATCTCAATTATAGGCGTTTTATCGAATACTGAGATCCCTAATATTTGTATGATTTCATAAATTGAGAGGTTGCTCTTCATTTCATTTTGACATGCGCCACAATAAGATACGTACATATAGCAACCCAGATGTGGATATTGACTGCATTTTCAGACTGTCCCAATAATTTTTTTATGGTTAAATTCTGTTTTATCCATTTGAATAAAGTCTCTATTTGCCATCTGTTACGGTAAAGTTTGGCTATCTCTAAAGCTGATACTTCATGATAGTTGGACACAAAAGTAAGCAGGATATCGTTTTGATCATCGTAATATTCAACCAGCCGTAGTGGGTCTGGATAGAGTTTACTTGATTTATAGCCGGCTAAAAAAATCGTTTTATCGCTTTTCAAGCCAAATCTAAGATCGATGTTGTAATTATGTTCAATAACGGTATAATCCATCGTAGTCTTGGCCCTGGAAACGAAAAAGGCACCCATTTCATGTATATAATGCTGCAAAATCTATATAAGCTTTATCCATAAGATATATTGCTCCCGTTACAGGAACTAATACATCCAATATATTGCTATTGTGATATTTACCATCGGTAATCATTACAAAAGAGGGAATACTGCCTCTTAGATCCAATAAAGTGTGCATTTTTATAGCACCTCGAGAATATTTTCCTGGAGCCCAGCTAAAAAGTTTTACGCTCAAGGATATTGTTGTTGAATCTAATGCAAACACCTCATTTTTAAGGTCGAAATCGGGAATTGGAAAATCAGCGTACATTGGCCGGACTTGCTCTATTAAATATTGACCGAAGTTTGCAAATATTTTCCAATCCCTGCGCTTATTGGCTCGTGATATACTTGATTGATTCACTCGCTTTCTGATTCCGAGATGGTGCAGTTTGTTTTGATGGGCTTTCAGGCAAGTGCAGATATCACGTAAAGAGTTTCGGGCTGTTAACTGACCAAAGAATAATTGAATAAATTGGTTCCAACAATTAAACTCCCTGTTCCATGGTCTCCATTGTATTTGATAACGCACTTTTCAAACTCATAGCCGTTGATAAACTGCAAAAGTTGAGCGAAAATATATTTACCTGTATTCATAGCTTGCTTTTAAAAAAGGCAGAGCTACGTATCAATTCAAATCAAAAAAATCAAAGAACGAGATAAGTATTTAAATATCAGTTATTTATATGTATTTTAAGAAAATCAACGCATCACTAGTAATTGAAAATTATAAATTAGATTGTTACTCATCGAAGGAGAAATTAGGCTATTAAAAGATTCTAAAAAAATCACAATACAATGTGCTTTTTAGTGTAATTTTTATCGTGAACTATTAAAATTCAGAGATTTCCACATCAAAGTGTGGATTGAAAGAATTATTAATAAGTCTATAGGAGCAGTCAGTTGATTCAGCAACGCCGGGATAAGATACGCAGTACTCAGCAACAATTAGCCGATATGGCTGATATCGGAATCAACACGCCATATAAGATTGAGACCGCACAAGCGAACCCTACCTTGGAGTCCTTACAAAAAATCACGGTTGTCCTTGGCATGGAAATCACCCTACAAATAAGAAAACTATAATTAATAAATGAGACAGACAACTATATGCTAGATACGAAAAGCCTTTTGTATCGTTTTTGAGATGAGTACAACTAGCAAAAGCCTCTCAAGTATCCAAATGGGCGAACGTTATGGTATCCGCCAGGGCACAGCCTGGTATTTTATGCACAAAGTGCGCTCGGCAATGGAAAGCAGCAAAAAATATCCTTTGATTTGAAAGGTTTAGTTCATGTCGATGAGTTTATCATAGGCGGGCAAGAAGAAAATGCCCCTGGTAGAAGCTACAATACCCCTAAAACCAAGGTAATAATAACAGTAGAGCTTAATGAAGAACGCAAGGTCAAACGTGTCTACGCCAAGGTAATTAACGATTATTCCGCCAAGTCATTTACTCCATTGTTCGAACAGCATATATCTGAGGAAGCAAAAGTAATTACCGACAAATGGCGGGGGTTACAGCCCATTAAAGAAAAGGTATAATATTGAGCAGGTCCTAGTAATAAAGAAAAAAATTCAAGGAACTTCATATTATCATTCACAAGATAAAATCTTGGTTGAGGACAGTTCATGCGCCTATTTCAAAACAACATGTCAAAAGGTACCTGGATGAATATTCATTCAGGTTGAATCGATCACAGTCAAAACAAACCATTTTTCACAATAATATAAAGAGAATGATACAAGGGAAACCACGGCTACATTCCCAAATTATTAATGGTAGCTAAATGTATAGCTCAATAAAGTTAATTACATATTATAGGTCAAAATTTCAATTAGATAATGTAAAAATATGTTGAAAAATTAGCCTTAATCTTAGCATAATTCCAAAAACACTCACCTTTAAATATTGAAAAATTCTAAAATATTAACGCACAATAACCTGTTATACAAGATGTTGTACGATTAAGCACCCAATTACGAATTTGTTTTCATAAAGTTTTGATTACGTTTACCATAAATTAACAAAAACTTAAGTTAAAGGTGTTTTTCGAAATCGTTATAGCCTAATTATAAAATCGGAATGCACTACTAAAGTTGATCAAATAACCTTACTATGTACTTAAAAAAAGTATTCTTTTTTATTCTAATTCTTTTCATTCAGCTCCCCTGTTTTGCTCAAAATGAATACACGCTTAGAGGAAGTGTTATTTCTGAAGAAGATAATATGCCACTACCTAGTGTAAACATTTCTAAAGTTGGAGAAGGAATTGGCGCAGTTACCGATTTTGACGGCAATTTTGAAATTATGGTTAAAAAAGGTGACACTTTATCTTTTTCTTATATAGGAAAAAAGACGGTCAATATAGGTATTGATGCGCAAAAGACCCTGGAAGTATCAATGGAAGATTCCAATATCATGGATGAAGTTGTCGTGATTGGTTATGGTACCCAAAAGAAATCGAGCTTAACCGGTTCGGTCTCAAAATTGGAGAATGAGAACCTGGAAGAACTGCCTTACTCCAACGTAAGTAATGCCATAAAAGGTAAAATTGCTGGGGTAAGAATTCAAAATACATCTGGAGATGTTGGAGAATCACCCGATATTACTATTCGTGGATCTGGTTCCATAAGCTTAAGCTCTTCACCTTTAGTAGTTGTAGATGGATTTCCATTTGACGATGGTTTACAATTTATAAACCCAAGCACTATAGAATCCATAGAGGTTCTTAAGGATGCTAGCTCCACGGCAATTTACGGCTCCAGGGGTGCAAATGGTGTTATTTTAATTACTACCAAAAATGGAAAACCCGGTGAGACCAAATATGAGTTTAAAACATACTCTGGTTTTAAGCAAGCTTATAAACAGGCAGATATACTGGACGTTTATGAATATTCAGACTTAGATAGGGAGAGAGACCAACTTGTAGAAAATTTTAACGCTCAGCAGGAAAGACGTGATCCTGAAATTGTGGATTATGGCTATAAAGACATAGGTAAAAGAACTATTGCAGACAATACCGGTGGAGCCACTAATTGGCAGGATGAAGCCTTAAGAAATCCAGCGCTTATAAAAAGCTATCAACTTAATATTTCGGGAGGTAATTCAAAAACTACTTATTATACCTCCGGTCAGTATATTCACGATGAAGGGCTCTTAAAAGACAATTATCTTGAAAGAATAAATTTACAAACCAAGCTTAAGGTTAAGCTTAACAAAGACGTGGATCTTAGTCTCAATTTAAGACCTTCTTACGAAAGAAAAAGAAGACCGGCCATTAATTTTCAGGACACCTATCGTTATGAAACCTGGATTCCTGTATATCATAATGCCTACACTTCAGAACTCACGGGAGAGCCAATTGGCTCTTATTCCCACAATCCTCAATATAGAAACCTCAATTTTGATTTTGTAGATTCGGAAGGAAATCCCCAAAACACAGGAAATATGAGTAATTTGTGGGGTTCTTCCAATTATAATCCTATTTCCTCTCAACTTGAGACCAAACGATTTGAATATAATTACAGGTTCTTTGCCAATGGTTATTTAGACTGGGATATTAGTGATCATCTTAGTTTTAGGACTTCTTCAGGGATATATTTTCATTATAGGACCCGGGAAGAGTTTGAAGGGAAACTGGGGGATAAAAAGAATCAAAATACTGGTGTAGAAGACAACCGGGTAAGGTTAAAGTATATTTTTGAAAACACCTTAAATTACGAAAATGAGTTTAATGGGCACGGTATAAACGCCCTGGCGGGGATCACTTATGAAAATCAGCAATATAAATACACCAATATTGAAGGTTTTGGCTATCCCGTAGAAAATGTAACGACGCTTAATGGTGCTTCAATAATTAATTTGGAAGAAACTTATACCAGGAAGTATGAAAATTCTTTGGCATCTTTCCTTGGTCGTGTAAATTACGATTATAAAGGAAAATACCTTTTATCGCTTGTAGGACGTATGGATGGTTATTCAAAATTTGGCCCAGACAATAAATATGGTTTTTTTCCATCGGCATCTGCCGGTTGGAATGTTTCCAGGGAAAATTTTTGGAAAAACAACGTAGGTTTTATCAACCGGTTTAAGATAAGAACAAGTGTAGGAAAATCGGGTAGCAATAATATAAGATTAGAGAATTATCCCGCCAGAAACCTATTGTTTGAAGCTAATTACTCTTTAGGGAACAGCTTGCAAACAGGCTTGGGTGATACCGGTTCTTTTTTAGGCAATCGCGGCATAGGTTGGGAAACAACCATAGAATATGACACGGGTATAGAATTAGGCTTTTTTGACAACAAACTTAGTTTGGTAGCCGATTACTATTATAAAATTTCGGAAGACCTAATTCTAAGACAACCCGTTTCATATACTACCGGTTTCGATGAATACTTTAACAATATTGGAAAAGTTTTAAATGAAGGTTTGGAATTTACACTTTCCACCAATATCGAAAATCAAGATTTTTCCTGGCAGGGAAATGCGAATATTTCCTTCAACAGCAACAAATTAATTTCTTTTGGAGGTTCTGAACGTGTAATTTCAAACGGAGAAAGAAGCGACCAGTACATTACCAGAGTGGGAGATCCCTACATTCAGTTTTACGGATATAAGACCAATGGAGTATGGCAAAATCAGGAAGAAATAGACAATAACCCCAGTGGGTCTGTAGATAGGCCTGGTGGTTTAAGACGGGTGGATATTAATGATGATGGTATTATTAATGCGAATGATCGAACTGTAATTGGTGACCCTTTTCCAGATTATACCTGGGGCTTCACCAATTTCTTTAAATATAAAAACTTCGATTTAAATCTTACATTCCAGGGCTCTCAAGGAGCAGATGTAGTGTATGGACTTGCTTATTACCTGGAAATTGCGAGAAACCAAAGAGAGTTTGTAGAAGGACAATGGTTTAACCCTAATTTCCCCGCTTCTAAACCAAAAGAAAGGACCGGTGTTCCATTTTTAGAAACCGATTATACCGTGCAGGATGCTTCCTATATTTCCCTTAGAGAAGTTAGCCTGGGCTATAATTTCCCAAAATCCCTGGTTGAAAATCTTGGGATAGATAATTTAAGAATTTACGCCCTGGGACAAAACCTAATCTATCTTACTTCAGATGATTATACAGGACTTAACCCAGAGGCTTTACGTGATCTTAATAATCCGCTAATTACAGGATACCAAAGGGGAGTTACTCCTATCCAGGAACAATTTACCCTGGGAGTTAATCTAAATTTTTAATATGATCGCTATGATGAAAATAGTTAAAAAATATAGAAAAATGACAATGAAAATTGATATAAGCAGAACAAAATTGGCGTTTTTGTTACCTTTAGTGCTGTTGTTTACAATGAATTCCTGTGATGACAAATTAGACATAAACCCTGAATCCTTTATTTCTTCAGATGCTTTTTATAAGAATGAAGAAGAAGTGAACCTGGCCGTTATCGCTATTTATAATAGTTTGTATGAGATGATGGATTTAGAATGGAATGTCACCGAAATACGATCAGACAATACATTTTTTAGACCAGACGGCACACCAGATTCTGATACAGATAGGTTTACCTTAGACCGATTTACATTAACGCCTACCAACAGGTTATCTAGCGACTATTACCGGGCCTGCTATTCTACCATAGCCCTTGCAAATAGGGTTTTAGAAAACCTCGACGTTGTTGAAAATACCGACACCCGAGATCAATATGAAGGAGAGGCCCGCTTTTTAAGGGCTCACGCCTATTTTAATTTAGTTAGACTTTATGGACCGTTGGTTATCGTAGATGAATCAATTAGTGGCGAAGAAGCTTTAACACTGGATAGATCACCAGAAATGGAAGTTTATGATTTTATACTTGAAGACCTAAAAATCGCTAAAGAAAACCTCCCTGAATCTTTTGAAAATCAACAAACCGGGAGGGCTACAAAATGGGCAGCACAGGGAATCCTGGCAAAAGTTTATCTCACTTTAGAAGATTATAATTCCTCTAAAACAGAGCTCGCAGGAATAATTAATGAAGGTCCGTTTGAACTTCTAGAGAATTATGATGACGTTTTTGACGTGGATAATGAGTACAATTCTGAAATAATCTTTGCTGTACGCTATCAAAGTGGAAGTGTAGGCTTAGGCGCACCTTTCGCCAATTATTTTGCACCCTTACAAACGGGGGATCTAATTGTAAAAGGCGATGGCCGTTCCTATAATGTTCCTACTGAAAGTATTTCCCAGGCTTACCCGGTAAATGGAGAGCGAAAAGAACCCTCTATGGCCGATTTTTGGTTAAACTCAAATGATGAGCCAGAATATGATAAACATGTTGTAAAATACAACTCAGATTTTAGTGTGTATAATGATTCTGGAGTTGACTGGCCTGTTTTAAGATATGCCGATGTATTATTAATGATGAGCAAAACAACCCTGGAGACCGAAGGTATAGCTCCTTCTCTGGAATTATTAAATAAGGTAAGGGAAAGAGCCGGAGCTACTCCTTACGATGTAGCTGACATTAACTCTTCTTTCGCTATGAAATTAGCTATTGAAGAAGAACGCAGGTTGGAATTTGCATTTGAAAACCAGCGCTGGTTTGATTTGGTTCGTACCGATAGGGCGGTTACTGTAATTAATCAGCATTTTAATAGAGAACCAGTTTACAATGATCCAAACAGTCCTGAGAAAGGCGCTGAGCCTATTCAGGAATGGCAATTATTGCTACCTATTCCGCAATATGAACTTGACCTGAATCCTAACATTGCTCAAAACATTGGTTATTAATGACTAAGTTTTACAGACATATCATTTTAGCCGTTTTCCTGGCATTATTTCAACTTTGTGCTTTAGCCCAAACCAAAATCATGGTGAAAGATATAGCTGAATATAATGAAGCTGTAAATAATGCCAATCCTGGAGATAGCATTGTACTAAAAAATGGAGCATGGAGCAATGTGGAACTTTTGGCCGTAGGCGAAGGAACTAAAGAAAAACCCATAAGTATCTCTGCGGAAACTCCTGGGAAAGTAATTATAAACGGTAAATCTAATTTAAGAATTGCCGGCAATTATATTACTGTTAGCGGCTTGTGGTTTAAAAATGGTTATACTGAAGAGTCTGCAGTTATTTCTTTCAAAAAGAACAATAATGAAATCGCAAATAATTGCAGACTTACAGATTGCACGGTCTCCAACTATAATCCTAAAGAAAACACTAAATATTATTATTTAGAACTATGGGGTAAAAACAACCGGGTAGATCACAGTAATTTTACCGGCAAAACCAATGCCGGTACAACCCTGGTAGTTTGGTTAAAAAGCGAAGAACATCTTGAAAACAAGCATCGCATAGACCATAATTATTTTGGGGAGCGACCACCTTTAGGGCGAAACGGCGGCGAAACTATAAGGATAGGAACAAGTACTTATTCTGAAAGTTCTTCTAAAACCCTGGTAGAAAATAATTTCTTCCAAAAATGTAATGGAGAGATTGAAATTATCTCCAACAAATCTGGAGATAACATTTTTAGGAACAACCTGTTTTTTGAATGTGAGGGTACATTAACGCTAAGACATGGAGATAGGGCTTTAGTTGAAAAAAATGTATTTCTGGGAAACAATAAGCCCGAAACCGGTGGGATAAGAGTTATTAATGCCGGACATACCGTGATCAACAATCTCTTAGTAGGACTAAGCGGTGATGGTTATAGAGCGCCAATATCGGTAATGAGCGGCATCCATAATTCCCCCCTTAATCGCTATAAACCGGTAAAAGATGTAAATATCCAAAATAATACGATTATTAACTGCCGTGCTGTAGCACTTGGTGTAGGGAAAGATGAAGAAAAAACCGTCGCTCCCACCAATGTAACTTTTGCCAATAATTTAATTACCAACAGCAATGCTTCAAAAGTAATGGAATCTTATGGTAGCCTAAACGGATTTAATTTCTACGGAAATATCGTAAGTTCTCAAGCCGAAGTTGATGCAGCATACTTTCAGAAAGCAAATATCAATTGGAAAACCATAAGCTCCCTACCCGTTCCCACAGCAGATAACCCGGCATTAGAAAAGGTAAAAAAATTAAAAAATAGCCCGGAAGATGATATCACCGGGGGTATTCGTGAAAATTATGTAGCCGGTGCTTTTAATTTGGGAGCAAAAGATTTACCGGAAGCAATTAAAATGAACGTGGGGCCTTCTTACAAACCAGAAATTAAAGAAGTTAAGCCCAGGGAAGATTCATTGATTGTAAAACCGGGTTTAGGAACACTTAAAAAAGCACTTTCCAAAACCTCAACGCAAACGAAGCTTTATCTAAATCCGGGGACTTATTTTATAGATGATGAAATGCGGGTTGAAGGAAATATAAAAATAATTGGCAGCGAAAAAGGAAAAGTAATATTAAAAATAGCTGAAGATGTAGAAAAGCGTCCGCTATATTTCTTCAGGATTAAGGAAAGAAGCAAGTTGTTTTTAGAGAACCTCATTTTAGATGCCTCAGGGGAACACGTTCCCAAGTATGCGGTAGTTTCCCCTGGAAAAGGCAAGGATGGTAAGTACTCCTTATTTATTGACAATTGTGATTTTTTAAATTTCACAAACACTAATGGAGGTAGTATTTATAAGGCTTATCTTAATACCTACGCCGATACAGTTAGCTTTAAAAATTCCAGGTTAGAAAATAGTTATCGCGGGCTCAACCTTTCATTTCAAAAAGATGGACAGGGCAAAGTGAATGCGCAAAATATAATTATTGAAAACACAGCTTTTAAAGACATAAAAGAGTTTGCAATAAATTTTTACTGCAAAGGTGCAGGCTGCAGCTCGAATAATTCCAAATTAATTATTAATCAAAGTGTCTTTAACAACGTTTCTAAAGAAGATGACGGGGTTATTGTGAAGACAAACGGTATTGAAAGTGTACAAATTAGCAATACAGTTTTTGCAAACAGCTATAATATAAAATATCCGGTAAGGTTAGTTGGAGAAAAAAGTTTCATAAGCAACAGTGTATTGTATGATGCCAGAGAAGTGAAATTCTCGAAGGGGGCTAAACAGAAGGATTTAATGTTCAAAAAACCAAAGTGGGAAGATGAAAGTCAATTTATCCCCTCTAAAAAATCTTATCTCTTAAAAGAAAATAACGGTATAGGTAGAATAGGCCTATTGCCAAATAATTAATATAAACCATTAAATTATGAAAACTGAATATAAACGAAGATACCAGGGTTTAACTTTTGGCAGCTTATTATTGGGACTTCTCATCTTCTTCTCTTGCGAAGCAGATCTGGAGATAGATAGGTCACTTGAAGAAATTAGGGGAAAACAACCAGAGATCACTTCATTTTCACCAGAAAGCACACCACTTTTAGGTAATGTAACCGTAAAAGGTAGCGCCTTAAACTTTGTGGAGAAAGCTTTTATTAATGGAGTTGAAACCCCCATTCATCAACGAGTGAATGCCAACCAAATTGTTATAGAAGCGGGAGTTGATGTAACCTCCGGACCTATAAAATTAGTAACCGGAGCCGGGAAAGAAGTAGTTTCTGAAGGTGATTTGAACATCACTTATCCTACTCCCAGTATTTCTTCTGAAATACCAACGTCTTCTAAAGTGAACGAAAACATCACCATAGAGGGTGAAAATATGGATGCTGTTACCAAAGTAAAGTTTGGGGAAAAAGAAGGTTTTATTGAATTTAAAGAAAAAAATGCTTTAGTTATAAAAACACCTTTAAATAATGAAAGCCCAATTGCTTTAACCTTATTTTATAATACTGAAGCCGGCGAACAAACCACGGTTTTAGAAGAAGAATATGAGATTATTATTCCGAAACCTACGGTAAACAATCCACCTCGATTAATGACAAAAGGTAATCCCGTAACTGTAATTGGAGAAAATATGAACCTTGTTACTTCTGTTAGTGTTGGTGGCAAGGAAACAGCGATTGATGAAGTTACTCCTACTTCCTTAAGCTTCGCAGTGCCGGAAGGATTGGAGACAGGTTATTATCCTATTAAATTTGTTTATTCTGAAGATCAGGAGACTATTCTTAGTAATATTCCATATATAAATGGAGAATTTATGAAACTTCTGGATTTTGATGATTACCCTATCGATTTACCAAGTATTCAATTTAAACCATCTCCCATTACTGCAACGCAGCAGTATATTTCAGATCCTGAAATGCAACCTGCTTTCCCTCCAAACAGCGATGTTTTTTATAACGTTGTGCATATGGGATATACAGGAAGTTCTGTATCAGATATTAGGATTAATGATATCGCAGACAATGAAGAGAAACTTGAAACGGTATTAGATGAGGGAGCGTTTAATAACACGCCATACCTACACTTCTGGTATAAATCTGACGGAGTTTCTTCCGTAAAAATTTATGTGGGCGACAAACGTAGGGAATTAGATAGTGAGTATAGAAGCACCAATGGAGAATGGGTCCTTGTAGCCGTAAATATGAAAGGTTTTACCAGTACTGCAGCAGATATTTCTAAACGATTGGATGTTACTTTACAGCCAACATCAGACAAAAGCGCCAAAGAAGTAAAAGAACAAAGTATAGATTGGTTTATTATAACCGATAAAGTTCTTACTGAATTTGGAGCCGAAGACTGGTCTGGAGACGAGTACTTTAAAGCGGAAGGATAAGCCTTCACAATTATTAATAAAAACTGCCTCAATAAGCTGGGGCAGTTTTTTGTTTTTAAACTCATTCAAAATTTTCACTTTAAAGGGAAAATTATCGATTTTTGTTTTTAAAGGCTTTTTTGACTTATATAGACCCGGAACTTTGGGGCTATGGAAGGATAAAAAGACAAAAAATGAGCTTACAAGGGGAGTTTTTAGCCAATGAAGATAGTGCGCTTGTGATAAATTGTCATTCCAAGGTAGGAGGAATCTAAAAGCTTCGGAATGACAAACCAGGATATTCTCAATCCATTGCTAAACCAAAGTCAAATAAATTATATGATAGATGCCTGAAATATGAGATATATAACTTCATTTCTAATTTTGTATTTATTTAGCCTAACCAACTTTGCGCAAACCACCATTTTAAAAGCAAATGCTAAAGGAAATACTTATCAACTAATTAACCGTGCTTTAGCTCCAAAAGGCGATGTAGTTGAAACACCAGATTGCGCCCATCCTGATTTTGGAGAACATATTACAGAAGAATGGGACGAAACATTACAAAGCTATGTCTTTAATTTTCACATCCATACAAATGAAGACAACGATAGGTGTAAAAATTTTGACAGACAACGCACCGAAATAAAAACTTATGGAAATTCTCCTAAAGAACTATTGGGTTACCAGGGGGAGACGGTAATATATAAATGGAAATTTAAATTAGATGCTAGTTTTCAAGCCTCTTATAAATTCACGCACCTACACCAAATTAAAGCTGTTGGTGGTTCTGAAAGCGGGATGCCACTTATTACACTCACCGCCAGACAATCTTCTCCCGATAAGTTGCAGTTATTATATGCTGATCATAAAAACCAAAAAGAGTTAACCTATATTAAATTATCCCTGCTGAAAGGAAAATGGATCGAAGCTAAAGAAAAAATCGTCTATGGTGAAAAAGCTACAGCAAGTTATCAGCTCACACTAACCCAAATAGACAATGACAAACAAATTTTAGATTATTCAAATGAAAATCTGAGCATGTGGAAGACAGATGCAAAATTTCTACGCCCCAAATGGGGGATTTACAGAAGTATCCTGGATACATCAAACCTACGGAATGAAATTGTAAAGTTTGCCGATTTTTCTATTGAAAAGATGAATTAAAAAGAATAAAGACCGCTATGCTCTTAGAATCAATTTATAATCCATTGGGTATAATGAATAAAAATGTCCCGCTGAGCATTCGAAGCGTTCCAAATAATAGTTTCTTTAACACGTCTGTGCGAAGTTTGTCAAATTGCTCAGAACCTGAATTCGACTTAAGAAAAGCACGCAACCACCCCTTCTTCAGCGAAGCTGAATTCATCCCCTCCTTGCCAAGGATGGGAGCTGGCTTATCGGGTTACTTCGTTGAATTGAAAGCGCTCCTTCCCTTCAAAGGGAAGGTGGCTTCTTCTGCGATAGCGGAAGAAGTCGGAAGGGTTGATATGTGATAGAATTTAGGTGGATTTAATCAGCTAAAATCAGTGAAATTCTATATATTCGAGTATTCGTGGCAACTTTTTTCCGCTTTAAATTTGAACCTATTACGTCAATAATGTGTTTTAATGGTAAATCAAAAATTTATTCCTGTTAAGCCACAAGCATTCCAAAGCACTAAAAAAACACGAAATAATCATTATGATGTGACGCTGAGGTGAAAACAGACAATTATATTACAAATTGAGAAGTGGCACAAAAACAATAGCTAATACGTAGCTTGTTTTGGCTAAGCAAAATGTCAAATATCTCAATTTAACCACAAAAGTGGATATTTTATCGGCATATTCCGGATTACTTCCGGGTTGGAGTAATCGCTATCTAAAGAATTCCATAGTTGCAAATATTCTTCATTTTTAAATGCGAGTCCGCCAAACAATAAAGCTGACTGTTGAACCGGCCAGTCTTCCCAATGTAATACATCTTTCTTATAAGGCCATTTAGACTTATCTTTTAAATAAGGATATAAAAACTTTAAACCCAAAGAAATGCTTTTTCCATTTTTAGTATGATAATTAAATAAATCGTCCTGAGGCGTAGAGAGTATCTGGCATAAACTGGACATAGCATCTAAATTAAAAATTGAATAGCCATAAGGTTTTGTGCGGGCGAGTTCTTTAGGAAATGCGCCCTTTTCATCCATCTGCTCCGGCAATATTTTTTTTTCATAAAAGGTCCTGCAAAAATTCAGTTGCTCTTTATCCTTTAATAAATCTGCAAATGCGGCAACCTGCAAGGCCCAGGTAACGCTATGGTTGTTTCCGTTGTCCCGTTCAGCTTTACCAAAATCGCTCGTTGAAATCCAGGTTAAATAATCCCGAAACCAGGATTTCATAATGGCAATATCCTTTTTTGAAGCAACTCCAGATCTCTCAGTGATTTCTATGGCTTTGGCTACTTCTATTAAATGTACAGTATCGATAATCCCAATCCCTCTTCCACTAACAACACCGCTAATAGCCTGGCCAAAGCGCAGGTTGGGATTCATTTTTGTGGCCTCATTTACAAACCAGGCCTGTAAATGAGGAAGCAATTTCTTAATATATTCCTTGTTTCCTGTTACTAAATAAGCAGAAGCCAGAGCACCCGAAATTTGATTTAACCTAATTAGAGCTTTCCGGTCTGCATTAAAATTATCGGGATTGGTTAACCCGTCTTTTCTTATATAAGCCCCGCCAGGATTTTCTGGATCGGGCCACCAATAATCACCTTCAGAATAAAAATCGTGCTTACCACCCTGGCTCCTTTCTGAAACAGAATCGGTTACGGTAACCGGCACCTTATTTTTATACTCATCTGCCCTGGTCAAAACCCTTTCCTTCTCCGCCTTAAGATATTTAGACTTAAATGTTCCCTCCTTCTGTGTTTTATCTTTACAACCGGTGATTGTAAAAACACTTAGCAGAACAACAGATAGATAAAAGTTTTTCAGAAACATATATTGTCATTTTTTATATGTAGGATTTTGGCCCAAGGCACATTTATTATTTTAACCGCCATTATTCATGAATCAGATCAAATACAGAATCTCGGCAGTTAACCCCGACTTAGTTGAACTTCATTTTTGAGTATAAGAAATGTTAGCGAAACTTTGTCGCTACAAAGATTTATCCCTAATTTAATTATTATTCCGGGTTAACGGAATCTTTAAAAACGTTCCTTTAAAGCTTTGATTGAGCACGGTCATTTCTATAAAGTCTGCACCTTTTTCGGGAATTACTTCGATAGAAGCTTTTCCATTGGCCATTTCTATAATTTCACTTCCCGTAGGCGTACCCTGGTTTTTAATAGTTTTCCCACCAGCAAGCGCCTGGAAGTAAACCCGTTCTTCATAGTCTAACGCACGAAGCCCTTCATCATCTACTGCAAGTGCCGTTACCAGATAATTCCCGTTATCTAATTGCTTAGCAGATAATTCTAATGCCTCTACACCACTATTTTTCTTGAAGCGATAGTTAACCGTTAAAGTATCTGTAAAGGTTTTTCCATCTCGGATTTTGCCTTTTGCTACCAGTTTATTATCGCCTTCCTTAAACTGAACATCCCACGTTAGCCCGGAAGCCGGAAATTTATTAATATCTTTTTGTTTTTTGCCCAGGCTTTTACCATCGTGAAAAAACTCCACCTCTTCGATATTACTAAAAACGCTAATAGTACGCTCTAAATCTTTAGGTCCCTGGCGCTCTTTCCAGGTATGGGATTCGATATACACAAAAGGATCATCGCTCCAGTAACTCTTAAAAACATAATAAGCATCCTTTGGTTTTCCATCTCTATCTACCAAACCTTTTTGATTCATATAGGGAATCGCATTCTCTGGTCTTAAAGGAGTGCCAAAGTCTTTAAAAGCCCATTGCGCATTCCCAACAAAAGTAGGGTCGGTTTCTGATATTCTAAGATGCCAATCGAAAAGATCAACTATATAGTTTTCACTCCAATCGCCAATTTGTGCAATATTTTTCACTTCTGTCTGTACAATTTCTTCTTCCCAGCCATCAGATTTAACTATGCCTTCCCCGGTAATAGGATTTTCTGTATGCCTTCCTAAGTGACTTGAACCACCGTATTCTGCGTGCAGAAAATGATTGTATTCCTTTTTATATTTATCTACGGCTTTTCCATAACTTTTATAACTTCCGGAATACCATCCAGACCAAATTGAAGGAGAAAAGACATCTACAATATGCGAGCCTTCATAATATTTGCGAATAGCAGTTTTACGCGAAGGATCAAGTTTATGTGCTAAACCATTTAATTCTTGTAAAAAAGAGTTGATTTTTTTAGTATTATCCCCATCTTCAAAATCGGGTAACCAGTAGATTTCATTTCCTAAAGACCAGATAATAATACTGGGATGGTTAAAATTCTGATTTATCATTCCCTCTAATAACTCTTTCGTATTCTCTTCCCACTTTTCATTTCCAAGTCCGCCACGGCTCCAGGGAAGTTCGTCCCAAACCAGAAGTCCTAATTCATCGCAGGCTTTATAAATTTCGGGATCTTGTGAATAATGCCCTAACCTCACAAAATTGGCACCCATTTTTTTAATAGCTTCCATGTCTTTACGATGTTGCTCATTGGAGACGGCGGCACCTACCCCGGCGTGTTCCTCGTGTCTATGAGTGCCTCTTATTAAAAGACGTTCTCCATTTAAATAAAATGGTCCGTTCTTTTTAAACTCAAACCATCTAAAGCCCATACGTTCTTCTAGACGATCTATTGTTTTACCATCTCTTTTTAAAGAAACAATTACTTTGTACAGGTTAGGGTTTTTGGTATCCCATAACTGTGGTTTTTTTATTTCGTTGAAAACCAAACTTCCATCTTCTCCATTAAGGTCAGTAGTTTTTTCGGCTACTGTTTTTCCTTCAGGGTCAATTAATTGGGCTGTTACCGAAAGCTTAGTTTTAGCTGTGTTTTTTAAATCAACATCAACCTCCAAAGATGCTTTTTCTGCGGAAACCTGAGGGGTTTTAACTTTCAAATTTTTGAGGTGAGTATTGGGTATTTCCAGTAACCACACATCTCGCGTAATACCACCGTAAATAAAGAAATCGTTCTTTTGGGAAGGAATTACTTCAGGATTAAAACCGTTATCTACCCGAACCAAAATTTCATTTTCTCCCTTTTTAATGAAGTTGGTAATATCAATTTTAAATCCGAGGTACCCGCCTACATGCTCACCCGCTTTTTCTCCGTTTACGTAAACGTCTGTGGTAATATTAGCTCCTTCAAAATATAGCTGATATACTTTATCTTTTGATATTTCTGAAAGTTCCAAACTCTTTTTATACCAGCTTGCATCTCTTCTGTAGCCGGGCTCAGAATCCATCACATCCTCATCATTCCAAGTATGTGGTAAGGAAATGGACTCCCAGGAAGTTGCCTGTTGCACTTCCTGTAGCTTAGTGCTGTTATTTTCTAAATATGACCAGTTTTCGTTAAGATTAGACTTACTACGTAGGTCATCTGTCATATTTTTAGCATTACCTGCCAGGCTTATATTATAAGCACCTAAAAACAGCAGTAAAGTGAAGATTTTAAACGTTTTCATTGTAAATTATTTGATTATTGAAGGGCTTTCTTTCTTAGTAGTGTTTCCAAAAAATAATAATCGGCATAAACTATAGGGCCGTCAATTTCGTCATCTTTTGGATAATTTCCTGTACTGTGTTTCAGGATAAATGGCGCAGAAACTTCTGCAGACAAAATGTATTCTTGACTCTTAAGGGTATTCATCACTTTATCTACATACTTTATATACTTTTCTTTTTCGGTAACTTTATAAAGTTCCAACAATGCTGAAGTAATTACTGTTGCGGCCGAGACATCGCGGGGTGCATCTGGAATATCGGGATCATCGAAATCCCAATATGGAATACCGTCTTCCGGTAAATTTGAATGCTCTAAAACAAATTTTGTCGTTGCCTCTGCTTGCTTTAAAAAACGCTCGTTATTTGTATAACGGTAAGCCATAGTAAAGCCATAGATTGCCCAGGCCTGTCCTCTCGCCCAGGAGGAATCATCATTTATTCCCTGGTGTGTAATCTTTTCCTTAACATCACCGGAAATCGTATCATAAACCACCACGTGCCAGGTACTGTTATCTTTCCTAAAATGGTTTTTTAGCGTGGTATTGGCGTGAGTTTCCGCCATTTTATGATAACTACTGTCGCCACTCATTTTGGTAGCTTCAAAAAGCAGCTCTAAATTCAACATATTATCAATAATAACAGGAAATTCCCATTTGTCGCGATTAAAATCCCAGGATCGCAAAGAGCCTACCTTTTTATTAAATCTGGTAGCCAGGGTTTTGGCACTTTTAAGGATTATTTGATTGTATGTTGAATCTTCTATCGATTCCAGGCCTTTCCCAAAACTTCCATATACCTTAAAGCCCATATCGTGTGTGCCGTCATTAAACTTCTCTTTTTCAATGAAAGCATTCCATTTTTGAGCTTTCTCCTTAAACTCATCTTTTCCGGTCAACTGGTATAGTTGCCATAAATTACCGGCATAGAAACCGCTGGTCCAATCTTTTGAAGACACCTGTTTGATTTCCTTTGTAGCCTGATTATAGCTTCTTGGGAAAGCCGTAGAATCAATAGGGTATTCTAAAAATTTTTGATACCTCTTTTCCAATAGCGAGGAAATATCATCTTCTTTCGTCTCTTTTTTAGATTCATCCCTGGATTTACAGCTTAGGCTAAGCATAGTAAATCCAAGGATAAAGGCTAAACAGCTAACTCTAATCTTTGTCATATAGCTCAATAATTTTTTAATTCTATTTTTTTAATTAGACCTCACAGGTTTTCAAAACCTGTGAGGTCTCTTATATTTAGGACTTATTGGAATGAATTGACGATAGAATATAATTTTATAAACGATATTACTCTATACGATTATTCTGTTTTAATCTTGCTAAATATCAGGTTTCCCTTCAATATTTTTATAAACATTCTACCGAGAATTTATTAATTAATACCCCGGATTATTGGGTTGTAAATTTGGATTACGAGATAGCTCATCACCGGGTAGTGGAAAGAGGTAATCCCTGTTGGGATCAAAATTGGAGTGAGGTTCCAAACCATTTGGCCCAAAAGCCTCTTGTCCTAATTTTAATCTTTTAATATCATACCATCTTTTAAATTCGAAAGCCAGCTCTAAACGTCTTTCCCTAATAATTAAATCTTTTAGATCATCTTGTGAAATTCCGGCAGCAACATCTTCAGGGAAATTCGCCATTTCTCCCCCTCTATTTCTGGCTCTCGCTCTAAGTTCATTAATGTATCCTATTGCTTCTGTCGCTCCTCCATTTATTTCATTTAAAGCTTCCGCAGCAATAAGCAGTACTTCAGCATATCTCATGGTAATAAAATTATGGCTGGACTCCCTACCGTTGCTCCCACTTGTTCCAGGAAACCTATAATATTTGGCAATATGAGGACGATTTACCCCACGATCTGAGAAATTGGCAAATTCGGTAAAGTCGTGTTCCTCTCCATTAAATATAGCAACGGTATCCAGACTAACCTTTTTACGGTAATCCCTGCCACTCCAATCTTCATAAACGTTTAATGTAGGTACAGCTACTGTCCAACCGCCATTTTCTGCACGGCCGGTTTCATCTGCTCTAATTCCTGTTAAAGGGGCGAGATAATCCTGGCCTAAATCGCCATCCCTGGATTGCCCTATAAAATCTATGGTAAAAAGTGGTTCTTGTAAAGCTGCTGCATTATCTGGTACAAAAAGATTTTGAAAATCCTGTTCCAGTTTAAGATTGAACTTAGCTTTATTATCTATCACGAATTTAGCTTCATCATAGGCTTTTTGGTAATCTCCCAGCGTTAAGTAAACCGAAGCCAAATATGCCGTGGCTGTAGCTTTTGTTGGTTGTGATCTTGTAGGCTGGGTATCTGGCAGCCATTCTTTGGCAAATTGAAGGTCTGTAATTATATTTTCATAAACTTCTGCTGCCGGGGTTTTTGAAATATCCTCTACGGTAGAAGCATCTGAAACCGCAAAATCTATATAGGGAATATCTCCAAACAGCCGCACTAAATGATAATAAGCAAAAGCCCTGCTAAAATAAGCCTGTGCAACCACTGCATTCTTTTTTTCAGCATTAACATCTATTCGGTCTGCACCATCTATAGCCTGATTTGCTGCACCAATAATGGCGTAGCTTTGCGGCCAAAGCTCGGTTATCATTCCGTTATCATCTGCCATTTCAAAATTATTGACATCCTGTCTTCGAGCCGAAGTTCCCAAATCTCCAATATCTGCCATATCACCCCGCAGTAGAAGACTTAATGTCAATTTTCTTCCCCAGTATTTCTCTGAAGCCATATAAGCATAACTTCCATTAACAGCAGCTTGCAGATCATCTAAATTCTTAAAAAAAGATTCTGGCGCCAGGATTCCTACGGGCTCCTCTTCTAAATCTGAACACCCTACACTTAGCAAGGTAGCGAGTAATAAAATTTTTATATTTTTTATCATCATTCTATCTTTTTAGGTTAAAATTTGAGATTAACTCCAACGGTGTACGACTTCACATTGGGGTAACTTCCATAGTCTAATCCCAGGTTAGTGTTACTGCGCTCATTATTATTGTTTCGATAATTCACTTCTGGATCTACCCCGGGATAATCTGTAAAAGTTAAAAGATTTTGCCCACTTACCGAGACTTTGATTTTTTGAAAACCAATTTTCTCGGTAAAATCCTTAGGTAACGAATATCCCAGGGACAGGTTCTTTAATCTTACATAACTACCATCATAAACATATCTGGAAGTTATTCTTTTTTCACGTACTGCAGCAGCAGGTATATTAGTATCTGTATTTGTGGGTGTCCACGCGTTTAATACATCTGTAGTGGCATTAGCATCTCCAGAAGCTAACTCCAAAAGGGTGTAATTGAGAATATCACCCCCAACCGAAGCCTGAAAGAACACATTTAAATCGAAATTTTTGTATTTAAAATTGTTATTTAGTCCAGCTGTAAAATCGGGATTGGGATCACCAATAATAGTTTTGTCATCTGAATTTATTATTCCATCATCATTTAAATCGGCAAAGCGCTCCCCGCCAGGTTCATTCTCAAAACCTTCGGGAATATCATCGCCCTCTTGAATTACTCCTTCGTAAACATAACCATAGAAAGACCCCACTGGTTCACCTTCCCTTAAAATTTGTGACTCATCTTGCAGGAAGTGCCCTGGACTGGAATCTATTATAATATCATCGCCCTCTGGCAGGGTAACTACCTCATTCTTATTGGTTGCAAAGTTAAAATTGGTACTCCATTTAAAATCTTCACCTACCAGGTTTCTGGAGAAAAAGGAGATTTCAAACCCTTCATTTTTCAATTCTCCAATATTCTGAATTTGAAATGGTTCGGCCAGGCCTACATATTCTGGCAATGGTCTTGCGAACAATAAATCTTTAGTATCTATTTTATAATAATCGGCAGTTATACTTAACCGGTTATTAAAGAGTCCAACATCTATCCCAATATCTGTTTGATATGAAGATTCCCATTTTAAATTGTCATTTGGCAAAACGGTAATAGCAACAGCATTGGATATTTGATCTCCAACTACCGAATAAATTTCTGAAAACCTGGCCAGCGTTCCATAAGCCGGAATTGAAGGATTACCGGTTACCCCATAACTAACTCTCCATTTCCAATCTGAAATAACATTACTGTTTTCCATAAAAGCTTCATTACCCATATTCCAGGCTACAGCACCCGAAGGGAAAAAAGCATATTTATTATTCTTACTAAAAGCTGAAGAACCATCCCTTCTAGCTGTAAACGTTAACAGGTATCTATCGTCCCATTCAAAATTTAATCGACCAAAAACTGAAATTAATTCCCTTTCTGTTAATGAAGATTCTGGTTTTAGGTAAGTTGAGCCTCCACCCAAATTCCTATAAGAAACTGAATTTGTAACAAAACCTCTTGCACCCGCAAAAGAGTCCTCGTTTTTATCTTTTTGATAAGAATACCCTGCTAATAAAGTAAGCTCTCCTTTATCAATCTCGGTATTATAGGTGAGATAATTTTCGGTAATAATATTGGTCTCTCTTTCGTTTTCAATTGTTGCTTCTCCTCCAACTCCTGCTCCACTTAATAACGTACTGGGAGTAAAGTTACCCAAAATCACATTATATGAACTATACCCTAAGGTAGTTTTAAAGCTTAGTCCATCCAATAATTGGTATTCAGCAAAAAAATTGGCCCGGTATAAATCTGCAACTCTCTCGTTAACCTTCTCGGTTGCTGCAGCGAAGGGATTATCAATATCATCTCCCAGGGAATTTATAGTAAATTCATCATTTTCATCATAAACCCCTAAATCAGGAGCAAATCTATAGGCCGATGAAACTACTCCGGCGCTTCCGGTTCCACCACTAGCCGATTGGGTAGAGATCCCACGATTGGAATTTCTTCTTCCAAATGTATTAAGTCCAACTTTTAATTTATCGGTAACGTCAAGATCAATATTGGCTAAGAAAGAGAATCTCTCTAAATCTGAATTTATAACTGCTCCCTCCTGGTCGAAAAAAGTTCCTGAAACATAGTATCTGGCAAATTCACTACCACCCGAAAATGATACCTGATGGTTTGCAATACTTCCTGTACGATAAATTACATCCTGCCAATCTGTATTAGCTGTTCCAGGACTATAGTTCTCACTATATGTAGATCTATAATCGGCAAATTGCTCGGCATTTAGAAGATCTAATGTATTACTCACTTCCTGAATGGAATAAGACGAGTTTAACTCAACGGTTACTTTTCCAATTTCCCCTCTTTTAGTAGTTACCAAAATAACTCCATTTGCCGCTCTTGATCCATATATTGCGGTTGCAGAAGCATCTTTAAGAATCTCCATAGATGAGATATCTTCTGGAGGGGGCATAGATGCCCCTACAAATCCATCTACAACAACCAAGGCATCACTACTTGCATTAATAGAAGTACCACCGCGAATTCTAATTTTAATTGGCGCTCCCGGTTCCCCTCCATTATTTGATTGCACAGCAACTCCTGCAGCTCTTCCCTGTAAGGCCTGTTCTCCACTCAAAACAGGATATTCAGATAGTTCCTCACCTTTAACAGAAGAAACCGAGCCGGTAATATCACTCTTTTTTTGAGTTCCATAGCCAACTACTACGATTTCGTTAAGTTTGCTAACATCTTCTTCTAAAGCTACATTAATCTCAAGATTACCACCCACTCTCATACGAACAGGTAGATAACCAATATAACTAAATACCAGTACAGCATTATCTTTTGAAACCTCGATGGAATAATTACCATCAAAATCTGTAACCACACCTTTATCCGTGCCAGCAACTAAAACATTTGCCCCAGGAATTGGCATATTATCATCTGCCGTTACTACTTTACCGGTAATCGTTTGCTCTTGTGCCAACAGAATTGGAGAATTAACAAATACAAAGCCTATTAAAAGAAAATTCAACCAGCATATAATGTGTTTTTTATTCATAAGACATTTTTTAATTGGTTTTATATTAAATAAAGTAAATGATCAATAAACCCAGTGCGATTACAATCGCTGCAAGAAATATCTCTAAGGTTTTTATTTTAGATTTATTGAATTTCATAAAACCAAATCTAAGTATTGAAAAGTTTGTAATAATTCAAATGAGGGGATACAAAAATTCAGAAGACTGGAAACCAGTGCATTAACAAACTATTAAGATTCTTTTTTACATTCTTTTAATTGGAATCTTTGAATCTTATCTATATTCAGGAGCTTACCAATCAACCCCAGATCCGCACCTTTTTGAACAACTGTGAAGGAAACTAGGGATGGATTTTTGAAAAATTTTGATTAAACGAGTTCATTAAGAAGTAGTAGAAATATCATCATAAAACTTTTCTACATATTGACTGGGGGTGAGATCGTATTTTTTCTGGAAACATTTAGCAAAATACTTCGGGCTTCTAAATCCTACCTTATAACTAATTTGAGAAACGTTAATTTTACCCTGCTCCAACAATTGAGCTGCCCTTTTCATTCTAATTTCATTTATAAATTCGTTTGGGGTATAATTGGTCCAGGCTTTTATTTTAGTAAAAAGCATAGTCCGACTTACTCCCAGCTCTGCGCTAAAGGTTGGGATATTAAACTGTTCGTTATCTATATTATCTTCTACAATCTTTAAAGCCTTTTCCAATAGCTCCTCGTCCATAGAAGAAACCGTTAGCTCTGCAGGAGCTAATTTGTTTTCGTGAACAAATTTATTTTTTAAACGCTTTGTAGAATCTAAATGGTTCTTAACCCTAAGAACAAACTCTTTGATATCAAATGGCTTGCTTATATAATCATCGGCCCCACTCTCTAAACCTTCTACTTTATAAATTAAAGAGCTTCTGGAGGTAAGCAGGATAACAGGGATATGACTTGTTTTAATATTGTTTTTAATTTGGGCACAAAGTTCCGTTCCCACCATTTCTGGCATAATCACATCACTAATAATAAGATGTGGCATATGCTTTAAGGTCATTTTTAAGGCTACCCTTCCATTTTCTGCTTCCAGAATATTATAATCATCTTTCAACAAGTTCTTGATGAATGTTCTAAGCGGGGCATTATCTTCAACCACAAGAATAGTTTCCCGCTCTTTATCTAAGACAAGGTCCTCGATATCCCTTTTCAGTAAGATATCCGGGTTTTTAACCTGATTGGCATAGAGCGAAAGATCGTCACTAAACTTAAAATCTTTTATAATTTCTTCTTCGGAAAGATGTTCCTTTCCTAATTTAAGTTTCACCTGAAAAACAGCGCCTTTATTTATGCCTTCACTGTTAACCAAAATTTCTCCTTTATGAAGTTTTACAATATTCTTTGCTATGGAAAGGCCAATACCAGTCCCCTGATTATAAGGTTGATTTGCTTTTGGTTTTTCAATTTCAAAAAACCTATCAAAAACCTTGTCTAAATTTTCGTTTTCAATCCCAATTCCAGAGTCTTCTAAGGCTATATTTATTTGAGTATCCTCTTTTTCAATTCTTAAATGAATCTTACCGCCATTTGGCGTATATCTAAAAGCATTGGAAATGAGGTTATAAAACACACGTTCTAATTTGCCCCGGTCATAGTACACAAATATTTCCTCATCGGAAGTTTCAAAAGTATAGTCGTAGTTACCATCCTGGGCAAATTCATCAAAAGATAAATAGATTTCTTTAAGGAATTTTACGATATTTCCTTCTGCAGCTTCAAGTTTAAATTGATTGTTCTCCAATTTTCTAAAATCCATCAACCTATTTATAAGCTGTAGCAAATGATTTGCATTACTCTCTACTACCAACAATTTTTTATACATCTTATTACTCCCTTTGTAACTGGAAAGAAGTTGCTGCAGTGGGCCCAGAATAAGAGTAAGCGGAGTGCGAAATTCGTGGGAGATATTCGTAAAAAACTGAACTTTTGCATTCGTGACGGCCTGGTTCCTCTCTTTTTCCACTTGTTCCAATTCCAATTCGTGTTTCAACTTAGTCTTAGATTTCATTATCCAAATCAATCCATACAAAGCCAGGCCGATTAATAAAGCATATAATATAAAAGCCCAGGCACTTTTCCAGGGAGCAGGTTTTACTTCAATCTTTAAAGTAGTAGGGGTATCATTCCAAACTCCGTCATTATTTGCACCTTTCACTTCAAAAGTATAGGTGCCGGCATTTTGAATAGTATAATTAACTTCATTTTTTGTGGTATTGGTCCACTCCTCTTCTAGGCCTACTAATCTATAGGCATATTTATTACTCGAAGAATTTATAAAATTTGGAGTTGCAAAACCTATGGAAAAATTGGCCTTGTCATAACTTAAATTTATCGATTCTGTATAAGCGATACTTTTATTTAAAATATCGTTTTCTCCTGTGTTTATCGATTCATTTTTAATCTTAAAATTTGTCAATATAACCTGGGGAGAATAGTTATTGAGAACAATTTTGTTGGGATTAAAAGATGAAACCCCGGCCGGTCCACCAAAGAAGAAAAGCTCTTCGTTAAATTTAAGGGAGGCATTATTATTAAATTCATTACTAATTAAGCCTTCACTTTCATTATAGTGTGAAACCTCTTTTGTAGCAGGATTATATTTCAATATACCTTCATTGGTACTAAGCCACAAATTGTCGTTTTTATCTTCCAGAATAGCGTGGATAGGCGCAATAATTTCTTGAGAATTTCGCAGTAAATCCACAGGATTAAAAATACCATCTTTATAGAAAAACAAGCCTTTAGATTTTGTGCCTACCCAAATTTTGTCTTTAGAATCTTCAAATACACTTAGCACATCGTCACCTGCATTGTCGTTCTTATCATAGAAAAAATGTTCTATAGAGACATCTTTTGATGATTTAGCAGGGATAATTTTATTAAGACCTTTTTGGGTAGCCGCCCATATATTTTCTTCGCTATCTATTAAAATTGTTCTTATTCTGTTATTCGATAGGCTTACAGAATTATCTAGACTATGTTCATATAGCTTAAAAGTTTCTTTGATTCTATTAAAATTAATAAGTCCTTTTCCAAAAGTTCCAATCCAGACATTTTTTTCATCCTCTCGTATAGAATAGACCCCGGTATGCTTCAATAACTCCTGAAGTGAGTCTGGAATTATGTCATTAACAAATCTCTTTCTCTGTACATCGAAAACCCCTAATCCTTCATTATAAGTTCCTATCCATAAATTTTGATTATCGACAGAGAATCTCAAAGCTTTTATATTTTCACTTGGCAGCTCTTTAAAAGTAGCGGTATTAATATAACTTGAATTCTTGGTATTATAATCTAAAACACTAATTCCTCCTCCTTCGGTACCAAAATAAATATTGTTTTCGTCATCTTTTTCAATCGAACTAACCACATCATAACTCAATTGGTTCTCGCTACCATCCTTGTTATAATTTATAAAATTTGAATTTGACTCATCCCAAATATTTACACCACCATAATACGCCCCAATCCAAACTGAACCTTTCTTATCGGTATAAATCGATTTTATGGTATTTTTACTTAAGCTTGTATTTTTAAATGGCTTATTGACTACCTTATGCAATTCGCCATTAGCATTAATAATGGCTAAACCGTTGTAAGTGCCAATCCATAACCTACTTTTCTTATCAATAGTGAGAGCCCTTATGTCTTTATCTATTTCTTCTTCGCCTCCGTGCGTATATTTTTCCAGTTTATCGGTCTTTACATTTAGCTTGTACAAACCTTTATTCTTAGTACCTACCCATAAATTTCCTGCGTTATCTTCTATTATATCCTGAATAAAAATCTTCCTATTGTATCTGGTAAAAGAGTAAGTACCCTTCTCCTTTTCCCATTTGGCTAGACCTTGTGAAGTCCCCACATAGACTTCCCCGTGTTTATTCTGAAAAATTTTAAGCACATAATTTCCGGGTATAGAGGAAGAATCATCCCCAGAATAAAATAAGGTTTTGAAATTGTTATTTTCCCTATTATAAATAGAAAGACCATTGGAGGTTCCCACCCAAATTTGACCATCGTTAAGCTCTTCAACACTCCAAATGGTGTTATTACTTAAGCTTGTAGGTTCATCATCGTGAAAATATCTTTCAAACCTATTTTTTAATGGATTGAATTTATTTAAACCATTATAAGTCCCAATCCATAGAAACCCCCGTTCATCTTCTTCGATGCTCAGAATATCTGAATTACTAATTGATAGGGAATCTTTCGGGTTATTTTTATAAACCGTAAAAGCGTTTCCGTCATATTTGTTAAGTCCATCCCTGGTACCTAACCACATTTGACCTAATTTATCCTGATGAATACTAATCACCGAGCCCTGGGACAAACCATCTGAAGAAGATAAATGTTTAAAAATAAAATCTCCATTTTGAGCATAGGAATGGCTAACAAAACACAGTAGAATTATTAAACAAGTATTTCGGATCATAATTTGTCTCTAAGTAATAATATTCTGAAACCGAAAATAAATAAACTTCCCAACATTATAGGATTTTACTCCAGTCTTTTATCCAACTGATAATTGTACAAAGAGGAAGGTGAGATATCTCGGTTGCTCATCTCAATATAAGCGTCGGGGCCATATTCAATCTCAATAGGGTTATTTCCCTTAACTCCAATCACTCTTGCTAAAGGTCCATCTTCCATACCATTGAGTAAAATTGTCTCATTGTTGTTCAAACCATTTAGAAAATGAACATTAATATTCCAGAAAGTATTATAAGCACCGTGTGAAGGTTTCCAATACCCCGCACCTCCTCCTTTGAAGAGGGGATAGTTGTTATTTTTAGGTTTTACGTGAACTATTATATTATCAAATAGATTTTGATGGTTTGCCCCAGAATGTTGATCTAAAATAGGATCAATTAACACTTCACAATTTTGATACACACTCTTAGTAGAAAAAGTATTGAAGCTAAGAGGGTGAATTACTTTGTTTTGAACCTTAAGGTTTTTTACCAGAACATTAAAAACACCAGACATAGCTACGGAATAATGAGCTTTATTATCACCATTGGTCACCACATTTTCAATAGTGGTATTAGCTGTTCCTTCAGTTAAAATCCCGCTGTCTGCATTTATAATTACCACATCATCTACCCAGGAGTTATGAAGTCTGGTTAAATAAATTCCATTATAACCTTCTTCTACGTGATGGGCAATTCTAGGGGCATCTGGGAACGAAATGCGCAAGTGTTCTATCCCAACTTCCTTTAAATGTTTCCATTCTACAAGACGCGCTTTATAAGCTTCATCTATTGAAATAGTAAGGGGAGATTTAATTTTAACTGTATTTCCAGATTTTGAAACTACTTTTACTTGTTGGCGTACAATAGGTAGCTCAGGGAAATTCCAGTGATGGGAACCTACTTTTACCCCGGTTTCTTTATACATATCTTTAATAATTTCTCCCTTTTCACCATCTTTATTAAATAGCTCTAGCTGGACTACATCGCCAACTTTCAAATTACTACTCTCTGAAACTTTTAAAGTATGTTCGCCACGCTCCCCGCCAGTCACATTGGCCAGCACGTTTTTAGATCTGTCATATTTTGCCGTATAAGACTTAATACGCTCTCCTGGCACCTGTGTCCAAATAACACCGCCAGACCAGGCATATTGTGAGAATGGAAGATCAATATTATTTTCAGGTTCCCGTTGTCGTTTATCAAACTCAATAAGGTATTCCCTTAATTCCTTTAACGATTCGGGATCTTTCATAAGGCGCATTGGCCGTGGGCAATAGATTTCGGTTCCTTCCTTTCCCACGCCGGCACCACGCAACACGAAATTACTGCGCTCTATAAATAAGATTTCACTCAAGATTATCTTTCCCGGGGGTAACTGTAAAGTTATATCTCCTTCCATATCCCGGGTATCTTCCAAAGCTTTTAACAAAGCACCAGAGTCATCAAGTCCATCATTTGCAATCACCCCATAGTCTGTGGCAAAGATAATTTTCCCTTTGCCCTTTGGAATCTGTTTTTCGCCCCAGTGATATCCCGCAAAACTAAAATCGGGTAAATAATTTGTTTTGGAAACTTTTTTATTCTTTAAGATATCGGGAACATTTTGCGCAATTAAAGTATGGGAATTTAAAACTCCCAGTGTAACAACTATAAAAAATTGTTTGAACATAAGTTTAATAATTCTTGTATTCATAGTACAGTTTAAATTTCGGAATAATAAAAGTTTAGAAGGAATTTCAAATCTCACCTTTCTCTTTAAATACTAAGTTGCGTAAATTTAAAAAAGACACAATAAAATATAATTCACAACAAGGGGTAAAATTGTACAAAGCTTGTGAATAAGGACGCCGTGAAAGAAATTAACCGTCACGATTAATGAATCGATACAAATATATTCTCTCGCCGTTTATCTCATTCTAATAATTTATCAAGGTACTTAAACTTCCTTTTTTAGTTCCGAGTTTAAAAGTTTAATAGAACTCTATCGCTAAAAAAGTTTAACTCCCATTTCATAAAATATCAGGTTTGCCTTCTCTTAATTTTATTTCTTTTAACATGTCAAATCGATAATAATGGCTTAGAAATCGCATATAGAAATTTGACTATCAACGACTTGAATTGTTTTATGCCATTTATGTACTATTGTTTTTTATTGCTTTAGGTTTTAGTTAAGAATTAACTGATATTTGAGAATACCAAGGAATTTAAAACAATAATTATGGATAAAATAATTGTACTCACGGGCGCAGGCGGTGTGCTTTGTAGCACATTAGCAAAAGCTTTGGCGAAGGAGGGAAATAAGGTCGCCATTCTCGATCTCAATTTGGAGGCCGCGGATGAAGTGGCAAAACAGATAACAGAAAAGGGTGGAAAAGCAATAGGCGTAGAGGCCAATGTTCTTAAAAAGGACTCCCTCGAAAAAGCAAGGGAAAAGGTAAATAAAGAATTAGGTAGCTGCGACATTTTAATTAATGGCGCTGGTGGAAATCATCCAAAAGGAACTACTTCCAAGACACATTTCATGGAAGAAGACCTTAAAAACAAAGAAAGTGATTTCAAAAGCTTTTTCGACCTTGATCCCGAAGGCATAAAATTCGTTTTCGATCTTAATTTTATTGGTACTTTATTACCTACACAAATTTTTGCTAAAGATATGGTTGGCAAAAAAGGATGTAGCATTCTAAATATTTCTTCCATGAATGCTTTTACCCCATTAACCAAAATACCGGCATATAGCGGTGCAAAAGCCGCAGTTTCTAATTTCACACAATGGCTGGCAGTTCACTTTGCAAAAACTGGGATTCGAGTAAATGCTTTAGCCCCGGGGTTTTTCTTAACAGATCAAAATCGTGAACTCTTAACTAACAAAGATGGAAGTCTAACCGAAAGGGGAAATACGATTATTGCCCAAACCCCTATGGGGAAATTTGGAGAGCCGGAAGATTTAATAGGGACTACTTTGTGGTTATGTGGGGAAGCATCGGCTTTTGTAACTGGGGTCGTAATCCCAATTGATGGTGGTTTTAATGCTTTTAGTGGGGTTTAAATAGACAAATTATGAAATCAAATTTAGAAAATACATGGCGATGGTATGGACCTGGAGATCCGGTTTCATTGAATGATATTAAACAAGCCGGTGCCACGGGAGTGGTATCAGCCTTACATCATATTTCAAATGGGGAAGTATGGTCGGAGCAGGAAATCCTT
Organism: Salegentibacter echinorum; assembly: GCF_900129445.1. Classification (GTDB taxonomy): domain Bacteria; phylum Bacteroidota; class Bacteroidia; order Flavobacteriales; family Flavobacteriaceae; genus Salegentibacter; species Salegentibacter echinorum. The sequence goes on from NZ_FQVT01000005.1 coordinate 158,247, forward strand.
AAAAGAAAGAAGGAAATAGAAGCTGCAGGACTCAGTTGGTCTGTAGTAGAAAGTGTCCCGGTACACGAAGCGATAAAAACGCAGGCCGGTGATTTTATGACTTATATCGAAAACTATAAACAAACCATACTTAACCTGGGAAACTGTGGTATAGATATTTTATGCTACAACTTTATGCCTGTCTTAGACTGGACCCGTACAGATTTGGAATATGAAATGGAAGATGGCTCAACAGGTTTGCGTTTTGACGCTACAGCTTTTGCCGCCTTTGAATTGTTTCTACTGAAACGCCCCGGGGCGAAGCAAAATTATTCCGAAGAAGAAATTGCGGAAGCCAAAAAATACGTAGATGATTTATCTGAAAAAAATAAAAAATTGCTCATCAATAATATTATAGCGGGATTACCGGGCGCTGAAGAAGGCTATTCTTTAGAAGAATTCAATAATATCCTGGATACTTACAGTCAAATTGGTGCTAAAGAATTAAAAGAAAACCTTTTCTATTTTCTGAAACAGGTTATTCCTTCCGCAGAAAAAGCAGGAATCCTTATGTGTATCCATCCCGATGATCCACCATATCCCATCTTGGGATTGCCCCGTGTTGTAAGTACAGAAAGCGACATCAAAGAACTTTATAAGGCTGTAGATAGTCCCAATAACGGGCTTACCTTCTGTACAGGCTCTTTTGGGGTTCGTAAGGACAATGACCTACCGGGAATGGTTGAGCGTCTTGGGGAGCGGATTCATTTTATACACCTCCGCAGCACCAAAAGTGATCAAAAAGGCAATTTTCATGAAGCCAATCATCTGGAAGGTGATGTGGATATGTATTCGGTTATGAAAGCCCTTGTTAAAGAACAGGAAAAACGAAAAAATAATGGCAGAAAGGATTACCGAATGCCTTTTAGACCAGATCATGGACATAAAATGTTAGATGATCTTCAGAAAAAAACCAATCCCGGATATTCGGGAATCGGAAGGCTTAGAGGTCTTGCCGAACTAAGAGGTTTGGAAATGGGGATACGTAAGTCTATGAATAACTAAATATTAATTTAAAAAAATCAAACTATGTCAACTTTTTATGAAACGCGATATGCCAGCGGGCCTAAAGCAATAAAGAATCACGATACTACACAACTACGGGAAGAATTCCTTATTAGCAATTTAATGGAAGAAGGAAAGATAAATTTCACATACACCCATTTTGATCGCTACATGGCTGGATCGGCAGTTCCAATAGAGCCTCTGGAATTAGAACCTATCGACCCATTAAAAGCCGATTATTTTTTGGAAAGAAGGGAAATGGGAATCATCAATGTTGGGGATAGTGGCGAAATAGAAATTGATGGTAATGCCTATAAACTTGCTCATAAGGAAGCGCTTTATATAGGGCAGGGAAATAAAAAAGTCATCTTTAAAAGTGACGATAAGAAAAAACCTGCTAAATTTTATATAAATTCTGCCCCGGCGCATACCCAACATCCAATCAAAAAGGTTAGCCTGGAAGATGCCAACAAGCTAGATTTAGGCTCTCTGGAAACCTCCAATGATCGAATAGTCAATCAAATGATTATTGGTGGCATCGTGACTACCTGCCAATTGCAAATGGGCTTAACCGAATTAAAAACCGGAAGCATTTGGAACACTATGCCACCCCATACCCACGATAGACGAATGGAAATCTATTTCTACCTTGATTTACCAGAAGATCAATCCATTTGTCACTTTATGGGAGAACCGCAGGAAACAAGGCACGTCTGGATGCAGAATCACGAAGCTATAATCTCGCCACCCTGGTCTATCCATGCTGGTGCCGGGACTTCTAATTACAGTTTTATTTGGGGAATGGCAGGGGAAAACCTGGACTACACCGATATGGATAAAGCAAAAGTAACCGACTTAAAATAATTTATCATGTCACTAAACTTATTTGATTTAAAAGGTAAAATCGCACTGATTACTGGAGCCACACACGGGCTGGGAATGGCAATGGCCAAAGGGCTTGGAAAAGCCGGGGCTACCATAGTTATAAATGGAAATTCTTCCCGGGAAAAAATTGATGAAGCGGTAAAAGAATATGAAGCAGAAGGCATAAAAGCCTATGGTTACAAGTTTGATGTAAGTATAGAACAGGAGGTAATCGAGGGCGTAAAAAAAATTGAAACTGAAGTAGGTCCTATTGATATTCTTTTCAATAACGCCGGAATAATTAAGCGCATCCCTTTATTGGAAATGGAGGTAGATGCTTTTAAGGAGGTTTTGGATATAGATTTAGTGGGTCCTTTTATTATGGCAAAGCACGTAGTACCGGGTATGGTTAAAAGAAAACACGGGAAAATTATAAATATTTGCTCTATGATGACAGAGCTGGGCCGGGATACCGTGGGAGCTTATGCGGCGGCCAAAGGCGGACTTAAAATGCTTACAAAAAATATGGCAACGGAATGGGCAAAACATAATATTCAGGTTAACGGGATAGGCCCGGGTTATTTTGCTACAAGTCAAACAGCTCCAATTAGGAAAGAAGGACATCCCTTTAATGATTTTATCATTCAGCGTACGCCCGCAGCAAGATGGGGAAATCCCGAGGATCTGGCAGGTGCCGCTATTTTTCTTTCTTCTCAAGCCGGGAACTTTGTAAACGGCCAGGTGGTTTATGTAGATGGTGGGATCCTGGCTACTATAGGAAAACCGGCAAACGAAGCTTAATAAGGAGAAAAACCAGAAAAGGGTTAGAGATTAAAGTCTATTCAAATCCCTTCAAAACTGAATCAACCTTCCCGAAAACGATTTCTGGAGTAAACTATTCTACCATTCCCGATAGGTGTCGGGATAAACTTCGATTATCAAGTAAACCCTAAAAATTTAATAATGCATAGATTTTTGCCATTTTTAATTAGTGTCCTGCTGCTATCCTCTTGTCAGGATAAAAAAGAACAGGAACCAACACTGCAGCTTAAAAATTCTTTGGATATAGCAAGAAAGGATGAACTGGTTAAAATTCCAAGATCTCTATTTAAAACTCTTAATTCTGAAGAAAACAATAAAAAGTTTCCAGTATTGTATTCCGAAGAAAATAAAGAAATACCAATTCAATTTTCAGACTTGGATGGAGACGGAAATTGGGATGAATTGTTAGGTGTCTTGAACTTTCAACCTAATGAGGAAAAGAAAATCAGCTTAAAATTTGAAGATAGCAGCCAGATTCCTGAATTTAAGCAGAAAACTAACGTTTATTTTGGGGTAGGCTCTTCAAAAAAGGATGTAAAAGAAGTTAATAAATTCAGCCGTACCGGGGACCCGCGAGAAATTCGGGATAGCCTTTTTTACCAAATGGAAGGACCTGCCTGGGAGAACGATAAAGTCGCTTTTCGCATTTATTTTGATCCCCGTAACGGAATAGACATTTTTGGAAAAACAACCGATACCCTTTCCATGTCCCAGGTTGGTTTAGAAGGAAATTACCATACGCAAGAAAGCTGGGGCATGGATATCCTTAAAGTAGGAAATTCACTGGGTGCCGGCTCTATAGCACTTTTAGTAGCCGATAGCCTGGTGCGTATTACCGGTGAAAATTCGGCTGATTTTAAAATTTTAGAAAAAGGTCCTATCAAATCATCTTTTGAAATTCAATATCCTAATGAAAATATTGATGGAGAAAAACTATCTGTAACCCACAAGATAAGCATTTACAAAGGACAATATTTTTACGAGAGCGAAGTCTTATTTGATGGTTTAACAAATGATATGAACCTTGCTACGGGCATTGTGGACTTAAAGCCCAATACTTCAAATTCTTTTGAACAAGGAGATTATTTTATTCTGAACAGTTATGGAAAACAATCTGAAAACGATGATAATTTAGGGATGGCTATAATTACCAAAAAGGAAGACCTTCTTAAACAAGGGGAAGCGCCAAAAGAAGGAGAAGGTATTAACAAAACACATTATGTAGGTATTAAATCTAGTAACGATATGCCTGTTAAATTTTATTTTTATTCAGGTTGGTCTGAATCTGATAGCGCTTTTTCTAACGAAGAAGGCTTTCAGCAAAAGCTTGAAACCACAGCAAAACGTCTAAGCAATCCAATTCAGGTTAAATTATGAAACTTAAATTAATCTTTTTTCTTATCCCTGCACTACTCTTATTTATTTCCTGTGATAGACAGGAAGAAGTAAAAACCTTAAGATTAGCGCATGGCCTGGATACCCGGCATCCTGTACATAAAACCATGGAAATACTCGGGGAGCGTTTAGAAGAAAAATCGGAAGGAAGTTTAAAATTGCAGGTGTATCCTAGTGGCCAATTAGGCGGGGAAAGGGAAGCCTTGGAACTACTTCAAATTGGAAGTTTAGATATCACAAAGGTTTCAGCCGCAGTTTTAGAAAATTTCATTCCCGAATATAAAGTATTTAGCATGCCCTATCTCTTCAAAAACAAACAACATCTTTTTAATGTTTTAGATGGACAGGTAGGAGAAGACCTATTGATGCGGGGAGATAAGTTCCACCTACGTGGACTTACTTTTTACGATGCAGGAACCCGAAATTTTTATACTACCGAAACGGCTATTCGTAAACCCCAAGATCTCGAAGATTTAAAAATTAGGGTTATGAAAAGTAATATGGCGGTACGCATGATCAACGAATTAGATGGCGCGCCCACCCCAATTTCCTGGGGTGAACTTTATACGGCCCTGCAACAGGGAGTGGTAGATGGGGCCGAAAATAACCTGCCCAGCTTTTATACTTCAAAACACTATGAAATTTCCAAATATCTAAGTATGGACGAACATACTGCCATACCCGATGTTTTGCTAATTAGTTTAGAAACCTGGAATTTACTTGGTAAACAGGAAAGAAAGTGGCTAATAGAAGCCGCCGAGGAATCTAAAGTAGAGCAGAGAAAGTTATGGGCAGCTTCAGAGAAAGAATCACTTAAAGCGGTTAAAGCAGCCGGAGTAGAAGTTATCTATCCAGATAAAACAGCCTTTTCAACCGAAACAGAAGACATGATAGAAATGTTTGAAGGTCAACCTGAATTGATAAATATTATTGAACGAATAAAAAAGGTGCCAGAATGAAACGACAACTTGATAAAATACTCGAAACAGTTTTAATTGGAGTTTTGGCAATTATGCTCATTAGCGTTTCCTGGCAGGTCTTCTCCAGGTTTGTATTGCAGGCTCCCAGTACGGTTACCGATGAGCTCTCTAGCTTTCTGTTAATTTGGTTAGGTGTACTGGGCGCGGCTTATGCTACCGGCCAAAAACTACATCTCGCTATAGATTTACTACCTAAACAAAGCGTGGAACGTCATAAAGTTTTCTTTGAAGGCTTTGTATATTTTTTTATCGCCCTTTTTGCTTTTGCTGTAATGGTTATCGGTGGGATTCGTTTGTGCTGGCTTACTTTCCAGTTTGAGCAAACATCGGCAACCCTGGAAATTCCCCTGGGATATGTTTATATGATCCTTCCAATCTCCGGGTTAATAATTTGCTATTACTGTATTTTTCTTTTTATAGAAGTCAAAAATACCATAAACTCTCAAAGTCAACGAAATGGATAATATTGAAATTTTAATCCTAGTACTTAGTTTTTTGATATTTCTCTCTATGAGAGTTCCTATTGCTTATGCTATAGGTCTTGCCGGATTTCTAACCTTAATCGTAACTATGCGCAGTATTCCATCTGTTACTACCCTGGCTCAACGCATGGCTACTTCCCTGGACAGTTTTACTTTATTGGCCATTCCTTTTTTTATACTGGCAGGACAAATAATGAACCGTGGGGGCATCGCTGTAAGGCTTATCAACTTTGCCAAGGCTATTGTAGGACCGCTACCCGGCGGATTGGCCTTTGTAAATATTATTTCCTGTATGCTATTTGGTGCCGTATCTGGATCTGCCGTGGCTGCGGCTTCTGCTATTGGCGGTTTTATGAATCCGCGAATGGAGAAGGAAGGCTATGATAAATCCTTTAGTGCAGCTGTGAATATAACCAGTGCAACTACAGGTTTAATTATTCCCCCCAGTAATGTTTTAATTATCTATTCTCTCGCAAGTGGCGGGGTCTCGATTGCTGCGCTTTTTATAGCCGGCTATATCCCGGGGCTTTTAATTGGTTTTGCTTTAATGACCGTTGCAGCTGTTTATTCCATCATTAAAAAATATCCTACCGACAAGGCTGTTAAATTTAAGGAATTTGTAATGCGGCTTCTAAGTGCATTACCCAGTTTGTTTATGCTTATTTTAGTAATAGGTGGCATTGTAGCCGGTTACTTTACAGCCACAGAAGCATCAGCAGTTGCAGTAATTTATTCATTCGCCCTAGCCGCTATTTACAAGGAAATTAGCTGGAAAGACGTCTCTCCAATTTTATTGGAAACAGTTAAAACCTCATCTATCGTCTTACTGCTTATCGCAACTTCTATAGCAATGTCCTGGGTTATGTCTTACGAAAACATTCCGCAGGAAATCAGTAATACTTTATTGGGTATAAGCGACAATCCTATTATAATATTGATACTCATTAACCTTATTTTATTATTTGTAGGCGTGTTTATGGATATTACCCCGGCAGTACTAATTTTTACTCCTATTTTTCTACCAATAGTTACCAGTATGGGAATGAACCCTATTCAATTTGGTATTATAATGATCTTAAATCTTTGCATAGGTCTTTGCACACCACCAGTAGGCTCGGTACTATTTGTGGGATGTAGCGTGGCAAATTTGAGTATTCAAAAGGTTATTAGGCCACTATTACCGTTGTTTATAGCCATGATAGTTGTATTGATGCTTATTACCTATATTCCAGAACTAAGCCTTTGGTTGCCTACTTTATTCGATTTATAGAAAGTAAGCATCTCTGAACAAAAAACAAGTTGCTCCAAACGCTACCAGGCAAAGAGTAGTTTTGCATCTTTTTTTAGATGACTTAATCAATATCACTAGCGCTAAAAATATCCATGATTTTGGCTACTTCTAAACCTTCTTCCGCTGTACAGGGGTTTGATTCTTTTCCAAGAAAGTAAGCTATAGTTGCCTCGATCATGGGTTGTTGAATATGCTCAGGTTTTTTAAAATTGAAGGTTTTTGTTTCGTCATTCGTTATCAGGTGAATTTTATCTCCCGAAAATGAAAACTCCAATTTACCCTGGCTACCGTAAATTGTACAGCATTGCTTAGCATTGCTTTCCGCAGTATTAAAACACCATATTCCGCGCCCCTGTATGCCGTTCTCAAAAGAAAGAAGGCCATTCACAATATCATCAGTTTTATAAGCTGGATCCTGATTTAGCGAAACACCAAAAGCTGTTTTAATTGAACCAAAAAAATATCTTAGTAAATCGATATGATGCGGTGCAAGGTCATGAAAATAACCACCCCCGGAAATAGTAGGATTTATACGCCAATTAGTTTCTGAATTAGCAATTAATTTTAAATTTTTAGATTGTAAAACCTGGATATCAACTAAGCGTATTAAGCCAATTGCTCCGCTATCTACAAGTGCTTTCACCTTAATAAAAGCCGGTAATTGCCGCCTATAATGGGCAATTGTTAGTTTTCCTTTATACTTTCTTTCGGCTGCAACAATTTCTTTGGCTTCCTTATAAGAAAGTGCCATTGGCTTTTCTAAATAAACATTTTTACCTGCTTCCAGGGCTTGTAGGGCATATTTTAAATGGGTGGAAGGCGGCGTAGCAATATAAACTGAATTAATATTTTTATCCTGAAGCAGTCTTGAGGCATCATCATACCAGGTCGGCACCTTATGTCTAATAGCAAAATCTTCTGCCTTCGTAGCGTTCCTGCGCATTACTGCCCGTAATTCTGAATTCGCAGACTTTTGAAAGGCAGGACCACTTTTAACTTCGGCTACATCTCCACAGCCAATTATGCCCCATACAATTTTTGTTTCAGTCATTCGCTCCTAAAATTCAAAATATTCTTTCGCGTTATTATAACAAATGTCACTAACAATTTTCCCCAGCCAGGCTTCATCTGCCGGTAATTCCCCATTCGCTACATCTGTTCCTATTAGGTTACAAAGAATCCTCCTGAAGTATTCGTGTCGTGGAAAAGACAGAAAACTTCGGGAATCGGTTAGCATTCCTACAAAGCAACTTAAAACCCCTAAATTAGAGAGCGTGTTTAACTGATCTTCCATCCCGTCTTTTTGGTCCATATACCACCAGGCAGAACCATATTGCACCTTTCCTTTTACAACCCCATCATTAAAATTACCCGCCATAGTCGCAAAAACCGCATTATCTGCTGGGTTAACATTGTAAATAATGGTCTTGGGAAGTTGGTTCGAACTATCCAGTTCATTTAAAAATCCGCTTAGACCTCGTGCCTGTGAAAAATCTCCAATAGAATCGAAGCCCGTATCTGGTCCCAATTTGTTCAACAAGCGTTTATTATTATTTCTTATAGGACCAAGATGTAACTGCTGTACCCAGCCTTTCTTTTCATAAAGTTTGCCAAGAAAAAGCATGGTTTTATACTTAAAGTACCGGGCTTCTTCTAAAGTTAAGGGTTGTTTGTCCTTTAATTTCTGAAAAAGTTTTTTAGGATCATATTTATTTGAATTGAAATAATGAAGCTGTTCGAAGCCGTGATCTGAAAGCTTGCATCCGTGCTCTGCAAAGTAATCTACCCTATTTCCCAAGGCAGTTAAGAGATCATCATAATTATTAATAAGCATATTGGAAGCTGTTTCCAGCTGTTCTAAATACCTTAGGTAAGCTGAAACATCTTCAACGGCAAAAGCCTTATCTGGTCTAAAAGTAGGGAGCACCTTAACTCCTTTGGGGTTTTGCTTTATTTGCTTATGATATTCCAGGGAATCTATGGGATCATCTGTAGTGCATAATGATTCCACATTCCTATTCTCGAGTAAACCTGTAGTACTATGCGAATCCTGTTGCAGGAGTTCATTTGTTTTCTCATATATTTTTTCTGCATTTTTCCCAGATAATAATTCCTGAATATTAAAATAGCGCAGTAACTCTAAATGGGTCCAGTGATACAAAGGATTGCGCATGGTATAAGGCACCGCTTCTGCCCATTTTAGAAACTTTTTTTTATCTGAAGCCTTGCCGGTAATATACTTTTCATCTACACCCAAAGCCCTCATCGCACGCCACTTATAATGATCACCGGCTAACCAAACTTCAGTAATGTTGTTAAACTGCCTATTTTCAGCAATATCCTTTGGAGGTAAGTGATTGTGATAATCTATAATGGGTAAGTCTTTAGCATAATTATGATAAATTTTTTTCGCGAATTCATTTTTTAATAAAAAATCTTTCTGAATAAATGTTTCCATAAATAAAATATTTTCTGCGGAATGACCTTTTAATTATTGTTATTCCTGTATTTGCTTTATAAGCTTTATTGTTTGTTCCACCTTTTTCTTTAAACCCGGATAATCTTTTTTCTCCAAAATCTCCCTGGAAATTAACTTTGAACCAATACCAACACAGGTTACTCCTGCATCAAACCAGGACCTTAAATTATCTTCAGCGAGGGTCACCCCGCCTGTGGGCATTATCCTCGTCCAGGGTTGTGGACCTTTTGCTGCCTTAACGAATTCTGGACCGTAGATAGCTCCCGGGAATAATTTAACTATTTCGCAACCCAATTCTTCAGCTACGTTGATTTCGGTTAAAGAACCACAACCAGGAGACCAAAGCACCTTACGACGATTACAAACTTTCGCTATATCTTCCCTAAACGTCGGGGTAACAATAAAGTTTGCCCCCATTTGCATATATAATGAAGCTGCTGCGGCATCTGTAATAGAACCTACCCCAAGTGCCATTCCGGGAAGCTTGTTTTGAGCGTATTTATTTAACTCTGAAAAAACCTCGTGAGCAAAATCACCTCTTGCCGTAAACTCCAATAATCTCGCTCCTCCGTCATAACAAGCCTTTAGAACTTCTTTTCCCACTTCCACATTAGCGTGGTAAAAAAGTGGGACAAGTCCCGTCTCTTGCATCAGTTGAAATACTTCGTTTCTTGTAAATTGTGCCATTTTTTAATTGGTTTATTAAATAAGAAAAGCTCGTTTTAAAAATTAATTTTCAAGCTTTAAGTTCAAAGAATATTTTTATTTATCTGGAGAAGCAGGATTAAAGTTATGATTTTGAACCACTAACGATTAACTTTTCCTAAAGCATCACCCGATGCCATTTTTTCCAACTCTTCTAAAGTAATCAAATTTACATCTCCCGTTATTGTATGTTTTAAACAACAAGCAGCGACTGCTAAATTTAAAATACGCTGCTTATCCCCTGGCGTATCTATTAAACCATACATCAACCCGCCCATAAAAGCATCTCCCGTGCCTACACGATCAACTACTGGAGAAACATCCCTAATAGCTGTTTTATAGATATTTTCCCTATCATAGAGTATTCCTCCAATCCTTTGATGGGAGGCACTTATGGAATATCTCAATGTAGTCGCCATTTGTTCGAGATTGGGACATAATTCGAAGAATTTATCATAAACCTCAGGTAAAGATTCAGGCTTTTGGTAATCTGGATTCATTGCGGGCCTACCAAACAAGAAGAAAGCGGTGTCCAAATCCCCTAAAATCAGGTTACTATATTTTAATAGCTCCGGCATCACCTCCTTTGGCTCCTTACCATATTTCCAAAGCTTAGATCTGTAATTAAGATCTGTGGAGATTTTGAGCCCCATTTCACTGGCTGTCTTTACCGCTTCTAAACAGGTTTCTGCCGCAGTTTTTGAAACTGCAGGGGTTAAGCCGCTCCAATGAAAGTGGGAAGCATCTTTAAAAGCAGCTTTCCAATTTACCATTCCGGGTTTAATTTCAGAAAAAGCACTATGAGCACGATCATAAATTACACTACCTCCCCGGCAGCCAATACCATTTTCTAAAAAGTAAAGTCCCAGGCGCTTGCCACCGGAAAGAACATATTCTGTTCCTACCTTATTTTTTCGCATTTCCGCTAAACAAATTTCCCCGAATTCATTTTCTGGTAAACGCGTTACAAATTCCGTTTTAACTCCATAATTCGACAATGCAACGGCGACATTATATTCCCCTCCACCATAATTTGTTTTTAAATGATTTGCTTGAGAAAAACGTAAATTTTCATTGGTAGAAAGCCGCAACATAATCTCACCAAAAGTGATTACTTTGTCCATAAATGTGTTCAATAAACGATTAATGATGATCTCTTCAGAAAAAAAATGGAGATCCACTTTTAATTATACTCAAATATAAAGATTAGTTTTACCGCAATAGTACACTTATGGTACATTTTGATTCAATCCGCTAACAGACAGAAAACTATAACAGTAAAACTCACCACTACAGCTTCAATATTGCAAAAATCATTACTAAAAAATTAATTCTCTTATGGCTTCTTTCCCGGACTATTGACTACCTATGATTGGATTATTTTATTCCTTAGAGTTATTAGTTTTAAAAAATTAATTAAAAGTATTAATTATGAGAAACTTCAATAAACTTAGTGATCTTACTAAAAGAAACTTTTTCCCTGTGCTTATTAGCCTCATCTCTTTCACTTCTATCGGCTGTCAGTCTGAAGATTTAAGCCTAGATGATAATATGGAAGACACCTTATACAATGAACCCGATCCTGAAAACGATACAACAACTAAATCTAGCATCAACGATTCCAGATGGGTTGGTTTTAACACGGGCAATACTTCAATCAATTCAGAAACTTCGGCAGAAAATATTTTCGATAATAAAATTAGTGGTTGGGATACTGGAGTTGCCAAAATTGAAAGTAATAAATTAAAAATCACTCTTCCCGAAAGAGCAGGAACTTCAAACGGCATGGAATGTAGGCTGGACGTAACTGATAATCCCAAATATCAATTATACTTTGATGTTAAGTTTCAGGATAACTTCGATTTTTCCAGGGGAGGAAAATTGGGTTTTGGTTTTGCAATTGGCGATGGCGTTACCGGCGGGCGCTGGGAGGAAGCAGTAAATGAAAATAAAGGAGGTAGCTTCAGGGTTATGTGGCGTGGCGATAGTGCTGAGCCTTATCTTTTCCCTTATGTATATTATAAAGACATGCAAGGCTTCAATGGTAACGATTTTAAACATAAAAAATTCAATATAACCGACAATAGGACCTACAGAGTACGTCTAACCATTAAAACCAATACCAGCGCATCTAAAGCCAATGGTTATGCTAAAATGGAAGTTAAGCAAAGTGGAGAAAGCAATTATACAAAAGTTTGGGAAACCTCATCCATTCGTTGGTCGGGGAATAGTTCGGCCAGCAAACGAAATATAAAAACGTTCTATTTTAGCACATTTAGAGGTGGTAAAACGAACGAATGGGATGGAAATAACGGCTCTCAAAGCATCTATTTCGATAATTTAAAATGGTATCAAATAGATTAAAAAACGATTTGATCTTAGAATACTAGTATTTCTAATTCTCTCTGAATTTCTCTGATAATTCAGGTTAGATTTTTTCATCCTAAACTTAACATTATTTCGAAAATATTGGGAAAGAGAATTTTGCTATTGTAGGCTGCGGAAAATTAGCAGGAATTATTGCAAATACTTTTAACCACAGGCTTATTCCAGGAGCAGAGCAAGTACGCAAAATATTGTAATAATTTAGAAGAAATGCTTACTGTCCAACCAGACATTATAATTGAAGCAGCGAACCCGGAAGCTTTTAAAGAGGTGGCCCTTCCTGCTTTAAAAAAAGGGATATCCATTGCTACATTATCCATTGGAGCTTTTGCCGATGAAAACTTTTTAGGACATGTAAAGGCTGCCTGCGAAGAAACCGGAGCAAAGGTTTATATAGCTTCCGGTGTCATAGGCGGTTTTGACTTATAGAAACCAGCGTGTTTAATGGAACATTCCAAGGTTTCAATACATACTAGAAAAGGCCTCAATTCTTTAAACACTTCCGTCTATGAGGAAGATTTGCAACAGGAAAAACGTAAAGTTTTTAAAGGAAATGCAAAAGAAGTCATTGCTCTATAGCCTACAAAGGTTAAAGTGGCCATTGCAGCTCCCTTTGCCTCGGTATAGCAAGTCCTCAGAAATTGCCGCCTGGAGTGTATTACACAGTTTAAGGAATATTACTTCACCAATTTTTTTCATTAAAATCCATCTCAAAATAATCATGTGAAAAGCCAATCAGCTATTCCTCTGCGTTCTAAGAAAAGCCTGTCCTGAGTCTAAGCACTATATTTTGGGGAAAACGCTTCATTACAAAGATCTTAAACACAATTCCTGAGCTTCAGATTTCTACTTCACTTGTCCCTCTAACTCCAATAAAAACTAGAGGGATAACCAAATTTCTATTCAATTAAACCTTATAAAAAAATGGAATTTTCAGCTTTTAAGTTAAGTCTGCTTTAAATCCTACTGCAAAAAAGTAATTTGTACCCATAAACCGGTCAGCACTTTATCCCTATTATGTATAGAGATAAATACTGTCTGAATTTTATAACTATTTCTGTATTGCTTCACAGTAAAATACAATTAAGGGCAAAGAGCTTCCCTCCCAATGTCTTGAACACAATCCCCAATTTTAGTTGTCCATTGCATTACACCTTCCGCCCCCGGCGGTAGCCTTCATTCCACTCCCAACTTAAAATTGGGAATAGCGTTCGCTTTAATAGGATGTCATTTTTTCATGTAGTCTCGCTTCCTGTGTTTTTATAATTCATCATAGTTATTTAGACCTACCACCCGAGCCACCGCTGTCCCTACCCTTTTTTTGTAAGCAAAATACCAATACCTGGAAGTTAAACGGAGTGCATAACCGGTCGTGCCCTTCGGCTCCGCTCAGGACAAGCCTCCCTTTTATAACTCCTTATTAATTCCAGGTCTTGAAAATGTATCAGCAACAAAAAAAAGGTACTGTGAAGGCTCTACGGGAAGTAAATCTAAATTATGAAAAATGAAATCATTCAAAATCCACAAAAAGGAAGCGAAATTAAAAAATCAAAAAAGGAAAACGCTCCAGATACAATAAGTAAATCAGTCTAAAAAAATATAAACCAAAACTATCTGAATGGTTCAGATCGTATTTTAATTAATTTTTAAATATTTTATTATGGGCACTTTAAAAAATCAAGTACAGTTAATCGGAAACGTGGGCGAAGCCCCACAAATTACTAACCTGGATAGCGGTAAAAAAGTAGTCCGCTTTTCACTGGCCACCAATGAGGTTTATAAAAACGCCAAGGGAGAAAAAGTTCAAAAAACAGAATGGCACACCATTGTAGCCTGGAACAAGACTGCCGAAATTATTGAGAAATATGCCGGTAAGGGGAAGGAAATTGGAATTAGCGGAAAACTAAAATCCCACAGTTACGAGAAGGACGGGGTTACACGCTATATCACAGAGGTAGAAGCAAACGAAATCCTGCTTTTGGGCACTAAATAAGCCTTTTATTTTTTAAAAATGAGGGCGTTTCGGTCGAATGTCACGCCCTCTATTATTAACCCTTTAATCAAGCTAACAATGAAAACCAAAGTTAATGAAATAGCCATAAGTTACAACGGAAGTATTCATGTGAATTTGCTTCCTAAAATAACCTGTTCCCAAAGTGCCGCAGATCTAGCTTTTGGGCAGTGGAACAAAAACAGTATTGAATTGCACGAAACTTTTAAAATTATGCTGCTTAACAATGCCAACCGGGTAAAAGGTATTTATGAATTATCAACCGGCGGAATCACCGGTACTTTAGTCGATGTTCGTATCTTATTTGCCGTGGTTTTAAAGTCTGTCACGACCGCTTTGATATTACTACATAACCATCCCTCAGGCACCTTAAAGCCCAGTGAAGCCGATAAACGCCTCACCCAAAAAATAAAGAAAGCCGGGGAACTTTTTGATATTAAAGTTTTAGATCATTTGATTATTTCCCCGGGTGGGCGGTATTACAGTTTTGCCGATGAAGGCATGCTGTAAAGCCTAATTCGTTTAATCCAAAAGACCTTTGAATTTTCAGAGGTCTTTTTTTATGATTGATTTCAAAAAAATTCCTATCTTTAGTTAGCTGAAATTCAGCTTTTAATTTTACACAGGGATCCTATTTTTGACTTTCGCTGATACCCTGCATTTCAATTATTAACATACCGGAAATTCATTTCCCTAAATTGGCAATCCGCTTTGATGAGCGGTATTGTACGAAATTTTTGCCACGAGTACTCGTGGCGAAAAGGAGTAGCAAGAGGGTAACGGGCAGAGCCGCGTTACATACTCCTTTTCGTTTTTAAGAAGCTGATTACCAGCGACTTAAAATCATTGTAGTTTATTGACCTTCAGCCAATTGCGACAAATGCGCTGCCAACGTCTATTTTTAGGGAAGAATTTGCGACAAATCAGCGAATTATGAACTCATTTAGCGGCATTAGGTTTAAAAAAGAAACGGCCAAACGGTTCCAGGAATTCTCCAAAAAACACTTTAATTCCCACACCGAGGCCCTGGCCACCATGCTCGATTTTTTCTTCTACAACGAGATCTCCCCTCGGGAAAGATTGGGGCCAACCGGCAGGACTATTGAAGCCAATTTAAAGAAACGCATTAATGCCGTAATTGCCATTATGCGGGATATGGAAAAGACCCAAACTAAACCCACCGTGGCAATGATTGCTTCCCTTTTTCAACTAGAGGAACGAAAAAACAAACCGCTCATTGTAGAGAAAAAATTTATAAAGCCTAATAAAAAATAGACTTAATATTATGGAAAAAATAAATTACATCAGACATCTTAATGGCATATTTGAACAGTTTTCAAAAGATCAACGAATTACAGTTGTACACCGGAGCCTGTACTTAGCGATTTTTGAAATTTGGAACCGAAAGTTTTTTCAGGAAGTATTTATGATCAACCGACAACAAGTAATGGGGTTAGCCAAAATACGCTCCAGAACTACTTATCATAAACATTTGAATGAATTGCATAATTTCGGGTATCTAATCTATTTCCCTTCTCATGATATCCTTAAAGGTTCTAAAATTAGAATGTATTATTTTGGAAAAGAGCTTGACCAGGAAATGAACTAGAGTGTCCCAAATATGATTAGGTGGTTGACCATTATATGGTCTCTTTTTAAAACTAATAATAAACAATAAAAACATAAACGGCAGGCATGGCTTTTTTTTAAATATTTTTATTCAAAATTTTTTGATGAAAATTAACCGGTAAGCACTATAAACAGTACGATACAAGCTTATGATTTAAAAAGAAAGTTCTATCACACCGTCCCAAAATTGTACAAGTGCTGTACTGGTAGTGTACTATTATTGTACCAGTTGAGATTGTGGCAATATAAATAAGGTTTCTGCGAAATTCACGGTCTTTTTGAGGAGACTATAATTAAATTCTGAGCCACCCCTCTTTACTATGCTCTTCTCTTCATAAATTAGAGTTGTTTATCGCAAAATTTCATTATTCTTTTCATCCTACATTCTGTCACTAAAGCAATGAAACGCATCTTGAGAAACAGCAATAAAATTAACCAACAGAGTGATTTAAAATAAGACTCTCATTATCCCAAAAAAGATAAATGAATATAGGGTATATTTATCCTGATATGTTGTGCGTCAGCTGAAAAAACAACAAGTTTGACCAAATAAGCAAAATTAGGGTTTTAGCCACCACCCGGTCCCTTTTCTCTTAGAGCTCCGGACAATGGCGTGGTCATAGTCCCCCAAGCGAATCAGCTTTCTCACCCTTTTCGCTTAGGATTACACTCTAGGATCCGAAACCAGATGCAGTACCCATATTTTAATTTCGTCCTGGCTCAATTATAAAACTATAAGAATAAGATTTTGGTTTAATAGTATATTCTTCGTGAACCGGCCGGCCCCAGCTGGTATCACCACCTACGCCCATTTGTTTGTAATCAATATTTAGTCTTACAAAATCTTTAATTTCGATATCGGCACCGTGTTTAGAGCTTACCGGCACCAGGCCAGAAGCAGAAGCTCCTCCCTTTTTGCCGGGACTGTATTCCAGTTGGTCGATATCAAAAGGCCAGGTACTACCATTAAGCAAGTTGTCTATACCGGAAATTTTCAGGTTAAGATTATTAGAATTTAAACTCATCCATCTCACATCGGTTCTATTGCCTGTTTCCTGTGGCCTTGGATATCTGTGGAATGCTTCCTCTACCGGCAACGACCAAATACCTGTTTTTCCGCTTAGTTTTCTATCAGCATAAGTTTCGTGGGGTCCCAACCCGAACCATTTGAACGTCTTCAACTCTTGTGGTAAAATCATAAACATCCCGATTCGGGGAAGCAATGGCGCATCATTTTTCACATTTTTTAAATGATAATCTACTTCTAAACTTCCGGCCTTATTTATTAAAAAGTTGATTTCTATTTCGGCAATCTCATTTTTCGGCAGGTATTTGACGGAATAGGAAATTCCGTTTTCAGTTTTTACCGGTTTTTTAATCAATTTTACGGTGCTGGAATCGGTGGCTACTTTCCAGGGTTTTGCCCATTCCTGCATATTATTCCCTAAATCATTATCGGTAGGTGCCCGCCAAAAATTTGGTTTAACGGGATGTTCGGTAATCAAATTTCCCCCGAATTTCCAGGATTGGATTTCCCCGGTAGCCTGATCGATTTTAAGTTCTGATTCCCCCGCTTTTATGAGAAATGCATCTTTTTCAGCAGAAATTTGCATTTCCCCATCGGTTCCGGAAGCAAACTCTGGGGTCGTGGAATAGTTTAAAACAAACTCCTTAAACCCAATTTCGTGATTTGCAGGAACCAATTTATCTTCAGAATTTGTAAACAGTTTAAACCGAAGCACATAATCTTCATTTTTCCCGGCTATTAAATCAGAAGGGATTTTAAAAGTTTCTTTTTCCCGCGGCGCAATGGAAAAATCAGTTATAGTATCTGTTTCTGTAACTTTTCCATTTTCAAGGATTTCGTAAGTGATATAATGTTTTTCGATATTTTTAAAGAAATATTTATTGAAAACTCTTACTTCATTATCGTCTAAAATAAAATCCACCGGTTGATATACTCTTTTTACTTCATTTAAGTGTGGATGTGGGTTACGATAAGGATCAACCAGGCCATTATTTAAAAAATTACCATCTGTGGGCAAATCGGGGTGATAATCGTAACCATAGGCTAAATAAGGTCTTCCGTCGGGATATTTGTATTCCAGGGCCTGATCTACCCAATCCCAAATAAATCCTCCCTGCAGTACTTTATATTCCTCTATAATATCCCAGTAATCCTGTAAATTCCCAACAGAATTCCCCATCGCATGGGCATATTCTATCATAATTACCGGTTTTTGAGGATCGTTTTTGGCATATTCTTCTAAGTGGGAAGGCGAAGGATACATCGGGTTGTAGATATCGGAATAATATTCATTTTTTGCCGGCTCATACTGTACAGGTCTGGAGTCGTGGGCTTTTAACCATTTATACGTTGCTTCAAGAACCTTTCCGTATCCGGCTTCGTTACCCAAAGACCAAATAATTATTGAAGCGTGGTTCCTATCCCTGTAAAACATTCTTTTTGTTCGCTCTATATGAGCGGGAATCCAGCTTTCTTCATTTCCTATTTGGGTTTCTGCATCAATGGCCAGCGGATGACTTTCTATATTGGCTTCATCTACCACATAAAGGCCATATTTGTCGCAAAGCTCGTACCAGTAGGGAGCGTTGGGGTAGTGGCTGGTCCTTACCGCATTAATATTATTTTTTTTCATCAAGCGAATATCCTTCTCCATAGTTTCCTTACTTACCACGTGCCCGGTATATGGGTCGGTCTCGTGACGATCTACTCCTTTAATATAAACAGGCTTTCCATTAACCAGCAATTGATTTTCCTTTATTTCCACGGAACGGAAACCTATCTTTTTTGAAATAAATGAAGGAGGAATAGTTTTGTTTGGTTGCAATCCAATCTCCAGTGTATAGAGGTTTGGCGTTTCAGCCGACCATTTTGCTACATTTTTAAGTGCTTCGGAAAAAGTTTTCGCTACGGAATCATTTTTTTTGATGTTGATT
The DNA here is from genome assembly GCF_900129445.1 of Salegentibacter echinorum. Lineage (GTDB taxonomy): Bacteria > Bacteroidota > Bacteroidia > Flavobacteriales > Flavobacteriaceae > Salegentibacter > Salegentibacter echinorum. The sequence goes on from NZ_FQVT01000005.1 coordinate 177,295, forward strand.
TCATCAGAATCAGAATACACGGTCTTGCCGTTTGGGTCTTTTAATTTTACTGAAAGTCTTGCTTTCTGATTTTTTTCTGAAGTATTTTTAATAAAGAAATTACCTTCAAATTTACCATCCACATAATTGTTGGTTAAGCCGGCTTTAATTCCAAAATCCTGAATCTTGACTTTAGGAACGCTATAGAGGTACACTTCTCGTTCTATACCGCTAACCCTTAACATATCCTGACTTTCCAAATAACTGGCATCTGTCCATCGCACCATTTGTAATGCCAGCAGGTTCTTTCCATTCTTCACCAAATTGGTAATATCAAATTCTGCCGGGGTTTTTGAACCTTCAGAATAACCTACGAATTCCCCGTTCAAATATACTTCCATGGCTTTTGCCGCCGCAAAGTGAAGGATAATCTGATTGTTTTCAATAAAGTCTGAAGAAATTTCGATGTTTTTACGATAACTGCCCACGGGATTATATTCGTAAGGAATATTGGGCCAGGTTTCTGAAAAAGGATAACGTTCATCAAGATAAATGGGATGACCATATCCCTGGGTTTCCCAGTTCCCGGGTACCTTTATTTTTCCCCATCCTTCCGAATCGATTTCAGGGGCAAAATAATCTTTTGGGCGGTCGTTTAAAGATTTTACCCATTTAAAATCCCACACCCCATTTAGGGAAATAAACCTTTTAGAAAGTTCCTTCTCATTTTTTTCGACTAAATCTTCATTTTCAAAAGCAAAGAAATCGGCTCTTGGTTCAAGTTTGTTGATTTGAAAAACAGTATGGTCTTCATAAGGTTTTTTATCCTGCGCATAAGTGTTTGAAAATATTAGCAGGATTGAGAAGACGTAATATAATTGCTTTTTCATTTTTTAAGGGTATTAATTTTTTGATGTATTAATTTCACTCGTTTGCAAGACGATTTTAAGATGATGGATAAAATAATCGATCTGTTGCCGGTTTATAATTATTGGGGGTTTTAGTTTAAGCACATTGTTGTCTGGCCCATCGGTGCTCAATAACACCCCTCTTTCTTTCATTTTGTTTACCAACAATCCGGCTGCCTGGGGTAATGGGTTTTTTTCATTATCGGTAAGTTCAAAGCCCAGAAACAATCCTTTGCCCCTAACATCACCAATGACAGGGAATTGATTTTGAAGGATTTTAAGCTGTTCTTTTAGATAGCCCCCGGTTCTCCATGCATTCTTCTGTAATTTTTCTTTTTCAATGACTTCCAGGACCTTATTACCAATGGCACAGGAAACAGGATTTCCTCCAAAGGTGTTGAAATATTCCATGCCGTTCGCAAAAGAGTTGGCAATTTCCTGGGTGCAAACCACGGCTGCGAGCGGATGGCCGTTGCCCAGGGGTTTCCCTATCGTTACAATATCTGGAATCACATTATGTTCCTGAAAACCCCAAAAATGGCTGCCAATTCTTCCGCAACCTACCTGGACCTCGTCGGCAATACAAACACCACCGGCTTCCCTGGTGTATTTGTAGGCCAATTTTAAATAATCGTTGGGCAATTCTATCTGCCCACCACAACTTATGATGCTTTCACAAATAAAAGCTGCCGGTTTTCGGCTTTTATCGTTAATCGTTTTTACCGCATCTTCAATATGGGCTGCGTATTCTGGGCCACTTTGATCGCCGCGGTATTTTCCCCTAAACCTATCGGGCAAAGGAACTATTTGGGTGTGTTCCGGGGCGCCTTTTCCGCCTTTTCCATCAAATTTGTACGAGCTTATATCTATGCAGGCGTTGGTATTGCCGTGGTAACCGACTTCTACCGCAATAAAATCTTTTTGGCCGGTATGGGATTTTGCCATCCTAATGGCCAGTTCATTGGCTTCACTCCCTGAATTCACAAAATGTACTACCGAAAGTTCCCTGGGGAAAGTTGCCAATAGCCTTTTGGCAAATTGAAGGATATTTTCGTGAAGGTAGCGGGAATTGGTATTGAGCATCTCCATTTGCTTTTTGCCAGCTTTTACGACTTCCGGGTGCTCGTGCCCCACGTGGGCTACATTGTTCACCATATCTAAGTATTTTCGCCCCTTATCGTCTATAAGGAAAACCCCGTCACCCCGAACGATTTTTAAAGGTTCTCTATAACTTAAGCTAAGGCTTTTGCCTAAATGGACCTTACGTTCTGCAATCAAAGTTTCGTGCTGAGCCTTGTTATCCGGTATTTCAAAGCCTTCAAATAATAAAAGGGGATTCGGAAAAAGTTGGTTGAAAACCTCTTTTTCCTCGTACAAACAATTTGAAACAGGAGGTAGTGTTTGTGGGGAAAGAAGGCTTAATTGAAAGAAAAAAGCATTGTTTTCTTTGATTTTATGAGTTCCCAACAAAGTACCTTTACCTATTTCCTGATCAACTTTTAGGGAAGGTTCTATTATAAGATTGCGGTAAATGGAATAAAACTTCTCATTTTCCGCAAAAGAATGTTCCACAATCAGAAATTTTTCGGTCTCATTCAATTCAATAATTTTCCCGGGAATGAAAGCACGTAGCTTAAATTTTTTAAAATGCCAGAATTGTACTCCTGAAAGTGTATTTTTCCAAAAATCACCTTTTAAAGTTGCAACTCTATTCTCATCATTTATCAATTCCGGTCTTACTTCATTATAACCACCAAAAAGGATTGGTCTATTTTCTTCTTCCCATATATTTTTTATCTTTTTTTCGAACTTTTCGCTGCTTTGATAATCTTTAAAATTGCTAATAACATCTGAAGAAACATCTAAATCCAGGTGTTTAAAAGAGGTCGGGTTTTTGGTTTCAATTAATTCTGAAAAAAGGTGTTTTGCTGACTTACAATTTTCCTTAAATTTTAAAAACTTTTCGTTTTTCTTAAACCCACAACTATTTTTAAATAGGATTGTAGCGTAATTTGGATTTATGTTATACCACCTTTTAATTAAATCCCAGGCTCCGGCGGTACTTACCTGGTGGTATTTATTTTCAGGCTCAGCTTTGGCGTTAATTTGAGATTTGGTAAGACTTATCACCAACCGGGCACCCACAAGCCAGTATAAAAGCTCCAATTCTTCAGCTTGCAAAGAAAAAGACGAATTATAACCTTTAACTACCTCCAAAGCCGCTTCAAGAACCTGTTCTTTCTGCATTATGGAGTATGTTATGCAGATTGCGAGGTCATTAATGGTAGCGGTATAAGTAGCATCCCCAAAATCAATTATGCCGTTTACCTTTTCGGTATAGGGTTTTATAATGATATTATTGTCGTTAATGTCATTATGCACTATACTCTTACGGCAGCGAGCTAATTGGGGTTCAATAGATTCGAATCCATTATAAAAGTGTACTATATATTTTTTCTTTTCTGAAGGGAAGAGGTTTTGATGCTTTTTTGTCCAGAAAGTTTTTGAAATATCCCAATCCAGGGTTTGTTTTTTCGGATAGGAATCATCAAAATTATACAATAGCCTGGTAAGCTGACCTGCTTTTGTTCCTAAGTCAAACAATAGCTCAGAGGTATGAAATTCCAATTCGCTCCAAAGCTTTCCGGGAAGCCAGGTCAATAACCTAACATTGTACACCTTACCTTCAATTTCCAGTTCTTCGGTTAGTTTTCCGTGAGTGCTGGTAATTATTTCCGGCAACAAAAGCGTAGTATCGCCCCCGTTTAAATGAATTAGAAGCTTGTTTTGAAAATGCAGGAATTCCAGGTTGCATTTTTCCGCCGAGGTTATTTTCAGAATATAGTCTCCCGTTTCTGTTTTTACCAAAAAATTAAAATCCAATTCTCCAGGAAGCAACTTAACGGTTCCGGTCTTGTTATAAAGCTTTGCTGCTATTTCTCTAAGCCTATTTTGATCTAAGTAATTATCCATAACTATTCCTCTAAAAGCAGCAGTAAATAATGCGCGGCAGACCAGCTAAAATTATGGGCTTCCAGGCCTTCTCCCGTCACGGGATTGTAATTTTCGCGAATAGCGCTACCTTTTTCGGTTACGCCTTCGGCATTATGGATTAATTTTTTGGTGAGTTTGGTGGCTTCTTCATCAAATCCATAGTTTTTTAATCCTTTAATCCCGAAATAAGATTGGTCTATCCAATTGGGACCCCGCCAATAACCTCCATCTGGCTCAAACTTTTTGGAACTGGCATCTAAGGTTTGTAAAGGTACTTTGGTGTTAAAAGCAGTATTGTCCATCATTGTTTTTACAAGGTTTTTGGCTTCATTTTTTGAAGCGATGCCTGCCCAAAGTGGGATCCAGCCTTCGCTGCCTTTTATGTCTATAAAAGATTTGCCATCTAGGGAAGTGTCGTAAAACCACCCATCTTTCTCGCTATAGAATTGCTCCCGAATTTGCTTTTTTAGCTTGTCAGCTTCGTTTTGGAATTGTGTGGCTTCTTCTTTTTTATGCAGGATATTTGCTAATTTCTTTAAATAAATTTTTTCTGCGTAGAGAAATGAATTGAGGTCCACACTTTCCTGATCCATAGAAAAAGCGTTTTCAGAATTAGTCAGCAATTTTGTGTCATCAAAGCGCACTGCGTTATCCATCCCGCTTTCCCATTTGGCTGCGATCAAACTTCCATCCGTCGAGCCGTATTCGCAAATTCCGTCTTTATCATGATCCCTGAATTCATACCACCAATCGTGTTGTTTTTTGATTTTTGGATATATTTTTTTGATGAATTCCATATCGCTATCTTCCTGAAAAATGGTCCAGACAGCCCAGGCCGAAAGTGGGGGTTTGGTGTTTCGGTAATTGTTCTCTTCAATTAAATTATCGCGGTAAACAACATCCGGGATAAACCCTGTTTCGGTTTGATAATCGTACATCGCCAGCACCTGTTGTTTTGCCAAATCTGGGTCATAATGCGCCACGGCCACGGCATGTTTCCAACTATCCCATGCCCAAAAACCATAAAACCATTTATAATTATAACTGGGGAAAAACCCGTCATATTTTAGTCCGCCAGAAGCACATCGCCAATTGTTTTGCAGGGTAAGTAGCGATTTTTGGGCCAACTGATAATAAGTGGAATCCTCCCATTGTTCTTGCATTTTATCGGTTACTGCCGTGATAATGGCCAGTTTCTCCTTCTGGGTTTCTTCATAAAGCCCATTAAAGTTCTTATGATTTGCAGCTAATTTGGCGAGCTCATCATTATCAAATTCCGTAGCAAAAGAAAAAGAATAGGTGAGCTCGTAGGTTTCACCGCCAGCTATTTTAATCGGTTCTAAGTTCGCCGTATAGGTAGTATCATTTATAGCTGCATCTTTTAAATCGGCAGGAAGTTTCAGCAGCCCATAAAATTCATTAATTTCACTTTTTACCTTTATAAATTCATTACTTTTTGATAGCGAAAATTCCCCGGAAAAGATTTCCCCTTCTATCTCGGGTTTTATAGTAATTGACTTGTTTTGAAGGTTTTCAAATTGAAATTTAAACATTGCCGTTTTGGCCGATACAAAGAACATCTTGTGAGATTCTATCCAGTTTTTAGTTTTTTTCTGAAATTCTAACCCCGATAGGCTGCCACGAAAAGATGTTTTAATTTCTGAATTATCGTTAATTACATCGATACCTTCAAGATGGATGTCAACGAGGGATGGTCCTAACCAGGCTCCATTCTCCTGAGATAGGATTAATGGCCCTGAAAATCCATTTTGAGTAGAAGATGTAGGTATGGAATAACTAAACCAGGAACCTTTATCTGAAAATGTAAGAAAAGATTTGTCTTCCGCAGAATTCGGTATTCCCCGGTAGTCCAATACATTGGATGTTTCTTTATTAGCCGGACGAATATTGTTTTTTTGTGCAAACAAAAAAGTGGCGCCAGAAAATAAGAAAAGACTAGTTAAAAGATATTTATTCATTTTTATAAAAGCTGTTAATCTGAAAGATTCAGAATAGATTACTTAAATAGAAATGAATTAGACGGAAATAAAATAGCGTTTTTAAAATATCACGCCGATGGACAGGTCTAAATTACAAAAAAATGATTAGCGTCCAAGAAATAAATTCAAAATTTTGAATTGCCTTAAAAGAAAAGAACTCTTTCTAATAAACCGGATTTAAAAAAATGTTAAATTAATAATTTAAAAAATTGGTTAGCTCGTTAAAAATATCTTGTTTTGTTTAAATATAACTAAGCTGTGGAATTAAATTTTATTCTCGAAAAACTAAAGAAGAAAGATAAGAAGACCTTTCAACAAGTTTTCGAGGCTTTTTATCCTCGCTTGGTAAACTACTCTTATAAATTCACATACAATCAGGCAGCAAGTGAAGATTTGGTACAGGAATCATTTATTTATATTTGGGAGAATATTCACAACCTGAAAATCGAAAAATCCTTTCAAGCCTATTTATTTACCATGGTTAGAAATCGTAGTCTAAATTATCTCAAAAAGATTAAGGTAACTGACTCTAATCAACTTATTGATATTTCCAACCTCCTTACTGAAAATTTTCAGGAAGAAATTTTTAGCGAATTAGAAAAGCGTCGATTACTTGAAAAGTCTGAAGAAATCCTGAAATGTTTACCGGAAAAAATGCAGGAAATCTTTAAGCTGAAGATAATGCATGGGTTAAGTTATAAGGAGATTTCCGAAGAGATCGGAGTATCTGTAAATACTGTAAAAACACAACTAAAACGAGCCAGGTTAAAAATAGAATCGGCTTTATTAATTCTTTCTTATATCCTTTTTTTCTACTAAAAAGAAAAAAATATCTAAAAATTGTCACCCTATTCAGAAAATAACTTGTCTTTAGTATAAAGGGGAATCATACCTAATTACTAATGGAGTATAGTTTATTAATAAAGAGAATTAAAAAAGGCTTAAATCCGAAGGAAGAAAAGCAGTTCCAGGAATGGTATTCTTCTTCATCGGATCACCGCGAGTATTTTGAAAATTTAAAAATGAATTTACAGAATCCCGGTGACCTTAAAGTAAATACCTCCCGGGCCTGGAAAAAAGTTGATGACAAGACTTTAAAAACTAAAAATAGTTATTGGAAATATGTTGTTGCAGCGATTGTAGTAATAGGCTTCTTGAGTTTTCCTATTTACTTTTTTCTAAATGCCCCGTTGGAGCAGGAACATAGGGTTGTAAATGTAAATGAATTAGACCCTCCGTCTAAAGGTATAGTTTTTCAGGATCAAAATGGGAACGCTGTTACCTTCGGAAAAAATGATTCGGTCGTATCCGGTAAATATTATCAGGCGAATAGAAAACAACTCAAAATTGCAGAAGTTCCCGAAGCTGTTGGCACTAATACTATTACAGTGCCTACCGGAAAACAATTCAATATTGAATTAAGCGATGGTACAAAAGTTACCCTAAACGCTAAGTCTAAACTTGAGTTTCCTACCAGTTTTAAGGAAAGTGAGCATAGAAAGGTAGCTTTGATATACGGGGAAGCCTATTTTGAAGTAACTCCGGCAGCAGAAAATAATGACAAAATATTTGTGGTGGAAAATTCCAACCAAAATATAGAGGTATTGGGAACCTCCTTTAATATTGAAAATTATAAAGAAGCGAAAATTGTAACCACCTTGGTAGAGGGGAAAATTAATCTTTTATACGGAGAGGATAAAATTGCAATGACCCCCGGCCAACAATCTACTGTGAAAGACAATAATTTAGAAGACATAAAAAAAGTTAATATCTATGAGCATATAGCCTGGAAAGACGGTATGTTTTTATTTAAAGATAAATCTTTGGGGGATATCTTTAACGTACTTTCAAGATGGTATAATATTGAGGTGGAATTTGAGCAAAAAGAACTTCAAGAAATGAAATTTAATGGCAGGTTTAAACAACAGCAAAAGCTGAAGAAGATCCTGCATATTATTGAAAATACTAAACGAGCACGATTTGAATTAAATGGAAATAAAATCAAAGTGATGCAATATCAGGAATGAAAAAGGAATGGGGTTTATATCTGGACAATCTAAACCCTCATTCCAATTAACATTAAGTAATTAACTAACTACAAATTTATGAAAACTAAATTTAATGCTAAACTATTGCCTTTACCCAAGGGAGTTTTAATTTTTATTATGAGAGTCTTTATCTTATTTTTTTGTATTAGCAGTTTCGGATTTAATTCGGACGAACTATTCTCTCAAAATGCCAAAATAAAAATTGACAAATCAGAAAGTATAAGTGTGGAAGATGCCTTTCAACTTATTAAATTACAAACAGATTATACATTTATCTATCCCAGCAATCTTTTCAATAAAGCTCCAAAAATTGATTTAAAAGCAGGCATTATTCCTGCGAAAGAGCTTCTAAACCGTTGTCTGTCCCTTGTGAATTATACTTACGAATTCACCGATGAGCAGGTAATTTTACTAAAAGAAAAAAATCTTTTTTTTGATTCGGGGACTAAAACGATTTCGGAACAAGAAATGATTAGCGGAGCAGTGAAAGATTCCAAAGGCATGCCTTTGCCTGCGGTTAATGTATATATTGAAGGAACAAATCGTGGCACACAAACCGATTTTGACGGAAACTATGCTATCGAGGCATCAGCGGGTGAGAATTTAACCTTTCAATACTTAGGTTTTCAGAAACAGGTAATATCTGTAGGAAACCAAACTACAATTGATGTTGTATTAAAAGATGATTTAGAGAGCTTAAACGAAGTGGTTGTTGTGGGGTATGGTACTCAGAAACGAAGTGATGTTACCGGCGCGATTAGTTCGGTTAAAAGTGAAGAAATAAACAAGGTTGTTAGTACCAATCCACTTGATGGCATCCAGGGGAAGGTATCTGGGGTGACAGTTACAAATTCTACGGGTAGTCCTGGATCTGCGCCGGATATTTCTATTCGAGGAATTGGAACCTTCGGAAATAACGAACCGCTTTATATTGTAGATGGTGTTCAGGCCGATCCTTACTTTATCAATACCAATAATATTGAAAGTATTGAAATCCTGAAAGATGCAGCTTCTGGGGCGATTTATGGAACAAGGGCAGCCAATGGAGTGGTAATTATCACTACCAAGAAAGGAAAAGAAGGAAAGCCAAGGATTGAAATTGAATCCTCTCTAAGTGTAAACACCCTTCGGGAAGAAATGGAGCTTTTAGATGCCGATGGTTATGTATCGGTGCATCGTGAAATGTATGAAAATGCAGGGGCAGAACTTCCACAATACATTCAAAACCCACCAAATGTTGATACCGATTGGCTGGGAGAGACACAACGCACTGGGTATCTTGCAACTAATAATATAAGAATTAGCGGAGGCGGAAAGCATGTGAATTATAGCGTTGGAGGTAACTATGCCGATGAGATAGGGCTATTAATTGGTTCTAACTTTAAGAAGAAAGGGATTAATTCCCAGATAAATATGGATAAAGGCAAGTTAAAAGTTTCTTCAAACCTAAACTATAGTGAGACCCATAGGGAAGATCATAAATTTTCAATTCGGGAAACTTACTTTATTTCACCTTTAATTCCGGTATTTGATGAAGAAAGGGAATCTGGCTTTGGTTATAGGACCGGGGATTTGCCCGATCACAGAAACCCTGTTGGAGAAGATCAATTTTTGCAGGGATATACCAAACTAAAATATTTTCTGGGAAATATAAATTTAGATTTCGAAGCTTTTGAGAATTTTCATATAAGAGCCGGGTTTAGTTTATCAGACCTTCAAAATAACACGTATGAGTTCCACCAGCCATTTAGGGTTCGGGATGTACAGGATATTGCTCAAAGGGAATTCGCATTTATTTCAGAGTTTAACTCTGAATTTAGGCGCTTGAACGAAGAATATACGATTCGCTATAATTTTGATGTAAACAAGCAAGCCGTTGGCTTATTGGCCGGTTACCAAAGAATTAAAGAACCATTTAAAAGCACCTATACGCAGGCCGAAGGTTATAAATTAGATGATGAAGGCAATAAAGTCCCGGCCACTATTTTAGACCCAAATTTTAATACGCTCGATGCGTTTAGTGATGGTACATATTCAGCTGAAGGCACAAATGCAGAGTACGCCCTGGTTTCACAATTTGGAAGAATAAATTATGCTTTTGATGATAAGTATTTGATCCAGGCAAGTGTGAGAAGGGATGGTAGTTCAAAATTTGGTAGCAACAATAAATATGGAGTTTTTCCTTCGTTTGCCTTAGGATGGAAAATTACAGAGGAAAAGTTTATGGAAAATCAGGATTTATTCAACTTTCTCAAACTACGGTATAGCTGGGGACAGGCAGGAAATGATAGTGCCTTGGGATACTATGATTATGTAGCTCTAATTTCCCAAGGCAAGAGCCAGAATGATGGCGGGTATGTTTTTGGAAATCCACAAAACTCCTACCTGGGAAGTATAGCCCGGGATCTTCAAAATGATGATTTGCAATGGGAAACCAATACTTCGGCCAATTTTGGGCTGGATTTTGGGGCTTTTGATAATAAACTGCAGGGTTCTGTAAACTATTATAAAAGTACAACCGAGGATTTATTAATAACTAAGGAAGTATCTCCTTCTGCAGGTATCAATAACCCCATTGTGAATGTTGGGGAGTTTGAAAATAAAGGCTTCGAGTTTGAAGTTAATTACCGGAATAGAGACCACGATTTTAAATATTCCGCTGCAGCTACCTTTACCACAATTAATAGTGAAGTTACAAAACTAAGTAATGAAGACCAGGTACTGTATGGAGTTGGTCTTTTGTTTGGTTCAGATCACTTTGCCAACCAAACTAAGATAGGTTATGAGCCAGGTGCATTTTTTCTACCAGAAGCAGATGGAATTTTCCAAAGCGAACAGGAAGTTCAAAACCACAGTGTGGATGGAGAGTTAATTCAACCCGATGCACAACCAGGTGATATTAGGTTTAGGGATCAAAATGCTGATGGAATAATTAACGAAGATGATGAAGTGTACTCGGGAACAGCAATTCCAAAATATGAATATAGTTTAAACCTAACCGGAGAATACAAAAATTTCGATGTAACATTATTCTTTCAGGGAGTAGGTGGAAATAAAGTTTATAATGGAAATAATTTTAGGCTTTTAAGCTTAGATACGGGAAGAAATTATAGAACGGCCGCGCTTGATGCCTGGACGCCTTCCAATACTGATACCAATGTGCCGCGGGCCGTTTTAAACGATCCGAACCGTAATAATCGTGCTTCTACCAGATTTTTAGAAGACGGGGATTACTTACGTCTTAAAACGCTACAACTTGGATATACTCTTTCTCCTGATGTTTTTAAAGAAACATTCTTAGAGCGGGTAAGAGTATTCGTTACGGGACAGAACCTTTTTACTTTTACTGATTATTCTGGTCTTGACCCTGAAGTTGGTGGAGATGTGCTTTCAAAAGGAATAGATATCAACCTATATCCAAAATACAAATCCTTAATCACTGGTGTTCAATTAAGTTTCTAAAAAAATAACAATGAAAAAATATATAATTCAATTAGTTGTACTAGTTAGTATTTCGATAAGTATAAGCTGTTCAAACGAAGAGTTTTTAGATAAACAACCGCCAGATCAATTAACCTCTGAGAATTTTTGGCGTGACGCAGAAGATGCAAAATCTGGTTTAACAGCGGCCTATTCTGAGTTGGAAGCCAGAAGCAATTTCTGGGATGGCTGGCAGGAAGGAAGGCCGATAACCGAATATTTTAGATCAGATTATGTCTTACCTGGTCCCGATGCTTCCAATTACTCACACTGGATGTCTATTTATAATTTCAATTATACCAATGGCCATATCTTTTTAGATGTGCTATGGACCACCAATTATAAAGGGATTAATTTCTCGAACCAGGTAATCCAAAATGTTTCTGAAATGACTGAAGATCAAATCTCGACCAGTGAAAAGGAACAAATATTAGGGGAAGCATATTTTTTACGTGGATACTATCATTTTAAACTATTAAGTTTATATGAAAATATCATAATAAGAAAAGAAATGGTGACTCCTTCCACTTTAGACAGGCCATTGGCTACAAGGCCTGAAGCATGGGATTTTATAATTCAGGATTTTAAAACAGCTGCCGATAAGCTAAACTTTGAAATAGCCTCACAGGATTTTGGTCGTGCAAATAAAGGAGCGGCTCTTGGCTATCTGGGCAAAGTTTATATGTATAAAGCTGGGGACCCGTCCACCAGTAATGGTGAAGAATATCAAAAGGCGACAGCTGCTTTTTCTGAATTAATTGAAAGCGGACAATATGAATTAGTCGATGACTTTAAAAGCTTATTTAACGGTGAAAACGAAAATAACAAAGAATCTATTTTCGAATTACAATTTAAAAGTGCCGATGCTAATTCCGATAATGCAACACGTTTGCATTCTTTTATAGCCGATTGGGCCATAGGTGGCTGGGGAGGTATTCTGGCTGATGACCGATTGGTAACTGAAATGAAAGAAGAAGGCCAGGTTGCGGAAAGCGGATTATATGATAAACGTTTATATGCCACTTTATATTTCGACGATCCTTATTTTAACGATACTTCTGCGAAAAGAATGGAAGGCAGTACCTGGGATAGCTTAATTGAAGAAACCTATGGAGATCCAGATGATAAAGATGATGTAGCATTTTTTAGAAAATGGCTGCCGGAACCCGTAGAGGGCAATGGATATATTGGTCTTAATGTGACCTTATTGAGATATGCAGATATATTATTGATGCAGGCTGAAGCTTTGAATGAAACGGGAAATACAGAAAAAGCGGTTGAGTTAATCAATAAAGTACGTACTGTACATGGAAATATGCCTCCTATTAATCTTAACAGTAAAGATGCTGTATTTAAACAGATAGTACATGAAAGGGTAATGGAGCTTACGTTAGAAAGCACAAGATTTTTTGATTTAAGAAGATGGGGAATGCTCGATGAAGCGATGACTGCCGCAGGCAGAACTGGATTTAATGTCCAGGAACACTCTTATTTACCCATTCCTTTGTCAGAACTACAAACAAATACAGAAATTAATTAATCAGGGAATTTAGATTAGCCAAAGAACGAATTCGATCTAAAACAGGTCGAATTCGTCATTTTTAAACGATTTATAATCTTATACCAATTTAACCATATAATGACGCATTCAAACTCGTTCATTTTCCGATCTATTTCCTTGCTCATAATTTCCATAGCTACGGCTATGCAAACCAATCGCAGCGTTATAGAACGAAAAAGCAACTTCGCTTTCTGTGCGACTTACAAAGTTAAATTGGTATTACTCAAAATAATTATGAGATTGATCGCAATGTTATCCGCCATTATTCATGAATCAACGTAAAAACTAGTGTTTTGGCGGTAGACCCCGACTTATCTCGAAGCCTCGGAACCGTTTTTGAGCATCTAAAATGGTGGAACTCAAAAATGGCTACGAATATCGGAGGGGGTTAACCTATATGATTAAAGAAATTCATGGAAAATTATAAATTAGATTTCTTAATCATTTAAAGACAATCATACTATTCCAAAATAAGCACTAAAAACCACAATAGAATGTGATTTTTAGTGTAAATTTAATCACAAACCGTAAATATTCATTAATTTCCACATTAAAGAATGGATTTTAATGTATTTTTGAATTAAAGAATAATTCAGAGGTTAAATTCCACAATAAAGTATGGATTGAAAAGTTAAATAATGAGTTTATGGAAGCAATACAAAAAATTGGTCAGTTGATTCAGCAACGCCGGGATAACATGCGCATTACTCAGCAACAATTAGCCGATATGGCTGATATCGGAATCAATACGCTTTATAAAATCGAGACCGCACAAGCGAACCCTACCCTGGAGTCCTTACAAAAAATCACAGATGTCCTTGGTATGGAAATTACCATACAAGTAAAAAAACTATAATTAATAAATGAGACAGGCAACTATATGCTATAAAGGAGAAGAAGCAGGTGTTCTACAACAGCTGGATGATGGAAGCTTTACATTCCGCTACCTGGAAACCTGGTTGACCGATCCTCAGAATCCATCCATTAGTCTTACCTTACCTCGATCTCAACCAGAATATCACGCTGAATATTTATTTCCTTTTTTTTACAATATGCTTCCAGAAGGAACAAATAGACAGGTTGTTTGCAAAGCCAATAAGCTGGATTCTAATGATTACTTTGGGATTCTCATAACTACCGCCCGTTATGATACGGTGGGTGCGATTACTGTCAAAAAAAAATAAAGAGTTTAAATGAAAATAGAGAATTGCCCGGGAACCTTTGCAAAAGGATTTAACACCTATAGCAGAACCTGTTTGAAACGTGTTTTTGATGCACGTAAGGTTTCGCACGTGTTGCCTTATGACTCACCAAATTCCAATCGACAAACCGATCGCCTCTTTGAAGACAATCAAAAACGTATCTCCATATCTGGAGTACAGGAAAAATTCTCTGTTCTCTTAGAAAAAAATAAATTGCGTCTTATCAAGGAGGGTGAGCAAGGAACCTATATATTGAAACCGATTCCCAATATAGGCAAGAAGAATAATCAAATGCCTGCCAATGAGCATTTAACTATGCAGATCGCACGCCAGGTTTATAATATTGAAACTGCCGAAAATGCGCTTATCTTTTTTGAAAATAATGCTCCCGCATATATTACTAAGCGTTTTGATGTAAAACAAGACGGTTCAAAGAAAGCTAAAGAAGATTTTGCAACTCTTGCCGGCAAAACTCCTCAAACACATGGCGAACATTATAAATATGAAGGTAATTATCTCGAATTATTCCAGTTGATGAAAAAATTCCTACCAGCTTATCGGGTGGAAACACCTAAATTATTTAAAATCCTGGTATTTAATTATTTGTTTTCCAACGGTGATGCCCACCTGAAAAACTTTGCCATTTTAGAAACACCTATGGGGGATCACCGGTTAAGCCCTGCTTATGACCTACTGAATACACATATCCACGTGGATGATAGTGATTTTGCGCTGGATGAAGGCTTGTTGCCCAAAAATATGGCGCAGACAACTATTGCCCAGCAGTTCAAAATCCTGGCGGAACAAATAGCATTAAAGCCAAAGCAGTTTGATGGGATCATGGCAAGTATGATGGGGCATTCGGAAGAGGTTATCGAACTAACCCAAGCGTCTTTTCTGGAAAAAGCTACCCAACGAAATTATATTCAGGATTATCAATACCGATTGAAACAACTTCAGAAAATAAAGTCCTAGCAGGTATTTAATAATTCTGAAACAAGGAGTGTAAACCTCTATTCTCTTTAAGCAAAAATTTAGCTTTATAGCATAAGTAGCTCACGTCCGTTGTATATGAAAAACGCATTTAGTGATTGAAATGTTCCTCACCTTACGGGTGTACAAGCACCCTCGTTATTTATTGGGATAATTTCTAATAGTTCATTATTTCGTATTTGATTTTTTAAGCTCGATAAAATTCTGTTTAGATTAACCCGGAATATACAGGAGAATGACCTCAATACTATACTGCGACTAAGTTTTACCATCCCGAGGATTCGGGATTGATACTCAAAAATGGGTATAACTAAGTCGGGGTTAACCCGCACCAAGGAGCACTTCTCATCAATAACGTGAATTATGCGGGTTAATACTAAGGGATGTCCACGCCGTTGTATATGCTCTGCGCATTTAGTGAGCGAAATGTTCAACTCATTTTACGGGTGTACAAGCACCCTCGGATTCTATTCGGAAAATTTCTAATAATACATTATTTCGCATTTGTTTTTTAAACTCTAATAAATATTTCTTGGATTAGTCCTATTGCTAAGAGATGCCCACGCGTTAAATATGCTAAGCGCATTTAGTGAGTGAAAAGTTCAAATCACCTTACGGGTGTACAAGCACCCTCATATTTGGATTTAACCTATTATAAGTTCAATACCGGCTTTTTCAGCCTTGTATTTTATTTTGGTCATCAAATCGTAATAACTCCAGTTCCGTAGCACAAACGCTTCCTCTTTGGCTAACTCTATTTTTTCTTCCTGGTTTAATAGAATTAGTGTTCCTGTCTGATGTTTAACACAAAAATTGATAAGCTCCCGGCTATAGACGTGCAACCGATTATCTACATAGTTACGTTCCTTATCACGAAACTTAGCCAAAGCTTTTGTTTTTCGTTTGCGACCATTTCCTGACCTGGCATATTTCACACCCTGCCGTGTTCTTTTACAGGCGCTTTGTATGGCCAACCTCCGGTATAGAAATTCCTCCCTTCTGCCGATGCTAAGCTTGGCCTTACCGATCTTCACTATAATGGGATATTCCAGCGACAAACTCGCTTCTGCAACCACTTCTGGTCGTAGCTTGTGCTTTTCTTTCTTAATTTCAAAGATGGCCAGCATAAAGACCTAACATTACTTTCCATAGGCTCAATGTTTGAGACAGGAAGAATTAAAAAGATGTATACCCTTTCTGAATTATATCCGACCAAAATAGCAAAATCTATAGGTATAAATTACGAAAGATATATGGTAAAATTAAGTCATCCTGATAAATTTACTATGGGTGAAATAGTAAGACTTGCAAAGTTGTTGAACGTAGAACCCGAGATAATAACCAAGGTTATTTATTCAGAAATGGATTAAACTGTCAGTATATTTCAAGTTCTCTCTTCACGTTCTCGAGGACTCACCACTACTCTATTTATTTAAATTCTGGATGAAATGACTATTGACATTTTAGTACTTAAGTTAAATCATTAAAGTTTTATTTATATTCGTATCTCTCTGAAGAACCCTACTTTTTCAATTAACCTAATTTTAAACAATTATTCAAAAAATCACATGGAGGTAATAGAGGCTAAACCACTTGATAATACTAATTTTTCTTATGGATTTCCAATAGACGATGAAAAGTACGGTTCACTAATAAAAAGAGAGAATTATATATCTCAAATTGATAATGCATTAAATAAACATTGCGAATTACTTTTTATAGAAGGTGATGAAGACTCTGGAAAGACTATTTTAAATGCCTTATATACTAAAAAACATGCTTTAAACTGTATTTCCGAGGGTGTAATCTCAAGTCTGTCTAGACTTTGAAAATTTCCAGACATTTATTCTTCAACTAGTTTAACATTTTACCATATTATCTTAATATAAGTTAAAATAACGTTAACTCACATTTTCCATACGTTAACTAATTCTTTGTTTTAATTTCGCTTGTGTCTTTAACTTTGACGCGAACTGTAAACAATTTTTATAATCTCTCTACCTAGATCAAAGAAAAGATTTTCAATTACGGAAACCCATAAAATATATTGATCTCTTTTAAGCAATTTTGTGTCAAATTTTCAATTAAAAGCAACCAGTTTGTTTAATGCTTAGATCTACCGCATACCGCTTTAACACCCCTAACCGTTAAGCTTTAAAAGTATGCACAAAATATAATTAAAACAGTGGAGTTCAGATACCACTATAAAAACGAGGAGTATTTCGAAAAGCCCAAGAGTAGAAAAAACCTAACCAAATAATTATGATTAAAAAATTACTTTTTTCATCACTGCCCCTTTTTATGTTTGTCAACATTTCATTGGCCCAAGCTACATTGGAAGCCATAGAGCCTGATTACCGTAGAAGCTCCCTCCATACTATTCTTCTGGAATCGCAAGACTTTCCTAATAAAGAAACAGTTCTCAAAGCATATTATAATGCTAAATTTCCTGACAATTACAATAACCACAATATTGGAGAAAAAACTTTCAAATACTCAGACTATAAATTAACAGAGCAGGAAAGAATAGATGCAGAAGTTAATAAGACGGGTGCTGGTAAAGCTATTGCATCATTAGGTTCAAATCTTACTGCAGGAATAATGGACTCGCTAGCCGCCGATTATCCCATTATTATTGATAAATATTTAAAGGACAAACAAATAGCAAAAAAGATGGTAGCAAAGTGGTTTAATCGTCAAGAAGACGGAACCTTTGATACCAAATTAATTGCAAAAAGAGGGCAATATGATGCATCCGCACTAAAAGTTTCTGAAGCAAATAATTCTGCAAGGGGTACTAACATGTTATCTGATGCAGGAATGGAATTAATAGACAAAACTTTCCTAACTGTTTCCAGAGTAAATTTCGTTAGTAATGAGATTGTAGCAAAAGCCATTTATCTGGCCGCCCTAGAAGCAGCAAAAGAACTCCCAATGGGCCAAGGATTAGCTAATAAAGCTGCCGAAAAGGTATATAACAAAACTAAGGAAGGTTATTCGGTATGGACCACTACATATTTATATAAACTTAAATGGAATGATTCTATTGAGTCGGCATTCTATAAAGATCTATGGATTGACGAAGAAAATTTTGATGCAGCAAAGAAAACAGCCTTCGATAATAGTGAGCTTTTTGAACTTGAATTTATCGGTGATGAAAAATCTACTAGTTTAGTTACTTTTTCTCTCAAAAAGAGAACGGAGAAACAAATCATTTCCTTATCAACAGTGAGAAATGTTGATGCCGTTTTTGCCAAACTTCAGAAAAAATATGATGTATTTAAACCTATGGTCCCTTTACTTACCGGACGTCCTATAACTGCGAAAATAGGAATGAAAGAAGGTTTAGAAGGTGGTGAAAAATTCGAAGTTTTAGAGGTTGTACAGGATCCTGATACAGGTCTTAGTAGTTATGAACGAGTTGGAACTGTAAAAGTTGACAAAAAGTCAATCTGGGATAATAGATATAATCTAGCCGATGGCGAAGAAGCTTTAGACGAAGACTCCGCATTAGACAGAACCACGTTTAAAGGCGGAAAAAAGTATTTGCCCGGAATGTTAATCAGACAAATAAAGTAACAACTTAATAAACCTTTCGCAAAATTGCGGAAGGTTTATTCTTTCCTCATAAAACTAAACTCACATGAAATTAAATTACCTCTTAATTATTATTTTCATTATTACTCTTTCATCTTGCGGATCCAGTAATAGAAAATTAAACAATGACACTGACCAATGGAGATATGAGATTGAACCAGTAAATGTAGGTACTCAGGGAACTTACTTAGTTAAAGCATGGACTTATGCAAAAAAACCAGAAAAAGCTATTAAACAGGCCAAAAAAAATGCCGTTCATTGTATCATCTTTAGAGGATTTTCAAGCAAAAATAGAGTTTCAGGACAGAAACCTTTAGCGGATTCAAATTCGGAGATTGAACATAAAGCATTCTTTAAAGAATTTTTTAAAGAAGGTGGAAGATATTTAAAATTTGCCACCACTTCTAACGACGGAAGCATTGCACCCGGAGATTTCAGGAAAGTAGGAAAAGAGTATAAAGTTGGTGTAATTGTTTCTGTAAGTGTATCACAACTCAGGAAGGATTTGGAAGATGCTAATATTATTAAAAAACTAAGTGCGGGTTTTTAAATGGATACAGTTAGCAAATTATCCTTGGTCTTTCTATTAATTGGAGTAATAGGTCTAAAATCCTGTAGTTCTACTAAAAGCAACTCGGCTTATTATACCTATGAAACTGAGTGTATAGGTTCAAACCTCAACGGCACGCAAACTGTTAAAGCATGGGGTAAAGGATTAGACAAAAAAACGGCGTTAGAGAATGCGAAGAAAAATGCATTAAACGAAATTATATTCAAAGGTTTGTATAAGGGGGGTAGAGACTGTCAAAAGAAGCCAATTATTTCTGAGGTGAATGCCAAAGTAAAATATGATTATTATTTCGATAGATTCTTTTCCAAAATATATTCAGGTTTCGTTTCAATTTCTAAGAAAGGCAAATTAGAAACTTCGAAATACGAACAAGGTTATCTTACAGCAGTGATTTTATCCATCCAAATTGCAGACCTAAAACAGCAGCTATTTGATGATAATATAATTAAACAACCTTAATAAAAAGATAAATGACTAAAATTCAAAAACACCTCCTCTATTTATCACTTACACTATTTACAATATGTGTCCAATCTCAAGCAAAAAAACCAACTATTATGGTTGTGCCTAGTGATGCATGGTGTATTGATAAGGGATATTCTCTTACTTATGATAATCAAGGAAGCACTATTAAATTACCTGATTATAAAGCAGCTCTGCAGGATAACAGGGAGCTTCTTTTAGTAATCAGCAAAATAAATGAGCTTATGAGTGAAAGAGGCTTTCCCCTTCAAAACTTAGAATCTTCACTAAAAACAATTGAAAGAGAATCTGCGGAAGACGCCATGTTAATGAGCAAAAGTGGATCTGGAATTTCAGAAAGTCCGATTGACAAATTAAAAAAGACAGCAAAGGCAGATATATGGATGCAAATCGATTGGTTTATAAATAAAACTGGACCGAAAAAATCGATCACATTTAATCTACAAGGCTTGGACGCATATACTAATAAACAAATCGCTGGAGCTTCTGGTACAGGCGCTCCATCTTTTAGCGCTGAATTACCTGTTTTACTTGAAGAATCCGTAGTAGCCAATTTAGATAATTTTAATGCGCAACTATCTTCACATTTTGACGATTTATTTGAAAATGGAAGAGAGGTTTCATTGAGAATAAAAAAGTGGGATTCATTTGAAGGCGATTTGGAAACAGAATTTGGAGGAACTGAGCTAAGCTTTATCATTGAAGATTGGGTTTATGATAACACTGTTCAAGGCCGGTTCAGTGTCACGAATCAAACTGAAAACATGATGGTCTTTAGCCAAGTAAGGATTCCATTATATGACAAAAATGACCGTGCAATTGATACAAGAAGGTGGGCTTACAATTTATCAAGGATGCTTAGAAAAGAATACGATATAACCTCAAAAATTATGGTTCAAGGTCTAGGAGAAGCTTCAATTGTAATTGGAGAAAAATAATTTATAAAAAAGAATAATATGAAATATATAGCTGCAGTAGCAATTTTTATTTTCACTTCATTTCATGGATTGATTGCTCAAGTTGACGATTCCCAAAGAATATCCTTAGGCACTTACATTCCCAATTCAAATGGTTTTTCAAATAGTGTTCAAAATTATTTTGGAAATAAGTTAGCCTCGATTGCGTCTGCAAATGGGATGGGCGGTACAAGATCAAGTTCCCAGTTTATAATTACTGGAGCCATAGATATTATTTCTAAAGATATTACTCCTACAACACCACCTATGCACGCCTATACGATTGATGTAACTTTCATAATTGGTGATGGGATTAATGGCGTAAAATACTCGAGCGAAACAAGGACTGTAAAAGGAGTAGGTACGAATGAAACAAAAGCTCTTATTTCGGCCATAAAAGGAGTAAATCCAAGAGATCCTGAGTTCAAACAATTCGTGGCAGAAGCTAAAAATAGTATAATTCAGCATTACAATACAAATTGCGATATTCTGATCAAAAAAGCTCAAACGCTTGCTGCAATGAATAAGTATGATGAGGCTATTTACAGTTTATCTAATGTTCCTGAAGTTAGTCAGGAATGCTATAATAAATCTATGGAAGAACTTCTGCCTATATATCAGGAAAAAATAGATCAGGATTGTCAAATTAAATTCAATGAAGCAAATTTAGTTTGGACCTCCAATCAAAATCTTATAGCAGCTGATAAAGCTGGTAGAATTTTAGCGGGAATTGATCCACAAGCAAATTGTTACAGCCAGGCCATTGCATTAAGCAATAAGATTGGTAAAAAGGTTAAGGAATTAAATGATAGGGACTACGAGTTCATGTTAAAACAGGAGCAAGCCAGAATCGACGATCGTAAAGCTACTGTTCAGGCAATTAGAGCTATTGGAGAGGCCTATGGTAATGGGCAACCGCAGAATGTATCCTATAATGTTAGGGGGTGGTGGTAAATAATATATTTCATATACAGGAATAAAAGAGACCGCACACCACAACTATTTTCACTATATCCTAAATCAGTAAAACCACAAGTAAAGCTACAATAATTCATTGCACTATATGAGATCGTGATTCCACCATTATTTCCGAAATGAGTTCTTGTGGAGCAAACATATCTGCTATTAAATATTAATAATAATTCAAAATATGGACTACGAAAAAATAGAAATAGATTTAAAAGAAGAAGAACAAGATCTCCTTGATGAAATAATTGAACTTCAGAAAAAAATGGACGATGCAGATCCATCAGAAATGAATGGCCAAATGATGTCTGCAATTCAAGAAAAATGTATTGAGACGATTACCATGGCTCTTGGTGTTTCTGATATTTGGGAAAATACTGCCTACTCAAATGGGCTTGCCTATAAAAATGAATATAGAGATTATCAAAAGTGGAAAGATACTCCTATATCTAATAGAAGCGCGAAATACAAGCCTAAACATACACCAGGAAATGAGTTTGAAAAGTTGTTGAAAAAGGAGGTTCCTACTTACAATAGAAAAGATTATACGAGTAATGGTGATGGTTTATCCCAAAAAGATACAACACATCGAAAATGGAAAGAGAGCCACGATGAAGGAGGTATTAATTGTGCTTACACTAATCAGTTTATCCAAAATGGTGAGCCAGATAAGAAAAAAGCTTATGAATGGGAGCATGTCAAATCTGCTAAAGAAGTAAACGATGATAAAGTCTTAAATTATGTACTCAATCAAGAAGAAAAAAGAAATTTTCTAAATTCCGATGAGAACCTAGTTGCAATTAAGGGTGAGTTAAATAATGATAAAAGGGCTACTAAAATAAAGGACCTTGATAATTTTTTAAATTCTCCTTCAAAAAAGGATCCAACTAAAACAGTAAAGGAATATCATGAGATAGATGAAAATAGTTTAAAAAAAGCTATTGAGGCTTCTGAAAAAAAGGAAAATGAAATTTTAAAAAACAAAACTACCTATAGACCTGGAATTAAAGACACAACGAAAATAGCAGCTTCCAATGCAGTAAAAAGTGCGGGCAAGGCCGCTATTGGAAAACTTCTTTCAATAACCGTCGTAGAAGTAATTAGCGAGTATAAAAAAAAGGATGAAATTGATCATCCTCAGAGAATAAAAAATATTGCTTCGTGTATCAAAGAAGAATCCAAAGGTATTTTAAAAGAATTTCAGGATCACTCAATAAGTAGTTTTCTATCAACTTTTTTAGATCAAGTGCTTAAAAGCATTTTCAAAATTGCTAATAATATTTTCAAGTTTGTAAAACTGGCTTTTACCTCTATTTTAAAAGCAGTAAAAATTCTTTTCTCTAAAGAACAGCCTTGGGAGGTACGATTGAATGAAGCTATGAAAATTCTAGGTGTTGCTGTAGCTTCATTAATTGGATTAGCTCTTGAGGAAATCATAGAGAAAGCTATGATTACAAGTTTTCCGTTCACAGCTCCATTCGCAGGTTTCGTATCCCCAGTTCTATCAGGTTTGATTGTAGGTGTTGGTTCCGTTCTATTGCTTCAAGGATTTCAAAAGTATCAAAGTAAAATAGTCTACAATAGGCTGAAAGGCGAAGAGAGTTCAAAACTAGATACTTTATCTCAAATTAATTTAGCCCAAGCAGGTATTAGTGATTCAAAAGCTACTAAAGCTGTAGGTGTCTCATTAACCATTTTTCAAGGCACACTACCAATCATAGAATCTTGTAAACAGCATATCGATTTATCTCTAGAGCAAATAAGAATAACAAAAAATGAAATTTCCGATGATATTAGAATAGCTGAACAAATAAATAATGAAAATGAGGATTTATTAAACCTACTGACAAATGGATAAAAAATGGGGCGGTGCTAATTTTACAAAACCAGAAAATTTAACATTACGAAAAAAATTTCAAAAAACGGAGAGTTTTCAAAAGCCAAAAAACTTTCCGAAACCTAAAAATGCTTCAAATTCTCAAAAATTAACGAATGCTGATAATTCTACAAATCTAATTCATGCTAAAGAAATTATAGATAAAATTAAGTTAGTAGATGAGAGATACGAAACCTCCAATGACAGAGCGAAGTATTTATTAGACCATATAAATAAGGCTCAAAATTCTATCAATCAGGTTGTAAACGGTGAAAAAGGACGCAGTTGGGGGAGCTTAGATAAGAATGCATTGCTCAGTTTAATAATAGATGTAAATAGGGCTTCGTCCAAGTCGGTTTCATCGATAAGCGATTTAATTAAAAACAACAATGAAAACTCAAAGTTGTTAGCTGAAATGATTTCCGCATTAACGGTCTTATCAGGTCTTTCCTTTGAACAAATTAGTGAAACTACTGCAGAACTAGAAGAAATTGCTAGTCACTTGCAAAAAAATACAAACGGAAATAAAGTTCAGGGCATTCAAATAAAAAGGATTATAGTTTCCCAGATTGAGAAGTTTAAAGAGGAAAAAGAACGTACAGAAGAAAATAAAAATAATTTTAATGTAATATTTCAAAAATTACGAGAAAACGAACAACATTTGGAATTGCAGAGGGATAGGATGGCCGAAAACTTTCATTTACAGAGAAACGAGTTAACAAAGAAAGTTGAAGAGATAGAAATTGAAACTATAAATACTATTAAAGTTCAAAGAAACAAAATGAATTTTTTGTCAGTAGTTTCTATAACAAACTTGATTATTGTAGTAGCCTTTATAATTTATTTTTTTTCAGATAAATAACAATTTCAAGGGCTACTAAGGATAGCCGTTGAAATTGTTCTAAAAACATCTCACTCACCATTGAATCTACGAAAAACGCTAACAATAATGCGCTGTGAAAAATTATTTTTTCGTCTCCTACATAATTCAAGGGCTAAGCTGGTAAATTGATTTTTAAAACAACATCAGATTCCACAATGCATACTTTAAGCAAGCAAAAGACACTCGTAAAACAAAAATTTATTTTATTTTTTCCTATCGTGGATTATTTCTTTTAACGAACCACAGTCTCTGTTTAAATTTGAATTATTATTAATTTTAAACGTTTTATTATGGGATTATCAAAAGATTATGAGTATTCACAAGCTGATTTAGACAACCGTGCAAATCAACTAAATCCTGAACATGATGAATATCAGGGGAAGGATTAATTAAAAAAATGTTGCAGTATCTCGCAGTAATTATTACTGCGAGATATTTTCTAACTATGAAATTGAAAACATTAAAACCGTCTTATATTAGAAAAAATGGGATGAGTCTTCCATTTGCTCTATGTTTTATTATTCATTCCAATATCATTGATACTAAAAGAAGAGTAATTTACATATTTCACCTATGTAATATCATCAATTTGAGAACCATTCAACCAGCCAATTTTACAACTGAATACATTCTAAAGAAAATTTTCGAGGAAACTGCTGGAATAAAAATCATCTCCAAGGAGGCCCTCAGAGAATATACAGGAATAACAGACAAAAAAACTTTTAATAAATATTTTGACCACCACCTTTCCAAACTAGCCTTAAAGAAAAACAAAACTTACACATTGGAAGAAACCCATAGAATTCTACTTCCCTGAGTGGGAGATGGAAATAGCTGGGAACGATTAGAAGCCTTTACAAAAAGAGAACTTGCTAATAATTTTTTTAAAGGCAAAGAATCGGAGCTGCAATTTAATATGACCAATGAAATTATAGATCCAATCAGATTTAAAGCCCACGATTATATAAGACCAGCAGACGTATTCAGATTAAGAAAAGAAGAATTGGGTGAATCATTTAAAAGTGAGGAGGATTATTGCCTGGAATTTTTTCTTTATTTATTTCTTCTTTCCAGGTGCGTTTAGTCATAATCCCATTTAGCTTTTTATAGTTAAATTTATTTAAGGTACTCAGCAATTAACAGTATTCATTTCCATACACCCCAAATCATATTTAGAACGGCAAAAGTCCTCACCGTTGCAACGGCATAGACAAATAAAACCTCCATTTTTAGAACAAAAACAAAAGTCTCTGCAAAGGCTTACAACGGTGTTGCAACGGCCGCAACGGTTATACAACGGCTAATATTAAAGAAAAGGTGGATTTTGCCAACGGAAAATAAATCACCGTTGTAACGGTGATGCAACGGTAAAGATTATAGCCGTTGCAGAGCTAATTGAACTGCTTATACTAGAGCAAATTTATTTAATAGTATTAAAATTTTAACTAACTTTCCGCTCTAGGATCTTACCTACCTTGATCCAACTTAACAACCAAATTCTACCATTTAGATTACATGGCAAAAGCAGATATCGATTTTGAAAAAGAACTCTGGGACGCGGCCAACGAACTTAGGGGTGCTGTTTCAGAAAACAACTATAAAAACTACATTCTTCCCCTGGTTTTCCTAAAACACCTTAGCGAACGCTACGAGGTGATAAAGGAGGAATTAAAGGGTTTAATGAACGATCCTTCTTCCGATTATCACACTACCGATGCCGAAGAAATAAATTATGTGCTGGAAGACGGGGACGAATACCGTTCCCGCAACACTTTTAAAATCCCGGAAAAAGCTTCCTGGCAGTATTTAAAAGACAATGCCGAGCAGGATGATATCAAGGTAAAAGTAGATGATGCTTTTGATGTGATCCAGGACTTGTTAACCGAATACAACCCGCAGCTTCAAAACTTATTGCCGCGAATTTTTGTGCGTAGTGAATTGTCGCCGAAGCAAACCGGCGGAATCATAAACCTCCTCTCCCACCCTAAATTTTCTGAAAAGGAAAATCCGGAAAGTGATATTTTAGGCCGAATTTATGAATATTATATCGGCCGATTTGCAATGGCCGAAGGTTCGGGCGCGGGGCAATTTTTTACGCCGGGCAGTATCGTGCGTTTGTTGGTGGAACTTTTGGAACCTTATAAAGGCAGAATCTTTGACCCGGCCTGCGGAAGCGGGGGAATGTTTGTACAGAGTTTAAAATTCCTACAGGAACACGGCGGCAATAAAAGTGATATCGCCATCTACGGACAGGAAATGACCGCGCAAACTTTAAGGTTGTGCCTCATGAACCTGATGCTGCGGAATCTTTCTTTCGACATTAAACTCGGAAATTCCCTCTTGGATGATAAATTCCCGGAACTAAAAGCCGATTATATCATTGCCAATCCGCCATTTAATGTGAGCAACTGGCATCCGGAAGATTTGCCCGATGGTGATCCCCGCTTATTTGGGCCTCGGGAAGAATTCACCACCGATGGCAGCGCAAATTATATGTGGATGCAAACCTTTTGGCACCACCTAAGCGAAACCGGAACCGCCGGGATCGTAATGGCGAACGGGGCGATGACTTCCAATAACAGAGGAGAAAAAAATGTACGCCAATATATGGTAGATAATTCTATGGTTGATGCCATCGTTCGCCTGCCCGATAAATTGTTCCTAACCACCGGAATCCCGGCCTGCCTTTTTATTTTAAGTAAGAATCGCGACGGAACCGACGGTACCCACCGCGAGCGAAACGATGAAATACTATTTATAGACGCTTCCAAAATGGGCAAAATGGCCAGCCGAAAATTACGTGTATTTAACGATGAAGATATCCAAAGGATATCAAACACTTATCACAAATGGCGTAACGTCTCCCCTCCTTCGAAGGGGCCGGGGGAGGAATTTAAGGACCTAGAAGGCTTCTGTAAAGCTGCCAAAATAGAAGACGTAATAAAACAAGATTATAAACTCACTCCCGGAATTTATGTAGGCACCGAAGCCGAAGAAGATGACGGAATTCCTTTTGAAGAAAAAATGGAGAGCTTAAAAGCCGAATTGCTGGCACAGTTTGAAAAGGGTGAAGAATTAAAAGAAAAAATAAAGGGTAACTTTAGTAAGATTTTTTAAGGATGCAAGAGGAAAATAAAGTTATTGAATATAAAAGCCTGGCAAAGGTAACAAAAGGGAGTTCGGGGTTGAAAGAACTTGCAATCACTTGTGTTTGTCTTGCAAATACCCAGGGAGGGAATATAATCATAGGTGTAGAGGATAAGAGTAAAATGCCTCCAAGCGACCAAAAGATTCCTGATTCAATAATGAATACCACTGTTTCTCGTCTTCGTAATTTGTGCTTTAATGTAAGTATTTCTTTAAATGACAAAGAAGTCCACGAAAACGGAGGTGAATTTTTTTCTATTGCAATACATCCTACACTAAAATCTATTGCTACAACATCTGAGGGTAAGATATTTATCAGAATTGGAGATCAATGTCAACCGGCGCGAGGGGAAGATATAGTTAGACTTGCCAGTGAAAAGGATGCCTTCCAATGGGAACTTCAAATTCGAAACGTCAAAGTGTCTGAAATTCCTGAAGGTTCTTTGCTATGGTTGGGGGATGAGATTAGAAATTCAGACCGGGTGAAACCATTTGTAAAAGAAATGTCCGATATTGAAATTGCCGAACATTATAATCTTGTAATCGATGGAAAACTTACCAACCTTGGAATTCTCTGGTTAGGGGATTTCAAACAAAGAAGCCGAATAGTTTATCCACTTACGGTCCAATATATCGTGTACGATGAATTAGAGAAAAAAGTGAGGAAGGTGGATTGGACTGATAACACCAAAAATCCGAAGGATCTTCTGCTCGATATAGAAAAAGAAGCAATAGAGTTGGGTTATTTTGATGAATTTCCACAAGGTTTTTTTAGAAATAAAATCAGGCATTATGATGGTCGACTTATTCGGGAGTTACTAATAAATGCAATTGCTCATAAAAGTTATACTATTTCAGGTGATATTTTTATTCGTGTATATCCGAATAGATTAGAAATCACCAATCCAGGGGGACTTCCTTTGGGGATCACCAAAGACAATATACTTCACACTACAAATCGCCGTAATCCTCATTTGATTCGCATTCTGCACGATCTTAAGTTAATGGAAGGAGAAGGAAGCGGTTATGACCTAATTTATGAAATTACCGGTCGCGACTCTAAACCTTACCCTGAAGTGATTTCAGATTTTAATTCCACTACGGTTTCACAATCTTCAAAAATTTTAGATGAAGAAGCTGTTTTGCTAATGGATTTCATAGCCAAATCCTACCCACTTTCCCAAAAGGAATTGATAGCTTTAGGTATAGTTGCCAGACACAAAAAAGTCTTAACGACTCAATTAACACGAGAACTTCAACTTAACGATGAAGAGAGAGTAAGATCTTATATAGGAAAACTGTTGGAAAAAGGAATATTGATAAGTAGAGGAATAAAAAAAGGTACGGAATACCTTATAAATCCAAAACTTCTAAAAAACTCTAAGATCAATATTAAACCTACTTTGAAAGTCATCGAACCTCACAGACTCAAAGCACTAATAATTGAAGATTTAGAAAGATATCCTAGAAGTGAGGCCAATGAAATAAGAAAGCGCTTAGAAGAAGTTCCTATTGAAGATATAAGAAAAATTATTTATAAAATGGTGAGAAAAGGAGAGTTAGAGCATACAAAGGACAAAACCTACAGAAAATACTGGTTGGCAAAAAAAAATAGAAACAACATAGAGAATTAAAATAGAAGTGGTTAAACCCTTTAAAACAGGTGATTAAAGAAATAGATGTTCTAAAAGACCAACAATAGAGCTCAGATAATAAGATAGAGTTTTAATGGAGACCATTTTTTCAATCTGATATTCAAAATAGAATAAAATAGGGTTAAAGATTAGAAATTTATGCCGGAAAACTGGAAAACATATAAACTTGGAGAAATCGCTGATATTCAGAATGGTTTTGCTTTTAAATCTAAAGAACTGGGGGAAACTGGAATTCCCGTTATTAAAATTAAGAATATAGTTCCTCCAAATGTAACCTTAGAAGGAGCAGGATATTATACTGGTGAACTTACAGCCAAACTGAAAAAATACATTCTAAGAAAGAATGATTTCCTCATATCTATGACCGGGTCAACGGTTAATGTTATGAGTTCGGCTGTTGGTAAAATGGGAAGGTATAGACTTGATGAAATATCACTGTTAAATCAAAGAGCAGGGAAAATTTATATTACAGATAAGGAAAAAGCCGATTTTGAATATTTATGTCATCTCCTCAATAGATATGAAATACATTACAATTTAGCCTTAAATGCAACCGGAAGTGCAAATCAGGCAAATATTTCCCCAGCCCAAATAAAAAACATCGATCTAAAACTTCCTCCCTTAGAAGAACAAAAATCCATCGCCTCCATCCTCTCTGCTTTGGATGATAAAATCGAACTTAATCTCCAGATGAACAAAACCCTGGAAGAAATGGCTATGGCTTTATACAAACATTGGTTTGTTGATTTTGGGCCTTTTCAGCGTGGGCAATTTGTAGATTCTGAATTAGGGAAAATTCCGAAGGGTTGGGAAGTAAAAACCTTGAAAGATTTAGGTAATATTTTTTATGGAAAAATGTCAAAAAAGAATCTAAAACAAACGAAAGGTATCCCTATCTATTCTGGATACAGAAACGTAGGGTTTTATCCTATATCCAATTGTAAAAAGGGTAAAGTAATAGTTGTAGCACGTGGTGTTGGAGGCACTGGTGATGTGAAAATAACTACGGAAGAATGTTTTTTAACCAATTTATCGATTTGTATCGAGAATAATCTGGAACTAATCGACGACTTAATACTTTTTTTCTCGCTAAAAAGAAAAGGTTTGGATTTTTTGAGAACTGGATCAGCGCAACCTCAAATTACCATTAAAGACTTAAATGATGTCTTACTTCAAATTCCACCAAAAGAAACTCAAAGGCAATTTTTAAATTTATTTAAACCTCTTTTATTAAACCAAGATTCCAATTATCAAGAAAACCAAACTCTAACATCCTTACGCCACACCCTACTCCCAAAACTCATCAACGGGGAAGTCCGGGTAAAGGATACGGAAAAAACTTTATCTAAAGTCTTATGATAGAAATTACGGTTCAAAATGCGGCAATTGAATATCTAAAAGACCTGGGCTACCGGCACCGGAAGGGAAATTCCTTAGACCGGGACCTTAAAAAGGTAGTCCTGGAAAAGGAGTTGAGGGATTTCCTGGTATCCACCTATCCCGATGTTCCGGCTACCGCCATCAATGAAGCCCTGGCCAGTTTCACCCAACATTCGGGGATGGATTTAGACCACCGCAACCGTGATTTTCACCGTAAACTAACCCAGGGAATTTCGGTTTCCTGGAAAGATAAAAACGGCAAGGAACTGGCCAAACATATCTACCCCATCAATTACCGCGACCCGGAGCAAAACCAATTTATCTGTTCCGATGAAGTAAAAGTCATCGGCAAAAACAGTCGGCGGGCAGATTTGGTGATCTTTATAAACGGCCTTCCGCTTATCGTTTTTGAATTCAAAAATATGTTCGATGCCGAGGTTGGCGTAGATAACGCCCACCGGCAAATTGGCCATTACCTGCAGGATATTCCGCAGCTATTCGATTTTAATGCGATAACTATTATTTCAGACGGAATGCAAAGCCTGCACGGAATGTATAGTTCTTCCCTAAAATGGTTTGCCCCCTGGAAAAGTTTGAGGGGCGATGATATAAAACAGGAAACCGAGCTTCAGTTGGAAACCTTGCTCAACGGACTTTTCCCAAAAGCCACCCTTTTAAACTACATTCAAAATTTTATTTTCCACGAAGACCACAATGGAAAAATCCTCAAAAAAGGCGCGAAATATCATCAGTATTGGAGCATTCAAAAAGCGGTGGAAAGTGCGGTAGAAAATATTAAACCTAAGGGTGATGGTCGGCTGGGCGTAATTTGGCATACGCAAGGCTCGGGAAAAAGTATTTCGATGGCCATCCTAACCGGGATTTTGCGCCAAATGCCCGAAATGAAAAATCCTACAATCGTGATCCAGGTAGATCGGTCAGACCTCGACCAGCAGTTATATGAAAATTTTGTATTGGCCAAAGATTTGGTGGGCGATGTACACCACGCCCGCACTACTGAAGAATTAAGAAGTTTATTGAGTACAGATGGTGGCGGGGTGGTTTTTACGACCATTGAGAAATTCCGTTTAAAAGATCTGGAAACAGGAAAAGAAACCGCGCACCCCGTACTTTCAGAAAGATACAACCTTATCGTTATGGCCGATGAAGCACACCGTACCCAATACGGCTTTCACGATGGTGGCTTTGCTCAAAATATAAGACGCGCGTTGCCCAATGCTTCCTTTATCGGGTTTACCGGTACGCCCTTAGATAGCAAAGATGCCGATACACAATTGGTGTTTGGCCCTACCCTGCACAGCTATGATATAGAACAGGCGGTGAAAGATGGCGCCACGGTGCCTATTTATTACGAGCCAAAGATGGTTCCGCTAAATATTAAAGCGGCTTATTCTGCCCAGCTGGACGAAATTGAAGACGATGAAGACAATCCTTCAAAGGCGGTTTGGGCTGCCGTAGAAGATGCGGCAGGAGCACAGAGCCGGGTAGAAAAAGTGGCCGGGGATATCCTGGAGCATTTCCTGGCAAGAACGGCTACGCTGGAAGGAAAGGCGATGGTGGTTTGTATGAGCAGGCGTAATTGCGTAAAAATGTATGATGCCTTAACTGCTTTGGATGGCTGCCCTGAAATCGCGGTGATTATGACCGGAAATATCAGTAATGATCCGCCGGAATGGAATAAGCACATTCGCACCAAAGAGGCTATGGAAGCTATTAAAAAACGCTTCCGCAATCCCAAAGACCCATTAAAAATAGTCATAGTACGCGATATGTGGCTTACCGGATTTGATGCGCCAATTATCCATACGATGTATGTTGATAAGATTATGAAAGGCCATAATTTGATGCAGGCCATCGCCAGGGTAAACCGTGTGTTTGAAGACAAACCCAGCGGACTGGTAGTTGACTTTATAGGAATTTCCGGTTACCTGGCAGAAGCTACCAAAAAATATACTTCAGGAGGAGGAAAAGGAAAACCGGCAGTAGATATTGAACTTGCCGTAAACTTATGTTTCGAGCAACTCGAAACGGTAAAAGAGCTGATGGGCGGTTTTAGTATGGAGGAAATCGTCCAGCTGGATGACCGCGAAAAGTTGCAGTGGTCAAAGAAAGTAATTAATGATTTGTTACAGTCTGATCCCGTGACCGACAACTTCCTGCGGGAAGAAAGAAAACTATCGGAATTAGTATCAATGACCAGTTCAGATAAACGTATATGGGAAATTCAGGATGAGGTGGCGATTATCCAGAAAATAAGGAAAACCATCAGAAAGATTAAGTTTCCGCCCAGGCCGCAACGGGAAAAGAATGAGCGAATCAAAGACCTTATCAGTAAATCGCTGGAATCCCAGGAAATTGTTGATCTGGCGAAAATGTATGATCTTGATAAGATAGATATCTCCATTATCGATGATCGCTTTCAGGCTACCGTAAAAGAAAAAGGGGATGAAAATGTAAAAATCGAGCTTCTGCGACGAATTATCAATGATGAGCTAAAAGTAAGAATGCCCAAAAACATTAAAAAAGCCAGGAGACTTCGCGACGAGCTTGAAAAAGTATTGGGCAACTATCATAAAAACAGCCTGGATTCCATAGCAGCGATTAAGCATCTCCTGGATATAGCCGATGAGTTTCAGCAGGACGATATAAGGACAAAGCAACTCGGTTTAACCGAAGATGAACTGGCCTTTTACGATTTGCTTTCAGCCAATGAGAAAATTTTGAATAAAGCCGGTCCCATTCAGGATTTAGTTCATAAAGTAGTGAGTTCTGTAAAGAAAAACCTGCAACTGGATTGGACGAAGAAAGAAGATGCTAGGGCAGCAATACGCCTGGCGGTTAAAAAAGAGCTTAGAGGAAAAGTACCTTTTTCAGAATTGGATAATTTACTAAAAGAAGTGATTGAGCAAGCCGAGGGGCAGTATAAAGATTGGCCTGTGGAGGCTTAGAAATAAATTAATTCTATCTTGAGAAGTATTAGGAATAAATATTATTTTTGAAAATTAAAATTAACTTAAAAGTGAATAAAAATTTTACAATTAACTTATAAGTGAATATATTTGCACATATAAAACCTATAGCAAGATATAGTAAGGTAAGTTATTATTCTCTTGTGCTTAATGATAATAGTCTATCCCTGTTTGAAGAATTTGTGGCAGTTCAAACGGAATCAAACAAGAGTAAGCTTAATCATATCCTTTCTTGGATTAAAATTATAGGAATTAAATATGGTGCACAAATCCATCATTTTAGATCTGAAGCAAAAATTGCAGATACTTCTGCATTACCGCCTAAAGGAGTTAAACGAGAACCGGCATACATTGAAAAAGGAAAGAAATCCAGTAATATGCTTAGGTTATACACTTTCAGGCTTAATGAAAACGTTGTATTTTTATTCAATGGAGACCTTAAAACATCCCGTTATGCTCAAGATTGTCCAAATGTATCACCCCACTTCCATTTGGCAAATAAATTAACCGCTGCAATACAAGATGCATTAGAAGAGAAAGAAATCCGATGGATTGATGACTTCACACAAATTGAATTTGAACAAGATTTTAAACTAGAGCTTTGATTATGACTTTTCCTAAGAATAATATTATTGATAACTGGTTAGAAGAGAACGGTGATCCGGAAATAGAAAAGTTGACAGAACGTAATCTGGCAATTTCTAATAAAGTCCAGGTCATTTTAAACCAAAGAGGTATTAAGCAAAAAGAGTTTGCTGCAATGTTGAATAAAAAACCTTCCGAGGTTTCTAAATGGTTATCTGGCCTGCATAATCTAACCTTAAAAAGTATTATCAAAATGGAAGTTGCTTTAGATATAGACCTAATAAGCATTGAACCGGTAACAGAGTATAAATATGTGTATTTAGGATCTGTAAAGGGTGATGGTTTGGAAGAAGATATTAATAATTATGAGGAAAACTCAGAATATCAAGATGCAATATAATGAGTAAGAACGCTCCTATAATTCCGGAGGAAATCGAGCTTTTCCATGTAGAGATTTTAAATAGTAAGATCAAAGAAGGGAAAAAACCTCAGAATCCATCTTACGATATTGATGTAGCTCATGAAACTGCTCATAATTTAAAAGATGAAAGGATTAGAATAAAACTATTAATAAATTTATCTGATCAGCAAAAAAAAGAAGACGGAAATCAGTTGGACTTGGAAATAGATTTTCATTTCAAAATACAAAATTTGAAAAATTTCTATGATATTATAGAAGATAATACGCCGCGCTTTTCCGGAAACTTAATCGCTACTTTATTAGGTATTAGTTTTTCAACGGCTAGAGGAATGCTTTATGAGCGCCTGGCCAGTACAAATTTTCAGGGTGTGATACTTCCAGTAATTTCACCAATAAAAATGTTAGGTACTAAGCGTAACGGAGAATAACAATAATTTCCAAACGATTATAGGACTGCACATTTTACCAGCAGATTATTTTCTAAATTATAGTGAAAGAATTTAAAATATAATATTTGGGGAATACAATCCCTAAAAATCATTATATTTGGGGAATACAATCCCTGAATATGATTAACAGAGTATTAGAAAGTAACATCAAAAACCGATTTGGAACAGGTAAAGCGATTTTCTTAATTGGTCCCAGACAAGTTGGCAAAACTACACTTTTTAATAAATTATTGAAAGGGGAAGAATATCTTTTCTTAAATGGAGATGATCCAACCGTTAGAAAACTCCTATCAAACCCCAACTTAGAACAACTCAAAAATATAATTGGGAGTCATAATACCGTTTTTATAGATGAAGCCCAGCGTATAGATAATATTGGGCTTACACTTAAGTTGATCACAGATCAATTAAAATCAGTTCAACTACTGGTTAGCGGCTCATCTGCCTTCGAATTAAACAATCAAACTCAAGAGCCTCTAACTGGCCGAAAATGGGAATACCAGTTGTATCCTATTTCCTGGGGAGAGTTTGAATCTAATGTAGGATTTCTTAAAGCAGAACAGCAATTGGAACTAAGAGTAATATACGGGATGTACCCTGATGTGATTAATAATTTCGGAGAAGAAAAGGATATTTTAAAGCAATTAACCGATAGCTATTTATATAAAGATATTCTGAGTTATGGCGGAATTCGTAAACCAGAGGTTTTAGAAAAATTACTGCGGGCTCTTGCTTTTCAAATTGGCAGTGAAGTTAGTTATAACGAATTAGCTCAATTACTGGGTATCGATAAAAAAACCGTAGCAACTTATATAGATCTTCTTTGCCAGG
Source organism: Salegentibacter echinorum (assembly GCF_900129445.1). Lineage (GTDB taxonomy): Bacteria > Bacteroidota > Bacteroidia > Flavobacteriales > Flavobacteriaceae > Salegentibacter > Salegentibacter echinorum. The sequence goes on from NZ_FQVT01000005.1 coordinate 213,250, forward strand.
CGTTTGTAATATTTAAACTTACAAGCTTCAGTAAGAATTTACGGAATGAAATAAAAACCAATCAAAAAATATACTTTTATGATACCGGTGTTAGAAATATGATAGTTGGCGATTTAAGTCCAATGAATGATAGGCAGGATAAAGGTAACTTATGGGAAAATTTTTTAATTTCTGAGCGTCTAAAATACCGGGCTTACAATAACTCTTTAGCTAAAGGATATTTTTGGAGAACTGTACAGCAACAGGAAATTGATTATATTGAAGAGGAAGCGGGAAAATTGAAAGGTTTTGAAATTAAATGGAATCCAAAAAATAAGGTGAAAATTCCAAAGACTTTTCTAGAAGCTTACGATGCCAAGGTAAATATCATTAACAGAGATAATTTTAGGGAGTTTTTGAAGTAAAACTTTGATGTAAAGTAACATTCACTCGCTTTATCTTGTAGTACTGTCAGGTTTCTTAAACCAGGCCTTAGTAATCTTTACCGCCCAATTGTTTATTTTAATGCAATTTGGTATAGATTACTATAAAATCCAGGCTCATGAATAGTTAAACTTTAGTTAAAGGTGTCTAATTCGGGAGCACTCCAAAATGGTCTATGCGAAAGGCTCTAAAAACGCAGGCTAAGCCAAATTTAAAGTACTCCCACCTCGAGTACCACCAGGCTAAGCCGACTTTAACGAGTCGGCTTTTTTATTTTAGGTACAACCTTCAAGTGTTTTTTCAAATCATTCTCAAAAGCTGTGGCTAGATGAAAGTTGCGGTCTATCTAAAAATTATAACTCCTGTTCAAATAGCAATGATTAAAATTAACCAGGATATCATAACAGCAATTTAGTTAAGAAAGAAGGTAATATAAGTACAAACTACATAAAAGGTAGATCTGGCGCTTTTTTGAAAAACCGATACCGCGATTCCTGAATAAAACCGGTGTTGTAGTATAGACCGGATTTTTTGTTGAATTCTCAACCCTCTGGGCAGGATTCAGCAATTAAATTCAGAACTATCACTCTTACTCCCACCTTGCTCCTCATAAATTCAAGGCGTTTACCGAAGAACCCCTTACTCCTTTCCCATAGTTAATACCGCGCACCTCAGACAGTTCCCGGTAGGTTTTTATCTTTTTTAACATTATTTGAATATATAATTTTTAATTTAGAAATAACTATGGCTATAAGATTAGAACCTATATTAACCGAGGGCATTGCTCAAGTTTCATATTTTATATGTGACGATAGTTCAGGCTGTGCGGCAGTAATTGACCCGCGTCCCGATGCCGATATTTACCTTCAAAAGGGAAGAAAATATGGTGTAAGTATTACCCATGTTTTTGAAACCCACATTCATGCCGATTTCCTGAGCGGTGCGCGGGAATTAGTAGCCCGCTGCAAAGGAAGTGCTAAGCTGTATGTAAGCGTTGAGGGTGGTGCTTCCTATGATTTTGAGCATCAACCTATTCGCGATGGGGATGAGTTCGAATTTGGTGAAATCAAATTACAGGCAAAACATACGCCCGGCCATACTCCTGAACATTTATCCTATTTAGTATCTAGCACAGAAGAGGAAAAAGCCTGGGGTGTATTAACCGGGGATTCTTTGTTCGTAGATTCTATAGGACGGCCAGATTTACTGGGCGATGAAAAGACGGAAGAACTAACCAGGGCTCTTTACAACACCATGCGTAATTTTTTCTGTAAACTTGGAGATGAGATCATTATTTACCCCTGCCATGCAGCAGGTTCAGCTTGTGGTCCCAATATAGGTGACCGTATGCATAGTACGATAGGATATGAAAAGAAACATAATCCGTTTATGCAAATGGAGGATTACGATGAATTTAAAAAAGCTATTCAGGATAATGCGCCTCCTGTACCCTCTCATTATCCAAAAATGAAAAAACTCAACACTCAGGGACCGGAAATATTTGGTCATACCCCGCAGGTGCGTTCCTTAAATGTAGAACAGTTTGAAGAGGAAATGAATAATAAAGACACTGTGCTAATAGACACCCGGGATATGCTGGCTTTTGGCGGGGGTCATATAGAGGGCGCACTTAATATTGGACAACGCTCCATATTATCGGTGTGGACCGGATGGCTAATAGATACTAACGCTCCCATTTTACTGGTTATGCCGCAAGACACAAATTTGGAACGAGTGGTGACTTTACTATGGCACACGGGACATACCAATATAAGAGGCTACCTGGGAGGGAGTATGCGCAACTGGCAGGAATCTGGCAAGCCAATTAAAAAATTACCCCAACTTAGCGTGCAGGAACTCAATCAAAAGAAAGAACAATATAAACCACTTGATGTACGTAAGAAAAAAGAATGGGAAGAAGGCAATATTCCAGGTGCAACGCATATTTTTCTGGGAGAACTATTAGATAAGATCAACACATTAGAGAAAGAAGAAACCTATGCCGTGTACTGTGCCAGCGGTTATAGAGCTAGCATTGCAGCCAGTATTTTACAAAAAAACGGATTTAAAAAAATTCATAGTATTCCAGGCAGTTTTAAGGCGTGGAAAGCTGCTGATTTACCTATTGAAAATAAAAATAATTAAAAAATAAATTATGAACCAGAACCAGGATATTAAGAACGTTAATAATGAAATTTCGGTGGCAACTTTTGACCCCGATGAAAACAGTTTTAAAATCTTTGCTGAAAAAGATTTTAAATCGGTTATTAATTTGCAGACCGATGATGAAGACCAAAATGTTTCTTCTAAGCAAGAGAAGGAACTGGCAAAAACCAACAATCTAGAATATCGTCAATTCCAGGTATCCAAAGACAACCTTTCTGAAGCTATGGTAGATGATTTCCGAAAAGAACTTGAAAACCTACCCAAACCCATAGTAGTTCATTGTAAATCTGGCAAACGCTCGGGAGCATTCGTTATGATGCATATTGGGTGTCAAAAAAACATGTCTGGAGAAGATGTGATTAAAGAAGCTGAAAATATGGGATTTGAATGTGATGTACCAGAATTAGCAAAATTCCTTAAAAAATATGTAAACGAACATTAATAGCAATTAGAATAACAGCTCTCAAATATACCAGGAAAGGAGTATTCAATCTGCGGTACTTTTGGCCTCACGTACCTCCGGCTATTTCTCATTTCCGTGGCTTGCAAGGCTTAAAACCCTCTACCCTCTCGTTTACCTGGAGAATATGACCCAAAATCATGTTTTGCATTGGGTTTGTATAGCCTAGCTTAATAGGGAAGATGCAAGAGAACCAAATTAATCAATTGAAATTAAATCGCTATCTTTTATTTTGATCTGAAAAAGATGCTTAAAAATTTTCGGCAATCTAGAGATGTACAAAATAGCATCATCAGCAAAATAAAACTGAACATACATTAATTTATGAACATATCGGTAGCGCAATTTCAACCCAAAGACGGAGATAAAAAATACAACCTATCCATAATTTATAAACTCGCAAAAAAAGCTAAATCTGAAGGAGCCGATCTAATTAGTTTTCACGAAATGTCGATTACCGCTTATACCTACACTAGGGATTTAAGCAAAAAAGAAATAACCGATTTAGCAGAGGAAGTGCCTAATGGAAAAAGCACACAGGAACTAATTGCCATTTCCAAAGAGTTGGACATCCCGATTTTAGCAGGCCTGGTAGAAAAATCTAGAGACAAAATATTCAACACCTATATCTGTGTTACAAGGGATGGGGTAATTGCGAAACACCGGAAATTGCATCCTTTTATTAATAAGTATATGTCTGCCGGTAATGAATATTGCGTTTTTGATCTCTTGGGTTGGAAGTGCGGAATTTTGATCTGCTATGATAATAATGTAATAGAAAATGTAAGAGCGACAAGCCTCCTGGGAGCCGAATTGATTTTCGCACCCCATGTTACAGGCTGCACGCCTTCTGCTATGCCTCACAGAGACTATGTGGCAGACAAGTATTGGCAAAATCGTGAAAACGACCCTGTTTCATTACGAATGGAATTTGACGGTCCTAAAGGTAGGCGTTGGTTAATGCGTTGGTTGCCTGCAAGAGCTTACGATAACGGGGTTTATTATGCCTTTACGAACCCGATAGGCTATGACGGAGAACAACTCAAAAATGGGAATTCAATGATAATTGATCCTTATGGAGAGGTTCTTTCTGAAATAAAATCTTTTGAAAATCAAATAACAACTTCAAAAATCACAAAAGAAAAAATTGAGCTTTCAGGGGGGTATAGGTACAAAAAGGCCCGCAGACCGGAACTTTATAAAGATATAATTGGTCAAAATCACGAATCGGACACGAGCCCGGTATGGTTGAAGAAGGAAAAAGCCAAAGATTGAGCAAATGCTAATGCATAATTGAGTAAACGAGTGATAACTTAAAGGCTGCCAACTAACTTTTGCTTATAGATTATCGGTTGTGCAAGTAGTCGCAGGACTTAAACAGGAGGACTAAAAATTAAGAGGTCTTAGCGCCACTAACGATAACATGATTTGGTCTTTAAATGCCAGGCCAATGCCGGGGATTCAGTTTAAGACGAATCGCCCCGTGATGATATTTCCTTATGATGGGATTGCACTAGAGGCCTCCTGGAATGAATATTTAATGGGCAACGATAGGTTTGTTGCAGATACCAGGCTACATTATAAATATCTTAAATTAATTTATACGAGTCCCCGGGAAGATATAGCCTTAAAATTTGGGTTTCACCACGCAGCACAATGGGCCGGGGACTCCCCAACAAATGGTTCGCAACCAAACAATTTTAAAAGTTATATTAAAATGTTTTTTGGAGGAGGCTTCGCTAATCAGTTGGGGATGTATGAATTTAGTTTTCAGAGGTCCTTAAAAGACAATTGGGACCTCAATCTTACTTATAATTATATGTTTGAGACTTTGCAGGGTGGACAACTCTCCAATCTTCCGGATGGTCGCTACTCGGTATTTTTAGATTCCAGGACGGACCGCAGGCTGGTGAATGGAGTTTTATATGAATTTTACTATACCCGAAACCAAAATATACTCGCTAACTCTAATTTCCAAAATGAAGATTATTTTAATCACGCTATATATCAATCTGGCTGGACCAACCAAAGACGAATTATAGGACTACCTTTCTTCGATTATGACGAGAAGCAAGATGCTGTAATTGGTAATAAGTTTGTAGCACATCACATTGGGCTTTCAGGACAATTTTTTAATTATTTTGAAACTTATCCCTATCAATTATTATTGAGCTATATCTATAAAGACGGCCGCCACGGAACATATTATACTCCATCTCGTGAGGTTTTCGCAGGCATGTTTAGTTTGGGAATTTGACGTAATTTTATTGATGTAGATGCACAAATTGGAATAGAGGTTAATAATGTTGCAAATCCTATTTATGGAGTTGGCCTGCAGGTAAGAAAGCAATTTTAGCACTTATTTCTTCCTAAAGCTTAAATAGTTTACCACTTTCCCCCTGTCCCCTATTCAAACTGAAATTCATAAAAATATGCAAGTAAGGTCCTGGCTATAACTCTATAATAAATCAAATTGTCCCGCTGAGCATTAATCGAAGTACAGCTATGGAAATTATGAGCAAATAGAGCATAAAATAAACGAGTTTGAGTGCATCATTACCTGGTTAAATTTTACTAGATTAAATGCGTGAGTTAACAATTAGTTTCAATAAATGAAAAACCTTCATAAACTTTAATTTTTATGAAGGTTTTGCTGAATTTATCTTCCAGCTATCCTTAAAATAAACTACCCGGGGGGAAGCCCACGAGGTATTATAGATAGTAGGAGTATTATTTTGATTTCGAGACAAGCTTCGTAGCATTATAATCTCAATTATCGAGTAATCAAATACGGGTAATAAGTTAGGATTAGATTAAGAGAATCACATTATTCCTGCACCAATTTTTGCGTGGCAACGCGCCAAACCGATTTATACGGGGCTTTTTGGGTATTCCCTTTTTCTTCCGGATGGTAGGTCGTGGCCTCAAAAAAATAGTTTCCTTTTTCTGAAAAATCTACCTCAACAATTCCTGCTACATTGCTTTTTAAATCTTCGGTCTTTCCGGAAGGATAAAAAATTGTCACTGTAACCCCCTCCTTTAATTTTCCTTTAAAATATGTCTTGAGTTGTTTTTTCCCTGGTTGCTTACTTTCAAAATCCTCTAGCAATATAAGCTCTGGACTTTCTGCCGTAACGACTGATGTTTCCTTTTTACTCCCTACAATTACCTGTGCAAATGCATTAAACTGGTAATCGGTCCCGTCACCGGGATCTTCAGCTATATGGCTTATCTCCAGACGGTGTATTCCTTGCTCTTTAGGTGTAAAATTAGCTCGATAAACGTCATCACCGGTTTCGGTTTTTAGCTGAATTCTTTCTCCGGTAGGCTTTACGAGCCAGAGTTGAAAATCTGCTACATTAGAGTACCAATCGGCTACTTTTTCTAAGCTTCTGTCCTCAAATTCGCTATAATAAACCCGAACTTCATGATTTTTACCAATTTCCCCCGCTTTTCCGGTATCTATTACCAAAGCATGAGCCTGAACAAATGTTATATTTAAAAGCATTAGCGCAAAGGCCAACAGAAATGATTTTATATTTTTCATATTTATTAATTTTATCGCGAAGGAATTTAAAAAGTTTATTCCTTCTATTTATAACTTGGAAATTTTAAGGCTTTAAACCTTTTATTTTTACTTTTCTTCCACCAAACAATAAAACCGGTGATAGGGAGACTTGCCGAAATTAGACAGACTAAAAACGCAATGATCTTTGTCCAAATACCTCCTATAGCACCTACGTGCAAATCGTAATTCAGTTTCATAAGTTGGTCGCCTCCATTCAGTTCAGGAAACCTGGGTTCCTCTTTAAGCGTTTCCAAAGAATTTTGATTATAAGAAGTATTAATAGACTGCCATCTCGTTTCAAAACTCGGATTAATCCCCACGTTCCAAACCCCAGTTTCCCCCCTGGGGAACTGTATGTTTATACTATTATCATTGGGATCGATTCCGCTTTGCATTACATTCTGGAACAGTATATCCTCCTCGGGTAAATTGGTAGTACTAACCGCGGTAGTGTCTGAAATAAGTGATTTAGTATTCCTGTTTTCTCCTCCCGAAGCAGCCCAGTAAGCCGCGTCTGAAAACCATTGCATTCCATACACCATTCCGGTAAGCCCAAGCACTAAAGCAATTAAAAGTGAATAAAAACCCAACACGTTATGAAGGTCATAATTCAATCTTTTAAATTTTGCAGTCCATTTAATTTTAAAACTAGCCTCTTTGGTTCTTTTGTTCCATCGTTTTGGCCACCATAACACCAGGCCTGTAAGCAAGGCAATAACGAAGATAAGGGTACCATAAGCAACAATAGGTTTCCCAATACTTCTGGGTAACCACAATTGATAATGCCCTATGATCATGCTTCTCCAAAAATCGTCGTTAAGCTTACGGTTATGTAGCACTTCTCCCGTATAAGGATTAACATAAACCTCCTGGTAATTGGTCCTATTGGCATAATATGGAACTAAAGCACTTTTCCCTGCTCCCCTATAAACAACCGAGTAAACCGAAGGAAAACTGTACTCTTCCATTACCGCGTTCTTAAGTCTGGAAGGAGGCAAAAACTCATCGGTTTCATTATATTCAATATTTTGAAAAGGCTCCGTAACATTCTTAATTTCCTGTTCAAAAGTTAATATTGCTGCGGTAAGACTTACAATTACGACCACTATACCCGAAATTAACCCTAGCCAAAGATGAAGCCACGCCGAGATACGGTAAAAATAGGAGCGTGGTTTTTTTCGTTTTTTCTTCTTCTTTTTTCTCGGTTTGGCGGGAGAAGTAGCTTCCATAATATTCTTATTAATTTAAATGTGACTGTCCTAAAAGTAAGATTCAGCGTCCTTACGAACGAAGTGAAGTAACCTGCTTATTGATTTCCAATAAGTTGTAAATTGCTTCGTTCCCTGCAATGACAACTCAAAGTACTTTTTAGACAGTCACATATGGCTATTCAAATTATTTTGCAGAGTCTAGTTTGCTTATTGCGGTTATGTTTCCGCCCTGTACTTCCAGGCCTTGTGAAGCGGCAGCAGTAGCGATATCTATATTATAAACAAAACTGCTTTCTCTAGTAGTGACTCCTATGTTTACAATCCCATCTTCCCCTACATAATTATTTGTAGTTATACTGGTGATGTTTTCAGCATCTGGCATCCCACTAATCCAATCAAAAGTTTTGTTATACACATTAATTACCGCCAGGGAATTTCCTGTGGCATAGGCAGATGTTTTTTCTTTATTCATAAACACTACAAAATTTCCGTTTCCGGCATAGACATGATCGGTCACATAATATCCTCCAGAGGCTTCTTCCAGATCAAATAAATAGGTTTCATCAAATGCTGTTGTTCCATTTTTAATACGGGTTACCGCAGAAGGTTTTGTAGAGCTAAAATCTCCGTTGCTTACCGCTACTGCCGAAGAAAATGCGTAAGCATCTCCGGTTTCATCTACACTAAGTCCATTGGTAAAGTATCGGCCAATAAAACTGGTACGGTCATCTTCAATAATAGTCTCCAATTCCATCTCTGGATAAGAATAAACGGCCACCCAGGATTGATCTGGATAAGAAGTTCCAAAGCTATCATTACAACAAGCTTTTACGGTAAAGAAGGGTGCATATACCTTATCTCCTACCTGGGTAAGCCAGCTAAAAAAAGCCTGTTCTCCTTCTGGCGCAAGCGCTGCCGTATTAATTTGTCCCTCGTCAACAAACTGGCTGGTTTCTGTATCCAAACGGTACCAACTGGCCACGGGAGCATCAGCATTTCTTGAAATTTTCATTAGTAATACGTCCTCATTTACAGGAGCAAAGGCCTGTACGGTTTCCGATTGGAAATCTGAAAGCATTTGAAGTGTACCTTCTCCCCCAAGCTCATAAGTAGTGACCGCCCCGGGATTTCCCTGTCCATAAAGAAGACTAAAAAACTTATTATTATTGGTCACATAGTAGCGATAGGTCCCATCTTGCTCAATACCGTTTCCGGCAGTGCTAATGCTTCCTTCTGAAAGATTATTAGCTGTTAATAAATAATCGGCTACCCCTTCTGAAGCAACCGGAGTGGCTGCAATCACATACCTGGCCTGGGCTTCGTTTTCCCCTCCCCCATTATCGACATTTGTGTCATCATCAGAGCTACATCCTACTACCGCCAGGGAAAGTGCTAAAATTACGAGATTGAATAAATTGATTTTTTTCATTGGTTTATATTTAAAGTATTAATTTGAATAATATGGTTTTTGTCATTCTCTTGTGCGTTGTGTCTGTTTTGAGTTCAGCAACAAACTGGTTTCATTGGTCTTTAATTTTAAAGTAATCAAGAACCTAGACCCGGGACTATGCTTCCTAAAAGATCCTTTTATTTCCAAACAAGCCCCGGTTAATTTAATCCCTGGCTATCGCCAGTGATTAAAAGGAGTATCTAATTTTACCGGTAAAACTTCTACCGGGTTTTTGTAGGCTAAAATTGTCGTATAGTTTTTTATCAAAAATATTCCTGCATTCTACGGTAAGCTGAAAATTGCTTTCTTCGCCAAAATTGTAGGTAATATTCATATCGTGAGATACCTGCTCTGGCACATCGAGTTTTGTATTTCCAAGGCTTGGCCAGTACAAATAAAAGGCGTGTACATATAACAGGTTGTACCCAACACTTACCGGATGGGATTTATTTAAAGGACTTTTAAAATTATAGGAGGCATCTGCATTTCCGTAGAAATAAGGAATATTGGGAATGCGATCCCTATACACCACGCTCTCGCTTGTTTGTCCCCCTACATATTTAGTATTATTTCTAAGGTTTTGATAAGTAAGGTTGGCCCCGGCAGAAAGTTTATCCTTAAAAGAATAGCGCACTTCGGTTTCTACTCCTAAATTGGTCACATCGGCCAGGTTGTCCATCACCTGAAGCACCTGATTTTGATTTAATATCGGGCGAATAAAATCCCTGGAATCCCTATAAAAACCATTGGCGCTTAAGTTAATCTGATGAAGGTTATTAAAGTTAAACCAGTAACTGGCACCAAGATTATAATTATAACTGCTCTCTGGTTTCAGGCTTGTGTTACCTTCAAATAATATCCCCCCATCGCCGTATAATTCATTAGGTTCGGGAAGCCGGTAGCTTTTTTCGAAAGAAGCTTTTACCTGAAGATCTTCGGTTAAGAAATAAGTCTCCGCAAAGCCATAACCAAAATCATTAAAACGGTCTTTTTTATGCCGGTAAGCTACATCACCATAATTTCCCGTGGGATTATAAGCTTCTTCAAAGATATTTACCTGGTTGTAGTTCTTTACAAAACCCGTTATGCTCCAATCTTCTTTATCAAATTTATAACCCAGTCCCAGAACATTTTTATTGGACTTTTGAGGTTGTTCATAAAGATCATTTTCAGTATTCAAAAGATTCTTACGTTCCCTATCAAAGGTGTTTAGTACATTACTAAGGGAAATAGCGTGCTCCTCGTTTATCTTGTAGTCGAAACTGGCCGTAACCACCCCGTTATTATTCTGAAATTCGGCGTGGGTATAAGTACGCTCCCCGCCCGGACCGTCATAATCCACATAACTTCCAAACCAGTTATACCTGCGATGAACCGTATCAATAATCTTTTCTTTTCCTAAATTATAATTAGCGTTAAGGTTTACATCCAGGCCTTCCACCAATAAGTTTTTCTTTTGATATTTAAAACTGGGCATAATAGTGTTTCCGCGTGTATGACGCTCGCCGTAAACACTCACCTGCCGCGCTCCGGTTTGTATTTCCCTGTAATTTTGTCCCAGGGTAATTCCAAATAACAATCTATCTGCATAGGGTTTATTTACCACCCCAATATTCCCTATAAATGTTTCATTATGGTACTCATCATTAAAGCGCTTCACCTCCTCATTAGGGAAATATTCCCCGGTTTGCAGGTCTGCAACATCTACATTTACCTTATAATCATTGTCTGAATAATTCTGAAAAGCATTCAATTGAACCGTAAAACCCGATTTGTTGACGAACACTGCGTTTAGATTAGAGCGATGAGTATTGAAAGAACCATAGGAATAAGAAACATCAAGATGGTTTTTATCATAAGTATTAGTCACAATATTTACAGCGCCGCCCAGGGCATCTGCTCCCAGGCCTACAGGAACCACGCCTTTGTAAACCTCAATCCGCTCGGCAAGATTAATGGGAATATTATTGAGCTGAAAAGAGGAACCAAAGTTTTCCATAGGAATACCATCGATAAAAATTTTCACCTGGTTTCCCCGGAAACCATTCATAGAAAGGTTCATTCGGGAACCTACTCCCCCATCTTCCCTAATTCTTATTCCCGAAACGCGATCTAGCGCATGGCCAATATCTAAAGTAGTATTGTGCAATTTCTTCGCATCGATCACGTCTATATTATAAGCGAGGGCTTCAATTTGTTGAATTTTGGATTTAGCCGAAATATTAACCGTTTCAAGATTGGTTGCTAATTCTTCCAATTGTATTGTAAAACCGGTATGGTTTTCGGCCTCTAGATCGAGACTAGTATTTTTTGTTTTATAACCCAGGAATGAAGTTTCCAATTCTAATTGGCCGCGGAAGTCACCTTTTATGAGAAAATGACCGGCTTCGTTGGTGACCGCACCGGTATTATAATCCTTTACAATTACCGTAGCACCAAAAACAGGGTTTCCGTTTTGATCTTTTACTACTCCTGAAATCTCATTCGAAGCCTGAGCAAAGATTGAAATCCTAAAACATAGAAGCCCAAGAATAACCAGCAATTTCCTATATTGCATTACTTTTTAATTTTACCGTTAGAAAGTGATTACTGGAGTCATACAGTTGCCGCTGTATGGCTCCTTTTTTTTTAGAAAAAACCTTTCTTTTATTAAGACTTATTCTAAATTAAAAACAAAAGTAAAACTTTTTTTGAATCAGAGAAGATAATCGTACGATTATTTCCCGCTCAATTTTTAATTTTTGAAAAATAGTGACATTTAACTTGTAGCGGTGTTTCTGGTGTTCCCCCCATTTGATTATTTCAAATAAAACTTTTTACGTGAGGACTAACTCTCAAACCTAATTAAGTAAGAACGTCTATCTTTTCAAAAAGTACAGTATAGTTCGTGGATAAGTGTTTACATATTCAACTGCCAGAATCTAAGTTTAACAACTTCTATTCCTTACAGTTTTCTTTCATTTGAAATGGAACCCTAAATGTTATGATTGTCAATTTATTTTTTTGCTTTCTTCTCTCCGTTTTTTTATTCCGCTACCCCGTCCAGCTTTATCGTTCCCTTAACAGTATTATTTTTCTGAAATTGTATCTTAATGAGAAAATAAAATCGAAAAAATTATGGCACATACAGTCGCAGATGAGTTAGTAAAAATGTTGGTGAATGCCGGGGTAAAACGTGTTTATGCGGTTACCGGTGATAGTTTGAACCCGGTAAATGATGCCGTTCGCAGGGATGGCAGATTGCAATGGATTCACGTTCGCCACGAAGAAGCAGGTGCTTATGCCGCTTCCATGGATGCCGAACTAGATGGAATTGGCTGCTGTATGGGCAGTAGCGGACCCGGGCATGTGCATTTGGTAAACGGACTCTACGACGCCAACCGCGCCGGAAATCCCGTGATCGCCATCGCCACCACGGTTGAGACTAATAAACTGGGCACCGATAATTTTCAGGAGACCAATGTGACTAAGCTTTTTGATGACTGTAGTAAATATTGCTTTATGGCCAACACCCCGCAGCAGGCCATTCACGGCATACAATCGGCTATCCAGTCGGCGATTCAGCAAAAAGGAGTTGGCGTGGTAGGATTGCCCGGCGATGTTTCTTCAGCCGAAACCCAGACCATTACCACTTCTCATAAAAATTACTACAGCAATGCGAAAGTGCTTCCCCGGGAAGAGCAGCTGGAAGAACTTGCCGAGGTCATCAATAACAATGAAAAAGTGATGCTTTTTTGCGGTCACGGCTGTAAAGACGCACAAAATGAAGTACGGGCGCTTTGTAAGAAACTAAATGCGCCAATGGGCTTTAGCTTCCGCGGGAAAATTTTCTTCGATAAAACAGATAATCCATACCGGGTAGGGTTAAACGGCTTGTTGGGTATGAAATCTGGCTTTAAAGCGATGCACGATGCAGATGTATTGCTTTTGCTAGGCACCGATTTTCCGTATTCTGATTTCCTGCCGGAGAAAAATACCATTGTACAAATCGATTTAAAGCCCGAGCGTATTGGCCGGCGAGCAAAGGTAGATTACGGTTACCACGGAAGCATAAAAGATACGCTACAGGCGCTGTTTCCGAAGGTAAATGAAAAGAAATCTAAGGTTTTCCTCGAGGAAATGCAGCAGCTACACCGTGAGAATGAAAAAGATTATGAGAGCTATGTACAGGGAAAAAGTGAGAATAAAAAAATCCACCCTGAATATGTGGCCTCTTTAATTGACCAACTGGCCACCAATGATGCTATTTTCACGGTAGATACCGGGATGTCTGCCGTGTGGGCGGCACGCTATCTAAAAGGAAAGACTAATCGCTATCTCACCGGTTCTTTTAACCACGGGTCTATGGCAAACGCAATGCCCATGGCAATTGGTGCGGGACTGGGACACCCCGATAGGCAGGTGATTGCTTTATGTGGGGACGGTGGGCTTACCATGCTTTTGGGAGATCTAATGACGATTAGCCAATATCAAATTCCTGCGAAAATTGTGATTTTTAACAATAGGGCATTGGGTATGGTAAAACTGGAAATGGAAGTAGCCGGATATCCAGATTGGCAAACCGATATGCACAACCCCGATTTTAAAAAACTGGCCGAATCTATGAATATCAAAGCCTGGGAAGCCAAAGAGTCTAACGAAGTACAGGGAGCTTTAGCAGCTGCTTTTGCTCACAAAGGACCTGCGCTTATTAATATATACACCGATCCTGAAGCTTTGGCCATGCCACCAAAAATAGAATTTGAGCAGCTAAAAGGTTTTGCTGAAAGCATGGGGAAACTTATGCTTAACGGAAGATCTGCCGAGGTGATAGACGCCGCAAAATCTAATTACAAATATTTACGGGAGTTGTTTTAATAATTATAAGCTCACATCAAGTTAGGGTAAGCATGTTACGTTGATCTTGGCGAATTGTGTCATGCTGAGCCTGTCGAAGCAACTGTTAACCCAAAGTTCTGTTCTCTGTTAAACCAGGGTCATGCTAATAGCCTGTCGAAGTCGCTTTGTAAATCATAAAGACAAACTGAGCACTTCGATAGACTCAGTATAGGCCTGCCGAAGTTCTGTTCTTTTAACCTTCAGCGATGTTAAATTTTTTGAATAGCTAAGCGTGGTTGAGTTAATCAGAAAACAAACTTTATAGTAATTAAGTGCTTCGACAAGCTATTAGTCTGACGTTCTGGTCCTACCAGCCCGGGCTGGATTTATCGAATAACCCGGCAGAACCTTTACTTCCCTTTAAACAATCCCTTTTCCTTGATCATTTTAGCGGTATTTTCAGGGAGCATGGATTCCCAATTTGGTTTGCCTTCTTTAATCATTTGGTGAACTAACCTGGAGTGAATATCTAAAGTTTCAGGATCGTAATCTGCAATATCCACAACCCGGCCATTGTCTTTAAAATACTGATAAAGTTCCTGCATCCTGGGATGTACTTTTAGGTTTTCACTGGTAATAATCTCGCCGGTTTCTTCATCTTTAGAAGGATACAGGTAAATCTTTAAGCTTTTAAAAAACAGCTTCCCAAAAGCTTCTAAAATTCCACCGCTAAGATGTCTATAATATCGCTCGTCAAAAATATCTTTTAAGGTGCTTACCCCCATGGTCAAGCCCATACGCTCCTTGGTGTGTTGAGAAAAATACTCTACCACGGTATAATACTCCTGAAAATTGGAAATCATTACCGTTTGTCCCAAGGAACCAAGCAAATCGGCGCGATCTAAAAAATCCTGTTCGTCTATCTCCCCTTCTCCTTTTAAATTAGATAAGGTGATTTCAAAAATAACAACTGCCTTTTCTTTATCAACCTTTCGTTCATTTAGAAACAGCTTTAGTGATTTTTTATACATCGCCATATTCACCCGGGTTACCGGTCTAAAACTGCCTCGCAAGGTTAAAATATTGCGTTTGTAAAGAATACTGGCAGGTAGTACATTATTTCCATTTGGTGCAAACATTACCGCCTGGGTGATTCCTTTTTTCACCAACTCGAGACTCATTAACCTATTATCTACCTGGGTAAACGCGGGGCCCGTAAAGTTAATCGCATCAATTTCAATTTTATCGGTACTTAGGTGATCGTATAATTGTTTGAGCAAATATTTAGGATCGTCATGATGATAAAATGCCCCGTAGATAAGATTGGCACCCATAGTCCCCAAACTTATCTGTTGGTGACCGGCATTATTCTCGTGAAATTGCACGTGTAATATGATCTCACTGTAATCTTCTTTGGGTTTTGTTTGAAATCTTATACCCAACCAACCGTGACCTTTATACTTTTTTGCCCAATCTATTGTTGCCACAGTATTGGCATAACTAAAAAATAATTTATTGGGATGTTTAAGCCGGGAGATTCGTTCTTCAATAAGCCCCGTTTCATAGCGCATCATGGTAGTTAACCTGGCTTCGGTCACATAACGGCCGTCATCTTCAATTCCATAAATGGCATCACTAAAATCTTTATCGTAAGCACTTAGGGTTTTTGCAACCGTACCAGAGGCGTTTCCGGCTCTAAAAAAATGCCGAACAGTTTCCTGGCCGGCACCTATTTCTGCGAAAGTTCCGTAGATATTTTCATTCAAATTAAGCCGAATCGCTTTATTTTGAATAGAGGTTACTTCCTCAAAATTCTTTTCTCCTTCTACTGTAACAGACATACTGCTCTTTTTTGTGAAGCATAAAGTTATAAAACTTAGCTTGCTTTTTAAGGAAATTTATTGAAACATTAATAACTTTAGAGAACGGTCAAAAACCTTAAGATCATTACTCCCAAAAACCCTTAAAAATATAGCCTCACCAATTTAAGCTTTATCCACCGCTACTTTATAAGAAGGATCTTCCAGGATATTTACTTCAATAATTGCATCGGCATTTTGAAGCAGGTTGCGGCAATCTTCGCTTAAATATCTAAGATGCAAAGTTTTGCCTTGTTTGCTATAGCGCTGGGTAAGCTTGTTGAGCGCTTCAATTCCAGACATATCCACCACCCTACTTTCAGAAAAATCGATAATAACTTCTTCAGGGTCATTTAGAACATCAAACTTTTCATTAAAAGCCTGCACCGAACCAAAAAACAGCGGACCATAGATCTCGTAATGTTTAATCCCATCATCATCAATTCGCTTTCTGGCCCTAATACGCTTGGCGTTGTCCCAGGCAAAAACCAGGGCAGAGATAATTACCCCTATCAATACTGCTAAGGCGAGATTGTGAAGAACTACCGTAACTAAAGTCACCAAAACCATCACTAAAATATCAGATTTTGGCATTCTTCTAAAGGTTTTTAAGCTGGCCCACTCAAAGGTGCCTACGGCAACCATAATCATTACCCCGGTAAGGGCGGCCATAGGCAATTTTTCGATAAGATCTGCCCCAAACATGATAAATACCAGCAACATTACAGCAGCCACAATTCCCGAAAGCCTGGCCCGGGCGCCAGAAGATACATTAATTAAACTTTGTCCCAACATAGCGCATCCCCCCATTCCAGAGAAAAACCCTGAAAGCACATTGGCAGTTCCCTGCGCTACACATTCTTTATTACCACTACCACGGGTTTCGGTAATTTCATCAACAATATTTAAGGTAAGCAGGCTTTCAATAAGTCCTACCCCGGCCATAATCCCCGCATAGGGTAGAATAAGCATAAAATTATCTAAAGTAAAAGGCACCATTGGAATATGAAAAGGAGGAAATCCGCCACTAATGGAAGCGATATCCCCAACGGTTTTAGTTTCCAGGCCAAGCCCCAGCACGAGTCCAAAAACCACTAAGATCGCTGCCAGGGAAGACGGAATAATTTTGGTAAGTTTTGGCAATAACCAAATGATAAGAATAGCAATTACCACCAGGCTTAGAAAAGTGTACATTGGCGCTCCCGTCATCCACTCCAGTTCCCCGTTTTCATTGGACGCTTTAAATTGAACCAATTGTGAGGTGAAAATAATTATGGCGAGTCCGTTAACAAAACCAAAGATCACCGAATGCGGCACCAGCCGTATAAGCTTCCCAAGTTTTAGTACACCGGCGAGTACTTGAATTAGCCCTGCTAAAATAACGGTAGCAAAAACATATTCTGGTCCATGAGAGACCGAAAGTGCTACAATCACCACCGCCACGGCACCGGTAGCCCCGGAAATCATTCCCGGCCTTCCTCCAAGAATAGCAGTAACCAATCCCATCACAAAAGCAGCATATAATCCCGTTAATGGCGATAACTCGGCGATAATAGCAAAAGCTACCGCCTCTGGAATTAACGCCAGGGCCACTGTAAGACCAGCGAGAATTTCGTTTTTATAATTTACCTTTTGTGAAAAATCAAACAGGTTAAAAATCTTTTTCATTCAACTATTTATTAATGAGGTTTGGGAGAGTTTTTTAATTGCCTTAAACGGCTTAAGTATTAAATTTTAGCAATTTAGGGCAGGGTAATTGGAGCTGATTGTATGCGTTTTACTCGTTCCATAAGCGCCGGCAAAATTAGTTATTTTTTTTTAATAGAAAAGTCCGGGGCTGGTTATATGATAATTTTTACGGAAATAACAATTTGAAGAACACTGATTGTCAATTTAATAATCAATATTTTCCGGTAAAGCTAACAAACCTCTACCTGAAAGGTCGGTTGTAAGAAAAAAAACTAACGCATCCTGCATTTAAATTCTTGTCTCTTAAATCTTATTTCTATTCCCCTGACTCTTGTTTCTTTTGTCTTTCCTCTCTGTTCTCTTGTCTTTTTCCTTTTTCCTGAATTTTACAGTTTAATTATTATCGATTCCCCGTATCTTTGTAATCAAAATTTTATCAAAAATGGCACATAAAGCAGGATTTGTAAATATAATTGGTAACCCCAACGTAGGGAAATCTACCTTAATGAATGCTTTTGTTGGTGAAAGGCTTTCCATCATCACTTCCAAAGCTCAAACGACGCGACACAGGATTTTAGGCATTGTAAACGGTGAAGATTTCCAGGCAATTTTAAGTGACACCCCGGGTATTATTAAGCCGGCTTATGAGTTGCAGGAATCTATGATGGGCTTTGTGAAATCTGCTTTTGAAGATGCCGATGTATTGGTTTATATGGTAGAAATTGGCGAAAAGGAACTTAAAGATGAAGCTTTTTTTAATAAAATAATCAATGCTGAAATCCCTGTTCTTTTATTGCTGAATAAAATTGATAAATCCAACCAGGAGGAACTGGAAGCGCAGGTACAACTATGGCAGGAAAAAGTGCCTAATGCTGAAATTTTTCCGGTTTCGGCCCTGGAAGGTTTTAATGTTGCTGAAGTTTTTAAACGTATCATCGAGCTTTTACCAGAGTCGCCGGCCTTTTATCCCAAAGACACCTTAACCGACAAGCCAGAACGCTTTTTTGTGAATGAGATTATTAGGGAGAAAATCCTGATGCATTATAAAAAGGAAATTCCATATTCCGTAGAAATAGATACCCAGGAGTTTTTTGAAGAGGAAAAGATCATTAAAATGCGCAGTGTGATCATGGTAGAACGGGATACACAAAAAGGCATTATTATAGGCCATAAAGGTGGCGCTTTAAAAAGGGTTGGCGTGGAAGCGCGAAAAGATCTTGAAAAATTCTTCGGAAAACAGGTGCACTTAGAACTCTACGTAAAAGTGAACAAAAACTGGCGTAGCGATCGAAACCAGCTTAAACGTTTTGGATATAATGAGTAAAATTTTCAGAAATCATTGAAGGCTTTTTAATTTGTATAACGCTTAAAATATTTAGCCACTAAGACAAGAAAACACCAGGATATACAAAGATGCTCCTGGAGTTTTGGAGTGTTTGTGGCCTTTTTATTTTCAACAAATTATGTATTGGTGTGCTTTGCGACAGGTTTAAGACTTTTAGCGAGTGGAATCCTACATCCTAAAAATCCAGTATTTACAAATAAAAACCACCTGTTATTTTAAATAGATTAGCCACAACCAAATTTGAGCTTTTCTTTATTAAAAAGTCGTATATTTAGTTTATAATGACCTATCAAGTAAAAATACTGAACCCAAAAGCTGAAAAGTTACTAAGGAATCTTGCAGAATTAGAACTTATTTCTATTTCTGAAACTCCTACTGATCCTTTTCTTTCGGCTGTAAACCGCTTTAGGGATAAGGCAGCTTCCAAGCCACCAACTTTAGAGGAAATAACCCGAGAAGTTGAAGAGGTTAGATCTGAACGATATGAAAAAAACCAACCATAGAATAATCCTGGACACAAATCTTTGGATAAGTTTTCTGTTGACGAGGGATTTTTCTAAAATGGACATCTTACTTAAAAACAAGGAAATCAAACTATTGTTCAGTCAGGAATTATTAGATGAGTTTATTGAAGTTGCTAAACGACCTAAATTCGAAAAATATTTTTCAATACCTGATCTTCAACTCTTAATGAAAGAAATAAAATCTAAAGCAGTTTTTATAAATGTTAAAAAATCGGTGCAAATTTGTCGTGACCCTAAAGATAATTTTCTTCTTTCGCTCGCTATTGCTGGAAAAGCGACTCATCTTCTAACTGGCGACAAAGACCTTTTAATTTTAGAAGAATTAGAATATACCAAAATCCAAACGATAAAAACTTACTTTGAGGAGTTTTAAATATATTTTTAAAGTTAAACTGTGTTTTTAAGTCCTGAATTCACTATTTTAGGAAGACTTTTTCGTTATTTTTTTCCAAATAAAAAATCCAGGAGTTCTCAGAAAACTTCGATTTTTAATATGAGGTCTAAAACCCAATTTTTTACACTAATTTTGCAACCTGATTTAAGAATAAAATTTTATGGGCAATATTGTAGCCGTTGTAGGAAGACCAAATGTAGGTAAATCTACTTTTTTTAACCGTTTAATCCAGCGCCGGGAAGCCATTGTAGATTCCGTAAGTGGAGTAACCCGTGATAGAAATTATGGGAAATCTGACTGGAATGGGCGTAGTTTCTCGCTTATTGACACCGGTGGCTATGTAAAAGGCAGCGACGATATTTTTGAAGCCGAAATAGATAAACAGGTAGAACTTGCAGTAGATGAAGCCGATGCCATTATTTTTATGGTAGATGTAGAAAGTGGCGTAACCCCAATGGACGAGGAAGTGGCTGTTTTACTTAGAAAAGTTGACAAACCTGTACTTTTAGCTGTAAACAAAGTAGATAACAACAAGCGCCTGGAGAATGCTGTAGAATTTTATTCACTTGGTTTGGGAGAGTATTTTCCTATTGCCAGCACCAATGGCAGCGGAACCGGAGATTTATTAGATGCGCTTATAGAAAAACTCCCCGAGCAGAAAGCGGAAGAAGAAACAGAATTACCAAGATTTGCCGTTGTAGGTCGTCCAAACGCCGGGAAATCCTCTTTTATAAATGCGCTTATTGGGGAAGAACGTTATATCGTTACCGATGTTGCGGGAACCACCCGCGATGCGATGGACACCAAATACAATCGGTTTGGGTTTGAGTTTAACCTGGTGGATACTGCGGGGATTAGAAGAAAATCGAAGGTTAAGGAAGACCTGGAGTTTTACTCGGTAATGCGTTCCGTTCGCGCTATAGAGAACAGCGATGTTTGCTTGCTTATTCTAGATGCTACCCGTGGTTTTGACGGGCAGGTGCAAAATATTTTCTGGTTGGCCCAGCGAAACCGAAAAGGTATCGTTATTTTGGTAAATAAATGGGATTTGGTAGAAGATAAGCAAACCAATACCATGCGCGACTATAAAGCAATGATAGAAAGGGAGATAGAGCCTTTCACCGATGTACCTATTATTTTTATGTCGGTTTTAACTAGGCAGCGCATTTTTAAAGCGATAGAAACTGCAGTAAAGGTTTTTGAAAACCGTAGCACAAAAATAAAAACGCGCGAACTCAATGATATTATGCTACCCATTATTGAGCAAAACCCGCCCCCGGCTTACAAAGGCAAATATGTAAAGATAAAATTCTGTATGCAATTGCCCACGCCACAACCGCAGTTTGCATTCTTCTGTAACCTACCACAATACGTAAGAGATCCTTATAAACGTTATATAGAAAATAAGTTAAGAAAAGAATTCGACCTTTCGGGGGTACCAATTTCGGTGTATTTTAGGAAGAAATAAACAGGGGTCACACTGAGTTTGTTGAAGCACCTGTTTACAACAATGCTTGTTTTTTTTCGAAGTTACTCCGCCTGACGTGAGACTTTCACCCATACGTCACGCTGAGCTTGTCGAAGCGCTCATTTACCAAAAAGTTTGTTCTTTTTTATCCGAATCACACTTGGCTTTTACAAAAACGTAACATCCCGAAAGGTTCAAAGACCAGGACTTCGACAAGCTCAGTCTGACGGAATAGTTCACCAAACCCGAATTCATCAGACCTGTGCTAAACTTATAGATACGCACAGTTTAATAAGGTTAGAGTTACTACAAAAGTCACGCTGAGCCTGTCGAAGCGCTTAGTTACTACAAAATTTGTTCTTTAGCTAACCGGGAGACCTATTGCTTATGAAACGCCGATAAAAATTAATCATATTTTTTAAAATAACTTCTTCATTAAAACCATAAAACAATCAATTTCAATAACTTAGAAACATGAAACCTTTCTATGTCTATATTGTTCAGTGTAAAGATGACTCCTTTTATATAGGCGTTACTTCAAATTTACGTAAAAGGATTGATGAGCATAACGACGGACTTTATAAATCTGCATATACTTATAAAAGAAAACCTGTTGTTTTAGAATGGTTTGAACAGTTTACTGATTCTTTTTTCGGCTTTTCACTTTGAGAAGCAGCTAAAAGGTTGGAGCCGAAAGAAAAAAAAGCCTTAATCGAAGAAAACTGGGAAAAGCTAATCGAATATTCGAAAAATTATACCGAGAACGGTAAGCCTTCGGTATAATAAAATTGGTTACTATCACGCTGAGCCTGACGAAATGCTTAACATTATATGGGGTAATTAATTACCAAGGCTTCGACAAGCCTGTGCTGAGTTTCGAAGTGTTCAGCTTGACGTAAATGCTCGCCAATCAGTCACGCTGAGCCTGTCGAAGCGCTTAGTTACCTAAGTTTGTTCTTACCATATAATCCAATCAACTTTAGCTCGTCCAAAAACTTAACACCTTGGGAAATTTAAAAACCAGGACCTCGACAAGCCGGTGCTGAGTTTATCGAAGTGCTCAGCCTGACGAAATGGTTCACCAAAACAGACTTCGACAGGCTCAGTCTGACGGAATGATTTACGAAGCCAAACTTCAACAAATCACAACTAAAACCTAATCCCTGGATGTTGTTTTTGAAGCTCGCTAATTTCTTGTTCCAATTTCTTTAAAAACTTAAGATGTGCAGCAGAGTCAGGGTTAAAAGGACGGTGCGATAAGCCTTTCTGAATGGTTTCGATCTTGCTTAACAGCTGCATCGCTTCTTGAGAGAACCAGGTTTCTACAAAGCGGCTCCAAATATAATCTATCGCTGTGGCAGAAGGATGCAACATATCCCCGGTATAAAAACGATAATCCCGTAACTCATCTATCATCAATTCGTAAGCGGGAAAATAAACCCCCTTAATCCCTAAAGGGAGAATTGACTCTCTACTTTCTAATAAGTTGTGAATCGCAGTAATTAAATGCGCCTTGCTACGTTGATTTTCTACAAATCCGTCTTTAAGATGTCGCACCGGGGAAACTGTAAAAATCACTGTAATTTCCGGATTAATTTCTTTCAGAGATAAAATAATATTATTCAATGAAACTTCTATATCCTCGACTGACTGTAATTCTTTTTTAAAAAATTTCTGCGGAATTTTATGGCAGTTAGCAACCATGTGCCCGGTTTCCACATGAAAATAACTCCAGGCCGTGCCCAGCGTGATAATTAAATGTGTGGTCTCCTGAAGAAAACTCCCGGCATCTTCCAATCTTGTGTTTAAATCCTTCAGAAATATCCGTTTTTCTGAATGGCTTAAGGAAGAATGCGCATCAAAACAATGCCATTGTTCATTAGACCAAAAAATATCACTTTCGGTATAAACCCGATTTTCAGCTATATTTTTAAAGAATTTTGAAATCGCCGCCGGATGAAATAAAATCCCGAAAGGATTTTGTAAATGTGAGAATTTATAATAATCCAGTTTTTTTCCCATATTTTCCACAAAACAGGATCCCACAAGAAAAACCCGGGAATCGTAAGTGATTTTCGGGGTTGCCTTTGGGATTGGGATGCTGGTTCTAAAATCCATAAATCATAATTGTGGACAATCCTTAGATTAATCCTTTTTATATTACCTAAACACCTTAAGTTTTCACTTTTCTAATTTTTCGTTTACGGTTTACGTAAATAGTGAGAATTAGAAAGCAAGTTTGGCTTCAAAATAATCATTTTCAGGATGCTTGTTATTTGCTATAACCAATATTGCCCTGCATTGCTATATGCTAAATTTTTTCAGCAATTTTGATTTTCCTTCCCTTAGATACCAATCATTAAAAACCAATTCTAATTCATTTATTTCAAAACTTCCAAAACAAGAGTTCCTATTGCGTTCAAGAATTTCTAAAAGCTCATTTTTATCTTGAAGTTTTCTTCTAAATCTAACAACTGTGGAATGAGCGGTTTGAATAGTATATCTTTTGTCAATAGATTGTTCTAAATTTGAATTTTTAAAATTTGTTCTCAGGCTATTTCTAAGATTGTTTAAAATATCATATTCCGGAAAACCCTGAATCATTATTCCGGCTTCAGAAGCTGTAATTCCTTTAAACTTTATTCCAAATCTTTCAATTTCCTTTAAACTTTCCTGAACCAATTCGATGTAACCGGGAATAGAAACCTGATCTAGTTGAAAACCTTCATAACATGGAATAATAGCCATTACTGTGATATGAATATCTGAATTTGGATAATAATATTGTGATGGTTCAACTTGTTTTAATTCATCCAGGAACAATTGAATTTTTTCATTTATATTTTCGGGAGGCCTTATCAATAAAGCTATTCCGAATCTTCTATCATTTACAGAGTCAATCAATAAATCAGTTTGATAAGCTCCATTTTTTATTTTTCTGGTTGAACTTCTATAAAGTTCATTATATCGTTCAGTAAGATTCATTTTTTATTTCCCTCTACCTTTCAAAGCGATGCCACACCATAAATCCTAAAAACCCTGCAGATATATTTCGGTAATAATTTAGAATGTCAAATTATTTCACAAAAGTAATCGCAGCTTGCAATGCATTTTCGATTCCGGCTGGATTTTTTCCACCGGCAGTGGCGAAAAACGGTTGGCCGCCGCCTCCACCCTTAATGTGTTTGCCCAGCTCTTTTACAATTTTCCCGGCGTGAAGTTCTTTCTCGGCCACCAGTTCTTTTGAGATGTAACAACTTAACAGCGCCTTTCCTTTTTGTTCGGTTCCAAATAGCAGAAAGAGGTTATCATACTCATTTCCCAGCTGGAAAGCGAGATCTTTTATACCTGCGGCATCCAAATCTACTTTTTTAGCAAGAAAATTCACCCCGTTTATTACTGAAATTTCAGACTTCAATTCGTTTTTAAGGTTTTTGGCTTTATCTTTTAACAAGGCTTCCACCTGCTTTTTTAAACCTGTATTTTCCTCCTGAAGATTATTTACCGCTTTTACAGGATCTTTGGCGTTTTTAAGTTCGGCTTTAATTTCTTGCAAAACTTTATCCTGTTTTGCAAAATAGGCTTTTGCGGCCTGGCCGGTAATTGCCTCAATTCTCCTAATGCCTGAAGCTACCGCAGCTTCAGCCGTGATTTTAAAATACCAGATGTCTGCAGTATTAGCAACGTGGGTTCCGCCGCATAATTCCATAGAACTTCCATAGCGAATTGTACGAACAGTATCTCCATACTTTTCACCAAATAATGCCGTTGCGCCCTGCTCCAAAGCTTCTTTAAATGGAACTTCGCGCTGCTCCTCAAGAGGCAGCTGCTCATTAATACGCTCATTCACCAGGTTCTCTATTTCCAACAATTCCTCCTGACTAAGCTTGCTAAAATGAGAAAAATCGAAACGTAAATAATCGCCTTTAACAAGAGATCCTTTTTGCTCTACATGATCGCCTAACACCATTCTAAGTGCCTGGTGCAGCAAATGTGTAGCGGTATGATTTGCCGCTGCAGCAGCTCGCTTTTTAGTATTTACCACGACTTTAAACGGCGCTTTCATATCTTTTGGAAGTGATTTTGCAAAATGTACAATCAGGTTATTCTCCTTTTTTGTATCGGTGATTTCAATTTTATGTCCATCAGCCTCTTCCAAATATCCTTTGTCGCCAACCTGTCCTCCACCTTCCGGATAAAAAGGGGATTGCGTAAAAACCAACTGATACAATGCGCCTTTTTTAGTTTCTACTTTTCGGTATCGTGCTATGTTTACTTCGGCTTCCAAATGATCATATCCAATAAAAGCTTCCTGTTTTAAAGGATTAACTTCTTCCCAGTCCCCGGCAGTTACCTGGGTCGCAGCGCGGGAGCGGTCTTTTTGCTCCTTCAGTTGGGTTTCAAATTCTTTTTCATCAAGATCAAATCCCCGTTCTCTTAAAATAAGAGCGGTTAGATCTATGGGAAATCCGAAGGTATCGTAAAGTTCAAAAGCTTTTTTTCCCGAAACCGTTTTATTGTTAGTTTCAGCAATAATATTTTCCAGTAAAACGAGTCCCTGCTCCAAAGTTCTTAAGAAAGATTGTTCCTCTTCCTTAATCACATTTTCACAAAGGTTTTTTTGAGATTTCAGCTCAGGAAATGCCCCGCCCATTTGTTCACTTAAAACCGAAACCAGTTTATAAATAAAGGCCTCTTTGGTGTCTAAAAAGGTAAAACCATAGCGAATGGCCCGTCTTAAAATTCGTCTAATTACATACCCGGCGCCGGTATTGGAAGGTAATTGTCCCTCGGCAATAGAAAAAGCTACTGCCCGCACGTGATCTGCAATTACACGAATGGCAATATCTGTTTTTTCAGATTTTCCGTAGGTATTTTTAGTGATTTTTTCAAGCTCGGTAATTAGTGGCGTAAAAACATCGGTATCATAATTAGATTGTTTTCCTTGCAGCACCATGCAAAGGCGCTCAAAGCCCATTCCCGTATCAATATGTTTGGCCGGCAAATCTACCAGGGAGCCTTCGGCTTTGCGGTTGTATTGCATAAATACCAAATTCCAGATCTCCACTACCTGGGGATGATCTTCATTCACCAGTTCTTTACCCGGTTTTTTGGCTTTTTCAGCTTTAGAACGAATATCAATATGAATTTCAGAACACGGTCCACACGGTCCCTGCTCGCCCATTTCCCAGAAATTATCTTTTTTATCGCCATACACGATTCGCTCTTCGGGAACAATGGCTTTCCAAAGCTCCAGGGCTTCGGTATCTAAACCAAGCTTATCCTCCTTGCTGCCTTCGAACACAGAAACATAAAGATCTTCCGGAGCGATTTTAAAAACTTCAGTTAGTAATTCCCAGGCCCAGTTTATGGCTTCTTTTTTAAAATAACCCACTGAAGAATTGTCAGGATCGCCAAAACTCCAATTTCCCAACATTTCGAACATGGTATGGTGGTAAGTATCCATCCCTACCTCTTCCAGGTCATTGTGTTTTCCACTTACCCGCAAACATTTTTGGCTGTCGGTGAGCCGTGAAGCAGAAGCTTTGCTGTTCCCTAAAAAGTATTCTTTAAACTGCACCATCCCGGCATTGGTAAACATTAAAGTAGGGTCGTCTTTAAGCACCATTGGCGCCGAGGGTACTATTTTATGGGATTTTGATTCAAAAAATTCTAAAAACTTACTTCTTACTTCCTGAGATTTCATCTATTTATATTTTTGGTTCCAAAACCGGCAAACGGATAAAATTTAGTATTTTTTCCGGTGTTTTGCACATGCTCTGGGGGCATTAAGCTGTTGGGTTCACCTCTCTGCTTAATCTAAAAATTTTTAATTTATGTTGGGGGCGCAACAATTTCATATCTTTGTACGTTCATTAACTTGAATTTAGCACAATAATTGCTACGTTATGTTGGCAAAAATAGCATAAATTTGACTCATGTCGAAGGTTAAATATTATTACGATAGCGAAACCGGTTCCTATAGAAAAATAGAGCGTCGCAAGCGCAGGCGCGTTGGGATTGTGCTGTTGAGTATTTTGGGTTCTTTCCTGGCCGGCTTTATCTTATTGGTGATTTATTTAAACATTCCTCAAATTGAAACTCCGCAGGAGAAAGCTTTAAAACGCGAATTGCACAATATGGAGTTGCAATATGGTTTGCTGAATAAAAAAATGGATCAAATTCAAAATGTTTTAGCCAATGTTGAAGACCGGGACAACAACATCTACCGGGTTTATTTTGAAGCAAATCCCATTCCCGAAGAGCAAAGAAAAGCAGGATTTGGCGGGATAAACCGCTATAAAGATTTGGAAGGTTTTGATAATTCAAAATTAATTATTCAAACCAGTAAACGAATGGACATTCTTTCTAAACAGTTGGTGGTGCAGTCTAAGTCTTTAGACGAAATTGCTGCCCTGGCTAAGGAAAAGGAAAGTCTTTTAGCGGCTATTCCGGCAATTCAACCGGTAAAAAACGAAAATTTGAATAGGATCGCTTCGGGCTATGGTTGGCGTACAGATCCTTTTACCAAAGTAAGGAAATTTCATAAGGGGATGGATTTCTCGGCTCCACGCGGCACCCCGGTTTACGCCACCGGAGATGGCAGGGTAGCCAGGGCCGACAATAGATCTACGGGATATGGAAACCATATAAGAATAGAACACGATTATGGTTATACTACCTTATACGGCCATCTATCAAAATATAATGTTAGAAGGGGACAACGCGTTAAACGCGGAGATATAATAGGTTATGTGGGCAGTACAGGAAGATCTCAGGGACCACACCTACACTATGAGATTTTTAAAGATAATAAACGAATAAATCCCATTAATTTCTATTATGGGCACCTTTCCCCGGCAGAATTTGACAAGGTGCTGGAGAAAGCACAACAGGAAAATCAATCTTTAGACTGATATAAATTTAAACTGGCAACATGCATTTAAACCTTCCGGAGAAGAGATATTATGGTATTGGGGAAGTAGCCGAAGCCTTTAAGGTAAACACCTCCCTTATTCGATTTTGGGAAAAAGAATTTGATGTCATTAAGCCGAAAAAAAATGCCAAAGGAAACCGAAAATTTACTCCAGAAGATATTAAAAACCTCGAGCTTATTTATCACCTGGTAAAAGAACGCGGATTTACCCTGGAAGGGGCAAAAACGCATCTAAAAGAAGAAAAACAAAAAACCCTTACCAATTTTGAAATTATCAGGAAATTGGAGGGCGTAAAAGCTAAACTTAACAATCTAAAAAATCAATTGTAATATGAAAAAATGGTTAATCCCAATAGGAATTATTGTACTACTCTTTATATTAATTGGCTCGCCATACAACACTTTGGTGGATAAGGAGCAAAATGCTGAAAAAGCCTGGAATAATGTAGAGAGCTCTTATCAACGACGAAGTGACCTTATTCCTAATTTGGTAAGTACCGTAAAAGGTTCTGCCGATTTTGAACGTGGAACTTTAACAGATGTAATCGAAGCCCGGGCCAAAGCCACTTCGGTAAACGTTGATGCCGGGAACCTAGATCCCCAGCAAATTCAGCAGTTCCAGGAAGCCCAGGGAGGGTTGTCATCGGCTTTATCCAGATTATTGGTTTCGGTAGAACGTTATCCCGATATTAAATCTAACCAGAATTTCCAGCAACTGCAATCGCAGCTGGAAGGCACAGAAAACCGAATTAATGTTGAAAGAAACCGTTTTAACGAAGCAGTTGCCACTTATGAAAAGACAAGACGAAAATTCCCCAGCAATATTGCTGCTGCCCTTTTTGGTTTTGATAAAATTGAAGGCTTTGAAGCCGAACAAGGTGCAGAAAACGCCCCAGATGTTGAATTTGATTTTTAAGCCATGAGTAAAGTAGAAGAGTTTTTAAGCAAAAATGACGAAGAGGCGATTATTGAGGCCATTAGAAAAGCAGAGCAAAACACTTCTGGTGAGATAAGAGTGCATTTAGAAAAAACCACCGGTGAGCTAGATATTTTTGATCGTGCTATGGAGGTTTTCCATCATTTAAAGATGGACAATACCAAGCATGAAAATGGCGTGCTTATTTATGTTGCCGTAGAAGACAAAAATTTTGTGATTTACGGTGATAAAGGCATTAACGATGTGGTACCAGATAATTTCTGGGAAAGTACAAAGGACGCCATTGTAGCAGAATTTAAAAAAGGAGATTTCAAACAAGGTTTGGTAAACGGCATTTTAACTGCAGGCCAGCAACTGAAAAAGCACTTCCCCTGGAGTGCAGATACCAGGGACGAACTCTCCAACGAAATTTCAAGAGGATAAATGTCACAATACAATCAGGAACCTGGCGTTAAGCACGTGAGGTTTTCCCCGATTAAAAGCGGGACAAAAAATCATTTTTTTAATCAGAAAAACCCCGATGATACTATTCTTTCGGGTGAGACTTTATGGCGCGAAGCATTTAATAAAAGACTTCGCCTATTATTAGCTTGTTTTTTATTGTTTTCAGGCTTTATTTATGCCCAGCGTGACATCCCTCCAAAGCCTTCCGAAGAAACCAGCGTTTACGATGGCGCTGATATTCTGTCTTCTTCGGAAAGAAATCGATTAGAACAGAAGCTGATTAATTATGCCGATACTACTTCTACCCAAATTGTTATTGCGACCATAGAATCCCTTAATGGCGAGTATGAAGGCGTCTATGCCGCCGAATGGGCCCAGGAATGGGGTGTGGGACAAAGCGAAAAAGACAACGGACTCTTAATCCTGGTTGCTGAAAGTGATCGCAAAATATGGATTACCACCGGTTACGGACTCGAAGAATACCTTACCGATGCTCGTAGCAAGCAAATTATAGAACAAATTATCCTGCCAGAATTTAGAAATGGCAGCTATTACAACGGTCTGGACGCCGGTACAACTGCGATTTTCCAGGTTTTAGCCGGTAATTTTCAAGGCACACCACAATCCCGAAATGAAGGACAAGGTATCCCTCTACAAGGAATTATCATGCTCATATTTTTTGTGGTGATTATCATCTCATTCATCAAACGTAAAGGCGGCGGTGGCCGTAACGGTGGTAGAAGAAGTGCCGGCGATACCTTTTTGGATGCCATTATTCTAAGCTCTTTGGGGCGCGGTGGCTTTGGCGGAGGAAGCTCCGGTGGAGGCTTTGGCGGCGGTGGCGGCTTTGGAGGCGGCTTCGGTGGCGGCGGCTTTGGCGGCGGCGGCGCCGGGGGAAGCTGGTGATTTCAGTTGAGTGTTTTTTAGTTGGCAGTTACGTCATCACGCGGACGAAGGAGCGCGGCAATCTCTTTCTGTTTGGGGTTCATTGTTTGTGTTTTTGAATCAGAAATATTGTAAATTGTATAATGTAGATTGTAATTCTGAAGTTTGATATAATCAGGGTTTCCAAATCATCATATTAACATATCAATACCAACTCTTCCGTCTTTTCTGCCGAAAATAGCAGAAAACCCACCTTCCCTTTCAATGGAAGGAGCAAACGACGTACTGAATACTGTGACTGCCTACTAATTCTCCACAGTCATTGCGAGCGACGCAGGAGCGTGGCAATCTCTGGTTTTGTTTATGGTTTGTAGTTTTGAACCAGGAATATTGTAAATTATATAATGTAGATTGTAATTCTGGAATTTTATTACTAATCACGATTCTCGAATTAACGAATCAACGCACCTCCACATCAACACATCACCGCATCAACTCATTAAGAAAAAACCCTTGTGCCTCCTTCCGCTCTCGCAGAAGAAGCTCATTCTAACCACATAAATAAATTTATAAGCCCGATCCACTGACTATTAAGAACAGGAGTGAATTTTAGATTTGCTGAAGGAAATATAGGTTTGGGTTTTGGAATGCCTTGAACATGAAATTTTGAACCTTGAACTTTCTAACCTGCCCACTGAATACTGAGACTGCCAACTGATAAGAATCACGAACCAACGAATCATCACATCAGCAAATCAACCTATTACCACATCAACATATTACCTTCTCCCCCTCTTCTTATTCGGGTCTTTTCCGCCAAACTTGCTGAGTTTATAGGTAAAACTAAGCATAAAATATTGTTCTAAAACCAGCTCTTGCGTATCCTGAATAAAGTCGTCACCGGTAAATCTTTGGGTTGCGATGTTTTGATCTAACAAGTCGAAAACTTTTATTTTTAATATTCCGTTTTCTCCAAAAAGCTCATAACCTAAACTCGCGTTCCACAGGTAAAAAGAATCCTGAAATCCGGGAGCTGCATTTCCAATATTCCTATAAGCGATATCGCTTCCAATAATAAATTTCTCCGGCCAATAAGACGTGATTGCTAAAGAGACATTTTGATTATTATATTTTTCTTCTCTTTTATTAAAACTGTATTCGGCATCAACAAATCCTATACTATAAAATGGCTCTATGGTTACCAAATCTCTAAAATTATAAGTTAGGCCAATGTTTGGGGTTAGGTTTAAAGATTTGGAATTATATTCCTCTCCGTTCGTGAAACCTACATTCTTACTATAATTCCCGTGGAGCCCACCCTGAATTTTAATAGAGCTTTCATTCTCTAGTTTAAAAGTTTTATCGGTTCTACCACCTCCAGAAATATTATAGGCGCCATCAAGGTTGGTATAAGTTGTAGTCCTAACAAGGTCTTCATCTACCGTAGTTCTTGCCACTACCTTATCATCGGTAAAATTTGCACTTAAATAAGCATAAAATCCAGAGCGGGTTTTAAAATCGAAATTATTAAAGTTTACGTAAACTCGGTGATCCAGGGTTGGTTTAAGATCTGGGTTTCCAACTACAATATTCAAAGGATTAATCGTGTTAATTACCGGTTGCAACTGGCGTAAAGATGGGGTGTTCCAGGAGTTTCTATAATTAATGAATATAGATTTTCCCTGGCCCATCCTATACCTGGCGAAAGCACTGGCGAAAAAATTATCGTAAGTATTATCTATTTCTGAATTGGTAAAAAGGTCTTCGTTCTTTAAGCGAATACTTTGGAAACCACCCGAGAGGTTAGCCCGTAGCTTCTCTCCATTGTAAGCCAAGCCTACACT
This sequence comes from Salegentibacter echinorum, assembly GCF_900129445.1. Taxonomy (GTDB): domain Bacteria; phylum Bacteroidota; class Bacteroidia; order Flavobacteriales; family Flavobacteriaceae; genus Salegentibacter; species Salegentibacter echinorum. The sequence goes on from NZ_FQVT01000005.1 coordinate 245,672, forward strand.
TGGCCTGTGATTAAAAGATTCCGATTTAAAATCGCTACTCAATGCTTCGTCCAAAAGCTCATACTCGCCATCGCCGTCGGCCTCATAAACCAACCGTTCGTTACGGCCGTCTTCCTTTTCAAATCTATAACTAAGGTCCAGCATCAGTTTTTCGGTTAAAGGAAACCTGGCATTGGCAGATACTCCATAGTTATCTTCCTTATTATCTTCGGTAATCAATTGATCCTGAATATCGGTTCGGGTTAGGTTACCCTGGTCATCGTAAACTTCCCTTTCAGAAAAGAAATTATTATCCTGCTTTCGGGTATTATTTTGATTATTGAAATACAAACTATAATAACCTCCTTTCTCGCCAAACTTTCTGGAAAAGCTTAAACGGTTTGAAAAATTGGTGCTTTTTACTTCAGAATAATTATCAGTTAAAGCTGTGTTTATTGGGGTATCGTCTGCTTCAAAAGATTCTGTATAAGCTTTATTGGAGGATCTACCACTATTGGCCACAAAATTTGGACTTACGGAAATCCTGGTTAAGGTATCTGGCTGAATTTCAAAACCCATACTAAAACGATGATTGTCATTCAACCGGGTACCGCTGGATTCAGAAACATTAAAATACCTTCTATCTGGTAGAATATTTTCACGCTCGGTAATACTTTCCGTACGGTTATCGGCCCGGTTGTAAAAGTAATTGGTAGAGAGTTCGGTTTCCTGCGGCCATTCATTAACAAAACTGAATCCAATATTATTAGATTTGGTTATTCCGTTACCAGATCCAAAACTATTGCCGTTAATGCTAAAGCCATTTCTACCCCTGGAGATAGAATAAGCGTTTCGGCCCATGGCATCATAAACCTCATCGAAAGTAAAGCCTGAAGAGTTAATGTTATTGGAACTTCCTAAAACACTTATGCGCAAATCGTTTTTAAAATAGTTTCCAATACCACTAAGTTCATACCTATCATCGGTTCCCCCACCGGCGGTAAGCCTGGAGAAAAAACCGCGGTTTTTATCTTCGTCAATGGTAATATTGATAGTTTTATTTTCGGCATCACCTTCTTTGCCTGTAAATTCTTCCGATTTGGTTTTACTATCAACCACCTGCAGTTTATTGATTAATTCCTTTGGAAGGTTTTTCGTGGCAATTTTAGGATCATCGCCAAAGAAATCCTTTCCGTTTACTTTAATTTTTTGCACCGGCGTGCCATTTACGGTAATACTTCCATCGGTTGCCACCTCAACTCCCGGCAGTTCCTTTAGTAATTCCTCTAAATTCGCATCTTTTCTAGTTTTAAAAGAAGCCGCATTAAATTCTAAAGTATCCTTCTTTATGGTCACGGGAGCGCGGGAGGAAGTAATAGTTATTTCATCTAAAGTATTATCGGCAATTTCCATTTTTAGGGTTCCCAGGTCCTGCTGTTCCTGAATTTTAATTTCCTGTTGGTGCGTTTGCATCCCGGCATAAGAGATAAGCAAATTAACTTTTTCAAGGGCTGTTTTTCCTGAAAGCTGAAAGTTTCCGGAATCATCTGAAATCGTGTAAGTAACCAATGTGCTATCTGAAGGTTTTTCTACGTAGATGGTTGCAGATTCCAGGGGAGTCCCCTGCGGATTAACAACTTTTCCATTTATTTCAAAACTCTGGGCAGTTAAACTTGTTGCTATTAACAACAAGGCAAGCGAAAAGAAAATCCTCATATTGCGCACGTATTTAGATTGAAAAATGAAGACCGGAAAGTGATCTCCTTAACTAGGTTAGTAGTTAGACCACAGAATTGTTACAAAGTTTAATCAGAAAATTATTTTTTTCGAAATATTTCTTCACAGGTGGTTTTGGAAGGAAGCGCTTCGAAAAGCTCGCGCGAAGTATTGATAAACCTTCAACTGGGAGTGGGCGCCTGGAGAAACTCAGGGGGACACAACCAGACAGGCTTAGTTTACACAAACCAATTTGACCAGGAAAGAAATTCAGAAAAAACTAGTTCTTTAACCTGTTCGGAAAAGTGAGAAGCTCTTAAATCTCGTCCTAGCTAAATATATAGCCAAAAACGGATTTTGTCATTCTTTCGTTGCAGCGAATTCCTTCTAGAATTCAGAATTAAAAAGCTTAAAAATCAGAAAAAATACTTTTTCGCAGTGGATTAATTCTCCAATATTCAAAATCTAAAAATAGATGGCGAAGCAACCAGTTCCTCAAAAATTGGCTCCCATCCTTAAAAATAATTTTTCCAGGAAGGTTCTCTGTTCCCGGGCCGCGTTCTTTCTGGAAGCTCTTTTTTCACGATGATAATAAACAAGACTATCACAATTAATAACTTCTCTACCCTTTTGCGTTAACACGTAATTATCATTAATAGCGTCAATAAATTCGGCCGTTTCCAAACTGGCAATTACTTCCGTTTTCCAGGGGGCAAACTCCTGATTTTTTAAAATTCCATCGTTATCGTAAATTTCATATAAAACATTATCCATCTTATACATATAAGAAGTTGAAAACGAATCTAAATTAGCTTGCGTCATAATCAGTAGGGTATTGTGATTAATATTTTCTTCAATTTAATAAATTATTCACAAAATCCTAACTTAAATTTAAAAGACATTATCCAAAGCTTGTCAACATAAAATATCTTAACACTATTGTGTCAATAATCAATAACCTCATCTTGAGGGTATGAAGTATGCTTCCGGAAAAAAGTTCTTTTTATCTCAAGGCAAGCCTCGGGGAATTAAACAGCAAAATATGGTTGAAGGATATTAAAACACTAAAGCTCAAAAACCACATACTTATTTAAGAAGCTCTCATTTATAACAAAGATTAAAGCGATTTCTTTACTATTTAAAACCACGAGAAGGGAATTTGTTAATAGAGAAGTATTATTTCCAGCGAAAAGAAGGACTCAGTAGTCCTTATTTGATACCGAACCACAAACAGACCTTAAACAACATCCTGAATTTTAGTACTAAGTGTCCACCCGAGATCGGGCAGGATTAATTTTAGTCGTTTTGTTCCTACCTCTTTGATAATGGCTTTTTTATTTGCCATTTTTCCGGTTTTAATTTCAATCTCTTCTCCCGGTTTAAAGGCACCGACCTCAAACTCTTCGTATGCATCATTACTAAGCCAGGATTTAATAGTTTCTATTTCGTCTTCCCTTACTACAGCCGGCTTTCCTAACCAAAACATATAATTTAAAATTCCGGGAGCTTCAAAAACCTTGTTCCTCTCTGCCGCATCCAACCGAACAAACAAATAAGGTTTAAACAAGGGAGTAATCACTTTTTTTTTTCGGTCACTCCATTGTCTTATTTCGGTAATCACAGGACAAAATACCTCTATTCCGAGTTTTTCCAGGATCTTGGCCGATTTAATTTCATGTTGTGGCTTACTTCGTAGTACGTACCAGGGCATAGTGTTTATTTGATATTATAAACTTCCTTAGTAGGGTTGGGAAAGCAAATAATCTAAGAAAAACGAATTTAAGCTTTTTTACTGTGAAATGAAATTCTCTCGGATTTTTGTAAGAGATTTTTTTTCCCTTCACCCGTTATGTTAAGCTGAACCCGTCGAAGCACATTTTCATGCATTTTTTGTAAATCTGATCACTTTTATAAACTCGGAATGTCTATAAAAAAGCTTAATTGTAATTATTTGGCTTCTGGGAGAATAAAAAATCCAATTTCAACCCAATAGAGGTATAAACACCAAGGCTTCGCCAAGCTCTGCCTGACGTTAAATAGCACAGCTGTCACCTCGAACATTTCAATTTATTCAATGAAGGCTTATGGAAATACACTCCTAAAATCTTGTCGAGGTGTCTCCTTTAGCCTGACGAAGGGCAACAATCTACTTTAAAAAATGCGGGAAATCGGTAATAATACCATCTACGTTCATTTCTTTAAGTCGCTCAATTTCTTCCCGCGTATTAACCGTCCATGGAATGAATTTTATATTTCTCTCGTGACATTTCTTTATAAGTTCTGAAGAAGCCAGACTAAAATGCGGACTATAAATTTCGGGTACAAAACCTATTTTAGCTATGTTTTCTTCAAAAGTAACATTCTTATCCCCGGTAAGAAATCCAACGGGAACATTGGGATATCTCTCCCGTACCCGCTGAATTTGACGCACATCGAATGATTGAATATAAAAACGTTCATGGACATTTTTGTTTTGTAGCACATCCATAACCAGCCGAACAAATTTACGCGGTGCCGGTTGATAGGTACCGTCTTTCCTGGGGTTCGATTTAATTTCTACATTATAAATCACTTCCGGTATATTATTGCTTTCAGTATATCTTTCCACGGCCTCAATAAGATCTGCCAACAAGGGAATGTGAGCTTTCATCTTTTTTTGCTTCGGAAACCGCTTATTCCCCTTAGTTCCTACATCAAATTCTTTAATGCTGTCATAATCCATTTGATACAGCAAATATTTCTGTGCATCCTCTTCCCTTATTTCATCGCCATTGGGCAATAACGAAAAACCTCTATTAATAAAAGGATCGTGTGCAACCACTACTTTGTCATCTTTTGAAACCTGAACATCCAACTCCAGGACGTTGGCGCCATCATCAATCGCTCTTATCATAGCCGGAATTGTATTTTCTGGCATTTCACCCCTCGCACCACGATGTCCCTCAACCATAAAGGAGGGGAATTTTTGTGTAACTACCTCCCCTGGAGATAAGGTTTTACAGCTAACAAAAAAGCAAATAAATGTGAGTAACAAATAGGGTTTAAGAATATTCATATCAGGAAAATTTAAAACTATAAATGTAGCCAATTTCCCCGGTTTTATTAGAAATGTTTGGACGGTTATCGGGTGTGTGTTATCCGCTATCAGTTCCGAGTTCTCGGTTTTGAGTTATCAGTTTTAGCTGGATCGATTAGCCAGTGTTAATTAATTAGTTGTGGGATTTTATTTAGTGTTTGGGGTTTGTTGTTCTGCAAACTGAAAACTGAGACTGCCTACTGGTTACGTGTTGCGGGTTGGGTTGAGTTGAAAAATCATTTTGAAAGTTGCTGAATTTTGGTTGGTTATTGTCATTGCAAGCGACGCAGGAGGGGGGCAATCTCTGGTTTTGTTTGTTATTTTGGGTTATTGCTTGTTGTTCTGCAAACTGAAAACTGCAACTGCAAACTGGTTACGAGTTGCAGGTTGCAGATTAGGTTGTTCTCACCACGTCATCGCCGAGGACGAAAGACGTGGCGATCTGTTGAATTTTGGTGTTTGGTGTTTTGAACCAGAAATATTGCAAATTGTACAATGTAGTATTGTAATACTGAAATCTTATTACTAATCACGATTTCCGGATTAATGAATTTCCACATCAACAACCAACCCTTCCGTCTTTTCTGCTGAAAATAGCAAAAATTCCACCTTCCCTTCAAAGGAAGGAGCTACATTCCAACCACACTTATAACTTAATAAGCGTATGGTAAACCTTATATTCACTTGCTAATCATGACTCCCGAATTAACCATTCACGAATCACATCGCTACATCATCGCATTAACGCATCACCACATTACCACATCAGCATATTAATTTTTTTTCCGCCACTGAAAACTGCCACTGTCTACTGGTTACTGAACACTGAATCATTTGAATAACAATGTCTTTAGAAAAAATTGCTTGCTATAAAAAGCTTGGTTACATTTGTGTAAAACACCACACAATATGAAAAGCGATAACTTCCAGGCCCCCGATTATTACAATATTGATGAACTTTTAAGTGATGAGCATAAATTAGTGCGCAATGCAGCGCGGGATTGGGTAAAACGTGATGTCTCCCCAATTATTGAAGATGCTGCACAAAAAGCAGAATTCCCTAAATCAATCATCAATGGTCTGGCAGAAATTGGTGCTTTTGGTCCCTATATCCCGGAGGAATACGGTGGCGCGGGACTCGATCAAATCTCCTATGGTTTGATTATGCAGGAGATTGAACGTGGCGATAGTGGCGTGCGATCTACAGCCTCGGTACAATCTTCCCTGGTAATGTATCCCATTTTTAAATATGGTACCGAAGAACAAAAGAAAAAATTCCTTCCAAAACTGGCCAGCGGGGAAATGATGGGCTGCTTTGGTTTAACCGAACCCGATTATGGTTCGAACCCCGCCGGAATGGTCACCAATTTTAAAGATAAAGGAGACCACTTTTTACTGAACGGTGCAAAAATGTGGATCTCAAATTCCCCTTTTGCCGATATCGCTATCGTTTGGGCCAAAAATGAGGAAGGCAGAATCCACGGACTTATCTTAGAACGTGGAATGGAGGGTTTTTCTACTCCCGAAACACATAATAAATGGTCACTACGCGCCAGCGCCACAGGGGAGCTTATTTTTGACAATGTAAAGGTGCCCAAAGAAAATTTAATGCCGAATAAAAGTGGTTTGGGAGCTCCGTTAGGATGTCTGGATTCCGCCAGATTCGGAATTGCATGGGGCGCAATTGGTGCTGCGATGGACTGTTATGATACGGCTCTAAGATATGCAAAAGAACGGATTCAGTTTAAAAAACCGATCGCAGGAACCCAGTTGCAGCAAAAGAAATTAGCTGAAATGATCACCGAGATCACTAAAGCCCAATTAATGGCGTGGAGACTTGGCGTTTTGCGAAATGAAGGTAAAGCTACTTCGGCACAAATATCCATGGCAAAGCGAAATAATGTAGATATGGCGTTAAAAATTGCCCGGGAAGCCCGCCAGGTTTTAGGCGGAATGGGCATTACCGGCGAATACAGTATCATGCGACACATGATGAATCTGGAAAGTGTAATCACCTACGAAGGTACCCACGATATACACCTCCTCATCACCGGCATGGACATTACCGGTATTCCGGCGTTTTAGCTGTCACTTCTCGGTTGTGCGTTATGAATTGTTAGTTGTGGGTTTCGTAGTCAGCTTCCTCATGGCTGTCATTGCGAGCGACATAGGAGCGCGGCAATCACTTGTTTGTTATGGAAACAGTTTGGTGTTTTCCTACTGAATACTGCGACTCCCTACTGGTTATGGGTTGTCGGTTCTCCATTGTCAGTTAAGCCTGTGACCTTCAAACTTTAAACCTTGAACCTTGAACCTTGAACCTTGAATTCTAAAGAAGATCAAAACAAGGGCAACGTTTACAGCGTTTGCCTTTTTTATACTTCTCACAACATGTTTTCTTTAAAGGCTTCCCGGGATCTTTTGCGACCACCCCATCCAGCTGCAAGTAATCTTTCGATTTTTTGGAGTAGAAAATTAGAATATTATATGAGAAACCGATCACTATTTTAGTTTTAATAAAGATAAAAATATAAGTAAAGCTATACATATTTTTTATCGTCAAAATTATTTTTTAGAGGCAAACCCGGGGGAATTAAATCCCTGGCTATCGCACCCGCGATTAACATCAGTTTTTAAGTTTAAAGATTATTACACTCTAAAAAATTGCGTATTAGTGGCAATCAATCCTACACTTCCGGGCTAATTGCGGAAACGCTTCGACGGGCTCAGGGGGACATTAATTGACAGGTTGTACTAAGTTAGCCTGAAGTACTCAACTTATGTTAGAATAACTGAAAAATTTTAGCGAACAAATCCCGTTTTCAGCTTTAATTAAATCTTTAAATTTCATGAATTATTAACAGAAGCTTACTTTTGCAAAAAGTGAAGTTGAGGTTATGATAAATGAAATAGAGCGGGAGCTTCAGCCTACAATTACTGGATTGCAAGAACACAATCTCTACCAACAAATACAAACGCCAGAAGATTTGCAAATTTTTATGCAGCACCAGGTATTTGCTGTGTGGGATTTTATGTCGCTCCTCAAGGCTTTACAAAAAAAACTAACAAAAACAAGTACGCCCTGGGTACCGGTTGGTGATCCTGAAATTAGATATCTCTTGAACGGAATAGTACTTAGCGAAGAATCTGATATGGATTGCTTCGGAAAGCGTCAAAGTCATTTTGAAATGTACCTAAATGCCATGGAACAGATTGGCGCCAATACCGAAGAGATTAAAAATTTCCTGCTTCAGGTAACCCACGGCACCGATATTTTCCTTCTTATCGCGGCTCTCAAACTTCCTCATAACATCAAAATATTCTTAAGAAATACTTTTGAAACTATTACCGAAGGAAGAACCCATAAAATTGCGGCCGCATTTACATTTGGCAGGGAAGGTCCTAATGCCCGCGCCTTGCTTGCCGCTGTAGATAGGATTCAGAAAAAATTTCCAAAGAAAGATTTTAAATTAACCCGATATATTTTTGAAAGACGCATACAGTTAATGCAGCAGGAACAGGGACCTATGGCTTTTAAAATCCTGGAACAGCTTTGTAGAAATGACGAGCAGAAATGGGATGAAGTAAGGGAAACTGCCAAAGATTGTCTGGAAACGCGACTTGTTCTATGGAATGGAATTGAAGAAAAAATCTTAGAAAATAAAAACTCCAGCAATCTAAAGCTTATATAAAAAACCATCGTCCCGATAGCTATAGGGGATTAAAACCTGGCAAGGTTTGTAATCCCTTAAGCTAGAATATGAAGATTAGGGTGCTTCTGGAGCCAATTTCACTTCCAGGCCGTCCAGTTCTTCGGTGATTGGGATTTGGCAGCTTAAGCGGCTGTTATCTTCCACAAAAAACGCCTGATCTAACATATCTTCCTCTTCAATACTTTGTTCTGGCAATAAGTGTTCAAAATTCATAATATAGCATTGGCAGGAAGCACACATTGCCATTCCGCCGCAAATTCCTATAGTTCCTTCGGGAGCAAGCTCATAAGAGCGCACCACTTCCATCAGGTTCATATTCATATCTGTTGGGGCATCTACCACGTGGGCCTCCCCTTCCCGGTCTATAATGGTTATTTTAATATCAGACATATATAATTGTAAAAAATCTCACAGTTTCTATAATTATACAAACTGTGAGATTTATAGTTTTAATTAATACTTTTTACTACTTCCCTTTTCGCCTCTTTTTTACTACCGTCAAACCCGTTAATTCCACTAACCGTGGTGTATTTCATCACATATTTTTTATCGGGAAAGATACGCTGGTAAGCACTTTGGCACATAATCGCAGCTTCGTGGAATCCGCAGAGTATCAGTTTTAATTTACCGGGGTAGGTATTTACATCACCAATGGCATAAACACCGGGAATATTGGTTTGATAATCGTAAGCATTATCAACTTTAATGGCATTTTTTTCAATCTCAAGGCCCCAATCTGCAATTGGACCTAATTTTGGAGAAAGCCCGAAAAGCGGAATAAAGTAATCGGTATCTTTTATTTCTTTCTCGGTAGGCTGGTCTTTATGAGTAATCACCACGCGTTCCAGGGCGTCTTCTCCCTGTAAATCGGTAATTTCGGCATTGGTAATTAAGTTAATTTTCCCAATTTTAGAAAGTTCTTCTACTTTCTCTACGGAATCTAAAGCTCCTCTAAAGTCTTTTCTACGATGCACCAGGGAAACCTCTTCGGCTACATTGGCTAAATAGATAGCCCAGTCTAAAGCTGAATCCCCACCACCGGCGATCACTACTTTCTTATCACGATAAACTTCAGGATCCCTAATAATATAGGCTACACCTTTATCCTCATAATCTTTAATATTACCAATAGGGGGTTTTCTGGGTTCAAAACTGCCCAGGCCGCCGGCAATAACTACTACCGGTGCGTGGTGCTTTGTGCCCTTATTGGTAGTCACAATAAAACTACCGTCTTCCTGCTTATCTATGGTTTGCGCTCGTTCCCCCAGGGTAAATTTTGGCTCAAAAGGTTTTATTTGCTCCATCAAATTGGTCACAAGATCACCCGCCAAGACTTCCGGAAATCCCGGAATATCATAAATAGGCTTTTTGGGATAAATCTCTGCACATTGCCCACCCGGCTCGGGGAGTGCATCAATAAGATGACATTTTAATTTTAATAATCCGGCTTCAAAAACGGCAAAAAGGCCTGTTGGTCCCGCGCCAATAATTAATATATCGGTCTTGATCATTCCTCGCTAATTTGTTTACTTATCAATATTTATCACGCTCTCTATTTGGGGAACGTACTTTTTTATGGTCATCTCTACTCCAGATTTTAGAGTCATTTGATTAACCGTACAGTCCACACAAGCGCCTTCTAACTGCACCTTCACCAGCCTATCGTTTTCTATAGCAACAAGAGAAATATTCCCCCCGTCACTTTCTAAAAAAGGACGAATCTCGTCCAGGGCTTTTTCTACGTTTAACTTTACTTCTTCGCTTGTCATAAATTACTTTTTAACAGCGCTGCAACCAGCCATAGTGGTAATCTTAATAGCCTCTGTTGGCGGCAGGCTTTGATTTCTGTTTACGGTTTCCTGAACCATATTTCGGGTAAGTTCCTTAAATGCATTTTCCAATGGCGTATCTGTTTGCAAGGCCGCAGGACGACCAATATCTCCAGACTCTCTTAAACTTTGCACTAATGGGATTTCTCCTAAAAAAGGTGCCTGAATGTCTTCAGCTAAATTTTTAGCACCTTCTTGTCCGAAAATATAATATTTATTATCCGGAAGCTCTTCTGGTGTAAAATAGGCCATATTCTCGGCAATTCCCAATACAGGCACATTGATACTTTCCTGACGGAACATAGATACTCCCTTTTTGGCATCTGTAAGCGCTACTTTTTGAGGCGTACTCACCACTACCGCCCCGGTGATAGGAAGTGACTGCATAATAGACAGGTGAATATCACCAGTACCCGGAGGCAGGTCTAATAGCAAAAAGTCCAGTTCGCCCCAGGCGGCATCAAAGATCATTTGGTTTAAAGCTTTGGCTGCCATGGGTCCACGCCAAACTACCGCCTGACTTGGCTTTGTAAAAAAGCCGATAGACAGTACTTTAACACCATAATTCTCAATAGGTTTCATTTTAGATTTTCCATCTATGTTTACCGACAAAGGCTTTTCTGCTTCAACATCAAACATTGTTGGGATAGAAGGTCCGTAGATATCGGCATCCAAAATACCTACTTTAAAACCCATTTTAGACAAAGTCACTGCAAGATTGGCTGTTACCGTAGATTTGCCAACGCCACCTTTTCCAGAAGCTACAGCAATAATATTTGAAATTCCGGGGATAGATTTTCCTTTTATTTCGGGCTTTTTCTCTCCGGCCTGTACTTTTATATTCACTTTTACCTTGGCTTTCTGGTGCACCTCTTCATGGATGGCTTTCATTACATCAACTTCAGCCCTTTTTTTAATATGTAACGCCGGCGTTTGTAAGACTAAATCTACCACCACCTCATCACCAAAGGTCATGATATTTTGAACTGCTCCACTCTCCACCATATTTTTGCCTTCCCCTGCGACACTAATGGTTTCAAGGGATTTTAATATTTCTTTCCTATCTAACTTCATTTAAAAACTTTTTATAGCCCTCTACAGATTAGGGAATTTAACTCAACGCAGTGAAAATCAACTTTACATGCGTTAGCTTATATAGATTCATTCTAAATGCAAATATAAGTGTAAAAGCTAAGAAAACGAAGTAATTACCCGGATTTGATTGGTAAAGATTTAGAGGTTCAAAGTTGAAAGTTTAAGGCTGCAAAAAACAAGTAAGCTTCCCGCCTTAACTCTTTCCAGGATCCCAAAAATATTCTCTAAAATCCTGCACTTTTAAATCCTTTACCGGTACTCCTTCTTCTTCTAACATGCTCTGCATGGCATTATTATCACCAAAATGACTTTTTCCTGTTAGTAGCCCATTTCGGTTTACCACTCTATGCGCAGGAACATCTGCCATTAATTTAGAAGAATTTAGAGCATACCCAACCATCCTGGCGCTTTTTGTAGCGCCCACGCATTTTGCGATTGCTCCAAAAGAAGTTACTTTACCTTTAGGTATTTTTCGTACCACGGTATAGACCCGCTCAAAAAAGTTCTGCTCCATCTAATTTTAAGTATAGTAGATCCTAAGAAGGGTTACAATAATAAGTACCAGCATTAAAATTGCCATAAAGTAATTGGAGTATTTAGCAATGGCTTCAGCTTGTTTTTCAATACGAATAAAAGAAATCACGTAGAAATATAATGTTGTAAATGTTCCCAGGGAGGCTGCTAATACAAAAACAATAACCCTAATCCAATGATAATTCATCCCCGTGCCAATATTTAAAGCTCCGGCCACAGCAACAAAGTAAGGAATAGGAAAAACGTTTAAAGCAGCGATGAGCATTCCTTTAAAAATACTATTGGAATTTGTTTTTTGGGAATGGTGTTGCAAACCTTTCCTGTTTTTCGCCTGAATAAAAAAATAAACTCCCAGAATAATGAAGATCACCAGGGCGGTTCGCAGCAAAATATTTTGAACAAATTCATTTCTAAAGATGTATTTCGCCAATAAAACAGCTATTGTTGCCTGGACAATCACAACTATTGTCGCCCCAATGGCTACATACAATCCGTTTTTCTTCCCTTTTTCCACACAGGTCTTTGCCACGGTCATATTTACCAAACCCGGTGGCACTACTCCTATAAGAGCTGCAAAAAAAGTAATTAGAAAAAGCTTAGTTTCTTCCAAAAAAGACCTATTTTATCTTAAATTGAATATAAGTAATTGGTTTTCCCTGCTCAAGATACTGTTTTTCGTAGAAAGTTTGTATTTCGGTTACCGCTTTTGGTGAATATTCATTTTTATAAATATTGTGATGGGCATAAACAATCTCGTGACCGGCACCATGCAGTAAGCCTAAAGTATAGCCGTGCATAAATTCGCTATCGGTTTTTAGGTTTACCACCCCATTAGGTTTTAGAATATGATTGTATTTTTTTAGAAATTCACTATTTGTCAAGCGGTGTTTAGTGCGTTTATATTTTATTTGCGGATCTGGAAAAGTGATCCAAATTTCATCTACCTCCCCTTGTGCAAAAACAGTATCAATCAACTCTATTTGGGTTCTCAAAAAAGCAACATTGTCCAGCTCTTCTTCTATAGCTGTTTTAGCGCCCCGCCAAAATCTTGCGCCCTTAATATCTATTCCTATAAAGTTTTTTTCTGAATCCTGTTTGGAAAGGCCAATGGTGTATTCCCCTTTTCCGCAGCCAAGTTCTAAAACAATAGGGTTTTCATTTTTAAAAAAGTCTTGGCGCCAGTTTCCTTTTAACTCAAATTGATCTTTTTCCAGCTCTTCCCGCGAAGGTTGAAGCACATTTCTAAAAGTCTCATTTTCTCTGAATCGTCTTAATTTATTCTTACTTCCCACGTTTTAATGTATAATTTTGGGTAAAATTAAATAAAATAGCGCACAGGCTCGTCATAATAATTTTGATAATTGAAACCAGCATGATACTCAACGTAAAAAATAGGCAACTCACAACTTGTCCCGACTAATTCAATTAGATAGGGAGATGATTATATCCTTTGAAAAAATCCCGCAGTGGTTAAAACTATAACAGATGAAGAGAACCAGGATTTTAGTAGCTGTTTTAAATTGGGGACTAGGCCACGCAACCCGTTGTATCCCAATTATAAAAGCCCTGGAGAAAAATAATTTTGAAGTTTTTATCGCTTCCAATGGGGATGCCTTGCGCCTACTCAAAACAGAATTTAAGCACCTGGAAAGTATTACACTCCCTGCTTACAACATCTTCTATAGTAGAAAGCCACAATTTTTAAAATGGAAATTACTTGCGCAAAGTCCGCATATTTTAAAAACCATAAGCAAGGAAAAGAAGCTCGTGGAAGAATTGGTTCAGAAATATAAGTTTAACGGGATAATTTCTGATAATCGCTGGGGTTGCAGGCATCCAGATGTAAAAAGCGTGTTTATCACCCACCAACATCGGGTTTTAAGCGGAAACACTACTTATTTCAGCAGTAAAATTCAGCAGAAATATATCGCCAAATTTGACGAATGCTGGATACCCGATATTCCCGGAAAACGAAATTTAAGCGGAATTATGGGACATTCTACAACAACCGCCGATAATGTAAAATATATTGGTGTGCTTAGTCGGTTTCAAAATAAAACCCTGGAGATTAAGTACGATCTTGCCGTGATTTTATCGGGCCCCGAACCACAACGAACGTTATTGGAAAACGCACTCTTAAAAAATCTGAAAAAATGCGACAAAAAAATAATTCTTGTGAGGGGAAAAATAAACGGCGATATACTTGTTGCTGAAAACAAACAAATTCAGGTTGAAAATTACCTAAACAGTATGGCCCTTGAAAAGGTGATACTACAGAGTGATATTATTATTTGCCGTTCCGGTTACTCCAGCCTTATGGACCTTACGAAATTAGAAAAGAAAGCTTTTTTAATCCCCACCCCGGGACAGTTTGAGCAGGAGTATCTAGCAAAGCGTTGTAGAGAACTGGGAATAGCTCCTTATTGCCAACAAAAAGATTTTAAGTATGCTAAACTGAAAGAATTAGCCAATTATTCGGGGTTTCAGGATTTAAAATCAGAAGTCGATTTTAGCAGCCACCTCGCTCTTTTTAAGCGTAAATGAAAATTCACTGCCAACGCCAAATTCACTTTTTACAGAGACTTTCTCATCGTGAGCTTCCAGAATATGTTTAACAATGGAAAGGCCAAGCCCAGAACCTCCTTCTTTTCTTGAACCACTTTTATCTACCCGAAAAAACCGTTCAAAAACCCGTGGCAAATTCTCTCTTTCTATACCTTCACCATTATCGGAAACCCTTAACAGCACCTTTTCTTTATTTAAATCTTCAATAGAAACCTCTGTAGTTCCGTCGTTATGACCATATTTAATAGAATTGACGATTAAATTAGTAACCGCCTGTTGAATCCTTTCCCTATCGGCATTTACAAGAATTGGAGATTTATAATCTTCAGAAAAAATTAAATTAATATTTTTTTTGGCAGCTTTCATCTCTAAAAGATCAAAGGAATTCTGGATTAATTCCACAAAATTAAAATCTTCCTTTTGCAAGTGAAGGTCGCCCGTCTCCAACTTGGTAATCATATCCAGGTCTTTTACAATATAGACCAGCCGTTCCACTCCCTTATTGGCACGTTGCAGGTATTTTTTTCTTACCGTTTTATCTTTCATCGCCCCGTCCAATAAAGTTAAAATATAACCCTGCACCGTAAAAAGTGGCGTTTTAAGCTCATGAGACACATTACCCATAAACTCTTTTCGGTATATTTCCCTATCTTTTAAGCTTTCGATCTCCAGTTTTTTATCTTTTGTAAATTTTTCTACCTCTCTACTTAACGTGGCCATATCTGTAGTCACCTGGCTTGGAAACAGGGTAGTTGCATCTAAAAGCGAAACACTATCATAAATCTTTTTGATTCGTTTATAGATAAAATTCTCAACCCGGTATTGAATTATAAAAAATGAAATAAAATAGGTTAAAAGTATAAAAGCAATAAAAGGCCCCGGAACAAATTGGCCGGTAAAATAGGCAAAGCAAGCTAATACCACCCCCTGAAAAATTGTGATATAGAGCGCCGTCTTTACCGCAAATTTGTAGGAACGTTTAAATTTCTTAGCCATTAAACAACAAATTTATAACCTACGCCTTTTACGGTTTTAAAGCGCTCATCTCCAATTTTCTCCCGCAACTTCCTAATATGAACATCTATAGTACGACCGCCAACAATCACCTCTGCACCCCATACCTGCTCCAAAATATCTTCTCGTTTAAATACTTTTCCCGGTTTGGAAGCTAGTAAGGATAACAATTCAAACTCCTTTCGTGGCAACGCCAGTTCTTCTCCTTCCTTAATCACCTTATATTCCTCCCGGTTTATAATGAGATCTTTTATTTTAACCACATTAGATGTTTCTGTGTCATCTTTAAACCTTCTAAGCAAAGCCTTTACTTTACTTACCAGGACTTTTGGCTTAATGGGCTTGGTAATATAATCGTCGGCACCGGCATCAAATCCGGCCATTTGGGAGTAATCTTCGCCCCTGGCAGTGAGAAAGGTAATAATGGTATCTTCTAAAGCAGGGATTTGTCTTATTTGTTCGCAGGCTTCAATGCCATCCATCTCTGGCATCATCACATCTAACATAATTAATTGCGGCTTTATTTTTTTTGCGAGTTTCACCGCATCTTTCCCATTATTGGCGGTAATCACCTGATAACCTTTCCCTGTTAGATTATACCCAACAATTTCCAGGATATCTGGTTCATCATCTACCAGTAAAATTTTAATGTCCTTCTTTTTCATTTTAAGTTGATTTATTAAAGCTTTCTGAGGTATTTATAATATGTGAACATCAAAATAGTTGATAAAACACATCTCAAATAAACTCCACTACGGCTTCAAATATGGGATAAAAATAATTATAAATTTAAACTTTCCGCACTACAAATTGCTTGATAACCTTAAGCTAACATTATAATCATAAACACATAATTCCAGCTTAACAGCAGTTTTACACTGCCGTCGTTAATTTGCTCCAAAGAATTAAAGAAAACAATGAAAAACTATTTACTCACCCTGTCTATACTATTATTAAGCATAGTTTTACAGGCCCAGGAAGAAACTACGGGAGCCATCGTCGGGAAATTAAGCGATAAGGAGATGCAAGGTGAGCCTCTTCCCTTTGCTAATATAATAATTAAGGAAACCAACGAGGGCACCACTTCAGATTTTGATGGCTTTTACGCTTTAAAAAATCTTGAACCAGGCACATATACTGTAGCATTTAGTTTTATAGGTTACAAAACTTTAGAAATACCGAGTGTAGAAGTAGTTCCAGGAAAGGTTACTGAAGTAAACACGAAACTTGGGGCAAGTGCAGCTTCCCTGAATGAGGTGGTTATTTCTACCATTTCCAGAAAAGACTCTGAAGTAGCTTTGCTTATAGCGCAGAAGAAAGCAATTCAAATTAAAGAAAGTATTGGCGCACAAGAGCTGGCGAAAATAGGCGTCACAGACGCTGCTACCGCAACCACAAAATTATCTGGAGTAACCAGTAGTGAAGCTTCCGGGGATATTTTTGTAAGAGGTCTTGGCGACAGGTATCTACACACCACTATGAACGGTCTTCCTATTCCTTCTGATGATGTGGAACGAAAGAATATTGATTTAGGTCTTTTTCCAACGCGGGTAATTAAAAGTGTGGGCATAAGCAAAACTTACTCTCCCTCCTACTCTGCAGACCAAGCCTCTGGAAATGTTAATATCGAATCCAGGTCTCTTCTAGGTTCCCGGGAATTAAGTGCAGGTGTAAGAACTGGAATAAACACAAATGTCTTCCAGGATGATGTAGTAAATAATTTTAAAGCATCACCTAATGCCAATATGATTTCCTTTGGATTCTACTCTAAAGACATGCCCACCCAGAATGCCGTTACACAACAAAGTTGGGACACTCAAACCGTAGATTTTCCTTTAAATTATCGTTACGCTTTAAATGGCGGTACAAAAATTGGTGAAAAATTTGAATTTTTCTTTTCCGGAGCGCAAACCGTAGCCCATAAGTACCGTAAGGGTTTATTCCAAAATTATAATACCAATACGCTGGAAGATTATTATACCGATGCCACCCGGTTTTCGAAAACCATCAACACCACTGGTCTTTTAGATTTGGAATATGAATTTAATAACAACCACTCCCTTCGCGTCTTAAGCCTTTTTATTAACAAAACAGCAGATATTGTTTATGAAGCAGGAAGAAATGGGGAGGGTTTTACCCAGGATGAAACCGATGAGGCCGAAAATCTAAATCAGTTTGTAAGAGATCAAAATTTACGTCATACCAGGCTATCGGTAAACCAACTTCTTGGCGACCACCAGTTAGGAGAAAAAAACCATCTTACCTGGGGAGTAGGTGCAAATTTTATCGATGCCAACGAACCCAACCGTATAAGGAATGAAATTAATTTTAATGAGGAACAGGTTAGTCTTGGCAGACAGGGGAATTATCAAAACAGGAAGAGCACCCAAACTATATATGATAAAGAAATTAGTGCTCGTTTAAATGATGAACTTGAAATTATTAAGAAAGATTCCATTAGCCTGGTTTTAAACTTTGGAGGAAACTACAGAAATAAAGACAGAGATTTTGCTTCACAGTTTTTTGGCCTGGATGAGCCCAATGGCACCGTTTTAAACGCCGGTTCCATAGATAACCTAAATAGCATCCTTAACCAGGAAAATGTTGAGAATGGCAGCTTAAGAAATAATGAGCAAAGAGAAGATACCTACACCGGGAATTTAGAATCTACTGCCGGGTACATCTCGGCTAACTATACCGTAAATAAGTTTAATTTTAATGTTGGCGCCAGGTACCAAAAAGATGATATAAGCGTACACTACAACGTTAGTAACACTTTTCCCAGAGAGGATATTATAGCGAAATCTTATGATAACATCTATCCCTCTTTAAATATCCGTTATGCTTTAAATGACAATAATAATCTTAGGCTTGCTGCAAGTAAGACCATCACCCTGCCAGAATTTAAAGAAATATCTCCCTTTCCATATGTAGATCCAAGAGCACAAACTACTCAGGGCAACCCTGAACTAATGGCCAGCAACACCTACAATTTGGATATTAAATGGGAATTATTTCCATCAAATTCTCAACTTATCTCCTTAACAGGATTTTATAAGCAAATTAAAGATCCTATTCAGAAAACCCAGGTAACGGGCTCTTCAGGATATTTCAGATTTTTTAATACTTCTGAAAAAGCGGAAGTATATGGTCTTGAATTCGATGCCGATCTAAACATTTTAAATCCAGAAGAAGGCCATAGCCTGGATTTTGGCCTTAATGCAACAAAAATGTGGCACGAGCAAGACCTTAAAGATGTATATAATGAGGACGGAGCCCTGGTAAGAACTTTTAAATACAAAAACAAGACTACCAGCGAATTACAGGGTGCCTCTGATTGGATTTTTAATGCCGCTCTAAACTTTAAAACCAATTGGGAACGCGCTTTTTCAGCAAACGTATCGGCAAATTATGCCACGGGTAAAATTTTCGCTCTAGGCTCTACGAATAATGTTAAGGATTATGAGAATTACTATAACGACGAGATCATTGAAAAAGGTTTTGTTTCGTTAAATACGGTGCTCGTTCAGGAGCTAAATGATAATTGGAACTTACGGTTTACAGGAAAAAACCTACTTAACCCCGAAATAGAAAGAACACAGAATATAAAACCCATAGGTGGCCCGGAAAGAACCGAAACAGTCTTTTCCTATACCCGTGGTATGATATTAAACTTAGGAGTAAGTTTTAAATTTTAAAAAATTAACAATTAATCTTTAACTATTATTAATCAATTCAATTTTAAATCATGAAGAAACTAAATTCAAATTTAACAATGTTATTTTCTCTACTCTTACTTGCTGTTTTTACAAGCTGTAGCAATGATGACGATGTACTAAATCCAAATCCAGAACCGCCGGTTGGAGAGGAAAGCAAATTGGAAGGATCTTTAGCAGAAGATAGGACACTAGATCCTTCTGTTGAATATCAATTAACAGGATACTATAGCGTAGCAGAAGGCGCTACTTTAACTATTCCTGCAGGTACTATTATTAACACTGCTACCGGAACAGATGTATTTATTGCCGTACAACAAGGCGGTAAGATAGATATTCAGGGTACTGCAGATGCACCTGTAAGAATGAAACCCTCAGGAGAAGGTGTTTGGGGTGGTCTTATTCTTTTAGGAAGAGCAGAAACTACAGCTGGTGCAGATGCCAAGGCTGAAGTTAATGACCTTATTTACGGGGGTAGCGATAGTGAAGATAATTCAGGATCTATTAATTACCTAATCATCGAAAACTCAGGAGCTCAAATTAGTGCCGATTCTCAATACAATGGTCTTAGCTTATACGCAGTAGGTTCTGGTACAACTATTGAAAATGTCGCCTTATTAAACGGGGAAGATGATGGTGTGGAGTTCTTTGGAGGCAGCGTAAGTGCTTCAAATATTTATGTAGAAAATCTTCAGGATGATGCCATTGACTGGACTGAAGGATGGAATGGAACTCTTAGTAATACTTATGTGAAACACACACGTAATGATTTTTCTACTGCTCTTGAAGCTGATGGCAATGACGTGCAACCTACCATTACTAATTTCACAGCAGTCTCAGAAACAGGAGGTACTGCCCTGCAGTTTAAAGCTAATTCGGGAGCTATCATTACAGGGCTTTCTTTATCTGGATACGACACAAGCATTGAATTAGCCGATAAAGACCAGGGGGATTTTGCTAACATTCAAATTGAAGGTATAGATTCTAATCCTAATAAAGCTTATGAAACTGAAGCAACTGTAGATGTAGCCATTTTTAGCTGGGTACAATAGTTAGCAAACTACATTATTCTCAAGTACTTTTTGATTTAGCCCAAAAGGAGGCTGCCCTCATCGGCAGCCTTTTTTAATAAAATATTAAGAGTTAATGCACAATATTTCTGGCAGGATTTTTGAAATTTTATTGTAGTTTTGTAAAAACCTCGAAAAGAAAGCATGAAGCAATTCTACTTTTATAGTTTCATATTGGCTATTTTCCTCACATTTTCCGCACCAAATGCGGCTTATGCGCAGGATACTACCAGCACGGGGAATAAAATAGAAATCCCTATAGATGGATTATCCATCTATCCAAACCCCGTAACAAACGGCAAGGTTTATATTCGCACTTCAAAAAATAAAGAAAAAGAGGTTCAAATTTATAATGTATTGGGCAAACCCGTGCAACGTACCAGGATTAGAGGTAGAGAACTGGATGTTTCTTCACTTAGTGCAGGTATCTACATTTTAAAAATCAAAGAGGAAGAAGCCAGCGCCACCCGAAAGTTGGTTGTTAGATAATATCTTCTATCAAGTTTTAGTTTCTCTTTAATTTCCGCATTAAAATCATTTTTCAGAATGCTATCAGAAAGAATTTTTAAAATTTCTAACGAACAGGAATTTAAAGAAATTTCTCTACAGGTTTTTGCTTTCCAATATTCCAATAATGAGGTTTACCGTGAGTTCTGCGATCTTTTAAAACAAACTCCCAACAATACTTCCAGAATTGAAGAAATTCCTTTTCTTCCAATAGAGTTTTTTAAAAAACGAAAAATAGTTTGTGGGCATCAGAAACCGGAGATCACTTTTACCAGTAGTGGTACCAGCGGCAACCAAACCAGCAAGCATTTGGTATCCAATTTAAAAATTTATGAAGATAGTTTTTTAAAAGCTTTTGAAGAATTTTATGGAAACCCAGAAGAAATTGTAATTTTAGCCTTACTTCCGGCTTATCTGGAGCGCCAGGGTTCTTCCTTAATCTATATGGCCGATAGCTTTATAAAGAAAAGCAAACATCCCGAAAGTGGTTTTTATTTAAACAATCTTGAAGAGCTTCAGCAAAAATTAAAAACCCTGGATAAAAACGGTAAAAAAATATTACTTCTGGGCGTTTCTTTTGCGCTACTGGATCTGGTAGAAAACTACGATTTCAACCTACAAAATACCGTAGTTATGGAAACCGGCGGGATGAAAGGCAGGCGCAAAGAAATGATTAGGGAGGAGTTACACAAGATTCTTGCCGCAGGTTTTGGGGTAAAGCATATTCATAGTGAATATGGTATGACCGAGTTGCTCTCACAGGCTTATTCCAAAAGCAATGGAATCTTTGAATGCCCGGCCTGGATGCGACTTTTAATACGAGACCCCGAAGACCCCCTGAGCCTACTACCAAAAGGAAAAACCGGCGGAATTAATGTGATTGACCTGGCCAATCTTAACTCTTGTTCATTTATTGCTACCCAGGATTTGGGTAAAAAAATAAGTGCTAACCAGTTTGAAATTTTAGGAAGATTTGATAACAGTGATATTCGCGGTTGTAACCTTCTCGTGCTGTAGCTATAAACACTTGCCAACAAAAGCCTAAAAATCAAATTTTTATAGTTAAAAATATCTAAAGATTGTAATTTTTAGAACTTCTCACGACCTATTTAATGCAAGGAAATATTAGATGATGATGAATCCTTGCGAGCTAAGTGAATTTTTTTCATATTAGATTGGTTAGTTAGTTGCAAGCCCCGTAAACTCCCCGTTTACGGGGCTTTGTATTTTAATCCAAACCTTAAAGCAAAAAGAATTATCAGTTAACAAATTTTCTTACTAAATTAGTTTTTTAGCCGTCATTAATGCTTATAGTTTAGCACTGCCTTTATAATATCTTAGTTTATCATTCAGAGCGCAGCGAAGAACTTGACCCAAAGCTAAAGAGATTCCTCTCCCGTATTCTCGGGAAGGAATGACAGCTCATTACAACAGAAAAAGCTTGATTAAACTACAGCTAGATTAATGAATTTTCGGGCTAAACAGCTCTTAAAATATAAGTGTTCTTTTTACCTTTATTCAGGATTACATATTTTCCGTTTATCAGATCCTTTTCGGTAATACTATAATCTTCTTTTACTTTTTCTTTATTTACAGATACCGAATTCTCTTTAAGAGCTCTTCTGGCCTCTCCGTTAGATTTTAAAAAATTAGTCTTAGCCGAAAGAGCTGCAATCATATCCAATCCCTTATCGAGCTCGGTTTTGGAAATTTCAGCTTGTGGCACACCTTCAAAAACATCTAAAAAAGTAGCCTCATCCAGTGCTTTTAAATCGGCAGCGGTACTTTTTCCAAAGAGTACTTCAGAAGCTTTTACCGCGTTATCAAAATCTTCGCGGGAGTGAACCATCACCGTAATTTCTTCAGCTAAAGTTTTTTGCAACAAGCGTAAGTGTGGCGCTTCGTGATGTTCTTTTACCAGGGCTTCAATCTTTTCCTTATCTAAAAAGGTAAAGATCTTTATATATTTTTCAGCATCAAGATCACTGGTGTTTACCCAATATTGGTAGAATTTATAAGGTGAAGTGCGCTCTTTATCCAACCAAATATTACCACCCTCGGTCTTTCCAAATTTGGTGCCGTCGGCTTTGGTGATAAGCGGGCAGGTAAGCCCAAATCCTTTTCCATTTGCAATGCGCCGAATCATCTCGGTACCGGTGGTTATATTGCCCCACTGGTCGCTTCCGCCCATTTGTAGTGTACAATCTTTCTCATTAAATAAATGAAGAAAATCGTAGCCCTGTACTAATTGGTAAGTAAATTCTGTAAAAGAGAGGCCTTCCGCAGCATCAGGAGAAAAGCGCTTTTTTACCGAATCTTTAGACATCATATAATTTACAGTAATATGCTTACCTACATCCCTAATAAACTCGAGAAAACTGAAATTTTTCATCCAGTCGTAATTATTCACCATAACCGCGGCATTATCCTCTTCCTTGCCAAAATCTAAAAAATTAGAAAGCTGATTTTTAATCGCCTGCTGATTGTGTTTTAATGTTTCTTCATCCAACAAATTACGCTCGGCAGATTTCCCCGATGGATCTCCAATCATTCCTGTAGCGCCACCAACCAAAGCATAAGGTTTATGTCCCGCCAATTGAAAATGCCTAAGCATCATCACGCTAACCAGGTGTCCAATATGCAGGGAATCGGCCGTTGGGTCTATGCCCACATAAGCTGAACGCATTTTTTCCTTTAAATGTTCTTCGGTTCCCGGCATTGCATCGTGCAACATGCCACGCCAGGTAAGTTCTTCTACAAAATTTGTATTCATAAGTCCAAAAATTTTACTCGATAATCGAGATTAAATGCTCCGCCCCCAACGGTTCCAGGGATGACACGAAATTAAAATAATCTCTTATATAAAACCTCGTAAGTTTGTCCCGAGGCGGTTTATTCAAAAATAGGCGTAAAGATACCACAAATGCTTATTTTTCCTAAGTCGTTTTGATATATTTACCAAATGATTTTAGTTACAGGAGGCACCGGACTGGTTGGATCGCATTTATTGCTGAATTTACTGAAAGCCGGCAAAAACGTACGGGCAATTCACAGGAAAACCAGCGACCTTAATAAGGTACAACAGGTGTTTTCATATTATATAGAAAAGGAAGAAGCAAGCAAATTATTTAATAAAATTGAATGGTTTGAAGCCAATATTCTTAATATTCCTGCACTTACCAAAGCCTTTAAAGATGTTACTACTGTTTATCACTGCGCTGCGATGGTTTCTTTTAACCCAGGTGACGACAAACAACTAAGAAAGGTTAATATTGAAGGTACTGCTAATGTGGCAAATTTATGTATTGGCAAAAAAATTGAGAAATTCTGCTATGTGAGTAGCGTGGCCGCCCTGGGAAGTAGCCTGAACAATAATTTGATTACCGAGAAAAATTATTGGAATCCTGAAGAAGACCATAGCGATTATGCTATCTCTAAATATGGAGCCGAAATTGAAGTATGGCGTGCCTCGCAAGAGGGTGTTCCTACTATAATTGTAAACCCCGGGATAATCATTGGCCCCGGATTTTGGCACGAAGGTTCGGGACAAATATTCACAAAAATTGATAAAGGCTTAAATTATCATTTTCCAAAAATAGCAGGATTTGTAGGCGTTGAAGATGTAGTAAAAGCGATGCGACAGCTTATGGAGTCTCCAATTTTTAATGAATCTTATATTCTAGTTTCGGATAATAAAAGTTTTAAAGAAATTTTGGATAGCACTGCTACCGCTTTAGAGAAACCAATCCCCGAAAAACAACTTACAACGTGGATACTCTGGATAGGATGGTTTTTTCAAAAAATTGGCGGATTTTTCGGTTTTAAACGACAAATCTCTAAACATACCGTTAACTCGCTTTTTTCGGATTCTAAATATGCCAACGAAAAAATTAAAACTGCAATTGATTTTGAATTCGAACCAATTTCAGCAGTAATTAAAAATACTGCTTCACAGTACAAGCAAGATCAAGCTGGGTGAATGGTAATGTGATGATCTGTTAATTCGGTGATGTGGTGATGTCACTTGAGGACTTGAAGATGTGTTAATTTGATAGTTTGAACAAACAACAAAAGATCGCCACGTCCTTCGTCCTCGCGATGACCCGGTAAGAACATCCCAACCCGCAACTCGTAACCAGTTAGCAATCGCAGTATTCAATAGACAAAACGAGAAACACCAAATATGTTACAACAAAAGATTGCCGCGCTCCTACGTCGCTATCATTGACGTATTTATGTAACCAACTGTTTTTCAGAAAGTTCATATCCGAGTTTTCTTGCTATTTTCAAGATATTTCGTTGTTTTTGTTCGA
>NZ_FQVT01000016.1 GCF_900129445.1 Salegentibacter echinorum
GGGGCTCACCTCTTTCCATTCCGAACAGAGAAGTTAAGCCCGTTAGCGCAGATGGTACTGCTATTTGTGGGAGAGTATGTCACCGCCTTTTTTTTGAAAGCCTTTGGATTTGGTTCCAAAGGCTTTTTTTGTTTGTAATAGTTTGGTTTGGCCAGTTGGGATTGGTTAACCAAAGAATAAACTTTGTGATGAATTAGCGCTTCGACAGGCTCAGCGTGACCTACGGGTGAAACCTTCACGTAGGAGTGAGCACTTCGAAAAACGCAGCACAGATCTGTTTAAGTCTAATTTGGTGAACTATTTCTGTCAGACTGAGCTTGTCGAAGTCATGGCTTATAAACCCCGTACGATGTTATTTTTCAATTGTGTGCCTCAAAAGCACGAAGAAAATCACCAACTATAATCCTCTCGCCGAAAAAATCTCATAATTAGGTCCACAAAACCTACACTTCAGGTTTATAAGTTTTAAGATTTTGGAAACCCCAGGGGTATTGATTTCAGAAGAAATATCTTTAATTTACTTGTTTTCCGAAGTGATTTATAAAACACTATTTTTGCTGTTATGATAGTAAACAATTTAGAGCAGGGATTTTTTGGAATTGGGATTCAAAATGGAAAAACTCCTGAAAATTTAGGAGTGCTGTGGCGTTCTGCTCAGAATATGGGCGCCAGTTTTATTTATACTATAGGCAACCGTTATGCGAAACAAGCTTGCGATACGCATAAGGCAGTGGGTGCAATGCCTTATTTTCATTATGAAACTTTTAAAGATTTTTATAAACACCTACCTAAAAGTGCAATGCTGGTTGGCGTAGAACTAACAAAGAATGCTGAAAACCTGGAGCAGTTTACACATCCTCGAAGATGTGTTTACCTCCTGGGGGCCGAAGATCATGGACTCTCAAACGAGGCTATTGAAAAAGCTCATTTCCTGGTGAAATTTCAATCTACTTTAAGCTTAAATGTATCGGTTGCGGGAAGTATCATCATGTATGACAGGAATTCTAAAGCTACTTTTTCTACATAAAGCTGTATTCTAGAATTCTATTTTTTGGATTTAAATGAGCTGACCTACTCTAAGCGACTGTCTGGAATAAAAGAGAGTTAAAAGCAAACTTTCCTGAATCAAAAAGATGATGTCTCATTCAAGCATTTTCTAAAAATTATATTGTCTCTAAAACCTCATCTTAAACTAAACTTTGACGATTTATTTTGCTTTTACCGAACCTCACTAATTTTAAACTTTTATATTTAATATTTATAAGGCTTTTTTACTTAGTTTGGTTAAATTAGCACGAATTTCAATAAAAATTTTAAAAAAGAATGAGATACTTATCCAGAGCTATGCTCAGCCTGGCTATTGCCGGCTTGTTTAGTACTGTCGCAACAGCGCAGGATGTTAAAGAACGTAATCAAAAGGACTTTAGTGAATTTATGGATCGCAGCGGTAATCGTTACCGTACCGCCATGGGAACTCCCGGGCCGGAATACTGGCAAAATGAAACAGATTACAAAATTAAAGCAAATTTAGATGATGAAAACCATAAAATTAGTGGAGAATTAACTTTAACCTACACAAACAATAGTCCACAAGATTTAGATTTCATCTGGATGCACCTGGAACAAAATAGGTTTAAGGAAGATTCAAGAGGTACTTTAACCACGCCGGTACAGGGTAACCGTTATAACGGCGATATAGATGGTGGATATACAATTACCAATTTGGAGGCAAAAGTGAAAAGAAGCTCATCTTCTAAACATATTATTGATGATACCCGTATGCAGGTCTTCTTTGATAAACCTGTTCCTGCTAATGGCGGCAAAGCTACCATTTCAATGGATTTTGAATATAAAATTCCTGTAGATGGTATGGATAGAATGGGACGACTGGATGTTGAAGACGGAATTATTTATGCCCTGGCACAGTGGTTTCCAAGAGCGGCTGTTTTAGATGATATTGAGGGTTGGAATATAGAACCATACCTTGGTGCTGGAGAGTTCTATTTAGATTACGGAGATTATGATTTTGAAATTACCGCTCCCGCCAGTCATATTGTAGTAGCATCTGGAGAATTGCAAAACCCAAGAAGGGTATTGTCTTCTAAAGTAAGGGAAAGGATGGATAAAGCTGCAAAAAGTGATTCTACGGTTTATCTTATTAAACCTTCTGAAGTGAATGATATGTCACTTAGAGCAGCGCAAGAAGGTACACTTACCTGGCATTTTAAAATGGAAAATACTCGTGATGTTTCCTTTGCTTCCTCAAAAGCATTTATATGGGATGCCGCAAAAATTGACCTTCCAAGTGGTAAAAAAGCCATGGCGCAATCGGTTTATCCTAAAGAAAGTGATGGGCAGGATGCCTGGAGCCGTTCTACCGAATATTCTAAAGCTTCCGTAGAACATTATTCTGAAAAGTGGTATGAATATCCTTACCCGGTAGCGGTAAACGTAGCTGCCGATATAGGTGGGATGGAATACCCCGGTTTAAACTTTTGTAGTTGGAAGAGTGCCGGAGAATCTCTTTGGGGAGTTACAGATCACGAATTTGGTCATAACTGGTTCCCAATGATTGTGGGGTCTAACGAGCGTAGATACGCCTGGATGGATGAAGGTTTTAATACATTTATAAACCATTATAGTACAAAAGCTTTTAATAACGGTGAATATCCCGCGAACCTGGATAAAACTCGAAATATGAACGGATGGTTTACCAGTAAAGAACGAGAGGGAATAGATACTTACCCAGATGCCACTAATTTGAGAAACCTGGGGATGACTGCTTATTACAAGCCGGCTATCGGGCTTGTCTTATTGCGAGAATATATTTTGGGAGAAGAGCGTTTTGATAATGCATTTATTTCTTATATCAATGCCTGGGCTTATAAGCACCCTCAACCGGCAGATTTCTTTAACCACATGGAAAGCGTAGCCGGTGAAAACCTATCATGGTTCTTTAAAAAATGGTTTTATGGTACCGGAAATATTGATATTTCTATAGATGGGGTAAGACAATACCAGGGTAACTATGTGATCACCCTCTCTAACGAAGGGGAAATTCCAATGCCGGTAAAACTTCATATTACTTATAGTGATAATTCTTCGGAAGAAGTTATGTTGCCGGTAGAGATTTGGCAGCGTGGTAATTCCTGGAATTACCTACACCGCACCGATAAGCAAATTAAAAAGGTAGAACAGGATCCAGATAAAATCCTTCCAGATGTAAATTCCGGAAATGATAGCTGGCCAAGTACTTTTTATAAAGATTAGTAAGATTTAATGTTTCTTAAAAAGCCGATTGAACTTCAATCGGCTTTTTTTATGCCGTAAAAAGAAACTTTTTTATCTGAATGTTTTCGCATCAGTCTAGGGTTATTATCAGAAAACAATAGCACCTGTTTCAAGAAACCTAATTAAGCATTCTTTGTACCTTTGATAAAAATGGAAACATGAAGAACTTTTTTATCGGTGCTATTTTGGTACTACTTATCGTCTTTGGGGTGCGATATTGTGAGAATAGAGGGAGTAGTGAAGATGAGCTAGCAGAAAATACGGCTCTGTTACAGGAACAAATAAGGAATGTAGGCAAACTTGTGGTTACAGAGGGCACTTTCTCGCAGGTTTATTCCTATGAAAACTCTAAAAAATTCTATTTAGATATTTTTTCAGCAAGAAAAAAAGCTTTGATCATTGTAAATGCTACAGCTACGGTAGCTTATGATCTAAGTAAATTAAAAACCGAAATTGATGAAGAAAATAAAACGGTACGCATAACGTATATCCCCAAAGAAGAGCTGAAAATTAATCCCGATATTAAATATTATGACGTTACCCAGGATTATTTAAATCAATTTGAAGCTGACGATCACAATAAAATCAGGAAGCGTATAGAGGACTCTATTAGAGAAAAGGTTATGGCCTCTCCTTTAATTTCTAATGCCAAAAACAGGTTAATAAGTGAACTGCAAAAAATCTATATTCTAACGAATTCAATGGGTTGGACGCTGCAGTACAGCGACCAGGATTTTCAGAATTCTGAAGAATTGGAAAGGATAAAACTTTAAGTTATTTATTACTATTGTGCGGTTAAAGAACCAATCCCGATATCCATAACGGGACGCTTCACTGCAAGGAAAAAGAGAAAAGACTAAATTGTAAGTAACTGAAAAATTTTGTTTTTACGGGACAATGATGGTTATTTACTAAAAATGATTAAACCTTTTGTTTACTTTCAATTAAACTAATACCATCTTCAATTAAATGGGCGATTTTAGGTCTTTGTACTTTTACTTCTTCCAGGTGGTTCAAGACAGCTTTTGCTAGTTTCTGGTCTTTACCCAGACTTAATTCATAAATTTCTACCGAAAGCAACCAGTCTTTTGGGTGGTGTTTTTTAACCAGCTCCAGGGCTGCATCTAAAGAGAATTTTGCGTTTTTCCCTTCGCTAATATTCCTTACTGAAGCATACAGGGACGCCAACTCTTCCCGCTCGGGACTAGATTTGCTTTTAATAGTACTACTGGAGGTTTTATGATTTATTAAATCGAAAGAAAGATTATCTGCCGGGCCGGCAAAAGCCGAAATCACTTCTTTCCCAATCGCCATATCATACTGGCCCCATTCGGGTTTAAAGAGTATTTCCTCGCCAAAAGTGACCGTACAGTTTTTAAGGCTAATGAGAATAATTTTTCCCTGTAGATTCCTGGTGCCGGTAATAATTTCTCCTTTCACTAAAACTCCCCCTTCAAATTCAAAAGCTATCTTTTCGCTTTCATAAATATCGTAAGCTCTCAAGTCCCGCGGACTCATATCTTCTATGGCCAGATTAATGCCTTTTAAACGCCCAATGGGAGAACTGAAACCTTCAGGATGGTTGTTAATACCGTGTCCAACTAATTCTTTTTCGCGGTGGGAAAGTGCGGTTTTTCCCGAAGTCTGGATATAAATAGGTTTCCCCTGGTGCGCTATTACCCGCGAAAAGTCTCCTGAAATTTGCAAACCAGTGCTTAATTCTACTGTGCCTAAATTCTTGGAATCGATTAATTTCTGAACGCCTTCCAGTCCACCTTTTCTCAGGGCCATCTTATTTGCAAATTCTTCCAAAACCAAACTTAAATGGGCAAAATCTGGGGTTACATAAAGCTGGGGTTGAGGCTTGGTAATATCAAACTCCTGTGCGCAAGCTTCAATGGAATAAGGTCGTTTTTCGACTTTTTCTGTCAAACACGAGGCACTTTCTCCAATAGAAGATAATAAGCCTGCGCCATAGATTTTAGGATTTTCCAAAGTGCCAATTAATCCATATTCTACCGTCCACCAATGCAAATTTCTAATTTGCGCCATTTCGCTGGGAACACCCATATTGTTTTGCAGGTAATCTACTTTTTTCTCGGCCGCTTCAATTTCAGCTTCGGGAGTATCTTCGGCTTCTTTTATAATGGAAAGGTGTCTAATGGCCTCATACATTTCATAATCTTTTGCGCTGGAGATCGCTTTACAGCCAATTTCCCCAAAACGTCTAAGATATTCTGCATATTCAGGATTAGCGATAATTGGGGCGTGACCGGCACCTTCGTGAATAATATCGGGGGCGGGAGTGTATTCTATATTTTCCAGTTGGCGAATATCGCTGGCAATTACCAACACATTAAATGCCTGAAATTCCATAAAAGCCGCTGGGGGAATAAACCCATCGACAGCTACGGCGGCCCAGCCAATTTCTTTTAGAATCCGGTTCATGCCATACATATTGGGGATACTTTCAATAGAAATCCCTGTTTTTTTTAATCCGTCTAAGTAAGATTCGTGGGCTACCTTGCTTAAATAATCCACATTTTTACGCATCACATAGCGCCACACGGCATGATTAATTGGCGTGTAATCTTCATAATTCTGTGGTTTTATATACTGCTGAAGATGTGCCGGGAGCCGGTCTAAAATGGGGTTTGATTCAATTTTATCAAGCATAATGGTGTGTGGTTTTATTTCAATATAAATGTAAGGAATAATGCTGAAACTAATAAATTGATAATAGGAACTATATAAAACTAAAAATGCCCCTATAGAAGGAGCATTTTATTGAAGATATGTGGTTTGTTATTTATTAATTTCGGGAGGATATTTGGCCAGTATTTCCTGTACAATTTCATTAATCCTTTTTTGCTTTTTGTTGACATCGCTGGCCAAAGCCGCGGTTCCCATTCCCTGCCAAACCAGTTCTTTTCCGTCGGCATCAATAAGGTCTATGTAGAGCGTGCCTTCGCTGGTACGGTTTACGGTATTATAGCCAGAGCCCCAATACCACGGGTGCCAGCCCCAGCCGTAACCATAACCCATATTGTTCTGATAAATATTGATATTTTCATTGGTTTTGGTGAAAATACTTACCAACAGGTCTGGATTTTGGGATTTTGTAAAACCCTTACGTTGCATTTCGGCTTCAATGGCACGAAGGATACGTTTTTTGTCTAAATCTGAAATTTCAGCTTTATCTATTCCCGGTTTAAAAAAAGCGTAGCTGGAATATTGGTTAAAGTTTACTTCCCTGTCGTAATCTGAAGCGACCCTTACACTACTGCAAGAGCTTACAAATACTGCCAGAAGCAATAAAACCGGAGTAATTTTTAAGATTCTCATAAGTTAATAGTTTTAGTTATTTTGAATCGAAAAGCGCCGGATCTACTAAATTTGGGATGGTCACTTTAAGTTTTGGTTCCATTTGCATAGCCCTCTTAGCTGCGAAGATCGCTTCCTTATTTCGGGCCCAACTTCTACGGGCAATTCCATTATTTACATCCCAGAACAGCATAGACTTTAATCGCTCTTCCGATGCTTTATTTCCTTCAAGAACCATACCAAATCCGCCATTCATCACTTCTCCCCAGCCAACGCCACCGCCGTTATGAATGCTTACCCAGGTGGCGCCCCTAAAGCTATCGCCTATCACGTTTTGTATCGCCATATCTGCGGTAAACCGGGAACCGTCATAAATGTTTGAAGTTTCACGATAGGGAGAATCGGTGCCGGAAACATCATGGTGATCGCGACCTAAAATAATTTTTCCTATTTCTCCCTTTCCAATGGCGTCATTAAAAGCTTTGGCAATTTTCATGCGGCCTTCAGCATCGGCATATAATATTCTGGCTTTAGAACCAACCACCAACTTGTTTTCCCTGGCTCCTTTTATCCATTGAATATTATCGGTCATTTGCTGCTTTATTTCTTCAGGGGAATCTTTACGCAATTCCTCTAAAACTTCCGTAGCAATTTTATCGGTTTTATCTAAATCTTCTTCTTTTCCAGAAGCGCAAACCCATCTAAAAGGGCCAAATCCATAATCGAAACACATAGGCCCCATAATATCCTGAACGTAGCTGGGGTAGGCCCAGGTTTCCATTCCTTCTTCTGTAGTTTCAGAATTTATAAAGTTTCCGTCCTTGTCTTTAAAAACTTTGGCTCCCGCTCGTGACGCTTCCAATAAAAAGGCGTTTCCGTAGTCAAAAAAGTAAGTACCTTTTTCTGAATGTTTGTTGATTGCTGCAGTTTGCCTTCGTAAACTTTCCTGCACTTTTTGTTTAAATTCTTCAGGATTTTTAGTCATCAACTCGTTAGCTGCTTCAAAAGATAAGCCCACCGGATAATAGCCGCCGGCCCATGGATTATGCAAAGAAGTTTGATCGCTTCCCAGGTCTATATAGATGTCATGTTTCTCAAAATATTCCCAAACTTCAACGATATTGCCTTCAAAAGCAATAGAAACCACTTCTTTTTCTGACTTTGCTTTTTCAACTCTTTTGGCTAGTTTTTCGAGATCATCAATTACTTCATCTACCCAGCCCTGGCTATGCCTGGTTTTGATCGCTTTGGGATTTACTTCGGCACAAACTGTGATGCAACCGGCGATATTTCCCGCTTTAGGTTGAGCGCCGCTCATGCCGCCAAGTCCGGAGGTGACGAATAATTTACCTTTTAAATCCTCGCCAGATTTAGATATTTTTCTTCCCGCATTAAGTACTGTAATCGTAGTACCGTGAACTATCCCTTGTGGCCCAATATACATATAGCTGCCGGCGGTCATTTGGCCATATTGGGTAACACCAAGTGCATTAAACTTTTCCCAATCGTTTGGTTTTGAATAATTCGGAATCATCATTCCGTTGGTCACTACCACTCTTGGTGCATTCTCGTGAGAAGGAAAAAGTCCCATAGGATGGCCCGAATACATTACCAGCGTTTGATCGTCTTGCATTTTGGCGAGGTATTGCATCGTAAGTAGGTATTGCGCCCAATTTTGAAAAACGGCTCCGTTCCCGCCATAAGTAATCAATTCTTCGGGATGTTGGGCCACATTGGAATCCAGGTTGTTTTGAATCATCAGCATAATAGCTTTTGCCTGAACGCTGTTTCCCGGATACTCGGCAATATCGCGGGCATAAAGTTTATAAGTTGGCTTAAACCGGTGCATATAGATCCTTCCATACTCTTCCAGTTCCTGCTGAAACTCTGGCAATAATTCTTTGTGATGTTTGGCGTTAAAATAACGCAGAGCATTTTGCAGGGCTAATTGCTTTTCCTCGTTGTTTAGAACAGATTTTCTTTTTGGAGCGTGATTTACAGCGGGATCGTATTCTTTTGTCTTCGGAAGCTCTTCGGGTATTCCCTGTAATATTTCTTCTTTAAAACTAAGGTTTTTCATAATGGAAAAGTTAAGGTTTTAGCTGATAAGGTTATGTATGTTCATAATCATTTTTTGATTCTTGCTCTTGGTTAAACCAATTTTTAGTATTGTAAGGGCTTAATTTCTATGACAGAAATACGAAAAAGTTCTAATTCAATTCCCAATTGAAATAAACATTTGTATCTTTAATAAGAGTAAAAAGCAGATTAAAATGGATATTCAAACACTAAAATATGAAATCATTGAATCGATTACCAAAACCAATGATAATTCTTTGCTAAAGACACTAAAATCTATAATAGATTCAAAATCTAACGCCAAAGAGACGTGGTATGATGAACTGAGTAAAGAAGAAATTCAATCTATTAATCGTGGACTTGAAGACCACGAAAAAGGAGAAGTTTTAACAAGTAAGGAATTCTGGTCTTGATATGGAAGCTAAATTTGACATACTCTGGTCTAAAGAATCAAAAACTCAACTGGAAAGAATTGTTTTTTATCTTTTAATCGGTTGCTAATTCGATTTTTTGATTCAACAATTCTACGTTAAAATTAATTTTTGCGTTTAAAGCTCTAAATACTTTTAAGATCGTTTTAAACCTGACATCGGTTAAATTATTTTCGATTTTAGAGATTTGAGCTTTTTTAACTCCTACCAATTCACCAAGTTGAGTTTGGGTTAATTTTCTTTCTTTTCGAGCTTGTTTTATGGCTTCCCCAAGCAAATCAAGTCGTAATTCGTTATCATAGGCGTCTCTTTCTGCTGTTCCTTTTTTCCCGATGTACTTATCTTTTACCTTGTCAAATGAATATGTTTTCATCGTTTTTTATTTTTAGATTCAAAATATTTATTCATTAGTTTGGTCGCTTTTTCAATTTCCTTTTTTGGGGTTTTCTGTGTTAAAAAAAGGTTGCCACGAATCCACGAATATTTAGAGATTCAATGATTTTTAAGCTTAGAAAAACTGTTATTAACTGATTAAATCTACCTAAATTCTATCATATATCAACCCTTCCGACTTCTTCCGCTATCGCAGAAGAAGCCACCTTCCCTTCGAAGGGAAGGAGCGCTTTCAATTCACCTAACTCACTCGATAAGCCTGCTCCCCTACTTGGCAAGGAGGGGATGAATTCAGCTTTGCTGAAGAAGGGGTGGTTGCGTTTTTTTTGTTTGTCATTTTTATTTAAAATCTCAAAAAAATTATTATATTTTTAAGTTTTTAAGTGTCTCAAAATTAATATATTAAAAATTTCATCAAGGATAGCGCAGTCGAGAAGTTTTTTACGAATTGTTTAGTTCTTTAATTATTTAGGACGTTATTGATTTAGAATATAGTTTTTACGCTACTAAACGCAACGGCTTTAAAAACACATTACTCCTGTCGCCCGGTTTTCTTATTAAATCCATACGGACAATGGCGACAGCCACTTTCGCAACAATAGCCTCGTTTTAGATGATATTGGGCGGTAAAACATTTATAACCTTCTGGCGTTAAATAATAGTCACCCTCTTCTAAAGGGATTTTTTTCTTAAAAAAACTCATAGCACAAAAGTACAATTTCTTATCTTCAAGCCGTGATTCTAATTGTGAACAAATATTTGCTTGGCAAATCCATCTCGGGTGCCAGTGTTTGGCCTTTTGTCATTGTAAAAAACAAGGAACTCAAAGAGGACTTTACTTTTATTAATCACGAAAAAATCCATCTTCAGCAACAACTGGAATTGCTCATCATTCCGTTTTACCTGTGGTATTTTACCGAATATTTGCTGCGATGGTTACAATATAAAGATAGATTTCTGGCTTATAAGAATATTAGTTTTGAACGCGAAGCCTACACCCAGGAAATGAAAGAGAATTACCTGGAAGAACGCCGTTTTTGGGCATTTTTACAGTTTCTATAGGTAAGTAAGTTTTGATTTTAGATATTTGCATTATGGCAAATTTTCTCAATATTGCTGAAAAAATAACTAAAAATCAGTTTATTGCTGAATTCCCCAACGATATTTCTTTTTTTCTAAAACGAGAAGATTTGTTGCATCCGGAAGTTTCCGGTAATAAATTTAGAAAATTAAAGTATAATATTGCTGAAGCACTTGAACAGGGGCACCAAAACCTGCTCACTTTTGGAGGCGCCTATTCCAACCACATAGCTGCTACCGCTGCCGCCGGAAAGATTGCAGGTCTAAATACGATTGGTGTGATTAGGGGAGAAGAGTTAGGAGGAAATTTAACAAAAACCCTGGCACAAAATTCCACCTTAAAGTTTGCTGATTCCTGCGGAATGCAATTCAAATTTGTTACAAGAAGTAAATATCGTGAAAAGGAAACTGCATCATTTTTGCAGGAATTAAAGGAAGAATTTGGAACATTTTACCTGGTGCCGGAAGGCGGTACAAACGCTTTAGCTGTAAAAGGTTGCGGGGAGATTTTAACCGAAAATGATAAGGAATTCGATTTTATAGCGACTTCAGTAGGAACGGGCGGAACAATTTCGGGCATAATCAATGCTTCCGGTAAAAACCAAAAAGTTCTTGGTTTTCCCGCGCTGAAAGGAGATTTTCTTTCCGAAGAAATAAAGAAATTCAGCAGTAAAAATAATTGGGAGTTAATACTAAAGTATCATTTTGGCGGTTATGCTAAAGTAGATGCACATTTAATTGAATTTATAAATAATTTTAAGGAAGAATACCAGATTCAATTGGACCCCATTTATACTGGGAAATTAGTTTTTGGTATTTTTGACCTGATAAAAGCAGGATATTTCCCGGCGGGGAGTAAAATTCTGGGAATCCATACCGGAGGATTACAGGGAATTGCCGGAATGAACAGCTTTTTGAAAAAGAAAAATATGCACTTAATTACTGATTAATATGAACATTAACCGGTTTTTGTTTTCCAACAGTGGGTTTAAGATTGGCCCGAGAGTATTGGTTTTAATTTTTCTGGGGGTTTTTGCCATTTCCTGCGGAAGTAAAAAAAAGGTGGTAACCAAAAAGAAAAACGCCGATATTTCCCGAACTTCTAACACCAGAAACCTCGAAAATATTAAACCATTGGGAGGCGAGCCCAAATTACCACCTGTAAATCCAAGACTTTATACCGTAGAAGATTATATAAGGGATTTTGCTGCGGTGGCTATGGAAGAAATGCGACTATATGATGTGCCGGCAAGTATCACTTTGGCCCAGGGGATTTTAGAATCTGGCGGTGGGAAAGGAGATTTAACGTTGCGGGCTAACAATCACTTTGGGATAAAATGTCACGACTGGAAAGGCGGTAGGGTTTATCACGATGACGACCGGCGGGGGGAATGTTTTAGAAAATATAAAGACGCCCGTTATTCCTACCGGGATCACTCGCTTTTTCTTACTGAAAGAAAACGATATGCCAGTCTTTTTGATTTGGACAAAGATGATTTTAAAGGCTGGGCAAAGGGTTTAAGAAAAGCCGGTTATGCGACAGACAGGCGATACCCCGATAAATTAATTGGATTAATC
This sequence comes from Salegentibacter echinorum, assembly GCF_900129445.1. Taxonomy (GTDB): domain Bacteria; phylum Bacteroidota; class Bacteroidia; order Flavobacteriales; family Flavobacteriaceae; genus Salegentibacter; species Salegentibacter echinorum. The sequence continues at coordinate 12,177 of NZ_FQVT01000016.1, forward strand.
AAGCGCTATGAGTTATACAGGTTTGATGCGGAAGTTTTAAAACGTCCCACCCCAGATTATGCTTATACGCCAGAGTCTCCCGAATCGCCTAATTCTATTACTTATAGAGTGAAAAAAGGTGATACGCTTTACGGTATAGCAAAGAAACACAATACAACGGTAGAAAAATTACAACGATTTAATAATCTAAGGGATACCAACCTTGCTGTAGGGCAACTGTTGGTTATTATCTCACAAGAACAATAATTATGGAGTATAAGAGAAGTAGCGAATTGTTCGCTTCGGCACAAAAAGTAATTCCCGGTGGCGTAAATTCCCCGGTAAGGGCATTTAAAGCAGTAGGCGGAGACCCGGTGTTTATAAAAAAGGCTGAAGGTGCTTATTTGTTCGATGAAGACGGCAACAAGTTGATTGATTATATTAATTCCTGGGGACCGTTAATTTTAGGTCACGCCCATAAACCGGTAATTGATGCCGTAATTGACATCGCCAAGAAAGGAACTTCATTTGGGACACCCACAGAGATTGAAACCAAAATAGCCGAGCTGGCCGTAAAAATGGTTCCCAATATCGATAAAATTAGAATGGTAAATTCCGGGACCGAGGCTACGATGAGTGCGGTGCGCCTGGCTCGAGGTTTTACCGGAAAAGAGAAAATAATTAAATTTGCAGGCTGTTACCACGGGCATAGTGATTCGTTTTTAATCCAGGCGGGGAGTGGTGCTGTTACTTTTGGCACACCTAATAGTCCTGGGGTGACCCAGGGAACGGCAAAAGATACTTTATTGGCAAAATATAATGATTTAGCTAGTGTAGAAGCTTTGCTGGATGCCAATAAAGATGACATCGCCTGTATAATTGTAGAACCGGTTCCAGGAAATATGGGATGTATTCCTCCGGCTAACGGCTTTTTAGAAGGCCTTAGAGAGTTATGTGACGCCAACAATACATTATTGATTTTTGATGAAGTAATGTCTGGTTTTAGGCTTGCACCGGGTGGAGTGCAGGAGCGGTTAAATGTAAATGCCGATATCGCCTGCTTCGGAAAAGTGATTGGTGGCGGGCTTCCCGTGGGGGCTTTTGCAGCGCGAAATGAAATTATGGATTATCTGGCACCGGTTGGCCCGGTTTATCAGGCGGGTACTTTGAGTGGAAATCCTTTGGCAATGGCGGCCGGTTTAGCGATGCTGACCGAACTTGATAATAACAGGGGGATTTTTGAAAGCATCGATAAAAAGACCAAATATCTGCACGAAGGAATGGAAAAAGCACTTAGCGCAAATAACGTAGATTTCACTATAAATAGAATAGGCTCTATGATTTCGGTGCACTTTGGAAAAGAGCCGGTAACCGATTTTGAGTCGGCGGCAAATTCTGCAGGCCTGGGGACTTTCAACAAATTTTTCCACGGAATGTTAGAAAATGGTATTTATATCGCACCCAGTGCTTTTGAAACCTGGTTTATTAGCGATGCCCTTTCTTACGAAGATCTGGATACTACTATTAAAGTAGTCGATAGAGTAGCGAAAACGCTTTAAAAATAAAATGAATTTCTAAGTAATCCCAAAGAATAATATTGCTTACACAATCATTTTATTATGGTTTTTGTGACTAAAAGCCCTTATTATAAGAGACCTCACAGGTTTTTAAAACCTGTGAGGTCTTTTTATTTTTTTTGTCTTAATGTATTATGCCAGAAAAGTATTCTTTGTCGTAAGTTGAGGAAGTCAATTGTTCATTTCTAATAATTCTTCAACATAATTTCTGGAATTGGAAAGTCTGGGGATTTTATGTTGTCCGCCTAATTTATCATGTTTTTTAAGCCAGTCATAAAATAGCTTTTCACGTGCCTGATGGATTTTGGGTAAATTAAGCGTCATATTATTATACCTTTTGGCTTCATAATCGCTATTCACCTGTTGTAGAGCCAGATCTAATTCTTTGATGAATTTATCAAAATCCTGGGGTGGCCGTTTAAATTCTATAATCCACTCGTGCGCACCCTTTTCCTTACCTTTCATAAATACAGGTGCTGCCGTATAATCTACAATCTCACAGTTGGTGACCAGGGAGGTTTGTTTTAGCGCTTCTTCGGCATTTTCTATGATTAGCTCTTCTCCAAATGCGTTGATATGGTGCTTGGTTCTACCTGTTACTTTTATGCGGTATGGATTGGTAGAAGTAAACTTTATCGTATCGCCTATTTTATATCGCCATAATCCCGCATTGGTGGTAATTACCACAGCATAATTCTTGTCGATTTCTACTTCAGCCAAAGGAATAGCTTTTTCTGTTTCCCTTCCGTAGAGATCCATAGGGATAAATTCATAATAGATGCCGTAATCCAGCATTAATAAAAGTTCTTTAGAATCGTTTTGATCCTGGCAGGCAAAAAAACCTTCCGAAGCATTATAAATTTCATAGAACCTAAAATCTTCTTTGGGTAATATTTTTTGATATTGCGGGGCATAAGGATCAAAGCTCACCCCGCCGTGAAAGTAGGCTTCCAGGTTAGGCCAAACCTCAAATAGGTTTCCCTTGCCCGTGGTCTCAAGAATATTATTCAGCAAAACCAACATCCAACTGGGAACTCCCGCGAGGCTGGTTACATTTTCCTTTTTTGTTTCATCTACTATGGTACCCATTTTAACTTCCCAGTCGTCCATTAGGGAAACCTCATTACTGGGTGTACTGCTAAATTCGGCCCAAAAAGGCATATTGGCAATTAAAATCGCAGAAAGGTCCCCATAAGCGGTGCCGTTATTTTTATAGATTTCTTTGCTGCCGCCCAGGCGCAAACTCTTGCCGGTGAACAGTTTAGATTCTGGATTATTGTTTAGGTACATGCACAATAAATCTTTTCCCGCATTGTAATGGCACTGTTCAAGGGAGTCTTCACTCACGGGAATAAACTTACTTTTTGCACTGGTGGTTCCGCTAGATTTAGCAAACCATTTTATAGTTGTAGGCCAAAAAATATTGTTTTCTCCCCTTCTGTTGCGTTCAATACAATCCTGATAATTTTCATATTGCTGAATAGGCACATTTTTAGCAAAATCTACCTGGTTTCTAATTTCTGCAAAACCATATTTTTTACCCATTTCGGTGTTTTTAGCCTTGGCAAGTAGGTTTTTTAACAACTCCTGTTGCACTTCGTGAGGATACTTTATAAACAGCTCCATTTGATGAATTCTCTTTTTGAGAAACCACGAAGCAATAGAGTTCACTAATGGGATTGGCATTATTCTTTATATCTTTATACGCTGACAATGCTGCAGCTTGGTTGGCTGGATAAAATTAATTTAAACTTAGAAGTTTACAAATCAACTTAGGATAAAAATAGCGAAAAACGATGAGATACGAAGGCGTGTTAAGAAAAATGAAAACAGAAATCACAGATAAAGTGCAATATTATCTCTTATTTGAGAAAGATTTTATAAATATTAACCAGATTTTGAACAAAAAAATCAGTCTTAATTTTCTTCGTTTTCAATGTCTAAATTGCAGTCTGGAAAAGAAAATTTTTAGACAGGGCTATTGTTATGATTGTTTTTCTTCTATTCCGCAGGCCGGGGATTGGATTATGAAACCAGAGTTAAGTAAAGCCCATTTAGGGGAAGAGGACAGAGACCTGGAATTTGAAAAGCGCTCGCAATTGCAACCGCACATTGTTTATCTAGCCAATTCCAGTAATGTAAAAGTAGGCGTGACGCGTAAAACACAAGTTCCCACCCGATGGATAGACCAGGGGGCACACGAGGCGATTGAGATTGTAGAAACCCCCAACAGGTATCTTGCCGGGATTACCGAGGTAGCACTTAAAGAACACGTAGCCGATAAAACAAACTGGCGAAAAATGTTAACTAATGACATTTTAGATTTGAATCTATCTGAAGAAAGGGATAAACTTAAAAATTTTATTCCTGAGGAAGCAAAAGACTACTACCTGCCTGAAAGAAAAGAGCTGGAAATAGCATTTCCGGTTTTGGAATTTCCGAAGAAAATAAAAACCCTCAATTTGAGTAAAATTCCGTTTTATGAAGGAATTTTGAAGGGAATTAAAGGACAATATTTAATTTTCGAAGATGGGATGGTTTTTAACGTGCGAGCCCACGAAGGTTTTGTAGTAGAGCTGGAAGTGAAATAATTTAGAAATATGCGTAAATTAGTGAAATGGAACCTGAAGAAAAAAGATGGCAGCAGCGATTTCAAAACTATAAAAAAGCATTACAGCAATTAGAAAACGCGGTAGAACTTGCCAAAAAACGGAAACTAAGTGAATTGGAGATGCAGGGACTTATTCAAAGTTTCGAATATACCCACGAATTGGCCTGGAAAACCATAAAGGATTTTCTTAAGGAAAAAGGAAATTTTGATATTTATGGTTCTCGTGATGCTACCAGACAGGCTTTTGGTTATGGTTTAATTAAAAATGGAGAGACCTGGATAAATATGATTTTAAGCCGTAATAAAACCTCACATACTTATAATGAAGAAACGGCCAAAGATATCGTCTTGGAAATAAGATCGCATTATTTTAAAGAATTTAAATATCTTGAAGATAAATTTAATGTTTTAGACAATGATTGAAAAACACGGTCTTTCTAAAAATACAGTTTGCAAAATAAATAGTGTTTTTGCTGAATTTTTCAAGGTTAAAAAAGTGGTTTTATATGGCTCTCAGGCAATTGGTAATTATCGCCCGGGGTCTGATATTGATCTTGCTATTTTTTCTGAAGAAATAAATTTCACAGAATTATTGGATATTGAAAGAAAACTGGATGGATTAGATCTTGTTTACACAATAGACTTACTACTTTTTTCAAAATTGGATAACGAAAAGCTAAGACAGCATATTTTAAATTTTGGAAAGGTGTTTTATAAAAAGTCTTCTTCAGAAGTGAAGATTTAAAATTACGTATAACTTCAAACGATTTATTAAACCTCGTAAAATTTCCCGGTATAGATGCTATTGAGAATTCTACGAGGATTTATTCTAATTCCCCGTGGTGTCTTTTTTAGGTTCTTTTTTCTTAAAGATTCCTTCCAAAATATTCTTCGCGGCATCTTTAACCTGTTCTTCCTGGGTTTTGGGTTGTTCGGGACTTTTAATTGAATCGTTAACAGCAGTGGTGTCTTCTTTTTGCCCCAGGTTTTTATTGATAATATCTTTTATAGCATCCTGGCCGCGTTTTTTAAGATCATCCTTCTGTTTTGCAACAATGCGCTGAGTAAGATCGGTGATTGCCTGCTCCATATTGATCTTTATCTGCGGATTTTGAAAAGTTCCGTTTAACCCAATAGGTAAAGCTACCGAAGTATTTTGAAGTTCCTCGCCACTCAATCGGCTAAGGGTACTTCCCAATTGGCTGCCAAGCATTTTTGCCGGTACGTCTAATTTTAAATTGTAATTCATATCCATATCGAAGCCGTGGCTACCCGATACTTCCACATTCATCCCCTTAATATCAAAGTTAAAAGGTTCAATGGCGACTTTTCCATCATTAAAAGTGAGCTGTGTTTTTAATTTATCTAAATTGATATTATCAAGGTTTATAAACTTTACTTCCTGGTCTAATCTGGAGAGCAGTGGTAATTTTTCGGGATCTACTTTAGCTGTGAGTATTTCGGCCAGGGCATTTCCCGCCAGGGTGTTTAGCTTCGGAGTTAAATCGTCGTTGAGGTTTCCTTTTAAATTAAGGTTGGTTTGCAATTTTCCTTCCAGTGCTTTTGCAATGGGAGCAAGACCTTGTAACAGGTCTAAACCAGAAAAAGACTCGGCGATATTTAAGGAATTTAAATTTAAATCCATATCGAAGCTGGAAGTTTCACCTTTAGTAGAGACTTTTCCCTTTAACGCGATACTGCCATCAAAAATATTAGTGCTAATATTTTTTAAAGTAGCCGTTTCATCCCGCAAAATGATGGTGCCTTTGGCGTCTTTAAGTTTAAGATTATCATAGATGAGTGTATTTACCTGGAAAGCTAATTCAGTATCAAGGAAAGAAGGAATTTTAACCTTTTCTGCCGGTTTTGCCGGTTTGTTCTCTTTTGGTTTTTCGGTTGTTGGTTTAGATTCCTCTTCAGCAATCATAAAGTCGTTTACCGCAAAAACATTAGAATTCACTTTGAAATTACCTTTCAACTTTTGATCGGTAAATAAGAAGCCCATTAGGTTTTGAATATTCCCTGAAGCAGAAAGATCGGTTTGCCCGGTGGTTAGTTTTAACTCGGGAACTGATACATTACCCTGATTAAAATTTAAACTGGCTGTAGCAATTTTCACCTCATTTGGAATTTCGGGAGAGCTGTATCTAAAATCTTTAATATTAGCTGTACCGCTACTTTTTACATTTTGATACTGCTCTTTTTCTATGGTATTCATATCGAATTGGGTAGTGACATCGGCGGTAAGAATTCCGTTAAGGTCCTGTTCCAGTTCTAAAGGATAAGCTTTCTCTAAATTTGCGAGATTAAGCTTCCCTTTAAGTGCCATATTCACCAACATGTTGCCCATAAGGTTTTTTACACTACCATTGGCGGCAAACCTATCCTCATCTATCCTAAAGGTCACATTATCGAAAGTAAGGTAAGTATCATCTAAAAGTCCCGTTTTGTTTAAAACCTCTAAATCTATATTAATGTCTTCCACACTTTTTGGTAGGTCTGGATATTTAAAAGAAGCATTATTAGAACTTACTTTTATATCCATTTTTGGGATATAGGTTTCATCAATAATGCCCTGAATGTTTCCTTCCAGGATAAAATCCCCGCTGGTTTCTACGTTTTCTATGTTTTTCGCATAGGTTTCAGGAATAACTGCCAGGAAGTTTTTAAAGTCTGAAGATGGGGTTTGAAAACTCAAGTTAATTTCATTGCTGTTTTCATTCAACTGAATCCAACCTTCAAAAGTAAGTGGCAACTGGTTTACCTTCGCCTTGTTTTCTAAAAACGTATAACGCATATTCTCCAGATCCATCTGTATTAAAGCGTCTAAAGAAAGTTTATTTCGGTTTAAATAATTTACCCCATCAAAAGTAAGGGACACCAAAGCATTAGATTCGGTATCCAGTTCACTTTTTGCTAAAGAAAAATCCCCGGTTCCCTGATGGTTTAATTCTTCGACATCTAGCATTAACTTTTGGCCTTCGTCGATATATTTAAGTCTGGAATCATTGATTTCATAATGTTGTAAATCAAGGCTAAAGCCGGTTGAGGTGGTGTCTGTTTTAGTGTTTTGGCTGGTATTTTCTTTGGCAATATCATAGTTAGCATTACCCATAGAATCTACTTTAATATTTACATAAGCCTTATTTAGCCGAAGCTCATCCAGAACTTTAGGTTCATCACTGCCTTTAAATAGTTCTTTAATAGACATTTCTAAAAGTGCTTCCTTCCCGCTAGCCAGGGTGTCGCCTTCAAAAGGAGCTTTATTGATCACGCTAAAATCTTCTATCACCACGGTAGCTTGCGGAAAGCTCCTAAAAAGGCTTAAACCTATGTCATTAAAGGCAATTTCTGCATTTACACTTTCGTTGGCCGTTTTACGTACATAGTCTTTTATTTGAGACTGAAATAAAAACGGTGCAGCGACCAGTATGATAATTATACCAAGAACAACAAATCCAATGATTTTAAGTACTTTTTTCATTTTTCTATTTTATGTTATAAGCTTTTAAAGCTAATAATTAACTTAATTCTAATTCTTCGCCTTGTTTCAGTTTAAACCTTTTTCTAAATGCATAAACCGCAGCATAAAGAAAAGGAGTATCTAATCCAGCTACAATTACTTTAAAGAGAAATCCGCTTAAAAGAAGTGAGCCAAACAAGTTCCAATCAATTTTATTAAAACTACAAAGCAAAAACAAGACCGAAAATGTATCTACAAACTACGATAGAAATGTAGAAAAATTATTTCTAAGCCATAAATGTTTTCCTTTGGTTAATCTCTTCCAAAAATGGAACAGTTGTATATCTATATATTGCGCCAGGAGATAAGCGACCATAGAGGCGAAAACCGCAATGGCCGTGGCCCCAAACACTTTGCTGAAAAGGGCATCGTTAACGGGAGACCAATCTGTGGCCGGTGCTATATTGCTAACATACACAATTAATAACGAAAATAAAGAAGCAAATATTCCTGTTGTCACCACCTGGTTGGCTTTTTTCTTACCGTAAATTTCACTAATTATATCGGTGATAAGAAAAGTAACAGGATAGGATAAAATTCCCACAGAAATCTCGAAAGTATAAAGCCCAAAAAAATCCCAGTAGAAAAACTTCTGAAAAATCAGGTTAGAGACTACCAGCGAAGAAATAAACAAAGCGGCTAAAATTAGGTAAATTCGTTGCGCCTTTAGTTGATCTGTGAGTGCGAATTTGGTCAAATTATTTTTTTAAGTCCTGCGACAAAAATAGGAGTATGTGATTTTGTTTTACTTAATTTGCTGTGAAATTTATTCGGTACTTTTAATAATCTTTTCTACAGTTAATTTGAATCTCCCTAAAATAGTATATATCGCGCTGGGCAGCAATGTAGGTGAGCGTTTTGAGATTTTACAAAACGCCTTAGATGAGATTTTCCTGGAAGTGGGCGATGTGCAGCAAGTCTCCCGGGTTTATGAAACCCCGGCCTGGGGCTTTTCGGGGAATGCTTTTTTAAATGCCTGTGTTAAGGTATCTACCCGATTTACTGCGGAAGAAGTGCTTCAGAAATTGCTAAAAATTGAAGCAAATGCCGGCCGCAAGCGTTCTGATTCTAAGAACTACCAAAACCGAAGCCTGGATCTCGACATTATTTTTTATGAAGACAAAGTGATTAAAACTGAAAGTCTGGTGGTGCCCCACCCGCAAATGCAGTATCGAAAGTTTGTCTTAATGCCATTGGTAGATATTGCAGCCAGAGAAATTCACCCACTTTTAGAACAAAGTGTCTCTTCACTTTTAAGTACTGTAGAGGACAAGGCAGAAATAAAACTAATCGCAAAAACACTTAGTTTACCCAAGCATTCATTTTCCTCACATCAATTTAATTATATCGCGGTAGAGGGAAATATAGGTGCAGGAAAGACCAGTTTTACCAGCATGGTTTCGCAAGACTTTAATGCAAAGCTTATTTTAGAACGCTTTAAAGACAATCCTTTCTTACCTAAATTTTACGAAAATAAGGAACGTTATGCCTTTCCTTTAGAAATGTCTTTTCTCGCCGATAGGTACCAACAACTGTCAGATGATTTAGCGCAATATGACTTATTTAAAGATTTTGTCATTTCAGATTACGACGTTTTTAAGTCTTTAATTTTTGCACAAATCACGCTTCCCGAAGAGGAGTTTTTCTTATATCACAAACTTTTCCATCTTATGTATAAAGAATTGGTGAAGCCCGATCTTTATATCTATCTCTACCAGGATACCGGGAGATTGCTGGAAAACATCAAATCCCGTGGGAGGGATTATGAGCAGAACATTCAGCCAGAATATTTAATGGAAATCAATAAAAGCTACCTCAATTTTATAAAAACCCAAACCAGTATGAAGGTACAGATTATAGATATTTCCGGAAAAGATTTTGTGAATAACCGGAGAGATTATTTAGAGATATTGAAGGAGATAAAAGCTCAAAAAGCCCCCCAGCCCCCAAAGGGGGAGTGAGCCTGGAGTTAGCATAATAACTTATTTTTATAAGAAATTAATGAATTCCCCCTTTAGGAGTTGAGCGGACTTGTATTTTTGAAAATAAATCCCAAAGCACCACGCCAACACTCACCGAGATATTTAAAGAATGTTTAGTCCCCAATTGCGGAATTTCAATAATTCCATCGCCGGCAGTGACCACTTTCTGCTGTACTCCTTTAACTTCGTTGCCAAAAACCACGGCGATTTTTTCATTGGGCTGTGGATTAAAATCGTTTAACATTACCGCGCCCTCGGCTTGCTCTATAGAAAATACTTTAGTTTTTTCATTCTGAAGTTTCTCAACAACCTCCAGCGTGTTTTCGAAGTATTCCCAGCTTACGGTTTCTGTAGCTCCCAATGCTGTTTTTTGAATGTCTTTATGTGGTGGTTTTGCGGTAATACCACAGAGGTAGATTTTCTCGATTAGAAAAGCATCGGCACTCCTAAAAACAGATCCGATATTATTAAGGCTTCTCACATTATCCAGAATCACAATAATGGGCGTTTTTTGAGATTCTTTAAACTCTTTTATAGTTTTACGATCTAGCTCACTGTTTTTTAATTTCCTGTTCTCCATAGCAGCAAAAATAGCTTATCCCTTATTTCTTCGGAAGAAAATAGTTGATATATTTGAGTACTTCAAATAATGCGAAGATTATGGGTTATGGAAGTATTGAAGCGCTGGAGACTGGAGCGCTAATGCGTAATCGAGAGATGTCGTCTCTATTAAAACTCGTGGAGATTTGGCTTGAAGGGCTGAAATATCATAAACACAAAACATGAATTTAAAACATATCGCCATTTTTGGGAATAAGCTTTCTGTAAAAGGAAAATTTATTCAGGATTTATTGGCAGGTTCATCCTTTGATGAGTTGGAGGATTTTCAAGGTAAAAAAGGTTTGTTGTTTTCTGAAGTGGTTTTAACAAAATATCTTGAAGAAGATTATCGGCACGGGAAATCGGCGATCAATAAGAAAGGGAATAGGCCCTTAAGCACGTTTTCCAGCGGAGAACGACGAAAAGCTTTACTGGAATATCAATTAAAACAAACCCCCGATTTCTTAATTTTAGACAACCCGTTTGATAGTCTCGATAAGGCTTCCGTTGCTCAATTACGTGAGCGATTGAAAGAGATTTCAGAAGAAATTCCAATTATTCAAATATTTAAACGAGAGGCAGATTTACTTCCTTTTGTTACAATGATTTTTGAAATTCAGAAAGAAAAAATAGTTGGGAAATACAGCGGCAATAATTTTAAAAAAGTGGCTTCAGAAAATACTTATACTAATTTAGCTAAAATTCCGAAGCCAGCCTTAGCATTTAAAGAAATCCCAGATATCCTGGTAGATTTTAAAGAAGTTTCGCTTAGCTATGAAGGCAAACCAATTTTAAAAGATATTTCTTGGCAAATTAAAAAAGGAGATTTCTGGCAGCTTTCTGGGCCAAACGGGTCTGGTAAAAGCACGCTACTTTCTATGATTTTTGGCGATAATCCAAAAGCCTATGGAGAGGATCTATATCTTTTTGGAAATAAAAAAGGGAGTGGAGAAAGCGTGTGGGAGTTAAAGCGTAAAATAGGATATTTTTCCCTGGCTTTAACCGAGCTTTTTAATAGAAGGGATACGGTTTTGGAAATGCTTATTTCGGGAATGGTGGATAGTGTGGGCTTGTACCGGCGACCAGGTGATAAGCAAAAACGTATAGCCAGAGGCTGGCTTAAGGTTTTGGCTTTAGAGCAGAAGGAAAAGGCAATTTTCACCAAACTCTCTGCTTTAGAGCAACGTTTAGTATTAATTGCCCGGGCGATGATTAAACATCCGCCGCTGCTTATTTTAGATGAGCCTACCACGGCTTTAGATGATAAAAGTGCAAAGTATATCGTGCAATTAATTAATCATATTGCCAAAGAAAGCAATACGGCTATAATTTACGTTTCTCACCGGCGGGAGCCTGGCCTGGAGCCAAAGGCTGTGTATCGCCTGGTTCCTTCAGAAAAGGGTTCTATAGGCGAAATTGTATAAGCGTTAATGTGAAAAAAAATGAATAACTTGTAAGTTATATCTTTCTTCTAAAATATGGGATTCTGTACCTTAGCAGGAAATAAAATTATAACATTTTGGCGACAAAAAAATCTCCTAAAGTAACTCCTTTGATGAAACAATACAATGCCATTAAGGCAAAGTATCCAGATGCTTTACTGCTTTTTAGGGTGGGGGATTTTTATGAGACTTTTGGGGAAGATGCAGTTAAAACTGCCCGAATTCTAAATATTATTTGTACCAATAGAAACAACGGGAGCGAGCGCACCGAGTTAGCCGGATTTCCTCATCATTCTTTAAACACTTACCTGCCAAAACTGGTAAAGGCTGGGGAGCGGGTGGCTATTTGCGATCAATTGGAAGACCCTAAAATGACCAAAAAAATCGTGAAACGTGGCGTAACCGAGTTGGTGACCCCCGGTGTGGCCCTAAGTGATGAGGTGCTGCACAGTAAGTCGAATAATTTTTTGTGCGCCATTCATTTTGCGAAGAAAAACTTCGGAATTTCCTTTTTAGATGTTTCCACAGGTGAGTTTCTAACAGCCCAGGGTAATGCAGAGTACATTGATAAATTGCTTCAAAACTTTGGTCCCAGTGAAGTTTTAATTCAGAAAAAATATAAGAAAGATTTTGCAAAGATTTTTGGTGAAGATTTTCATACTTTTTATTTAGAAGACTGGATTTTTAAACAAGATTTTGCCTACGAGACCTTAAACGAACATTTTAATACCAAGTCCTTAAAAGGTTTTGGAGTAGATCATTTAGAAGAAGGAGTCATTGCATCTGGTGCTATTTTGCATTATTTGGCCGAAACCCAGCATAGAAAATTGCAACATATCACTTCTATTAACAGGATTGCCGAGGAAGAATATGTTTGGATGGACCGCTTTACCATTAGAAACCTGGAGTTGTACCATTCTACGGCGGCCCAGGCGGTAACTTTGCTGGATGTAATTGACAAGACAATTTCGCCTATGGGCGGAAGGCTGCTTAAACGCTGGCTCGCCCTGCCACTTAAAAACGCCGATAAAGTCAAAAAGCGGCACGAAGTGGTGGAATTTCTACTCCTTAATACTTCGGTATTAGCTGAAATTCAGCAGCATATTAAGCAAATTAGCGATTTGGAACGGCTTATTTCTAAAGTCGCCACGGGTAAAGTGACGCCAAGAGAAGTGAACCAATTAAACAGTTCGCTGCAGGCAATAATTCCTATAAAAAAACTGGCGCTGGAGAGTGAGAATGAAGCTATAAAAGTAATTGGTGATAATTTACATTCCTGCGAGGTTTTGCGTTCCAAAATTAGTGAAAGCCTGCAAGAAGATGCGCCGGTAAATATTCTAAAAGGCAATTGCATAGCCGATGGTTTTTCTGAGGAGCTGGATGAACTTCGAAAAATAGCTTTTTCAGGAAAAGATTACCTCGATAATATGCTGAAGCGTGAAACCGAAGCAACCGGGATTTCCTCGCTTAAAATTGGAAATAACAACGTATATGGTTACTATATTGAAGTGCGAAATACCCATAAAGATAAAGTTCCAGAAAGTTGGGTGCGAAAACAAACCCTGGTAAATGCCGAGCGCTACATTACCGATGAATTGAAAGAATATGAAGCCAAAATATTAGGTGCCGAAGAGAAAATTTTGCATTTGGAACAGCATTTGTTTGGTAAACTGGTGATTTGGATGAACGATTATATTCAGCCGGTGCAACAAAATGCCCAGCTTATCGCGCAGTTGGATTGCCTGGGTTCTTTCGCCCAGCAAGCCAAAGCAGAAGATTATTGCAAACCAGAGATTGAAGAACACCATGAGCTAAATATTGAAGAAGGCAGGCACCCGGTTATTGAGAAGCAATTGCCTATTGGGGAACAATACATAACCAACAATGTTATGCTTAACAGGGAAAAGCAACAGGTTATCATGATCACCGGTCCCAATATGAGTGGTAAATCGGCTATTCTGCGCCAAACTGCGCTTATCGTTTTAATGGCGCAAATGGGAGGTTTTGTTCCGGCAAAAGCTGCGAATATTGGTCTGGTGGATAAAATTTTTACCCGCGTGGGTGCCAGTGATAACATCTCTATGGGAGAATCTACTTTTATGGTAGAGATGAATGAAACTGCCAGTATTCTAAATAACATTTCAGATCGCAGCCTGGTGCTTTTGGATGAAATTGGTAGAGGAACCAGCACCTACGATGGTATTTCTATTGCCTGGGCCATTAGCGAGTATCTGCACGAACATCCGGCAAGACCAAAAACCCTTTTTGCAACCCATTACCACGAACTCAATGAAATGTGTGATACTTTTGAACGGATAAAAAATTATAACGTATCGGTAAAAGAATTAAAGGATAATGTGCTTTTTCTACGGAAACTGGTGCCGGGTGGAAGTGAGCATAGTTTTGGAATTCACGTGGCAAAAATGGCCGGGATGCCACAGCAGGTTTTGCACAGGGCTAATAAAATTCTAAAGAAGTTAGAGAAATCTCATAAGATGGAAGATAGTGGAGAACTGCTAAAGAAATCGGCAGAAGAAGAAATGCAGCTCAGTTTTTTTAATCTTGATGATCCTATTTTAGAAGAGTTAAAAGAGGAGCTTATTCATATAGATATTGATACGCTTACTCCGGTAGAAGCACTTATGAAGCTCAATGAAATAAAAAGAATGCTGGCTGGTAAAAATAAGGCAAAAGCTTAAATGGGGAAGAGTAAGTTTTGAAAAAGTACTTAAGTAAGTTTTTTTGTTCCTTTAAATATTGAACCACAATTGTTTATATTTTTGGATGTGGGTTTTAGAAATTAGCAGGAAATTATTTACGCTAATTTTTCTTTATTTTTTATAAAAAGCCTTTGACATTATAAGATTTATATTAAATTTGCAACCGCAATATGGCATTGCAGCTGTGTGTAAAACATAGGAAGTTCTTTAAAATCGCGAAAATAGCTTCCCGAGTCCTCGGGAGTAGGGCGCCACGTTGCTCTATTTATTTTCAATGTTTTAATATTGCGAAAATAGCTCAGTTGGTAGAGCGCCACCTTGCCAAGGTGGAGGTCGCGGGTTCGAATCCCGTTTTTCGCTCTGAAATAGAGAGATATCTCTGAGGTCGCGGGTTCCCCCGAAGCCTCGGGGCCGTTTTTCGCTCATTTAAAAGTTTACGCTCGGATGGTGGAATTGGTAGACACGTTGGACTTAAAATCCAATGGACAAATGCGTCCGTGCGGGTTCAAGTCCCGCTCCGAGTACCAGAAGCCCTCTTAATCATTCGATTTTGAGGGTTTTGTGTTTTTATGAAGTTGAATCTGTACGCTAATCTGTACGCAAGAAAAGAATAAGGAAGTTTTATTCTGTTTTACACCAAGTGATTTTATTTCTTAAATTCAATGATATAGATTTGATCTAATCTAATTATCACTCACTTTTAAAATCGCGCCCTGTACATAAATAAAAGGTGGAATACTACATTCGTCTTGCTTGTATTATCTTACGAATTACACTCAAATAAATTTGATGAGTCTATTGTCGTTTCTATAAAATTGGATGTTAAATAGTATTATAGACCATCGTAGTCCCTTATTTTGCAGAATATCGTGTCAAATAACATCAAAATACAACATATTACTATTTATAAAGCTAAATAAATATAAATAATTAGATACTGAATGATGAAGATTTATGAATAGGATTAGTGGTCTGCAATTAGAGATATTTGATGGATTTCCTTTTTTTTATTTCGATTGGTTTCATTTAAAATAAACTGTTAATTTCACTCAAATTATCACTCATCAAACTACTTACTATTATACTTCCCTACTACACAAATTTTCATTCTGGACAAGGGACCTTTATGTAGTTACTATTGAAATTTAGTTATTTGGGAACATCTGTTCCATTCCAAAGTTCGAAATTTGTTGATATGCACGATATCAGAAGTACGTCATTTACATTATCTTATTGGTTGATATCTCGGTTTATTTCTGAAAAACTTAAAATGTATTACAAATACTTCCATTTTTATTATTGAGAATACCCATTATATTTAATAAAAGTTGTGGAGTTTAGTTGAAAATTGCTTATTTAAAATTAAAAATAAGTTAACCTTTTGTATTTCAGCATAATATTGAGTGCGGAAATGATTAAGTTTATAGAATTAACCCTGCCAATTGTAAGTCATCTTATGTTCTGAATCATAAGAAGTTACAACAGATTAATGAGTAGTAGATGTTAGGAAGATAACTGAGGCTCTCCACTTTTATTTATAAGAATAGGTCGGTGAACGTTTCTAAATTATTAGGGTTTAATAAAATAAGGTATAACGAAAATAATTTAATGCATTTTTATATAAAAACATAAATATAAACTTTCAAAACACAAATTTTTAATAAATTTTTATATTTTTGAATAAATAATTAAAGATGAAAATACTTTATTTTCTAGCTTCATCTATTAACTTAAACTAAAACATTTAATATGAGTTCAGACCGCAGATCATTCTTAAGAAATATGGCTCTGGGAGGAGGGGCAATCGCAACCGGATCTATGTTATCCTCTTGTAGTAGTGAAGAAAAACTAGCTCAAATAAAAGCCGCCGCGAGCCGCAAGCCTAGTATGAATTTTAATATGAGTGGTTATGCTGCCCCACCGCTTGATACTGTTAGAATAGGTATTGTGGGGATTGGTGACCGCGGTGCGGGTGCGGTAGAACGCATGACCTATATTGAAGGCGTAGAAATTACCGCGCTTTGTGATAAACGCCAGGCAGCCGTAGATGGCGGACAAAAAATTCTTCAGGAAGCCGGACTTCCAAAAGCAGCAGAATTTGCCAATAGTGAAACGGCTTATAAAGAAATGTGCCAGAGTGATCTGGTAGATTTAGTATATGTAGTAACTTCCTGGGATTGGCATATCCCTATCGCTTTAGAGGCAATGGAAAACGATAAGCACACGGCAGTAGAAGTTTCTACCGCCAGGACGATGGACGAATGCTGGCAAATCGTGGAAACTTCAGAACGCACCAAAAAACACTGCGTGATCCTGGAAAATTGCTGCTATGATTATTTTGAACTGCTAACCCTTAATATGGTGCGCCAGGGTGTTTTTGGTGATCTTATTCACGGGGAAGGCGCTTATATCCACGATCTGGATTACTGGCATTTTAACAAGCCGCAGGACGATAAAATGACAGATGGTGCTTATACAGATTATTGGCGCCTTGAAGAAAACAGAAGACACGCCAATGTATACCCTACTCACGGACTTGGGCCCATTTGTCAGGCCATGAATATAAACCGCGGCGATAAAATGGATTTTCTTACCTCCATTATGTCCGATGATTTTACTTTAGGAAAAAGGATTGAAGAAGAAGCTAAAGAAAACCCAGAGCTGAAGCAGTTTGTAGGTGCAGATATGAGAGGTAATATGGATATCCAGCTTATTAAAACCAATAAGGGCCGTACTATTATGATTCAGCACGATGTGACCTCACCAAGGCCTTATTCCAGAATTCATATGTTGAGCGGAACAGAATGTTTTGCTCAAAAATGGCCTTTAAAACATATTGCCTTTGGTCACGATGTAGCCGATGATGCAAAAATGAAAGAACTGGAAGAAAAATACACCCCAGAGATTTTAAAACGCGTAGGTGAAATGGCCAAGAAAGTTGGCGGCCACGGTGGGATGGACTTTATTATGGACTGGCGTTTAATTGACTGCCTCAGAAACGGGTTGCCAATGGATATGGATGTATATGATGCCGCTTCCTGGAGTTCTTTAACCCCGCTAAGTGAATGGTCTATTGCCAATAAATCGAATTCTATTGAAGTGCCAGATTTTACCCGGGGTGCCTGGAAAACCAATAAGCCTGTAGATCTAAGTATGTCTGGTAAAGCTGGTTCTACTGGAGTTAGAAACCTGGAACGTACAGGAGCTGGAACCCAGTTGGATGTAGAGTAATAAGGTTTTAAAAGCGCTTGAAAGAAGGTGGGGTATTAATTTTAATTATTCCTACCTTCTTTTTATTTAAATCAGAATTATCATTTTGCGGTTAGAGAGTCAATAATAAGTTCTCATTCCTTTCTTTCTGGAGCAAAGAAATACGCCGTATATTCAATGTGATCTTTGCCGGCAGGATCTGCTCTCTACAAAAAGCGATAAATATACTCTTTTTGCATATATATCGTTTATTTTGTGCGTCAGAACCTTCATTTCCCAACTCTTCGGTATTCACCTCATCTTCTTTGTTAAGTAAAATTATTTTTTGATTTTTCGAAATTTCAGAAGAATTTTGGATATTATAGCAAAAGCCTATGTTCTATTTTTTCAAATACAAATTCGAAAACACTACATCTTTAAGGTGAATTAGTGTTTTAGGTTTAGTCATTCACAATCTATTCCAGCTATGTAACTAATCCTGTTTTTTCACTCTTTGCTTTCTTCCCATAAAAAGATATAAAATACCCCCAATGATGTTAAGGAAGATGACCATAAGAATCCAGATAAGTTTATCGTTTTTCTGAAAATCATTCCGAAGAATATCAATTAATGCGATTAAAGGTATGATGGAAACACCTATTAAAATGATTTGTGGAGTGCCTAAAGCTAATGCGGTCATATTTTGGATTATGTAAAGGGTTATTACTCTTTTTCAAACTGCAATTCGTTTCCACTCATAATTATCTTTTTATTTTTCTCGAATATTTTTAACAGTAGAATAGTCTTATTTTGTTTGTTGGGATAATAGGTTATCCCAATATCAGATTTAAAAACTAAACCAGAGCTTTTCCAGTTTTTTTCAAATCCGTTTTCCCAGGTTCCGTTTATAATTCTTTCACCGGCAGAGTCTATTAGTTGTATTTTAGCAATAGAATCGTTTACGAAACGTATTGATTCAATTTTAGAACCTTTCTTATTTGAAGATTCACTTGAACTTACCGCAGCCCATTTTCCAAATAATTGAACATTAGTGTAACCTTTTTCACCATTATTTTGTGACTCTTTATTTACACAAAATATAAAAGAAATGGCTAAGCTTATTGCCAATAGAAGGGTTTTGAACGTTCTCATTAATATGGTTCTATGATTTATAATTGTCTTTTTAATGGGTTACAAGGCTTTCGAGAATGGCTGTTGCTGACAAGTTTGTTAGGTTGTGACCGCTCCTAATAAATTTCGCTAAAACATCGAATCTCGAAAAACTATTTAGCCGCAATTGGTTCTATGCGTCCTTGTCACAATTATTTTTCAGGCGTAAGTTTAAATTCAGTTCGTTTGTTTACCCCAATCCCCATTATAGAAATATTAGTTTCAACATTCATATTGCCTTCATAAGATATCCAATAGCCTTTTTGTAAATCAAATTCAGCTGTTGCCTTGTGAGACATTTTCATAAACGTTTTTTTATCAGTTTTATCTTTTGAAAACATTGACATCATTTTATTTTCAATATCTCCAGAAACGAATTCTTCGATATCATATTCGATAATGGCAATTTTTTTTCCGTTTTTCATTTTTATATCTTTAAGTCGAACAAGGTTTTTCCTGTAAATTGAGTCTGGTTTAAAGGTTTGGTCCACAGCAATCATATCAACTTGTAAATTCCATTCGTCTCCAATTTTAACTGGTTTTGTTGGAAGTTCAAATAATACTGAAATTATGTTTTTTTGAGCTCTTTTGTAATAGAAGCTTAACATTTCGCCTTCCGGACTTATTTTTCCTCGTAAAACTACATTTCCGTTCATCGCGGCCATTACTGGAAATATACTTCCGGTTGTGTCTGCTTCAACTTTTTTGAGCATCATTGCAATATCTATATTTCCGCTTTTGTCTGGATATAGTTTTGTTTCATATTTCAAGTTGGATAATTGCTTTTTCATTGCGTTGAACATTCCGCTCATTCCTTTCGAAAGAGAATCCTTTTCATCTTGTTCATTACTTTTTTCAAAAATTACATCTTTCATTACAGTTTTGTAAGTCAGGGTATCCGAAATTTTCCATTTCAAATTTACAGTTTCTCTTTGCTGTGCATTCAAGTTAAAAGCAATAAAAATTAATAGTAGTAGAAGTTTTTTCATAATTGCGGTCACTTTTTTAAATTCATATTTTTGGTCGAGGTATTCAAGATTATTTAATTCATTTTTTAGATTATAGCTGATAGAATTGCTTTGTCAAGGGTTTTTATTTCCTTAACTCTTCCTTAAATATTTGTTTATACCCATCCATGTGTGAAACTGGAGGTAATTTAGTCTTGATGACTTCGCCTTTTTTGTTTACCAGGGTATAATGTGGTATTCCCGTGATGTTGAATTTATCGGCCAAATAATTCCATTCATCCCGGGAAACCCTGTAATGCTCTCCATTAATATCCGGAATTAAATTATTATAAGCGGTTTTTGGCGATGATTGGTTAGTGATATATACAAAAACAATGTCTTTACCTTCTAAATCTGCCTTTAGAGGTTTCATCTTTTTTATTCCTGATAGGCAGGGGGCACACCAGGTTGCCCAAAAGTCTATAAACACAACTTTACCTTTATATTTTGAAATGATGGCATCAAAAATATTATCGGCTTCTGTTTTTGGAAGTTCCCTGGCAAGAAAACCAATTTTAGATTTGTTGGTCTCTATCTTTTTTTTAATTCTATTATTCTCAACTTCAATTACTTTGGCAATAAAGGGTTCAGATACTTTTTTTTGAGAAGCTATAAGTTCAGTTTTGCTTAACGGAATAAAATTAAGGCCCATACTTCCCAAAATATATTGCGACATAATAACATCGGCGCTAAAGGTATTCCCTAAGTTCTCCCTTATTTTTCCTGTTTGCTGTTGTAGTAGCTCACTTTGCACATAAGCATTTATAATATTTTCATGCTTTTGGATAAAACTTTTACTTTCGTTACTATTTTCTTTGGTATAGTATGCCGCGAGATGTTTATACTCTTCTTCCGTCAATAACTCCTTTCGGGCTTTTTGCACAGCTATTTCTTCTGAAGTGAAGCTAACATCCAGACCTTTATTCTCCATTATTTCTAAAATGAGATTAATATTGACACCATCTCTGCTAGAGATTTGAGACTTCTCTTTATCGGTTAGCTTTCTATAAACACTACTTAATTTAAAACTATAGCTTTTTATAACTTCCTGATTTTTTTTTCTAAACTGTTCTTGTTTTTCTAAGGATGCTGCATTCTCTTTTCTAAATTTCTTGAGTTCATGAACGAGTGCTTTCTCTTGTTTTGTTAGCGCTATGTTTTTGGATTCAAGAATTTTAGCTAATTCAATTGGTTTAGGATGAACCACGCTTATTTCGCCCAGCATTGGAGGCACAAATCTCAGGCGGTTGATAAAACTTTTATAAGCGCTGGAAACCACCGCCAATTTATTATCATATATTTTTGGCGTCAGGAAACTCATGTACGCGCTATTAATTTTTGAAGAATTTCTGTCTTTTGAATAGATGTCGTAACTGAGGAGATACTCGTAAAGGCCATAATCCAGGTCTAAATTAAACACCTGCAGGGCTTTGTCACTGATAAACCTGGTTTTTAATACACTGTCACGTTTTTGTACCTGACGATTATATTGAGAAATACATTCTTTTTTATATGCTGCTAAAGAAAACTGATCTACCCGAATTAACACTTTGTCATAAAAAGAGAAATCCCTTGTTATAAACTCCAAACTCATTAAATCGGTATTAAGTTGAGCAATATCACCTGTAAAATATATGCCCTCCGGTTTATGTGCGTTTATCAACTGCCAGGTCTCTTTTGCCGGTTCTACCAATACCGAAATATTATAATTGGGGAACCGCACATAAACCTGCTGCGGATGGTACGATGGGAATTTCACCGAAAAACTACCATCATCCTGAATTTTAATTAAATGAGAATCCTGATTTCCGGTAAAAACATTGTTCACATACACCATACCCGTTTTTTCTTTGCCATGAGGGTTAAAGCCCCTAATAATCCCCGAATAAGTGGCGGAGTCTATTTTAAACAGTTCATCTTCTTTGTAGACAACATCATTGGGCAATGTAAACCCCGGTTTATTTAGCGTTTTGAGGGTATAGGTTTTGAGGGTTTGTGGACTATATCCAAATTTTGCAGTTTTGTTTTTGCCTTGTTTTGCGTAAACCGTTTTTTTCTCTCTTTCGTTTTCCAAAATGATTTTATAAGCACCATTAGTCTTATCTACACTTTTATAGCTCCAAATCTTTTTATCCAAAACGGCATAGTCGTAATAAAAACTAAAGGCCCAGGCATTGCTTCCGTCGCCCTTTAACCAATCCCCCCTTAGTTCTTGCGGAAATTTTGAGGCTAAATATTCTTCAATATCATTTATTCTATAGTCCGGATAATCTTTATTGGCTTTGTACAAATCCCCAAAACCACCATTAAAACTAACCTGCAAATAATGCTCGTCCCAATTTTTAAAATAGAACATCCGGTAATCTTTCCCGTTTTTTACGATAAAACGATATTCCCCGGTTTCGTTTGGTCTAAAATGAACCACTTCTTCAATGGTATATGGCTTGGTCCTAAAAAATATTTTTTCTGCTTCTACCTTAAATTCAGCATTATTTTCCCCATCTGTGGTAAACCAGGTTTTCTTTATTTTATTAGGAACATTGGCCATCGTTACTCGTTTGGACCCCAACGGATCCTTGTGCTTTATAAAGAGCTGGAAATTATCATCGCCCCTTTTTAGTTTAATGGAATCTTCGGCCAAAATTTCCATTTGATAACGCTGAATGTTTTTTTGTCTATCCATAGCCTCAAAAGCGAAAATGCCATTGGGCTCTTTACGAATGTTCTGGTACATAAATGGGCGGTAACCGAATTCTATAAAATCGCGATGGATCAGGAGTCCGTTGTATTCGCCATTTCCTGTATTTCCCTGCCACTCGCCAAAGACGCTTTCCGGAAGTTTTATTTTGCTATTTTTTGTGTTTTGAGCATAGCTAAAGCTTACAAAAAGTATAAAAAGGGAAATACCGATGTATTTTGGGAGTTTGGTTGGGTTTTTCATTTTAAGTTGGTTTTTCATTGTGGTTGGGAGGATTATTTATTTTCTTTTAAAATTCCGCTTAGTTCACCTTCAAAATTATGCATAGGGAAATTATCGTTAATGACATCTCCCTCTTTGTTAATGGCCACATACCTCGGGATACCATTAAATTGGAACAATTCCCTTAAATATTTGTAGTCATCATCAGATAGTCTATAAACATGTTCAAGCTCCTGCTCTTCAACAAATTTTTTATATTGGGGAATCGGGGAAGAATGGTCGGTTATAAAAATGAAGACAAAATCTTTATTGCCCTTATATTTTTCGCGGGTATCTTTCATCCTTTTAATGCCGGCAATACAAGGACCGCACCAGGTTGACCAAAAATCCACAAATACTATTTTTCCTTTAAACGGATCTACGATGCCTTTAAACACATCAGTTGCTTTTCCTGGAGGTAGTTTGTAGGCCGTTTTTCCGGTTTCCGGAAATAATTCTTCTACAATCCTATCGCCTTCCTCAATTAAAAACGGATGGCTTATGTCTTTCTTTAAGCGCTTCCAATAGTCTCTTGCAACTTCGGGCTTAGACCTTTCTATGTCAAATTTAAGTGCCCTAAGTTTTACAATTTCATAAGCCAGGGATTTTTCCAAACCCATTGCCTGGGTCAACACAGAATCGCGTAACCTCCATTTTTCCATGGAAATTTGTTGGGGTTTAGCTTGAGCGGCTTTTAACGGCTTAAGATATTTATCTGAATAAACTTCCAGCTCTTCTTTATATTTTTCCCTAAATGCTATAAAATTCTCATGGTTTTCTTTATAAAACTGTTTCGCTTTTTCTAAAGACGTCCATGAACGCTCTGCATATAATGCTTTTTCGTCTTTTGAAATTTGTATGCCCTCATCTTCAAAGTATTCTAAAATGCTTTTTTCAGGTTGGGTCGAATTATTCTTTGGATGGATATTTAATGGTTCAGCAAATTCCAACTGGTTTATAAAACCTCCAAATTCTCCAGAAACTAAGAGACTTTTAGCATCTAAAGGCATATCCTTTAAAAAATCATAGAAATCTATAGGAACAGGTAATTTTAAAACCGCATTTGTAGTATCCCTTGTGGCTTCATATTTTCTATCATTCACATAGTTCAGTAGGGTGTAAGCATTTTTCAACAGGATTTTGTTCTTTAAAACCGAATAGACTTTAGGCAAAATAGTTGTTTTCTTTCCCTGTGTTTTTCCGTCCAGGCTCTTTTCAGTTTTAATCACAGATGCATGGGCTTTATAAGCATCAAGAGCATCTAAATCTTGCTTTAGATTTTCTAATTGCTCTTCCTTAAATGCTTTGGGCGGTAGTGTTTTTAGCTTATTCCTTAATTCATTATAATCTGTACCCCTAAAATCAAAACCTATTAATTCCTGGTTCTCGGTTGCCAAGGGGCCTTTAAAGTCCACATTTTTGAATTTATTTTCAAATAAACTCGCTATATCCATCTGCAAAAGCTCAAACAAATCTAGCGTTATTGCCAGGGTTTGGCCGGATTCTATATAAAAAGGGATCACTTTATTTTCTATAACAAATTGTGTGGTATATAAGGGGGCCGATATGGATAAATCTGCTTCAAATCGGCCATCTGGGTGAATTTGAACTACAACTGGAAAATCTTCGCCGGTAATATCATTGCCCAGGTATATAATCCCTGTGGTAAAGCCTAAACTCACATCATAGCCTTTTAGATAGCCTATTATCCTAGCAGTGCCCCTTTTAAAAAATTGTGGCGAATCAAAGTCTTTTAGCGGTTTTGCCTTTACTTTTGCCAGTTCATTATCTATCCACTTAGATACTTTTTCAGGAACACTGGAAGCTCCTTTTTCAGCGGACAGATATTTTTTACCATTTTCTGAAGAAGCATATTCCGCGAAATTTTTAATTCTTACATTAGGAAGTTCTTTGTGCGCTTTATACGCATCGCCGGCCTTCCCATTAAAACCAACCTGCAAATAATGCTCATCCCAATTTTTAAAATAGAACATCCGGTAATCTTTCCCGTTTTTAACGATAAAGCGGTATTCCCCGGTTTCGTTTGGCCTAAAATGAACCACTTCTTCAATATTATAAGCTTTGTCCCGGAATACAATTTGTTCCGGTTCCAACTTGAATTCCAGGTTGTTTTCCCCATCGGTGGTAAACCAGGTTTTCTTTATTTCATTTGGAACATTGGCCATCGTTACACGTTTGGATCCCAACGGGTCCTTGTGCTTTACAAAGAGACGGAAATTGCCATCGCCCCTTTTTAATTTGATGGAATCTTTTGCCAAAATTTCCAATTCATAACGCTGAATGTTTTCTTGTCTATCCATTGCTTCAAAGACAAAAATGCCATTAGCTTTCTTACGAATGTCCTGATATAAAAAAGGACGATACCCAAATTCTATAAAATCGGGATGGATCAATAAACCGTTGTATTCCCCGTTTCCGGTGTTGCCCTGCCACTCGCCGAATACGGTTTCGGGGAGGCTTGTTTTGCTGCTATTTATATCTTGGGCATGGCCAATACTTATAAAAAGCATAAAAAGGCAAATACCGGTTTGTTTGATGGTCCTGGTTCGGTTTTTCATTTTGGCTGGGTATTTCTTATTAGTTTATTCTATGATAAAAGAGCTATGCAAAGCCTACTTGATTTGTGTTTTCAATACTTTTCTTACTTCATCTGCCGTTGGATTTTTGGATAAAATTTCCCCGTTTTTGTCAATTAGGAACATTGCACCACCGCCGCGAACGCCATATTTTTGCCATACCTTCTGCTGTCTGTCCAGATCTACTAAGTTTAGCCAGGGATATTTTTCCTTTTCAAGAAAGCTTTCCAACCTATTCGTGCCGCGAAATTCCCCGGCAACCCCCACTATGGTGAATCCTTCATCGTGAAATTCGTTGAACACGGGAACCATCGTTCGGCTTTTGGCAATACAGGGGCCACACCAGGTTGCCCATAAATCCAGTAGCGCAACTTTTCCTTCTATTTTGTCGGAAAGTTTTATCAGCTTGCCCTCTAAATTGGGAGCTGAAAAATCTACATATTGTTTTCCTACTTTTATGTTATCAATAGCATCAATCAACCCCAAAGCCATGTCATTATAAGGATGATTGGGATTGGCCTGGGAAAGCTTTTTGTAATTGTGCCGGGCCAAATTTACATCGGGTGTTTCTATGGGATTAATAAGACTTTTTAAAAATAAGTAGTAGGAAACTATCGTGGGGTTTTCGTCTATATAATCCTGTTGGTATTTTTTTGTTTTTTTTCGAAGCTTATATGCTTTATCATCCAATGCTTTTGCCTTCGGCGTTTTATCCAGTCTCTTTTCTTCTAAGCGTTCCTTTTTTTTATAAATAACAAGTTTCTCTTCTTGTGATTTGGCTTCGTTCAGTTCGGCTAAAACTGCTTTCATCTGCTCACTGTGATATTCGTCGCTTTTATAAAGCGCCCTCATCTTATCTGTATATTGAGCTATTTGACTTCCAAACTTTGATTCACGTTCATCCCTATATGCTTTATATTCGGCATTAAGCTTCCCACCTTCTACCTCGTTTTTGTCAAAATCCTCTTCTGGATAAATGATCAATTCAATTTTTTCGTTTTCTAGAAACAAGGGCATATAACGTCCGCCTCCGTTTTCTTTTACGTTTCCAAAAAATAAGCTAACGGCCTCTGGATGTTGCAGTTTGGTTTTATAGGTGAATTTTCCTTTTTTTACCGGTATCTCTATCACGGGATCAAACCTCCAATCCTGATTTAACTTGATTAACAAGATTGATTCCACAGTGGTATCAAGCACTTTTCCGTTGATTTCCAAAGATTGGGCTTTTGTAGCTGAAGAACTAAGCAAGCATACTATGAATAGTAGGAACGTGGTTTTTGTAATGAATTTCATATAGTTGTATTAAGTTTTTGTAACAAGAATTAAAGTTATGGACAGGAAAGATTTTTATACTGAAATCTAATTTAACAAATTATTTACATATTTAACCAATTTTTAATCTTTTTCTTATAATTTCTACCGGTTGTTATTTTCGTTTTCTTTCTATTTCTTAAAGTGATTATATATCGGCTATTGAAATATTTTTGAACGTTTTCAGCATAATTCTTATTGATGATAAAGCCTCTGTGTACCCTTAAAAAGTAAGGGGGCAGTTTCATCTCCAATTGCGATAATGAGAGTTCAGTGAGATGGGTTTCGGTATCGGTATGAACACTACTGTATTTTGCATCTGCTTCAAAATAGTGGACGTCTTCCAATTTCACGAAAAACAGTTTCTCTCCTTTCCTAACGGTAATGGAGGTCATTGTTTTAGTATCCTTTTCGGTAGCTATTTCTTTAATGGCTTCCAATAATTTCCCGGAACTCTGCCTTCCCTCAAATAAAGTCAGTTTTTTAATTGTTTTTTCCAGGCGTTCCAACCGTACAGGTTTTACCAGGTAATCGATGCTGTGGGTTTCAAAAGCCTGTAACGCATATTCATCAAAAGCGGTGCAAAAAATTACCAGGGGGATGTGGTCTAATTCTTCCAACAACTCAAAGCCCGTAAGCCCCGGCATTTCAATATCCAAAAAAATAATATCAGGATTTAACCGGTTTATTTTCTCCTTGGCTTCCGTCCCGTTTTTTGCAGTATCAATAACCTCAAAGTGCTGCGGAAAATGTGCCACTTGTTCCAACAAGCGTTCCCGGGCCAAAAGTTCATCGTCTATAATAATTATTCTATAAGGTGGATTCATGGCTAATACTCGTTTTCTATGCTAATTTTAATATGTTTGGTGGGTGCATTTTTCCAGCTTATGGAGGCTTTATTGCTATAGGTTAAGCGCAATAAATCGAAGACCGTTTGCAGCCCGTGGCCACTCACTAAACTTTCCTGGAAATTGGGGCCATTATCCTCTACCGTAATACTAAAGCCCACCTCTTCTTTTTGGATGATAAGGCTTATTTGACCGCTATCCTCCAATTTGGAAATCCCGTGTTTTACCGAATTTTCTATTAAAGGCTGAATAAGGAACATGGGGATTCTTGTGTTTTCCAGGGATTTATCAACGTTGAGGGTGAAGTTTAAACGGTCGCCAAAACGAATCTGCTCTACCTCCAAATAGTTGTTAACCATTTCCACCTCATCGCCAATAGTGCTGTCTTTTCTGCCTTTACGGTTAATGGTATATTTGAAAAGATCTGATAAAGACAAGGCCATCTTCTCGGTTTTATCGGCGTTTTTATGCGCCAAACTTGCAATGGAATTTAAGGCATTGTATAAAAAATGGGGGTTGATTTGCGATTGTAAGAGTTTAACCTGGGCTTGCGAGTTTACTTCTTTAAGTTTACTCATTTCCAGGTCTTTTTGTTTGATTAAGTTTTCTGAAAAATGATTGAGGTAAATTAAAAAACCTCGGCCTACTGATAAGGCAATCCACAGAAATAGCCCCGGCAAAAAGAAATCGATACCTTCATCTCTGTGCCCGTTAAAGAAAAATATTAATATAAGGGGTGCAATAAAAGCAATAAATGTAAAGAGTACTTTTTGTAGTAATTGCGAACTGAAGTTTATTTGCTTTTTAACAAGAAATTTATCCGTTGCCCACATTATAAAAGAGGTCAATAGTGCAAATAATGGAATAGCTGTCATCATAAACAAAACTGAATTCCACCAACTAATAAAACTATCAAAATCTGTAAGATAGTTGTAGATCCAATGGAGATTAGCAAGATGTGCCCATATTAATAATACAGGAAGGAAGTAATTTAAATAGGAATACTTGAATTTCTTATTCTGAAAAAAACTGAACAACAACAAAAAAACGACCAATCCCAATAGACTGACAACACCTATTGCCAGCAAATCCATACTTTTCTTGTGTAAAAAAGAATAGGCATACCGCCAAGGGTAATTAGCATATAAATAATCTTCAAATTGTTCTAAAAAATCATCTGAATACAACTTTTGTAATAAAAATTTGTCTCTGTCCCTAATAAAAAAATCTAAACTGGTTATCTTTTTGCTCCGGAATAAAGATCTTCCTTCGATCTCTGAATCATTTTGAAGAAAGACCAGTTTTCTTAATAACCCTGCTTTTAAAGATTTCTTTCTTACTTCATGGCTGTTAGCAATATAAGAGCGCTCCTCTAAAATATAAACTCTCATGTAAGGCCCTATTTCCAACTTATTGCCCTTCCTAACGTTCCGAGGTATCTCTAAAAAATGTCCATTTGCTAAATCTATAATCTGCTTGTTGGGATTAGTATAGATTGATTCATGAACAAATACGATATGTATCCAAGGCTCAGTAATTTTACCGGAAGGCTTTAAAATACGAATTTCCTTGTTCGGCAATATTTCTCTAATGTCTAAAATCGCTTCTTCAACCAATAAGCTATCTTCCTTTTTCGTCGAATCTGCTAAAACAATGGTAATATCTCCTTCCAGTCTCCCAAAAAATGGAGTTTTTCCATCGAATATTCTATCTTTTATATAGTCCCATTTTTTTAGTTCAGATTGCTTAGCATGAGAAGCTTCTATTTCCTCAACCTGCTGACTTATAGACTTGTCGGAATGGATAAAAAACGGAGTAATTATTAAAATAAGTATTAATGTGATAATTCTCTTCATAGCCCTGCTTTTAAAAGATCATAACCCAAAGAAACTTGAAAAGTCGTTGCGCTGAAACCTTTTTCTGACAAACTGCATATAGTTGGTATTAACTGCATTAAAAAACTCTTGACAGATCTAGTGCTGACCTGAAATGTCCATGTTTGACCCAGGACCTAAAGGGAACCAAGGTCATTTCAAGCTTTTCATCCTTTAGGGCGGGGGTAAAAAAGATTGAAATTTTCAATATTTACTTAGACTGTTTAGTTCCACCCCTCAAATAACTTGATCTATGATGCATTACAAATTCATCCATTTCTTAATCATTTCCTTATAACTTCTGCCTGTAGTTATTTTCGTTTCTTTTTTAGCTTTTAAAGTAATGACATACCTGCTATTAAAATATTTCTGTACTTCCCGCACATAGTCTTTGTTTATGATGGCTGAACGCTGCACCCTTAAAAAATTATCCGGTAACTTTTGCTCCAATTGGTCTAAAGGCTCTTCGGTTAAAAATTTTCCTTCTTTGGCGTGTACCGCCACATAGCGTTCTTCGGCGCTAAAGTGACTCACTTCCTCCAGTTTTATAAAAACAAGTTTATCGTCTTTTTTAACCGTAAGGGAAGTCATTTCCTGTTTCTGCTTTCTGGAAGATAGCTCCTTTAAAAGGCCTGCAATATTTTGATCAGGAATAGTTTTGCTGAATTGCTTTAACTTATTGACCGATTGCTGCAAGCGTTCTAGGCGCACCGGTTTTACCAGATAATCGATGCTATTGGTGGTAAAGGCCTTTAGGGAATATTGGTCGTAAGCCGTGCAAAAAATCACGATGGGGATATAGGTTAAAGTTTCCAGCAGTTCAAAACCGGTCAATTCCGGCATTTCGATATCCAGGAAAATAAGGTCTGGTTTTAAGCTTTCAATCTTTTCCCTTGCGATCAACCCATTTTCGGCAACCCCGATTACTTCAAAGGTATCGGTGAAATTTTCCAGTAAATTGAGCAAACGTTTTCTTGCCGGCGGTTCATCGTCTATTACCAGGGTCTTATATATTCTAGTCATGGGCGTTACTTTTTTTAATGCTGATAAGGATTTGTTTTTGGGGGCTGTTTTCCCAACGCAGACTTGCGTTTTTGCCATAGCTTAAGCGCAGCAGGTCATAGACGGTTTGCAAGCCGTGACCACTTACCAGGCCTTCCGGAAAACCGGGGCCATTATCGCTTACGCTGATCAACAGGCCTTCCTTTTCTTTTGTGATGTTTAAACTTACCTTCGCTTCGCCGCCTATTTTAGAAACGCCGTGTTTAATCGCATTTTCCACCAAAGGTTGAAGCATAAACATCGGGATTTTCTCTTCTTCTGCTGTCTCATCAACTTTAAGCGTGAATTTTAAGCGCTCGCCAAAACGTATTTTCTCGATCTCCAAATAATTTTCCACCAGGGCTACTTCCTCTGCAACCGTACTCATTTTTTCACCTTTTTTATTGAGGGAGTACCGGAACAAATCAGACAAGGATAAAGCCATTCGCTCTGTTTTATCGGAATCGTCTTTGGCCAATCCCGCAATGGAATTTAATGCATTGTATAAAAAATGCGGATTGATATGCGACTGTAACAATTTTAACTCGGATTGCGTATGGGCTTCTTTAAGCTGGCTGAGTTCGACGTCTTTTTCGTTGACTAAAGAATTGGAGATATGGTTTAAGTAGATGAGTAAACCTCTGCCCAATGAAAGGAATATTGAAATGATTAACCAAGGAAAATAAAATTCTAAAAATTCAACATCTTTTAGTGCGATATTTTTGCCAGTTAAATATAAAGAAATGAATAGCGGTAAATGAAGTGCTATAAAAGTGAATACTATTTTTAATATCAGTTGAAAAGAAAAATCAAAACTCATTTTGATAAACATTTTTTCTAAAAAATAAAGTAGTGTTGCACTAATAATTGCTAATAACCCAATAAATATAAAACCAAACGATATACTTCCACCCCAAGTAATCGAACTATTTAACTCTGTTAAATAGTCATAGATCCAAGTAAGGTTCATTATATGAAAGTCTATTAACACCATGGGGAACAAGTAATTAAGATAGGCATGTTTAAACTCTCTATTTTGAAAAAAACTAAATAGAAGAATAAATATAATAATTCCAACAGCTGTAACTATACTGATGGCCAGCATCTTCATTTTCTCTTTGTTCAAAAAAGAATAGGCATATTGCCAAGGATAATAGGTACATAAATAATCTTCAAATTGTTGTTTAAAATCATCTGCATATACTTTTTGAAGAAGGAATTTATCCTTATCGCCTAAAAACCCATAAGAATGATTATAATCGCTATTGTTAAATCGTTGCACATCAAATTGGTTACTGTACCCTTTTTGGGTTGCTTTAGTACCAAAAACACCTTGCCATAATTCGGTGTTTATATACATTTCTCTATTCTGGTCAGAAATATCTTCTTTAAATTTAAACTCGAATAAAGTGTGTCTACTCATATCTGAAGTAGTCACAAAACCCGAGTATGACTTTAAGATAATGGTGCCATCTTCTAACTCTCTTTTTTCAAAATAGTCATGAAGTTGAGATTCTGTTCCAAAACTTAATTGCACATAGTGGAACGGAAATCTTTCGCCATCTAAATTATTTAAACCTATTTTTATAGAGGGTAGTAAATTTTTTACTTTTTTTATAAAGTCAACAACTATTAAACTGTCTTTTGCAGGAGTACCATCGTTCAAGATAATTATAACTGGCTTATTGTAACCTGTATACAAAACCTTGTTTTCATTAAAAGCCCTGATTTTTACATATTCCCATTTAACCGTTTCAGGAGTTTTTGAATTATGTTCACTTATTTTTTGTGCTTTTTCACTTATTGATTTCTCAGAAGTAACCAAGAATGGTGTGATTAGTAAAATAAGAATAAGCGCTATGAGCTTTTTCATCGTGATATATTTAGAAATTTACACCACAAAAGAACACCAA
Organism: Salegentibacter echinorum; assembly: GCF_900129445.1. Taxonomy (GTDB): domain Bacteria; phylum Bacteroidota; class Bacteroidia; order Flavobacteriales; family Flavobacteriaceae; genus Salegentibacter; species Salegentibacter echinorum. Next base: position 44,520 of record NZ_FQVT01000016.1, read on the forward strand.
CAATGGTGTGTATAAAACCAATTTCGGTTGAACTGCAACTATGGGGAGTGAACTGCATTTTTTAGGGATTTAAGGCTGTTGTTCCCTAGTGTTTGTAGCGGTGACCTGGTTAAGGATTAACTTCCGGGCTTTGTTGAGTCCGATACCTACGAATAAGAGGATTATCCCAAAGGATAAGTCTTCCCAGGCACCGGCAATACTAAACTTTGGGGCAGCACTGGAATAAATTTCCTCAAAGATATTTTTAATAATGTTGGCCACAATAAGGCCAATCCCGCCAAAAAGGAAGATTTTGTTTAATATAATCAGCAGCAAAACGATATAGTCCCGGGCCGGGGATTGCTTTGAACTTGTAAAAATGTTTTTAAATAAATTGACAAGGATCAAAAAAGCGAAAAACAGCAGGAGGATAAAAACAAAGTCTTTAAACATGGTTGGGAACTGCGCCTGCAGCAGGTCGGTTTTTAAATTAAAAGATTGGTTTTCCATTGTTGGGTTTTAAAAGATTTCTGAAGTTTACATATTTAAGTTGCGGTTTGCTGCTGTTACTGCACCCGCACCCGGTTTACATAGATTTTTGTTTCCGGTAAAAGGCTTTTGATCTTTTTTATGTTTTCGGGAGTGGTCTTATTGATCACCGATATGTTTCTGATTTTTATATCCCCAATCCAATCCGGTATTTGGATTTCATTTTCAAAATTATAATTACGCACCTCCAGCACCCAGATCTCATCCAGTTTTTTCAGACTTTCCGGAATCGAATCTCGGACAACGATCCAGCTGTTATCCCTAATTCTGTGGCTTTTAGGATTATTTTTAATTTCGGCTTCCGTAAAAGATTTTATGGCTGTTTCTTCTCCAGAATCCGGGTTTCGGTCTTCTTTATTTATTTCATCTGATTTATTTGGTGTTGGAAATGGAACGATCACAAACTCATCGTTTATTTGCCCTGATTTTTTGGATGTTTGAAACGGAAAAATAATAATTTCAGCCGTACCTTCTTTTCGGGTTTTACGACCGTTGATTTCAATTTGAGTCTTCGGAAACCATTTTATGATTTTTTCTTTTTCAGATTTTGAAATCTCACCTGTTATCTTCAATTGTCCTATACGGATCTCCTTAAGCCATTTTGGAATATGCACTTTTTGAGTGAATTCAAGGTTTAGGGTATAAATTTCCTCCAAATTCTTTAGTACCTCCGGTATCTCGATTATCCTGAGGTTAATTCCAGATCCCGGAAAATAAGAAGGATAATTTTCCGCCTCCAATTTTTGCTGCAAAGCTTCCTGATCCACATCTTTTTTCCTGATCATCCAGCTGATCTTTGGCGTGAGCGCAAAGGTCTCTGGGTTTTGCTCCAAACCGATAAAACCGGCCCACAATTCCAGCATGGTCGTTTGGGTGTGCCCTCCATTAACCTCAACATGCTTTAAATCGACTTTTACCATTTCTTCGGGCAGGCTTCCGCCGCCTTCCAGCTTTTTTAGATTGTTTCGTTTTCCATCTTTGTCATAGGGAAAGAATTTCACGATCCAGCCGTCGATAATGTTGGGGGCGCCGTATTTTTCCTGGGAGTGATACTTAAACATATTTCTCCAGAAGTCTTTGTCTATAACCCCACTTGAAGCTCTTACAAATTCCTGAAGCAGAGGCTCAAGTTCGCCGGTCCACCATTTTAAATTGTATTCTTCCAGTTTCCTGGTCTTATCAAGTATTTTTTGCCAATCTTCAGGAGTTCCTTCTAAAGTGATTTTAGGAATACCGCATACCACCAGCATGTGTACAAACTCGAAATAAGGCTCCATAGCTTCCATTATGGTGATTTCAGAAGCTACTCTTTCAATTGATGTAGTAGTTGAAAAATCTGATGACAGGATACCGATGAGTTCTTCCCCCGTATGTTCCGCTATTTGTGAAGTAAATTGGGGAAAAACCGCTTCCCATTTTTTTACGTCTGAGGTCAGTCCATCTTCTGATTCGACTACCAGGCTGAGTTTTCCCGAAAAATCAACAAGATCTTTTCTTAAAATCTCGGGATTGGCATTTACGTGCCGGGCAAATCCCTGGCTGATCAGCAACCAAACCATATCCGGAGACAATACAAAAGGCCGATGGTCTGCATAAGCCGCGTACATCCCATTGAAGAAAGAGTTGTAGCCATAATTTACCAGGCTGTCCGGTGCGGCGCTTTTTGCCATAATTTTGTAATCGAAGTCTAGATTGTGCTGCTCCAGGTCCCATTTGCGGAGGTCTGCATCTTTTAAGATCAGGTTTTCATAAATATCATTGTAAGATTGCAGGCGCAAGAACTTATCCGGTGGAGAAAGTTCCTCGACCTCAAAAGTGATTCCTTCCTGTCCGCAGAGGATAAGCGGAAAGCAGATCAGTAGGGTTTTTATAAGGTTTTTCATTTTGTCGATTAATTTCAGATATTTGGTTATTCAACCTTTTTCCAAATTTCGTTGTATGGGTTTCCTATTCCTTCAATAGTCAACAAATCATCTTCAATTTTATACTTATAAGAAAATGTATCCCCTAATAAAGTATTGAAATTTGAATTTGTATATAAAATATGCTCTGTATATACGTCTTTATCAATCGTATAAGAACCCACGAAACTATTTAATACTTGTTTGTGTTTTGAATTTAAATCTATTAAAGTGAATTTATCTGACGATATTATCTTGTACCTAATCTGGTTTTTATTTCCATAAAGATTTTCTTCTACCTCTCCCGCAGCATTACACATTTGCCAGGTTCCAATTAAATCATCTTTTGGACTATTCACTTTTTGTACACCACAACTAATAATTGTCATCATTACTGTTATAGCAAAAACACTTTGTTTAATAATTTTCTTCATCTTTTTTAATTTTATGGTTTTTGTTTCTTTGCTTATCCGCTTTATTTCCTATGCCAGGAGCTTAGAATTTAAAAGCCGAAAAAGTTTTTCCTCAACCCTATAGGGTGAACTTTTTCTATATAATTTATTCTTTAATTAGAATTTTAGCTCCCTTTAGGGCCGGAGAAAACTAAAATTCAGCTTTTTATTTTTTAGGAGTCTTTACGATATGCATTTATTTTTTATAAATGGAATTTCGAAAAAACTAATTTCTTACAGCTCCAAAAAACAGGGCAATAACGGTCTTCTATATTGCAGTCGGTTTCTATTCAACTAAATGAAACCAGGCTCCCAAATATTGCTAATCCTGCAAATAAGAAAATCAATAAAATTACACCTATCAGTGATATTACAAGTCCGGCAATTGCGAGTCCGTTGGGCTTGTTGAATAGGCCAACAAAAGACAAAATCAAACCCAGCAGCCATAAAATCCAACCTAAAAACGGGATCCATCCAAGAAATAAAGCAATCAAGGCTAAAACAAAACCTGCGGTTCCAGTTCCGTTCGATTCATTTTGACCTGGTTGCATAATAATGGTTTGTCTTTTATTGTCATTTTCGGGTTCGTAAGCTTGTCTATTTTCATTCATGATTTTTCACGGTTTTTTAATACTGGTTTCAATAATCTTTCTTTTAGCTGAATATCCACATTTGCGAATACGGGATGTTAGCAGTTTTACCGATACGTTCAACCTGGCAAGCTCCTTTATCTCATCGGTTGGAGTTTATGCCCAATTTTATCATATATCGGTTCTCCGTGCTTTTAAAATTTGTTAATATCAGACTAAGAAATAGAATTTTATTTGAACAGGGGTGATTTTATAAATTTGATCTATTGTAAACGAAATTCCTCACTTCCTTTGAAACTTCAATATCAATTCCAATTACCCTATTTTTTTTCTTTTTACCATTGCTTACGAATGAAATCCAAACTTTACTATAATTTTCAGTTTTCTTTGAAGCCTTAGAGATTATTTTCGCACAGCGTTTTCCAAATGATTCATAATCTTCAATTGGCTTACTGGCATTAAAAATTTCTACTTTTATGGTGCTTAAAGGTCCTTCCTTTAAGTCGTTTGAGGGATTTCCTATCATTTTATATTCAATTTTTTGGCATTCTGATAATGTTTTAATGTTAGCGATTGCTGCTGATATATTTTTATCGGTTGGAGTAAATGGATCTGATTTACAGGACGAAAATAAAATCAATGCCAATCCAATGAGCAGTATTATTTTCTTATTTTTCATCTTTTAAGGTGCTAATATCAACCTTTGGCTTTGGTAGGTTCATTGCCTCAATTTCTGCCTTGCATTTGTCCACCATTTTCTGGGTCATTTTATAGCTGTAATTTCCGTAGTCGTTATAATCAAATTCCCCTACGTAGAAAAACCCATATTTGTCAAAGAAATCGGTTAGGTCTGTCTGACTAACTTCAGAAGCTGTTTTTACAAAATTCAGTTGATATTGCGCAGGATTATTACCCCTGGCTCCCCAGCCACCGGAATGTCGTGCCCCTCTTCCTTCCTTCCGGCTTTCCTGCCCTTGTTGCCGAAAAGCTTCAAAAAGATCGGGATAGAAATCTGGATTTTCTCCTATTCCCGCAAAATAGAGTTGTAATTGCCAAAATGGAACTACTCTATTAAAAACATCTCCATCCTGTAAATAGTTTATATCTCCTTCGATAATACTTTCTCGCGATTTCGCATAATTATTTTGTCTGGAAATTCTACTTTCATTGCCGAAGGAGGTAGTTACATATAATGAAAAAATGTTATTACTTACCTCTCCTAAACCGCCCCAATTAAAATATGGGCGCAACTGGTGTACATGGCCAACCTCGTGACTAAAGCCCCAGCAGGGATCGCCTTTTATCACGCGGTCTGGATCTACCACCATAGGCATCGCATTGCCCGGCTCTGTACCCATATATGCAACTCCATCTCCATCCCTAAACATATAGTAGTTATAATTTACCCGGGCTAAAATGTGGTTTTTGGGAACTTTGTCATATTTAATCAATCCCAATATGCGATGTTGTTTATAGACCAGGGAATCGTAATTATTTATCAACTCCATTCCTCTATTATAGGCATATTTTTTTATGGCTGCTGCCGGGTAAGCAATTTGGATATGTTTTCCACGCGCATCCACTATAGGATACACGGCATCATCAACCAGCGCATTCCAGTCTGCATTACTATCAGTGGTACTATCAAAATAACCATTTACTTTTGCTGCGGGGAAATGTACTTGTATTTCCTTTTCTTTTTCTGGCTCGTCAGAAAAATAATCTATGTAGGCCAGGCCATCAAATTCTGTTAGGTTTATGATGTTTGCTCCATTTTGAAGTCGGAATTCCTTTTTTTGAATGCCCCATCCCATGGGATCTTTAGTTGGATCTGTGCCTTCCGGGGCACGACGGTTCCAGTTTACAATTACTAATCCTACTTTGGTGTCCTCGCGAATTCCATCTACAAGTACAAGCTGCTTTCCTTTAGGCATATAAATACCTGTAATATTTTCATACTTGCTATAGCCGTCTCCTATCATTAATTCCTGTCCTAAAACAGTAGGGGAGAGGTAAGCTTTATAATTTGCCATTCGAAAGTTAGGATCGTAGTTTTTAGAATATAACTTATTCGCCGTTTCCCGTAAACGTTCATTTTTAATTTTGGCAATATCCCGTTTCTTAACCTTCCTTTTTAAAGAAAGGGCCATGGGAGTCTCAAACACAGAAAGGTCCTTGTATATAGAGGCTATTTCGGTAGCTGATTGGCCGTGTGCCGTCACTATAAAAAAAGTGCCAATGAGAATTGAAATTAACTGTTTTTTCATGATTGTATTAATTTTAGTTTTTTATGTTGATGCTTTCCTTTTACAATAAAATTCTCGTTAATAAAACGGATCCTTAATTAGTTGTTTTCATAATAACTCTAAAAAAGTTAGACAATAATAATCTTCCTTAATTGAGCCAGGTTTTTATTCAATTAAATGAAATAGGACTTCCAAATATTGCTAAGCTGGCAAATATGAAAATTCCTCGGCAGGAGAGATCTCAAGTCCCCGTATAGCTGCCGGGACTGTGAGGTCTGGCACCTGTTGTAGCCTATTATCACTTATAATTTTCTAATATTTTAGGCAAAAAGCTGTCAAATCTATACATCTTAAAATCCTCGTATATCAAAGCCCCGTTTTTATCGACTACAATATATTTAGGAATGCCGTTGAATTTGAACAATTCCCGAAAACGGTTAAAAGTATCTGTGTCCACCCGGTATGTATTGTTTAATTCCTGTTCTTTTATAAAGCTCTCGTAGCGTCCTAATGGAGAAGATTCATCGGTAATAAACACGAAATCCAAATCGGGATTGTTTTTATATTTTTTGCGGGTTTCTTTCATACGCTCAATAGTGCCAATGCATGGTGCGCACCAGATCGCCCAAAAATCAACAAAGATAATTTTGTCATTATGGTTTTCCATCAAAGCTTTAAAAGCGTTGCGGCCTTTTCCCCTGGGTAGTGGGATGGTTTTATTCTTTATACTTAAGTTTCCTACATTTTTACTATCGGGATTTATATCTTGTTTATCTGAAGGGAATTTCTTTTCAATAATCCTTTTTCCTTCTTTTTTTAGAAAAGGGTTTTCTATACTCGCGGAAAGTTCTTTCCAATAATCATAGGCTTCCTCTTCTGAATTTATAAGGTTACTCAGTCGGTTTTGCAATTCCCTTGTTTTGGTAATATCATACACCAGGTTATTTTTTAAATCGAGATGGTTTGCCAGCACGGAATCTTTCTTCCTCCAGGGCTCCATTAAATCCATCTTGGGAGCTCCAAATGATTTCACATATTTGGCGTAAGCTCTTACTTCATTTTCATATTTCTTACCAAAGGCTTTCATTTCAGCTTGAAACTTTTCCTTTCCTTCATTAGAGGTCATCCTTTCTCCAAGGTTTAGGTGAAGTTCCTTTTCTTTTTCGGTAAGTTCCACGCCAAGCTCCTCAAAATATTCCAAAAGACTTTTTTTAGATTTGTGTTCTTTAAAGCGAGGTGAGAATTTTAATGGAGCAATATATTCAAAACGATTAATAAATTCAGGGAAAACCTGCAACACCAGAAGACTTTGTTCATCCAGGGGAAGTTCTTTTAAAAAACTGGTATAGTAAGCATTCTCTACTTCGGTGTTTAAAATATTATTTAAGGAATCTTTACTTTTTTCATAACTGCGATAATCCAGGAAGTTTAAAATATTAGTAGCAGTTTGTAAATCATTTTTTAAGATTAGTAATGTTTTAGATTTATTTGAAATTGTATTCTCTTTAAAATATTGGACTAATTTCTCCTTATTTTGAAGATGTAATGCATCTTGTTCCTCCTTAAATTCATTTGGCGTGAGATTTTTAACTTTATCCATAAATCGGTTGGAATCCATTTGGATTAATTCAAAGTTAGAAAGCTCCTCGTTTATCGATGCCAGTTTACCTCTAAATTCTACAGATTTTTGTGGATCATCCCTACTTTTATTACGCTCAGCTTTTTTTAAATCCTGCCAATCCAAAATCACGGCCAGCGTTTGTCCGGGTTCTAAATAAAACCTGATATATTTATCATTAAGGTCAATAAAAGAACTTACAGGATGTATTAGGGGTATATCGGCTTCAAACCTTCCGTTGGGATAAATTTCTATGGTTACGGGATAACCCTCCCGGGTAAGATCATTACGGGCATTGTACATCCCTGTTTCAGAGCCAATCTTAGGATCAAAACCTTTTATATAACCAATAATTTTTGCGGGCGCCCGACTAAAAAACGAATCCGATTCAAAATTTTGTATAGGAGGTTTTTCCACTTTCGATAATTCCTCGTCAATCCATTTTGATACTGCTTCTGGAACTTCTGTGGAGTCTATTATGATTTCTTTTAATTCTGAAGCTTGAATATTTGAAAGAAAAAAGATGCTGAAAAATATTGCAATTGTAGTTTTAAAAACCATATTTCGAGGGAATTAATTAGTCACAATATGAATTTTACATAATTCTATGTATAATTTAATAAAAAACCCTGAAACTCATAATTTATGCTTCAGGGTTTCTTAAGGCTAACTATCTAAATATGAAAAACAAATTTTAATTCTTCTGTATTTCTTCTCGTTCCCCATCTACACCTACTGCGTAGAAGGTATCGTCCTCGTCATAAGACTTAACACTAAATGATGTCCTAGGGGAGGAGTAAATCACTTCTCCACCTCTTTCCTGTTCGAATGCTGTGGCATTGCTTGCTCCCGTAATGGAGATTTCTTTTCCAGAAACATTAACACTGCCAGGAGACAAGCTACCAGAACTTTTATATAAACTCACACTTTGATCGTGAATATACTCCACAGCTTCGCTGGGTTCTGAATATCCTTTAGACTTTACATAGGCAATAGCATCGTCGGCCATTTGCTGGGTAACGGTAAGCGTACCGCTCCCGTAATCATCTAAATCAAAACTCCCCGGTGTGAGGAAGCCCCAGGATTTAAAGAATTCGGTAAGGTCTAACTGGGCTACATCTGAAGCGAGCTTCACAAATTCTACCTGACTTGCGCCGGGATTAGGTTGATTTTCCTCTACCCGAACCTTCTCATATAAATCTTTATAAAAGTCTTCCTGCCCGCGCACGTTATCCATATATAACTGTAACTGCCAAAATGGAATTAGTTTTACAAAAACATCTCCTTCTTCAGCATGGGCTTTTTGATTAAGCAGATTAGTAAAGCCTTTTTCATAGCGATTGCTATATTCCCCTAAATCTTCCACATCAATCCTGGCACCATTACCCCAGGTAGTTTGAACATATAATGAATGGATATTGTTGGTAACCTCGGTCATTCCCAACCATTTTAATCCAGGCCTGGTTTGGTTCACGTGACCTACCTCGTGAGCAGGGCCCCAGGGTGAAGACTTAAAGGTTTGAGCATTGGTAAGTGTTCCCATAGTTCCCTTGGCATACTCGGTACGATAGGAAGTAGCAAACATATACATATCCTGGTGAGTATTGGTACGGAAGTACATACGGGTTTTATTGGCCCGGTCGTACTTGTACAAGCCCATAAACTCCTGTTCCATATCTACCAACTCATCATAAAGTCCAATGAGTTCTTCTATATCATTAGTGTTTTGGCGTAAATCATCTGTAGTAAAAGTTAAATGCGCAAATTCTCCAAGAATATCAAAGTGACTATACTCGGCATTCCCAATAAGCTCTTGCCAATCTGCATTAGTATGTTTCGAACTATCAAAATAGCCGTTTATTTTCCCGGTAGCGAAATTGGCTTTTACCGTATAATCTTGCTCATCCTGATAAATTAAATAAGCGAGACCTTCGGTGGTTACTTTAAAACGATTTAATCCCGGTTGTAGCACATGGTCCTCACCACCAAATCCCTGATTATGGTTTACCACACGAAGAATTATTTCTCCCTCAAAATCGTTCATAAAAACCACCATTTCGGTGCCCCATTTCACATACATACCTGTTGCATTATCATAGATTCCATAGGGTACGGTCTTGTTTTCGGCTGCGATTATGTTGGGATCTGGGTAGCTTTTAAATTCGCCTATTCTGAATTCATCATAAACATCTTCGTAAATAGCCATAGCCATATTTCTGATGAATTCATTTTCTATAGCTTCAATATCCTCAAGGCTGGTACCGGGTTTTAATTTTGTTGCTGCTTTATCTTCAAAAATGCTTAAGCTTTCCTCTACAGAAGCACTTTTTTTGTAAAATTCAATTTCGGCAAGGCTTACAAAATCATTAATTCCTTTAGTAACCGAAATTTTAAGGCTTTTAGGGTCTTTAAAACCTTCCGGGAAACGTATAATCTTGGGGTTTCCTGGTTTATCAAATTCAAATTCAAGAAATTCCTGGTACTCCTGGTCATCACGGTTTTGGATATAAATAACTCCTTTTTTTATCCATCCGTTATTATTCCCATCACTACGGGGATAAAGAATAAAATAATCTATCTGTTCGGTATCTTCAGTAAAAAAGTATTCCAATTCAACAGGATATTCCGTGCCATTGCCCCAGGGGCTATGGTAATTGGTGCTTTTATCGCCGTCTATTGACTTTTCAATATTTGTCCCTGGCTGGTGTTGACTGGCAGTAGCATTTTCCGGGCTAATTTTTTCATCTTTTGCAATTTTGTTAGCATCTCCAGGATCGTATTCTGTAGGAGGCTCAGGTTTTGCAATAGGTGGTTCTGTGATTTCTTTTTCTATCTCATCTTTATCAGAGCAGCCAATGCTCACTAAAAGAAAAAGCATAAAAAAAATAGGTGATTTATTGATGATAATTTTCATGTAAAAATTTTTTAGATAATGGGGATGTTTGGTTTAAAAGAATTCAGCTTTTTTGAAGTCGAGTGTTTATTAAAATAATTTTATGTAGCTGAAACTTTTTTAGGATCGAAAATGAAACGAAATCCTAATAGGCCATTGGGGAAAAAAGTCACTTATTTCCAACAACTAAATTATGTAAGAATTGTAAAACATAAGTAATCATTAAAAAAATGAAACTACAAAAAGAAGTTTATTAAAATAAAAAGCCAGGCTGCTACTAGTGAGCAACCTGGCTGATTTCTATCTTTAAAAGTTATAATATTCTTCTTCGGCCTCTTCTTCTTTATCAACTATAGCAGATTTCATTTTGTAAACGGATAATTCTCCTAAGTGCACATAATTTTGCCCTCCATTTTTTAAAAACATTACTCTAAAATAAGAAGAAGAGTAATTTTCATCAAAATTAATTTTGTATTCTCTAGAGTTATCGTCTACGGGTAAATTTTCTCTTGACTCCCATACACGTTCCCAATTTTCACCATCTGAAGAAATTTCCAGACCAAATTGTGAAGGACGTCCAGATACATCCGCATTTTTTCTAAATCTATACTTGACAGCACCAATCTCTTTCTCTTCCTTAAAATTTATCTGTACCCAATGTGGTAACGGTTGGACACCACTAGACCAGGCAGAATGCCAAAACGTGTCTGGATCTCCATCTATAAGATCTTCTTTTGGCCCTGCACGTTCCTCTTGAGTGTAGGTATCGATAATTTCGGGTATCAATTCTTGTTTCTGTAAATCATCTGGAAAATAAGTGATTTCAGGTTTCCTTTTAATGGGACGTACGGGTTCAGTAGTTAAAATTTGCCCATCAGTTTTTGCTGTTGGAGTTTCATTAACTGTTTGTACTTCAAAACTAAATTCCTCTGCATTAATTAAGCCTTCAACCAATAAGGTGTCGGTAAATTTACTCACTTTTTCAAGCACATCTTTCCCATTCTTTTTATATCTCACTTCTAGATAAGTAAACGCGCTATCAGAAGGTATTTCCCATTTTACCAGGGCGGCACCAACCCTAGGTTCAGCGGAGACATTCGTCACATTGGACGGTGCCGGTAGGTTTTCATCATCCTTATCGCAACTTATTACGAAAAGAGACAATAAAGCAATATATAATAGTTTTTTCATTACGTTTGTTTTTTAATGTTAGTATCCAGGATTCTGAATTAACAGTTCGTTTTTATTGATTTCAGCCTGTGGAATAGGCATTAAATAATTTCTTTGACTAAAATTCCTTGGAAATTTAACCTCGGTCACCTGGAAAAATTCTTCATCTGTTTCTCCCTGTATATTCATTCCCTTAGCTTTCGAATCAAGATATTCTTCAGCAACTTGCCACCTTCTTAAATCCCAAAATCTATGATTTTCTAAATAGAGTTCTATGGTTCTTTCCTGGCGAACAATTTCCCTAAGGGTTTCCTGGTCGTTAGCTCCGCCAATAGGTGCCCAGGCCTCATCTATAGTTGGAATTCCAGCTCTAACCCGTACTTTATCAATATACTCTTTAGCAGTATTCAAATCCTGCCCGGCTTCGATTAAAGCTTCCGCATAATTTAAATACAATTCGGCTAGCCTAATTTTAGGCCAGGGATAGTTAACACTTACCTGAAGACGACTTTGGTTCAATAAAGGAGCAACACCTTTTTTATTCAAATAGCCCGTAGGACTATAGTTATTGCTACGTCCTTTGATTCCTTCATCATCATTCCTACGATAATTAGTTACTATTCTTTTTTTGTCTCCTCGAATTATCTCATAATAGTCATTGTGATAAGATATCCAGGCTTCAAAACGTGGTTCTCTATTGAGATTTAAAGACAAGGTATTACCTAAAGCAGTGCTGTCAATATTATAGCGGCCCTGGTAATCATATTCCGGATCTTTATCTATAGGTAAGCCATTTTCAGAATAAAAAGCTTCTAATATTGTCAAGGTTGGCGCCACACCATTCCAAGAAGTACCTGCGATAAAAGGTGTGCTTTTATTCTGAAAGTCATAAGCAGTTTCCTTTCTTGTCTCGGCCCAAATCAATTCTTTAGTTTGTTTATCTACGAAAACATAGCGCAAATCTTTTTCAATAGGATCTTCGGGGAAATCTGAATCATAATCGCTATTTTTATACAGTTTTTTTCCAGCTGCCAAAGCCATATCTATTGCTTCTTTATTAGCCGCAGCTGCTTGTTGCCACTTTTCCTTTTCATAAGAAGTACTTATCAATTGATTGCCATCCATATCTGTAAAGCCACTGAACAAGCTAGATTTATTGGCACCTCCGCCATTAAATAAAGGCGATGCGGCATAAAGCAACATACGCGCTTTAATGGATTTTGCAATTACACTGGTAGCTCTTCCATAGTCACTAGAACTGGTTTGTTCCATAGGAAGTGCTTGCGCAGCTTCATCTAACTTATTAGAGATAAAAGTTACACTTTCATCATAAGTAGATCTTAAAGGATATTCCTCAACCGGCATGTTGATATCAAATTGTTTATCGGCAATTACTACAGGTCCATACATTCTTAATAATAAAAAGTGGAAGTAGCCAATTAGAAAGTCTGCTTCAGCTTTATATTGAGTTTTTGTACTTTCTTCTATTCCTGCTACACCATCAATATTATTTTTAAAGATATAAGCCTGTCTTATTCCTTTATACAAGTCGTTCCAATAGGAAATTACTGGACTGGATGCGGTATATTCTCCACGTGGGAATTTTGCGAAAGTTTCATGTTCAAAAGCGGTAACAACTTCATCAGTTGTCATTAAATCAATGGAGTAAGTTCCCGATCTTTGTTTTGGAATATAACCATAGATGGAGTATAAATAACCAAGGGCAGCATTAGGGCTTCTAAAAGCATCCTCATCGGTTGGTCTTTCGTCTGGAACAATATCCAGATATTTTTCACAGCCTGTAAAAGAGATTGCGAAAGTGAAAATAAATATAAGTATAAGTGGTTTTTTCATAATGTTTTGTTTTTTAATTGAATCTCAATTGTACGCCTAAGTTTACTATAGTCTGTGTAGGATAGCTTAAACCGCTACCGCCACCTTGTTCTGGATCCCATTTGTCAAACTTAGAGAAACGCAATAGGTTATAGCCACTTACAAAGAATCGTGCCTGTTCATAAGAATAACCTATTTCTGCACTTCGTAATTTAAGAAATGACCCATCCCTTAGCCAGTAAGAGGAATTTGCCGTGGTATTTCCATTATCCAATTTTGATAGTTTAGGATATGCTGCATAAATATCTGGATTAGTAGGACTATAATGATCATCTGCCACCCATTGCAATACACTTCTCAAGCCCTGGCTTCCAAAAGGATGAAAGCCATTAACATAAAATGAGGTTCTGGCTACACCCTGCAAAAGAAAGGACATATCCCAATTTTTATAATACATAGAGGTACTTAAACCATATACGATCTCAGGCGTAGTGGGATTGCCCATTCTTACGCGGTCATCACTATTAATTATACCGTCACCATTAATATCGGTGTATTTAATATCACCTCCAGATACAAATCCTCCCAACTGTTGTACAGGGCTGGCATCAACCTCAGCCTGGTCTATAAAAAGCCTTTCTGCTTTATAACCTAATAATGTTCCAATAGGATGACCAACAGCTGATAGATTTGGAAATTCTGAAAAAGGAGGTTCATTATTTACATCTACATTGTTATGAGCGTATGTAAAAGTACCCTTTGCAGTTATTTGAAAATTATCATTGAATTGTTTGTTATAATCTAAAGAAAAATCCACACCTTGATTTGTTACTTCTCCCAAGTTGGCATAAACGTTAGTTCCTGCGGTTCCAAAAATAGTTGGTATTGTTGAAGAAATATCCACAAAGATATTCTCTCGTTTTTCATGATAAAGATCAATTTCCAGGGCAAATTCGTTAAACAATCCTATTTGCAAGCCTATATCTAACTTATTGGCTGTTTCCCAGGTAATATTTCTATTTGCAAATTGATTGTAAACAGGACCACTATATGAAGTGTTTTGTTCAATACCGGTAGTAAAGCCACGGCCACCTAAATCGATGTCTGAAAGATAAGGGAATCTTGCTCCGCCAATCCTGTCATTACCAACCTTACCATAACTCACTCGCAATTTCAACATGTTAATAACATCCTTTAAGTCTTTAAAATAATCTTCATTACTAATTACATAACCTACTGCAGCAGAAGGAAAAAATCCATATCGCTGGCCTTCGGCAAAATTCTCAGAACCATTATACCCAAAATTTGCTTCAAATAAATATCTAAAATCATAGTCATAGGTAGCCCTTCCTGCATAGCCTACTCTTCTTTCAGGTAAACTACTAATTAAACCATCTGGATTATTAACAGCAAACTCAGTTTGGTTGTACAATAATAATCCCGAAACACTATGCTTGCCAAATTGCTGGTTATATTCTAAAGAAGGTTGGAAATAGAACCTCCTGTCACCTGATGTACCCGTGCCTGTGCCCAGAGACAAATCTTGCGGTTGCCCTACCATGCTTAGATTGTAACTACCATCTGCTGATTTCGGAGTGCCGTCTAACTCGTACTGGTTATACCCCCTGGTTCTTACAACGTTGGTGTTAGCCCAGTTTTTAAAAGATACCAGTCCTTTAAAGGCAAGACCATCTAAAAGAAAATCCAGTTTTTGTTCTCCGCTAAAGTTAGCCAAAACAGTACTTTGAAAATTACTGGTATAACCACGAGTCAATTCAGCAAAAGGGTTTGGCCAACCACCATTGACTGCACCTCCCGTTTTACCACCATATTGGATATCACGGGGATCAGTAATACTATCTAAGGGGTAATACATTGGGAAATCTACAGGATTAGTGTTCATCGCACCATTATATATTCCCTGTACGCTGGTTGAAGGACCATCGTAATACCTTAACTGAGTATTTAATTTTAAAGCTACCTTCGTAGTGGGGGAAAGTTGTGCATCTATGTTATTCTGAAAGGTGAATTTCTGAACTTCGATGTTATTGTCATAAGAGTTCATATCAAAATTCTTTAAAAGACCTGTTTGGCGATTAAGAGTTGCACTCATAAAATAACCAACTTTTTCTCCCCCACCTTGAATGTTTACGTTTGCTTCCTGGTTATAGGCTGCATCTTTAAACATTTCATCATACCAATTTACATTAGGATAGAGGTATTTATCTCTTCCTTCTGCGGTACCTTGAATTTTATCTTGTGTATATAAAATCTCCCCGGTACTTCTATTGGTTACCGCTTCATTATATAGCTTCATATAATCTACCCCATCTGCAAAATTAGGAGTCTCGGTAGGAACAGTAACCTGAGATTGCACTCTTGTGTAAATTCGGGGCTTATCGAAGTTCTTTCCCGTTTTAGTAGTAACAATCAATACCCCATTTGCACCACGCGTACCATAAACAGCTGTCGCGGTTGCATCTTTTAGAACCGAAACGCTTTCTATAATTTCTGGAGACAGTCCATTAAGGTCTCCATTTGAGATCTCCACTCCATCTAACAGGATCAAAGGATTTTGCGCTCCACTAAAAGTAGATATACCCCGAATAAAAAAGTTAGCAGCATCAGCACCAGGTTGCCCAGTACGTTGTACCGCTATAATACCGGACAAATTACCGGCTAAGGAGGTGGAAATGTTTGTGGAAGCCGTCCTTAATTTCTCTGGTTCCATGGTTGATACAGCACCTACGATACTAATTTTCTTTTGTTCACCGTAACCTACAACAACAACCTCATCCAAAGCATCGGCATCCTGCTCTAATACGATATCGATTTCGCTGCGATTATCGACTTTAATTTCCTTAGTTGAGTAACCTATGTAGCTTACTACAATAGTAGCGTCTTCAGGAACTTCAATGGTATAATTTCCGTCAAAATCGGTCATCGTACCATTTGTGGTGCCTTTTTCAATAATGTTTACCCCCGGCAGAGGTATGCCTGTGGCATCTTCTACAATTTGACCTGTAATTTCAATCGTATTTTGCCCAAACATTATATAGGGCACAATAACGATTGCGAAGGTTAGTAATAGTTTTTTCATAAAATTTGACTAATTTTTGGTTAATATTAGTAATTAAAACATTAATAATTAGTTAATCGAAATAACAAACTTTCGTATTCTTTTGCTAAACTATATTTTTCATGTGTAAAACCCAATCTTTTCTTAACTAAATATTAAATTTAACTTTTAATCCTTGAAGTATTACGTTGCGAGTCTCTTTTTTAATTAAGTATTAAACTTTATTAATAACTTTATAAAACTTATTGAATCTAACATAAATGAGCTTCTTAGTTTAAAAAGAATTTTAGTTTTATTAGGCTTTAAACTTGTACTTGGTTTTTTCTCGATGTCCTAATTTTAAAGTTTTTTCATAGAAATTTTTGATTGGTTTGTAGTCTGCTTTATAATGGATTGATATGTTAACTATTATGACCATTTATCCAGGCCTACCACAATTACAAAACCTTCGGTGAGTCTGGAAAACCTATAAGCATAAAATGCGTTATTCTTATTACGATAATTTCCACTATTAAAATACAAAGGTCATTAGTGTTGATTATCGGACAAGAAATTTTTGTTTTTACTGTATTTTCCAAAGGAGTATATTTAATGATCACGATAAGTCTGGGATTTTTCGAATATTGAGGATATTCTTGAAGAGTAGCTTTGAATATTGTTCAAATTGCCTAGTCCGAACGAATATTGGGTTTGATCAGTATGAAAATATATCCTTACAAAAAATAAGTTCAATTCTCCAATCGTCGTTTTAGGATACTAAGCTTTGTTGCGTCCATTTCAACTTTAAGATAAGACTTTCCAAAATGTGGTTTCACTTGGCTTATGCTGTTTAAAATTTTCAAAAACTCTCGTCGTTCGCGTTGTAAGTCTTGATGGAGAACGTTATATTCTTCCATAGAAATCTTGGGTTCAATATTTTCTAATTCCTCTTGTTTCCGCTCTTTGTACCTAGGCTCTTCTATGGCTGGTTGGTGTATTTTATCCATCGCAGTTCCGTCAAATAAACTTTTCAGCATATCGTGGGTAGGCTTGTGGTATAATCTTTCCTGTTCACGAAGCAGTTCTGCGATATAATCAATTCTACGCAGTATAAAATTATACAACTTTAGTCGGTGCATCATCAACCTATTCCGGGGAGAAATGTTTACCACTTCAAAAAAGTCCATCATCTGATCCAGGGTATCGGAATGGGAACCGGTAACCTTCT
>NZ_FQVT01000017.1 GCF_900129445.1 Salegentibacter echinorum
ACAGGGGGTTCTTTTTTGAAAATCGATCAAAACAACGAAATAAACCAGTGAAATGGTAGATTTAGGGTGCCTTATATTTATTTAGGACAGGATTGTTCTTCAACCACCCTTTTTCGTAAAGATTTCAATTAGCAAGGAGGATAATTATGAAATTGCTCTTCGGCTCTATTATAAAAGAGAACGTGTTATTTGGTTATATTTTTATCGGCATCAATGATAAGTTAGCAATAACGTCCGCAACGTTTTTGGAAATATTTTGTAGAACCTATTATAATTGGGCTCCTATAGCTTTCTATAATGATGGATGATTTTTAGTAGTACGGTTTCTTCGGCCTATCGAAAAATTATCGTAAAATTTGAAGTGAAAATTCCGTAAAATTTTAGGCTGTTTGAGCCAAACGGATTTTTAAATTTATACTAAAGGTTATTGGCGAGTTCCTAAAATTTAGGGATCGAACGATAAATTTAGATAAAGTTTCGTAAGCCTAGACTTTTTTGTTTCTTTTTTGGGTAATACAAAAAAGAATAAATAGCATTAGAAAGTTTAAAGATAAATTCTGTTCTAAAATTAATTAGGACAATACCGGTAAATTATAAAGATTAATACAATCAATTACTGCTTAAGGCGACTATTGAGTAGTATTAAAAAATACTGGTCACGAATTCACAAATAATAAGTAGCTGTGAATTCGTGGCTTTTTTTATTCAAGAATAAACAAAATTAATTTTACCCAACCCGCAAACCGTTTTCTACCTTAGCATCTGTATTTAGCAATACAATATCATTTGCTTCTCCCACGACACCCAGCACCAGGCACTCACTCATAATATTGGCGATTTGTTTCTTCGGAAAATTAACCACAGCCACAATTTGCTTGTTTAACAAATCTTCTTTGCTATAACGTTTAGTAATTTGAGCTGAAGTTTTTCTAAAACCAATTTTGGTTCCAAAGTCGATACGCATTTTATAGGCCGGATTTCTCGCTTCCGGAAAATCTGAAACCTCAACTATGGTCCCAATGCGCATTTCTACTTTCTCAAAATCTTTCCAGGATATTTTCATCGCCTACTTTTAAAAATCGAAAATAACATAAATACTTTTTTTCACATTGAATTTGTAACTTTATAAGAAAAAAATGGCCAGAACTGCTTCCACAATGATAGAACTGGGCACTCCCGCACCAGATTTTCATCTAATAGACGTGATTATCAACAACCGCTATTCTTTAGAGAATATACGCGGCAAAAAAGGCACGTTAATTATGTTTATTAGCAATCATTGCCCTTTTGTAAAACACGTTAACGAAGAAATTGTAAGACTGGCGGGGGATTATAGGGTTTTAGGTTTTGGGTTTGCAGCCATTATGAGTAACGACGTAGAAAACTACCCGGCAGACCATCCCGATAATATGCATGAAGTTGCCAGAAGACACCAATATTCCTTTCCATACCTCTATGATGAAAGTCAGGAAGTTGCCAGGGCTTATAAAGCCGCCTGCACGCCAGATTTCTATCTTTTTGACGATGAACTTAAATTGATTTACCGGGGACAATTAGATAACTCCAGGCCCGGAAATGGTATTCCCGTAAATGGACGCGACATTAGAGAAGCTATGGATGCGGTTTTAAACAACAAAAAAGTACTTCCAAATCAGAAGCCCAGTATAGGCTGTAATATAAAATGGAAGTATAGTCCTGATACCTGAATACAAGGCTTATTCCCCCTCACAAAGTACTAATTTAGCATCCAATGATTTAAGTATCAGTTAATTTTATCATAATACATATATTTCCTATTGGTTTAATAGGTTTTAAAGCAGAATATTTTTTAATTTTAAATTTTGAAAACTATCAAATAAAACAACATATTATGAGCGAATTAAAATTAGGAGATAAGGCACCAAATTTTGATGCTGAAACTTCTGAAGGAAAGATCAATTTTTACGATTATTTAGGAGATAGCTGGGGAATCCTGTTTTCCCATCCCGCCGATTATACTCCTGTGTGTACCACAGAACTTGGTGCTGTGGCCAAATACAAAGATGAATTTGCCCAGCGCAATACCAAAGTTTTAGCTTTAAGTGTAGATGGTGTAGAATCACACAAAGGTTGGATTGAAGATATTAACGAAACTCAAAATACCACGGTAAATTTTCCAATTATTGCCGATGAGGATAAGAAAGTCTCCAATCTTTATGGAATGATTCATCCAAAAGCAGATGATACACTAACTGTGCGTTCAGTTTACGTGATCGCGCCCGATAAAAGTATTAAATTAATGATTACTTATCCTGCCAGTACAGGTCGTAATTTCGATGAACTACTAAGAGTTATCGATTCATTACAGCTTACTGCTTATCAAAAAGTAGCGACTCCTGCCAATTGGAAAGAGGGAGAAGATGTGGTAATAAGCCCGGCGGTTTCTAACGAAGAAGCCAAAGAGCTTTTCCCAAAAGGTTTTAAAGAAGTAAAACCTTATTTAAGAATGACGCCGCAACCAGACAATAAGTAAGGCCCCCTAACCCCCAAAGGGGGAATTTAAACATGATGATCAAAAAATGGGGTAATATCGAATGTTTTTGAAGAATGTTGGTTTCACCGCATTCTAATTAAAAAGGCCTCACAGGATCAAAACTGTGAGGCCTTTTATTATTTAGAATTATCCAATGGAGGTTTGGAACTTATTCCACACTTGAAAAAATTTCGTCTTTATTGGAAATCAATAAATAGATTACTAAGCTTCTCTCAATCATCGTGATGTAACAACATTAACGTTTTATTCTTAAGGCAGCTCCTTCTTTCCCCCTTTGGGGGCCAGGGGGCTTATTTTTATTTTATTTCTACTAATTCCAAATCAAATACCAATGCTGCATTTGGTGGAATTACCCCTCCTGCTCCACGTTCTCCGTAAGCTAAGTGAGACGGAATCACAAAGCGAGCTTGTGAACCTGTTTTTAGCAGTAAAAGTCCTTCATCCCAACCGCTAATTACCTGGCCGGTGCCGACTTTAAATTCCAGCGGCTGATTTCTTTTATAGGAAGAGTCAAAAACAGTTCCATCGGTTAGCATTCCTTTATAATGCACAGAAACGGTTTGCCCTTTTTCTGGCCTTGCTCCTTCTCCCTCTTTCTCAATTTTATAGCGAAGTCCGCTTTCGGTTTTATTAAATCCTTGTGAGTGTTTTCCCAATAATTCCTCTTCACGTTTTTTTGCAGCTGCTTCCCGCTCGGCTTTCGCACCGTTAAATTGCCTAAAAGCTTCTACTGCGTTAAAGTTTTTTGCTTTCTCTCCTCCCCTAAGAATTTCCAGTTTCTCTATTTCATCACCTTGCTCTATGCTATCTACCACATCCTGACCTTCAAGTACATTTCCAAATAACGTATGTTTCCCGTCTAGCCAGGGTGTATCTGTATGCGTAATAAAAAATTGGCTTCCATTGGTACCCGGGCCGGCATTGGCCATAGATAGTTTCCCCGGGCCATCGTGTTTTAATTCTGGGTGAATTTCATCTTCAAATTTATAACCGGGGCCACCAACACCACTTCCCTGGGGATCGCCTCCCTGAATCATAAAATTAGGAATCACCCTGTGAAATTTAAGTCCGTCATAATAAGGTTTTCCCTGCGGAAAAGCATCGTTTTCCAAATTCCCTTCGGCAAGAGCCACAAAGTTTCCTACCGTTCCCGGTACTTTTTCGTATTCCAATTCAACCAAAATCTGTCCTTTGGTTGTATAAAATTTAGCGTATAATCCGTCGTTCATTTTTATTAATTTTTAAGTTGTAAAGATATCTTTTTTGCTGAAGTTTTTAATAATTAGTGTTCGACTAATGATTTAATCCCATAATGCGCTGAGAAACGATTTTTGCACTGATTCATGAATAATGGGGTTAATACACCTTTTTACCATTTATATAAGTATCCAGAATTTTTGTTTCGGGTACTTTGTTAAGGTCAACCTCCATAATATCCTGGTTTAAAATCACAAAATCGGCAAACTTCCCGGCTTCGATACTTCCTTTTTCGTTTTCTTCAAAATTAGCATAGGCCGCCCATATAGTCATTCCCTTTAAAGTTTCTTCCCGGGATAGTGCCTCTTCTTTCATGAAACCTCCCTCGGGATAGTTATCGGTATCCTGTCTTCCAACTGAAGCGTAAAATGTAAGAAAAGGATTTACCTCTTCAATAGGGAAATCGGTGCCTAGCGCTACAATTCCCGCTTCGTTCAATAACTTTTTATAAGCATAAGCACCTTTTATTCTTTCTTCGCCCAGCCGGTCCTCTGCCCAATACATATCGCTGGTCGCATGGGTGGGTTGCACCGAGGGAATAATATTTTTACTGAAATAATGAAAATCAGCTTCATCAATAATCTGGGCGTGTTCTATTCTCCAGCGTCGGTCTTCATCGTTTTCCAACAATTCATCGTAAGTTTTCAACACCAGGTAATTTGCCGAATCCCCAATGGCGTGGGTGTTCATTTGAAATTCAGAATTTGCAATTCGTTTGGCCGTTTCTTTAAAATCTTCCACCGGGGATAGCAGCGCTCCAAAATGTCCCGGCCTGTCGCTGTATTCTTCTTTTAGCGCTGCACCGCGAGATCCCAGTGCGCCATCGCCAAAGAATTTCACCGAACGTACATTTAACCGGTCGGTTTTATAAGGTCCTTTCTCCAGGTAATAATCTAAATTTTCTTTAGAATTACTAATCATCGCATAGATCCTAATTGCTATTTCATCCTGTTGTTGCAAGCTATCCATAAGCTCGATTATTTTTCTGTCGAGCCCCGCATCTACCACGGTGGTTAACCCGTAGCTAAGCGCAATATCTTCGGCTTGTTTTAAGGCTTTTATTTGATCCTGTTTAGTGGTTTCTGGTTGCGCCCGGGAAATTAGTTGCATAGGATTATCTACAATAATTCCGGTAAGTTTGCCGTTTTTTTGTTCAATATCGCCACCGTCGAAAGTTGTTTCTGTAGTAATATTCGCTTTATCCAATGCCGCCTGATTTGCCAGTAGCGCATGCCCATCTATTCGGGTAATGGCCACCGGGGTTTCAGGGAAAAGTTGATCTAAAGTATCTTTTGCGGGGAACTCCTTATTTGGCCAATCGTTTTGATCCCATCCCCTACCGGTAATAAAATCTGCATTGTTTTTCTTCTGAAAATCCACAATACGCTGTACTACTTCCTTAAAACTCTTTGTGCCGGTTAGCTCTACTTTTTGCTGCTGCAATCCCATTCCGTAGAAATGTGCGTGGGCATCTATAAGTCCCGGAAATACTGCTTTTCCTTCTGCATCTATGGATTTTTCAGCTCTATATTTTTTCTTTAAGGCTTCAGAAGAACCAATTTCAAGAAACTTCCCATCTCTTACTACAAAAGCTTCCTGTTTACTAAAAGTACTATCTACCGTATAAATTTCAGCATTAAAAACTAATAAATCTGCATTTTCTTTCTCTTCAGAATTACAGGAAAAAATGAAAAGACCAAGAAAAAAAAGGAGTAGTTTATTCATAATGCTATCTATTTGCGTATAAAAATAAAAAATGCGTCCGTTAAAGACGCATTTTTAAGTATTTATTTATAGCTATTCTTAACACTAAAAGATCGCCTGAAGTATTTGATCGCGAATACTTTTGTTTGCTGAAGCCGCCAGGGCCACCGAAACAAATAAACCTATCATCGCATAGGAGAAATCTTTAAAGATCATTTTACCGGCTTTTTTACGGTGTTTTTTACCTTTTTTCTTACGTGCCAAACTTATGGCTATTTCCCTACCGCCAATAATACCAAGGAATACCCAGGTAGTACTCATTGGCACCGTGCTAATAAACAGTTTGTAAATAAGCAGCACCACGTAGGTTAAATCTACGAGGGTTGCAGCCCTAATATCAGAAATTCGGGATTTTTCACTTACTACCTCCTGTATTTTATCCCCACGTAGGTAGAATAATAACCCCAGGCCTGCAAATATGGTTAAGGCAAATACTATAAATTGAAAAGTATCAAGGCTTCGCGGCAGGAAGACCGCAATATTGGCCCCGTCTTGCATTACCCAAACCCCCCAGAGCGTACCACTCACAATCCACTGTACAGCCGTCCAGCTATTGTTGAATTTCCGACTTTTAAAGTATTTACGAATAAAATTATAGGAAAGGTACCACACTAAAAAAGACAGGATAAACGCAAGAATGTAGCCCGTCCAACTCTTCCAAACCACCGAGGTGATTCCTGACGTATCGGCACTAAATACACTTAAAATAAGAAAAGTAGTGGATACCGGCATTTTAAGCCTGGTAAGGATCAACAAGACTAAGGGCGCAATAATTTGAAAGAAACTAAAGGACTCAGGATGCGGATATGGCGAAGTACCATCAGGCTTTAGCAGTCTTTGAAAGGTGACATCCCCATCAAAGAAATACCAACTAAAACTCACCACGCCCAGAAATATAGTTCCCACATAGATCCATAAGATCCACCAGCGTTTGGCTTTGTTACTTTCTATAAAGGTTCCCAGGGATTGAATACTGTCATTTGCAATTGTGGCATAAGCGGCAAAGAAAAAACCAAGCCACATGGCTGCTGTTTTATTACCGGTAAAAATACCTGCGGTTATAATACCTACAATGATAATTGCCAGGAAGGTCTTTTCCTGCACCATAAAGTCCAGAATGTTCAAATATGGGCGGGACCGGTCACTACGTTTAAACTTTTTTCCTTTTTTTGCCATCTAAATAGCGCTTTTAAGAATATTAATTTGTGTTTTTGCTTTTTAAAAACTTTAAAAATGCAGGTGCAATATTAGTTAGTTCTCTTTGTAAAAACAGAATTTCAATGTTGTGTTATTGTTAAGTAATTTTTAACCATAAGTTACATTGATGCTCGTTATAAACACCAAATTCAGATTTTTCGAATATTACAGGATAAACATAGATTTCCCCGATTTTGTTGCAAAAGTAGTTAAAACGGAAATTATTTTACAGATACAGGTAGAAAATAATCATTATTATGTTACTCAACATCTCTTGTAAATTATAGCTTGATGAGAATGGAGAAAATGAAATAAAGAAGAGAGCATAAAAAAAAAGAGACAAGAATCAAGAATTAAGAAAACTGTATGCTTTATATAAAGTTCGCCATAAAAAAAGCATCCAGAGGGATGCTTTAAATAATTTTGAACATTTTGAAATTTTTAGAAATCAAATTTATAAGTTCCTCCCGCGAGTACCTGGATACCCTGAACTTTAAAATTGGTCCATCTATCGTAATCTTTATTCAACAGGTTACTTCCTTTTACAAAAATTGAGAGCCTGTCGTTAAAACGGTAGCCTAAATTTGCGTTTACGTCAAAATAACTGTCTAATTTAATGGTTTCTCGGGAAGGATCGCCTGTAGTTGCTGCTACAATCCTTTCCTGATCATAGCGTTCTCCTGTGTAAAAAAGATTTAAACCTGCAAACCATTTTTCGCTAATTTGATAATCAGCATTCAACGAAGCTTTTAGGTCTGGTAGGTTCCAGGCTTCAGCTTGCCTATCTGTGTTGTAATCTAAGTATTCAGCATTAAGGCTCAATCTAAAATCCCTGTTTACATCTACATTTAATTCCGCAGCAACTGAAAGTGTTTTTACATCATCATAAACCACATCAAAAGAGTTTCCGAAGGCATAATTTTCGGCTACAACGGCATTGGCCTGAGAATTTCGGGTAAATAAGGCTTTGTTAAACTGAGACGCATAAGCAGCTTTAAAATTATAGGAAACACTGTTGCTCAATTTTCCTTTTGCACCTACATAAGCATCATATTCATTATCTGTAGGTTTAACGGCAACACTGGGCGAAATAAACGGGTTCTGTTGCGCAAACTTATAGTAAGTATTTTGTTGCAAGCCACCTTCTAAACCGGCATAAGGAGTGAAATAATCGCCTGCAAGCTTATAACTGGCCGTCACCTTAGGATAGATTTTAAAGCTGTTATCGCTATTTTCTGTATCCAAACTGTAGTAGAAAGCCACGCCCAGGTCCAGGGTTAGATCGTCGCGCAGAATCACTAAGCTCGGGTTAATCCCAAAATTCATAAAAGTGTATTCAAAACTATTTGGTGCGAGAAATTCCTCTCCCATTTCACCGTTTACAATATCGGCGTGCAGCCTAGTGGTAATCAACTCGTCGGCAATATTCATCTCAAAAGTTCCGTGGGCATCAAAATGATTTTCAGCAGTGGAATAAGAGTCTCCGGTATATCTATATCTTGCCCGCGCTTTATCGAAAAAAGAATCATACATGTCTATTTCCCCACCGGCATACACCGAATAGTAATTTTGGGCAGGATCTATACTGTTAATGGTTTCCCGGGAAAAAGTATTATTTGCAGGCAGGCCATACCAGTTAAAAAGCTGATGTTCGCCGCCAACCTCGGTCTTCCAACCCAGGTCACGATTTTTAGAATTATAACTTAAGTTAAGTTCGGTATCGTAAAATTTATCATCTAAAATAATATCATCAATACCGCCCTGACTGGAGTTGTGCTTTAGAAAAATGCCGAAATTATCGTTTCGGTTCACTTCCAGATTGCTGTAAAATTCGGCGAGAAGGTTACCGTAATTTCCAAAGCCAAGGCTGGCGTAATTATCGTAAACCTTAACCGGCCTTTCCCTTTCTACAGTCGTCGCCCTTCCTTTAGCCGGTGTAAAAGTAGAAGCTACCGGCACCGAAAAAATCCTGTACTGCACCTGTTTCTTTTGGGTTGTAACAGAATCTGCTTCTGTAGGCATTTGTTTAATTTTATTAGCGTCTTTTACCGTGGGCGTATAAGGTTTTACCACGGTTACTGTTTCGCTACCAATGGGATCCTGGGCAAAAAGAATCCCACTTACTAAAAATAGACATAAAAACAGGCTTCTTTTTATAGAGAACATTCGCATATTAAATTTTCTTAACAATTAGATTGAGAACTTTTTAAACTGATTAATTGGTTTCTACTGAAGAGTTGGTTTTTGCTTCTTCAGCTTTAATTCTGGATAATTCTTGTTTGGATTCTGTTACAATTTTTGGATAATTGCTGAAGTTTTTGATTACGTTATCCAGAATATAAGTCGCCTGATAAGCATCACCTAACTTCTCGAAGTTTTTGGCCATTAATACCAGGCCTTTGGCTCCCCAACGCTTATAACCGGAGAAATCTTTGGCGAGAATTTGTACCGCAGCATTGGAAGCTTCAAAATTCCCGGCCGAATTCTTAAAATAAGCATCGTAATAAAGCGCCTCTGCAGCCAGTTCGCCTTTTGCTGTTTTTTGTACTTCGGCATAAGCAGATTTAGCTTTTTGCATATTTCCGGAAGCAAAAGCAGCACGGGCCACGATTAACCTGGCATCATTCCTGGCTTCTTTATCTGCTTCTTCATTACCTAAAACTTTATCGGCATAAGCAGCAGCTTTTTGGTTTTGCTCCAGTTCTAAATAAGATTTCATGAGGTTACTCTGGGCAAAAACCACATTTTGTTGTGAACCGGCCTCTTTTTCCAATCTTTCTAAATAAGTTACCGCTTCCCGGTAATTCTCGTTTTCTAAAAGCAATTCCGATAATCTAGAAAGTGACTGCTCGGTAAATTCATTCTTAGGTTTTTCGGCAACATATCTATAATATTTAGCGGCCTTATGTTTTTCACCTTTTCTAAAATATAACTGTCCTAAATAGAAATTGGCATTTATAGCGTGAATTCCATTTGGAAAGCTTCCCAGGTATTTTTCAAATCCGCTAATGGCTTTGTCGTAGTCATTATTAAAATATTGATTTTCGGCAGCTTCATAACTGGTATCATCAAGATCTGCATCGGTAACTTCAACAAAATCTATATTTTTCACCCAGCGCGCATACTCATCGGTCCTTCCCATATCTACATACACCATTCTCGCAGTAGAAACTGCCTGCATGGCCTCTGGCGTATTGGGATAGTCGCTAACTATCTGCTTTAAACGCCTTAAAGCCTGGTCACCGTTATTGGAATTGTAATGTATAAGCCCCTGTCTTAACATTGCTTTTGGCACGAACGCACTTTTTGGTACTTCTCTTATCAACCTATCGTAAGTAGAAAGCCCATTTTGAGTATTATTGGCAGCGATATAAGTGTTTCCTAATTCGTATAAAGCATCGTCCCGATAGGAAGAGCGGGAATATTTATTGATAAATTTTTTAAGTTCTTCAATTTTGGTATCCCTTCTATCTATAAAACCATAACTCATCGCTTTTTGAAATGCGGCATAATCGTTATTTCCACTTTGGGCGATGGCTTTATTATAAGCTTCTATCGCCGGCCAGTATTGGCTGCTCACAAAATAGGTGTCTCCCAGGCGCAACAAAGCATCGTTCCTGGTGGCCACTTCTTTACTATCATCTTCAGCAAAACGCTTAAAGTATTCTATCGCCCTGGCATATTCATTTTTTTTGAAGTAGGCATATCCCAGGTTATAATCGAGGTTTTCCAGTTCGTCTGTACCGCGTGCAGCACTCATTCCTGCGAATTCTTTATATCCTATTATCGCATCGTCTATTCGGTTAATACTGTATTCACTTTCTGCTTTCCAGAAAGTAGCTTTTGCAGTGATTTTTTGATCTCGTGGTTCTGAAAGTGCTTTTTCGAAGTTATTGATCGCTTCAACATAATCCCCATCTTCGTAAAGCTGAAGCCCATAATAATAAGCTACCTTTTGATAGGCCTGTTTATCGCTAAAGTTCCTGTTTTTTTCTAACAGGCGCATCGCTTCTTCGTAGTTCTTTGAGGTAAGGAAAGAATCGATCAATAAGCTTTCAACCTCTTGTTTAGCTTCAGAATCGGGATATTTTTCGAGATACGTGATCAAAACCTGCGAGGGACTCTCATAACTATTTCCTATCTCATACCCGAGCCTTGCATAATTTAAATAAGCATCTTCCTTAATTTTAGCATCAAAATCCATTTCACTGGCATTTTTAAATGCGTTTAAGGCTTGTTGCTTTTGGTTAGATTTTAGGTAAGACTGCGCTAAATGGTAATAGGCATTTTGTGCGATTGCATTATTTCCATCAATTATTTTATTGAATTCGGCGATTGCTTTTTCAAAATCACCTTGTTTATAATAAGCGTAACCCAATTGGTAATAATCGGTGTTGTTCCATCTGCCCCGCTGGCCGTTGTATTCCTTAAGGTATTTAATGGCCTCGTCATATTTCTCCAGGTTAAAGTAGCTCTCTCCAATAATCTTATTTAATTGAGAACGCTCTAAACGATTGGAACTTTGCAGTTGCTCTTTTCCTAGTGCTATGGCTTTTTCAAAATTACCGAGTTTAAAATTCATATCAGCCTGGAAGTAAGAAAGGTCTTCGCTGTATCGGTCGTTAGATTTCACCTCTTCAAAATACTGGTTGGCTTCCTCATAATCATCACCTTCATAGGCCATATACCCAATGTAATATTTAGCCTGCGAGCCAAATTCCTTAGAATCGCGCACCCTTTCTAAATATTTACGGGCCTGGTCAAAGCGCTTGGCTTTAAAGTAAGCATAACCATTATTGAAATAGAAACGTTCCCGGTCTTTGCGGCTCATACTGTTTTCGTCAACCTTATCGTACCATTTTCTAGACAGGGAATATTTTCCCGTTTTAAAATAGTAATCGGCAACGTCTAGATAAGCCGAATTGGTTTTTGTGCTGGTAGGATAACGGGTCACAAAGCGCTCCATAAGCTTATCGGCACCCGGTTGATTTAACCTTACTGCCGCATTGGCAATATAGTAAGCACAATCGCCTTCAATTTTTTCATCTTCGGTTTGTTCTTTTACATCGTCAAACAAATTTTGGGCAGCCAAAAATTGCTGATTATTATATAGCTCCAGGGCACGATTAAACTCGGCGAGATCATTGGTATAGGCCGCCGAACGTTGAGAAATTCCCTGAAATGAAAAGCAGATTAAAACAACAAACAGAAGGATTTTGTTAGATGTCATTTAATTTTTTTTTAGTTGATGATTCAAAGATAATTTAAACCTTGAGTTATTAACGTCGATAAATAGTGAT
Organism: Salegentibacter echinorum; assembly: GCF_900129445.1. Classification (GTDB taxonomy): domain Bacteria; phylum Bacteroidota; class Bacteroidia; order Flavobacteriales; family Flavobacteriaceae; genus Salegentibacter; species Salegentibacter echinorum. Next base: position 12,052 of record NZ_FQVT01000017.1, read on the forward strand.
AATTATGTTAATCTCAAAAAAAGTAAATGCGCGTCTTTTGAAAAATGTATATTTACGATACTTTTACACCTTAGTTTCTATTATTAAAAACGCTACGGGTTTGCCAGAATTCAACTTATTTTTTAGCTGAAACTTCTCGCACCCAAATCATTAAGTTTTAAAATATATGTCCCATACCGTTCTGGAATTAAAAAATGCCGCTATTTATCAGCGTGAAAGCCTTATTTTATCTGAAGTTGACGTTACTATAAATAAAGGGGAGTTTGTTTATCTCATTGGAAAAACCGGCACCGGAAAAAGTAGTTTTATGAAAACGCTTTACGGGGATTTACCGCTTACTGAAGGTGAAGGGACCATTGTAGATTATAATCTTAGGACACTTAAGGAGAAAGATATCCCTTACTTAAGACGAAAATTGGGAGTGGTTTTTCAGGATTTCAAACTACTCACAGATCGAAATATAAAAGACAACCTGCTTTTTGTACTTAAAGCTACCGGCTGGAAAGACCAAAAAGCCATGGAAAACAAAATTGATGAAGTATTGGGTAAAGTCGCCATGAAATCTAAAAGTTTTAAGTTTCCTTATCAACTTTCTGGCGGCGAGCAGCAGCGGGTTGCCATTGCCCGGGCACTTTTAAATGACCCCGAATTAATCCTGGCAGACGAGCCCACCGGAAACCTCGATCCCCAAACTTCGGTAGAAGTCATGGAAGTACTACAGGAAATAAGCAAAAACGGCAACACCATCCTTATGGCCACCCACGACTATGCTTTACTACTAAAATACCCGTCTAAGACCTTAAAGTGTGACGGCCAACGCGTGTTTGAAGTGGTGCAAAAATCAGTTTAATTCAATTGTGAGTTATCGGTTCTCGGGCTGGCAAATTTCATCTACTAAATACTACTACTGCGAACTGATTGTTTGTGGTTTGTTGTTTAGTGTTTGGTGTTAAAAACTGAATACTGTTCCTGCACACTGCGATTGCCAACTGCACACTGAAATACTGCGACTGCCGACTGCCTACTATTCAACGAACCTTGAACTTCTAGCGCAAAAAAAAAGGCTTGTTAAAAGTTCCTTTTCAGAAATCTTAAAACAAGCCTAAAGCTTTATTTGTAAAAACAGATTAAACTATTTTATTTCTTTTTCGTTCATTTTCGGTAAGAAAAACTTTACGCAATCTTAGGTGATTTGGCGTTACTTCTACATATTCATCTTTCTGAATATATTCTAAAGCCTCTTCCAAAGAAAACTTAATCGCCGGAACAATTTTAGCCTTATCGTCGGCACCAGAAGAACGTACGTTAGAAAGCTTCTTGGTTTTCGTAATATTCACGGCCATATCATCCTGACGTGAGTTTTCACCAATTACCTGTCCCTCATAAATCTCTTCACCGGGATCTACAAAAAACTTCCCTCTATCCTGAAGTTTATCTATAGAATAAGGAATTGCTTTTCCTTTTTCCATAGAAATTAAAGATCCGTTTTGACGCTGCGGAATTCCACCTTTTAAGGGTTGATACTCCTTAAACCTATGTGCCATAATCGCCTCTCCTGCAGTAGCGGTAAGCAATTGATTTCTTAAACCAATAATTCCCCTGGAAGGAATAATAAATTGCATAATCATGCGCTCCCCACGGGTTTCCATGCTCAACATTTCGCCTTTTCGCATAGTTACCATTTCCACGGCTTTACCAGAAACATCTTCAGGCAGGTCTATAGTAAGTTCTTCTACCGGCTCACATTGTTCACCATCTATTTCTTTAATAATCACCTGCGGCTGACCTATCTGCAACTCATAACCTTCCCTACGCATGGTTTCTATTAACACCGAAAGGTGCATTACCCCACGGCCATAAACCAAAAATTTATCGGCACTATCGGTTTCCTGCACTCTTAACGCCAGGTTTTTTTCAAGCTCTTTGGTTAGCCTTTCTTTAATATGCCTTGAAGTCACAAACTTTCCATCTTTACCAAAGAAAGGAGAGTCATTAATAGTAAACAGCATACTCATTGTAGGCTCATCTATGGCTATGGTTTTAAGTCCTTCAGGATTTTCTACATCGGCAACGGTATCACCAATTTCAAAACCTTCTAAACCAACCAGCGCACAAATATCGCCGGGTTGAACCTCATCTACTCGTTGGCGACCAAGCCCTACAAAAGTATAAAGTTCTTTAATTTTTGTCTTTTTTATACTACCATCACGCTTCACTAAAGAAATTTGCATTCCTTCTTTTAAGGTCCCGCGTTGTAAACGACCAATCGCAATTCTTCCTGTAAAAGAAGAGAAATCTAATGAGGTAATAAGCATTTGGGTTGAACCTTCCTGAACTTTTGGTGAAGGAACATGTTCCAAAACCATATCCAAAAGCGGTTCAATATTTTCGGTCTTTTCATTAGGATCTTCACTCATCCAGTTATTTAAAGCAGAACCATAAACCGCTGGAAAGTCCAATTGCCATTCTTCGGCACCCAATTCAAACATCAGGTCAAACACTTTTTCGTGAACCTCGTCTGGCGTACAATTAGGTTTATCTACTTTATTTACCACCACACAAGGCTTAAGCCCTAAATCTATAGCTTTTTGCAGTACAAATCGTGTTTGTGGCATAGGCCCTTCAAAAGCATCTACTAAAAGCAACACCCCATCTGCCATATTCAATACCCGTTCTACTTCTCCACCAAAATCGGCGTGACCGGGAGTATCAATAATATTAATCTTTGTGTCTTTATAGACTACCGAAACGTTTTTTGAAGTAATGGTAATCCCCCGTTCCCTTTCCTGGTCATTATTATCCAGAATAAGATCTCCTGTATTTTGGTTATCCCTAAACAAACGGCAGTGATACATAATTTTATCAACCAAAGTAGTTTTACCGTGGTCAACGTGTGCGATAATCGCGATATTTTTAATAGCTGTCATATATAAGCTCCTAATTTTTTAAGGCTGCAAATGTACGGCATTAATTAAAAACACAGGGGACAAAATTCACGAAATATCAATAAAAATTTTTGAAGTAATTTTAGTGTAAATCAATTGATTAACGTTCTAAAAACTGAAAAAAAAGCTTCAGAAAGCATTTTTTTCTTGAAATAATAAAGAAATAGAGAAAATGACGCTAACTACTCCTCTATTCTGAAAGAGTGTTCATTACATAAAAAATTCGGAGATAGTTAATATAACAAAGAATCTAATTCTTTTCAATTCTATTATCTTTGCATCTTAATTCGTATTTATGAAACTTGAAAACATTCCGCAGTTAAAGCATATCAACGCTAATAACTTCTTTTTACTTGCCGGGCCCTGCGCCATAGAAGGTGAGGATATGGCATTAAGGATTGCCGAAAAAGTAGTAAGTATTACCGATAAACTGGAAATTCCCTACGTGTTTAAAGGCTCCTTTAAAAAAGCCAACCGCAGCCGTATTGATAGCTTTACCGGGATTGGGGATGAAAAAGCTTTAAAAATCCTTCGGAAAGTTTCAGAGACTTTTAAAGTACCTACAGTTACCGATATCCACGAAGTAAGTGATGCCAATATAGCTGCGGAATATGTGGATGTGCTTCAAATCCCCGCTTTTTTGGTGCGTCAAACCGATTTGGTAGTCGCTGCGGCCAAAACCGGAAAAACAATTAACCTAAAAAAAGGACAGTTTATGAGTCCCGAGAGTATGAAGCATGCCGCAACCAAGGTGACCGAATGCGACAACGAACAGGTAATGCTAACCGATCGTGGAACTATGTTTGGCTACCAGGATATGATTGTAGATTTCCGCGGAATCCCAACTATGCGCGAGTTTGCACCAACGGTTTTAGACGTCACTCACTCCCTGCAACAACCCAATCAAAGCAGTGGTGTTACCGGCGGAAGACCAGATATGATTGAAACCATTGCCCGCGCTGGCGTTGTAAATAAAGTTGACGGACTTTTTATAGAAACACACTTCGACCCCGCCAATGCTAAAAGCGATGGTGCCAATATGTTAGATTTAAAACATCTTGAAAAATTGTTAAGCAATCTTGTCGCGATTAGGAAAGTGGCTAATCAGCTTTAGAAATTTTATTGCTAAAATTATGAATAAACCAACCTGGGGCAAGTCCAGGAGGTTTTAAAAAAGGAAAAATTGATTTCCAGGCTTCCCGGTAGTTATTGGGACGCAGCATTTAAATCTCAATTATCGTGTAAACATTCTCCCCTGTCCTAACTTTAAACTATTTAACCAAAGCTCCTGAAAGTTATTTCAGGAGGATATTTCAATTTAATTATTTGAGCTCCAATAATTAAAAAAACGTTAATGCAAGTAGCTTGTGCAGATTTTTCTTTTGAAAAAATCTATTTTGCAAGACTTGATTTTAACGGCTATATATGAAACACCAATCTACAGGAGAAAGTTTAAGCACCTATTCACCTCTTTTATTATTCATCTGTTTTCTAATCTCTCTTCCGATTTCAGCACAAGATGAACCTAAAATTTCAGTTGGAGGTGCGTTGCGTTTCAACTATAATCTTTCGTCCTGGAAAGAGGGACAAAAAAATCGCGGTGGAGATTTTGGTTATGATATGTTTCGGGTGAACTTCAATGCCAGGTTTAAAGGTGTTTATCTAAACGCAGAATATAGATTATACTCAGACGCTTTTGGAGGTGGGGTGCTAAAACAAGGCTGGATGGGTTATAAATTTTCCGATATCGATGAAATTCAGATAGGGCTCACGCAGGTACCTTTTGGCATTCAACAGTATAACTCCCACAATTGGTTTTTTAACCTAACCTATTATGTAGGCCTGGAAGACGATCACGATATGGGCTTAAAATATATACATGCGGGAGAGAAATTTGAATATCATCTCGCCTTCTTTAAAGGGGCTGAGGAATTGAATTTTGGCAGTGAGACCGAATCTTCCACCAGCCGTTATTCTTACGATGTAGTAGGAAGAAATAAAGAAATTAATCAATTTAATGGGAAATTCGTTTATAAGTTTGGGGATAAAGCAGCCAATAGATTAGGAGTTTCGGCACAATATGGGTCACTTTATAATCTGGACACTAAAGAAAATGGAGATCATTATGGGCTCGCCGCTCATTATGAATTTAGCCAGGATCGATGGAATGTAAAAGCACAAGCCCTTACTGCTTCTCATAATCCTAAAAACGCTGCAGGAGAAAATAGGGACGTTTTAAAATTTGGTGCTTATGGAGCTCCATATCAGGTAGCGGCAGATTTTAATCTATATTCCCTTGCTGTTTCCAGAAATATTCCTGTTAACTTAGGACCTGTTTCTAATTTGGAATTCTACAATGATTTTGGTTATATGCAAAAACAAAAGTCTCAATTTACAGATTCCTATATGAATGTTACCGGCGTTTTGGTGACAGCAGGACAGGTTTATACTTATATAGATTACGCAGCAGGTTATAACCATTCCTGGCTGGGCGGTAATTTTAAAGATGACTTTGCCGCAGGAAATCCCGATGCAAAATGGGAGGCCCGTTTTAATATAAATATTGGTTATTATTTTTAAATTAATCTTAGAAAATCAACTATATGGCTAAGAAAGTTACAAGAAGTGATGAGAAGAAAACGATTTTTGGGTTGGATATAAACGGTCCTGTGTTTTTTACTTCCTCTTTTTTCATTCTCGTAAGCATTACCTTAACGCTTATCTTTGAGAAAGAAGCTGAAAAAACATTTAAAAATATTCAAACAGCGGTAGCCGATAATGCCGACTGGTTTTTTATCCTGGCGATTAACTCCTTTTTGGTTTTTCTAATTTATCTGGCACTCAGTAAATTTGGAAAGCTAAGAATTGGCGGACTAAACGCTAAACCAGAGTTTACCAAAGGCTCCTGGTTTGCCATGCTCTTTAGTGCCGGGATGGGAATTGGTCTTTTATTCTTTGGAGTAGCCGAACCGGTTAACCATTATGCGAATCCACCAATGGCAGAGCCAGAAACGGCAGCAGCAGCACAGGAAGCTATGAATTTCACCTTCCTGCATTGGGGCTTTCACGCCTGGGGTGTCTATGCCCTGGTAGGACTTTCCCTGGCCTATTTCACTTATTCTCGCGGACTTCCGTTAACCATTAGATCCATATTTTATCCATTTTTGGGCGATAGAATTTATGGAAGAATTGGGGATGCTATAGATATTTTTGCGGTACTGGCCACCTTATTTGGGCTCGCAACCTCACTGGGTTTTGGAGTGCAACAAATAGCTTCAGGCTTAAATCATGTCTTCGGCATATCTAACGGGATATTTACCCAGGTTATGCTTATTGTAGGAATTACCATAGTTGCAACAACCTCTGTGGTACTGGGGGTAGATAAGGGAGTAAAAATTCTTAGTGAATGGAATATGCGCATTGCACTGGTCTTATTATTACTGGCTCTTGTTTTGGGCCCAACCATTTTTATTTTTAGATCTTTTGTTGAAAACACCGGAAGCTATTTCTATAACTTTTTAAAAATCGCAACCTGGAGTGAAACCTATACCAACGGTTCCTGGCAAAATAACCAGACAATTTTCTATTGGGGCTGGTGGATTGGTTGGTCTCCTTTTGTGGGAATGTTTATCGCCAGAATCTCTAAAGGTAGAAGCATAAGAGAGTTTATTCTAGGCGTATTACTGGTACCTTCCCTGGTGACATTTTTCTGGATGTCAACCTTTGGAAGTTCAGCAATTCAGCAAGCAATGACAGGCGATGGTACTATAATTAATGCAGTAAATGAAAGTATTGACACTGCGTTATTTGTGTTCTTTCAGGATTATCCGCTTGCTATGCTTATTAACATCGTAGCCATTATTCTTATTGCCGGGTTCTTTATTACCTCATCAGACTCCGGTTCCCTGGTGGTAGATAGTTTAACTTCCGGAGGAAAGATAGATTCTCCTGTTGGTCAACGTATTTTTTGGGCCGTGACTGAGGGAGCCGTAGCGGCTGTTTTATTAATTGGTGGCGGACTGCAGGCATTGCAAACCGCAACCATTGTTACCGGTCTTCCTTTTGCGTTAATTCTTATGGTAATGTGTTATTCACTCTACAAAGGCCTTAGAGAAGATTATGCCGAGTTGGAAGACAAGAAAGAACAGAAAGAAATAGAAAATTATGAGGAAATTGTACATAATATTGTGCAAAAGAGAAATACTAAAAAAGAATAAATCAGAAATTCTCCTCCTGAGAAGTTCGGGATTTAATGATTTCTGCTTTATATTTTAGGGATTCGAATCAACGTCTTAATATAATTGGTAACACTATTAAAATAAAGGTATTATGGAAAAACTAAAAAATGTCTTGGTAAGTTTAGACTTATCTGAAATTGATACGGGCCTTATTAAGTATGCTTCGTTTTTAGCCGAAAAACTAAAAGTAGAGAAAGTATATTTTGTTCATAATATTAAAAAATATGAGATCACCTCACTATTTGAAGAGCAGCTAAAAGATATTAATCTCGATGAAATTATTGGGGACGAACTAAACGAAAAAGTAGCTACTCACTTTACGAATGAAGTAGAGTGGGAAGTACTAATTTCTGAAGATCCTTACACCGAATCCTTAATTAGCTATATCGTTAATAAATATTATATCAATTTGGTGATTCTTGGTAATAAAAACAGAAAAAAAGGAACCGGCGTGGTAAGCAATAAATTATTGCGCTTATTAAAATGTGATATTCTTTCCCTCCCTCTCAATTTCACGCCAAAAATTGATAAAATATGGGTAGGAACCGATTTTTCCCGGGAGTCTAAAAAAGTATTTACGGTGGCAGAGATTTTACAGCAAGCTACTAAAGCCTCGGTTTCTGCCGCTCACGTTTTTTCAATTCCGGTGCAATTTTCCCCCTATGTCTCTACCGAAACAATGACTCCCAAGATTGAAAACCACGCAAAGCAAAAGATTGAGAAGTTTCTTGATAAATTAGATTATAACGGCGATATATCTCCTGTTATCATCCCGGGACGCACCTCCAGCACGGCCAGTAATCTTCTCGACTTTGCAATAAGGGATAAAGTAGATATGCTTGTAGTGGCAGATAAAGGTGCCAATAACATCTCCAACCTTTTGGTGGGAAGCGTTACTGAAGAACTTTTTGGTGAAAAACCCGAATTGCCAATATGGGTCTCAAAGTAATATTACTTAGTAATTTATCCACCAGAACTAGTCATTCAAGTTTCAAGCCTTTTTGTTTTTAAATAAAAAGGCTTGAAATATAAAGCTATTAATGGCTTATCTGTTTTAGTCTAAAAATTCTGCTGAAATTATTACCGGCAAATGATCTGATGGGTATTTTAAATCTTTAGAATCACTTAAGACGGCATATTTCAAAACTTCCACCTTATTATTTACAAAAATATAATCAATCCTCCTCGTCACCGGCTCATCAAATTTATAGCCATTAAAAGTACCTTCTGGACCAAACTTTAACTGGGCTATCTTTTTTGAATCCTGCATTTTTTCAGCTAAAAATTTAATGGGAGCAACATTTGGTTCAAGATTTAAATCTCCCATAACAAACACCGGCAAATCTTGAGTATTTAATGCTGAAACTTTTTCCCATATAAGCTTTGCGCTATTAATCCTGGCTTGCTCTCCCACGTGATCAAAATGCGTATTAAAGACCCAGAAAATCTTTCCTGATTCTTTTTCTTTAAATTTAGCGTAAGTACAAATACGTTTATAAGCCGCATCCCAGGCTTTAGAAATTTCATTTGGAGTTTCTGAAAGCCAAAAAGTATCCTCCTGCAACACCTCAAACTGTTCCGAATCGTAAAAAATGGCACAAAACTCCCCTTTCTCACCACCATCTCTTCCAACTCCCAAATACTCATAACCGGGTAAAGCCTGGCCAATATAATTTAACTGATTAACTAATGCCTCCTGAACTCCAAAAATATCGGGTTGATGATATTTTAACTGGTTCGCCAAATGTGATTTTCTTTTAGACCAGGAATTTTCTCCATCATTCTCATTTTGATATCTTATATTATAGGTCATGAATTCAATTTGGGCATTTAAGGTGGTCATAAAGCAGCAAAAAATAAAAGTAAGTATGGTTTTTCTAAACATATTCACTCGAGTTTTCAAGTCTTCCATCTACATAATCCTGTAAATAATTAAACTCTTTAGTTAATTTTCCATCTTGCGTCATTTTTGCCCGGTTAAGAATTCCATCTTTATCCTCATTAAAAAAAGCGGGAATAACGTGTTTCATAAACATATCACCAAATCCTTCACTGGCATCTTTGGGTAATTCGCAAGGGAGGTTATCTACCGCCATAACCAATAGACTGTCTTTTTCCCTGAAATGAACTTCCGTTTCATTTTTAAGATCATAACCGTAAAACGGCTCTGCAACGGTAGAAGGCCTTATGGTACTGGCAATAGGTTCATTAATATCACAAGAAACATCGGCAATGGTTTTAATATTAAATTGTGGTGATTTCGCATCTTCGGCGGTAAAAAATACCGGTGCACCATCATCATAAAAATGCCCCGCAATAAAGAAATCGGTTACTTTAGCAAAACGCATGAAATCTGATTCATAGCGCTCGGGATATTCAAAGAATTCTTCTTTTTCTCCTTTGCTTCCATCTTTTCGCTTATTATATTCGAGGACATCAATATTACAATAAACAGCTTTCTTGAAATCACTAGTTAAAAACTCATCAACTTCCAGTTTCTTTATTTTTAAATGATCAAGAATTTCCATAGCGCCGTGGGCTACTTTCCCTTTTCCGGTTAATAAAATCTTTAAGGGTGGCACTACAATTTTGTCAAGTTCTGCCAACATGGCATTTAGATCTGGCAGGTCTGCAGCCCTGGGTAACGTGAATAACCCCTCTTTTAATCCAATTCCACGAAATCCATTATAAGCACCTACCAGCCCGGCATATCTTCCAAATCCAATAAGCCTGCCGTTATCTTTATTAGTAATAAGTTCATGGTCGTATAATTGAATATTATTTTTCAAAATTTCCCTTAGCAAATCCCGGTTATAAGGTTGCTTTTTAATAGTATGGGAAAAAAAGAAATATTTTTTATTCGGAATTAATGCCGGCAATGGCACCTCTTTCACTCCCAGGAATACATCGCAATCTGAAACATCCTCTGCCACTTCGAACCCCGCATCCTTATATTCCTGATCCTTAAAAACTCGTATTTTTGAAGTTTGAACTTTAAAGCTGGCTTTAGGGTATTGAGTAACAAGTTCTTTTAATTTTTGGGGAGAAAAAACCACTCTCTTATCTGGCGGTGTCTTTTCTTCCCTAATTATTGCAAATTTTATCATAAATGGTATAAGTTTTGTTGAATTCTGGTTGTATCTCAAAGATATGAATTTAAAATCGTATCTTTGACAACTTTTAAAAAGCTAAAAATTTTTCTCAATAAGAGAATTTAAGTTTTTTATTATCTGTAAGCTTCTAATTAGATTCCGACTTAATTAGTAGTGATTGAAAATCTGAAATTATTTTTAAAAGATTTTCTTAGTATTCTGAAATTTTGAAGCGTGGTTCAGTTGTAAAAAGAAGTACGAGCTTGCGTTAGGGATAGTAGCGGTTAGCTCCCAATTTTTATTGGGACTAATAGCGAATAGCCCGCCCTTTTTCTGGAAAAGAAAAAGGGAACGCCCAGGAACTTCAGAAAAATCGGAATAAAAATGTTCTTTATTTATGGGGTCGACTTGGTTTTGACAGCGAGTCTAATTGAGTTGTAAGCACGTCGAGCGCTGGGATATAGCTCGTAAATATCATATTTCACACTTTTTTAAACGGCGAAGATAACTACGCCTTGGCTGCGTAACCGAATTATAGTAGGTTACTCTTAACCCCAACAAGGTTGGGGGCCAAGATGTCCCGCGAAGGCCTTGATTTACGGCATTCGCATAAGGGGCACCGATAAAGTAAATATAGGAACTGCAGGACCTTGATGTAGTTCTAAAACTTAAGTAAGGGTACGGAAAAAGTTAGGTCGTTTTCAGCCAGACTTTTTTCCGACAATCTAAGTGAAAACTAAGCGTGTAGAAAGCATCTGAATTGCTTGTTTGGACGAGGGTTCGAACCCCTCCGACTCCACTACTAAAAGCCGTATTTCCTTTACTATTAAGGGTTTGCGGCTTTTTTGTTTTATAATTTGTACGGTTTCTGTACGGTAACAGGTTTTTTAGCATCAATTCATATCTAAAATTTTAATTTATCTTTATTGTATTAGCATTTAGCCGTGCTAATTATTTGAACAGAAAGGAGGGCTTATCAGTAAGGTATGCCCTCTTTCATTTCTCATTTTTGTGGTTATTTTAAAAAAACTATCTTTAACAAAAGATTGTTCCCTACCTTCGATCTTCTCGTCTAACAAAAACCGAATTAAAATGAAAAAAATTATGTTCTGCCAATTGGCTTTAGTTTTACTATTTACTTCCTGTGGTACAGGTTATGAAATTGTGCAAAAAGATTTCCCAACTGAACAAACTACTATTAATTCCGATGCATCGAAAGAAGATTTATTCAAACTTTCTCATTTATGGATGAGGACTGCCCTAAAAAATAATATTAAAGGGAATATTTCAGAAGATATTAATTCCGGTATGCTGGCGGGCAAGGTTTTGATTGATGGTTTTTATTATAACAGTACAGGGTTGGCAAGTGGATACAGTAACTCAGCCAAAACAGAAATATTGGGTTTGACTCAAATTGATGTTAAAAATAATCAAGCCCAAATTAAAATAGATATTGAACCGTTTACCGTAATTGAAAGTAATTATTTAGAAACCTCTGGATTAAATGATGACGAAATCAAAAACCAGTTAAATAATTTAATGGACTCCTATAAAAACTTTATTTCTAATCATAAGATTATTAAAACAAATTTTGACACTAAAGAACAGGTAATAAACATAGAGAACAAAAAGAAAAATGACCTTTACGTTATTGCCAATAAATGGATGGTGGAAAAGTTCAATAATGCAAAGTCTGTTGTTCAATTTAGCGATAAAGAAGCAGGAGTAGTTACTGGAAAATACTTAATTGGTGAGGTCTTTTTTTATGAACAACAAGATAATTCTGGTAAAGATGTATTTGCTTTAATTACTATCGAAGTTAAAGATGAAGCAGCAAAGATTAGTTTAAACCCTGATGATCTTGAATATTTAATAAGTAACAACCTAAAGGAAAAGTCTGGACTAAATAAAGAAAAGTTAGAGAATCACTTAGAAGTGCTAGCAAGTTCTTTTGAAAGTTACTTAAAGAATAACCAGTCTTCATTCTAATTTTTTTATACTGATTTTAAGGTATTAATTTTACCTGAAAATATTTTCAGAAAATCAAGTTTATACGTGTGTGTACGTCGTTTTTCCAAAAAAATTATGTGTAGCATTGAAGTAGTTTTTATCTTATTATTATTTGGTGGGGTTGGGGGGTGTCTTTAAAGGCTCTCCAATCCAACCTTATTAAATAATCTGCAATATCTTTACCCTCATTTTTGTCCTCTTTAGGTGCTAACTCCTCCAATAAATCGGAAAAGGTAAATTTAGTTCCCGGTAACCTTCTTTCTATTTCTTCCGCTTTCCTCTTCCATTCCCTAAATGTTTGCCCTTCTTTAGAGAGATCAGGAAAGGTTAAAACGGTTCTACCTTTCAATACTTTCAGTTTATCAAATTTGAAACTGCTTTTATTATAAACTGCTAACCAAATAAGGTTTTCAGGCTGTTCAGGTAAACCAAAATACAAAGTCCCGTAAATAGCTGTTTTGGGGGCTTCTACTAAAGCAACAGGGTTTAATGGGTACTTGCTTAACAGGTGTTCCCCAAATAGGCAGGAAACCTTTAATTCATTCTTATTATAGGCTTCTAACCAGTCCGGCAAAGGTTCATATCTTTTACTGTGGTACTTATCAATAATAGAGTGTAAAAAGTCCGTTCCTGTGGTGTGGTTGCTTTTACTAAATTGCTTTACCTGTACGGCTCTAATATTGCTTTTGAGATCAATAAAAGGAAAGGTAACCGCTCCTTTTCTGTAACCTGCTTTAATAGTGCCTATTTTATAAAGTTCAACGGCTTTAGTAACATCTGAAACCTCAAAAGGAAAAGGAACTTTAGTAAATAGGTTCTGAATAAATACATTTAGTTCGTACCTGTCAGGCTCTAACGTCTGTTTAAGTACTTCAACAGGAATAAAGTCAGGTTTAGGGCGTGTTTCTGCCTTTTTTCGGACTGGTATTGGTTCAGACTTCCAAGTTCCGTTAAAAGTGCCTCGTTCCTGTTCTTTTATCATTTGGTAATAACCGTCTTTGTATGGGTTTAGGTGGTAACCGCATTTGCTTTCACGGTCGCAACGTCCGTATTGTTCTGGCAAATAGTCGCCTGTTTCTGTATCAATGTAACGAACGAATGTTTTTTTACCGCAATCGGTATTCGGGCAATGGTGTTTTTTACTGCCTGTTTCTAAAATGTATCGGTAGCCATATCTCATATTTCCCTCACTTGGTGTTCACGCTGTTCACGCTGTTCAAAATGTGAACAGTGTGAACACAATGAACATTTACAATTTTAAATATTTGTTTACTGCTCCAAGGGAAATACATAGTTCAGAAGCAATCTGTCTTTGTGAGTAGCCCTTTTGACTTAGTTCCTTTGTTTTTTCAATCGTGTTATTCCTGTCCTGTTCTGTAAATTGCTTCAGGTGTTCACGTTCTGTTCCAAGCCCGACAAATTCAAATTCAAGATAATTAAGGGGCTTTTGTATTTGACAGATAATCACGTTTTCAGTATCGTATAATATTTCAGTATTTCTGGCTTTTATCTGCTTTATGTATCTTAAATACTTATCAGTATGACTTTCCCCAATAGCAAAACAACTATCTACAAAATTTATAAGCATTTTACTACCCTGTAAATCATTACGGGTTATCGCTTTTGATAAATCTCTTTTGGGAGTATGTGCGAGGGCTAAAATTGAAAGTCCATATTTACTTTTAAGTGCTTTTAAATGCTTCATAAGAGGTAAAGCATCCTTTGCTTTTTCGGTTTCATTTTTCAGATAAGTAATATTATCAATGATTAAAATTTTTGATCCTGTTTCTTTTATGCTTTCTTCTATGGAGTAGTTTAGATAATTTTCAAAGCTTTCATTTTTAGGTAATTCCGCATCCGGGTTTATTTCGACGCGAATAAAATTCTTATCAAAAAAATAATGGTTCTCAAATTCCTTTTTATCCTCGTTTTTTACCGAATATCTTGCTTCAAATTGTTTAGCTGAAAGTTCAAAATCAAAATACAAAATTGGTTGTTTATTCGCTTCAAACTTAAAGCCAGGTATTTTTTCTCCATTGCTTATACTATTACCAATTTGAACGGCTAGAATTGACTTCCCTAAATTGGTATCCGCAAATAATATACATAGTTCATTTTCGTGCCATAGTTCACCGAAAAGCATTTGAGGTATAGGACTTTTTTTTGCCTGCTCAATCCAGCTATTTGCTGTTTTCACTTTAAATAGACCTTTGTTTTCCTTTTCTATTTCAGACTGCTCTTTGAGCTCCTGAACGTGGTTAAGCATAGTTTCAGGCTCTTTAAGATCGTTAAATACCGGGTTTAATTTCTTTGCTTCCATATCTAAAATAATTTTGTCTGTTTAGATATAGGAAAGAGCTTCTTATCGGTAGAGTAATATCTTGCCGGAAATTTTGATATACGACAAAGTTCATTTTTCACCTCAACAATTCTACCTTGTTTTTTCCATTTTGCAACATACCTGCAAATATTAGCTCTAAGAATACCTGTCTTTACTGACACCATTAACATAGTGGACGGCTGGTTTTTAAAAGCTCTAAAAACTTCGTCCATTTGTGCGACAAATTTTTTATCTTGCCCCTGTCCTGCGAAAGACTTTTTAAGGCTTTGTTTACTTTCAGTATTCATAGCCTTATTTTTTTAGTTCGGTTAGACTCTCTAAAATTTCGCTTCGCTTGTAATACCTTTTTCCTGAAATTGAATAGGCAGTAACACGCCCTTTATTAGTCCAGTGCCAAAGGGTTGTTTCGTGTATTTGTAAAAGGTTTGCGGTTTGTTCCCTGGTCAAAAGGTTATCTTGTGCCTCTTTGTTGTGAAGTTCCTTTTTAAACGCTTCTAATTGCGTTTTAACGCCCTCGTTTATCAGTTCCGCTAACTGTTCAGGGCTTGTAGATAAAAATTGAATTGCTTTATTCATAACCGTATAAATATTTAGTTTATACGGCTAAAGTAGAGTGTATTTAAATCTATTTCATTGATTTTCAATAGCTTGAAATAGTCTAACCATTACTAACCATTTCTTTAAGTTCCTTATTGATTTTCAAGTAAACCTCATCTTTCTCATTTACAGTTGTTTCGGCTGTTATTGGTTCGAAAAAATTATTTATTCCTTGGATAGTTTTTATTTCTACACCTTTTAAGGCTCTTACAAAATGTATCCTGCTTTTATTATTTCTTTGGTTATTGTCAAGATAAATTAAGCCGTATTTTTTATGAAGTAAATAAATTAAAATTGCCATTTCTTTACCCTTTAAAGCTTTAAATCTTTCCTGAATTGACCAAATTAGTTGGGGGCTTGCTTTATCAATAAAAAAGGCTCTTAGAGGAGTTTCATTTTTTTCTACCGGTTTTTTTAGGTTCTTGATATGTTCTTGCTTAGGAATATTTACTTTTTTAATAGATTTTACTGCTTTTTTAAAATCCTTTTTAAGCGGACTTTCCATAAGATTTATTCCAATCGTCTTAAGTAAACTATAGAATTTATCTATTGAATTTAGCAGCGTTGCTTTTAATATCTTAGCTTCACTTAATTGTTGTGTCTGCACATTTACAATTATTACAAGTGAAAATTTTTCTATTTCTTCTAAACTACTTTCTATGTGGATCAACCGATTAGTAAAAGTGTTTTTTGCACCCCTTTTTCCCTCTCTTACACGCAAAGCTGATGAAAATAGTTCAAAAGTTTTTTCAGCCAAATCTTTTAGAATCAAGACGAAATCTTTAATTAAATATTGAAATGTATCTTTTGTAAAATCGATTAGTCTAATCTCATTATCTTCCCAGGAAGCAATTAGGTTGAGGTACTTTTTATCAGTATTATATCTTTCAAAGGTTAATACATTTATTGCTTTAGTGTAATTTATTACAGTTTCTCCCATTATTCAAAATATTTAAAGGCGTCCAGGGCTAAATCTTTATTACTCTTCTTAATGTAGTTGAGAAACATTTTTTCGCTCCCGTGTCCGGTTATGTTTATTAAATAGGTGGTGGGTACTTTCCCGTAAAAATTAGTTGCAAATGAACGCCTGCCAATGTGAGAGGAAACTAACTCCCACTTTTGAAAAGTGTCTTCAATATCCCGGTAATCGTTTTTTGTTGGTTTAACGCCCTTTGGTGCTATTGAAACCCGTCTCTTGCCTTTAACCTCATCATTAATCTTTGCAAGTTCACAAACTTCTTTTATGTAGTCGTTATAACGTTGGTCTGAAATAGGACGTGGAAAGTTCCCGTTACGCTTTTTAAGTACCTCCCTAACCTCCTTTGTAACAGGAATAGACATTTCTTTTTTGGTCTTCTTTTGTCTAAACTCCAACAAGGTCTTACCGTCTTCTATTCTTATCATTTCAGGCTTAAACCTCATAAAGTCGCTAACCCGTTGCCCTGTGAAACAGCTTATTAAAAGCCAATCCCGGGCGTTATCTAAATAATCGTGTTCCAGTTCTGCTTTTTTAATCTTTTCCAGTTCTTCAAGGCTTAAATAAATGTGGTTCGCCTCTTCGCGCTGTAAAGTAATCCCGTCAAGTTGGTGGTGTGTTTTAAGTCCTAAATACCGGGCGTGGAAACAGATCGTTTTTATTAGGACAAATTCCCGGTGTTGGGTGTTTTGGGAATAGGCATTTTTATTACTGAAATCTACATAAGCCTTTTTAAAGTCTTCATTTATTTCATTGATCAGGATAGTTTTACCTAATTCCCTTTGTAACCGCAACATTTTGTTTTTAGTAACCTTTACTTTCTTCCGGTTCGCTTCGGTAATTTCGTTTTTCCTGTATTCTAAATAGTAATCAATGTAACTAATGAGATCGTTAGGAATTTCTCTTGTTTCCGGTGGGTTGTAGTAATTTTCAATTGTGGTCTTTAACCAGCTTTTGTCAATCTTTCCCGGTACTGTGGCTTCAAAGGCTTTTAAAATGAAGTCTTCTAACTCGCTTAACTGGTTGTTTACTTCAGTTTGCAGGTTCTTTACTTTGATATCCTTTAAACGTTTTTTGGTGTGGTAGTTATTCCAATAATCCCGGGTAACCTGAATTTGTGTTTTGCCTCCAATAACAAAATCTTTGTCATCGTGCCTAAATAGTAAACGTAAGTTAAGAGGTGCTTTTTCCCGCGTGGAACGGTAGAGAAAGTTAACAGTAGCCATACAATTAATAATTTGAACAATACAAATCTAATAAATTTGTACGGTAGTTGTACGGTAACTTGCAAACTATTTCAAACTAACTCAAAGAATAATTAATACCTGAATAGCTAGTAAAGGGTTGTATTTATTGAATTTAAGGTTATCTTTGGCTTAAAATAAGACGTTCCGGGTTGTTGAGGTTTTGCGTCTTAGTGCTGCCTCCGACTCCACTTTATATATCTCAAAATGTATCAAAAACCCCTAAATCCTAGGATTTACGGGGCTTTTAATTTTCAGGCGACAAATTGGGTGACAATTTGAATAAAATTATTGAAACAGAGAAACACTTTTTATTTTTTTGTTATTTTGAAAAAGCCCAATTTTATAGCCCAGATATCCTTCTTCATCATTAATTTTCTCTCATTAAATTTGCTTATATAATTTAGGATACCTTAGGGTTGCTAATTAATTCGAATAATCCTTACTAAGCTAAGATGGTTGCGACTATTTTTTGATATCAAAAATATTAACTATACTTAATCACTTTCGACCCTTCTGTAATTTTCATGAATAATCCCAAACTAATGAAATCAAAAGCTATGCATCCTAAAAAGCACATCACTGGTCACGATCTTAAGGCCCTGGGATATCCTCCCGCTAAGTGGTTTAAAGAAGCCCTGGAGTATATTAATTCCAATAAGCTGACTAAACAAGAAATGGAGAGCTACCTGGAACAATTTAGGTTATCGGAGCCTCTTTCAATGCATACCACTCCTATGCCCTACAGCATTAACATTGAAGCAGAAAATGAACTGGAGCAGGAAAATATAGCAAAAGTAAAAGCTACTATGGATGAAGTGATGCGCACTCCCACGGTGGTAGCCGGTGCGGTGATGCCCGATGCCTGCCCCGCGGGGCCTGTAGGTACAATTCCAGTAGGCGGAGTGGTTGCTGCAAAGAATGCTATTCATCCCGGAATGCATAGTGCAGATATTTGCTGTTCTGTAATGCTCACCGATTTTGGGATGACCAATCCTAAAACCGTGTTAGATGCAGCTCAAGAAAACACCCATTTTGGTCCTGGCGGAAGACCTCGCGGAAAGCAGTTTAAAATGCCAGAAGCTTTAATGGATGAATTTAAACGGAATGATTTCCTTTCTGATGCCGATTTCATCTCTATTGCCAGGGAACACCTGGGCACCCAGGGTGATGGCAATCATTTTTTATTTGTTGGTCAATCTGAAAAAACCGGAAAAACAATGATGATCACCCACCACGGTTCCCGGGGACCCGGTGCGCGGTTATATAAAAAAGGAATGAAGACCGCCGGGCAGTTTAGGAAAACCCTTTCCCCAAATACTCCTAAACAGAACGCCTGGATCCCTTTTGATACTGAAGAAGGTCAGGATTATTGGCAGGCACTACAAACTATGAGAAAATGGACCAAACTAAATCATGAACTCATTCATAATGCGGTAGCCGAGAAATTAAATATCAATATCGAGAACCGGTACTGGAACGAGCACAATTTTGTCTTTAAAAAAGATGACATTTTTTATCACGCAAAAGGTGCCACACCTTTAGACGCCAATTTTATGCCCGATGTTACCGGCCCGCGATTAATTCCCCTAAATATGGCCAAACCGGTTTTAATAGTCGAAGGGCCTACTACAAAATCAAACTTAGGCTTTGCGCCCCACGGAGCAGGCCGAAATATGAGTAGAACTCAACACAAGAAACAATTTACGGGAGTTAGTGATAAGGCTATTTTTAAAGAGGAGACTAAAGATTTGGATATTCGCTTTTTTTCAGGGGAAATAGATATTTCAGAATTGCCCAGCGCTTATAAATCGGCTTCAAATGTACGAGCGCAAATGTCGCAGTATAACCTGGGAGAAGTTATAGACGAAGTTATTCCCTATGGCAGTATAATGGCGGGCGATTGGCAGAAAAATGCTCCCTGGCGCAAGAAGAAAAAACGCAAAAAGCTAAAGTAACTTAATAAACTTATTGCAAATGGTCCATATTGTCAGGCTGAGCTTGTCGCAGCCATTCTTATTTAGAAATGTTTGGATAACCTTTAATTATTTAAACGGTTCAACAAGTCGTTATCTGGGCCTTCTGTAGTATATAAATTATTTCTACATCAATTGGGTTTAGAACCCAATAGTTTATAACTATTTTTGCAAAAGATTAGAAATTTAAATATTCCGATTATTTATGGCCGAAATGCTTTTTAATCCATTTAAGGATTTGATTTTTGACGAACATTTTTGTTTCCTTACCGGAGACTTAACTAATGAAAATATGAGCGTTTTTCCTGAATGGCTCATGGATCATTTTAATCTTGGGAATGAAAGAATTGAAATGATGGATAAAACCAAATCTTATAAATATGCCGACCTTAAACTGCCCTGCTCTGCCAGGGTAAAAGATGCTTTTGAGGAATTGGATACAAAAATTCTGGCTGCTTATAATAAAGGATACGAGGGAATGGCATCTCTCGATGAGGAACAGCTATTTCAATGGACGGGAAGAATAGTCTATGGTTTGTTATATTATGAAATGGTTTATGAAAGGAACAGGCTGCAAAAAAAAGATGAAGAGTTTGCACTTTCCATGCCACTTAGAAAACGTTTTGGTCACTTCCACCTAATGCTACAATCTTTAGTAGAACCAATTTCCTTCGTTGGTAAAAAACCGTGGACTATCACGGTATTCCCCCTAAAATATTCAGCAGATATTCTTAGTTTTCGCGATGATACAATTAATTTAATGTTCTCATTTGGAGTGAATGGGTTTGGTTTTATTGCCTGTTTACAGGATAATGGGGTAATTGGAGAAAAACATAGCGAAATACTTAGTAAAATAAAAGGTCATGTTTTACACCCTGTTCAGTTTGAAGAATTATACGCCAGTTTTCATTATACAGATTATATTTTAAAACAAGATCCCCAGTACAAGGTTGAAAGCCATGATAATGGCATCAACATAGAAATTGAAAAAACTGAAAAGCCTCCGGTTTTCGATTTCTGGGATGAAGATATGTATGCGCAATTGCTTGCTAACTATTGGCAGGTTTATGGAATTGAAAGGGAAGATATTCTTCGACCTCAAAAACCCCGACTTAGCTTTCTTGAAGATCCATACACCAAAGATTTTATTAATCCCGAATCTATTAAATTGCCATTTTAAGTCTAAGATAAAAAATATGATCAGTTAGGCTAAAACTATAGTTTAGCATTGTGTTGATAATATCTTAATTTATCATTCAGAACGCAGCTTGCGGAGTGAAGAATCTCTATTCTAAAGTAACTATTTATCTTTTATAAAATCCAAAGATTTCAATCTTTTTAATCCTCCCTAAAGGGCGAAAGCTTGAGATTCACTTGTTTTCTCTTTAGTAAGGGTAAAAACAAGTGAATATGTCTAAACGGGTGAATTGCTACATTCTAAAAAAAGATTCCTCCTACGTCGAAATGACAGCTTATTACAATTGCAATGGATTTATTAAGCTACAGCTTTTAAAATTTATTAAAAAAATTTAAACTAAACTCCCCTAAGGTACGCTCATTCCAAAACAACACCAACTCCTATTTTTTCCAATAAGTAAGGATTATGATCTATAACTAAAATATCATTGTACCTGGCTAGTTTTTGAAGCATATCGAACAATAAATCAATATCTGCATAATGTAATCCCGTGCTGGGTTCATCCAAAATATATAGCTTATTTTCAGCTTGCTCTTCCAACCAGTTTAACAATAAAAGACGTTGCTTTTCTCCGGAAGACAAAGATTGTACAGGCTGCTCTAGATTGAGATGTTCCAGGCCAATCGCTTCCAATTTCTCTAAAAATTGAAGGTTTTTTGAGTCCAAACCAGCTGCTGTCAACCATTTTTTTGCTTCAGAAATATTAAGCGCGAGCACCTCAGCGATATTCTTTAAAGCCACTCGCTGCGCCAGGATTTCCTGTTTATATCGTTGTCCATCGCAGATCTCACAAATTTCAACTGCATTTGCAACTACATCCAATGAAGTTTCTACATATCCCCTTCCCTTGCAGTTGGGACACTGGCTCGTTTTGGTTTTATACGAAAAATCGCGCGGTTTAAAATCTGAATGGCCGGCGAAAATCTTCCCGACTTCAGTTAATAAATTTAGATAAGAAACCAGCAACGTATTGGAATGAGAGCGCAACTTTTTGGGTTCAAAATACTGTGTTCCCTCGTATTTGTTAGGGAAATTTATGCACTCACTATTAACAGGTTTTCCAAGCTCAATGCTGGGCATTAAAATGTCCCTTACCAAGGTGGTTTTTCCTATTCCAGATTTTCCGCTAATGGCGGTAATTCCGCCCACGGGCACCTCCAGTTCTTTTCTCACCAAAGTATGTTTGGACAAATTCTTAATGGAAATAACCGATTTTGATGCTTTTAGCACTACTTTTTTAGAAGGTGATTTTAGATACGGATGGCAATTGGGCTGCTTTAGAAAATCGGCCGGTTTTCCCTTAAATATCACCGAGCCACCCAATTTGCCGGCCTTGGGTCCCAGCTCTATCAATTCCTGAGCAGCTAAAATTACTTCTTTATTATGTTCAATAACGACCACCGTGTTTCCTTTTTCAATAAGTTCTTTCAGAATAAAGATTAGGTCTGGGATGTTATTATGGGACAATCCCGCCGAAGGTTCATCCAGCAAATAGGTAACACCCTTCAACGGACTGTTCAATTGCTTGATTAAGGCGACTCTTTGGTTTTCACCACCAGAGAGTGTGCTGGATTTCCGGTTGAGCTGCAAGTAATCTATATGTAATTGCCCCGCTCTTTTTATGGTATTTAGCAAATGCGGCTTGATCCTTTCAATAAGATGCAGGTCTATTTCTTTCTCATGTTGCTCATTTTTCAGCCATTCCTCCAAAGCTTTAAAATCCATCGACTTAATTTCGTGAATGGATTTATTTGCAATTTGAAAGTTCAACCGATCCGGTTTTAATCCGCTCCCCGCGCAATGGCTGCATTTAGCCGGCGCAAAAAGTGCTTTGAGCTTTTTAATATGTTTGTTCTTGCGGGTTTTGTAATACTCTTGCTTTAAATATTCAAACAGTCCATCCCAGCGCATGCTTAGCTTTTGGATCCCTTCCCTGGTTTTGGTCTTAAACCGCCAGTTTGCTTTCCATACCTTCTCACCGGTGCCGTAAAACAAGACCTCTTTTTGCTGTTCTGAAAGTTCTTTAAAAGGCGTTTTTAGGGAAAATCCATAGGTTTTTCCCAATTCCTCCACCACCGCCATATACTGGCTGTCTGGCTGGCCGTAGTACGCCAGTGCTTTGTTGTGCGTAAACAATCCACTGAGGATGCTCTGGTTTTTATCGAGTATTATCTTGTCTAAACCGGGAAGCAATTCCTCGCCATATCCCTCACAAATCGCACACTTTCCCAGTTCGTGATTATTGGAAAAATGACTGGCAGAAAGCTCTTCTCCTTCATATTGTGCCTTTCGGGAAAAAGCAAATCTCAAAATCTTATCAATTCCGGTTTGTTTGGCGATATCAATGCGCGGCGTAAAACTCCTTTCCTTTCGGGTTATACAAATAGTGGGTGTAAGTCCCGTGATATGATCTACCTCCAACTGAAAATCCACTCCCACCCTGGACTGCTGATAAGCCGAAAATTGTTTGGTCATTTCCTGCATGCCATAACCTTGTAAGGTATCTATCACCAACGAAGATTTTCCGGAGCCTGAAATACCCGTCACAACAGTAAGTTTGTTTTTTGGCAAATTAAGATCCAAATCTTTGAGATAATGGGTGCGCGCGCCTTTAATGGTAATTTTATCCTGGCGTTCACGAGAAATTTCAGGAAAACTTAAAGCTTTTGACTTTCCGGTGTTTTTCACCAATGTATCACAGGAAGATTCAAAAAGTGGGTGATTTTCAAAACAGATAATTCCCGCGGTTTGCTTTTTCAGCCTATGCAAAGCTTCCAATAGTTGCCTTACATTTTGTCGGTGCAGGCCAATGCTTGGCTCTTCGAGTAACAAAATCGTGTTCTTGGATTGTTTTGCAAAATGTTTGGCTAATTTTATACGCTGTGCCTCTCCACCGGATAAAGTATTGGAAGCCTGTCCTAACTTAATATACCCCAGCCCCAATTGCAACATCAATGACAGGATTTTAGCAATCTTTGGTTCATCGCCAAAAAAATCATAAGCTTCGGTGATACTCAAATCATAAATATTGGCAATATTTTTATTTTGCCAGCGCACTTTTAATACTTCGGGTTTAAAGCGTTTGCCATTGCAACTGGGACAAACCTGGTTGATCGTGCCCATCACGTTCATGGAAAGCGTGATAAGCCCAGCACCTTCACAGGTCTCGCACCTTCCCTTTTTATTATTGAAGGAAAATGCACTTTTGCTAAGTTTTAGCGTTTTGGCCTCTGGCGATTTTGCCAAAAGGTCACGTATTTTATTGGCTAACCCCACATAAGTCGCGGGATTGCTTCGAGGCGTTTTGCCAATTGGCCGATCGGAAACCCGAAGCAGTTTTAATTCTTTTTTTTCTGAAATTTGAGAAAGTTTTTTATTTACTTCTGAAGTTTTTCGGCTCCCCACGCTTAGTTCGCCTGGTTTGGGTTTGAAGGTTTTTGTTGAAATCAAACTGGGCTTGGGTGCTTCTTCCGAAGACTCCCTCCAAAATTCAGCTAAAGTGAGGCTCTCCAAATTTTTGGAATCAAGAAATTCTTTTACAGGTCCGTTAAAAATCACTTCTCCGCCATGAATTCCTGCGCCAGGACCCAATTCCACGATCCAATTGGCAGCCTTAATAAAATTTAGATCGTGCTCTACCACCATCACCGTATTTCCGCGAGCAATCAAACGATTTAAAATGTGTCTTAAATACTGCTGATAATCTTGCGAAAGACCAATAGAAGGTTCATCAAAAACATATAAAATACCCTGCAAGCTGCTGTTCACCTGCTTTATGAGTTTAATGCGCTGCCCATCGCCAGAAGAGATATGGGTACTTGAAGTGGCCAGGGAATATTGGGTCATTCCCAATCTTATAAGATCGAACAAAGGGGTGCAGATCTTGTTGGCCAAAACCTCTTCCCCAGCCGATAATTTCAGGCTTTTCAGTTTATCATACAGTTTGGTTAAAGAGAGTTCCATCCACTCCTGGAAGTTAAGCCCCTGCCATTTATAAACAAGATTTTCAGGCTTAATTCTTGCGCCCTTGCAGCTGGGACATTTCCGGGAACTTACAAATCGCAAAATACTTTTATTGCGATCCAATCTTAAAATATCTTTCATCACGGGAAGCATACCTTTATAAAATCCTTCTTCCCGGGGCTTCGCCTTAAAACCTTCCCATCTTAGCCGGGACTCCAGGGTATGCTTTCCGAAGAAAACCTTCACGCGATCACTTCCATTCAGCACTACATCCTTTTGGGCTTCGGTAAGTTCTTTCCACGGAATGTCCACGTTAAATCCGTGCGCTTTACAAACTTTGTTCAGTTCATCTACCGTGATCTGGGAATATACAATATAGCCATTGGGAAGTGTGGTAGTGATGGCTCCCTCGCGCAGGGTTTTGTTCTCATCGCCCAAAACTTTATCGAGATCTATAAACTCTTCCTCCCCAATCCCCCGGCAACGCTCGCAAGCTCCTTTTGGATGATTAAAGGAAAATAAAGATTTACTCATTTTTTCGTTGCCGGAATACCGTGCAAAAAGAATCCTGAAAATCGCAGTAAGTTCAGAGAGTGTTCCAAAAGTAGCATTGATAGATTGAAAGCGTTTGGACTGCCCTACTTTAATTACCGGTGGCAGCTCCTTAATATCATCTACCTCGGCCGTGGGTATAGACTGCGCATTTTGCTGATTATAGGCCGGCAAACTTTCCAAAAAATAACGATAGCCTTCATTGGCAATGACATCCATGGCCAGTGAAGATTTCCCCGAGCCCGACAAACCGGTCACCACGATCAATTGGTTTTCGGGAATCTTTAAATTGATATTCTTCAGATTGTTTTGGTGGGCATTAGTGATGCGCATAACAGACCTTTTTTTTGCAAAACAAAGAATTAAAAAACGATTAGTCGGCAAATTTATCCGTATAATTCACTTCATTTATAAAATGCACTTTTTAATATGGAAGGGTGCCTAATTATCCCATATTCTGTAAATAGTTGAACTTAATCCCTTTTAACCCAATCGTAATATTATAAATAATCTGAAACAACATTTAAAACCTGTTTTTCGTAGTTCAAAAAAGATTAGAATCTAGACGGCTATTGATCCAATCCACCATTGTCTTTTCCAAGACCAAATACTCAGCTATTTATTTAGCTAAACTTTCTTAAGTTCTTTGTGATTAATCAGTATCGATTTAGCTCATTTGGTTTTAAAGATAGAATCTTTCTAAATAACTACTTTCCAAAGCATTAATTCCTATAACTGATATTTATCATAATATCCAGACAGTATTCTGGATAAATTTGATGGTATAATATAGAGACAAAATCTTTTGTGAATCCACATCAAAACTGAACATCATGAGCATATTTTTTAGGAAATTTATTATTGCCGCTACAGGATTGTTCCTGTGCATTTTTTTAATCGTCCATTTGTCGGCAAATTCCTTGTTACTACTTCCCGAGGCATCTGCGCGAGGTTTGTACAATGCCTATTCAACAACTTTGCGTGAAAACCCGTTGATAACCGCAGTGTCATATCTGCTTTATTTATCTATTATTTTTCACGTGATCTATGCTGCAATTATTACTATTAAGAACAGAAAATCCAAAGGTACTGGCTATAGGGTAAACCACAAACAGGAAAACAGTACCTGGGCTTCTCAAAACATGGGGTTTCTAGGTGTGTTTATTCTACTATTTATCGTAGTGCACCTGGTTAATTTCTGGGCAAGGGTGAAATTGGGGATTGGTGAAAGCGTAGGCTTAGACGTTGATGGAAATACCGATGTATATGAAATAACCTATACCTTATTCCATAATATTTACTACGTGCTTTTCTATATCCTGTTGATGATCCCATTAGGGTTTCACCTTCATCACGGACTTAAAAGTGCATTTAAAACACTTGGTTTTTATCATAAAAAAGGGCTAAGGGTATTGGCCAAAATCTCACTTGTATATGCCTTTGTAATGAGCATAGGCTTTGGTGTTATTCCTTTAATCGTTTATTTTAAATAGCTACAACATGAAATTAGATTCTAAAGTACCTGAAGGCAGGCTGGAAGATAAATGGAGAAACTATCAATTTAAATCTCATTTAATTAACCCTGCAAATAAAAAGAAATTAAATGTAATTGTTGTTGGTTCCGGGTTATCTGGTGCCGGTGCTGCAGCAACTTTGGCCGAGCTTGGATATGATGTTCAATGTTTTTGCTATCAGGATTCTGCCAGGCGGGCGCATTCGGTTGCTGCTCAAGGTGGAATTAATGCCGCTAAAAACTATCAACACGATGGGGACAGCGTTTGGCGTATGTTCTACGATACTTTAAAAGGAGGTGATTTTAGGTCACGAGAAGCAAACACCTACCGGCTTGCAGAGCTTTCTGCTCCATTAATAGACCACTTTACACAACAGGGAGTGCCTTTTGCAAGGGAATATGGTGGGGTATTGGTAAACCGAAGTTTTGGTGGGGTGCAGGTGCAACGAACTTTTTATGCCAGGGGACAAACCGGGCAACAATTAGTAGTAGCAGCCTATTCTCAATTATATAAAATGATTAAAGCCAAAAAAGTAGAAATGTTGCCCAGGCATGAAGTATTGGATATCGTTATTATAGACGGAAAAGCAAAAGGCGTAATTGCCAGGGAATTGTCAACAGGAAAAATTAAACGTTTTGTAGCCGATGCTATTGTTCTTGCCACCGGCGGTTATTCCCGCGTATTCAGGTTATCTACCCTGGCCATTGGTTGTAATGGAAGTGCTATTTGGAAAGCGCATAAGAGAGGTGCCTATTTTGCCGCACCCAGCTTTACCCAAATTCACCCAACAGCGCTGCCACAAACCAGTGAGTCCCAATCTAAGTTAACCCTGATGTCTGAATCTCTTCGGAATGATGGTCGAATATGGGTGCCAAAAAAGAAAGGCGATGATAGACCGGCCAAAGATATTCCTGAAGATGAAAGGGACTACTACTTAGAGCGAAAATACCCCAGTTTTGGTAACCTTGCCCCACGGGATATTTCTTCCCGGGCCGCCAAAGAACGTATTGATGCGGGACACGGTGTGGGACAGTTAAAAAATGCTGTTTACCTGGACTTTAAACACGCCATAGAACGTTTTGGAAGAGAGACCATAGAAGACAGGTATGGAAACCTGTTTACGATGTATAGAAAAATTACCGGGATAGATGCTTATAAAGAGCCTATGAAGATCTCCCCTGCCGCTCACTTTTCAATGGGCGGTTTATGGGTAGATTATGAATTAATGACCACTATCCCGGGATTATATGCCATTGGAGAATGTAATTATTCAGATCACGGCGCTAATCGACTGGGTGCTAACTCCCTGCTGCAAACCAGTATAGATGGGTACTTTATTTTACCAAATACCATTAATAATTACCTGGAAGGAGAATTAAAAGCTAAACGTCCCGAGATAGATCATCAAGAGTTTAGTAAAGTTGAAGCTGAAGTAAAAGACCAAATACAAAGTCTTCTGGATATTAACGGAAGCAGAACAGTAGATGATTTCCACAGGGAGTTAGGAAAAGTGATGTGGCAGGAATGCGCGATGAGCCGTAATAAAAAAGGTCTTGAAAAAGCCATTACACAAATAAAATCGATTAAAGAAGATTTCTGGAAAGACGTTAAGGTAACCGGTAGT
This sequence comes from Salegentibacter echinorum, assembly GCF_900129445.1. Taxonomy (GTDB): domain Bacteria; phylum Bacteroidota; class Bacteroidia; order Flavobacteriales; family Flavobacteriaceae; genus Salegentibacter; species Salegentibacter echinorum. The sequence continues at coordinate 40,322 of NZ_FQVT01000017.1, forward strand.
AGTGATGAAATGAATACCGAGCTGGAAAAAGCCTTGCGCCTTGCAGATTTTATTGAGCTTGCTATTTTAATGTGTACAGATGCCCTGCAACGCGATGAATCCTGTGGAGCACATTTTAGGGAAGAGTATCAAAGTGAAGAAGGTGAAGCTGTGCGTAATGATGAAGATTATGCTTATGTATCTGCCTGGGAATACAATGCAGGAGAATTTAAACTGCATAAGGAAGAATTAAAATTTGAATTTGTAAAGCCGACTGTAAGAAGTTATAAATAACAGCATTATGAAAGTAACATTTAAAATTTGGAGACAGGACAGCCCAGATTCCAAAGGTGAACTCAAAACTTATGAGACCGATGGACTCACAGAAGATATGTCTTTTTTGGAAGCTTTAGACCACCTCAACGAAAAGTTAGTACTAAAGAATGAAAAAGTGGTAGCCTTTGAATATGATTGTAGAGAAGGTATTTGCGGACAATGCGGTGTATTTATAAATGGAAGGGCGCACGGCCCACACGATCATATGACCACCTGCCAGTTACATATGCGTAGCTTTAAGGATGGAGATACAATTACCGTAGAGCCCTGGCAGGCCGGTGCCTTTCCCATAGTAAAAGACCTAGTGGTAGATCGCACCGCGTTTGATCGTATTGTGGAGCAAGGTGCTTATATCACAGCAAAAACAGGAACAGCACCAGAAGCTAACTCTATTCCCGTTCCCAAAGAAGTTTCAGACGCGGCCATGGATATGGCAGCTTGTATTGGTTGCGGCGCTTGCGTGGCTACCTGCAAAAATGCTTCGGCGGCTTTATTTACTTCGGCAAAAATAAATCATCTCAATAAATTGCCGCAGGGAAAGGCAGAACAACACACCCGACTACTGGATATGACCAAACAAATGGAAGTAGAAGGCTTTGGCAGTTGTACATTTACCGCCGCCTGTGAAGTAGAATGCCCTGCAGAAATTTCCATAAGCAGTATTGCCGAAATGAATGCTCGTTATGTAAAAGCCAAAATCTTTGGTTAATCACTCAAAGTATTTAACATTTTTTAGATGAGCTTTATTTGAAAAACTATTTTCATAGAAACCTCGTGGTCTTGCTACGAGGTTTTTATTTCTGTAAACTTTCAGAAAAAATTAATTCAGAATAATCTTCCATAAAACAAGATTTTAAATTAGGCAGGTACAATCTTTTTCCTTGCTATTTGCTGCTTTTTTCTTACCTATTGCCCCTATTTTCTATTTTCTCGATTATTCAGTAAAAACATTAAAAAAACACATTGTAAAACACTAGAATTCAAACGTTTTCGTAGATACAGCCAAAAAAACAGGGTCAAGAACTGATGCTCATCATATTCTACAGGAATAGCTATGCTTATCTTTATATCAAATCAATAACAAGAGCGTATTCACCGTAAAACTTTTCGTCATGAAAAATATTTTAATTCCTTTCGACTTCTCAAAAGCCTCCTATAATGCTTTAGATTATGCAGTTCAATTTGCAGCCGACAGCCCTCAGTTAAACCTGCACCTTCTCCATGTAAATACTGAAGATGGCAATGAAACTGAAATAATGGAAAGACTGCATGAAGTGGTTTCTAAATATAAGAAAAACCAGACACCAGAAATTAAATTATATGTTCTCACTGGACAGTTGAATTCTTCTATTTTAAGCATTCAGGAAGAACTGAAGATAGATTTAATGATTATGGGAACCACAGGTGCTCAGGTGGGTAAAGAAACTATGGACACCAATACGTCAAAATTTGTGCACAAAGCCGATCTTCCGGTGCTGGTTATTCCAGAAAACACTAAAAACTTCAGAATAAAAACTATTATTCTAAGCCTTGGGAAAGACAAGATAGCCGATAAAAATGTGCTGCACAACCTATTAGATGTTTCGCGAAGATTTAATGCCCAGGTACACGTACTCACCATAGATAGAGGGCAGAAAAATATTGGTTATACCGAAGAAGATGAAAGTAATGAAAGAACATTACAGTATTTTCTGGAGATGTTTTACTCTCATCATTCTTTTCACGAAAATGAAGATATTGAAAAAGGTATTAAGGAATACCTGGAAGCTAACCACGTAGATATGCTGGCCATTATGCCAAACACCCACCTGGAAGAGGGAGAAGCCTCTAAAGGAAGTTTAACACGTATCCTAACCCTACGTACGCAAACACCCTTATTGATACTTGATTAATAAAACTTATTCAACAACTTTAATAATACCTGTAGAAGACCAGGAGTTCAAACCCTATTAACCAGTTAAAATTATATAATTATGAAAAATGCTCAAAAAAGTACCAAAAGCCTGGAAAAATATGGCTTAAAAGACAATAAGGTACATTGGAACCTAAGCGGAGAGGAACTCCAAAAGATCACTGTGGAAAAAGGCATGGGTAGAGAAACCGATAATGGCACTTTAGCCGTTAATACAGGTGAATTCACTGGTAGATCGCCTCTAGACCGTTTTATAGTAAAAGATGATTATACCCAGGATGTATGGTGGGGAAAGGTAAACAAACCCATTTCTCCTGAAAATTTTGACCGTCTTTACGATCGCGTTACAGCGTATCTTTCTGGTAAGGAAGCTTATGTACACGATGGTTATGTAGGTGCTTATCCCGAATATAGATTAAATGTAAGAACGATTACCGAATATCCCTGGTCCAACTTTTTTGTGAAGAACATGTTCTTAAGATTAGACGAGAAGGAGCTTGAGAATTTTGAAGAAGACTGGGTGGTATTGTGTGTGCCCGGCTATGCTGAAATCGATCCACAGGAATATGGAATTCGCAAAAACAGCAAGGGTAATTTTAGTATTTTAAACTTTACCAAAAAAATTGCACTTGTTGGTGGGTCTGCTTATACTGGGGAAATGAAAAAAGGGATATTTTCTGCCTTAAACTACATTTTACCAAAGGAGAAAGAGGTCCTTCCCATGCACTGTTCTGCTAACGTGGGTAAAGATGGGGATACTGCAATTTTCTTCGGGCTATCTGGTACTGGTAAGACAACACTATCTGCAGATCCAGACAGAAACCTTATTGGAGATGATGAGCACGGCTGGACACCAGATGATATAATATTTAACTTTGAAGGCGGATGCTATGCTAAAGTAATTGGTCTTGCTGAAGAAAATGAGCCTGACATTTATCGTGCTATTAAACCGGGTGCATTATTGGAAAATGTAGTATTTGAAGAAGGAACTAACAAAGTAGATTTCTTTGACAGTACTATCACTCAAAATACCCGGGTAAGTTATCCTATTGATCATATTGAAAACATTCAGGAAGGTTCTTATGCTAAAAACCCCAAGAATATTTTCTTCCTTACCTGTGATGCTTTTGGAGTGCTACCTCCGGTTTCTAAACTTACTCCAGGCCAGGCTGCCTACCACTTTATCTCTGGTTATACCGCTAAAGTTGCAGGAACAGAAGCAGGAATTACAGAGCCGGTACCATCATTCTCAGCTTGTTTTGGTGAGCCATTTATGCCTTTGCACCCAACCGTGTATGCCGAAATGTTAAGTGAGAAAATGAAAGAAGCTGGTGTAAATGTATGGCTAATAAACACCGGTTGGAGCGGTGGACCTTATGGAGTTGGTTCAAGGATTAAACTGAAATATACCAGAAGTATGATTTCTGAAATTCTTAAAGGAAACCTGGAGGATGTAGATTATGAAACACACCCAATATTTGGATTAAATATGCCAAAATATTGCCCCGGAGTACCTTCAGAATTATTGAATCCAATTAACACCTGGCTTCAGAAAGGAGCATATATCCAGAAAGCCATTCACCTGGCAAGTTCGTTCCATCTGAATTTTGAAAAATTTGCCGGCAAAGCATCTAAAGAGATTCGAAATGGAGGACCACTTATTGAGGAACACCACAAAATGAGCTATACAGATATATAATTTCATAGCTAATCAATAACCTAAAAGCCGTTATCTTTTCTAAGATAGCGGCTTTTTTTCTTTCTATGTTTTTTAGAAATCCCACTCCTAATAACACATTTGAGGTCATTAATTTTTAATTCCTTAGATTATAATTTAAAGACAATTCTTCATTAAATGGTAAAACGGTCTTAATAAGCAAAATATCTTTACAGTAAAGCTTTGGAGCAGTCTTGTATTATTCATCTTAAACCGAAATATTCACATAATCACTCTCCATGCTCCACCATAACTAAGGTTTATCATCCTGTAGCAGAACATATTGAGAGTAACCTCCGAATACTATTTTTACAATGATTCTTGAATAATGACGATTAAACTTTGATCAACTTACAATGATCTTGATTCTCGCCTCTTATTTCTTTTTTCTATTTTCTATTCTCCATCTAAAATAAAATCTGCTTCTAGAACTGCTAAAAGACCTTAAACCCTTCATCATCAACAACTACAAAGTTAAAGGAAGCTTTTATAAAAAATTTAACATCTTTTTAGCAAAATGGGAAAAGAAAGAAAGTATATTTGTACCTACAAATGTTGTTAGTACAAATGAATATTGAAGAGCATTTAAATACCAGTAACTTACCTGTCGCCAGAAAGCTTAGTTTAAACATTCTGGTGACAGCACAGCTTATTGAAGAAAAGGTAGCTGGAGCTTTAAAACCGTTTGATCTTAGCATTCAGCAATTTAATGTGTTGCGCATTTTAAGGGGGCAAAAAGGAAAACCGGCAAATTTGAGTACCATTCAGGAACGTATGGTGAGCAAAATGAGCAATACCACCCGCCTGGTAGATAAGTTGATCGCTAAAGACCTGGCTAAAAGAATTATTTGCAAAAGTAATCGCAGAAAAGTGGAGATTAATATTACCGAAAACGGACTCCAGCTTTTAGATAAAATAGACCCCAAAGTTGATGCGGTTGAAAACGAATTAATCAAACATTTAAACCGTGAGGAAATAGAACAAATAATTAACGGTCTCGATGAAATAAGAAATTAAATGGAAAATTATATTGAAAATTTAAACTGGCGCTATGCAACCAAAAAGTTTGATCCTTCAAAAAAATTAAATGAAGAAATTATAGCGAAACTCTTAAAAAGTTTACAGCTTTCTGCTTCTTCCTATGGGCTTCAGCCTTATGAAATTTTCGTAGTTTCAGATGAAAAGACTAAAGAAAAACTAAAGCTTGCAGGTTGGAATCAGGCTCAATTTACAGATGCCTCTCATATTTTTATTTTTGTCGGATTAAAACATTTAGATGAGGCTTATATAGACTCCTATGTTAAGAACATCAGTAATATTCGGGATATTCAGGTTCGCGACCTGGGCGCTTTAAAGGATAAGCTTATTAAAAATATTGTAGAAGAGCCAAAGAATGAACAAAAAGCCTGGGCACAAAAACAAGCTTATCTCGCTCTTGGAAATTTCCTATCGGCCGCAGCAAATTTAAAAATAGACACCTGCCCAATGGAAGGCTTTGATACCGAAAAAATTGACAAAGTACTGGGGATTACCGGCACCAATCTTAGCACAGCGGTTATCGCTTCGGCGGGATATCGCAGCAAAGACGATGCATTACAGCATGCTAAAAAAGTAAGAAAAGAAAAAGAAGAATTATTTCACTTAATTTAAACTATAAATAAAAAATGTTATGAAAAAGAATGTATTTAACAGCCTAATGGCACTCGTAGTAGTATTTTCAATGGTCTCCTTTGCAGGAAATCCTATCAAAGAAAAACAGGTAAAAGTAAAGCAAAGCGAAATAACCTGGCAAGGTGAAAAAGTAACCGGGTTTCACGAAGGAACCATAGCCCTTAAAGACGGTTTTCTTATTATGGAAGATGGTAAACTTAAAGGTGGTGAGTTTGTGATAGATATGACCAGCATTACCGTAACCGATCTTAGCGGTGAAAATAAAGGCAAATTAGAAGGACATTTAAAATCTGATGATTTCTTTGGCGTGAAGAATTATCCTACCGCTAAAATGGTGATTAAAAGTGCCTCTAAGAAAAACGGAAATACCTATGGTGTAGTAGGCGATCTTACCATAAAAGGCAAAACGAATCCCGTGACTTTCAATATGGAAGTAGAGGAGAATGAAGCAGAAGCAGATATCGTAATAGACAGGTCAAAATATGACGTGCGTTATGGTTCCGGGAGTTTCTTTGATAACCTGGGAGATAAAACCATTTACGATAACTTTGAATTAGATGTAGAGTTGAAATTCTAAAATTGAGATGTCATTCCGACGTTGGAGGAATCTCTTTTTTTAGAATAAAGATTCTTTATCGCACAAACTTTCTTAAACCCGAAAAAGTTAAAATCACTTTTTCGGGTTTATTTTTTAAAGATTTAGCTTGCAATTCTAAATAGGCTTTTTATCTTTGACACAATGAAACCAGCATGCTGCTGGATGATAAAGGAATAGAAAAGGGAATTGATTATACACAGGTGACACATTCCTAAATTGAGCTTAAAATTATAGATGAAAAATTGCATAGCAAATAACTGGTGGTGGAAAAATTACGTCAACACGTCGTGAAGTAACACTGCTATGGTATAAATAAAAATACGAAAGGCTTGTCTCACGACAGGCCTTTTTTTTTGCCCAAATTTAAAAACTAACTGTAAAAGCAGTATCTAAATTTCAAATAAAAAAATAAAACTCCTGGCTTCGCCAGAGTGACAAAAAATAAATTATGTATCGACTAAAAACCAGGCATAAAAAATTATTGGCAGATACACTTACCCCAGTGAGTGTTTATCTAAAAGTTCGAGATAAATATCCAAACAGTTTGCTGTTGGAAAGTAGTGATTACCGCGCCAATAATAACAGCTTTTCCTATATATGCTGTAATCCCATCGCTTCTATAAAAGTTCAGAATGAACAAATAATTGAAACCTTTCCCGATGCTACCGAAAATATCACTAAAATTTCTTCGGAAGTAAATGTACCAGAGAAAATTCAGGAATTTGCGAAACAGTTTAAAACTGAAAAATCTGATTTCAAATTTATTAATAATGGGCTTTTTGGATACATCGCATATGATGGAGTTCGATATTTTGAAGATTTAGAGATCAAAAAACGAAATGGCGACCTACAATTACCCGATATGTATTACGCCGTTTATCAAAATATTATAGCGATAAACCATTTTAACAATCAGGCTTTTATTTTTGATCATAGTTATAACACCGATTCGAAAATTGAAGAAATTGAGCAACTTATAAAAGTTAAAAACTTTGCCACCTATAACTTTGAAAGACAGGATTCTCCAATCTCCAACCTTACAGATAGTGAATTTAAAGAAAACGTAAAACGCGGGAAAGAACATTGCTACCGTGGTGATGTCTTTCAAATGGTACTTTCCCGCCGGTTTTCGCAAAAATTTAAAGGAGATGAATTCAACGTTTATAGGGCGCTGCGCAGTGTAAACCCCTCCCCCTACCTCTTTTATTTCGACTATGGAAACTTTAAAATATTTGGTAGCTCTCCTGAAGCGCAACTTGTAGTGCAGGATGGCCGGGCTGAAATTCATCCTATCGCCGGCACTTTTAAACGTACCGGAAACGATGAGGAAGATGCTGAATTAGCCAGAAAATTAGCCGCAGACGAGAAAGAAAATGCGGAACACGTGATGTTGGTAGATCTCGCCAGAAATGACCTAAGCCGCCATGGAAATAATGTAAAAGTGGAAAACTACCGTGAAATACAATTTTTCTCCCACGTGATTCACCTGGTAAGTAAAGTAACCGGCATTAAAAATCCAGACACACCAACCATGCAAGTCGTGGCCGATACTTTTCCTGCGGGAACCTTAAGTGGTGCGCCAAAGCACAGCGCAATGAAACTTATTGAGAAATATGAAAATGTAAATCGGGATGCCTACGGTGGTGCGATTGGTTTTATGGATTTTAACGGAAACTTTAATCACGCGATCATCATTAGGTCTTTTGTAAGTAAAAACCACCAATTACACTACCAGGCCGGTGCTGGTGTAGTTTCAGAATCTGTAGAAGAAAATGAACTACAGGAGGTTTATAACAAATTGGGTGCACTTACCAAAGCGCTGGAATTAGCAGAGGATGTGTAAGGCCTCCCCTAACCCCTCCTAAGGAGGTGGATAAAAACGAACAAGGAAATTTATAAAAATGGATAACAATAACGATAATAAAAATGCTCCCCGGGAGCGCCAGGGTGGGTCTATTCTGGTAATAGATAATTACGATTCTTTTGTGTATAATTTAGTGCATTACCTGGAAGAAATGGACTGCGAAGTAACGGTAAGAAGAAACGACCAGTTAGAGCTGGAAGATGTGGAAGAGTTTGATAAAATTCTACTTTCCCCGGGGCCGGGAATTCCGGAGGAAGCGGGATTACTAAAACAAATTATCGAAAAGTATGCCGCTACAAAAAGTATTTTGGGCGTTTGCCTGGGACAACAAGCTATTGGAGAGGTTTTTGGTGGAAAACTGGGAAATCTAGAGTCGGTTTATCACGGGATTGCAAATCAGATAGAACTTTCTGTGACCGATGAACCCTTATACAAAGACCTGCCTAAACAAATGCAGGTGGGCCGTTACCATTCCTGGATTGTCCTCAAAGAATTGCCAGATTGCCTGGAGGCCACTTCCTACGATGAAAATGGACAAATTATGTCGCTTCGCCACAGAGAGTATGATGTACGCGGGGTGCAGTTTCATCCCGAATCGGTTCTAACGCCAGAAGGCAAAAAAATGATCCAGAACTGGGTGAAAAGCCCGAGCCCAGCGCGAAGGGAAGGAAATAATAAAAAATTATAAATAAAAAAAACTCCCATTTGTTCTCCTTCTTAGAGGAAGTTAAGGGAAGCTCATACTATGAAAGAACTTTTAAACAGATTAATTAATCACGAGACCATCTCTAAAGATGAAGCCAAACAGGCTTTATTCAGTATTTCGAATGGCGAATATAACGAAAGCCAAATCGCCGCTTTTCTCACTGTTTATATGATGCGCAGTATTACCATTGCAGAGTTGGAGGGCTTTCGGGATGCGCTTTTAGAGCTTTGCGTGGCCGTAGATTTAAAAGCTTACGATCCTATAGATTTATGTGGCACCGGCGGTGACGGCAAGAATACGTTCAATATTTCCACGACCTCCTCTTTTGTAACGGCAGGAGCCGGAATTCACGTGGCAAAACACGGAAATTATGGCGTTTCTTCAGTAAGTGGAAGTTCTAACGTTATGGAAAGCCTGGGAATAAAGTTTAGCAACGACCCTGCATTTTTAGAAAAATGTATCGAAAAAGCTGGGATTTGTGTATTACACGCTCCCCTATTTCACCCCGCGATGAAAAATGTGGCTCCTATTAGGAAATCCCTGGCTGTAAAAACCTTTTTTAATATGTTGGGACCTATGGTTAATCCCGCTTTTCCGCAAAATCAATTAGTAGGTGTTTTTAATTTGGAGCTTGCCAGGATGTATGGTTATCTTTATCAAAACACCGATAAAAATTTTACCATTTTGCACGCTTTAGACGGTTATGATGAAATTTCCCTTACGGGAGCCACCAAGACTATTTCCAATAATTCTGAAGGCATGGTAAGTCCGGAGGATTTTGGCGTAGCCCGCTTAAATGAAGAAGAGATTGCCGGCGGCGGATCTATAGCAAGTTCTGCTAAAATATTTCAGAATATTTTAAAAGGAGAAGGCACTAAAGCCCAACAAAATGTGGTGTGCGCCAATGCGGGTATGGCTATCGCCACCGCAAAAAACCTAAGTCCCCGGGAAGGTTTTGAAGCTGCCAAAGAATCTATAGCTTCGGGGAAGGCTTTGCAGGCGCTGAAAAAGTTACAGCAATTAAGTAAGTAAATGTCTGGTTATAAAGTCCGATAACTGCGTTACGCTAATTTTGAAAACAGTCACTTACATTAGTAAATTCCTTGATTTTCAAAATTTCGCAAGCCTTGTTCTCGAACTTTCTAACTCAGAATTTATATCTATATATAAATAAAAAAAATGACAGGAGGTTTGAGGTTTAAAAGTTGAAGCAATAAACAACAAAAGATTGCCGTGCTCCTGCGTCGCTCGCAATGACAAAAACCAGTGAGCAGTCGCAGTATGCAGCAGGCAACCCACAACCGACAACCGACAACTGACAACAGATAACTGAAAACATGAACATTTTAGATAAAATAATAGCCGATAAGCACAAGGAACTGGTATTAAAAAAACTGGTGGTTCCCGTTTCGCAGTTAGAACAAGCTGCTTTATTTGAGCGGGAAAATGTTTCCCTCGCGCAAAAATTAAAAGTCAGCAATACCGGGATTATAGCCGAGCATAAAAGACGCTCCCCTTCCAAATCGATTATTAATCAAGGCTTGAATGTACAGGATGTTGCAGAGGGTTATGAAAATGCCGGTATTTGCGGAATGTCTGTGCTAACCGATGGTAAATATTTTGGAGGTTCTTTAGACGATCTCTTATATGCCAGGGCTGCCGTAAAGATGCCACTTTTAAGAAAAGAGTTTGTTATTGACGAATATCAAATCCTGGAAGCCAAAGCCAACGGTGCCGATGTAATCCTGTTGATCGCCGCAGTTTTAGATAGGGAACAGATAAAAACGCTTTCAGAATTTGCAAAAAACCTGGGATTGGAAGTGTTGCTGGAAGTTCATAACGAAGCAGAATTAGAAAAATCGATTATGCCCAGCTTAGATATGCTTGGGGTTAATAATCGCAATTTGAAGACTTTTGAAGTGAGTACCGAAGTAAGTAAAAAACTTTCAGAAAAAATCCCTTCAGAATTTGTAAAAGTTTCTGAAAGCGGTATTAGTTCGGTTGAAGCTATAAAAGAGCTCAAAGAATTTGGCTATAAAGGTTTTTTAATTGGAGAGAATTTTATGAAAACCGATAATCCCGGCGAGTCTGCAATGAGTTTTGTAAAGAAATTAGAGATTAAGGTATAAGATGTTGATTACAAAGGCCTTTACTAAGTTTATCAAAGTGCTTCGACAGGCTATTAGATTAGCATTCTATATTTACAAGAAGTTTAATCATATTAAATTTCTGAAAAACCAGAGGAGTAAGGTGAACTATTTCGACTCTTAAACTATTAGATTTATGCTGAGCATCAGTCCTTGCTCCTCTTAGGTTTTGGTACCATTTAGAATGTCAAGCTTAAAGGCTTATTAATAGCGTTAGTACACAAACCTATTGGTTATTCAGGTTTTAATAGCTAATTCAAAGTTATGAAAAATTTAATTTCAGGCATCGACATTTCAAAAGACACTTTGGACTATTGCTCCTTGAGTACAGAAAAAGTTGAGGTAATTACCAGGGGCGTATTGGACAATGAGAAAAAGGCCATTGAAAAGTGGCTCAAAAGTCATGACCAGAAAAATACTGTATTTGCTTTGGAACATACTGGTCATTACGGTGCGACCTTGATCAATTGTCTCCATAAAAACGGTTACGTTTTCTATTTGATCAACCCTTTAGAACTTAAAAAGTCACTGGGTATCGATAGGGGTAAAAGTGATGCAAAAGATGCTTATCGCATTGCAGAATACGCCATTACAAACAAACACAAGCTAGAGCCATATCAGCTGCCTAAAGAAAACCTTGGTAGGCTCAAAGCACTTATTACAGCGAGAGAGCGCTACGTAAAGATGTCTGTGCAGGTTCAAAACAGCTTGAAGGCCAATGAGATCCTAAACCAATCCATTGATGTTAAAGTGTTGATCAAAGAAGAAAAGAAACAGTATAAATCCATTCAAAAAAGCATTAGAAACATTGAAAATGAAATGCAAAAAATCATTGAAGCCGACCAGGAATTAAAAAGTAGCTACAAGAAGATGACTGCGGTTATTGGCGTAGGTCCGGTCATTGCCATAAAATGTATAGCAGAAACAGATAATTTTCTCAAATTCGATGATCCTAGAAAATTCAGCTGTCATTGTGGCCTAGCACCTTTCCCATACCAGTCCGGCACTAGCATAAAAGGTAGAACAAAAACGCATTTTTTAAGAGACAAATCCTTAAAAGCCGTGTTGACCAAAAGAGCTATTTCTGCAATTCAACATGATCCTCAATTAAAAACGTACTATAATCGAAAGATCAAAGAAGGAAAGCATCATATGAGCGTAATCAATGCAGTTGCCAATAAACTCGTGCTAAGAATATTTGCCGTTGTAAAAAGAGATGAACCTTTTGTGAAATTAGCTGCTTAAATATTTGTTTATATCTTAGAATGCTCAGCAGGACAAAAAAATATAACTAATGAAAGAATTAAAATTAAAAATCTGCGGTATGAAGGAAGCAGATAATATTCTGGAAGTGGCAGAGCTTCAGCCAGATTATATGGGTTTTATTTTTTATGATAAAACGCCCAGAAATTTTGATGCTGAGATGCCGCAAATTCCTTCCGCAGTAAAAAAAACCGGGGTGTTTGTCAACGCTAAAATAGACGACATCTTAAAAAAGATTAGAAAATACGATCTAAAAGCCCTTCAATTGCACGGAAATGAGAGCCCCGAGTTTTGTGGTGAACTCAATATTTTACTCAGGGAAGTGAAGATCGAACTTATTAAAGTTTTTTCGATAGGCGAAGATTTTGACTTTAAAGATATAAAAGCTTATGAAGCCGTGGTCGATTATTTTCTCTTCGACACCAAAGGAAAAAATAAAGGTGGCAATGGTACTGTTTTCAATTGGGAGATCTTAAAAGAATACCCTTCAGAAAAACCATTTTTTCTAAGCGGCGGAATTGGTTTGGAACAGCTAAGCGCAGTAAAGGAATTGCAGGAACATTTTCGCGCAAAAGGAAAAGAAGATGTGCTGTATGCGATAGATGTGAACAGTAAATTTGAAGATAAACCGGGGCTGAAAAATGTGGGGAAATTGAAAAAGTTAGAGGTTAGAGGTTAGAGGTTAAAAATTGTGAAAAATACTGCGAGGATTTAAGACCTTTCAGGTATTATAAAATACAGATAAAATGAGTTATCAGGTTAATGAAAAAGGATATTACGGGGAATTTGGCGGTGCTTTTATTCCTGAAATGTTATATCCCAACGTAGAGGAATTGCGGTCGCAATACCTTGATATTATGAAAGAGGATTCTTTTCAGAAAGAATTTAAGGCGCTATTGCGGGATTATGTGGGACGTCCTACCCCGCTTTATTACGCAGAAAGATTTAGCAAAAAGTATGGCACTAAAGTATATTTAAAGCGGGAAGACCTTTGCCATACCGGCGCCCATAAAGTGAATAATACCGTAGGCCAAATTTTAATGGCAAAACGCCTGGGCAAAGACCGCATTATCGCCGAAACCGGTGCCGGCCAGCACGGCGTGGCTACGGCTACAGTTTGCGCGCTTATGGGAATAAAATGTATCGTTTATATGGGCGAGATCGATATTGAGCGACAGGCACCAAACGTAGCCAGGATGAAAATGCTTGGCGCAGAAGTTATTCCGGCAAAATCGGGCAGCCGAACGCTTAAGGATGCTACCAATGAAGCGATTAGGGACTGGATAAACAATCCGCTGGACACTCATTATATCATTGGCTCGGTGGTTGGTCCTCACCCCTATCCCGATATGGTTGCACGTTTTCAAGCGGTAATTTCTGAAGAGATTAAAGCGCAATTACAGGAGAAGGAAAACAGGGAGAACCCAGATTATGTAGTGGCCTGTGTTGGTGGCGGAAGCAACGCAGCCGGAGCTTATTATCATTATTTAGATAAACCTGAAGTTGGAATTATCGCTGTGGAAGCAGCCGGAAAAGGCATTTCCAGCGGGGAATCTGCCGCTACTTCGGCACTGGGAAATGAGGGGATTATTCACGGTAGTAAGACCTTATTGATGCAAACGCAAGACGGCCAGATTACCGAACCCTATTCCATTTCTGCCGGCCTTGATTATCCCGGCGTTGGCCCTATGCATGCTAACCTCTTTACCAGCGGGAGAGGTGAGTTTATCTCAATAACCGATAAAGCCGCGATGGATGCGGGATTAGAATTGGCAAAACTGGAAGGAATAATCCCAGCTATTGAAAGCTCGCATGCCCTCGCTATTTTTGAGCAGCGAAAATTCAAAAAAGAGGATATCGTGGTGGTAAACCTTTCTGGGCGAGGCGATAAGGATTTGAGCACTTATATTGATTATTTTGATTTATAAAAGCCTCTGGCTCCCAAGGGGGGAATTATTCAGTTGTAAAACTACTAGTGAGTTTATTTAAAAAGATTGTAACGGGCACTGTGCTATCATTGAGAAAATAGAAAATATTAGTGTATTCGTGGCGAAAAATTGTAAGCAGAATAGGTTCTGCAATAGATTTAGAATGACAATTAGACCTCACAGGTTTTGAAAACCTGTGAGATCTCAAAGAATGAGACAATGAACAGAATAAATAAAAAACTTCAGGAAGACCATAAATTGCTGTCTATTTACTGTACGGCGGGTTATCCTGAACTTGAAGATACTCTACCAATTATTCAGGAATTAGAGAAAAATGGCGTCGATTTTTTAGAAATCGGCTTGCCTTTTAGTGATCCGCTGGCCGATGGTCCTACCATTCAGCAGAGTTCTACCAAGGCCCTGCAAAGCGGGATGACCAGCAATAAACTTTTTGAACAATTAAAAGATATTAGAAATTCCGTGGAAATTCCGCTAATCATTATGGGATATTTTAATCCTATGTTACAATATGGAGTGGAAAAGTTTTGTAAGAAATGCGCAGATACAGGTATTGACGGACTTATTATTCCAGACCTCCCGGTTGATGTTTACAGCAAAAAGTATAAAGCTATTTTTGAAAAATACGGGCTCCGGAATATATTTTTAATTACGCCGCAAACCTCTGAAGAACGAATTCGGTTTATAGACTCGGTCTCCAACGGATTTATTTATATGGTGAGTACTGCCAGTGTAACCGGTTCTACATCTGGATTTAACGAAGAAACCAGAAATTATTTTAAACGGGTTAAGGAAATGCAGCTTAAAAACAAGCTGATTGTTGGGTTTGGAATTAGCGATAAAGAAAGTTTTATCCAGGCGACACAATATACTAAAGGCGCTATTATTGGTTCTGCATTTATCAAGACGCTCAATAAACACGGAAAAGCGGGGATTGGGGATTTCATTAAAAGTATTCGCTAGCTTTAACGATATTCTAACAGAGTCTTAATACGTTTTTTGATGATTAAATATTATCTTCAGTTTAAATTCTAAAATACACATATTATGGGAGGTCCAATTGAAGATAATAAAAGAGAAAGAAGTGAGAAACAGAAAAATCCTACCAATCCTACGGGAAAAACCGACAGACAGAATAATGAGGTAGATTTTGATGAAGAAACAGTGAAAGACCAACAGAATAAAAAGTAACTATGGGACGCGGAGACAAAAAGACGAAACGAGGAAAAATAGCCATTGGTTCACACGGAAAATTACGCCCCCGGCGTAAGAAATTTAAAGTAAAACCAACCACTATGGCACAGCAAGACAAAAAAGACTTAGAGTAGTTATAGGTTGACTACGTCTTGAAACCCTGAATTTAAAAGCTTAGGCTTTTAGGTTTAGGGTTTTTTGTTTGATAGTGAATTTTATATAGCTGGCAGAAGAAAACTTATATCGAGAACAATTGATTAGAGCAATTCCAGGCTTTCTGAAACACCTATCTTTATACATAATATAAGATTGCCGCGCTTCGTTTCCCTCCGCTCGCAATGACAAGATGAGCAGCATTTTTCAAAACCACTCCTTATATTGCAGCACCCTAAAATCTATGGTATTGAAATCCTTATCTTTTTGCTTCATTTCTTTGTAGAGTGCCATACTGCCCACAGCCCGGTTTGCAGAACCGGAAGGTGCAGTTAAACTAACCGTTTTTATGAGTCGGCCGTCCAGTACAAATTGATGTACCCTGGGAACATCATTAGAAATTATTTTCATTTTAATATCCTCATCCCTGTTTTTTAAATGTCTTCGGAAGAAATATTCGGGGCCATTTTTAGAATTTCCACCGGTAAAAAGCAGGGTATCAATCTTCTTATGTTCTCTAAGAATTCCAATAAGATCACGTAGTTCGGGTTCCTGAATTCCTAAATCTGAAGCGTCAATTTTTTCCCGCTTACTACTGGCTACCATATCACAGACTCCTATTCCTCTTTTTTCGAGAAATGCTTTTCTTTGGGATATGGCTTCCGGCGTGTTTTCAAATTTTAAATTTAAGTTGAAGATCTTGTCTAAAATAATCCATAAAAGTCCGTCCCTGCTACCGTAGCAAAAGTCAACATCGCCGGGTTTAAATTCCCGCTGGGTAAACCGGGGCGGTGGTAATGTTCCCACGATAAGTTTCGTAGCATTCTTTGGAATATAGGGCGGATATGGATGTTTGTGATGGAAAATAGTAGTTCGGGTTATGGGTTATGGGTTATGGGTTATGGGTTATGGGTTATGGGTTAAAATAAAAAAAGGAACCCAATTCACGAATATCCTGAATAATTTATTCGTGAATTGGTGGTTAAATTTTATTTGAGTTTAATAACCAGGTCGTCGGCGAAAACCATGGTGCCTTCTTTGTGAATAATTGCATCTATTTCTCCCGCTTTATTGGCGGTGATGGTGGTTTCCATTTTCATGGCTTCAATTACAAATAAAGGCTCATTTTTATCAACTTTCTGTCCTTTTTCTACCAATATTGAAGAAAGTGAACCCTGTATAGGTGCGGCTATTTCTTTTTCGTTAGATTTATCTACTTTTTGGTGTACCACTTTTTCCACCTCCACAGATTTATCCTGAATTTTCACAATCCTGGTTTGTCCGTTTACTTTAAAAAAGGCATCTACCATCCCATCTTCATCAGCAGTTCCTACCGATAGAAATTCAATGAGTAGCATTTTTCCTTTATCCATTTCAACGGTAATCTCCTCTCCGGGACGCATTCCGTAGAAAAAATTGGAAGTTGGGATGTTCATCACTTCCCCGAACTTTTTATAGTGGTTAAAATATTCAGTAAAAACTTTTGGATATAATTTATAGGAAAGGAAATCTGTCATTTCCAATTTTCGCCCCATACCTTCACTAAAAGTATCCTTGAACTCTTTAAATTCCTTTTCAAAATCTATAGGTTCTAAATGTGCATTGGGTCTATCGGTATAAGGTTTTTCTCCTTTCAGGATTATTTTTTGGATATCTTTTGGGAATCCGCCGTACGGCTGACCCAGGTCTCCTTTAAAGAAATTTTTAACCGACTGCGGAAAGGAAAGGCTTTCCCCTTTCTCCATCACATCTTCTATGCTTAAATTATTACTCACCAGGTATTGCGCCATATCGCCAACCACCTTACTGCTGGGCGTTACCTTAATGATATCGCCAAACAGCTTGTTTACCTTAGAATACATCGCGGTAATCTCGTGAAACCTGGATGCCAGGCCTAGAGACTCTGCCTGTGGTTTTAAATTGGAATACTGCCCGCCGGGAATTTCGTGTTTATAAACATCGGCCGCTCCCGCTTTAAGTCCGCTTTCAAAAGGGAAATAATATTTTCTTACGGCTTCCCAGTAATGCGAATGTTCATTGAGTTTTTCCATATTAAAATTGGCTTGTCGCTCGCCAGATTTTGTCATTTCTACCAGGGAATTAAAATTAGGCTGCGAGGTAAGTCCCGAAAGCCCAGCTAATGCCACATCTACCACATCTACCCCGGCTTCGATAGCCTTTAGATAGGTAGCCGATTGTATGGACGAAGTATCGTGGGTATGCAAATGCACCGGTAAGTTGATTTCAGATTTTAATGCGGAAATAAGCTCGGTAGCAGCGGCGGGTTTTAGCAAACCGGCCATATCTTTAATCGCCAAAATATGCGCCCCGGCATTTTCTATATCTTTTGCCAGCTGAAGGTAATAGTTAAGATTGTATTTACTGCCTTTATCAAGCAAATCTCCGGTATAACAAATAGAAGCTTCAGCAAGTCCCGAAGTGTTTTTCCTAACGTATTCTATTGAAGGTGCTATAGATTCCATCCAGTTTAGGGAATCAAAAATCCTGAACACATCTACCCCATTTTCCCAGGCTTCAGTCACAAATTTTTCGATTAAATTATCGGGATACGCGGTGTAGCCTACACCATTAGAACCCCGCATCAACATTTGTAATAAGATATTGGGAATCGCCTTCCGCAGTAATTGCAAGCGCTCCCAGGGATTTTCTTTTAAAAACCGCAAGCAAACATCAAAAGTAGCGCCACCCCAAACTTCCATACTAAAGGTTTCGGGATTGTTTTTGGCATAAGCTTCAGCCACTTTTAGCATATCCTTACTTCGCATACGCGTAGCCAGCAAACTTTGGTGCGCGTCCCTAAAGGTAGTATCGGTAAAATGAATCTTTTTTTCATTCTTCAACCACCCGGCAAATTTCTCCGGCCCCAGTTCTGTTAGTAGATCTTTGGTTCCTTTAGGATAAGCTGCATTGGCATCAAAAGCAGGAACTTCA
This sequence comes from Salegentibacter echinorum, assembly GCF_900129445.1. Lineage (GTDB taxonomy): Bacteria > Bacteroidota > Bacteroidia > Flavobacteriales > Flavobacteriaceae > Salegentibacter > Salegentibacter echinorum. Next base: position 58,760 of record NZ_FQVT01000017.1, read on the forward strand.
GCTTTAATCAGGTTTGGTTTTTCTTTAACCTCTTTTACATCGGGGTTGCCATTCACAATCACATCACCTAAAAACTCTACCATCCTGGTGGCGCGGTTTCGGGTTTCCTTCAGCTTAAAAAGTTCAGGGTTGTTGGCGATAAAATTCACGGTCACACTACCATCCCGAAATTTTGGATGATCCAAAATATTATTTACAAAGGGAATATTGGTTTTTACACCTCTAATCCTGAATTCGGCCAGGGCACGTTGCATTTTTCGGCAGGCGCCATCCAAAGTCCTTCCGCTGGCTGAAACTTTTACCAACATAGAATCAAAAAACGGGGAAACGGTTACCCCCTGATACAAACTCCCGGCATCTAACCTAATCCCAAACCCCGAAGCACTTCTATAAGTAGTAATCGTACCGTAATCTGGCTGAAAGTCATTGGCGGGATCTTCGGTGGTAATTCGGCATTGCAGGGCAAAACCGTTAATACTCAAAGCCTCCTGACTTTTAATCTTAATTTGTTCGTCGCTCAACTTATAGCCGCCGGCGATAAAAAGCTGTGCTTTTACCAGGTCTATGCCGGTAATCACTTCGGTCACCGTGTGTTCTACCTGAATCCTGGGGTTTACCTCAATAAAGTAAATGCTGCCATCCTGATCTACCAGAAATTCTACCGTACCAATATTATTATAATTCACTGCTTTACATATATTCAAGGCATATTCGTAAAGCTTTTCTTTTATGGTATTATCCAGGTTGTGGGAAGGCGCAAACTCGATTACTTTTTGGTAGCGACGTTGCACCGAGCAGTCCCGTTCGAAGAGGTGTACCATATTCCCGTGCTGATCTCCCACAATTTGAATCTCAATATGTTTGGGGTTTTCTATAAACTTTTCAATAAAAACAGTATCGTCGCCAAAAGCATTTAAAGCTTCCCTTTTGGATTCTGAAAAAGCTTTTTTTAGCTCTTCCTCTTTCCGCAACACCCGCATCCCGCGGCCACCACCACCGCTGGCAGCTTTAAGCATAATGGGATAACCAATACGATTGGCCTCCTCAATTGCAATTTCGAGCGTTTCCAGTTCCTTTTCATTACTTTCAATTACCGGCACCTTATTCTTTACTGCCACCGTTTTAGCAGTCACTTTATCGCCCAGGTTTTTTAACACCGAAACATCGGGACCAATAAAAATAATATCGTGAGCGGCACATGCTTCGGCAAAGCTGGCATTTTCAGAGAGAAAACCATAACCTGGGTGAATAGCATCGGCACCTACATCTTTAGCCACTTTAATAATAGCTTCAATATCGAGGTAAGGTTTTAGCGGTTCTTTATCGGGACCAATTTGGTAAGATTCATCGGCTTTATAGCGGTGCAGGGAATAACGGTCTTCAAAGGTATAAACACCTACGGTATCAATTCCAATTTCGGTGCAGGCCCTAAATATTCGTATTGCGATCTCCCCACGATTGGCTACCAGTACTTTTTGAATCTTCATTGCTTGTTGGTTTAGTTGGTTGTTGATTTACTAAGACCGTTAAACTATAAAAACAATGATTATTACAGCTGATTTTTATGCTAAAATTTAATTAAAATCGGGTTTTGGTTGTCGGTTATCTGTTGTGAGTTATCGGTTGTGAGTTTTCAGTTGTGCGTTATCAGGTCGTTTGTCATTGCGAGCGACGAAGGAGCGCGGCAATCTCTTTTTTCGTTTGTGGTTTGGGGTTTGTTGTTTGGGGTTCTGCTCACTGCAACTGCCAACTGAATACTGCAACTGCAAACTGGGTAACAGTTATCGGTTGTGAGTTATCAGTTGTGGGTTTTCGGTTATGGTTATCAGGTCGTTTGTCATTGCGAGACCCACTACAAAAAATTTGAAAAACGGCAATATTGACGTAAACTTACGGTACAAATCAAAAGCGGCCATTTGTAACCGTCTT
>NZ_FQVT01000009.1 GCF_900129445.1 Salegentibacter echinorum
TCGAACAAAAACAACGAAATATCTTGAAAATAGCAAGAAAACTCGGATATGAACTTTCTGAAAAACAGTTGGTTACATAAATACGTCAATGATAGCGACGCAGGAGCGCGGCAATCTGTAGTGGTTCGGAGTTTGTTATTTGGAGTACTGAATACTGCAAGTAAAAACCTTGACTGCCTACTTGATTGAACTTTGAATTTGGAACCTTAAATCATTTTCTAATGTCTTTTTTCTAAAACTTCAGCTATATCTTTTAACGAATAGCCCTTCGCTTTGAGCAAAATGAGGTAATGAAATAACAAATCTGCACTCTCGTTTAGAAAAAGCTCTTCATTATTATCTTTCGCTTCAATAACAGTTTCTACAGCCTCCTCACCTACTTTTTGGGCAATTTTATTCATTCCGGCGTCAAAAAGTGAAACCACATACGAGTTCTTATCCTCTCGCAATTCTGGCTCAACTTCGCTCATTCGCTTACGCTTGTCGATAATTCCTTCCAACTGCGATAAAAACCCAAAATTAGGCTTATTTTCTTCTCCCCAACAGGTATCTGTTCCTTTGTGACAGGTAGGTCCTTCTGGATTCACACTAACTAATAAAGTATCATTATCGCAATCATTTTTAATAGCTATCAAATGAAGAAAATTACCACTTTCCTCTCCTTTGGTCCACAACCTATTTTTAGATCTGCTAAAAAAAGTAACTTTCTTGGTTTCGTTGGTTTTAAAAAAAGCTTCTTCATTCATATACCCCAACATTAGGACATTTTTTGTAGAAGCATCCTGAATTATCGCTGGAACTAATCCGTCGCTGTTTTTATTAAAATCTATGTTCATATCGATATTTTTAATGAATAAGAATAGAGAAGAAAGAGCAAAGAATAGAGATACAATATTTCACAGCTCTTTTTTCTATCCTCTATTTTCTCTTATCTTTGGTCTATTTTCTATCCTCTTTTTTCTTTTTTATAACTTACAACCTAACTTCCACACCATTTTCACGAAGTTCTTCCTTTAAATCTTTAATTTCTATTTCTTTAAAGTGAAAAACACTGGCAGCCAAAGCGGCATCGGCTTTTCCTATTTTAAAAGCATCGGTAAAATGCTGCATATTCCCTGCTCCGCCAGAAGCAATTATAGGAATTTTTAATGCTGAAGATAAAACCGCCAAAGCTTCATTGGCAAACCCCGCTTTTGTCCCGTCATTATTCATCGAAGTAAATAGGATTTCCCCCGCACCTCGCTCTTCTACTTCTTTTGCCCATTGAAACAAATTAAGGTCGGTTGGAACTTTTCCACCAACCAGGTGTACCATCCATTCGCCATTAATTTGTTTTGCATCTATGGCCACGGTGATACACTGACTGCCAAACTTAGCGGATAGTTGATTAATTAAATCTGGGTTCTTTACTGCTGAAGAGTTTATTGAAACTTTATCGGCGCCGTTTTTAAGCAAAATATCCACATCTTCCACAGAAGAGATTCCCCCGCCCACGGTAAAGGGTATATTTACTTTTTCAGCTACCCTTCGCACTAAATTGGCCAGGGTTTTTCGTTTTTCTTCCGTAGCAGAAATATCGAGAAAGACCAATTCATCAGCACCAGATGTTGCGTAAATTTTAGCCAACTCTACAGGATCACCAGCATCCCTAAGGTTTACAAAGTTCACTCCTTTTACGGTTCTACCATCTTTAATATCCAGGCAGGGAATAATTCTTTTTGTTAGCATTTTTTCAATTTAAAGTATAAAGTTAGAAATACGAAATTAGAAGTTTGCGCTATATCTATTCAGATTTGATTATATATCTCTCCAATTCTTTTAGCTGAATACGGCCTTCGTAAATCGCTTTACCAATAATAGTTCCTTCGCAACCAATTTCGGCCAGTTTGGGTAGCTCTTTAAAAGTGGAAATTCCACCGGAAGCGATTAGATGTAAAGATTGCTGCTCCTTCTCGACTGCGCTCGAAGTGACAGCAGTTTCCTCTAAAATTCGCCGATAAAGTTCAAAAGAAGGTCCCTCTAACATTCCGTCCTTAGAAATATCGGTGCAAATCACATATTTCACGCCTTCTTGCTGATATTTCTGAATAAATGGGATTAGTTCTTTTTTACTTTCTTCCTGCCAACCGCTTATCGCAATTTTTTCATTGTTGGCATCGGCACCCAAAATTATTTTTTCTGAACCATATTTTTGTAACCAATTTTTAAAGGTTTCGGGATCTTTTATAGCGATACTCCCACCCGTAATTTGATTCGCGCCAGATTCAAATGCGATTTTCAAATCTTCATCAGACTTTAGTCCTCCTCCAAAATCTATCTTCAAGCTAGTTTTAGAAGCGATTTCTTCTAAAATCCTGTAATTCACAATATGTTTTGATTTTGCACCATCCAAATCTACCAAATGCAAATATTCAATTCCGTGGGCTTCGAAGTTTTTCGCCACTTCCAAGGGATTTTCATTATAAATTTTTTTGGTATTATAATCGCCTTTGGAAAGCCTTACACACTTTCCTTCAATAATATCTATCGCCGGTATAATTCTCATTTGAAGTTAGAAGTTAGAGGTTAGAGGTTAAGAACCTTTATTCTTTTGATTTCGTCTTACGGTATTAATGGACGCTACTATAATAGCCAATATTTCCTCGGCTTCCTTATGTAACTTTTGAGCAATCTTAATTTCCTGATCTTTCATTATTTCCATAAATAATTCAAGAAAATACATGCTTTCATCCGCCTCCTCTTCCACAATTTTAAGTTTATTGATAAAATCAGCGGTCGATTTCGCTCGTTGCGAAGCTCTATAATTGGCACCAACAGAGCTGGAGCAACGTATAAGTTGATTAGCGTATGCATTGTATTCTCGCGAATATGGAATTCTTCTACAGAAAAACCAACACTCTAAAGCAAATTTTTTAGTTCTAATCTTCATATCTTGCATAACTTCTAACTTTTAATTTTGTATTTCTAACTTTCCAAAAAATTCTTTAAAATCTTCTCGCCTGCATCACTGCTTTTTTCGGGATGAAATTGTACACCATAAAAATTATCTTTTTGAATAGCCGAGGTATATTCCACCCCATAATTCGTGGAAGCTATGGTTTCTTCGCATTCTTTTACATAAAAGCTATGTACCAAATAAACGAATTCCTGTTCTGAAATCCCCTCAAATAACTTAGATTTTAAATCGAAAATTCGGTTCCAACCAATTTGTGGCACTTTTAAGCCGTTATTAAATTTTACCACCTCTGCCTTAAAAATCCCCAATCCTTTCGTATCGCCTTCTTCACAGTAATCGCACATTAATTGCATTCCCAGGCATATCCCCAAAACCGGTTGTTTTAAAGTAGGAATCACCTTATCCAGCCCCGTCTTTTTCAGCATTTTCATGGCGCTACTCGCCTCACCTACACCTGGAAAAATAACCTTATCTGCCAACCTGATTTCTTCGGCATCGCTGCTTAAAATAGCATTATATCCTAACCGCTTTGCTGCAAATTTTAAACTCTGAATATTCCCAGCGCCGTAATCTATAATTACTAAATCAACGCCCCCTCTAACTCCCCCGAAGGGGGAGGACGTTTCAATCTCTTTTTCTGAAATTCTCAAATTATATCAAATTAATAGTTTTTTATTCCCCCTTCGGGGGCTAGGGGGTTTACAACATTCCTTTTGTAGAAGGAAGGATCATTTTTTCTGCATCTCGTTTTACGGCCATTTTAATAGCTTTGGCAAAAGCTTTAAAAATAGCTTCAATTTTATGATGTTCGTTTTGGCCTTCTGCTTTTACATTTAAATTGGCTTTAGCACCATCGGTAAAAGATTTAAAAAAGTGGTAGAACATTTCAGTAGGCATTTTACCAACCATTTCCCGTTTAAAATCAGCTTCCCATACAATCCAGTTTCTTCCGCCAAAATCTATCGCTACCTGTGCCAGGCAGTCGTCCATAGGTAGGCAAAATCCATATCGTTCTATGCCCAGTTTATCGCCCAGGGCTTTGCTAAAAAGCTCTCCCAGGGCAATCGCCGTATCTTCTATGGTATGATGCTCATCTACTTCCAAATCGCCTTTAACCTGAATTTCTAGATCCATTTGTCCATGTCGCGCGATTTGATCCAGCATATGGTCAAAAAAGGATATTCCGGTACTTATTTTAGAATTACCGGTTCCATCTAAATTAAGTTTTATAAAAATATCGGTCTCGTTGGTCTTTCTACTAATTTCTGCCACGCGGTCTTCCAGTTTTAGAAACTCGTAAATAGCTTTCCAACTTCCGGTTTTTAAAACGATGCTTTCTTTGACTATGGCCATTTCATTTTGTACTTCCCCGGTTGCCAAATCCTCGTGCGTATCGATAAAAATTCCTTTTCCACCAAAATTATATGCAAACTCAACATCTGTAAGTCGGTCGCCAATCATAAAGGAGTGCTCTAAATCATACTCCTCACTATTCAAATACTTCTCCTCCAGCAACCCGGTGTTTGGCTTTCTGGTATGGGCATTATCTTTTGCAAAAGTTCTATCCATTAATACTTCACTAAATTCTACACCTTCATTTTTAAAAGTTTTAAGAATAAAATTTTGAATTGGCCAAAAATCGACTTCCGGGTAAGCTTCAGTGCCCAAACCATCCTGATTGGTAACCATCACTAATTCAAAATCCAGTTCGGAAGCAATTTTTTTGAGGTAATATAAAGCTTCTGGATAAAATTCTAACTTCTCTATGCTATCCACCTGGTAATCTTCCGGCTCGTGAATTAAAGTTCCGTCCCGGTCTATAAATAATACTTTTTTCATAACTTTATTTATGCTCTGCACATATTTCAGAGCCTTTTATTTAGTAATGTTTCTCAATATTTTAGAAAAAGCGTTTCGAAATTACTCAAGGCTCTTCAGCGCTTTAATTAATTTCTCAATCTCTTCTTTAGTTCCAACTGTAAAACGCAGGGTATTTTCACAAAGTGCCTGCGTAGTCCTATTTCTAATCACGATGCCTTTTTCTAATAATTGCTGATATCTTTTGTTGGCATCATCAACTTTTACCAATATAAAATTAGCATTAGAAGGATAAGATTTTTTCACAGTACGCACTTCAAGTAAAGCTTTATATAAAACATCCCTTTGATCAACTAGATCAGCTATTTCCGCATTTACTTCATCCATATTCGACACCCTATTTAGAGCGCGTTCCTGGGTGAGTGCATTTACATTATATGGCGGTTTAATTTTGTTGAGCACCTGTATGATTTCCTGGGCAGCAAAACAAAGTCCCAACCTAATTCCTGCCATTCCATAAGCCTTGGATAAGGTTTGCGTAATGACCAAATTTGGAAAATCATTAAGCTTACTAATCCAACTTTCTTCCGAAGAAAAATCAATATAAGCCTCGTCGATAATTATGAGTCCGTTGAAATTTTCTAATAGTTCCAGTATTTTTTCTTCAGCAAAAGCATTACCGGTAGGATTATTGGGAGAGCACAAAAATATCATTTTCGTGTTTGCATCTATCGTTCGTAGAATCTCCTGTAAATTAGGCTGGAAATCTTTGGATAACTGAACCTCTCTATTCTCAATATTATTGATATCAGCCAGTACTTTATACATTCCATAAGTGGGCGGCAGCGTAATCACATTGTCCTGTCCCGGTTCACAAAAAGCACGATAGAGTAGATCCAGGACTTCATCACTGCCATTGCCCAAGAGAATACTTTCTGGTCCTATCGAATTCATTTTAGCCAACTCAGACTTTAGACTGCGTTGCTGTGGATCTGGATAGCGATTTACGTCGGTTTGAAAGGGGTTTTCATTGGCGTCTAAAAACACCATTTCAGAGCCTGTAGCTTTAAATTCATCCCGGGCAGAGGAATAAGGTTGCAACTTCGCTACGTTGGGCCTTACCAGGTTATTTATATTGAAATTTATCATTTTATAATATTAAATCAGATTAAAAAGTTATTGTGATTTCCGAAACCACCAATTGCAAGTCAACCACAGATTGCCGCGCTCCTTTGTCGTTCCCAATGACGAGGTATATTGTCACTTTTAAACATTTATTCCAATTCCTTTAAACGTAAACTAACAGCATTCTTATGAGCGTGTAAACCTTCAGCTTCAGCCATAATTTCTATTGCCGGTCCAATTTTTTTAATACCTTCTTTGGAAATCTTTTGAAAAGTCATGCTTTTTAAAAAGCTATCCAGGTTCACTCCGCTATATTGTTTGGCATAGGCATTAGTAGGTAAGGTGTGATTGGTACCTGAAGCATAATCCCCTGCACTCTCTGGAGTAAAGCTCCCTATAAATACAGAGCCGGCATTTTGTATTCCTTCCACATAAAAATCTTCGTTCTTTGCAGCAACGATAAAGTGCTCCGGACCATACTCATTAATAAGTTTAAGCGCTGCTTTGTCATCTTGAAGATACACAAGTCTTGAGTTCTCTATTGACTTATTGGCTATATCTTTGCGTGGAGTTACTTCAAGTTGAGCTTCAACTTCTTTTTCTACTTTTTTCAGTAGATCTTTAGCGGTAGTTACAAAAATAACCTGGCTATCGGTGCCGTGTTCGGCCTGGCTCAAAAGGTCTGAAGCTATAAACGAAGCATTCGCGGTTTCATCTGCAAAAACCAATAATTCTGAAGGACCTGCCGGCATATCTATGGCCACATTGTACTTTGTAGCCAGTTGTTTGGCGACGGTTACAAATTGATTTCCAGGGCCAAATATTTTATAAACCTTAGGCACGGTTTGGGTTCCAAAAGTCATTGCGGCAATAGCTTGAATCCCTCCTATTTTAAAGATTTTTGTCACGCCACAAAGCGCTGCGGTGTATAAAATGGCGGGATTTATCTGGCCATTTTTATCAGGAGGGGTACAAAGTACAATCTCCTTACAACCGGCAATTGACGCCGGAGCTGCCAACATTAAAATCGTGGAAAACAAGGGGGCACTTCCCCCGGGAATATAAAGTCCCACTTTTTGAATAGGGCGCTTCTCCTGCCAACACAAAACGCCGGGTGAAGTTTCTATTTCAATTTTATTGGTTTTTTGTGCCGCATGAAACTTTTCTATGTTCTTTTTCGCAAGCTTTATCGCTTGTTTTAATTCTGAAGAAACCTTTGCTTCCCCGTTTTTAATTTCTTCGGAAGAAACCCGCGTATTTTCCAGGTTAACGCCATCAAATAGCTCTGTATATTTGGCGACTGCTTCATTTCCTTTATTCTGAACTTCTAAAAAAACCTGATTTACAGTTTCTTCAATATCTGCCACAGTTTGGGTTGGACGCTTTAAAATATCGGCCCATTCAGATTCTTTGGGGTTAACAAACTTTTTCATTACAATACCATTTTTTCGATTGGAGCCACCAAAATCCCCTCAGCTCCCTGTTCTTTCAATTCGTCTATTACTTCCCAAAACCGCTCTTCATTTATCACTGTATGAATAGAGCTCCAACCATCTTTTGCTAAAGGTAATACTGTGGGGCTGCGCATTCCCGGCAATAATTCAATTATATCATACAATTTTTCATTTGGGGCATTAAGCAGAATATATTTTGAAGTCCGAGCATTTAACACAGATTTTAAACGAAACTGTAACTTTTCCAAAATGGCTTTTCTCTCTTCTGAAATTTTTGGGGAAATTGCTAACACTGCTTCACTTTTTAGCATTACCTCTACTTCTTTTAAGCCATTTTTAAAAAGGGTGCTACCACTAGAAACTATATCACAAATCCCATCGGCCAGGCCAATATTAGGCGCAATTTCTACAGAACCATTAATTATATGAAGATCTGCCGAAATTCCCTTGCGTTCTAAAAATTCATTCACAGTATTTGGGTAGGAAGTTGCGATTTTCTTTCCGTCTAAATCCTCAATACTATTGTATGCTAAAGACTTAGGCACTGCCAGGGAAACACGACATTTAGAGAAACCTAATTTCTCACCTTTAACAATATCTTTACCCTTTTCAATAAGTACATTTTCACCTATAATAGCAACATCTACCACACCATCTCTTAAATACTGAGGAATGTCACCATTTCTTAAATACATCACTTCCAGGGGAAAGTTTCGCGAAGAAGCTTTTAGTTGTTCTTTTCCATTATCGATAGAAATTCCGGCATCTTTTAAGATCTTTAAAGAATCTTCGTTTAGGCGTCCCGATTTCTGAATAGCAATCCTTAGTTTTTCCTGACTCATATTTTAATTTTTCTTATACCTCACAGTCCCGAATAGCTATCAAGACCGTAGGGTTTCTTTTTAATAAACAAAAAACCCGTTTGAATAGCTCAAACGGGTTCTAAATATGTTATAAAATTACAACACACCAAATTCACCTCGCCTGAGCGCAGTAGTAAATATGATGGTGATGATGTAATTGAATATTCTCCATTGTGATTACAAAGCTAATATTAAATTTTAAATCGCAAAATTTCTTATGAAATTTTTATCGCTAAAATATGAGAAGCTCATACGACTTAAACTAACGATGTAAATATTAATTGTTCCCACCAAGGATAAGCGGCATTCCTCCTTCTCCAGACCCTATAATCACAGTTTTAGCATTGTTGGATTTGGCTAGTTCTAACGTAGCCTGAATTCCTTTTTCTTTTAAAACTTTTTCGGTTAAGGATTCACTTAAAATTCGGTTAGCCCGCGCTTTACCTTCCGCATCAATCCTTTGGCGCTCTGCTTCCTGTTCGGCCTTGGTTAAACGGAATTCATATTCCAAAGATTCCTGCTCCTGGCGCAATTTACGCTCGATTGCCTCTTTTATGGTAGGCGGAAGTGAAACATCCCTTACCAAAACTTCATTTACCTGTACATATTGATCTTTTAATAAAACCTGGGTTTCTTCCAGTATTTCATTTTGAATAGCCTCCCGCTTACTGGCATATAATTGCTCGGGATTATACCGGCCAACCACGGCCCTTGCTGCCGATCTTACCGCCGGCTGCAATAAACGTTGAATATAAGCATCTCCTTTTTCCTGGTGAAGCTTCCCAAGGTTTTGGTAAGAAGGCTGGAACCAGGTAGAAGCATCTATCCTAATTTCAAGTCCGTTAGAACTTAAAACCTGCATTTTTTCTTCCAGGGATTGTTGTCTTACTTCGTAAACAAAAACATTATTCCAGGGAGCCACCAGGTGAAAACCTTCGCCTAATGGTGGTTCTTCTGTCACAACCCCGCCACCAAAGGTTTTATAAAGCACTCCGGCCTCTCCAGAGTCTATTGTAACCGTAGATTTAGCAACAAAAATAATAAGCACAACGATCCCTATAATTATAGGTATTCCTAATTTGGGTAATCTTTCCATCTATAAAATTTAGTTTAAATTAATCCTTTATATTTTCTGAAAAACCATTCTGCGGCAAGTATTAAAACAAGCAGAAAGAGCAAGTAGTGCCAGTCTATCAAAGGTACAATATTTTCACGGCTTTTTTGTATTGGCTTGTATTTATCGTCCACTAAAAGCTTATTGATCAAATCACTAATAGAGGTGGCAGTATAAACATTTGTAGCAGAATTTTGACCTAATTTCCTCATCCCTGTCAGGTTTGCTGTATTAAATTGCTGCTCAACATTAAAAGCAATGATTTCGAAGCTCCCGGAACGTTTAATCCCAGTTTTTTTTTCTTTAATTGTAAAGTCGTAATTACCGGGAACGAGGTTTCCTAAATTTACTGTATAATTATTATTTTTTAAAACTAATTGCGCTTCCAAAATTTCCCCCTCTTTTTTTACTGAAATTTCTAAATTGGCATTGGGATCAAATTGATAATTTTGATCAAAGAAATTTGCGGTGAGCACTATTGGTTCGTTCTCGTAATAAAAAGATTGGTAATCTATGGTTAAACGATCCCTTCTCTTATTTGAAGCGATATTTTGCACCAATTTGCCCATAAAATTGTCGAAAGTTTCAAAACTATCATTTTTAAGAAAGGAAGCCGCACGCCAGCGCCATATATTTTCCCCAAAGATAAACCCGGTTTTATGATCTTGAGTTTCGGAAACGGAAAATAAAGGCTGAGTAGTGGATTCGTTTTCTATCTTCTGAAAAAAGATACTTTGCAAGGCTTTATTTGCTATTTTCAAACTTCCGAATTTATCTTCCAGGGGCGGGAATTTTTCGGCTTCAAAATCCTCAAATTGAAATTGATTAAAATTTGGATTCTTTAAAGCAAAAATTTCCTGGGATTGGTTCGAAAAATCTTTTGATACATAATCCTGAATTTGATTAACAAATTGCCAATTGGTCCCTGTACCCGTCACCAATAGATAGTTTTTATCCTGTTTTTTAATATCCTTTATTAAGGCTGAAAATGCCCTGGTAGGCTGATACAAAATTACCAGTTGATAATCTTCCAAATCATCAAAATTACCATCTATTGTTTTAATGCTTAGGCTTCGCTGTTCATTAGCTTCAATAGATTTTTTGAAAGCGCCTAAATCTGGATGAGAGATTGCAGTTGCCAGTAAAATCTTGCTGCGCTCGTCCACCACTTCAACAGCAAACTTTTTTCTATTGTTCAGTTTGTTTTTTTCGTTTTTTAAAGGAATTATTTCAGCTTCATAGGAAAGTACCCCAAGTCGATTAGCCGGTAATTCAGCCTGAATCACTGCGGAATTATTTTCAGCATCGAAAGCAACCTCTTCAGAAAAAACCACATTTCCTTCCGCTTTAATCACAAAACGCGACTGCAAAGATTTTTCCCCGGAATAGGAAAGGATAGCTTCCACGGGCAAGCGATTATTTAAAAACGCATAGGTATTGGTGTTTAACCTTGAGATTTTTAAATCCAGGTACTGCGCAGTGTCTCCCAGTACAACAGGAAATATCTGCTGATTATTCTTAGGCTGAAAATATTGAAAATCCCGCCCCAAACTTTGATTACCATCAGACAACAAAATGATTGCAGCCGGTTTTTCCCTGGTTAATTCTTTTAAAGATTTTAATGCTGCAGTAATATTGGTTTGTGGTTCATTAAAATTTGGAGATGTTCCCTGCACCAATTCGCTACCGAAATTGCATTGATTTATTTCAAAACGTGACTGTAATTCCTGATTATTCTTAAGCTTTTGCAACAGCCTGGTAAGTGTGTCTTGCTGTTTTAAATGAACAATAGATTCTGAGTTATCTACTGCCAGGAAAAGATTGGCTTTTTCCAGTTCAAAATCGGTTCTGGTAATTCTTGGATTGATAAACAATAAGAACAAAATAAAAACAGACAAAAACCTAAGTGTAGCAAAAATGTAGGTATCCCTATTTCTTTTTTTAGTTCTAAAGAAATATTGAAAAAAACTAAACCCCAACGATACTAAAATCGCCAGGGTTATATACAAAATCGTTATTATTTCCATAGAATTAAAAAGTACGAAATTTGCACGCTATTTATTTTACAGAAGTCAGTAGTATAGAATATGTTATGATTAAACCAGTTTTTCAGAAAGGCTGGTATTAATTAATCCTACAAGGTTTCGAAAACCTTGCAGGATGGTCTTGCGTGATCCTTTTAGGTGCTTTTGAGGGAGGTGCCCATTTATAGAATTCATCAGCTTCCCACTTTTAACCTCTTCTAAGAATTCATCATAACATTATACAATATACGATCTACACTATACATTTTAGACTCCCACTTCTAACCTCTAACTTCCCACTTCTAACTTCTTTTAAGTATTCATTCCGCCATCTACGTGAAGCACCTGTCCTGTAATATATGCGCTTAAATCGCTACCAAGGAACACGCAGGTGTTGGCAATATCTTCAGGAGAGCCTCCTCTTTTTAACGGAATAGCCTGTCGCCAGCCATCTACCACTTTCTCATCAAGTTTAGCGGTCATTTCGGTTTCAATAAACCCTGGAGCCACGACATTGGTCCTGATATTTCGGGAGCCTAATTCCTGAGCCATAGATTTGGAAAATCCTATAATTCCTGCTTTAGAAGCCGCGTAATTCGCCTGGCCGGCATTTCCGCTCACGCCCACCACAGAACTCATATTGATAATACTTCCTTTGCGTTGTTTGAGCATGGTGCGTTGCACTGCTTTGGTCATATTAAAGATAGACTTCAGGTTTACTTCAATTACCTTATCAAAATCCTCTTCACTCATTCGCATAAGTAGGTTATCTTTAGTAATCCCCGCGTTGTTGACCAAAATATCAATACTACCAAAATCTTCAGCCACATCTTTTACCAATTGATCTGCTTCTTTAAAACTTGCAGCGTTAGATTGGTATGCTTTTGCTTTTACGCCAAGTTTACTTAATTCTTCAGCCAAAACATTTGCGGCATCGGCAGAAGAATTATAGGTAAATGCTACATTAGCTCCCTGTTTAGCAAAAACTTCGGCTATTCCCTTTCCTATTCCGCGGCTCCCGCCGGTGATTATCGCATTTTTTCCTTCTAATAATTTCATATATGAATAAATTGTTGTTGTTCATTTTGTATTTCAAATATAGCAAAAGCAAGCACTTAGAAATAAAAAATCCTCCTGTATTTAGTTTTTGCACCAAATAAGGAGGATTCTAATATATATTCAGTTAAGCTTATGCTTTTAAAACTTCTGCTACGGTTTTCCCTATTTCAGCAGGAGAATCTACAACGTGAATTCCGTTTTCTTTAAGGATGGCTTTTTTGGCTTGTGCTGTATCTTCGCTACCACCAACAATCGCACCTGCGTGACCCATTGTTCTTCCGGCTGGCGCGGTTTCCCCGGCGATAAAGCCAACAACCGGTTTTTTATTACCATTTTCTTTTACCCAGGTCGCGGCATCGGCTTCCAGTTGACCACCAATCTCACCAATCATTACGATACACTCGGTTTCATCATCATTCATCAATAACTCTACTGCTTCTTTGGTAGTAGTACCAATAATTGGATCTCCTCCAATACCAATAGCCGTAGTGATTCCCAAACCTTGTTTTACCACCTGGTCTGCAGCTTCATAGGTTAATGTTCCAGATTTTGATACGATACCAACTTTTCCTTTTTTGAAAACAAATCCTGGCATAATCCCAACCTTCGCTTCCTCTGGTGTAATCACCCCGGGACAGTTTGGTCCGATTAATCGGCAGTCTTTATCCTTAATATAATTAGAAGCTTTTACCATATCTGCAACAGGAATTCCTTCCGTAATCGCGATAATTACTTTTATACCGGCATCGGCAGCTTCCATAATGGCGTCGGCAGCAAAAGCGGGTGGCACAAAAATAATGGAAACATCGGCTCCGGTTTTTTCTACAGCATCAGATACTGTATTAAAAACAGGTTTTCCCAAATGTTCCTGGCCACCTTTTGTAGGGGTAACCCCACCAACCACATTAGTGCCGTAATCTATCATTTGTTCTGCGTGGAAAGTACCTTCACTTCCGGTAAATCCCTGCACAATTATTTTCGAATTTTTATTAACTAAAACGCTCATAATTTTTTGATTTTTGCGATTACAAAAATAGGTTTTTAAAAATGAAACTTAAAGTTTTTCAACTGAAGTTTATTTCAATTTCAACACATTTAAGCCTTTAAATCTGAAAAAATACGTTAAATCTATTTTTACTACAGAAAATATTAAAACAAGAAAAGTAATTTAGGTTATATAAATCTTATTGTCCAATTGAAGTAACAAGATTTCCAAATGTCAAGACTACAGCAAAAGAAGAAATGACTAAGCTATACCCAATTAAAAATTAAATTTTAAGCCCAGGGATTATCGTCTATATCTTCACCTAATTGGGAGATTTGAACACCTTTAAAAAGTTTATTATCCTTAAGTTCCCAAATAGCTATAAAGTGTGCCAAAGGGATTTCTTCATCGGGATTTTCAATAGTTTCTACGTAATATGTGAACTCTATTGCAATTTGATCTTTCTCTCTTACTGTTTTTTCTATTTCAGCTTTAAAAGAAGTGAAGTTCCTGCTTAGATCTTCGCGAAGCTCATGAATTCCATCATAATCCAACCTTCTGATTCCGGTCGTACCGTACCAGGTAAGATTTACGTGGGGATGCAAATAATTGTTCAATAAATCGTCCTCTCCGTTAAATAATGAAGTGTATAATTTCTCGACAATTTCTTTACTTTCTAAGCCCATAAATTATTCTATTTTAATTTTTGCAGCAATTTAGGAATTTGCTTTAAATAAACCTGTTCTTTAAGAAAACTTCTTACTTCTTGCGCCGGGGTCCCCCAATAAGTTATTCCGGGTTTAGAAGATTTGGTAAGCCCAGCCTGGGCCATAAGCACAGTGCCTTTAGCAATTGTAACGTCACTTCTAATCCCGGCCTGGCCCCAAATAGTAACTTCATCTTCTACAATAACACAGCCGGCAATTCCTACCTGACTGGCAATTAGACATTTTTTACCGATAACAGTATCGTGTCCCACTTGTATAAGATTATCCAGTTTAGTGTCTTCTCCTATTGTGGTAGCTCCCGTTACCCCCTTATCTATGGTACAGTTTGCGCCAATTTCCACATTATTTTCAATAACCACGTGTCCTGAAGACCGTAACTTATCAAAGCCTGCCGGCCTGTTCTTATAGTAAAAAGCATCACTTCCCAACACAGTACCAGAGTGAATAATGACGTTGTCGCCTATTTGCGTATTATCATATATACTCACATTGGCATGAATGAGACAGTTTGTACCAATTTTCACATTATTGCCAATAAAGACATTTGGTTGAATATGGGTCCCCTCACCTATTTGTGCCGAATCTGATATTAACTTTTTAGATTTTTCAAATGGTTTAAAATATTGAGTGAGTTTATTAAAATCTAAAAACGGATCTTCTGAAATTAATAGTGCTTTACCTTCGGGACAATCCACTCTCTTATTGATAAGAATTATAGTCGCTGCAGACTTTAATGCTTTATCGTAATATTTGGGATGATCTACAAAAACAATATCCCCGTTTTGCACAACGTGAATCTCATTCATTCCTTTAACCGGAAAATTTGCATCGCCTATATATTCACAGTCAATGATAGTTGCGATTTGTTGAAGCGTATGTTCTTGCGGAAATTTCATAATAAAAGTTAGAGGTTAGAGGTTGATTCAACTCAAAATTCGCGTATAATTGCTTCGACAAGCTCAGCATGACATTGTGAAAATCCTCAGGCTAAGCTTGTTTTATTCTTTAATTCTCTCTTTATAAGTTCCCTTATCTGTTTCAATTCTAACTTTATCACCTTCATTGATAAATAAAGGCACGTTTACTTCGGCGCCTGTTTCAAGAGTGGCGGGTTTTGTTGCATTAGTGGCGGTATTACCTTTTACACCCGGCTCGGTATGAGCAACTTCCAATACTACACTAGCCGGCATTTCTACAGAAAGAGGTGCATTATCTTCGGTATTGATAATTACGGTTACCACCTCTCCTTCTTTTAGTAATTTAGGCATATCCAACGCATTTTCTACAAGACGAATTTGCGAGTAGTCCTCTACATTCATAAAGTGATAGAAATCTTCATCGCTATACAAATATTGGAATTTCTGCGTTTCTACCCGAATATCTTCAATTTTATGCCCGGCAGAAAAAGTATTTTCCACGGTTTTACCTGTGGTAACGCTTTTAAGTTTAGTACGCACAAAAGCAGGTCCCTTACCTGGTTTCACATGAAGAAATTCGATTATTTTGTAAATATCATGATTGTAACGAATACACAATCCATTTCTTATATCGCTTGTATTAGCCATAGTATATTTTAATTTGAGCTAAAGTATCCTTTCATGACACCTCGCTGTGAGTTTTTAATAAATTCTAAAATTTCATCTCTTTCTGCCGTGGCTTGCATTTCTGCTTCAATAATAGTTACCGCCTGGGAATTGTTATAATTCCGCTGATATAAAATTCTATATATATCCTGAATTTCCCTTATTTTATCGGTGCTAAATCCTCTCCTACGCAAGCCAATAGAATTAATCCCCACATAAGAAAGCGGTTCTCTACCACCTTTAACAAAAGGCGGGACATCTTTTCTTACCAAAGAACCACCGGTTACAAAAGCGTGCTTCCCAATGCTGCAAAATTGTTGTATGGCCGTCATACCGGCAAGTACCACATAATCTCCTACATTAATATGTCCTGCCAGGGTACTATTATTTGAGAAAATACAGTGATCTCCCACAATACAATCATGGGCTATATGGCAGTAAGCCATAATCCAGCAATTTTTACCAATTACCGTTTTCATTCGGTCTGAAGTACCTCTATTGATCGTAACACACTCTCTTATGGTTGTATTGTCGCCAATTACAGTGATGGTATCTTCATCATCAAATTTTTTATCCTGTGGAATAGCGGAAATAACCGCCCCCGGAAAAATACTGCAATTTTTTCCTATTCGGGCACCTTCCATGATCGTAACATTAGATCCAATCCAGGTTCCTTCGCCAATAACCACATCATTATGTATGGTAGTAAAGGGTTCTATTACTACATTTTTAGCAATTTTGGCACCGGGATGGACGTAAGCTAAAGGCTGGTTCATATTTTTTCTTTTGTTTTTACAATTTGCGCCATCAGCACGGCTTCGGTAGCTAATTTTCCGTTAACATAAGCATAGCCCTGCATTTGGCAAATTCCGCGACGAATAGGTGCCAATAATTCCAACTTAAAAATTAAGGTGTCACCGGGAACAACCTGTTGTTTAAACCGTACATTATCTATTTTCATAAAGTAAGTAAGGTAATTCTCGGGATCTGGTACAGATTTTAATGCTAGAATTCCGCCCGTTTGCGCCATAGCTTCTACCTGAAGCACTCCGGGCATCACCGGTTTCCCCGGGAAGTGCCCCACAAAAAATGGCTCATTCATCGTCACATTTTTAACTCCAATTACGCAACTTTCAGTACAGGTATATATTTTATCTACCAATAGGAATGGTGAACGATGTGGCAAAATATCCATAATATCATTCACATTCATTAAAGGCTTGGATTCTAAATCTACCTTTGGAACATTATTTCGTTTTTCAGCCTTAATAATTTTAGCCATTTTCTTTGCAAATTGAGTGTTTACAAAGTGTCCCGGCTTATTAGCAATCACCTTACCTCTTATTCTTGTGCCTATTAAAGCCAGATCTCCAACAACATCCAAAAGTTTATGGCGTGCAGCTTCATTAGGATAGTGTAAGGTTAAATTGTCTAATATTCCATTAGGTTTTACCGAAATATTGTCCTTATTAAAAACGCCACGTAATTTTTCGAAGGTTTCTTCACCAATTTCCTTATCTACATAAACAATGGCATTGTTAAGGTCACCGCCTTTAATAAGTCCGTGATCTATTAATGCTTCCAACTCGTGCAGAAAACTAAAAGTGCGGGCATTCGCTATTTGGCTCTTGAATTCTGATAGTTTATTCATAGAAGCGTTTTGCGTGCCCAAAACTTTAGTTTCAAAATCTACCATAGTAGTCACCTGGTATTCTTCTGAAGGCATCACAATTATTTCACTTCCACTTTCGTCGTCGTGGTAAGTAATCACTTCGTTAACCACAAATTCCTCACGATCTGCTTCCTGGGCAACCACACCTGCTTTTTCTAAAGCTTCTACAAAAAACTTAGAAGATCCATCCATAATAGGAGGCTCTGAAGCATTCAGCTCAATAACAATATTGTCTAAATTTAAGCCAACGCAAGCTGCCAGCACGTGCTCTGAAGTTTGAATCTTCACCCCGTTTTTTTCCAGGTTCGTGCCGCGTTGGGTATTTACCACATAATTTACATCTGCTTCAATTTGTGGCGCTCCTTCCAGGTCAACTCTTTTAAATATGAATCCAGTATTCTCTGCCCCGGGTTTAAAAGTCATTTTCACTTCTTGTCCCGTATGCAAGCCTACTCCTTCCAGAGAAATCTCCTTATCTATGGTATATTGTTTCGACAATTTTTCAGCCATTATTTATTTTTTTTTCTAATTGGTTAAGTCTATTAATGGTTTTAGGTAAGTTTTTAAAATGGACATAAGATTTATTAAAATCACCGTAACCAAAGGCCGGGGAACCTTGCAACAACTCATCATCTTTCACATTTCTACCTATTCCCGCCTGCGCCTGGATCTTAACCCGGTCTCCAATCTGCAAATGGCCTACAATACCAACCTGCCCGCCAATAATACAGTTTTTACCAATCTTGGTAGAGCCGGCAACTCCAGTTTGGGCGGCGATTACCGTATTTACGCCAATTTCTACATTGTGGGCTATTTGAATTTGATTATCCAATTTCACCCCCTCTTTTATGCGTGTAGCACCTAAAGTGGCACGATCTATAGTCGTACCTGCTCCAATTTCTACGTGATCTTCTATAATTACATTCCCAATTTGTGGCACCTTGGTGTATCTTCCCTCTTCATCTGGACTAAAACCAAAGCCATCACCACCAATAATCACCCCACTATGAATAACACAGTCATTCCCAATAATAGTTTCAGAATAAATTTTCACCCCGGGATAAATGATGACATCATTTCCAATTTCGGCATTATCGCCTATATATACATCGGGATAAATTTTCACATTGTTTCCTATCTTCACCTTGTTCCCAATATAAGAAAATGCTCCCAGGTAAAGATCTTCTCCAAATGTGGCAGAATCTGAAACATAATTAGGCTTCTCGATTCCTTTTTTATTTAGTTTTATCTGGTTGTAATATTCCAGGAGTTTGATAAAGGATTTATAAGCATCTTTTACTTTTATAAGTGTAGTGCTAATTTCTTCCTCTGCTTCAAAACTGTCATTAACAATGACAATAGAAGATTTAGTAGAATAAATATAGGAGGTATATTTGGGATTGCTTAGAAAGGTAAGGGAATCTTCCCCTCCTTCTTCAATCTTAGCAAGTTCAGAAACCTCGACTTCTGGATTGCCCTCAACTTTTCCATCGAGAATCTCTGCTATTTGTGTTGCTGTAAACTTCATTCCGGCAAAAATAAAAAAAATAGTTAATTTTTAGGTTTTGGATAGCATATATAATATTTAACCACTGTTTTAGACAGTGCTTTTAAGTTTAATTGATCAGATGTTTTGGCCACATCACTAATCTTCCCATTTTTATGAAGAATATTGATATTATCATTTTCGCTTTTATAAGCCGTATTGGTTACTTCACCACTAAATACAAAATAACCCGCTTCTTTTTCTGAAATCCCCATACGCTGCTGAAGTTCCAAAAGTCGTTTCTGCAATTTCTCCCTGGAAGGTTTCTTCTTTTTAATCTTAACTTTTAAGAGGTCGCGGTTAATGATCATTCTACATAAATTGCTAAGCACATAATCTTCCTCATACTGCCAATCTTTCATAGCAGATATAATATCATAATCATCTAAACGTGCAAAAATGCCTAATGTTTTATGGGTAAAATTCGACGGACCAATTTTATTATCCAGAAAATAAGCCAGTGCACTGCTGCAAGGTAGTTTAACTCCCCCGGCTACAAGCTCTTTAGCTCTTTTTAAAACTCTAATTATCAGCTGCTCGGCTACCAGGCTAGTTTTATGTAGATACACCTGCCAGTACATTAAACGTCTTGCAACTAAAAATTTTTCTACGGAATAAATACCTTTTTCTTCAATAACCAGGTTATCATCAACTACATTAAGCATAGTAATTAAGCGTTGGCTATTTATATTACCTTCGGCGACCCCGGTATAAAAACTATCCCGTTTTAGATAATCTAATCTATCCATATCAAGTTGGCTGGTTATTAACTGGTATAAAAACCTGCGCTTATAATTCCCTTTAAATATTTGGAGAGCCAACGTTAAATTTTGGTTAAACTCTTTATTCATTTCCTCCATAAAAAGCAGCGAAATACGCTCGTGATCTATACCTTCTACAATGCTGTGTTCCATAGCGTGGGAAAAAGGTCCATGGCCTATATCATGCAGGAGAATAGCGATTTGCAAAGCTTCTTCTTCAGCTTCAGAAATCTCAACACCCTTATACCTAAGCACCTGCACCGCTTTTTGCATTAAATGCACACAGCCAATCGCGTGGTGAAACCTGGTATGATGTGCCCCGGGATAAACTAAAAATGACATACCCATTTGGGAAATTCTGCGTAAGCGTTGAAAGTAAGGATGCTCAATAATATTGAAAATTCGCTCACTGGGAATAGTAATAAATCCGTAAATTGGATCGTTTAATATTTTAAGTTTATGAGATGAAGCCAAATCTTATTAAATGTTGATGTTGAACAAATATACATATATATTTTGCCCCACCCGAAATTGCGAAAATGCAATTTCCACCTTTCAAAGGAAGAGGTTATAAGCCTAGCAAACCATAGCAAAAGGGTGCCTGGCAACTTTAAAAAACACAAACGCATAAAAAGCATAAATCATGAATAAAATAAAAATACTTTGGGTAGATGATGAAATAGATTTATTAAAACCACATATAATTTTTCTTGAATCTAAGGATTATGAAGTAATGACTTCCCAAAGCGGAACAGAAGCTTTAGAACAAATAGAAGAAGAAAGTTTTGATATTGTCTTTTTAGATGAAAATATGCCTGGTCTTACGGGACTGGAAACTTTATCTGAAATAAAAGAAAAACAAGCCAGCCTTCCCGTAGTAATGATCACCAAAAGTGAAGAAGAGTACATTATGGAGGAAGCCATTGGTTCTAAAATTGCCGATTACCTTATAAAACCTGTTAATCCAAACCAGATCTTATTGAGTATTAAAAAGAATTTGGACCATTCCCGGTTGGTTTCAGAAAAAACAACTTCCAGTTACCAACAAGAGTTTAGAAAAATTGCGATGGAGCTTAGTCAAATAAATACTTTTGAAGAATGGGCCGAGCTTTATCAAAGACTTATTTACTGGGAGTTACAGCTGGAAGAGCTGGAAGACAGTGGAATGTTTGAAATCCTGGAATCACAAAAATTGGAGGCAAACACCCAATTCTGTAAATTTATTGATAGAGAATATCCAACCTGGTTTGATAAAGGTGCCGAGGCGCCCACAATGTCCCATACTATTTTTAAAGAAAAAATTGTTCCTGAAATTAACAAAGAACAGCCCACACTTTTAGTAGTAGTAGACAATTTAAGATATGACCAATGGAGGGCCCTGGAACCGGTAATTTCCAATTATTATAAAAAAGAGAAAGAAGAACCTTATTATAGCATTCTTCCCACCGCTACCCAATATGCGCGTAATGCCATGTTCTCTGGATTAATGCCCAGTGAAATGGAAAAATTGTTCCCGCAATACTGGAAAAATGACACCGATGAAGGCGGTAAAAACAATCACGAAGCCGAATTTTTGGCCGAACAATTAAAAAGACTCGGAAAAGACTATAAGCACGAATATCATAAAATCACCAGTTTAAAAGCGGGCAGAAAACTCGCCGATAACTTTAAAACCCAAAAAGAGAACGAGCTTACCGTGGTAGTCTATAATTTTGTAGATATGCTCTCCCATTCCAAAACCGAAATGGAGGTAATTAAGGAACTGGCCTCTAATGATAAATCATACAGATCGCTTACCCACAGCTGGTTTAAAAACTCTCCCTTGTTAGACATTATTCAACAAGCACGGCAATTAGGTTTTAAATTAATTATCACTACAGACCACGGAACTATAAATGTAAAGAATCCTTCTAAAGTAATTGGCGATAAAAACACCAGTTTAAACCTACGTTATAAAACAGGAAAAAGCCTAACCTACGATGATAAGGATGTACTGGCGGCAACCAAACCAAAATCTGTTCACCTGCCCACTATTAATATGAGCAGTTCATTTATTTTTGCAAAAGGCGATCTCTTTTTCGCATACCCAAATAACTATAACCACTATGTGAGTTATTACCGAAATACTTATCAGCATGGTGGGGTTTCCCTGGAAGAAATGGTAATTCCTTTTGTAGTGATGAATCCCAGGAATTAGTTGATGTGTTGATGTGTTGATGTGTTGATGCGAGAATGTGATAATATGATGATGTGATGATGTGATGATGTGATGATAAGTTAATATGACAATTTACATATTGGAGCAAACTTCAAAAAACATTTAACTACAACTGGGTGATTAGTCAGTTTTGTTAAACTAACTATACTAATTTCCCCCCGAAAACCCGGAAAAGTAACGCCCAGAAGCTCCTCCCCATTTTTCAACGGGAGGTGGGTTTTCTGCTTTTTCAGCAGAAAGGTCGGAGGGGTTTTGTTGATGTGATCATTTGACAATATGATGATTCGCTGATTTGCAAATTGGTTTAAATAAATTAAAACCGAGAACGACAATTCTTCCACAAGCTTCACCCATTCTATTTTACCATTGAATTATAAAAAAGGGGAATTTACCCCTAAACACGTAACTACATTATTTCTTATATTTGTAGTGTTGATTTAGTTAAAATCTAAACAAATTTATGCCATTAACCTACAATTTAGCGCAAATTGAAGAAGCTGCGCAATATATTCTTAAACATAGTAAGAGCAAAATAATACTTTTTTACGGGGACATGGGGGCTGGTAAAACAACGCTTATTACCAGTCTCGTTAAAGCTTTAGGAAGCGAGGATAAAGTGTCTAGCCCTACCTTTTCGTTAGTAAATGAATATAGCTCCCCTACAAATTCCATATTTCATTTCGATTTCTATCGAATCGATGATGAAAATGAAGCTTTAGATATAGGTCTGGAGGAATATTTAAACGAGGATGCCTTTATTTTTATAGAGTGGCCACAAAAAATTGGAGGTTTTCTCGAGGAAAACTTTCAAAAAGTTGATATAATAACGAAAGACAAAAATTTAAGGATGTTAATGTTAAGTTAATTAAATGTTAATAAACTCTAAATAATCTTCGGAATCGCATATTAGCATAAATTGAATATAGGTGACAGTTCAAAATAAAATACATTAGAATTTTCAATTTTTTTTAAAGTATTTGCATTATTGATTTAGTGGCATAAAGTATTTAATCTTTAAATAATCTCCATTTTTTCTTTTAAAAAGTCGGCAAAAGTACGATTAATGTATTAATTTTTAGCTTGTTATATTGCTGTAGGTTTGCTTCAGTAAACAAAACGAAATAACAATCTAAACTATATTATTATGAGAATTAAAGCAGTACTTTTCGCAACAGCAATTTTTGGAGCAAGTTTTTTTGTAACTTCAACCGCCGATAACGATAATCACAATGATCAACAAAAAGAACAAGCAGTGGACAAAAGACTCATCAAAGTTCCTTCTGCTGGGTAGTATTATTGCCTTAAGCATAGCTTTTTCACCTTATCTTTTTTACTTATATGAGATTTTCCCAAGCGGTCCCGTTTGGGAAACTTCTCTTTTTACTTATGAAAGTAAATATTATCAGGATGTATTGACTGCCGCCTGGACCTATCTTGGTAAAATCACCCCTTTATTTCTTCTTTTTATTTGGTTTTTCACCTGTAAACACTGGTGGTATCACGCTATATTAATACCAATCGCTATGTATTCCTATCAAATCATAGTAACCTTTTACGATGATGTATATGCCGATAATTCTTTTATTATGGACACCGACGGGCTTTTATATTTAGCTCCATTTTTTATAATTATCCTTTCGATTGTTTACCTTATACGTATCAAAATCTTTGATCGTATTTATGGTATTGACCTTAGTGAAATTGATGAAACAGAAGTTTCGGTATTTTCAAATATGTCTGAAAAAGACCGAAAAGAAATAAAAGCCTTTAGGCAGAAGGAAGAACAATGGCAACCTATTGAAGAAGAATACTATAGAAATCTTTAGCGATTGTTTTAAAATTAATTGTATTTTACCTTACTAAAGTAATGCATCACTATGGCTAAACAGGTTTCTCCTTTTACCAAAGAACAATTAATTCCGCAGGAAGAAACTCTTGAAATTCAACAAAACAAGGGAGAATTATTTATTGGCATTCCACAGGAAACTTCATACCAGGAAAAACGAATTTGCTTAAGTCCCGATGCTGTTGCGGCTATCACTGCTCACGGCCATCGTGTAATGATAGAATCGGGGGCGGGAAAATGGGCTCGTTTTAGCGATAAAGATTTTTCTAACGCCGGTGCCGAAATCACTAAAGACACACAAAAAGTATTCTCCTGTCCTACAATCTTAAAAATAGAACCACCTTCCCTGGACGAATTGGATATGATCAATCCGCAGACCATATTAATTTCTGCGCTTCAGCTTAAAACACAATGTAAAGCCTATTTCCAAAAATTGGCAGAAAAGCGTATTACGGCCCTGGGGTTTGAATTTATAAGGGATGAAGATAACACTTATCCGTTGGTGCGGGCATTAAGTGAAATTGCCGGCACCGCTTCAGTGCTTATTGCTTCAGAAATTATGAGTAACAACATCAACGGCAACGGGCTTATGTTTGGGAATATAAGCGGCGTTCCACCGGTAGAGGTGGTTATTCTCGGGGCTGGTACTGTAGGAGAATTTGCCGCCAGATCTGCGTTGGGACTTGGTGCCAATATTAAAGTTTTTGACAGTTCCCTTACCAAACTTCGTACAATTCAGAATAATCTCAATCAAACTTTCTATACTTCAACCATTCAACCAAAAAATCTAAGTAAGGCTATAAAACGTTGTGATGTACTTATTGGCGCTGTTCGCGGTAAAAACAGGAGTCCGGTACTAATTTCCGAAGATATGGTAGCAACAATGAAGCGCGGTGCTGTGCTTATAGATGTGAGTATAGATATGGGCGGTTGCATCGAAACCAGTGAGGTTACCTCGCATGATAAGCCTATTTTCACCAAACATAACGTCTTACATTACTGTGTGCCCAATATTCCTTCCCGGTACGCCAGGACTTCTTCTTTATCTATCAGTAATATCTTTACGCCTTATCTTTTACACATTGGAGAAGAAGGCGGATTGGAAAATACACTTCGATTTGATAAAGGTTTGAGAAATGGTTTGTACTTTTACCACGGGATTTTAACTAATAAATCTATCGCCGAGTGGTTTGATCTTTCTTACCGTGATATTAATTTATTGATTTTTTGATACTATCCCAAATTCCCGGTTTTCCGGAAACACAAAAATTTTAAAGCGTTTAAATGAGGTCAGCATGAAATGCTGAACGCAAAAACCAGCAACCCACAGGAAATGATAATAAACCTGTGCTGAATTTCTATAAAAAGATTAAAGAAATATATATGAAATTGATTCATCGAATAGGTTATTTCTCTGTAGGTTTATTCTTCGGAATAATGTTTTTAATATTCTTTCTTAGCGGAAAACGATCTTCCTGTGATTATCTCCCAGACGCCCGGGTTTTGAAAAATATAAGAATTAAAGAGCGCAAATTTTCTCCTGAAGCTTTTAGCTATTTTGAAGCCAATAAGTTAGATACCGCTTTGGTGTCTCAAAGTTTAAAAAATGGTGATGTGGATTTTGGCCGCAGCAATACCGATGGGGACCCGTGTAATGTTTTTTTAATCACCAATAAAGTGGAGAACAAAACGCTTGAACTAAAAATTGAAAATTGCGACAGCATCGCAACCGTGCAGAAAGTTGCTTTAAAGAATGAATAAAGTACGAGGTTAGAGGTTAGAGGTTTAAGGCTAAAAAAGTCAATAAACAACAAACTAATATTAAAACCCGAAAGTCGGAGAAAGGAAAGCCAAAAAGTTCCTCCCCTATTTTTTCAAGGGGAGGTGGATTTTCTGCTTTTCAGCAGAAAAGACGGAGGGTTTTTTGTTGATGGGTTGTATGGTAATTGAAATCAACCCCCGACCAGCAACAGATTGCCACGCTCCTATGTCGCTCGCAATGACCAGTAACCAGTGTCGCAGTATTCACTTGGTGCTGGAAACAGCTCAAGGTTCAAGGTTCAAGGTTCAAGGTTCAAGGTTCAAGGTTCAAGGTTCAAGGTTCAAGGTTCAAGGTTCAAGGTTCAAGGTTCAAGGTTCAAGGTTCAAGGTTCAAGGTTCAAGGTTCAAGGTTCAATTAACCGCATCGTCCTTCGTCCTCGCTCTCAACAAACAACAAACATTAAGAATTTACGAAACGACGTAACAAGTCAAGCAAACTGACAACCCAGAACTGAGAACTGACAACTGAGAAACGAGAACTATTCCTCCAGTATTTGATTGCTATGGTCTTTGGTTTTCACCTTTTTAATTACCTCTTCAATTTTTCCTTCTTCATCAATAATAAAAGTTGTTCGGTGGATTCCCTCATATTCTTTTCCCATAAATTTTTTGGCTCCCCAAACGCCGTAGGCATTTATCACTTCCTTATCCTCATCTGCCAATAGTGGAAATGGCAACTCGTATTTATTCTTAAAATATGTTTGTTTTCTTTGCGTGTCTGCACTTACACCAAGGATTGCATATCCTTTTTCTTCAAATATTTTCCAATTATCCCTTAAATTACAGGCTTCGGCCGTACAGCCGGGAGTGCTGGCTTTGGGATAAAAAAACAGCACCAATTTCTTTCCTTTAAAATCACTTAATTTTACAGTATTGCCATCCTGATCTGACACAGAAAATTCCGGGGCTTTATCACCAACCTCTAATGTTGTCATATTTCTTATTTTTGTAGTTATTCATTTTGACTTTAACCAAAGGTATGAAAAATCAAGTACCTCTTGAAAAGTCCAGGAGATACCCTTAGGAATATATTTTCCAGGAATTAGGATCTGGAGAAAACCATCTGGAAGGATTAGAGACTCTTCAAGATTTATACAATATAAAGAAGACAGAAAAACTACAGTATTTAAACACTCTTTTCAGAAATGAGTGACATTAAACAATATTAAATATGACCAAAAAAGAAAAAGTAAGTTTTGTTATTGATACTTTAAATGATATTTATCCTGAAATCCCCATTCCCCTAGATCATAAAGATCCTTACACACTACTCATTGCAGTTCTACTTTCTGCCCAGAGCACCGATGTGAGGGTAAACCAAATCACTCCATTACTTTTTGAGGTAGCAGATAACCCCAGGGATATGGTTAAACTTTCTGTAGAAGAAATTAGGGAAATTATCAAACCGGTAGGATTATCTCCTATGAAATCTAAGGGGATTCACGGACTGTCTAAAATATTATTGGAAAAGCACGACGGACAGGTGCCAGCAGATTTTGAAGCTCTAGAGGCCTTACCTGCGGTGGGACATAAAACAGCCAGTGTGGTGATGTCGCAGGCGTTCAACGTACCTGCATTCCCTGTAGATACACATATTCATCGTTTAATGTATCGTTGGAATTTAACAAATGGTAAAAATGTAAAACAAACCGAAAAAGATGCCAAACGCTTATTCCCAAAAGATCTTTGGAACAGGCTTCATTTGCAGATAATTTGGTATGGTAGGCAATACTCCCCGGCCCGTGGCTGGGATCTTGAGAAGGATATAATTACAAAAACAATTGGCAGAAAAACTGTACTTAAAGAATATGACCGGAAGAAGAAAAAATAAAGTGATATGAATTAATATACCGGGGGCTATTGAACAATGAGTAAACTTCTTTACAAAAACGAATGTTGTATAATGTAGATTGTATGTAAAGTTTGTTTGAGAAAAATCGCTATTCATAAAACGGGACTATTTCAGCTCCTAATAATTCGGGAAAACTTCATTAAAGTGATTAGTTTTCCTCATTTGAATACCAATAAAACTTTTGAAGGGGAGCGTGTAAAACCATTCGTATGTCTAACGTAGCCTTTTGAATTTTAAACATGAAAAAGGCTGTTTTAATTAATTTTAAAACAGCCTTTTATTAATTACCTAAAGTTTACTAAGCATCGGTGCCAAGTTGATTAGCATCAATACGCTCTTTAAACTCATTGATAATTCCACCTTTCAGTAGAATCTTAATCTGGCGGTCACTTAACGTATGCTTCGTTTCAAAGCTCACCGTGTCCCCGTTAGATTTTATGACATTTACCTTAATGTTATTTCTGTTTTCAATGTCTTCTCTAAGGTTTTCAAATTTCACTTTATCACCCTGTTCAATTTTCTCATAGTCTGCAATATCCAAAAACTCCAAAGGTAAAATTCCGAAATTCACCAGGTTTTGCCAGGCAATTCTAGCATAGCTATTTGCAATTACTGCCACCTGACCTAAATATTTTGGTGCAATCGCGGCATGTTCCCTACTGGAGCCCTGAGCATAGTTATCTTTTGCTACTACAATATGACCACCGTGATCTTCTTTCGCCTTCATAGCCCGATCATAAAACGTTTCATCTATAACCGTATAAGCGAATTTACTTATCTCAG
This sequence comes from Salegentibacter echinorum, assembly GCF_900129445.1. GTDB lineage: Bacteria > Bacteroidota > Bacteroidia > Flavobacteriales > Flavobacteriaceae > Salegentibacter > Salegentibacter echinorum. The sequence continues at coordinate 28,209 of NZ_FQVT01000009.1, forward strand.
GCAGGTTACTTCTAAAAGGCAATACTTCTGCCCCTGCTTTTAAAATTCCATCGGTAGAAATATTATCGCCCATTTTTAAAAGCACCGGTACCTCGCAATCATCTTTCATTGGTTCGATATGCGGTAAGGATTTGATATTGGGACCTTTCTCCAACTGTACCTGGGAACCATCTTCGGGAGGCGCTACCAACATATCTTCTTTAATAATATGATACTCGGGATATTCGAATTTAGGATACTTCATATCGTATAATTTCTCTAAATCCCGCGGATCTGTAATTTTACCGGTTAAAGCTGAAGCCGCCGCTGTCTCGGGACTACATAAATACACCTGGTCATCCTTAGTACCCGATCTATCTGGGAAGTTTCGCGGCATGGTACGCAAACTAATGGTATTTGAAGCTGGTGCCTGTCCCATTCCTATACAGCCCATACACCCAGATTGGTGAAAACGTGCACCTGCTTTTATCAAATTCGCAAAAGCCCTATTTTCAATCATATTTTGAATTATCTGTCTTGAAGTAGGGTTTATATCAAAAGAAACGTCATTATTTACGGCTTTATCCTCTACAATTGCTCCCGCTATCCAAAAATCCCGTAAACCGGGATTTGCAGAAGAGCCTATTACTACCTGGCTAATTGGTTTCCCCGCAACTTCACTAACGGGAACAACATTCCCGGGGCTGGTTGGTAAGGCAATTAAAGGTACCAGATCATCTAAAATAATTTCTTCATGAAGATCATATTCACATCCTTCATCTGCCAGTAATTCTCTCCAATCATCTTCACGCTCCTGAGATTTTAAAAATCTTTTCGTTTCTAAATCACTAGGAAAAACTGTAGTAGTTGCACCGAGTTCAGCGCCCATATTGGCAATCACGTGCCTATCCATCGCGCTTAAATTTTCAAGACCTTCTCCGTAATATTCAATAACTTTTCCCACACCACCTTTAACATCGTGACGCCTAAGCATTTCTAAAATCACATCTTTGGCACTAACCCAGTCTGGTAACTTTCCGGTTAATTTTACACCCCAAACTTTTGGCATTTTTACATAATAAGGTTGTCCTGCAATTGCAGCAGCAACATCAAGTCCGCCGGTACCAATGGCCAGCATTCCAAGAGAACCTGCTGCAGGGGTATGACTATCTGAACCTACCATGGTTTTCCCCGGTTTTCCAAATCTTTCCATATGCACAGGGTGGCTCACCCCATTACCGGGTCGGCTATACCAAAGTCCGAATTTTTTCGCGGCCGAAAGCAAGAATAAATGGTCATCGGCATTTTTAAAATCGGTTTGCAGTAAGTTGTGATCTACATATTGAACCGCTACTTCCGTCTGGGCTTTCTTTAATCCCATAGCTTCCAGTTCCAATTGCACTAAAGTACCGGTTGCATCCTGTAATAATGCCTGGTCTATTTTGATCCCAATTTCCTTTCCGGGAATTAGCTCGCCTTCCAGCAAGTGTTCTCTGATTAATTTTTGTGTTACATTTAATTTGGACATAGTTGATTAATTTTAACCTTTAAAATATTAATTTTTAGACGAGTAATAAGGCACTTTAACAATATCTTAAAGCATTTTACCACCATTATTCCTGGATCTGCGTAATTATGCAATCAAAACGGTTAAGCCAGGCTTCTTGCAACTTCATTTGATTTAAAAAACAACATAAAAAAGCTGTTTGAATACTACTTTTCGAATAATTAGAACCTCGCGATTGAAATATATTCTCAAAAACAGTATAGAAACAGCTTTTAAATTTCTTTATAATTTAGCTCTGGCTAAGCGAATTTAAAATATCTCGCTCCTGCCCCTCTTCAATGTTAAAGCCGGGTTTTCCTTTTCTAGGAAACAAATAAGAGAACTCTTCTCTAAAGGCGCTCCAACTTTCCGCAAGACCATAATCGTCATTAGACCTTTCCATTTTTGGCCTTTTAAAAGTATTTAGATCTGAATCGTAAGCAGAACCTTCTGCATCTTCCCCCGGAAATAACATTCCGTCATTAATTTCAGAATAAATAATTACCGATGCGCCACCATTGCCCGGTAAATCAAATACTTTAAGCCCAAAATCCTTTAAAGTTCCTTTGCGCTCTAAAATATCTTTAGTTTTAAACTTGTCTTTAAAATTGTTTCTCGGATGCGCAAATATTGGAGCGTTACCGGCATCTTTGGAAAGCGTTTCTAAATTAGCATAGGCATTTTCTAGAATTCCGTCGCAGGTAATAAGAATTCCCTTTATTTTATAACCGTCTTCTACCAGTTTTTTTACAGCTTTTTTGCTAGATTCTTCCACCACATCAATTAGCAAAATATCCTGTCTGTTTATATGTCTTAAAGCGTATCCCTGGTTGAAAACGCCATCTTTTTCTTCACCTTTAATAATAAAAGTATCGGGTATTAGTTTTAAAAATTTCCCGGTTTCACCTTTTTCAATAAATTCGGCAGATTGGCTATGTAATACCTCCATTTTGTCAACTGTCTTCATATTCTATTGTATTTAAATTAGTTGTTTGAAGATACGAATTGCACTTCTTCAGCACAAGGCTTTAACGAGGCTTTAGGAGAGTTTTAACTAAGCAGAAAAGAAGAATAGGCGCCGTGTTGCTAAAGACTAAATGCTATTTTTTGACGAGCGCCACAATAAGAGCAGAAAGGAATACCAAAACGGTCTTTTTCTATCGCTAAATGTCCTGGCTTAAGTGCTTTTTCCAAAGCTTTTTATTGGCATAAAGCAGCGTTTATTTTTCAGCTTTTTGCCGGTTTGATAAATTTTGAAATTGCGGTACAAGTATGAATATTTTAAAGTAAAAAGAGATTTGTTTTATAGCGGTCTATATTTAAACCTAGTATGGTTTTCCAGGAAATTTACTTTATTACAACTATACTTTCTTAAAAATTACTACCATTTACATTACCATTTTACTAAAATAGGAACCGATTTTTCTAATGTTTTCTTCGGAATTTTTACTTCGGAAACCATTTCTAAGATTTCAGGTTTAATATTCTCGCAGTTAATATTCCTAAAAATAAAATCTTTGGAAACCTGATGATAAGGTTTAAACTCTTTCCGCAGAATTTTCGTCAAAATGTAAGAGCCGGGCCACAAAGAGAAATGGCCAGCTATAAGACAATTGCTTAATTATAGAGTCGTATTTTAAAAAAACAACATTTCAGAAATGTAATCAACAGCCTCGACCCAGGGGTGCGCAGTATGCTTCCGAAAAAGCTCTTTTATTTCGAGCCCCCCGGGGATTAAACCCCTGGCTATCGCCCTGCGATTAAAAAAACTACTTAAGGTGCTCTCCCCCATTTACAGGAATAATGGTTCCGGTAACCCAATCTGCTTCATCTTTACTTAACAAATACACCATATTGGCGATATTATTTGGCACGGTGAGTCGTTTAAAAGGATTGTGCTTAAGAGCGTGAACTCTAAGAGTCTCATTACCGGGAATCATTTGAAAAGACCTGGTTACGGTCACTCCCGCCTGGATACAATTTGCCCTAATTCCGTGGGGTGCAAACTCTAAAGCAATGCTTCTCGTGATTGCTTCTAAAGCAACCTTTGCTGCCGAAACCGCTGCATAATTGGCCCAGGCTTTTTTATTGCCTTCGCTGGTAAAAGAAATAATTCTAGCGTCTTTGGCAAATAAATTGAACTTGTAAATCGCTTTGGTCCAATCATAAAGGCTAATCGCCATGGCATCTATAGTAACCTGAAAATCTATATTTTCGAGAGTTGGTTCCTCACCTGTCATTGGCTTTAAGTTTCCTTTAGAGATACTGTGAACTAAAGTCCTCACTTTTCCTTCTGTACCTAAAACTTCAGCGATTTGATTAATAAGGCTTTCTCGTTTTTCAGCATTTGTGGCATCCACATTAAAACTTTCAAAATTAACTTGTTGCTTCTTTATATCTTCAAAGGCTTCTTCAATTTCAGCAATATCTGCTCGCTTATCGCGGTGAACTACAATAATATTCATCCCGTGACGCGCCAATTTCCTGGCGGTAGCAAAGCCAAGGCCGCTACTTCCGCCTAAAATTATCGCCCAATAATTAGTGTCTTTAAATTCCTTTACCATTTTAATAAAACTCTTTGTGCCTGTTCCCTTGCTTCGGGTTGTTTTTTATAAACTCCTCCAAAACATAAAGCACGGTTACACTATTAATATTTCCATATTTGTAAAACACTTCTCGTGTTTTCGTTTATATTTTTACCTAAGTTAGCAAAAAGATCTTCAACTGTTTGCTTTATTTTCTTTCCACCGGGATGAAATGTAAAATGGTTTATATCTGGTAGCTCGTTTTTTGCGTCTATATTATTAACGACCTTTGTTACTTTAAAAATATCTATTTCAAAATTTTCAAAAGAGGGAAAAGTTTCAGTAGAAAGATTTTTAACCACAAACTTCTGGGAATATCCCTTTTTTGCAATTAAAATAATCTCCTTTATAAACCGGAAAAGATGAATGCCAGCGGGTAGCCAGCGAAATCAACAATAATAATGATTTCGATGTCATTCATGCCTTTAATGTAGAAAAAAGAATAAAAAAAATCCCGACTTGAAAGCCGGGATTTTTAATAAAGTGTATTTAGAACGGTAATTACTGGTTACCCGTCTTCTGCTTTGCTTCTCGTTTTAGATCTTCATTCGCGATAATAGCTAATTCTACCCTACGGTTTTTAGCTCTACCTTCAGCAGTAGAATTATCATATTTTGGCTGATTTTCACCATACCATTTTGTTTCAAACCTACCGTTACTTAATCCCTGTCCAGCAAGGTAATTTGTTACCGCCTGGGCACGGTTTTTTGAAAGGGTAAGGTTATAACTTTCTGCACCGGTATTATCGGTATGTCCTTCTATCAAAATGTTAGAATCTGGATATTCTTTAAAGATAGAAGCTAATTTATTTAAGGTTTGCTGGGATTTCGAATTGATATTGTATTTTTCAGTATCAAAATACACTCCGCTACTTTCATCAAAAGTCACATTAATCCCTTCACCTACACGTTCTACTTCTGCACCGGGCACTTCGCGCTCAATTTCTTTAGCTTGCTTGTCCATGCGGTTACCAATATAACCTCCGGCAGCACCACCTACAACGCCACCAATAATGGCACCCAGGGCTGTATTACCGTCTCCAACATTATTTCCTATAACGCCACCAATTGCAGCACCACTACCGGCACCAATAACAGCGCCTTTTTGTTTGTTATTTGCATTCTGTACAGCATCACAACCAAATAGCATAGTAGCTGCAAAGAGCATAGCGAACATTCTATTTATTGTCATCTTCATAATCATTAATTTATTTTAAAGTTTAGAAAAATTCATTCGAATCACAAATGGAGAACCATCAAGCATTACAGATTGTTCCCATACCATTTGCGTTGCAGAAACCGATCTTAAATTAAGTCTGAACCCCTGATTTCCAGTAGTCGAATCATAATCTGCGTTAGTTGGTTTTAGTAGGAAATCATAAACTCCTTCCGGCGTATTTTCTTCATCAATCGACCATATAAAATAACGCTGACCTCCATCACAATTAGGCCCCTGTACATTGTAAGCACCACGGTTGTTATTAGAAATAAAATTCCAGGTACTATTTTCAAAACAGGATGCATTGGCCTCATTAAATAAAGTCACGTCAAATTCCCCCGAATTTTTAGGATAGGTCACACTGGTAAGCGTCCAATCTCCATTAAAAGTTTTTCTCGCCTCTCTGGCTTGTTTACTTGGTCCACAGGCAGCAAATAAAATCGCTACCACACCAAGAATTAGAATTTTTCTCATCATTTATTGTTTTAATTTAAAAATAAACTACCTCGCAGCAAGCCTACTTAAGATTAAATAGGAAGATTACTTTGGTTTTGATACAAGTCTCGAGGTATTTAAATTTCGATTATCGAGTAAAAATCCAATGTTTTCGGGATTTACCGTTTTTAAAACATTGGATTTCTCATTTTAATTTTTTTCTTCTTCATAAGAAGTTAAAAAGGTTTCTATTTGGAAAGAAACTTTTTTAATCTTTATTTCCATTACCTACAAGCTGTAAGGTTAACAGCATTGCTTTCTACAAATTATCTTCTAAATAATCTACTAATAAGTGAAATCACCAGTAGTACCAGGAAAATGTAAAATATAATTTTTGCAATATCGGCGAATCCTTCTGCCATTCCTCCAAAACCAAAAACAGCGGCCACCAGGGCAATAATTAAGAAAATAACGATTAAACGTATCATAATATTAGATTTTTAGATTAGTTATCAACTAAATTACAGCAGCAAATGAAGTGACACAAAAGATTATTAATACTTTAACAAGCCTAATGTTAAGGAATCTTAATTCTATGTTTGATTTCGCTAATTTTTATTAATAAGCTATTAATTCCAGTAATTTTTCCTGAAAACGCTGCTTCGGGAGATAGCCTTCTTCCAAACCTGGTGCAAATGGAATGGGCGTTTCCAGACTACCTACCCGCATCACAGGAGCATCCAAAAACTCAAAACAAGATTCTGAAATTAATGCTGAAATTTCTGAAGCCAAACTGCCAAAAAGTGAATCTTCAGTAAGCACAAGAGCTTTTCCGCATTTTCTAACCGAAGCGATGATACATTCGATATCTAAAGGTTGCAAACTTCGTAGATCTATAAGTTCTATTTCTTCCAATTCATTTTTGGCTATGATTTCCATTGCCCAATGCACCGCCGCGCCATAGGTAATCACACTCACTTTAGAGCCTCGCTGTAAAACCGAAGCTTTACCAAAAGGTAAAGTGTAATAGTCTTGCGGCACTTCCTGGCGAATGCTTCTATACAATGCTTTATGTTCAAAAAACAAAACAGGATTAGGATCGTTAAAAGCAGTATTTAATAAGCCTTTGGCATCATAGGGAAAGGCTGGGTAGATTACTTTTAACCCGGGAACTTTAGTAAACCAGGCTTCATTGGTTTGGCTGTGAAATGGTCCTGCACCTACATCTGCACCACAGGGCATTCTTATGACAACATCGGCATTTTGGTTCCATCTAAAATTAGATTTTGCCAGGTAATTTACAATGGGGTTAAAGCCAGAACTCACAAAATCTCCAAACTGCATCTCTACCATAGCTTTCATACCATTTATAGCAAGACCCATTGCGGCTCCTATCACCGCCGATTCACATATTGGGGTATTCCTAACCCTATCTTTTCCAAATTTAGCGACTAAACCTTCGGTGATTTTAAAAACCCCACCATATTCAGCAATATCCTGTCCCATTAATACCAGCGAGTTGTGACGATGCATACTTTGTGCTACCGCCTGGGCGATAGCGTCTATAAGTCGAATATTTTCTGAGGCATCAACACTCTGTATATCTTCATATTTAAAATTCTGAAAAACATCATTCAACTCTTTTGTTTCATCAAAAGTAGTAATGGGTTCTTTGTTCGCAGTCTCTAAATGCGTATCAATCTCAAGTTTAATTTTCTCTTTAAAATCTTCATCCTGGGCTTCAGAAAGAATATTTTCATTCTTTAAAAACCTCCTGAAATTGTCTATAGGATCTTTCTGCTCCCAAAACTTCATCAAATCTTCTGGCACATATTTAGTACCGCTAGCTTCTTCGTGGCCACGTCTTCTAAAGGTTTTAAATTCTATTAAAACCGGCCTGGGATCATTTCTAATACTTTCGGCAATTTTAGAAACACGGGTATATACTTCAATAATATTATTTCCATCTATAATATGCGACTCCATACCGTAGCCCTGTCCTCTATCAGCTATGTTTTCACAACGATACTGCTCATTGGTAGGTGTGGAAAGTCCGTAGCCATTATTTTCAACACAAAATATAACCGGCAACTCCCAAACTGAAGCAATATTAAGCGCTTCGTGAAAATCTCCTTCACTGGTACCACCTTCCCCGGTAAAAACTGCTGTAAGCTTATTCTCCTTCTTTAGTTTATGTGCCAGGGCAATACCATTGGCCACGCCAAGCTGTGGCCCCAGGTGAGAAATCATCCCAATTATTTTATACTCTTGCGTACCAAAATGAAAACTGCGATCCCTACCTTTAGTGAAACCATTTTGTTTTCCCTGCCACTGCGAAAACAGTCTATTTAAAGGGACGTCTCTAGTGGTAAATACGCCCAAATTGCGGTGCATTGGTAAAATATACTCATCTTTATTTAAAGCTTTCGCTACACCAACTGAAATCGCTTCCTGACCTATCCCGCTAAACCATTTTGATACTTTTCCCTGTCGAAGAAGGATTAACATTTTTTCTTCAATTAATCTTGGTTTCAGCAACGCATTATATAAGTCTAATAGTTCTGATGAAGAAAGTTGGTTTTTCTGAAAAGTAATCTTGTTTTTTTCTGAAGTATCTGGCTGCATAGTGAACGTTTCTTTCTCAAATGTAACCAAAAATATAAATGATAAGAAATTTAAAAAGCCTCGGGAACTCTCATATTTTTAGTTAACTTTGATTGATAAATTTTGAAAAAACTTAGTAATATATGGCGATGAATAATATTCCCAGTGTAGATCTGGCCGATTTTCTTTCTAAAGATGAGGCAAAAAAGCAGAAGTTTGTTCAAGAAATTGGAAAAGCTTATGAAGAAATTGGCTTTGTAGCTTTAAAAAATCATTTCTTAGTAGAAAAACTGGAAACTAACCTTTATAAAGAGGTAAAGAGTTTTTTTGATCTTCCGCTAGAAGTTAAAAAGAAATATGAAATTGAAGGTTTGGCAGGACAACGCGGTTATATTTCATTTGGAAAAGAACACGCTAAAGGTAAGAAAGAAGGTGATTTAAAGGAATTTTGGCATTTTGGACAGATTCCAGATAAAGATGCAAATTTAACAGAGGATTATCCAGAAAATATTCAGGTTGAAGAAGTAGAAGATTTCAATGCCGTAGGAATGGAAGCTTATAAAATGCTGGAAAAAACCGGTATTTATGTTTTACGTGCCCTGGCTTTATACATTGGTTTGGAAGAACATTATTTTGATCATTGGGCCAGTAATGGAAATAGTATCTTAAGGCCTATACATTACCCACCAATCACCGAGGAGCCTAAGGGCGCTGTTAGAGCGGGAGCGCACGGTGATATTAATTTAATCACTTTATTAATGGGAGCATCCTCGGGGGGATTACAGGTTTTAAGAAAAGATGGAGAATGGATAGATGCGGTTCCTAAGAAGGATGAATTGGTGATTAATGTTGGTGATATGTTAGAAAGACATACCAATAATAAGTTACGTTCCACCATTCACCGGGTGATCAATCCTCCAAAAGAAGAATGGGACAAACCAAGATATTCTATTCCTTTCTTTATGCATCCTAGAAGTGAGATGCGTTTAGATTGTTTAGAAGAATGTATAGATGAAGAAAATCCCAAGCAATACGAAGATATTACCGCTGGAGAATTTTTACATCAACGATTAGTAGAAATAGGACTCTTAAAAAAATAATTTATGGCTAAGAAGAAAATGGGGTTGGAAGATCTTGGCGGTTTAGTATATTCCACCAATGATAATCTTGAAAACACAGCAAATGAAAATGAAGCTGAAGAATCTTTGGAACCCCGGGAACAATATTTAGAAGCACACTTTAGTAATAAAGGAAGGGGTGGTAAAACCGTGACTATTATTAAAGGTTTCCAGGGGCCTGAAGAAGATTTAATTGCCCTAGGAAAAAAGCTAAAAAAGAAATGTGGTGTAGGCGGTTCTACCAAAGACGGTGAAATTATCATACAGGGTGATGATAGGGAAAAAATTATGGAACTTCTTAGAAAAGACTCCTATAATGTTAAACGTGTTGGCGGATAATTTTATAATTGAGAATTAAATTTTGCTATGAGTAGTAATGCGCTGCACATTATTAATGGAGACGGTCTTACCGAAACGGTTAAAAGTCTCGAAATTCCCGGTCAAATTATTGTTTGGAGGGAATTACTTTGTGAAGGTCGGTGTATAAAGAAGGTTGGCTCAAAAGATTTTATAGAAGAAAGACAAAAATTCTTAGGAGAAACCTATGGAATTTCTTCAGAAGATTACCTGGATAAATTCGTTTCGCAACTGGAAAAGTTAAAGCAGGTAGAAAACTACGATCACGTAGTTTTGTGGTTTGAATTCGATCTTTTTTGCCATATAAATATGTTAGCTGCTATTAGCTTTTATTTGGAGCACAAAGTTGAAAAACCTTTTTATTTAGTTTGCAGCAAACGACTAAAGGGAGAAAATGAATTAACCCCGCTATCTCATTTATCCCCCAAAAACTTATTAAATCATTACGAGAATAAAATTAAACTTACCGAAGATGACCTGGCAATTGCCTCTTTAGTTTGGGAACTTTATTGTGGAAGCAACCCCCAAAAGCTTAAGAGACAAATTAAGAAAACTTCAAATTTTGAATATTTATCCAGTTGCATTAGGGCACATATTGAACGATACCCAAATAGTGTTACCGGTATTAATACTTTAGAAAAAAATATCCTTAAACTCATAGAAAATCAAAACATTACCTCCTATAACCAATTCTTAGGATATGCTTTGCAGTACCAGGGATATTATGGATATAGCGATTCTCAAATGGAGCGTCTATTGAAAAAACTGGAAATATTTTACACCTTTAAAGATGGTAAACTCACGTTAACGGAAAGTGGTAATAAAGTACTGGAAAGGGAAAAGAGTTTTTACCAGGACCTAAAAACCGATGAATATATGGGAGGTTCTAAAATCTTTGATTTTCTATACGATTCCGATTCTCATAAAATCTTAAAACTATAATATGGCCATAAAAGCTTCAGAGTTTATCCAAAATAAGGATGGTAGTGTTTACCATCTCAATTTATTACCAGAACATTTGGCCGAGACGGTAATCACCGTTGGAGACCCCGATCGCGTAGAGAAGGTCACCCGATATTTTGATTCCGTAGAACATAAAATTCAAAAAAGGGAATTTCATACCCAAACCGGTACTTATAAAGGAAAACGAATAAGTGTGATTTCTACCGGTATTGGGCCAGACAATATAGACATTGTTATTAACGAGCTGGATGCCCTGGTAAATATAGATTTTAAAACCCGTGAACTTAAAGAGGAAAAAACCAGTTTAGATATTATTAGAATTGGAACTACCGGTTCCATACAAAAAGAGATTCCGGTAGATGCTTTTATAATAAGTGAAAGCGCTATCGGTTTAGACGGATTGCTTCATTTTTATGAGAGCGAGCACATTCAGGACCTTGATTTTCAGGAAGCTTTTATTAAACATTTAAATTGGTTTGATAAAAAAGCAGCGCCTTACATCGTTTCGGGTGGAGATAAACTTATCGCGCGTATGCAGGGGAAAGACACTTTTAAAGGAATAACCGGAACAAATATAGGTTTTTACGGCCCACAAGGTAGAATTTTAAGGCTTACCCTTCAGGATAATGAAATGAATGATAAATTAGGTTCATTTTCTTACAAAGACCGCGAAATAACCAATTTAGAAATGGAAACCTCGGCTATCTATGGTTTATCCAAATTATTAGGACATCAGGCTATTTCAATGAATGCGATTATTGCTAATCGAGCAGCCGGAACTTTCTCTAGAAACCCTAAAGAAACCGTAGATAAGCTTATAAAATATAGCCTGGAGAAGCTGGTAGATTAATTTTCATCAAAAATCTCTTATAGAAAAACATGGTTTCTGTTTAACAGTACGTTTATATTTATCTCTTCATTCTCATTTTTTCGTTCTTAGATTGTCTTACGGGTAAAAAACCTATTCTAAGAGAGGACTCTTCTGTTCGGCGGCTATAGGTGTTGAATTTCAGCCTGTTACAACTATAACAGTTTAATTAAGCTGCAACCAAAATTATTTAAACCACATGTTGTTGCAAATAAGAAGACCGTCTCACAGTTAAGTGAAACGGTCTCTTTTGTTCATCAATAAATAAAACTTAACCTTATTAAATACTACGATGAACTACAGATTATATCCCAGATCTTGCAAAGTTTGGACGATAAGATCTGCATAATATTGAGCTGAATCCCCATCATTTACATCATATACATAGGCAAATTCACTCCTATCAGATAAACCATTGCTTCCGCTATAGTTACCGGTACCATCTTCTACGGCATGGATTAAGTCTTCAAAGTCATCAAACCCATCTACTTGAAAAACCACTCCTCTGTAATAATTTGTTGGGAATGAAGCCACTCGACCACGTAAAGTGGATATGTCAGTATCATAAGTGACGGTCCTTGGTGAATTAATATCCCACGATGCTCCAATATTATGATACACAAATTGCGCTTCATCCTGGAAAACCAAAGCAATTACATTCCCCGTTGGTGTATCCCCTTCAATATTAAGCATATTAAAAGTTCGTTCGGTAGGATTTTGAATTACACGTACTTTAGCGTCATATTCATCTTCATCATCTCCATACAGTGGTAATAAAGCATCTTTAAGTAAAGTATTTCTCATAGTTTGTAAAGGTGCTAAAGTACTGTTCATAGAACCGGAAGAATCAAAGTAAATATATATTTCGGTATCCTCATCTATCACTGGCGGTGGTCCTCCATTTCCTCCATTGTCTCCAAAAATGTTTGGAGTATCTGAAGAACTACATCCTTCGAAGAAGTGATAATAATCTACATTGTCTTCACCATCGAATAAACCTTTTACAGTAGCATCGGTAAAGGAACCAGAACGTACTACTTCCCCATCTATACTAATTTCAATATAATAATTGTCTTCACCTTCTCTATCGGGTAAGAAGAAACATAATGGATCGGCATATTCATCGCCATCATTATTTGTATCTACATTATTCTCAACATCGGCATATAGTACTGCACCGGTATTATCGGTACCAGACCAGATATTTACAGAATAGTCGGCAACTGCGTGTCTTCCATTCTCACCGCAAATATTACCAAAAATACAGAATTCAATTGCTTCGGTACCAATAATATCAAAGAATAGGTAACCGTATTGGTTTACCATGCGATCGTCAAAACAAAGTACATTTACATCAACATACTTTTTTACTCCCGCACCCAGTTCAATATCCATAGGTAAAGCCATATCTACCCAGTCTGCCATATCGCTTCCACTAGCTGGAGCAACCCAAATTAGGTTATCATCAGCATCGTAAACTGCAAAATAATCCAGACTATAAGAGCCGGGCATAAGTTCTAAATCTGAAGAATATTCTGTAAAATATTCATCATTTCCATCTCCATCAAAATCACCGGGAGTTGGATTTACATCGACCATTACCGGGCTGGCCATTGTTCCTACATTTTCTGGTCCTGTTAAAACCACATGAACATAAGCCGGAGCTTCTTCAGAACATTCCGGTAACTCTTCCAGCGCTTGTTTAGTAGCGGGATTTTTAGAAATCATGTCATTAATAACTGCACCAAAAGAAAGTGTAGCAACATCATCATTACCGCCAATTTCCTGATTTTCTTCTTTACTACATGAAACCATAACTAATGAAAGTACGGCCATGTACATCAAATAATGTTTAATTCTTTTCATAATTGATAATTTGTTGGTTAATAATATGGTTAAAAGTCAATTCGGAATACTCCAAATTTCTTGAAATTCGTAGGGAGATATAGTTGGGGAAGCTTTATCAAAGGACACCTAATTAAATAGGCTTACCTTTTAGATCGAATTAAAATTAAGCATAAGTTATTAGTATCGATATGGAGGAAAACCCACTATTTTTTCCAATATGCAGATGAAAAACAGGTTTTCACAAAAATACCTCTTCACATTATCAATTAGCTTTTTCAAAAACCCGGAAGAAAAAACCTTCTTGAGTCTATTTGCAATCTCGTATTTAACACAAAATTAAAAGCAATTTATAGGCTTATTCGTACTTTTGGTTAAACCACTAACCGATAATGCAAGATCCAAAGGAAATCCCCTTAAAGCATAGAGACCTTAACTGGCTTAGCTTTAATGCCAGAGTTTTACAAGAGGCCGAAGACAAGATAAATCCGCTATATGAGCGGATTCGTTTTTTGGCGATTTTTTCATCAAATTTAGATGAATATTTTAGGGTTCGGGTTTCCCAGCTACGCCAAATGAAAAGGGTAGAAAAAAGTATTAGGAAGAAATTAGCTTTAAAGCCTTCTAAAACCACCAAAGAAATTATCAAAAAAGTAAAAATTCAACAAGATAAATTTGGTGCAATTTACGAGAAGCAAATTCTTCCGGAACTTGCTGAAAATGGTATTTTTCTATTAGGAGCAGAGCATTTTACCAGTTCACAAAAAAGTTTTGCAGCCAGCTATTTTCAGAAAAATATTAAACAACATCTTGACCCCAGAATAATTAAGGTTCATAAAGAACAAGAACTATTTCTTGAAAATGCCGAGCTCTATTTAATCGTGCAGTTTGATGCAAAAGAGGAATTAGGTCTCGTTAATATTCCCGTGGATGCCTGCGGAAGATTTATAAATTTAGAAAATGACTCAAAAGGTCATGATATTACATATTTAGACGAAATTATCCGTAGCCAAATTGCTACAATTTTTGAGGAAAAAACGATAACTGGAATTTTTGAGATAAAATTATCCCGGGATGCAGAACTGTATATAGAAGATCAATATGAAGGAGTGCTTGCAGAAAAAATATACAATTCTCTTGCGCAACGTGACGATGGACAGCCCACCCGTTTACTTTATGACGCCCAGATGCCTGCTGCGCTTCAAAAAACTATAAGAAAGCTTTTAAAACTGGGAAAAATAGATATGATGCCCGGTGGGAAATACCATAATTTTAATGATTTTTTGTCGTTTCCCGATCCTACTAATAATCCTAATTTAAATTTTAAAAAGTTCCCAAACATAAAACACAGGGAACTAGAAAACTCGGCAGATTATTTCAAGACAATTTCACAAAAAGACCAGTCATTACACTTTCCTTTTATGTCTTTTGCCTATGTAGAGAATTTCTTGCAACAGGCAGTGAATGATAACAATGTGAGCGCTATAAAAATTTCCCTATACAGGGTGGCAGATGAATCCCGACTTACCAATCTCCTATTGCGTGCCCTGGAAAAAGGTAAAGAGGTTACTGTTTTTGTAGAAGCGAAAGCCAGGTTCGATGAAGAAAATAACATTGTTTGGGGAAAGAAATTTGAAGAAAAAGGTGCACACGTTATATATTCTTATCCCAAAATAAAAGTACACTCTAAAATTATGCTCATTCAACGAATGGAAAATGAGCAGGTAGTAAATTATGCCTATATAGGGACCGGAAATTTTAACAGCGAGACCTCAAAAATCTATTGTGATCACGCGATTTTAACAGCCAATAAAAATATTGCCAAAGAACTTTCCCGACTATTTATGGTACTGGAAGGTGAACTCATTATCCCAAGAGAGAAAAATTTACTTATTTCTCCTTTTTCCACCCGGCAGGAATTCAATAGAATGATTTACAACGAAATAGATAATGCCAGAGATGGTAAAAAGGCAAAAATTACAGCTAAAATGAATAGCCTGGAAGATCCCGGGATTATTGCTCTTTTGTATCGCGCCAGTCAGGAAGGAGTAGAAATTAGGTTATTAGTGCGGGGATTCACCTGCTTGATTCCGGGTATTAAAAATTTAAGCGAGAACATCTATATGACCAGTATTGTAGATAGGTATTTGGAACACGGTAGAATCTATATTTTTGAAAATGACGGTGACGAAAAAATTTACTTCGGAAGTGCAGATTGGATGACACGTAATCTTTCCCGGCGCATAGAAGTACTTGCACCCATTTTAGATAAAGATCTAGCGCAAGAATTTAAGGAAATTCTGGAAATCCAACTTCAGGATAATGTTAAAGCGAGAATACAGGATGCTGAAGAAACAAACAAATATGTGCCTAAAGCTGAAGGTGAAAAACCAATTAGGTCACAATATGAAATATACAACTATTTAAAGCAAAAGCATGAAACAAGAGGGCAGTCTTAGTAAGCATTCGCAGTAAGCGGTTTCCGACGGACAGTCTTTTAAAGTTAAAATATAAAATTTATGAAAACAATTAAAGTAGGCGGTGTTCCAGAGCATTTTAACCTGCCCTGGCATTTATGTATAGAAGAAAAACTTTTTGAGAAAGAAGGAGTAAACGTAATCTGGAAGGACTTTCCAGGTGGCACCGGCGCCATGAATAAGGCTTTAAAAACGGGAGAGATAGACGTTGCCGTGATACTCACCGAAGGAGTGATAAAGGATATTAGTGCAAATGCCAATACTAAAATTATACAAACTTACATAGGTTCACCTTTAATTTGGGGAATTCACGTAGCTGCCGACTCTAACTTTAATTCGGTTGAAGAATTAAAGAATACTAAGGCAGCAATTAGTAGGGAAGGTTCTGGTTCCCACCTTATGACTTATATAAATGCGCAGAATCATCAATGGGATACCCAAAAAGATCTAAAATTTGAAATCGTTAAAAATCTGGATGGAGCCGTTGAAGCATTATCAAAAGACGAAGCACAATATTTTATGTGGGAGCACTTTACTACAAAACCATTGGTAGATAAAAGGATTTTTAGACGCGTAGCAGATTGTCCCACACCCTGGCCCTGTTTTGTAATCGCAGCAAGAAACCATACAATTACCGCAGAAAAAGACCGACTCAAAAAAATGTTGCAGGTCCTTAATAATAAGACAAAAGATTTTAAAGACCTGCCCCATATTGCCGAAATATTGGCTGAAAAATATGATCAAAAATTAGAGGACATTAAGCAATGGTTAGCAATAACAGAGTGGAGCCAGGAACAACTCTCTACAGCCGAATTAGAAAAAATTCAGGATAAATTATTAGCGCTTAAATTAATTTCAAAAAAACAGCATAATTCTAAATTAATTTATAATTTGTAGCCAAATTCATCCCTCAATTATAATTAATGAAAAACTACTTTCTACTCAGTTTCCTTTTTATTTCCACTTTTAGTTTTGCTCAGGATTTAGATAATTCCCCAGACAAAAGGGATGTTACTCAAAACGAATTGAGTATTGGAGCCTTAAATATTGTGGCTTTTGGGGCTTTAGATATCACGTATGAGCGTATTATAAATGAAAATTCAAGCTGGGCAATAGAAACTTTTATTCAGGCTTTAGACCGCGATAGTGAAGATGTAGCCGATGCCTTTTATAAAGATTTTTCGCTTACCGGGAAATACAAATATTTTTTTGGCGACCGTTATGCTCGTGGCTTCTATGTACACGGTTTTGGTATGATCTCAAACGGTGAATTTGAAGATCGCTACGTGACAGACCCAAACGGAAATGGTTACTACGAAGACGAAAGATATACAGATTTCGCCCTTGGTTTTGGCCTGGGTGGTAAATTTGTATCCACCGGCGGCTTTTTTCTCGATTTGGGCGCCGGGATTGGTAGGAATCTACTAAATGACAGCTCCCCAACTATTGTAGGGCAATTTAATGTAAATGTGGGCTTCAGGTTTTAAAAAATCACCAATCGATAGGTTGTTTGCCATGTTGCTCTAAATATTCGTTTGCTTTACTAAAATGTTTATTTCCAAACCAATAACCACGGTTAGCACTCAAAGGCGAGGGATGACCGCTGGTTAAAATTAAATGTTTACTGGCATCAATTTTAGTGCTTTTTCGCTTTGCATAACCTCCCCACAACATAAAAACCACATGTTCTTTTTCTGCGGAAATAATCTCTATCACACGATCTGTAAATTTTTCCCATCCCTTTTTTTGATGCGATCCCGCTTCATGCGCCCTAACCGTGAGCGTAGCATTTAACAATAAAACCCCTTGATTAGCCCATCGCTCTAAATTACCGGATGACGGAATAGGTTTCCCTAAATCTTCCTGAATTTCCCTAAAAATATTTTGTAGGGAAGGCGGAGTTCTAATCCCATCATTAACCGAAAATGAAAGTCCGTTGGCCTGGCCGGTACCATGATAGGGATCCTGGCCCAAGATCACCACTTTCGTATTCTGAAAACTGGCGTGATCAAAAGCAGCAAAGATTTTACTACCCTTAGGAAAGCAGGTATATTCGGTGTATTCCTTTTTTACAAAAGCTGTGAGTTCTTTAAAATAGTCTCTTTCAAATTCGTCTGTTAGTTCTTTTTTCCAGCTGGAGTGTATGGCCACGTTCATATATTTATATTTAAATCACAATTTGAGAATTCAGCACAAATATATAATCATCTACCTGCCCATTTTCACGTTTAGCATCAAGATGGTTTCATTTTATTGAGTAAATTTGCAGCACCTCAAAAGTAGGGAAATTTTATGATTAAAATAACAGCTAAGAGCCTTACAGACCTGGAATTTCCAACCGTATGTCAACAAATATCAGATTTGTGCATTACCGGGCCCGGGAAAGAGAAGGCATTAAAAATACAACCATACAAAACTTATAAAAGCACCATTTTTGGACTTGATCAAACCAATGAATATGTGAGTTCAAAAACCAGGGAAAGCCGAATTCCTAATCATGGATTTGATGCTATAAAATCTGAATTACGCACCCTGGAGATTGAAGAAGCTGTCCTGGAAGTGAGCAGCTTTAGGAAAATTTTTAGCCTTTCAGAAACTGTAAATACACAAATTAAGTTTTTTAGGAAATTTAAAGAATATTATCCCAATCTTTACGAAACTACTGCTCAAGTAGAATTTACCACCGAAATTATAGACAATATCGCACGGGTAATAAATAAATTTGGCGAGTTAAAAGACGATGCCACTCCCCTGCTGCAATCGGTGCGACGTTCTATAAATTCGGTTAAGGGCCAGATCAATTCCAGTTTTGCTAAAGCACTTACTACCTATCATTCCTATGGATATTTAGATGAAATTAAAGAGAGTGTCGTAGAAAATGTGCGGGTTTTAGCTGTAAAAGCAATGTACCGCCGTAAAGTAAAAGGCGGGATTCTGGGAAATTCCAAAACCGGAAGTATCGTTTATATTCAGCCCGAAGCCACTTTCCAGTACACCCGTGAGCTTAACAACCTGGAATATGAGGAAAAAGAAGAAATAAAACGGATTTTAAAAGAATTAACCAATAAAATAAGACCTTTTAAACCGCTTTTAATCGATTATCAAAGATTGCTCTGTGAGATAGATGTAATTGCCGCCAAAGCAAAATATGCTGAAATGATTAACGGCCTGCTTCCTAAAATCACTACCGAACGGGAAATGCAGCTCAAAGACGCCTATCACCCCTTGCTTTATTTAAATAATAAAAAAAAAGGAGATAAAACCTATCCGCAAAGTATTGAGCTGACACAAAATAACCGCATTATTGTGATCTCTGGACCCAATGCCGGCGGAAAAAGTATTACTTTGAAAACTGTTGGTTTGCTACAACTTATGCTGCAAAGCGGTATTTTAATTCCCGTCCACGAATATAGTAGAATGTGCCTTTTTGATAAAATACTTACCGATATTGGGGATAATCAATCTATAGAAAATCATTTAAGTACCTACAGCTACCGACTTAAAAACATGAATTATTTTCTTCGGAAGTGTGATAATAAAACCCTCTTCCTAATTGACGAATTCGGTACCGGTAGTGACCCCGAGCTAGGTGGTGCTTTGGCTGAAACTTTTTTGGAAGTATTCTACGAAAAAGAATCCTTTGGTATTTTAACCACGCATTACGCCAATTTAAAAAAGTTGGCCAATGAGACAGCTTATATGAGCAACGCTAATATGCTTTTCGATTCTCAAAGCCTGGAACCCATATTCAAACTTCAGGTTGGGGAAGCCGGAAGTTCCTTTACCTTTGAAGTTGCTCAAAAAAATGGTATCCCCTACAGCTTGATAAACCGTTCCCGAAAAAAGGTAGAAAAAGGAAAAATAAGGTTTGACCGCAGTATTGCCAAATTGCAAAAAGAACGTTCTAAACTGCAAAAAACCACAGATTCCTTAAAATCTAAAGAACAAAAAGCTGCTAACGAAAAAGAAAAACTGGAAGCCACCAATAGCCGAATTCAGGAGAAATTAGAAAACTATCAGGAGCTTTATGACAGTAATCAGCGGCTTATTTATATGGGACAAAAGTTGAATGATCTAAGTGAGAAATACTTCAGCAATAAAAATAAAAAAGAACTCATTGGGGAGTTTTTAAAGTTTGTAGAAATAGAAAACTCCAAGCGCAAAAAAGAATCGGCGAAAAAGCGTAAGATTCAAAAGGAAAAAGAAAGGAAAGTTCAGCAAGAAGTTAAAAAAGAAGTGGCGGTAATTCGCAAAAAGAAAAAAGAAGAGAAAGCCAAAACTTCGGCCGAAGACCGAGAAAAAGCCAATAAACCCAAAACCATCCCAAAACTTGGTGATAGGGTGCGCCTGGAAGATAGCCGTTCTGTAGGTACCTTAGACGATATTGAAAAAGGAAAAGCTACCGTGAATTACGGTATGTTTACCACAAAAGTAGATTTAGATAAACTGGAGTTGGTACAGGCGATGAAGAAAAAAAGTTGATGTGGTGATTGGATAATGTGTTAATTTGATGAATTGCAAATGAGAGTATATTGCAATGCTTTACCAAAGCCTTGAAAAAAATAAATAGGTTAAAATGAAGTTACCTGAAAACAAAAAAATCATTCTTTTTGATGGCGTTTGCAACCTCTGTAATAATGTGGTTACTTTTGTGATTAAGCACGATAAAAAAGATGTGTTTCGCTTTGCTTCTTTGCAAAGTGAGCTGGGTAAAAAGCTTGTTGCAGAGCGCGACTTAGATCCAAACGATCTGGATTCCGTTGTGCTTATAGAACCCGGGGTAGCGTATTACCGTAAATCCACCGCTGCTTTAGAAATCTCACGGGAACTTTCTGGGGGCTATTCCCTACTCAAAAACTTTCTTTTTATTCCCGAAGGCTTACGGGACAGCGTTTATAATTTTGTCGCCAATAATCGGTATAAATGGTATGGTAAAAAAGAAAGCTGTATGATCCCCACACCAGAATTAAAAGCAAAATTTTTGGATTAAACGCCTTCAGGCTTCTGCAAAATATAATTCTTTACTATTCGGCGACTTCGTTCATTTGCCTTTAAGTATTAAGAAAATAGCACAATTCTTTAGATAAATATTTTCGGGTATTGTAAAAACTTCGAATTACGCCTTCTCTTCTTTTACCTCTTTTACTGTAGTTTCACCTCCTGGATGATAATCGTCGTCCCAGTTTTTAACATTAGGAGGCCCCATTTTATCTACAGATTTTGCAACCATTAGCGAAACAGCAGCGTCTCCAGTTACATTAACCATAGTTCTACACATATCCAAAGGCCTGTCAACGGCAAAAATAAGTGCCAGGCCGGCTTCAGGGATTCCCGCCTGTGCCAAAACAATAACCAGCATCACCATTCCTGCTCCCGGCACTGCAGCAGAACCTATAGAAGCCAGGGTTGCTGTAGCGATAATTCCCAATTGTGTTGCGATACTTAGATCCATTCCAAAAGCCTGCGCGATAAATACTGCTGCGACAGCCTGGTACAAACTTGTTCCATCCATATTAATAGTCGCTCCTATGGGTAATACAAAACTTGTTACTTCGCTGTGAACCCCCATATGCTCCTCTACCCTTTCCATAGTTACCGGCAGGGTTGCAGCACTAGAACTGGTTGAAAACGCCAATAATTGGGCAGGTGCAATCCCGTTCATGAAGAAAGTGGGTTTGTTTTTTGTAACGACCCAAACCAATAAGATATAAAACCCTATCATAAGTGCAAGACCAAGAAGTACGGTTCCACCATATAAAGCCAGGGCTGCAAAAAGATCGGTGCTAGGTGATTCTACCACTAAAGCAGCTAATAGTGCAAACACACCATAAGGCGCAGTTAGCATAATTATATCGATCATCTTGAGGATGACTTCATTAAAACCATCAAAGAATTCTTTAACCGGTTTGGCCGTTTTTTCAGGAATTAGAATAAGGCCTATTCCAAAGAAAATAGCAAAGAAAATAACCTGTAACATATTGGCGTTGTCACCGGCAGCGGCAAAAATATTATCGGGCACAAGATCTTCAAGAGCTTGTAAAGGTCCTGTTTCACGTTGTTTATCGGCATCAGCTTTAATACCCGAGGCATCGCCCTCATAACTGGAAATAAGATCTTGTTGGGTTTCTGCAGATATTGCATTACCCGGTTTCACGAGATTCACCATAAGTAAGCCAATAGATACCGCAACGATCGTGGTAAAAATATAAGCTCCTATAGTTCGATATCCCATTTTAGAGAGCTTGGAAATATCTTTAAGATCTGAAATTCCTTTAATAAGAGAAGCCAGGATTAAAGGCACTGCAATTAATTTAAGGGCGCTTATAAAAATATTACCAAAAGGTTTAATCCAATCGTCAATAAAATCGGCTCCCCAGGTAAAATTTGTCAGGATAAGGGCAAAAATAACCCCGGCGGCCATTCCCAATAAAATCTGCCAATGCAGTGCAAGTTTTTTCATATTATAATGTTTCTGCTTCTTTGTAGTTACTTATATTTTTGCTGTTTTATTCTGAAGTAAGTAATCGGCAATCACCAATGCGGCCATTGCTTCTACAATGGGGACCGCGCGTGGTACCACACAAGGGTCGTGTCTTCCTTTTCCTTCCATTTCTACATTCTCGCCCTGTTTATTTATGGTATCCTGTTTTTGCATAATGGTTGCAACCGGCTTAAAAGCCACATTAAAATAAATATCCATACCGTTAGAAATCCCTCCCTGAATGCCGCCACTTAGATTGGTTTTGGTTGTGCCGTCTTCATTAAAAAGATCGTTGTGTTGGCTACCTTTCATTTTGGTACCACCAAAACCGCTACCGTATTCAAAACCTTTTACAGCGTTTATAGAAAGCATTGCTTTTCCCAATTCAGCGTGTAATTTATCGAAAACCGGTTCTCCCAGGCCTTTTGGCATATTTCTAATTACACACTGCACGGTTCCGCCTACGGTATCCCCTTCTTTTCTAATTTGCTTAATATAGGCTTCCATTTTTTCTGCAGAAGCCGCATCTGGACAGCGCACGGGATTTGTTTCTATGAGATCAAAATCAAGATCTTTTATAGCTGTTTCCAATTCAATTTCCCCAACTGAGGCAGTATAGGCATTAAATTGGATTTCTTTTAAAAATTGTTTGGCTACGGCTCCTGCCACTACCCTACAGGCAGTTTCTCGAGCCGAAGACCTTCCTCCGCCGCGATAATCGCGTACGCCATACTTTTCATCATAAGTATAATCGGCGTGACTGGGACGGTAAGTATCCTTTATATGTGAGTAATCTTTTGATTTTTGATTGGCATTCTTTATCACAAAGCCCATAGGTGTTCCCGTAGTCATTCCTTCAAAAATACCAGAGTGAAATTCTACCGTATCTGGTTCTTTTCGCTGGGTAACAATTGCCGATTGTCCCGGTTTTCTTCTATTTAATTCGGTTTGTATCTTTTCCAAATCAAGTTGAATGCCCGCGGGACACCCATCTATTATCCCTCCAATTGCCTGCCCGTGAGACTCTCCAAAGGTGGTAAGTTTAAATAATTTTCCGAAGGAATTTCCTGCCATTTTTATGATTTTAAACAAATGTAATTTTTTCAGGGAATATTTAAAAATCTATATTCACTTAAAAATTTTAAATTAATTTCAATTTTTGAGCATCAGGATAATTTTATCCTGAAATATTCGTAAATCCTATACCTGTTTTTTTAAAATAATAAGCTCAGCTAAACAAGCGCCTCCCTTAAAATACTCACGGGATGCTTTGAAACTCGCTTTGTACCATCATAAATTTGATGCCTGCAACTTGTTCCGTTGGCCGAGATCACCGTTTCTTCAGGGGTTTTTCTTACCGCCGGAAAAAGTGTTTGCTCGCCAATATTCATACTAATATCATAATGTTCTTTTTCATAACCAAAAGAACCTGCCATCCCGCAACAACCGGAAGGAATTATGGTCACTTTAAAGTGCTGCGGAAGGTTTAAAATATCGAATGTATGCGAGATGTTAGACAATGCTTTTTGGTGACAGTGCCCATGTATTTTTATATCTTTTTTTGCTGAAGTAAACTGCTGCGCTTTAATATTGCCTAAAGCTATTTCTTTTTTGAGAAATTCTTCAATCAAAAAGCAATTTTTCGCCAGGTTTTCCGCATCTGTTTTATTATTGGCCAAACGTAAATATTCATCCCTAAAAGTAAGTATTGCTGAAGGCTCTGTGCCTATTAATGGGGCTTCTTTAGAGATTATATCTTTAAAAATTCCAATGTTTTTATTGGCAAGTACTTTCGCTTCTTCCAGAAATCCCTTAGAAATATGGCTTCTACCGCTTTCTTCGTGTTTTACAAACTCTACGCGATAATTTAGTTCGTGCAACAACTCTAAAGCGTCAATACCCATTTCTGCGTCCAAAAAATTAGTGAACTCATCATTAAAGAAATAAATAGTTTTAATAGGTTTTTCCAGCTGAAAACGTTTTTGATTCTTTTGGTAATAAGCGCCCAGACTTTGTTTTGCCAGGGTTGGCAAGTTGCGCTTAGGTGCTACGCCCATAACTTTCTTAGCAATCCCTGAAGTCAGGGAGTTTTTAAAAAAGAAGTTAGCAACTCCGGGAACTTTAGAAGCCAAACGGTTCATTTTACCATTATGAGCAAAACCTTTATTCCGCAGGGATTTTCCGTTTGATTTTTGGTATTGATATTGAAATTCTGCTTTTAAAGCTGCGACATCTACACTAGAAGGGCATTCACTTTTACAACCCTTACAGCTAATACATAAATCGAAAACCTCTTTAAGCTCTTCATTATCAAATTTGTTAGCTTTATCTGAATTGGTTAAAAATTCCCGCAAAGCATTGGCACGAGCACGCGTCGTATCTTTTTCATCTTTTGTAGCCCTAAAGCTGGGACACATGGTTCCACCTGCTTCGGCAGATTTACGGCAATCTCCACTTCCGTTACATTTTTCAGCAAGTTTAAGAATCCCTTCTGATTCCGAGAAATCCATTAAGGTTTCAACCTGTGGTTCTTTCCTATCTGTTTCATACCGCAACGATGTGTCCATAGGCGCAGTATCTGTAATCTTGCCTGGATTGAAAATATTATGAGGATCAAAAGTATATTTTATATCTCTTAAAATCCCATAATTCTTTGGGCCAATCATCATCTCGATGAATTCGGCCCGAACCCTTCCGTCACCGTGTTCGCCACTTAAGGAACCATTATATTTTTTTACCAGTTTAGCTACAGCGGTGGTAATTTCCCTAAAGAGTTTTACATCTTCAGATTTTTTAAGGTTTAGAATGGGACGTAAATGCAATTCGCCGGCACCGGCGTGTGCGTAATAAACCGCATCCTGCCCATAATCTTTCATTATTTCGGCAAATTCGGAAATATAATCTGCAAGGTATTCTATTGCCACTGCGGTGTCTTCAATACAAGCCACTGCTTTTTTATCGCCAATAATATTCCCCAGTAAGCCCAGACCGGCTTTGCGCAATTCCATAGCCAGCTCAATCTGTTCGCCCATTAAAACCGGAAAGGCATAACTATGCCCGGAAGCTTTTAAAGTTTCCAAAACTGCTTTGCTCTGTTTTTGAACTTCCTGCTGTGTATTTGCACGAATCTCAAGCATCAATATGGCTTTAGGGTCTCCTTCTATAAAAAAACGGTTTTCTTTATATTTTAAGTTTTGTTTGGTACAATCTAAGATAGTTTTATCCATCATTTCACAGGTGTAAAGCGAATGTTCCATAACCGGCACCACGGCTTGCATGCAATCTTCAATACTGGTGAAATGTGCTGCGATCATTGCTGCTTCCGGGGGTTGCAAGTCGTCTAGCTTCAACGTGATCTCTGTGGTAAACGCTAAAGTACCTTCACTTCCACACAATAGTTTACACAGGTTTAAAGGTTCTTTTTCAGCTTCAGAAAAAACATTGGTATAAATAAGCTCATCTATAGCGTACCCGGTATTTCTGCGATGCAGACTTCTGGGAGGAAACTTATCAATGAGTTCTTTTTTATTTTCTTCGGAAGAAAGATGTTTATTAATACTTCTGTAAATATCTCCTTCCAGATTCTCTAATTTCAGTTTTTGCTGAAATTCTTCCGCAGAAATATCTTTAAATTCAGCTTCATTCCCATCGCTTAATATCGTTTTTAATGAAACTAACTTTTCGCGAGTTGTACCATATTTAATAGAGGTTGTTCCGCTGGAATTATTTCCTACCATTCCGCCAATCATACATCTATTAGATGTAGATGTGTTAGGACCAAAAAATAAACCGCATTCCTTTAATATACGGTTAAGATCATCGCGAATAACGCCCGGTTGAAGTGTTACCGTTTTTTCCTGCTCATTTATAGCGACGATATTGGTAAAGTGTTTGGAGACATCTACCACAATACCATCTCCCACACACTGGCCGGCGAGAGAAGTTCCTGCGGTCCTGGGGATTAAAGATGTGTTATTCTTTTTAGCAAAATGAATAAGTTTTTTTAAATCTTCGTTATTCCTGGGATAACAAACGGCTAAGGGTATTTCACGATAAACGGAAGCGTCTGTGGCAAAAATAGACCGCCACAATTTATCGTCATATAATTGGCCCTCAAGCTCTTGTGCAAAATGCCTAAGTTTCTCTTTCATAATATGGCTAAAGTTAAAGAATTTTACAGAATAGACTTAACAGATTTTTAAAGAATATTAACAATAGATTGGCTCAACAAGGGTTTTAAGATAAATTTTAACATCTAAATTTGCGACACTAACACATAAAAAATCAAAGATGAAAAAACTGTTTTTACTTGCCGCTTTTGTGATCGGCGCCGGACTTTATAATCAGGCAGAAGCTCAAACTATTTCAGATAATGCTTTGGGGTTAAGATTTGGTGGCGGTGATGGTGTAGGAGCCGAGGTTTCCTACCAAAGAGCGCTGGGAATGGACAACAACCGTCTGGAAGTGGATTTTGGATGGCGAAATAATAGCGATTTCGATGCGGTTAAACTTACTGGATTATATCAATGGGTTTGGAATATTGAAGGTGGCTTTAACTGGTATGCTGGTGTAGGCGCCGGACTATTAAGTGTTAATGCCGAAGATTATTATGACGACGACGATGGTACTTATTTATTTGTAGCCGGTGATATTGGTATTGAATATAGTTTTGATATCCCATTAATGTTATCGCTAGACTTTAGACCAGAATTTGGTTTCTTTAGTGACAACGATGTCTTGAATGAATTCGCTCCAGATATTGCGCTTGGAGTAAGATATCAATTCTAAAGAATTATAGTTTAATAATAAAAAAGGGACGGTTTAGCCGACCCTTTTTTATTATTAATTTTGACTACAAGCAACGCTTATAGCACTTACTTTAAACTTAAATTAGCAGCGTTTAAAGCTTTCTCATAAATTTCTTCATAGAAAGGCAGCACATTTTCTAAATCGAATTTAGCGGCTACTTTTTTAGCATTGGCTTTAAATTTCTCCAGGTTTTCTTCATTTTCTAAAATTCTAATGGCATTATTTGCCATATCCTGAACATCCTCAACATTGCTTAAATAACCAGAAACCCCGTGAATATTTACCTCGGGCAAGCCACCGGTATTCGTAGAAATTATGGCTACCTCATTAACCATAGCTTCCAGGGCAGAAAGACCAAAACTCTCTTTTTCCGAAGGCAATAAAAACAGGTCTGAAAAACACAAAATTTTATCAATCTCGTGACTTTGCCCCAGGAACATAACCTTATTAGTAATATTTAATTCATCAACCAAATCTTCAGCCATAGCTTTTTCGGGGCCTTCGCCAACCATCATTAATTTAGCATCAACTTTTTTCTGTATTTCATAGAAAACTTTTATTACATCATCTATTCGCTTTACTTTTCTAAAATTACTAATATGTGTGATAATCTTTTCCTCATGCTCGGCCATCATCTCCCTCTGGCAATCGGTAAATTCTTTTTCATCATACTTACTACAATCTATAAAGTTGGGAATTACTTCAATGTTTTTCTTAATCTTAAAAGATTTTAAAGTATCTTCTTTTAAGCTTTTAGAAACCGAAGTCACTACATCGCTGTTGTTTATACTAAAAGTCACGGCCGGTTTGTAAAACGGGTGATTACCAACCAGGGTAATATCTGTCCCGTGCAGGGTTGTGACCATGGGGAGTTTATAGCCTTCTTCAGCTAACATTTTTTTGGCCATATAACCGGCATAAGCGTGAGGAATGGCATAGTGAACGTGTAAAAGTTCTATCTTAAATTGTTTGACTACGTTTACTAATTTACTACTCAAGGCCAATTCATAGGGCTGATAGTGAAAGAGAGGATATTCTGGCACGTGGACTTCGTGAAAACGTACATTTCCAGAAAGCTGATCTAAGCGCACCGGCTGGCTATAGGTTACAAAATGTATTTCGTGACCACGTTTGGCCAGGGCAAGCCCCAACTCTGTAGCAACTACTCCGCTCCCACCAAATGTAGGATAACAAACAATGGCTATTTTCATTAAAATTAGTTTTAAACTGTAGTATTAAGCAGGTGCTAAACGCTTTTGAGTCTCTTTTAAAAATCTATAGCATCATAAATAACCTGTTGTATTTTTGTTCTAATACTTTCCGTAATGAGCTTCCGGTTGGTGGCATCTGGAAAAGTTCGATTAGACAAAAATACATAAACAATTTCTTCTTCGGGGTCTGCCCAGGCAAATGTCCCTGTGAAGCCGCTATGGCCAAAGCTTTTCATAGAAAGACAATTACAGGTAGGACCGGCAGTTCCCAGTTGGGGTTTGTCGAAACCAACGCCCCGCCTTACATTTTCATCACAATAATAACAGGTGTTGAACTTATCTACGGTACTTTCTTTTAAATACCGGGTACCTCCATAATAACCACCATTAAGGTAGAGCTGCATTATTTTTGCCACATCGCCCGCATTGCTAAACAATCCTGCATGCCCACCAATACCGCCCTGCAAAGCCGCTCCCTGATCGTGAACAGTCCCCTGTACCAATTGCCCTCTCCAAAATTTATCGACTTCTGTAGGAACAATTTGCTCTAGTGGAAAGCGGGATTCCGGTAAATATGAAGTATGATTTGCACCAAGAGATTTATAAATTTTTTCCTGGGTAAGATTATTTAAAGTATTTCCATAAAAAGATTCGAGATAGTACTTCATGATATAAAAGGGAAGATCACTATATCTATATTCTTTCTTACTCCGCAGTTTACTTTCTTTGATAGTATTAATAATAGAATCTTTAAAATCGCTGCGCAAATACATTTTATTAGCAACCCTGGTATTGAATGAGTCTGAAGGGGTTTTCCTAATATAATCCTTAGATAGTTTTTTTGTTTCAGAGTCTATCGTACTAATATGAAAAGGGATCCACGGTGCCAACCGGGCATAATGCATAAGCATATCCTGTAATCTTAGATTCGCTTTGTTCGAACCTCGAAAAACCGGCATAAGTTCTCCTAACCTTGAATCGAAAGACAGCACATTTTTTTCCTCCAATTCCATAACCAGGGGCAAAGTTGCCAAAATCTTGGTTAAACTGGCCAGATCGTAAACAGAGGTATCCCTTACCGGATTTTTTTTCGCATAAGTGTGATACCCAAAATTCTTGTTGTAAATAATTTTTCCCTTTCTGGCCACCAAAATTTGTGCACCAGGTGTCATTTTATCTTTTATAGCTGCGTTAATTATACTATCTATTTTTCGCAGTTTATAAGAATTAAGTCCAACGCTTTCCGGTAAACCATAAGCCAACCGGTTTAGATTTTTTGTGAGGTAGCCAGTTCCTTCCGGGAAATTATCACCAATACTTACCGGTAGTTTCCCCCTGGCCTGGATAGCTCCAAAAAGCATTTGCGCTGCTTTTTTCTGTGCTATTGTATTGTTTTGATAGCTCACTAAAATACTTTCAAGCTCGGTAATTCCACTTACATCCCTTAAAGCATAAGGGCTGGCAAATAGATTTAAAACAGTTTTATTTTGTTGTGAGATTTGTTGTAGCCAATGCAACTCGGCAATAGAAAACCGATAATTAGCCCAGGGATTCTCATCGGGTTTGTGAAAACCTACTATTACCAGGTCATATTCTTTTAATTTCTCAAGTAACTGGGAAAGCTTTATAGCACTTACCCAATCTACATTTGCGTAACTTCTTAATTCTTTTAAAAACGGACTTCCATCTGCATTTCCAAAATTTACATAAGCAATCTTTTGCTCCAAATTTTTAATTGGTAATAAGCCTTTATTGTTTTTAATAAGCGTTTGAGCGTTTTCAAAAAGATTGTTCAGTAAAACGCTATCACGAACTGTATGTAACTCTTCTGACAGGAAGTTTCTGTGTACAGGTTTTAATCTATTTAAGCCGGCTTTATATTTAGCTTGCAATATTTTTTTTACCGAATGTTGCAGCCTTTCCTCAGAAATTATATTGTTATGATAGGCATCTATAAGCACCTGTGAGGCAATTTGCACCTCGGCGGGCATTAAAAGCACATCATTTCCGGCTAAAAAAGCCCTAAGGGAGGCGTCGCCGGGCTCAGTGTTTCCAGTTACCCCTTTCATGGCCAGGGCGTCGGTAAAAATTAGTCCTTTAAACCGCATCTTTTCTTTCAACAAATTGGTAACCACCGCTCTTGAAAGTGAGGCCGGGACTCCTCTTCTTTCCTGAAGTGCGGGAACATTTAAATGTCCCACCATGATACTGCGTAGGCCTTTATTGATTAATGGATAATAAGGATAAAGCTCTAAACTATCTATACGTTGCCTGGAAAATGGAATGGTAGGCAAACTTTTGTGGGAATCTGTGTCGGTATCTCCATGACCGGGAAAGTGTTTCGCACTAGCCAAAACATTCTCCCGCTGCATTCCCTGCATAAAAGCCAGGGATTTTTTGGCTACATTAATTTTATTTTCTCCAAAAGAACGATTACCAATTATAGGATTTTTAGGGTTAGTATTGATATCTACAACCGGTGCGAAATTAATATGAACCCCCAATCTTTTGGTGTGCCTGGAAATCGTAGCACCGGCTTCTTCAATTAATTTATTATTTTGAATCGCACCAAGGGTCATATTCCAGGGCAGTGCAAATGTAGAATCGAGACGCATGGACAAACCCCACTCGGCATCCATACCAATAAGCAATGGAATTTCTGATAATACCTGAAGTTCGTTGGTTAATTTAGCCTGCCGCCCGGGGCCTCCTTTAGAGAATATTACTCCACCAATTTTTTCTTCGGAAATAAACTTTTTAGTTTTTGCAATGACTGAAGCATCTGCTTTTGAAGCAAGACTGGTCATAAACAACTGGCCTACTTTTTCCTTTAAGTTTAAGTTGTCGTAAATACTATCCACCCATTTCTCCTGTTTTTTGGCATCTTGGGTTACCAAAGGATTAGTTTGGGACGCAAGCCTGGAAACAGAAAATAATAAAAGGGTTAAGATAAGGATTTTCGGAGCGGGGAAAATTTTCATCAACTAATAAAACGCTTGTGCCAACTTTCAGCAGCAGGAACCTCCCAATCTGAAAGAAATTCAGCTTTATTATTTACCAAATTATTAAAAACGATAGTTTTTGAGGAAACTGACCTGTTTTTAGCCATTTTCCTAAAATCTGAAAGGGTTTTATAAGCGATAAACTCTCCTTGCTTATAAGATACATTCATTTTATCCAAAAGATCTACATTATAATCTTTCTCCAGTTGTTGGATAAAATGCACCGAGGCATCTATAGAACAACCACTGGCCGCATTCACATTTTGATCGAGACCAAGCACAATAAAACGTTTGTATTTTATTACATAACCGGCCTGGAGATCACTTCCATGCACTGTCCATTGCGTAACAAATTCATCTAAACGAGATTTTAACTCTTCCAGTTCTGCTTCGGTAAATGAACGATTGGCCTGGTATATCCATACCCGCGCATTATCGGGCAAATCTTTAAAAGGTACTAACATAATTCGCTAAATAAGTTAACTACAAAACTAAATCATATAATTGCTGTCGCCAATATAGTTATGGCATTTAACGTTTCTGGGATAGTTTGATGTTTGGTGTTTGGTGTTTAGGGTTTGGAGATTCAAACCTTGAACTTTGAACCTGAAATTTTAAACCAATTAAAGATCCTGTGCGTTTGCAATAAGTTCTGCTACGTCCATCACTTCCACACTATCTTCTTTATTTTTTCCTTTAACACCGTCGGTCATCATAGTGTTACAGAAAGGACAACCCGCAGCAATCACTTCCGGTTTTACTTCCATTGCCTGCTCGGTACGTTCTATATTCACGTCTTTATTTCCCGGCTCTGGTTCTTTAAACATCTGCGCTCCCCCGGCACCGCAACACATGCCTTTCTCTTTGCAGTTACGCATTTCCAGCAGTTCAACTTCAAGTTTTCTAAGCAAGTCGCGCGGAGCTTCATATTCTCCGTTACCCCTGCCTAAATAACAAGGATCGTGAAAAGTGATACGTTTTCCTTTAAATTTCCCGCCTTCAACCTTTAACCTTCCTTCGGCCAAAAGGGATTTGAGGAATTGCGTATGGTGTAGAACTTCATAATTTCCACCAAGTCCCGGATATTCATTTTTTATGGTATTGAAACAATGTGGGCAGGCGGTAACGATTTTTTTTATTTCATAGCCGTTTAGAACTTCAATATTTGTAACGGCCTGCATTTGGAACAAAAATTCATTCCCGGCACGTTTAGCAGGATCCCCGGTACAACTTTCTTCGGTACCTAAAACGGCAAAATCAACTTTTGCGTTATGTAACAATTTCACAAAAGCTTTGGTGATTTTTTTTGCCCTATCATCAAAACTACCGGCACAACCTACCCAAAATAAGACTTCGGGTTTTTTGCCTTGAGCCATATATTCGGCCATAGTAGGTACTTTTAATGCTTCTGCCATAATCTATATCCTTTTTTTATTCAGTTTAAAAATTTCAACAGGAATTATTTTTTATGCTTTTCATCAATAAACCGCAAATGCTTTTTCCAGACTTTACAAGCACTTCAAAAAAACAAGTCTAGTTTTCCTTGGCCCAGTTAAGTCTGTCCTGCTGATTGTAAGGCCAGGGAGCCCCATTATTTTCGATATTGGTCATAGAAATTGCCAATTCATTTGGAGCCGAGCTCTGTTCCATCATTAAATAACGTCGCATTTCTACAATAATGGAAAGCGGATCTATCCCCACGGGACAAGCTTCCACACAAGCGTTACAGGTGGTACAGGCCCACAATTCTTCTTCTAATATAAAATCTCCCAACAACTGTTTTCCGTTGTCTTCATATTTTCCTTTTTTATTGATAATTTCCCCAACCTCTTCTAATCTATCCCGGGTATCCATCATAATCTTTCTTGGCGAAAGTTTTTTACCGGTACGATTTGCGGGACACTCGGAAGTACATCGCCCACACTCGGTACATGTATATGAATTTAATAATTGCACCCTGTTAAGATCAAAAACATCTGAAGCACCAAACTTTTCAGGCTCTCCTTCTTCTTCCTCTTCTGCCGGGGCGGCAAAAGGATCGGCATCAGGATCCATCATTAATTTTACTTCATCGGTTACCGACTGCAGGTTATTGAATTCACCCTGGGGCTGTAATTTCGAATAATACACATTTGGAAAAGCCAGTAGGATATGCAGGTGTTTTGAATAATATAAATAATTCAGAAAAAACAAGATTCCTAAAATATGCAACCACCAGGCGGTCCTTTCAATAATTATCAAAGTGGCATTACTCATGCCGTCAAAAATTGGTAAAAGGAATTGGCTTACCGGAAAGCTGCCCATAATCCCCGCTTCGCTACTGTAATGAGGCGCACCATTAAGCTGTAGTTGATAATCTGTAGCATTCATCACCAAAAAGAGGATCATTAAGACCATCTCGAAATAAAGAATATAATTGGCATCATTTTTTGGCCAGCCTTTTAATTCATTTCCTAAAAACCGATATATGTTAATAAGGTTTCTTCTAATCCAAAATACCACCACCCCAACAAAAACCAACAACGCTAAAATTTCAAAAAAACCGATTAAAAAGCTGTAAAAGCCACCCATAAAAGATAAAATTCGGTGTGTACCGAACAATCCATCTATGATAATCTCAAGAACTTCAATATTAATAATGATAAAACCTACGTAAACAATTACGTGAAGAAAACCAGAAATTGGTCTTTTAACCATTTTACTCTGGCCCAGGGCTATTTTAGCCATTTTACCAAAGCGCTCTCCAGAATTGTCACTCCTATCTATTTCTTTTCCCAGGTTAATATTTCGAATTAACCTTCGAATATTTCTAACAAAGAAACCAATCCCTGCAACCAGGGCTATAAGAAATAAAATTTGGGCGATAATTTGCATATAAGTTTATTATTTAACCGAATCCTTTTCCTTAGGCTCCTGGTAAGGCCCAGGGTTCTTCCCAAAAACAGAGAAGTGTACATATCGTTTAGGATTCAACTTAATGTCCTGTAATAATTGTTCCATTTGCATGGTTGCATTCTCAAGGTTGTTATAGAGCGCATCGTCGTTAATCAATTTTCCTGCAGTACCTTCTTTATTGTTTAATTTATTGGATACACTTTCAAAATCTGCCACGACTTTTTCGAGATCGTTTGTAATTTTACCAATATTCATTCTCGATAAGGTATCAGAAAATTGATTAAAATTAGTAGTCATTTCATCAATATTCGTAAAGGTACGGTCTAATTTTCCAGAATTTCTCCCCACAATACCTTCTAAAGTATTTGCAGTCACTTTAAAAGAAGCAACTGTTGCGTTTAAGTCTTTAAATGTATGCTGAATGGCATATCGAGTACTATCATTGAGTACTTTATTAACCGCAGTCAATAAAGAATCTGCACTTACAATGGTATTTTCCACTTTTTCCTGAAGCGGTGTTAAACGCTCGTTCACCAACTCCATAATGCCTTCTTCGGTATCACTGGGAAGAGTATCCCCAGATTTTGCCATTTGGTTAATTTCGTAATCTGGGAGAATAGCCAAAGATTTTCCGCCAATAATATTACCTCCATAAATTTGAGCGGTACTATTTTTAGAAAACTCAAAATCACTTTCCACCGTAAAGGTTACAACCAGGGTACCTTTTTTATCAAGAAAGTTAATTTCGGTTACCTGTCCCACTTTTAAGCCATTAATTGTCACTGTAGAAGAAGGTGAGAGACCCTCCACATCATTATAGACCGCATGGAAAGTGCGGTTGGATTCCAAAAGGTTTTTTCCTTCCAAAAAACTATATCCAAAAATAAGTAGAACTATAGCAATAATTGCTAAAAGTGCGGTTTTAACCTCGCGTGTAAATTTCAAAAGCTATTTTTTTAAGATAAGGACAAATTTAAAAATAAAAATAGAAAAGAATTGCTAATTAACTTTAGTTTTTAACGCGTCATTAACGCTAATCTTTTTTCCATCCTTAAAAGCAACAATATAACTAGACGGATAACCGTTTTGTTTTGCCTTACCGTGTATGCTTTTTATTTCTACATAATCTGATGTCGCTCCATAATAATATTTATATAAATCTCCTTCTCTAGCGCGTTCTACGTTTTGTAAACCTTTAAAATTATAGGGACGTGTTTTTAACTTTTTTGAACCTGCGGCCAATTGTACTTTAAACGTAATACCCTCGTAAATTTGGCTGGGTTGCTCCTCTACTCGGCCCGGTGCCAGATCTTCAACACTTTCTAAACTGGAGAGATTTATACTTTGAGCATATTTATTTATAGCAGCCACAATGGAGGCAGCCATTTTATTTTGTCCATTATTACTGTTTAAATAAGGTCCCTCGTGATTATTAGTTAAAAATCCAGTTTCAATTAATACGCTGGGCATTACAGCATTTTTTAAAACCAAAAACCCAGCTTGTTTTACCCCACGATCTTTTCTATTCAACTGATTCGTAAAATTTTTCTGAACAAAATCGGCCAAAAGAATACTTTGATTTAGATATTCTTCCTGCATTAATGCCATCCCAATATAAGATTCGGGAGAATTAGGATTAAAACCGCCGTAGGTCACTTCATAATCTTCCTCCAGGAAAATCACCGAGTTCTCTTTCTTGGCAATTTCAAAGTTTGCTTTGGTTTTATGTAAACCCAGTACAAAAGTCTCGGTACCATAAGCCTGAGAATTGTGTGAGTTGCAATGCACTGAAACAAAAAGATCTGCTTTGGCATCATTGGCAACCTTAGCTCTTTTATCTAATGGAATAAAAACGTCGCTCTTACGAGTATAAATCACTTTAATGTTCTTTTGCTTTTCTAAGGTTTCCCCTATCTTAAGAATAATATTAAGAGCGATTTCTTTTTCTTTAAATCCGTTTCCCATATTACCCGGATCTTTACCACCGTGACCGGCATCTAAAACCACAACAAAGGGATCACCAGAATTAAAATTACCTGCAAAAAGTTGAGGCAAAGTATTTATAAATATGAATAGAAATACTAAAAGTTTAAGTAGATTCGTTCTCATAAAGACGTAACGACAAATTAGAATAATTATTTTAATTTCTATTTTTCAGGAAATCTCAAATCTAAGCTGAAAAAATATATGTAATTTTGAATTTGCAAAAAGCAAGCCATTCTTTACAAAAATAGCACTTAGAGCATTGCAAACAAATATACTTAATATACTTTTCTGCAGTATTTTTATACTGCTTCCTGTCGTTTTTCTAAATGCTCAGGAAATAGAGACCAATGAAGAGGAAGGGATAAAAATTGAAGCAGAACGGGACAGCCTGGTGTCTGTAGGAAACAACCTGCCTCTTGCCGAAACTATAAAACTTACCGATAGTGTGATGGGCGACACTTTAAAACCCCGGCAAGGCAATCAAATAATTACCGATATAGTATCCTATAAGGCCAAGGATTATATGAGACTTAGCCAGAAGGAAAATAGAATGTTCCTTTATAATGAGGCCGAAATCACCTATGGCGACATACAAATTAATGCCGGGCTTATTGTAATAGACAATAAGAAGAATGAAGTTTATGCCTACGGAATTCCAGATTCTACAGGAGCCTATTCACAAACCCCTGTGTTTGTACAGGGGAACCAAACGGTAGAGCCAGACTCTATTCGGTTTAATTTCGATACCGAACGTGCCCTGGTTTATAACTCGAGGACGCAACAAGCCAGTTTTAACGTAAAAGGAGAAGTTACCAAGCGGGAAAACGACTCGGTATATTTTATGAAAAATGTAAAATTCACAACAGATGATGACCTGGAAAACCCCGATTACTTTTTCTATGCCAGAAAAATAAAATTTGTACCAGACAAAAAAATTGTCGCCGGATTAGTAAATATGTACCTGGCCGATGTTCCCACACCCCTGGGACTGCCTTTTGGATATTTCCCTATGACCGAAGAGAAAACCAGTGGTTTTATAATTCCCAGTTTTGGGGATAGCCAACGCGGTTATTTTCTACAAAATGGAGGCTATTATTTTGCAATAAGCGACTATGTAGATTTACTTGCCCTGGGAGATTATTACACCAACGGCAGTTATGCTTTTAGAGGAGAAAGCAATTATGCCAAACGTTATCGTTACCGCGGAAATGTAAGGATACGTTATGAAAATTTATATCAAAGTGAACGTGGCTTTCCAGATTTCTCAGAACAGTCTGTTTACAATATCCAGTGGTCTCATAGCCAGGATTCTAAGGCGAGTCCCAATTCACGATTTAATGCTTCGGTAAACCTGGGAAGTAGTACCTACTATCAAGAATCTGTAAATCAAATGAATACTGGAAATTTTCTAACTAATACTTTAAACTCTTCGGTTTCTTATAGTAAAACATTCCCCGGTGATCCCCAGGTAAATTTAAGCCTTACGGCCCGACATAGCCAAAACACCAGAACGAAAACCATAAACATGACCCTGCCCACACTGCAGGCAAGTATGTCCAGAATTTATCCTTTTGAACCCAAAACAGGTGCGAAGAAAGGTATTATAGAAAACATTAACTTTCAATACAATCTACGGGCAGAAAATCAAATAAAGACCACAGATTCGCTTTTTTTCACTTCCCAAATGTTTAAAGACGCCAACTATGGGGCCCAACATTCTATCCCGGTTTCAACGAACTTTAAGCTTTTCAATTATTTAAGTGTTAGCACAAACGCCAACTATGAAGAAAATTGGGTTTTTAAAACTTTCGACCAACGTTATGATGAATTTAATGATGAAGTAGTTATAGATACTATAAACGGCTTTGATTCCTACCGAACTTATAGCTTTAGTGCCGGAATTGGAACCACTATCTACGGACTAAAAAACTTTGGAAAGGACAAAAAAATACAGGCCATTAGGCACGTGATGCGGCCAAACATTAGTTATAATGTGAACCCCGGCTTCAATCAATATTACGATACTTATGAGCGTGTAAACCCTGCCAACCCCATAGAAACCAACATGGTAGATTATTCCCGTTTTGATGGTACGTTATATGGCGCCCCGGGTAGGAACTTTGCCAGTTCTATAGGACTTAGTATTAGTAACACCTTAGAGGCGAAAGTGCGCTCTAAAGACAGTACCGCAACAGAACCCGAAAAGATTACCCTGCTAAATAATTTTAGCATGAGCACCTCTTATAATCTCGCTGCAGAGGAAGATCAACCCAAGCTCTCACCCATCGCTTTGCGTGGTTCTATACCCATCGTAAAAGATAAACTGGATATAAACGTAGCCGGAAATTTAGATATTTATGCCTTAGACAATAATAATCGTAGAACCACCAAATTAAATATTAATAACGGCGGAAGTTTATTTCGATTTACCAATGCCAATGTAAGTTTTGGGTATTCATTCTCCAGCAAAGACTTTGAAGATGAAAAAGACGAGAATGATGATGAAATAGATAATGACACCTATCGCGGTGGTGGAAGAAAGGACGATCTATTTGGGAAAGGCACCAATTTAGACGGGGAATTTTACGATAACGAGGAAGACCCATTTGCAGATAGAGAGGGTGAAAAACGCAATGATAATTGGTATAATTATAAAATACCGTGGGACCTGAGGTTGTCTTACACTATGACTTACAATAATACCGCAAGGCAAAATGAAATTACCTCCCACTCTATCATGTTCTCTGGTGACGTAGAACTTTCGCCAAAATGGGCAGTTGGAGCTTCATCGGGATATGATCTTAAAGAAATGGGCTTCACTTATACACAATTAAGGTTTCAGCGGGACCTCAATACCTGGAGGCTAAGTTTTAACTGGGTTCCGTTTAGTGCACAGCGCTCATGGAATTTCTTTATTGGGATAAAATCTTCTATATTAAGCGATATTAAATATGACAAACGTAGGGAACGAGACCGAAGTTTGTAATGAATTCGTTTAAATTGAATTTCTTCGGATGTACTAATTTTAATCAACAAAATATATAAAGATGAAAAAAATAATTAAAACCAATCAAGCACCTGCCCCCATAGGTCCATATAATCAAGCTATTTTAACCGGAAACACCCTTTATATTTCAGGTCAAATTGCCCTAAACCCAGAGACAATGGAGTTAGAAACTAACGAACTGGAACAGGAAACAAAAAGGGTTATGGAAAACCTAAAGGCTATCCTGGCCGAAGCTGGAATGGATTATGAAAATATTATTAAGACTTCAATCTTTATTAGCGATATGAATAATTTCGCAAAAATAAATGAAGTTTATGGCACTTACTTTAACGCTGAAACTGCGCCGGCCAGGGAAACCGTAGAAGTTGCTAACCTGCCAAAATTTGTGAATGTAGAGATAAGCGCGATTGCCGTTAAACAGTCTTAGTAGGCAGTTGCAGTGAGCAAGTTTCAGTAGGCAGTTGCAGTGGTAAGTCGCAGTAAGCAGTCGCAGTTGGCACTTTTTTTAAGGGGGTAGTGGATTTTCTGCGTTTTCAGCAGAAAAGACG
Source organism: Salegentibacter echinorum (assembly GCF_900129445.1). Classification (GTDB taxonomy): domain Bacteria; phylum Bacteroidota; class Bacteroidia; order Flavobacteriales; family Flavobacteriaceae; genus Salegentibacter; species Salegentibacter echinorum. Next base: position 68,143 of record NZ_FQVT01000009.1, read on the forward strand.
GAGTTTTTTGTTAATAGGTTAATATTATGATTCAAATCAATCCGTAACATGGAACAGTGAGCAGTCGAAGTAGGAAATTGTAGTGGTCAGTTTGCAGTTAGCAGAAATTCTAAACAACTCACCACCAAAACCGGGAACCCACAACCGATACTAAAAAGCATCCATCAACAGTCCTGCGGTTGCGGGATTGGTAGCTAGTGGTATATCATGTACATCGCATAAACGCATAAGCATAAAAATATCGGGTTCGTGGGGATGTTTATCTAATGGATCCCTAAAAAAGATTACCATTTCTACCTTTCCCTCGGTAATTCGTGATGCAATTTGCGCATCACCACCAAGAGGACCAGACAAGAGTTTTTCCACTTCAAACCCTGCCGATTCAGCTTTAGCCCCGGTAGTGCCTGTCGAAATAAGTTTAATATTCTTAGCCTGTAGAGCTTCTTTATGATTATTTAAGAACTGGACCATTTCAGCTTTTTTCCCGTTATGGGCAATAATTGCAACTGTTTTCATTTTCACACCGATAATATATCAGAAATTCTTAGTAAATCTTTATTTATGGATGGCTTGCCTTTAAGTGCTTTCTCTAATTCACAGGCCTGAATTTTATTTTTTATCGTGCCCACCATAATATCACGCTTTCCGTCTAAAATAAGTTCTACAGCCTTAACGCATAAACGGCTGGCCAAAACCCTATCGAAACAGGTTGGGCTTCCTCCTCTTTGAATATGTCCTAAAACAGTTACTTTGGCATCGTAATACGGAAGGTTTTCCTTTACATACTCTGCCAGCTCAAAGACATTTTTTCCAATTTTATCCCCTTCAGAAACAATAACAATACTCGAGGTTTTACCAGACCTTCTACTTCTTTCCAGAGAATTCAATAGGCGATCCAGCCCCAGGTTTTCTTCAGGAATTAATATTTCTTCGGCTCCAGAACCTATACCGCTATTTAGGGCAATAAACCCCGCATCACGTCCCATTACCTCTACGAAGAAAAGCCGGTTATGGGAACTTGCTGTATCCCTAATTTTATCTACCGCTCCCAATACTGTATTTAAAGCGGTATCATATCCAATAGTAAAATTAGTTCCAAAAATATCATTATCTATAGTACCGGGAACTCCCAACACAGGTATATCGTGTTCTTTGCTTAAAGCCAGGCCACCTCTAAAGGTCCCATCACCGCCAATTAATATCAAAGCATCAACCTTAGCAGCTTTTAGGTTTGCGGCAGCTTTTTCCCGACCTTCTTTTGTTTTAAATTCAGGACATCTGGCCGATTTTAGAAATGTACCCCCGTGATTTATTACATTTCTCACACTTCTGGCATTAAGCGTCATATAATCTCCATCTATTATCCCCTCAAAACCACGTTTAAAACCAATACATTCTATATTATAATAAGCACAAGAGCGAACCACAGCTCTTATAGCAGCATTCATTCCCGGGGCATCCCCTCCCGAAGTCATTACTCCTATTCGATTAATTTTCTTAGTCATAAATTATATTTTGTTTCGAATATTTTATTCTGAAGAAATTACTCGATAATCGAGATTTATCCCAATATTTATTAGGAGCGCCGAGGCCTGCCTCAGAATCAAGATAATCTTCCTATATATCACCTCATGGACCTGGCACGAAGTAGTATATTTTGCTAAAATAATCTTATAAGGTCTCAATTCCCATTTTTATCGGGGAAATTTATATAATCTGGCGCCATAGATTTAGCAGACTCCTCCTGCTCTTCTTCAGCTTTAGTAGCATTCAATTCTTTATTGGTGATTTTTCTAATCAACTCTTTAAAAGTATCAAAATCTACCGAATAAGAAAGCCCCACACCCTGGGTAAATCCTATTTCTTCACCTATAAACTGAATATTATTTTCGCGATTAAATATCTTGGCTTTTAGTGTTCCTTCTTCGTTTAACAGAAAATCTATTTCCAGGTCTCCCACAAAAATCGATTCTGTAACACCACCAATGGGAACCCCCACCTGGCCGTTTATAATTACACGATCACTTATTTTTGTAGAAAGGGTAAGTCCGAACCTATCTACGGTTTGCTGATCTGGTGTGCGGTCTCCCTGCACATAATTCACCCCAACTTGAAATTTACCATCATCTCCCGCAAAAATATCATTTACAATACTGGAAGCTCTTTCGGCCAGGGTTCCGGTAATGGCATTTTGCCTTAAGCCAAATTCGCTATAAAAGGCGCCCTGGGTTACCAGGAATAAGGCTTGTAATTCTTTGCTGGCCCTATCGTCCATTCTATATTCAAGTTCAGACCGCACTACAGAGCTGGCGTTTGGAAATTCGATATCAAAAGTAATATCGGGTTGTTCAATTTGCCCCTGCAGGTTTATGGCTACTTCTACAGGAATTTTACGGTTCACCGATGGGTTTTCTAAAAGTACCGCCGGGTTTGCATTTAATTCATAAATTGCACTTACATCCAACTGGGCATCGGTAGGATCGCCATTCCAGTTTATACTCCCGCCAGATTCAACATTAAAAACCTTTTGTACCAACCCGGCATATTTAAAATTATAAACGCCCTCGTAAACCACAAAATCGCCCCACATGTTAAACTTTCCATTGGTGTTGATCTCTAACAGTAAGTTACCAGAGCCACGTCCTTTTAAGGTACTTCCACTGGTTTTATCTACCACAACCTCCACTTCGGCTTCATTGGTAACATCGAGATCAAAAATAAGTTCGATTCCCGTTACTTCCGGAATTTCAATTTCCTCCCCGGCCTCTCGGGCCTCTTTTTCCTCCGGACTTAAAAAATGGATATATGAATTGTCTCCAACGGCCTCTGTATCATTCAGCGGAATTTTAAATGAAGTACCGCGCGCAGTAGTGGCTGTCACATCTATAACCAACTGGTCTGTTGGCCCCGCAATGCTAGCCTCCCCGTTGATAAAAGCTGTTCCGTAATAAAGCGCATCGTCGTCGGCTTCTGTATTTAAAACTAAAAGTCTATCGGAGTCTATATTGAGATCTAATCTCCATTCCTTAAAGTTTTTATGACTAATACTACCATCCAAAATTCCGCTGGTATTATACTTAGTATCTATGATTTCAATCTCATCGAATATAAATTGCTGTTTTTCTAAATTAACAACGGCTTTGTTCTGAAATTCTAAATCTACATTTAAATATGGAATCTGCAGGCCGGCATTTTCAAGATTTAGTTCTCCTGAAAAATCTGGATTCTTATAATTTCCCGAAATTTTTGCCTTTCCCGATGCCGCTCCACGAATATTATTTAAAACATCACCACCTAAAGGACTAAAAGCAGCCATATTAAGCTGGGCTAAATTAATATCTAAATCGATATTGGGTTCATTTCCGCTCACATTAATATCGCCAAGTGCATTTAAGGATTTTTCACCATCTCTTATCAAATTGGCATCAATACTGTAATTAGTGAGGTTTTTGTTTCCTTCTACAGCAAGATTTAGATCTCCCAGGGCATTATCATTTATCTGCAAAGAATCTATTTTTAAATTGGTATTAGGGAAGTAAGCACCATTTTCCTGCAACAGGTCCAGTTTTCCGTTTAACGTCCCTGCAAGCCTTAGACTATCAATTTGCGGACTTATCTTACCTACATCTACATTATCAAATTCCATCTTGAAGTCCTTAAAGGTAGAATCTCGCATCACCCCGCTTAACCGAATTTCTTCTTCTTTGTGGCTCATCACCAGAGAATCTATAGCAATATCATTTAGAGAAAGATCAAAAACAATCTTATTGCTTTTATTGCCTTCTTCATTAATATACCAGGTATTATCCTTAAAAGTTAGATCAGACCGTTGTATGCCAATTACCGACTTGTTCTCTTCATTAATGGTATGGAAAAGATTGATGTTAAATAGATCACTATTGGTTTTCCCTCCCTGAAATTCAGACCGCACAAAAAGAGTATCCTGTTGCGTCACATTAATTAAACTAAATTCTGAAAAGCTATACAGATCTGTCGCCACACTATCGGCTTCAAAATAGGTATTGTAAATTGGGTTGGTATTATCCACATTTAAGTTTACGCTTTCCATCATATTCCCAAAGAGGTCAATTTTTGGCGAACGGAAGTTTACTTTAAATTCCGATTCGTCTGAAGAAACATTGCCGCGAATAAAGGTGTTTGGAGCTAAAGTTATTTCAGGATAAAAAACCTCTACAATCTTGTTGTAAATATCAAAATCAAACTCCATATACTGGTTATTTGTAATGGTTCTGGGTTTGTAATTGGTATAAATACTCCCCAAAGAGTTCTCAATTAAAGGTCTAATTTCTGAAAGGTTAAAATCCCCCTTTATTTCGCCACTTATCACATCTGGCGAGTTGATGGTTAAGGTTCTAACAGGACCTTCGAAACTGGAAGTAATATTAAAATCATCAAAATAATACAAATCATTTTGATTGCGATAGGAAGTGTTGAGCAGCATAATTTTCCCAAAAGCATTATCTATATTGCTGCCTTTCATATTCATGATCACGTCACCCTTAAAAATGGAGAGACTATCGCTAGTCACAAAATTCAACATATTTAAATCTGCATAACCTACAGAAGCTTCAAAATCGTAAGTATTTATATCTTTAGAAAGATCTGCCAGGCCATTAAATTCCATTTGAAGATTAGGGTCGTTGGCTCTAAGTAAACCATTAAAAATAGGATTTCGAAGATTTCCTATCACCCTAATATCACGGTAGGTATAATTATTAAATTCCAGCTTCGAGATTTGACCTTTTAATTCAGCATTTAAATTATCGGCATCAAAACCACTACCGTCAATATTAAGGTTAAAACTGGTTTTGCCCAGACTCTCTTTTTCTGCCAGTTTGCCAACATTCACGTCCTCAAAAATAAGTTTACCTTTATAATGAACATTACTGGGGCTGTTAAAACCCCGCATCACTACATTGGCATTGGCAGAACCCAGTTGCGTTTCAATCTTAACGTCGGTATTTAAATTGGAACTCGTTACAACGGCCTTACCACGCATATTAAGATTTCCAAATTCAATAAGGCTTTCGGGCAATTTCCCTTTTAAATCTATGGGCAATAAATTTACCAAATCATAATAGTTAGTATCAAAATCTAAAAAATCGCCGGTAAGTCTAAAATCCTTTCCGCCATCTGTAAAAGCTCCTTTTATGTTTACATTTCCTGCAACCCTACTGCGATCCATCCCGGTAAGTTGTAAATTGGGAAGATCAAAATCGTTTAAAGTTCCTTCAAATTTAGTTGAGAGTTCAAAAATTTGATTTGCCCCAAAATCCTCATAAAAAGCCTGTAGGTCACTACTGGAAACAATAGATTCATGAAATGTCCCGGTAATCACAACCCGGTTTTCAAAATCTGAAAAACCGTCAAGACCATAAGCAAATTTCAGGTTAGCCTGCACCCGGGACTGTTTTGTTTGCAAAACTAAATCATCAAAAAGCATCCGCTCGGGACTATAAGAGAAGTTGGTGCTTAATTCATTTATTTTTAAACCTCTTTTCATATTTCCCTGCAGCCTGTTTACGGCTACATCTACCTGGGGTCCACTAATTTTAAGGTTTTTGGCGTGAATATTTAAACTGTCGAAAACGACAAACTCGGGATTGATGGCTTCCTCATTAATAAAGCTATATTCTGAATCACTAATCTCCACATGGTCTATCTCTAACTCGAAGCGCGTAGTGTCACCTGAAGGTGTGCCGCTTAATTTATCTATAAATAGACCTAAATTATCTTTTTCATCCCCTTTATACTTCCGCATATTTAAATCCAGCCCTCTAAGATAGGTTTTGCCAAATTTAGGATGATTCCTCATTATATTAGAAATACCAAGAACAGAAGTACGCAACTCTTTGGTAAAAATGAGGGTGTCTTTATGGTGATCTTCAATGTAAATTCCGTTAATCTGCACCTTCCCAAAATAGGTGATGCTCACCCGGTCTATATTGATATTTACACCGTTATTTTCCCTAAGTGTCTCAGTGAGTTTAGTAGCTACCCCGGTTTGAACCGCCGGAATTGAAAAAGTGATCAAAATGATGATAAAAAGCAAAACCAGCGCAACCACGGTTCTAGTTAATATTTTCCAGAATTTTTTGATACGCTTTTATGTTTTAACTTTGCACAATATATTAACAATTTCTATGCCCCTTATTTCTCAATGGCTCCACAAAATATTTACATATTAGGGATTGAATCTTCTTGTGACGATACTGCTGCCGCGGTATTACATAACGGCAAAATATTATCTAATGTTGTTGCCACACAGGAAGTTCACCAAAAATACGGCGGGGTTGTTCCCGAGCTTGCTTCCCGTGCACACCAGCAAAATATAGTACCGGTAATTCATCAGGCTATAGCCAGGGCAAATATCGGTAAAAAAGATATATCTGCAATTGCTTTTACACAAGGTCCCGGGCTAATGGGTTCTTTACTCGTTGGCACTTCTTTTGCCAAGTCCCTTTCGCTGGGTTTGGGGATTCCCCTTATCGCTGTAAACCATATGCAAGCTCACATCTTAGCACATTTTATTGAAGAAAAAGATTATAAAAAACCGGAATTTCCATTTCTGGCGATGACCATTAGCGGCGGCCATACCCAAATTGTAAAGGTTTCAGATTATTTTAAAATGGAAGTTATTGGCGAAACTACAGATGATGCCGTGGGCGAAGCTTTCGATAAAAGCGCTAAAATCTTAGGATTGCCCTATCCCGGTGGTCCCTTAATCGATAAATATGCTCATGAAGGAAATCCTAAGGCTTTTCCTTTTCCCAATCCTAAAGTACCCGGATTAAATTTTAGTTTTAGCGGATTCAAAACTTCAGTGCTTTATTTTGTGCAAAAGCAAACTAAAGAAAATCCCAATTTTGTGGCTGAAAACCTTAAAGATATTTGCGCTTCCATTCAATTTTCTATCGTTAGAATTCTAATGGATAAACTAAAAAAAGCCGTAAAAGAAACCGGAATTAATCAAATAGCCATTGCCGGTGGGGTTTCGGCGAATTCTGGGATAAGAAATGCTTTATTGGACGCCGAAAAGAACTATGGTTGGGATTGTTTTATTCCAAAGTTTGAATACACCACAGATAATGCTGCGATGATCGCAATTGCCGGTCACTACAAATATTTAGAAAAAGATTTTTCAGATTTCTCTATAACCGCCAAAGCACGATATAAATTTTAACGCATGCAGCTTTTTTACACGCCAAATATCCAAAAAACCGATAAACAAATTGTTTTCCCAAAAGATGAAAGCAGACATATTGCCAAAGTTTTGCGTAAAAAAGAAGGCGATATTTTAAAGGTAACCAATGGAAAAGGCAGCTTGTTTTCGGCAAAAATCCTTGAATGTAGCCAAAAAAAGTGTGTGGCCACTATTTTGAAAACTGAAACTGAAAAAGCTAAAACTTACACCTTACACCTGGCAGTAGCACCTACAAAGATGAATGATAGGTATGAATGGTTTTTGGAAAAAGCTACTGAAATTGGTGTAGATGAGATCACACCCATAATTTGCGACCATAGCGAACGAAGAGTCGTTAAACTAGAACGCTATAACCGGGTACTGCAAAGCGCGATGAAGCAATCCCTGCATTTTAGCTTGCCAAAGTTAAATGAACCAAAGAATTTTTCAGAATTTATGAATGCTGAAATAAAAGGTCAGAAATTTATAGCGCATTGCGAAGATGAACTGCAAAGAGTGTCTTTAAAGTCTAAAGCAAAATCGGGAGAAAAAATTAGCATCCTTATTGGCCCCGAGGGAGATTTTTCTCCTGAAGAAATAAAAACAGCCCTGGCAAACAACTGGGAGGCGGTTACCCTGGGCGAAAGCCGATTAAGAACTGAAACTGCCGCTATTGTTGCCTGCCATACTATTTCCCTTATAAATATGGAATAGTTTTTTTGCTGTTTATTTATTTTTAATTTTACCAGGATGCTTTCCATAAAAAAATATTTCTTACTTCTTAGTATCGCTTTATTGGGCAGTCCAATTTCTGCGCAACAAATCGCTTTACTACAATACAACGGTGGTGGCGACTGGTATGCCAATCCCACTTCCCTACCTAATCTAATTAACTTTAGCAATGAGCATATAAATACTACCATAGCAGCAAAACCAATTACCGTTAAACCCGGTAGCACAGAGATTTTCCAGTATCCTTTTGTTCATATGACAGGGCACGGCAACGTGATCTTCTCTCAAGAAGAAGCAGAGAACCTTAGAAAGTATTTGCTTAGCGGCGGCTTTCTTCATATTGATGACAATTATGGAATGCGCAAATATTTAGAAAAAGAATTAGACAAGATTTTTCCAGACAAAACCTGGGAAGAACTCACTGCTAATCATCCTATTTTTAGTTCGTTTTATAAATTTCCCAATGGCTTGCCAAAAATTCATGAACACGATAATAAACCCCCGCAGGCTTTTGGGTATTATGATGAAAACAGGTTGATTTGCCTTTTTACTTATGAGAGTGACCTGGGCAACGGCTGGGAAAGTCAGGAAGTTCATAACGATCCTGAAGAGGTAAGGTTAAAAGCTTTAAAAATGGGAGCTAATATTTTAAAATACGTTTTTGAAAATTAAGTTTATTTGATGAAACAACTTTCCCATTTTGACGAGAAATTCAGCAAAAAGCTATCTCCTATTATTCTTCTTTTAGATAATGTCGCGGGAGAAGCCAATATTGGCAGTATTTTTAGAATCGCCGATGCATTTAATGTTGAAAAGATCGTTTTTTCGGGTACTGCACCAAACCTGGGAAGCAGAAGACTACAAAAAACGGCAAGAAATACTCATAAAACGGTTGCTTTTGAAACTATTGAAAATGCAACAGATTTTTGTAGGAATATAAAAAATAAGTACCAGCTTTGTGCTATAGAAATAACTTCAGAAAGTATTCCTATACAAGAATTTGAACTTTCCGACGAAAAAGAAGGCGTAATACTCATTCTGGGAAATGAAGTATCGGGAATTCAGGAAGGACTTTTGGAAATTTCAGAGCAACAATTGCATATAAATATGTTTGGGAATAACAGTAGCATGAATGTAGCGCAAGCTTGTGGAATTGCACTCTATGAAATTTCAAAAACAATCTTTGCTTTCGCAAAGAAATAATATATTTACGGCGTGAACTCAAAAGCTATTACATTAGGCATTTTAAGGGCAACGGGAATAATGATTGGAATTGTTCTTTTGCTCTATTTTCTATACGAAATTCAATCGGTATTAGTATATATCGCTATTGCTGCGGTAATTTCTTTGGTAGGAAGGCCTGTGGTAATCTTTCTAAAACATCGTTTAAAAATTCCTAACCAACTCTCGGTGATCCTGGTACTTATCCTGGTACTCGCCATTATTGTAGGAATTATATTTGTTTTTGTGCCCATTGTGGTAGAACAGAGCCAATACCTCGCTCAAATTGATATTGAAGCCTTTAAAAGCGACCTTAACGAGCTTAACAACCAGGTGAATAATTACCTGGGAGTGAGAGAAATTAACCTGGTAGAAGGTTTAAAAAACAGTGAGTTTATTAGGAATTTTGATATTAGCGCGGTACCCAAACTATTAAATAATGTATTTAGTATTTTGGGCGCTACTTTAATTGCTATTTTTTCTATTATTTTTATTTCTTTTTTCCTTCTGAAGGATAGCAAATTAATGCTAAACAGTATTCTCGTATTTGCCAACCGGGGTTCTGAACAGAAATTTCAACGGGTTTTTAATAAAATTAAAATCCTTTTATCACGCTACTTCGTTGGATTAACTTTACAAATAACAGTGCTATTTGTACTATATGCTATTTTACTTAGCGTTTTTGAAATAAATAATCCCATAGCAATAGCCTTTATTTGTGCCTTTCTAAATTTAGTGCCTTATTTGGGTCCACTTTTTGCCGGAATTCTAATGGCATTATTTGTAATTTCGAGTAACCTGGGAGCAGATTTTTCTTCGATAATTTTACCTAAATTAGGTTATATTATGTTGGGTTATTCTATATGTCAGCTTATTGATAATATGATTTCTCAACCTATGATTTTTGGTGCTAGTGTCAAATCGCATCCCCTGGAGATTTTTCTTGTTATTTTAATTTCGGGAATTATTTTTGGTATTATGGGGATGGTGGTAGCAGTACCTTTTTACACTGCATTAAAAGTGATTGCCAAAGAGTCCCTTAGTGAATATAAAATTGTAAAACGACTAACCCGCGATCTCTAAATTTTGAATATAGCGCTTTTACAACCCGAAATACAAAAGTTTCTAAGAGCGAATTTAAAAAACATGGCTGCTGCGATAGCGCTTAAAAAGAGTCCTTTTCTCAAAGTTAATTCTTCAGAACTCGCGCAGCAATTAACCGGCCTACAAAAAGCGAAAGAAAAGTTACCGCTTTGGTTTAATACTCCTAAAATTTATTATCCGCCAAAACTTAATTTAGAACAAACTTCTTCTGAAGTTACCGCAAAATATAAAGCATCGTTGGTGAGCGGTGACAAACTAATAGACCTCACCGGTGGATTTGGCATAGACAGTTTTTATTTTGCTAAAAAATTTAAGAAGGTAGTTCATTGTGAACTAAATCCCGAATTATCTAAAATAGCCGCCCATAATTTAAAGCAATTAGGCTGCGAAAATATAGATTTTACTATAGGCGACAGTATTGAATATCTTAAGCATACCGATAAGCGTTTTGATTGTATTTATATAGATCCCGCCAGAAGGGATTTCACAGGTGCCAGGATCTTTCAACTGGAAGATTATTTGCCAAATGTTCCCGATAACCTTGCCTTATTAACAAGCAAAAGCGATCTTATCCTAATAAAAACCTCTCCGCTTTTAGATCTTCAGGCGGGTATTAAAGCGCTAAAGCACGTCTCCGAGATTCATATTATTGCAGTTAAAAACGAGGTTAAAGAGTTGTTGTGGTTGTTAGATAAAAGTGAGAAAGACCAGGTGAAAATTAAGACCTTGAATTTTAAGAAAAATGAAACAGAGCGGTTCAACGGTAGCTTAAATTTGAACTTACAAGCCGATGTTCAGTACGCCTTACCTCAAAATTATCTTTTTGAACCGAATGCGGCTATTATGAAGAGTGGGCTTTTTGATGATCTCGCTTCAAAGACAAAAACTTCAAAACTGCATCCCAATTCTCATTTATATACTTCTTACGAAATAAAAAATTTCCCTGGTAGAAGATTTAAGATAAAAGAAATTCAAAATTATAAAGCTTCAGTTCTAAAAAAGATGTTTAAAGGGAGTAAAGCAAATATTACAACCCGAAATTTCCCAGATACGGTAGCGCAACTGCGCAAAAAGCTAAGAATAAAAGATGGTGGCGATACTTATCTTTTTTTCACTACCAACGCTAAGGAAGAAAAAATCGTTATTAATTGCGAAAAGCTTTAATCCCTTTAAGAAATTTAGTCTCTCGGGATGCTTGCTTTGTTATCCTTTAGCCTGTCTTTTACAAATTCGACCTTGGTTTTACCGTGCGGTTTTGGTTTTCCGTTTTCATCTAAAGTTACCATAATTACTTTTTCAATAGTAATAATGGTTGAGCGTGTCATTTTATTTCTAACTTCACATTTGAGCGTAAGTGAAGTTTTTCCAAACTTTATTACTTCAACACCAATTTCCACAATGTCACCCTCTTTGGCAGAATTCTGGAAGTTAATTTCACTCATATATTTTGTAACGCACTTAGAATTCTCTAATTGGATGATGCTATATAATGCGCACTCTTCGTCTATCCAGGCCAATAATTTTCCTCCAAATAAGGTTCCGTTGGGGTTTAGGTCTTCTGGCTTAATCCATTTTCTCGTGTGAAATCTCATGTTTTTCTTCAAAATTAATTATAAAAATTAGGCTGTGAAAAACTTTATCAACAATTACAAAATCTTTAGTAAAGAAGCCGTCCAAAAATGAAATCCAATTTTTAAGGTTGAAAATTTAGTTATTCTCTACCCTAAAGATTGAAAATCTTTTTGGAGAGCTTCTTATTTAATTGAGCAATATGTTTTTGAAAAAACAAGATTCTAAATTAATCGTGTTTTTTCTTTTGTTTTGAGGCAAGCCCTATGGAATTAAATCCCTTGCTATTGCCCCGCGATTAAATACTAAAGATACCTTCTTGCGGCTTCAATAATTTCGGCGTGATCAAATGCTAGCTCGGGCAAATCATCTACTCTTACCCAAATCGCTTCAGAAGCATCATCTCCCGGTTTTAATTCTCGTTCTTCAAAGATTCTAGATACAAAAGCGATGGAGATAGTACGTCCCCTGGGATCACGACCCGGTGCGCCAAAAGCCCTTACCTGTTCCATAGTTTCTATTTCCAGGCCGGTTTCTTCTTTTAGTTCTCGTTTTGCGGCAGTTTCCAGGTCTTCTTTTTCGTTAATAAAACCTCCCGGCAATGCCCATTGTTCTCCATAAGGATCTTTTTTTCTTTTAATAAGCAATACTTGAAATTCGTCATTAAAATTAGCAAAGACTACGCTATCTACGGTTACTGATACTTTTTGCTGTTCCATGTTAATCTAATGTTTTAGGTATTTTTATATTTGTTTTGAATTTTTTGTTGAACTTTTTAATGAAGTATGCTGAAAGTAAAGGAGAAGCTTCTTCTACATTCTGATGAATAAAAAAATACACATTTTCCAATCCTTCTTTATGCCACTCTCCCAGGCGTTCCAACCAATCGTCCAGTCTTGTATAATCTGAACTGTGATTAGCGCCATTATATCTTATAAACGCCGTGGTATTGCTTAACCGCATATGAATAAGATCGCGTCTGCCGGCCGTATCGGTAATTATATGTGCTATGTTTCTTTTTCTAAGAATATCATACAGTTCATTTGCCACCGTTTGATCTGCATACCAATCTTCGTGTCTTAATTCTGCGGAAAGTGGTATTTCCTTTGGCCAATGCTCAAAAAACGCATCTAATCTTTCTATAAACTTTGGCGCAAAATTCCCGGGCATTTGCAAAAAAACGGTACCCAATTTTTCTTTTAATTGAAGTAGGTTTTTCACAAAATCATCGGATAAATTTTCGGTTTCATTTAAACGTTTTAAATGACTTATTACACGTGGTACCTTTGGGAAAAATTTAAAATTTTCATCGGCTTTTTCATACCAGGTTTGAAACTGCTCTTCTGGGTACATCCTATAAAAAGAACCGTTAAACTCAATACTATTAAACTGTGAAGAGTAATAAACAAGCTCGTCTTTTGTTCCCCTGGGATAAAAGTTTTTAAGGTCTTTTCGGTTCCATTTTGCACAACCTATTCTCACATCTTTAAAACCTGTATCTCCGCTTTTATTTAGCACTTCTACAGTTTGTGGATGCGTAGGTGGTAATGAAAAATCTATAGTTTCTGGATGTTCTACTTTGCCAAACTTCATTAAAAAAACTAATACTGGTTAAAATAAACGGTTTTTCTATTGGTAAACTCCTGTATGCCGTGCTTAGACAACTCCCGGCCGTAACCAGAAATCTTTGTTCCCCCAAAAGGCAAACGCGGATCACTCTTCACCAATTCATTAACGAAGACAGCGCCATCTTCAAACTTAGGTACCAGTTTCATCGCAAAATCATCGTCTTCAGTAAAAATAGAAACTCCAAGTCCGAAGTCTGAAGAATTTACCATATCTACAGCCTCCTGATCCTCTTGAAATTCGGTCACTGAAATCACAGGCCCAAAAGTCTCTTCATCAAAAACAGGCATTCCTGCTTTTGCTCCAGTAATAATGGTAGGCTCAAAATAGGCACCGTCTCGTTTTCCGCCCAGGCTAATTTTAGCTCCTTTGGCAACCGAGTCTTTTACCTGTTTTTCCAGCTCTTCAGCTAGATTTTCTTTTGCCATAACACCTATAAAGGTATCCTCGTTCATAGGGTCGCCGGTTTTTAAGTCTTTTACTTGTTGGGTAAATTCTTTTAGAAATTCTTCTGCAATATCTTTATGTAGAAGCAAGCGTTTACCGGCAATACAACTTTGTCCTGTATTTTGATATCTTGCCTGCACACAGGTTTTAACACTTTCAGCAATATTAGCATCTTTAAATACTACCAGGGCATTGCTGCCACCAAGCTCCAGCACCGATTTTTTAATTTCATCCCCGGCAATAGACGCTACGCTACTTCCGGCAGGTTTACTACCGGTTAAGGTAACTGCTTTCACTTTTTTATTCCTTAAAATATATTCTACTTTCTTACTACCAATAGCTAAAGTTTGGAAACAATCTTTGGGAAAACCGGCTCTTTCAAAAACTTTTTGAATATTTTTAGCTGAAAGCATTACATTACTGGCATGTTTTAAAATTCCAATATTTCCAGCCATTAGAGCGGGTGCTGCAAATCTAAAAACCTGCCAGAAAGGAAAATTCCACGGCATCACGGCCAGTACCACTCCCATGGGTTCATAACTTACATAGGTTTTTTTAGCATCGGTCTCTATGGTTTCACGCGCCAAATGCGATTCGGCATTTTCGGCATAATATTCACAAACCCAGGCACACTTTTCAATTTCTGCAATTGCCTGGGTGATGGGTTTCCCCATTTCTGCGGTTATGGTTTCACCATACTCCCTGGCATTATCTTTTAATTCTTTAGCAGCGGCTTTCATTAATTTACTACGCTCGGCAAATGTAGTTTCCCGCCAGCTTTTAAACCGGGAATGTGCTTTATCTATGGCTTTATCTACTTCTTTTTCGCCAGCTTCTTCGTGCTTAGTGATTTCTTTTCCTGTATATGGGTTTTTAGAAATTATCATTGGTTTATTTCATTTTGGTTTCTTCTAAAGATAAAAATAAGAACCTGTTTCACAGGGCGATTAAGAGGATTTTAACGTGTGGGAATGTTTATAACTCGTTTACAATTCTTTAGACATGGGTAAACTTGATAGATTAAAGTTTGGTACATTTAGAAAAAGACAGTTCTTATGAAATCACGTGACCTTCAATTAGTAAATCTTAGGCCAGAAATTCCTTCGGCCAAAGTTTCAGAAAACATGAGCTTAAACGAACAGTTTCAGAATAAAACTTTACGACCCATCGCTAAACTTCAAAATGACCTCTTACTTGCTGTTTTCAGGAATTATATTAAAAAGCATAAAAATAAGTTCTACGAACTTAAATTAGAACAACGACACATTTATATTGAAAACGCCATTCAAAAGGATGTTAAATTTAGAAATAGCCTAAAAGGAATTATTATTGGCCAGTTTACCCTGGCTGAATTTGAAGATTACATTAAAAATTCTTCATCCTTAAATAAACGGATGATGAACATTGTAAAAGAACGTTTACAAAGCCAAATACAACTTTTAGAAGAGGAAATGGCGTACTAGCAGCCCTATAAAAATGGTAATTGCGAAACTCATTAATGTTCCTATAAGCACGTATTCTGTTTGTTTTCTTGCACTGGCATCGGTTTTATCACTAAAACGTAAAATAGATTTTGCAGCAATTAAAAAACCAATGGCTGAAAAATTTTGGGTAAGTATAAAAGTGAGAACCAATATTCTTTCAAAAATGCCAATATAACGTCCCGCGGCTTCCAGGCTGTTGCTTTCCCCGTTTACCATAATCTCGCTATGCCATCTCTGGGTGGCCTTGCCAATTATAAAGCCGGCGGGAAAGATCACCAATAAATAACCAATAATTACTGCCAGGAAATTTGGAGAGGAAAATACAGTAGTAATAAATGGTATTACTACAGAAAAACCCTGGATAAGATAAACCCAAACAGCAATTATAACCAAAAAGTGCAAGAGCTGATCGATAAGAAAAAGTTTTAGGCTGTCTTTTTTATACTGAAGCTTCCATAAGTCTATAAAAAAATGGGTAATTGTGATGATAACTGGAATATACCATAATTCCCATTGTTGCAGAAAAAGATAAGTAAGCAAACCGGCAAGAAAAGAGTGAACGTACAAGAACCAGGAACCTGCTTTTTTACTTCGCTTTTGTTTTACCAGCCGGGTGGGTTGCAGCACAAAATCGGTTAAAATATGGGCCAATAACAATTGGAATAAAATAAGAATCGCATTTTCCATAATTAGAAAGTTTCGGCTACAGTAGTTTTAAAACGCTTTAATAAAACTGAAATTGCTTCCCAACCACAGGCCTTTTTTCGCTGGTTTACAGCCGACTGACTAATACTTAAAGCTTCAGCTATCTCGGTTTCCTTCATTTCCAGCAATAAATAATAAACGACTTCGGCTGAAGCGCGGCTCCATTTCTCCATAATGGCATCTAACAAAAATAAACTCGCTTCAAATTCAGCATTAATATTTTCTGAAGTTGTTTTTAAGCGAATACGTCTGGTGTCATTTTTCATCTCATCTAAAGTTCTACCAGAAAACTGGAAAGCTTGTCCGTTAGACTCGGCCAGGGTTGCTGCTTTAAAATCAAAGCTACCAATGCCAATGGCAAATTTTGCATCAACCCGGGACACTTCTTCTTCCCTTTCTACCTTTATTTTATTGAGACAGCTTTTAAGGCGAAGGGCTATTTGAAGTGCTAATTTTAGGTTTGTCGTCACCCCCTGAAAGCTGTCGCCACGATAAATCTTAAATTTTAAATCATCGTTTGGACATTCTTGTTGCACATTATCGAATTCGGCATTCAGTACTTTTAAAACGTTATTTAAAAGTGTTCTTGAATACAGACTTGAATCAATAAGATCGGCGGTAATTACGGCTATCATACTTCAAATATACAAATTATTAGTTTTAAAACTTATAAACCACTTTTATAAGCCTATAAACTTATATTTATACTTTATAAGCTTTAAAACTTATATTATAAATTAAATTTTTCCTAAATATTCTTTGAAGCCCTTAAGGTTATTTAAATTTAGAAAAATCAAAAAAATTAATATGGTAAGTAATAAGAAAGAACTTTATTTTAAATGTTTAGACAGCGTGAATGAGCAGATTGAACGCTACCAAAAAGAAATGGACCTCATCAAAGAATCTATGGATGCCAATGATGTAAAAACAGATTATGATGAGGATAACAAGGGAGAATTACTCGGCAATTTCGAGAAAAATGCTTCACGATTAAACAATGCCCGGGAAATGAAAGAAAGTCTTAGTCGTATAGACCAGGATCTTCACAGCGAAGCCATTAGTTTTGGAAGCGTGGTAGAAACCCAGAAAAACTTCTATTTTATCGCCGCTCCAATTGGCGAAATTGCTATGGATGATGGAAGCACCGTTTATGTGATTTCTACAGATGCTCCCATTTATAAAAAAATGGAAGGTAAAAAAGAAGGCGACACCTTCACTTTTAACGATACAGAGCATATAATCACTGCAGTTGGATAAAAACCTACTCGGGGTACGTAAAATCCCCTGTAAACCCAGTTTTTACAGGGGTTTGTAATTTTTGAGTAACAAAATAGTAACAAGAATTACCAAATTGACTGAAGTTTTTCAACTCTTCGGAAAATCAGAACTTCTCTTTTCAATTTCCTTGATTAAACGTGGCTTTAATGTCTTGAGATTTTCTTTTTCAGCTATAGATAATAATTTTATTAGCGTTTCAATAGAAAGTGATCCAAGTATTTCTCGGATTAATGGGCCGTAGTCTCTACCGTCATTCTCTGGACTGTTTATTATCGCCAAAAGCTTCTCCCAGTTCACCATGTCGAAAGATTTTAAGTGTTAAAATAAGACATTTTTTCCAGTTTTATGAGTTGCGAATCAAACTTTTACCCCTACCCTGGTAGGCACGTATTTGTAATTTCAACGAAATTGTGACTACAAATACACATCTTGCAGGCCGAAATGCGGAAATTAACGTTTGATTATTTTACAGAACTCAAAACGGTTTAACATTTTTACTTTTATCAATAGGAAATCAAATATTCAAAACTTTCAAATTTGGGTCTCCACTCATCTGAAAAAACTTTGTTTTCTTTAACGGAATAGTCTTTTATTTTCTTCTGATCTGCTACCCCTTGGATCTTAGCCGGAGTTAACCGGCTTTCGCATCCTACAATATTTATTTCTCGTTGATCTATACGGTGTAATATTATCATGGCTATCTTTTTAATGGTTAAATGTTATGCTTTTAAACTTTCTTCTTTGGCTCGCTCCAATCCCTTCTCCATTACCTCAACTCCTTCTTTCTTAAATTCTTGAACTGTCATTTTACCCTCTAAAAAATCAAAGTACAGCTCAAAGAAGCTTTCATCTGTTCGACCATATTTGTTTTCATCTATATTTCTAAACTGTTGCTGCCTATTAACATCAAATCCGATCATATGCTGAATTATCTCACTAGAGAAATACAGATCATCCACCATCGTAGAAATCCCCTGAAAAGCTCTAGCCGTCTTTTCCATTTTTTGGTTCAGTGCAAAAAACCTTTCTAGCTGTTCATTATTAAGTGATGTATCAGTGTAAATAGAAGTCAACACTTCCCCCATAATGGAGAACTCAATTTTCCCAGGGATTCCGGCCTTATCGAATGATTCATTAACCATTCTAAGAATATTGCATAGGTTGGCGATATAAACCCCAGGTTGAAGCCTATCCTTATCTTCGGTAAATTCGTAAATCTTCGTTTCGAGAACCATATAATCAAAGGTTCTTTCTTTCATTAATTCTGTTTGTTCTTTCCAAGATGTGCTACTTAAAATCATAAATTTATTTTTTAGATTATATTTTATATTCTATATTTTTAATGTTCTTAAAGCTTAATAAGCCGTTACAAAGTTTTCTAACTTGAAGGATCTAAAACCTTGTGCCTGGGTATCGTAATAAGGCAGCGTTTTATAATTTGGCTTTCCCGTTCCTTTTACTTTATCACCTGTATTTTGCAGGGTGGCATAAGCGATCCTTAGTGATCCATCCACTTTTTCAAAAGCGATCTTTACGGTTTCATTTGTCATTCGCTTTCGTAGTCTATAGAGTGACCAGGCTTTTGCTAGACATACCGAAAAGGATTTGCCAGTACTCTTTACTAGTTCGTGTGCCCAGTGAAAAACTCTACTTCTGAAAGTTGATTTTGAGATTTGCATAATTTTGAATTTTAAGTGATTGTTATTTTTGATTAAGCTTTTACAGTGGTCGCGTAGAAAAAAACCTCATTCCAGGAACCTCTTTTTAATATTGCTGATAGCTCTGAAGGTTTGTAAATCCCTTTTTCTGTAAAGTCATTTCCAACTTTTACAATATTGAAACCCGCCCCCATTTGCTCCAGTTTCAAAACCGCATTGCCAAAAGCTTTTAATGAGCTGAATTGAATTTTTCTAACCCTGCCTTTTTCATTCATAAATTCGAGAGTTAAAATTTTACCTCTTAGAAGATCTTTAACTTCTGAAATTGACGATTTAAATTGATTAGCTTTCATAACTATAAATATTAAGCCGGTACAAGGCATCCAGCCTCTTCGGGTCCGTTATCATCATTGTTTCTCCTACTATGAATTATATCTTCATCATAAACCGGTATGGCTGTTCGGGAAAGCTCTATTCTCTTTGGCCGGATTGAAACTATATATTCATCCAGGGATATTTGGTCTTTCTGTTTCCATCCCATCATAAGACCTAATTTTCTAAGTAAATTTTTCATAGTACAAATCATTTTGTGATTATTATACTACAAATGTAAATCATTTTGTGATCCCTTCCAAAACAATTTGGTATAAATATCTAATAAGTACCAAAACAATTTGTATTTTTGTCTAAATCAAACTTTATAAAATGAATTTATTACGACTTAAAGAGCTTTTAAAAGAGCGCAAGATCACTGGGAAACAGTTTGCCGAAGATTTAGGCTTCAGTAAAAACACTGCATCTAATTTGATAAATGGAAAGTCTTTCCCCTCTGGTAAGGATTTAAAAGCTATTGCTGACTACTTAGATGTAGATATTAAGGAATTATTCAACTCTACTAAAGAAGCTCCTGAACGTGCTATTTATGTGGAAATGGACGGTAAGTATAGTAAGATAGGTGAGCTTAAATTAGACCGCTTGGACGAGGGTTCGGTTACTGGCTCGGACGATAACTAATAGATTTTATATTATGGATGCTAAACAGGTTTACGAATTTCTAAAACCATCCTTAGAGCAATTAAGCCCAGAGGAAAAAGAGAAGCTATGCAGGCTTATAAATGAGGTGCCAGAAGCTATTGAAAAGAAAAAACCAAAAACAAGCTTGGAGCGAAAGGCATACTACAAAAAGCTTTTAATGCAGCATCATTTTAAAAATTAGAATCTGGTAAAGTAAATGAATGTATTACTTTTTTGCCGTAATCAATTAAAATGCAAAAAGCCCCGGCACATTTCTGTACTGGGGCTTTTTCACAAAAAATGAAATGATTCGAAAAGACTAATTGTAAATATACGGCTTTATCCTAGTGTAAACGGACGTGATCGCACTTTTTTTGGATCCTTTATTTCTTTCTTTTTTGGTTTTGGGTTCCGGGCTTCCCTTTGTTTTTGAATTTTATCTGCAATACGATCTCCCTTGGCTTTCCTTTTCGTTTTGAACCTAGCCCAAAAGCCTTGATTTTTTTTGAAGCTTTCAGGCTTAGAGCCGCTTAACTCTTTTTTAGCTTCCCGTTGTTTTTTGATTTTATGATTGAATTCATATTCAGAAAGTTCCTTTTTAAATTTTCCTATTGAGATACCTATATTATTAGCGGCTCTCTGTAGCTCTTTATTTTTCATTGTAATTTAGTTTTTGATTGATGATTAAAAGCCCTGGCCAGCTTTTGACCAGGGGGAATAATGTTAACTAATTGTTGAAAACATACTTCTTTTTCTTTGTTCAGCCGTTTCTTTAAAATAATACTTGCTGTGTGTAAGGTTGTTTTCTCCATCAACTGCTAAGGAGGGATAGTATCTGGCAAGGTACCAGGCAGCTTTTCCGCCTGCCTGCTCCATCTTATTTGCCATATCAATGAATTCAGCGGTTAGGTTGTACATCTCCTCATCTTCCTCTCGCAAATAGGTTTTAAATTCTTCGCGGTCTATTTTAAATTTCAACTCATTAGGTAGAATAGTGAGGTTTGGGGCACCAACTCCACTTAATGCAATTTTAGCACTGTGTAATAGTGAATCGAATTTTGAATCACTCCACCCCGTTAGATTCATTGCTTTTTCTTTTTTCACAGGTGCATTTCCAAATTGCAAACCGTATTTTTTCCAATAGGCATCAATACAGTACTGTTTAGGACTTTCATTAAAGGAATTAAAATCCTCAATTTCGATCTCTAAAGTCTGTTCACAATAGTTTACCAATTCTTTGAAAGTTGATTCAGCTTTTTCCTGTCTTTGAACTAGATCATTGTAATCCTGTTCTCTGAATTCTAATAAAATTCTCTTTTTGCTCATTTTGATTGATTTAAATTAATAATTAGTATAAGTCCGCACCTTCGCTAATGCGGCGGTTTATTATTTCAGTTCTTTCTTCAGAATACTTTTCATATTCCGCACGCTGTTTAAGATCAGCGTTTTCCATTTTGTCAGTTTCGGCATAGATTTTTCTAATTTTTTTATCCAATACCTTCATCCTGGCTCGGTCTTTTAATCTTCGTTGCTCTCTTTTTTCTTCATCCATTTCAAATGTAGATTTAATTAATATTGATTTTTAATTTCACGTTTACCGCACGTGACTAACGGTTTATTTTAATCAGTTCCGCTTGTGTTATTTTACTGTTTAGGTCTTTTTTGGTAATGCTATCCACTAAGAATTCCGCACCAAGCTGTTTGATGAATACAGTAGGCTTTAAATCGAATTGATCGAATTCAATAGCACTCATAAGAAGTTCAATAGTGATGATCTTCGTTTTGTTGAAAATATTCCCTACTTCTTTGTATCGATTATTTATAATTTCCTGATTGGAATAGTTCCAGTTCCTGGCCGTTCTAACCTTATTAGCCGTTCCTTTTTTGTTAAGCTGCTGACTTCCTACTTTAGCGATGCCATTAATTTCTAATTCGCGAATGAAGTAGAAACGGGAATCCCTGGCCTTGTATTCCAACTCAATAGTGCCGGAATTATCTTTAATATCCTTCTCCCAAAGTTCCATTTTAGGGACCAGGTACTGAGAACCGCCTATGCTATAATTCACCGGTCTTTGCTCAACCGAATAAGTTTTAGATTTAAGCAGGGTTGCATTGTCCTTTAGGTTTTCATTGTCAATCCTGATTACTCCATCATTGAAATCATCACCTTCATTGCTGTATTTAAACCGGTAGTAGTTTTCTTTGGCGTAGGCATCATATACATACTCCTCTGAAACTTTAGATATGAAACGATCACTCCAATCTTCTGTTGGTCCGTTGATCCTTTGCTCCCAGGTTAAGAACTCAAGCTTATTTTCATTTTTAGATGAGAATGGAGTTAAACCAAATCGCCACATAATTTCACGAAAGAAATCTTTAGGACTTAACCCTTTGAAGAACTTGACTTGATCTACAGATTCTTTATTTACCTGGCTAATGTTCCAGTCTAAATCAAATTTTGTGTTGTCTGATTTTACCCGGCTACCGGTGTAGTATATGATTGTAAAGGTTTCGCCTGCTGAGACTTCTAATGTTTCATCGTAGTTTATAGCAACCTCTCCAACTCCTTCGGGTATGTCTTTTATTATACTTTTTTTATCCTGCAAAGTGCTGGTATCAATATCGCTCTCACGCTGACCGTCTAAATTCTTTCCAAGCCTTAAATAAACTTCAACACCTCTTTTAGACTTATTCTCTACAGTCCCGGTAACGGTAATTTTATACAGCCCGGTTTCTGTAATTTGGAAAGCTTTCATATTATTCCCAGCCGGGTTATCAATTATTTGCCCTTCATTAACTTGATCATCATAGCTAAAAGTCCTGCTAAACAGCCATTGCGGGTAACGCGTGTTATAAAATACCTTTTGAGATCCCCATTGAACTGATAAGGCGCTTTGAGAAACTTCCCCGGCTACAATCCCTTTAGGAAACGTTAGGAACGTATCTAAGAATTCAGGCTCCTGGAATACATCACCGCTATACTCAAATCCAAAGGTTTCGAATATTCGTTGCCAAAGGAATGAGATATTAACCGAGGGAATGAGATAATCGATATTCAAGTAATTAGTACCGGCATCGATAAAATGTGTTCGGCCGTTATAGTCGGCTGCCAGGTAGGTATAAGGATCGCTTGAATTATTCCAATTGCTTACAATTGTGCTTAAGTCTTTCTTGTGTGATAACTCTGGAAGTGGTATTTCATCAAATTCAATATTATCCAGGGTCTTAAAGAAATCAATATTGCCATCGTAAATAGTGATATCGAGATAGTCCGGGAATGTTTTCATAAACTGTGCCCAACCTTTTAAGATCATACAGATATTACCAACAAATAGCCTGGCCGGCACTTTCTTATAAGGCAATTCTGAACCGGTGATATTCATTCCCAATCCTTCAAAACCTAAAATATTGTGAGCTGTTTTAGGAACTTTAAAGCCTAAACTGTAATTAGTTTGTCGGCTGGCTAAATCCTTAAGGCTGTTCACTTGTTTCTTGTAGCCGAATTTTTGATTTGAATATAAATCAACCTTGAAGTTGTTTATGTAAAGTCTTATTTCCATTTTTTAAATATTTTCTGATGGTGAAAAGCTCATTTAATTGGTTCGATTCCGATAATAGGTATTTTTATTATTTGACTATCAGGCGTTTAAATACTTTTAGTAACAAATAAGAAACTTTAAACCTTTCTATTTTTTATCCCTCTTCTTAATAAGCTCCTCAATACGCTTCTCTCGTTCCTCCCTAGTAAAAACCTTATCGTTACGTTCGTCCGATATTTCCGTTCGGTTTAGCTTCGGGAGTAGGTAATCTGAAAACTTATGCATTATATCCAAAGCTTTGGCAGGATCTTCTTTAGCAACCTTATTAAGCCAGGTGGACATTTTTTTAATATTTTTCTCCACCAATAACTGATAAGCTTCTCTTATTTCCTTTGTGCTTTTATTGGGAACGCCTTTTCGGTTTGATCTTTTACCGGCTTCCCTTGCTGTCTTACTGTTGAATTTTGTCATTTTACTACTATTTTACTGTTACTACTCCGTTAGTTTAGCGGGTCTCGTTTATAATTGGCCTATGAACTATACTTTCCATTGGTATCATCAATCATTTTAGCCTGTATTTTTCTGATATACTCATCACGCTCCTCTCTGGATGGTACTTTATCCTTTGGATCTTCCTCAACAATCTCTGTCTTATTCAGCTTTGGCACGTGGTATTCCATAAGCTTGAGCATTACATCGCAGTAATCCTTACCTGAAAGGCTTTTCAACTCCCTCTTTAATTTTGGGAAATTTCGCTGCACAATGAGTGATATTTTCTCTCTGGATTCCTTGCTCATATTGTTTGGCTTTCCTTTTCTGCTTGACTTTCTACCGGCTTTTGCCGCGGTTTCTTTAGTAAATGCCATTAGATTATATTTTACGTTACTGATGTTAGTTTAACACGGTTCAATTGATTACTTAAAAATGTTGATCGCCTGGTTAATTTCGGTCTGAACTATTTCCGAAACAGTTTCATAGTCCCAAACATCCCCTAAAAATTTCTGTGTATTTTCATTGTCTTTAAGAGCTCTTTGCATAGCCTTAGTAGAGTTGATGCGTTTTTCATTAGATTCAATTGCTGGATGATCCATTAAAGCCCCTGCCTTCTCTAAAACCTCATAACGCTCGCTATCGTTTAAACTTTGGGTTAAATCTGAAATAATACTATGGAGTGGTTTTTTAAGGAGGTTATATATTTTCCTTCTTGGCTCCTTATCCATTACCGTTGCATTGTCATTCTCTAGTATCTTCTGAAATAGGTAGATATAAAGCTTTGCAAACAGTTCGTTATGCTCATATTGCTGCTTTTGGTGCTCTTGTATGGCCCGGTTAATAGCCTTTAAGGCTTCAAGATCATTGCTATTAATATGAAAGCTATTATCACTTTTTTTAATAGCTTCTGAAAACCGCCATCCTAAACGCTGAAGTGCTTTTTTCGTTTCCATTATTACCAATCTTCATTTTTAATATCACATTCACACGGCAGGGTTTCATCATTTAGTTTGAAGTGAAAAGGATCAAATGGTGCTCCCCTGGAATATACTTGACTAACTTTTATTGGGCTGTTTTTAACTTCTGGATTTTCATCAGTATCTTTAAGCAGGATCACTGATTCAGACTTCTTTTGAATAGCGCTACCTAAATGTCCTGTGGCTTTATCTGAAGTAGAAGTTTTGTGAATTACTGTATTTATATGCATCTGGTTTTCTCTACGCCACCGCTTTATCTTGTTAGCTACCTGAACCGATTGTTTAATATCATTGGTATCGTCCACTAAATCAGCAATTCCATCAATACTCATCCATTTAATATTGCCTTTATATCTTCGGTCCTGCAGCAATTCATCAATGAACCTTACTATTTCGTTGGAATCGAGACCTTCTAAACCAAAGCTTAAATAGTTATTGTAGGTTTCTCCAACCATTTCAGCAACACGCCTAAAGGATCTTTGAGCATAATATTCACCCTGTTCTGTATCGATATCAATTATAAAGGGCTCCCCTTCCCGGTGCGTTCTTATATTTGGAAAATATCGGCTTGCTTGACCTCCTATGTAAGCGGCAACTAGAGCAGACTTAAAAAACGTTTTTTTAGTTTTTGAAGCAGCAACTATTGCGGAAAATTCACCATAGGAAAACGTGTTATTTCTATACCTAAAACCTTTGTATTCGTGGTCTCCAATACTTAATGCCGTTGGCGGCAGTGTAAGTTCTTCTGAGAGATCAACTAAACTCTCAGCAAAAACACGTTCATACTCAAACGATTCTTCATTATCGTTGTTAAGATTTAATTCGTTTATATCTAAGTTCTTCATAATGCTATACTTTCGGTTTTTTGCTTTCCATACAATTCAGCATTTTGATCATGAAACGCTGTTAAGTAAGTATTGAAATGTGTTAGAAAGTGCTTCGGGTTGGAAGCCATCTGGCTATTATCGTTAGGCCAAGATTTTTGCTTAAATAATCCTATTAAGGCGTTTTTAAAGTCTTTCCTAGAATAAGATTCAAGCAAATCGTTAAAACTGGCTCTCTCTACACCGCCCCCAATATTATTTAAGCGGCTCGGTTTTTTAAGATGCTTAGCCCGTAATTCATTCCAATCTTTTAAAAAATCTTTTTCGCTATATATATTAATTTGTTTAGTTTCTTCTTTCCCTTTATAATAGTCAGCAGCTTTTACCTCATTATTTGAGGTAAACTGTTCAGGGGTTAAGGGGGTGGTTGGGTTAACTACCTCAGCATCTACCTCAAATTTTGAGGTAGTTAAAAAGGAATAGGTACTATATTCCCGTTTTGACTTCCCGCTTTTGAAATAGATTAAGTCAGCTTTTATTAATTGCTTTCTGGATTTTACCAAAGTGTTTTCAGATATTCTCAAAGCATTGCATAACTCCCAGTTAGAACACTTAAAATATCTCTCCCATCCATCTTCATTGCAAATAGCTACCAACTCATTAAAAAGAGCCTGATCGGTTGCGTTCAAAGCAAACTTTCGCCTACTTTTTCTCATCTTCAAAGAAAGGTCGTATCCGTTCAATTTGAATTGATTCTTAGCCATTTAAATAGTTTTTGTAAATTCTTGATACCATTCATAGAAGCCCTGGAAGGTTCTCACTATTAAATAGATTCCCCCGGCTGTTTCAACTTCTTTCTGGTAATTCTTTTGAGCTTCACTTTGGTAGCGGTCGCCAGTAGCTTTGCACTTAATTTCGATCTTAACGGACCGCCCCAATATTGTAGAAGAAATATCAGCGGTTCCAGGTGTGCCAGATCCTTTAATCCATTTGGTTTGCCCGATAGATCTTTTTCTACCAATGCAGTCGGTTACGATTTTGGTATTATCAATTTTACGCCCGGTTGAGCTGATCCTTTCCGCCTGATATCCGTTAAGGTTGATCCAATCAATAACGCACTTAGTTAGCCCGTTAGAAGTTTTATCTGAATATTTCGGAATAGGTGGATAAGGAAAGTTTGGGTAAGCTTCTTGAAGTTTATGAAGCTTTAAATCTTTCAATTTTATTAATCCTGAATGCTTTACATTCCGATTTTTAGCTATATTTGTCATTACAGTGTTATTAAAATTATAACAAATTAACCCGGTAAGGTGTGGGAACCTCCCGGGTTTTTTTATGCTAAAGAGTGCTTAGCGGCCTTGCTTCTAATTTCTTCTTTTGAGGCACTCCTATTTCTAAGCATCCAGCTCTCTAGCTCTCTAGTTTTAAAGTATATTTTTCGACCTTCTGGCTTATAAAAAGGAATGTTACCGTTTGAAGTATGTTGATACATGTAAGATTTAGAAAGACCTGCATACTTACAAGCTTCTTCAAAGGTTAAGATCGGCTTAAGGAAATAAAGCTGATCGGTAATATTTTTCGGTAATGAGAGATCTTTTGACATAATTAATGATATTGGATTTAAACATATCCTTGCGCAAGGCATCGTTAATTTTTAACGATATATCAAAAGTATCTTATAGTAAGTAGTTGATTTGTTTACCGATGTTTACTGGTAAACGTTGGAGTAAACATTTATAGGTTTCTAAGCAATCCTGTCCTAAATAAATATAAGGCACCCTAAATCTACCATTTCACTGGTTTATTTCGTTGTTTTGATCGATTTTCAAAAAAGAACCCCCTGT
>NZ_FQVT01000020.1 GCF_900129445.1 Salegentibacter echinorum
GAACAAAAACAACGAAATATCTTGAAAATAGCAAGAAAACTCGGATATGAACTTTCTGAAAAACAGTTGGTTACATAAATACGTCAATGATAGGAACGAAGCAATCTATAACTTTTTGGGAGTCAACAATAAGATTGCTTCATTTCTCCTTATAGTCACCGCTACGTAATGACATTGATTACTTTCTAAACAGCCTTTCTTTAACAGCTTTACCGCTAGTTACGCGGTGGAATTCTTAACACCTGGCCGGGAAAGATCTTATCGGGATCCTCCAGCAGGGGTTTGTTTGCTTCAAAAATAAGTTGGTATTTATTAGCATTATCATAATGCTCTTTTGCAATTTTACTTAGATTGTCACCTCTTTGCACCGTATAAAAACTAGATTCTGGGGCTTTTTCTTTAACCGCAATCCTGTCATCTACTTTCGCAATTCCATTAGAATTCCCAACAAGAAGAATCATCTTTTCTCTATCATCCTGGGTTTCAGCCAGTCCATATAAAGTCGCAGTTGCTGCTTTTATATGAATTACAGGGCTTTCAATATTTAATTTGAGCTCAGCTGCTTTGTGCAATAATTTTTCTGCCGCTGCTTTATTTTGCTCTTCTAGTACGGCCTTTTTAGCATCTGTAACTTCAACATGTGTTTCTTCTTTTTCCCTATCTTTGTTAAAGATTTGCGCTCCTACTTCTTCAAAAAATGAAAATACTGCCATATCAATTGTTTTAATAGATTAACGAAGAAAATTACGAAAGGAAAAGCTATAATACCTATTTAGTGTCCTAAACTTTTGTTAGTTTTTTCACTCCCTACTCGATATTTATCCCGGTACTTCTAATAGTTACCGACTCACAAACTCCTGGCTCGTCTGAAAACAATCTACCTGTTTAATACCCGTATATTTTTCCTGAAATAGTTAGGTAAAATAAAAAACCGCAAACTTTAGATAATTCCAGGTTTGCGGTTTTCAAACTAAATAACCAACCAAAAAACTAATCGGCTTCCTTGTTACAAAAAAGCCTTCTCTCTATCAACGTATGAAAACCTAGGGAATTGCAAGGCCTTCCTTTTAAATTTTGTTAAATGTGAGTGCAGTCAGTTTTAAATTGTTCTTTAAGCTCTAACTCTTCATTAAATATAATTTTGATTCGGCTTTTATTTGGTCATTTTTAATTTTGTGTTAAATTTTTAAGCTATTAAGCTTTAAATATTTGTGTTTATTTTATAAATTTAATTTAATTATTGATGATATACTGAGTAATCAATCAGTTCAAGGCAGTAATAAGAATTTTATGTCTTATGTCATGCACTTAAATGCTGAAGGACAAGAGATAAACCTGGTTCTTTATAACTTTTGGATCGCATACGAACGCATACTTTAGATTGTCCTGGTAAGGTATAAAGGTTTTAATTGTCAACCAATCTAAAAGGCGCTGGAAAGAACAGTTCTTATCGTATTATAATCGGTATCATGTTACTCGAGATAGTTTTTGGAATCTAGAGCTCCGCAGTTTGCCCCCGCGGTGGTTAATTAGCCTACTATGAGAAAAATTAAATGGTTTTTGCGTGTGCTTTGGTTAGTATTTTATATTCTGGCAATTTTAAGCCTTTGCGATATTATTGTGATAAAATGGTATTGGCTCTATGCTTTTGGCTCCATATTTCTACTTATAGATTTTGTTCCCATTATTATAGCCCTTAGAAAATCACGCTAGCATCAAAAAATGTTTAGCTACTGTAATTTGATATTTTCTTTAAAATCATTTTAACGAGTCTTTTAAACTCCTTTACAATCTTATGTTAATCATTTGAATAGCGGTAGATTAATTTCTAATTTTCATAGAACGAATTCAACTACACATAAATTTTTATTATGTCTGCAGAAAAAAAACCTTCCAATAATACTGAAACTGAAATTGAAAATAAAGAGTGGTTAGCTTCCTTCCGCTGGATTCTGAAACACGAGTCTAATGAAAGGGCTGCCCAATTATTGGAAATTTTACAGGATGAAGCGCACAAAAAAGGAGTTTCTACCAGTTTCCATCTTAAAACTCCTTATACGAACACTATTACTCCAAAAGAAGAAGTTGCCTATCCGGGAAATCTTGATATTGAAAGAAATCTAATGGGATATATACGATGGAATGCTATGGCGATGGTAGCCAGGACCAACAAAAGACATGCTGGTCTTGGTGGTCATATCTCTACCTATGCTTCCATCTCAAACTTATGGGAAGTAGGTTTTAACCACTTTTTTAAAGTTGATAAAAACGGAAAAGCAGATAATATTTATTTTCAGGGGCACGCTTCCCCCGGCATTTACTCCAGGGCTTTCCTGGAAGGCAGGTTAAGCGAAGAGAATTTGGATAACTTCCGTAGGGAAGTACACTCAGAGAAAGGCTTGACTTCTTATCCGCACCCCAGGTTAATGCCCAATTTTTGGAACCATCCTACAGTTTCTATGGGGCTAGGCCCTATACAGGCGATCTACCAGGCAAGGTTTAATAAATATTTGTACCAACGTGGGCTCATTGAAAAAAATGAACAAAAAGTATGGGCATTTATAGGTGATGGAGAGATGGACGAAACCGAAGCCCGGGGTGCAATTAATATTGCTTCTCGCGATAAACTGGATAATTTAATCTTCGTGGTAGATTGTAACCTGCAACGTTTGGACGGCCCGGTGCGCGGAAATCACAAAATAATTCAGGAATTGGAAGGTTTATTTCGCGGTGCAGGCTGGAATGTTCTAAAAGTTTTATGGGGAGGTGATTGGGATCCAATCTTCAAAAAAGATAAAAACAATAAACTCCTGCAAAAACTAAATAAATTAACCGATGGTCAACTTCAGAAATATGCTTTTGAAGATGGCGATTATATGAAAGAAGATCTTTTTGGAGATGACGAAGACCTAAAAAAATTGGTTAAAAATATGAGCGGGGAAGAGCTCAAAAAACTTAGACGCGGCGGTCACGATGAAGTAAAAATCTACAATGCTTATAAAAAAGCGGTAGAGCATAAGGGCAGCCCAAGTATTATTTTAGCGCAAACCATAAAAGGTTATGGCCAGGGCGACGCGGGAGAAGGCAGCAATGTTTCTCACCAAACTAAAAAGATGGATAAAAAGGAATTAAAGCATTTTCGGGATTATTTTGATGTTCCTATCTCCGATGATGATCTTGAAGAAATCCCATTCCTGAAACCCGAAAAAGATAGTGAAGAACTTAAATATCTTAAGAAACACAGAAAAGATCTGGGCGGATTTATACCCCAACGCGAAGACAACAGTAAAGCTTTGGAGGAGCCAGATGAAAAGATTTTTGAGAAATTCCTGAAAGGTTCCGGAGATAGCGAAGCCGCTACCACCAGTGTATTGGTGCAGCTGTTGAGCAAACTGCTAAAAGACGAGAAAATAGGGAAGTTAATCGCTCCTATTATTCCCGATGAATCAAGGACTTTTGGGATGGAATCTTTATTCCGCCAGGCAGGAATTTACGCCCCAGAAGGTCAGAAGTATGAACCGGTAGATCAGGATAGTTTGTTGTACTATAAAGAAGCCAAGGATGGCGCTATTTTAGAAGAAGGAATTACCGAGGCCGGCTGTATGAGTGAGTTTATCGCGGCGGGAACAGCTTATTTGAACCAGGGAATAAATATTATTCCTTTCTATTTTTTCTATGCGATGTTTGGGTTTCAAAGAACTGCAGATCTTATGTGGGCAGCCGCAGATGCCGGTGCTAAAGGCTTTTTAATTGGCGGGATTTCCGGTCGTACCAGTTTGCCGGGAGAAGGCTTGCAGCACCAGGATGGGAACAGTCATTTATACGCGCTTACTTTTCCCAATATAAAAGCCTACGACCCCGCTTTTGCTTACGAAATGGCGGTAATCATACAGGCCGGAATTAAGGAAATGTATGTGGATAAAGAAAACATCTGCTATTACATTACTGCAATTAACGACACTTATAAAATGCCCAAAATGCCTAAGAATGCTAAAGAGGGTGTTTTAAAGGGTATGTATAAATTTAAAAAAGCACCAGGAAAAGCAGCCGATAAACAGGTGCATTTATTGGGTAGCGGTGCAATTATGCAGGAAGTTATAAAAGCAGCGGAAATCCTTGAGAAAGATTATAAACTACAGGTGACTATTTGGAGCGTGACCAGTTATAAAGCACTTTATGACAATGCGATAGATACCGAACGCGAGAACCGCATTAAGTCACAACTCAATCCCGAAAATAATTATATTCAGGAATGTTTTAAGGATGAAAAGGGCGTGTTTTTGGCGGCTTCAGATTATGTAAAAGCATTGCCGGAAGCGGTTGCAAAATGGTTTCCGAAGCGATTAACCACCCTGGGTACCGATGGTTTTGGTAGAAGTGATACGCGGGAAGAGCTAAGAGGCTTTTTTGAAGTAAACGCCCAACATATCGCTTATGCCGCGCTCTACGAACTGGCTGCGGAAGGGAAAATTGAAAGCAAAAAACTAAAAAAAGCGGCTAAAGACTTTAAAATTGAAGCTAAAAAGGCGAATCCGCGGACTTCCTAATAAACTTAAAAACGAATAACATGGCTAAGGACATAAAAATACCGCAAATAGCGGAAGGAGTAGAAACGGCAACCGTAAATGAAATTTTAGTTGCCGAAGGGGATACGATTGAAAAAGACCAGTCGCTCATTACCGTAGAATCAGACAAAGCCTCGGTTGATATTCCCTCGCCCCAGGCAGGAACCGTAAAATCGATTAAGGTAAGTGAGGGAGACGAGGTAAATGTTGGCGATGTGATCATTAGCCTGGAAGAAGCTGACGGAGAGGAAGAAGATGAGGAATCAGAAGATACTTCGGAAGAAAATAAAAAGGAAGACGAAGAAGAAGCTGAAGAAGATACTGATTCTAAAGAAAAAGACGAGAAGTCTGAAGAAAAGAAGAAAAAGAAATCGGCTAAAAAGGATAAGGAAGACGAAGAAGATAAAGCTTCCAGTAAAGATGATGAAGACGACGAAGATGAGGCTGAAGAAGGTAAAGATGATGATGAAGATGAGGAGCGAGATAAGGATAAAAAGAAGGCTAAAAAAGAGCAAAAAGAATCTGAGAGTGATGATGCTGAAGAAAAAGAGGAGTCGGAAGATTCTGAAGAAGACGAGAATGACGAAGAAATTGATGCTCCGGCTTCTCCGGGAGTACGCAGATTTGCCCGGGAATTAGGCGTAAATCTGAGCAAGGTAAAAGGTAGCGGAGCCAAAGGGCGTATTAGTAAAGAGGATGTGAAAAAACACAATAAACAAGAGCAGGCTGGAGGAAGTGGTCCCGGCTCAGTTTCCCTGCCAGATTTCAGCAAATGGGGAGAAACCGAAACCAAAGCTTTGTCTGGAATACGCAGCGCAACTGCCAAAAATGTAGCCAATGCCTGGAGTGCTATTCCGCATGTTTTTCAGTTTGACGAATCTGACATTACTGAAATTGAGGAGTATATGGAAAAAAATAAGGAGAAAGCCGAAAAAGCCGGCGGACACCTTACCATTACCGCTATTTTAGTGAAAATTGCCGCGACTGCGCTAAGACAATTTCCAAAATTTAACGGCAGCATAGATATGGAGAATAAGGAAATGATCCTGAAGAAATATGTTCATATTGGCGTTGCTGTGGATACCGAAAAAGGACTTTTGGTACCGGTAATAAGAAATGCCGACCAAAAGACGATTATCGATATTTCCAAAGAAATTACCGAACTCGCAGAAAAAGCACGCGACGGAAAATTAAGTGGAGATGAGATGAAAGGCGGCTCTTTTACAATCTCAAATCTTGGCGGACTGGGAGGAACAAACTTTACGCCGTTAGTAAACTACCCCCAGGTAGCGATTTTGGGGGTTTCACGAGCTAAAAAACACCCGGTTTATATTGAGGATAATCTTGAACCCCGGGATATTTTACCGCTAAGTCTTTCTTATGACCATAGAATGATAGATGGAGCCGAGGGAGTACGGTTTTTAAATTGGATTTCCCGGGCGCTAGAAGATCCCTATAAAGCATTGTTAGGAGTTTAATTATTTAAAATTTGAGAAAAACACGATAATGTATAGTTATGTCGCTCCGCTGGAGCTCATTGAGCATCGTTTTATTTTACTATAAATATGCCGCCTCTACGAGGCTTGGAGGAATCTAAGCACATTGGGAATAAATATTACGCCAGGATAGTGAGATTGGAATTAAGAAATTGAAGGAGATTTGAGAATAAAATATACAGACAGGGAAAGATGAAATTCAGGGAGCTTCAGAGAAGCGAAATATTTATAGAAAGAGATTTTAGGACCGAACAAAGAGCTCCAGCGGAGCGGTATATTTATAACAAATTCGGCATTAAACACGGTTTCTAATAGGTAGGCGAATTCGGAAATATACTTCTAGAAGCTGATATTGTTAATAGTTCCTATCGTCAGTCAGAGCCTGTCGAAGACGATCTTAGAACTTCAAGGGTTCTTGCAATCCCGAGTACTAAATTCATAGACCAACTAATTTTAAAACAACCAGATGGCTAAAAAGAAACAGAATAAAAAAGATTTAGTGATTATTGGAGCGGGGCCGGGCGGTTACGCCGCGGCTTTTCGTGCTGCCGATCTTGGCTTAAAAGTTACTCTGATCGATCCCGAGGTTAATCCCGGTGGGGTGTGTCTTTACCGCGGTTGTATCCCGTCTAAAGCTTTATTACATCTTACCAAAGTGAAGCAGGAAGCTGCAGCAATAAGTAATTTTGGTGTGAAATTTAAGCAACCGGAGATTGATCCGAAAAAAATAAATAAGTGGAAAAACGAGGTCGTTAAAAAATTAACCGGCGGGCTGGGACAGCTTTCCAAGGGGAAAAAGATTGAATACATTCAGGGGAAAGCCAGTTTTAAATCTGAGAAGTTGCTGGAGGTTTCTTCCGAAGAAAAAACTTTTGAGCTGGAGTTTAAAAACCTCATTCTAGCGACCGGTTCTGTAAATAGCGAACTCCCTAATATAAAAATAGATCACGAAAAAATAATTGATTCTACAGATGCTTTAGACTTTAAAGAAATTCCCAAAAAAATGTTGGTCATTGGTGGTGGCTATATTGGCCTGGAAATGGGCAGTGTGTATGCTAATTTGGGAGCTAAAGTTTCTGTAGCCGAAATGACTTCGGGGTTTCTTCCGGGTACCGATAAAGATTTAGTGAAAGTATTTGAAAAAGAGCATCCGTTCGACACACTTTATTTCGATACCAAAGTGGAAGAAGTTTCCGTAGGAAATAAGAAAGTGAAAGTGCAATTAAAGAATAAGGAGGGAGAAAAACTGGAAAAGAAGTTCGATAAAGTTCTGGTAGCCGTGGGACGTGTACCAAATACGGAATCTCTAAACCTGGAGGCTGGTAACATAAAATTGGATGACAAGGGTTTTATTCCAGTAAACCTTAAACGTCAAACAAATATCGAAAATATCTATGCTATTGGTGATTTAACCGGGGAACCTTTATTGGCGCATAAAGCGAGTCACGAGGGACGTGTTGCGGCGGAAGCCGTTGCCGGAGAAGCCGGTGCAGGTTATGATCCGCGGGCTATTCCGGGGATTGTGTTTACCAATCCCGAAATTGCCTGGTGCGGACTTACAGAAACCGATGCAAAAAAAGAAAAGAAAAAGATAAAAGTTTTAAATTTCCCATGGTCGGCTTCAGGACGCGCTATAGCAATTGGAGTTAAAAATGGTATCACAAAGTTAATAGTAGATCCAGATTCCGGAAGGATTTTAGGCGGCGGCGTTGCCGGAAAAAATGCGGGTTCTTTAATTCCCGAGATCACTAATGCTATAGAAATGGGCGCAACCGCCGAAGATTTAGCGCTAAGTATCCATCCTCATCCTACACTTTCTGAAACCATAATGGAAGCAGCCGAAATCTTTACCGGCGGGGCCACGCATATCGCAAAATAGTTGATTTCTGGCTGCAGCCTTACTAAAATTTAATGGAAGAAAATTTATTAAAACTTCAGCATTTAGTACACCCCCGAAAATTTACTTATTTTTGAATATCATTAAAAGAACCTATGGATACATCTCCTAAATTTGCCGTAATTGGTGGGGGTAGCTGGGCTACCGCTATTGTAAAAATGCTAAGTGAAAATGTTGAAACGATTCACTGGTATATGCGTAGCCAGTATGCGATAGAGCATATTAAAAAACAAGATCACAATCCTAATTACCTGAGTTCGGTTGAGTTTGATAATAACCAGTTATCGCTTAGCAACGATATCAATAAAACAGTAGCTGCTGCCGATTATTTGATTTTTGCCATCCCATCGGCATTTTTAAAACGAGAGTTGGACGCTTTGGAAATCTCTCTTGAAGGTAAAGTGATATTTTCGGCAATTAAGGGAATCGTGCCAGAGAGCAGTTTAATAGTAGGAGAGCATTTTGAAGAATATTTTAATGTTCCGGCAGACAGCATTGGCGTTATCACAGGGCCTTGTCACGCCGAGGAAGTTGCCCTGGAACGACTTTCTTACCTAACCATCGCCTGTAGTGATGAAAATAAAGCGAAAATTCTGGCTAAAAATCTTAAAAGCGAGTACATAAAATACAAATTAAGTAAAGATGTAAACGGCACCGAATATGCCGCCATGCTCAAAAATATTTACGCTATTGCAGCGGGTATAGCGCACGGACTTAATTATGGGGATAACTTCCAGAGCGTGCTCATGAGCAATGCTATAAGGGAAATGAAGCGCTTCATAAAAAAAGTAGATAATACTAAGCGCAATATTAATGATTCTGCCTATTTGGGCGATTTATTGGTAACAGGATATTCTGTTTTTAGCCGAAACCGTATGTTTGGAAACATGATAGGGAAAGGTTACACGGTAAAAAGTGCCCAAATGGAGATGAGTATGATTGCAGAAGGTTACTACGCTGCAGAAAGTGCTTATAAAATAAACCAGGAAAAAGGTGCGAAAACACCAATAATAAATGCTGTATATGCTATTCTCTACGAAGGAAAAAACCCTAAAAAAGTGATTAAAAAATTAGCTGAAAATCTTAATTAATCATTTGGATAATACAGGTTTTACCACGATTTATCTAAAAACAAAATAATCAAACTAAGACGGTGTTTTATTCAGCTAAAACTCCTTTTTCGGGAATTATAGGCAAATCACGTAGAGCGTTTTTATTCACGCTGTTTTTCTTAAATAGATATTTCTTTTCAAACATCTTGCCATTTGCGAAAAAGGTGATTTGAAACTGGTTATTTAAAGCGAGTATTTCTTCCTGGATAAATTCAATTTTAGCGAAAGACTTAGCCGGTAATTTCTCTAATTTATGCCTTATGGTAGAAGTTTCCTTCTTCCCGTCAAATCCCTTACTCACAATTAAAGCCATTTCAAGATCAATGTCTTTATCGTTAATAAGATAGGCGGTCCATTCATCGGTTTTAAAATCTTCATTATAGACTTTTACGGCTGCAACATACACATCGCTGACTTCAGGAATCTGAATATCTTTTTTCATAGGAATTACGCTTAAAATTCGTCTTCTACTTTATCCTTTATTTTATTCCAGAGAATTACTAAAGCGATAGCAGAAACTACAAGGAGAATGGCTCCAAATACTATTTTTATTACGGCAATTACAAAAGTCACATAGATAATGATTCCTAAGATCACTAAAGCCAGGATAAAAAAACCTATTTTTTTCATAGAAAAATTATTTTGCTTTAGCTCTCGGCTACAGCGGTTAAACTAAAATGAAGATTTAAACTGTTCGAGAAATCTAAGATCATTTTCATAGAACATTCTAATGTCGCCTATTTGATGAAGTAACATTGCAATTCTTTCTATACCCATTCCAAAAGCAAAGCCAGAATATTCGGTAGGATCTATATCGCAGTTTTTAAGCACGTTGGGATCTACCATGCCACAACCCATTATTTCAAGCCATCCTGTGCCTTTGGTAATTCGGTAATCGGTTTCTGTCTCCAGTCCCCAATAAATATCTACCTCGGCACTGGGTTCTGTAAATGGAAAATAAGAAGGCCTAAGCCTAATTTTAGACTTTCCAAATAGTTGCTTGGTAAAATAGAGCAAAGTTTGTTTAAGATCTGCAAAGCTTACATCCTTATCAATATAAAGACCTTCCACCTGGTGAAAAATACAATGCGATCGGGACGAAATAGCTTCATTTCTAAACACCCTTCCCGGCGAAATTGTTCGTATTGGTGGTTTGTTATTTTCCATATAACGCACCTGCACCGAAGAGGTGTGGGTGCGCAGTAGAATATCTGGATCTGTCTGAATAAAAAAAGTATCCTGCATATCGCGTGCGGGGTGATATTCTGGAAGGTTTAGGGCGGTAAAATTATGCCAGTCATCTTCCATTTCAGGGCCTTCAGAAACATTAAAACCAATATTTGAAAAGATCTCTATAATTTGGTTTTTTACAATAGAAATAGGATGTCTGGCGCCAATTTCTATGGGCTCTCCCGGTTTCGATAGATCACCATAAATACCTTTTTCTTCCTGCTTGCCCTCTAAAGTTTCCTTAAGTTCGGCAACCTTGGTTTCGGCGGTATTTTTTAACGCATTAACTGCCTGGCCAAAGGCTTTTTTTTGATCATTGGGAACTTCTTTAAACGAAGCAAAAAAGTCATTGAGAATTCCTTTCTTTCCCAGGTACTTGATTCTAAAAGCTTCAACTTCTTTTTTAGATTCAGCATTAAAAGCTTTAACTTCAGCAATATGTGTATTAATCTTATCTATCATGAGATCCTTTTTCTTTTCAGAACGGCAAATTTAGTAAAAATGTAGTTTTGGGCAGCACAGCTTAGCCTTAATCTATATACTCATTAACGAGAAAATAGTTCACAATTGCTTCTTTCATTAAAACCGATTGTTCACCGGCTTTAAGCGTTGGCAGTTCTTCTAGAATTTTATAGTGTGGCCATCCGTCTTCATCAAAATAATCAAATTCATAATAGCCATAAGGTTCCAGCAATCGGCAAATTGCAATATGCATTAAATCTATTTTATGGTCTTTTTTGAATCTTTTATGCGGTTGACCCAATTCCTGAACCCCAATTACATAAATGATTGCGTCCAAATCCATTAATTCTCCATCGGCAAATTGTTGGGAAAGCTTTTTTTGCAAGCCGTCCCATCGCCCTTTCAAATTTTCATCTCTTGTCATAGCACAAAGGTAATATCTTATATTAATTAAAAGGCTTAATTACAGCGTTACTATCAATTTTTACTTGCATCTTTAGGATAAAAAGTTCCTATTTTATTTTAAAAAGCTTCAGGGGCTCTAAAACATAATTAAATGGAATAACCAGATGTTAATTTGGTATTCCTATATTTGAATTATGAATACAGTAGATATTATTCTTGCTCTAATCTTGCTCTATGGCGTAGTACAGGGCTTTTTTAGGGGACTTCTGGCCGAAGTAGCTTCTCTTGTAGGATTTGTAGTTGGTATTTATGCTGCGATTCATTTTTCATATATTTTAAGTGATTTTTTTTCTGAAAATTTGAATTGGGATACAGAATATGTAAATCTTATTGCTTTTGCTATTACTTTTATTTTAATTGTCTTTATTATTTCCCTGGCCGGAAAAATACTTACAAAAATGGCGGGATTTGTAGCATTGGGAATAGTCAATAAATTATTGGGTGCTGCCTTTGGGTTTATTAAAATAGCTTTTGTGACCAGTGTAATCATTATGTTCTTTGCAGCTACAAATGAAGATATTAATCTTGTAGAAGAAGAGAGCCTGGAGCGATCTCAACTTTATAGTCCTATAAAAAGTATAGCGCCGGCAATTTTACCTTCAATTATCCGCGAAGCAAAAGAGCGGGATATTTTAAATGATGATACAGACTTGTTTGGAATAAATCTACAGGAAGAAAGATTAAAATATTTCTAACAAAAAATACATAGTATTTAACAATCTAAATCGTGGTAAGTTCCTCAGGTATTAATGAGGAAGAACTTATTGTGATTGCCGGGTAAGCCCAGAACTCTCAATGCCCATAATTATAAGACGCATCGTTATAAGCCTCGATTATCAAATAAAACACCCTTTATTTTCCAGTTGCTGAAAATATAAAGGGTGAATTTTTACTGTAAATTGCTTAGCGCTAATAATCCTGGTAAAAAAATCGTCGGTTGATTAATCCATAGGATTGCAGTTTGAATTCAGCGCAGTCTATCCTTAAAATTTTAGCTGAAAGACCGAATCCAGGTCTTTATTGCTACCTACGTTTACCTCAAGGTCCTTAACCAAACCATCGCCTACGCCATAAACCCAACCGTGAATATGTAAATCTTGCTTTTTGTTCCAGGCATTTTGAACTATGGTGGTTGTAGAAAGATCAAAAACCTGTTCTACCACATTTAATTCTACATAGCGGTCAAAACGCTTTTCTTCATCCTCAATGCTATCTAATTCAACTTTGTTTAAGCGATAAACATCCTTAATATGACGCAACCAATTATCGATAAGGCCTATAGATTTATTGCTCATAGCTGCTTTTACACCACCACAACCGTAATGGCCGCATACAATAATATGTTTAACTTTAAGAGCGTTTACAGCATAATCCAGTACGCTTAACATATTCATGTCGCTGTACACCACCATATTTGCAATATTTCGATGTACAAAAATTTCTCCCGGCTCGGCACCAACAATTTGATTAGCCGGTACCCGGCTGTCTGCACAACCTATCCATAAAACAGGAGGTTCCTGTCCATTTGCGAGCTTTTTAAAAAAATTAGGGTCCTTAGCTAATTGGGAATCTACCCATTTTTTGTTGTTGTCTAGAAGTTCCTGATATGATTTTTTCATAGAAAATAAATTTGCGCGATAAAATTAAATAAAACTAACCGGGCGAAAAACAGTTTTAACCTACAATTTCTTTAGGTTTTCGTTCTTAATCCAACCCTGGCTGCCATTCGCTAGTTCTATTTTTACCCAACCCTGAAAGTCTTCCAGTACCTTTGCTTTGGTGCCCTCGTGCAAAGTAAATGCAACCTCACCTCTTTGATCAGGTTCATTTTTTATAGCCGCTTCTTCGGCAAAAATGATGGCATATTGATTATTAAACTGAATTTCTTGCTGTTTAAAGGCAAAATAAACCGATATAGCTCCTACAAGAAATGCAACGCTGGCAATGCCAAAGAACAGCCTTTTCTGTATTGGTTTTCTACTGAAATAATACAACAAAAAAAACAGTACAAAAAGGATAGATAGCGCAATCGCTAAATACGCCCAGGTGTTATATGTAAAAGTTGAGATGAGCTTGTTAACACTTTTGCCAAGCCCCGTTTCTTCTACCACCGGAATATCATCTATGGTCATATTGCGTGCAAATTCAATATTGTTTTGTACGTCTTTATCTGTAGGATCCAGTTGCAAGGCTTTTTCATAATAGTAAATGCTGGGAGCTACTTTGTTTTGTTTGTAATAAGCGTTGCCAAGATTATAATAAACCGCTACCGAAGTTTCCCCATTTTCGAGAATCTCTTCATATTTCTGAATAGCGGTTTCAAATTCATTATTGGCATAAGCCTCGTTGGCCTGCTCAAACAAGCCGCTTTGGGCTTGTGTAAAACCCGAAACAAATAATAAAAGAAATACGAGCCTTTTCATCTGTTTTTAATTTTTAAACTGGGCAAATAGACTTGATTAATAGTCCTCGTATTGCCGCATTATGCATTCAGCATCATGCTGATTTTTCTAATAAACACTTCTCGTGGTTGTTTAAAATCCACTTTTGTACTATTGTATAATACAGCATATCTCGCAGAAATAACTGTATTTTATAAATCTTTATCTAATTTTGAAATTACGCTTGCTCCTTTTTCATAATCTTCCTGTTGTGCCGAATTTGAAGCCGGGGTGTATCTGGCAAATTCACAACTTTTAAGCACGTCAATAAATGCCGTAGAGGTTTCTTCGCTCACATTTCTCTCCTGAAGCACTTCTAAAATGCGCTCCTTACTCATCTCGGCAGTTTGAATGTGCAGTTTT
Source organism: Salegentibacter echinorum (assembly GCF_900129445.1). GTDB lineage: Bacteria > Bacteroidota > Bacteroidia > Flavobacteriales > Flavobacteriaceae > Salegentibacter > Salegentibacter echinorum. The sequence continues at coordinate 14,032 of NZ_FQVT01000020.1, forward strand.
GCTTTCAAATAATTATGCATCGCCCTTTCCAGGGATTCATAAAAAGCGTGATGATCACCTATTTTCTTTTTGGCTTCAGAAAGATATTTCCGGGCCAATTTGTTCGCTTTTTTTAACCGGTTTCCGGTTTCATCTGCTGCTATGGCTTCTTTCCTTTTTCCGAAGAAGATAAATAATGGAATAGCCACAAATGGCAAAAAGAGAGAGCCCCAGAACGTCCATGACCTAAAAAAGGCTTGTTGATGTAGTGGTTTTAGATTAGTGTCTAATTTTATAAACCTAAACTGTTCAGAAGGCAATGCTACCGCCTGCTTATTATTACCCGCAATGGCATTCCCCGAAGCTGGCGCCGGCCCTTTTTCTACATCAATAATTATTTCTTCAGAAGCTAAACTTTTATAAGTTTCAGTTTTAGGATCAAAATAAGAGAAATTAATGGACTTAATCGGGTATTTCCCTTTTTGGGTAGCCACAATGGTATAAGAATCTATAATTGAACCCTGTTTTCCATTTAAATTCGTCACCACATTCTCCTTGCGTTCTGGCGCATATTTTTCAAGCGAAGCAGGAACTTCCAATTGTGGTAATTCAAAGAGGTTTAGGTTACCATTCCCTTTTACTTCAATTTCGACTTCCAAAGATTCTGAAGCATCCAGTTTCTTTTTATCGGTATTTACATTGAAACTAAAACTTCCCACAGCACCTGTAAATCCAGCGGGTTTTCCTGCCGGTAATGGCTTCACATCTATTGTTCTTGTGCCTGCGGCTACGGTTTTGTTAACCGTTTTATATATTCTTCCTCCAAAAATATCACGCCTGTCGCTGGGTACATCTACGGCTACCGAAAGGGTAAGAGGCTCTAACTCCAATTCTCCTGTTTTCTGCGGATATAATACCGCTTTTTTAAGCACTACATATTTGTAAGGTTCACCCTTATATTCCCCGTCTTCGGCTCGCAAGCCTTTCATTTGAATGTTTTGGCTCCAAAAATCGGTGTATTTTGGACTGTCCATTTCCCGCCAGTTGCTCACCCCAATACGCGGACTTACATACAATTTGTATAAAACGGTAATACCTTCATTTAGATAGGGGGAAGCGTTAGAAACTTCAGCCACCAGGTGTAAATTATCTGACGCAATCAGCTCAGAATTATCTCCATCCTTAGGTTTATCTACGGCCGAAGTTATAGTTATATCTATGGGTGTTGTTTTGTAAACTTTTCCATCTATAGTTATTTCCCCTTGCTTAATGGTCTTTTTGCCTGTTGAGTTTGGCTGTAAATAGTAAGAATAGGTCTTAGAATAGGTGCGGTTGCCATTTATCCACCTATTACTAACTGCCTGGTTTGGACCTCCTACCACGGTAAACCCGTTAAAAGAAGGGGGTCTAAAATTATCTCCGTCCTGGTTCATTTCAAAATCTACGCGCAGGCGTTCATTTACGCCAAGCTTCTTTTTGCTTACCGTAGCTTCAAACTTCACCTGTGCCTGTAAACCCAGGCCAGCAAGAAGTAAAATATTAAGTATTAAAAACTTCAATTTCATTTATAAAATCCTTTCTCTTGCGATTTTTTTGATTCTAATAATTATAGGAACTTGGTCTTTATTTAAGAGCTTTTTACAGAAATCAACAAAAATATCACCAATCTTTTTCAGACTTTACCGGACTGCCTTTTTGTTTTTCAGCATTCATCTTTTCCTGTACTTTTCGCTCTTCATTGTTCATAGCCTCTAGCAAACTTTGTATTTGTTGAGGAGATAATTGTCCCTGAGTAGGTTGAGGCTGCTTCTGATCCTTCCCGGGCTCTTCTTCTTTCTTCTCTTTATCGCCTTCACCATCTTCCTGGTCTTCGGGCTCTTTATCTCCTTCTTTCTCTTCTTTATCTTTATCCTGCTGGTCCTGGTCGCCTTCGTTATCGCCTTCCCCGTCTTTATTCTCCTGGTCGTCCTGCTGGTCTTTATCTTTATTTTGTTGATCCTGGTTGTCTTCCTGATCCTTATTCTCCTGGTCTTTATTTTCGTTATCCCCGCCATCCTGGTTCTCATCCTGGTCTTGCTGTTGTTGTTCCAGCATTTTTTTGGCAAGAGCTAAATTGTATCTGGTCTCATCATCAGTAGGATCATTTCTTAAGGCATTTTTATAGGCTTCAACGGCTTCCTGGTATTTTTTCTGCTTCATAAAAGCATTTCCCAGGTTGTGATTGGATTTGTGTTTTTGTTCTTTCGCACTACCCACTTTTGCCGCTTCTTTGTAGCGACTTTCTGCCCCGGGAGTATTTTCGCGAGTGTAATATAAATTTCCCATATTATAACGAGCTTCGTCGTTATTTGGGTCTTTGGCAATGGCTTTGCGATAAGAAGCTTCTGCCATTGGGAAGTCATTTTCGGCTTTTGCTCTTTCTGCTTCTTGCATATACTTTTGGGACTGCTTTCTTAGATCGTCCTCTTGCTGCTGTTGCGCTGTGACAGAAAGGTTCAGCATCAAGCCTAGTATTAAGAATCCTATTTTTGTTGAAAAAATCTTCATGCGTTACTCCTCCCTCTTTCTTTTTTCATTAAACAAATTTAGCTTTTTAACCCAGCCGGTTTTTCGTTCTAACAAGAAGATATCTAAAAACAGCAAAAAGACTGCCAAACCTACAAACCATTGAAATTGAGATTCATAATCGGCATATTGTTTGGCTTCAAACTCTGTTTTTTCTATATTTAACAAGGCTTCCTTAACCTGTTCTGTCACCGTGCCAGTTACCTTGCCATCAAAGTAATCGCCGTTGGTGGTTCTGGCTATTTGTTTTAAGCTTTCGGTTTCTAATTTGGTAATTACCGTTTCGCCCTGCCTGTCTTTTTTATAATTTTGAACTACTCCATTTCTTTTTATTGGAATAGGGCCTCCTTTTGGTGTTCCTACCCCTATAGTGAAAATTTTAATTCCGGCTTCCTTGGCTTTTTGGGCCATATCTTCAACATTGCCTTCGTGATCTTCCCCATCGCTTAAAATAAACATCACCCGATTGGTTTTTTGGTCATCGTCAAAGAAATCGGTTGCCAGTTTTATCGCATCTCCAATAGCAGTACCCTGGGAGGAGATCATATTTGTATTAAGGCTTTGCAGGAACATTTTTGCCGAACCATAATCTGTGGTAATGGGTAACTGCGGAAAAGCGCTTCCTGCATAAGCGATAATTCCTACCCGGTCGCTGCCTAAATTTCCAATAATTTGGCGAACCAATTGTTTGGACTTTTCCAGCCTGTTAGGGGCAATATCTTCGGCGTCCATACTTTTGGAAACATCTATGGCAAAAACGATATCTACACCTTCCCGTTTTACGGTCTCCAGTTCTGAACCTATTTTTGGATTTACAAGACCAATCACGATACCCGCCAGTGCGATAAGAAGGATTATTAATTTAAGAACAGGTTTAAATCTAGAGCGGTTAGGACTTAAATAGTTTAGAAGAGCCGGTTTTGCAAACCGGGAACGCGCCCGTCTCTGCCAAATCCTAAGAATAAGGTATAGCAAAATTACTACCGGTAATAGTAGTAATAACCACAAGTATATTTTTTCTTCTAATATCAAAATCTAAACGCTGTTTCTACTTTTAAATAAAACTTCTAAACAAAGTGTACCTTAAGATAATGTCTAACATCAATAAGCCAAGTGCCAATAAAGCAAAAGGCCTAAACTTCTCATCATAGTTATAATATCTAAATTCCTCGATCTCCGATTTCTCCAGGCTGTCTATTTCTTCATAAATTTCTTCCAATTTCTCGTTATTGGTAGCCCTAAAGTATTTCCCACCGGTATCGGCAGCAATTTGCTGCAGTAATGCTTCGTCTATCTCTACTTTTTGCATTCCATATTGAAATCTTCCGTTGGGTAACATACCTACCGGCGATAATGCATTGCCGTTGCTTCCCACGCCAATAGTGTAGGTTTTAATATCGAACTCAACTGCGAGTTCGCTGGCAATTTTCGGGTCAATAAATCCGGCATTATTTACTCCATCTGTTAGCAAAATAATCACCTTACTTTTGGCATCGCTATCTTTTAAACGATTTACCGAAGTAGCCAAACCAGAGCCTATTGCCGTCCCGCCCTGTAAAACGTTGTTGTATTCTATATCTTTTAATGCCCGGGATACTATACCTTTATCACTGGTAATTGGAGTTTTTGTAAAACTTTCACCGGCAAAAAGTACCAGTCCTATCCTATCGTTTGGTCGGTTTTCAACAAATTCAATCGCCACTTCTTTTACCGCTTCCAGCCTATTGGGTTTAAAATCCCGCGCCAGCATACTGGCAGATAGGTCTATCGCCATTACGATGTCTATTCCTCGAACATTGCTGCTTTGCGTGGTAACATCTACCGTTCTTGGTCTTGCCATGGCTACTATTAGGAAAGCCAGGGCTAGCAAACGCAGTATAAAAAGCACCGGTTTTAGTTTAGCCAGGAGGGAAGACTTTACTTTAAAGCCTTTTAGACTCGATATTTTAAGCTCGGCAGACTGGCGTTTGCGCTTCCAAAAATACCAGGCAATAGCCGGTAGTAGCAAAAGCAACAACCAAAAGAATCCCGGATTTTCAAATGTATAGTTTGCAAACATTACTTAGCCTGTCTTTTTAATTCCACCGAATTTTCCATACGTCTGGAAATTTCTTCAGCATACTCATCATCTTCATCAAAAACCATCATAATTTGTTGGAAGCCGCCGTTTTCACCAAAATTAAGAATGGCATATTCTTTTTTAATTGGGCCTTTGGTTACCGGATTTTCCAAATCGAAAGTTCCAAAAACCTTAATTCCTTCTGCGTTGTTGAGGGTGGTGAACTTTTCTTCTTTCATAATAATATTCTTCGCTCCCTGGGCTTCCAGATTTTCATAAATTCCATCTACCGCTTTTTCAAGCTTAAAGTTACTTTTCTGGCTTACCGGGCCGGTAATTAGAAGCGTATAAAAATTGCTCTCCAGGCTGCCATAGGCAAAGCTTTCGCTTCCTAAAAGCATTTGTTGTAACTCCTCATTTCTTGGCACCTCTTTTCTTATTAAGACTTTTGGCGTTGTGATGTTTACCGGTGGGGTGCCATATTCACTTCTTATCCAATCTCCCTCCAGTAACTCCATAGTTGGATGTCCTAAAAGATTATCTTTTACGTAGGTGAAACCTTTGGTGTTTACCAATATGACCACGGCTACGAGCACGACAACCAGAACGCCGGCTACTGCGGCAATTACCCGGTTTCTTCTTCTTTTTTGAAGTTTCTCCCTGCGGTATTTTTCATCTTTCATCAACTCTTCTTCCGTAGGTTCAGGTACTACCTGCCTAACGTCTTTAATGAGATGTTCTATTTTTTTACGATCACTTTTGGCGGTAATTACATCTGGCCGGGAGTTTGCGAATTTAGCTAAATCGGCCCGACGTAAAATAAGCTGTAAATCCTGTACTGACTTGTCTTTTAAACTAAGGTCACCGGCCTCTTTTCTAAGTTCTAAATAAGTAATTAATTCTGAAGTAGTACTTTCTAAAGCCCTATCGTAAATTTTCCTATCTAAATATTTTCTAATGGAAAAAGTGAGCTGGGAATAGTATTCTTTTACTTCTTTGTCTTCCAGAAGCGAGGAGTTGTCCAGCTGCTGTAAAGCCAACATTGCCTGTTCGTAAGGTGGTAACTCTGGTTCGGCTTCTTTTTTCTTTTTTCTTCTTCTCAAAAGGTAAAAAACAATCCCGAGTACTAATAAAAATGCGATTAGCCACCAGACCCAGGTGGGAATGCTAAAAGCTTCCGGTACTTTTACAGCCGGTTTAATGGGATACATTTTCTGTCGGCTGGTGTCAACTTTTACATTAGCGACTTCTACCAGGAAAGAATCTGTTTGGAACTGCCTATCCTGAATAATTACTTTTTGCTGCGGAATGCTATAACTTCCCGAGTCAAACTGAGTGAGCTTGTATTTCTTTAATAATTTAAAGCGGTCTTCAATTTTAGTGGTATCGGCACCCAGGGATTCCACCATTTCCATAGGGTTAAAAGTTTGTCCTTCCGGAAAAACCACGAGTTTAGTAGAATCGGTTTCTACTTCTATATTGTAGGTTATTTGCTCGCCTATTTTAATTTCAGAAGAATCAATAGAGGCTTTCACTACACTTTCCTGGGCAAGCGTGGAAAAAGACAGCAATATAAAAAGCAGAAGAAAAACTTCCGCTTTAAAACCCTGTATTGATGCTGAAATCCTAGTATTCATTTTAACCTCTTCTTTTAAAATAACCAAGTAATTTTTTCACGTAACTTTCATCTACGCGGTTATTAATTACACCGGCTCCGCTTAAATTGAAACTTTCGTGAAAATATGCAGTATTTTCCAGGTAATGCGCGGCATAATTTTTTCGCACCGATTTTGAACCTGTATTTACCATAATTGTTTCGCCGGTCTCATCATCTAACATAGGCACTAATCCTAAATTTGGGATTTTTTCTTCGGCAGTGTCATAAACCCTAATTCCAGTGACATCGTGTTTGTTGCCGGCTATTTTTAGCGACTGCTGGTAATCCCTGTCCATAAAATCTGAAAGAATAAACACAATGGTTTTTTTCTTCATCACATTAGAAAGGTACTTTATGGCGGCAGTAATATCTGTTTTTTTAGATTCGGGTTTAAATTCTATAAGCTCCCTTATAATTCGCAGCACGTGAAACCTTCCTTTTTTGGGCGGGATATAAAGCTCTATTTTATCTGAAAACAACATAAGCCCAATCTTATCGTTGTTTTTGGTAGCCGAAAAAGCCAGAGTAGCGGCAATTTCTGTAATAACCTCTTTTTTAAGTTGATCCTGTGTTCCAAAAAGCCCTGAGCCAGAAACATCTACCATTAGCATCATGGTAAGTTCACGTTCTTCCTCAAAAACTTTTATAAACGGCTCATTGTAGCGGGCGGTAACGTTCCAATCTATATTTCTAACATCATCGCCAAATTGGTATTGTCTAACCTCGCTAAAAGTCATCCCGCGACCTTTAAAAGTAGAATGATATTCCCCGCCAAATACGTCGTCACTTAAACGCCGGGTCTTTATTTCAATCTTTCTTACTTTTTTTAAAAGCTCTTTGGTATCCATCTTTTTCAGTGGGCAGTTTTCAGTCTCAGTGTTCAGTAGGCAGTCTCAGTGAGCAGTTTCAGTATGCAGTATTTGGCGAACAAAAACCTGACTGCCCACTGCGACTGCTTACTTACTTCTACGGAACTTCAATCTCATTCACAATTTTGTGTACAATATCTTCAGAAGTGATACTTTCTGCTTCGGCTTCGTAGGTGATTCCAACCCTGTGACGCAGTACATCTAGCACAACCGCTCTTACATCTTCTGGAATCACGTAACCACGGCGTTTTATAAACGCATAACATTTTGAAGCTCTCGCAAGGTTAATACTACCTCTGGGGGAGGCGCCAAAACTAATGAGCGGTTTAAGATCTTTAAGATTATAATTTTCAGGCTCACGGGTAGCAAAAATAATATCGAGAATGTATTTTTCAATCTTTTCATCCATATAAACCTCTCGTGCTGCCTGTTGTGCCCTTAAAATTTGTTCTAAGCTCACCACGGGATTTACCTTAGGAAATTCCCCCTTTAGATTGGCGCGCATAATTAATTGCTCGTCATTGATTTCTGGATAATCAATCACTGTTTTAAGCATAAAACGATCCACCTGGGCTTCGGGTAATGGATAGGTTCCCTCTTGTTCTACCGGGTTCTGGGTTGCCATTACCAGGAAAGGTTTATCGAGCATAAAAGTATCATCCCCTATAGTCACCTGTTTTTCCTGCATTGCCTCCAATAAAGCAGATTGTACTTTGGCGGGTGCCCGGTTAATCTCATCGGCGAGTACAAAGTTGGCGAAAATAGGACCCTTTTTAATGCTAAAATCACTTACCTTCATATTGTAAATGAGCGTACCAACAACATCGGCCGGTAAAAGATCTGGTGTGAATTGTATTCTGCTAAAGCTACCGTGAACAGCCTGGGAAAGCGTGTTGATAGCCAGGGTTTTTGCCAGTCCCGGAACACCTTCCAGTAGAATGTGTCCCTGCCCCAACAAGCCAATAAGCAAGCGTTCCATCATATGCTTTTGCCCTACAATCACTTTATTAACTTCGGTGTTTAGTAGGTCAACAAAAGCACTTTCCCTCTCTATTTTTTCATTTAAACTTGCAATATCTACAGAGGAGTTATTATCCATAATGTTATACGTATTTAGAACCTTAAAATAGTGCCTGCAAATTGGAAAATTATTAGCGTCTATGCTGTTAATGTATGGTTAAAAAACAAAAAGTTAACCTATTTACGGCTGAGCTTTTTTATAAAATGAATTTTTATGATTATTCCAAATGTTTTTTGAGAATCTGAAAAATATTAGGCAAATAAAAGCTTTTTATGATTAAATATTATTGGTTAATTATCAATTTTTATTTGAAAACTTTTGTCAAAAAGCCACCAAGGCACGAAAGACATTAAGATTCACTAAGATATTTTTATTTGGTACCTTTCTTGGTGTTTTGGAGTCTTGGTGGCTACAGCCGAAGACTCGGTTTTTTGCCACTAAGACACAAAGTCACGAAAATTCACTAAGATATTTTTAATTGGCGCCTTTTTTGGGGTCTTGGTGGCTTTATACAGAAGTTCAGTTTTTTTATTAAGCTACAAAGATTCACTAAATAGTTCAGATTATTGCGTTTTGGTTACTGCAATTAATTGCCATTTAAAATAATAATTATCAAGTTTTAAACTAATATTTCGTAGTTTGATTTAATATTCGAACACTATGAAAAATAGTAAATATGAACCTATTCCGCAAAACCTGGATAGAATAGCAAAGAAGATAGTTGATTCGGCATATACCGTTCACTCTAAATTAGGTCCCGGATTATTAGAAAAAGTTTACGAAGCTTGTTTTTGCTATGAATTGGGAAAAAGGAATTTAAATTATAAACGACAGGTTGTGGTGCCCATAGTTTATGATAATTTAATTTTTAAAGAAGGATTAAGGTTAGACGTAATTGTTGAAGACTCTATAATTTGTGAATTAAAGGCGTTGGATAATGTAAACCCTGTGTGGGAGGCGCAATTATTAAGTCATCTGAAGTTAACTGAAAATAGACTGGGGTTTCTCATAAATTTTAATGTGCCAAAAATTAAAAATGGTATTCGACGTTTTGTAGTTTGATTTACCAAACCAATATTAGCGTCCTGATAGATATTGTGTTTGAAATTTGCCACCAAGCCACAAAAGGCACAAAGATTCACTAAGATTTTTTTACTTGGTGCTTTTCCTGATGTTTTGGGATCTTGATAGCTACCGCCGAAGAATCGGGTTTTACCACTAAGACACAAAGTCGCAAAAATTCACAAAGATATTTTTACCTGGTGCCTTCTTGGTGTTTTAGAGTCTTGGTGGTTACACCCGGCTAAAGTTTAGGCCTTAAAAAGCAATGTGTTCATTCTCTTTTAATTGGTTAAATTTGAAGATGTTTTTATTCAGAATTTTGCACCTTAAATGATTAACAAACGACTTTTAATTAAAAATTTGCTTGCCCATAATGACGAAAACAGTTTTTACGACAAAAAACTGAAGCTGAATATTGGGGAAAAAGAAGGAAAGGCCAAGTTTTTAAAACACGTTTGTGCCCTCTCCAATTCCAATCCGCAGAACAATTCCTATATCGTGATTGGCGTTCAGGATGAAGACAATAAGATCGTTGGCACCGATTTTTTTGATGATAGTAAAATTCAAAACCTTGTAAATGCTTATTTAAGTAATGCACCACTTATTTCTTATGCTAATATTCCGTTTCCACACTTGCCAGGCCATTTGGTGGTAGGCCTGGTAAGCATTAGGCCTAATCACGGGAAAATTTGCTCCCTAAAAAAGAATATTTGGAAATATTATGGTGGCTCGGTTTTTTTTAGGGATGGCAGTATGAGTATGCCTAAAGTTTTTGATATTGAAGTGGCCAATGTAAACTCGGCAATAGTAGATTCTATAGAAAAGCATTCGCATAATAATATCGAATTAACCTTAGATGGCGTTTTCGATTTTTTTAAAAAACGAAAAGATTTCCATCCCAATTATAAAGTCTTTAAAGAGTATTTTGTAGTGTGTTGGGCAGGTAAGAAGAAAAAAACTAAAAATGGAACCTTTTATTCCCGGGTAGATATAGAATTAATCAATGAGCAGGTGAAGTTGTTTTATTCAGACCTGGACCAGGTGAGTATAAGCCTTACCAACGATAAATTCACCATTTTAGAATATGTGCATTTGGGTCTTTACGATAAATATGAATATTATCCTTTGGAAGAAGTGGTTATAAATTTTAAGGATAATGTGAGTTACGATATTGAAAGTAAGTTGTTATTTGAGGCACCACATTTCGACAAAAAAACGCTGTATCATATTTATAATATCAATGATAAACTGGTGGAACGCTTAAAAAAGAAACTTCCGCTCGATAAGCAACAAGCTAAAGATCTTAATAATTTACCTTCTACTTATTTGCTTTGTTATTTGAATAATTTTGAACAGGCGATTGGTAGGCTGGAGGCGGCGAAACCGTATTTAAAAGATTATAGTGAGGAAGTTTATAGTAAGTATAAAGAAAGTATGCGAATTTTAAGAAAAGTAAAATATAATTAGATGGGCAGAAGTATAGCGATAGGAGATATTCACGGGGGGTTAAAGGCCCTTATTGAATTGTTGGAAAAAATTAAAGTGCGTCCCGAAGATGAACTTATATTCCTGGGAGATTATGTAGATGGCTGGAGCGATTCTGCAAATGTTGTTTCTTATTTAATTGAACTGGCGCAGCAAAATACCTGTATTTTTCTAAGGGGAAATCACGACGATTTGGTTTATCAATGGTTAAAAACGGGGGAATTAAACGAAAAATGGTTAGAACATGGTGGACAGAGCAGCATTGACGCCTACCGTAATTTTTCTTCAGAAGAAAAAGAAAAACACATCAAGTTTTTTGAAGAAATGTTTAATTATTATATCGATAAAGAAAACAGGTTGTTTGTGCATGCCGGCTTTACTAATTTGCATGGTCCAGATCACGAATATCACGATACAGGATTCTACTGGGACCGTACTTTGTGGGAAATGGCACTTTCGTTAGATGAAAATATAAAACCTGGAGATTTTAATTATCCAAAAAGGTTACAAATTTTCGATGAGATTTTTATTGGTCATACTCCGGTAACAAGAATAAATGAAAGTGAGCCTGTTAAGAAAGCGAGCATCTGGAATGTAGATACAGGAGCAGCTTTTAAAGGTAAATTATCTGCAATAGATGTAAATTCTAAAGAAATTTGGCAAAGTAGCCCGGTTTTTGAGCTATATCCGCGGGAAGACGGCAGAAATTAAGACGAATTTATTAAAAATCCTGCTTTCTCTTTCTATCTTTGTATTCAAGCATTTTGACATTGATTTTTGTGCCAGGATCTGGAACTTATTTTTTAATGTTCAGCGCTTGGAAAAGATTTAAATAATTTCAGCAGAATTCAGAATTTTTCTGTTTTAAAATACACAAAAGATGGCCCTGGATAATATACGTTTAGAAGTGATGAATACCGTTGAAAAGGAAGTTGACGGGTTCATAAAGAAATACTTGATTCCCGTGGAAGATATCTGGCAACCTACAGATTTACTCCCCAATCTGCAGCAGGAAAATTACGTAGAAGAAATCACACAAATTCGAGAAGAAGCCAAAGAGTTGGAATATGATTTTTGGGTAGTTTTAGTAGCCGATATGGTAACTGAAGAAGCTCTTCCCACCTACGAGTCCTGGTTAATGGATATGGAAGGAGTAGAGCAACACGGCAAAACCAGGGGCGAAGAAAACGCCTGGTCTAAATGGGTGCGTCACTGGACAGGTGAAGAAAACCGGCATGGGGACACGCTTAATAAATATCTGTATCTATCGGGAAGGGTAAATATGCGCGAAATCGAAAAAACCACCCAATATCTTATCAACGATGGTTTTGATATTGGTACCGGCAGAGATCCTTATAAAAATTTTGTCTATACCAGTTTTCAGGAATTGGCTACCAATATTTCTCACAAACGAGTGGGACAGTTAGCTAAAAAGAAAGGAAATAAAATGCTGGGGAAAATGTGCAATATTATTGCGGGAGACGAGATGAGGCATTATATGGCTTACCGTGAGTTTGTAAAAACTATTTTTGAGCACGATCCTAGTGAAATGATGCTGGCCTTTCACGATATGATGAAGAAAAAGATTGTTATGCCTGCCCAGTTCTTAAGAGAAAGCGGCCAGGGTATTGCAGAAGCCTTCGAAAACTTCTCCAATGCTGCCCAGAGACTTGGGGTATATACTACCTACGATTATATTAATATTATGGAAAAATTAAACGGATACTGGGAGATAGATAAGATGAGGTCACTAACCGACGAGGCCGAAAAAGCCCGGGACTATTTGATGAAATTGCCCGATAGAATGCGCAGGGTTGCAGATCGTATGGCTATCCCGCAAGATCAACACACCTTTAAATGGGTAGAGGCGAATGGGAAGCTTTAATGCGTAATTAAGGCAAATCTCGAGTAAAGTTATTGCCACCAATTCAGGAATATCAGATTATTCGTGAATTAGTGGCTTTTTATCTGGGAATAATATAGCCTGGAAAAGGAGAAGGGATTACTTTATAACCGCTACATTAAATACTACTGGTAAAAATTCATCAATTTAATATAGTCCCAAACTGCATGGGGTAACATTGGTTTGACAAATTTACCATCTTGTACCGCGCTTCTTATAAAGGTAGAGGAAATTTCCACTCGCGGAGCGTTCACCCTGGTTATTTTAGGGTGGTCCCTAAATTCATTTTCAACTTTCCCACCAGAAATCCTGGGATAAACATAGATCTCATGATTTTCGAGAATTACTTCATAATTTTTCCACTTGTGGAAAGTCTTTAAGTTGTCTTCGCCCATAATAAGACAAAAGCGGTTGGTAGGATGTCTTTCCTGCAAATGGGCTAGTGTTACTGAAGTATAATTGGGCTGAGGTAGTCCAAATTCCACATTTGAGGGACTTAGATGCTCATAACCTTCGCAGGCCTTATAAACCATTTCCAACCGATGGTGATTTTCTAGCAGGGAACTCTTTTTTTTATGTGGATTATGAGGGGTTACCACCAACCAAACTTCATCCAAATCGGAAAACTCGGCCATGTGATTGGCAATAATTAAGTGCCCAACATGGATGGGATTAAAGGTGCCAAAAAACAACCCAATCTTTTTATTCATGTTCTTTAGAAGTGTTTACACCAACATAGCTGGCCACCAAATCGTAAGCTTCTTTGAGGGCAGTATTTAAATGATGGTTTTCTATGATAAAATCGAACTGGGGAGCGGTAGCTAATTCTATAGAAGCTTTTGCTACACGCATATTAATTTTATCATCGGTTTCTGTTTTGCGCTTTTTTAACCTGATCTTTAACTCTTCAATACTGGGTGGTTTTACAAAAACTGCCAGGGTTTTCTTTGGGTAAATGTTTTTAATGTCCAGCCCACCAACTACATCTATATCGAAGATCACGTGTTTTCCTTTAGCCCAAATACGCTCCACTTCGCTTTTTAAAGTTCCGTAGAAATTATCGCGGTAAACTTCTTCCCATTCCAGGAATTCATCATTTTTTATTTTGCTTTTAAAATCTTCTAAAGACAAAAAGTGATAATGTTCACCGTCTATTTCCTCGCCACGGGCCGCACGGGAAGTAGCCGAAATGGAAAATTCCAGGTTTAATTCCTTTTGTTTTAATAAATGTTGAACTATTGTGGTTTTTCCAGAGCCCGAAGGAGCCGAGAAAACGATAAGCTTACCGTCGTCCATTTAAAGTACGTTTAAAAGTTGTTCTTTTATTTTTTCCAGTTCATCTTTCATCTGCACCACCAATTGTTGCATAGGGGCATAATTAGATTTGCTCCCTATGGTATTGATTTCGCGACCCATTTCCTGAGAAATAAACCCGAGTTTTTTTCCGTTAGAATCGGGGGAATTAATGCTTTCTATAAAATAGGAAAGGTGGTTTTCCAACCTTACTTTTTCTTCGGTAATGTCAAATTTTTCAATGTAATACACCAGTTCCTGCTCAAAACGGTTCTCATCTACATTTTCCTTAAGATCGGCAATACCTTTTCTAAGTCTTTCTTTTACCGCATCAACGCGTTCAGGATCTATTTTGATTACTTCTTTTAACAATTTATCGATGTTATTCACCCTAAAAGAAAGGTCTTTTTCTAAAGCTTTTCCTTCATCTTTTCGAAAGGTATTGATCTCTTCCAAAGCTTCAATTACCGCATTTTCTATGGCTTTAAACTCGGCTTCATCAATTTCTTCCCGCTCGGTAGTAACCGCATCTGGCATTTTTACTGCCATTCTTAAAAGTTCGGTTTCATTGCCAGGAACTATAGCACTTAATTGTTTCATATAATTGGCAACGACTCCTTTGTTTACCGAGGCTGAAGTTTCTTCCCCGGTGATGTCTACAAACAGGGAGAAATCTACTTTTCCCCTAACAAGGGATTTACCGATTATGTTTCTTAGTTGCAGTTCTTTTTCGCGGTATTGCGAAGGAATTCTGGCGTTTACATCAAGATTTTTACTATTAAGCGATTTAATCTCAACGCTTATCTTTTTGGATGGAAGTTGCGTGATGCTCTTTCCAAAACCTGTCATCGACTGGATCATGGGCAATTTTTAAGCTTGTGCAAAGGTAATCAATTCTGTAGCAGCACAAAGCCGCGTAAAGGCTATTTTGATTTTTTAGAAATTCTGAACTGGAAAGTTTAAAATGTTTGCCCCGAATGCACGAAGACGTTGGGATAATAGAAATACGACCAGAGAACAGAGAACAGAGAGCAAAGAAAAAAGAAAAAAGAATCAAGAATCAAGACAGAAAAGCATTAACCCGGAATATTCATTAGATTAACCTGAATACTATAATGCGACTAAGTTTTACCATCCCGAGTTTTCGGGATTGATACTCAAAAATGGGTGTAACTATCTTGTCGGAAGGGTTAACCCGCACCAAAAAACATTTCTCAAAAGTGACGTAAATTATGCGGGCTAAGATGTGCAAAGATACGCTTGGTGTTTTTTTGGAGTTTTGGAGTCTTTGTGGCCTCTTTTTGTTTCTGAAACAATAGATTGCTAAAAATGTTTAAAAGTTGTAGAGATTTTCAAGTTGGTGTTAAAACTGATTTCCGTTTAATGAATTCCAGTGCTCTTTCCTCGTGGTAATAAGGTTTTTTATGTTGAATAAAACCCACGTGCCCACCTTGTTTTGGAATTTCCAGGTATAGGTTCTTAGAGTTTTTAGCCAATTGTATAGGATAGGAATTTGGCGCCAAAAAAGTATCGTTTTCAGCATTAATCAATAGGGTAGGGGTTTGAATTCCTGGTAAGAATGCCAGGCAACTGCATTGGCGGTAATAATGAGCAGCACTTTTAAATCCGTGTGCTTTGCTGGTGTATAGTTCATCTATGGCAAGCAGGGAATTGCAACCGGCGATGTCTTTTTTATCTATTTCTGAAGGAAAATGAGCTTCACGAAGCCGCAATTCTTTCTTTAGGTTTTTTAGGAAGCGACGGGAATACAAAAAGTTATGCGACTTATTGAGTTCGTTTAGGGAGGCGCCCAGATCACACGGCACCGAAACCGCCACCGCCGATTTAATTTCTGAAGCGATTTTTGATTGTTCCCCTAAGTATTTCAGCAATAAATTCCCACCCAAACTAAAGCCAATCAGGTTTATTTCAGCATATTTATTTTCAACTTTTAAAACATCGATTACCGTTTGCAGATCTTCGGTAGCGCCGGCGTGATAGCTGCGATATAACCGGTTTATCTCCCCGCTGCAACTTCTAAAATTCATAGAAGCAATATCCCAGCCATTTTCGTAAAAGATTTTGGCCATCCCCCGCATATAAGGCCGGTTGGCATTTCCGGCCAGGCCGTGAAGAAGAATAAGTACCTTATTATTGTTTGGAGAAAAGAATGTTCGTTCCAGATCTAAAAAATCTCCATCGCTTAATTCTATCCGCTGCCTGGTTGAAAAATGGAATTCAACCCGCCTAAAGGCTGAGGCATAAATACTGGCAACGTGAGAATTTTTAAAAATACCCGGGGCTCTATATGTATTTTTTAATAACGGCATGTAAAGAGCAAAGATAAGTAGGCGAGTCGGTAATTTTTGGTAAATATCTTAGCATTTTAATTGGAAATCTTAATTTTAGCGTAAAACCCTAAGATAATTATGCGTGCATAAGATTTTTTTCTAATTTTATTGGAAAATCGAGAAGATGTACACTAAAAATTTTGAGATACGTTGGAGTGATATAGATGCCAACCGGCATTTGGCCAACACCGCTTACGTGAATTTTATGAGCCACACTAGAATGGCTTTTTTAATGGAAAATGGTTTCGGGCAGGAAGATTTAGCGCGAGAGAATATTGGTCCCGTGGTTTTCTATGAACATATTTATTATTTTAAGGAGGTATTTGCTGGGAAACCAATTAAAGTGACATTGCAATTAAAAGGCCTTTCTGAAGACGGGATGTATTTTGAATTTCTGCATAATTTTTATGATGAAAAGGGACAAAATTTTGCCAGCTGTGAAATGATGGGCGCCTGGATAGATTTAAAAGAAAGAAAGCTAACGAAATTACCAGATGTTTTACTTAAAAATATAGACAGTCTTGGCCATACCAAAGATTTTAAAGTGCTCACCAAAGAAGATACACGCAAATACGGCCAACGACCGCAAAATATGGATCCTGAAGAATTAGGGTTTTAAAAGTTTAAGCCCTTACTTCGGTTTTCTTTTTAGTCACCAAATAAACTCCTACAAAGACTAAAATCCCGGCGGTAGCTTTTACTAAATTTAATTCATCGGCACCACTTATGATCGCGTAGGAAATTGCTATAAGCGGTTGCAAGTACATAAAAACGCTAATAGTAGAAGCCGAAAGCCTTTTTAAAGCATAAATATTCAGTAAATAGGTGGCAAAGGTAGTCCCAAGTACTACAAAACCCATTTTCCAGATAGCTTCAAAGGGAAGGTGTAGCCAATCTACGGCAGTAAATTGTTCTATGGTAATAGGGAAATTGATAATAACCGCGATTAGAAAAAACCACTTCATAAGCGTAATAGCATGATATTTTGCAGTGAGCGGTTTAACCAGGATTAGGTATAATCCAAAAGAAAAGGCATTTACTATAAACAAAGCATTTCCCAGGGGAATATTTGGGGCATTTCCGCTGCTTTCTGCACTAAACAATACCAGGGTGAGGGCGCCGGCGAGTCCTAAAATAACTCCAATGCTTTTTAGTAACGTAATGCGTTCTTTAATTAAAATTGAAGCCAATATAAGTACCATGACCGGAGATAAGGTAACAATTACCGAGCTGTTGATGGGCGTGGAAAGACTAAGACCTTTAAAGAAAAACAACATATTTATGACCATCCCGAAAACGGCACAGCCTAAAATACGGGGCCAGTCAGATTTAGCAATCTTTTCTTTAGGTCCCATCCAGCTAATTCCCCAAAAGAGTATTGCAGCGCCGAAAACTCGCAGAAATATAAATCCGAAAGGTTCAATATAAGTAGGCATCACGCCTTTTGCCACGGTATGGTTTATGCCATAAATTGTACTGGCACCAATTGCAGCGAGGATTGCTAAAATCCTTTTATTATCCATGAATGGAAGCTTTTGCTGCTGCAACTGTTTTTTTTGAATTGCCAACAAAAATTTTATCGCCGTTTATGATAACCGGTCTTTTTAAAAAGGTATAATGCTCAAGGATCAGAGCTTTATAATCGTTTTCAGAAAGGGTTTGCTCTTTTAAGCCACGTTCTTTGTATAAACGGGCCCTTTTACTAAATAAAGCTTCGTGACTTCCTGAAAGTGACTGCATCTCTTCCAGTTGATCTTCGGTTATTTCTTCATTTTTAATATCCTGAAACTCAAAATCTCCCGGCAGTTCCAACTCTTTGATTATTTTTTGGCAGGTATTACAGGTAGAAAGGTGATAAATTTTCTTCATAGTTATAGTAAATCTTTAGAGAGAAGGTTGTGGTTAAATAAGGTTATTTATTTTAGGAGAAACTTAGTTAAGCGCAATATCGTTAAGCCATTGCGAAACCTGGTCTTTTGGAAAATTAAGCTCTAATTGTCCTTCTGCATAGCTGGCCGCTTCATATTGATTGTAGATAAGCAAAACGTCATCTTCAGTTATCGCAATATTTTCTGGAAGCGCAAAAGCATCATTTTCAAAGAAAAAACCTTTGGAATTAATATTGTCGCCTTCCGGTACCTTAAACTTTTTTCTGAACTCTTTTTCAGCAAAATTTTTAAACCCGGCCATATCAGAAAATAGGTCTTTATTTTTTATTACCTCGCCGGTTTTAGCGTTGAAGTTTTCATACAATGTTGCTCCATAGCCATGTGCACCACCCGTGAAAATGTAGAATTCGGTTTTTAAAACCAGCAGTTTTTTATTCTGATGAATAACATTTTGGGAAGTTTCTACTTCGTAGCCGGCAGGACTGTCTGGAAAATCGTTTTTAAAATTCTTATAATCGGCAATAAACTCATCCAGGGCTGCAGGGATGTTTTTTGCATCGGTATCTGCTTCAGCATTACTAAAAATTTTTATGATCTGCTGTTCATTGTACTCATTAATAGTTTTGGCTGTTTCCCCGTTTACTCTAAATTTTAAATAATTTAGCCTAATCCTGGGGCAATCGGCATCCTTACAGGCAGAAAAATCATTTGGGGTAAGTCCAACTTCAGCAAACCCCAAAGTGGTTTCTTCAATATTATTAGTGTTCTTTTTAGCTTCTTTTTTTTCGTCACGGCAGGAACCAAAAAGCAGTCCCAATGCTAAAATAGGGAGCAATAATTTTTTCATAAAAAGGGGTGTTAAAGGAACGGATAAAGGTAAGCCTATTTTGCTTAAGCACAATGAGTATGCTACATTTGTTGCAAATCAAATTGCGATGAAATTTAATACAAAAACAATCCACGGAGGGCAGGAGAATATAGACCCCGGTTATGGTTCTGTAATGCCGCCAATTTACCAAACCAGCACCTATGCCCAAAGTACGCCGGGAGGACATAAAGGCTTTGAATATTCCAGAAGTGGAAATCCCACCCGTAGCGCTTTAGAGAAATCTTTGGCAAGTTTGGAAAACGGGGATTTCGGACTTGCTTATGGCTCTGGTCTTGCCGCTATAGATGCCGTGTTAAAACTCTTTAAGCCCGGCGATGAGATTATAGCTACAAAAGACCTCTATGGTGGTTCTTACCGATTGTTTACTGCTATTTTTGAAAATCTTGGAATTAGGTTTCGTTTTGTAGAGATGGGGGAGGAGAATAATATTAAACAATATATTACTGATAATACGAAGATGATATGGGTTGAAACGCCAACAAACCCTATGATGAATATTATTGATATTGCAGCAGTTTCTAAAATAGCTAAAACGAACAAGCTTTTATTGGCGGTAGATAACACCTTTGCCACGCCCTATTTACAGTTGCCTTTAGATTTGGGGGCCGATATTGTCATGCATAGTGCTACCAAATATCTGGGCGGTCATAGTGATGTGGTTGTGGGCGGACTGGTAGTAAAGGATGAAAAATTGGCCGAAAAGCTTTATTTTATTCAAAAAGCCAGCGGTGCAATTTGTGGTCCCCAGGATAGTTTTTTAGTATTACGTGGCATAAAAACCCTGCATCTTAGAATGCAGCGTCACTGTGAAAATGGGGAAGCTGTAGCGAAATTCCTAAAAGCCCATCCAAAAGTTGGAAAAGTTTACTGGCCGGGTTTTAGAGATCATCCCAATCACCATATTGCCAAAAAGCAAATGACGGGTTTTGGCGGCATGATTTCTTTTAGCACCAAAGAAGATACTTTAGAAAGCGCCACTAAAGTTGTCGAGAATTTAAAAGTGTTCACCCTGGCCGAATCCCTGGGGGGCGTAGAATCTTTAGCAGGACATCCAGCAAGTATGACTCACGCTTCAATCCCGAAAGAGGAACGTGAAAAAACAGGGGTTGTAGATTCACTTATTCGGCTAAGTGTTGGGATAGAAGACGAAGAAGACCTTATTGGAGATTTGGAACAGGCTTTAGGGTGATTTTTTGGAAGAGATTATCCTGAAAGTAACCGTCATGGCGAACGCAGTGAAGCAATCTGCTGATAAAAGGGATACAGTTTCGTTTATTGCGAAAATTGCCACGAATGCACGAATAATATTATTCGTGCATTCGTGGCACCAAAAAAATTAAATAACTTCTCTTAAAACCGAAATTAACTTTTGTACTTCCTCTTTTGTATTATAATGCACCAAACTAATCCTTACCACGCCGTTTTTTTCCTGCAAACCGGCGTCTTCAATTAATTTTTTTGCATAAAAATCCCCAAAACGAATCCCAATCCCGTGTTTATCTACTTTTTCTACAATTTCGTTGCTTTTTAAATCTTTATGGACAAAGGAAATAGTAGGTACACGTTTTTCTTTATTGGCAGGTTCCCGGCCTATGATCTTCACTTTAGAATTTTGCTGAAGAAAGTCCAATAGTGGTTGGCTAATTTCCTCTTCGTGATGGGCGATACTTTTAAAAACCCTGGTCAATTTTTCCTGAAAACGGATGTTGTTTTCTTTAGGGAATTCCTTCTGAAATAATTCTTCAAAGTACTCGGTAACGCCCAATAGGCTGTAGGTGAGTTCAAAATTTACATTTCCGGGTTGAAATTTGTAGGGAACGTCCTTTTTTCCGAAGAAATAATGGTTGATGCCTTCCATTTTATACAGCAAATTATACCTGCCATACATAATCCCAAGATGCGGCCCGTAAGTTTTGTACCAGCTAAAAACATAAAAATCTACATTCAGTTTTTGGACGTCTATGTTGCGATGTGGTGCATAGGCCACGCCATCTACACAAATCAACGCCCCGGCTTTATGAACCTCGTCTGCGATTTCCTTAATCGGATTAATGCTTCCCAAAATATTGGAAGCGTGGGTTACCGCCACCAGCCTCGTTTTATCGCTTAGCAGATTTTTTAAATCTCCCAACTCCAGTTCCAGGGTTTCGGGATTTGCTTTCCAGGTTTTAATTTTAAAACCTTTTTCCTGAAGTGCCGTCCAGGGGGAAACATTGGCCTCGTGATCGGTATTGGTGACAATTACTTCATCTCCTTCCTGCCATTGTTTACTTATGCAAATACTTAAAATTCGCAGCAAGATACTGGAAGATGGGCCAATAACAACTTCTTCTTTTCGGTTTGTATTTAAATATTCACTTACTTTTTGTGTAGCCGCGTCAACTTTCTCGCCGGCTGTTTGGGAGACTTTGTAGGACGCACCCAATTGCACATTATGCTGTAGTAAATAAGTGCTAATATTATCGGCTACTTTCTTTAAGGTTTGTGAGCCACCCGCATTATCCATATAAATAAAATCCTGCTCCAGCGCCGGAAATTGTTTTCTTACAAACTCAATATTCATTCTTCTAAAAGGCTTTCGTTAAACAATTTTAAAATTCTGCGGTATTCGTCTGTCCAGCTGCTGGGCTCTACAAATCCGTGGTCTTCTACAGGATAAAGCGCCATTTCCCAATCTTCTTTTCCCAGTTCTATTAAACGCTGAGACAAGCGCACCACATCCTGAAAATGAACATTTACATCTACCATTCCGTGGGCAATTAAAAGATCACCTTCCAGGCCTTCAGCAAAATAAATAGGGGAAGACCTGCGGGAGGCGATGGGGTCATCGGCAGGTTCGTTTAGAATATTAGAAGTGTAGCCGTGGTTGTAATGCGCCCAATCTGTAACCGAACGCAAAGCTGCCCCGGCCTTAAAAGTATCGGCTTCGGTAAACATCGCCATTAAAGTGATGAAACCACCGTAACTTCCGCCGTAAATACCAACTTTCTCCGGATCAATATCGTGATTATCGATGAGGTATTTTACACCATCAACCTGGTCTGAAAGGTCTTTTCCTCCCATGTGGCGGTAAATTCCGGTACGCCAATCGCGGCCGTAACCGGCACTTCCGCGGTAATCGATATCAATTACCGTATAACCTAGATCGGCCAATAGGTTGTGGAACATATACTCCCTAAAATATAAACTCCACCATTTATGGGCGTTTTGAAGGTAGCCGGCACCGTGTACAAAGACTACGGCAGCACCGTTTTTCGCATTCGCTTCTGGCTTGTAAAGTCTCGCCGGCACCATAGCGCCATCTTCGGCTTTAAATTTTATGAATTCCGGTTCGCGCCAGTCGTAACTGCTAAAAGCTTCAGTTTGCCCTTTGGTTAATTGTTTTGCTTTAGCCCCGGCACGCGTTTTCTTTAAAAACAATTCCCAGGGTTGATTGCTCTTTGAGTAGAGAATTGCCATTTGTTTCTCATTTGGCGAAAGAAAAACCCTGTTATTGCCTTCCATTGTGGTGAGTTGCTCCATTTTTCCGCCCATTAGCGGCATCTTATAAAAATGACGTTCCCCGGCGTCAACTTTAGAAGTGGTAAGAAACCAGGATTTTTTATTATTGGAAAGCTGCGGATTAAAAACTTCGAAATCGCCTTCGGTTAATTGTTTTTTCTCCCCGGTTTTTACATTTAGCAAGTAAAGATGTGAATATCCCGTGGCCTCACTCTGAAAATAAATATGTTTATTATCTGGCAACCAACCCATACTTGCACCGCCATAGTAGGCATAGCCCATTCCGGGACCGGCAATCCAGGCTTCGTCGCGCTGGCGGTCTAAAGTTTTGAGATCACCACTTTCTAAATCAATTTCTACGATCCACCGGTCTTTATTGTCTTTAGAGCGAATATTTGCCACCGCAGCTTTGCCGTTTGGAGAGAAATAAACCGTGGCCGGCGCTACTTCCCGCTCTTTTTCTTCCCATTCCCGGTCTGGATAATCTTTAGTGTAATCTGGTAAATCTGTAATTCCCGGCAATTGGGAAGTATCTAACATATATACCGTGTCTTTCTCAAAATTATAAATGCCCAGTTTCACTTTGGTTTTATCCTCGCCAACTTTGCTTCGCGCCGGCAAATCTACCGTATATCCAGATTCATCTACATAGTTAGGTACATTGGTGCTTTTAGAATCTTCACGGGAGATTAATTTAAAGGTCGCGAATTTTGTATTTGGCGAAACTTTTAAATTGCTTAAAGTTTGGTCTTCCAGGTAGAATTGAAAAGCTTTTTTTTCTGAAGTAGCTTCATTATATGCCTCACGATCTTCTTTTTCTGTTTTTCGTTGATTTACAACTTCCAGAAGCTCTAAATTCTCGTTCCTTACCCAGGCATCTTTATCAGATAAGTCTTCGTCTTTCTTCTCTTTAGCCTTGCCCTTGTTAATATTTGTAAGTTGTTGAATACTGCCATTTTTCCGGTCGTAAATAAACGCGTTATTGCCGGCAGTGAAACTGATTTTATTTTCGTTAGCAAGAAATTTAGGATTGCTAATAGCTTCCGGCAGCTCTAAAATTTGCTTTGTTTCGCCAGATTTCACAGAATAGAGCATCAAATTCCCATTTTCCGAATAAACTTTTTCATTTCTACTTTTATTAAAATCACCATAAGCGGGCAGGATATTGCGTTCTTCTTTAAGACTTACTTTGCTGATTTTTGAAGTGTTATTTAGTTCGATTTTATAAAGAGAATCGCTCGTATTCTTTTCAGGATTATAATCGAAATAAATGGTTCTACTGTCGGCGCTCCATTTTATGTTGGAAGGGAAATTGCCCATCCATTGTGGATCTTGCATAATTTTTTCTACGGAAAGTTCGCTTTTTTGAGCATGAACCGAAAAACTGAAACTAATAATTGCGATTAGAACAAATTGGAATTTTAAGAAATCCAGGGATACTTTTTTCATCGTTTTTAAGACTTAAATTTTTAAGCTTCGGCAAGATAATTAATTTGAAACTATTGCTAAAGGTTTTAGGAAGCGGAACAATAGAAACCCCGATAATAACATTCAAATGCATTGATGTCCGATAAAAATATAACTAATTAGCATGTTCTCTTTTATAGCAAAGCCAAAAAGCGATTTCATAATTATCCTCCTTGCTATTAAAAATCTTTACGAAAAAGAGTTAATTGAAGAATATCACTTATGAAAAAAGCAGGATTTCAGTTAGTTAGAGTTTAGTCTTTTCTCTTTTTTCTTGCAGCGAAGCGATCTTGTTTCTTTACCGGATAATAGTGATTCAAATGCCAAAAATTAAACTTCTCGTTAGGAAGTCGGGATAAGTTCAATATCTTTAGGCTGAATTTTTCGAATTTTAAATGTTTATAATGAAAAAGAACTTACGCACACTTTTTAGTTTATTCCTGGTGGCGGGCACTATGCAGTTGCAAGCCCAGGAGGAGATGGTCGATAAAATTGTAAAAGAGGCCAACGAAAATTCCAAATTAGAGGAAATTGCTCACGAGTTAATGGATGAGATAGGTCCCAGGTTGGTAGGAACACCAGAGATGAAAAAGGCGCACGATTGGGCGGTTAAAAAATATGATAGCTGGGGGATTTCTGCCGAGAACCAGGAATGGGGAACCTGGAAAGGCTGGGAGCGCGGGATTACCCATGTAGATATGGTTTCACCAAGAGTGAGTAGCCTTCATGCAAGACAATTGGCCTGGAGCCCTTCTACTCGCAAAAAAGGCATTACTGCAGAAGTAGTTATCCTACCGGAAGCGAAAAATGCCAATGATTTCAAAAATATGCTTTCCCGGGTAAAAGGTAAGTTTGTGATGATTTCACAACATCAACCCACCGGGAGACCAGCTGCCAACTGGGAAGAATGGGCAACCGAAAAATCCTGGAAAAATATGCAGCAGAAAATTAATAAAACCGATTCCCTGTGGAGCAAGCGCATTGAAAATACCGGTTATAGCTCACGGGAATTACCAAAAGCTCTAGAAGAAGCTGGTGCCGCAGGAATTATTACCTCCAATTGGTCCCGTGGTTTTGGTGCCAATAAAGTATTTGGTGCTTATACCAAAGAAATTCCCAGTATTGATATTGCTCTTGAAGACTACGGAATGTTGTATCGTTTGGCAGAGAACGGGAGTGCCCCGGAAATTAAAGTGGTGGCACAATCTAAAGATTTGGGAGAGATGCCAACATTTAATACGATTGCCAGGATTGAAGGAAGTGAAAAACCGGAAGAGTATGTGATTCTTTCGGCGCATTTTGACTCCTGGGATGGTGGTACCGGCGCTACAGATAATGGTACAGGAACTATGGTGATGATGGAAGCGATGCGAATTTTAAAGAAATTATATCCCAATCCCAAGCGTACAATTATTGCAGGACATTGGGGTAGTGAAGAGCAGGGGCTTAATGGTTCCAGGGCTTTTGTAAAAGACCATCCGGAGATTGTAGCAAACGTACAGGCTGTATTTAATCAGGATAATGGTACCGGGAGAGTGAAATATATAAGCGGCCAGGGCTTTTTACACGCCTACGATTATATAGGAAGGTGGTTGCAACCGGTTCCGCAGGAAATAAAGGGTGAAATAGAAACAATTTTCCCGGGCACTCCTTCCGGTGGAGGATCAGATTATGCCTCTTTTGTGGCGGCAGGAGCACCTGCTTTTGGCTTAACTTCATTGAGCTGGTCTTACTGGAATTATACCTGGCATACCAACTTAGATACCTATGATAAAATTGTTTTTGATGATGTTCGCGACAATGTGATATTGACTTCAATTATGGCCTATATGGCAAGTGAAGATCCAGAAACAGCATCAAGAGAAAAGACGGTGTTGCCCATGAATGATAGAACAGGAAAGCAAATGACCTGGCCAGAGCCAAGGGATGCCGAAAGAAGAGGCGGATTGGATTAATCGCAGGGCGATAGCCAGGGGTTTAATTACCAGGGGATTGCCTCTGAATAAAAGATTTTTTTTCGGAAGCATACCTCGTATCCCCGGATGAAGATTGTTGATTATTATCTGCTTCTGAAAGAAAAAATGCCACTAATTCACAAATGTTTTTTTGATATTTGTGAGTTAGTGGCTTTTTTATTTATTTCTTTTCTGTATATCCGTAAACATTCCTAAATACCGGAAAATATCCTATATTTGATTAAATATTTAGATTTAACATTATGGATATATTTTCCTTTGGCGTC